>CAVUII010000001.1:0-65229 GCA_963741605.1 uncultured Alphaproteobacteria bacterium
AGTGTGATGCGCTACCAGGCTGCGCTACGTCCCGACCGGAGGGCGGCCTATATTGCCGCTGTTTGCTAAAAGCAAGCGGACTATTCGGAATTGATCGAACTGTGTTTGTTCGCCTCGGGTAGCGGGCCGATCTGTGGCTTCTCCTTTAGCCGTTGCGCCTATTGTCCCATAATGGTAACCGCGCGGCTTGTTTTGGCGGGCGGCGATATTATCTTTCGTTCAGCCTAGATTTTTCGGGGAATAATAATGAATTCGCTCTTGATTGGTGCTGCTGCATCGGGTGCCGACAGCCGGGGGTTCGGGTGCCGCGTTTTTCATGCAAGTGGCCCCACTGCTGCTGATCTTTGTGATATTTTACTTCTTGCTCATCCGCCCGCAGCAAAAGCGCGCCAAGGAGCATGCAGCGAAAATTGACGCTGTTGCGAAAAATGACGAAGTTGTGACCGGTGGCGGGCTGATGGGCAAGGTGACCAAAGTCGCTGATGATCATGTCGAAATGGAAATCGCACCCAATGTGCGCGTTCGTGCGGTCAAAACCACATTGGCCGATGTACGCAGCCGGACTTCTAAACCAGCGAATGACTGAACTTCATTTGAATGCCGTTAAATATTAAGGGATCGGGATCGCTCCATGCTTGAATTTTCGCGCACGCGAATATGGTTGCTCAACCTGCTGATATTGGCAGCGTTGTTGTTGACCGTCCCTAGTTTTCTGCCGGAAAATGTGCGGAAAATGATACCGGCGTCGATCCCGCAACCAACGATCAATCTGGGTCTCGATCTGGCTGGCGGCAGCCATATCCTGTTGGAGGCGGACGTTGCCCAACTGGAAAAAGACCGGCTGGAATCGCTTGAAGACAGCATCCGCAATGCCATGCGCCGCGCCGAACCGCGCATAGCGATTGACGAAGTATCCCGCACCGGTGGTAAAATGAGCTTTGCCGTTACCGACAGCGCGCAAATCGACGCCGCCCGCGAGGCGATGTTGCCGCTGATTGCAAACAACAGCGGCGGCCGCGACTGGACCTTATCAGTCACAGACGGCAACCGGATCACCTTGACGCCAGCAGGCGACGGTCGGGCGACCGCGCTTGATCAGGCAATGGCGTCGGCCAAGGACGTGATTGAACGACGCATCAATGCGCTCGGTACGCTGGAACCCACCATTATTCGCCAAGGCAGCGACCGTATTGTGGTGCAGGTGCCCGGGCTTGACGATCCGCAGGCTTTGAAAGATCTGATCGGTAAAACGGCAAAGCTGGAATTCAAGCTGGTCGATGAAGAAGCCCTTCCCGAAGATACAGCACAGGGCAAAGCACGCGTAGGCACGCAAGTGCTTCCCAATGCCGAAGGCGCCGGTTTTGTTGCGGTACGGCGACTGGGCGGCATTTCTGGCGACAAGCTGACGGGTGCGCAACAGGGTTTTGATCCGCAGGATAACCAACCCGTCGTCAATATTCAGTTCGATAGCGAAGGCGGGCAAAAATTTGCGCGCATGACGCAGCAAAATGTCGGCAAATTATTCGCCATCGTGCTCGACGGAAAAGTGATTTCCGCACCGCGCATCAACGAGGCAATCTTGGGTGGCTCGTCACAAATTTCAGGTAGCTTCACCGTTGAATCGGCTAACCAGTTGGCCATCGCCCTCAATTCCGGTGCGTTGCCGGTGGATTTGAAAGTTGTCGAAGAACGCTCTGTTGGACCTGATCTGGGCGCGGATTCGATCCGGCGCGGGATGATCGCGGCTTTGATCGGAACCGCTGGCGTGCTGGCGTGGATGGTCCTCGCTTATGGCCGGTTCGGCGTTTACGCGAGCTACGCCTTGACCATCAACGTGGCGATGATTTTGGCGGTGATGGCGATTTTCAACGCAACACTGACCCTGCCGGGGATTGCCGGATTCGTGCTGACCATTGGTGCCGCAGTGGATGCCAACGTGCTGATCAACGAACGAATACGCGAAGAGCGGTTAAAAGGTCGACGCGTCATTCAGGCAATCGAGAATGGCTACAGCGAAGCAAGCCGCGCGATTTTTGACGCGAATATTACCAACGTCATCGCGGCGGTTTTGTTGTTCATTTTCGGCTCCGGTCCCATTCGCGGTTTCGCCATCGTCTTGATGATCGGCATCGTTACATCGGTGTTCACAGCGGTCAATTTGACCCGCATGTGGGTGTCGCGCTGGGTAAAGCGCACGCGTCCGCAAGAACTGCATATTTGATCGGGGATTGATCACATGAAATTGCTCAAACTCGTACCCGACAATACCAATATCGGTTTTCTGAAATGGCGGAACATTGCCTTTGCCATCAGCATCGTTTTGATGGTGGCATCGGTTGCCACTGATGGTGACGCGCGGGCTGAATTACGGCGTTGATTTCATCGGCGGTCAAATGATCCGCACCACCTTTGTCGGTGAAAAAGTGGCACCGGTAGAAGCTTTGCGGACGCAGGTGGCGTCGCTGGGTTTTGGTGAACCGGTAATCCAGCGTTTCGGACAGGAAAATCAGGTTTCGATCCGCATGAAACTGCCCGAAGGGGCCGACAAAAAGCCGGAACTTGCCAATGTGATGGCTGAAAAAATCATCGCTAAGGTAAAGCAGGAACATCCCAAGGTCCGCGTCGACGGAGTCGATTCTGTGTCGGGAAAAGTCTCCAGCGAATTGTTCTCGAAAGGGTTGATCGCGTTGCTAGCCGCCGCTTTGGGCGTGTCGGTATTTATCTGGATTCGGTTTGAATGGCAATTTGGCGTCGGCGCTATCTGGGCACTTGTCCACGACGTGACGCTGACGTTCGGGTTATTTTCGTTGACGCAAATGGAGTTTGACCTGAACACCATCGCCGCGCTGCTGACAATCATCGGTTATTCGTTGAACGATACTATCGTGATTTATGACCGTATCCGCGAAAACCTGAAAAAGTTCCGCAAAATGGAAATCAGTTCATTGCTCGATCTTTCGGTCAACGAAACACTTGTCGCGCACCGTGATGACCAGCCTCACGATCCTGACGCCATTGGTGATTTTGGTGGTGTTCGGTCCTGATGTTATCTTTGGGTTCAGCGTAGCCATGGCCTTTGGTATTTTCGTCGGGTCGTATTCGTCGATTTACCAATCGGCCCCGATCTTGATCTGGCTGGGCGTCAGTTCGGACAGCTTTGTTCCGACAGAAACCGTAGCAGACAGCAAAGCGGAACGATTGACCGAAGGCTAAGCGTGCGACCGGTTATCGCGCGCTGATCGTTCGCCAATGGTCGATCAGCGCCGCACCATTGCGGCTCCAGCTATAATCAGCAACCGTCGCCGCCACTGCGCTGCGCTCCAGCGGCTGTGCCAATAACGCATAGACCGCAGCGGCAATTGCGCCGGCATCGCGCGCCACAATTCGTCCGGCATCGGGAGTGCACAAAACTTCGCGCGCGCCGCCAACATCGGTGATGACCAAAGGCGTGCCGCAGGCAAGCGCCTCGATCCAAGCATTGGCAAGGCCTTCGCTGGATGAGGGCAAAACAGCGACATCGGCGGCCTGCACAAAACGCGCGATTTCAGCATGGGGCAGCGACCCGAGAAAATGCACGCGGTCTGAAACGCCTGTGTCCGCCGCCAGCAGTGTAAGCGATGCCAAGTCTTCGCCGGCGCCGATGATGGCCAGTCTAACGCCGGGAAGATTGGCCAAGGCCTTGATCACAAACGCCTGGCCCTTGCGAGGGATCAGAGCGCCGACACAGACCAGCAGCGCCCCTTCGGCGGGTATGGGCAGGGATTGACGTAATGAAGCGCGGGTGACGTCTGATACATGAAATAACGTGCGATCGATGCCGGTGTGATGCACACGGATTTTCGCAGGTTCAACACCCAATGCGGCAATATCTGCCTTGATTGCTTCGGACACAGCCAGCAACCCGCTGGCCCCTTGTGCAGCAGCCACAATCTGTTCGCGGCATCCGGCGATGGTCGTCCAATGGTGAATATCCGCACCGCGTGCTTTGATTGAAAAGGGTAGACCAAGTGTCTGCGCGACGATCATTGCAGCGGGGCCATCGGGCCAGAAAAACTGCGCGTCTATTGCGTCAAACGGTTGTTCATTGTGGAGGCGACGCGCCAGCGGCAACACGGATTTCGCAACGGCCTGGGCATTGCGGGCCGGTGCTATGCCGGGCAGCAAGGTCCAGCGGGGACGGTGGATGGCACCATCAACCAGCGGCAATGCTGCTTGCGCACGGTATCTCGGTACCAATTGCGATAGCGGCCAGGGCGGAATGCCAGTGGGGCAAATCCGTACAATCTCTGCTGCACCCGTTGTGTCGGCGGCATCGAGCGACAATTGCACGAACCGCCCGAAATTGGGGGCGGCGGCGTTGGGGTGCAAGGTGGAAATGGTCAGGATGCGCATGATGATTTTCGTATCTCGTAGCATTACGGCTTAGATAATGTACCTCACAACCCCCGCACCAATTTCACCGCACGACCGATCCACGCTGGGTCCGCGACTACTTGCTGCCGCGCACCGGCAACAAGCGGCAGCAAATGGAGTTTACCCGCTTCGCGCCCCAGCAATCGCCCGAACAGGAACCGTCCCGCCGGACGCGGTACCAGAACGTCACAATTCAGCGCCTCGCCAAAATGTTCAGGATCCAATTGCTCTAGCCAAATTTCGTCTCCGCGTCGGTAATCGCCAATTCCATCGGTAACGCGCATCCCCACCATTTCACCAATCAGACGCGGGGCAAGTGCGATTTCGGGTTTATTCGGGGCATGGGCACCGTCGATCCCCAACAGTGCCGCCACGGGCAGTTGCTGTTGATCGGGCAATTGCACCAACTCGCTTGAATCGACCTCCAGTGCAGCTGCCATGCGGTTCAGCCAGCCAAGCGATAAGGTGCGCGTACCGGTTTCCAACCGTCCAATCGTTTGTGCAGTGGTGGGCGGTACGCAGCGTGCGGCAACATCCAGCAGCGTTAATCCCTTTGCTTTGCGCACTTCCCTGACGCGGCTCAGCATTGCTCATTCCTTTTTTATGAACCAAATCGGTTTTTATCTTTCCTACAATATCTCCATGATGGCAAGCCCCGATTTCGATTCGCAACAGGAGACCGAAATGCCCCGCCCCGCCCCGCGCTCAATACAACCGCCGCATCGTGACCCGCGCCCATTGATCGAGCGCGCGGTGCTCGATCCTGATCAGCCGATTAAAAGCGTCGGCCAATCGCACCGTTCGGTGACCGTCAATTTGTCGGAATCGCCGCTGTCGTGGCTGCATGCCCATGGCCATTTGACCGATCGCCAATTGCTGGCGGGAGAAAAATTGCGCAGTGATTACGAAGCGGCGAATCTAGGTCCGCGTGTCACGATGCAGTGGAATGCTGCTCCGGTTGCGCGCGGTAACCGTGGGGGCGGTGCGTCGCTCAATCCTACTGAATATGCGCTCAATGCAAAACGGCGCTTTGATGAGGGCGTGGCCGCTCTGGGGCGTGATTTGTCGGATATTGCCTGGCGGGTGATTTGCGCTGGGGAAAGCATTCCCATTGCGGAAAAGGCCATGGGCTGGCCATTGCGATCAGGCAAATTGGTGTTGCGGATTGCGCTGGACCGGCTGGCGGATTATTACCGATTGCCGGGGTGATGGGGCAATGGGTTTGCCAAAATTACCCTGCCATTTCCTCCAATGTCATCGCCAGTGCTAGCCAGCGTTCTTCGGCAACATCCTTTTCCGCGCGAGCGGCATCGATCTCCGCTGTCAGCGCAGCAAAGCGGGTGGGGTTTTTGGTGTATAAGTGATGGATCGGAAAGTGCGACTTCGGCCTTGGCAATTTGCGCCTCAATTTCGGTGATGCGGTTGGGCAGAAGATCATAATCGCGCTGATCCTTATAGCTCAGCTTCACGGCTTTTGCGGGCGCAGCTTTTACGGTAGCGTCAGCGGGGCGGCCATTGGCCTTAGCCGCTTTTTCCGGCTTCCGGTCGCGCTTTGCTTCCCAGTCGGCATAGCCGCCGACGATGATATCTACCGTGCCCGATCCGGTGAGCCCCAGTGTCAAATTGACCGTGCGATCAAGGAAGTCGCGGTCATGGCTGACAATCAGGACGGTGCCGTCATAATCGGCGATCACTTCTTGCAGCAGGTCGAGCGTTTCGAGATCAAGATCGTTGGTAGGTTCATCAAGTACCAGCAAATTGGCTTCACGCGCAAATTCGCGGGCCAGCAAAATGCGCGATTGTTCACCACCCGACAAGGTACCGATCCGTGCTTCGATCAACGACGGATCGAACAGGAATTCCTTTAAATAGCCCTGTACATGTTTGCGCACCCCGCGCACATCAATCCAGTCGCTCCCTTCGGCCAGCACGTCACGCACACGTTTTTCGGGGGAGAGTAATTTGCGCTGCTGGTCAATCACGATGCCGGTCAGCGTTGGTGACAATGTCACATTACCGCTATCGGGTTGCGTCTCGCCGGTCAGCATCCGGATCAGGGTTGTCTTGCCGGTGCCATTGGCCCCCACTATACCGATCCTGTCACCGCGCTGGATGCGCAAGGTAAAGTCCTTGATGATCGCACGGTCACCATAAGATTTGTTGACATGATCAGCGTTGATGACCGTTTTGGTTTTGCTGTCATCAGATGACGCCGCAAGCTTGGCCACGCCCTGCGGCCCTTCCAATGCCGCGCGAGCGGCGCGCATTTCATACAGTTTGGTCAGGCGGCCCATATTGCGTTTACGCCGGGCGGTGACGCCGCGCTCCTTCCAATGCTCTTCGATCTTCAGCTTGGCATCCATGCGGCTCGCATTGCGCGCATCCTCGGCATAAACTTGCTCTGTCCAGGCTTCGTAGCCGCCAAAGCCGATTTCGTTGCGGCGCAATTGGCCACGATCGAGCCAGAAGGTTTGCCGGGTCAACCGGGTAAGAAAGGTGCGGTCATGGCTGATGACCATAAACGCCCCGCGATACCGCGTCAGCCAATCTTCCAGCCATTCGATAGCGGCCAGATCAAGGTGGTTGGTTGGCTCATCAAGCAGCAGTAAGTCGGGCTCGCTGGCAAGCGCGCGGCAAATGGCGGCACGGCGGCGTTCGCCCCCGCTTGCGGTTTTTGCTTCGCGATTAAGGTCAATGCCCAATTGGTCGGCAATGGCGCGCACGGCATATTCGGGCGGCGCGCGGTCGCCGTGGATGGCAAAATCAATCAAGCGTTCAAAAGCGCTGAAATCCGGGTCTTGATCGAGCATCACGATGTTGGTGCCAGGGGCCACCGTGCGTTTGCCCTTGTCGGCTTCTATCTGTCCGCCAACCAGCTTCATCAATGTGGTCTTGCCCGCGCCATTGCGCCCGATCAGCGCCAGCCGGTCTTTGGGGCCAATGAACAGGTCAATGTCCTGAAACAGCCAACCGGCTCCTTGTTGGAGCGACAGTTTTTCAAAGGCAAGGATGGGTGGCTGTGACATGATGGGGGCGGATAGGGGGTGCCCGTCATTTGGGCAAGGGCAAGTTCATAAAGCACGTTCGGAACGAAAGGCACCGAAGTGCTGAGCTTGTCGAAGCACGCGTCAAAGGGTAGCGATATGTTATGACGCGCCCTTCGACAGGCTCAGGGCTTTGGTGCTGAATATCAACGGAGCAGGCTCAACTTATGCGCACGGTCTATCTCAACGGCGAATATCTCCCCGAAACCCAAGCCAAAATTTCGATCTTTGATCGCGGCTTCCTGTTTGCAGACGCGGTTTATGAAGTGGTGTCGGTGCTTGGTGGAAGGCTGGTGGATTTTGATGGCCATGTCGCGCGGCTGGCACGCTCGATGGGGGCGCTTGGCATGGGGCCGGTGCCGACGCGGGAAGCCTTGCTGTCGATGTGCCGCGAACTGGTGGCGCGCAATGCGCTGTACGAAGGCATGATCTATTTTGAGGTCACGCGCGGCAATGCGGGGGATCGCGATTTTTTGTTTCCGCCTGCTGACACCCCACCGACCATTGTCGGGTTCACCCAAAGCGCGCAATTGGTGAATCGCCCGCAAGCGGTCACCGGACTGTCTGTTGTGACCTTACCAGACCGGCGCTGGGGTTTGGCGCAGATCAAGACCACCCAGTTGCTTTATGCGTCACTGATGAAGGCAGAGGCAAAGGCAGCGGGGGCCGATGATGCCTGGCTGGTGCGCGATGGCTTTGTGACCGAGGGCACCTCACAGAATGCGCATATTGTGACCGCCGAGGGCGTGCTGGTGACGCATCCGTTAGATGACGCGGTGCTGCACGGGATTACCCAGGCGTCGTTAAAGCTATTGGCCGCGCAAGAAGGCGTGCGGATCGAGGAGCGTGCGTTTACGGTAGAAGAAGCTAAAGCGGCCGCGGAGGCGATGGTCACGTCTGCATCGGGCTTTGCAATGCCTGTTACCTGTATTGATGGCGTTCAGATTGGTGATGGCACACCGGGTCCTATCACACGGCAATTGCGCGAAATTTATATCGCGTTTGCTCGTGATTCGGCTATTTAGCGGCCAACAGCAGAGGAGAATGATGATGCGCGTGCGGACAGCCCTATTGGCGGCAACAATCATAGGCCTTGGCCTGACAACGGGCGCAATGGCGCAACGGGAGGAGATGGTGACTTTGCGAACCAGCGAATTGAAAATCGATCCCGCCAATCCGGTTATTGATCTGTCGGTCACCGAAAGCGTAACCAGTGCGCCCGATATGGCCAGTTTCAGCACCGGCGTTGAAACCAGTGCACTCAAGGCACGCGACGCGATTCAGAAAAATGCCGTCAAAATGTCGGCAGTCATGGCGCAGCTGAAGGCCATTGGTATTGCCGACAAGGATATTCAAACCAGCGCGCTGTCGCTGCGCCGCGATGTCGATTATCTGCCTACGGGAAAAACCCGTTTCAAAGGCTATACTGTGGCCAATCAGGTTAGCGCAAAATTGCGCGATCTTTCTCGGCTGGGCGATGTGCTCGATGCGCTGGCGGCGGGCGGAGCGACCGAATTTAACGGACCCAATTTTGAGCTCGATAACAATGAAACCGCCAAAAATGCGGCGCGGGACAAAGCATGGGCAACCGCAACCAAGCTTGCTGAATATCATGCCCGCAAAGCGGGATTTTCCGGAGTGAAAGTGGTGCGGGTGTCAGAAGCTATCTCGCAACAAAGCCAGCAAGAGCCGGTATATATGGTGAAGCAAGCCTATGCCGCCGAAGCTGCCGCCGATGCCACATCAACGCCGATGGCCGCAGGAGAAATTGCGACCGAAGTGCGGCTGTCAGTCAGCTTTACGATGGTCAGGTAATAGCCGGACCGCGCATGTGACACGGCGATACCAACCTTGCCAAATGCTTGACGCGCCATTCAGATTGGGTTCAATGCTTTATGACTAGTCAGACTGCATGATAAACAAAGCCCTCTTACTCCTGTTGCTTGGCTCCATCGGCCTTTCGGTGGCGGCGACTCCTGTTCAGGCGCGCAGTGATGAACAGGGCAAGGCGCGTGAACAAATGCGCCGGGGCGGCGTGCTGTCGTTGCGCGAAATCGAGGGGCTGATTATTCCTCGGATGCGCGGCATGGAATATCTTGGCCCCGAATATGATCCGGACGCCAAGGTATACCGGTTGAAATTCATCAACAAAGGCCGCGTAATCTTTGTCGACATTGATGCACGCACCGGGGATGTTCTTCGCCAGCATTGATTCTGTGCTGCTTGCGATGATATTTTGCCGACAGCAACATTCTCTGTTATCGCCGCCACAAATCGAATTTATGGGAGTGACGATTTCGCATGCGCATCCTGATAGTTGAAGACGAACCGACGCTGGGCAAGCAGCTGAAATCGACATTGGAAGGGGCAGGCTATGCCGTTGACCTGTCGGTTGATGGCGAAGATGGCCACTTCATGGGCTCCACCGAAAATTACGACGCGGTGATCCTCGACCTTGGTCTGCCCGAGGTGGATGGATTGACCGTGCTTGATCGTTGGCGGCGCGAGGGGAAGAAATTCCCGGTGCTGGTGCTAACCGCCCGCGATAGCTGGTCGGATAAAGTCGCCGGGCTTGATGCAGGGGCCGATGATTATCTGGCAAAGCCTTTCCAGACCGAAGAACTGATTGCCCGATTGCGCGCGCTGATCCGCCGTGCCGCTGGCAACGCTTCGTCCGAACTGACCGCAGGCGATGTTCGGCTGGATACCCGTTCGGGCCGGGTTACTCTGGATGGCGAACCCGTGAAATTGACTGCGCAGGAATATAAGCTGCTGTCGTATCTGATGCACCACAAGGGCAAGGTCGTGTCGCGTACCGAACTGATCGAACATATTTATGATCAGGATTTCGATCGTGATTCAAACACCATCGAAGTGTTCGTTACCCGCATCCGCAAAAAACTGGGTCAGGATGTTATCTCCACAATCCGTGGCCTTGGCTATAGCCTAGAGGAACCGCGAAACTGAACGCGCCGGGGGACATAAGGGCGGTTGAACCCGCCACCATTGCCCCCGCGGTTTTAACCAAATCCGCGCGCAGTTCTGGCTCGCTTAGCCGCCGGATGATTGTGATCGCGGCGGGCTGGATTACCTTGCTGTTGATCGGCGGCGGTCTCGCGCTGGATCGGGTGCTGGCCAATGCGGTGTCGAACAATTTCGACCAGCAAATGGAATATGTGCTGACCGCGATGATCGCATCGGCTGAAATCGGCCCCGATGGAGAGGTCCGGTTGAACCGGCCTTTGGGTGACCAGCGGTTCATGGAGCCTAATAGCGGGCTGTATTACCAAATCAGCGGCAAGGACCAAGAGGATTTCCCCTCGCGCTCATTATGGGATGATCCGCTAAAGCCGCGCTACGATTTAAAAGATGCCAATCCGCGTTTCCGCAACAGCACCGAATTTGCCGATGAACCGCTGCGTATTGTAGAGCGTGCGATTGCACTTCCCGATAGCGACACGCGATGGACCTTCATGGTCGCGCAATCGACCGAGGCGCTGGATGCCCAGATTAAAGAATTGCGGACGGTGTTGTTCACGAGTTTTGCGTTGTTGGCATTGGGCCTGATCATATTGGCAGCCTTGCAAACCTTTTACGGGCTGTGGCCTTTGCGCGACGTCCGGCGCGAATTGGCGGCAATGCGCAGCGGAAAGCAGCACCGCATCCAAGAGGCTTTGCCCGATGAAGTGATGCCGATGGTCAACGAATTGAACGCGTTGCTCGATCATAACGAGAAGCAGGCAGAAGAGGCGCGGCGGCATGCGGGCAATTTGGCCCATGCGTTGAAAACCCCGCTTACCGTCATCATGAACAGCGCCACAGCCCAAGCCGAGGATCTGTCCGAAACCGTTATCCGCGAAGCCACGACTATGCGGCGGCAAGTCGACCACCATCTGGCGCGCGCCCGCGCTGTGGGGCGGCGCGGGCACAGCCATAGCCGCGCCGAAGTGTGGCTCAGCCTCGAATCGGTCGAGCGGGCGGTAGGGCGACTGTACCGTCATGTCCGCCTCGATATGGCAGGCAATAAAGAACTGGCAGTGCGGGTTGAACGGCAGGACCTGGACGAGATGCTGGGCAATTTGATCGAAAATGCTGCGAAATATGGCGGGGGCAGCGTGTTTGTGACCGTTGAGGACGCCGATGATATGGTTGAAATCATCATCGAAGACGATGGTCGCGGCATTCCCGAAAAGGACCGGCAACGAATTTTTGATCGCGGCGTGCGGCTCGATAGCGGAAAGCCGGGGACCGGCCTTGGCATGGCGATTGTTCGCGATGTGGCCGAAATCTACAATGGGTCGGTCTTGCTGGAAGAAAGCGAAGATATGGGCGGGTTGCTGGTTCGGTTGCAACTGCCCAAGGCGATTGCATAAGGGGCGGGGCTTTTGCGTCCAATGAAAATAGCGGTGCTGGGATGCGGACCCGGCGGCATGGCACTCGCTTTGTTGTTGAAAGCCAATGGGCACGCGCCCGAAATTTTTGAGCGGTTTGTCACACCAAAGCCATTGGGTTCAGGATTGTTGATCCAGCCTTCGGGGCAATTGGTACTGGAGAAGCTTGGCTTGCTTGGTGCTTTGCGCAGCGAGGCCGCGCCGGTGCGGCGACTGAGCGGCATTAGTGTCGGTTCGGGCAAACGCGCGCTGGATATGGAATATCGCCATTTGGGCAAAGGTTGCGTGGCCTTGGGAACGCATCGGGCAACTTTGTTCAACCTGTTGTTTGCAAAAGCGCAACAGGCGGACGTGCCGGTTCACACCGATTGCCATATCGCAGCAGACTCGGCGGCCTATGCTGCCATCGTTAGCCGCTTTGATGCGGTGGTGGATGCGATGGGTGCACGCAGTCCCTTTGCAACGGGCATCGAAACACAGCTGCCTTTTGGCGCCTTTTGGGCGAACGTCAATGATGTGCCGGGCGCCCAGATTGGAACTGATGCCTTAGATCAGCGTTATTTGCGGGCGGAACGGATGGCGGGTATTATGCCGGTGGGGACCAGTCCGGTGACAGAACGTCAGGCAAAGGCGCTGTTTTGGAGCGCGCGGCACGATGAAGTGGGCGCGATTGGGCAGGCAGGGATCGGGCAATGGCAGCAGGATTTTCTGGACCTTTGGCCCGAAGCCGAGCCCTATGTAAGGCAGATTACATCGTTCGATCAATTGACTTTTGCACGGTACAGCCATCGGACAGGAAGGCCGCAATCGCGTTCGGGCCTGTTCCACATTGGTGATGCGTGGCATTGCACCAGCCCGCAATTGGGGCAGGGTGCGAATATGGCTTTGCTCGATGCGCATGCCTTTGCTCAGGCTTTGCAATTGGCGGATAATCTGGCGCACGTGCCAACACTTTATGCCAATTTGCGCGCGGATCATGTGCGGGTATATCAAATAATGAGCGCGCTATTTACGCCGCTTTATCAGTCGAACGGCAGGCTTGGGCCATGGGTGCGGGATCAGGTCGTTCACAATTTCGCGCGGTTGCCCGGTGTACGCAGCCTGATTGCACATATTGTGGGTGGCAGCTTCGGCAACCGCGTGTTCTAACCCTAGCTTTCAGATCGGATTTGCTGGTGATGGCGGATGACTTCATCGATGATGAAGCGCAAAAATTTCTCGGTAAAATCGGGATCCAGCTTGGCATCCTTTGCCAATTGACGCAGCCGTTCGATTTGTCGCTCTTCGCGGCCAGGATCGGCAGGTGGCAAATCCGTCGTTGCTTTAAACTCGCCCACGGCTTTGGTAACCTTGAAACGTTCGGCAAGCATGAAAACCAGCGCGGCATCGATATTGTCGATGCTGTCGCGGTAACGGGATAGGGTGTCATCAGTCATCAACGATCCCTTGCCGCCAGATTCCGCCGCGGACAAGTGCTTTTCATCCTTTTGCACTTGCCTTGAACGGTGCTGCTTGCCAATGCGGGCGATAATGACGGCGACAATCCATAAAATCGGCGGCAATCGCGCGCCTTCGCTCCAGCCCATGCTTGCGCTGGTCGCTCCTGAAATGAATCGCGTGAATGCGGTGATATTGGATCGGATGCAGTCCGAAATTCCGTTGATCCCAGAACTGGCCGGGCATTTGATCGCGGGCGGTGGCAAACGGATGCGCCCGATGCTGACTTTGGCCTGTGCGCGGTTGCTCGATTATCCGGGGGATCGCCACCACAAACTGGCGGCCTCGGTTGAATTCATCCATACCGCCACCTTGCTGCACGACGATGTTGTAGACGGCAGCGATATGCGGCGCGGCAAAACTGCGGCGAATTTGATTTTCGGCAATCCGGCAGCGGTTTTGGTCGGCGACTTTCTGTTCAGCCGCTCGTTTGAACTGATGGTCGAAGATGGTTCGCTCAAGGTTCTGAAAATCCTGTCCAATGCCTCTGCGGTAATTGCCGAAGGCGAAGTCAATCAATTGACCGCGCAACGGCAGATTACGACGACGCAGGAGAAATATCTCGACATTATCGGATCGAAAACCGCCGCGCTGTTTGCTGCTGCTTGCCGGATAGCGGCGGTGGTCGCCGAACGTGCCGAAGCTGACGAATTGGCGCTTGATGCCTATGGCCGCAATCTGGGCATTGCATTTCAGTTGGTCGACGATGCCATTGATTATGTGTCCGATGGTGCAACCATGGGCAAGGATGCGGGCGATGATTTCCGCGACGGCAAAGTGACGTTGCCCGTCATTCTGGCGCATAGCCGGGGCACTGCGGAGGAAAAGCACTTCTGGCGCGACGCGATGCTTGGGCACCGGGCCAGCGCCGACGATCTGGCCTATGCGACCGAATTGCTCAAACAGCATCAGGCCATTGATGATACGCTAGAGCGTGCTCGGCATTACGGGCAACGCGCCATCGACGCGCTGGCACCCTTTCCAGCCAGTGCCGCCAAAGATGCGCTGGTCGAAGCGGTCGAGTTCGCCATCGCCCGCGCCTATTAAATGCGGTGACGCTGCCCGTCGAAGCCGTCCTCCCGCAGTTGAAGGCGGCTTTGATCGCTGGCTCCAACGCGGTGCTCATCGCGCCCCCGGGCGCAGGGAAGACCACAATGGTGGCGTCGGCTTTGTTGGGGAAGCCTTGGTGCAACGGGCAGATTTTGCTGCTCTCCCCCCGCCGATTGGCGGCGCGTGCCGCTGCTGAACGCATTGCTGAACTCGCGGGAGAACCTGTCGGGCGGTCGATTGGTTATGCAACGCGGATGGACAGCAAGCAATCATCGGCGACCCGGATATTGGTTCTGACCGAGGGGATTTTCCGCAACCGCATACAGGATGATCCTGAACTGGCGGGTGTCTCTGCTGTGCTGTTTGACGAAGTGCACGAGCGCAGCCTCGACAGCGATTTCGGCCTTGCCTTGGCCTTGGATGCACAGGGCGGATTACGGCCCGATTTGCGGTTGGTCGCGATGTCAGCGACATTGGACGGCAGCCGCTTTGCCGCACTGATGGCGGCACCGATTATTGAAAGCGAAGGGCGATCCCATCCGCTGACGCTGCGCCATATCGGGCGCAAGGCAGAGGCGCGGATCGAGGATGAAATGGCCGCTGCCATCCGCCGTGCCTTGGCCGAGGAAGAGGGCGATGTGCTGGCGTTCTTGCCGGGCGTTGGCGAAATTGAACGCACCGCCGAACGGCTATCGGGCGTTGCCGCACAGGTCCACCGCCTGCATGGCAGCCTTGATCCTGCCGAACAGCGTGCGGCGATCCGCAAAGGGCCAGGGACGAAAGATCATCCTTGCCACTGCCATCGCCGAAACCAGCCTGACCATCGATGGCGTGCGCATTGTGGTCGATAGCGGACTGGCGCGGCGGGCGCGTTATGATCGGGCGGCGGGATCGACGCGGCTGGTCACCGAAAGGGTCAGCCAGGCCGCCGCCACGCAGCGCGCCGGGCGGGCAGCGCGGCAGGCTCCGGGTGTTGCTTATCGGCTGTGGGAAGCGAGGGCGAACGCAGGCCTTCCGCCCTTTGATCCGCCCGAGATATTGGAAGCGGACCTGTCGCCGTTATTACTCGATTGCGCCTTATGGGGTGTAACCGATCCTGCCAGCCTGCGTTGGATTGACGCGCCGCCCAAAGCTGCGCTCGATGAGGCAAGGGCAAGGCTGATCGAACTGGAGGCGCTGGATGATGACGGTCGTCCGACAACGCATGGCCGCGCTATGGCGCGCCTGCCTTTGCCGCCCCGACTGGCGCATATGCTGATCCGGGCAGGCGAGATGGGCATTGCCGATATTGCGGCAGAGGTTGCAATGCTGTTGTCCGAACGCGGGCTGGGCGGCAACGATGTTGATCTGGACCGGCGGATGGAACGATGGCGGGGAGAGCGCGGGGCACGGGCTGATGCGGCGCGGGGAATGGCCAGAAAATGGGCTCGGCTTGCAAGCCCCTCCCAACCCTCCCCCCTAAAAGGGAGAGGGCTTTCAACCGCAATCGCGCTCGCCTTCCCTGACCGGCTCGCCAAACGCCGCGATGCGTCGGGTGAGCATTGGCTTAGCGTTGGGGGCAGGGGCTTTCGTCTTGATCCCACGCATCCACTGGCGAAGGAAGAATGGCTGGCGGTGGCGGATATTCAGGGGTCGGCGTCGGGCGCGCGGATCACCTCGGCGGCGGCCATAGAGCTTGCCGATATAGAGGCGCTGTATGCTAATCGGATCGAAAGCGGCGCGCATGTTACCTTCGATCCTGCAACCGGCGGCGTCAAAACCGAAAGCGGGCGGCGGCTGGGCGCGATTATATTGTCCAAGGGGCAGGATGCCAAAGCCGAGCCCGCCGCCATAGCGCAGGCCCTTTTGCGCGGCGTGCAAGACCTTGGCCTTGCGCAATTGCCATGGGGCGATGCAACGCAGCATTTGCGGCAACGCGCTGGTTGGGCCGGTGTGGCTGGTTTGGCCGATGCGGAATTGCTCGATACGCTGGATGATTGGCTCGCGCCGCAACTGGCGGGCAAACGGCGGCTGGCCGATGTCGATAGCGGCGCGCTGCACAATGCCTTGCTCGGGTTGATCGGTTGGGACGGGCAGCAGGCGATTGAACGCCTTGCCCCGCCGCATTTTACCTCGCCTGCGGGCACAACCCATAATATTGATTATGCCGCCGAAGCCGGGCCAACGGTGGAACTGCGCGTGCAGGCTTTGTTCGGGCTGGCGGTGCACCCCTGCATCGGCACCAACCGGACGCCGCTCGTGCTCAGCCTGACGTCGCCCGCCGGTCGCCCCATACAGACCACACGCGATTTGCCCGGGTTTTGGGCAGGCAGCTGGGTCGATGTCGCAAAGGAAATGCGCGGTCGCTATCCGCGCCACAATTGGCCCGACGATCCAATGGCGGCCTCGGCGAGTTTGAAGACGAAGAAGCGCCAAGGGCTGTAGGCTATGGTAAGGGACTTGATCGTCGCCCGTAAATCGGCGAAAGGCCCATGCATGACTCAGGCACGCATCGTCCAAAAATCGAAAAACGCTTTGCAATCGGGCCGCGCTGGCACCGGGCAATGGGTGTTGGAATATAATCCCACCGACGCGCAATGCGCCGATCCATTGATGGGCTGGGCCGGGTCCACCGATACCAATCGGCAACTCAACCTGAAATTCGCTACGTTGGAAGCGGCCAAGGCCTATGCTGACAAAAACGGTATCAGTTACTCAGTGATTGCGGCGGCGCCTAAGGTGCTAAAGCTGCAAGCCTATGCGGATAATTTCAGGTAAATTTGCCACGCGCAATCGCAATTGCTTGGACCAAATTACTGCGGGCAGTTGCTTCGAAACGGTTCAAGCCCCAGTCGCTGAAATAGAGTTGCTCCCGGTTCAGAAAACTTTCTAATACAGCGCATCGACCGGGCCAAAATAGCGCGTCGGGGTAAATGGAATATTCGGCACGGATGTTGCGTTCATAGGTTTCAAACACCGACCAAGCAGATCCCAAAATCGATAAGTCCATATCCAAAAAATGGGCAAGATCGGACGTGCAGGCAGCGTCTAAATTGTCGACCATCTGGTGACTGGCCGTTGCCCGAATCATCGTCGCGGCAAGCGATAAAGAATGCGCATTTACGTGATGGGCCAGCGTCGCTTCAGCCAAAATGGCACTGCGGTCCTCATTATCTTTCGCTGATGGATCGTAAATCGCATCGTGAAAAATGATCGCGCAAAACGTGGCGCTGGCATCGTGTATCGGAAATTCTCCCGAATGCATCCATCGCAGCATTGCCTCGATATGGTGCCAATTATGATAGCTGCGGTGCGGTTCTGCATAGCGCGCCTTTGCCGCTACGATAATCTCGGGCGGCAGCAGGATCATGCCAGAAAGGTCATGCCCAAAAGCAGCAATATCTTCACGTCTATTGCACAGCCCTCCGCACGCTTCTCGTCGATAAAGGCCGGTAGCGCGTTCAAGGCCACACGGTGCGGGGTAATGCCTTCGCCTTCCACGCCGCCGCCTTCGCCGACCTTGCTCAGGCCGCTGGCGCGCACAAGCGTGAAGCTTTCGCTGACCATGCCGGGCGAAGAGAAATATTCGCCGAGCGATTCCAGTTTTGCGGCGCGGTAGCCGGTTTCTTCTTCTAACTCGCGGCCAGCAGCGATCATCGGGTCTTCGCCCTCTTCGTCATCACCGATCAAGCCAGCGGGCAGTTCGATGCAAATACGCCCCAGTGGCACGCGAAACTGTTCGACCAGCAAAACATGGCCGTCGTCCACCGCCAAGATAACGGCTGCCTTTATGCCCCGGCTGCGTCCGACATATTCCCATGTCCCTTTGCGCTTGGCCGTGATGAAGCGGCCTTCCCACATGATTTCTTCTGGTGCGTTCATAGCTCGATCAACCGGTCGGGCAATTCATTCGGATTTTCGCTGCCTTTGGGGAAATGTTCAGCCAGAACGACGCCCATTTGCTGCACCGCTTCTGCCATGCCTGCGCCGGGCTTTCCGGCGCGGACTTGGGCGATCAGCGCAATCATCGCGTCGCCCCACACTTCGGGCGCGACCTTGCTGGCGATAGCTTCATCGGCGACGATTTCGGCGCGGTGTTCGCGCATCGACAGATACAGCAGCACGCCTGTGCGGCCCATGGTTTTGCTTTCGGTGCCGACCTTGAACAACTGCACAGCGCGCGCGCGGACGCGGCGCATTTTGATCGATTTGGGGGTGAGTGCCAATCGCAAAGGCATCCATTGCAACAGCAACCAACTGCCCAGCCATTTCAGCGCAACGAATATGGCAACCAATTTGGCATAGTCTGCGGCGTTGTGTTCTTGCGACCAATCGCCGCTCAATCGCGACCACATAGCCAAATAGAAATCGGGGAACAGCGAATATACCGCCAGCGCGAGCAAGCCGATGGCGGAAGCCCAGGCAAGCGCGATATCGCCATAATGGTCGGACAGGTCGGTGACGATGGTCACAATCTCGCCGCTGGTATGGTGTTCGGCATCGGCAACCGCGCTGGTCACCAAAACATGGTCGGCTTCGCTGACATGACTGATTTTTTTGAGTGGCATATCCGTGTTCCTTACCAGCCGCCCGAGGCACCGCCGCCGCCGAAGCTGCCGCCGCCACCCGAAAATCCACCGCCGCCGCCAAAGCCGCCGCCGCCCCAGGATGAACCGCCACCGCCACCACCCCAATCGGAGCCGCCCCAGATGATGACCGGACCAATACCGGAATCGCGTCCGCGATGCCGCCGACCGCCGCCGAACATCGATCGGAGTACGGGCAAAATCAGGAAGAAAAAGATGAACAGCCAAAACAGGATCGTACTGATGTTCATTTCTCCGCCACTTTGCCGCTGTGATTTGGACATTTCCGCCGCGACCTTTGCCGCTTCTTCGGGGGGAAGGCGTAATTGCGTGATGATTTTATCGACGCCAGCGTTAATCCCGCCGGAGAAATCGCCTGCCTTAAAACGGGGCGTAATGTCGTTGCGGATGACCGAAGACGAAAAGCCATCGGTCAGTACCGGTTCCAGCCCATAGCCAACTTCGATCCGCATTTTGCGTTCCTTGGGGGCGACGATCAGGATTGTTCCATTGTCCTTTTCGCTCTCACCCTTACCATCCTGCCCCAATGCCCATTTACGGCCAAGCTGGTATCCGTAATCGGCAATGTCATAGCCTTCCAGGCTGCCCAGCGTCGCGACGACCACTTGCCGGTTGGTCTGTTCCTGCAAAGCCTGCAATTTGGCGGTGAGCGCCGCTTCTTGCGCGGGGTCGAGCAGGTTCGCTTGATCGACGACCCGTCCGGTTAATGCAGGAAAGGTCTGCGCATGGGCAGCGGAGCCCAAACTCGCGAGCAGCGCAAATACTATCAACATCCAACGGCTCATGCGGCCTCATCCTTCGCGTCGGGTGACGCATTGTCGTTTGCGGGCAGTGTGGGCGCAGCCTTCATCTTGACGATCATTTGATCGACCGCTGCTTCGATGCCCGCCTGAAAATTGCCCTGTTTGAATTGCGGCGTCAGGGTTTCGTCGATGATGCGTTTTGTAAAAATATTATTGAACGATCCTTCAAGGCCGACACCCACTTCAATCCGCACTTTGCGTTCGTTGGGAGCGACAATCATCAACAGCCCATCGGATCGTTTGACGTCGCCAAGCCCCCAATTGTTTGCAAGCGCCAAGCCATAGTCATCGATCGCTTTTCCGTTCAGAGACGGCGTGGTTACAACTGCCATTTGCGGCCCGCAATCAGTATGCGCTGCCGATAATTTGGCCGTCAGCCGCGCCTCTGCCGCTTCGTCGAGTACATCAGCTTTATCTACTACTACGCCGGTCAATTCCAGCGAAGCGTGCTGTTTTGGCGCTGCGTCAATCCGCTTGCAAGCGGGGGACAACAGCAGCGCCAAAATCAGGATAGGAGCAAGCCGCAACGCCAATCTCCCCTGCGCAGATGCCTTATTTGGCAGCGGGTTCAGCCGGGGCCATGTCGAGCGTGGGGGCAACGTCGGCACCCTCGGTCGCGGCTTTATAGGGAACCATTTCCTTGGCACCGTGGATAACCTTTGCGCCGATGATGTCGGGGAAGGTTTTGATCGTGGTGTTATACTGACGCACGGCCTCGTTGTAATCGCGCAAGGAGATGCGAATGCGGTTTTCGCTACCTTCCAGTTGGTCTTGCAGCTTCAAATAGCCTTCCTGGCTTTTCAACTGCGGATATTGTTCCACCGACACCAACAGGCGCGACAGGCTGCCCGACAATTGGCTTTGCGCAGACTGGAATGCAGCCATTTTGGCAGGATCGTTCAGATCGCTGGGGTTAACGTTGACCGTGGGCGAGGTTGCCTTGGCGCGCGCTTCGATCACTTCGGTCAGGGTTTTGTTTTCCTGCGCCGCTGCACCCTTTACCGTGGAGGCCAGATTGGGGATCAGGTTTGCCCGTTCCTGAAAAGCGGCTTGAACGTCAGCCCATTTCGCTTTTGCGGCTTCCTCGGCGGTCGGCACGCTGTTGATGCCGCAACCCGCCAGCGAAACTGCGGCCACGGGCACGATCAGAAATTTGGCAAGATCAAAACGCATGTGGGTAAACTCCTTCCCCAAAGAATGTGTGTTGCCTAGATAGGTCAGCTGATAAGTCTTTACAATGATTGCTATCGACAGATTTGAAAAAATGCGGCAAAATCAAAACTCTTAAATGTTAATAAGGGGTGCGATTATTATGTGGAGTGACTTTAAAGCGTTTATCGCGGGGGGCAATGTGCTGGACTTGGCGGTCGGTGTTATGATTGGCGGCGCGTTTGCCACGATCACCAAATCCTTGACCGAAGATCTGTTGATGCCAGTTGTGTCAGCCATTTTTGGCGGCGTCGATTTCTCGAACAAGTTCATGATTCTGGGAGCGATCCCTGAAAAACTTCAGGAAGCGGCGGCTGCTGGCAATTATGCGGCATTGAAAGCTGGTGGCGTACCGATGCTTGGTTATGGTGCCTTCATCACCGCGATTATCAATTTCCTGATTTTTGCGTTTGTCATCTTCATGCTGGTCCGCTGGGTCAACAAAGTCATGAAAACAAAGGTAGCCGAAGGCGGCCCGACCGAAGTCGATTTGCTTGCGGAAATCCGCGACGAATTGCGCAAGCGTTAATCGCAAACTAAAGGCTGGCGCTATGAACGCGCCGGACGATAAAAGAGGCCACCACCTCACCCAAAAGGCAGCATTGCCTGGGGCGAGGGGTGGCTTTTTTGATTCACTGCGCAGCAATTTCTACGACCGCATCATCAGGCGCATTGATGCTGGTATGGAGGCTGGTCAAATCATTGGACATATGCCCGATGGAACCGTTCGATGCGCGGGTGGGCGCGGTGTTGGACCACAGGCTGTAATCCACATTCACGATATGCGTACGTTTACCCGTATCGCGCGTGCAGGGTCGATCGGTCTGTATGAAGGTTGGGCTGCCGGAGATTGGAGCAGTCCTGATCCGGTGCCAATATTCGATCTGTTCGTGCGCAACCGGCTGGCCATGGGGCGCGTAGCGCGAGCGTCGGGTCTGGCCCGAATGTTCGGGCGCGGTCTGCATTGGCTGAACCGCAATACCCAACGCAAAGCGCGCGAAAACATCGAGGCGCATTATGATCTGGGCAATGATTTTTACAGCCGCTGGCTCGACCCCAGTATGACGTATTCCAGCGCAGTGTTTGAAGAACTGCCCGCGTCCGACACCGCATTGGAAGCTGCACAAGCGCGGAAAATGGCATTGTTGCTGGAACGGTTGCAGCTTCAGCCGGGGCACAGCATGCTCGAAATTGGCTGCGGCTGGGGCGGATTGGCAGAGATGGCATGTTCGCGCTGCGCCGTCGATTATCACGGCATAACCTTGTCTCCATCGCAAAAAGCCTATGCTGATCAGCGGCTGGCAAAATATGCGAACGCCGCGATTACGTTGACCGATTATCGCGCCGTTAACGGGCAGTATGATGCCATTGCCAGCATCGAAATGGTCGAGGCGGTGGGGCAGAAATATTGGCCCGCTTATCTGGATTGTATTGCGCGAAATTTAAAGCCCGGCGGGCGTGCGGCGATCCAGTATATCCGGATCGAGGATGACGTTTTCGATGCCTATGCAAAAAACGTCGATTTCATTCAGCGTTATATTTTCCCTGGTGGCATGCTGTTGTCGGAAAGCCGGTTTCGGCGGCTGGCGGAGGAACGCGGGCTAATCTGGCAGGATCAGGTTGATTACGGCCCGCATTATGCCGAGACATTGCGCTTGTGGCGTGCCCGGTTCGACTGTGCGGTGGCGGCTGGGCAGCTGCCCGCAGGTTTTGATGATGCCTTTGTCGCGCTTTGGCGCTTTTATCTGATGTATTGCGAAGGCGGGTTTCGGGGTGGCGGGATCAATGTTGCTCAGGTAACCTTGCGGCGGAAATAAAGGCCAGAGGAGTGCCGGTGATGCGTAAGTGGCTGTTGGGAGTGTTGGTCATCTTGGTTGCCGTTGTTGGCATCGGCTGGTTCAGCATGGACAAAGACATGCGCAATCTGGCGTCTAACCTGCCCACCAACCGTGATGTGCTGTTCTGGAGCATCCCGCAACGCGATGCCGCGTTCCGTGCGATGGACCGATTGCCGTTGTTGGCGAAAGCGAACATCGTTGATGCAGGGGACGATGTTTTTGCGATGCCCAAGGGAGCGCCGCTAAGCATCGACGTTGCGGAGTATATGAAGGGACAACGCACTGCGGGTCTGGTGATTGTGCAGGATGGCAAAATCCGGCTGGAAAAATATGGGCTTGGTTTTGACGGCAACGGCAGATGGACTAGTTTTTCCGTCGCCAAATCCTTCACCTCGACATTGGTCGGGGCCGCGATCAAAGACGGCTTTATCCATAGTCTGGATGATAAAGTTACCGCCTATATCCCCGAACTCAAGGGGTCGGCTTATGATGATGTCAGCATCAAGCAATTGATGACGATGACATCCGGTGTTCGCTGGAACGAGGATTATGAAGATCCAAAATCCGATGTGGCTATGTTTAACGAGCATAAGCCAGCGCCCGGAATGGATGCCACCGTCAGCTATATGCGCAATTTGCCGCGCGCTGCTCCTGCGGGCAGCCAATGGGTGTATAAAACCGGCGAAACCAATTTGATTGGCGTGCTGGTGAGCAAAGCGACCAAAAAGACCGTAGCCGCGTATTTATCGGAAAAAATCTGGGCGCCGTTCGGGATGGAGCAAGATGCATCTTGGTTGTTGGGATCAACTGGCCATGAAATCAGCGGCTGTTGCTTGCAAGCCTCCACCCGAGATTTTGCGCGGTTCGGTTTGTTCATTTTGGGTGGCGGAAAGGCGGGGGGCGTTTCCGTGTTGCCCGAAGGATGGATCGCCGCTGCCACCGTTAAAAATGCTGACATTGGAACGCCGGGGCGCGGCTATGGCTATCAATGGTGGACTTATGATGATGGCAGCTATGCCGCGCAGGGCATTTTCGGGCAGGGCATTTTTATTGATCCGAAACGCGGGTTGGTGATTGCCTCAAACAGCAATTGGCCGCGCGCGACAGATAAAACCGCATCGGAACAACGGCAGCAATTCTATCGCCGGGTGCAGAATGCCATCGATGCAGAGGGCCCTTAATAAGGCAGGGCTACCGCATATTGGCGCAGGATCGAATCCAATATGACCTGGCTCATCATGTTGGTAAAAGCGCAGCCGATTGTGGTGCCGTCATTTCGGACCACTTCGGCTTGCAGCGAACCCAGATTGGGTAATGACAGCCAACAGCGTGAGCCGACAGGAATGCCGCTAACGGCTTCACACGCAAAGCCACTTAACGACAGATCATAAACCACAACGGGAAAGCCGGTGATCCCCGATGGTCGCAACCGCGCAGGAATTTCAATTTTGAACCGCGGGGCACTGCGGTCTTCCAAGGCCGCTTGTGCATAGTCAACGGGTCGCTCTTGCGAAATGGCATAGGACATGAACGGACAACTCCTGTGCTGACTATTGTGACAAACAGCGTCTATCCGATCAGGGTCAACCGAAGGTGGATGAACAGGGATAAGGAATCGTAACCATCTATCTTGTTCGGATTGCGTTCCAAAATTTTGCAGTGGCGGGCGGCGTTCGGGCGCACTTGCAAATAGGGGAAAGCACTGCCATATGCCCGCTCGGGAGTCGGATGGACGTGGTCGTCGCCAACCCGGTCAGGTCCTGACGGAAGCAGCCGCAACGATTTTTCTGCGGGTCATCCGGCTCCTATTACCAAGAGTGCTCAATCGATCCAAAGTGATTATTTGGCGCTAAGCGCGTCGGCGCAATCGACTTAGATTGGTGCGTGTATTGGAGTCGTGAATTCTCGCATAGCGATAGCGTTTTCCAACGTCGCCATGTGTGATTAAAATAATGCGTTCATTGTTCGAAGGTTCACGGATGACCATGGTTTTTCCGACCATGCTTGGCATAATCAATAAAGCGTGGCCTCGTTTAAGTAAGCCATTAGCTCTATGACTCATTCTAGCGGTGCTGGCCTTAGACGGCTTTACTAACAGACTTGCCAAGCTGACACCGTCCAGTAAGCTTTTTCCATGCGCCCGACTTTTATCAGTTTTGCTTAAGCTAGAAGAATCTAGCAAAAAACGACTGCCAAATTTTTTGTATATTCTCATAATAGCTTACCCTTTATGATATTTTTTCCCTTATCGAAACTCTCAATTTCAAATAAGCACCCACGAGCGACAATAATTTCCTGTTCATCATCATTACCTACTAATTCTGATAAAATTATTGCACGAGATTGAGCCGGGAGGGTTATTTGCAGTGTCACTAACGACCCGCCGATACTGGCAAAGCGACGAGCGATAGTTAAGCTTCTGGAAGTGCTCATAAATCCGTCGTCTTGGTACTGCTCGCCAGCCAGAATTCCTTGATGTTTCATTTTGATGATAACTGGCGCGCTTATGCCCCGAAAAACCGTAAGATTTTCGGCGATGCGTGTTTTATCACAGCAGCTATCGAGCAATTTGATTAGGCGCTTTGTGTTCGAAGTCATATCTTCCAACCCGCGCAATGCATCATTGATCGAGCGATATTTATCTGATCGATATAGATTGATAGCTTCAATTTCGTCTTCGGTATATTTCGCGCTTGGCCCCATGTAAAACATGGTAATATGCCAATATTGGGCATGCAATCACATAGTGGGGCGCTTTTCAAATTGACGATCACATTGTAATGTGAAACAAGCGCGCCATGTCATCACAACTTATCGAAAAGCTGCGCGATCTTGTCACCATAAGTGGCCTGTCGCGCTCTGGTCTGGCCCGCGCGGCTGGGCTTCATGCCAACACCTTGCGCGATCTTGATCAGCCCGACTGGAACCCGACGGCGGAGACACTGCGCAAATTGGAGACGTATTTATTCTCCAATGATGACCGCCCGACCTTGGTTCCGATCGAAGAGATTATCGAAGAGGCGCGCAATGGCCGCATGTATATTCTGGTTGATGATGAAGACCGCGAAAACGAAGGCGATCTGATTATCCCTGCGCAGATGGCGACGCCCGATGCGATTAACTTCATGGCCACCCATGGCCGGGGCCTTATCTGTTTGGCGATGACGCGCACCCGCTGCGCACAATTGGGTCTGGCACCGATGGCGGTCGAAAACCGCGAGAGCATGGAAACCGCGTTCACCGTTTCCATCGAAGCCAAAACCGGCGTTACGACGGGGATCAGTGCAGCCGATCGCGCCCGCACGATTTCGGTCGCCTCAGATGCATCCATGGGGCCAGACGATATTGTCTCGCCCGGCCATATCTTCCCCCTGACAGCGCGCGATGGCGGCGTGCTGGTGCGCGCAGGTCATACCGAGGCCGCCGTCGACATCAGCCGGCTGGCGGGGCTGAATCCGTCGGGTGTCATCTGCGAGATTATGAAAGACGATGGCACCATGGCGCGCATGGATGATCTGGTGGCTTTTGCGCGCTTGCACGAACTGAAAATGGGCACGATCCGCGATCTGATCGAATATCGCCGCCGCAACGACCATTTGGTGGAATGCGTTTCCGAAGCGCCCTTTACCTCCGATTATGGCGGCGATTGGATTGCCAAAACCTATCGCAACAAAATCGATGGATCATCGCATGTCGCCCTGCAAAAGGGCAAGGTTCTGCCCGATGAACCCACGCTGGTGCGGATGCATGGCATCTCGATCTATTCCGACATTCTGGGCCAGCCCGGCCCGCGCAAACGCATTTTGCAGCGCGCCATGACCGAAATGGGCAAGGCGGGCACCGGCGTCATCGTGCTGTTGATGCCCAATAGCGAACAGCGGCTGGACATGCTGACCGGCAAACAGAGCGAAACCGATCTGCGCGTTTATGGCATTGGTGCGCAGATCTTGGCGGACCTAGGCATCCACGACATGATCCTGCTCACCAACGCGCACCGCAACGTCATCGGTCTAGACGGCTGGGGCATCAACATTGTGGGCGAACGCCCGATACCGGAGAATTAAGTTGGCAAAATTTCTAATCGTTGAAGCGCGTTTCTATGACCATCTGAACGACATGCTGGTCGCCGGGGCCAAGGCCGCAATAAAGGCGGCGGGGCATGAGGCGGAGGTTGTTACGGTGCCCGGCGCGCTGGAAATTCCGGGTACGATTGCCATGGCGGCGGAGGCTGATTTGTACGACGGCTTTGTCGCGATTGGTGTGGTGATCCGGGGCGAAACCTATCATTTCGAAATCGTCGCCGGAGAAAGCGCGCGCGGGATTATGGCATTGACCATGGACGGCATCGCGATTGGTAACGGCATTTTGACGGTGGAGAACGAGGCGCAGGCGCTGGTCCGTGCCGATCCCAAGCAAAAGGATAAGGGCGGCGAAGCGGCGGTTGCGGCGATGAAATTGCTGGAGTTGCGGGATAAGTTTGCAGGGTAAGGTTAGAAGTTCACGAACCTCTGCATCGTCTCCCCGTGCTTGACACGGGGTTAGGCTTTTATCTGGCGGTCAGTGTAAAAAGCCAAGCCCCGTGTCGAGCACGGGGCGACGAGGTTGTCGGAACCGAAAGTCTGGTTTGGAGACTAAGTTGTGCGGTAAAGATACCATCCTTCACTCAGCGGTTCGATCCAAATATACTCACCGGAATTGATTGCCGGAACATCGGCTGGTTCTGCGTGGAGTAAGCCGACCGAGTTATCCAATATCCCTCCGATGCTGACATTGAACATTTTGCCTTCTTGTGCCGCATAGTTGAGATGCAGCTTGTCAACAATGGCATCAAATTCAGGCTTGTCGGTTCGAAATCGATCTTCGTTGTCATGTCGCTGAAACAACGCTTTCATTTGCCGCATCTGATCCAGTTCTTTGCGATGCTCGCCGAACCAAGTGGCAAGTTGCTGGTCATTCATTTTCGTCAATTCGATGTTGAGCAACATGTTCCGCATCGTTGCGCCGAGATTTGGGGTCGACCGCAAATCCTTTTCCAGCGCGTCAATGAATTGCGGCAAAGCAAGGCTTCGTAATGCGGTCACTCGCCATTGTCCACTTTTGCCTTTCGCGAGGTATAGATAGGTATCTTGTATGGCTTCAATAGCAGGCACGCGCGCAACGGCATTGTCATTGGTCAACATCACTATCCGGTTGAGCTTCGGTATCATATTTAAAGCAGACGGCTTGATATCGGCTAATTCGCCTACAAAATATCTTGCGATTTCTTGCTCAGTCCATGCTCCTCTAGCGGACAAGCTCATTACTTCGTTCAGCATTTGCTGAACGGGGGCAGGGTCTGCCTTTAGATCGACATTGCTTTGCGCGGTCGCCGGAGCTGTTGCTCCGACGACCGCAACCATAAAGAATGTTGCTGTTCGGCGGAACACTAAGCCGCCAGCTTCCTCAACACGTAATGCAAAATCCCGCCGTTCATGAAATACTCGACTTCATTGGCGGTATCGATGCGGCACAGCGCGTCAAAGTTGAAGGTGGTGCCGTCCTTGCGGGTCACCTTGACCGTTACCGTCTGGCGCGGTTTCAAATTGGCGACGCCGGTGATGGTAAAGGCGTCGTCCCCGCCAAGGCCCAGCGAGTTGCGATCCTGCCCATCCATGAACTGCAATGGCAACACGCCCATGCCGACCAGGTTGGACCGGTGGATGCGTTCGAAGCTTTCGACGATCACGGCCTTTACGCCCAGCAAATTGGTGCCCTTTGCCGCCCAATCGCGCGACGATCCGGTGCCATATTCCTTGCCAGCGATGACGACCAGCGCGCTGCCGTCTGCCTTGTGCTTCATTGCGGCGTCGTAGATGGGCATCACTTCGTCGCCATAACGCGACATGCCGCCTTCGATGCCGGGGACCATTTCGTTTTTGATGCGGATGTTGGCAAAGGTGCCGCGCATCATCACGTCGTGGTGGCCACGGCGCGCGCCATAAGAGTTAAAGTCCGCCTTTGCGACCTGATGCTCCATCAACCATTTGCCCGCCGGGCTGTCGGCCTTGATGCTGCCAGCGGGGCTGATGTGGTCGGTGGTGATCGAATCGCCCAAAATCGCCAGCGGCTTGGCATCGATGATGTCGCTGATCGGAGCGGGGGTCATGCTCATACCCTCAAAATAGGGCGGGTTGGCGACGTAAGTGGAACCGGCGCGCCAGTTATAGGTTTCCGAACCTTCGACCTGAATCGCCTGCCAATGCTCGTCGCCTTTATAGACTGTCGAGTAACGCGAAACGAACATTTCGCGGTTGATGCTGGCGTTCATCGCGTCGGCGACTTCCAGATTGCTGGGCCAGATGTCTTTCAGGAAAACGTCCACGCCGTCTGATCCCACGCCGATGGGGGTGGTGGTGAAATCTTCGGTCACGGTGCCCTTCAACGCATAAGCCACAACCAGCGGCGGCGATGCCAGGAAGTTGGCGCGCACATCGGGGGACACGCGGCCTTCGAAGTTACGGTTGCCCGAAATCACCGATGCCGCGACAATGTCGTTGGCATTGATGGCCTTTGAAATCGGTTCGGCCAACGGTCCGCTGTTGCCGATGCATGTGGTGCAGCCATAGCCGACAAGGTTAAAACCAATGGCGTCCAGATGCTCCTGCAATCCGGCCTTTACCAGATAATCGGTCACGACCTGCGATCCGGGAGCAAGCGAGGTTTTGACCCAAGGCTTTGGCTTCAATCCGCGTTCATTGGCTTTTTTGGCAACCAGTCCAGCTGCCACCAGAACGCCGGGGTTCGATGTGTTGGTGCAGCTGGTAATCGCCGCAATCACCACGTCGCCGTCACCAATGTCGTGGCTCATGCCCTCAACAGGAACGCGTTTCGCGCCATCATGCTTGTACGTTTCGGCGAGGTCGCGGTTGAACACATCGTCCACCTGCGTCAGCACAACCTTGTCCTGCGGGCGCTTTGGTCCGGCAAGTGAAGGCTGTACCGTGCCCATGTCGAGTTCGAGCGTGGAGGAGAAGATTGGATCGGCGGCAGCCGCATCGATCCACAGCCCCTGCGCCTTGGCATAGGCTTCGGTCAGGGCAACGGCATCGTCGCTGCGACCGGTTAGGCGCATATAATCCAGCGTCTTGTCGTCAATGCCAAAGAAGCCACAGGTCGCGCCATATTCCGGTGCCATATTGGCGAGGGTCGCACGATCCGCCAGCGTCAACGAGGCAAGGCCAGGGCCGTAATATTCGACAAAGCGTCCGACCACACCGTGCTTACGCAGCATTTCGGTTGCGGTCAGCACCAGATCGGTGGCGGTGATGCCTTCGTTCAAGGTGCCGGTCAGTTTGAATCCGACGACTTCGGGGATCAGCATCGATACCGGCTGGCCCAGCATCGCGGCCTCGGCTTCGATGCCGCCCACGCCCCAGCCCAGGACGCCCAGACCGTTAATCATCGTGGTGTGGCTGTCGGTGCCAACGCAGGTGTCGGGATAGGCCATGGTCTTTCCATCCACGCCTTCGCTGGTCCAAACGGCCTGCGCGATGTGTTCCAGATTGACCTGATGGCAAATGCCGGTGCCGGGAGGAACCGCCTTGAAATTGTCCAGCGATTTCGAACCCCATTTCAAAAAGTCATAGCGTTCGCCATTGCGGTAATATTCGATTTCGACATTCTGTTCGAACGCCTTTGGGTGGCCGAATTCATCGACCATCACGCTGTGATCGATCACCAGATGCACCGGAACCAGCGGATTGATTTTCGATGTGTCGCCGCCCAATTTGGCAATGGCATCGCGCATCGCCGCCAGATCGACCACGCAGGGAACGCCGGTGAAATCCTGCAACAGCACGCGGGCAGGGCGATATTGGATTTCATTCTGGCTGGCCGATGGGTCTTTTTGCCAATCGACCAATGCCTGCGCATCGGCGGTCGAAACGGTAAAGCCGCCATCTTCAAAACGCAGCAAATTTTCGAGCAGCACCTTCATCGAAAAGGGCAGGCGCGATACGTCGCCCAATGTTTCCGATGCCTTGGCAATCGAGAAATAGTCGTAAGACTTGCCGTTTACGTTCAATGTGGAACGCGTGCCGAGTGTGTCGTTACCAATGGCGGTCATGTGTTTACCCCTTCATTTTGATGCGGGCTTTTTGCCGGCTTGGGGGAAGGAACCATTCGCAAAAACCGATCGTCGCGCGCCTGTCGAAGGACGGCAGGTCAACTCCGGTTGGAAGGTCCATCAAACCAGCAGAAAAGCGGGAGATTCGGTTACCGCGCGCGCCTTAGCGCGGATGGGATGGGCGGGCAAGGGGCAACGGATGACAGTGCCTGTGGTTTGGCCATCGGCTGATCCAACCGGCGTCGCGAAAACCGACCCAAAAACCGACACTGTAACCCGGTGTAACCTTCCGGCGGTTTTGGCAAAGAGAGTGCGCGATCAGGCGCGCCGGTAAATATTCTGATGTTAGCCAAAGACTGGATAAATGTCAAGAACATATTAAGAACAAATTGCGGCCGCGCCTTTACTTCCGCGTTGGACAAACTGCAACGGTGATGAAGGTGTAAAAGAGACAGGAGACGAGGAGGGGGCAAGGGGGCCAAAACCTCTCTTTGTCTCCTGTCTCTTTTGCCTTTTCCTTACCGAGACAAGTTGGGCCAATGGATCCGGTTACGAGCTGAAGGCTAGGAAGGAATAACGCGCAATTTTCGATTTAACTATATGTTTTTATTATTAAAATTACGCTCCATCTCCCGTCGCCCCGTGCTCGACACGGGGTGACGTCTATGGGTTATGGGCAATGGGCTAAAGGCTAGGGAGAGCTAAACTCTCAACCGCACACCCCACCCCCCGTCAAACGTGGCGGTACACCGCGCGTTCGTGGGAGAACGCCTTGAAACCGAACACGCCGTGATAGCTGCCCGTGCCGCTTTGGTTCACCCCGCCGAACGGCAATTGGTTTTCCAGATAATGCGAAAATACGCCGTTGACGGTTACGCCGCCGGACGATGTTTTGCCAAGGATAGTGTCCACATTCGCGGCGTTGTTGCTGTAGATATACAACGCCAGCGGCTTATCGCGCGCGGCGATATAGTCGATGGCTTGATCGAGCGTTTCGTAAGTCATCACCGGCAGAACGGGCGCGAAAATTTCGTCCTGCAGGATTTTCATTTGCGGGGTCACGCCGGTCAACATGGTGGGGTGGATGGTCAGGTCGGTCGCATCCAGTTCTCCGCCCGCAGCCACCGTTGCCCCTTGCGCGACGGCATCGTCAAACAGGGCTTTGACGCGGTTGAAATTGCCCTGGTTCACAATCTGCGCGATGCTTTCTTTTTTGATCGCGCCGTCTTCGGTGTACAGATTGTTCGCCACATGCGCCTTGAAACTTTCCACCAGTTGCGCCTGTTTGTCGGCTTTGACGAAGACATAATCGGGGCAGATGCACGCCTGTCCGCCATTGAATTGTTTGGCATGGGCAAGGTCGGCGGCGACTTTATCAATGTCTGCGCCGTCATCGATGATGACCGGGGATTTGCCGCCCAGTTCCAGTGTAACACTCGCCAGATGCTTGGCTGCCGCAACCGCGACCAGTTTCCCAACCCGCGTGCTGCCGGTGAAAAAGATGTGGTTGAACGGCAATTCCAGCAGCGCAGTGGCAACGCTAACATCGCCTTCAAACAGCGCGACTTCGTTTTCGTCAAATGCGGCGCGGATGATGCTGCCCGCAACGCGCGCAGTGGCAGGGCACAGATCGGTCAGCTTGATCATGCAGCAATTCCCCGCCGCAATCGCTGCCGCGACTGGCCCCAGCGTCAGGCCAAGCGGGAAGTTCCACGGCCCCAATATCAGGCACACACCGCGCGCTTCGGAAATGATCTGGGCGCGGTCTTGCGGATTTTGTGATGGCGTGATTTCGGTGGGTGCCATCCACGCATCCAGATTATCGATGTTCCGCTGAATATTGCCCATAACGCCCAACACTTCGGTAACGCGGATTTCGGCCTCTGGCTTGCGCGTGTCTTCCAACACGGCGGCGACAATCGCATCGGCATGCGCTTCAACTGCGGATTTCAGCTTGGCGAGCTTCGCCTTGCGCTGTTCAGCGGTCGACGCCTTCACGGTCCATTGATGCGCCTGTTGCAAGGCGAAGACGCGGGAAAGTTCGGCGGCATTAGGCAAGGCGTTGGTCATCGGTTGATCCGTATAAAGTCAGTTGGGGAATGCGCAGCGTAATAGATGGAATTTGGGGCCAGATCAAACGTCGCTCAAAATATCGGTCACCTCGTTCAAGGTGCCGCGAACGCGCAACAGTTGGTCTTTGCCAAAAACGATCAGGCATTCATCATGCGCATTGTCGGCGGTGCGGATGAACTGCACAATCTCTGGATTGACAGAGATTTTCTGGCCGCGCGTGTCGGTCAGGGTGACGAAGGGTATCATGGAAGGTCCTTTATTCTGCGCTGATGCGGTGCTGTGCACTGCTGCGCCATCGCTGCCAAGTACGATGTCGAATATTAGGGTTAGGACCTAGCTTGGAAAATCAATGGCACCTTGCGATTTGGACACTGCGACCTGCATGAATTGCGGTTTATTTTTCGGCGCATCGTGCAGCGCCTGCAACGGATAATTGCCGGGGGGCAAAGCTTCCAATTTCATTCCAGCCGCCGCCAAGGCATAAGGCGAAACGCGGTGACGGGTGCACAAACCGCCCGCGCCATCATTCACCAGCGATGTTTCAAACTCGACACCGATCATCGATTCTTGCGAACGCGTGACGGTACACACCACCAATTGCCCGCCGGTTAAATCGAGCACCAGCCCGGTTCCCACAGGAACGCCCAGCAATCCTTCGATTCGCGCGCCGGTTTTGGATAGATCGCGCAACAGCACATCGTAACGATGGTCATCATGGATCGCGCCAATTCGGCGGAACACCGATCGCCGTTCGGAACGGTGCTTTTCCGGTCCGTCGGGTTCGATGCGGAATTCGCCCGATTGCATCCGTTCCTCGATTACCGATTGTTGCAGCGCCTTGGAATAGATCCAGCCCTGAACATAGCGCGCGCCTTTGGAACAGACGAGCTCAAGCTGATCAAATGCTTCGACACCCTCGACGGTCACTTCCATTCCCAGTGCGTCGGAAAGGCCGATGATGGCGGCGATAATCTTGTCGCTATTCTGGTCTTTCAAGGTGCAGCTGTCGACAAAGCTGCGATCCACTTTGATCTTGTCAAAGGGGGCCGAACGCAAATAGCTGAGCGAGGAATAGCCTGTGCCGAAATCATCAAGCGCCAAACGCACGCCCAATTCTTTCAACGTGCGGAACGTTTGCTCCACGGTTTCGCTGTCGCCCATGAAGACGCTTTCGGTCAACTCCAGCTCCAGCCGGTTGGCTTCAAGGCCGCCCGTTTCCAGCGCGCGCGTAACGATGTCCAGCAGGTCATTATGGGCGAATTGTACAGCGGACACATTGACCGCGACCCGCACAGATTTGGGCCATTTCGCCGCATCCTTGCACGCGCGGTTTAATGCCCATTCGCCAAGCTGGATGATCAGGTCGGATTCTTCGGCAATCGGGATGAACACATTGGGCCCCACATTGCCGCGTTCAGGATGCGACCAACGCATCAACGCTTCGAATGCGATTACCATATTGTCTTCGGTGCGCACGATGGGCTGGTAGTGCAGTTCCAACTCATCGTTTTTCAACGCATCGCGCAAATCTTCTTCGATCAGGCGGCGTTCTTCGGCTTCGTCTTTTAGGTCAGCCGAATAGAATCGATATTGCCCGCGCCCGCCATTTTTGGCGGCATAAAGCGCAAGGTCGGAATTGTGGACCAAATCGTCTTTGTGCACGCCATCATAAGGGGCAACGGCAATGCCCACCGATGTTCCGATGGTCGCGCGTTTGTCTTCGATCTGATAGGGTTGCGAAACGATCTGGATAATCTTGTTCGCCAGTTCGCCCAATTTGCCGCGATCGTCGATGTCGGGCAAAATCACCTGAAATTCGTCGCCACCCAAACGGCCCACTTCGCCGCGGCTGCCGACCACCCGTTCGATGCGCCGCGCCACCTGTTTCAACAGGTCATCGCCTGCGGGGTGGCCCATCGTATCGTTGACCTGTTTGAACCGGTCGAGGTCAAGCATCATCAAGGTACAGCTGCGGTTTGCAGCTTTGTACGATGCCAAAATCGCCTCCAGCCGCTTGTTCATGCGGTGGCGGTTGGCAAGGCCCGTGAGCGAATCAAATTCGGCCATGCGCGAATCTTCAAGGCTGCGCTCATATTCGACGGTGATGTCTTTGGCGCTACCGCGATAGCCCTGAAAATTGCCCGATTTGTCGAATTTGGGATGGGCAGAAATGGTCCACCACATCTGGCGGCCTTCGTGCTTTGATCGGCCCAGCGTCAGCCGCACGGTCAGATCGTTAATCTTGTTGCGGGCGGTGAGTTGGAAATTCAGCGGGCGGTCTGATTTGCCACCGGGGCTGTCGGGATCGACCTCAAACAGCGAAACCAGCGGTTGCGCCAATAATTCCTGCATCGGTTTTTCCAGCTTTTCAACCGCGTTTTCCGACAGATAAATCAAACGGCATTCGTCATCTGTGGCCCAAAGCCAGCCGATGCCGATTTTTTCAAAGTCATCCAGAATTTCGAGACGGCGGCTTACGTCGTTTGCTGTAATAACCGCAACGGAACCATATTCGCCGCCGTCCGCATTAGCAGCGCCTGTCCAGCTCTTCAGAAGACTTCTAACGGCCATAATCGATGTGCTCCCACCGCGCGGGTGGCTGGTTAAATGGTTTCTCTCTGCGACAATGATAAAGCGGTTTGGTTTACAGAACGCTAACTTTGACCGTACCCGGCCATTTTTTAGCTGGAAATGCGGACCCGTTTGTCACGCGAATGGTGCCCCGTTAATAAGGTCACGGCATCGGCAGACAGATTCAGGAGCGATGCCACCCGCGCCAATACCGCCTTATTGGCTTTGCCGTCTTCGGCAGCGGTGCGGGTCCAAATTTTCAGTGCACCATTTTCAATCGCGGCCTTCTCGATCCGCGCCCCCGGAATAACCCGCAATACCAGTTCGTTATTGCCATCGAACAAAGCGCGGATGGCCTCGGCGGTCGGGTTGGTGGCCATGGCCCAATCAGCCGCGCGGACGTTCGTTCAGCAAATGGATCAGCCGCGCCATGGAACCAAATTGGGTTATGGTACGGCCCAAAAGTTCACGATCTTGCGCTGGATCGAGCGTTGCACTTTCAAACATTTCCTCGGCATTGACGGTAACAATCAGGTCGCCATGGCGAAACAACGCGGCAAGTTTCGATCCGTAAAAATCACGCTCCAATTCCAGCAGCCGTTCGCAATAGGCGGGATGGACAAGGTAGCGGCTTTCCACTTGATCGCTGGAATAGACATCAAAGGCGTCTTCAAAACGCGGGTCGACCATTTTGACCCGTTCCAGCACCTGCCCGCCAAAATTCTTGTCATCGCCAAACAGGGTGAATTTGAAACCCTCGCGTCGCAATAAAGTGGTCGATAAAAAAGGCCGGGCGAATTGGAAACGCAATACGATGCCTTCGAAAACCGTTACTGTGCGGCGGCTCTTCCCCGATCCGCGCGTTTCGGTGAGCTTGGCTTCGTATAGCAAAAAGTCCGTATCGCCGATTGATCCTGCCCATTGGTCTTGCAGATAAACGTCATCATAACTGGGTAGGATGCCGAACTGCCGAGCCAATTCGAATTCCGCGCCCGATGCGGCGCTGACAGAATATTGCACGCCCAGTTCCTGCGCGAGCGCGCCGTTCATTTGCTGTTTCAGCCCGTCGATTACGCTTTTGCGAATTGTCCCCGTCCAATAGGTGACGCCCGCAAGGCCTGCAGCCCCCACAAAATAGGCGATACCGGCATTGTTCAACAGGAAAAATGCCAAAAGAACGATGGTAACCCCGGCAATCGCGGCCCATGTCCAGATTGTCCGTATCTTCGACGATGCTTCCGCGCGCATAGTCCGTTGACCATCAAGCCAATCGCCAAGGCCGCCTGCCATCAACGTGTCGGCGTCGGGTATGTCGATCATGTCTGGCCAACCTCATGCAAACTGCTATGTAAAATGCTTATTGTCGGGAATGGATGGAGTGTAAAGCCATGGGTTTAATTGTCCTGATTGCCGTTGCGCTGTTGGCGTTAACGATCATCATTTTGTACAACCGGCTGGTCGCGTTGCGGCAGAATTGCCGTCAGGGCTGGGCCGATATTGATGCGCAGTTGAAGCAGCGCCACGATTTGATCCCCAATCTGGTGGAGACCGTAAAGGGATATGCTGCGCACGAAAAATCGACGCTGGACGCGGTGATCAGCGCCCGCAACAGCGCCCTGTCGGCGCGCAATCCGGCGGAAGCAGCGGCGGCAGAGGGCGGGCTTTCAGGCGCGCTCAAAGGCTTGTTCGCGCTGGCGGAAAGCTATCCCGACCTGAAAGCGAACCAGAATTTCCAGACATTGCAGCACGAAATCGCCGATGTGGAAGATAAGCTGGCGGCATCGCGCCGCGCCTTTAACGCCGCCGCCGCCGACTATAATGGCGCGCGAGAGGCGTTTCCGGCAGTGGTATTTGCAAGCGGCCTTGGCTTTGGCGAACAGACTTTCTGGGAATTGCCAGCGGAAGATCGCCCGATGATTGAAGCGGCCCCTGTGGTGAAATTCTAGAGCGGAATGAGGGTCATTTTTCCCGGGATTTTATGAAACCATAACCCGGCCCCATAAACGATATGTCTAGGGTTTGTTGACATTCAAAATACAAACTACCTAAAATCAAACACTTCGTCATTTCCGCCCTTCGACTGCCCGCAGGGCAGGCGCTCAGGATAAACTCGGCTTTGCCGTGGCGGGGAACGAAGTGATCGCAGATCAATCCATCACCCGCAATTATCGGAGCCAATCCCATGTTGGATATATTGCATCAGATCGAAAAGGATCAGCAGGTTGCGAAAGAATATTCGCAAAAGCCCGCAACGCATGCCGAGCTTGAGACGCTCGCCGATGCGATGCGATTTACATTTGACGCCGTTCTACCTGAGGAATTGGAGAAGTTTCTAAAGGTGAAAAATGGCTTGGATTATAACGGACTGGTTATTTATGGCAGCAGCCAGTCTTCTGAAAATCGCGGTGCTGGCGGGTTTTGGCAGGGCCTTATGGCGGCGAATATCTTGTGGCGCGAAAATGGTGCACTGAACTATATCGTCATCGGGGAGACCGAAATGGATATTTTCACCGTATCCCTGAGCGCCTCTTCGCCGACCCGGCGAGACCGCGTGAGCGGTGACATCATCGAACACTATCCCTCGGTCAGTGCGATGCTGGAAACTGCCATGAAGGAACGGTTTTAGCGCGGCCTATGCTGGCCAGTCCACTGTGGCAGCAGTTGCGCCAGTCCTTCACCCTCGCCACCTTTGACTTCCCCACCCGTTCGGGTAAAGGCGCAGGCTTAGCCATTTTAGCTTTGGAGTTTTCGCCATGCGCGCCGATGCGCAATCCCTTGTTGAGCGTATTGATGCCGCGCTGAACCTTGTCAAAATGGCGCTCGATTGGGATCGCGCTTTACGGCGGCTGGACGAATTGAACGCCCGCGTCGAGGACCCGAAGCTATGGGATAATCCCAAGGCCGCCGAAGAAGTCATGCGCGAACGTCGCCGTCTGGATGCCGCCATTGGCACCGTGCGCGAAATTGGTGCGGACAAAGACGGCACGGTCGAACTGATCGAGCTTGCCGAAATGGAAAGCGACGAGGAACTGGCCGACGAAGGCGTTGCTTCGCTCAAGGCGCTGGCTGACCGCGCGGATAAGGACAAGGTTGCGGCGTTGTTGTCGGGCGAGGCCGATGGCAATGATACCTTCATCGAAATCCATGCAGGGGCCGGCGGCACCGAAAGCCAGGATTGGGCGGAAATGCTGCAACGCATGTATTACCGCTGGGCCGAGGCGCGCGGTTATAAAGTGGAAATGGTCGATTATCAGGCAGGCGATCAGGCCGGGATCAAATCGGCGACGCTGCAGATCAAAGGCGAAAACGCCTATGGCTATGCCAAAACCGAAAGTGGTGTGCACCGGCTGGTCCGCATTTCGCCTTATGATAGCGCCGCCAAACGCCACACCAGTTTTTCCAGCGTCTGGGTGTATCCGGTGATCGACGACAATATCGACATCGAGATTAACGAAGGCGATTTGAAGATCGACACCTATCGCGCATCGGGCGCGGGCGGACAGCACGTCAACACCACCGACAGTGCGGTGCGGATCACCCATAAACCGTCGGGCATTGTCGTCGCCAGCCAGAACGACCGCAGCCAGCATAAAAACCGCGCAACGGCGATGGGCATGTTGAAAGCGCGGCTGTACGAGGCCGAATTGCGCAAACGCGAAGAAGTGGCATCCGGCGAATATGCGGCGAAAACCGAAATCGGTTGGGGCCACCAGATCCGTTCCTATGTTCTGCAACCTTATCAGATGGTGAAGGACTTGCGCACCGGCGTGACCAGCCCGACACCGTCGGATGTACTCGACGGCGATCTGGACGACTTCATCGCCGCCGCATTGGCGCAACGCGTAACGGGTGAAGCGGTGTCTGTGGATGATGTGGATTAAGGGTTTTGGGGGAGTTGACGTCCTGAGCGTATCCGGCCCGATACAATTTGGGGCTGTCTTTGGCTGACAATTAAAAGGCAACTCCTGCCGTCTCCCCGTGCTTGACACGGGGTTAGGCTAGAGCATGATGACATTAAGTTAAACCGTAGCCCTGAGCCTGTCGAAGGGCGTTTCGCAGTACCGCGAGACGTGCTTCGACAAGCTCAGCACTAACGGTGTGATTCAACCGAATGTCATCATGCTCTCATATCTGATTGGCAGGCAAAAAGCCTAACCCCGTGTCAAGCACGGGGTGACGATTGAAGCTGAGGTTCTGCTCTCAACGCCTTCGGCGCTAAGTCGACAAATATAGAGCCGTCGGTAGCGCCGCCATCAACCACCCCTAAATACCTCTAACCATTGGAACGTTATGATGTTACCTTCCCATACGGAGATACAGGGGAGGGCGAGTCGATGCGCGTTTTTTCTATTCTGTTGGGGGCCAGCGCGCTTGCGCTGATATGGCACACTCCGCTGCATGCACAGCGTGATTTTGGCGGCAGTGCCGATTATTATTTCGATGATTATATCGAAGAAGAACCCGAAGCAGAGCCGATCCGGCTGAAATATGCGCCGCAATTCAAACCTGCGGTCTATGCCTATCCTCCCCCTTATTATGTGACGGCGATTGAGGTTATTCCCCGCCCCGCACCCCCGCCGCCGCGCTATAAATCGCAATCCGCATTTCCGTTTGAGGATAAATTGCTGGATCGCTTTACTGCCGCCGAATTGGAAACATTCAACGGAGATCGAGAGCTACGGCGTTATATCGAGACGCTGGAAAAGGTGAAGGATGATAGCGACGCCAAATGGGCATCGCTGCAACGCCCGATCGTTATTGCCGCCGCGATGACGCAGGATGCAGTCGAGGATGTTTGCGCCGATCCCGAAGCGTGCCCCGACGAAGGCGTGGGGGATAATATCATCGTTACCGCGTCACGGGCGTCGTCGCCTTCGATGTCAGCGGTCTCTGCTGTCACCGCGGTGTCGGGTGACACGATTACCAACGTGCAAACCGGCGGGGTCGATGAAGGCGACATCGTTAAACAGATCGGCAATTATCTGTTGGTTTTGCAAGATGGCCGCATTTTTTCGATCAATATCAAAGATATGAAGCTGAAGGATCGCGCCGATGTGTATCGCCGCAAAGCGCCAGGAGCCGCCAAAAAAGCCTATTATTACGACGAATTCGAAGGGGCCGATTGGTATGATGAAATGCTGGTGCAGGGCGACCATATCCTGATTACCGCCTATAGCTATTCCGACAGTGCCAGCGAAATTTCGGTTTTCAAACTGGATCAGGCCACCGGAAAAATTCGCAGTCAGGGCGTTTTCCTGATCAGTTCGGATGATTATTACGACAGCGACAATTATGCGACCCGCATCGTTGGGGACCGCTTGGTCGTCTATACGCCGTATGAACTGGACCAGTTCGAAGAACGCGAAGGCCGCCCGGTTTTGCGCCGCTGGGTTCCTGAATCCGAACGCAAACAGCGGCAAGTAAAGGGCAAACCGCTGCTGGATGCGCATAATATCTACAAACCGGTATTGCGCACGGCAGAGCCGTATATTCACAGCATTTCGGTGTGTCCGCTGGGCGATTTTGAAAAGACCCGTAATCTGGATTGCCATTCCACAGGTTTCATTGGTCCGCGTGATGCCGAAATGTTTGTGTCGCGGGACAATGTCTATCTTTGGAATAACACATGGTCCGAAGTGAACGAGGTTAGCCGCGACGATTGCGTGGCCAATTGGCGGCGATGGGACGATGTACCGCATCCCGGCCTGCCGCGCGCGGTGCGAAAAGACGTGGTGCCCGGCGCAGTCTATCGCCTGCCGATCCGTGGTGGTGAACCGGGGGTGATTGGCGTCAACGGCGCACCTTATGATCAATTTTCGATGGATGAACGCGACGGCAAATTCCGCGCGCTTGCCGATTGGCGCACCTTCCGCTGCGAAGGAACCGAATATGCGCCCGCCGAAGCCGCCTTTTTGTCGGTGGCTGAAAATGATTTCGTCCGCGAATTTCTGCCCGTGGCCGGTTTCAGCTATACCGAGGTGCCGTCGCCCGGAAAAACAGTGGTCGAAAACCGCTTTGCCGATGATTGGCTGGTCTATGGCGGGCGTGACCAATATTCTGGCCGTCCGCCCGAAGACAGCGACAAAGACGCATTGGCGTTGCTCGCCAAACCGACGCCGTTAATCGCGGTTCCGGTGAAGCGCCCCAAGACGGCGAAGATTTTGACGCTGCCGCATAATGTTATCCGCGCTGAACGGCTGGGCAACGATATGATCATCAATGGTTATCACGATGCCAGCGGGCTCGACATGACCTTATTGGGGTTGGGAACCGATGCGAAAATCCTTTCGAGCATGCATTTGACCAACCGATATGAAAGCGAAGGCCGCAGCCATGCGTTTAACGCCATGCTCAATCGCGATAGTTCGGGCTTAATCGGTATCCCGACAGTGGAACGCAAACAGGATTCCAACCGGTGGTCATGGTGGTCGGCATCATCCGACATCAGCTTTGTCGCCAAGGCATCGTCGGGCACGTTAAGCGATGCAGGCGCGTTGATCGCCACGCCCAAGGACGATGTGGCAACCCATGCTGATTATAAATGCGAGGTGAGCTGCATCGATTGGTACGGCAATTCGCGGCCCATATTTACCGGCGGGCGCATTTTCGGATTGATGGGAACGGCATTGGTAGAGGCCGAATTGCTCCAAGGTAAAATGCGCGAAAAACAAAGGATCGATTTGACCGCGCCTTTATTGCCATAGCATCTGCGCGTTACATTCTTCGCGGGCAGTTTTACGCTTAAATCGCCGCGCTCTGTCCATCAAAGCTGCGCCATCAAAAGCCGCAGTTCAGGAGAGTGCAAGTGAGCGAGCATCAGGATTGGTTCCCCGTACCCGACAGTGCAGCCAAGGATACGCATTGCACCGCAGGCCAATATGATGCGATGTACGCGGAAAGCATCAGCAATCCTGACGGTTTTTGGGCGGAGCAAGCAAAGCGGATCGATTGGTTCACGCCGCCCCGCACAATCGGCAATTGGTCGTTCGATCCACCGCGCATTAGCTGGTATGAAGATGGCATCCTGAACCTGTGCCACAACGCCGTTGATCGCCACGTGGCCGCCGGTCGCGGCGAAGCAATCGCCTTTATCTTTGAACATGATGATCCAGCAAAAGATGCCCGCCGCGTCAGCTATGCCGATTTGCAGGTGCAGGTTATCCGCATGGCCAATAGCCTGAAAAAACTGGGCGTGGCCAAGGGTGATCGCGTTACCATTTACATGCCGATGTGCGTCGAAGGCGCGGTCGCGATGCTGGCTTGCGCGCGGATTGGCGCCGTGCATAGCGTCGTTTTTGGCGGCTTCTCTCCCGAAGCGATTGCGGGCCGAATCGAAGATTGCGCCAGTCGTTTCGTTATCTGTGCTGACAGCGCGGTCCGCGGTGGAAAATCGGTTCCGCTGAAAGCCAATATCGATGCCGCGTTGGAAAAATGTACAGGCGTTGAGGCGGTTTTGGTCATCCGGCATAGCGGCGACACGGTATCGATGGCCAAAGGCCGCGATCATTGGTTTCACGACATGGACGTCAGCGGCGATTGCCCCTGCGAACCGATGAACGCAGAAGACCCGCTGTTCATCCTTTACACCAGCGGTAGCACCGGCAGCCCAAAAGGCGTGCTGCATACCGTCGGCGGTTATTCGGTGTGGACGGCTACCACATTCCATTATGTGTTTGATTACAAACCCGGCGAAGTTTTCTTCTGCTCGGCAGACATTGGCTGGGTCACCGGGCACAGCTATGTGGTCTATGGTCCATTGCAAAATGGCGGGACCAGCCTGATTTTTGAAGGCATCCCCAGCTATCCTGACAATGGCCGTTTCTGGGATATAATCGACCGGCATCAGGTCAATATTTTCTACACCGCACCCACCGCCTTACGCGCACTCATGCGCGATGGTGATGCGCCGGTGCAGGCGCGCAGTCGCAAAAGTTTGCGGTTGCTGGGTTCGGTCGGCGAACCGATCAATCCCGAAGCATGGCGTTGGTATCATGCCACGGTGGGCGAGGGGAAATTGCCCATCGTCGATACTTGGTGGCAAACCGAAACCGGCGGCATCATGATCACCACCTTGCCCGGTGCGCATGGCATGAAACCGGGCAGCGCGGGCCGGCCCTTTTTTGGGATCCGCCCGCAACTGGTCGATGCCGAAGGCGCAGTGATTGCCGATGAAGGCGATGCGCGCGGGGATGTGTCGGGCAATTTGTGCATCACCGCCAGCTGGCCGGGGCAGGCGCGAACGGTATATGGCGACCATGACCGCTTCGTTCAGACCTATTTCTCCACCTATCAGGGCAAATATTTCACCGGCGACGGATGCCGACGCGATGCCGATGGTTATTGGTGGATCACGGGCCGCGTCGACGATGTGATTAACGTCTCCGGCCACCGCATGGGCACCGCAGAGGTTGAAAGCGCGCTGGTGCTGCACGAATATGTCGCGGAGGCAGCAGTGGTCGGCTATCCGCACGACATAAAGGGGCAGGGCATTTATTGCTACGTCACACTGAACGCGGGGCAAGAGACCAGTGCAGAGCTCGAAGCCGAACTGCGCCTGCAAGTGCGCCGCGAAATCGGTCCCATCGCCTCACCCGACCATATCCACTTCACCCCCGCATTGCCCAAAACCCGCAGTGGCAAAATCATGCGAAGGATTTTGCGCAAAATCGCCGAGAATGATTTCGGCGCACTGGGCGATACGTCGACATTGGCAGACCCCAGCGTCGTGGATGCATTGATAGAGGGGCGCCGGAATCGTCCTTAAATTATCGACTTTCGATCAATGCGCAGCTTCCGTCTGCGCTCGTTTTCGTCTGCAATTCAGCGGGTAGGACAAAACTGCCGCAACGCGGCTCGCGATCATCCGTGCCTGCAACGCTGACCGACCATGATTGATCGCGATCAGGCTTTATCGTTATGCTGAACGCTGCATCTTCGTCGTCTTTCATGTGCACCAGAACGCCTTGCGGTAGCGGTGTCCATTGCGACTGGCCATCGCCGCGCGCGACCGAAATTGTGCATTCATGGGCACTTTCATTAACCAACCGCCACATATCCATGGATATCCCGGTAATGTCTCCATCGGGTTCCTGCGACAGCGCAAGCGACAAGCCATGATCACCCCCATCAAGTTCGCAGGCGGAAACCGGCACCTGCGGAATAGCTTTCTTTTTTGCGGGTTCGCGTGCGGCTTTCGGAAGTTGCGCCTTTACCGTTGTATGATGTGTTTTTTCGGGCACGGATTGCGATTCTGAAGGCGGGCTGCACGCCGTGCTGGCCAGCAATGCAGACAATATGGCGAACCGAAATATCGGGCCTAGATTAGAGCAAGAGCGCAAATTGTTCATGTCGAAATCCCTGTACATTCCCGAACCAAAAAGGAGAATGGCGCAAAGTCCTATTCTGTAGGCCCGGCAAGAAAGGCTGTTATTTGCTCCACAAATTGCTTGGCTGCCTTTGCTTCGACCGTTGAGCCTTGGCTGCGTTTTTTAAGCGCGGCCATGGCGGAATTGCCGTAACGCTTGCTGGCGAACAGCGCCAACGCACTTTCGGGAGCATACGGCCCCGGTGTGAGCGACGCGACGCAAGCAACATAGCCGGTCAACTGGGTGAGATCGTGACTGCTCAGTTCGACATCTTCAACCGTGTCGACGCTCACCAATTCAGCTGGATAGTGGTTCTCGAGATGCGTAATCAAATCGTCTTCGCTCAAATTCTGCGCTTTCAACTCACTGCAAGAAGGGAGATTGAAGCGCGATTTTTTGACCACAGAAATCGGATCGGCTGGCATTTTGGGGATAGCCTTTGTCATGGAAGCGGCGGTGGTGTCTGGAGCGTCAGTAATTTCTGTTTTTTCGTGCAGCCTTTTAAAGGCGTGCGGTAATTCTCTGCTTGGACAATTTTGGCTACCGCGCGCAAATCGTACTTTTTTGACGTAGTAGGAATTCCATCTCGGGCCACCTTTGACGCCCAGATAAAGGCATTTGTCATCTTTGAAAAAGCTGATTTCGCAATTCAATGCAAATTTGCACCAATATAATTCTGGCGTCTGCGTGCAGCTGTCTTTTTTGTTGTTCGAAGAGCAGAGCGCGGCATCTTTGTAAGACTGCCAGCCATATGCCTGAATGGACTTCCGTGCCTGGCTATATGTTTGATTTTCCAGTCGACCGCTTATCTCCCGTGCCACGCTCGACTGCAGCGGCATCAGCAAAAGCAACGGCATCAGCAAAAATAGTGCCATCAAACATGTCATCTTGGAAAATTGCATCATCTCGCCATACCGTTGTTATCTGACCCTAGACTGCTGGATTTGGTTGAGCAATTCAACGTGCAAGTGATTGTTTCCCGGATTATTTGTGTCTTGCTCGACCGCTTCAAAAGGCCCACAATACCAACGTTCTGGTGGTTTTGAGGAGTTTCAATTCACATGTTCAAGCACCAAATGTTGCGAGCCTTTAGCCTTCTTGTCACATCGCTTTTGTGCACCGTTTTTCTGGCGAGCGTCGCTAGCGCAAAAAGTTATCGCGGAGTGACATATACCTGCTTGTTTCCAAAAGCGGGCAAGGTCTTGATTGATACCCGCGAGCCCAATTCGTCGATCACCTATAAAGACAAAAAATATGATGCGAGCAGCGGAAGTTATTTCTATCACGCTAATCAAGGAAAAATTTCTGTCATGTTTAATTCAAGCATGACGAAATGGTCTTTTGCATTATGGAGCGGAAATGATGATGATGAGCCGAAGACCGAAAAAGCAAAAAGCTGCAAGAAAAGGCCAAATTAGGGTTGAAACAAGAAGATGTGTAAAGATTTAAAAATGAACTTCATTCCTCATCAAAACCAGCCTAAATTTTCGTTTCTTTTGATATTTTAATTCGAAAATTATTTTTTGCGTTTACGGTGCCGGTTGCAATAACCACAAAATAATAGTGGGAATGATATGCGGTTGCGATCACGAAGCTTAGGGTTTATTGCAACTTTCACTGTATTGTCACCGTATTAGTGTCACCGTATGGCAGCAATCACACTGGCAGGCGGTGTACGAATATCAAGTCCTTTTGAACTCATATGCTTTGATATAAGGACGCCGTTGTCAACTTGACGCTGCAGGACGGCTGTCATTGCGCGAACGGTTTGCGCCTTGGACCAACCATTGCGCCGTCCCATGTTGTACGCATCTCTCACCTGCCCTTCGGCAACTTTGTTTTTATACGCTGGCGGTGTGCCGTTGGCATAATTGTTGTACATCGCATCGGCTTGCCGCGCTGGCAGGCAGCGACCGCTAGTTATGTATATAGAATAGCCTGTCTTTGCTTTGATATTGGAATATAGCGAGTTTGCCTGTGCAACTACCGTTGTAGGTAAATCAATGCCACGGTTGTAGCCGAAAAGCGCCCAATTCGCTAATCCGCAACCGATAACTCATAAGGCACGCCTGAAGCATCTTGTGGGTAAATTGAAGCAGTAAATTCGCCCTCGACATAAAAAACGCCCTGCTTGTGATCTTCGGCAAGCATCGAACGTGCGTCTTTATCCAAGCTGTCGAGTTTGCCAAATTTCTCGAGATCGCTAACCGACATGAAGTCTGTCGTCAGGTCGGCGCAATTATTCCCTTCCCACCTTACCTCATGATCGGTTTTATCCTGATAGCTAATGGTGTAAATACAAGATGGAGCGCCCCGGAACATCTCTTCTCGCGACGCGAGGATCTTTGGCACGTAGATTCGCGCGTCAGGGCCAGTTGCCGCTTTGGATTGCGGTGCTGTAACTGGTTCTACGGCAGATAACTTGGCAGGCTTCGTAGCTACGAGTTCGGTCTGTTGCGCAACCCCGCTATCCGAACCATTGGCCTGAGCATCAGGTTCCCGGCAAGCGGCTGTTGTGGCGAAGAGCAGCGCCGCAACTATAAAGGTCAGGACGCTGTGCATTTTGTCTTGTTGCAGAATTTGCACGAAACTTTTCTCCCGGCTGGCAGATCAGCCTACTTCGGATCAAACTCGACGTGCAAGTGATTGTTAGAGGGATTTAGCGCCTTGTCCAGTCGAACAAAAAGGAGCATAATGCCAATGCTCTGAATGCCTTAAGGAGTTCGAATGCAAATGTTCATGCACCGAATAGTGAAAGCTTCGGGCCTGCTTCGTTCAGGACTTCTCTGCACCATCTTTCTGGCGGGCGTCGCTGATGCAAAATCCTATCGCGGAGAGACCCATACCTGCTTTTTTCCGAAAGCCGGGACGGTCTTGATCAACACCCGTTCCCAAGCGGCCACCATAACCTATAAGGGCCACCGCTATCCTGCGAGCGATGGAAGTTATTTCTATCATGCTAATGAAGGAAAGATTTCCGTCATGTTCAATCCAAGCATGACGAAATGGTCTTTTTCTTTGTGGAGCGGTGACGATCGTGATGAGCCGAAGACTGAAAAGGCGATCAGGTGCACGAAACGTCAAAATAGGCGTTAGAACAAATGGAATTGCAAAAATTTAATAATCAAAAAAATCATCTTTTCGAACAAATACGGGAAACCATTTTGATTGCATTGTCCAGCTCTATTTTATATTTTGGCTCAATTGGTTCAGATCGATTGCCAGAATAGAGGCTATTCCACAATTCAGGTTCGCAATAATAAGCCCGGCATTCGGAATTGGACGCAGGTCTGTTTGTGCAGTTAAGCTCCCCTGTTTCAAACCCTCGAGCACAATAGGCCATGCCTGTCTCGACGGTGAATTTGGGATCGGCTTTACAGGCAACAATATCATGCATCTGCCACGATGCGGTGTCCGGAACCTCGAATGGAGAAATCGCGTCGACTTGGTTCAGCGCAGCTTTTGCCTTTTTATTATTACCCGAATGGTAATACCGTATTGCCCGTTTCATCGCCGCAACCTTTTTAGGAAGTCGCTCGTCATCAGATTCCAGACTGTCGCGAGTTGATTTCAGGATTGCTTTCTCATCCTGCCGCGATAGCCCATTACCAGCTTGCAAGGCAAAAACAGCGCAGCCTGCAAAAATAGAAAAAACTATCGCTACCAGAATTTTGTGCTTCATATCGTTTATTTAAAGAAATAGGGCGTCGGGTCAACGCGCTGCCCATTGTTATCGATTTGCATGTGGACATGATCGCCAACATTTTTGGGATATTCGTTGTTGGTTTGAAGGTCGCTTTGGATTGCCACCGGCATGCCCGCGGTTACTTTTGTACCTTCCAGACCAGAATTAAGCTTTGCATAGAATACGCTAACGACGGTCTTTCCGTCATCGGAGACGATTCGGTATCCTCCAAGCACAGAACCAGCCTTTGATTTTGCGGCGGTAATGGTGCCGCTGATGGGGGCCAAAACGGGTTGGCCGGCAACACCGGCAAAATCGAGCCCTTTGTGCAACCCTGCTTTACCCTTGCGATTGCGCGGCGCATTGAAATGTCCATCGCCGCCAGAGTCAGACCGGATTTTCCCGCCCGTAGGATTAATAAATTCACCTCTTGTCGGATTCGCTTGCTTATCAACGACATTTTGAACGGCTTGCTTGTTACCCGTCGTAGAACCAGGGAGCGCCACAGCAAATGCAGCAGGACGATATTGCTCGAGATTTGGTGTTGTACCATGGCGATGAATGGCATTTCCTCTACCCAAAACCGGACCATCGAGCGCCATAATCCAAGGCAAGTTCTTTTTGTCTGAAAAATGCGGGTTCGCATAATTCAAATGCGTGCCAACGGATGAAGGTGTGCCAGATGCACGTTGCGCAAGATAGCTGTCAACTATGTCACTAACACGTTGTGTGACTTGACTGGCCGGAACCTGTTCAACTGAGTTCCGTCCATGCTGGTTACGCGCGATAGGTCCATTTATGTCGGAAAATTGGTTATGAGCATTGACAACGTTCGCAACTGTACTTCCCCAATGACCGGAGGCAGTGCGGTTCAAAATTGTGTCAATTATACCATGAGCTTGAGCTGTGCCTCCATAAGGAACCCATTCAGTTTGCAAGGTTTTTTTGATATTGACTATATCAGTCGGACTTAGCGAGAGTCGACCGTTTATATTGGAGGTGCTGCCAACCCGGGCAACCTCTTGTGTACTTGGACCCGCTGTTGGCACAGTACTCGGACGAGCCGATGGTTGCGCTCCACTCGCCGGCACCCGCACAACATCCCCCGGATAAATCTGGTTGGCATTGCGGATTTCGGGGTTGGCTTTCATCAGTGCTGCGACGCTGGTGTTGTTCTCCTGCGCAATCTCTGTGAGGGTATCGCCGCGTTGCACAGTCACGGACTTGCCGCCTGTAGGAACGGTGATTGTTTGGCCTGCATAAATCCGGTTCGGGTTGCTGATGTCGTTCAACTGCTGGAGCGTTTTGACATCGGTGCCAAAACGGTCTGCGATCTCGGTCAGCGTGTCGCCGCGCTGGATGCGATAGTCTTGGCCTCCTCTGTTCTGCGGGGGCGTAGCCGATTGGGCTCTGCTGACTGATCCGACTGACTCCAGCATATTAAAACTCCTCTGTTCGTGGAGCCTGCATCGCAAATTGGGTCGTCGCTGTATCTAATCAATATGTTTAGGGCGGTTCATCAGAATGTTTAGGCTCTTCTAATCCTCATGGCGCGCGCGATCGGCTTGCGGCGTCCGTGCGTTGCACTTATGCGGTTACTTAACCGCGCATTTAAAGGACGCTCATTATGCCCCCCCGCCCCGGCCCATTAAATGGCAATAAGGTAATCGAACTCGCTGGTATCGGCCCTGGCCCCTATGTTGGGCAATTGCTGGCCGATATGGGCGCTGATGTTGTGGTGGTCGATCGTCCCTCCAATGCGATTGTCCCGAAAGGCATCGATGGACGCGGAAAGCGTTCGATTGTGATGGACCTGAAAAAGCCTGAAGCGGTTGCCGCATTGCTGAAGTTGGTGGCAGGTGCCGATGTGCTGATCGAAGGGTTGCGACCCGGCGTTACCGAGCGGATGGGCGTGGGGCCCGATGCATGCCATGCGATCAATCCGGCGCTGGTCTATGGCCGGATGACAGGCTGGGGACAAAGCGGCCCATGGAGCCAGATGGCGGGCCATGATCTGAACTATATCGGCATGACCGGTATGTTGAACGCAACGGGAGAAGCCGGGCGTCCGCCATCACCGCCCCTCAATATGGTCGGTGATTTCGGCGGTGGATCGATGTTTCTGGTCACGGGCATATTGGCGGCCCTGATCGAGCGGGGACGAACCGGAAAAGGAACCGTGGTCGACGCAGCGATTGTCGATGGCACGCACAGTTTGATGAGCTTTGTCCACGGCATGGCCGGGGCTGGACTGTGGAAGACCGAACGGGCATCCAATTTGCTCGACGGTGCGGCGCCCTATTATCGGTGCTACACCACCAGCGATGGCAAATTTATGGCCGTCGGGTGCATCGAGCCGCAATTTTTCGCGGCGATGATGGAGCGGTTGCCGGTTGATCGCGAAGCGTATGGGCATCAACTGGATAAAGCGCGCTGGCCCGAACAGCATGCGGTGTTAGAGGGCGTATTCGCCTCTAAAACGCGTGATGCGTGGGAAGCGATCTTCGCGTTGACCGATGCCTGCGTCACGCCTGTGCTCGATTATGTCGAGGCCGCTGATCATCCCGCCAATGCCGAGCGCAAAGCGGTGGTGAAGGATGGTCCGTGGCTGCATCCGCAAATTGCGCCGCGATTATCCTCTCACGCCGATGCAGACGGATTTGTCATTGCGACCAAAGGCGGTGATCATGCGTCGGTGTTGGCTGAGGCCGGGCTGGATGCATCGGCCATCGCGGAATTGGTTGCGGGCGGCGCGGTGATTGCCGGGTAAAATGCGCATTTTTAGTTTCATCTGTTCCTAAATCGCTCTAATCCGGTCCGATGTTTGATCGCCCTCATATCATCGACGAAGCGTTTTCCAGGAAAATTCTGACGGGCGATTTGCCGCCACCGCGCAGCAATAGTCCGGCAGTTCTGCCCGATGCGCATGTGCTGGTTGATTTGTTCGACAGCCAGATCATGTCGCGCCATCTGGATCTTTGGGCGCGGCGATCAAAAGGGAAAACTTTCTATTCGATTGGCAGTTCAGGGCACGAAGGAACTGCCGCTATGGCCGCAGCAACGCGGCAATCCGACATGGCATTTCTGCATTATCGCGACGCGGCGTTCCTGATTCAGCGCAAGAAGCAGCAAGGCGGGCTGACCCCGCTTTACGACATGGCGTTAAGCTTTGCTGCCTCTGCCGACGATCCGATTTCGGGTGGACGGCACAAAGTATTGGGCTGTGCGCAAACTTTTGTGCCGCCGCAAACCAGCACCATCGCCTCGCATTTGCCAAAGGCGGTGGGTGCGGCGCACAGCATTGGCATGGCGCAGCGGCTGAAACTGGACGAAGCAGTCCTGCCGCATGATGCCGTAATTCTGGCTTCGTTCGGCGATGCGTCATCGAACCATTCCACCGCGCAAGGCGCGTTTAATGCGGCCTGTTGGGCGGCGTATCAGCATTTGCCGATGCCGATTATTTTCCTGTGCGAAGACAATGGCATTGGCATATCGGTGCGCACCCCTGGTGGCTGGGTCGAGGCCAATTTCGCCCATCGTCCGGCGCTGCACTATATCCCATGCGACGGCGTGGATATGGTCGATGCCTTGCGCGGATGCCAAGCGGCGGTCGACTATGCCCGGCAACGGCGAAAACCGGTGTTTCTGCACATGCGCACGGTGCGGTTGATGGGCCATGCCGGGGCCGATGTAGAGGCAAGCTATGCCAAGTTGGAATCGATAGAGGCGAATGAGGCGCAAGATCCATTGTTGCACAGCGCCCGCATTTTGATCGAACATGCCGGGTTTTTACCCGAACAATTGGTTGCGCGATATGAAGACATGCGCGCGCGCGTTGATCGTGTGGCGGGCGAGGCGCTGACCAAGCCGCGATTGCAAACCAGCGCGCAAATTATGGAATATATCGTGCCGCCCGCTGGAACGCGGTCGTCGCCGTCCTTTGCCGATTCCCAATCGCGCGCCACGCTGTTCGCCAAGGACCAGCGCAATATTTCCAAACCGGTAACGCTGGCCAAATCGATCAATTTTGCGCTTGGCCGATCTGATGCTGCTTTATCCCAATGTGTCGCTGTTTGGCGAAGATGTGGCGCGCAAAGGCGGGGTTTATGGGGTGACCCAGGGGTTGCAGGAAAAATTTGGGCCAGCGCGCGTGTTTGATACTCTGTTGGATGAACAGACGATTTTGGGGCTGGCGATTGGCATGGGGCATAACGGCTTTGTCCCCATTCCCGAAATCCAGTTCCTCGCTTATTTGCACAATGCCGAGGATCAGTTGCGCGGCGAGGCGGCGACATTGAGTTTCTTTTCCAACGGACAATATACCAACCCGATGGTCGTTCGTGTGCAGGGGCTGCCCTATCAAAAGGGATTTGGCGGGCATTTTCATAATGATAACAGCCTGGCGGTGTTGACCGATATTCCCGGCATCATTGTTGCGGTGCCCAGTTGCGCTGCCGATGCCCCCGCGATGTTGCGCGAATGCGTGCGTGCGGCGCATGAGGACGGGCGCGTGGTGGTTTTTGTCGAACCCATTGCCTTGTACCACACAACCGATCTGTTGGAGGCGGGCGATGGTGGCTGGACCGCCGATTATGTTGCGCCTGATGTTGCGCCGCAAATGTCGCTGGGCGAATTGGGGATGCACGGGGATGGCACCGATCTTGCGATACTGACTTATGGCAATGGCTATTATCTGTCGCGAAAGGCGGAAGGGGATTTGCGCGCGGCGGGTGTGGATTTGCGGATTATCGATCTGCGCTGGCTGCACCCGTTGAATGAGGCCGCGATTGTCGAAGCGGTGGCACCTGTGGCCAAAATATTGGTGGTCGATGAAAGCCGCCGCGCGGGCGGCATGAGCGAGAAATTGCTGACGATTTTGACCGAGGCTGGGCGCGGCCATGATTGTTCGCGGATCACCGCCGATGATTGCTTCATTGCCCTTGGACCGGCAGCGGAACTGACGTTGCCCAGCAAGGATTCGATCATTGATGCGGCGCGAAAGCTGGTGGGGTTATGAAGGAGAAACTTCTTGTTATTTGCCCCGGTCGCGGAACCTACAATGCGGCAGAACTCGGTTATTTAGCGCGCTATCATGCGGATCGCGGCACCCTGATTGCGCGGCTGGATGCACTGCGGGCTGCGCAGGGCCAGCCCAGCATTTCCGAACTGGATGGTGCCGAAACTTACCGCGCGTCGCTGCATATGCCGGGGGACAATGCCTCCTTGTTGATTTACGCCTGCGCGCTGGCCGATTTCGCCGCCATTGATCGTGATCGGTATCGATGTTGTGGCAGTGACCGGCAATTCCATGGGTTGGTATCTGGCGCTGGCCTGTGCAGGCATGCTCGATTTTGAAGGCGGGGCACGACTGGTCAATAATATGGGCCGGTTGATGCACGAACAAGGGCAGGGCGGGCAGATTGTCTGGTCGATGGCGGATGCGGACTGGCATGTTGATCCGGCAAAGGCGGCTGTGGTCGGCGATGTGTTGGCCGAGGCATCGCGCGACCGCCGCAACGTCCATGTCTCGATCCAGCTTGGGGCGATGCTGGTTTTTGCCGCCGACGAAGCGGGCATGCGCTGGCTGATGGAGCGATTGCCCAAAGACGATCGTTTCCCGATGAAGTTGAACTATCACGCTGCGTTTCATTCGCCATTGCTCGATGGCATTGTACCGCTTGCCAAATCCGCCAATGCCCTTGCCGATTTTGGCAAAGGCGCATTGCCGGCAATCGATGGGACGGGACGTATCTGGCAGCCCGGCGCTTTTGCGGTTTCGGCCCTGTATGATTACACATTGGGTGCATCAGATCAATCGCCCATATGATTTTACCCGCGCGGTACAGGTCGCCGCCGTGGAATATTGCCCGGACCGCATAGTGCTGCTGGGGCCGGGAACTACGCTGGGTGCGCCGGTTGCGCAGGCTTTGATCGCATGCGGTTGGCGCGGACTTTCAGGCAAAGCGGATTTTCTGGCGCGACAAAGCGAAAATCCATTGCTGATTTCTATGGGCATGGCCGATCAACGCGCCTATGCGCTTGCCGCGTAACAAAAGCGTTTGAAAAGGATTCGGCATGGCTGAGGAAATCGAGTGGTGGGATTTTGATGCAGCTGATGATCTGATCGATGCCGTCGTCGGCGACGTGGCGTTCATTATCGAAAGCGCCCTTGATGCGCGCGGACAGGCTTTGGTCGCGTTTCCCGGTGGAAATACGCCGCGTCCCATTCTTGAAAAGCTGGCGCAACAATCGATCCGTTGGAAAAATGTTACCATTATTCCAACCGACGACCGGTTGGTGGCGGTGGACAATCCGTTGTCGAATGTCGCCATGCTTGCCAAGATTTTCATTCCAAAGGGCGCGCGCGTTCTGCCGCTTACCAGCGATGCCGCTGATTATAAATTGGCCGGCAGTGCCGCCAACGCCCGGCTCGCCGATTTGCATTGGCCACCCGATCTGGTGTGGTTGGGCATGGGGGCCGATGGCCATACCGCGTCGATTTTTCCCGGGCCGGATTTGGCGGAAGCATTTGATGCCAAGAAAGACGTTCGCGCCATTGGCGTTGCCCCCGATCCATTGCCACCCGAGGCTCCTGTTAATCGCGTTACGCTGACCGCCAACGCCATTGTTGCGGCGCGTACGGCGATGGTGGTGATCAATGGACTGGACAAAAAGGCAGTGCTGGAAACCGCCATCGAACAAGGCGCGAAATCGGAATATCCGGTGGGCAAATTGTTCGACCGGATAACCGTGCCGGTCGATATTTACTGCTTGGAGGTATAAACCCCTAAAGCCGCCGCAGCTTGCTGGGTTCGGGCGGGCGGCCTTGTTCGTTCAATTTGCGCAAGTAAGTGGGCATATTGTCTTCGACGGTTTTGTTCGCCGATGGCTGGTGCGTTGCTTTGGGATCGATCGGATAATCGAACGCTACCCCGAAACGGGTATCGGCAACCCAAGCCACTTTGCCGCTGACCCAACCGATGTTTTTCAGTTGCACTTCAACCGTTTCACCGCGACCAGCGCGCACCGTTGCCTCGGCCATCAAACCGCCTGCGGATACGTTACGCACCCGAATTTCGCGTTCTTCGCCCGATGTTGGAAAACGCAGCATCGCCTTCACAAACAGGCTGTTGCGAGACTGATTGCGCGACGGCACGCCAACGGTGTTATCGATGAATTTGCCGACCGGTTCGGACATGTTTTTTCCCTTATGCAAGAGATTTTGCAGCTCTCTAAAGGCAACTCTAGGCGGCAACGGTAGATATTTGGTTAAGGCCGTCGCAAACCTTTGCGCCTTTTCGTCACACAACAAAAAAGGCGGTGGATCGCTCCACCGCCCTCTTTTTCGTCCGGCGCATGGTCTCGCGCCAAAACTGTTGCAACCATCTAGTCCGCTATTAAGCGGTCTTCAGCTGGTTGTTCACCTTGTTGAAGGTGTTCGAAAGGTTGCCACCGAGGCTCGACATTGCAGCGATTGCAGCAACAGCGATAAGAGCGGCGATCAGGCCGTATTCAATTGCGGTAGCGCCTTCTTCGTTCTTGAAGAGTTTCTTGATCATTTTCATTTCTGGTCTCCTGTTCATTTACTTCACCCAAACAGCCAACTGAATGGCCGTAGGTCCTATTACCCCAGCAAAGGTTACCAAAACCTTTTTAATACGTCAGTAGTTGTAAAAAATGTCGACTATTTTTGCTGAACATAATGTCAATAAAATATGATTGGTTTGTTGACCGAATTAAAACGCAAAAAAAGGCGGTGGATTGCGCCACCGCCCTCTTTTTTGTCCAGCACATATTCTGTGCCAAATCTGTTTTAAGCTATAGCTAAGCTATTAGCTCGACTTCAACTGGTTGTTCACTTTGTTGAAAGTGTTCGACAGGTTGCCACCGAGGCTCGACATTGCAGCGATTGCAGCAACAGCGATAAGAGCGGCGATCAGGCCGTATTCAATTGCGGTAGCGCCTTCTTCGTTCTTGAAGAGTTTCTTGATCATTTTCATTTCTGGACTCCTGTTCATTGTATTCACCCAAGCAACCAAAAATCTGGTTGTCATTCCATTACTGCGAAACATCCTACCAAATCGTAAACTTTCTTCACTTTGTGTAGAAAACTACTTGATTGGAAATCGAGTTCCACATGCCCGTGGTGGATCCTGCTACATTGGTGAGTGCCGCGATCATCGCGATAACCAACAATGACAAAATCAGGCCATATTCCACAGCCGTCGCACCCCGTTGGCATTTCGCTATGTTGCGAATTAGTTCCAACATTTTGATTGGCCCCGTTATTCCTAGTGGTTGCGAACAGCTGCTTTTTTCCACAAAGCCGTTAACAAATTCTTTCCGAGATGAAACAAAGTGCAAAATATTCCGACATTATTGCTGGTCGTTGCCGCCGCGCTGGAGCGGGAAGGCGGCCTTTTTTTGCTGCAAAGGCGCCCAAAAGGCAGGTCTATGGCCGGTTTGTGGGAATTCCCCGGCGGAAAGATTGAGTCCGGTGAAACCCCCGAGGAAGCCTTGTCGCGAGAGCTGGAAGAAGAGCTTGCCATTGGTGTTGACGTGACAAATCTGGAACCAAGCTGCTTTGCAAGCGCATCTTTGGGTGACAAAAATCTGATTCTTTTGCTGTATCGATGCCGGAAATGGTCCGGCGATCCGGTCGCGGTGGAAAGTCCGGAGATCGGTTGGTTCACTTTGCAACAAATGCGCACCATGCCAATGCCACCGGCGGATTTGCCACTGATCGATTTACTCGAACGCTTTAGCTCCTCACCCTAATCCTTAGGTTTGGACAATATATCTGCCAGCGACACGGTGGCACTACCCCGTTTCGCTGGTTTTGGCTGCGTTTCCGATGGCGCCCAGCCACTCAAATGCAGAAATTCAAATCGTTCGACCACCCGGCCATTGGCATCAGCAAGGGCGTCCCACGCCGTATCGAGCCGTTCCAAGATCGCTTTTCCTGGATAATGCCGCGCGTTGGCTAAGGCATTGCCAATGCCATGGTCGCGCAAATCCGCAACCAGTCGCCGCCAATCGCGATAGCGGACATCAATGCCGTCGCGGTCGGCAACGGGCAGGGCAAAGCCGGTGCGGGTCAACAAGTCAGATGCCGCGCGTAAATCGATTTGCGGGTGGATATGGGGGCTGGCCCGGTCGCCTTCGGCCAAAACCAGCGCGGCCTTTAATTTCTGCAAGCTGCCCGATCCAAACAATGTGGCGAGCATCAACCCGTCAGGTTTGAGCAACCGGCGCATTTGCACCAATGCCCCTGGCAGATCGTTGACGCTGTCTAATGTTCCCGCCGAAATCACCAGATCAAATTGGCCGGTCGCAAATGGCAGCAGGTCTTCAACGACCATTTGCGCGCCCCAAAAATCGGCTTCGGCGGAACAGGTCGGGGCCAGCGTTACCGCGATGTCGCGCATTCCCAAGATGTGCGATGCCTTGTTTACCAACGGCCCAATGATCAGCGCCGATTCAAAGGGTCTGGTAACATAAGCCAGCCGGTCGGCCAGATCGTCGGCCATATGCTGCCACAAAAAGGGTTCGGCCTCGATTCGCCGCACTGCGCGGTTGCGCATGGCGGAGCGACGTCGATTGTCGAATAGCATCGGGGGCGAACGGGGGGGCTCCATTTTGGGGCTTGTGCCGTCTCGCCTGCTGTTCGACAAGGGACTTGTGGTTAGTCTTGCCGCTCCATTCCGCTGGTTGTTCGATTTCGCGTTGCCGCCGCGCTGTCCGGCGTGCAGCGTGATCGTTGCCAATCCGCACGCCTTTTGCAGCGAATGCTGGCAAAAGCTGAATTTTCTGGCGGGGCCAGCCTGTTCCAGTTGCGACCTGCCCTTGCCCTATGCAACTGATGAAATGCAGCAATGCGGGGCCTGCCTCGCGCGCGCGCCCGCGCATGCGGGGATAAAAGCGGCGGTGGCCTATGGCGATGTCGCCCGCCATGTTGCCTTGCGACTGAAATATGGCGGGCGGATCGGGTTGGCGCGGATCATCGCCGATCAACTCGCGCGTTATCGCAACAGCATGCCCGATGGGACGCTGTTCGTGCCGGTGCCTTTGCACTGGTCTCGCCTTTGGGCGCGCGGTTTCAACCAGTCGGCCTTGATCGCCGCAGAACTGGTGAAAGGCAGCGAATATCGGCACGTGCCGGATTTGCTGAAACGGACAAAGCGGACGGCATTGCTGCGTGGGCTTTCAAAGCGAGACCGGGCGAAAATGGTGGCGGGTGCCTTTGAAGTTCATCCGCGTTGGCAGGACACGCTATCCAAATCACCGGTGGTGCTGGTGGACGACATCTATACCAGCGGTGCGACCTCCGATGCCTGTGTCAAAGCGTTGAAAAAAGGGGGAGCGGAATCGGTGACCATTTTTTGCTGGGCGCGCGTACTGCCCATTGGCTTGGAAACCGGCGATAGCATCGACGCTATCCCTTGACTTGATAGTCGCCAACTCCCATTTCAGCAAAATGACAGCCAAGGTAGAAATCTACACCAAATTCGCGTGCCCATATTGTTTCCGTGCCAAGTTGTTGCTGGAATCCAAGGGCGTTGAATATCAGGAAATTGACGCCATGGGCGGTGCACCGCGCGAAGAGATGCTGGCGCGTTCGCACGGACAAACCACCGTTCCTCAGATTTTCATCAACGGCACGCATGTTGGCGGCAGTGATGATTTACAGGCACTCGACGGCGCGGGAAAATTGGACGCAATGCTGGCTGTGGCAACCGCTGGATGATCGCTTACGATCTGCAATGCGCGCCGGGCGATCACCGGTTCGAAGGCTGGTTTGCGTCATCGGACGAATTTGACCGGCAGCAAGGACGGGGTTTGGTTTCCTGCCCGTTTTGCGGTTCTGTAACGGTCGCAAAGGCGGTAATGGCCCCGCATGTCGGACGGAAAGGCAATCAAGCGGTGGCCCGAACAGCAACGCCGGTGGAAGCCCCCGCAGATGACGGTGATGCAGCGGTGCAAGTCAGCAACCGGCCCGAAATGCCAGCCGAAATCCGCAATGCCATCGCCGAAATCGCCAATATGCAAAATAAGATGCTGGAAAAATCCGAATGGGTCGGACGCCAGTTTGCCGAAGAAGCGCGCGCGATTCATTACGGCGAAAGCGATACGCGGACGATCCATGGCGAGGCTACGCCGGAAGAAGCGCAAGCTTTGCACGACGAAGGCGTCTCGGTCGCGCCACTGCCTTTACCCTATGTTCCCCCACAGGCAAAAAATTGACCCTGTAACAGTCGGGCGCTATGGCCGCTATCGACGCACCCATAGCTCAGCAGGATAGAGCATCAGATTCCTAATCTGGGGGCCACTGGTTCGAATCCAGTTGGGTGCACCAAATTTTTCAATAACTTAGCGAAATTTTGGGTGAAGATGTTGCGAATTTTCCTTCGTAAGTAATCACTGTGTAAGCACGAGAGTTGATTTCGAGACTGAAAACAGAAACGGCTTTTCTCGATTCGTCGCGTGCCTTGGCCGATCATAAAACCGGACATTTCCGGCTGGTAACAAACAGAAACTTCAAATTGTTCGACATCGCTAAACCGAAATGTGTTTTCAAATTTGCGGTCCCTATGCGCTTACCCACCGGGCAATTCGGAATATAGGACCCGCGATTATTGTGCCAGACTTTGCGACCGTCCGGCCCGCTTGCCCATGATCCGCCCGCCCGCTTCCTGTTTGGGCAGGCCAAGGGTGATCGCATCGGCGGGGGAGACGCCCTTCACCACATAGGCCAACACCCTATCCAGATTTTGCAAATATGCGGGGCGAGCATTGGCGTAGCAGTTGACCGTGCCGCCGATCCGTTCGCTCTTGATCGACTTCGCCCGATACGGCCTGCCTGATACATTGCGAAGCCAACGCTGCCACATGCGGCCAATGGGCAGGGCATCGGGGCAATGGCAAAGGATATGAACGTGGCTGCCCTTGCTGCCATCGCCTGTGTCATTCTCGCGCACCCAGGCATAGGCTATCACATGGCCCCGCTTTCGCATCCAATCGGTTGCCAGCTTCATCATGTCGCCTGTGGCGTCCACTGCCTGTGCATCGGCTATCCCGGCGCGTTCAAAGTGGACAGTGACAAAGCGGTTGAACGGCAAACCGATTTTGATCGCCTGATAGGCGGCGGCAATGGTTGCTTGCGCCTTGGCCAATGTCAGCACGTCGCTTATTCTGTCTTTGCCGTTGCGAGCACCACCATGCCTAAGAAAGCAGGGTTTTGCGTCAACATGCGCCTCACTCTTATCTGTATCTATAATAGCAAGCGCCGTGCCAGCTTTGGTGATGGACGGCTTTCTGCGCTTTGGCGTGGCGCGCTTGGGGGCTGATTTGGCCATGCGGCGCATCCAGTCGCAAGTTTCAAGATTATCTCAGGGAATGAAAGGGCGACCGTTTCCAGCCGCCCTCTCCAGTCGCCTTACGGCGGTTCAAATGTCCGCTGTTGCTTGTGCAGACAGCCAATCACCCAAAGCGGCGTGAAGGCTCTCCACCGCATCGGGCGGCATTGTTACGCCCTTTGGCGTGGGCTTAATGTCAGCGCCATCGGTCCATTCCCGAATCTCGAAAAAGCGGCTGCCCTTATACTCTTTGACGCCCGCAAAGATGAAAGCGTTGCGCTTACGATATTGCCATGCAGGCTCGCCGATGTGGTCGGTGATACTCATGCTGCACCGCCCATCCGTTCGACATGGCATTGCACAACATAGTTACACGGCTGGCCTTTGCGGGTTTCAATGGTAAATCCAGCCGCCCGCAATGCCGCGATGCTGTCTGCCAAATTGGCAACCCATTGCAACGTTGCGGCCCGATCAATCCCTTTCGATCCAGCTGCGATAAGCCGGTCCAATACCAAAGCCCGCCCGCCTGTCAGCTTTATGATCCTGTCGCCAATGCGAAAACGAATTGGCTTGCGGTACTCGGCTGGCAAGGGGTAGATGGACTTGCTGCCACTTGTGACGAGGGGCGCGTCGGAGGCCGTTGCAGCGGCCTCCGTCTCTTTATGCAGCCGGTCCATTATGCTGCTTCCTGAGAGGTGCTTAAGACGCGGCGGGCATCGAGCCATTGGGCAATGTCCTTTGGATCATAGGCTATTCTGCGACCTACCCGCAAAAATTTGGGACCTTCACCCGTCAAACGCCACTTCGCCAAAGTCCCTTCTGTGATGCACAAATGCTGTGCCGCGTGTTTCGCGTTTATCAAATCGATCATAATTCAATCCTTTCAGTCAATTCAGACTGAGAGGCTTATAAATTAGGTCGAAATCCGCCCTAAAATCCAAACGCGGAATTTAGTAACTTCATGCAATTGCGGGTTATTTCAGTAAAATCCGAAACAGGATTGGGATTTTCGGATTTAAGTGGGATTTTTCGGACGCCCACGTTTCGCTTGCGGGTGTTCGTCCTGCCAAGCACGTTGGAATGACTGTGTTAGGCCAGATGTTCCCGGCAGTTTCATAAATGCATATCTGGCATTTTTCCCATCGGTGTAACCTATTTTGCCCGTTTTGTTGCCTTCTTTGTTTTCTGCCTCGGCGGTACTCCACCATTTCTTCATTGCATCCGGCGTCCAATCTGTAGTCTCGGCGGTTACATTCGCGGGCCATCTTGCTATGACGTCCGAACGCAGGAAGACTAAATTATGCGCGCCGTCGGGCCAGCTCAATGCGAAGGACGCATAGGCCGGTTTTGGCTGATATATTGGGATGGGATGGTTTGTGCCTTTGGCAAATTGGCACAGTTCATCATAGGCTTTGCCGACACAGTGGCAGCTTTCCCATGCTTCTCTCTCATCGGACAGGTTGCTGCCACATTCGCAGTGATTAAGGGCGGTTGTCATGACAAGCCAGCCGATCATGCGCCGCCTCGTGCTGTCGTTTTGAGTTAGCGCCCTAGATTTGAAATTTGGATCATCATCGCCGATTGGTGCTTCCCAATGCCTTGAATATCGCATTCGCGCCACTTCCAAAGGGTCGCGTGTTGCAATCCATGCCAGCGTCTCGGGGAAATTCCAATGCGTACCAGCTGTGTCGACATGCTCAACAGGGGCGTGTCCGTAATCTGATGGGGGACGCAAGTTGTCCAAGATTCCTTTGCGGCAAACAGACAATGATTGGCGCATCCATTCGATGAACTCGACATTCCAATCACTAATTTGGTGGTAGTCGCTGCCATGTCGCCGATTGCGAATTGAGGAAAACCAGTTTTTGCTCAGCACCTCTCCCGTCAACAAGTCGGGGAAGGGAAATTGAGGCGGCGCAATATCGGCACTAACCACAATATCCGAAGCTGCCAGCATATCGAGAATGTGGAATTGGCCGTTCTCAAATGGATTATGATGAGAGCCATTGCTGATAGGCGCAACTATGCGGGTGGCTCTAGTTATGGGAATAAGGTCGTTCAAGCCGCCATCCGGCTCGGTATCGCATCCAATGCGCCGCCCATGGCCCGTTCGGCGTGCCACAGGTCGTAACTTTGCTGCATCCGCGCCCATAATGCAGGGCCGTTGCCGCACCACCGGCCAAGGCGCAGGGCGGTTTCGGTGCTTACGCCAAGCTGCCCTGCCAATATGCGGTGCAATGTCTGGCGGGATAGGCCCAGTTCACGCGCGGCCTCTGACACGCTGATATTCAGGGCGGGCAACACATCATCGCGCAGGATCGTGCCGGGGTGCACTGGCGGCATTTTGCGGGGGGTGGATACTCGAATAATCTCTGCCATTGCCTCAATCCTTAAACTCTATCCTCAATGATAATTTTCCAACTCAACTTTTGCAGCATTGCCGTCCTTAAACTCGAATGTGATCCGCCACGGGCCATTCACTTTGACTGCATAGCGTTGCGGCTTTCCGCGCAGACTGTGAAAATCAAAGCCGGGGACGTTCATATCCTCTGGCATTGTTGCATTATCCAGCGCATCCAAACGGTTACGGCAACGATCCACCAAATCGGGCCGGACTTTGCTTGCGTCATTTTGCATGAACAGCAAGGCCAAGCCTTTGTGGCGAAAGCTTTCAATCATTGCGGAATGTGTAGCGTATTGAGTGACAGTTAGTCAAGCTGAAAGCTACCTAAGCGGGGTTACGCAAAGGCACAACATTGCCCGTGCTTTCGGCTGGATAAAGCAATCCCTCAATATGCGCGCCCCATGCATCCAGCGCCGCGCGCTTTTCCGGTCCCCAGCCGTGGCGCTGATACACGCCTGCAATCCCGCTACGGCTGCCCGATACGTGATTCAGCACCGCCTCTGTCACTTCAAAGCGGACGCCAAGCCGCTGTAGGCCCGTTGCGAGCGTCCGGCGGGCATCATGCACCCGCCAAGGCTTGATTGCGTCTGTGGCGGCTTCGCTGGCGTCCTGTGTGGCAAGTTCGGCCATTCGGGCGTCCAGCTTCGCTTTTGCCCTGCTATAACCCGATACCGACGTTTTGCCGGTGGTGGTGAAAACCAGTCCGTTGCGCGGCCAATCGGTGCTGGCATCCAATCCCCTGCCAGCCGCCCGATCCAGCGCGGCAATGGCCAGCCGGTTTAGCGGGATGATATTGGCCGCGTCATTTTTGGCGCGTTCCCTTGGCAGCGTCCACAGGCCCGTCTTGCGGTCAAGTTCGCTCCAATCCAGCCCTGCCACTTCATCGCGCCGCTGCCCCGTCGCAAATAGCAATTCAAACATCGGGCCGAACGGATAGGGCAGGCTTTGCGATGCACGAAACGCCAATGCCAGTTCATCGTCGTTCAATACCCTGTCGCGTGACTGGACAAGGGGCGGCGGCTCCATCCCTTCCAATGGGGACCGTTTAATGTCGCCACGCGCTCGCGCCCAATTGAACAGCTTTCGCATAACGGCAAAGCAATTGCGGCGTACGGACGGTTGCGCGGCGTCGATCCTGTCGATCACCGCCACTATATCGCGTCGGGTTATCTCTGGCAGGGGCTTGCGGTCCAGCACAGGCGAAACATGCAAACGCAAAATCGATTCTGAAAAGCCGTAGCTGTCTGGCGTGTTTGGCTGGACGTGCATATTCAGGAAGCGGGCGGCATAGGCAGCGAAGGCCAAATCGCGGGCCTCTTGTGCTTTTTCGTCCCGATCCTTTCGCTGGCCTGCCTCTGCATCAAGGGGATCGATATTGCGTCGCACCTGTTCTGCCAGTTCGATTGCCCGCGCTCTTGCACTGTCGGGGGTGAATTCGCCATGCCGCCCGATGGTATAGCGCCGGACAGCCGCGCCGCGCCCGCCAAGCCGATACTGGTAAACATAGGACTTTACGCCAGCTGGTGTGACGCGGACGCCAAAGCCTTTGATCGCACCATCCCCAGCATCCCAGAAGAACAATTGCCCGCTGCCAGCTTTCAGGGCGTCAACCGCCCGTTTCGTTATGTAGCCCGTCGCCATTTCGTGTCCGTCCCCGATCCTGTGTAAGCACCGTGTAATCACCATAATGCAATGTCAGGGAATGTCAAAACGTCTCGATACATTAAAAGCGAGGTAAATCAGGCGATTTTGGAATGTCAGGGAAGCTGTGGAAAGTGCCGAATATGCAATACCCCAAAATTCCTAATCTGGGGGCCACTGGTTCGAATCCAGTTGGGTG
>CAVUII010000002.1:0-832021 GCA_963741605.1 uncultured Alphaproteobacteria bacterium
CTTGCGCAGCACCGCGCATTCACGCCACAGCTTGTTCACCAAATCTTGCGAGGGGTTCATTTGGTTTGGGTCTTTATAGGCGGCGCGGTTGCCGCCCCAGATGGCAGTGTTGAGGTCTTTGAGCACTTCGCCTAGCCGATGTTCGAACTCCCGGTCTACCGCGTCGAAGCCGCCTGCGGTGGCGAACGCTCCGTCGGCGAGGATTTCTGGATCGCCAACAGGCTGGCTCTTGAGCGCGCGGCCAATGCGGGTGAGCCATTGGCGCTGCCTGGCGCTCCATTGCCGACTGGCCAGGATAGTCTGCACGCCGTTTTCAACGCGCGCTTCATAGGGCACCAGCGGATCGCCGAGCGCCGCCTGCCTCACGAAACCGATGATATGCGCGGCGATATCGGCATTGCGCGCGCTACCATAGGCACGGCGCAGCGCCGCTTCGGAAAAGCCCTTCTCATCCAGCAAGATCGCGAGCTCCTTCAACTCCTTGCGGGTCAGTTCGCGCGGGCGCTGCGTGGCGGCGATCATAGCGGGGACGGCGTTCATATTGGCGCGGACAAACGCCTCGAACGCTTCTATGTAATCGACGGGGCTGGCTTTGCCGCCGAAATCATCCTCGACGCTGATCAGTTCGTCTTCGTGCTCCGAAATGAAGATGCCCGTATCGCGCCCGCCCTTTTGCAGCGCCTGATCAAGCACGGCGGCGAGGCTGGGGTGCTGCCGGAATAGCGCAATCATCTCTTCGGGCGGCGCGGACTTGAGCCGGTCGGGCAGGTCTGCGAGCGGCCCCAGCACCGCTTCGAGCGCTTCGCGCCGGGCATCGTCGATGTGCTTCAGCCGGTGGCGTAGTTTGACCACAATCTGATCGCGCACAAAGGCCCGGTCCGCATCGCTGGGCGCATTTTCCAGATCGGCGATAAGCTTGCCAAAGCTCAGCCCCGGATCGACCACCACCGGGTTCATATCGGTGACGCCTTGCAGATTGGCATAAATATCCACCGCATCGAAAATGCGGAAATATTCCTTGCCGATCTCGTCGCACTTGCGCGTCGCGCGCCCGATCATCTGGTCATAAAGGATGCGGCTGTTGACCCGGCGGACGAACACCAGATTGGTGATCGCTGGCACATCGATGCCGGTGGTGAGCAGGTCCACCGTGACGACATATTTGGGCCGGGGATCGTTTTTGAACGCCTTGATCCTGTCGAGCGGCTTATCGACCGAGCCGGTGATTTTTTCGACCATGTCATGCGGCTGCGGACCATATTCCTCTTCCAGCGCCTCACGCAGCGCCTTCACCAAAATATCGGCATGGTCATCGCGCGCGGCGAACAGCAGGGTCTTGCCCGGCTGATCGGGCGGGCATTCCAAAGCGATGGCTTGCGCGACCGCCTTGTTGAAAGGCCCGGTGTAAACCTTCTTGTTGAACTCGCCGACTTCGAAATCGACCTGATCCTCCAGATCGAACAGATCGATCTGGCCCGAACGTGGGTCCACGATCTCGACCTCTTCGCCCTGATCGAAGGTAATCCCGGTCTGGCTGAGCGCGGTGGTGATGCGGCGTGGCGGGCGGTGGTCGATCAAATAGCCGTCGATCACCGCTTGCCGGTAGCCATAGCGGAACACCGGCGGGCCGAAGATTTCGCGAGTGTGGATCGCGGGCGTCGCCGTCAGCGCCACCTTGGTTGCGTCGAAATAATCGAGCACGCGGCGATAGGCGGAGAGGTAATCATCCAGATTGCGGAAGCCGAGATCATCCTCACGCAGCTCGGCATCGAGCGTATAGCCCCGGTGCGCCTCATCGACGATGATCAGGTCATAGGTGCCGGGCGTCGGCCGCTCTGCACTGGGATCATCAAACACGCGGCGGATCATCGCCTGCACCGTGGCGACCTGAACGCGGTCGGTCGCTTCGGGAAACTTCCTGGCAAGATCGGCGACGGGGAAGACTTCGTCGAACTTCAGGAAGCCGCTGGTGTCGGTCGTGCTCATCGCGTCGAGGGTCTGCCGACCCAGCGCGTTGCGATCGACGAGGAAGAGGATGCGGCGGAAGCGTTTGGTACGCAGCAGCTCATACATCAGCGCAATGGCAAGCCGCGTCTTGCCCGTGCCCGTCGCCATGGCGAGCAGGATGTGTTCTTGCCCGTTGGCCACCGCCTTCTCAACCGCCTCAATCGCCTCCTGCTGATAAGGGCGCAGGCCGGTGACGCCGATTTCGCGCTCTGCGACTTTGGCGGTGTCGTCGCCAAGCTGCTGTTCCAATTTCTCGGTCAGATCGCGCGGAGAGAACCAATCGACCAGCGCTTTAGGCTGCGATCCGGTGCGGTCATCCCAGAACCAGGTGCCGGATTTTGTCGCCAGCTGCTTCACATAGGGCCGTCCGTTGGTGACGAACAGGAAGGGGACACGGAAACGGTCATCTCCGTCGACCCAAGGCCCGCCGCTGGGCAACTCATCTGGAATCAGCTCGATACCAATGGCATAGCGTTTGGCTTGCCCGATCCGACCCGGAACATCTCGAAATTGCCGCTTGGCCTCAATCACGCCCACGCACCGGCCATCGATGAACAAGGCATAATCGACCGGTCCGCTCTTTGTCGGCCACTCGGCAATGGCCATCGCCTTGCCATAAGCGGGCCTGACGCCTGCCGCGTGGCGCAGCACTGCGCTATCCACTTCCCAGCCTGCGGACCGTAATTGCTCGTCGATCAGGACGCGGGTCGTTGCCTCATCGATATCGATACTCTGCGCTTGCTCGATGCCCGAGCGGATCAGCAGTTCCAGTTGCTGCGGCAGCGCGGATTCAGCACTGGCCTGAGTCGTCGCAAGCGCCTGTTCCGCAGCGCGCAGTGCGGCCTCTGTTTCGGCAGCGTAATGCTCCCAGAATGCCCTTTGACCCGCCTCATCTTCGACCGCGGCGGCCAGCTTGGCACGCACTTCCTCGCCCTGTTGTGCCGCCAGCTGAGCTTTCGCGGCGGCATCGTAGCTATCCTTCACAGCCTTGCGAAGCTGGCTCAGCTCATCGCGCAATGCTTCGGTGGCGTCGTCTGGCGTGCTCGGCGGCACAAATGGCCCTGCCTTGAAACCCGAGCCGCCAGCGTAAGTTCGATAAAACCAGATACCGACGGCCCGCGCGATCTTTAGGGCATGCAATGCTTCAGTCGGTGAGCCGATATCCTCATGAACCGCAGCGTTACCAACTCGTTTCAAATGATAGAAATAGTCGGCCACCTCTCGCGGCACTGCGCCTTTGGTCTTCAAAGAACGCAAGACATCGTCAAAATTGGGCGAACCCGCAGGCAATATTGCGTGCTGCGCGGCCACATCCTTGGCAATGAATTCGCCAAACTGCCGTAATTTTGTCAGGGCGCCCGTCGGATCGCTTGAGAAATACTGTTCAGCGAGCACACCGAGACGGCACAGTTGCGGTCTATGCTCTTCTAGGAATGTGAAATTGCTGGCTGAAGGCCCCATAGTGTCATGATAGCAGGGAGTTTCAATCACTCAACAAGTTCAATTGCCGAGGAGAAAACTGTGGGCACATTTGAACATGTTCACATGTGCGTGGACGTCGCTCACAAGCGCGTCAGGGCAATATAGGCGTACATCGCTAGGTTTATCGCGGAAATTGTGATCGCGGCGTTCAGCTTCCACCGCAATCGTGCGGTTGCAGCAGATAAGGGGGCGCTGGTTCGGGTCATTTGGTTTCCTTTCCGTCGGTAGTTTGGTGGAGTGGTCACAAAAGTTCAACCGGGATCGCTTCATCGTCGATCACTTCTGATCCATCTTCCCACCTTTGCCAGCCATCCAGATTGAAATCCGGCACCAGGACGTTCGGATCTACGTGCTCAGTGGTTCGGCATTTCATCTTTGCCCCGCACTTCGCACACGGATAATCCCGCTTGGTCAATTCGTTCAGGCGCACATGATGCGGCCCGACACGCTTGCGGAAGTCGTGCAGGTCGATATCGACGCGGTGCTGGCAGTTTGGGCAGGTTGCGACCAAGATGACCCCCGCATTGGCCGCCTCCGCAATAGATAGCTCACGCACTTTCTTGTTCAAGGCTTTTGTCAGCTTGGCCCTGGGCAGGCGGTTGCGCTGGTCGCTGAACTGATTGGCGAGGACATAGCCTTCGTGGCGCAACCTCTGCGCCCACATTGTTTCGCCCTTCAAAGCCTCTAGGCGTGACCCATATTCGCCCAGCACCACAAATTCAGGCACCTTGTGCTGCTGCATGATCACCGCCAGCTTGCGCTTGATCGTCTGCGGGCTCCTCGGTCTCCATTCGGCGTGGCGGAAATGCGTCAATATTCGCCGTTCAAGCCGCAGCGATTGGCCGACATAGATCGGCATTCCTGGACCGTAGCGGCACACGGGATCGCGCTGCGTCGGATCGAGGATGGCATAGACGACATAGGCATCGTCCCAGTCCGCCCCCATTCTGTTGGCGGCTTCTTCCAGTTCGTGAACGAACCGGTTGTTCTTCCAAGCAGGTCTGTAACGTCCCATCGGCTGTTCCCTTTTTCGAATTTCATCAAATCCGAAAAACCCAGCCCCTCTTCCCTCCTGTAGCGCGCAAGCGCTGCGGCCTTGGATCACAGCCCTTCGCAGCGGATACGCCAACCGCCGTAATCTAACGCGCCGGCGGGATAGAGCTGCTCCCGCTTCAGCCAGATCTGAGCCGGGTCACCAGCGCCACGCAACTGCGCTGGCACACCGATCTCGATCATTGGCCCGCGCATTGCAATAATTGGGCCGCAATTGGTTTCACTGCCGATAGCAATGGTCTTGCGCCAGGCAGTCCATTCAGCAGCTTTCGCTTCACGCCTGCTTTTCATATCGGCCTGGAAGGCCTCTTCGCGGGCAACGCGCCCTCTCTGTGCGGCGAGGGCAAGCTGTGCTGATGCTGGGGTAAGAATGTAAATCGCAAGGTTCTGGCGGCGATATCGGTCTGATTTTCGCAGTGAAATCAACACAGCCTGCGGATTTCCGGCAGCGTCAACGCAAGGCATGGCTGTGAAATCGGCATTAGAAACCAGCCCGTGACCTCCCGCCGCATATGTGCTGTATGCCCACTGGCTTTGTGCATTGCTGGCGATCCTGCCGTGATGGGCCTGACATTCTGCCAAAAAAGACCGATGCGCCTCTTCCTCCTTCACCCATAACCGTTCGCCCTTGAAAAAGCGGTAGTCGATGAACGCTTGGGAACCGTAATTCAACGGAGCCACCAGAGATGCTAGGCCAATAACAGCGTTTGGGGGCTTGGCCTTTTGCCCATCCATAGTCTGTAGAAATGTTCCGAATGGTGGGGCGGTGACAACCGGGTCAGTAGTTTGCGCGGCCTGCGCGAATGCGCGCGCTGTCGTGAATAAGCCGACGATCAGCAACGTCGCAAGCAACGCGAACTCGGCTTTGAGGAAAATTTTTCGGTCCATCGGCACCTCTCCCTTCATTGTGAGAGGCGGCCCGAGCCGGGTGTTGGAAACCCTGCACTAGCACAAGGCGCCGCCACCTTTAGGCGAGCCTTGGACATGCGTAGCGGCCACCCGGCCAGCATGAGCTGACCGGCGCTAGTGGTTTGAGGTTTCCACGCCTCACCCCCGGGACAGACCGGGGGATTTGAACGTTCAGTTTATGGCGGAAACCGCAGAATCAAGCAATGGTCTTGGTCTGAGCGGCTCACGTCGTGCCTTTCACGCTCGACTTTCGGCTGATCGAGACATATCGTCGCGTCCATGATCAACACGCTCGCGGCCTTTCAAAAGCTCGTCTCTGTCGGCTTCAACGAACGGCAAGCCGAAGCCGTCGTGAAAGTCATAAGTGAAGCCGGAGGCCGAGCGAGTGATAACCACGCCAAGGCCTGCGACCTACAATTTGCCGAATGCCACGCGGCGATCCGAGCCGGCAAGACCGAGACTATCCGATGGATCATTGGGAGCTATGTGTTGCTTTTCGCAGCGTTGGTGGTGCTTCAGAATATGAAGTTCTAATAGGATACTGGCTGGCTACGTCTCGGCCAAAGATGTTTTAGGCTTCGCTGAGATCGTTCTTTTTCGTGATACTGTCTGGTCAAATCGACGCTTTTCCTGCTCGGTTCTGAGGCAACGGGCCTTCCAGGTTCAACGTAGGCTGGCCTCGGCACCGCATCCGCTACAGGGCGCGGCGTTGTGTTTTTCGCAAGTCAATGCCACCAATATGGCTCCGTTTGTGAGCTGACACTCATGATCACGTTCCAAACTTGACATTTTTGGCAGAATAATCAAAGCTACCGTCTAATAACAAAGAGAGGCGTCGCCTTGAGATAGGTGGGGAAATGTGATGAATGCCTCCAATCGCCATTGACTTATTTTGTGGTTCGGGCGGGGTAACTGCTGGTCTGAAAGCCGTGGGCTGGACTGTCGCCGCTGCGCTCGACAACGATCCAATTGCCGCCAAGACTTACCGCAAGAACCATCCCGAAGTCGCATTCGTTCAGCAGGACATCGGATCCGATGAGGCTATCACGGCGATCGCCAAGGCCGCAACTGGCCGAGCTATCGACCTCCTGATCATCTGTGCGCCGTGTCAGCCCTTCAGCAGCCAGAACAGGAAGCGAGGAAACGACGATCGTGAACAGCTAATACTGAAGTCTCTGGCGATCCTCGACTTCATCCAGCCAAAGTTGGTTTTCTTCGAGAATGTGCCGGGCCTTGCCAGTCCCTCATATCGGCCTATTCTCGAAGCTCTCAGGGCACGGCTTGCCGAGGTGGGGTATCAAGTTACCGATCCCATCGTAAAAGACGCTGCAACCCTTGGTGTACCGCAGCGCCGTCGTCGGTGCATTATGGTTGCCGCGAAGTCCGGCATCGCGCTGAAGGCTTTCCTCGAAAGCGACGTATCGAAACCGCCGCGTACCGTTTCCGATGCGATAGGCCAACTTGACTATCTGGAAAGCGGCGAAGCTGACGCGAATGATGCACTGCATCGCGCCCGCCGTCATTCTGAAATTGCGCTGCGCCGTTTGGCCAGAATTCCGAAAAATGGAGGCAGTCGGCGGAGTTTACCTCCCGAACTTGAGTTAGAATGCCACAAAGGCAGCAATGCCTTTCCCGATGTCTATGGCCGGATGAGCTGGCATCTGGTCGCGCCTACACTGACCACGGGATGCACCGATGTCACGAAAGGAAGATTTGCCCATCCGGCACAAGACCGAGCTATCACCCTCCGGGAAGCTGCGAGGTTGCAGACATTCGACGACGACTATCAGTTCGAAGGTAACGGGTCGCAAATTGCTGTTCAGATCGGCAATGCAGTGCCGCCTGCCATGGTGGCGGCACTTTCGGAAGCGTTTGAAAATGCCCTTTCTGTTTGAACGATCGCAACGACTGGATGTCGGGCTCGCGCCGATCAGTGGGCGATGGTCGTCCGACCGATCACAGGTCCGACGTAATACAGGAGCCTGTATCACTCCAGTGTGCAGGCTCGTTATTCAGATGCGCACCGGCAGGTCGCGCTTCATTGAGGCAGATTAATGGCGAAGATCCGTGTCCGTGCCAGAGCTGTCGACATGCTTGGTCGGCAGCAGATTGCAGGCATTCCCACCGCAATCCACGAATTGTTCAAGAACGCGCATGATGCATACGCCGAGCATGTCCAAGTAGACTATTTTCGCGCAGACAATCTGCTCGTCCTGAGGGACGATGGGACTGGTATGACGCGCGACGATTTCGAAAGCCGCTGGCTAACCCTCGGGACAGAGAGCAAGGTTGGCGCTAACCAGCGAGCTGCGGGATCCTGGACCGGACCCAGAACGGAACCGCCGCGACCCATAATGGGTGAAAAGGGAATCGGTCGGCTCGCCATTGCCGCGATTGGTCCACAGGTTTTGGTCGTGTCGCGCGCAGTCCGCGAGGACGGTCTTAAACCCACGGTCGTCTCACTTGTCAGTTGGAGACTTTTCGAACTACCCGGCCTCGATCTCGATCTGATCAATATCCCGGTAATGGAACTGGAAGGCCGGTCTCTTCCCAATCACGCGGACGTCAGCAAACTTGTCGAGCTTACAAAGTCGAATATCGAAGATCTGAAAATCGATAGCGCGGACCGGCTCTCTCTACTTTCTGACCTCGATAGCTTCGATTTTGGCCCGGACGAACTGACTGAGGCGCTCGGCAAACCGTCACTTGCGGAAGGCGGTTACGGCACGCACTTTTATATCCGTCCAACAAATTCGATTATGGCGGACGATATCGACACATCTTCGGAGGACGTCGCGTCCCCGCTCGAGAAAATGCTCCTCGGCTTTAGTAACACCATGATGCCGGACCGACCCGATCCGGTCATCACGGCCGAGTTTTGTGATCATCGAGAAGATGGGACCACTGAAGAGCTGATCGGCGGAAATAGCTTCTTTACCCCTGATGAGTTCCTTAGCGGGGACCACCATGTCGAAGGGGAATTCGACGAATTCGGTCAATTTGAGGGCAGCATCAGCGTATACGGCAAAGATCCGGTGCGGCATCTTGTGCAGTGGCCCAAGGGCAACGGTAGACCAACAGAATGTGGCCCTTTCAGAATCAAGTTTGCCTACGTCCAAGGGCGTGTGTCGGAGACACGTCTGCCCCCGGCGGACTGGGCCCAAATCAGCTCTAAACTCAACCGGATCGGGGGGCTATACGTTTACCGCGACGGCATCCGGATCCTCCCTTACGGTAATTCGGATTTTGACTTTCTCAATATCGAGCGTCGCCGAACCAAAAGCGCTCAAGACTGGTTCTTTTCTTATAGGCGTATCTTTGGGGCGATCGAGATTAGTCACCGTCGGAACCCCGAGCTTGTTGAAAAGGCGGGGCGAGAAGGTTTTCGAGGAAATAAGGCGTTTCGCGAATTTACAGACATCTTAGAACGCTTTTTCGAACGGTTGGCTCTAGATTTTTTCCGGCCAACATCGACATTTGGTCAGGATTTCAATTCGACCAAAGAACAGCTGATCTCGGACGCCGCACTCTTGGCGAAGCGCGAGCAGTCGACTCGCGTTCGCCGCAGGGCATTCGGGCAAGCGGTTGATCAATTCTTTGCTGCGCTGGAACGGGGCGATCCTAGCCGACAAGCAGAGAACATCCTTGCGACACTGCGGGGCAGTATCGCGGGAACAGCTCAGATCAAGGAACCTGAACGAAGCTCGCAACTTCTCCTAGAGGCAGAAGTCGTCGCCCGAAAGTCAGCAGATGCATTGGTGGACGCGTTCACGCTGCAGAAGCCACGAGGAATAGGCCTCCCAAAAACACAGCAGCGTGATTGGGCAGCCTATATTGCTAACAAAGCTAAACTTCAGGCGGAGGTGTTCGAGCCGCTGTATAACGAGGTGGATCAGCTGATCAGCGATGCCTCGATCTCCGAGTCAGGTGCATTAGACCGCCGTCGCCGCATCATGGCAAGCCTCGAAGCGAAGAAGAAATCGGCATCCAATGTCACTTCCCGCCTGCGGCGAGAGGTCGCGGCGCAGGTCGACGATCTTCAGCAGGAGGTTTCGGACGCATTGAAAACGTCGATTTCGAGACTGACGTCAGATATCGAGGAAACGTTCGTCGAACTTGGTCGGGAAGATACCAGCGAATCCAGCGAGGACAACTTACGGGAATTGCAAGCCCGCTGGGAAGGGCGGGTCGATGAAACGACCCGCAAGACACGCGAAGTACTCGAAGGAACTCCGCGATCAACTCCAGAACGTGGTGGGCGCCGTGAAGGAACAAGAGATGCTCGACGCGACGACTGCTGCGCTCGAAAGTGAATCCGAAGCTCTTCGCGACCAGCTCAACAACTATCTAGACCTAGCACAGGTTGGGATGGCGCTAGGTATCGTCCAACATGAGTTCGGGAATACCGTCCGAGGGATCAGGTCTGCGATCCGAAAATTGAAACCATGGGCCGCCGGCACGCCAGAGCTGAAAGGACTAGAGCAGGAACTACGGACTGGCTTCAATCACTTGGACACCTATCTGTCCCTTTTTACTCCTATGAGCCGAAGACTGAACCGGGATCCAGTTTCCCTTTCGGGTGAAGAAATCCGAAAATATCTCAATGAGGTTTTCGGAGATCGGTTGAGTAGGCACACTGTCGACGTCCTCCATACGAGCGCATTTGACCAAAAGGTCGTGTCCGGATTTTCATCAACTTTTCTGCCTTGCTTCGTTAATCTCGTCGATAACGCAATATATTGGGTACAAAGCGTCGCGGGAGCCGATAAGAAATGGATCAAGCTGGATGCGGACGAGCGCGGCTTTCTGATCTCCAATTCGGGACCTGCAATCGAGGCCCGGATCGCCGAGCGTATCTTCGAATTCGGTCAGACGACCAAGCCGGGTGGTCGGGGCATGGGCCTATATTTGTCGCGCGAAGCGCTGCGCAAGGAAGGATATGACCTCATTCTCGAATCAGAGGGTCAAGGAATTTCGCCAGTGTTTAGGGTAGTGAGCGAACGTGGCGAGGAGCAGTCGTGACCGCGACATTTACTGACCATTGCAAGGATGGTGCGCGCCTCTTTCTACAGACGGCGCTGGTAATTGACGATTGCGCCGATTTGGACTCTGACGTGTCACCAGTGCCTGAGCCAGTTGTTCGCGTTGCCACACGAGCAACTGGCTCGATCCTGCGCAAGGTTGCCGTAGAAGAACCACAAAACCTGAATAATGAAACTCGATCGTTGACTTCGACGCCCCCTGTGACCCGACTTGACGCAAAGGCACTCACTGACGCCTTCATGAGCGAAGATGTCATATGCGGTGTCCATAAGCCGGTAGGCCCCGACATCGCGGTCGATGTGGCTATTAAGGCGGCCGCACGTGCGGATATCGTTGTAGTAGATTGGTATTTGGAAGGCCGGAGCAGTGCCAAAGCCAAGGAAATCGTCATAGGAATCCTGCGCGCGGACAAGTCTGAGCACGGTCGCCTCAGACTGATCGCGGTCTACACGTCCGAACCTGGGCGATCGGGAACTGCAAACGATCTTTTTACTGCGATAGAGGCTGACGCTGACCTCGCTGGTGCGCTCAAGCTTGACGCGCCCAATGCTGCTGTTTTTGGTAAAGACACTCGGATTTGCGTGTTCAACAAGGTTGGGACACAGGCGACTGCTGACATATTGGAGGTTGCCGAAAAGGATCTGCCCGATCTTCTAATAAAAGAGTTCGTTCAGCTGACGGACGGGCTTATGCCAAATTTTGCAGTGTCAGCCGTGGCAGCGGTTCGTCGCGGTGCTCATCATGTGCTAACGCGATTCAGCAAGGTTCTGGATGGAGCGTATCTTTCACATCGGGCTTCCATCGATGTCCCTGAAGAGGCCGAAGCCCTCGCGCTCAATCTGGTGGCGGTGGAATTGAGCAGCCTCATCGAAAACGCCAACGTGGCTGCCCGTACCTTGAGCGTCTCCGTGATCGAGGCGTGGCTGGATGCGCGTGTTGCTCAGGGGCATCGGTTCAAAACTGCTACTGCACAGCTGCCGCCAGATATCCTGAAGGAGGTTTTGCGCGGTGGGTCAGCTCGGCTGAAGGACAAGACCGGTCAGTTGAGTTTGAACGGCCAAGGTAATGTTCCGAACCCCATAAGCGACAAGACCATCTGCGAAACATTCTACCTGGATGAGGCTTCATCCCGTGATGCAGCGAAGGCCTTTAGTCGCCTCGGCAGCTTCAAGCGAGAAGTGGGCCGCGTGCGACTTGATGATTTTCGTCCCCGCCTTACGTTGGGTGCCCTACTGAAGGTTCGCAGGGACCTTTCCGGCAAGGCTTCGTTCAAGGGAATCGAAGGCGATTATGTTCTTTGCGTGCAGCCCCGGTGTGACAGCGTGAGGCTGACGGACGACTATTGTGCGTTTCCCTTTCAGCAAGGCAGTTATGATTCCAAGCGCTTCAATCTAATTGTCGATGAGCAGGGGGCAGATGGATATGTGAATATCAACCTCAAACCAAAACATACATTGGTGCTGAGGTTCCGAAGGGGTGAGGACGAAGACAGCATCTTCGCGGCGAAGGAAAGTTCCGGCCAATACATCTTGAAGGACGAACGAGGTCGAAAGTTCGAGTGGGTAGGTGACCTCGTTGATCTCAAAGCGCAGCGGCTCGCCAGCGAAGTGGGAGCCAACATGCACCGCGTCGGCGTTGACGAATTCGAATGGCTGCGACTTGGAAGCGAAAGCAAGATCAAGCCGGAAAAAGTGCCCGTCGCGGAGGGTGGCGTTGCAGGCTGACGCCGCTGACATCAGCTAGGCCATCATAATCCGCGAAAGGTGATGGTGCGGACATTGGCCTTGCCTAAGATTAGGCAACTGAGGCCCAAAAGTTCAAACCGTGAGCTCACTCACCCACCACCCGCCAAAGGGTGTCTCGATGTTGAACAGTGTCGCCTTTTGCTGCGGCGTGTTTAATTGAAACAACTGCAAATTTGTCGTGAGATTGCTGCTTAGCAATAATTGCGTCAATCTCTGACGACATACCAGCGCTGACCATAGCGGTAGCTTCATCTAGGATTAAGATTTTTGGCCTTCCTAACAACGCACCGACAATGTTGAATCTTTGACACTCACCGCCTGATAATTCCATCGGGCGGCGCGACAGAAGTTGAGGTGCCAGTGAAAACTCCTCGCAAAGCTCTTCAAGTCGGCCAACCCAGTCACTTGCCGGGTGCAAGTCAGCGAGCCATTTCCCAATTGTCCATTTCGGGTTGATACTTGCAAAGGGGTCTTGGAAAACCATCCTCACAGGCGCACGAGTTTTTAGGAGCGCGTTAGATCGGTTTATGGAACCCATCGTTGGCTGCAATAGGCCCGCGATCAGCAGCGCCAGAGTCGATTTGCCAGAGCCTGACGTACCTATGATTTCATATTGGCCGCCTTCGCGAATGGTCAAAGACATATCGTTGACAATGTCTCGATCACGCGGTGCATACCGAAATGAACAATTCTGAGTTTGCAGCAAAGCTTCTGTCACAACCCATCACCATTCACTAAAGCGTTGGCTACTAGTGTTCCTAGCCGGGTGAAAGAGACACATCTGTCTGCAATCTCTGCGGCCCGATGATCATGCGTGACCATGATAACACCTAAATGCCGATCGCGGGCCAATATTTTGATGAGTTCAACGAATAGTTCAACATTTTGCGCATCCAATCCTACTGTTGGCTCATCTAAAATCAAGGTGCTCGCGCCGGTCGCCAGCGCTAATGACAGCGAAAATCGCTGAGCCATCCCCCCACTTAGTTGCGAGGCTTGCAACGGACCGCACGTCTGTTCTGACAGGCCAACCCTTTTTAACAGTTCTGCAGAAGTCGGTCTGAACTCTGTGGTCATTGGATGCCAACTAAGTGCCTCGTCTAAAAGGGCTGAACAAGTAACTGCCCCCGGCAGTGCAGAAGCCGGAGACTGTGGAACTGCTGCCATTTCATCTCCATCGATTGCCCCGTACCCGTCTCCATTTGTGCCCCGAAACAATGTGGGCGGGTTTATTGCTTTCAGTTTCGGAGGCAACGCCACAGCCAGCGCGCGGGCGAATAGCGTCTTTCCCGAGCCGGATGGGCCTACTAATGCCAATACACCTTCAAATGCGTAGTCACCGCCGTCGAACGAAAGCAACGATCGACCGGCTGAATCAAAAATCGCAAAATTAGACCAATGAAGTCGAAAGCCGTTCATCACTCCAGGCCAACGATTTCATTGGTTTTAAGATTCCAGCCGTACCGGACAAGGATCAACGCAATCGTCGCCGCTAGCAGAGAGGCGGGAAGCCAGACCCATGCAAAGCCCCCTCCAAGTCGCAGCGCTTCTGCGGTAACATTTCCAAGTGTTGGCCTGCTCAAGGGCACTGAAAAGCCAAGGAACTCAATGCCAGCTTGCACTGACAAAATTTCAACCGCTAGGAGCAAAACCAAATTGGCAGAACCAGTCGTCACATTGGGCATCACATGGATCAGGTATGTTCTAAACTGACTGTGCCCAGCCAATCGGGAGGCCAGGACATAGGGGCGAAACCGCTGTGCAGCTACGCGTGTGCGCATCACACGCCAAACAGGAATCCAAAAGATAGCTATCAGCATCAAATTAACCGGCACTCCCACGGAAAGGAACAACAGCGCCAGCACTAGCGATGGAAAACTTCTCAATGTCTCGGCAAGCATCTCGATCATTCGGTCAGCCCAGCCTTTCCAGAAAGCTGCCGAAATCAAAGCCAAGACAAGTCCGATAACGACAGCGGCGATGAGCACTAACGACGCCCACAAAACTGAATAGGCTGTAGCCGCGAGCGTAACTAACATCACATCGCGGCCCAGCCGGTCCGTGCCAAGCAAATGCGGCCAGCTAGGTGGTTGCAGCTCTGCGCCTTGCATAGAAAGACAACAATTTGGAATGACATATGAAATCAGGGCAAGCATGGCGGCTAACGCCAGAACGAGGGCGACGCGTAGATGGGCGGAATATGCTTCCTCGGCCGTCATGCCAAACGCGCGTCGGCTCGCATCGCCACGAATTGAGCAATTCCTTGAAGGGCGACCAAGATTACAGCCAAGGACAAGCTGCCGAACGCGACAATTGCGATATCGCCGCGATCACAGGCTCTCATGAACATAATCGAAAACCCATCGAGACCGAACACGAACTCAGAAAATGTCAAAGCTGTAAGTGCTGGCGCTATGCTGTTCGCAAGGGCCGCCAACGCGGACGGCAATGCACCCCTTTGCAGGATATGCAAAATTCTCGCCTCGGGGGCATGCAGCATAAGCAAAAATTGTGCAGGTCGCCCCGGATTGGTGCGAAAGTCCATCTGATCAAAAATGGTCAGCGACACTGCTGAGAAAACGGCCAACGCCGCTACCAGCACAGCGAGCACATTATACAGCCCATTTGCTTGGGACGGTGGCACCCCAAGGGCAGCTCCAAATATCATAAGCAAAATTGCGAGCAGGACAAAGCTAGGAACCCCAGCGGCCGCTATCATAAACAGCCTGCCGACGCGAAAATTCTTCTCGATGATCCAAGGGACGAATAGCCACGCCAAAATGAAGCCCACAATTGCCGCAAGCCCCAATCGGACGAAAGTTGTCACCAGCGAACGGGCGACCAAAGGAACGACGGGCTCTCCATAGGTGATTGACTGGCCAAAATCTCCTTGGAGTGCCAAGAAAGTCACGCGCCAAAGCCGCTCGGGAAGCGGAGCATCAAAACCGAAACGTGCGTTGAGTGCAGCAACCGCTTGTTGGTCTGCGACGGGCCCCAATAGCGAGCGCGCGGGATCAAGCGGCAAGACCGCGAAGGCAACAAAGACAAGCAGATAGACCAAGAAGGCGGTTACGAGTGCCTTGCCTGCAATGTTGATCAAGATATTGCTTGCCCTCATGCAATTATCCAGCTTGATCAGAAATAACACTCGCGATTTTTTTAACAAGAGGCTCTATAGCTGCATTAAGACGAAAGTTCTCGACTTCCTTTCCAGATAGAACTTGCGCCAGACTGTTACCGTTTCTCGCGAGATCTACCGTTGAAAAGGCTTCGTTTAAAATTTTGCGAACAAATATCTCTTTGGGGGTAGTATTGTCTTTCGTTACGCCTGTAGCTGCAGCACCTAGCTCCCATTCGAAAATGCGCTCGAATACCACCTGACACGCTTGACGAATTGTTCGAACACTATCGAACTGAACCATCAGCGTGGCGGATTTACTATTAAATATTCTATCTAATTTCTCTTCAGAAACGGTGTTGTCAGAATTGTCCAATCCAGTTACAAAATCATTTTTATCAATCGATTGCGGAAGTCTGTCCGGATCAGGTTCTTTTTTCACCGCAAAATTTGGAACGCAATATGCGACAGGACGGAAATGACCCGGGAAGCGCGCCGTTAATCTCTGATCCTCATGAGGAGTTATTTCGACTTTAAATTCCGCCCCATCTGTTGCTGAATTGATAGTATGGGATCGGTATTCGTCCCCGCCATTCGCATTCTGAAAAATCGTCAAGGTCCAATATTGACCGAGGTATTTTGCCAACGCCATTGCGATCCCGCATAGCAAGGAAGAAGGTTGGATGGGAGTTCCGTCAGTTCCGTTTCGTGCAACTTTTTCTTTCGAAGGCACATTAGAGATCGTTCCGAAAAGTATGTATGCGATTACCGCATGTTGGCGACTTTCCGGCTTCCGCAGGCAGTCCATAGATTTGTCGATTGGCGGATCCTCGCCGTCTTTTTTCTTCAAGCCCAACTTGCCTATGCCCAAGCCCAGCATGAAGCCAAAGATCAATGCATGAATGTAATTTGTGCGATCAGCGGGCAAGACGCTCGGTGAGGACAACGGTGTTTGAATCGCTATCTGGGCATTGAACCGGCTCCAAATATCAGGAGGAAGATCGGCTGTTGTCCGTTGTGAGGTAAAGGCTCCAGCTACGACCCAATTAACCTTATCCGCTTTCTGGACCGCGCGAGCGCCGACCGGCACATATTCTTTCGCCTCCCAAACGCGCAAAAGTTCGGCATACACGCCCTCTTCACCCGACTTAATCTTGTCAAACTCGTCTAGAAACAGCGTATTGCTGCCCGCCTCATCGATTAGACCTTTGATCAAAACGCCATCCCGCTCCTCACCAAAAACAGTGCGTCGGAATTGAGCCAAATCCATCCCGGCAACAGAACGGGCGATTGCTGACCTTTTGTAGTCACGTCCCTTGTTGATCCGTGATCCATTATGGATGGCGTTGGCATATGTATCCTTGCCCGAACCAGGCTCCCCTTGCACAAAAACAATCTTTGGCACGGGGGCACTTATTGCCAATTCCATAGCCTCAAGGTTGGTTTGAATCACATCAGAAAGTTTACGTTCGCTAACCGTGTCACATTTAATTGCGATACCCGCCAAACAAAGGGGATTGGCCTTACCGCCATCAGATTTTGGAAAACGTGGGATCATATATGATCCGGCAAATTCCCCAAATGGATGCCGACGAAAAGTGGCCTTAGACCTAATTTTGAGAATGACTTTTCCCGGAATTGAAACATCCCATGTTAGAATGGTCATTTCGTGATCGACAAAACCCGCTAATTTCCAGCAATTTGGGATATCCGAAACAGATTTAATTTTGACAAATTTGGCACTATTTTCCTCAGCGTAGCTTATAAATATTTCTTCAAATTGATCCTTAAAAAAGCTTTTTTCTTCAATCACATCGAACGTAGAGGCATGCAGGCAGCTATCTCCCGAAAAAATCGTGTCGTAAGAAATACAAATATTATTGGAAATGCCAACATATTGCATAGAAAATGAAATATTTTGGCTTCCATCAGAGCGATTTGCTATCGCACTTACCAAATTGCAAATATATGGAGGCGGTTTTTTCATGCGGCCTCCACCAGTCGACCATTTTTCGTCATTCGAAATTTTCGGTTGGTAACGATAACCGATTTTTCCGTTTTCTATTTTGAATTCGTAATCCAAAATTATATCAAACCGTTCCGCAAGCGGCTTCGGAGATGCTTTCGTTGTGTTTGTCAAATTCGCCCCCAAACCTGTCTTTTCAAAAATCAGATGCCGATGGTGAGCCAAGTTATGACCACCGCAAACTCGAATAGTCCGGAAGTCCAGCAGTACGTTCAAGAGACAGCTTCTTGCGGGTAGCCATCATCCGAGGCGGTTTGGCGATCCAAATCGTAGGCGCTTTTGCCACCAAACGTTCGATAGCCTTGTTCGCAGCCTGATCACTAGCGGCTCCCTCCAGCGTTACGAACTCCTCGAACGCCTGCTCAAATTCGGCATTATCAAAACGCATGACGTTGGGAACAGGAATAGCGCTCTTCCGGTACATCCACAGATATTGCTCGGTCGACGGGACATAGGGGCCATAATAGGCCAGAGCCATCTGATATTTGCCGCCTGCGGCATTCGGGAAGAAGTCAGATCGACCGTAAATGGGGGTAATGCTCATACCGACAGCGCGCCACTGCTCGACAAGCATCTCAGCCAAAACACGGGCTTCATCGACTGGCTCAACCAACATTTCTAAGCTGCGAACGGCGGCTGGGAGTTCTTGCACAAGCGATTTCGCGCGCCCTTGATCGAAAGCCAGCTGGTAAGACTTCCTTGTCGGATCGGGGCCCGCAAAGGGCACTCCGCCGCCAAGACGCTTTATCAACGCATCGCGGTCAATCGCCAGATTTAAGGCTTGGCCCACTTTGGCACTATCGGCACCATTGAACGGTGCGACCTGTTGATTGAGTGCGATCAACCGTAACTCGGTATGTTGATACTCCTGAATCTCATACGCGCCCTGAGACTGCGCGCGCATAACAGCAAGCGCACTCGAATGGAATTCGGCAATGTCTATCCCGCCAGAGCGCAACTCCGCTGCACCCAATGCCTCGCTTGCAATGCCGCGCACATAGACCGTGTTCGGTGCATCTGGAGATGCCGTGCGCCAATCATTCGGATTACGCTGCAAAATGACTTCTTGCCGTGCTTTATCGAAGGAAAGCAGTGAATAGGCTCCCGTTCCCGGCGGCGGCGGCCCGGAATCCGAAGAGCCTGCTGGAACAATACTGAGAAACGATGTGGCAAGCCGATCAAGCAAGAAATTGAACGGCTTGCTTAGTTTGAAAACAACTTCGTTCCCAACAACGGTCAAACCAGAAATTGCCTTGGCGGCACCATCCGCAACCGCTCCCGCGCCGGGAAGTATATCTGCCAGCAAGGTCCGGCCATAGCCTGGAACGCGAACCGCACGTACAATCGACTGCACGACATCATTTGGCGTAAGCGTTGCCTGAGCTTGTCCTGCCTTCGCGTGAAATTTGACTCCTTGTCGTATCCGAAAACGCCATTCACTTCTGTCGCCTGAAACCGACCAAGATTTTGCGAGCATGGGCACAAACTTGCCTGCCGAATTCTGCTGGACTAACCGGTCGTGAGTATTCCAGACAATTGCTATCGGCGACTCTGTTCCGGCTTGGGCAGGATCTAGCGTGCTAATCTCGTCGCGCCCTACAAATCCGATGCGCAATGAGTTTTTGGCCTTGGAGCCATCTTCATTCCAAACATAGTATCCCGTAGCAGCGCCAACCGCGAGAGCTGAACCTCCGATGATTAGTGCACGCCTGGAAAACATCCCCCTTACCCCTTCTCGCTATTGAACACTGGCTTTGCTCGCACGTTTCAAACGTGAACAATAGGGATCCAGCGCCTCGCCATCAAACAATAGGCCTGACAGTCGATCACCTGCTCGGCAGGATTGGAAATCCGGACAATCTGCACAGCCTTCGGGCGCGACCCTGAACTGGTCGTAGATCGAATGGGAGCCTGTCGTAAGTCCGGAATAGAGGTCAGCCAACGATTCCTGGCGAATGTCGCCAATGGCGTGACTGGCGGCCTCTTCACCAAGCGTCAGGTGATTACACCCCAAAAACATCAGTCCGTCGTTTGATATGCGTGCCGAAATCTGCGGTACCTCGGTTAGGTTGAACAAAATAAGGTTTACCGATCCATATTTAATCACTGGCAATCCGGTACCTTCGTCATAACAAATGGCGCGGTCAGTCAGGCCAAGAATTCTTGAGACTTCAGGCCATTGATGAGCATAGTTCGACGTAAACAATACGCGAGACGGGCAGCCTGAATTGGCAATTTTCTGCACCAGATTTGCTATATCGGCTGCCTCGAGCAGCATCGGATCAGCCGGCTCTCCAAAATACAAGGAAATGGTCAAAACAACTCGACCTGATGTGCCGCAACGTTCCACGACTTCGCTCGCAAGCTCTCCAATTTCTTCAAACTGTTGGCATCCAACTGCGACTTCACCACGGACCGCAGTAGCGATGATCCCTACACGGCTTTCAGTGCGCTCAAGGACAGCTTCAATTCGGTTCCAAGTCTTGTCATAAGTGCCTTCGCCACGCATCCAATCGTGAGCACGTTTTGGGCCGTCGAGAGAAATGTCAAACAAGTCGATTTTGTTTGCCAGCGCATCAATCAGCGCATTGTCGAGCAAAAGTCCATTGGTCATGAGAATATTGAGGGTATCTTGACCATGAAGCCTATCTGCAGCTTCCACTAAGCTCTTGCGGTAAATTGTGGGTTCTTTCCCGGCAATTGTAATCCAGTTAGGCGAGAAACTGGGTTGAGTTTCCGCATAGATTTGTTCGAGCAAATCTTGCTTAGGCTTCGGGCTTGGGGATTTTTCGCGGTGATAAATGCAATGCTTGCATTTGAGCTGGCAAGTCTCCCCCAGTTCAACGGCGAGGTAACGTCGCGCTCCCCCATTCAGCGGATTGAAAGTGACGCGTTCACCAACTGGTGAAAACGAGCCAAAGCCAGCCTGCCCCATGAAATTTGCGAGAGGAACAGTCAATGTCGTTGCAGAAGCCATACTGGAGTCCTACCATGTTCATATTTTCAGTGAGTGGTAGTGCCATAGGCTCCTTTTCGCAACGATGAATGATCTGATCTCAAAAATTCGCGATCTCGATAATCAGATGATCCATGACCGCATTTTGGCAGGCCTTTTGGACAGAGGACGGCCTTCCGGGATGTTAGAAAAACTTGTGTTGGACGCCAATCACCATGGATTACTCTTTACTCTCGGCGGTCAAGCAGATTCCGAAATTTTGGGATATCTAGCTGCTTCCCCCGAGGGGGAATGGATACATTTGGAGGAAATGGCCGTTGAACGAAGCCACAGGCGACAGAAGCATGGAACGGCATTGGTGACCATGCTCCAACGAGAGTGCGTAGCCCGGTCATCAAAAGGCATCACCCTTACGACCGACCGTGAGCTGCCGGAAAATTTTGAATTTTATAAAAGACTTGGGTTCTCCGTTTGTTTACCCGATGAATTCGGTCAACCAAAACATCTTGCCCAACGCCTGCGCGAAGAACACTGCATCTACAAATTTCCTTCTAGGCGGGTCGGAATGGTGAAGCCAGTTAGAACGTAGTGTATTAGCAGCAAATTGCATGTCGATAACCGCGAGATGCTGTGCGCTCACTCCCCTTGGGCTAGCCGGAGGCCACACGCAGCTTTCCTCCACCACCTTGAGCTTGCAATTTTTGGCGCTTTAGTTCCGCATGGTCGTTACCGAATTGCTCGACCTATCCATCAATTTTTGTCAAATAATTGAACTCTTGCGTTGCATTTTCCAGCAAGAATGATCCGGTTTTGCGATCAATCCCCCACCGGACTCTCTCCATACTTCCGCAGCACATCATCGAACGCCTCTGCCATCAGAGCCTGCAGGCTGATCCCGCTGCGTCGGGCGCACATGTGCAGGGCGAGCGACATTTCTGGCGAGAAGTAGCCTGAGATGGCTTTGCGGCCGACGCGGCTTGGCGGGGTTCCGGGCGCGTTGATGGTAACCGGCTCGGGCGTTTCTGCGGGCCGCGCTCGGTCCGCGAGTTTGGCAAAGCGGCTCACAGTGTGTGTTCCGTTATCTGTTCAGATATGCGCGCGTTCAGAATCTGACAGATCCAGAACCAGAGCAACTCAACCTCATACTGAGCCTTTCCGCGCTCGCTGATTTCGAACACGGTTTTACCCATGGCGCTGGCGTGGCGGTAGATTGCCCGCTCGGGAATGCGGGTCGGCGCGGCGGGCAAGCCGTATTCGGCGAGCAGTGCGGTGGCGTCGGCATAGATCTTAGGCGCATTGGGCGGCCCCGCCGTGAATACGACATAGGCGGGCTTGCCGAGCAACTGGACAAGCCTTGCTGTGGTTTTGATCGCCGCCAGGTCGAACGCACTGGGTCGGCACGGTATCAGCACCAGATCCGCGACTTCCATCGCCCGGGTAGCAGTTACGTCGGCATGCGGAGGGGTATCGATGATGGCCAGGCTCGCGCCTTCTTTATTGGCTTGTTCGACCTTCGCTGCGATGCGGCTTGGCGCGCTGTCGATGACTTCGGGCGGTTCATGGCCGCGCCAGTCGGCCCAGCAGCTCGCCGTTGCTTGCGGATCGGCATCGATGATCAGCGGCAATTCTCCGTGGTGGTAAGCAATTGCCGCAAGGTGGATGGCGAGCGTGGTCTTGCCGGAGCCACCCTTCTGGCTGATGATCGCGATTGTGGTCATGTTCGGTCTTTCAGTTGTGAGATTGAGGGCATGTTCACATGTGGGGATGTGTTCATGTGCGAGATCGGGCGTGTTCACATGCCGAAGTCCATGTCGGGGACTGATGGGGTATCGAGCACCTTGTCGGGGGTCTTGGGCAGGTCCGGCACGGTTTCGAGGGCGGACGTCTTGCCGCCGGGATTATGCGAGACATCGCGTTCGAGCCCGGCAACATTGTCCACGACCAGCGTGATGTGATCGGCGATGCGGGTAACAATGGTCAGGAAGCTCTGCGCAGTGTTCAGCGTTTTTTCCTGTTCGCTCATCATCGCGATGCCGTCGCCAGCAGTCATGCCCTGCGAGATATGGGCATTGACCGCATAGGCGAGGTCAAACCGTTCCAGCATCGGATCATCGCGGGTAAGGTTGTGGTTGCTGCCATCGCGGGTTTCGAGCTGGATCGCGCTGTCATCAATCCCGCGCACCTGGGCGATATCGCCGTTGAGCAGACCGCGCTCTTTATCGTTGTCGGTCCAGCGAATGCGGTCACCTTCGTGCAAATTGATCGACTTTTCCTGAAAGATCGACACTGCGTCATGGGCGAGATTGCGGGGCAAGCGGTCGGGCTCGAACAGCTTGGTCTCGCCTGAGGGCATTTCAAGGTGGACCTTGCCATCCTCAACGCCAATCACCGTGCCTCGGTCACCGCGTTCGAAGTCTTGGGACGGCAGATTGGTGCGGAACTCGACGATGCGGTCTTCGCGGTATCCGGTCAGCTGCCGGGCACCTTCTTTGGTGATGGTGACGCGGTCGAGCACATCAAAGCGGTGGCTTTCACTTCCCAGTTCGCCGCGTTCCTTGAGTTCAGACTGAACTGCCTCATTGCCAGCACTGCGCAGGGCGCGCCCCGAAGCGAGCAATAGCGTGTCGTCGCGCTTGTCAGGGGGAAGGTCGGCCCAGAGTTTGGCGGCGGTTTCCGGCCCTCGCGCGAAAGGCACCTCGATGGTGTCGGGTTTGAGTACGGCAAATGCTGCCGGGATGTCGCGGTTCTCGAGCGCTGCATTGAGCGCCTGCATCTGCGGCGACTGCGCACGGAGATTTTCGGTAATGATGCTGGTCGAGAGCCCTTCTTGCTGCAACAGTTCAAAGGGCTTGCCCGCTTCAATGGCGGGAAGCTGGCGAATATCGCCTGCGAGAAACAGCTTGGCCGCATCGGTGATATCGGCAAGTTCGATCAGCTTGCCGAGCCGTTCGTTGCCGATCTGGCTGGCTTCATCGACCATCAGCACCGACCCGCCAAGCGCATCTTTGGCGCGCGTCATTTCGCGGTCGCTAGCACTGCCATCGATGACCTTGGCATAGCGGCCAAGGAAGCTGTCGACCGTTTTGGCGGGGGCACCGATTTTTGCACCAAAGTCCCGCGCCGTGCGCCCGGCATGGGCGAGCGCGATAACATCATGGCCTTGTTCCTTGGCGATCTGCGCCACAGGGATCAGCGCCGCCGATTTGCCGGTGCCCGCTGCCCCTTGGATGAGCTCGACGCGGTTGGTGGATTGTAGCGCGGTGACGCCTGCATTTTCCTGTCCGGGGTTGAGCCGATTGAGACCAAGTTCGCGTGCAGCGGCTTGCAGACGCGGCACAGCATCATCGCCCGCCATGATGGGCTGGACCCGGCCTTCGCTGGACCGGGCAAGGTCGATCACCCGCTGTTCCAACGCAACCGCGCTTTCGGTGGTCACCATCCGCTCGCCGCCAATCAGAAGCCCTTTGTCTTCAAGGTTCGCGATACGTGCTTCCACATCGGCAAGCTGCACCGGACCGCCGCGTGACAAAGCAATCTGGATGAGATCATGCCGGTCAAACGCCGCCTCGCGTTCGCCCAGCTCGCGCGCTGCCGATGCCACGGCCTGGGCCGCGGCAAAGGCGCGCGGCTCGAGCCGCCCCATGCGTTCCGGCACCAGCGCATCGCCATCCTTGGGTGTCAGCCCCATCGCACTTGCTACCGCCATGCCTTTGGCCCCAATACTGCGAGCAGTTTCGGCAATCCGCTCCCAGATCGAATGCCCCATGTCAGCGCGCGCGATTGCGGCATCCATCAGGGGGCGGCCATCGAAGCCTGCTTGCTCGGCTGTAGCGGACCATGCCGCCAGTTTTGCCTCGGGCGAGAGTTCGACTGTTTTGGGGTTGCGTGTGGTGAGTGCCGCAATTTCCCGTTCCCGGGCCGAACCGCGTCCCTCCACCTCAAGCGCGGCTGTGATCTCCGCCCTGCGCGTCGAAAAGGCGTCAATCGCCTCGCGCGACACACCTTTGCTTTCAAAAGCCCCGTCCACGGGATTGCGCGCCGGGGTGGTTTCATAGCCGAGGGCCTCGATCCGGGCGCGCAGTTCGCTGTTCTGGATCGTCCCCAGCAGATGCTGACTTTGGTAAATGCTGTCATTGTGGATCGCATGCCACTTGCCGTCGCTGGCGAGCGTTGCATTAGCCAACACGGCGTGAATATGAAGCTGGGCGTCGTTATTTCTGTTCACGTCATGCAGGAAGGTGGCGGCGACCATGTTGCCGGTTTTCTCCGGTACCTGCCGCTGCCCATCAGGATTCCACACCCGTGCCTGAATCAGGTTTTTCTCGGCCCAGCCCAAGGTGGCATCGACGGAATCCCTGAATGCCTCGACGATGCGCTGGTCGCCGGTCACCAAAGCCAGAAGTGAGACCGACTTGGGCGCGGAGAATGTCAGATCGAGGCCTGGCCGGTGATCGCCACGCGCAGCACCGAGCACAGTGCCATCCGACAGCTTGCCTTCCAGCACTTTTGTGAACGCCTCGGTTTCAACGCGCCCCTCAAGGCCCAGCTTCTCTGCGCCAACGCCGATCCACGCGCTCGCCTCGGCCGACTGGTCCGACGAATAATAATTGTCGGCCGCGTAATAGGAGCCCGCTGACCCGGCTGAGCCCACTGGCGTGACGGACATCATCGCACCGCCTCCAGCTTGCGGATGCGCGCATAGCGCACCCGGTCTTCGATCGGCACTTCGCAGGCGTAGGTGCCATAGCGGGTTTCGATGACCCGGCAGAGCGAGGCTTGGGTGTCCAGTAGCCGGTTGGAGACAGACACAGCTATGGGCTGTGCCATCGAGGCAAGGACCAGAAACAGCAGCACCGAGGCGAAGGCCCAGACCGCGCCGATCACGAGGAAGAAACGCAGTGTCCAGACCTTGCTGTCGGCGAAGACCAGCTGGTGTTGCGTGCGCGGTTCGCTTGCCAGTTCGTGGATCGCGGCGAGACGCTGATCGATGGAACCAAGCTTGCCGATCATGGCTTCGGATACTTGGGGAACCACCCCGTCGATGATGTTCTGCAGCTGCCCCAGTTTTTTGAGGAAGGGTTGATACGACCTGTGGTTCGTATCATTCACCCGCCGTGCGAGTTCGGTCTGGGCGGCAAGGATCGCCTCCTCACTGGCGACAAAGGCGTCATGCAATTTCTTGTCGTGCCGCTGGTTGTCGCGCTGCACCCGGTCAAGTTCGATGACCGCATCCTTGAGCTGGGTAGCCAGCGCGTTGAGGCTGGAATCGAGCCTCGGCCCGTCCTCTGCCTGAAAGGCAAGCCGCCCCGCGTCATGAGCCTCAAGCGCTTCCACTGCGATGGCGCGGAGCAGTTCAGGCCGCGATAGCCGCCGCGCCGCTGCGATCCGATCAAGCCCGGCAATAAGTGGATCATCATAGCTGACATTGATCTGGCCCATGTCAGTGCCTCGCTGCGGAAGATTTGCGCGCTAGACCGTAAGTCATTGATATAGGCTGCTTATAGGCAGGACGCCTAGGAACCTGTGACGCCTCGACAAGCTTTTGAGGGCGCGGTAGTTTCCGTCCTACGCCGTAGAATGGCGGTTTTCCGCGAGCCCCGGTCGCACCTGCCCGGCTAAGTATTAGCGTGGTGTGTGCAACCCTATATTTTTTGCCGCTCAATGATGATGCCTGATTGTTGGGGGTTTTGCCGGATTCTGAAATAGCCTTTGCCAAAGGGCAGGCTGGGCCAGCGGTCCATGAGTTTGGTTCAAATCTCTTCATTGTTCGCCTCCCACATGGACAGGTCGAACAAATTGTCGAAATTCGCGCTGACCGAAGGGTTCGCGGGTGCCGGTGCGGTCTTGATGTAGGCCGACATGCAAAACAGTTGATATTGCTCAAGTGCGTAAAGAGTGAATGCGCGCATTTCCTTTTGCTCAGGACCCCGATCAAACAGCCGGTCGCCAAGATCAGCATCCTTGGAGCCAAGGCGGCGCATGACCTCTCGGTGCGATTGAAACTGATCGATCACCTCAAGGAAAAAATCGCACCAGACGACACCGTTGGCCTGATCCAGAACATCGGTAACGAAATAGGAATCCTTGGTCGAACACAGCGGCTCGAAAAGATTGCGGATCGGATCGAACCAGTGCTGGAAATGCTCGAGCCAGCGGTCCTGCCAGTCTGCGAATTGCAGCACTGCGGCTTTGTCGCGGGCCGGTGGCCACTCCCGCAGCACCTTGGCATTGGTCATATCGATCATCTCAGCCAGCAGCCGCCGGACGGTCGGGATGATCGGCTCGATTTCGACATCGCGCAGCCGGATCGCCATCATGTGCCGCCAATTGACCGGCCCATCGCTCATGGGGTCATAAATGACCCACGGATTGTGGTCCATAAGCTGCTCTACCGCGTCTGAAGGCAATGAAAGCCGGGGAGGTGTGAAGGTCATGATGGATATCCCAATTGCTTGGACTGGATGTGAACGATCAGCTTCCTCGCGGTGTAGGCAAAGGCACTTTCCTCGAAGGCTTCCAATTGCGGAGTTTCGCTTGGCGCGCGTTCCGCTGGATGTGCTTCGACGGCATGGGTGAGGCCGAACAGGTTGAAGCCACCGGTTCGCATCTGCTTGACCATGCCGATGAGACAATGTCGGGGTGACATGGCTCGGTAGCGATGCCCTTGCGGCAATCGCCAGTTTCGGTCGATGACGAGCACGCAGATCGCAGCCCGCTCTCGGCCAATCGTCTGGCAAGCTTCACCCCAGACCCGCTGCGAAATGCCAAGCCATGTGGCAGCTGCGGCAGAAGCATCGACGAGGTTGGGCCAGCTTGGGCCACCCTTAGCCACCAGCAATGCCTGATAGTCCTCGCTGGCCAGCTCAGCGGCCATTGCGGGCGTAAGCAGGGCCGGTTCCTTCGCTGCCTCGCGCCGCCGCTTCGCACCGCTACAGTTTTTGGATGAGTCTTCCTTCAGTATAATGGGTGCGAAGTTTTCTTCCGTCTTGTCGGAAGATTTCTGCGCACCAGACGGAACATCCACAAACACCAGCAGCGCCTCGAGGGCGGCTTTGATCGCTTCGAGCTTCTCGGTATTCTCGATCCGCGAAGTGCGCCCACGCGGAAGAATTGCCTCCGCCTGTTCGACCACGAGGGCATCGCCGGCTTCGCGGATCCGCCGCTTTATCTGGCTGATTTCCTGCTTGAGACCGGAGACAGCTTCCTGCTGCAACTGCATCGCGTCCCGAATTGCGACGAGCCTGACATAGCCATCGATCAGCGGGCGAAGGCTGATCCCCGCCAAGCTGACGATCTCGCCATTACGACGCTCGCCGTGTCGGCGGGCGTGGCCAACTGACGTGCGTTCGATCAGACCCTTGGCGCGGAGCTCAGCCTCGGCGTTGTGCAGGACCTTGGTCGAAATGCCGAGCTTTGCGGCAATGGTCGCAGGTTGCTCCCAGGTTCCGCAGATCTTACCTTTGCGGAAATCACCATCCCGACAAGCAGAGATGCAGTGTTCCAGCACTGTGACGGCCGTGCGCGAGATTCGGTTGACCTGTTTAGCCGAACGCGAAACCTGCTTGACCAGTGCAATTAGCTGATACGGCTTCACCCCTTCGGGTAGACCAGCATGGGTCAGGGCCGCGATCATTTCTCACCTACCAGCACGTTCGTGCTTGCACGGGATTCCGCGATCCGGTAAATGGGAAGAATAGCAGCACAGCTATGGAATTGACCGCTGCGGAGGGTTGCACCCCTCCCGGCGGTTTTTTCATTCTGTTGTCGGCACTCCCGCCTTAGGACGCCACATCGCCATGTACGCATTATGCCCGAACTTGCGCGCGCAATTGCCAATACCCCTGCCCGCGAATTGCTGTCCCTACTGGCACAATCCTCGCTTAATTTGCTCCGGTGACATTCCGGTGTTTGGATCGCATCAGTAACGGAAAAGTGCCGTTTCTTTCGAGCCGGCAAAATGGAGACAGCACCAAAATCTGCTGGAAAGCCGCGCTTTTTGCTTGTAGCCTCTTCCTTCGGGAGGCAGGGGCCGGAGGTTCGAATCCTCTTTTCCCGACCAAATTTCAAAGATACTGATCAAGATGTGTCGGTGCAGAGGCAGTCCAGAAATCCACCTTCCCCACTGCTAGCGATATTGACCGCTGGAAAATTCCGGCAACCTGCATGAACCGCCAGCCCGATAATTGGCCGTGAATGGCATTGCAGGTTGCGCTCGGTGCTGGCTTGTGAAACGGGACCGCCAGTAAATATCATCCTGAGCGAGGCAATTATGACCGAAATTTTGCAGGACAAAGGCCTTTGGCGCACCGCTGCTTATATCAATGGGCAATGGATCGATGCCACTCCCCATGGCACGACTGTATTACGCAATCCCGCCAATGGTGAGCAAATCGCGGAGCTTCCAAGGTGCAAAGAAGCAGAGGCCGATCACGCGATCGAAGCCGCCCATGTCGCTTTTTTGGAATGGCGGCAAACCTCGGCGCAATATCGTTCGAAGATTTTGCGACGTTGGTATGAATTGATCATCGAACACCGCGAAGACATCGGTCGCATCATCACCTTGGAACAAGGTAAGCCGCTGAGTGAGGCGATTGGCGAAGCCGATTATGCGGCATCCTTTCTGGAATGGTTTGCCGAAGAGGCAAAACGTGTGCGTGGTGACGTCATTCCGTCAAAAAGCGGTAGCCAGCGCATTTTGACCATCAAACAACCAATTGGCGTGTGTGCAGCGATTACACCCTGGAATTTTCCTGCGGCAATGATTACCCGCAAAGCGGGGCCGGCCTTGGCAGCGGGCTGCACGATGGTGGTAAAGCCAGCCAGCCAAACCCCGATGACGGCACTGGCGCTTGCCGAACTGGCCGAGCGCGCTGGCATGCCAAAGGGTGTTTTCAATGTCTTGACCGGCAACGACACCCGCGCCTTGGGCAGTCGCCTGACAGGGCATCCCCTCGTTCGAAAAGTCACCTTTACCGGCTCGACCGAAGTTGGCCGTGTCTTGTTGGCCCAATCGGCTGAAACCATCAAAAAATGCTCGATGGAATTGGGCGGCAATGCCCCCTCTATCGTTTTTGAAGATGCCGATCTTGATGTCGCTGTCGCCGGGGTTATGGCTGGAAAATACCGCAACAGCGGGCAAACCTGCGTTTGCGTAAATCGCATCCTTGTTCACGACGAAGTATATGATGCCTTTGCAACCAAACTCGCAGACGCGGTTAGCCAATTAAAAGTTGGCAATGGATTTGACGCGGGCGTAACCCAGGGGCCATTGATCGATCTTGGCGCTGTTGAAAAAGTAGAAGCGCATATTGCCGACGCCGTTGCCAAAGGAGCGACGATTTTGACGGGCGGCAAACGGCATGCTTTGGGTGGTCAATTTTTTGAACCGACGGTTTTGACCAACGTTCCTGCCAACGCCGACGTCGCGACCGAAGAAACCTTCGGCCCACTTGCGCCGCTGTTCCGATTTCACACCGATGAAGAAGCCATTGCGATGGCCAATGATTCCGAATTTGGATTGGCCGCTTATTTGTTCAGCAAGGACGCTTCACGGATTTGGCGAGTGGCAGAAGGCATCGAAGCTGGCATCGTCGGGATAAATACTGGCCTGATTTCGAACGAAGCAGCACCCTTTGGCGGCGTAAAACAATCCGGATTGGGCCGCGAAGGATCGCATTACGGAATAGAGGAATTTGTCGAAATCAAATATCTCGCATGGGATGGCATTTAGCGCAGGCATAAAATAGGCGATTTCCTTGCTGCTTCGCACATTGCTGCACAATGATTTACAACGCGGTTAACCATTCCTTGAGGATGATGTCGTACCGCAAAATCTATGCATGCACGCATCGTCATCGTGGACGATCGAGCCACAAATTTGCGAATTTATGCGCAATTTGTGGCGTTGATGGGTCCGACTTTTTCTTCAAAGTGCTTCCAAAGTGCTTCAGAGGCGCTCGCGTGGCTTAAAGGCGAGCCTGCCGACCTGCTCATTGTCGACTATCGCATGCCGGAAATGACCGGCGCAGATTTCATTCGCCGCGTCCGCGCCCGAGGCGAAGGCCGCAACATTCCTGCGATCATCATCACGGCTCGGCAGGATCGCGAATGCCGGATCGCGGCCCTTGATGCCGGCGCGACGGATTTTCTTCAAAGCCCTGTTACCGACGGCGAATTCCGGGAACGGGCTAAATTGCTCATCCGTCAACATCGCAAACAGAAAGAATTGGCGGAATCAACTTCACTCTCGCCGGATAGCAATACCGCATCCGAAAGCCACGCCGAACCGAGCGCCGCCGCCTCGATGCTGGAACAGATTATCGACACTGCGCCGGTTTTGATAAATGCTACCGATCGTAACGGAAAATTGCTGTTTATGAACAGCTACCAAGCAGCCTTGTTTGGGCAAGAACCGGAAATGCTTGTCGGTAAACCCATCAGCGAAGTCATGGAAGATGGACTGGCATTGCGCGAGACGCGGCGCAATCGCACAATCCTGCAATCGGGCAAAGCAATGGCCAATTTCGAAGAATGCCATATCAGCGATGGTGTGGTGTTAACGTTCCATTGCAACAAATCGCCCCTTCGCAATAAAGACGGCCAAATCATTGGTGTCTTGACCTCTGCAGTTGATATTACTGCACGCAAATTTGCCGAAGAGCATCGGGCACATCTCGCTCTACACGACATGTTGACCGGATTACCTAACCGCGCATTACTCGCAGAAAAAATGCGTCAAACTGTTGAATCATGTCAGTCTGACGGATCCATCTCAGCATTGCTCCTTGTCGACCTTGATCGCTTTAAAGTGATCAATGATACGCGCGGCCATCGCGCTGGTGACATCTTGCTGCGACAGGTTGCCGAACGCCTGACGACCACGCTTTCGGCTGATGATTTTGCCGCGCGGATAGGTGGCGATGAATTTGCTATCATCCTTCGCAACGTGAAAAACGTCGAAGACATTAGTGGCGAGTGCCTGAAGCTACTTGCCCAAATCGGTCGTCCTTATTCAATCGACGATTCGCTGCAATTGATTGGAGCCAGTATCGGCGTAGCTATCATTCCTTCGGACGGCAATTCCGCAGACGAATTGCTCCGCTTGGCGGATCTGGCCATGTACGAAGCCAAATCTCGTGGACGCAATTGCCATTGCTTCTTTTCGCAACAACTAAACCAGATTGCGCAGTTTAATGCGGGCGTCGAAGCTGATTTGCGGGTCGCCCTCGACGAGAACCAATTCTTCCTCGAATATCAACCGATTGTTGACGCAACCACATTGCAATATTCTGGGCTCGAAGCTTTATTGCGTTGGCATCATCCTGTTCGTGGACGCTTAATGCCCAGTGAATTTCTGCGCATTGCCAATGATTCTGGCTTGATCGACCGGATAGGCACTTGGGTAATCAAAGCCGTATGCCTCCAGATCGAACAATTTGGGCACGAAAATCTCTCGATACCGCATATCGCAGTGAATGTTTCTCCTCGCCAATTTCAATCGCCGGGGATGTGCGATGAAATTCTGGCTTGTATCAAGGAACATTCGATTAAAACCGGACAAGTGACAGTCGAAATAACCGAAGAACTGCTGCTTGACCAAAGCCCGCAACTGCAAAATCAGTTGCTAAAGTTGCGCGAAAATGGCGTCGACATTTCGATCGACGATTTTGGAACCGGCTATTCATCTCTGCAATATTTGCGAGATTTGCCTGCCAGTCGCCTGAAAATCGATCAGACTTTTGTATCGAGGATCGAACATTCAGCCGCTGATCGCGCCATCATTTCGACAATTGCCCATTTGGCACATGCTTTGGGCATGCGGGTCGTTGCTGAAGGGGTCGAAAATGTAGGGCAACGTGATTTGCTTCGCGCATCTGGATGCGACGAATTGCAGGGTTTCTTGTTCGGTCGCGCATTGACCGTTGATCAGTTGCGCGGCCTTTTTTCTGCAGGACCTGCCGCCTACAGGCTGGGTGCTGCATGACCGCAGGGCAAAAACAACCCAAACCCAAAAGAACGTCTGAGCAGGAAATTCTGCTCAATCGATTTGCAATTATACCGGTAGCCTGTCTTTCGGTTTACTTTTTCGCTTATGATCGCTTTATCATTGCTGCATTTATCTGCTATTTGGCGGCCAATACAGCTTTGTATTTCATGCAAAAAATCGATGTCTGGGTCGCTGAGCGGCGCTGGATAGCAGGCATTGTCCTTGATGTTGCCGTCAACTTTACGATGTCGATGCAAGCACCGGAAACCTTGGCACTCTTTTACCCTGCCTATTTATGGATGATTTTAGGCAACGGGTTCCGGTTTGGAATAACATATCTGGCGATCTCATCCATTTTGTCGGCGATGGCATTTGGATCAAATGTTGTTTTGACCGACTATTGGGCCGACAAGCAGGCTTTGGGATATAGCCTCACGATCGCCCTTCTGATTATCCCCGCTTATTGTTCAACTTTGATAAGAAAATTGTCCAAGGCCAAGGAACAGGCCGAAGCCGCGAACAAAGCTAAAAGCTATTTTCTGGCAAGCGTAAGCCACGAATTGCGTACTCCGCTCAATGCGATCATTGGCTATGGCAATCATCTACGCCAATTAGGTTTACCGAAAAATCAGGCGGATATGGTTGATGCCAGTGTATTGGCTGGGGAGCATTTGTTGCACCTCATTGAACAGCTTCTTTTGGTTGGGCGTTCAGAAAGTGGGGCGGTCGAGCTGAAAAACAAACCCATGCGGCCCACAGACACTTTGGCCGACATTCGCAATATCATGGCCGTACGTGCAGAAGAACGAGGTATCGAACTGCATCTGAACGCCGCACCATTCAGCGACCAATTGGTAAGTGCGCCTTCCGAGACTATCCGGAACATTTTGCTCAATCTTGTTGGCAATGCCATTAAATTTACTGAAAGCGGCATCGTTGTTGTATCAGCGGAAATGTCGACCAATCACGGCCGAAGCACCTTAAAATTAACGGTTTCCGATACAGGGATTGGCATCTCAGAAGATGCGCTGGAACGCATTTTTCAGCCCTTCCAGCAGGCGGACCAGACCGTTCTCAACCGTTTCGGTGGAACCGGGTTAGGATTAGCCATCTGCCGTCAGTTGTGTGACCAGATTGGCGGCACCATCGAAGTTGAAAGTGAAATTGGCCAGGGTAGTTCGTTCATTGTGAGCGTTCCTGTCGAAATTCTTGCCGAGCCGGATATCTCTGGCGAATATAGCGATGACCCTGCGGTAAAGCTTTTGGCAATAGGATCCTTTGACGCCGACATTCTGGCCAAAACTCAATCGGCCGGAAACTATTTTGTCCGCACACTAACCTGCTCCCATGCCGATCAAATTGCAGAATTGCTGCGCCAGGTTGATCTCGCATCTTACGATGTTGCGATGATTGATCAGTTGTTGGTAAGTGACATTGCCGAAAATAATGATGTCTGGACAGTTTTTGCGCAGGCTTCGGTCGCGCCAGTTCTGGTGTCCAAAGACAGCGATGTTGATCTGGATGATATTGCCTTGCGCGCGGCCTTTGCCTGCGTCATTCCGCCATCACCCGATTTTGCCACATTGCGGAGCGCCGTTCGTATTGGTTGCTCCTTTGGTAGCAAGGCCCATGTCGAAACGGAAAGTGAAGTCGAAACGCCAACCCGTCACACCCGTTGCTCGGTTTTGGTCGCCGACGACAATCGCACCAACCGACATATTTTAACTGCTATATTGGAGGCTGCAGGACACGGTGTTTTGCAGGTCTGCGACGGCGATGAAACCGTTGAGGCGTTGGAAGCCGGTGGAATTGATATTGTGCTTCTGGATGTCAATATGCCCCGCATGAACGGCATCGACGCATGCCGCATGTGGCGACAAATCGAAGGTGGGCGTTCGCATATCCCCATTATTGCGGTGACGGCGGATGCCACTTCCGAAACCGAAGAGCGATGCTTGGCTGCGGGCATGGATGTGCGCCTTACGAAACCTGTTAACAGCAAATTGCTGCTGGAAATGATCGAAAAATATATTGGCGCGGGGCAAAGCGCATTCAATTTGCCAGACAAAACAGACGACCCACTTTCCATCGTGGTTCCCATAAATCGCGCTCATTCCGGTGCCGATGCTGCCGTTATCGACGAAGGCCAGATCGCCTATTTGCGTTCCATTGGTGATGAAGAATTCGTTCAATCGATGTTTGACAGTTTCAGAGTGGATGTTGCGGAAAGCCTTGAAATGTTGCGCGGCGCGGTGGCCGAAAACGACCCAAGCCAATTTCGATTCGCAGCGCATGCCACCAAAAGCTGCTCAAATAATGTTGGCGCCATTGTCCTTGCGGCCTATTGCGGGAAATTGGAGCGGATTACCGAACATGATTTCGCCGAAAATTGTCAGGATTATATGACGAAGGTGGAATTTGAGCTCACGCGTGCGATTGACGGAATCACCAATTTGGCGATGCCATTAACCAAACGATCGGCTTAAACTGCTCGCGGTAGCGCTCGGCTGATCCTACGTTCCTGGGCATCAGCCAGACGTTGCATTTTACGCACGTCAGCATCGGATAACGTCATGGCTGTTTCAGCCCAGATATTGGTAATCCTCAACAACTCTTCCAAGCTAACAGGATTAGCAGCCCGCCTTGCAAGATAGACAGCTCGCTCGGCTGCGAAGCGATTGCGATTACGTTCGCAATATTGAACGATTGCGGCTTCGCCCTGCCCATCTTCGACCAGCACATCAACGATGCCCATGGCATGCAGCTCTTCGGCGGCAAATATTTTGCCATCGAGTATGAACTGCTCGGCCAATTTCCTGCCGACGCGGCGAACCAGAAAACTATACGCCCCCATGCCCGGAAACAAATTGAACATTATTTCTGGCAAGCCCATGCGGGCGCTTTTTTCAGCCACCAAAATGTCGAATGCCAGTGCGTGCTCAAATCCACCGCCCAACGCATCGCCCTGCACCAACGCCATGGTAATTATTGGAGCGCCGAACGCATTTGAATTGGCAAATTGCATGCGAACACAAGTTTCCGCATATTTTCGCATTGCGGCCAAATCACGGTTACCAATGCATTCGGCAAAATGGCGCAGGTCACCACCAAGGTTGTAAATGCCGGGGGTTTTAGATCCACAAACAAAGTAGCGCAGATCGTCCGGTCCGCCATTGGCAGGTCGCCCGTAATTGTCCGCTATCCATTCTTGAACATTCTGCACCTCAGCGCCCAAGCTATAGGTATAACTCGGGCGACCACGCTGGTTCATGAAGCACCAGAATATCTGGTCAGACTTATCATGCCGCACCAGAATTTCGTCAAAATGCTGGTTGGTAATTGCAACGCCTAACTGGTTGCCTTGCCCGATATTATCGGCAGAGCTTGTAGACGTCAAAAATCTCGCGTCACCGCGCACTTGGGTATGAACCGACATAATGCCCTCTCACGAAGGAAAACCAACTGGCCACCCCAACCAGAACTTTGGGATAGCACAAAACCGAGCGTTGCCAGCCCTAAAATTAGCAATCCATTGCCTTGTCCCAAATTCGGTCGTTTTGTAGCTGATTTATTTGCATATTATTCTATAGCAGCTTCACAGCCAGCGTTAACCATTTGAGTTCGGCCTGATCGACATTTCGTTGCTGTCGACATATTCGCTATGCCTTCGATATAATTCAAAGATTTCGCAAAGAATTCGAATTCAACGCTCCGCAATCGATTGCACATGCAATTGCCCTCCCGATGTAGACCCGCTATCAAGGTTTCAATATCATCACAGAATTTGAACGGAACCTCGATGCCATTTGTAGCCGACAAGCTGATCCTTTTCGGAGCAACCGGCGATCTTGCGCAAAGGATGCTCTTACCATCGCTATGCGCCTTGCACGCAGACGGACTGGTTGCGAATGATTTGACCATAGTCGGAACGGCAAGGTCCGAACATAGCGATGAAAGTTTCCGAAATTTTGCATTAGATGCCTTGCAGAAATTTCTTCCAGACGAGCGGAAATCTACAATTCCGGGGTTCTTGGCGCGTTTAAGCTACCAGTCACTTGACGCTTCAAAACCCGAAGGCTTTTCGATTTTGGCCGAGAAGGCAGGTGCTGTAGACGACGGCCTAGCCATTTTTCTGTCAACGGCTCCAAATCTGTTTGAGCCAACCATCGCAGGATTAAAAGCCGCAGGCTTAGCGGGAGCCAAATCGCGGATTGGCCTCGAAAAGCCGCTCGGAACCGATTTACAAAGCAGCCGCCATATCAATGACGCCGTTTCTGCTGCCTTCCCGGAAGACCGCATTTTCCGCATCGACCATTATCTGGGCAAAGAAACGGTGCAGAACCTGTTGGCTTTGCGCTTTGCCAATATATTGTTCGAGCCATTGTGGAATGCCGCGCATATCGACCATGTACAAATTACGGTTTCCGAAACCGTTGGGCTTGAAGGTCGTGTGAGTTTTTACGATGGTGCCGGTGCTTTGCGCGACATGGTGCAAAACCACATGCTGCAATTGCTTGCTCTGGTGGCGATGGAACCACCCGCCAGTTTTGACGCGACTTCGGTGCGGGATGAAAAGGTCAAAGTGCTGCGATCGCTGCGGATGATCAATAATGGCGACAGCGTCACCGGGCAATACAGGGCCGGCGCCATCGATGGGAAGGCTGTGCCGGGCTATGATGACGAACTGGGACTGGATTCGGACACTGAAACCTTTGTAGCCTTAAAAGCACATATCGATAACTGGCGATGGAAGGGTGTGCCGTTTTATTTGCGCACCGGCAAACGCCTGCCTGAACGCAAAACTGAAATTATGATCCAGTTCAAAAGCGTACCGCATTCCATTTTTGCCGGTAATGGCGCGAAAACTGAGCCCAACCGGCTAGTGATCGGTATTCAGCCGCGTGAGAATGTCGGCCTTTCGGTGATGGCAAAGGTTCCAGGACTAGACCGCGGCGGCATTCGCCTGCGCGAGGTGCCGTTGGACATTTCGATGCCCGATGCCTTTGCTGGCCCCAAAAAGCGGATTGCCTATGAACGGTTGCTGCTCGATTTGATCGAGGGTGATCAGACACTGTTCGTGCGCCGCGACGAAGTGGAGGCACAATGGGATTGGATCGACGCGATCCGGGCCAATTGGGCAGAACAGGGCCTGAAACCTAAAAATTACACCGCCGGCAGTTGGGGGCCGTCTGCGGCGATCGCCCTTGCTGAACGCGACGGAGTGACGTGGCATGACTGATACGCCCCTGCACGACGCGCTACACCGCGTCACCCAACGCATCATTGAAAAGAGCAAGTCCGGACGGCAACGCTATTTGGACCTGATCGCGCGTGAGGGTGACAAGGGGATTAATCGCACATCGATGTCGTGCGGCAATCTGGCGCATGGCTTTGCCGCAAGCGGCGAGGACAAGCCCGCCATTCGCAATCATACCGCGATGAACATTGGCATTGTTTCGGCGTTTAACGACATGCTGTCAGCGCATCAGCCCTATGGCCGGTATCCCGAACAGATCAAATTATTTGCCCGCGAAGTCGGTGCAACCGCGCAGGTTGCAGGTGGCGTGCCCGCGATGTGCGACGGTGTGACGCAGGGACAGCAAGGCATGGAACTGTCGCTGTTCAGCCGCGATGTCATTGCGATGAGCACTGCTGTTGGCCTGAGTCACGCCATGTTCGAAGGCGCGTTGATGTTGGGCATTTGCGACAAAATTGTGCCAGGGCTGTTAATCGGAGGATTGCGCTTTGGCCATTTGCCGATGATTTTGGTGCCGGCTGGGCCGATGCCATCCGGTCTCGCCAACAAAGAAAAGCAGCGCATCCGGCAGCTTTATGCCGAAGGTAAAGCCACCCGCGATGAATTGCTGGAAGGCGAAAGCGCATCTTACCACGGCGCTGGCACCTGCACATTTTACGGCACTGCCAATTCGAATCAAATGATGATGGAAGTGATGGGGCTTCACATGCCGGGCGCTGCATTCGTCAATCCGGGTACCAAATTGCGCACCGAACTGACCCGCGCCGCAACCCACCGCATTGCGCAAATCGGCCGCGATGGGGATTATCGCCCCCTTGGCAAATGTATCGACGAAAAAGCGATTGTGAATGCCTGTATCGGGTTGCTAGCTACGGGAGGATCAACCAACCATGCACTGCATCTACCCGCCATAGCGCGTGCAGCGGGAATCGCGCTGGATTGGCAGGATATGGACGAACTGTCCGCTGCTGTCCCCTTGATCGCACGGGTTTATCCCAATGGATCAGGCGATGTGAACCATTTCCATGCAGCAGGCGGCATGGGCTATGTCATCCGCGAATTGCTCGATGCCGGATTACTTCACCGTGACATTATGACCGTCGCGGGCGATGATCTGACGGCTTATGGGCAAGAGCCGGTAATAGATGGCGACACACTGACATGGCGCGATGCTCCGGCACAATCGGGCGACGACAGCATGTTACGCACCCCCGCCGCACCGTTCTTGCCGGACGGCGGGATGCGGTTGGTGCAGGGCAATTTGGGCCGCGCCACTTTTAAAACCAGCGCCGTCGATCGTGAACGCTGGACCGTCGAAGCGCCTGCGCGGGTTTTCCATACACAGGAAGACGTCCAGACCGCTTTCAAAGCGGGCGAGTTGGAACGCGATGTCGTGGTGATTGTTCGGTTTCAGGGGCCTCGCGCCAATGGCATGCCCGAACTGCACAAATTGACCACGGCGCTTGGCATATTGCAAGATCGCGGTTTTAAAGTCGCATTGGTCACCGATGGCCGCATGTCAGGCGCCAGCGGAAAGGTTCCCGCTGCGATACATCTGACACCGGAAGCGTTGGGCGGTGGGCCGCTGGCTTATGTGCAGGATGGCGATGTCATCCGCCTGTGCGGCCATGATGGCACGTTGGAAGTTCTGGCCGATTTATCTGGTCGCACGGCCGCACCGCCTCCGCATATCGAAGACGGTATGGGCCGCGAATTGTTTGCGATGATGCGCGCCGGAGCCGATGGTGCCGAACACGGAGCGTCGGCAATGCTGGCTGCGGCAGGGCTGTAATGCAGATAGTTTCCATCGACATCGGCGGCACCCATGCCCGATTCGCTTTGGCAGAGGTTGCCGAAGGCCGTGTGCAGTCTTTGGGCGAAGCAATCACGCTGAAAACCGCTGAACATGCCAGTTTCCAAACCGCATGGGAGGATTTTGGCCAGCAATGCGGCCACGCCCTGCCCCGCGCCGTCGCGATTGCCATCGCCGGGCCTGTTCAGGGCGAGGTTATCAAATTCACTAACAACCCGTGGATTATCCGCCCTGCCCTGATCGGAGAAAAACTTGGGGTCGATCAATACACGCTGATTAACGATTTCGGGGCTGTTGGCCATGCCGTTGCGCAAGCTGGCCCAGAACATTTCTTGCATCTAACCGGTCCTGAAGAGGCGCTACCAAACACAGGAACAATCAGCATAATCGGACCCGGAACCGGCCTTGGTGTCGCGCATGTTTGGCGCGATGGATCCCTTTATCATGTGCAGGCAACCGAAGGCGGTCATATCGATTATGCCCCACTCGATACCATTGAGGATGCCATATTGGCGCGCCTGCGCAAACGGCATCGACGGGTATCCGTCGAACGTGTGGTTTCCGGCCCCGGCCTGATCGACATATACGAAGCCCTCGCAGGAATCGAAGGCCGCGCTGTCCTTGTCCATGACGATAAATCATTATGGCAATTGGGCACATCTGGTGAAGACAGCCTTGCCGCCGCCGCAGTGGATCGTTTCTGCCTGTCATTGGGCAGTGTTGCAGGCGACATCGCTTTGGCACAGGGCGGATCGGGTGTCGTGATTGCTGGTGGCCTTGGCCTGCGCATCAAAGACATTTTGCTCCGTTCCGGCTTTGCCGAACGCTTTTGTGCCAAAGGCCGGTTCGAAGGTCTGATGGCCAGCCTGCCCGTAAAACTTATCACCCATCCACAGCCCGGCCTTTTCGGGGCCGCTGCTGCCTTTGCCATGGAGCATAAAGCATGAACGCCATCGAAAAACTCATGCGCACCGCGCCCGTCATCCCCGTGCTGGTCATAGAAGACGCCGCGCACGCACGCCCGATTGCAGAGGCATTGGTGGCAGGTGGCCTAACGGTGCTGGAAGTCACGCTGCGCACAGCCGCTGCACTGGACGTTATCCGCGAGATGAAGAAAGTCGAAGGCGCCATTGTTGGCGCGGGTACGGTGCTGAATGAAGCCGATCTACGCGCTTCCATCGATGCCGGAGCGGAGTTTATCGTCTCACCGGGATTGACCGAGCCTTTGGGCAAAGCTGCCGTCGCGAGCGGCATCCCCTTCTTACCCGGAACTGCCAATGCAGGCGACATCATGCGCGGGCTTGATTTGGGGCTGACGCATTTTAAATTCTTCCCGGCAGAGGCATCCGGCGGCATCGCCGCGCTAAAAGCTATTGCTGCACCTTTTGGGCAATGCAAATTCTGCCCAACGGGTGGGATCAGCCTGTCCACTGTTCCCGTTTGGCTTGCCGTTGATCCAGTGCTGTGCGTCGGCGGCAGTTGGGTTGTTGGCAAAGGCCCGCCTGATGTCGCCGCGATTACGGCGGCGGCTACGGCGAGTGCGGCGTTGGCACGATGACCTGCCTCGCTGATCTGAACGCGCGGTTACAACAACTGCACACGCTGACCAGCGAAACTCCACTTTTCAATCCGGTATTTCAACTCAGCCTTGATCTATCCCGAAAGATTGAGGACGGCAGCTTGCCTTTGACGGACATCGCAGCATTGGTTGCCGAGCTGGAATGCAGCGCACTGCAAAGTCGTGCGGTCAAGCTGCATGGACTGGTCGCCCCTGTCGCTCCAGAAGCCAATGACGCAGCGATAAAGGCGCTGGCCACAGGCGACGATTTCGCCAGCTTTGCGACACGATGGTCGCATCCGTTACAGCACATAGTATTTACCGCCCACCCCACCTTCCTGTTGAACGGCGCGCAAAGCGATGCCGTGGCTCTATCCGCCAGCAGCGGGGATAGCAGCGCGGCGGTGGTGTGCGTGGCCGATTCTTCACGCGACACAGTCACACTCGATCATGAACATGCAGAAGCGATGGCTGCCATTGCCCGCGCCGCAGAAGCCCGCGACCGGATCAGCGGTCAGTTATTTGATGTGGCCGCGGCACGCTGGCCAGACCAATGGCGCACGTTGCGCCCTGCCCCCTTCCGCTTTGCGACATGGGTCGGTTACGACATGGACGGGCGCACCGACATCAGCTGGGCAACCAGCCTGCGATACAGGCTACAAGAAAAGGCGCAGCGATTGTCGGGCTATGCCAGGCAATTGGCGCAATTTGGTGTTGCAAACGCGCTTTCCGACCAGTTGTCGGCTGCAGCGGACTATACCCGCGAAATGGCGATGCTGTTTGCAACCGACCTGTCGTCTCCTGTAGCCCTTTCCGAAGTCGCCAATCGGATTACAGCGAACCATCCCGACAAACTGCTTTCGCTTGCCCCCATTATTGCGGCGCTGGAGGCGCTTGCGAATGAAGTCGATGCATCCACGGCGCGTGCGCTCTTGATCGTTAGCTCTGCAATGCGAGCCGATGGCCTTGGCATGGGATGGGTGCATTTTCGCGTCAACGCATCGCAACTGCAAAATGCCATTCGCCGCCGGATCGATCCCGACCAGAAACTCGATCTTTCCAGCCGCAGTGCCTTGTTGCGATTCCGCGCATTGTTGGAATCTGTAAAGCCGTTGAAATCCAATTTTGCCGCGCTGTCGATTGAAGACACGACGGCTTTGCGACAATTCCTATCGATGGCGCAGATATTGAAACATATCGATGCCGATGCCCCCATCCGTATGCTGATCGCCGAATGCGAGGAACCGCAAACCGTACTGGCTGCATTGTATTTCGCCAAGCTGTTCGGAGTGGAGGACAAGGTCGATGTGTCGCCTTTGTTCGAAACCGAAAGCGCAATGGAACATGGCGGACGCTTCCTTGATGCATTGCTCGCAGAACCCGCCTATCAAGCCTATGCCCGCAAACGCGGGCGTGTCGCGATTCAGACCGGTTTTTCCGATGCAGGACGCTTCATCGGGCAATTGCCCGCCGCCCTTGCCATTGAACGCCTGCAAGGACGGCTGGCGCGGATGATGGCCAAACACGTGCTGTCTGATGTTGCGGCGTTGATTTTCAACACACACGGCGAATCCATGGGGCGCGGAGCGCATCCGTCGGGCATGGCCGACCGCTTGACCTATCCCCTTAGCATCTGGGCTAGACAGCAATTTGCGGCAGGTGCAATTCGGCTGGAGCCTGAAATCAGTTTTCAGGGTGGTGACGGCTATTTGTTTTTTCGCACCCCGGAACTGGCGCTTGCGACACTAACCCGCATTGCCGAGACAGAGACAGCACCTTTACCCACCGATGCAGACCCGTTCTACAGCCAGACTGATACCAGTCTGGATTTCTATCGCGGTATCCGCCGAGTACAGCGCGAATTTCTGGGATCGCGCACCTACGCTCGATCGCTAACGGCGTTTGGACTGGGATTGCTCAACGACACCGGATCGCGCAAATCACGGCGGCAATTTGATGTAGCAGCCGACAGGGCGATGTCTTTGCGACAAATTCGCGCCATTCCACACAACGCGATTTTGCAGCAACTGGGCTATCCGGTAAACCTGATCGCAGGATCCGGCACTGCGGCGGGGGAAGATGTCGAAGCGATTGCCGATCTTATCAATCAATCGCCGCGCGGGCAGCAATTGATCCGCATGTTGCGCGCCTCCAACCGGTTAGCCAGCATCAAATCGGTCGCGGCTTATGGCGAACTGTTTAACTCTGCTTATTGGGCCAGCCGCCCCTATCGCGGCACGGAGGCCTATCTGGAACCCGCCTGTCTGGCGCTGGCAGAACGATTGACCACCGACGACCGCAACAGTGCATTCCGCACGCTGACGTCTCGCCTGCGGGTGGATGCGGTGAAACTGCACCGGCTGCTACAGGCGGTGGATGCCGATGCCCAGCAATCTGGCCGGGAAGACCTACGACGGTCGCTTGGTGTTTTACAGGCATTGCGGCTGGCGTTGATGCAGCATATTTTCCTGCTCGCGGTGCAGGTTCCCGCATTCTCGCGGTCGAACGATATTAGCCGGGATGATGTTTTGGAAATGCTGTTCGCCATGCGTATTGACGATGCCCTGACCCAATTACGCCGCGCCTTTCCGGTGTCGGCTCCAGCTATTAGCGACTTTAGTGTTAATGAACCAACTGAATATCCCGATGGGAAAGAACAGGCCTATGCCGGCATCCACGCGCTGTACATCGAACCGATGGCGGCTTCCTATGCCCTGATTTTGCGCATCGGCACAGCAATCGCCAATCATTTTGGCGCACATGGATAATCAAAAACGGTAGTAGTTGGCGGAGAGATAGGGATTCGAACCCTAGGTACCGTCACCGGCACGCCGCATTTCGAGTGCGGTGCTTTCGACCACTCAGCCATCTCTCCGCAAAATCGAACGGGAAAGGTCGGTGCCCTTTTTGGGGGCGACCCGTTCAACGGTGGGCGGCCATTAACGCAAGTTTTCGGCTTTGCCAAGCGCAAGGTTGAAACTCTTCGAATGCATTGCGATAATAAGAACATGCCAACGAATCCAGAATCTCCCATTATCGTCGAAGCCCGTTTTGCCATTGGCGATGTGGTGCGCCACCGCCTATTCGATTTTCGCGGTGTGGTGTTCGACGTCGATCCGGTCTTTGCCAATAGCGAAGAATGGTATGATTCGATTCCCGAACATGTGCGTCCACGCAAAGATCAGCCATTTTATCATCTCTTTGCCGAGAATTCGGACAGCAATTATATCGCCTATGTCAGCCAACAGAATCTGCGCGCCGATGCTGTACACGGCCCCGTAAGCCATCCGGCAATCAGCGGATATTTTGATGATTTCAAGGATGATCGCTACCCGCTGAAACGCAATATGCGACAGTGATGGGTTTAGTCTTCCATAGCGTTGATCCACGATTCGAGCAAAGCCGCGCCTTCGACATGCACCGTTGCCCTGCCCAATTCAGGCATGGCGATTCCCGGTTCAATGCTTTTCATCCGTTGCAGCAAAATCGAACGTTCAGGATGCCCGGGCTCAATGACAAAGGTCAAATCGCCCGCGCCTCGTCCTGCCGCAACGGGCCTTTTGCCAATGCCCAATTCAATTGCGCTCGTCACATTGCGCCCCAAAAAAAGCCCGGAGTTACTCGCAGAGCCTTTTGGGTTATGACAATGCGCGCAGTTTATATCGAGATAGGATCGCGCTCGATCATTTAGCGATGCGCGCGTATCACTGCGCCAATCAAAACTACCATAACGGCTTTGCAAAGGCTCCGGAAACGGTGTTTCATATCCGCTACTGAACGATATGTTCCCGAGGCGCGGGCCGATTGGTACCACCGCACCCGCTTCACCATGGCACAGCTTGCACTGGTTTTTATTTGGAACTGCGTAGCTGATTTTGACCTTACGACCATCGGCCAAAACCGTATCGACGGGTATACGAGCGCCAGCGAGTTTCAGGTCGGCATCACTGCCGTCTCCACGCCAAAAATACGGAAGCGCGACCCAATCTCCATTCACCCGCAATAACAGCCGGGTTTCAATAAGCTTCAATGCACCTTTGGAATCTGGATAGCCGAAATTTTTGACCAATATTGTTCCGTCCGGAAAGATGAGTTTTCCATTTTCAGGTCCAATCGCTATTTTTTTGCCAGCAGGAAGTCGTATGAACCGTTGCTTTTCGGCATAATCCGAAAAGAGCGGCGTATTTAACGTATAGGGAACCAAAGCGGGGTTTGGTTTGCTGGTACCCGTTTGAAACAGCCCATAATCTGAAAGTCGCGTCGGGTAAGATTTTGTAGCAGGCTCCAATGGCATGACAGTATCGCCGTAAGCTGCCGCAGCGACGGCAACACAGGCCAAAGCTGCGAGCAGCAGCCGCATTAGCGCACGGCGGCTTCCATCGTCTCAGGAAGGATAATAGCGGGCAATTCTTCAACTGAAGTGATCCATGGCTGCATGATGGCCGGTTGCGCGTTTTCCGGTTGTGCCTTTACATCCGCAAGTCCCAAATTGAGCACTGGCACCAAGTCCCCTACATATGGTTTCGCAGATTCTCCACCTGCCCCATCCCAAAAAATCTGTGGAATGCTTCCCCCCAATGATTTAGCGATGTGTTCGCCGCCGGGAAATTTAGGGTCCCAACCAGCTTTTTCATGTTGGTTTCCCCAAATCGCCACGTCACGGGGTACGGGATCATATTTGGCATCTTGTTGCGGAAAGCGATAGCCGACAACCATGACGTTGGTGGTACCGTTCTGCCCCAGCATATTGTCGAATATCTGAACGTTGCGATTGGCCATCACCATGATCCCGGTACCCGTTGGCACATTGGCGACGATATTGCCCTTTGGAGCGAAATTGGGCGTCATATTATCAACCACCACATTTTCAAAAACGCGAACATTGTGCCCGCCCATTTGCGGCAAATTGGGAAGATCGAACACCAATATGCCACCGGTGTTGCGCGTCGCCAGATTGTCATGGACATCGGCATCGTAGCAATTTTCGATTTCAATCCCGGCGACATTTTCGATCACCATCGAATTGCGAACCACAATATTGCGCGATTGCCCAACGTAAATGCCAGCATCAGACGCTCCGCGCACGAATACGCTGTCCACCAGCACATCTTTGCTTTCGACGGGATAAATGCCGTACGCACCGTTGCTTTGCTTGGCTCCACCAGTCCATTCAACCCGCAGATTATAATAGACTATTCGGTCTGCGCCTTTCGACTTGATCCCATCGCCCTTGGTATTTTCAACGGAAAAATCACGCAGCACCACATCATCAGAGGTTACCAACAGCCCTTCGCCTGCGCCCAGCTGGCCTGCAAAATCGAGAATAGTGTTCCCGGCACCATTTCCGCGAATCGTGACATTGGCAACGTCGAGCGACAAGCCGTCGGTCAGGGTGAACCGCCCAGCACCCAGTGCAACAGTGTCGCCGGGTTGCGCCATAATCAGGGCTTCTTGCACGCGTGTTTGCGCGTCAACGCCTGCTGCGACGGGAATAGTTTTTGCCGCAAGCGGCGACGACAGGGCAGCAACAACTGCTGCAATTACAGTGATCCTCATGCTCATGGCATAGAGAATGCCCGATGAACCCCCGATTGCCAACTGGATTTAGGGTGCGTCGCCCATGATCCAGTCGACCCCGGCATCGGCATGAATCTCTGCGCTGTCATATATGGGCAGGACGTTGGCTTTGGTATCGACAATCATGCCCAATTCCGTGCAGCCCAACACCACTGCATCGGCACCGTCTTTGTCGATTTCGGTGATCAACGTTTTTAACGTGCGCTCCGAATTTCGTACGGCCTGTCCCGCCATCAATTCTTCATAAATAATGCGATCAAGTTCAACCACATCTGCCGCTTCCCAAGGCAACAAAGTAACGCCATGTTTCACCAAACGCTGACGGTACCAATTTTCTGCCATTACATTGCGTGTACCCACCAACGCCGCCGACTTCACATTATCAGCCTTCATTTTCGCGCCGACAGCATCGGCGATATGAATGACAGGCACCGAAACCGCCGCAGAAACTTTATCGTGCACTTTATGCATGCTGTTGGCACCGATCAAAATCGCGGTGGCACCGCCGTCTTGCAGGCGTTTTGCTGAAGCTGTCAGCGCGTCGGCAACATGGTCCCAATCCTGTTCGCTGGTCGCACGTGCCAAATCGCAAAAATTCAGATTGTCGAGCATCATCGGGGCGGAACACAGTGAATTTGCGCGCGCCTGCACCTGCTTATTGATCCGCCGATAATAAAATTCGGTGGAATACCAGCTCATTCCGCCGATTAGCCCCAATTTACGCATATTCTAAGCCCTGCCTTATTCTGTCGGCCAAAACAAAACCGTAGTGCTGAACCTGTCGAAGCACGCCTCAAGGTTTACGCGACGCTTAGAGGCGCCCTTCGACAAGCTCAGGGCTACGGTCTTAGTTTGATTAAACCGTGTTACCGGGGGTCAATAGCGTGAAGGGCGTCAGTGCTGCAAGGCTTTCACAATATCCTCTACCATCTTCTTGGCATCGGCCAACAGCATCATCGTCTGGTCCATGTAGAACACATCATTATCGACGCCCGCATAGCCCACGCCGCCCATGCTGCGTTTGATGAAAAAGACAGTCTTTGCCTTGTCTACATCGAACACCGGCATCCCGTAAATCGGTGACGATTTGTCGGTTTTGGCCGCAGGGTTCACCACATCATTCGCGCCGATGATGAAAGCAACATCGGTTTGCGCAAATTCGCTATTGATGTCTTCCAGTTCGAACACCTCATCATAAGGGACGTTTGCTTCGGCCAACAGCACGTTCATGTGACCGGGCATACGGCCAGCAACGGGGTGGATGGCGTATTTCACCTTCACGCCTTCTTTTTTAAGGACATCCGCCATTTCACGCAAAATATGCTGCGCCTGCGCCACCGCCATGCCGTAACCGGGAACGATGATAACGCTTTCCGCCTGTTGCATCATATAGGCGGCGTCTTCTGCCGAGCCGCGTTTCCATGGACGCTGTTCCTTGGCTTCACCGCCCTCGGATGCCACAGCGCCAAAACCGCCGGCGATGACGCTAATGAAGCTGCGGTTCATCGCTTTGCACATGATGTAGCTCAGGATCGCTCCTGATGATCCAACTAGCGCGCCGGTGATGATCATCGCTGTGTTGTGCAGCGTAAAGCCCATCGCCGCTGCGGCCCAGCCCGAATAGCTGTTCAGCATGGAGACGACCACCGGCATATCCGCGCCGCCAATCGGGATGATCAGTAGGAAACCAATCAAGAAAGACAGACCGACAATCGTCCAAAACACCCATTCCGAACCCGCAGTCGGCATCGTGGCGAAATAGGCTGTCAGCCCGATAATCGCGATCAATGTGCCTAAGTTGATGATGTGACGTCCCGGCAGCATGATTGGGCTACCCGACATTTTGCCTGCAAGTTTCAGAAAAGCGATAACCGAGCCAGAAAATGTGATCGCGCCGATGGCAACCCCCAGCCCTAATTCAATACGGCTGACGGTCAAAATTTCTCCGTTTGCATCCAATATGCCAAATGCTTCGGGGTTCAGATAGGCTGCAACGCCGACCAGCACAGCGGCCAGACCAACCAGCGAGTGGAACGCCGCTACCAATTGCGGCATATCGGTCATCGCGATTTTGCGTGCGGTGACGATACCAATCACGGCACCAATTGCGATTGCAGCCAGTATTTGGCCCAGTGTGACAAAATCAGGTCCGACATAGCTGTTGAACCCATCTCCCGCGATCATCGGTGCGTGCGTATAAAGGGTCGTGACCATCGCAATCGCCATGCCAGCCATGCCGTACCGATTGCCCTTGCGCGAGGATGCAGGGGAACTCAGCCCGCGCAGCGCAAGGATGAAGAAAACACCGGAAACAAGATAGGCAAGCATGGCCCATGCGGGAACGACTGCATGTTGCATGGCTTACTTATCCTTTTTCTTGTACATGGCGAGCATGCGTTCGGTCACGGCAAAGCCACCGAAAATATTGATGCTGGCAAAAACCACGGCAAGCAGCCCCAGCCATTTGGAACTCGCAGACCCCGCCGCCGCCGCCGCGATCAACGCGCCGACAATGATGACGGATGATATGGCATTGGTCACTGCCATCAACGGCGTGTGCAAAGCGGGGGTGACCGACCAGACTACGTAGTAGCCAACGAAACAAGCCATCACGAAGATGGATAGAATTGAGATGAAGTCCATAATTGCTGCTAACTTTCCCCGTTCGATTCAGCATTCACCATGTCTGCAATGTCGTCAAGCGCATGAAGCGCCTCCCAAACCAGTTCAGGGTCGATGCGATGATATTCGTGGCTGACAATGTTTCGAAAGGCAACCATGTCTGACCATGGAATACCGCTATGCCGCCCCCTAAGTTCAGCCGACAATTTATTTGCATTTTCGCCGATTATGGAAAGCCTAAATGCGGCCAGAGCCTGTTCGTCTCGATCCGATTGGAATTTCGCATAATCCATTTCAGCAAAACGACGACGGATATCGGCAATCGCTTCACCAATCAGTGCCAGATAAAGTGGATCGCGTTCGTTTGTCATCAGTTGAAGATCGTCACACGCTCTGCATCGGCCTTTGCCTTTACAAGTGGATGCAGTGATCGGCGCGGGACAAAATCGACCTTCAATTTCAGCAATTCGGACAATTCCCGCGTGATCCGCGCCTGATCGAACAGGCTGAACCGCACGTCAGGAGCAACATCAAACATTAAATCTATGTCCGACGAAGGCGTTGCGGTGTCGCGGGCCAACGAACCAAAGACATGAAGGCCGCAAACGCCCTGTTTCCGTAAACGGGGCTCGAGAGACTTTAGAACACTAAAGGCTTGGTTATAGGGCATGGCTATAAGACAGCATTTTCTGGTTGCGCGTCCAAATTCGTATTGATCGCCTGGGATTGCAACGCAGTGACGGCGGACCAGACGACATAGTAACCGACAAAACAGGGCATCAGAAAGATGGAAAGGATTGAGATGAAGTCCATTTATTTACCGATCAATATTTCTTCACAAATTTCTCAAGGTTCGAAAGTGAGCTTTTAACATCATCCTGCTTCAACAATCCGAGCGGGGACAGCCGTGAACATCTTACCGTGTTGTCTTCCATCTTACTCTGGGGATTTTGGTCCCTTACTTGCATTTCAAGATCGATCCCATTTTGATCCAAAGCGAACGGGCTATCCGAAATCATTTCCCGCAATGCAGCAAACTGTTTCTGAAGTTCGATTTGGATTTCTGTCGTTTTCCCAGATTCTTCGACGTCGGACGAGGACTGACATTTAGAATAAGCATCCAGGCTGTTACGGGAATCAGTATAGGCAACTCTAAACTCTGCGCGCTCCATGCCGCTAACACGCTGTGTTAAATTATAAAACTGCCATCCGGCAAAAGCTACGACGATCAAGACAGTCCAAATGTAACGCGTTTGGTCGCCCATCACAACAACCGCTCATTCACAACCTTGCCATCCTTAGTCAGACGGATAGCCGCTGTAATCTCATCATCATCAGGCAATACAGGCCGCCCTGCTTCTTTGTCCCAAAAGGCAGAAAGGAAGTTGAACAGGTTGCGCGAAAACAGGGCCGAGGTGTCCGCCGCCAGATGCGCAGGTGTGTTGGAATATCCGATGATTTTGACGCCATGTTTGATGACAACTTCGTCAGGCTTTGAGCCCTCAACATTACCGCCTTGCGCGACCGCCAAGTCGAAAATGACCGAGCCGGGTTTCATCGTTTTGATCTGCGCATCGGTCACCAAGCGCGGCGCGGCGCGGCCGGGGATTAGAGCAGTCGTGATGACGATATCTTGCTTGGCGATATGCGACGACACCAATTCGGCCTGTGCAGCCTTATATTCGTCGGACATTTCGGTGGCGTAACCGCCTGCGCCTTCGCCCTCGATACCCGCGACATTCTCAACGAACACCGCTTTCGCGCCAAGGCTTTCGATCTGCTCTTTGGTCGCCGAACGCACGTCGGTTGCCGAAACCACACCGCCAAGACGCCGCGCGGTGGCAATCGCCTGAAGCCCTGCAACACCCACGCCCATGATGAAAATCTTCGCCGCTGTAACCGTGCCCGCTGCTGTCATCATCATCGGAAAGGCCCGACCAAAGGCTCCGGCGCTGTCCACCACCGCCTTGTAACCCGACAGGTTCGATTGCGATGAGAGAATATCCATCGACTGCGCGCGGGTAATACGCGGCATGAATTCCATCGCCAGCGCCTCGACACCTGCCTTGGCATAGGCATCGACGCGGGCGCGTTGACCGAACGGATCAAGCCCCGCAACAATCCAAGCACCCTTGGCCACACCCGCAAGCGATTTGGGATCCGGCCCCTGCACGCCAAGGACAATATCGGCGTCTTTTATAACTGCTGTTGCCGTACCAATGCTGGCCCCCATCGCTTCATATTCGGCATCGGAGATAGACGCAGTCAGGCCTGCCCCCTTCTCCACAGCGACGCTGGCACCCAGCGCGACGAACTTTTTCACGGTTTCGGCAGAGGCCGCAACGCGGGTTTCGCCGCTCGCGGTTTCCTTCAGGACAGCAATTTTTGTCACGTCAAGCGATGATCAAAACGACAAGCGCAGTAACCAATGCAGTAGCGACTGCACCCCATTTGAAAAACGTCAAGAACCCCGAATAGGTTTCCGATGCAGCGCGAATATCTTGATTTCCAGCCAATTTAGCCTCCGTTATTTTGGTTGTGATTTAGCCTTTAACCGCATGACGCGGCTATCTCAAGCGTCGCCATGATATAAAAAATGCGGTGTGCTTAATCGGCTCTTTACCCATTTTGCTTATGGCGTCTGTTCCAACAGGATTCCGGACCGAAAGATAACTGGCAAAATTGATGGCTGACAAGGAAACACGTCTGTTAATGCTTGTCGATGACGAGCCGGCCCAGTGCCGCCTTGTGTCGGCTATTGCGGCCCGTGCTGGCTGGCGCACCATCTTTGCGCGCGATGCGGAAACGGCCATTGCGATGCTGGGCACGCAAGATGGCATGATGCTCGACGCCATATTGCTCGACCAATGGGCACCAGGCGCTGACAGCGCGGCGTTAATCGCTGAACTCAAAGCCCGCCGCCCTGCATTGCCGGTTTTGCTGCTGACCGCGATTGGCTCCAACGATAGCGCAATCGAAGCGATGCGCGCAGGGGCTTCCGACTACATTATCAAACCGGTTGCCGCTGAACGCCTGATCGCAGCCCTCAGCCTGGCCGCAGAGCATAGCAAAGGCTATGGCGAGCTGCAGCCGCTGACCGAAAAAATCACCCATCCGCTGGGTTTTGACGAAATCATCGGCAGTGCGCCTGCTTTCCGTAGCGCGCTTGCAATTGCGGCAAAGGCCGCGCGCAGCCGTGCGCCAGTCTTTATCGAAGGCGAAGGCGGGGTCGGTAAGGAGGTTGTGGCCGACGCAATTTACGCAGCATCCCCGCGATCGCGGATGCCATTTCTGAAAATCAATTGCGGCGCAATTGCCCCGAACTTGCTCGATTCAGTATTGTTCGGCCACGAAAAGAACGCCTTTACCGGAGCCTTTGACAAGCGCGTCGGGATTATCCAGCAAGCTGAAAACGGCACCGTGTTCCTTGATGAAATCGATCAACTGCCGCCAGAAACGCAGGTGCGTTTGGTCCGATTGTTGACTGAGAACGAAATTCAACCGCTAGGCTGCGCGCATAGCTATCGCATCGATGTGCGCATCATTTCCGCCTCAAACGCGGACTTGAGCGAGAAACTGGCCAGCGGCGCGTTCCGTGAAGACCTGTTTTACCGCATCAATGTTGTTCAACTGCGCATTCCGCCGTTGCGCGAAAGAACAAGCGACATTCCCGCCCTTGCACGCCATTTCCTGAACCGGATGGCGAACCAGCCCGGCTTACGCAGCCTTGGCATTACCGAAGAAGCGTTGGCTTTGCTGAAAGCTTATGACTGGCCGGGCAATGTCCGTCAGTTGCAAAGCGCGCTTTTCCGCGCCGCTGTGTTGTGTGATCGTGACGCCTTGACTGCCCTTGAATTCCCCCAGATTTCGGCAGCCGTTGGCAAAAGCGGGCCCAATCCATCGATCCTGAACGAGGGCATCGGCGTCGCGTTATACGAACAAGACGGCAATATGCGCCCGCTGGAAGAAATTGAAGCCGACGTCATCCGCCTTGCCATTGGCCATTATCGGGGCCGGATGACCGAAGTCGCGCGTCGTTTGGGAATTGGACGCTCGACGCTGTATCGCAAACTTGCCGATTTAGGGATCGAAAGCAACGCCGCCTAATTGGCCTTTCCGAATATCAAATTCGTAAGCCACCATCCTGTTAGTGATGCCGATCCAGTAAGAAACGTTCCCCAGATAATGTCAAGCACGGTGACTTTGGTACTCCACACCTTCATTGTAGCGTGATTGGTCAAATCATAGGTCATGTAGCAAAAGAAGCCGAACAGCGCGCCAAAGAGCAACGCGGTTTGCCACCTACCCGAGGCCAACGCCGGACCGACTGCAAAAATCATAATGCCCAATATATACAAAACATAAAATGCAATTGCCGGACCTATGCGAAAACCGCTGCGGAGCAGCAATTCGCCAATTTCGGGTTGGTATAATTTAGTGACCATCGTGCGCAGCCAAAGGCTGTCGATTAGTGCGAATGCTATGCAGGTTACGATATAGGCTGTCAGATATTTCGCGATCATCGGCGCAATTTACAGCGAAGATACAATAAGTCTAACCTTTGCTTAAGCCCGCGCCGTCAAGGCCGCATCGCGCAAACCCCGCCACACATGAATGGCTTGCACCGTTTCTGGCACATCATGCACGCGCACAATTTGCGCACCTTGCTCGACGGCTTTCATCGCCAGAAACAGCGAACCGCCCAGCCGAGTATCGGCGGGAGCTTCATTGGAAAGCGCGCCGATCATGCGTTTGCGGCTTGCGCCAAACAATATTGGACAGCCGAGGCCATGGAACAGCGACAGATTATTGACGAGCGATAAATCGTCGGTAAGCGATTTCGCTTCGCCATAGCCAAAGCCAAGACCGGGGTCGACGATCAGACGCTCCCGCGCGATTCCGGCAGAAGCCACGGCATCAACCCGCGCTTCCAACCAGTCGTATATATCGAACAGTGCGTTGTCAAAGGCCGCGCCCTTATGCGGGTTACTGCCCTGCCCTGGTGCGTGCATCAAAACGATGGGAGCGGTTGATGACTGTGCTACCTCTAATGCACGATCATCGTATAATAGCGCAGACACGTCGTTGATCATCCCTGCACCAGCAGCCAATGCCGCTTCCATTACAGCGGCCTTGCGGGTATCAACTGAAGTGGCGGTACCGGCATTGGCCAAGCCCCGGATCACCGGCTCTACCCGTGCGGTTTCATCGCCTTCCCAAACGGTGGCCGCATTAGGCCGCGTCGATTCTCCACCCACATCGACCAGTGCCGCCCCCGCAGCCGCCATCGCGACGCCCGCTGAAATAGCAGCCGCGCTGTCGACATGCTTTCCGCCATCGGAAAAGCTGTCCGGCGTTACGTTTAAGATCGCCATCACCTGCGGCTGATCCAGCCTTATGGTCCGCGCACCCATTTGCAATGGCGCACGCGCCGATTTCAGCCGTTTATAAATATTCTGCGCTTGCTCGGCAATGGTCGGAGGCAACCCTGCCAATTCCGCATCCCATGTCGATACGGATACAATACGGCGCGTAATTTCGCCTGGGTTTCGCGCAATCAACTCCACCGCGCTGAACCACAGCATCGTTCCCGCCAAACGCTCGCTCGCGCCATCATGCTGTTGCGGGCTTTCGATGAAATGGATGGGCCGCAGGTAAATTTTGGCATTTTCAGCGATCGTGTTCATTTGTCTTCCAATATGGGCGCGCAAAGGCGGCTATTGTATTTGGCCAAGGACCATAAGGTCGAGGCCATTGAGAATATGTTTGATGAAGGCCACGTCCTGCCGCGTATCTGCGTCTAGTGTCCAGCCATCATCGCCAAATTTTTCGATCTGGGCATTTAGCGCAATCACTTTTCCGGCGATTTTGCGGAACATCACCGGATTGGAAGCCGGATTAAACAGTCGGGCGGCCTCGATATATCCCTGCATGGCCTGCCCGAAATACTGTCGACGCTGCCATTCGCTCCGGCGCTCTCCAACAGGAATGGGACTATCCGCTTTCACTGCCCAGAAGTGCGCAATGGCCATTTTCATCGCGATAAAACGATCGTCTGCCTGCCCGAAATTCGATCCCCAATTGCCATTATCCTTGCTGTCTTTCCGATAAATTTCCAGAAATGCGTAGACATTGGGATGGCTATGCTCGGAACGCAGCAACGCCAAGCGGTCCAGCGCGTAAATATAGTTGATCGCATCAACCTCGAACCAATTATTATCAGAACAAGCCGTCCGAAAATTCCGTTCATAATCGTTTCGGACTTTGTCTTCGTCAAAATCGCAAAAATCATCGCCATGCGAAAAGGCAAGCTTCCCGGCAAATTTAAAGGAGTCGCTTCCAAATTTATCGATGGTTTTGGCAAGCGCCGCGACATTCGCCTCGCTAGGCTCCAAATCAGCGTCGAGTAACGCCAAATCCAGTTCAATCCGCATGGGCGTGATACCCGACAAGGCGTCATCCATCAGGTTCAGCAATACTTCCTTCAGAAACGCCGGGTTGTCAGCGTCTTCTGCTTCGCGCGCCAACCGTTCAGTAATTTGGTGATAGGGCGCAAAGGCTGCGTGCGCCTTTTGCGCCAAAGCCCGCGATTCAAATCTTTCTGCTGCCTGCCGGTATAAATGGGCCCGCTCGATAAAAGCCCAGGGACGAAATTTCCGGTAAAACAGGTTTTGCGCAACGGTGTGACCCGCTCCGTATTTGCGGTCAAATTCTTCTACGGCACGATCATATTCATCGCTCGTCTTGAATTTGCGGCTTTCTACAAATGCGTCCTTTGCGACCAGATAATTCTGCCGGATGGATTTGATCTCGTGCAGCAAATCCTTTTCGAAAGGCTTTACCCACGTCTCGATTTTGCCATGTCGATCTTCGACAAAACGCAAAGCCGCGCTAATGCTCGCTTCGGAGCCATAACGCAGGTGCCATTTCACCAAATCAAGCGGATCGGCAAAACCACCGCAACCGCCACCCGATGCCTTGCGGAATCTCTCGGGAACAGGAACCTGCTCTATAAGGCGGATTTCATCGATTGATCCGCGCCAAATGCTTTTCGTCGGCAGGCAAATCGTGCCTTCCTCATCTTCAACTGCATCTTGCGCGACAGCCTGCCAACCCGTTGCGAGCAGACATAAAGCTATCGCCACGCGGTGTCTGAGCAGGCCCACAACCCGCCCTGATCAGGGCTCATTCGCCAGCAGATAGGTTTGCCGCAAATCGTCGATGACCTTCAACTCACCCGTGCGTGTTTGATAATACCAATAGGTCCAACCATTGCAGCTCGGCGCATCTTGCGTAAGTGCCCCGATTTTGTGGATCGAGCCATATTTATCCCCCCACTTTAGCGAACCATCTGCGCGGATAATCGCACCGAAACGGCGCTTTTTATCGGTCAACTGCGAACCGGGCCGGATGTAACCATTTTCCACCAACTGGCCAAAGGATACGCGCGGCTGGGATTTGGGTGATTGCATGGTGACCAAAGAGGATTCATCCAACGGCAACGCCAGTTCGATGCGCTCCTCGGCAACCTTGCAATAGGTCGCATCGCGTTCACAACCAATCCAGTGGCGTTGCAGGCGTTTTGCCACAGCGCCGGTTGTTCCCGTTCCGAAAAATGGATCAAGCACCACGTCGCCCGGATTGGTGCAGGCGAGCAAGATGCGATACAGCAATGCCTCTGGCTTTTGCGTGGGATGCGCTTTGGTGCCGTTCAGTTTCAAACGCTCCTTGCCCCCGCAAATCGGGATTACCCAGTCAGAGCGCATTTGCAATTCATCGTTCAACGTCTTCATCGAACGATAATGGAAGGTGTAGCGCGCTTTTTCGCTCTTGGAGGCCCAGATCAAGGTCTCGTGCGCATTGGTGAACCGTGTGCCCTTAAAATTGGGCATCGGGTTGGATTTTCTCCAGATGATGTCGTTGAGTATCCAGAAACCTTGATCCTGCAATGAAGCGCCCACGCGGAAAATATTGTGATAGCTTCCGATCACCCACAAGGTGCCATCAGGTTTCAGGATACGGCGCGCCTCTGCAAGCCATTCGGTGGTGAATTTGTCGTAAATGGCGAAACTGTCGAATTTGTCCCAATCATCATCGACTGCATCAACCTGACTGCCATCGGGACGATGTAGATCGCCACCGAGTTGAAGGTTGTAGGGCGGATCGGCGAAGACCATATCGACGCATTCATCGGGCAAAGACCGCATCGCTTCGATACAATCCATTTTCAATATGCTGTCTAGTGGCAATGCCACAGGCTTGACAGCCGCCTTTGCAGACGCAGCTTTTGTAGCCGGTTTGATTTTTTCCAAAACGCCCATTTTGCTTCCTCAATATCCGCAGCAGTCCCGCGAACCTGTGTGGATAAGTCCACTCATGGTTAACGTCAAGGGCATTAACCTCGCAGAAAGCTGCGAAAAATTGGTTAATGACCGCGTATTTTGCGGAACGAAACGAGTCCGGCACAATATGTTGAGTCTGCCAATTCCATCAGGACTCAACCCCTAGTGGTGTTGCCTACAAGACTCAGTTGTAAAATTTTACATTCAGTTACAATGAAAGCAGCTGTGCGACCGGAGCAAAGCTGCGCCGATGAAGCGGCGTTGGCCCCAATTCCTGTAACGCTGCCATGTGAACTACCGATCCATAACCCTTGTTCGACGCCCAACCATAGCCCGGATAGGCCAGGTCGTAGCTGCGCATCAAACGGTCGCGATGTTCCTTGGCGATGATGCTCGCGGCCGAAATACAGGGGTGCAACGCATCGCCCCTGACAATGGCTTCGGCAGGATAGTTCCAACGCGGCAATCGGTTTCCATCCACCAACACCTTGCTTGGGTTTACGGCCAACGCGTCAACTGCACGGGTCATCGCCAGCAGCGTTGCTTGCAAGATGTTGATGGTGTCAATTTCGTCAACATCGGCAATGCCGATTGCCCAACGGCAACGCGATTTGATTTCAGCCTCAAGGACCGCGCGCCTTGTTGCGCTCAGCTTTTTGCTGTCGTCCAGTCCTTCGATCCCGCCGTCGCATAGCACCACGGCAGCCGCAACCACCGGCCCAGCCAATGGCCCACGCCCCGCTTCATCAACGCCGATGATCACAGATCATCCTCCTCCCAAAAATCGCGAACAGCCTGCTGTCCCAACGGACCATGCCCCTGCCCCAATCCCGGGGCCTCTAATATCGCAAGGCGGACGAAGCGGACGGCGTCGGCAAAAGCATCGCCGATGGTCATCCCCTGCCCCAATCGACACGCAAGCGCGCTTGCCAGCGTGCAGCCTGTGCCATGGGTATCATCGGTATCGAATTTCTTGCCTTCCAATTCACGCACCAATCCGGTGGGCGACCAAAGCTGGTCGTGCACGCGATGCCCTTCGGCATGGCCACCTTTTTCCAACACGTGACAGCCAAACGCTAACACCGCGTCTCGCCCGCCCAATACGTCCAATTCTGGCAGATTGGGTGTAACGACTGAAGCAATCGCCATCAGCCTCTCAAATGCGGCAATGGTTTCCGCATCGGCAAGCGTTGATCCGCTGGTCGCCACCATCACAGGATCAAAAATAATCGGTATCGAGATACCTTCTAGGCGATCTGCAACCGCATGTGCGGTCGCGGCGCTGCCGATCATGCCGATCTTAATTGCATCTGCGCCAATATCGCTGAGTACGCTGTCAATCTGCGCAATCACCATATCGGTGGGCACCGGATGTACCGCCTGCACGCCCAGCGTGTTCTGCGCGGTGATCGCGGTGATCGCGGTCATGGCGTGACCGCCCAGCATGGTCACGGTCTTGATGTCAGCCTGAATTCCGGCCCCGCCTCCGCTGTCAGAACCTGCGATGATCAGGATGCGGGCGACATTCATCCTTTGAACTTACGTTCCGTCGACGCTGGATGCTTCTCAAGGTGCTTTTTTGCCCGTGACGGACGATCCAACAATTCGCCGCCACAATTGGGACAGCGTTCGTCCATATCGTCTGCGCATTCAGCACAAAAAGTGCATTCGAACGAGCAGATGAATGCACCGCCGACGTTCGCTGGCAAATCGACGCCGCAGCGTTCACAATCGGGGCGCATTTCAAGCATCAGGATGCTGCCAACTTTACCGCATCGCAAATACGGTCAACCACGGCTTCAACCTGCGCGGCGTCATCGCCTTCGGCCATCACGCGGATAACCGGTTCGGTACCAGAAGGCCTGATGACGAGCCGCCCTTTACCCGCCAATTCGGTCTCAGCGTCGGCGATCACTGCCTGTACTGTCGCATTCTCCAAAGGCTTTCCGCCCGAAAAACGCACATTTTTGAGCAACTGTGGTACCGGATCAAACAAATGCAGCACTTCACTCGCGGGTTTACCCATTTCCACCAACTGCACCAGCACCTGCAATGCAGCGACCGTACCATCGCCCGTCGTGGCATGATCGAGCATGATCATATGGCCAGATTGCTCCCCGCCGACATTGATGCCGCGTGCCCGCATTTCTTCGAGAACATAGCGATCCCCCACTTTCGCGCGGATCAGTTCAAGATGTTGGCTTGCCAGATACCGTTCGAGGCCAAGGTTGGACATAACCGTCGCGACAATGCCGCCGCCGGTAAGCAAGCCATTGCGGCTCATCGCGGTGCCCATTAGCGCCATGATCTGGTCGCCATCGACAACGCGGCCTTTTTCATCGACCACGATCAATCGATCCGCATCACCATCCAGAGCGATGCCGATGTCAGCCCCTGCCGAAACCACCGTTTCTTGCAAAGTTGCGACATGGGTCGAGCCGACTTTGTGGTTGATGTTTTTACCGTTCGGCGTGACGCCAATTGTCGTCAGCTTTGCCCCTAATTCCCATATCGCGGTGGGTGCCACCTGGTAAGCCGCTCCATTGGCGCAATCGAGCACGACATGTAGGCCATCAAAACGGATATGTTCCGGTACCGACGCTTTTATGGCGTGGATATATCGACCGCGCGCGTCTTCGATACGCCTTGCTCGTCCAATTTCCGGCGCATTCGCCAAAGCAGGCGGCTGTTCAAGCAGCGCCTCAATCGCCATTTCATCTTCGTCGGACAATTTGAAGCCGTCGGGTCCGAACAATTTAATGCCATTATCCTCATACGGATTGTGGCTGGCTGAAATCATCACGCCCAAATCAGCGCGCATTGAACGGGTCAGCAAAGCCACCGCTGGCGTGGGGATTGGGCCGAATTGGACGACATCCATGCCCACGCTGGTAAACCCGGCCACAAGCGCGTTTTCGATCATATAGCCCGACAGTCGCGTGTCTTTACCAATGACCACTCGGTGTTTATGCGCGCCTCGCAGGAAATGCGTACCGGCAGCTTGGCCGACCTTCATTGCCAACTCAGCGGTCATTTTGCCCGCATTGGTGCGGCCTCTGATGCCGTCGGTTCCGAAAAATTTACGCCCCATCTGCCGTTCCTTAGAAAATACTGGCAGGCCTTTAGCGCAGGCAGCCCCGCTGGTCCAAGCCGGAATTTCCTTTGGCCGGTAAAGTCTTGCCGCTTGTACCCATGATGAAGCCATGCAAAACATGCACAAACGGTGGAAAGGTTCTTCATGAAAAAAGCTTGGTTGATCTTGGCGGCGCTGATTGGCGGGTTGTTGATCGGTATGGCCGTCGAAAATCGATCGCCGTTATTTCATGATATTGCCGATGTTGTTGGAACAATGTGGCTGAACGGATTGCGAATGACGGTTATCCCGTTGGTCATAGCATTGCTGGTAACCGGCATCGTGCAAACTGCCGATGCGGCCAGCGCAGGTCGAACAGCGACACGATCAGTGGTCACCATGATAGGCATATTATGGGCTGTCACCATTATGGCAGCATTGGTCACGCCTTTATTGTTGTCACTGTTTCCCATTCCGGGCGGTGCCGGCGAAGCCTTGATACAATCGCTTGGCTCCATCGAAAAACCCGGATCGCCGCCGCCCTTTAGTGAATTCCTAAAAGCCATGGTGCCCACCAATGCTTTTGGCGCAGCTGCAAACGATCAATTGTTACCCTTAATCATCTTCACCATTGCCTTTGCCTTTGCAACCACGCGGCTGCCATCGGCGAAGAAGCAGATCATTGCCGGTTTTTTTGAGGCACTGGCCGATGTGATGGTCATCGTGATTGGCTGGGTGTTGTATCTGGCACCATTGGGCGTTTTCGCGCTGGGCGTGGTCTTGGGGATGACCGCAGGTACCGCAGCTTTCGGCGCGCTGGCGCATTATGTGCTGATCGTGACCGCCATTGGCTTGTTCATCATGCTGAGCGCCTATCCTGTTGCGATGTTGGGTGCGCGCTTCAATCTGGCTGCTTTTGCCAAAGCGGCGATCCCTGCGCAATCTGTGGCGATTTCAACGCAAAGCTCGCTCGCGTCACTACCTGCGATGGTAGAAGGTTCGCGGCAATTGGGCGTTAGCGCGCGGAGCACAGACATTGTTCTGCCCATGGCCGTCGCCATTTTCCGCGCGACCAGCCCGGCCATGAATCTGGCGGTCGCTATTTACGTTGCGTATCTATTGGAAATCGACATCGGGCCGCAACAGATGATCATTGGCATCGCGGTTGCCGCAATCACCACCTTGGGATCGGTCAGCCTACCCGGATCAATCAGCTTTATCGCTGCGATTGCGCCTATTTGTATGGCGATGGGGATTCCCATTGAGCCACTTGGCCTGTTGGTGGCGATCGAAACATTTCCAGACATTATGCGCACCCTTGGCAACGTCACCATGGACATCGCCGTTACCGGTACAATTGACCGAAATACCGCAAACGAAAATGGCGTTTAGCGGTCGTAGGCCTTTGGCAAGCTGCCTTCCTGCGGGTTACGATACCGGTCTCGCAAACGATCTTGTCGATTGACCAAAGGCTGTTCGACGCCGTCGATGAAAATCTTTTCCGGCGCACTGGATAGCTCCAAGGGATCACCATCCCACAGCACCACATCGGCAGCGCGCCCGGGCTTAAGGCTTCCCAACCGGTCACCCACACCCAATATTTCGGCAGGAACGGACGTAATTGTGGCAAAGGCCTGATCCCAATTCATCCCCGTTGCACCCGGCACTTTCTGCAAGCTGACCAGATTACCGGCATATTGGGTTGAGTACCGCAATTGATGCGAATCGCGATCGTTGATCATGCCAATGGCAACCTTCACGCCAGCCGCTTTCATCCGCCCTACATTGGATTGCGTGGCCCCCAACATTTCAAAGGTAACCGGCAAATCATTCAGCGCCGATGCGATAACCGGGATGCCCGCCGCCGCCAATTTGTCCGCAACACGCCAGCCTTCGGTCGCGCCAACAAAAACCATTTTGATCGCTGAGTATTCGCGCTTCAAATCGATCAGGCGCAGCATGTCATTCGCCCCTTCGACATGCACCAACAGCCGCGTTTCGCCCGATAGAACGGAACGAATGGCCTTCGCATCCTCTACTTTGAGTAGGTCATCTTCAAACGCGTCGCGGCCGGTTGCTTGATCTTGCGCCTCACGCAAATAGGCACGAAATGCAGCATAAAGCGCCGAACGCGATCCGCCCGCCAAATCGGCACCGCTTTCGCCAAATTCAACATATTGGAACGCGCGCGCCTTTGTCACCGGTTCGCTGTCCGCGCCCAGATCGGCAATGGCGCCCTGCCCGCCAAAGATCTTTGAGTCCGCCTCCGGCGCGACAACCGCGCGGGTTACGCCTGCGGACCGGTTCACCGCTATAGGTGAACGGAACGGATCGATTGCCGGTGCCACATCCAGTGCTGCAGAAAAACCGCTGCGACCGCCACCTTTGTCATTACTGCCATTCACGGCATCGACTTCGGACAGGCCTATGCGGCTGAAACCGGCAAATATGCCTGGCGTCACCCATTTGCCGGTGGCGTCAATCATGCGCGCTCCAGCGGGAACAGAAACATGTGTTCCCGCAGAGACAATACTGCCATCGCGGATAATAACGGTGCCACCCTCAATAGCAGCAGAGCCATCCCCGATGATTACCTTGCCGCCAGTAATCGCGATTGTTTCGGCATGTGCGGCGTGATTGAACGCCAACAGCGATACGGCGCCAAGCAATAGAGCCTTCATTTGACGTCTCCTTCACCCGGCTGCCCCAGCTCAAAATCACTGACTGGGCGGCGTTTGGGATCGCTTGCGTCAAACATTAAAGCTCCATCGACCCAAACCTTATCGGGCCGCGAATAGACCGACAATGGGTTGCCGTTCCACAAAACGACATCGGCCATTTTGCCAGGTTTCAAGCTACCCGTTTTATCCTCGATCCCCAGAGCTTTCGCGGGGTTATATGTAAGCCAGCGGATCGCCTCGGCATCGGAAATCTGGAAACCCATGCGACGACCATTTGCCAATGCTTTCGCTGCTTCTTGATTCAATCGCTGAATCTGGTTTTCATCGTCCGAATGGATGATCACGCACGCGCCCGCATTTTGCAAAATCGCAGCGTTTTCTGGAATGGCGTCATAGGCTTCCATTTTGAAGCCCCACCAATCGGCCCAAACCGCCGAACAAACGCCTGCTTCTTTCAGCAGATCGCCAATTTTATAGGCCTCAACCGCATGATGAAAGGTTGAGACTTTATAGCCAAATTCCTTCGCCATATCGAGGACAAGCGCCATTTCATCGGCGCGATAGCAGTGGTTTTGAATTTTGATGTCACCATCCAGCACACCGGCCAGTGTTTCTAGCCCCAAATCACGGGTAAATTCCTTACCGCCATCGCGTTTTTTCTTGTAATCCTGCGCCTTGATCCAGGTTTGCCGATTGACCGCCAGATTGCCCATGCGGGTGGATGGCATCCTGCCTTTTCCCCCGTAAACGCGTTTCGGATTTTCGCCGCACGCCATTTTAAGGCCGTATGGGGCCCCGGGAAATTTCATGCCCTGCACCGTGCGTGCATAGACATTCTTCAACACCACCGACCGACCGCCCATCAAATTGGCTGAACCGGGCAAGACCTGAAGCGAGGTGATCCCGCCATTGGCAAGGGCCCGGCTGAAACCCGGGTCTTGCGGCCACACACTATGTTCGGCCCATACTTCAGGCGTCGTCGGCGACGTCGCTTCGTTGCCATCACTATGCGCCTCTACCGCTGGAGACGGATAATCGCCCAGATGCGAGTGAATATCGATGATCCCCGGCGTTAAAAATTTGCCGGTACCGTCGATAATCTGCGCATCTGCCGGAATATCCGCATCCACCAATGCCCCGCCAACCATGCTGACTTTGCCGTCTTTAAACAACACAGAGCCGTTATCAATCTGGCCGCCTTCGCCATCAAATATGGTGACGTTGCGCACGACAGTGGAAACGCCCGGATAGGCCTTATAGGTTGACGCAAAGGGCGTATCGGCCTTTTTGGCTTCAGCCTTTGCCGGTTCGGTCGAGGCCGTTTTGACGGTGCCGCCCCCGGCTGCACAGGCGACCAGCGCAAAGGGAGCGACGGCGACGGTCCATTTCAGATTACCCATGGTTTAATGCGTCGATTCGGTTTTAGCGTCTGGCCCGACATCGCGGTCTTGCAACGTATCGAGATGCATCCAACGTTTTACGATGGGCGATAGCAGCATGACTGCAACGGCCACGCCAATCGAAATCCAGCCGAATAGCTCGTACACATCCAACAGGCCCTGCTTGGTCATTGCACCGTCATGCCCGCCAGTCGCTTCACCAATTTTGCCAGCAACAAAATTGCCGACAGCGGTCATGTAGAACCACGCACCCATGATCAAAGAGGCCATAAAGCTGGGGGCAAGCCGGTTCATCGCGGACAGGCCAACCGGTGAAAGACACAATTCTGCGGTTGTTGCGAAGAAATAATAGGCAAAGACCAGTATCACAGGAGTCATCGCTGCAATCCCAAACGCCTCTGCACCCCAAACCAGCACAAGATTGGCAATCCCCATTTGCGCCAACGCCAGACCGAACTTAGCCGGGGCTGAAGGATCTTTGCCACGCTTACCCAGCCACATCCACAAAGCTGCGAAAACTGGCGCCATGATGATAATGATGATCGGGTTGATTGACTGAAACAGCGAAGCCGGAACGCCGCTCCGGTCAACAAACCGGTCGGTGAAAAGGCTCATCGAGCCGCCCGCTTGTTCGAACAACCCCCAGAACAACGGGTTCAATGCGATCAGAAACAGGATGGCGAACATGCGCTCGCGCGGTTCCTTTTCAAGCTTGAAGCTTTCGAACAAGACATATCCCAACAGGGCTACGCCCGAAATAATCAGCAAAGTCTGGATCACATCCTGATATTGCACCAGCGCCCAGATTACTGCGACGGCAGCAAAGCCGATGCCGTAAAGCAAAAATTCCTTCGATTTCGCAAGCGGAGCGGGCATTTCACCCGCACCGTTGAGCGCGCTTTTGCCCAGAACGAAAACCACCAATCCAGCCAACATGCCTATACCCGCAAGGCCAAAGCCGTAGCCCCATCCAATGGTTTCGCCAAGATAGCCAACCATGATAGTGCCGATTGCTGCCCCCAGGTTAATCCCCATGTAGAATATCGTGTATGCCCCGTCGCGGCGGATGTCGGTAAGTTTGTAGAGCTGGCCAACCATCACCGAAATATTAGCCTTGAGGAAGCCTGAGCCAACAATGATAAAGGCCAGCGCAAGCCAGAAAACATTGATCGTCGGATCGCTCTGCCCACCCACGCCTTCAACCGCCATCAGGCTGTGCCCGGCTGCGAGCAACAGCCCGCCGAACAGCACGGCCTTGCGTTGACCAAGGTAGCGATCCGCTAAATAACCGCCCAATACGGGGGTAATATACACTAGACTTGTATAGGCTCCGTAGATCAGGTTCGCCTTTCCATCAGCGAACAACCAATGCTTAGTCAGATAGAAAATCAACAGTGCGCGCATACCGTAATAGGAAAAACGTTCCCACATTTCGGCAAAGAACAGCATGTAAAGGCCTTTGGGATGGCCCGCAAATTCCGGTTCGCGTTGTACAGCGACCTTTGCACCTAGAGCTAAAAAAATGCCCAAAACGGCAACGGCTATGCACGCGATCCAGTCGCTCTCGGTCCAAAGCGCCATATCTTTCATTGATCCCACGATCTTCCCCTCAAATCGAGCCTGAATGGCGGCTTCCAAACACGTGGAACCACCTTATGGCCGCGAACCTAACGGAAAAATTGCGCGTGTGAAGAATAAAATTACGCACAGAATTTTGTTGCGCTCCAGACCGGTTTTCGCGCAACGCTCCGGTCATGTTCAATGATCTTTCCTCCTTACCCGCATATTTTGCCACTCGCCGTTCGGGTAAACCGCGCGATATGGTGGCGCCCGGGCCAGACAACGCCACACTGGAAACCATTCTGCGATTGGCAATGCGCACGCCCGATCATGGTAAACTTTTCCCATGGCGCTTTGTAACAATTTCGGATCGCGCCGCCTTCGCCGCACTTTGCGGGCAGGCCTTTGCCATTTCACAGCCCGATGCACGCCCAGCGCAAGTCGAGGCGGCAATTGCTTCGGCCCATTTCGCGCCCACGTTGGTGCTTTTGCTATACGCACCACAGCCGAGCCAGAAAGTTCCCGATTGGGAACAGCAATTGAGTGTCGGCGCAGTAGGCATGAACCTGATCCACGCCGCCCATGCGCACGGCTTTGTCGCCAGTTGGATCACCGGATGGACTTGCTATGATGCGACCATACAGGATGCGATTTGCGAGGGTCATGAACGTATTGCAGGGCTGTTTTATATCGGTACGCCAAGCCAGCCGCTGGACGAACGTCCGCGCCCTGATTTCGAAACCGTGGTGCGGAGCTTTCCCTGATCCGCATGCTTGACCGCGCTACTGTATTATGGCAGTAAGATGGCGATGAAAAATGAGAGCAAACCTGTCTATCTGAAATTGCGTGACACGATTGCGGCTGCCATTTTGGATGGCCGCTTTGCCGAGGGCGACATGCTGCCATCGGTCCGCGCGTTCGCGGCACAACAGGGCGCGAATCCGTTGACCGTCGCCAAGGCTTATCAATTGTTTCAAGACACTGGCTTGGTCGATGTGAAACGCGGCGTCGGGCTGTTTGTGGCATCGGGCGCAGCGGAACGGTTACGGGCCAATGAGCGCGACTATTTTCTGACATCTATCTGGCCAGAAGTGCGTGCCCAGATGCAACGGGCGGGTATCGACCCTGCCGAGTTACTGGCGGTCGGTTAAGGCCATACGCTTAATTTTTCGCTTTTTTGTGGGCTTTGATTTTCGTCTTTGCAACAGTCGGTCCCAACAGCGCCTGATATGCCCGCCGAATGTTGGTATCGGCAGGAGCCATCTTATTCGCTTTTCGTAACAACGACTTCGCACGGGCTGTACGCCCCCCTGCCTTTTGCAATATTTCGCCAAATATATAGCTGACCATGACATTGCCGGGTGCAATGCGATACGCCAGTGCCACTTCGCTAATGGCCTTTTCATGCTGCCCAGCACCGGAATAAGCACGGGCAATATTGGCGTTCAGTACCGCATCGTTAATCCCGAGCCGGTCGCGTAAGGCCAATAATCCAGGAATGGCCTCTGCCCAGCGTTTGTTATCCAAATGATCATAAGCGGCCAATCGCAATGCCGCCAGACTGGATGGATTAAACACGGCAAAGTCCGACAAAACTTTACGCGCCACATCGCCTTTGCCATTTCTGCGCAAGGCGTTGACAAGTCTGATCATAATAGGGGTCGAAAAACTGATCGCGCGCGCACGTTCGTATGAGGCTATGGCTGCATTGGTATTGCCTGCTGCCATTTCAACGTCACCTGCCAAAATGTGCGCGTCTGCCACGCCGCCGTTACCCTGCACCAATTGCGCTATTTCGGTGCGCGCCGTGGCAATGTTGTTTGCAGCGAGCAGCAACCTGACATGGGGAATGACTTTGCGGGCATCTTGCGGATTGCGGCGGGCATCATCTGCGGCGGCACTTTGGGGGGATGATTCGTTTAAAAAATCGGCGTGAATGGTCGATGGGAACGATGCTCGGCGTAACATGTCATTTCCGTCCCGCCGTTGGTCAAGCGCCTCCAAAATGCGTGCGGCCAATGTCAGTGTATAGCTGTCGGCATCATTGCGGCTGGCAACGGGCGCGATGGCGTCCCAAGCGCCTTGCTGATCCCCTGCCCGATGCATGGCGCGCGCCAGCAATATTCGTGTCGCCATATTATAAGGCTGAACATCAACCAATTGTTCGAATATATCGACTGATTGGTTCCAGTTGCCCATATCATATTCAACAATCGCCAGTAGCAAACGCGGAGCCGGCAATTCACCAAAGGGAGCCGTAACGCGGGCCATCAAGCGCCGCGCTAATTCAGGATTTCCGCCGCGTGCAGCAATTACGGCTTGCATATAAAATGCCTTGGGGTTGTTGCTGTCGAGTGAAATGATTTTACGCGCCTGCACCAGCATATCGCGGTAACGCCCGGCTTCACCCAAGGTAACGCCATATTCTTCCAACAACGGTACGTCGTTGGGGTTGATCTGCAAACCACGCTCAAACCATGGCAAAGCCGCAACCAAGCCATATTGCGTCCGCACGAACTGGCCGCGCAATTCGAGTGCGCGGATGTTATTCGGATCCAATTTCACGGCATGGTCCAACGCCTCAATCGCCCCGCCTTGATTGCCAATTTCTGATCGCAGACGACCGATTTCAGTCCACAGCATAGAATCACCAGGCGCCAGTTTTATGCCAGCATCGAACGCGGCTTGCGCCTTATCAATTTCTTTCTGATCCAGGTAAATCCGTCCGATTATGCGCTGTGCATAGGCACGGTGACGGCGCTCCACAGGAGCAGTCGTCAACAGACTTAGCGCACGATCATCTTGCCCTTGCATCCATAAAACATGACCGAAAAGATGATTGATCTGTGCAGGCTTGGCACCCAACGCCACGGCCCTGTCTATTTCGGCCCGTGCCGCAATAGGATCAAACAATTCAAGCGAAATGCTGGCCAGCAAAATATGCGGCAACGGCCAGTGCCCATCTTCATCAATTGCATTCATTACCTCAACACGCGCCGTTCGGTAATCGCGCGCCATATGCGCGTGAGCCGCCCGATCATAGGCCGATTTGGCGTTCGGATCTGGAGCCGCTACCGCCGGAACCGACGGCACGCCAACCACAAGCGCAAATCCGAGTACCGACGGCAGGCTGTACCTGGTCAAAAGGTGCAATGCGGATTTGGACATTCTCCAGCCTTAAACGTGCATCTCATATTGTTTCAGCAAATCGTACAACGTCGGACGGCTGATCCCCAGCAATTTTGCCGCGTTGGAAATGTTACCTTCGGTCCGCGCGATTGCTCGGCCGATGGCTTTACGATCCGCTTGTTCTCGCGCAGCTTTCAGGTTGAGCAGCAATTCGTCATCGTCTTCACGATCAAATTGCAGATCGTCGACCGAAACGAATTTTCCATCGGCCATAATGACCGCGCGTTTCACCCGGTTTTCGAGTTCTCTAACGTTACCGGGCCAATCCCATGTATCAATCGCGGTTAATGCGCTTGCGGCAAATCCTTTGATCTGCGGATTCATTTCCCGGGCAAATCGGGCAAGGAAATGTTTGGCCAGCAGCACCGAATCCCCGTTTCGCTCGGACAACCGCGGGATATGGACCGAGACTTCGGCTAAGCGGTAATAAAGATCTTCGCGGAAGGTTTGATCGCTGATCATCTGGTTCAAGTTTTGATGCGTTGCGCTTACGATGCGGACATCGACGGGAATAACTTTTCGGCCACCAATCCGTTCGATAACGCGCTCTTGGAGGAAACGCAGCAATTTGACCTGTAGCGGCATCGGTATGTCGCCGATTTCATCCAGAAACAACGTGCCACCATTGGCGAGTTCGATTTTGCCTTCGGTGGTTTTGACGGCCCCTGTAAAGGCACCCTTTTCATGTCCGAATAATTCGGATTCGAGCAGATTTTCAGGAATTGCGCCGCAATTGATCGCTATAAAGGGTTTGCCTTTGCGATCACTGGCATCGTGCAGGCCCTTGGCCAGCAATTCCTTGCCCGTACCACTAGCGCCTAATAACAGAACTGATACATTGGTATTGGCGACCCGTTCGATGGTGCGCGCGGCCTTCATCATTTCCGGAGACGCAGTAATCAGCGAACCGAACAGCGTTTCCCCCCCGCTATCGGGCATTTGCGCTTTTTGGTTTTGCACTTCCAGATCGCGAACATGGAAAGCGCGGCTAACGATCAGATGCAATTCGTCAATATCGACGGGCTTTTTATAAAAGTCCCACGCGCCAGTCGAGATCGCCTGTAACGCCGCCTCGGGTGAATTATTACCGGACGCCACGATAACCTTGGTATCAGGTTTCAGCCGCAATATTTCTTCAAGCGTGGCAAAACCTTCTGTCACTCCATCGGGATCAGGCGGCAGGCCCAGGTCCAGCGTAACCACGTCGGGTTCTTCCAAACGCATCAACGCAATGGCTTCGGTGCGGTTGGATGCACAGAAAACCTCAAAATCCTCATAGGACCATTTCAGCTGACGTTGCAGCCCTTGATCATCCTCGACGATCAACAATTTTGGTTTTACTTGGGTCATATCAGGCGGCCCTGTCGATTTCGGTTTCGGGGTGGGATTCAATTTTGGCTTGAATGACTGACTGACCATCAGCGATGGCAGCTGCGTGTTCTTCGGCGGTGGTCGCCGGCAACAGCAACGTCATTCGCGTTCCTTTGCCCAGTCGGCTATCGACGCGCAAATTGCCGCCCAACGACTGCGCTAGCGCCCGCGCTTCATAGGCACCGATGCCAAAGCCGCCGTCTTTCGTCGATTCAAATGGCTTGAAAAGCTGGTTTGCCACAAAGCTCTCGTTCATGCCGCAGCCATTGTCTGATACGCGAATGGCGATTTCATTGCCTTGCCGGCTTGCGCTAATCCGAACCGGCGAACCATCCTCCGTCGCTTCAATGGCATTTTGCACCAGATGATTCAAAATCGTTTCAATCCGTCCGGCATCGGCGTTCGCCATCATGCCCGGCGAAAGATCGGTTTCGATCGGATAGATCAACCGCTTTCCATGGATGACCGCCAAAATCGTTTTTTCCACATCGACAGGCTCTATTTGGGCATTGCGCGTCTGGCTGTGCTGCGACAGCCGCTTCAGCAAATCGTTCATTTTGTCGACAGAGCTTTTCAGCGTTTCGACCATGTCCGCCTGCCATTCAGGATTGTTCGCATGTTTTTCGGCATTGCGGGCAAGGATCGACAACTGACTGACCAGATTTTTGATGTCGTGCATTACGAAAGCAAAGCGCCGGTTGAACTGTTCGAACTGACGGCTTTCTGCCAATGCCTGTTGGCTTGTCGCTTCGGCAAGATAGCTTGCCAATTGGCGCCCTACGACGCGCATCATGTCCAGATCTTCCCAATCAACAATGCGTTTAATGGGTGGACGGGCAAGCACGGCAATTCCAGCCAAACGTCCGAAATGAACCAGGGGGACCACGGCCCAGGCGCGACCTTCATCATACAGCCATTGCGGAACGGCGCGCGGATCGCACCGTTCATCGGTGCCTTCGCGAACATCCTCCATCATCAAAATATGGCCGTTGCTCTCAAAGAATGGAATGGTTTGCGAGTTACCGGCGTAAGTAGGAACATCTGCCGTCGCCCAGTTCCAGCGCGCTTGCAACACCAACCGCGATTCTTCGTCGCGCGTTAACAGCAATCCGGCGGGACTATCAAAAATGTCGGCCAGCGATTTGACAACGCGTTCATGGAACGGAGCGGTGTCTTGGCTGGGAAAACCAATGGTATCCGCAAACCGCATCCATTCCGAACGATAGTCGTAACGGTGCTGGAAAAAATTCTTTGCGATGATGACATTCAACCACGCGCGGAATTTGCCTGACGGCATGACCATCATGGCAATCAACGACATGGCAAAGATCAAGGTAATCTGCGCCAGCCGGGCATAAGTGCCGCCCACGAGTTGGATGGCCGTTGCCAGCACAATCATCGTCAGCAAATAGGCACCGATCGCCATCAGTGAAACCGATTGGAACGTTACTGAGCGCGAAAGCCGTATCCGCCAACTGCTATTCCGACGCGATGCCATGGCGAATACCGGCACAAGCAGCGCCATACCGGCACCGCGCGTGGACGTCAGCTCGACTGGCTGCTCGCTTGCAAGATAACCGATGGTATAAAGGTTAAGGTCAAACGTCCACATGGCCGCCAATGCCGCCATCGGCAGGCTTAATCCCCAACGGGCATCCGGTGCGGTACCGGTATAAAGGTTATGGACCAGCACAACCGCGCCAATGGCAAACAACATACGCAACAGCTTTGCCGATTGCTCCGCTGCCGCCACAGCCCCTGCAAACTCTTCGTGTGACGCAGCATAAAGAACGGCACCATCGACAAATGGCTGACATAGCAACACCAACGCCAGCGCCACATAGGTCATCACAATAGTGCGCGGCTGTTCGCTAGCACCACCGCTGCGCAACAAAGCGTATAGAAAGGCAAGCCAGCCAAAATTGCGCAAAGTTTCGGCCAAATGCGCAGAGAACGTCACCGGCCCTGCCATGATGGTGGTGATGCCCCATGCAGCCGTAAGCCCCAGAGCTGCAATCAGTGTGACTTGCTGCCGATTAGATGTTCCGAATTGCTGGAAAATCCACACGGCCAAAGCAGCGTATAAAAAGCCAGCCGCCGCGTGCCCCCAAAAGCCAATAAGGTTGAGTGTTTCTATCATTTCAACGGGCTCCGTCAGGCCACAACACGACCCGCAACGTTTGGAGAAGGATCAAAATGTCGAGGAAAGGCGTATAATTTTTGGCGTAATAGAGATCATATTCCAGCTTTTGCCGGGAATCATTGATCGATGCGCCATAGGGATAATTGATTTGTGCCCAACCGGTGATCCCCGGCTTCACCATGTGCCGTTCGGCATAATAAGGCAGCTGCTGCTCGAGATCTGCGACAAATTCAGGGCGTTCCGGGCGCGGGCCGACAAAGCTCATATTGCCCATGAGCACGCACCAAGTTTGCGGCAATTCGTCGATCCTTACCAATCGGATGAATTTACCCACACGCGTAATTCGGGGGTCATTTTTTTCGGCCCAAATGGCCTTGCCACCCACTTCCGCATCGCTGCGCATCGAACGCAGTTTGTAGATATCAAAATTCTGCCCGAACAAGCCGACGCGTGTTTGACGGTAAAATGCAGGACCTTTACTCTCTAATTTTACGATCAAGGCAAAAAGCAAAATGATCGGGGCGGTCAGGCCAAGCAATATGGCACTCGCGGTGATGTCGAACAGCCGCTTGGCAATACCCGATAATCGCCGCCCAGCCGAGAAATCCATCCGAAAAAATCAACCAACTGGGGTTAACGCTATCAACATCGACCCGCCCCGTTTCACGTTCGAGAAAACTTGAAATTTCGTTGACGTGTACACCCGTAGTTTTGATCCGCAGTAAATCTTGCAGTGGCAGCGCGTTGCGACGTTCTTCAAGAGCAAGCACAACTTCGCTTGCCGCCAGCTTCACGACAAAATCGGCAAGGTTGAAAATCGCGCTGCGGTTGATCGCTTCGGGGATCACCTTTTTGCTTTCGTCCATGGCAATAAAGCCAACGACGACAAAACCCGAGCCAGGCTTCGCTTCTAGGTCCTTGATCCGCTGTGCGCGTTTTCCGGCACCCAGCACCAGTAGTCGGCGTTTAAAAGCACTGCCGCCAATTAAACTGCCCAGCAGCGCACGGCTAAATGCCAAATAACAAAACGCCAACGCCATAGCGTACAAAGAATTGGAACGCCATAAAGTCATCCCGGGCAACGCAAACGACATGATCGCCATGAAGATCACGCCTAGGGAAATGGACACGAGCAGACGAGCAATTGCAAATCGCAGCGATTGTAGCGATTCAGGCCCGTAAACTCCCACAGCCATTGCAGCGACTTGCACCGACAGTGCAAAAGTCAGCAACGGACCTACGCGATTGCCGATATAATCGACGGCCATGCCGATCTGGTTGGCGCGGATGACCCATGCCGTTTCCGCAGCTGCGATCAGCAGGCAAAAATCGACCAGTGCCAAAAATAATACGGCATAGGGTACATAATGTTTGAAAAGCCGGACCATCGGATGCGCGAACCTTCATTCTACTTTGAACCCTCATTAAGCCGCAAAGGTAAAGTGTCGCTTAATTTTACACTTCTCGATCAACAAATTGAATTACAATCATTTCTCCATAAATTGCTGTGTAAAGCATACCGTCACTCACAAATTTTACTCCATAATCCGCAGCTTGCGCCATCGCGAATGCAGCATTAGGAAATTACCATGAAGATCATTCCTGTTATTTTGTCCGGCGGCGGCGGAACGCGCCTTTGGCCTATGTCGACATTGAATCGACCAAAGCAATTTCTGCCGCTTACCGGCGATGGTACCATGTTTGAGAAGACACTAGCGCGGACAATGGATCGCAATTTATTTGAAGCGCCCCTGGTGGTTTCAGGTGCGACCCATGCCGCGATTGTCGCAGAGCAACTGCTGCAAACGGGCATTACAGATGCGTTACAAATATTGGAACCATGTGCGCGCAACACTGCTCCTGCCATTGCTTTGGCGGCGCTAGCAATGGCGGATGCTAATGACGCAATGTTGGTGATGCCCAGCGACCACGTGATAGCCGATGCCGCCGCATTTCAAGCTGCGGTGCAGGCTGCCTTGCCGTTGGTGGATGCGGGTTGGCTGGTTACTTTTGGTATAAACCCGACGGGACCTGAAACAGGCTATGGCTATATCCGCATGGGAGAAATATTGGAAAGTGGCGTTCGTAAAGTAGATCGCTTTGTTGAAAAACCGAAAATTGATGCCGCGCTAAAGATGATAGCCGATGGCAATCATAGCTGGAACGGAGGTATTTTCCTGTTCCGCGCAGACGCCTATTTGGGCGCACTTTCAATTTATGCGCCGGATATTTTAGCCGCCGTGCAGCAATCCATGGAATTGGCACGAACGCAAGAACAACAGATTTTGCCCGATGCAGAAGCCTTTTCTGCCTGCCCTTCGGACAGCATCGATTACGCCGTATTGGAAAAATCTGATCGCGTTGCCGTCGTTCCGGTTGCCATGGGTTGGTCCGACGTCGGCAGTTGGGATGCGCTTTACGACATTGGCAGCAAGGACGGTGATGGCAACCAGATCGGCGGCGACGCGAGGCTGATCGCATCAACCGGCAATTTGATCCGCACTGATGGCATTCGCATAAACGCAGCTGGCGTCCACGACCTGATTATTGTCGCCGTCGGCAATGAAGTGATGATTGTTCCGCGCGGCCAAAGCCAGGATGTGAAGAAATTCAGTGGCTAAGCGGTCTGTCGTGCCTTAGCCTTGCGTAACGGCCCATCCGGGCGGGGAGAGAACTGTTGTCGGAACGTAAGTTAAAGGCATGGCAAGAAGCGGGTTTGATTGACGTCTCAACCGCCGACAAAATCCGCAAATGGGAGGCCGAGCATGCAAAGCCACTCGCGCTTTGGTCGATTGTCGGCATTGCCGCACTTACCATCGGGCTGGGCCTGATTTCGCTGATTGCGGCAAATTGGGAAGCCATTCCCGGCACCATTCGGTTGGGCATTCATTTTGCCTTGATGTTGGCGCTAGCTTCATGGCTGTATCTCAAATCAGCGGCCCATCCAGCCTTTCGAGAAGCCGGATTGTTCGTTTTGGGAGCACTTGGCCTCACCTTTTTCGGCCATATCGGGCAGGTGTACCAAACCAGTTCGCCCTTGTGGCAGCCGTTGGCGCTATGGATGCTGTTATTTACCCCGCTATTCTTGGGGTTTGGCAAGAGTTGGCCCATTGCAGCAGGGTGGATGGCTGGGTTGATCGGCACGGTGCAAACCTTTGCCAGCACTTGGTTCGATAACGGCGACACTATTCGGGCAACCACTGTCTGGGGATTTGCAACGGCACTTCCTATGCTAGTCATTCCCGCCGCTGCATGGATGCGTGCGCGTAGTAACCGTCCGGATTTCTGGCGACAGCTGGAACAAATCGCGCTGACTTATGCTGTTATCGGCGCGAGCTTTATCATTATAGCATCGGCCTCAAACAGCGGCATCTGGGGCGTCAGCGATGGCAAATCGCAAACGGCGCTCATGACCCACAGCTTAACGGCCATCGTCGCTGCCGCCGCTTGTTATGCCGCGCGCAGAGACCGTTCGGGCCAAGCCGTTGCCGGAATTTTGGCCATGGCGGGAGTGTTGAACCTGATCGCGTTCCCCATAACCGGTAATGTCATAATCCCGGCCCTGTTGTTTCTCGTTTTCTGGATCGGGATCGCGGCGGCCAGCATATATGCCAGCTGGCGTGGCGTTTTCCAATTGGCGGTCGCGGTTATCGCTTTACGGCTCATCATCCTCAGTTTCGAATTGGCGGATGACCTGTTGGGCAGCGGATTTGGACTGATCATAGCAGGCATGCTGACCTTGGGAATTGCCGGCATCGCTTTCCGAATTTCGCGCAAATTTGCCCCACAAGAGGATGCCGCATGATCGACCGGAAACACCTATGTCTCGCCCTATCACTGACCCTGCCTGTGCTGGGTCTTGCTATAGGTTGGCTGAACACCCACCGCATGGCACAACGTGGTACCGACTGGCAGGTGGAAATAACCGGATATGATCCGCGCGACCTGTTGCGAGGGCATTATATTAGTTATCGTTATGTGTGGCCCGGCAATCCCGATCTGTCCAACTCCAGTGCTTTATGCCTATCAGGGACCGCGCCTCGCATAGAAAAAGCGGTCAGTATTGACGGTAACACAGCCGAGACTGGGTGCAGCACCGTGATCCGCCTTGCCGCCAATCGGCATGAAGCGATCTACGATTTGGACACCGGAATCTATTATGTGCCGCAAACCGCAGCGCGACCGTTGGAAATGAAGCTTGCTGATCCAGCCTTGAAGGCGATCATGACCATCCGCGTGCGGGAAGACGGTCATCTTCGTCCCATCGGTCTAACATTCCAGCCCCGAACGGCGAACGAACAGGCTGCGCTGACTGAGGCCGCAACGGTCACCGCACCGCTCTCGCGATGATCGACATTGTGTGTACCCGCAAACGTGACTTCAACCTTTGCGCTTTCAATTTATTTGCCGCGCTGTTGAAATAAAAGCAGGATGACAAATTGGGTTCATTTCCGACCAAGTTGAACGATCATCGACACAAATATTCCACGACCAATTTTGGCGGATATCCAGCAATTTTTGGGATCAGTTTTACCGAACCATGCGACCGATATTCGAGAGCGAAATCCGACAAACAAAAAGGGCAGAAAAATGTGCGATCCGAAGCAGCCTCTGCCTAAAATATGATGCGCGACGAAGGCACCTATGATTATATAATTGCGGGCGCCGGTACCGCTGGCTGCTTGTTGGCAAACCGATTATCGGCCAATCCAGCGAACAGGGTATTGCTGCTTGAAGCGGGCGGCAATGATAACTGGATTTGGTTTCATATCCCTGTCGGTTATCTTTTCGCCATCGGCAATCCCCGGGCCGACTGGATGTACCAGACAGCGCCTGAGGCTGGTTTAGGCGGCAGAACACTGGCCTATTCGCGTGGACGCGTTATTGGTGGCTGTTCGGCTATTAACGCTATGATATACATGCGCGGTCAGGCTGCCGATTATGATGGCTGGCGCAATTTGGGATTGTCTGGCTGGGGCTGGGACGATGTTATACCGTGGTTTTTGAAACATGAAGACCATATCGCTCCTCCAAACGCCATGCACCAATCCGGCGGCGAATGGCGCGTCGAATATCCACGTGTCCAATGGCAAATATTAGAGGCCATTCGCGCGGCGGGTGCACAGATTGGCATCGAGCCGATTGATGATTTTAACGGCGGCGACAATGCCGGATCGTCTTGTTTTCAGGTTAATCAGCGCAACGGCAGACGCGTTAGCGCCGCCCGTGCATTTCTAAAGCCCGCGCTCCACCGTTCCAATTTAAGGCTGATGACAAATGTTGATGTCGAACGGGCCACCTTTGAGGGAAAGCGCGCCACCGGTGTAATCTTTCGGCATCGCGGTCAACTGTGTCAGGCAACGGCAACGGGTGAAACCATTTTGAGCGCGGGTGCCATTGGTTCCCCCAAGCTGTTGCAGCTTTCGGGCATTGGTGATCCCGCGCGGCTGCGCCAGCATGGCATTGACATTCTGCACGCATCCCCCGGAGTCGGCGCGAATTTGCAAGACCATCTGCAGATACGCCCGATATTCAAGGTCAACGGCGTCCGCACATTGAACACCGATTACGCCAATCTGTTCCGCCGCGCTGGTATGGCCATGCAATACGCGTTGTTCCGCAATGGCCCTTTGACCATGGCACCATCGCAAATGGGAATGTTCGCACGATCCTCGCCCGACAAAGCAACTGCCGATTTACAATTTCATTTCCAACCTTTGTCGCTGGATAAATGGGGGGCTGGACTGCACCGGTTTGGCGCGTTTACCGCCAGTGTTTGTAATTTGCGGCCAACCAGCCGGGGCCGGGTCGATCTGGCCAGTGCTGATCCGATTGCCGCCCCGATCATCGCCCCGCATTATTTATCAACCGATGAAGACCGCAACGTAGCCATTGCTTCAATAAAATTGGCACGACGCATAGCCAATCAGGCGTTCGCTTGCGCGCTTTCAGCCAACCGAGTTCAGCCCCGGTGTCGAATCCCAAACCGACGAAGCCTTGCTGAAAGCGGCCGCCGATTTGGGCACCACAATATTCCACCCTGTCGGCACTGCAGCGATGGGCGTGTCGGACGATATCATGGCGGTGCTTGATGAACGATTGCGGGTTCGCGGTATCGATAAATTGCGCGTGATAGATGCGTCGGCAATGCCAAGGATCATATCGGGCAACACCAACAGCCCTACGTTAATGATCGCCGAAAAAGGTGCGGCGATGCTGTTGGAGGACGCGGCGCATTAACCGCATCCCCCTTCGCCTCAATTTTTTTAAAAGTTTATCGCTGCTTCAAGACCAACGGTTCTTGGAGCATTGAAATTGGCATAATCGCCAAGCACTAGGCGGTTCGCATTCGAACGTCGATAGATATGTGACTCATTAAGCAAGTTCCGGCTCCACAAAGCAACAGTCAGTTTCTGCCCCGCCTCGCTCATTGGTATATCGGCAAGCGATAACCGACCATTGACGATAAAGCTTTTGTCATTCTTCACGTTCTCGTTGTCGAATGTAAACGAAGGTGAAGAATAATTCGCATCCATGTGAAGCTTTACCGTCGCACCCGACCCACTTAAAGGCGTCTCATAGTCGATTGAGCCAGACAGCGCATGTTTGGGAGAGTAGACGATGTACACATCCTGAAACACGGGTGTCATTATCGCTGGCACAAGCGAAGCGTTCAACGCCTCTTGAACTGTGTTACGGGCAGGCGGAATTTTGACCGACGTGTAGGCATAGGAAACATTCATCGACAGGCTGTCACTCGGTCGCAAAGTCACATCAGCTTCGACCCCGCGGATTTTTGTGATGCCCAGCGCATTGACCGTTTCCAGCGTGTTTCGGACTGTGCCGTTTGATTGCGGAATGAAAAAATTGAAATCTACCTGGCTATTGCTCCGGTCCATCATATAGCCCGCAACATTGACACGCAGCAAACGATCAAACAATTCGGATTTGATACCCACTTCGTAGGACTTAACTTCTTCTGGACCAAATGAGCGATAGTTTAGCGACCGCGAACTTGCGCCACCGGCGCGGTAGCCGGTAGCATATTTGGCGTAAAAATTCACGTCTTGCGTCACGTCCCACGCCAAGGTGATAAGCGGATCGAAGCGCTTGCTGTCTTGAAAGAATGTTAAATTGGTCGCTGCCCCATTGATGGTAAACAAGCGGCCATTTTTCTTATCTCGCGTTACACGACCGCCTGCTGTCAAATGAAATTTCTCTGCCCAATCAGGCGAGTACGTTGCTTGGCCATAAACCGCGTAACTTTTTGCAAAAGCGATGCTGGCGCGCGCGGTAGGGGATAATGGATAGGTAGAAGGATCGACTATCGTATAAGCTGAGCCATCCGCATTCCAGCGATTGGTATTGGGCGTGCGTGCTGAATCATTGGCGCGTTCGTTGAAATAATAGAAGCCAAACACGTAATCAACCTGTGAAAAGCTGCCCACGGCTTGTAGTTCCTGACTAAACTGTCGCTGATCCAATGTAGCAATGCTGTAACGACTAAAGCTAGCGTTTGGCAAAAAAGTCGGCGTGCGATAGGCTCCACCAGAATTGTCAAACTGCCGGTCACTGACCGTGCGCCAAGCGGTAATCGAACGTACATCGAGGTCTTCGGCAACGGCCCATTTGACATTGCTGACAACACCGAAGGTTTTACCGACGCTGGGCTGTTGCGGCACGCCAATGTCGGCAACACGAATTCGATCAGGCTGCACCTGCAGCGCCGAAGGCAATGGCGCAATAAAGCCCGATGGTAAGCGATTAGCATTGGTAACAATTTGTGCCAGCGTCGCAACGGGACGGCCTGCAGGGTTATAATTGATCAGTTGGCTGAGATAAGATGTGTTTTCATCGCGCCCCATATCAACCGAAAAATCAGCGGTAATCGCATCGACTGGTTTCCATCGAGTGGTCAGGCGACCGCCATAACGGTGAAAATAATTCCAGCCAAACTGGCCTTCCAACGGATTTTTCGTTGTAGCATTCTGATGCTGAATACCGGCGTCCAGTTTGATCGAAAAACCCGCAAATTCAGGCAAATCAAGGCGTAACTGTCCGCTGTAAGAACCGAAATTACCGAAACCAATCGATGTCTTTCCACCAAATTCGCCCGTTGGTGCTCGACTGACGATGTTCACGGCGCCGCCTTCAGTGTTACGTCCGAACAAAGTTCCCTGAGGACCTTTCAACACTTCGACGCGCTGCACATCCAAAAAGCCTGCATTCAGCCCGTGCTGCCGCCCCAAATAAACACCATCAATATAGACACCCACGCCTTGTTCGCGTGCGGGTTGGTTTGCATCACCTGGTACAATTCCGCGCATGCCGACTGTCAGGGCGGTCTGGCGAGATTCAAACGTCGCAACGCGCAAGGATGGGATCGCCCCATCTGCCAGATCGATCAGACTCTGCACTTGACGCTTTTTCAATTCCTCGTCGCTCATCACCGCCATGGATATCGGCGTGTCTTGCAAATTGGTTTCGCGCTTGGTCGCCGTCACGACGATTTCGACCAATCCGTCGCTATTTTGAGCATCGTCGGCCGATACGCCAGCATCAATTGCTGCGTCTACAGCGTTCATTTCGATTTCGGCTGCGCGCGCGGCACCCCCGAATTGCATGATCGCGATAACGGCCAGAGATGCCGTGAAGTGCGATGCAGATGCTTTCATGATTAACTACCCCTTTGATGGTTGTTTGACGCTTCCAGCGCAACTGCGAACCGGCCAATCCGATTCGCCCGAAGTCCGGTGCAAGGCCAGCCGCTAGGCCTCAATTTTTACAAGCGCACGGCAGTTTAGTTACGAACAGGTGACAATTGCGCGACATGCTGATGACGACATAAAAATCATTTTTTTCTGTCACATCGCCGTCATGAAACTGGCGCATTCTGATTTACTGAATCATTTGTGGATTACCGATATGCACATCAAACAAACGGCACTGCTATGCTGCGCAGATATGATTTTGCACCAGCTGACGATCGACCGAATGCCGCAATTTGACTGGATATTTTTCGACGGACTGTCAGAAACCACAAATAGCATTCAACATCGCCCGATTTTTTGTTTTGTCGACTGGTTACTTCCAGAAATATCCGGTTTGGCGCTATGCCGTCGATTGCGCGACATGTCGGTTACACGAAATGCGCATATTATTATAGCGATTGAACAGAACGACAACGATGCACGTCGGCGGGCACTGAAAGCCGGCGCGGACGACTATTTAACTGGCCCCTTGACTATCGACAAGATGATCGAAAGACTGGCGCTTCCACGCAAAAATTTTGAAAGCGCCGTTATTCCGCCAGTATCGCACGGTGAGATCGAAATCGACAATGCCGCTTTTCTCGTTCGCTATCGTGGAAAACGGTTGAGCTTGCCCCCCAATGAATTTCGGCTGCTTGCTCATTTTGTCCAGCATCCCGACCGTGCCTTTTCGCGAAGTAGCCTGATAGCCATCGTTGGCAAAGACAAGGAGGCAATTGATGACCGGACGGTGGACGTGTGGATTGGGCGGCTTCGCAAAACACTAAAGCAAAATGGCGTTCCAGACCCTATTCGCTCAGTTCGATCCATCGGCTATGTCTTTGATGGAACTGGCCCGATGCTGCAATAGCGGCGCAAAGAAACTCACTCCCCAGCCCACACAAATGGTGTCAGCCCCCGTTCGCGGTCGTTAAAGACTAGCACCCTGCCCGCAGGCGGCGCACTGCGTTGGGGACAATCTGGCCGTGTACAGGCCCGACAGCCGAGGCCGATGGGGGTAACTTCTCCGCTGGTCAAATCGATCCCGCGCGCGGCGGCAAGGGGCGCAGCAAGCTTGGCATCGAGACCCAAGCCCACTGCAAATTCGGAACTGATACCGCCATCTCTGCCGGCTTGCGGTTGCACGGTACGCGCAAGAGTGAACCAGCGGCTTCCGTCTTCCAATTCCACCAAATTGCGCACCAATTCGCCGGGGCGGTCAAAGGCGTGATGCAGACGCCACAACGGGCAGCGCGCGTCGGTTTCGACCAGTGGTGACGCGCTAGCCCCCGCATAGCGTTTGCTCGATTGCCCTGCGCGGTCGATGCGGATCATGAAAAACGGAAGCCCACGCGCGCCAACACGCTGCATGGTGGTCAACCGGTGGGCGACTTGTTCAAAGCCCGCGCCAAATCGGCGCTGAAGCAGTGCAATATCATATCCGGTGCCTTCGCAGGCACGCAAAAAACGGGCATAAGGCATCATTAAAGCAGCCGCAAAATAGCTGGTCAAATGGCGGCGGAACAGGCGTTCACTGGCGCGTTCGGTAAAGTCTGCGCCTTTAACAAGGCCATCGATTTCGCTTCGCGCCTCGAGCATCGCCAATTCGCTTGCGGCGGCGAAGCAACGACTGGCGGGATCGAGCAGTTCCGATAATTGCAACTGGCGGGCATGCAGGTCCAGGCGCTTCAAGCGGTCTGGCAGCACGTCGACCGGCAAAATTCGGATGCTGAGTTGATGTTTGACCCGCAGCCGTTCGGCAATCGCACCGTACAGATCGGCACTGGCCAATCGAAGATCGTCGGCCAATGTTTCGGCCTGAACATCAAGATCGGCAAAATGGTTGCGCCACCGTTCGATTTCGGTGCGCACAGCCGCAATGGCATCGGCTTCTTGCGCTGGTGCGGAACCGGTCAGACGATCAAAGGCGCGTGCAAAAGCTTCCGCCGCATCGGGGGCGGCGGCAATCCAGTCTTCCAGTTGTAATCGGTCAAGATTGAGATCGGCGAACAGCGGATCAGACAAGCGGCGCTTGATCGCTTCCACGCCGCCGCCGGGTGCTGCACCGGTCAAAGTGCGCGCATCGAAATCGAACCGTTCAGCCAAACGTAACAGAATCGCGGCGGTCAAGGGGCGTTGATTGCGCTCGATCAAATTGAGATAACTGGGCGAAACCAACAGCGCCTCTGCCATTGCGGTTTGGGTCAAGCCATTGGCCCGTCGAATGCGGCGAACTGCGGCGCCTGCGAAAAGTTTTTGTTCAGCCATGCGTGCTATTTGTCATAATTGTTACAAACTGACAAATATAATCGCGATACCTCCGACCTATTCACAACATATTTGACAATTTTGACTCGCTTGCACGCCACAACTTAGTCAGTTTCAAGGGCATCCAACGCTCTCCCTTGTAAGGAATTGTCAATGTTGTACCAAGACCATATCAGCCAAACCGGTCAATTGATTGCATCGCAAAATGGCACATGGGATTCTATCAATCCAGAATCGGTCGCCCGCATGCGACTGCAGAACCGCTTTCAAACCGGACTCGATATTGCCCGCTATACCGCAAAAATCATGCGCGAAGATATGGCTGCGTACGATCGTGACCCCGCGCAATACACCCAATCGCTGGGTTGCTGGCACGGCTTTATCGCGCAGCAGAAAATGATCTCCGTCAAAAAGCATTTCGGCACCACCAAAGGCCGCTATCTGTATTTGTCCGGCTGGATGATCGCTGCATTGCGCAGTGAATTCGGCCCCCTGCCCGACCAGTCGATGCACGAGAAAACAAGCGTTCCGGCGCTGATCGAGGAACTCTACACCTTTCTGCGTCAGGCCGATGCACGCGAACTCAACTTGCTGTTCCGCGATCTCGACAAGGCGCGAACTAAAGGTGATGTCGTCATGGAAGCCGAATTCATGCGCAAAATCGAGAATTTCGAAACTCATGTCGTGCCGATCATTGCCGATATTGATGCAGGCTTTGGAAATCCAGAGGCGACCTATCTACTTGCCAAAAAGATGATCGAAGCCGGAGCCTGTGCCTTGCAAATCGAAAATCAGGTTTCGGACGAAAAGCAATGCGGCCATCAAGACGGCAAAGTTACTGTTCCGCACGAAGATTTCCTGCAGAAAATCCGCGCTTGCCGCTATGCCTTCCTTGAATTGGGCGTGCCTGACGGGATTATCGTCGCACGCACCGATTCATTGGGCGCAGGCCTTACCAAGCAAATTGCCGTTTCGAAGGAAGCGGGCGACCTTGGAGACCTCTATAACGGCTTTCTCGATTGCGAAGAGATTGATCCGGCTACGGCGCAGAATGGCGATGTCATCCTCAACCGTAACGGTAAATTGTTGCGTCCCAAACGCCTGCCTTCAAACCTGTTTCAATTCCGCTCTGGTACCGGTGAGGACCGCTGTGTTCTCGACTGCATCACATCGCTGCAGAACGGCGCTGACTTGATTTGGATTGAAACCGAAAAGCCGCATATCGAGCAGATTGCTGGAATGGTGGATCGCATCCGCGAAGTCGTACCCAACGCAAAGTTGGCTTATAACAATTCGCCCAGTTTCAACTGGACGCTTAATTTTCGTCAACAAGTGTTCGATGCCTGGAACGCAGAGGGCCGCGACGTTGCCGCTTATGATCGTGCGAATTTGATGAGTGCCGCCTATGACGAAACCGAATTGGGCGCAGAAGCCGACAACCGCATCCGCAATTTCCAACGGGATTCGGCAAAGCGCGCGGGCATTTTTCACCATCTGATTACGCTGCCGACTTATCACACAGCGGCCCTTAGTACCGATAATCTGGCCAAGGATTATTTCGGTGAAATGGGCATGCTTGGCTATGTTGCCGGGGTGCAGCGCAAAGAAATCCGTCAGGGCATTGCTTGTGTGAAACATCAAAACATGTCGGGTTCCGACATTGGCGATGATCACAAGGAATATTTCGCCGGAGAAGCCGCCCTGAAAGCAGGCGGAAAAGATAATACCATGAACCAGTTCGCCAACGCCGCGTAACAGCCGCAGAAAGGAAAATGACGATGACCGAACCAGCCCGTTCCCGTGCAGTCCTTTCCACAGAGGACTTTAAACTGATCCGTAAGGCATTGGAAAATTACATTCCGATGATCGAAGACGGTGAGGAGAGCAAAAAATTCGCGAGACTTTATCACCGTCTCGGCAGCGCAATGCCGCGCTAAATTATTTTCCTGGGGAGGAAAATCACTATGCGCCGACCGATTGTGGTCGGCGCATTTTTTTACGCCATTTTGCGTCGCTCAATTGGCATATCAACGAAAATTTAACCCTGATTGCATTATAGATACGCGCGATTGGAAAGAGGGAAAAATGGACAAAACGTTGAAAATCTTGCTGGCAGTCCTGGGTGTTGCAGCAATAGCGATTTTCCTAATTCCATCGGGAGATCCGCTCGCTAACGCATCGCCAGCAAATCCCGCCGCGCCTGCTACGCCAGGGCAACCCTCTCCCGAAGCAAATGGCGCTGTTCCAGAATATGTTCCGCCAACGAGCGATGCGCAACCACAGAACAACCCGCCAGGTACCGCTGATTCTTCCGATTTGCAGCAGAGTACCTTTGGGCAGCCCATGTTCGATCCGCGTCCTGCCAGTGAGCAGCAAGCGGATCGGAATCGCGAAGATGATAGCGAAGGTCCAGCGCAACCTGCACCACCTATTCAGGCGCAACCTGCTTTACCCGGAAATACGTCCAATTATTACAACGGGCCGCCACAGGGCTATGCGCAACCCGCCAATAATTTAGGCTATGATCCCCGCGAAGCAGCAGGCCAATAATCGGCTATTACGCCGTCCAACCGCCATCCATCGATATATTCGTTCCTGTGATGGCGCTGGCCGCATCGCTGCATAAATAGACTGCCAACGACGCCAATTGTTCGACCTGGATAAATTGCTTTTGCGGTTGTGCAGAGAGCATCACATCATTGATAACCTGATCCCGCGTCAAATCGCGCGCTTTCATGGTATCGGGAATTTGGTTTTCGACCAAAGGCGTCCAGACATAGCCGGGGCAGATGTTATTCACCGTAATCCCTTGCTTCGCAACTTCCAACGCCACTGTCTTTGTCATCCCTGCCAGACCGTGTTTGGCAGCAACATAGGCTACTTTATACGGTGATGCGCGCAGGCTGTGGACCGATCCGGTGTTGATCACCCGGCCCCATCCTCGCGCTTTCATGGTCGGCAGAACGGCTTTTGTCGCATGAAAAGCCGACGACAGGATAATGGCAAGCACGGCATCCCATCGATCTTCAGGAAATTCGTCGATGGGCGCAACATGCTGAATCCCTGCATTGTTAATCAAAATGTCTGGTCCGCCCAGCCTTGCGGTGCATTCGGTAACCATCGCACGGATCTCGTCCGGTTTTGTCATGTCGGCGGCGGAATAAAGTGCGCCAGCGCCCGAAGTCCGGATCAATTCCGCGACATGCTCGTCAATCGCATCGCGATCGCCAAGACCGTTGATCATCACGCTGGCACCTTCCGCTGCCAATGCGCGCGCATAGCCTAAGCCGATTCCGCTAGTGGACCCTGTGATCAGAGCCGTTTTACCTTTCAGAAACATGGGAGAGAATTCCTTTTGTGCCTTTGTAACGATGCCTTCATCCTTGCGCTTTTACCGCAAAACCGCAATGCATGAATAAATTTGCGATAAGGGAGAATTGCTGTGCGCCTTGATGACCTCGATCCAAGCGGAAACGTATCCGACCATGGCGAAGGCGGTGGCGGCTTTTCAATGGGCGGTGGTGGCGGACTTGGCTCGCTGTTAATCGGTTTCTTGCCGCTTTTGCTCGGTCGCAAAATGGGGTGCGGTACAATCGCCATCATTGCGATAGCAGCCTATTTCCTTTTGCCGCAAATCATGAATCTTGGCGGTGCAGGCGTTTCATCTGGATCCGAAACGCAACAAGGGTCAGGCAAACAGGCCTATGATACCGAAGAAGAATTATTTGCAGGTCGCGTGCTGAAATCGACCGAGGATACCTGGGGTGCACTCTTTGCCCAGGGCGGACAACAATATCGCCCAGCAACTTTGCATTTTTACCGCAACGGAACAGATTCAGGTTGCGGCTCGGCACAGTCTGCGATGGGGCCATTTTATTGCCCGGCAGATCAGGGCGTGTATCTGGACACCAGTTTCTTTCAGCAAATGCAGCAAATGGGCGGCGGCGGCGATTTCGCATATGCCTACGTCATCGCGCACGAAGTGGGCCATCACATCCAGAATATCACCGGCGTTGCCGACAAGGTTCGGAGCGCACAGCAACGGGTGAACGAAACGCAAGGCAATGGCCTTCAGGTTCGTATGGAATTGCAGGCCGATTGCTATGCAGGCGTCTGGGCGGCCAAAAATGCGGCCCGAATTGAGGCAGGCGATATTGAAGAAGGCATGCGCGCAGCCAACGCCATCGGCGACGATAAGCTGATGAGACAGGCCGGACGTGCGCCCGTTGAAAGCATGTTCACCCATGGCAGCAGCGAACAGCGTATGGCAGCGTTGCAACAAGGATTGAAAACCGGAAGCCCCAATAGCTGCGACTTTTTCCGCGGCGTTTTATAGGTTTAACCTATCATTAGGGTTGCGATTATAACTATGGGCCATGAAATTGGAACATGGCCTTTTAATCGCTGTCGCATGCGCGGGTGCCGCCGCCACCGCGCATAACAGCTATTACACCGAAGGCAGTGTAGCTGTTTTGACGGCCGAAGGTGAAAAATATCCGGCCAAATCAATGATATTTGATCGAACTGCCGATGATGTGTTTTCGCGGCTAATATCAACGCCTCTCGATCAAGGATTACAGACCCGCAACGGGATGAAAATTGTCGTCTCAACGCCAGCGGCGAAACAGATATTATGGTCGGTCAGCGCCGATGGGGAGCACCTTGGCAGCATATTGGTTTCAATCATTCCGCTTAAGCCGACACGAACCCAAATCAATGTGACCGTTGATATTCGCGAAACGCAATTTCTGGGACACGCTGGAATTGCCGGTATCTCGGACATCGCTTTGATGAAAGAAGCGTCTTATGTAGTCCTGAACGACTATGCCAGAGAACGCATTTTAGACGTTAAGGCCGATGGCCGATTGAAATTGCAACAGCATTTCAGTGGAGGTCGGCGCGATACATTCAATCAAAAAATGAGCAGCTACGACCAGATGATGGCCGAACGCAGGCGCAAAAACACTGTACAGCGTTCGCATAGCTGGGACCAGGACGAATCGGAGTTTGTCGATCCCTTTCAGAAATATCGCAGCAACAGCGAAGCAGAAAGCGGATATAACACAGGAGAAGCTTCGGAGGCGGCAGCCGAAGCAGCCAGTGCAGCTGCATCTGCCGCGCGCGAAGCAGGCGATGCCGCTCGGCGCGCTGCAGACGCGGCTCGGGCCGGGGTTGGCGGAACGCGGTACCCCTGAACAACGATAGTAGTATTGCCTAAAAAGCTGTGTATGACCGCCCCGTTCTTTGATTGGGGATTTCAAAATGCGGTTGCAGGATTGTCATAATGTAGCAGATTTCCGTCGCCTTGCGAAAAAGCGTCTGCCTTCGCCGGTGTTTCATTATATTGACGGTGCCGCCGATGACGAACGCACCAAAGACCGCAACACTTCCGCTTTTGACGATTGCGATCTGGTTCCCAATATTCTGTCAGGCGCATCCGATATAGACTTAAGCGTTGAGGTGATGGGTCAGCGGATTGCCATGCCGCTGATGTTGTCTCCCACTGCACTGCAGCGATTGTTCCATTGGCAGGGTGAACGCGCCGTGGCTTCGGTTGCGGAGCAATTCGGGACGTGGTTTGGCATTTCATCGCTCGCCACGGTCAGCATCGAGGAAATTGGCAAAATCAAAACACCCAAATTATTTCAACTGTATATTCACAAGGATAAGGGGCTGAACCGGTCGATGATCGAACGGTGCAAGGAAGCCAAATTTGATGCCATTGCCCTCACCGTTGATGTAGCAGTTTCTGGCAATCGCGAACGCTGCCAACGCACCGGTTTCACCTCTCCGCCACGATTTACGCCCGCTTCTGTGCTCAGCTATGCGACCCATCCGAACTGGGTTTTCAATTATTTGTTCCGCGAAAAGTTTTCGCTCCCCAATCTGCAGACCCATGTGGATGCAGGCACAAATGTGGCGCTTTCGGTTGCAGATTATTTCAACACGATGCTCGATGGCGCGATGGACTGGAAAATGGCGGAGACCATCTGCGCTGATTGGGGTGGGCATTTTGCCTTGAAAGGCGTGATGTCAGTCGAGGACGCAAAGCGCGCGATCGACATTGGCGCGACAGCGATTTACGTTTCCAACCATGGCGGACGGCAACTGGATGGATCACGCTCACCCTTTGATCAGATTGCCGAAATCGCCGATGCCGTTGGCGGCAAAATCGACATTATTTGTGATGGCGGTGTCCGGCGCGGCACCCATGTGCTGAAGGCGCTCGCCGCCGGGGCCACAGCCTGTTCGGGTGGTCGGCTTTATCTCTATGCCTTGGCCGCAGCAGGCGAAGCGGGCGTTTCGCGTATCGTTGGTAAGTTGCGTGACGAGATCGAACGCGACATGATGCTCATGGGCGTCCGATCCGTTTCTGAACTTAACCGTTCGATGTTGAGGTGGCGGTAGCCACTTTGCGCTGAGGCTTCGGCGTAGGATCGACGGGGGCCGCGGAGAGTTCTGCGATCTCCTTTGATCCCCAATCGATGGTACGCGTTGCCCACATCACCACCGCAAGGGCAACAAAGAGCAACACCGATCCAATGAGCAGCGAATAGGCCTCCAGGTTCAGCAGTACGAACAAGGTGGCATAAAGACCCACGAGCAGCCCGCCAATCACCCGCGCACGCAGCCAGCTTTTCAGCACCGCTGCGGAATAGGTTGTCAGCAAACCAGTTATGGCACCGGCTGCGATCATATAGGCCCAGGTGAAGCCCACGACTTCCGAAAAGGCGAGCAGCAACACGAAGAACAGCACCAGCCCCGCGCCGGTCAACAGATATTCCGCCGCCGCAACCTTTGCCCCTGCAACGATGTCAAACATCAAAAATGCAAGGAAGGTGAAGCCGATGAACAGGAAACCATATTTCACCGAACGGTCGACTTGGCTGTAAAGATCAACGGGTTCGATCATGCTGATGGAAGCCGCCTGACTGGGTCCGCCAACCGACTGTCGCGCTGATACCGTAGAGCCTTCGACCGCTACACTATAAGGAGCCGCGGCATCAGCTACCGTTGGTGCGCCCAAATCCTCGGTCAGCACGAGCGCCTGCCCCAGCGCCAAATTGGTAACTGCGTGGCTCGATGTGAAGCCATCGGATTTTACGGTGCGTTTGTTTGGCAAAAAATCACCAGCAAAACTGGGGTTTGGCCAGCTTGATTTGACATCCCATTTGGTCTCTCCGCCGCGCGGCACCAGCGTCAGCGATTTATTGCCGCGAAATGCATAATTATAAGCTACTTCAAGCGCACCATTGGCATCCCAATCAACAAAGGTGAAAAAGCCCGAATTGCCCGATGCCGCCAGACCTTTACCAGGTTGCAGTTCAAGCGATTTGCCGTTGATCACCACTTTGCTATTCGCCTGCAGCCCGCGCGCGTCGGACACACCAAAGCGCAATTCCGCGCCGCTCAAGTTCAAACTTTCGCGCGGAATACCATAGCGGGAAAAATCCGTCGGCAAGGCAAAGCGCGCCGATCCGGTATTTTCCGCCACGAACAACACGCTTTCGTAGATGGACTTCTTTTTCCGATCTGGCTTCAATTCGGTTTTCACCGCATTGGTTTCGGGAGAAAGATATAATTCTTTGGTCACGCGCACCGTACGCGTGGTTTCCTTGCCGTTTTCGGTCACCGTCTCAACGGTATCGGTCACATAAGGGATCACCAACACAGGCCCGACAATCACCTGCGGCCCGCCCCAGCCAGCCGCAATAGAATTCTGCGCGGTCTTCGCCTGCTCTTGCCTGTCCCATGACAGCGCATAGACCATCATCAACGGCACAATCAAAATCGCTCCAATTAGCCCCGCGAAGAAAAGCTTGAAACCCGGCGAGCGTTCGGTGGCCATGTGGAGGTCCTTTTGAATTTTTCAGTTCATCGACAAAATTGCACGGTCTGGCTATGGTTGCGAAGCTGAACGGGAGGTGAATAGACAGAATTTACCCTTGGAATAAGCACGCCATACCCCCATCTATGAGCTATGACCCATTTCTCCCTTCTAGATCTCGTTCCGGTCGTTGAAGGTGGCAGCGTGGCGCAAGCTTTGACCAATGCAGCTGATCTGGCAGCACACGCCGAAAGCCTTGGTTTCACCCGTTTTTGGGTGGCTGAACATCATGGTATGAAAGGCATCGCCAGTGCCGCCACCTCGGTCGTTATCGGCCATATCGCGGCGGCAACCAATAGCATCCGCGTCGGTTCCGGCGGGATCATGCTGCCCAACCACAGTCCGTTGGTGATTGCGGAACAGTTTGGCACTTTGGACGCGCTTTATCCTGGGCGCATCGACCTTGGCCTTGGCCGCGCACCCGGCAGCGACCAGCGCGTCGCCGCCGCGATCCGGCGCACGCTCGACAGCGACCCGAATGCTTTCCCGCGCGATGTGATGGAGCTGCAAAGCTATTTTGCCGATGACGGCAGGACGGGCATCGTCGCCACGCCGGGAGCGGGTGCGGACGTGCAGCTCTACATCCTCGGCAGCAGCCTATATGGCGCGCAAGTCGCCGCCGCATCTGGGCCTGCCCTTCGCATTTGCCAGCCACTTTGCGCCTGCGGCCTTGGACGAAGCGTTGCACGTTTATCGTAGCGGATTTAAGCCGAGTACAGTGTTGGACGCCCCCTATGCGATGGCTGCGATGAATGTTGATTGCGGCTGAAACCGATGCCGAGGCGCAATATCCTCGCCAGCTCGCTACAACAAAGCTTCGTCGCTTTGCGCACCGGCAACCCCCGCCAAATGCCCCCGCCGGTGGAGGGCTATCTCGACACCCTGCCGCCCAATGCCGTCGCGGCGTTACAAGATGTGCTGTCGTGCAGCGCGATTGGCTCTGTGGAAACGGTGCGCGCTGGTGTCGCGGCGTTTATCGAGCGCACGCGCGCGGATGAGGTGATTGTGGCGTGTTCGGTGTTTGACCATGAATTACGGAAGAGGAGCTTGGCGATAACGGCGGAGGTGTTTGCGGCGCTGAATTGACTTGTTACCAAATTTTGGTAACTTTGCATAATGGCAGCAAAAAACACTTCTATCGCACTCGGCAAACCCTTCACCGATTTCATCTATGAAAAGGTAGAGTCCGGCGAATTTGCGACTGGCAGCGAAGTGGTGCGCGAAGCATTGCGCCAATATATGCACGAAGATGCAAAGATCGTCGCATTGCGGGCGATGATCCAAAAATCGATAGACAGCGGCCCTGCCCGCCCGTTCGACATTGATGGATGGTTTGAGGAAAAGTTCGGCGAAGAATGAAGCGGACGCTGATCTACCGTCCGGATGCGCTCAACGATTTGAATGAGGCGGAACGATATACCTTGGCCGCTTGGGGCAGAACGCAGGCGAAGCTTTATGTCGCGACACTGGTAGCCGACATCAAGGCGTTGCGTGTCTCAGCACTGCGCTACCCAGTTCAAGACGACGTCTTTGCTGGCCTGCGCCGCAAGCGTAGCGAGATGCATCACATCTACTATCTGGCGTCCGACGAAGCCGTTGAAGTGCTGAATATCATCCATGTCAGCCGCGATCCGGGACTGCATTTGAAGATGGGCGAATGACGCGAAGATTGAGTCCCGTACACGGTCACTGAAATTTGGGGTTCTTCACAAAACGGTGATCGCGAAACCGCAACGTCTAAAGAATGTAAAAGAGGCGGAGAGAAGGAGAGAGGGGGATCGATACACTAGCCCTCTTGCCCTCATGTCTCTTTTACATACGCTTTCACCGTTGCTGGCTTGGCATTGGATTTTGGGATTATTGGATCTGTCACCGACAGCTTTAGAGCTGCTGAAAAAAATCTTCTTCAATAAAAACATGCTCGATAAGGGCAGTTTTGACTCCTAGCTTAAGGTCTTTCAAAAGTTGGCACAGCATGTCGCCATCGATCAAATCAATCGCTGGAGCACCATCACGAGTAGCTTCCCTACGAGCGTCAGCCGAAAACGTACCGGTAGTAATGACCAATCCCTTGTCGCCTCTACCGACCATCGCGCCTCGAAAATCTCTGATTGCTCCGGAGCCAACCGTTCCGGCATAACGTTTGCATTGAAACACCGTAGTGAAACTCAATAGGTTGACGCGCAGCACTCCAATTCCGTCGATTCCACCATCTCCAGACTTACCTGTCACCTCGACTTTGATAAACCCTGCCTCTCTCAAAAGGCGCTGGGACAATCTCTCGAATGCAGCGGGGTCAATTGACAATAGCTGCCTTAAAAGCTGATCTTTCCAAGATGCCAACTCATCAGAATCAGCTTCGTCTACGATTTCATGGGTCTCGGCGGTCGATAAATTAGGTACATAAGCTTTGCGCACCATTCCTGGTACAGTTGCTACATCGCCCTCAGTCAAAGACTTGCCCATTTCGGTCAGCGACCAAACGCCGCGAGTACTGTTCTCAAGTGCGCCAGCTTTTTTCAGGTACGTCTTAGCCCATGCCAAGTTATATTGTACTTTTGGCTGTCTTCCGTCAGTGTGGAATACTGACATTACATCATCCGATAAGTTTGCAACCGTAACAACCTTTGAAAGCAGCTCCTCATTCGACGCGGATCCGCCCATTTCACGAAGTGCTACGAGAGTTGGCCACATTAACTCATCAAACGTCGGAACATTTGCCATCCATCAATAAACCCTAGCCTTCGGCTTAATATACTCCACCTCATCGGTCAGCGTATAGTCGTGCACCGGGCGGTCGCCCAATGTCACTTTGCCGCCGGAGCCGCCCCAACCTTCGAACCACGAAATCGTGTGCTTCATCCAGTTTTTGTCGTCGCGTTCTGGGAAATTTTCATGCGCATGCGCGCCGCGGCTTTCGTGGCGGGCGTTGGCGCCTTCGATGGTGCAGATCGCCTGTGCCATCAAATTGTCCAGTTCCAGCGTCTCGATCAAGTCGGTGTTCCAGATCATCGAACGGTCGGTGACGCCTACATCTTGCAGCGATTTGTTGACGCGCTGCATTTCTGACACGCCCTCTGCCAACAAGGCGCTGTCGCGGAACACGGCGGCGTGTTTTTGCATGGTCTGCTGCATATCCAGCCGGATTTGCGCAGTCGGCTTGCTACCCTTTGCATTGCGGAATTTGTCAACTCGGGCCAACGCCAGATCAGCCGAATCCTTTGGCAACGCGCGGTGCGGGCCATTGGGCTTCAGCGTTTCTTTCAGGTGAAGGCCGGTTGCGCGGCCAAACACCACCAGATCGATCAGCGAGTTCGAACCAAGCCGGTTGGCACCGTGCACAGACACACAAGCGGCCTCGCCCACGGCATACAGACCGTTCACGATCACTTCGGGATCATCGCCCACTTTGGTCACAACCTGTCCGTGATAATTGCACGGAATACCGCCCATGTTGTAATGCACCGTCGGGCACACTGGCAAAGGCTGCCGTGTCAGGTCGACCCCTGCAAAAATCTTTCCGCTTTCGGTGATGCCGGGCAAACGTTCAGCCAGCACCTTGGGATCGATATGATCAAGGTGCAAATAGATATGGTCCTTGTTCGGGCCAACACCGCGACCTTCGCGGATTTCCAGTGCCATCGAGCGCGACACAACGTCACGACTGGCAAGGTCTTTGGCCGACGGCGCATAGCGTTCCATGAAACGCTCGCCTTCGCTATTGGTCAAATAACCGCCCTCGCCGCGCGCACCTTCGGTAATCAGCACGCCTGCGCCATAAATGCCGGTGGGGTGAAACTGGACGAATTCCAGATCTTGCAATGGCAAGCCAGCCCTCAGCACCATGCCACCGCCGTCGCCGGTGCAGGTATGTGCAGATGTCGCGCTATAATAGGAACGGCCATAGCCGCCGGTGGCCAGCACCACGGCGTGGCTTTTGAAACGGTGGATGCTGCCATCCTCCATACACATGGCGATGACGCCGCGACATTCGCCGTCTTCCATTATCAGGTCGAGCGCGAAATATTCGACGAAGAAGTCCGCGTCATATTTCAAAGATTGTTGATACAGCGCATGCAGCATGGCGTGGCCAGTGCGGTCGGCGGCGGCGCAAGTGCGCTGCACCGGCGGGCCTTCGCCCATATTCTGCATATGGCCACCAAAGGGGCGCTGATAGATGGTGCCATCGGCGTTTCGGCTAAACGGAACGCCTGCGTGTTCCAGTTCGTAAACGGCGGCGGGGGCTTCGCGCACCATATATTCGATGGCGTCTTGATCGCCCAGCCAATCTGATCCCTTGACCGTGTCGAACATATGCCATGTCCAGTGGTCGGGCGAGTTGTTTTGCAAGCTGGCCGCAATGCCGCCCTGTGCCGCCACAGTGTGGCTGCGCGTCGGGAATACCTTGGTGATGCAAGCGGTTTTCAGGCCCGCCTCTGCACTGCCCATGGTCGCGCGCAGGCCAGAACCGCCAGCGCCGACGACCACTGTGTCATAGGTATGATCAATAATCTTATAGCTATCAGTCATTATGCAGGGCTTCCTGTAAAGGCGAGTTTGGCGACAGTGAAAAGGCCAAATGCCCCAGCGCCAAGAACGTAGAAATTAAGAATGGTCAGCGCGATCAGCTTGTTGCCATCATCGTGGACATAATCCTCGATCAGCACTTGCAGACCAAGTCGCACATGCCAAAAAATGCTGATCAGCATCAACATCATTGGCACCGCGACCTTGGGTTGTGCCAGCCATGCCGCCACAGCTTCATGATCAAAATTGGGGAGCAGCAAAAGCGATATGACCAGCCAACTGGTCAAAAGCAGGTTCCCAATCGCGGTCAGCCGCTGATCGATCCAATGCTTGCTGCCATGTTTGGCAGAGCCAAGCCCGCGAACGCGTCCGATTCCGGTTCCAGTTCCCATCGATCAGACTCCCAAGTTCTTATAAGCGATGTATAGAGCCAACGACGCCGTAGCCGTAATCGACGCTATGAAAACAACGATTGCCCAGGTGCGATTAGTGTTCAATTCAAATCCCGCTCCCATATCCATCACCAGATGACGCAGGCCGGAAAAGAAATGCTGGAAAAAGCTCCATGCCACAACCAGACCAAGTAAACGGAACATCCAGTTTACCGTGACCTCCCATCCGCTCGCCTTATCGCCAGCCGAAACCACCCATTTCTGAAAATTGGCGTAGCTTTCGGCACCACCGCCAATGGCCGAGAGCCACCATAGCAGCGTTATCATACCCGCTGTGGCAATGATAAAACCGGAAGCCCGGTGGATAATGGATGCCATCATATGCGGCCCCCAGCGATAATGCCACACATGTGGCGATAGCGGTCTGGCAGGATTTGTTACCATAATGTCGGCCCCTTATGCTGGTGATGCCGTCGCTCTTTACCGCTTTGCGCCGCCCTTGCAACCCGTTGGCGGTCTGAATTTTCTATTTCCGGTTAACACGGATTTTACCAATTTTTGCAATAGATCGTCTTGATTAGGCGGACATGGCTGCCTGCATGGAACGGATTTAAACGATGACACTGCAATCATCCGCATTCTTGGTCGAAAAACAAATCGAAGATCTTCCGTTGGATATTATTGCCTCGATTTATGATCCCGATCAAAAAATTGCCAATGATTGCCGGACAATAAGCAGAATTTTTGATGGCGATTTTGCTTTTGCGGCTGATGCATATTGGCGTTTTTGGCTAAACCGAAAAATTAATGATCGTCTCGAGAACGAAGAATTTCTGACATTAATGATTTCCAAAACTGCCGTTTTTATAGCCGCTAAAATGGCCGCTTTCGATAGCAAGAACTGGGTCAAAAAATTTAAACCTTTGGTGGATGATGCTTGCGAGCGCGGTTTACCTTTATATGAGATGCTGGCTGCAACCAGTTTAGCAAATCGCGCCATTTACGACCGGATCGCCTGTAGTTCAGTGATTTCCGATTCTGAAAAAGCCGAACTTCTGCCAAGCATGGTGACCTATGGCACTATGGAATTAGCAATTGTTTCAACATTTTATGCAGCCTCAAAAAGCCAGTCTGAAACTGATCGCCTAACACTGCAAACGGTCCAATTCGAATCCGACATTGCAGCAACAACCAACACCATTTCTGAAAGATCTCAAATGCTCAGAAAACAGGCAATGAACAGTTCAGAAGTTGCGCATGGAATGCTGAATAAGGCATCAGAAGTTGCAACAGCGTCCGAGCAATCCGCCGTAGCCATGCGCGAAGCCGCGCAAACAGCCGCAGGCTTGATTCGCGCCATTGAAGACACACGAAGCGAAGTCGAAACGGCTGCTGAAGTCGCCGTTCGCGCGAACGAGCGCGCGCTGGAAGCCGTGGCGGCGACCGATATGCTTTCGGAACAATCACGGTCGATTGAGTCGATCTTGGGCCTCATCCGCGATATAGCCGGGCAAACGAACCTTCTGGCGTTAAATGCGACGATCGAAGCAGCCCGTGCTGGTGATTCCGGTCGCGGATTTGCTGTCGTCGCGCAGGAAGTGAAAAGCCTGGCCAACCAGACCGCACAAGCCACCGATAAAATCGCCGAAAAAATAGCAGCTATCCAGTCCGCAACCAAGGCATCGGTTGAAACCAACGCATCAATCCGCGCGACGGTTGAAGACGTCCAGCAATCTGCCGAACAAATCCGGCATGCGATGGAAGAACAGGCACAAACAGTAACGATGATTACCGCTTCGGTCGACGAAACCGCCCTTGCAGCCGATTTGATGTCGAGCACGATTGCAGCGATTCGTTACGATACCGAAAATGTCGCTGCTGAAATTTCGTCGCTGGAATCAGGGTTTGGTGAAGTCGAAGAGAAAATTTCGGCATTGCAGGCCAATGCCGGTAAATTTGCCAACAGCATGGTGCGCTGAGGCCTTTTCAATACCCCCTATCGCGGTCTAAGGGCTGCGTGTGTCTCAAAATTGGCTCCTCACCCTTCCCTGTACACGCTTCGAAGCAGAGGCGTTGCACGACGATGACGAATGGCTTTCGGCTTTGGAACCGATGCCCACCATTGTCGCGGAAGAAATCGAGGCCTTCAACGATGCCAAATGGCGTGTGAAGGCGTATTTCGCGGAAAAACCACACGTCAAAATCATTACCGCTTTGCAAGGTCGCCTTCCCAGCGCCGCCAAGGCACTCCCAACGCTGGAACCTTTGCCCGACGAGGATTGGCTGGTTATGAGCCAGCAGGGCCTGAAACCTGTCCATGCTGGCCGGTTCTATGTCCATACATCCTCAAACAAGGGCGTAGTCCCTGCCCACAGCACCAGTTTCCATATAGAGGCTAGCCGAGCCTTTGGCACTGGCGGTCACGAAACCACCAGCGGGTGCCTAACGATGCTGGATGCCATGAGCAGCAGCGGCAAACGGTTTGATCATATTGCCGACATCGGCACCGGCACGGGATTATTGGCCTTTGCCGCGCGCCATCTTTGGCCAAATGCTTATCTGACCGCATCCGATATTGACCCCGTCAGTATCGAAGTAACTGTCGAGAATGCAAAGCTGAATGCGGTACCGCTGGGACAATCGGCAGGGCGGCTTGCACTGTGCGTGGCGACAGGCACCGATCATGAATTGATCGAACGGCGCGCGCCATATGATTTGGTTATCGCCAATATTCTTGCCGGACCGTTGATCGAACTGGCCCCTTCTTTTGCAGCGATTACGCGCGAAGGCGGCTCATTGATGCTGGCGGGTTTGCTCGATGTTCAGGTACAATCTGTGATGCGCGCTTATCGCGCACAGGGTTTTATGCTCCTGCGCAGAAATGACAGCGGCGACTGGCCATGTCTTTGGCTGGTGAAACGAGCGTCTTATGGCTGGAAACGGCCACTGCGCGCAACGGGCCGAACGAGCCAGCCGCCAGGAGATTTTGGAACTTGGTGACTACGCCATGCCCCGCGCATAATCCTGAGTCCCTCGCGTCCACACGGCATCCTCTGCCAATATGTCCGCAATCGCAATGTCCGGCATATGCTCCAAATGTGTCATAAAGCGGCGCAAAATCGGTTTCGACCGTCACTTTTAGCAAATGGTCAAGGCTGGGGATGACGAAATAATTTTGCTGGAAATCGTCGATCCGATATTCGGTGCGCATCAGCCGCAGTAAATCGAAACCGATCCGGTTCGGGCTGGGATCGTCCAATGCGAATAGGCTTTCGCCATAGCTCGAAACAATCCCCGCGCCATATATGCGCAAGCCACCGGCCTCTTGAATCAAGCCGAACTCCACTGTGTACCAATAAAGCCGTGCCAATTTGTGCAGTGCGCCAAAACTTAAGCTGCGCAGTCCGCCCTTGCCATAGGCCACCATATAATCGGCAAATACAGGATCGGCGAGCATTGGCACATGACCGAAAACATCATGAAAAACATCGGGTTCCTGCAGATAATCCAGTTGATCCGGTTTGCGTAAGAAATTGCCCGCAGGAAAACGCCGATTGGCAAGATGATTAAAAAACACATCATCGGGAACAAGCCCCGGCACAGCCACAACCTGCCATCCTGTTGCAGCCATCAATCGCCGGTTCAAATCCTGATAGTCTGGCACCCCCGGCTTTTCGAGCCGCAAAACATCGATCCCCCGCAAAAAAGCCTCACAGGCCCGACCCGGCAACATGGCAGATTGCCGTGCAAATAGCCGGTCCCACATGGCGTGTTCATCGGCACTAAACGCATCCCAATTTTGCGGGATCGTCCAATCCGCATTTGCGCCTTTGGGTGGGGCATCGTAGACATGCTGAAATTCGGCCATGGGGACTGGTTACACTTGAAACTGTTTCGCATCAACAGCGTGTGGACGGCAATTCGTGCCATAGTCGCTTGGCCCTTATTGGCCATCGGCCTGTATTTCGCAGCGGCATTATTGGGAAGCTTCATCCCCGCCAACGCCAATTGGCAACAGCCCCGCAATGGCATTCCCATTTTCGTTGAATCCAATGGCGTTCACGTCAGCTTGATCGTACCCATATCCGCTGTCGGCGAAGACCTGTCCGATTTGATTCGGCCCGAACATTTAACCAATCACGACCTGTATGGAACGCACGCCATGATCGGTTGGGGCCATGGCCGGGTATATCGCAATGCGCGGACTTGGGGCGATGTGCGAAGCGGCGATATTGCCTCTGCTATATTCGGATCGGATTTTACGACGCTGCACATCTATCATCTTGTCGATCCGCAGTCCTTACCGCACCGCAAACGTCTTCAAGTCTCCGAGGCGCAATTTCGCACGATCATTGGGCAATTTCGCAAAAGCTTTCGAACCACGGCAAACGGCAACAGCATCGTGCATCCCGCTTATGGCCCCAACAATCTGTTCTATGACAGCCATGGCCATTACACGGCGCTTAACACCTGCAATGAATGGACCGCGCATATTTTGCGGAAGGCCGGGGTGCGCGTAGGAATTTGGACGCCAATGCCAGGCGGTATTATGCGCTGGTTTTAAGCTTCGTCCAGTTTCTTTCCGGTTCGCGTCCATGGAAATATGAATTGTCCTAAATAGCCTTTGGGAACGTCCTCTGGGATACCATAATTTTCGGGCCAGCGATCTTTGGGCCAATGGAATGTGCCGAACAATTTGTCCAGAAATGGCAAATGAATTGCAAAATTCACGTCAAACGCTTCGCGTTCCAATCCGTGATGCCAATGGTGAAAACGCGGCGTCGCAACCCAATGCCCCATCCGATTGAAACTGCCGCCAACATTGGCGTGTAACAGCGACGACCAAATATAGACGAACCCGATATAGGCCTGCATCACCGAAGCACTGAAGCCCAGTGTGAATAAGGGCAGAGACGTGATGGCACGCAGCAATACAATCTCGACGAAATGCATCCGCGATCCCGCCAGCCAGTCCATCGATTTGGCGCTGTGATGGACTGCGTGAAAACCCCACAAAAATGGAACTTGGTGGAACAAGCGATGATACCAATATTGTACCAGATCCGACAAGACCAGCACCAGCGCAAATTGTACTGCCCAGGGCAGCCCCGCCACTTCTGCGCGGAAAATATCGAACCAGTTTGTTCGTTCATTGATGATCGTTGACGGCGCGAGCGCAAGGAAAGACAATAATTGCACGAACATCGAACTGACCAGATAATAAAACAAATCCTCTCGCCATTCGGGTCGGAACAACCGCTGGCTGCGCCGGTGCGGCAGCCAACGCTCAAGCGGCGCGAACATGAACCCCGTCGCCAGCAGATTCACCGCAAAAAAATCTATGCCAAAGAAAATGCCCCAATCGCGGGTTTCTTGGGGTTGCACATTGCCGCCGCCAATCAGCGTTGCGGTGATGCCAATCACCAAGGCGGTTGCGCCCAACACCTTGCGCGGGCGAAGCAAAAGGCTCAACAATGCCAATGCATAGCTGGCCAATAAAAGAGCATGTACCACCCCGCGAAACCCACCCCAGGCCTTCAGCAATTCAAGCTCGGGCGTTGCGAACCAATCGGGGTATCGCAACGCGATGACCAGCGCGAACCCGGAAACCGCGAATAGTATCGCAAAAAATCCCGCGAGCCAGCCGCTTCCAAAGCGCCGCGCCTCAACGGGCGATTCCAGATCGCGCATCAACTTGGCCGCATAATCCCGTTTTGCCATATCAGCCCCCTGCCCCTTTTACGATTTCGGCCCACGCGGCTTCGTCGATCACTTCGATGCCCAGTTCCTGTGCCTTTTTAAGTTTCGATCCAGCGCCCGGCCCCGCCACCAGCAAATCAGTTTTGGCAGAGACCGATCCCGATGCCTTTGCCCCCAATGCCTCGGCCTGCGCCTTGGCTTCATCACGGCTCATCGTTTCCAATGCGCCTGTAAACACCACAATTTTTCCAGATACGCTGGAGGCGCGGACGTTGGAGACATATGCGCGCGGCGAGACTTCGCTCAGGAGGTCGTCCCAAACCGCCCGATTATGCTCTTCATGGAAGAAATCGGCGAGTGCCTCTGCGACGACAGGGCCGATGCCATCGATTTGCGTGAGCTCTTCAGCACCGGTCGAGCTAGTGGCGATGGCTTTGATGTGATTAACCGTACCAAAAGCCCGGATCAGATCTTTTGACGTCCCAGCGCCTACATGACGGATACCCAGCCCAAACAGGAATTTGATCGGATCTGGCGCGCGTTTGGTCTCAATCGCTGCCAACAGGTTATCCACAGACTTATCCTGCCAGCCATCGCGTTGCAAAATGGCATCGCGCTGTTTCCGCAGCCGAAAAATGTCTGCCGGGCTTTCCAGCCAGCCCGCTTCGAAAAATTCAACGATGGTTTTTTCGCCAAGGCCTTCAATATCTAATGCAGCGCGGGAAACGAAATGCTTCAACCGCTCAACCCGCTGCGCTGGACACACCAAACCGCCGGTGCAGCGCACATCAACTTCGCCTTCTTCTGCCACCGCTTCAGACCCGCATTCAGGGCAATTTTCGGGGAAAACATAAGCGGATCGGATTTCATCACGCGTCAAATTTTCGACAATCTGAGGGATCACATCTCCGGCGCGTTGCACTTTTACGCGGTCACCCGGGCGCACGCCCAAGCGCGCGATTTCATCACGGTTATGCAAGGTCACGTTGGAAACCACCACACCGCCCACGGTTACTGGCTTCAATCGCCCCACGGGGGTCAATTTTCCGGTGCGTCCAACCTGTATATCGATGGATTCCAGCGTGGTTTCTGCCTTTTCCGCAGCAAATTTATGGGCGATCGCCCAGCGCGGCGCCTTTGCCAGGAAACCGAGGCGTTCTTGCCAATCCAACCGATCAACTTTATAGACGACCCCATCAATATCATAAGGAAGATCAGCGCGTTGCTGTTCAATATTACGATAATGACTTAAGATTTTTTCAGTTGTTTCCAACCGAACCAGCAAAGGTGAAACTGGCACACCCCATGCGGCAATGGCCGCCATGACGTCACTTTGCGTATCGCCTGGAAGCACGCTCACTTCTCCCCAACCATGAGCGAGAAAACGCAATGGTCGCGACGCCGTAACGCTCGCATCCTTTTGCCGCAAAGACCCCGCCGCCGCGTTGCGCGGATTGGCGAATTGGCGCGCTTTTTCGGGATCGTCGGCTTCGGCAAGCAAGCGTGCATTAAGCGCCTCGAAATCAGCCTTCGCCATATAAATTTCACCACGGATTTCAAAAATGGCCGGAGCCCCGCTGCTCAACCGCTGCGGAATATCCCCAATTGTCCTTACATTGGCGGTCACATCTTCGCCAACGGAACCATCCCCGCGGGTCGCCGCCTGCACCAAAACACCATTTTCATAGCGCAGCGAGCAGGATAGCCCATCAATCTTATCCTCCGCCGTCAAGGCGACGGGCGTATCTTCGGGCAGGTTCAAAAACCGCCGCACACGGCCCACAAAATCCTCCACGTCCGCATCATCAAACGCGTTATCAAGGCTCATCATTCGCTTGGCATGCGTAATTTTGCTCAGTGGCGATCCATTTACCGTAGCGCCAACGGCATTGTTCGGACTATCGTCCCGCACCAGATGCGGGAACGCCGCTTCCAGTGCATTGTTCTGCCGGACCAACGCGTCATAATCAGCATCGCTGATTTCGGGCGCGTCTTCGGCATGGTAGCGTCGATTATGATGGGCAATCTGCTTTGCCAGCCGCATCAGTTCATTGGCGGCATCGGCTTCGGTTGGCGGGGTCATCTGGGAGCGCGTTCCAAGGACTTGGTCAGATCAAATTCTACTCGAAACAAACGGTTTGGTCTTGATAGTTCATAAGTGAAGCTAACACTTGGCGATATTTCGAAACCCCAGATATTGGTGTTCGATACCGTTCTGCCGTCACGCGTGAACATTGCCTTGGAAAATTCATCGACGGGAAATGTCTGGCGTGTTGCACTACCCACTTCGGCCGTATCGCCACCATATTGCGATACAGGATCTTCGGTTCCGTCCTCCAACATATGCCGATGCTTCAGGCGCAATCCGCTGTCGGTTTTGGAAATGATCCAGGTACGAGACCGGTCTTCACCCACGTCAAATTTGATCTCTATCTTGTCTGGTTCGCAAACGGAAACATGCGCGCGCAGTTCTGCTTTGGCAAAATCGATGTCGCTTGCGTCACCGGCGGCCATTTTTCCCGCGAAGGATTTGCCGCAAAGCGCCGAAAAGCTAGCAAAAAAATGATCTGCCGCGCGCTTCTCTGGCGCAGGAGTGGTTGCACAAGCCGACAACGCCACAGGCAATATTAACGCCCAATTCCTCATATCTTCTCCATCAACCGTTCGGCCTGAGCGCGCGCCTCGTCGGTTACTTCGGCCCCCGATAACATCCGCGCAATTTCCTGCGTCCGTCCGGTGGCGTCCAACCGAACCACGCCAGTTCGGGTCACGGTGCCTTGGGATGATTTGGCAATGAAATAATGCGCAGCGCCCTTTGCCGCAACCTGCGGACTGTGCGTTACCGCCAGCAATTGCGTGTGACCGGCCAATCGCGCCAACCGTTCGCCAATGGCATCGGCAACGGCACCACCGACACCGCGATCGATTTCGTCAAAAATGATCGTCCCTGCCCCGCCTTCTTCCGCCAAAGCAACCTTTAACGCCAAGATGAATCGTGACATTTCGCCGCCCGACGCAATTTTCGCGAGCGGCGCAAAGGGCGCACCGGGGTTGGTCGAGATCAGAAATTCGGCACGGTCCATGCCGTCGCCGCTCCAGCGTTCTTCGGGTAAAGCTTCGACCATGGTCCGGAATTGCGCGGCATCCAGCTTTAACGGAGCGAGTTCTGCCGCAACCGCTTTGTCCAGCCGCACGGCGGCTTCGATACGAGCAGCCATCAAAGTTTCAGCGGCAGTGCGATAACGCGCCGCCTTCTCCGCCACCTCAGCGGTCAGTTTCGCCAGACCTTCTCCGCCCGCTTGAATCGAATCCAGTCGAGCCGCAAGATTTTCCAACAAAGCCAATATCGCATCGGGTGCAACATTATGCTTACGCGCCAAGGCGCGCAGTTCGAAAAGGCGCACCTCGATTTCGTCCAACCGTCCCGGTTCGTATTCCAATGCGCGCGCTGCCGCGTTCAATTTATCCTCGGCCTCGCTTGCCTCGATCACGGCCCGGTCCAATGACGTCAAGGCGTCGGCGAGCATCGGATGGGCATCGGCCAATCGATCCAGTTTGCGCGCGGCAGAGCGGATCAGCGCCAGCCCGCTTTTGGGCCCATCAAAACTGTCGAGTACGCCCTTTAAATCCTCGGCCACACGCTCGCCCTTTTGCATGTCCGAACGCGCACCCGCCAATTCTTCTTCTTCACCGGGCTGCGGATTGAACGCCTGCAATTCAGCGACAGCATGCTCCAGCCATTCACGATCCCGCATCGCATTGTCCAAGGCTTCACGCGCCAGATCGAGCCGCGATTTCGCTTCATGCCATGCTGCAAAGGTCTCTTTCACAGCGGCGGTATCGTAACGACCAAAAGCATCGAGCATCGCCCGGTGACCGCGTGGATTTAGCATCCCGCGATCATCATTCTGCCCGTGGATTTCCACCAGATGCCGCCCCAGATCGCGCAGCAATGCCGCCGAACAAGGTGCGTCGTTGATGAACGCTTTGCTGCCGCCATCGGCCTTCACCGAACGGCGGATCAGCAATGGTTCGCCGGGTTCACGGGTGATGTCGTTGTCGTCGAGCAGCGCCGCAAGCGGCGATCCATTAATCGGCGGCAAAAAACTGGCGGTAACCTGTGCCTTGTCGGCACCATGCCGCACCAGTCCGGTATCTGCACGCCCGCCCAAGGCCAACCCAAGTGCGTCGAGCAGGATCGACTTACCCGCACCGGTCTCTCCGGTCAGGACGCCCAAACCCTGTTCAAATTCCAGATCGAGTGCTTCGATCAGCACCACATCGCGGATCGACAGCCCCGTTAGCATCGCGGTTCTGCCTGCATGTGGATCACGCCGCCGGGCTGTGCTTCTGCATCAGCTCAAAAGCACGCTCATACCATTCGCTGCCGGGATAGTTATGGCCCAGAACAGCAGCAGCTTTTTTTGCTTCTTCGGGAACACCCATTGCCAAATAGCTTTCGGTCAGGCGGTACAATGCTTCGGGCGCATGTGTGGTGGTTTCGTATTTGTCGACCACTTCGCGGAAACGCAGCGAAGATGCCAGCCATAACGAACGGCGCTGATAGAAACGCCCGATTTCCATTTCCTTGCCAGCGAGATGATCGTTCACCAGATCGATTTTAAGTCCCGCATCAGCGGCATAGCGGCTGTTGGGATAGCGCCGCTGCACTTCTCCTAGAGCAGACAAGGCTTGTTGCGATATTTTTTGATCGCGCGTCACATCGCTCATTTGTTCGTAATAGCAAAGGGCGATTAGATAATAAGCATAAGGCGCATCTTTGTTGCCGGGATGGATCGACAAGAACCGACGCGACGAATTGATCAATTCATTATATTTCTGCCCCATATAATAGCTGAAGGCGCTCATCAGCTGCGCACGGCGGGCCCAGGGTGAATACGGATGCTGGCGCTCAACTTCATCGAACATGGCAGCGGCAAGTTGGTAATTGCCAGAATCAAGACGCATTTTTGCGGTAGAATAAAGGGTATTCACGTCGCGCGCGACATAACGGGTATCTTTACTATTGCCGCGCGCTCCACCCAATCCCAGGGCAGCACAGCCAGAAAGCAAAGAGGCGGTTAGGGCCAAACTAAGGGCAAGCTTCATTTTCTTGTTCATAGGCACGTTCCTTAGATGCTGTTACGCGCCTCGCCAAGCGAATTGCGCGTGAATTTGGATGCTGTTTTCCTCTGTTCGTGAACGCACCTGTCTGCAGGCTTAATCCGACCGTTCTGGGTTCAACAGAAAAACGACATAGCCTCGGAAATTCGGAATTTTAGCAAGGCCCTTGGGCGGTTTCCATTCGCCGCCCTGCACCAGCCCAATACGAAAAGGCATGGGTAACGCGTGCAGTCGCGTTAGATAGCCTTTATACCCCTTTATGGTGCTTCGCCCTTGATAGACTTGCAACACCACTTCATCGACCGTTCCCGAAAGCGCAGCCAGTCCTTGTGGATCACCATTGGCGCTCCAATCCAGCAAGCCTGTAATGCTCAAGCGATATTGCTTCGGCAGGCGCAATCGCAATTGCCGCAAAAATTCTGCATATTCATCAAGATGCCGCGTTCGCGCATCGAAATCTATTTGCAGTCCGACAAGCCGATTGCCTGCCCTGTTCCAGCCATCCAGTTGATGCAGCAACTGGGCTGTCACATCGGGCGTCCAATGCAGTGTTTCCGCACGAACAACCATCCAGACATCGGCATGTTGAATGTGCGGAGCCTGAGGGCGCAGCAATACAAAACGGACTGGCGTATCAGCCTTTATTTCCCCCGAGAGGATATAAATCGAACGCGCAGAGTTCAACACCGGCTGCGGCTTTACCCCTGCCCATAGCCAAAACAAATCATAAGCGGCGGCATTGACCCTGTCGGCGGGCTTTGGGCCGCAGGCAACAACCGCGAACAGCGCAGTCGTTGCAATCAGTGCCCGGCAAATCCTACCAAAAATAGCGCAACTTCTTTGCCCATGGGGACTGCGGATAATCCCGTTTTAGCTGATCGTGCCATGCTTTACGCTGTCCAACGGGCACATCTTTGCCACCGCAACTGTTGTTACCTCCCGGCGAGTAGCAATGAACAGCCCGGTATAGCGCATAAGATTTATCATTAGCTGCCGCCTTTAAATCGCCGATGATGGATTTATAAACCTCCAACCGCGAATAGGGCGCACCGTTGAACAAAGTTTTGCTTCCGCCCAATTCGTCGGCATTGGGCTGCGTGTCCAAAATGCTTTGGTCAAATCCGTTCAGGCGCATGAATTCCGCTACGCAAATACGGCTGCCAATGCCGAGACGATTTTTGGCGAGGGCTGCCGCGCTTTCCCTAACCGCAGGGCAGTTATAATCGCCCTTTTTGTTCGCCGATTTGAACAGGCCAACGGGTATGGTCTGTTCTGGGTCGATCAGATCAGAATAATATCCGTCTATGGGCGCATCGGCAGGCGTCAGGTCGATGTCTTTGACAAATTCGGCATAAGAACCCCTGCTTAGCCCCTTATAAAGCAGCGTAAACAACGCCACATTGCGCTCATGTGCGGTGTTCGATTTGGAAGTGGCTTGCTGGCGCAAATGTGCCGAACTGGCTACATTTTGCAGCAGGATACTTCGAATCGTTGCGTTCCGGATCGGAGAGTTGGCGGCAAATACTGTATCCAGTGCATTCGCCCGTTCGAGATTCATGGCCAACGCCAATTCGGCGGCGGGCCGTTGGTAGGGCAATCCAGTGCTGGTGATCACTTGCTGCCAAAAGCCTCGCGCATTGCGATCCTTCATCGCCTCCAATGCCAAGCCCCTTAGCGTTTGGCGACTGAATTGCAGATAGCTCATGCGTTGTTGCCTTGCCGCGTCGGGGATCAAGCTCAGCACTTCGGCTGGCTTGTTTTCGACATGAAAGGAAAAGCTGGCGAGCAAGAGATCATAAAGTTCGCCGTTTGCAGCGAATATTGGCTTTTGTGCCTCCAACTCGGCACGCGTGATCCGTTTTCGATCATAGCCACCATAAGGTCGCATCCGCATTAAATCGATAACCGCAATCATCAAAGGATCGTTTGTGGCGGTAAAATCTCCCATTGCGGGCAAAAGCTTCAGGTCAATTTCCTCGGCCAAGTCGCCATGGGTCAAGCCACCTGTCGGTTGAACCATTTGAGCCCGATATTCAGCTGCCAATTTTGCGGTATTGCCGCCCAGCCAATATACACGGCGCAGCAAACCGCGCGCTGAAGCAGCATATTGCCCCTTGGGATAGGCTTTCAAATAACGATTGAAACCATCCAGCGCGCCCGTCAACGCTCCGCGATCCACCGCATTTGCACCCGAAAAATCGCCATAATTGTCAAAGGCACTTTCTTGAGCACGGTTCAATTCCACGCGCCCCACCATATAAAGCGCGGTTTCGCGCACCCATGGATTATTGGCCTTGGCCAGTACCCCATATTGCGTGGCGGCATCGCCAAATTGGCCGTCATAAAATGCCACGGTGCCCGCCAGATATTGGGCAAACTCCCTAGCCGACGCAGCCTTAGAGCCACCAATGGCAGCCCGAGCCGCATCGCCGCCCACGCTTGGAGATCCGCAGTCAGGCTCCAGCGTTCGCCGCGCCGCGAGCAAAGCGGAACCTTCCGTCATCGAAACCGAAGACGCCGCATTCAACGCCAATTCAAACGCAGCTATTCCAGCCTCGTTTGAACTGCACCGCGAATGATAAGACGATCCATTCTGATTTTCGTCTGCAAACAGATTGCTGCGTATAGAACGCCATTCGAATAGAGCTTCCGCATGCGATGGCCCATTAGGTGCGCTGACGGGTCGAATATCCTGCATCAAGAGCAGCAGATTGACCCGCGTATCGTTGCTAGGAGAGATAGCAGCACTGCTGTTGCATCCCGTCATATCTGGGTGGATCATTTTCCAAGCCGGGCTACACCCATAATCGCCGCTCGCATGCGCCGGTAAGGCCATAAATCCAAAAGCAAATAATAGGCTGAACAGAATTAACAGGCGTTTCATCGGTGGTCCTATCCGGCAAATTACAAATTCAATGACCCGATAAACATTCTGGATAAACAGCGCCGCACGGTCAAATGATTCTCAATGAATTTCAGCGGAAAACTCTCGAATTTCACCAAGCCAATTTATCCGAACCGGTAACAACGCGGCTTCCGCTGAGTGATGTCCAGTCGGTCGAAGGCCCAGGCGACGGCGGTGCCCCAGCAGGAAGCCCAGCCACGGCGTAAACATAGTCCATTGCCAAAGAACCGGCGGCACGCACATTGAACGTAAGTGAGATTTCAGCATTGGGCGTTTCGGCTCGCCACGCCAAACGCGTCGGGACACGCGCAGGCAACACGACAGTTTTTCCATTCACGGTTGCGTTGTCCAATGTTGTCGACGGCTTTACCGCGAATTGCATGACACGCGGTGCATCCGTGCTGGCAAAGACTATAGTCACGCGGTCGCCGTTGCGAGAGAGCGTGATACTGGGTCGCGGCGTGCTGGCTAAAGGCGCTGGTCGAACGCGCCATTTATAATTGGCGAAGCCAATGGGGCTGAAATCAGACGCCGTGGTTGCCGAAAGCTCTGCGGCAGACGAACTGGTCGCCCACCAGCTTTTGTCCGTTTGCGTATCGGTAACGTGAAACATATCTGCTGGCTTTGGATAACGCGGGGAGAAACGATCAGTCGCGGCGAACCAGACCGTGCCCAACATGGCCAAGGCCATCAAGCCAAGGCCAACCCAACGCCCGCGATTTTGCACACCAAAATCGATGATGACTGGACCGATCAGGGCCAGAGCAAAGGGGATGATAAGCGCCATGGGAGACGGTGATAGCGGTGCCACCGTCATATAGGTTGTAATGACCCCTTCGAGCAATAACGCGCCCCACAGGCCACCGACCAGCGCACTGGCAAACAAAACCTGAGGCTTGCCGATTCCCGTGCGCGCAGCCAACGCAATCAGCGCGATCCCGATCAACGCAGCCCAAATCAATATCCAACTGGCACCCGGCAGCCATATTTGTGCGGCGATTGCCCCCAATAAGCACGCGATGACCGAGCCCACCCATAACCCGGCGCGTGGACGTATAAATAATGTAACGCCGGAGCACAGCGCAACGAATATCCAAAGTGCCCAGTCCATTTCGTTGATCCGGTCGCGCATTGAAATCATGCCAGTGCCATAAATGGCCTGCGCCAGAAAATGCGATACGACCCCCGACACGACAAATAGCGACAGGCTACCCAATGTGGCTTTCCCTGCCTGCCACCAAGAAACACCAAGGGATTGAAAGCGCGAAAGAAATAGCCCTGTTATGGCAAGGACAATCAGCCCCCAAGTCCAGCTGGCAGGATAGCGAATGACCGCGAAACTGAAAAAATCAAAAAAAGTGCTGTTGGCTCCGCGCGCCGGCAAATTGGGCGCATTGGCCATTGCGCGCGTTGTCGTAATGGCAAAGTCGCCGAGATGCTGCATGGCATCGGGATCAAGATGGTCGATGGTGTCGGTGGGCATGTGATAATCAGCCAAGCCGTCGATAAACGCTGCATTTATGCCGATTTTGTCTTTTGCCAAGGAAACCGACAAATCGGTGTCGTTGGGCATGTGCTTATAGACCGCGTTGGCCAAACTGTTCCCGGATGGGCTGTTGGCGTTGCGCGCCCATAAATCGATGAGGTTGCCGTTTCCTTCGGACGTTTCAAACATCACGGCTTTGCCACGCGATCCGCGTGCCTCGACATTAACAACAGCGCCGATGCGTTTTGCCAACGGATGCCGATCAAAAAATTCCTGCGCCCCAACCAATCCCAGTTCCTCGGCATCGGTCAAAAGTACCACCACATCGCGCAGCGGCTTTTGCCCGGCGGCCAGTATCCGCGCGGTTTCCAAGGCGGCAGCAACCCCTGCAGCATCATCCGATGCGCCATTGGCCCAAGGCGCGCTGTCGAAATGTGCCATGATGGCAACCGCTTGCTTGTTGCGGTTTTGCCCCGGAAGAATCGCGATAACGTTATGATACGGCGTCACGCTGATTGCGCCTGCGCGCCGTTTGGATTGCCGAACACCAATTCCGGACTGACTCTCCACGGTCAAACCCATTGATGTCAGTTCAGCAGACAACCATTGCCGAACACGGTCATTTTCGCTCGACCCAACCGGACGCGGCGCTTTTGAGATTTCGGTTACCAGCGCCAACGCACGCGATTTCGAATAGCCGCTTCCCGATGCCGTCGAAGGGGGTTGCCTTGCGATCAATGCAATCAGAATTGCGGCTGCCACGACCAATGGCAAAAGCAGAAATTGGCGCATCAAATCCCCCCGGCAAATCCCATAAATTGCTGGTTATCACGCGGGCAGTATTGTGTCGACCATTCCCCGCGCCTTGCAGTTACTGCGGGCACAGTGTGCCTGTAATGTCCACCAACGAAAAAGGGGCCGCCGCAGCAGCCCCTTCTGAAATCATTGGGTTCGACGAATTTATCGAAACCGGATCGGCATTTTCGCCAGATTAATCCTTCAGGAAATCCGGCACATGATCAGGGTTTCCGCCTTCCGAGCGTTCGCCACCTTCACGGCGTGGGCCGCGATTGCGATCCCCGCCACCATCGCGGCGTGGACCACGGCTGCGGTCACCGCCGCCATCGCGACGTGGACCACGGTCAGGGCGATCACCACGAGGACGTTCTTCGCGTGGAGGACGGGTGTCTTCGATTTCTTCACCGGTTTCTTGATCAACCAAGCGCATCGACAGGCGAACCTTGCCGCGCGGATCGATTTCGAGAACCTTGACCTTAACTTCCTGCCCTTCGGAAACGACATCGGTTGGCTTCTCAACGCGCTCATTGCGCATTTCGGAAACGTGGACCAGACCGTCCTTGCCGCCCATGAAGTTTACGAACGCGCCGAAATCGACGATGTTCACAACCTTGCCGTCGTAGATTTTGCCAACTTCGGCTTCTTCGACGATTCCCGAAATCCACTTACGGGCGGCTTCGATTTGCGCGATGTCGCTCGACGAGATTTTGATCAAGCCTTCGTCGTCGATGTCAACCTTGGCACCGGTGGTGGCAACGATCTCGCGGATCACTTTGCCGCCGGTTCCGATGATGTCACGGATTTTGGCTTTATCGATCTGCATTGTTTCGATACGCGGTGCATAATCGGACAATTCGGTACGCGCTGAACCCAGTGCCTTTTCCATTTCACCCAGGATGTGCGCGCGGCCTTCCTTGGCTTGGTTGAGTGCGGCTTCAAAGATTTCGCGGGTAATTCCGGCAATCTTGATGTCCATCTGCATCGTGGTGATGCCAGCGGAGGTCCCTGCAACCTTGAAATCCATGTCGCCCAGATGATCTTCATCACCCAGAATGTCGGACAGGATTGCGAAATCCTTGCCTTCAAGGATCAAACCCATCGCAATGCCCGAAACGGCGCGCGAGATCGGAACCCCTGCGTCCATCATGGCAAGCGAACCGCCGCATACCGACGCCATCGACGACGAGCCGTTGGACTCGGTGATGTCGCTGGTCAAGCGGATGGTGTATGGGAATTCATCCTTGGTCGGCAACACAGGGTGCAGCGCACGCCATGCAAGCTTTCCATGGCCAACTTCACGACGACCCGGAGCGCCAAAGCGGCCCACTTCGCCCACTGAATAAGGGGGGAAGTTATAGTGCAGCATGAAGTTCTGATACGACAAGCCATTCAAGCCGTCGATCATCTGTTCCGCGTCCTTGGTGCCCAAGGTGCAGGTCGCGATGGTTTGCGTTTCACCGCGTGTGAACAGGCAGCTGCCATGCGCGCGCGGCAAGAAATGCGTTTCCGCAACGATCGGACGGATCTGCGTGGTCGAACGACCATCGATGCGGGTGCCATCCTTCAAGATCGCGCCGCGAACGATTTCGGCTTCCAGCTTTTTCATCAGCTTGTTGGCAGCCATCTGGTCTTGCGGGGTCGCGTCGCTAAACGCTTCCTTTGCTTTGCCACGCGCTTCGTTCAGTGCGTTCGAACGCGCCGATTTGTCGGTGATTTTATAGGCAGCCGCGATGTCTTTGCCGACCAGCTTTTTCAACTTGTCTTTGGCAGCCGAGAGATCAGCCTGTTCGGCCATTTCCCAAGGATCCTTAGCAGCTTGTTCAGCCAGCTTGATGATCGCCTTGACGACTTCCTTGCATGCGTCGTGCGCAAACAAGACGGCGCCGAGCATGATTTCTTCCGAAAGCTCATTGGCTTCGGATTCGACCATCATCACCGCGTCATAGGTTGCGGCAACCACCAGATCGAGGTCACCTTCGGCAACCTGTTCGTCGGTAGGGTTCAAGATGTATTCGCCGTCGATATAGCCAACGCGCGCCGCACCGATTGGGCCCATGAAGGGAACGCCCGAAATGGTCATCGCAGCCGATGCCGCAACCAATGCCAGAATGTCAGGCTCGTTTTCGCCATCATACGACATCACATGCGCGATGCAGTTGATTTCGTTATAGAAACCTTCTGGGAACAACGGACGCAATGGACGGTCGATCAGACGCGAAACCAAAGTTTCCTTTTCAGTCGCACCGCGTTCACGCTTGAAAAAGCCGCCGGGGATACGGCCAGCAGCCGAATATTTTTCCTGATAGTTGACGGTGAGCGGGAAGAAATCCTGTCCTTCTTTCACCTTCTTCGCAGCGGTAACCGCGCAAAGCACTACAGTTTCGCCAAGCGACGCCATGATGGCACCGTCGGCCTGACGGGCAACCTTGCCCGTTTCGAGTGTCAGGGTTTGTCCGCCCCACTCGATTGATACAGTTTTCACATCAAACATAGATTTTCCTTAAAACCCTTCCGCCATATTGCGCGAAGGGGCCTCTTCGTTTTCCGGGAGCACCGGCCCGGACCGGTCGGGACACTTCTGGCCCCATGGCGACCGCAGCCGAATGCCGCGTTGCCTTATGCAAAAAGCGGCCCGCTTGGGGCCGCCTTTCGTCAATTCTTATTTACGCAAGCCAAGCTTTGCAATCAGCGCATTATAGCGTGCCACGTCTTTGCGCTTCAGATAATCGAGCAGCGAACGACGCTTGTTGACCATTTGCAACAGGCCGCGACGCGAGTGATTATCTTTATGGTTGGCTTTGAAGTGATCTTGCAACGTGTTGATACGCGTTGTCAGGATAGCGACCTGCACCTCTGGGGAACCGGTATCGCCCGCAGCTTGGGCGTTTTCCTTGATGACTTCTGCTTTACGTTCTGCCGTAATCGACATAATTTTTTCCTTCGAACATCATGCGCTTAAAGATTAAAGCCTCGCACGGTTTTCAATAAACCATCGACCTGCTCTACCAACGCAACAGGCCGCATTTCTGCATCCCGCGCCCAATATTGCCCGTCGTTCAAGGCTATCCCGGTCAAGACGCGCCCCTCGCGGATCGCTCTTGCCTGTTCCGGGGAGAGATCAAGAGCCGGGATGTCGTCCAGCCCTGCCTCCATCGGCAAGAATATGTCTTCTAGGGGTGCGCCCTTACCAATTTCGTTGAGTTTGTCCAGCGAAATCGCCTTTACCAAGCCGAACGGACCGGCGCGCGTCCGGCGCAGCATCGAGACATGGCCAACGGTGCCGAGCGCATGAGAAATGTCGCGGGCCAGCGAGCGGATATAAGTGCCTTTGGAGACATGGGCCGAGAGGGTGATTTGTGTAACCCTCTCCCCTTCAAGGGGGAGGCAGTGAGGCTTGGTAGCTTGCTGCCTAGCCGCAGCGGAGGGGGACAAAGCCGCAGAGGCACTTTCATTTTCGATGGCCCCCTCTCCTTCCGCGCCCATGGCGCTCCCTCCTCTCCCCTGAAGGGGCGAGGGCTTAAGAGAATGAATGTTCACACGCCGCGCAACCATCTCCACAACCTCGCCGGACCGCGCCAGTTCATAGGCACGCTTGCCGTCAATTTTAATCGCCGAATAGGCAGGCGGAATTTGCTCTATCGGGCCAGTGAAGTGCGGAAGAACTGTCTCGATCTCCGCCAGTGTCGGCAAATGATCGGAGGTAGCAACCACCTCGCCCTCCGCATCCAACCCTGCGGTCTCGGTGCCAAAGCTTATCGTGAAATCATATTCTTTCGACGCATCGAGCATCCGCCCGCACAATTTGGTCGCTTCGCCCAGCGCAATCGGCAGAACCCCTGTTGCCAACGGATCAAGCGTGCCGCCGTGGCCCACCTTCACCTTGCCGAGCCCCGCCTCACGCAGATTGCGCTTCACCGCCGCGACAGCCTGTGTCGAGCCCAAGCCCAGCGGCTTGTCCAATATAATCCAGCCGTTCATAAACTAAACGGCAGCCGAGGCGGCACGGGCTTCCATGAAGTGTTTGCGGCACATGGCAACGTAACGATCATTGCCGCCGATCTCTGTTTGCTCTCCGGCAATTATAGCGTTGCCATTTTCATCGACACGAAGGTTCATCGTTGATTTTCGTCCGCAATAACATACTGCCTTCAATTCAATCAACGCATCGGCAATGCCCAGCAAAGCCGCCGATCCTGGAAACAACGCCGCTTCAAAATCGGTGCGCAAACCATAACATAATACGGGAATTTTGGCGACGTCGGCAATTCGCGCCAGATCAAGAGCCTGTTCGCGCGACAAAAACTGCGCCTCGTCCACCAACACGCAGGCCAAGGATTTTTCGACATGGCGCGCCGTAATCGCCGCCCATAAATCGGTTTCAGGTGCAAATTTGTTGGCGTCTGCTTTCAGCCCGATCCGCGAGGTGACATAGCCCTGCCCGTAGCGATCATCGAGGGCCGCCGTCCACAGCATCGTCTCCATTCCGCGCTCACGATAGTTGAAATCGGCTTGCAGCAAAGTGGTGGATTTACCCGCGTTCATCGAGCTGTAGTAGAAATAGAGCTTGGCCATCTAACCAGGCACCTGAATTGCAATCGGACAATCCGGAGCGGCAGCACGAACCAAATTACGATCAAAGGTCACGAATTCTGATGCACCTTCTGCCGCAACCAAATGCAATAGATCGCCAACATCTCCGCGTTCAGCGAGCCGCTTTAAAGCCCATTGTGTTGTTTGGTAGTGAGAAACAGTTACAGAAGGCATCTCGATAAGAGCGAGCAAGTACGCAGCCACAGCCTGCCGTTCAAACCCGTATCGCGATCCCAGCAACCAAGCAGTTTCGAGCAACACGGTCAGTGGCACAAACGCACCTTCGCCGATTATCTGATCTGCCAAAGGCGACTGGACCGGGTCATCGTTAAGCAACATTCTTGCGACGACATTGGTATCGACCGCCTTCACTTGTCGCTACGAAGCGCGCTATCGATCCAAGACTGGTGGATCGTTTCATTCATCTCATCGATGCTAACCGGTGGGCCTTTATAGGGAAAACGAGCTCTCACCTCGGCCAGTATCTCCTCGGCCGACCGATTTGTGTGCTTTCCTTTAGGTCGAAAAACAATGTCGGGTCCAACCATAAGAACGTCGAACCTGGCCCCTTCGCGCAACCCCAGCGCATCACGCACGTCCTTAGGGATTACAACTTGTCCTTTGGCCGATAGTGACGTTTCGCTGCCCATGCAAAGTAAGATAGTTCTTACCGTCGGATTGTCAATCCAAATCCTGCGCCACCTTTGGAGCAGCCAGCAATTTTTCAATCCGCGTTGCTTCGTCAAAACTGTCGTCGGCCAAAAACTTCAACTTCGCGGCATATTTCATGCTGACGCGTGACGCGACTTCCTTTTGGAAGAACGCCGTATTGGTGCGAAGCGCCTTGAGGACAACGGCCTCATTTGCGCCTAGCAGCGATTTGATGAACACCGTTGCGTGCCGCAAATCTGGCGACATACGCACTTCGGTTACGCTAACGCTATGACTGGTCAGCACATCGTCATGCACTTCTCCACGTGCGAGCAATTCGGACAATATATGCCGAAATTGTTCACCCACGCGCAACAAGCGAACCGAGCGGCCTTCGGGGCCTGTATCGTTATGCTTTGCCATTTGCCCTCCTGAACGAGGAGCGGACTAAAAGCCCGCCCGCAACCCATTCACCGGTTCGACCGATCACAAAGTCCGTTCACGTTCCTCGACTTCAAAGACTTCGAGCATGTCGCCTGCCTTTACATCATTGGTATCGGCCAGGACTACACCGCATTCAAGGCCTGCGCGGATTTCATCGACATTGTCTTTGAAGCGGCGCAGCGACGCGATTGTGGTTTTCGACACGATAACGTCTTCGCGGGTAAGGCGAGCGAACAGGCCCTTCTTGATGATGCCTTCGGTAACCAGCAAACCGGCCGCTTTGTCGCGCTTGCCCGATTTGAATACGTCCTTGACTTCGGCACGACCGACAACCGTTTCGATGATTTCTGGCCCCAGTTCGCCCGCCATTTCTTTGGCGATGTCTGCGGTCAGATGGTAGATCACATCGAAATATTTCAAACGCACCTTGTCACGTTTGGCCAAGGCCGCTGCCTTGGTATTCGGACGCACGTTGAAACCGATCAGCGGTGCATTGGATGCCGCCGCCAACAACATGTCGGATTCGGTGATGCCGCCAACCCCGGCCAGCAAGATGCGAACCTTGATCTCGTCGGTTGACAGGTTGTTGAGCGCGGTCGCGATGGCTTCCACCGAACCCTGCACATCGCCCTTAATGACGACCGGATATTCCTTAGCCCGATCCGCAGACAGGCTGGAGAACATATGTTCGATAGACGGGGGCGCTTGTGTCGTGCGCTTTTTCGTGGCCTGCTCTTTACGGAACGAAGCCACTTCGCGCGCACGTGCTTCATTTTCAACAACGGTCAGAACGTCGCCAGCAGAAGGCACGCCGCTAAGGCCCAGAACCTCGACAGGGGTCGCAGGGCCGGCTTCGGCTACTTGCTGTCCCTTGTCGTTGATCAATGCACGAACCTTGCCAGATTTGCCGCCGACGACAAAAATGTCGCCGCGTTTCAACGTTCCGCGCTTGACCAAAACGGTCGCAACGGCACCGCGGCCCTTGTCCAACTGCGCTTCGACAACAATGGCCTCTGCAGAACGATCCGGATTGGCGCGCAGTTCCATCAATTCGGATTGCAATGCCAATTTTTCGAGCAAGGTATCAAGACCGGTTTTCTTGAGTGCGGAAACCTCAACATCCTGAACTTCGCCGCCCATTGCCTCGACAACGACTTCATGTTCCAGCAAACGTTCGCGAACGCGTTGCGGATTGGCACCGTCTTTGTCGATTTTATTGATGGCGATGATCATGGGAACACCAGCGGCCTTTGAATGCTTGATCGCTTCAATCGTCTGCGGCATCAATCCATCATCCGCCGCGACCACCAAAATCACAATATCCGTCACCGAAGCACCGCGCTGGCGCATTTGGGTAAAGGCTTCATGGCCGGGGGTATCCAGGAAAGTGATCAGCGAACCGTCTTTCGATTTTACCTGATAGGCACCGATATGCTGGGTGATCCCCCCGGCTTCACCCGACACCACATTGGCACCGCGCAAAGCGTCTAACAGGCTGGTTTTACCGTGATCGACATGGCCCATCACGGTTACGACCGGCGGACGCACCTTCAGGGTTTCAGGTGCATCAACATCTTCGTCGTGGTCAATATCAACATCAGCATCGGAGACGCGCGTGATGTTGTGGCCAAATTCGGTCACCAGCAATTCTGCCGTGTCCTGATCGATCGATTCCGTCAGCGTGACGGGCATGCCCATTTTAAACAGTGCCTTGACAAGGTCGCTGCCCTTTTCGGCCATACGAATCGCCAATTCCTGCACAGTAATCGCTTCTGGCACGACCACGTCGCGCGCCTGTTTAGGCTGCACATCGCGTTGCCCGCCGCCAAAGTGCGAACGGCGTTCCTTTTCGCGTGCACGCTTCAGTGCAGCGAGTGAACGGGCACGTGCGCCTTCATCATCATCCAGCGCGCGATTGACGGTAAGCTTGCCAGATTGGCGACGATTATCCGCACCGCGATCCCGGCTGGGTTTGTGCGGAGCCTTTTTGGCCTCTTCGCGCTCAACGGGTGCCGGACGCTTGGGCGATTCCACAGGCGTAAAGCGCCGTGGCGCAGGTGCGGCGGTATCGGCGCGTTCTTCGGTTGCTTCGGCAACAGGCTCTGCAACTTCAGTCGCAGGGGCCGCAGTCACTTCTGGCTCAGTTGGCGGCGGAGCCAATTCAGCCTTGCGGTTTTCTTCGGCGCGCTTGCGTTCGTCCTCTAGCTGGCGCGCTTTTGCTTCGTCTTCGCGCCGACGATTGTCTTCAAGCATCGACAAGCGGGCTTCTTCGGCCTCAAGCAAAAACTTAGCTTGCCTTTCCTGGCGCGACATCATCGAATCAGCTTCGGATGCGGGCTTGCGTGGCGCGGCAACGGGTTGCGCTACTGCAACAGGCGGCGGTGGAGGGGGCGGTGGAGGCGGAGGGGGCGGAGCTGTGTCAACAACGGAACCCGGCTTGCCGACGAGCTTTTTGCGCTTCACCTCAACCACAACCTTGTTGGTGCGGCCATGGCTAAAGGTCTGCTGCACCTGTCCGGACTCGAGCCGTGGTTTTAGACCGAGCGGCTTGCGACCCAATGTCGGCTTGTTTTCGTTTTCGTCACTCATTTGAACAGACCTTGCCCTTAACTATCCGACTTGCCGATTGCAGCACTTGCTCGGACGTCCGCTGAAGCGGCGCCGGGCGCGATACTGCATCCGATGAAATAAAGCCAGCGGTCCAGATGATGTCTCACCCGTTCCGCTGCACGTTCGTCCGTAATAGCGACATGGACGGCGTTTCCACGCCCCAATGCCGCCGAAAGGGTGTCGCGGTCAACGGGAAGTTTGATTCCCCCCTTGCCACTGCCCTCTTCGTCCATCCCCACGCGCCAACTCTGGTCGCGTTTGGATGCCCCGTCGTTGCTGGCGTCTGCGGCATGCAGCAACAAGGCCACTGCCCCGCCGCGCGCCGCGCCGTCCACTTTTTCTGCCCCTGTAATTAAATTGGAAGCCCGCGCCTCCAACCCCAAACGATCCAGCGTGGCTTTTTCCAGATTGGCTTTGATCCGGTTTGAAAGATCGGCAGGAACGTCGACAACTTCTTCTTTAAAGGCGCGCTTCAAAAGGCCGCGCAGCTTGCCCTTGGCAAGGGCGATGTCCAGTTCATCCGCAGGCACGCCAATCCAGGCACCCCGCCCCGGTGCTTTACCAAGCACATCGGGGGCAACACTGCCATCCGGTCCCAGGGCAAGACGGATCAGCAGGCGTTGTTCCGCCCGTTCACCGCTCAATATGCACTTCCTTACAGGAGCGTGAGGGTTCTCATTGGGAGTTTTCCGCGACAACGGCGTCCTCCTCAACTGTTTCAGGTTCTGAAGTTTCTGGCTCCGAAGCTTCTGGTTCATCATCGAACCAATGCGCCCGCGCGGCCATGATGATTTCGTTGCCCTGTTCTTCGTTCAGGCCAAATACGGCAAGGATGCCGGGCTTTTCTTCGGTACGGCTGTTGGTGCGACGACTGTCACTGCGACGTGGTTCGCCCCGGCCTTTTTGGATCAGTTCATCGGTGGCCAAATCAGCCAGATCGTCCAAAGTCTTGATTCCAGCCTTACCCAGTACCACCAACATCGCTTCGGTCAGATGCGGCAATTCGGCCAGATCATCTTCGACGCCCAGTTCGCGGCGTTCGGTCCGCGCGGTTTCTTCCTTGCGGTCCAGCGCCTCGATAGCGCGGTTCTGCAATTCTTCGGCCAGCTCTTCGTCCAGACCTTCGATCAGCGCGATTTCTTCGCGGGCAACATAGGCGACTTCTTCAAGTTCGCTAAAGCCTTCAGCGACCAGCAATTGCGCCAGCGTTTCATCAACGTCCAGTTCCTGCTGGAACATTTCGGACCGCTCAACAAATTCCTTCTGACGCTTCTCGCTCAATTCCGCCTCGGTCATGATGTCGATGGCGCGACCGGTAAGCTGGCTGGCAAGGCGAACATTCTGTCCGCGACGGCCAATGGCAAGACTCAACTGATCGTCAGGCACGACCACCTCGATGCGGCCTTCCTCTTCGTCCAAAACAACGCGGCTGACTGTTGCCGGCTGCAATGCATTAACGATGAAGGTTGCGGCATCATCCGACCAAGGAATGATGTCGATTTTTTCACCCTGCATTTCTTGAACGACCGCCTGAACGCGGCTACCCTTCATACCAACACAGGCACCGACCGGATCGATCGAGCTATCATAGCTGATTACGCCAATCTTGGCGCGGCTGCCCGGATCGCGCGCGGCGGCCTTGATTTCAATGATGCCATCATAAATTTCGGGCACTTCTTGTGCGAACAATTTCTTCATGAAATCAGGATGCGCACGGCTGAGCAAAATTTGCGGTCCGCGATTTTCACGCACAACCTTCATGATCAACGCGCGAACGCGGTCACCGTTGCGCACCATTTCACGCGGGATTTGCTGATCGCGGCGAATAACGCCTTCGGCACGACCCAGATCGACAACCACATGGCCGAATTCCACCGATTTAACGACACCCGTGATAATTTCGCCAGCGCGGTCTTTATATTCTTCAAACTGCCGCTCGCGTTCTGCGTCGCGAACTTTTTGAAAGATCACCTGCTTGGCAGATTGGGCATCAATGCGGCCCAAATCGACGGGAGGCAGCGGATCAACAATAAAATCGCCAACAGCCGCACCCTTTTGCAGCTTTTCAGCCTGCTTCAGGTCCACCTGTTTGAAATAATCCTCAACTTCTTCGACCACCTCGACAACGCGCCACAGGCGAAGGTCGCCGGTCTGCGTGTCCAGCTTGGCACGAATATCGTTTTCCGCACCATAACGGGCGCGCGCTGCACGCTGAATTGCTTCTTCTAGGGCCTCAACGACAATCGCTTTGTCGATCATCTTTTCGCTGGCGACGGCGTTGGCAATCGCAAGCAATTCGGCCTTATTGGCAGCTATTGGAGTGGCCATGACTTAATCTTCCTGTTGGTCGGCTAGGGTTTCATCTTCGAATGCGTCGGCCCCGGCGCTATTGAGCGGGGCAGTCGACGCAATCAGCCGGTCTGTCAAGACCAGCTTGGCGGAAATAATGGCAGAATATGGCAGCGTATGTTGAACGGCTTTATCGTCAACAACGATGACAGTTTCACCATCAGCAATGTTGATGTTTCCGCGAAAACGTTTTTGGCCGGAAATCGGCTCTGCAATCTCAACCTTGGCTTCGTGTCCGGCCCAATCGGCATAGTCTTTCAGACGCGTCAGTGGACGATCAATTCCCGGAGAGCTAACCTCAAGACGATAAGCCTCTTCAATCGGGTCCAACTCATCGAACTTGTCCGAAATGCGGTGCGACAACGCCGAACAATCGTCGATGTTCAACTGGCGCGTCTCTGGGCGTTCTGCCATCACCTGCAACGTAGGATCTTCGCCCTTTATCCACATGACACGCACCAGATCAAAACCCAGCGCATTGGCTTCTGTTTCGATTAGCGACGTAATATGCGCAAGATTGGACAAGGATAGACAGCTTTCGATCAGGTGACAGACATCACAATGGCGTATCGTGCCGGCCCCGTCTGGCGCCAGCCCCTTCAATGCCATAACAATGTCAGGATGGGCAGTTTATAGGCCGCGTCACCGCAAATGGCAACCCCTGTTTCCACGCACACTTGTCGGCGGTGATATGCTATTCGATCTTTTTCGCCACAGGAGAATCGTATGAACCGGACCGCCTTTATCGCCAGCATCAGCCTTTGCGCCATTGCCTGCAAACCGGTAGCCAACGATTCCGTCGCCAAAGCGTCTACAATTCCTCCCTTTGAAACCTCCATCATCGCCGATTTCGACGACCCATGGGCAATGACATTCCTGCCGGAATATAATCAGGCACTCGTCACAGAAAAAAGCGGCAAGTTGATGTTGTGGGAAGCGGAAGGTTCGGTCGATGAAGTCAGCGGTGTGCCCGATGTCGCCTTTGGCGGCCAAGGCGGGTTGGGCGATGTCATTTTGCATCCGCAATTTGCCGACAATAAAATTGTTTATCTCAGCTATGGCGAAAAAGGCGCGGGCGGCGCTGGTACTGCCGTCGCGCAAGCTCGGCTTGGCACGGGCGCAAACGGGCCTGCCCTAACCGATCTTAAAGTCATTTGGCGACAAACACCCAAAGTCAGCGGCCAAGGCCATTTCGGGCAGAGACTGGCTTTCTCTCCCGATGGCAAATATCTGTTTATCAGTTCGGGCGACCGACAGAAATTTGATCCGGCGCAGGATATGAACAGCAATTTGGGAAAAATCGTCCGGCTGTTTCCCGATGGTTCCACCCCAACCGACAATCCCTTTTACGACGCCGCCAAACCGGTGCAGTCTCAAATATGGTCTTTTGGGCACCGCAACCCCATGGGGCTTACTTTTGATGACAAAGGGCAATTGTGGAACCATGAAATGGGTCCGTCAGGCGGTGATGAACTAAACCGGGTAAAACGCGGAGCCAATTTCGGTTGGCCCAAAGCATCCAATGGCGATCATTATGATGGCGGCGACATACCAGACCATAAGTCTGGAGACGGCTATGAAGCCCCTGCCCTGTTTTGGAACCCATCTATTTCCCCCGGCGGCTTGGCCTTTTATACAGGAGACGCCTTCCCCGAATGGCGTGGCTCGCTGTTCATGGGTGGATTGGGCAGTCAGTCCTTGTTGCGGATTAGTTTTGACGGCGCAGTCGCGCAAAAGGCCGATCAATGGGATATGGGAGCGCGCATTCGCGAAGTCGAGGCGGCTCCTGACGGCAGCCTGTGGCTTCTTGAAGATGGTGGCGGCGGATCGCAGGGCCGAATGCTGAAACTGACGCCGAAACAACCTTAATAAAAAATGAAATCCATGCTTGAAATGAAGGATTTCATTTGCAAAACATTAGGTTTCGACTTCGCGTAAGTGCGGTCTTCGCTCTTTCTCACGGTTGTTTTATCATGCGGCATTTGCGCTGCAAAGCGGCGGAAATCGAAGTGAAATTTTATCACAAATAAAAGTAATTATACTGCAAAAATGACGAAAACCCGCAGAAACGGGTGTCGCACTATTTGTGAAACCGGGTCACCTGGTGCCTCCTTAACTTTAAATTTTGGGCAACAATCCTAACCGGCCACAGCTTATGAACTGACCGTTCCCGAAAGGTCAGCCAGAAATGACCGAACCCGTTTGGCGTTGACGCCAAGGTCACTCACGCCAACGCGGCTGATCGAACGCATATCAACAATGCTGCCTCTTCCGTCCTCCGTGGCCCGAACACGAACGACCACATCATCCTTGAAACGGAAAAACCGGGTGGTCTCGGTCGCTTCGATCCGGCCTTCTTCGGCAGAAACCACAGCTATGTCCCAATCACGATCTTTGGCAAGGCGCTCCGCCTTGGCGATCACTTCGACAACGGGCATATTGACCCGAACCGAACGGATATCGCCATATGCCCCCTTATGCAGCGTTTCCCAACGCTGTTGCGGACTGAAGCCGCGCATATCGCCATCATCCGCACCGGGAATGTTATCCAGATTATCAGCCCGCACCGCCAATTGCGTGAATTGCGGCGGATCGGCAAGGTCGGTTGAAATGTCATGGATCGCAGGAACCGTTTGCGCCACATAAACGAATCTCAATAGCCAACCGATCATGGCAAGGCTTGCTACCATGCCAATCCAACGCATCGCTTTTGGCCCCCCGGGGCCACGCTTCCTTTGCCGCCAGCCAATGAATAGCCCTAGCAAAATGGCAATTGCCGCCAATCCAAACGATGCCATTAGCATTTGAAAACCCACGGAGAACTGCCAAAGCCCCCAACCTGAACCCAGCGCACCGACCAGCGCCATAAACACGGAACCAAGCCCGCACCACAGAACGATCTTTCCGCCCCAATTGCTTGTTTTCACAATTGAAGGTTTTTCGGGAATGCTTTCAACAACGGGAGCAACGGGATCGATCTCGATCTCTGCAGGTTTGACGCCCTCTACCGCTTCTTGTGCTTGATCAATCATATTGGTCACTCCCCGTATCTTGTGGGCAGGTTTAATCCATCCCAGGGCATGGCGGCAAGCCGCTTTCTGCATCGCTTGGCATGGCGTTACATTGCGACGTTGCACCGCACAAAATACGTGGACAAAGCACCCTGTCGCTGACAATGCCGCGCCATGGATAGGGACTCCGGCCAAAAAAGGCGCGCAAGCCGCTTCATCTTGTTGACCGTGCTGATCTACTCAGTCGGTTTCGGGATTATCTTGCCCGTATTGCCTGATCTGATCCGCGAATTAGCCAATGTCGAGGGTGCAGGAGCGGCACGGATCGGCGCATGGATCGGCGCTACTTACGCCATTTTCCAGATATTGATGGGGCCTATGATCGGCAATTTGGGTGATCGCTTCGGTCGCCGCCCGATAATTCTGGTCTCACTTTTTGCGTTTGGAATTGATTTCCTGTTAATGGCTTTCGCTCCTTCGATAATGTGGCTTTTCGTCGGACGGGCAGTCGCTGGCGCATTAGGAGCGGTCTTTGGCCCCGCCAATGCGGCAATGGCCGATATGTCAACTGCACAGGATCGCGCCTCTAGTTTTGGAAAGGTCGGCGCGGCATTCGGGTTGGGATTTGTTTTAGGTCCAGTTATTGGTGGCTTGCTCGCCGATTTTGGCACGCGGGTTCCCTTTTTCGTCGCGGCGGGGCTGGCATTTGCCAACGGCATATACGGCCTGATTGTCTTTCCAGAAACGCTGCCGGTAGAAAAGCAGCGGAAATTCGAATGGTCTCGCGCCAATCCCCTGGGTGCTATTGCATCGATGAACAAGCTGCCCGGAATTATACCCATAGCGGCGATCTATTTTCTCTGGTCGCTTGCCAGCAATGTGTATCCCACGTCCTGGACGTTTTTTGCCCCGATCCAATATGGCTGGGACAGCCGTATGGTCGGCATTTCGCTCGGTTGTGTTGGTTTATCGATGGCGATTTTTCAGGCCTTTGTAATCAAGCGGTTCATCACACGCTTTGGAGAACGAAAAACTGCCTATATCGGCATGGCCAGCGGCTTGTTGGGATACGCCCTGATGACTTATTTGACTAACGGAACGCTGGTCCTGATCTTGTTAGTAGTTAATGGCTTTTCGGGCCTCGCTTTGCCGGCCTTGAACGCAATGATGTCTATGCGGGCACCAGCATCCCAGCAGGGCGAGTTACAGGGTCTGAACGGCAGCATAATGGCGTTCAGCGTGCTCATCTCGCAATTTGCCTATAATTTCACGTTGGCCGAGTTTACCGTGCCGGACGCTGCTTTCTATTTCCCCGGCGCGCCCTTTGCAGTCTCGATCTTAATCGGAATTTTGGCGGTAGTCGCGTTGTATCGTCTGCCCAAAAGGGACACGGTTGGAAATTTTGAAAATGGTTGAATTGCTCTCGCTGTCGCGCGTTCCCCCTGACGATGTCGAACGGCTACTCGATGATGCTTTTGGATATGATCGCCATGGACGTACAGCCTATAAGCTGCGTGATGGCAGCGACGCCATTGCGCCGCTCTCGTTCGGGTTGGTGGAAGGTAACGGGCTAGTCGGTTCAATCCAGTGTTGGCCTGTAAGGGTTAACGATACCGCCATGGTGTTAGTTGGCCCGGTCGCAGTATTGCCGAAAATACAAGGAACAGGCCTGGGAAAAACACTTATGTGGGCAACTTTGAACGCTGCACCCAATCTGGGCGATCCACCCATGGTTATGATCGGCGATCCCGAATATTATGGACGTTTCGGCTTTTCCGCTGATGCAACCGGCGGCTGGACATTACCCGGACCCTGGGAACCGCGTCGATTATTGGCGCGCAATATCGGCAATCATCCTTTACCGAAGCATGGAATGCTGGAGCGCAGCAGCCATGCCTTATGAAGCGCCAAACTTGGCCGGTCTGACACTCAATCAAATCGCTGATCTGGCATCGACCAGAAAGCTGCCCCCCGTTGCGCAGTGGAATCCGGAAAAAGCCGGAGAAAGCGAAATGCGGATCGCAGCGGACGGACAATGGTATCATCAAGGCGGACTAATCCGCCGCCCGGCAATGGTCCGTGCCTTTTCCTCGCTCTTGAAACTGGACGATGATGGCGACTATTGGTTGGTAACACCGCACGAAAAACTGCATATCGACGTTGAAGATGCCCCTTTCCTGGCGGTAGAATTGACCAGTGAAGGGGAGTTGCGTGATCGATCGCTGGCGCTTCGCCTGAACACCGATGATTTGGTGATCATCGATTCGGCGCATCCTATCGCGATCCGCCATGCGATACCCTATGTGGCCGTTCGCGATGGACTTTGGGCAAAATGCGCGCGCGCGGTCTATTACGATCTGGCAGAAATTGCGCTTGCAGAAGCGAGCGATCCTGCTGGGGTATGGAGCCGGGGGGTATTCTTTCCCATTGAGAATTCCGCATGAATTGGCGTGCCAGAATTGCCGGAACCTTAGCGGTGCCAAATCCTTTGATCATCGAGGATGAACGGCATTTCGGCACTGCGGATCAGGAATACCGGCCTGCTGCGGTCTTGATTGCCATCACCGACCGTACCGAGCCGGGCGTTATCCTGACCCAAAGGCCGGATTGGTTGCGCAATCACGCCGGCCAGGTCGCTTTTCCCGGCGGCAAAGTTGACGCCGACGATGCTGATGACATTGCAGCCGCTTTGCGCGAGGCCGAAGAAGAACTGGCCATTCCGCCATCGCAAGTGGAAATATTAGGTGTTGCCGACACATATTTTACCGGGAGTGGTTTTCGCATAACGCCTGTGGTTGGAGCACTCCCCGCTGACCTTCCTTTGAAAGCCAATCCGCAAGAAGTTGAAGATTGGTTCGAAGTACCTCTCGCATTCCTGCTTGACCCAACCAGAATGGCCCAGAACAATACAATGTGGAATGGCCTGGAACGGGAATATTATGAAATGAACTGGAAAGGCCGTCGTATTTGGGGGATTACCGCCGGTATAATCACAAATTTGGCGCGCAGGCTGAATTATGACTGAGGTGCGTTTACCCGAAACATCTTGGTTACGATCCGAAAGTCTAACCCAGCTTGTAGAGGCGCTAATTACCGATGGCGTCCCACCGCGATTGGTCGGTGGTGCCGTACGCGACGCATTGTTGGGATTGCCGGTGTCCGATGTTGATTTGGCGACCCCGTTAACGCCCAATGACGTGATAGCCCGGTTGGAAGCCCATAACATTAGGGCCGTTCCCACCGGGATAGCCCACGGCACTGTCACGGCGGTTATTAAAGGCCAAAATTTCGAAGTCACTACGTTACGCCGGGATGTGTCAACCGATGGGCGCCGCGCTACCGTTGCCTTCTCGACTGAATGGCAACAGGATGCAGCACGCCGGGATTTTACCATCAATGCGCTTTATGCCGACCCGTTGACCGGCGAGATATTCGATTATCACCAAGGACTCGATGATCTTGCCACCCGGACGGTTCGATTTATCGGCGATCCAATGCAGCGGATCGCCGAAGATCACCTGCGCATATTACGGTTTTTCAGGTTTTATGCGCGTTTCGGATCGGATAGCCCCGATGACGCTGCAATCGCGGCCTGCCGCGCCGCTGTACATAGCTTGAAGTCATTATCGCGCGAACGAATTACAGACGAACTGCTTAAACTGCTGTCACTGTCCACACCGCTTGCCAGCATTACGTTGATGATCGAAAATGGCGTTTTCGGGGCATTTCTCCCCGAGCTGACTGACAGCGCCGCCACCGATTTGCGCCGCTTGATTGATCGTGAGCAACAGGCATTTGAAAGTCCAAGTGCGTTACGGCGACTTGCGGCATTAATCCCCATTCAGGCGGAACAAGCCGACAAGATCGCCGCTCGATTGAAGCTATCGACGCGGCAGCGGAAATATCTGAAATCTTTTGACCACTCCTATCGCGGTCACAGCCTCCAACGTCCGGGACATTGCCTATCTTTACGGCATGGCAAGTGCGCGGGACATCGCGTTGCTGCGCGGCGCTGACGTGGAATGGCAGCAATCTCTGACGTTACTGGATGATTGGGACATCCCGTTATTTCCCATAAAAGGGGGCGATCTGATTACATTGGGGCTGAATCCCGGGCCGTTGGTGGCAGCTACACTTCAACAAATCGAGCGGCAATGGATCGCACAGGGATTCCCCGATACGGCCGCTACGCTGTTGCTAGCAGATCAAGCCGTGGCAGAAGCACTTTCCAACAAAAACTGATAGGCCGCGTCGCGCGTCATGGGGCGTGCATAATAATAGCCTTGCCCATTGGTGCAGCCCAATCCCCGCAGAGCATCGGAAATTTGTTGGGACTCAATTCCTTCCGCAGTCGTCTTCATTCCCAACGCCGATGCAAGCGACAGGATCGTGCTGACAATCGCTTTGCTATCGCGGTTCCCGAGCATGTCTGTAATGAAACTGCGGTCGATTTTCAAAACATCGATGGGCAGTTTTTGCAAATAGGCCAGATTGGAATAGCCTGTACCGAAATCGTCCATCGCCAAGCACGTGTCCAACTGTTTCAGCAATTTAAGTATTTTTCGCGCGCCTTGTGGATCGTCGACCAAAGCACTTTCAGTCAGTTCAAGTGTAAATCGATCGCCAGAGATAGAAGCTGAATTCAACGCCACTTTGACGGCTTCTGTAACATCATCGCGTTTAAGCTGTTCGGCAGAGAGATTGACGGAAATACGGAACGGCAATGCCCGACCCGCTTCCCGGTCCCAATCGGCAATTGTTTGCGCTGCTTCGATGAGCGCCCATCGACCCAAAGGCACAATCAATCCGCATTCTTCAGCAACCGCAATAAAATCTTGCGGCGAAACTTGCCCGCGTTCTGGATGGTTCCAGCGGGCCAAAGCCTCGAAACCGTTCAGTTTTCCGCTATCGAGATCGATCAGTGGTTGGTAATGCAGTTCCAGTTCATTGCGTTCCAATGCACGGCGAAGGTCGGTCTCGATAGAGAAGCGATGTTTGGCATGCGTTAGCTTGTCATCAGAAAACAGCTCAAAACACTTGCTTTTTTTCGCGCGCTTCAGTGCCAGTTGAGCGTGCCGCAACGTTTCCATCGGCTCGTCCAAACCGAAGGTGCCAATCGCTGCCGCTGCTGCGCAATCGACCTTGATTTCTAAGTTAGAAAGCTTGCAAGGATCGGCAAAAACCTGCGCTATTCGCTTGGCGATGGCGTCTACCGAATCCGTATCACTAATCCGGGCAAAAAGGGCAAACTCGTCACCGCCAATGCGTCCGACAATCTCATGTTGGCGCAGTCTGGCTTGCAACCGGCGTGCGACGGTGATGATCAATTCGTCACCAGCCAGCACACCCACCAATTCATTGATCCGGCTAAACCGAGCCAGATCGAACAAAATCATTGCATATTGGCCATTTGGCAAAGCGGCGTCATCGGCCAGATACGCTGATGTGCTTTCTTCGACACGTTCTTCAAAACCAACGCGGTTAGAAAATCCTGTGAGGCAATCATGCATCATTTCCCGGCGCAAGTTGGCCTGTCCTTCGACCTCCGCTGTGCGGTCAACGAAGGAGAGCAGGAAATGATCTGAAGCCGATCCAAAACTGGCAATGCTAACGTCCAGTTGGCATCTGCGCACATCATCCGCCGAAGTCCATTTCTCGACATGGCTGGTGCGGCCTAAACGCGACATCGTGGCAATACGGTCGGTAATTGCTGACAGGTCGAGCGAACTTTGCCGATTACCCGAAAATATCAGATGATCGAACTGTTCGTTGGAAGACAGCTTTATAAGCCTGTCTTCGACCTTCCTATAAATAGCAGCGGCGATCGGAAGCGACTGCATCCAGGACATATCCGCTGGTGACATATCTTGCCGCTCTCGAACCACCATGTTCGATGTCAGTGAAGCGGCCTCAGCCAATGAAAAATGATCGCGATCCCAGACTTTCATCAGGGTGGGATAGCGACGATGTGTAAAATCTTGCCTCACCATTTGTGCCCAACAAAAGGTTAACGCACCCAACCGCCAGCGTTAATCAAACCGGTTGTTGCGCGGGAATCCTTGCGGCGGCAATCGGCCAGCGGCACCACGGGCAACGCGCCATTGGGTCAGATCGGTTTCAGTGCGCGTACGGCCGCTATCGCCGCCCATGGTCCAGCTCAAACCCTCTGATAACGGGAAACACACCGCATCAGACAGCCCGCCATCTTTATAGCGTTGCAGGGTAACGCCCTGCCCTTTTGCCATTTCAGGAATCTCGCTCATCGGGAAAATTACCAATTTGCGGTTGTCACCAACGACTGCAACATATTGGTCTTTTGCCGCCGCCTCTTCGCTAGCATCCGTCGGGGCGACACGCACCACTTGTAACTTTGCACCGGGTTTCAGGCTTACGATACCGCGTCCCTTGCGGGTTTCTGCGATAATGTCCTCCATCCTGCAGATAAAACCTTTACCAGTGGACGCGGCCAGCAGCAAACGGCCGCCAGGCGCCGCAGGCATGGCGGCGACAACATCATTGCCGGTTTCCATATCGACCATCGTTCCCAATGGCTCACCAAAGCCGCGTGCGCCGGGTAGCTTGTCGGCACCGATGGTATAGAAACGGCCATTGGCGGTGGCGAACAGGATTTTATCGGTGGTCTGCGCGTGGAATATATAGGCCAGGCTATCGCCTTCCTTAAATTTGAATTCCGCCCGCGCCGCCAGATCGGCATGGCCCTTCATCGCCTTAATCCAGCCGCGTTTGGACAGGATAACCGTTACCGGCTCCCGTTCAATAAAGGCTTCCAGCGAAATCTCGCGCGCAGGGGCAGCTTCGATCAGTGAGGTTCGACGGCGGCCAAGTTCGGTTTCCTCGGCATAGCCCAAACGCAATTTGGAGAGGTCTTTCTTCAGCCGGGTGCGTTGTCGCGCAGGGCTTTCGATCAGCTTGACCAGTTCTTCGCGTTCGGCCCGCAACCCGTCCAGTTCGCGGCGCAACTCCATTTCCTCCAGGCGGCGCAAAGAACGCAGCCGCATGTTCAGGATCGCTTCTGCCTGCCGATCGTTGAGCATGAACTCGGCCATCATCACGGGCTTGGGTTCATCTTCGGTACGGATAATCTCGATAATGCGGTCCAGATTGAGGAAGGCGATAATATAGCCCTCCAGCAATTCCAGCCGCGCATCAATCTTTTCCAGCCGGTGCTGCGACCGACGGACCAGAACCTCTATCTGGTGCGCCAGCCAATGGCGCAAAACTTCACCCAGCCCCATGACTTTGGGAACACGGTTGGCATCCAGAACGTTCATGTTGAGCGAGAAACGGGTCTCTAGATCAGATAACCGATACAGCGCGTTCTTCAAATCTTCGGGGTCGACGTTTCGGCTTTTGGGAACCAGCACGATACGGATTTCAGAATCCAATTCATCGCGCACATCATCCAGTATCGGCAGTTTTTTGTCAGCAATAATCTGCGCGATCTGCTCGATCAATTTGCCCTTTTGCACCTGATAGGGGATTTCAGAAATCACCAACTGCCATGTGCCATTGGGCAACCGTTCAATCCCGGCAGCGCGGTCTGCCGCGTCCTTTGCATCTTCGGTGTGGAAACGGGCCCGCACCCGCATTGCACCGCGTCCTGTGGCATAGGCATTGCTGATAACATCGCGGCTATCGACTAGCACGCCGCCGGTGGCGAAATCCGGTCCCTGCACAATCTGCATCAACTGTTGGTGGGTTGCGCTGGGTTCGTCGATCAACAGCATCGCCGCATCGATGACTTCGGCGGCATTGTGCGACGGGATGCTGGTCGCCATGCCTACGGCGATACCGCTGGCCCCATTGGCGAGCAGATTGGGGAACAGCCCGGGCATAACCTCTGGCTCTTCGTCTTCGCCATTATAGGTGGGTTTGAAATCGGTCGCGCTTTCATCAAGCCCGTTCATCAGCTCGATGGCTGTCCGCGTCAGCCGCGCCTCGGTATAGCGATATGCCGCTGCATTATCGCCGTCGATATTTCCGAAATTGCCCTGCCCGTCGACCAAGGGGTAACGCAGCGAAAACGTCTGCGCCAAACGGACCATGGCGTCATAAACCGACTGGTCGCCATGCGGGTGATATTTACCGATAACGTCACCGACAACGCGGGCGCATTTTTTATAGCCATTGCCGGGATCTAGCTTCAGCTGGCGCATTGCCCAAAGCAAACGCCGGTGGACCGGCTTTAATCCATCGCGCAAATCGGGCAGCGACCGTGCGGTGATGGTCGACATTGCGTAGATCAAATAGCGTTCAGACATCGCCGCGTCGAACGGCGCGTTGACCACATGGTCAAAGGGATCTTCGGCTGGCGGGTCGATTATGATTTCAGACATCGGCACTGTCGATAGCGGCGCTTCGAGTCGCAGGGAAGCGATGATATGCGGAAATCCACAGATTATTGTCGGATTTTAGCGCAAAAGCCCAAAGCCATGCTTTTACGCCAAAGAAGGCACAAGATGACACCGATTCCGAATTAGGGTGACACGCAAAATCGTGGCTTTTCATTTTGGAAATAGGAAAATTTTAAGCCCGAAACACGCACCCCCAATTTGCCCCTTGACTTCCGCATATCATTTCCATATTTCGACAACTATCGAATCATTGGAGACCCCCATGAACCCCGAACCCGTTATTCGCGCGCTAGCCGCATTGGCACAAGAACATCGCCTCGCCGCATTTCGGGCATTGGTGCAGGCGGGGGTCGAAGGCTTGCCCGCTGGCAAATTGGCGGAGACGTTAGGCGTGCCGAACAGTTCGCTATCATTTCATCTGGCGCAATTGACCCATTCCGGGCTGATCCGGCAAACGCGCAAAGGTAGGTCGCTGATATACGCGGCGGACTATGCCGCCATGAACGAATTGATGGGGTATTTAATGGAAAACTGCTGCGGTGCCAGCGCCGAATGCGCCCCGCAATCCGCCTGCATCCCTTTAACCGAAGAAAGGAAATGCGCATGAAGCGTTTCCATGTCCATGTCGGCGTATCCGACCTTGGTCAATCTATTGCCTTTTATTCCCAGCTTTTCGGCCAATCGCCTAGCGTGGCGAAGCCCGATTACGCCAAATGGATGCTCGATGACCCACGCGTCAATTTCGCCATCTCGTCCAAGGCGGGTGTCGAATTGGGGGTCGAACATCTGGGCATTCAGGCTGAAAACCCAGATGAACTCGCCGATGTATATAGCAAACTACAGGCATCGGGCCGCCCTGTGCTGGATGAAGGCGAAGCGCAATGCTGTTACGCGCAATCGACCAAAAACTGGGTCACCGATCCCGATGGCGTCATCTGGGAAGCCTTTCACAGCCATGGTGAAATGACCAATTATGGCGATAAGCTGGACATTGAAGCAATAAAGGAAAATACAGAAAAGGGTGTAGCGCCCTGTTGCACACCCAATACCCTGCAGAATGCGTGTGGCACATGAAGAAGCGGGTTTTGGTGCTCTGCACCGGGAATTCAGCGCGTAGCATATTGGGCGAGGCATTGTTCAACCGACTGGGTGAAGATCGGATCGTCGGCTATAGCGCGGGCAGTAAACCCAAAGGCGTTCCGCATCCCGGTGCGTTGCGTTTACTCGCGCGCAAAGGATATGACCTGTCATCATTCCGTTCGAAAAGCTGGGACGAATTTGCGGGCAACGATGCGCCGCAGATAGACTTTGCTATTACGGTTTGCGGAAATGCGGCGGGAGAAACTTGCCCTATTTTCACAGGCGCTCCTGTCCGCGCGCATTGGGGGCTACCCGATCCCGCTGATGTTGGGGGTGATGATGCGGCAGTCGATGCCGCCTTTGAACAAACTTATCATTGGCTGGAAATGCGCGTGCGTGCTTTTATGGCGTTGCCGTTGGAAACTCTGTCGACCGCCGAACTTCGCTCCAAATTGACCGAGATCGGTTCGATGGACGGTGCCATATGATCCGCAAACTCAGTGCCGAAGCACTCGGCAGCTTCTTTTTGTTCACGACCGTGGTCGGCTCTGGCATTATGGCCGAACAATTGGCGGGTGGAAATGTTGCGGTTGCTTTATTGGGTAACACCGCCGCAACGGGCGCAATGCTGTTTGTGCTGATCGCGATGTTGGGGCCGATTTCGGGTGCGCATTTTAATCCTGCGGTCAGTGTGGTGATGTGGTTGCGCCGCGAACTCGATAGCCGTGCACTTGCCGCCTATGTGCCAGTGCAAATTTTGGCGGGTATCATGGGGGTATGGGCTGCGCATTTGATGTTTGATCTGCCCATCCTGCAATTCTCGCAGCATAGCCGCACTGGAGCCGGACAATGGGCTGGTGAGTTTATCGCAACCTTTGGATTGTTGCTGACCATAATTGGTACCGCACGCCATCGCCCATCCGCAGTTCCCGCCAGCGTCGCATTGTATATCACGGCGGCCTATTGGTTTACCTCCTCCACCAGCTTTGCCAATCCGGCGATTACGATTGCGCGCAGTTTATCAGACAGTTTTGCAGGGATTGCCCCTGCGGATGTGCCGGGGTTCATCCTTGCGCAATTGGCGGGGGCAGTTGCGGCATGGGGCGTGGGGCGGATATTGTTTGGGGAAAAGTGAGTTTTTACCCTCGCCCCTTCAGGGGAGAGGAGCGAGACTTGGCAGCCTGCTGCCTAGTCGCAGCGGAGAGGGGCTTGGTCTGGGAGCGGTGCTTTACCGCCCCCTCTCTACTTCGCCTAAGTCACTCCCGCGGCAAAGGCTTCGTATCTCTCCCCTAAAGGGGCGAGAGTTCGTTAAACTGGCAAGAGAAGTTGCTGACCCCATCCCAACAAACTGCTAACGGCGCACCAACTCCGAACATTCAGCAGAAAGCCAGCTTATGATCCCCCGTTATTCCCGCCCCGATATGGTTGCCATTTGGGAGCCGGAAAACCGCTTCAAAATCTGGTTCGAGATAGAGGCGCATGCGACGCAAGCCTTAGCGGAACTGGGCGTTGTTCCGCAATCAGCGGCGGATGCATTATGGGCGTGGTGGGCAACCAACCCCGCAATCGACGTTCCCGCAATTGACGCCATAGAGGCAGTGACCAAGCATGACGTTATTGCCTTTTTGACATGGGTTGCCGAACAGGTGGGCGACGAAGCGCGTTTCATGCATCAAGGCATGACCAGCTCTGACGTGCTCGACACTTGCCTTGCCGTTCAGTTGGCGCGCGCTAGCGACCTTTTGCTTGCCGATCTTGATGCGTTATTGGCGGCGATCAAAAAGCGCGCCTTTGAGCATAAAATGACGCCATGCATCGGGCGCAGCCATGGCATCCATGCCGAACCCGTTACCTTTGGCCTGAAAATGGCGGAGGCTTATGCCGAATTTTCGCGCTGCAAAGACCGGTTGATCGCCGCAAAGGCAGACATTGCGACCTGCGCGATTTCGGGCGCGGTGGGGACGTTTGCGAATATCGATCCCCGCGTCGAAGAGCATGTGGCGGCAAAGCTTGGCCTGTCGGTGGAGCCAGTTTCCACGCAAGTTATCCCGCGTGATCGCCACGCGATGTATTTCGCGACGCTTGGCGTGATTGCATCGTCGATCGAACGTCTGGCCGTGGAAATCCGACATTTGCAGCGCACCGAGGTGTTGGAGGCAGAGGAATATTTCTCGCCCGGGCAAAAGGGTTCATCGGCGATGCCGCACAAACGCAACCCGATTTTGACCGAAAACCTAACCGGCCTGGCGCGCATGGTACGCAGCGCGGTGGTACCCGCGTTGGAGAACGTGGCGTTGTGGCATGAACGCGATATTTCGCATTCTTCGGTCGAACGCTATATCGGGCCAGACGCTACGATTACCCTCGATTTTGCGCTGGGTCGCTTGACCGGGGTGATCGACAAATTGCTCGTTTATCCGGCGCGGATGGAGAAGAACCTGAATAAAATGGGCGGATTGGTTCATTCGCAACGGGTGTTGCTGGCACTGACCCAGGCAGGCGTCAGCCGCGAAGACAGCTATCATCTGGTGCAGCGCAACGCGATGAAGGTTTGGGAATCGGACGGCGAGTTGTCGCTGCTCGAATTGTTGAAGGGCGATGCGGATGTGACCGCCGCGCTTTCGCCCGCAGAGATCGAGGACAAGTTCGATCTGGGTTATCACCTAAAGCATGTCGATACGATTTTCGCGCGGGTTTTTGGGTAATACCCACAATTATGCCGTCATGCTGAACTCGTTTCAGCGTCCATCGTGCAGCGAGCCCTGAGCTTGAAAGGCTAAATGGACCCTGAAACAAGTTCAGGGTGACGCCGATAATGACACCAAAGGACTAGAAACTCTCGCAACCTTCCCCTAACATAGACAAATCCAAAGCAAAGGAGGCCAAAGCCCATGTCATTCCTGAAGACTGTATTCTGGGTGATGCTGCTTGTTGGCTTCACGGTTTTTGCCGTCAATAACTGGCAACCGCTTTCGGTGCGTCTATGGGGCGGTATGTGGCTGGATACAAAGCTGCCTGCATTGATTGGTGCGGCGCTGTTGCTGGGTTATTTACCGCTCTATTTCTGGCACAAGACGCAGAAATTCCGGCTCAACCGGCGGATCGCGACTTTGGAAAGTGCGGCGCGCCCTGCGCCACTTGATTTGCGCGAATATGGTAATGCGCCGAATGCAGGTGCCGCATGAGCAATCCGCTGTTCGTCGCCATCGACACCCCCTATTTGGACGACGCGTTGGCGCTTGCCAAAAAGGTGAAGGCGCATATCGGCGGCGTTAAACTGGGCCTCGAATTTTTTTGCGCCAATGGCCATCACGGCGTGCACGAGGTGCAGAAACTGGGCCTGCCGATTTTCCTCGACCTGAAACTGCACGATATTCCCAACACCGTGGCAAAGGCGATGCAGGCGATCAACGCGCTGGAACCCGCCATCGTCACCATCCACGCCGCCGGTGGCCGCGCGATGATGGAAGACGCTAAGGCCGCGGCTGGCCCGCATACAAAGGTGGTCGCTGTCACCGTGCTGACCAGTCTGGACGATCATGATCTGTCACGCATTGGCGTGTCGGACAATCCCGAATTGCAGGTCGCGCGATTGGCGGCGCTGGCGCAAGAAGCGGGATTGGACGGAATTGTATGTTCAGGCCATGAAGTAAAAGCCGCACACAAAGCATGGAAAAACGGCTTTTTTGTCGTCCCTGGATTGCGTCCGGCAGGGGCCGCGATGGGCGACCAAAAACGCGCGGTAACCCCACGCCAAGCGCGCGATGATGGCGCGAGCGTGTTGGTTATTGGCCGCCCGATCACCAAGGCAGAGGACCCCGATGCAGAGGCACGGGCGATTATGGGGACGCTTTAATAAATCCTGCTTCACTAATTTCGTCACCCCGTGCTTGACACGGGGTTAGGCTTTTCGGCACCAAAGGCTCTAAAGTAGCCAAGCCCCGCATCAAGTGCGGGGCGACGAATATATTGAGACAAGTTTTGCAAACCCAAATCAAAATCTGCGGCCTGTCCTCCGTTGCCGCCATCGAGGCAGCGGCCGCCGCACAAGCGTCGCACATCGGCCTTGTCCATTTCGAGAAAAGCCCGCGCCATGTTGGGTTGGAACAGGCAGCGGCCTTGCGGATGCGAACCCCGCCCAACCTGAAAGTCGTGTTGTTACTGGTCGATGCCGACCCTGACTTGACCGAAGCGGCGTTGCGGATTGTGCGGCCCGATGTGGTGCAGTTCCACGGCAGCGAAACCCCCGAATGGCTGCGGCTGGTGAAGCAATTCAGCACAGTCGAAATCTGGAAGGCGCTGGGCGTGCGCGATGCGGAAACGTTGGGCAAAAGCGACCGGTTTGTCGATGCCGCCGACCGGTTGCTGTTCGATGCCCCGGCGCAGGCTTTGCCCGGCGGCACCGGCACACGGTTTGACTGGTCGGTACTCAGCGGCCACCGCCACCAACTGCCCTGGGGCCTTGCCGGGGGCCTGACCCCGGACAATGTCGCGGAGGCTGTCCGCGCGACGGGCGCGCCGTTGGTCGATACCTCATCAGGGGTAGAATCAGCTCCGGGCGTGAAGGATGTGGACAAGATTGCCGCCTTCTGCCAACGGGTGCGCGAACAAGCCCCATCATAAACCGTAGTGCTGAGCCTGTCGAAGCACGCCTCTCCGTTTAGCGCTGTCCTTTAAAGCGCCCTACGACAGGCTCAGGGCTACGGTTGAATTTGAGTGATCGCGTAATCCTTATGCAAACAGCACCCAACTCCTTCCGCAACCAACCCGATGACCGGGGGCATTTCGGCCAATTCGGCGGGCGTTATGTCGCCGAAACGCTGATGCCGCTGATCCTTGATCTGGAACGCGAATATGAGGCTGCCAAGGTCGATCCCGCTTTTCACGCACAGTTCGACGATTTGCTCGAACATTATGTGGGAAGGCCAAGCCCGCTTTATTATGCCGAGCGGCTGACTGAGGAATGTCGCAAGGACGCTCCGCAAGGCAAAGGTGCGCAAATCTGGTTCAAGCGCGATGAGCTGAACCACACCGGCGCGCACAAAATCAACAATTGCGTCGGCCAGATATTGCTCGCGATGCGGATGGGCAAGACGCGGATTATTGCGGAGACCGGCGCTGGCCAGCACGGCGTCGCCACTGCCACCGTCTGCGCGCGTTTTGGCCTGCCATGCGTGATCTTCATGGGCGCAACCGATGTCGCTCGGCAATCGCCCAATGTTTTCCGCATGAAGTTGTTGGGGGCCGAGGTTGTTCCGGTGACCAGCGGTGCCGCAACGCTAAAAGACGCGATGAACGAGGCGCTGCGCGATTGGGTCGCCAATGTGGACGACACATTCTACATCATCGGCACAGCTGCGGGGCCACATCCCTATCCCGAATTGGTCCGCGATTTCCAAAGCGTGATCGGCAAGGAAGCACGCGCGCAAATGTTGTCGCGCATCAACCGCCTGCCCGACCTGCTGATCGCGGCGATTGGTGGCGGGTCGAACGCCATCGGTCTGTTCCACCCGTTTCTGGATGATGACAGTGTGCAGATGCTGGGGATCGAAGCGGCGGGGCATGGGCTGGACAAGGAACATGCGGCATCGCTCGCGGGCGGTCGCCCCGGAATCCTCCACGGCAACAAAACCTATTTACTGCAAGATGACGACGGCCAGATTGCCGAGGCGCATTCGATTTCGGCGGGGCTGGATTATCCCGGCATTGGGCCCGAACATAGCTGGCTGAAGGAAATCGGCCGCGTGCGCTATGACAGCGTGACTGATGTGGAGGCGCTGGATGCGTTCCAGCTACTCTGCCGCACCGAGGGGATTATTCCTGCGCTAGAACCCGCCCACGCCATTGCGGCGGTGGCGCGCGAGGCAGTGAAAATGGATCGCGACCAGATTATTTTGGCGAACCTGTGCGGGCGCGGAGACAAGGATATCTTTACGGTGGCTGAGGCTTTGGGGACGGTGATATGAAGGCAAACGCATTTCGCGCACTCCCCCCCTCCCAACCCTCCCCCCTAAAGGGGAGAGGGCTTAGCCTTCTCTCTCCCCTTCAGGGGAGAGATAGCGAGACTTGGCAGCTTGCTGCCTAGTCGCAGCAGAGAGGGGCAAAGATGCGCGACCCAAGGCTGATCGAATTTGCGAGAGTGAACCGACGCGAAATGACCGAACCGGAGAAGCGGTTATGGTATCAACTGCGCGCCAAGCGGTTCGAAGGAACCAAGTTTCGCAGACAAAATGTGGTTGGCAATTATATCGCCGATTTCTATTCGCGTTCGGCAATGCTGATTATTGAAGTGGACGGAGACTCGCATGCCTTCTCCCAAGAACATGATCGGATCAGAGAAGCGTATTTTCATAAGTTAGGATTTGGTGTGATCAGGTTTACCAATTCAGATGTGATGACGAATATGGAAGGTGTGCTGACGATGTTGGGCGTGCAATTGACTCCCCCCCTCCCAACCCTCCCCCCTAAAGGGGAGAGGGCTTTATCATGACCCGCCTCTCCTCCGCCTTTACCAAACCCCAGCCTGCCCTCGTCACCTTCATCACTGCTGGCGATGGCGATACGGCGGCCAACCTTGACGCGCTCGTTGCGGGCGGCGCGGATGTGATCGAATTGGGCATGCCGTTCACCGATCCGATGGCCGATGGCCCCGCAATTCAAGAGGCGAATATCCGCAGTCTGGCCAAAGGCACGACCACCGCCGATATTTTCGCAATCGCCACCGCCTTCCGTGCACGCCACCCAGAAACGCCGCTCGTGCTGATGGGCTATGCCAACCCGATGACCGTCCGGGGTGGAGACTGGTTTGCAGCGGAATGCAAAAAGGCTGGCGTCGATGGCGTTATCTGTGTCGATATTCCGCCAGAGGAAGACCCCGAGCTTGGCCCTGCCCTTCGCGCTGTGGGAGTCAGCCTGATCCGCCTTGCAACGCCCACAAGCGACGCCGCGCGGCTGCCCGCGATCTTGGAAGGATCCGGCGGGTTCCTGTATTATGTGAGCGTCGCCGGGATCACTGGTAAGCAACAGGCCGCACAGGCCAGCATCGAAGACGCGGTTGCGCGGTTAAAGGCCGCGACCGCCCTGCCCATCGCGGTTGGTTTTGGTGTGCGGACACCCGAACAAGCCGTAGCAATTGCCCGCGTTGCTGATGGGGTGGTTGTGGGTTCAGCAATTGTTGAGCTGGTCGCGCAGCATGGCGCCGGTGCCGCAGGGCCAGTGCGCGATTATGTGGCCTCGTTAAAAGCGGCTATTGTTTCCGCCTGAGCCTGGCTAAGATTGTTTCACACGAAGAGCACGAAGATTTTGAAGAGGTTGTTGTTCTGACGAAATATCAGCCACCGGTCTGACTTCTTGATAATCTTCGTATCCTTCGTGTGAAACCAATTTACAGGACGGTGCCGAAAGGCATAACTAACCCGTCATATGGAAAGTGATAAATCATGAACTGGGTCACGCGCGTCCGCAATGCCATGCCGTTTATCGCCAAGCGCGAGACGGCGGAGACGCTTTGGCATAAGTGCAAAGGCTGTAACTCGATGATTTTTCTCAAGGAATATGAGGAAAATCAATCGGTCTGCCCGAAATGCGATTTCCATGGTCGCATCGGCCCTGCAGAACGCTTTGCGGCGATTTTTGATGTCGACAGCTTTACGGTCATGCCGCTGCCGCGCGTGGCCGAAGACCCGTTGAAATTCAAAGACACCAAAAAATATACCGACCGCATCAAAGCCGCGCGGGCATCGACCGGTGAGCATGACGCGATGATCAGTGCGCGGGGAAAGATTGACGGACAGCAAGCCGTGATCAGCGTGCAGGATTTCGCCTTTATGGGCGGATCGATGGGCATGGCGGTGGGCGAAGCCTTTGTTGCTGCGGTACAGGAAGCCGTCAAAAACGCCTGCCCCTATATCATCTTCACCGCTGCTGGCGGCGCACGAATGCAAGAGGGGATATTGTCCCTGATGCAAATGCCGCGCTCAACGGTGGCGATCCAGATGTTGAAAGACGCTGGCCTGCCCTATATCGTGGTGCTGACCGACCCGACCACCGGCGGTGTCACCGCATCTTACGCGATGCTGGGCGACATTCAAATCGCCGAACCCGGCGCGTTGATCGGTTTCGCCGGACAGCGGGTGATTGAACAAACCATCCGCGAAAAACTGCCCGAAGGATTTCAGCGCGCCGAATATCTGCTCGACCACGGCATGATCGACATGGTGACACACCGCCATGCGCTCAAAGACACGCTGTCGAGCCTGGTCGATTTCCTGATGGCGGGACGGAAGGCGGCCTGATCGGTTCCCTCTCCCCTTTAGGGGAGAGGGTTAGGGAGAGGGGGAATCTCCTATACTCAACCCACTGGGCCGGTTCTTTTGGAGACTCCCCCTCTCCCCGGCCCTCTCCCCTGAAGGGGAGAGGGAGTTTCAATGGCTGACCACGCCAAATCCGACTCACCCGCCGTCCAAGCGCAGCTTGACCGGTTGGCCGCCTTGTCGCCCGGTCGAGATACGCTCGGGTTGGAGCGTATTACCGAATTATGCGCGCGGCTGGGCAATCCGCATTTGCAACTGCCGCCGGTTTTTCACGTCGCGGGGACCAATGGTAAAGGCTCGACCTGCGCTTTTTTACGCGGGAGCATTGAGGCGGCGGGTTTGCGCACGCATGTGTATTCCAGCCCGCATCTGGTGCGCTTTAATGAACGTATCCGGCTTGCGGGTACGCTGATTAGCGACGATTTGCTAGCAGCATTGCTATCCGAAGTGCTGAATGTGGCCGAAGGATTGCAGGCCAGCTTTTTCGAAGTCACCACCGCTGCCGCCTTTTTGGCCTTTGCACGTACCCCCGCCGATGCCTGTATAATCGAGGTTGGCTTGGGCGGTCGGCTGGATGCCACCAACATCATACCCGCGCCTGTCGCCTGCGGCATCGCGTCGCTGGGCATCGACCATGAAGGGTTTTTGCTGGCCGAAGAAGACAGTGTTCCCGCCGATCCGTTGGACCGGATAGCTTTTGAAAAGGCAGGGATCGCAAAGGCAAATACGCCCCTGATCTGCCAAAAATACCGCTCGTCAATGCTGGCTGAAATCGCGCAGCAAGCGTTGCGGGTGGGTGCGATTCTGTTGGATCGCGGGGAAAGCTGGGACGCGGTCATCTACGAAGGCCATTTGCATTACCGCGACGCACGCGGAAAAATCGCCCTGCCCTTGCCGAGATTACCGGGCGCGTATCAATCGGACAATGCGGCGCTGGCGGTGGCGATGTTGCGACACCAAAACGCGATCACTGTTCCAGAAAGCGCGATGAGCGCCGCGATGGAATGGACCCGCTGGCCCGCACGGATGCAGCGATTGGGCGCAGGGTCTTTGACCGATTTGGTGCAGGGGGCGCAGGTTTGGCTCGACGGCGGGCATAATGTCGATGCTGGCCTCGCATTGGCGGCGCATTTTGCCGATGAGCCCAAACGAATCCACCTGATTACCGGCATGCTAGCGAACAAAGACCCAGCGGCGATTATCGCGCCTTTGGCGGAACAGCTTGCGAGTATCACTGTGCTACCGGTGCCGGGACATGACCATCATGGGGTTTCGGCATTTGGCCAAAAAGCGAAAGCGGCAGCCGGGATAATAGACGCCATGACGTCACTATCCATCGATCCCGCGACCGAAATCGTGCTGATCGCGGGGTCGCTGTATCTGGCGGGGGATGTTTTGCGCGCCAACGGGCAATTGCCAGATTAGCGGCTATTAGGCGTCCGATTGCGGCACCGAAAGCCTTTAATTTTCCCGCCAAAGCATTTTAGAAATCGCCAGCAAGCCGGTACAGCGCGCCGCCAATCATCCCGCCAATTTGATCGGGTGAACCGCCATTCAGCTGTAGTGCTCCGACAGCAATGCTGGTTTCGATTACGTCTCGGCATCGCTCAAAACGGCGATCCTGATAGGATTGCAGCCCCGCCGAAACGCTATCTGCCGCTATCAGTTCATCGACCAGAACCAACGCGCTTTCCACCGCAATTCCGGCGCCCGATGCCAAATGCGGGGTTGTGGCATGCACCGCATCGCCGACCAGCACGATCCGCCCGGCACTCCATGGACCGGGCTGCAACACGGCTGCAAGCGGGCGATAATTGATCCAATCGTCGCGGATCATATTATCGCGAATCCAGCCTGCGCTGCCGCCGAACGGGGCAAGGTTGGCTTTTAACGTGTCAAACAGTTCGGTTTCATCGAAATGCTTTTGACGACGGATATGCGGCGTAAGCATCCACATATAGACCTTGTCGGTGCCGCACGCCGTTATTCCGGCGGGATATTGATGTCCAAAATAGAATTCGCCGCGCTCCAGCCCCGGTGGTTTGGCGATCGAAATGCGCCAGCAACCCTGCCCGGTATATTCCGCTTCACCCATATGCGGGAATGCCAGTTTGCGAACTTGCGAGTTAATGCTGTCCGCCCCAACCACAAGGTCATATCGACCATCGGTACCGTCGGAGAATGCGACATCTACGCCCTCCTCTACGTTTTCAAGGACGGACACCGTCAGCCCCAGTCGCACAGTGACGCCCAGTTCATTGACCCGCGCCTGCATAATCCGGTGCAGCACAGGGCGCATGATCCCGCCGGTGGCCGGAAGCCCTTCTTCGAGGGCGGGCTCATCCAGATCGCGCAAATGCAACCCATCGAACCGGAAAATCCGCGATCCGTTGGTGATAGCACCTTCGGCCTTAATGGCATCAATCAGGCCCAGCCTTTTATAGGCGCGCAAAGTGGGGCCGGTGATGGTGATACCCGCGCCATAGACCCGCCATTCAGGATCAATATCAATTAGATCGACCGCCACCCCTGCTTCGGCAAAGCGAATGGCAGAAGCCATCCCGGAAATTCCGCCACCAACAATCAGAACTTTTTCAATTTGTGCCATAAATGCGCCCATCTCCCGCGATCAAAAGTTGCTAGTTGTCCTGTCGTGTGATGAACAGCCGGTTACATCGATAGATATTATCGGGCCGCTCAATAGCAGGCATCAAGCGAAAGCCATTGCAGGACGCTCCAACGATCTTAAAGATGCTGCCACAAAATAGGGGAGAGGCAATGAACACCACCGCAAAAACGCGGCAGCCCACGTTTATGACCGGGCTTGCGCTGTTGTTTCCTATTACACTGTCGGTGATGGCGGCGCTGTTTGTGGCCCCAATAGCGCCCAAAATTGGCGAGGCATACGGCCCAACAGGCCTGTATAGCCCCGAAGATCTGGGCTGGTATATCGGCTGGATCATTACCGTCCCGTCTTTATGTGTCGCGCTGTTTTCCATTCCTGCCGGTTGGCTGGGAGATCGGATCGGGCGACGCAAAATGCTGATCTGGTCGATGCTGCTTTATGTCGCGGTCGGCATTTTGCCCTATTTTCTGAACGACCTTAGCCAAATTCTATGGAGCCGGATTGCAGTTGGCATCGTCGAAGCCATGCTGATGACTTTGTCGACGACCCTGATCGGCGACTTTTTTCAGGGCCAAAGCCGCGACCGATGGCTGGCGGCGCAAACCGGCGTCGCTTCCACTTTCGCCATATTCGCCATTTTGGTGGCGGGTTATGTAGGCCAGAATGACTGGCATAATGTTTTTCTGCTCTATCTGGTGCCGTTGGTTTTCCTCGCCTTGGTGATTGCCTTCACCTGGGAACCCGAAGAATCCGAATATCTCGCCAGCAAGGCCAACGAAGGCAAATGGAGCGATATTCCATGGGGGCTGATGGGCCTTATTTGCCTGATCACGCTGTTTGGATCGGTCATGTTCTACACTGTCCAGATCAAATTGCCCGATGCCTATAAGGCGCTAGGCGTGGTGCTGGCCGATGGCAGCTATGATGCGGCGCGCGGCGGCATGATGACGGCGGTCGCCAGCATTTTCGTGCCGGTGGGAACTTTGTGCTTTTGGTATCTCAGTCCGCGTTTGAGCCTGAAAGCGATGTTCGTGCTGGAATTCACCTTATTGGCGGCTGGTTTTCTTTTGATGGCAACCCTCAAATCGCCATGGGCATTCACCTTTGCGGCGGGGCTGGATCAGATCGGTGCTGGAATGCTGTTGCCGACTCTGCTCACATGGGCAGTGTCGCGGCTACCCTTTGCTGTACGGGGACGGGGAACAGGGCTTTGGACCGCGACCTTTGCCTTGGGGCAGTTCGCCTGCAACAACGCCGCTATTCCCTTCATTCAGGCCCGCACCGGCGGAATATTACCGACGATTGGCGTCCTTGGATATGCCTGCGCCGCCGCCGCCATAATCGCTTTAATCCTGCCGTTTAAAACGCAAAAAGCTGTTGTAGAATGAGCAACAGGCTGGGCGGCAAAGTCGCGCTGGTTACCGGCGCGGCGAATGGCATCGGTGCTGGATGTGCTGCGATGTTTGCGGCGCAAGGGGCCGACGTCATCGGCGTTGATCTTGCCCAATGCGACGTAACCGATGAAGCGGCGGTTGCCCAGTTGATGGAAACGACCGCCGCCAGCCACGGTCGCATAGACGTACTCGTCAATGCTGCGGCCACAGCGATTTTCAAATGGATCGACGAAATCAGCTACGCCGAATGGAAAACCACGCTGACCGCTGAAATCGACAGCGTATTTTTGGTCACGCGGGCAGCCTGGCCTTTGCTGAAAGCCAGCGGCCATGCGTCGATCATCAATTTTGCCTCGGCCAATGCGCGGCATGCTTTGGAGGGGTCTCCTGCCCTTGCCCATGTTGCCGGAAAAGGCGGCGTATTGGCGATGACCCGGCAGCTTGCCATGGAAGGAGCCCCCCACGGTATCCGCGCGAACAGCATCGCCCCCGGCTTCATTCATACTGCGGCCACAAATGCGCATCTGAATGCCAATCCGGCATTCCGCGAGGCAGTTTTGGCCAAGAACATGGTCAAACGTTTGGGCACCCCTGACGACATAGCGCACTGCGCCGTGTGGCTTGCTTCCGACGAGGCGGGCTATGTGACAGGTGCGGACATCGCCATCGATGCGGGGGCCACGGCATGGTAGTATCGCCCTATCGATAGGTCATATTGATCCAATTTGTATGACTTCGAATGCAGCTTTCGCCAGAACGAAAAAAAACTTAATTTGGGAGGATTATATGCGTCAGTTTTTATTGGTCACATCTGCGCTGGCTTCAGTCAGTTTTGCGGTGCCAGCCTATGCGCAATCGGCAGAAGAAGAAGCCAACAACGACGATGTAATCATCGTTACCGCGCGGAAACGCGAAGAAAATCTGATCGACGTGCCGCTGCCGGTAACCGTTGCAACTGAAGCACAATTGAAGCGCGATCAGGTATATAACCTGAACGATCTGACGCGTATCACCCCCGCGCTGGAAATCAGCCAGACGTCAGGCGGCGAAACCAATGGTGGCGGCCGACTGCGCGGTGTGGGCACAGGTGTGTTTAACCAGAGCGTCGCTTCTTCGGTAGCATTGGTGGTGGATCAGGCCCCGATCGGCAACCTCGCTTTTCCCCAGCTATATGACATTGGTCAGATTGAAGTGTTGCGCGGGCCGCAAGGAACGCTGTTTGGCCAAGGCGCGTCTGCTGGCGTGCTAAACGTGACGACCAAAGCGCCGTCAACCGATGCCCCCTTTGCGACCATGAGCGTCGATTTTGCCGACAAAGGCACAGCGGGGTCAGAAGTAGGCGAGCTTGTATTCAACGGCGCGTTCAATGTGCCGTTGAGCGATCAGGCCGCGATTCGCGTTGCTACGCAATATAAGCGCGAAACCGGCCTGCAACGCAGCGTGACCACCGATAAGGATAATGTAATCACCGATTATGGTGTCCGCGTGAAGGCGCTGTTCAAACCGAGCGAGCGCTTCACCGTCAATTTGAGCGCCGAATATGGACGGAATGAATCCGATGGCCAGACGTTTTTCGCGATCGCCATCGCGCCCAATGCGACCTTTGTGTTCGATCCTCCGGGTCCGGTGCGCGGTCCGGGGCCGATTGGGGTGCTATCCACCAACGAATACCTTGCCGCGCGGGGATGCAACATGTCGGTCATTTCGGCCCGCGCCGAGGAGTATTGCGAAGCCTTGCCCTCCTATAACACGCTCAAAATAGGCTCTTTTGGAGCTGTGCTCGATTGGGAGGTAAGCGATACGCTCTCGCTCACGTCAGTCACATCCTACCGAGAGCGTAGCTTCAATCAATACCGCCGAGATTTCTCTCGCATTATTGGTAACGCGGCGCTTGGCGCTCAGGCTGCTGCGCGTTCGGAGCGCAACCGCGAAGACAGCCGCGGATTCAGCCAAGAATTGCGCGCCAATATCAGCAGCGACAGTTTTGATCTGGTCATCGGTGCTTTCTATGCCGACTATAAGTTTGAAACCGCACCGATTGGCACCGGTCCGTTTGCGTTTGGTGTTAACACCACGGGGAACCGGATCGGCTTTAGCGTTTGTCCACCAACGGGCATCGGTTTCTGCCCCGTTTCGACCAATTTTACTAAAACACTAACTCAAAATAGAACTCTGGCTGGCTTTGCAGATGCGACGGTCAATCTCTCCGATCAGTTTGAGATTTTTGGCGGATTACGGGTTTCGGACTATAAAAACAGCACTTTTGTTCAAGTGTTCCGTGCCACTCCAGGCCCAGCGTCCAATTTTCCGGTATCTGAAAGTAATGTTTCCGGTCGAATCGGCGCAAGCTTCAAGCCAAGCCCGGATACCAACATCTATGTGTCTTATGCAAAGGGCTATAAGCCGACAGCTGTTGGCACCAACGTGGCTGGTTCGCCATTTCAGCTGAAATCGGAAACGGCAGACGCATTCGAACTGGGCGTTAAAGGCCGATTAGGGCGTGTCCAATTGTCGGCCAATGCATTTTATTCCAAGCTGAAAAATTTCCAGAGCCAGCGAAGCGAATTTGCCGGTACACAGCTGGTGTCGGTACCTTTCAATGTGCCAACGCTCAAATCCAAGGGCTTTGAATTAAACGCCTTTGGACAGATAATGCCAGGGTTGAACCTTAACGCAGGATATCAATTCAACGTCATCAAATACCCCAATGGCGTGTTTGGCGATGATGCAATTGATACCAATGGTGACCAGATATTCGATGCCAATGTCATCGCTGGCCTTCCGTTTGAACTGAGCGGAACGCAATTCCTGAACGCGCCGAAGCATAAATTCACGATTTCGGGCGAATATAGCGCGGCGCTGGGCGAAAGCCTGGAGATGTTTGTAAACGCCAATTTGATCTATAAAACCAAGGTTTTGTTGGCAAATCGGGCGGACCCACGATATCGCTATCCGGCGCATGAAATCATCAACGTAGGTTTCGGCATCCGGCATCCTGATGGCAACTGGAATGCATCGGTCTTCGTTCGCAACCTGACCAAAGAGCGTGAACCAACGGCCTATCTTGCAAGCACTTTTTCGGGACCGATTGATGGCGGTATCCGCGCATGGCCAGTTTCAGGTCTGACCGCGCGGGTTGTGGGCGTACGTGCAGGCTTTGAATTCTAACCAATGCCCATAATAATAACCGGCGCTGGCGGCTTTGTTGGGCGGGCGCTGGTCAGTAAATTGGTTGAGCGCGGCGACTCTGTCGTCGCGCTCGACAATCATGCAGGCGGCATTCCCGCTGGGGCTCGCGCCGTTGTTGGTGACATCGCTGCCCCAACCATCCGTGCAGAGGCCTTTCGTGATGGCTGTACGGCATTGGTCCATCTCGCCACCGTTCCGGGCGGTGCCGCCGAAGCCGATCCCGCAGCTTCGCGCCGGATCAATATCGACGCGATGTATGATCTGTTGGATGCAGCAAAAGCGGGCGGCAACAAACCGCGCGTTGTTTACGCCAGTTCCATCGCTGTCTTTGGCGATCCGCTGCCCCGAAACGGCGTCGATGATGCCACGCCGATCGCGCCGAAAATGGTCTATGGCGGGCACAAGGCGATGATGGAAACCGCCGTTTCCATGATGCACCATCGCGGCGAAATCGAAGGCGTTACGGTGCGGCTTCCCGGCATCCTTGCCCGGCCCAAGGGGCCGTCTGGCATGAAATCAGCGTTTATGAGCGACCTGTTCCATTCATTGCGTGCAGGCGAACCGTTTATCTGCCCCGTATCCGAAGGCGCGACAATATGGGCGCAATCGGTAACGCAATGCGCCGATAATCTGGTCCATGCGCTGGATATGGACGCATCGCTGATGCCCGTCACCCGTGTTGTAACGCTCCCGGCGCTTCGCATATCAATGGGCGCCTTGGCACAGGAAATTGCCGCGCAAACCGGCGCTTCGCTCGAATTGGTCAGCTATCGTCCCGATGCCGCGCTCGAAGCAGGGTTCGGCGCGCAGCCTCCGCTTGCGACACCTGCCGCCGAACAGGCAGGATTTGCGCATGACGGTGATCTCGCTACACTGGTTGCACACGCACTGGATGTAATCGCGAAGGAATAAGACATGCGGTTTGAACGATTGGACCTGAACCTGCTAGTGGCGCTTGACGCTCTGCTTGCAGAACGCAGCGTTAGTTTGGCGGCGGAGCGCATATTTCTATCGCAATCGGCAACCTCGTCTGCCTTAGGGCGGCTGCGCGATTATTTTGGTGATGAACTGTTGGTCGTCAAAGGCCGTCAGATGATGCTAACCGCGCGCGCCGAAGAACTGGTGGAACCGGTACGCGCCGTGCTCGAACAAATCCGCACGACAATTTCCATTGCCCCGCCCTTCGATCCGGCAACATGCGATCGCACCATTCGCATCATGGCATCCGATTACATGACCGAAGTGCTGCTTTCGCGCGTTTTTACCGGGGTCGCTGATGAAGCCCCCAATCTGCGCTTTGAAATTCAACCGATGACCGAAGGCCCCGTCGACTCGCTCGAACGCGGCTTTGTGGACCTGCTGCTCACTGTCGATTTTGGCATGACCGCAGATCATCCGAGCCAGATTTTGTTCGACGATGATTATGTCGTCATCGGCTGCGTCAACAACCCGGCGATGCTCGGGACCATGACCAAAGAACTGTATTTCGAATTGGGCCATGTCACGTCGCGGTTTGGAAAAGCGCGCATTCCGGCGTTTGACGATTGGTTCATGCGGCGGCAGAAACAGCAACGGCGGATTGAAATCGTTGCCCCTTCATTCCTATCAATCCCCGGACTGGTTGCCGGATCGCGGCGGATCGCCACTATTCATCGGCGATTGGCGAAACGCATTGCCGATAATGTACCGTTGGTTATTCGTGAACTGCCATTGTCGATGCCCCCCATCCGCGAAGGTGCGCAATGGCACCTGTCGAACAACAATGATGCCGCGATCCGCTGGTTTGTTGAAAAACTGGTCTTATTTGCCGCCGAAAAATCATCGGTTGATTCTGCACACAACGTCGTTCCAATCACAGGATCAGACTTTGCCCGCGAAGAGGCCGTCGAACAATATAAGGTGGATCTTCCACCCAAAACACGGGTTTAAGCCATGACCGATGCAATTCGACTTAGACGACATAGTCGCCATCATCACAGGTGGTGCGGGTGGCATCGGTGCAGCAACGGCCCGTCTAATGACGGCGCGCGGTGCGAAAGTGGTGATTGCAGATATTGCTGCCGATGCAGCGCAAGCACTTGCCGCTGAATTACCCGGTGCCTTGGCGTTTGAACTCGATCTGGAAAGCGAAAGTTCCATCAAGGCGATGATTGCGGCCGCTGTCGACCATTATGGCCAACTCGACATTGTGCACAATAATGCGGCCTTGCTCGGTCCTGAAATTGCGCAGCAGGACGGTGATGTCGAAAATATGGACACCGCGCTTTGGGATCGCACCTATAGCGTCAATGTGCGCGGCACGATGATCGCCTGTCGCGAAGCTTTACCCCATTTGCGTAGGTCAAAAGGCAATATCGTCAACACCGTAAGCAATCTGGCCTTGCAAGGGCATCTGATTCAGGCCGCCTATAGCTCGTCCAAAGCTGCGATTATCCAAATGACCCGCGCTATTGCCGCCAGCCATGGTAAGGCAGGCGTGCGTTGCAATGCGGTTGCGCCCGGAATGACCAGCACGCCAGCGTTACTGGCGGCTTTTCCGCCTTCGCTGCGTCAGATTGTCGAAGATGAAACCTTGCGCGATCAACTGGGCGAACCCCAAGACATTGCAGAAGCCGTCGCTTTCCTTGCTTCGCCATCTGCGCGCAATATTACTGGACAGGTGCTGGTTTCCGACGGCGGCTGCGCCAGCCATGTGCCCGGAATTTCTGGTTTTCGTAGCTTTTTTGAGGGGTAAAATTCAGTCGCGCTTAGGTGCGCTTGACGTCATTATCAAATTGCAGACGCGCGGCCTCAATTTCATTCTGCCGCGCGTGAACCCAGCGCCGCAAACGATCAATTTCCGCCACAAAACTCTTGCCCGTTTCGCTGAGTTGATAGGTCACTTTTGGCGGAATGTCGGCGCTCGATTCACGCACCACCAGCCCGTCCCTTTCCAGCGCGCGAAGCTTTGCCGTCATGACCCGTTGCGAAATTTTTCCTTCCGATCCCAACCGACTGATTGCACGCTTCAATTCGGCATGGCGCCAGGCGCCCATGTGCAAAATCAACAGAATCAACGTCGTCCAGCGATCGCCGAGAAATCCAAAGATTTCGCGCATCGGATCAGTTGGTAAATGACCGTGCGCCCGCATTTCAGTGGCGAGTGCCGCAACACCATTATGCAGTTCTGGGTCAATGCCATCCAGGTCAATCATCGCTGCAACTATAGGCACAAAAAAGTACCGTCTTCCATCCCTTTGCGCAGTCACTATCATCGAAGCATCAGGGAGAATTGAAGATGAGCAATTACGACATTGTCGTCATGGGTGCTGGCCATAACCAACTGGGCGCTGCGGCCTATCTTGCCAAGGCGGGCAAGAAAGTGCTGGTGCTGGAGATGAAGGAATTCATCGGCGGCGGTGCGGTTACACTGGAACGCACGGCGCCCGGCTTTTTCCACAACAAGCATTCGGCGATGCATGGGATGATTCAGGCCAACCCGCTGCTGGTCAATGACGAGCTGAAACTGAAATCGAAATACGGCCTCGACTATTTCTACCCCGAAGCGCCGATGGGGCTGCTGCTCAAGGATTTCCGCCATTTCCTGACCTATGTCGATGTCGACAAAACCTGTCAGGAAATCGCCAAATATTCGGAGAAAGACGCCGACGCCTACCGCGAGTTTGTAAACTGGGGCGCGCGGATGATGCCGATGCTGCTGCAAGGCATGTTCAATGTGCCCATCCCCATGGGCCCCTTCATGGCGATGATGGAATCGAACGAGGACGGGCAGGCGGATGCTCGACCTGATGTTCCGCAGCCCGCTGCAAATCGTTGATGAATTATTCGAGACCGACATCCTCAAAATCCACCTTCTGAAATGGGTGTCGGAAGGCATTCTCCAATTCCCAGACGATATGGGGACGGGCTTTGGCCTGATCATCATGATCCTGCTGGTGCATTTCTATCCGGTGGGTTTTCCCACCAAAGGCAGCGGCTCGCTCAGTCAGGCGCTGGCGGATTGCATCACCGATTTTGGCGGAGAAATCCGTTGCAACACCAAGATCGATAGCGTCATCGTCGAAAGCGGTCGCGCGGTCGGCTTGCGCTCGGTTGACGGCGAGGAGTTTCGCGCGAAAGACGCCGTCGTCGCAGGTATCCACCCCTCGCGGCTAGATAGCTTCGTCAGCGGGCTGGACGCCGATATGCTGGCGCGGGCAAAACGGGTTAAAAATGCGCCCTATACGCTGTTCAAGGTTGATGCAGCACTGGATCGGTCGGTTGAGCAATTGTCTTCCAAAATTCCGGTTGAGCTTGCCGAATCCGCCGCCAACTGCATCAACGCGACCACGCTTCAAGGGTTTCTGGATAGTTTCATGCCCCTGCGCCGCGAGCAGCCGGGCATCGAAAACCCGCTGCATGGCGGCGGCATTATTGGCTTTCCGGGGTTGCAACCCGAAGGCAAGTCGCAGCTATACCTCACCAGCTATCAGCCTTACAGCCTCGACCGGAAAGGGCCTGCGCGCTGGGACGAAATAAAGGAGGATGTCGCTGACAGATTGATTGACAGCCTTTCGCACTTCTTCCCCGGTCTGAATGAAAGTATTATCGCCCGCGAGGTGGACAGCCCGCTCGACATGGAACGTTGGTCGCCCAACAGCTTCGTGAATGGCGAGGTGCACGGCGCAGGGCTACAACTATTCCAGACGATGGGTTTCCGCCCGACGCCCGAACTCGCGCGCTATGCGGTGCCGGGGGTGGAGCGGCTTTATCTGTGCGGACCGTTCATGCACCCTGGCGGCGCGATCTTTGGCGTCGGTCGCCCCACCGCTATCAAGGTGATGGACGATCTGGGAATTGATTTTGACAAGGTGATGGCAGCATGAAAATCTACGACGCCAACGATACCGAACTGATGCAAGTTCGCGCCATTGAACGCGATGGCAATATACTGGTCATTCGCGGCAAGATATTCGGCGCGATGCCGATGGTTGCCAAAGTCAGCCCCAAAGAGGCGCGTGCAGCGCTGAAATTGCTCGATTTCAAAACCATATTGTTTTTGCTGTCATTGCTGTTTCGCAAATAGCTGCGTTCCGAAAAAGTGCCTTGGATATGGCTCCTGAGCGCGCCATATTTGGAGAAACATAGGACATAGAAAAATGAGCATTTTGGGCGTCGAAAGCGCAATTTTTGGGGTAAGCGACCTTGAAGAACATACCCGCTTCTGGAGTGATTTCGGCCTGACACAAGAAAGCGGTGACGACAGCGAATCCGTATTTCGTCTGCCTTCTGGCAGCCGTGTTGTTCTGTATAAACATGGTGACGCGCGCTTGCCCTCGCCCGATCCCTTCCCCGGAGACGGATTGAAAGAAACGATTTGGGGCGTGGGCGATCAAGCCGCATTGGATCGCTATGCCGCCAGTCTGGCGACCGAAGTTGCGGTTACAACAGATGCCGATGGCACGATGCGTTGCGTTTGCCCCGATGGCCAGCCCATTGGACTGCGCCTTTGGACCAAACGACCGTTTGTTAGCGAGGCCAGCCCGGTCAACACGCCGACCAGCCATCCCCGCTTCAACCAGCACCGCATCTGGCGGCATAAATGCGTGCCCAAAACGATCAACCATGTGGTGTTTTTCTCGACCGATTATATCGGTAGCTTTGAATTTTATGATCGCCATCTGGGCTTTCGCTATACCGACCATTCTAAAGGAACCGGCGTTTTCGCGCGCGCCAGCGGCACCTATGAACATCATTCAATCTTTTGGGTGAATTGCGACCTGCCGATTGCGCCAGACCATTTCAAATTCATGCATATCGCCTTTGGCTGTGACGACATCGACGAAGTGATGTTGGGCGCGAATATCATGGAAGCAAAGGGCTGGAAAAACACCAGCATGAACAGCTCCGGCGGGATCAGCCGCCATCGCGCGACCAGCGCCATCTATTATTACTGCGACATCCCCGGTAAATCTGGCGAGGCCGAATATCATGCCGATAGCGATTATCTCGACGATAATTGGGTTCCGCGCGCCTGGGATTTCCGCTTTGGCTCTTTGTTATGGAGCAACAATGCCCCACCAATTTTTCGCGGTGATGATATTCCGTGGGACATGACGTTCGATTTGCAGCGCAAAAGCTTTGACGCTTATCGCAAGGCTAAACCGGGTAAGGTTTCCATAAAAGGCAAACTGGCGGAGCTTACCGAAGAAGACGAGCACGCGATTTAGAGCTATATCAGCACTAAATTAGGCATCATTAGGTGCTTGTCACTTCGCGATAAATGCGAGACTGGCGCCGCTTATTCTTTCTGCAAGACAGAATATAGAGCGGCGCCATTTATGCGATCAAGCTTCGTTCACTGCACTCAGGATTGCTCGCACGCTAGCCGTGGCGACATCCTGGCTGATACCAATGCCGAACAGCACTGGGCCATCGCCGACCCTGCATTCTACATAAGCAGCGGCGCGGGCTTCGGTGCCGTGGCCGATGGCGTGTTCGCTGTAATCGATGATGTTTAACGCCCCGCCCAGCGAACTTTCGAGTGCATTGGCAAGGCTTGAGATCAGGCCATTGCCTCGCCCGCTGACCGATACATCCGAGCCATCTATGCGAATTTTGCCCGCAAAAATGCGCTCATTCTGCGCCTTGGTGCTTTGGCTTTCCTGAAAATCGATCAACCGGAAACGACCCTGCCCTTTCAGATGGTAGCGCGCTTCGAATGCGCCCCAAATATCGGCGCTGGTCAATTCACGTCCTGTGGTGTCAGACAGTTCCTGCACGGTGGTCGAGAAATTGGCTTGCATCCGTTTAGGCAGTTTCAACCCCTGATCCTGTTCAAGCACCCAGGCGACACCGCCCTTGCCGCTTTGCGAATTGACGCGAATGACCGCCTCGTAGCTACGGCCCAAATCAGCGGGATCGATCGGCAGATAGGGCACCTGCCAATGTTCGTCATTGCGTTGCGCCTGCGCAGTAAAGCCCTTTTTGATCGCGTCCTGATGCGACCCTGAAAAGGCAGTGAACACCAATTCACCCGCATAGGGATGCCGCGGATGGACGGGCAGTTGATTGCAATATTCGACGGTTTGAATCACTTCATCGATATTGGAAAAATCCAAATCGGGATGAAGCCCTTGGGTGTACATATTCAGAGCGAGTGTCACCAAATCAACATTGCCGGTGCGTTCGCCATTGCCGAACAAACAACCCTCAATCCGGTCTGCGCCTGCGAGCAAACCAAGTTCAGCTGCTGCAATGCCACTGCCCCGGTCATTATGCGGATGCAGCGAAATTACCACGCTGTCGCGCGCGCTGATGTGTTTGCACATCCATTCAATCTGGTCAGCATAAATATTGGGCATCGCTGCCTCCACCGTTGCTGGCAGGTTGAGGATCATTGGTTTTTGCGGCGTCGGTTTCAGCACCTCCATCACCGCCTCACAAACCTCCAGGCTGAATTCTAATTCGGCAGTTGAAAAGGTTTCAGGGCTATATTGAAAATGCCAATCGGTTTGGCTGTATTTCTCCGCCTGTTCAGCCAATATCGATGCACCTTCGATGGCGATGGCCTTCACTCCCGGTTTATCCAGCTTGAAGACGATGTCACGCCACGCAGGGGAAACAGCGTTGTACAAATGGACAATTGCGCGTGGAGCGCCCGCCATTGCTTCGAATGTTTTTTCAATCAGGTCTCGGCGCGATTGCGTGAGGCTTTGGATTACAACATCGTCGGGGATACGCCCGCCATCCACCAGTCCGCGGATGAAATCAAAATCTGTTGCACCCGATGACGGGAAACCGACCTCAATCTCTTTCAGCCCCACTTTGACCAACAAATCGAAAAAGCGGTTCTTTTTTTCTGCGCCCATCGGATCGATCAGTGCCTGATTACCGTCGCGCAAGTCGGTCGACAGCCAGCGCGGAGCCTTATCAATTGTGCGGGTTGGCCATGTGCGATCGGGCAGATTGACCTGCGGAAATGGCTGATATTTGCGGGATGGTTCGCTTAACATGATGTTTTCTCAACGCTTCTGCTACGGGTTTTGGCCCGGTGGAAATTTCTGGCAGGTAGAAAACCCTTAGACGGGGTCGAACGGCCTTCAAGCCGAACGGAATCGCGCGCCTAAGGGCGCGTAAGTCGAATGAGTAGCGAAAAGGCGCGACGTCCGGTCATTGGAATGCGCTTTTTCACACAATATTGCATGCGTCCAGAAAAAAAGAGCGAAATCGCTTAATCAATGCGAGTCATGCCCCATAATAATTCAACTTCCAAATCCAATCGGCGGAAATCAACAGCGGGGCGTAAAGGATCCCGTTTTCCCAATACCCACTGTTTACACCGACCGCGCAATCCGCTCCTCAATGCGCGTTGCAGGCCATGCACTTGAAACAGCATTTCGCGCGTCGGCAACCGTTCCAGCCCGGCGATCCGTTCCGCCACCATGTCATTATATTGGCGATGCGGTCCGCGATGCAGCGGCAGATTAAAGATTAAGGCAAGGCCATCCTGATTGGGTAAATGCATGCCGTTGGTGATAAAATCCTGCGGCTCAAAACCCCCGCTGCGCAATTTTCCAAAGGTAATCGCCAGCGAACGTCGCTCAATCACAGCGACAGGGACAAGATGATGGCAATCAAAACCCACAGGGTGCGATCTTCTACGCATTTCCCGAAAAGATAGCATTATTGGGTCCATCCACATGGGGTGGCACTGTAACAATTGCCCTCCGAGCGCAAATAACCAGTGTTAGCCATTTACAATCCGCGCGTTAAGCAAAGTACCCGACAAATCAGGGCACAGTTGGATTTGCATATCCGGATCAAGATCAGCCAATATTTGTGGAGCCGACACGGGGCCATTCACCGCAATATCATGCACCAATCGCACAGCACGGCGCATCAACTCGGATCGGGAATGATTTGCAGCGGCGCTGTTTAAAGCAATCTCTTGCCCAGAAAACCAGCCTAGTCCCTGGGTGCGTACTGTGGCGAAATCGTTATCCCAATCAAAATGCACCAACGCCAAAGCCGGAAAGGCACCATCTTGCACATAGGCAGCGACCGCTTCTGCGAAATAATCGGATTGCACCAAAGTTTGTGAAGGATGCCACGCCACCGCAACGGCGTGCAAATCGCTAGCGATATTGGCGCAGTGTTCGAGATAAGTTCGCACAACGGGTGAAATAAATTGCGCACCCGAAAGGTGATGATCAAAACTCACTGTCAAGGCGGATTTGCCGACTGACACTTCGTCTCTAAGAAAGATAGCTTCGTATTCAGCCAGTTCGGGCACACTATCCACCACCGACACGCGCAATGACAATGCCTGACAAATCAGGGAAAATTCACGACCGCTTGCCGCCGTAAGTTGGGTTGGATCTTGCCATCCGCGCGTAACGATCATCCGATGCATACGCTCAGCCACCGTTGCGGCGTCGGTATCCAACAACATAGTCAAGGGTGCACGGTGCAAAATTGCCTCTTTGGCCAAGGAGTTCTTTATTTGTTCCTAGTCGCAGTTATTCCGCGTTGCAACCGTCTGAGCGATGGTCGTAATATTGATGCACGAAAATGGGACGGTTCGGTCAGATTTCGACCTGGCTACCCAATTCAACCACGCGATTGGTTGGCAAACGGAAAAACTCCATGGCATTCGCTGCGTTGCGAAGCATCCATGAAAACACCTTCTCGCGCCAAATCGCCATGCCCGGGATTTTCGACGCAATAAGTGTCTGCCGCGACAAGAAGAAGCTGGTGTGCATCATCTCGAACGGAGGACCACACAGGTCGACTGTGGCCAAAGCCGCCGGGACATCGGTTTCCTCCAAAAAGCCATAATGCAAAACGACCCGGTAAAATCCTTCGCCCAACGATTTGCATTCGGCGCGTTTGCCCGAGATGACATAGGGAACTTCACCTATTTCCACGGTCAAAATGATCACTCGTTCATGCAAAATCTTGTTGTGCTTGATGTTATGCAGCAAAGCCGACGGTACACCGGCACTGGTTGATGCCATAAAGATTGCAGTGCCGGGAACGCGTTGCGCACTGCCTGCCGCTGATTTGATGAACACTTCCATCGGCATGCTGCTTTCAGCCATGCGCTCACGCATCAATGCGCGACCACGAGACCAGGTGGTGAGCAAGGTGAAGATGACGAGTCCGATCAAAAGCGGGAAATAACCGCCCTGCGGCACTTTAAGCAGATTGGCACCCAGATAGGCAATGTCGACAATGAAAAACACGGCGAGCAGTGGCAGAGCCTTCCACTTCGGCCATTTCCATAGCGTCAGCAACACCACTGAAACCAGACAGGTATCGATAAACATCGCCCCTGTCACCGCGATCCCATAGGCTGCGGCCAGATTAGACGAAGAACGGAAGAACAGCACCAGCACGATGACCATGATCATCAAGGCCCAATTAATCGCCGGAATGTAAATCTGCCCCGCCGCACTTTCGCTGGTATGCAAAATGCGCAGGCGCGGCATGAAGCCCAACTGGATGGCCTGTTGGGTAAGCGAAAACGCACCCGAGATGACCGCCTGACTGGCGATAATCGTGGCCAAGATCACCAGAAAAACCATCGGCATTCTGATAACATCGGGCAACATCATGAAGAACGGGTCTTTAATCGCTACCTGCGCCTCTTCTGGCGACATCGACAGGATCATTGCCCCCTGCCCCATATAATTGAGCATCAACGCCGGTAGCACAAACCACAGCCAGCTGAGGCTGATCGGTTTACGGCCAAAATGGCCCATGTCTGCGTAAAGAGCCTCTGCACCCGTTACCGCCAGCACCACGGCCCCCATGGCAACAAAGGCCTTGAAACCATCGACCATGAAGAAATTGATCGCGTTCAACGGATTGAGTGTTTGCAGTGCGATTTCTGGCATCTTAATAAGATGCAACACCCCCAACGCCGCCAGCGCGCCGAAATAGGCCAGCATAATCGGGCCAAACAACGCCCCCACCTTTGCCGTACCGCGCGATTGAATTGCGAACAATCCGGTCAGAATGGCGACCGCAATAGGGACGACCCAGTCTTTGAAACCGGGATGGACATAAGTGAGACCTTCGGTCGCAGATAACACCGACATGGCGGGCGTAATCATTAAATCGCCATAGAACAAAGCGGTTGCAAATACGCCGAGCATGATGATCGGCATTGTCCAATTGGCACCTTGGGTCTTGCGGCTAATAAGTGCCAGCAAAGCCAAGCTTCCGCCCTCACCCTTGTTGTCCGCTTTCATGATGGTGAACACATATTTGAACGTCACCACCAGCATCATCGACCAAAAAACCAGGCTCAACACGCCCGTAATATGCGCGGCATCCGGGTTTATTGGATGGTGACCGGCAAATGTTTCGCGGAATGCGTAAATCGGGCTGGTACCGATGTCGCCAAAAACGACACCAATTGCGCCGACCGAAAGCGTCATTAACGATGCTTTATGCTGTCCATGCCCTCCATGTTCGGCATCGGCAACGGTGTCGTTCAACGGGTCTTTATGCTCAATCGTCATGTCGCCCCCCACGGCGTTTTCCGGGCATTATGCCCACCGGCACTGCAATGCGAAAGGCGCGTGCGGATAGCATGCCACAGTTTGGCATACAACGCTGCAAATTACGCCGATTTTTCATGATTTTATTGTTTGATTTCAGCCGGCTGCGAATTGGTCTGCGGCAATGGCTGTGATTGGGCGATCATGCGTTCCAATCCCGCCAATTGCGACTCCAACCGCGGTCGCCATTTTGCTTTGGCCGGAGCATCCGCCAGAATCGGTTTCCACAACGCAACGGTGGCCGCCGGGTCCTGTTTAAATAGCGCCGCTAATCCTGCAAAATAATCCGGTGCAGGATGTTGCGGGCGAAACTGCCGCGCTTTGTCAAAAGCAAATTGCGCAGGCGGCGAAATCTCTCCATCCCCCGCCAACATCAGCACCAAACCCAATGCGGACCACAAATCTGCGTTGCGTGGTTCCTTTTTCAATCCCGATTGCAGCAAGGCCGCCGCCAGCCGGTAATTTCCATTACGCGCAAAACCGTCTGACAAGGTCAACCATTGCTTCGACGCGCTATATTGATAATCCATATCGGCGCGGATCGACAGTAATGCCTCCACCGCCTCGCCTTTTTCGGCGATGGGTTGCGCGGGTGCCGACGGCAAAGACGGCCTGCCCTGTATCGCATAGCCGGTAAGCGCCAGCATTATGGCTGCGGCAAGTGCCGTCCACATTTTGACGCGTTCATGCGCGAACAGCATCAACCCGCCAAAGGTCGCCGCTGCAAGCACGATCATGATCAGCCAGCCACCCATCAGCTTCCTTTCCGAAACCGTCCGCGTGCAACCAGCACAGCCGCAAGCAGTAGCAGCAGCGGTGCCAGCCACAACATCAACCCCGCACCATGCGATGGCGGCGCAAAATCGATCCAGTCGCCATATCGGCCGATCAGCCAGTTTTTGATCTGCGCATTGCTTTGCCCCGCCGCTATCCGACTACGCACTTCATGGCGCATGGCGGCTGCAATGGGCGCATCACTATCGCCAATCGATTGGCCCTGACATTGAATGCAGCGCAATTCCATCATCAGCGCCGTGGCACGGGCCTCTGCGCGTGGATCACTCAATTGTTGGTTGGCCAATGGCGGTGGAGACCCTGCCTGTGCGATCAGCGCCACAGGCGACAATGCCAACAACAAAGGCAGCAAAAACCTCATTTCGCGGCCGCCAGTTTTTCGATCAGCGGAATAACATGCTCGGCACGAATATCGCCGATATGCTGGTGGACGATACGCCCCTTGCCATCAATGATATAGGTTTCGGGTACGCCAGAAGATCCCAGTTTCAGTTGGACCAACATATCCATATCGGCCCCCACTTTGGCGAAAGGGTTGCCATATTGGCGCATGAAGGCGGTTACATCCTCAGGCTTGTCTTTGACCGCGATGCCGTGGATTTCCACTCCGCGCTGGCGCAACTGTTCCAGAAAGGGCGCCTCGGCACGGCACGGAATGCACCAACTGGCAAAGATGTTGAGCATCCGCGGCTTGCCGTCGGCAAAATCCTTTGACGACAATGCCTCCAAATCTGGTGCGGCGGCGGGTAGCGCAAATTGGGGCAATGGCTGCCCCACCATTTGCGAAGGCACATAATCACTGCCGGGATTCGACAGGCGGTACAACGACAGCCCGGCGACAAAGGCCAACAGCGCCAGCGGAACCCACATCAGCCAGTTGCGCATCATCTTGTGCTCCACGCATCATCACCAGACCGGCGGCGGCGTAAAAGGCCCGATCGACCCAGCAAGGCCAAAGCCCCGCCCAAGGCAATCAATAACCCGCCCAACCAGATTAAAGTGACAAAGGGCTTCCACCATATCCGCACTTGCCAGCGATCTTGGGCATCGGCTTCCAATGGCGCGATCACGACGTAAAGCTGCCCGTTCCAACGGCTGAGAAGGGCGGCTTCGGTGGTTTGTTGCGAAGGCGAGAAAAACTGCCGCGATTGTGGGGCAATTTTGAATTCACGACCCGCTGTGGCCGCCGTCATTTTTCCTTCAAGGGCGATCCAGTTTTCACCGACCACAGGGCGAACATCGTTCAAATGCACTTTCCAATTGGCAATGGTCACGGTTTCGCCGGGCTTCATCGCCGCCAGCCGTTCGCTCGACCAACCCGATTCAGCCGCCATCCCTGCAGCACAGACCGCCAATCCCAAATGCGCGATCACCATTCCATAGGTCGCAAGCGGCGTTCGCAACAGATTGCGACCGATCAATGGCATCAGCGATGCACAGCCAAGTCCAGCCGCCAACGCCATGCCCAATTGCGGGAATAGTCCGGCATCCGGTTGTAACGCGAGCAAGGCAAGAAAGACCACGACCACCAACAATGCCGGAAAGCCCAACGGACGCAATCGCGCGCCATCATCGCGTCGCCACCGCAACAAAGGCCCAACGCCGAGCAACAGAAACAATGCGAATACCAGCGGCAATGTGGCTTTGTTGAAATAAGGCGGCCCGACCGAAATGCGATCCCCCATCGCCTCCGCCACCAGCGGCCATAATGTGCCGACAAAGACAATCGCAAGGATAACGCTCAACAGGATATTATTGGCGACGATCCCGGCCTCGCGGCTGCGCAGAGTAAACATCTTGCCCTCTCGCACCGCACCGATCCGCAGGGCGAACAATGTCAAAGCGCCGCCAATGTACAGAAGCATCAGCGCAAGGATGAAACTGCCGCGTTCAGGATCGACAGCAAAAGCGTGGACGCTGGTCAATATGCCCGATCGTACCAAAAACGTGCCCATCATCGACATGGCAAAGGCGATCAGCGCCAGCATGATCGTCCAGGCGCGCAACGCATCGCGCGTCGCCAGCACCGCCACCGAATGCAGCAAAGCCGTCGCCGCCAGCCACGGCATTAGTGAGGCATTTTCCACCGGATCCCAAAACCACCAGCCGCCCCAGCCCAATTCATAATAGGCCCAATAGCTGCCTGCCGTGATTCCCACCGTCAGGAATATCCACGCGGCAAGCACCCACGGACGCATTGCGCGGGCAAAAACCGGCCCGACCTTTCCGGTCAACAACGCACCCACGGCAAAGGAAAAGGCCACCGACAGCCCGACATAGCCAAAATACAAAGTGGGCGGATGGAAAGCGAGGCCGATGTCTTGCAGCAACGGATTAAGCCCCGCCCCCATTTGCGGCGCGGGATTTAACCGCTCAAACGGATTGGATGAAAACAGCAGAAAAGCAAAAAAGCCCAATGACAGTGCGGCCTGTGCCATGAGTGCGGCCGACAATGTGGGGCGATCCAGCCGCTTTTCAAACAGGGCAATGGCGGCACTGGACAGCGCCAATACCGTCACCCACAACAGCATAGACCCTTCGTGATTGCCCCATGATCCGGCAATTTTGAAGATCATCGGTTTGTCGACATGGCTGTTCGACGCCACCAACAAAACCGACAGATCGGTTATCGCAAACAACCAGACCAACGCTGCAAAGGCGATAAGGCACAACAACCCTTGGGCGACTGCGACCGGCAAAACAAATGCGGCCAATGGCCCGGCTTGCCCTCTCCACCCGGCATAGCCCGCCACGACCTGCAACACCGCAAGCGCGGCGGCGAGCCATAATGCCGCAAGACCAAGCTCTGCGATCATTCGGCTATGCTGTCCTTGCTATGCTGCGCGGTTTTCATATCAATGTCGGCCAATTCGCGCGGAACGTAATTCTCGTCATGCTTGGCAAGCAGGCTTTCGGCCTGAAACTGGTTCCCGGCAAGTAAGCGGCCATCGGCCACAACGCCCGATCCTTCGCGAAACAAATCGGGTGTGATCCCTTTATAATTGCACCGCTAGTTCGGCATCACGATCTTGCACGATAAAGCGCACTGACGTACCGCTGGCTTCGCGCACCACCGATCCTGGCTTTATCATTCCGCCCAAGCCGGATGGCTTTGCCAACGGGGATTTTTGCCGTTTTCAACGTTGCCGGTGTGTAGAAATAGCTCGCTTCCTGGCGCAGCGCATTTGCCGCCAGCAAAGCGGCCCCAATCAGAGCGACTAACGCAACCAGCGCCAAGGCAAGCCGTTGGTGCTTGGGCTTCATATTTCGCGCTTCAAAGATCATTGGCCAGCGCCTCTGACCGGCGCATCGCCAGAAAACTGGTCAGGATCAGCCAAGCTGTCCCCAATATCGTAACGGCAAAGGCCGCGATCACAAAATCAGCGTGGTCCACAAACTCAATCCTCTGCCATACGGCGCATCCGCGCTTCGATGCGGTGCTCAGCCAAAGCCGTGCGCATCCGCATCAACACAATGCCGCCAAACAACAGGGTAAAGCCCAGTGCAGAGATCAACAGCGGCCAAAGATAGGCATCGTTAATTGCAGAACTACCTAGAGTAATGCTCGCCTTTTGATGTTGGCTTTCCCACCACACCACCGATCGGTTGATGATCGGAATATTCACGGCACCAATGATGCCAAACACAGCAGCCACGCGGCTGACGCTGCCTTGTTCGCTCGACGCGCGGGCCAGCGCAATATATCCCAGATACAGAAAGAACAGCACCAGCATGGACGTTAAACGGCCATCCCAAACCCAATAGGTGCCCCATGTCGGGCGGCCCCAAATCGATCCGGTAATGAGGCAAATGGCCGCGAACATCGCGCCCGGAACAGCAATCGCCCGTGCAGAAATTCCGGCCAGCGGATGCCGCCAGACCAGCTGGATTATGCTGGCGATGGCAATCCCCGTCCAACCGCCCATACCCAGCCAAGCGGCGGGAACATGGACGAACATGATTTTCACGGTGTCGCCCATCAACCGTTCACTCGGAACCTGTGTCACCCCCCACAAACACGCACCGAACGCCAACAACAACCCCGGCCAGAACAGCAAGGGCGTAAGTGGCTTTGCAATGCGCAGGAAGCGTGCGGGATTGGCGAAACGGTGCATATATTTGACTCGGTTCGAGCCTCTAGCACCCCTGCCCGTTAACGCCAATTGATTCGGATCAACGGCCAATCAGGCGTTGTGCCATTTTGTCAGCGACCTGAGCGGGTGTGGCTCCCGTTGCCGCGCTTTCATCCCAAATTGCATCCAGTCGTGCGGGGATGGCGTCAATCCGTTCGTTGATTTCAGTATCGCCGGCATTGTCGATGTGGCGCAACACATTGATGATGCCACCTGCGTTGATCACATAGTCCGGCGCGTACAGGATTCCGCGTTCCGCCAACATCGCGCCCTCGGTGCCCGTGGCCAGTTGATTGTTGGCCCCGCCTGCGACCGCCTTAACCCGCAATGCCGCCACGCTGTTTTGAGTGAGTATCGCCCCTAAAGCATTGGGGCTGAATATATCGGCATCGACCTGCATGATAGCATCGACGGGCACAAAGCTTGCGCCAATCTCAGCCGCAAACGCCTCCGCCCGGTTGCTATCGACATCGGTAATGGTCAGCGTCGCTCCGTCCGCCGCAAGATACCGCGCCAGTCCACCGCCGACACTACCCACGCCCTGCACCGCGACATGGACGCCCACCATATTGTCTGCACCCAACGCGCGCTTAGCCGCAGCTTTCACTCCCAGATAAACGCCGCGCGCCGTGTAAGGACCAGGATCACCACCTTGCCCCGGCAGTCCAGCGACATGTGCGGTATGTTTGGAAAGCGAAACCATATCGGCTTCGGACATTCCGACATCCTGCGCCGTGATATAACGCCCGCCAAGCGAATCCACTGCCCGGGCAAAGCAATCGAGCAAGTCTTGTGTTTTGGTTTTTTTGGAATCGGCCAAGATGACCGCTTTACCGCCACCGGCGGAAAGCCCGGCCATGGCGTTTTTGTAGCTCATGCCGCGCGAAAGCCGCAAAGCATCGGTTATCGCCGCTGATTGTTGGGCATAATGCCAGAAGCGCGTTCCGCCAGCTGCCGGGCCGAGATGCGTCGAATGCAACGCAATAACCGCGCGCAAACCTGTTTTGGGATCATCAAAAAGATGCATCGATTCGTGCGTATCAAAATCGGGCATATCCCAAACAGCGGTCATTTTACTCTCCAACGAATCGCTTAAAACTTCACAGGCGCGCAATAATATTGCGCATCCATCTTGTCAGCCGAAAATGTCAGAAAGGGAAAATGGGGCGACCGAGGGGATCCGAACCCCCGACCTCTGGTACCACAAACCAGCGCTCTAACCAACTGAGCTACGATCGCCATACGCGCCCCTTTTAGGGCAGGCGCGGTTCCCTTTTCAACCGGGGATTACCCCGATTGGCTTATTTTTTAAGGCTGAGGCCGCCGAAACGCTTGTTGAACTGCGCAACGCGTCCACCAGCATCCAACATGGATCCACGGCCACCGGTCCAAGCCGGATGCGAGGAGGGGTCGATGTCGAGTTGCAGCGTATCGCCTTCTTTGCCCCATGTGGAGCGCGTTTCAAACACGGTGCCGTCGGTCATCTGCACCTTGATCATATGATAATCGGGATGAAGGTCTTTTTTCATGGTTCTGCTCCGTAGGCGGATCCGGTTTCCGACCGGTTCCTGGAAAATTGAAGCGCCGCCCTTAACGGGGGCGATAGGCAATTGCAAGCATTCGCGTCGTGCGGTGTCTTGAATTTTTCACCATAGCCCCGAGTTTGTCGATGGGTGCCGCGTTGGCGAACGCGCTCAGAAAGGCTTAGGACTGCGATGTTGGATGGAACAATTATTAAGCGGGCGGATCGGCAATCATCGCCATGAATTCCGCTTCGGCGGCCAATTGGTCACCTATCATCGCCCTGCCCGCAAATTTGCAAACGCGAGGGCGTTTTTGCGTGAATTCGACGTTCAGGTGCAGCAAGCAACCCGGCTCGACCGGACTGCGGAACTTCGCATTGTCGATCGCCATGAAATAAACAAGCTTGCCAGAGCCTGCGAGGCCAAAGCTTTCCATCGCCAGCACGCCAGCAGCCTGTGCCAAGGCTTCGATGATCATAACGCCAGGCATGATCGGTCGCCCGGGGAAATGCCCCTGGAAAAAACCTTCGTTCATGGTCACTGCTTTGACCGCGCGAATTCGCTCGTCAATTACCAGTTCTTCGACACGGTCCACCAACAACATGGGATAGCGGTGCGGAAGCACCGCCATCACACGGCGAACATCATAATTGGCGTATTCGGTCATTTAGCGGCTTTCGGGTTGCGCCGCTGGTGCAGGAACCGGTGCTGCGCCGGGCTGTGCCGGACCTGCCTGCTGTGCCTGCGCATTGCGGAATGCTTGCGCGCGCGCTGCATTCATAATCCGCTGCTGAACCTGTTCGTACAAAGCACCCGTCGATTGCTTTGGCTGCCAATTGACCGGAGGCGTAATTGCTACTGTGGGTACAATTCCATCCAACGCCGTCGTAACCGAAGCCGTAATGTCCACGGCATCAGGCGCCCAGATAAAGGCGTCAGGCGACAAAATCATGCTGATTTTCTTTTGCGTGACAACCTGTTGCTGCGCCTGCGAATATTTATCGGCAATGCTTTCAACCACAAATGCCTGCGCCTTTACGATCGGATCTTGCAACTGGGCAATTTCCTTTTCCTTAGCATCGAGTTGCGCCAGCAAAGGGTTTTTCACCTTTACCGCAGCATCGAGTTCGGCTTGCGTTAGCTGCTTGTCCTTGTTGGTATCAAGTTGCCCGTTGATATCGTTGATTTCCTTGCGCTTCGTCTGGATCAACTGAGCATTGCTGCCAAAGGTTGTGCCAATCTGCTGATAGCCTTGGGCGAAAGCCTTGCTCTGCATAATCGCATCGGTTGTGTCGAGCGTTGCAATCCCCGCAACCTGCGCAGAGGCCGGGGCGGCATAAGCTGCGCCAGCCAGCAACAGTGCGGAAAGGGATTTTTTGAAAATCGTCATTGAAATTGGGTTCCTACGTTGAATGTGAACAATTTTGTATCGTCACCAGGCTTCTTTATCAGAGCTCTGGCTATATCGATCCTGAACGGACCAAAGGGAGATTTCCAGTTTACGCCAAAACCAATGGAAACGCGGGGCTTCCAGCTGTCACCAAAAAATTCTTCCTGATATGGGGCAATTGATCCGGTGGCGGTGGTCGGGCATTGATTATAGAGGCCAGAGGCAACATTTGTCGTCGTATCGACGACCTGTGTACCAAACACGTTGCCTGCGGGCGTGCGGCAAATATTTTTCACGCGTCCATCGGTGTCGGTGAAATCGGCCAAGGTGGTAAGCAACGGACGGTTCACACCGAACACAGAGCCAATATCGAGGAAAATCGATGGCCGTAGCCCCAATTCCTTGGCACCACTGCCCAAAGGTATTTCAAGCTCCGCACGTGCCAAATAATAAGCACGTCCGCCAATAGCGTCGTCATACACACCATTGGAATTGCTGGCTTGCACCCGATTGATAATCGGGTTCAACGGATCGGTCAGATCGACGTCGGTATAGCGTTGTACGCGGGGGCCAACCCCGCGAATGTCGAAGCCGCGCATTTGCGGCTCACCTAGATAAAAACGGTCGGTCAAACGAACGTCATCGATACCCTGTGCCGCAGAGCCGCGATTTTCCAGCGGGTGAATATAGCCACCTTCTGCTGTGATCGAGAACACAAAGCCGCCATCGGTCAGCTTCCAATATTTATCGGCGTTCACACGGGTTTTGACGAACTGAACATCACCCAGCCCCCATAATCCGGCAAAATCCTGACTGATACCAAAGCTGTGGCCACGGGTCGGTCGATTGCGGTTGTCGCGATTATCATACATCAACGAATAACCAAGCGTCGATGTTAGCCGCTTACCAATCGCTTCGCACAGGAAGCGCCCTGCCAGAACCGGATCGCAGGTCGATGCTAACGGACCAGCGGTACCATCGGGATCGGTGAAGAACGTCGTCCGATCCAGCGTCACATTATCGTGGCTCAGGCCATAACGCGCCTGGAAATACAGATATTCGTTGATCGGCACACCTGTCCGCACCTGAAATCCGGTGGTGGATTGTTGGTATGTGGTGTTTCGTTGGCTGTTTAGAAAGTTAAAGCTGTTCACATCGGTGCGGAAAAGATCCACCGACAGGGCAATCGACTGATCGAACAAATATGGCTCGGTAAAGCTGATATTGGCAGATTTGGAATAACGCGAATAGGAAACGCCCAATCGCGCTGTCTGGCCTTTGCCACGGAAGTTGTTTTGCGCGATTTCACCCTGAAAGATGAAATTTTCGATGCTGGAAAAACCGGCAGACAGAGACAATTGGCCCGTGGGCTTTTCTTCGACATTCGCGGTCAACACGATGCGATCTGGCGTACTGCCTTCGGCCTGCTCGATTTCCAGGTCTTCCTGAAAATAGCCCAGCGATTTGATTCGATCTGCTGTTCGCTTCACCTGAATGCTGTTAAAGGCATCGCCTTCGTTCAGGCGGAATTCGCGGCGAACAACCTTGTCTTGCGTAATGGTATTGCCGTTGATGTCGATACGCTCAACAAACACACGCGCGGATTCAGCAATGTCGAATACGATGCTCATCGTGCGCGTTTCTTTGTCGCGCTCGAATTGCGGGCTCACGTCGGCAAAGGCATAGCCAAACAGACCCGCGCTTTCGGTCAACGCCTCTACGGTGTCTTCAACGATTTTGGCGTTATACCAATCGCCTTTTTTGACACGCAGATTGGCGGTCATTTGTTCGGAATTGAAATCGCGGATCTTGCTGTCGACCTTGACGTCACCAAAAGTGTAACGCTCACCTTCTTCGACCACATAAGTGATGATGAAGTCCTGCTTGTCCGGCGTCAGTTCGGCGACGGCAGAAACTACGCGAAAATCGGCATAGCCTTGCGTTAGATAATATTGGCGCAATTTTTGTTGGTCGAACGCCAGACGATCAGGGTCATAGCTGGTGCCCGAGCTAAAAATGCTGGTCAGGCGCGCCTGCTTGGTCACCATTTCGCTGCGCAGGCGATTGTCCGAAAACTTGTCGTTGCCGATGATGTTGATCTGGCGAACTTTGGATTTCGGACCTTCTGTAATTTCAAAAACAATATCGACGCGGTTCTGATCCAGTTGCACCAGTTTTGGCTCAACCAACGCAGCAAAGCGGCCCTGCCGTTTATACAGTTCGATAATGCGGGCTACGTCAGCGCGCACTTTCGAACGCGAATAAATCTGGCGCGGGGCAAGCTTGATTTCAGGCTCGATCTTTTCATTCTTGATCCGCTTGTTGCCTTCAAGGATGATCCGGTTGATCACGGGATTTTCACGAACCTCGATGGTCACATCGCCGCCATTGTTGCGGACGCTGACGTCAGCAAACAATTCGGTTGCGTATAATTCTTTCAATGCTTGGTCAGCGCCAACTTGCGTCCATGCCTGGCCGACGCGCAAGCGGATATAAGAGCGCACCGTTTCTGGCTCCAGACGCTGCGTTCCAATGATGTTGATCGAACGGATCTGTTCGCTTTGCGCGACCACTGGGGCCGACGTTACAGGGGCCGTTTGGGCAACTGCGGGCGCTATCGATAGCGACGATATGGTCAAGGCAACAACAGATGTGCCCAACAGGGTCGTCACAGCCGAACGTCTCTTCATTATTTACTGACCTTCCATTGGCCGCTAGCAGCCGCAACATGCGGTTACCAACGAATGCGCCCCCTTGCCCGATGCGCCGCGAACGATCAACCCCGCATCAACGACCGAAAAGGCCGAACGATGCAAGATCGTTGAACGTCACCATCACCATGAAACCGATAAGCACTGCGAACCCCGCACGAAATGCCCATTCCTGCACCTCTGGGGTAGCAGGTCGACGGCGAACCGCCTCGATTGCATAGAGAAGCAGATGACCGCCATCGAGCATCGGAATTGGCAGCAGATTGATGAACCCCAAGTTAATCGAGATTAGCGCCGCCAGAGAAATAAAAGCGAGAATTCCAACCGCCATCGCTTCACCGGATACTTTGGCAATTTTCAAAGGCCCGCCCAACTCGCTGATCGGACGGCGTCCGGTAATGATCTGGCCCAATCCCTTAATTTGTTGGCGCAACACATCGCGGGTTTTGCCGATGGCGGCAAATGGTGCTTCGAGCAAGCCGACTTCGCGGAATTCAACACGGTCAGCAGCGACGCCCAATTGGCCAATGCGATAGATATTGCCGAACCGGTCTTTTTCGACCCGTTCCTTTATGGTGACGTCGCGCTTAATTTCCGTTCCGTTGCGTTCAACGACAATCGCCGCTGTTTCGCCGGGAATCATGATGACTTCATCAACCAAATCTTCAAAATTATCGATGCTATCGGCCGCCAAATGAAATGATACGATCGCCGCTTTGTAGCCCGATATTTGCCGCTGCGCTGCCTGCCACCACTTTGTCGACAATCGGCGGTGTCACGCGCTCGCCATAGACGAGCAAAAATCCCATGAAGATCAATATCGCCAAAAGGAAATTGACCGCCGGCCCGGCAAAAATAATCAACGCGCGTTGCCACAATGGTTTGGACGGAAACGTCTGGTTCCGTTCAAATTCGGGCAATTCTTTCCAGGCAGCATCGGTCTGGCTGGTGGGATTTAAATCCCCGGCAAATTGTACATATCCGCCCAGTGGCAGCGCCGCGACCCGCCACAATGTGCCGCGTTTATCCACCCTGCCCCAGATTTGCGGACCAAAGCCGATGGAAAATTTTTCCGCTTTCACGCCAAACCAACGCGCCACACCATAATGGCCCAACTCGTGTACGATGACGAGCGTCCCCAGCAAGGCAAGAAACGACAATATCGTCAAAAGAATATGGGGAGTTTCAATGGGCATAAGCGGTGTGTTTTTCCATCAGGGTCGCGGCATAAGTGCGTGCGGCTGCATCGATGCTGAACAGATGGTCCAATTCGAGCGGGGCATCGGGCGCATAATGTTCCAGCGTTGTTTCGACGATTTGGGCAATATCGAGAAAACCAATCTTGCCGCGCAAAAAGGCGCACACTGCCGATTTATTTGCGGCGTTCAAAATCGCGGGTTTTGCGCCACCCTCTGCAATGGCGGCACGCGCCAGCCTGAGTGCAGGAAAACGTTCCAGATCAGGCGCCTCAAAATCCAGACGGCCGATGCGCACTAAATCCAGCGGCTGGCAATTGGTTTCAATTCTTTCAGGCCATGCCAGCGCACTGGCAATCGGAATGCGCATATCGGGTGACCCCAATTGCGCAAGTGTTGACCGATCGTGATATTCGACCATCGAATGGATCACCGATTGCGGATGGACCAATATATCGATGTTATTAAGACCAACGGGGAACAAATGATGCGCCTCTATCAGCTCCAACCCCTTGTTCATCATCGTGGCGCTGTCGACGCTGATTTTAGCACCCATATCCCAATTGGGATGGGCAACGGCCTGAGCCGGGGTAACCACGCGCATTTGATCAAGCGTGAATGTGCGAAACGGTCCGCCGCTTGCGGTTAGCGTTATCTTACGCACTTGATCAATCCGGCCACCGGCAAGGCATTGGAATATCGCATTATGCTCGCTGTCCACCGGCAACAACGTCGCACCGGATTTGGCAACCGCCGCCATCATCAGCGCGCCGGCAGAAACCAGCGCCTCTTTGTTGGCAAGTGCAACGGTTTTGCCCGCCTCAATCGCCGCCATAGTCGGCGGCAAACCTGCGCACCCCACAATCGCCGCCATTGTCCAATCGGCACCCAAGCGCGCGGCATCAACCAGGGCATCGGGCCCAGCCGCAGCCTCAACCCCGCTGCCCGTTAGTGCGGCTTTCAATGCGGGATAAGACGCTGCATCAGCAACAACGGCCAGTTTTGCGCCAAATTCGATGGCCAGATCCGCCAAATCGGCGCTGTTGCCGTTCGCAGTCAGCGCCAATACCTGATAATCACCGCGATGCTGACGGATCAGATCTAGTGTCGACAAGCCAACCGATCCGGTCGCGCCAAAAATGGAAATGGTGCGTTTGGCCATTTGTTTAATGTCCACCATTCAGCATATCAGCCACCAGCACCAACGTACCGATGATAACCACCGGCAAAAGGCCATCAAGCCTGTCGAACAACCCACCATGGCCCGGAATGATCGTTCCTGAATCTTTCACACCAGCGCGCCGTTTCATCCAGCTTTCAAAGAAATCCCCTGCTTGCGCCACCACCGCCAAACCCGCGCCAACCGCCGGTACCCACCATGTGAGGCCGAGGTAATTGCGCGTGTACAAAGTCAGGAAAAACGCAGCCGCCAGCATGCCTCCGCCAAGGCCAGCCCATGTTTTCGACGGGCTGATACTTGGCGCAATTTTTGGTCCGCCAAAAGTGCGTCCCGAAAAATAGGCACCAATATCGGTTGCAACGACGATGCCGATAAAGGCGAGCAAGATGGGTACTGCGCCGGTTTCCCGCAAGAAAACCAGACACCCGGCTGCCGCACCCACATAAAGCAATCCGCCAAAAGCCCAAGCCACGCGCGAACCTGCGCTGCGGGCAAAAGCGCGGATTAACCGCATCCATTCGGTCAACAAACCAAGCGCGATCATGGCAACGAAGATATTGAACGGCCAGCCACCAAGCCAAACCGCGCTCGCTGCGATCGCCAGCACCACAACCCCGGAAAGGGTACGAATACCCAAATCAGATCGCTTCTTTGGCACCTCAAGCTCCGCCCCGCTCATCGCCCACCATATCTCCGGTCGCGTTTTGTGAAATCGGCCAATGCCGCCTCGAATTCCTTTGGCGTAAAATCGGGCCACAACGTTTCGGTAAACCAGAACTCGGCATAGGCAGCTTGCCACAGCAGGAAATTCGACAGGCGCTGTTCGCCAGACGTACGGATCACCAAATCGAGCGGAGGTAAATCTGCGGTATCCAGATGCCGGGCAATGGCCGCTTCGCTAATTTCGCCTTCGGCGGCGGCCGCTTTTGCGGCACGGACGATTTCGTCCTGCGCCCCGTAATTCAGCGCGACCGCCAATGTCGTTCGGCTATTATGCGCCGTGCGCGCAATCGCATCGTCAATCAAAGCGACAATATCGGGGGCAAGAGCGCGATAATTGCCCAGTATTTTGAGCTTCACATCATTGGCGATAAATTCTTCGATGTCCGATTTGATGAACACCCGCATCAACCCCATCAAATCGTTGATTTCGTCTTCGGGTCGCTTCCAGTTTTCGCTCGAAAAGGCGTACAGCGATAATGCCTCCAGCCCCAATTTTCCCGCCGATCTTACGATTTCACGCAGGGCCTCAACGCCTTTTTTGTGTCCCAGCGCCCGGGGCAAATGCTTCTTTTTCGCCCACCGTCCATTGCCGTCCATAATGATGGCGACGTGGCGCGCGGCGTGGGGTGCAGAGCCCGTTTTCAGTAATGTACTCGCAAGTTCCGCCATTACCCAAACACCGTTGGTTCCAAGCCTGTCGTCGCACGCCTGAAAGGGAAGCCCCCCTCGACCGGCTCTGGCGCATGGTTATTCGGATTAAGCCGCGCGACAATCACTGGCTCATAATTTCCTTTTCCTTGTGCGTAGCCGCATCGTCGATTGCCTTGATCGTCTCGTCGGTCATTTTCTGCACTTCGGTTTCCAGCCGTTTGCGGTCGTCTTCGCTGATGACTTTCTTATTCTCATCCGCCTTCAACGCATCATTGGCGTCGCGGCGCACATTCCGCGCGGCAATCTTGCCTTTTTCGGCATATTGCCCGGCCAGTTTCGCCAGTTCTTTGCGGCGCTCTTCGGTCAAATCCGGAATCGGCAGACGCAATGTCTGACCATCGGTAATCGGGTTCAACCCCAGACCGGCAGACCGGATCGCCTTTTCAACGGGGGTCACATTCGAACGATCCCACACCTGCACGGATAGCATCCGCGGTTCAGGTGCACTGACCGTTGCCACTTGGCTCAATGGCATATGCGATCCATAAACCTCGACCGTCACCGGATCGAGCAAAGTCACATTGGCGCGTCCCGTGCGCAGGCCCGACAAATCGCCTTTCAGCGATTCTACAGCGCCCTTCATCCGGCGTTCGACGTCTGCCTTGTCATATTGCGCCATGGTTCAGTTCCCTTCGCTTGTTACCACAGTAGAGGTGCCGCTTCCGTCGAGCACCTTCAAAATATTGCCCTGTTCGCGGATCGAAAACACCACGATGGGAATGTTATTGTCTCGGCAAAGCGCAACCGCGCTGGCGTCCATAACCTTCAGATTGTCAGACAGCACGCGATCATAACTCAATGTTTCATAACGCGTTGCCGTTGGCACCTTTTTGGGATCGGCATCGTATACGCCATCGACCGAAGTACCCTTTAACAGCGCATCGCACTTCATTTCTGCGGCGCGCAATGCAGCACCTGAATCGGTGGTAAAATACGGGGCCCCTACACCAGCGGCGAAAATCACCACCCTGCCCTTTTCCAGATGACGTTCGGCGCGGCGGCGGATGACCGGTTCGCATACCTTGTCCATCTCAATCGCCGATTGCACCCGCGTTTGCACGCCCAATTGCTCCAGCGCATTTTGCATAGCGAGCGCATTCATCACCGTGGCAAGCATGCCCATATAGTCGGCCTGCGCCCGGTCCATACCCTTTGCCGCGCCCGCCATACCGCGAAAGATATTGCCCCCACCGATCACCAGGCACAGTTCCAGCCCGGTATCTTTCGCTGCTTTTACCTCTTCGGCAACGCGGGCGACGGTTTCGGGATCGATGCCAAAGGACTGGTCGCCCATCAACACTTCGCCAGACAGCTTTAACAGGATGCGGCGATAGCCGTTTGCGCTCATTTTTCCCTCATCCCCATTAAGCAGATACGATAATGGCGCACAGCTATAGGAGCCGCGCGCCACATCGCCAAGGGCTTATCCCACCACATCGGGCAGGACATCCCAATTTATGCGCCGACGGCTGCTGCCACTTCGGCTGCGAAGTCAGAGACTTCCTTTTCAATGCCTTCGCCCAATTGGAAACGGACATAATCGACCAGCTTGATCGATTTGCCGGCAGCCTTTGCGGCCTGCGCCACAACGTCCGAAATCGGCGTTTTATTGTCCATGACGAACAGCTGCGACAGCAGCGCGTTTTCTTTGGCGAATTTTTTCACGGCACCTTCGACCATCTTTTCAACGATGTCGGCAGGCTTGCCCGATTCAGCCGCTTTTTCGCGACCAATCGCTGCTTCGCGTTCCAGCGTTTCAGCATCGAGCCCGCTTTCGTCCAGCGCCAGCGGGAATGCCGCCGCGATGTGCATGGCCAATTGCTTGCCCAGACCATCGAGCGTTTCCGCGTCAGCATCGCCTTCGAGCGCGACCAACACGCCAATGCCGCCCATTCCGGCAGCAGCCGCATTGTGCACATAAGAAACGACGCGGCCTTGCGAAACCGAAAGTGATTTTACGCGGCGTACCAGCTGATTTTCACCAATGGTCGCGATGTTGCTGGTCAGTTTTTCCTGAACAGTGCCGCCATCGGGATAGGCAGCGGCCAAAACAGCTTCAGCGTCCTGTGCGCCCAGTGCCAAAGCAACATTGGTCGCTTTGCTAACGAAATCCTGGAACTGTTCGTTCTTGGCAACAAAGTCGGTTTGGCTGTTGACTTCAACAGCGGTTCCCTTGGTGCCTTCAACGGCAACGCCCACCAGCCCTTCGGCGGCAGTGCGGCTTGATTTCTTTGCGGCAGTGGCAAGGCCCTTGGCGCGCAGCAGATCGACGGCGGCTTCCATGTCGCCATTGACTTCTTCAAGCGCCTTTTTGGCGTCCATCATGCCAGCGCCGGAACGCTCACGCAGTTCTTTCACAGCGGATGCGGTTACTACAGACATTGGGGTGTCCTTTCGAAAATGAAGATGGACGGTCCCATGGCACCGTCCAATGAAAATTATGTGTCATCCCCGATTGAAAGCGGGGTTTTTGTGGCCTTAGCCAAAAGCAACAGAGCCGAATCCACGGACCCCTGATTTAACAGGGATCCGTGATTTTCGCTTATGCTTCTGGAGCAGCTTCCGCAACGGGCGCTGCTTCGGCAACGGGCGCTGCTTCGGCAACAGGCGCTGCTTCTTCGACCAGAACGGGTTCAGCCACTGGCTCAACCGCCGCACCCAAATCAACGCCGCGTGCTTGTGCTGCACCTTGGTTGCCCTTGGTCGAGGCAGCCGCAATGGCATCGCAATACAGGCGGATGGCCCGTGCCGCATCGTCGTTTGCGGGAACCGGGAAAGCAATGCCGCTGGGATCAACGTTCGAATCGAGGATCGCGACGACGGGAATACCAAGGACGTTGGCTTCCTTGATCGCCAGCTCTTCCTTGTTCGCGTCGATGACGAACATCACGTCAGGAATGCCGCCCATGTCGCGGATGCCGCCCAAGCTGAGTTCCAGCTTGTCGCGTTCGCGGGTCATTTGCAGGATTTCTTTCTTGGTGAAGCCAGTGACTTCGCCCGAAAGCTGTTCTTCCAGCGTTTTCAGTTTTTTGATCGAGTTGGAAATCGTTTTCCAGTTGGTGAGCATGCCGCCCAACCAGCGATGGTTGACGAAATGCTGGCCCGAAGCCTTTGCCGCATCGGCAATCGGCCCTTGCGCCTGACGCTTGGTGCCGACGAACAGCACCTTTCCGCCCGACTGGACTGTGCTCGATACGAAATCGAGTGCGCGCGCAAAAAGCGGCACCGACTGCGACAGATCAAGGATATGGATACCGTTGCGTGCGCCGAAAATATACGGCTTCATGCGTGGGTTCCAGCGATGGGTTTGGTGGCCGAAATGTGCTCCGGCCTCAAGCAATTGGTGCATGGTGACGACAGGTGCCGCCATAGTCTTTCTCCTTCCGGTTGAACCTCTGGAAAGCAAGAACCAAGGCCGAACCAAAGGAACGGCAAAGGCACCGGTGATGTGCGCTTTCCATGTGGAATGCGCGGGCCGTTAAAGCGAAGGCGGTGATTCGTCAAGGGGCTTCGCCGTAATGGCACCCAAACAGCCCAAAAACCTTGATCCCCCTAACCCGCGCATTTCCGCCAAAGGAGACACGCAAAACCGCGGGCTTGTGGAACCGCGCCAGTTTTGCCGTATAGGCGCAGCATGGAACCCGTCATTCTCTGGATTTGCACCGCATTTGTTGCCGCCATATTGGCGATGTTGGCGTGGGAGGACTGGTTCCACCTATCGCGCCCTGCCCGCCGCGTGATGGCGCGTGTCATCGGCCATGTCGCCGATGCAAATGATGGCACCCGCGTCTTTTCCGCCATGTTTGAATTTGCGGACGAAGACGGCAAGACCGTGCAGGTAAAAGACAAGGTTTACATGCCCCGCCCCAAACAGGCGGTTGGCGCGTTGATCGAAATCACCCACCCCAAAGCCATGCCCCACCGCGCCCGGATCAACCGACCCTGGCTACGCATCTGGATTTATGCCGTGTCGCTGTACCTTTTGGCGGTGCTGATCGGGCGATTAACAGGATGGCTGGACGCTGGCTGAGCGGTGGGGCCAAACTTTACAAACTTTACCGGAAGCGGCGGTGTTTCTGTAAACTTAGATAAACTTTGTAACCTTCCACACGGCAAAGCGTTCACGCAAATCAAACGGAACATTACAGAAACATTTCGCGAATGTCAATTTGAAATGCCGCCCGACAAGCCATGACCCCGCAACCCTGCCCAACGCCCATCGTCCAGACCGCATCGGTGATGAAGGGGTAAAAGAGGCCGAGAGAAAAAGAGAACGCAAAGCCCGCCAAAACCTCTCTTTGCCTCCTGTCTCATTTACATTTTGTCACGATCACAAGGCGAGCAATGCAACTTAGTGGATGCCCCCTGACGGCTAATTTAGGGGTTATTGCAACTGTCACCGTATCTCTATAATCAGGGGGTTATTGCGACTGTTACCGTAACCTCCGTCCACAACATTATTGTAAATCTCATGTTGTGATTGAACAATTACAGGTGCTAACAGGTCACTACTAGGAGGTAAATTGGCGGTGAACGTTAAGGAAATTACGAAAACTGAAATTGATAAAATTCTTGAACGGGAAGAAAGTCATTTTTTTGACTTTAAAGCCCGCGAGGTTGCTCCACGCCAAATTGAAAAAATTTGTGTTGCTTTTGCAAATGCAGATGGCGGTGAAATTATAATTGGGGTTTCGGAGACTGGTAATACCGACATCCCTGTAAAAGTTGAGGGTTTTTCCGATTTAGAGTCGATGAATAATGTGCTTCAAAGCGTTTTTTCGCTCAATCCACCTGTTGGGATATCATATGAGTTTCTAAAGTCCCCGGATTTTTTGGGTTACCTGCTGCTTATTCGGATCGAAAAAGGCGGTAGCGTTTATAAGACGTCGGATGCCAGCGTTTATGTAAGGCAAGGTGCTCAGTCGCTTCCGATTAAAGATCCTGAACGCATTTCAGCGCTCAGCTTTGCTAAAGGCGCGCAGACATTTGAAGACTCCACTCTGCCAGATCTGAAGCCAGAGCAAATTGTTGAATTGAAGGAGCTTTCTGATTTCTTGGAAAATGTTAGCCCTAAAAGTGACCCGCTAGAATTTTGTCTGAACCAAAATTTAATTGAGAACAAAGAATGGCAACCCAGAGTAGCTTCAGCACTTTTGTTTTCTCCTAATCCTAGCGCGTTTGTTCCAAGAAAATGTGCAGTGAAGGTAACGAGATATAAAACAGCCGAAGATGATCCAGAAAGAGATCATTTGGCTGATCAGTTCACAATCGAGGGACCTATTTACAAATCCATTACCGAGACCGTGGACACGATTAAGAGAGTGATGACGTCTGTTGAAGTGTGGACAGCAAAGGGTTTGAAAGCGTTAGAATATCCACCGGAAGCAATCTGGGAAACAGTAGTAAATGCATTTATTCACCGAGATTATTCAATATCCGATGACATCCAAATTCTGATTTACGATAATAGAATTGAAATTCTAAGTCCAGGGACATTGCCGGGCTACGTAACGATCGACAATATTCTGGAAGCACGATACTCAAGAAATCCTAAATTGGTCAGGACCTTGGCGAGATACCCTGACGCCCCCAACAAGGATTTGGGCGAAGGGCTTAATACTACTTTTCAAAAAATGAAGGAATGGGGCTTTAAAGAGCCAACAATTGAGGTGGATGGGAATTATGTGAAAGTAACATTGCCCCACGCAAGACTTGCGGCGCCAACTGCGGCAATTATGGATTTCTTGAAGAGCCAGAATACCATTACAAATCGACAAGCTCGTGAAATTACGGGAATTCGTTCCGAAAACCTTGTCAAAGTGGAGTTCTACAAACTGCGCGATGAAGGTTTAATCGAAAGGGTGCCCGGTCTGGAAGGCCCAAAGTCCGCATGGCAATTAACCGAAATGGGAAACAGCAAGACGGAAGTCGAGACATAGGACGCGTTAACAAAGGGGATTTCCAAACGGCGTACTTTCTGATTCACGTTAGCTTTTACGAATTCCCGGGACACAATACTTAGAGTTTCACCACAACCCCTAATCCCACCCCATCGCCTTGCGCTGGACGCGGGCGGTTCCGGTGGGGGCGGTTTCGATCATCAGGCGCGTTACGTGATGGCCCTGTGCCACGCCTTCGCGAAAATATCCCCAATCGACGATTGTCTCGGCTAGTATCTCCACCTCTTGATCAATGCGAAATTGGGTGTTGAGCGGCTCGTTGACCAAAGTGCCGAATATCCGGCCATCGCGCCGGACGATATCTCCAGCCCAGATCAATTCACTATCCGCCAATCCGCTGTCGTGGTTCAGGTTAAATTTCAAAACGAACATTTCATCCAACGGATCGCCGCGTTCCAGCGCCGCCCAGAATGCTGGCAATGTTTCGTGCGCGCGCTGTTTGGCGATGAGCAGGCGGGGATCGTCCTTTTCAAATACGGTGCCAGCTCCCCCATCAAAACTGCGATGCCACATGTAAAACGCGAAAAGGGCGACAACGACGCCGATGATGATGTACTTCATGATGGTCTCCTATGCGGAGTTTAGGCAGAAAATCCTGAGACAACAAGTGTGTTAAATTCCGGGGACACGAATGGCGGGGAGCCTATCCGCCTTAGCCTGATCACACGCCCTGCGGTGATAACGTCTCGCATTCCCGCTTTACAACGCGGTCAGGTTAACCCGCCATACCGCTGCCGAGCATGCCCAATTGGCTGGCGGCGGCGTGGGACAGATCGATAATGCGGCCTTTGGACCATGGGCCCCGGTCATTCACGTGTACCACCACTTGACGGCCATTGGCGACATTGGTGACGCGCAGGCGGCTGCCAAAGGCACGCTGAACAGTCATTCATGGTCGGCTATTGCGACATCATCCACCTTATTCGCCGCCTTGCCAAATAATTCGTCCAGTTGCCCTTTCATGCGCTCCAGCGATTGGCGGGCGCTGGTGGGCAGTGCGTCGAGCGCACTTTTCGGAATTTGACCGACCAGACCATGTATCTCACGCAGCGCAGGCAGCAGCTTTTCCGCTAGCGCAGGGTTTTTGCCGATCAGCGGCATTCAGTCATCATATTCAACGTCGAATTTGAATTTGCCGTCAGGGAACAAGGTGAAGGTGCAGTGCGACCAGGGCGTTTGGCCGGGGACGGTCATTTGATTGCGAATTTCTGGAGGGTGTCGTCCGATTTGAAAGACGACAGCTGTGAAGCAATATCGGGGCTGACTTCTGTCCAAAACTGCCCTTCGCACCAATATTCCTGTTCACGCCAATCATCAGCCTACATCTGCTGTCAGAATCCACGCTTTGGCATACCCTTGAGGGCATCCGGAACTTGAGGATAATTGCAATTTCTTGATAAATCGCGTCCATTTCAGCCTCCTGCCGCATTCTAAATTCTTCAGTTTGGGTTACGCCGTCAATAATATACTCGACAACAAACTCCATCCGGCCTTGCACTATCGCCCGAGTGGATAACATCAATTTTCACATGCACCGTTTTATCTGCTTCCAGCGCGTCGGCAAGCTTTCGTTCAAGGTCGCGATAGGCACCCATGTTGAAATTGCCGTTCATGGCTTTTAAGTTAATTGCTTCGCCGGGGCCATTGAAAATCGAGGCAATTAAATGTCCGCCCTGATCGTCTGGCAGACGGTCCGCTCGTCCTGAAACGCCCTGCTGATAACCATTTCGCTCCGCCGTCAGCGGTCTTAATTGCCCCTCCACACTCGACACCCGGCCCTTGGCATCGGTGCTGAATTTATAGCCGTTGACGTGGTAATCGGCATTGGGGGCCAGTTTCTGGTTTAATCCCTTGTTCCACGCACCCTTTTGCCCGGCTGTGTCAAAATAATGCTGCGGGCGTCCGTCGACCACGGTCGGGCGCGGGACATCATCCACCTTATTCGCCGCCTTGCCAAATAAGTCGTCCAGTTGTCCCTTCATGCGTTCCAGCGATTCGCGGGCGCTGGCTGGGCAGTGCGTCCAATGCACTTTTCGGAATTTGACCGACCAGACCATGTATCTCGCGCAGCGCAGGCAGCAGCTTTTCCGCCAGCGCAGGATTTTTGCCGATCATCGAAACCGCATCGGCCACGGTCTGAGCCCATTTGCCGATCTTTCCAGCCTTGGCGAGATCACCCAAGCCCAGGGATAAAGCCGACAACCGAAATGGCCCCGTTCACCACATGGCCGCCCGCCTCGCTCCATTCGCCCGAAAACAGCGAACTGATGCCGCGACCAAGCGAGATCACCGCGTTGCTGCCGTCCGATATCGGAGTTGGATCGACGATGCCGGTAAGGTCCAGCGCCATTTGCACCAGATCGAGAGAAAGCTGGGCACCTGTGGGGCCGTTATTCGAGGCCGGTGCACTCTCCAAATTCGCCGCATTGGCTTGCCGATCAAGCTGCGCCTGCATTACCACCTTGATCGCGCTATTGTCTTGCGATTTGGCTTCGGCAACCAGCGATTTATAGTCTGCGGTGTTGGCTTTGCGTTGCTCGTTGATCCAGGTGTCCCAACCGACGATCTTTCCCTTACCGCCAAACACCATCGTGTTTTTGCCATCGATATCCACCGTATTTCCAGGCGCATTGGCGCGCAGTTGCGCCTTTTCGACGGTAGTCAGACGCGGCGATGCCATGATTTCCGCGCGGACCTTGGAAGCAAATTCAGGATCGGTCTGGGCAAGGGCATCAATCCGTGCTTCGATTTGGCCCAATTTATCAAATGTCGCGGGCTTGCCGCTGGTTTCGTTCAGGATCGCCTGCGCCGCTGCCTTGGAGTCGCCGTTCGTAATCGAAGGCGATGCGTTGGTAGAACCTGTACGGACTGTATTTTGGGCTACAGCGTTCATTTCGAATAACCTCAAATTTAATAAGGTAATCCCATTAGCAAACGGAGAAACGCCGCGGCATAGACAAATCGATTAGTGGTGAGAGCAGAACAAATCGGCTTGCTACCAATTCTGGTGACATTGCGTATTTGATTTGAATTACGGCGACAGTTGCAACAACCCCCAAATGCAACTCACCCTATAACATAGCCGTCCCTCTGCCCGCTTTACAACGCGGTCAGGGTGACCCGCGCAGTACCGCTGCCGAGCATGCCCAATTGGCTGGCGGCGGCGTGGGACAGATCGATAATGCGGCCTTTGGACCATGGGCCCCGGTCATTCACGCGTACCACCACTTGACGGCCATTGGCGACATTGGTGACGCGCAGGCGGCTGCCAAAGGCGGCGGTGCGGTGTGCGGCGGTGAAGGACGCTGGATTGAATGTCTCGCCACTTGCTGTGCGCTTACCGGCAAATTCATGGCCGTAATAGCTGGCGATGCCGCTGCCGATTTCGGACGCGAAGCCCGATTGCGCAACGGCCATGACGATGATCGCGGATATCGCCGCCCTTCGGAACAATCGCATATCTGGCCCCCCTCTGCCCGTTGTGCGTTCAAGCAAGGGCAGAGTGTGCGGACGGGGCCAATGGAACGCAACCATGCCCGCGTTGTGTTGCCGGACAGATACGACGAAATGCAAAGTCACGCGCTCATCGGCGCGCGAACGCGGGCGAAAGACGGCCAAAAGCGGGGATTCCATTTTATGCCTTGACACCAAGGAACATATAGTGAACATGTACGCAAATACTGATGATTTGGAGATTACCAATGACCGTAATTGCAGCAACCCTGTTCGCCGCCGCATTGGCGCTTTCGTGCCTGACGATCTTTGCCAGCATTGCGGGAAAATGGGATCGAATCATCGATGTCGCAACTGAACAGGGCGTTCCTGCGCAGCGGATTATTCGCCTGGGGGAGCAGCGGTACACTGGGGCGCGGTTGCGCGTGGTGGTTGATAATGGCCCTGCCCCTGTCGCTGCGCTGGAACAGGTTCGGCTCGCGGCCTAGGGCATATTGCCCGTACATTGCCTCCAGCGCCGCAAGTGCTGCGGGCGTGTGAGCCGCAGGCTGATCGGTGCTGGAAGATCACCGGATATGAGTGGTGGCGACCTTAGCTTGATCTACCCGTCCTGAGGATGGACGGAGTTCGTCGAAGGCGCGCTGCGAACGATCAATGCTCCGGTGCGCATGTTTCATGCTGCAATTTTATCGGAACCCCAAATAGAAAGGGCGGAGCCATTGGCCCCGCCCTTTATTGCTTCCCGAAAGGAACCGTCTATTAGTTGACGGCGTCTTTCAATGCCTTGCCAGCTTTGAATTTAGGCTGGTTCGAGGCAGGGATCTTCATTTCTTCGCCCGTGCGCGGATTGCGACCGGTGGAGGCTTTACGCTTGGCAACCGAGAAAGTGCCAAAACCGACGAGGCGAACTTCGTCGCCTTTTTTCAGCGATTTGGTGATGGCGTCAAATGCTGCATCAACAGCTTTGCCGGCATCTGCCTTGGTAAGACCGCTGGCGTCGGCGACTGCGCCAACAAGATCATTTTTGTTCATGGTATCGGGATCCCCCTCTCAAATATTTATAAATAACAAATTCAAATAGAATCGCGGCTGAGCCGAGGCGCGAATAAGAAGCAGATCGTTTGCGCTGTCAAAGAAAAAATCCACGCAAATCCGCGTTTTTTACACTTTTTCCACTGTCTTTTGCTTATCCGCGCCAAAATGGGGCATCAATGGGTTAAACCGGTGCCCGCATCTCCCCCTGTTATTGCCGGAGAATGCGCCGCTAATTCATCGGCTTCGGTCCATTCCACCGGCACCAAAGGCGCGATCAGCGCCCGTGCCAGCACCTGATCAACATGGCTGACAGGAATAATCGTCAGCCCTTCTTTGATATTGTCGGGTATCTCGGCAAGGTCTTTTTCATTTTCCTGCGGGATCAACACGGTTTTGATGCCGCCGCGCAAGGCCGCCAGCAGTTTCTCCTTCAAGCCGCCAATCGGCAGCACCCGCCCCCGCAAAGTAACTTCGCCGGTCATCGCCACATCGCGGTGCACGGCAATGCCGGTTAGCGTGGAGACAATCGCGGTTACCATGCCGATCCCCGCCGACGGCCCATCTTTGGGCACAGCGCCTTCGGGTAAATGGATATGCACATCCTTGCGGTTGAAAACCGAAGGCTTGATCCCGTAACTCGGTGCACGTGCTTTTACGTACGACAAAGCCGCCTGGATGGATTCACTCATCACCTCACCCAATTTGCCGGTGGTACGAATCTGCCCCTTGCCGGAAACGGTAACGGCTTCGATGGTCAGCAATTCGCCGCCCACTTCGGTCCAGGCAAGCCCGGTAACGGCACCAACCTGGTTTTCTTCCTCACCCATGCCGTGCCGGTATTTTTGGACACCCGCATAATCAGCGAGATTATCGGGCGTAATAATAACGCCGGTTTCCTTGCCTTCCAATATCCGCCGCAAAACCTTGCGCGCCAACTTGGCAATTTCGCGCTCCAGTGTGCGGACACCAGCCTCGCGGGTATAATAGCGGATCAGATCGCGCAGACCTTCGTCGGTCACCGCAAATTCGCCCTTTTTCAGGCCATGCGCCTCAACCTGCTTGTCCACCAGATGCCGCTTGGCGATTTCCAGCTTCTCATCCTCGGTATACCCTTCCAGCCGGATAATCTCCATCCGGTCCAGCAACGGTTGCGGCAGGTTCATGCTGTTTGCTGTGGTCACGAACATTACGTCGGACAGATCGATGTCGATCTCCAGATAGTGATCGTTGAACTTTTCATTCTGTTCTGGGTCGAGCACCTCCAGCAAGGCCGATGCTGGATCGCCGCGGAAATCCTGCCCCAATTTGTCGATTTCATCGAGCAGGAACAGCGGATTCATCGCCCCCGCTTTTTTCAGATTAGAGGCGATTTTGCCCGGCATCGAACCGATATAGGTGCGGCGGTGGCCGCGAATTTCGGCCTCGTCGCGCACACCGCCCAGCGATTGCCGGATAAACTCACGCCCCGTCGCCTTGGCGATTGATTTGCCTAGCGAGGTTTTGCCCACGCCCGGAGGACCCACCAGACACAGGATTGGGCCCTTCAGCTTGTTGGTGCGTGCCTGCACCGCCAAATATTCGATGATCCGGTCTTTGACCTTTTCCAACGCGAAATGATCCGCGTCGAGCACGTCTTGCGCCTTGGCAATATCACGCTTCAGCTTGGATTTTTTGCCCCATGGCACGCCCAGCAGCGCATCGAGATAATTGCGCACAACCGTTGCCTCTGCCGACATCGGTGCCATGTTCCGCAGCTTTTTCAATTCGGCCTGCGCCTTTGTTTTGGCTTCTTTCGACAATTTCATGGTGTCGATTTTGGTCTGGATCTCGGCCAGTTCGTCGCCGCTATCTTCATCGCCATTGCCCAGCTCACGCTGGATCGCCTTCATTTGTTCGTTGAGATAATATTCGCGCTGGCTCTTTTCCATTTGCCGTTTCACGCGGCCACGGATTTTCTTTTCCACCTGCAAAACACCCAATTCACCTTCCATGAAGGCAAAGGCCATTTCGAGGCGTTTCAACGGATCGGCCTCGACCAGCAATGACTGCTTGTCGGCTACTTTCAGATTGATATTGGCGGAAATCGCATCGGCCAATTGCGCGGCGTCGCTTATCTCGGCCAGTTGCACCGCCGTTTCGGCAGGCATTTTCTTGTTGAGCTTGGAATAATTTTCGAACTGTTCAACCACAGACCGCATCAACGCGGTGGTTTCGTTCCCGACGGCAGGCAATTGGTCGATTGTTTCAACTTCGGCCTCGACAAAATCGGCATCGCGGGTGTGTAGCGCCACCAAAGTGCCGCGTTCATTGCCTTCCACCAGCACGCGAACGGTGCCATCGGGCAATTTCAGCAATTGCATTATCGTCGCTGATACGCCGACCGAATAAAGATCATCCAGATCAGGATCATCTTCCGCCGGATCAAGCTGTGCGACAAGGAAAATCTCCTTGTCGGCTGCCATCGCCTTTTCCAGCGCGACCACCGATTTGTCGCGCCCGACAAACAACGGCACGACCATTCCGGGAAAAACAACAATATCGCGAAGCGGCAATAGGGGCAGAAACTGTGTCATATCGATTCCAATAGGGCCCTGTAGTGGGCCGGACTGTCGCCGATATTGAGTGTCAACGCCGCGCTTTCAATGGGAAAGCGTCGAAGTGCCGCGAAAAACTGGGGAAAAGCCGGTCAGAACGGCATTTTGAACCCGGCAGGAAGCGGCAAACCACTGGTCATTTTGCCCATTTCGGCATTGCTGGCGGTATCGGCCTTTTCGCGCGCGTCGTTAAATGCGGCGACAACCAGGTCTTCGAGCATCTGTTTATCCGCCGGCACAATCAGGCTGTCGTCAATCGCCAAACCGATAATCCGCCCCTTTGCAGTGGCGCGAACCTTGACCAGACCACCGCCGGAAACGCCTTCAACTTCGATAGAGTCGAGCTTGCCTTGCGCTTCTTCCATCTGCTTTTGAATTGATTGCGCAGCATCCTGTGCCGCCTTGATCATCTCTTCCATGCTTTTCATGCTCTTAGGCTCCGGACTTCAGCATTGATAATAGGTGTTATTTTGCGGCCATCAACTTCGACCTCGGCATCTGGAAAGGCCGCCAGCGCCGCTTTGACTAAAGGAGACTCCAATATATCGGCGTCTGCATCCGCTCTCAACCGGTCTTCAACCTCTTTTAAGGTCGGCTGCGCTTCGCCCGAACATTCATCAATATCCCAGCGTGTTCCTGTTGCCTGAAACAGCGCCTCCCGCAAATCGCTGGCAAAACCGGGCGGTAATTGCCCTGCTGCCTGAAAGCCAATTCGGGGCGGCGCATATTCGACGACGCGGAAACTGTCGTGCAGAACAATCTCCACATTCACAAATCCGCGTTCACCAAGCAATGCGACCAATCCGGCGAAACTATCTGGTATCGCAGGCTTTGCCGCCAAAACCGCATTTTCCGATGATGCAACCGGGGCCGATGAAACTGACGTCATGCCGCCAGCCGAAATGCCGCCCCGTTCAATGGCCCGTGCCAATTCCCCCGGATCGGGCATTGCTGCCCCGTGCATCACGCGCAACAGTGCCATATCGCAGCTTTCCAGCGGCATAGTGGCGCGGACGACTTCTTCATGCCCCTTCAGCAACAATTGCCACAACCGGTGCAGTTGCGGAAATGAAAGCGTATCCGCCCAGCCATCGATTTGCGCGCGCGCGTCCGCCGTCAAAGCCGCATCATGCGCAGTGCCTAGCTTTGACAGTGTCACCAGATGCACTTCGCGCAACAGCCCGGAAAGGGTCGCGGCAGGTTCGACACCCAGTTCGTAATGCGACTTCACCTCGGCCAGCGCCGCCTGTGCATCGCCGCCCAGCAACAATCCGAACAGCCGCCGCACGGCACCGCGATCCGATAGCCCCAGCATTTCGCGCACTTGGCCAGCGGTAACCCGCGCCGCACCGCTATCGCCACCTGCCAGATCGGCATGGGCAATCGCTTGGTCCAGGATTGATTGGCCGTCGCGCGCAGAACCTTCGGCGGCAACAGCAATCATCGCCAACGCATCATCATCCGCCTCTACGCCCTCGTTGGTGCAGATCATGCGGAAATTGGCGGCCAGCAATTCGGGCGAAATCCGTTTCAGGTCAAACCGCTGACAGCGCGACAATACGGTGATGGGAACCTTGTTCACCTCGGTGGTGGCAAACAGGAATTTGACATGCGCAGGCGGCTCTTCAAGCGTTTTCAGCAACGCGTTAAAGGCATTGCGCGACAGCATGTGCACTTCGTCGATGATGTACATTTTATAGCGCGCCGAAACCGCAGCATAGCGCACAGCCTCGATAATCTCACGCACGTCATCGACGCCGGTATGGCTGGCGGCATCCATTTCGATCACGTCGATATGTCGCCCTTCGGCAATCGCGATGCACGGTTCGCACTGCCCACATGGATCAATCGTCGGGCCGCCCTGCCCGTCTGGCCCGGTACAGTTCAGCGCCTTTGCGATCAGCCGCGCGGTGGATGTTTTACCCACGCCGCGCACCCCGGTCATCAAAAAGGCATGCGCCAGCCGGTCCCGCTTGATCGCGTTGCCCAGCGTTTGCACCATCGCATCCTGCCCGATCAGCTCCTTAAAATTTTGAGGCCGATATTTGCGCGCCAGCACGCGATAGGCATTACCGCCTGCCCCTGCCCCGACACTGGCCTTTGGCGCAGGGGCCAATCCCAGCCCCAACGCATCGTCGGGCATATCGGGATCGCGTGTCGCCATCTCATTATCTGGGGAATCAACCATGGACAGGCGTTTAGGACGTCACAAAACTTTTGTCGAAAACTTACTGCATGATGCCAGGGATCAATTTTGACTTGGCGTGCACATTTTGCATGTTAGAAAAACGTCACCGTTAAAAACGGGATTACAGGGTCGTAGGGGGAAATATGTCAAAATCCAGGTTTCTGCTTGGCAGCGCATTGGCGCTGCAAATCATCATCGCGCCTGCCATGGCAGCGGAGAAAAAAACCGTTGCAGCGCCGGTGGAGCCAAAAGGCCCGTCGTTGCACGTGCAATGCGATGGCTATCCTAACAATATGACGGCTGGGGAATCAGCGGCACGTTTGCTGGGTGCGGTCACGCTGCTGGCCCTGTTCGCCCCGCCCCCGGAATCCGCCGATCCCAAATCGCGCAAATTTGGCGCAGAGGGCGTCGATGCCTGTTCGCAAATTCTTGCAGGCGAAAAAACCGAGGGCAATCAGCGCCGCCGGATCGAATTGATGCAAGCGCGGGCGCTGCACAAAATTGAAGCCAAGGATTATGAAGGCGCATTGGGCGATGTAGCCATGGCACGGCAAGATAGTGCCGCCGCAGGCCTGCCCGGCGATCCATTTTACAGCAGGTCTGCCGTATTGGGGATGGACCAGATTAAATCGGCCGCGTTGATCCGCCAGAAAAAGCCGGCAGACGCGGTCAACGCCGCGTATCGGCAATTTGACGGGGCCAAATACCAATATTGGGTGCTGTCGCAGATGAATTATTACGGCGCGTTCGTGAAAGCGGACAATCCCGCCGCGCCCCTGCTCGATCGTTATAACAGCCATATGCAGCGCGTTCAGCCCGATGGCGCAACTGGGCGCGCCGCGCGCCTTGCCGATTTGGGTCGCTTTGCCGAGGCGGCAAAACTGGTTGAAGCCGCGCTAGACGTGCATATCGCGTTCAAACCGGACAACATGTCGAGCTATTATCACGCGGTATCATCGGTCAATCACGCATTGGCGGGCGATTGGCAAAAGGCCGAAACCCGCGCCGCCGAAGCACGGCAAAATGATACCGCGCGCGTTGCGGCGGGAAAGCCCGATGAACTGCGCAGCGAAATCGCCGAATTGCTCGATCTGTATGAAATTTTGAAACTGCACCGCGATGGGAACTTAAACGCCGCCCGCCGCATGTTTACCGGTCGGTCCGCATGGCTTGCCCCGTCCTTGGGCGCATTGATGGAAACCAACCGCCGCTTGGCACCCGGGGCCAGCGCCGATGACAAAATCGGGCTGTTGGCGCTAACGCCCGATCAAATGTGGGAAGAGCGCGAAACATCGGTGATGGCGCAGCTGTTGGCCAAAGACGCCGACAACAAAACCCTGTTCTATATGCCCAATAGCGGAATGACCGGCGGCGGGTGGGAAACCTATTCCAAAAAGGTTTGGAATACCGAGAAAAAGTCCAAAATTCTGCGCGACCCGAACGAGAAAAATGGGATCATGGTCGCCGGATTGTATGATTTATACGGACAATTTCTGGCACAAACCGATGCGCTGCTTCTCCACAGCGCGCTGGTGGCAAAGTCAAAAGGGCACACCGCTTTCTATTTCAATCCGGTATTCAAAGAGGGATATTCGCTGGCGCAAGTCCGGTTCGGAAAAGCGGGTGATCCCGGCCTGCCCGCCGAACTGGTGCTGAACCCCGATGATGTTATCGCCCAATTAGAGGCCGTGATTCCGCGCCCTGAAACCATCAAGGCGCGAAAGGCAGCTGCGACCAAGAAAAAATAGGGCGTTATGCTCTGGCACCCAAGGCATCGGCCCTGTGATACAATCGCAGGTCCGGCCTTTGGCATTCCAATGCCTTCGCATCGCGCTATAGGGAAAGCATGAGCGCACCTGTATTGACCACCCAAGCCGCGACCGAAAGCGAGCAATTTCAAAAGAACCAGGCCCATAACCGCGCGTTGCGTGACGAATTATGGGCCAAGGTAGCCACGGCGGCCTTGGGCGGGAATGCAAAGTCGCGCGAACGGCATACTGCGCGAGGCAAGTTGTTGCCGCGTGAGCGGGTGGAGCGTTTGCTCGATCCCGGCTCGCCGTTCCTTGAAATCGGCCAGCTTGCGGCGTGCGACCTTTATGAAGGCGAAATTCCCGGCGCTGGCCTCATCACCGGCATCGGCCGCGTCTCTGGCCGCCAGTGCATGATCGTGTGCAACGACGCGACGGTCAAGGGCGGTACTTATTACCCGATGACCGTCAAGAAGCATCTGCGCGCTCAGGAGATTGCCGAGGCCAACCGCCTGCCGTGCATCTATCTGGTCGACAGCGGCGGCGCGAACCTGCCGCATCAGGACGAGGTCTTCCCCGACCGCGACCATTTCGGGCGCATCTTCTTTAATCAGGCAAATATGAGCGCCAAGGGCATTCCGCAAATCGCCTGCGTCATGGGAAGCTGCACCGCTGGTGGGGCTTATGTGCCCGCAATGTCTGACGAGAGTGTCATTGTCCGCAACCAAGGGACGATCTTCCTCGCTGGCCCGCCTTTGGTCAAGGCCGCGACGGGCGAGGAAATCAGCGCCGAGGATCTGGGCGGCGGCGATCTGCATGGGCGCAAATCGGGCGTGGTCGATCATGTGGCCGAGAATGACGAACATGCGCTGACCATTGTCAGGGACATAATCTCCACACTTCCCCCCCAACCGTTAGGGCTGAGCTTGTCGAAGCCCGTTTCGCAGGCCGGCGGTACGTCCTTCGACAGGCTCAGGACTAACGGTTTAAACTTCCAAGACCCGCGCCCGCCCAAATATGACGCCGAAGAACTTTACGGCATCATCCCGCAAGACGTCCGCGCGCCTTATGACGTTCACGAAGTCATCGCGCGCATCGTCGACGGCAGCGAGTTTCACGAATTCAAGGCGCTCTATGGCAGCACCCTCGTCTGCGGCTTTGCGCATATCTGGGGAATGCCGGTCGCGATCCTCGCCAATAACGGCGTGCTGTTCAGCGAAAGCGCGGTCAAAGGCGCGCATTTCATCGAACTCGCGCTGCCAGCGGCGGATACCCCTGCTGTTCCTCCAAAATATCAGCGGCTTCATGGTCGGCGGCAAATATGAGGCGGAGGGCATCGCCAAGCACGGCGCAAAACTCGTCACCGCCGTCGCCACCGCGAGCGTGCCCAAGATCACCGTGCTGATCGGCGGCAGCTTCGGCGCGGGCAATTACGGCATGTGCGGGCGGGCTTACTCACCGCGCTTCCTGTTCACCTGGCCCAATGCGCGGATTTCGGTGATGGGCGGCGAACAGGCGGCAAGCGTGCTGGCGACCGTCCACCGCGATGCGGCCAAATGGACGCCCGAAGAGGCCGAAGCCTTCAAGGCCCCGATCCGCCAGAAATATGAAGACGAAGGCAACCCCTATCACGCCACCGCGCGGTTGTGGGACGACGGGATTATCGACCCGGCGCAGACAAGGGATGTGTTGGGGTTGGCGTTGGCGGCGGCGCTGAACGCACCGGTCGAGGAGGCGCCCCGGTTTGGGGTGTTTCGGATGTGAGGGGGACGATCTTTCAGTCCCTCGTAAAGGGTGCAACTACTATTGGTATGTTGCTCTCCGCAACAGCGGTTTTGAATACGCTAATGGACACTCTAGGAACGGCCCCATCTGGCTGGCTGACAGCGCATACTTGATGCCTATCGAGGGTTGTTTGTACCGAATTATCGATGCCTCCATTGGCCGAATAGTCGAGTTTCTTTGGCTATGATCTTCTACGATTGGGCAAAGGATTTAATCGTCATTCAACCTTGCTTTCGGCGGCGCGATGATACGAACAGGACAGCATGAAGGTGAAGTAAAGTCTGTTGGTTGCTGGTTATGTATGCTGCTGAATTGGCCGCTGATATTGCTGGCTCCTTGGCTTCTAAGCAGAAGAGATTCCCCAGAGACCATCCGTGAAAATCCAGACAATTACATCACAATATCTGGCTTACATAAAGGCTCGGAAACACCGCTGGAACACAAGCAGTTGATCCAAATATTTTTGAAGGAGCTATGCATCGTCGGCTTAATTGTAGGCGGAGCTATGCTCCTAAACGCAGTCGTGGGGTGAAATTATGATCCAATCCCTCCTCATCGCCAATCGCGGCGAAATCGCTTGCCGGATCATCCGCACTGCGCGCGCCATGGGCATTCGCACCGTTGCGGTTTATTCGGATGCCGATGCGAAGGCGCTGCATGTGCGCCAAGCCGATGAGGCGGTGCATATCGGGGCGTCTCCGGCGCGCGAGAGCTATCTGGTCGGCGAGAAGATCATCGCCGCCGCACTCGCCACCAAAGCGGAGGCGATTCATCCGGGCTATGGCTTCCTGTCCGAAAATGCCGAATTTGCGCAGGCGGTGATCGACGCAGGCCTGATCTGGGTCGGGCCGCGGCCTGCCAGCATCACCGCAATGGGGCTGAAGGATGCGGCCAAGAAGTTGATGGCCGAGGCGGGCGTGCCCGTCACCCCGGGCTATATGGGCGCGAACCAGGACCCTGCGTTCCTTGGTGAACGCGCCGCCGAGATCGGCTATCCCGTCCTCATCAAGGCGGTCGCGGGCGGCGGCGGCAAGGGGATGCGCAAGGTGGAGGACGCAGCCGACTTCGCCGACGCGCTCGCCTCGTGCCAGCGCGAGGCCACCGCTTCGTTCGGCAACGCGCATGTGCTGATCGAGAAATATATCCAGCGTCCGCGCCATATCGAGGTGCAGGTCTTCGGCGACACCCACGGCAACATCGTCCATTTGTTCGAACGCGATTGCTCGCTGCAACGCCGCCACCAGAAGGTGATCGAGGAAGCCCCCGCGCCGGGCATGGACGAAGCGACGCGCGAACAACTCTGCGCGGCGGCGGTGAAGGCGGCCAAGGCGGTCGATTATGTCGGCGCAGGCACGATCGAGTTCATCGCCGATGCCTCAGAAGGCCTGCGCGCGGACCGCATCTGGTTCATGGAAATGAACACGCGGTTGCAGGTCGAGCATCCGGTGACCGAGGAAATCACCGGCGTCGATCTGGTCGAATGGCAGTTGCGCGTGGCGAGTCGGGGAGGCATTGCCGAAGCGGCAGGAGGAGCTGAGCATCAACGGCTGGGCGATGGAAGCGCGGCTTTATGCGGAGGATCCGGCGAAGGGGTTTTTGCCCGTAGCCGGGACGGTTGGATCAACATGTCGGCCGAGCATGACACAGTACGGGTCGATACGGGGGTCGAGGACAACGACAGTAATCTCACCATTTTATGACCCGATGATCGCAAAGTTGATCTCCCATGGCGACACACGTCGAAGCAGCGCGGCTGCGAGCCTGATGGAAGGGCTGGACGATAGCTTCGTCGGGCCATGTGAGGACCAACAAAGGTTTCCTCTTTGAATGCCTTAACGACGCTGACTTTGCCAACGGTGAAATCGATACCGGCCTTATCGTCCGCAAGGGCGAGGCGCTCTTACCGGTATCGATGCCGAGCGACGCATTGGCGGATTCGGCAGCGTGGCGTTTTCGTGAGAACTGGCATCGATTGGGGCGGCGACGGCAACGGCATGATGGCGCGCGCACTCTATTGGAATGCGTCTGAACCGTCCGCCGGAACACAGGCTAACTTTGATGGTCCAACGGACATGCTGTTGTCGGTAACACTGCCGTTTTTGGTTCCTGCCGATCAAATATGACCCCGGACCGTGACGTGCTGGTGACGTGAACGCGGCCAACGCTGGACGTTTTCGGTGCATCGCCGCGGCAAAAGACAGGTGCGTCAGCCTCCTCCGGCACCATCCTCTCCCCCATGCCGGGCCGGATCATCGCGGTCGAAGTCACCCAAGGCCAAACCGTCACCAAGGGCCAGAAACTCCTCACGCTCGAAGCGATGAAGATGGAGCACAGCCTGACCGCGCCGTTTGACGGGGTGGTGGCGGAGCTGAACGCCGAAGCCGGCGCGCAGGTGCAGGTTGAGGCGTTGCTGGTGCGGATTGAAGTGGCGGAGGCTTAACCCCTGCCCGCCAACGCCGCTTCGATGCGGGCCGAAATTCATCGCGCAACGGCGGATGAAGTCGTCAATTTCTTGCATGTTTGCCAGTGGCAGTCCCGGCTCTGGCGGGCGCAATTTGGCGGCATCCGGGAATGTGCCGTATCCCGCCAACAGGCAATGCCATGATAACGCCGAATAATAACGGCCAATGTCCTGATCGGCGATTTCCTGTTCCAGATCGCCCGCGGTGAACCAGCAGGTCATGATCGCCTTCAACAAATCCGACAGCGATTGATTGGCGGCATTGTCGCACCAATATGGCGTGTCGCGGCGTTGATTTACGCGGTAATGGCAAACGATATAATCGCGGATCCCCTCAAATCGCGCGGCGATGCGGGCGTTGAATGCGGGGGCTTCGCGTTCGGTGAAGCCGCCTTGTTCGTACGCTTCGATGAACCCCTCGACGGTCGCCTGAACGATGTGCAGTGCGGTTGCCTCCAACGGTTCGATAAAACCTTGCGACAGCCCCACTGCCAGACAGTTTTTCACCCAGCACCGTTCGACGCGCCCCACCTTCATCTGCAAATGCCGCGCTGCGACATCGGCATCCAACAGTCCCAGATGCGTGCGCAATTCGGTTTCCGCCGCGTCCGCCGAAAGATAGTCGCTGGCATAGACATAGCCATTGCCTGCACGGTGGCTGAGCGGGATGCGCCACGCCCAACCTGCGCTGAGCGCCGTCGCGCGGGTTTCGCAGGCGATGCCGTCTGCGGGATTGTTCGCAGTCGGCATGGTGACGGCACGGTCGTTAAACAGGTTATCGGCGAAGGAGACAAATGGCTCCGCCATTGCGGCCTGCAGGATCACTGAACGAAAGCCGCTGCAATCGACGAAGAAATCGGCGGCGATTGCTTCGCCATTATCGGCAATCAGCCGCGCGACCGCGCCGCTTTCATCCAGTTCGACCCCGCGAACGGTGCGTTCCAGATGTACGACACCCAGTTTTTCGGTGGCATGCTCGCGCAGCACCTGCCCCAATAATGTTGCATCGAAATGATAGCCATAAGCGATGTCGAAGGGGAAGTTTTCGGACGACACCGGCGACAATTGCTGACGGGCCAGATGTTCAGACAAGAAGAACCGGTCTGGATGCGCCCACACATCCCTGCCCCCGCGCTTCGCTCTGCTATGGAAGAAGAATGCCGGGGCGGTGCGGTAATCCAGTTCGGTCTGGAAAGGGTGGAAATAGCTGTCATAGCCTGCGCGATCCGACCAACCGTGAAAGCGGATGCCATTTTTATAGGTAGCGTTGCACCGTGGCATCCAGTCTTCGTCAGCGATGCCCAATGTGCGGAAAAATCCGCGCAATTGCGGGGTGGAGCCTTCGCCGACGCCGATAATGCCAATGTCGGGCAATTCCAACACCGTGATGACGGTACCAAGCGGACCCCATTTTCGTGCCAGCAAACAGGCCGCGATCCAGCCCGCCGTACCACCGCCCAAAATGACGATGCTTTGCGGCGGGCCTTTGTTCATTTTGCCGGAGCCAGCCGAACGGCAGCACCGCCACCGGGGGCAAGCCACAGCGACAGCATATCGCCCTTTTTCACGGTCTTGGTTTCGTAAATGATTTTGTGCCGCGATTCGTTTTCATACGTCGCGCCTTCACCATCACGGTAGATGGTCGCAGTATAATTTTTGCCATCGTCGAGGAAATCCAGCTTGGCTTCGACAGTGCGGGCCGTTGCATCGTTTACGCCGCCCACATACCAATCGGCACTGTTGCGGTCTTTGCGCGCGAAAATGGCGAAATCGCCCACCTCACCCGCCAGCAGTTTCGATTGCGCCCAATCGGCGGGTACTTGGCGGATGAATTCCAGTTCCTTCGGGAATTTGGCGAGATTTTCGATCAGGTCTGCGGCCATCTGGATCGGCGAGTAAATCGCGAGATACAGACCAAGCTGTTTCGCCCGGGTCGATGCCAGATCGGGTCCGGCGGGGCTTTTCAGGCTGAGCACGCCGGGCGTGAAATCCATCGGGCCCGAGAGCATCCGTGTGTACACCAATGTGGGTTCATGTTCCGGCCCGTTCGCATATTGGCCCCAGGCATTATATTCCATGCCACGCGCCCCTTCGCGCGCCACCCAATTCGGATAGGTCCGCCGCAATCCAGTGTCCTTTACCGGTTCGTGCGCGTTGATGGCGATTTTGTATTTTGCTGCGGTTTCAACAACCTTCAAATGGTGATTCACATGGCGTTGCCCGTCGTGGAATTCCATGCGAATTTCGCCTGGCTTATCGCCCGGTGCGATGATCCCGCCTGCATCGGCGACATAGCCGGTCTTGACCACATTGACGCCGCGTTCGGCATAAAGCTTCATAGACGCTTCTAATTGTTCTTCATAAACCGCTATATTTCCGCCAGTTTCATGGTGACCGATTAAACGAACGCCCTTTTTCCGGGCATAGTCCGTTACCGCCTTCAGGTCGAAATCAGGGACAGCTTCGGTGTAGCTAAAATCATCGCCATGGCCGAACCAGTCACTGTTCCAGCCCTTGTTCCATCCTTCGACTAGCACACCACCAAATCCGTTCTTGGCAGCAAAATCGATGGTTTCTTTCGTGCGCGCGGTGGTCGCACCGTGTCGCGGTCCTTCGGCCCATGTCCATTTATCGGCTATCATGCCCCACCAGATGCCGACATATTTCTGCGGCTTGAACCAGCTGACATCGCCCAATTTATTGGGTTCGTTCAGGTTAAGTTCGAGGTCATTTTCGACCAGACTGGCTGCATTGTCGCCGATGCGGATTGTCCGCCAAGGTGTCGTAAACGGCGCGGCGCGCACAACGCGTGGCCCGCGTGATGATGGCGACAAAGTGGCACGGAATTTCTGCCCGTCGGCACGTTTGAACCACATGGCCGAATAATCGACCAACGCTGCTTCGTGAAACGACAGATGCGTTCCATCTTCCAGCCGCATGGTAATGGGGGTATGCGCCGTTGACACCGCGTCGATAGGCGTTTCCTGATAGATTTGTTCATAACGGTTCCATTCGCCGCCGGTTATCCACCACGCCTTACCCTTTGGGACAACATCAAACTCGGTAATCTCGTCAGCAATTTCCATCGTTTTGAGATTGTCCTGTTCGGGAATTTCGTAACGGAATCCGATGCCGTTATCGTAAATGCGGAACCGCACATTCATGGCGCGCTTCATCCGCGCAGGTTGGCGGAAACGGACGAGCAATTCGTTATAGCGGTTCTGCACAAAACGGCGCTCGCCCCACGGAAGCTCCCAGGTCTCGTCGCCTTTTCCGGTTTCGCTGCCTTCAAATTTAAAGCCCCGTACCATCGGAAAACTGTCGGTAAGGATGAAACCCAGTTTGGATTTGCCGATCAAGGGCTTGCCATTGCGGTTCACACTGTAGAGCGCATTCCCGTCGTTATTCACTTCAATGGCAACGCTGATCGCTCCATCAGGCGAAGATGCTGTGGCAAGCGGTTCAGCGAACGCCGGTTGCGCCAAAGTAAAGGCTATCCCCAGCGCAGCAGCCACAGCCAGTGTTTTCGCGGTCATTCTCAATCTCCTCAAATGATTTTTTCGGCGATCACGCCGCCAAAAGCCGGCAAGTCCCACCCTTCGCCGCCATTTGTGCGAAAAATGATCCGCCAGCGATCACTTTGCGGCGGTGCCCAATGCAGTGCTTGGTCGGAAAAGTTGAACAGGCAGATCAACTCTTGACCGGCAAAGGCTCGGGTAAAACACAGAAAATTTTCATCGGCTTTGATAATCTGCATGCTGCCGTGCCGAAACGCTTCGTGGCTGTTTCGCAATGCGATGACCGCCTTGGTATGGTTCAACAACGAATGTGGATCCCGCAGCTGGCGGTCGACGGCCAGTTGCGGGCGATCTTCGCCAAGAGGCAACCACGGGGAACCGGTGGTAAATCCGCAGTGCTGCGCACTACTTTGCCACGGCATCGGCGTGCGCGCGCCATCACGGCTGAGCGTGAGCGGCCAGTTAGCAATGGCTTCTGGATCCTGAAGCTGTTCAAATGGGACATCGATTTGGGTCAGGCCCAGTTCCTCACCCTGCCACAGGATGATGTTACCGCGAAGGCACGCGAACAGCAGCATTGCAACACGCGCGAATTCGGATTCTTGCCCTTTGGGTGCCCAACGTGAAAGCCAGCGCGGCGCATCATGGTTGGAAAAAGCCCAGCTCGGCCAGCCCGCTCCGTCAGTATCGGGCCATTGGCCAACACTTTCCTCGATCAAAGCTGGCGTTAGCTTATCCGCATAGAGATAATTGAAGCCATAGACGCTGTTCAGCCGGTTATCGCCCGCTGTGAACGCATGCATTTCAGACTCCGCATGGGCACCGCCGACTTCAGCCACGGTGTGGATCGCACCATATTCGTTCAGCATTGCGCGGAACCGTTCCAGAAACAGCGGAATATCGGCGTGCGATTGATTGTAGATTTGCTGCTGAAAATCAAACGACCGGGTACGTATCGCGTTTGAGCCAGTTCGCGGCGGATTGTCACGCAATTCAGGATCGTGCATCGCAAAATTGATGGCGTCGAGCCGGAATCCATCTACCCCGCGATCGAGCCAGAAGCGGGCCGAAGCAATGACGGCATCCTGTACCTGCTTCTTGTGCAGATTGAGCTGCGGCTGCGCGCTCAAAAAATTGTGCATATAATATTGGCCGCGTCGCGCATCCCACGTCCAGGAGGGACCACCAAAAACCGATTGCCAGTTATTCGGCGGCGAGCCATCCGCTTTCGCGTCGGCCCATACATACCAGTCGGCCTTTTCGCCCACGCTGTTTGCTCGGCTTTCGGCAAACCAGCGATGCTGATCCGAGGTATGGGCATAGACTTGGTCGATGATGACTTTCAGCCCCAATCCATGGGCGCGCTCGACCAGCACGTCAAAATCGGCCAATGTTCCGAATATGGGATCGACGTCGCAATAATCGGCCACATCATAGCCAAAATCCCGCATCGGCGAGGTGAAAAACGGCGAAATCCACAGCGCGTCAACGCCCAAAGATGCAATATAATCAAGCTTTGCGGTGATCCCCGGCAGATCGCCTATGCCGTCGCCGTTGGTATCACAAAAGCTTCGGGGATAGACCTGATAGATGGTCGCGCCTCGCCACCATATCTCGGCCACATCGTTGTCGGTGATATTCTGCACGCGTTCACTCATTTCCGCGCACTGCCTTTACAAATGACAAAATCAAACGGAGCCAGTGATACATTGATCCGACCAGGCACCTCCGCAATGGCAGGACATGCGCCATAAAGACTGCTGAACGATGCGCTTTGCGTTGCCACCTCGACGTTTACCTGTAGCGGCTTATCCGATGTGTTGAAGGCTATCATGATTTCCTGACCATCGCCGGGATCAATCCGCGACACCGCGAACAGGCCCGGAGTATCTGCGTAGTTGCGCACGATCTGCTTTCCTCGCCGCAGCGCCGCATGGCGTTGCCTTATGCCGGAAAGTTGCGCCATTTTCTGGTAGAGCGGATGCTGCGTATCAAAATTGCTTTGCGCGGTGGTCGCCTTGGTTCCGATCAAGACATTATCGTTGTAAACGGCGGTTTTGGAAGGAAACATATCTTCTCGAGAATCTTGATCCCAGCCGTCTCCGGCAAATCCCTGTTCATCGCCCGAATAGATAGTCGGAACGCCACGCAGCGTCAGCAGCATAGCGTGCGCCAAAGTGACGCGCTTGAGCTGTTCTTCATCAGAGGCGTTGGGAAAGGCTTTGCGCACGAAATGGCCAAATCGGCCATTGTCGTGATTGCTGACAAAGGTGGGTTGAATCCGCGCTTTATCCGCCCCGCCTTCGTATAGGGGATCCTGAAAGAACAACTCCCACAATTTGTTGGTCGCCCCGGTTCCTGCCACGGTATCCACGGCGGCTTGGCGAAAGGCAAAGTCGATCACGGCGGGATATTTATCGACGCGGGTATGGACGGCCAATTTACCCGGCTCCAGACCGATCCCTCCGATTTCGCCGAAGATGTGAAAATTGGGAATATTGTTCGATTTTGCGCGCGCGAGCATTGCGGGCACAAAGGCCTGCCAGAATTCCGGGTTCACATGCCGGGCGGTATCGACGCGAAAACCATCGACGCCATATTTGTCGATCCAGCTGCCATAAATGTCGATCATTCCCTGCACCACGCGCGGGTGTTCGGTCATGACGTCGTCCAGCCCGACAAAATCGCCCATCGTCGCGGATTCATTCCAGAACGTGGTGTTGCCGCGATTGTGGTAATATTGGGGATCGTTCAGCCAGGCCGGGACTTTCAATTTCGCTTCGGCTTTGGGAACAACCACATCATAGGCGAAATTGATGTCGGTTAACTTCGCGAAATTTTCCGCTGATTGATCACTGTCCCCTTTAAATCCCGGGTTGATCGCCGCGCCATCGCGGTTGCGGCGCTGATAGGGATAATCGGCCCTGCTGCGATATTCACAACCGCCGGTCGGACATTCACGGTAACTGATGACGTCGGCTGTATGGTTGGCAATGATGTCCATATAGACCTTCATGCCGCGTGCATGCGCCGCCTCCACCAACGCTTTAAAATCGGCATCGGTGCCGAAATGCGGATCGACGGTGGTAAAATCGGTGACCCAATATCCGTGATAGCCTGCACTCTCATCGCCAGATTTGCCCTGCACCGCTTTGTTTTTAAACACCGGTGCCAGCCAGATTGCGGTCGCGCCAAGACCCTGAATATAATCAATCCGCTTCAGCAATCCTTTCAGGTCGCCGCCATGGAAAAATCCTTTGTGAGTGGGATCATAGCCGGTTTTGAGCCGGTCGCCTTTAATCCCGCCTTTGTCATTGGCACTGTCGCCATTTTCAAAACGGTCTGGCAGAACAAAATAGATGATCTCGTCTTCGGGCAGACGATCCCGATAGCTTTGCGCCGCCAAAGGCGATGCCATCGCCGCCGCCGCCATAAGAGCGGTTGCCAGTATCCGACGCCCCCTCACGCTGCACCGGCGGCGCAATGGCGCGCGATAAAATCGGCATGGCTGGGCATTTGCCGCGCTTCGCGGGCGATGAGCAATTCGATCGTTTCCATATAATCTGCCAAATCCTGTTCTTCCACGGCATCGGCCAGCGGGTGGTGTTTGTCTGCGTGAATGCCCTGCCCCACCAAAACCTGAAGCCAGCCCACTTCGGTAAATAGTTCCTCATGCTCCCGGAAAATAAAGCCATTGGCGCGAAACAGGTCAATTTTGGCTTTCAGCGTGTCGGGAATTTCCATGTCGCGACACTGCTTCCAAAACGGCGTGTCGTCGCGCTCGGTCGCTTTGTAATGCAGGATCAGAAAGTCGCGAATGCGATCAAATTCAAAATCGCATTGCCGGTTATATTCGTCCGCTACGGCGGGGCTCGCCCCTTTATGCGGCAGCATTTTCAGCAGCCGCGATAGCCCCGATTGAATCAAATGAATGCTGGTCGATTCCAATGGCTCCATAAAACCACTGGCAAGGCCCAATGCAATGACGTTGCGGTTCCAGAATTTTTTGCGTTTGCCGGTAACAAACCGCAACGGGCGAGGGTCGGATTGCGGTTGGCCATCCAGATTAGCCAACAGTGTCTCTGCCGCCTGCTCATCACTGAGAAAGTCGGAGCAATAGACATAGCCGTTACCGATGCGGTGTTGCAGTGGAATGCGCCATTGCCATCCAGCTTCCCGGGCGGTGGAGCGCGTATAGGGCGTCAAATCGCCACCATTCGCACACGGCACCGCCATGGCCCGATCGCATGGCAGCCAATGCCGCCAGTCTTCATATCCGGTTTTGAGCGCCCCTTCGATCAACAATCCGCGAAAGCCCGAGCAATCAAGAAAATAGTCACCAGTGATTGATCGGTCACCCTCTATCTTTACCGAAACGACATCTCCGCTTTCGCTATCGAGCGCCACATCGACGACTTTGCCCTCTATCCGTTCGACCCCGCGCGCCTCGGCAAAACGCCGCAGAAAACGCGCATAAAGCCCAGCATCGAAATGAAAGGCATAGGGCATATCATCCAGCCTATCAGACGTTTTGAGCGGTCCGCGCTGCATTTTCAACGCCCGGGCGGCCACTTCATTCAACGAATAATGCTGTAAATCCTTGGCGATGCCCAATTGCCGGGCGCGATGCCAATAATGTTGGAACGCCACAATTCCCACATCGCGGCCTATGCCGCCAAAAGCATGCATGTAGCGTGATCCAGGACGGGACCAGTTGAGAAATTCAATGCCCAGTTTATAGGTCCCTTGCGTTTCCCGCAGGAACTCATCTTCATCCAGGCCCAAGGCAGCGTTATAGAGCTGGATTTGGGGAATGGTCGCTTCGCCGACGCCGACGGTGCCAATGTCGTCCGATTCCACCAGAACGATACGGTAATCATTTGCGGAAAATTGTGCGAGGATAGCAGCGGACATCCAGCCTGCGGTGCCGCCTCCTATAATGACAATGGTGGTCGGATCGTGTCCGTCGCTCACATCATTCCCCAATTTACCCGTGATCTCGCTACAACATCGGTTGCAAAATCACGCATCAATATTCCGAAACTTTCGACACAGGGCCTCCATTGTCGCAAAACAATGGAGGCCCTGCCCCGCTTTTCACAGATCAGAATTTATACGAAACGCCCAGGTAGAAATCCCGGCCATAACGTTGATAATCGCGGACAAGACGTGGATCACCATTGTCATAGGTTACAAAAGGACGATCCAAAATGTTCTTTGCCTGCAACTGGATCGACAGACCCTGCATTGCGGAACCTTCCTGGAATTCATAACCGATCTGGGCATCCAAAATGGCCTCTGCCTTTGCCGTCCGGAAATCCGGATTGGCCGACAGCCCTGCAATTTCAGCGAGAAAACTCGAACGAAGACGATAGCTCAAGCGAGCCTGAAAGCCATTTTTCTCGTAATAGCCCTCAGCGGTTCCAACCCATTTCGACAGACCCGGAATGGTAATCGCATTGGTCGGGTTACTGGCCAGTTTGATCCGGCTTTCAGTGATCGAAAGGCTGCCGAAGAACCCAAAGCCATCTAACGCCTCCGTCAGATTTGAGAAAGGCAGAGACAGTGTTGCTTCGGCCCCCAGTAAATGGCCCTTACCGGTATTGGATGGCGCACGAAATGCCCCCAATGTGGTGCCAACTGCTGCTCGTTCGGCCGGGCTAAGGCTGGAAACGGCTGCTGCAAAATCATAAATGAAGTTGTTATTCGGATCGACAAATTTGGTCAGCTTCTTGAAATAGCCAGAAAAGGCTATGTAGCCCGATCCAGCAAAATATTTCTCGAACGACATGTCGATATTGGTCAATTCATACGGACGCAAATTGGGGTTTCCGCCCGATGAACTAAACACGCTTTGACCGGGGATTGTTGAACCCAGACGGGTAATGTCGATCCCGAATTCCTGGTTCACGCGTTCCTGATCCATACGCGGCCGAACCATCGTGTGCGATGCGCCGGCCTTGTAATAAAAGCCGTCATCCAATTCGACCGACAAAGCAGCACTGGGCAGAATGTTGGTATATTTTGATCCACCCGTTGCCGGAACGACCGTTACAACGCCGTTACCACCGACAACGCGGAAGTTGGAAATCGAACCGGTTGAACTTTGATCGGTATGGACAAATTGTACCCCAACCGAACCAGAAACCGCTTTTCCGCCCACTTCGCCGTCCAGCCCCAATTTGGCGTAGCCAGTGAAGACTTTTTCGGTGACGGTGTTATCGCGCACCAACGATACGGGGCGATTATCGAACACGGCGTTCAGGCTGTTATTATACAGGTAAAGCGGATCTAGCGTCAGCATCTGCGGAACGCCCAGATAGTCGAGCGCGACGGTATCGCTGAGGATAGCGGCGCCTGGCACGGCGACAAATGTCGGTGTACCGCTGGCAACCGTGCAGTTGGTGCCACCGCCACGAGGGCAGAGGAAGAACGACGTGTAGGCGCTGGTCTTTTTACGGCGGCTGTAATTGGCACCGAATTCCCAAGTACGGATAATTCCGTCACCTTCAAATTCGCCATCAAGGCTGGCGCGAAGCGCCTTTAGATCATCCTTGAAATCAGGACGGTTGAGAAAACCTGCCTGCACAACAGCGTTAGTGCCATTATAGCCCCACCCACGTGGATCGGTAATGCCAACCAAGGCTGTGTTGGCGTAGTTCAGTGTTGGAACAATATCAAAGGTACCATTCGGGTTGGCCGTAATCCTGATGGTGTCGTTTGGACCCGATGTTGCATAGCCCGTGCCCGTATAGGTTTCGAGCAAGAAGTCGGTGCGGGTTGCCTTTGACCAGCTGGCATCAATCGTCAATTTGGTCGTATCACCAATGCCGATTTCGTTGTTCCAACCAATCGACAAGTTCTTGGCAGAACGGCGATTCAAATCGTTGCGCTGCACCGCATCAACACCAGTGACCGTTGCCCCCGTGACCAGACCATCGGACACAGTGTAGCCGGGCGAAACCGCGGTTCCAGCGCCCCAACCCGGATTGATCGGAAATTCAATCCCACGCAAACGCTGGGTTTCCTTGAATTTCGAATAGAGAATATCCAGCGTCGAATGGAAATTGTCGCTTGGCTGATATTCTAATGTGCCAACGGCGCCATAGCGTTTCAGCAGGTTCGACTGAACATAGGGCTTTGCACCGCCCAATATCAGGTTGCCGCCTACCGAGCCTTCATTGGGAAAGCCCCAGGCATTGTAGCGTTCATTTTGCGACGGCGAATGCGATCCCGAAACGCCGATGGCGATTCCCAAAGTATCATCGGCAAACTGGTCGACATAAGTCGCAGATCCCCGAAAGCCATAACGCGGCGAATCCGGATTGAGCGATTTTTGGCCATTCATCTGCCCACGCGCCTGCACCGCAATCACGCGGTCCGGCTGTGACAATGGACGCAGCATGCGCAAATCAACGGTGCCAGAAATGCCCGCCGGCAACACCGCTGCGTCTGCCGATTTATATACGACCACGTTTTTGAAGAATTCGGACGGATATTGGTCATATTCAACACCGCGGTTGTCACCAACGGTCACCTGTTCGCGACCGTTTAACAAAGTAGTTCCAAAATCTGGACCAAGGCCACGGATCGAAAGGCGCTGGTCGCGACCTTCGAGGCGCTGCGCGGTAACACCCGGCAAACGGGCAAGCAAATCAGCAATAGAAACGTCGGGCAATTTGCCAATGTCTTCTGCCGTAATCGATTCAACGATATTCGCGGTATTGCGCTTCAGCTTTGCAGAACTGTCGAGCGATGCGCGAATACCGGTGACGACAATCGCGTCGCCCTCTGCCGCTTCATCCTCTGCTGCATCCTGTGCGAATGCCGGGGTTGCCAATGCTACGCAACCGATTGCAACGACGCTTACAGAATTACGAAGCAACGCGCGCCAAGACGCGCCTGTGCCAAATGCAGTCATGCTATACTCCCCTAAATGCCGTGAACCCTTGTCGTTTGGGCTCTGCCGTTTGTGTGAACAGTCTATCGTGGCCGATTGCTTCCGACCATCTCTGCATACTTACGCTTGGGATGACCTTCGGGGACAGCATTCAGCATACGTATTCAGATATGCACGCGGCGATGAGTTGCAGAAAAGTAACACTGCCCTTATGCTCTCCGCATCTGGGCTGGGGAGCGAAACAGATACGATGGCGGTTAAAGCAACCTCGTTTGACATTGCACAACTTGCGGGCGTTTCGCAGCCGACCGTGTCGCGCGCGCTGTCTGGCAGTGCATCGGTGTCCGAAAAAACGCGCAAACGCATCGAAGCTATCGCGCAACAGCTTAATTACAAGGTCGACAAAAACGCTTCCAATTTGCGGCGGCGCGAGAGCCACACTTTGGCTTTGCTTTTCTTTGACGATCCAACGCCCGATGAAACAGGCATCAATCCATTTTTCCTGTCGATGCTCAGTTCGATTACGCGCACCTGCGCGCAACGTGGTTATGATTTGCTCATTTCATTCCAGCAATTGTCGGCAAACTGGCATGTCGACTACGAAGATAGTCGCAAAGCCGATGGCATCATCCTGCTGGGATATGGCGACTATGAATTATACCAATCGCGGCTGGAGCAACTGGTTGAGCAAGGAACCCATTTCGTACGTTGGGGCTTTGTCGAAGAGGGGCAGCCGGGAACAACGATTGGCTGCGACAATTTCCTTGGCGGTCGCGAAGCAACGGCGCATCTGATCGCGCAAGGCCGCAAACGCATTGCATTTCTCGGCGACGCCTCTTGTGCCTATCCGGAGTTTCGGGATCGCTATAATGGATTGCGCGCGGCGATTGGCGACGTTGGAATAAAATCCGATCCGGAATTAGTGGTCGATGCCATCAACACCGAAGAAGCCGGATATGAAGCCGCAACAACACTTTTGGGGCGCGATACCGAATTTGACGCAATTTTTGCTGCCAGTGATTTGATCGCAATTGGTGCCATTCGCGCTTTGGAAGAACATGGCAAAATTGTACCCGCCGATGTCGCCATTGTCGGCTTCGACGATATTCCACTCGCCAGCCTAGCCCATCCGCCACTGACCACAATTCATCAGGATTATCGTCAGGCGGGTGAAACACTGGTCGATTCGCTGTTGCGCCAAATCAAAGGCGAAAAAACCTCTGGTGCAATTTTGCCGACCAAATTGGTGGTCCGCAAATCCTGCGGTTCCTGATCCTCCCGCATTACGAATACGTATGCGGCATGGGCAAGTCGCGTTGATGACCCTGCGATAGTCTGGCAGCGTTACCGTCAGGGAGAGAAACGACATGGAAAAACCACGGCAAAGCCTGGCAGGGCTCATCAGCATATCCTTTGGCTTTCTGGGAATCCAATTTGCCTTTGGTCTGCAAAACGCCAATGTCAGCCGAATTTTCCAGTCACTTGGCAGCAGCGTTGATGATTTGCCATTTCTGTGGTTGGCGGGGCCGGTTACGGGTCTATTGGTGCAGCCCCTAATAGGGCATTTTAGCGATCATCATTGGAGCCGTTTCGGCAGAAGGCGGCCATTTTTCTTTGCGGGCGCAGTGCTGGCGGCGCTCGCACTGTTCGGATTTCCGCATGCAGGATCTCTGTTTGCGGGGGCGGTTTTTCTTTGGCTGTTGGATGCCTCGCTTAACATTTCCATGGAGCCATTCCGCGCTTTCGTGGGCGATATGACGCGCAGCGACCAGCGGGCTTCGGGCTATGCCGTACAGACCGTATTGATCGGCTCGGGTGCGGTGCTGGGTTCACTGGCTCCAGCTGCTTTCACGGCATTGGGCGTATCAAACAGCGCACCTGAAGGCCTTATCCCTGATTCTGTTCGCTATGCATTGTATCTCGGCGGTGCGGCCATTTTTAGTGCGGTTTTGTGGACAGTGATGCGGGTGAAGGAATATTCACCGCAAGAAATGGCGGCGTTTAATCTGCAGAATGATAATGTCGGCGATGATGAAAACGCGCTGACGGTTCCCCGTAAAGGCTGGATTTGGCTGATGGCGGGCGTGCTGCTGCTTTTGCTGATCGCTCAATTCGACCTCGATAAGCAACTCTACGTCGTGGGCAGCGCACTGGCGGGGTTTGGGATGTTACAGATCGCCAATCAATATGGTGCCGCCGGCAACGCTCTGCGCCAAATTTTGAGTGACCTTGTGCAAATGCCTGCATCGATGCGCAAGCTGGCTGTTGTGCAGTTTTTCAGCTGGATCGCGTTATTCATCATGTGGATTTTCACCACGCCGGTGGTCACACAATATGTCTATGGCTCCACCGACCCGACCAGCCAAGCCTATAATGCCGGTGCAGAATGGGTTGGCGTGTTGTTTGCGGTGTATAACGGTGTTTCCGCTTTGGCGGCATTTGCCCTGCCGCGCTCTGGTCAAACGAATGGGTGCCCCGCGCACACATGCCCTCTGCCTGCTGATCGGTGCTATGTCATATGCTTCAATTCTGGTCCTCAGAGATGCCAACGCGTTGATTTTGCCGATGATCGGCGTTGGCATCGCATGGTCGTCAATCCTGACCATGCCTTATGTCATGCTTGCGGACATTTTACCGCAGAAAAAATTGGGTATTTATATGGGGATATTCAATTTCTTCGTTGTTTTGCCCCAGTTGCTGATTGCGACAATCATGGGTGCGGTCATTCGGTTGTTTTTCCCGGACGCTCCGATTTGGACGATGCTCTGCGCGGCATTTGCAATGGGGCTGGCGGCAGTGATGATGTTCCTGTTCCGTAAAAGGATCTAACGCATGCCCTTGTGAAAGCGGGATGCAGGGGCCACATCGTTTTTGTTATGCAGCGCACAGAACCTCCGCCAGCGTTAAACCAACGGCCTGCCTATCGCTGGACGATGATCGGTGTCGGCTGGGCAATCATATTTGGTGCACCCATTATTGGAATATTTCCGGGACCGGGCGGATTGATTCTGTTTCCAATCGGATTGGGCATTGTCCTCAAACATTCACGCTGGGCCAAACGGCGCTTTGCCATCCATGCCAAACGCCATCCCGAATATGGTCGGTGGATGAACTGGGCGCTGCGCCGCAAAAGATTCAAGGAACGTCCACCCTTCCCGCCGATACGTGCAGACCTGCTGCATATATTTCGTCGCGACGATGCCTTGTCGTTCGATGATAACGGCCAAATTCCGCGCTGAGTGATGTTGACTTTTATGATGAGCAACCATAAAGGCCCTCTCAACACAGGCGGTCGCCGTAAGGATTCGGCGGCTGTTTCTATTTCCAAAGCTGATTATTTCGAGGATTTGAGCCATGAAGCGCACCTTTCAACCGAGCAACCTTGTGCGCGCTCGTCGTCACGGTTTCCGTCTGCGGATGTCGACTGCAGCAGGACGCAATATCCTGAACGGTCGCCGTGCACGCGGTCGCAAGAAACTGTCGGCCTGATAGCCACAGATATGGCAGACCGCGCAACCCGCGGTTACACGGTCATGCAAAAGCGGTCAGATTTTCTGGCCGCCAACCGGGGGAAGCGATACGCAACCTCCGGTTTTGTTTTGCTCATTTTTGACCGACGCGACGATGATTCGGCCAAGCGGCTGGGCATCACTATCACCAAAAAAGTGGGCAACGCTGTCATCCGCAACAGGATGCGGCGGCGCTTTCGCGCACTTGCCATGGAATTGCTGCCAACGTTGGGCAAAGCTGGCGCTGATCATGTGCTGATTGGCCGCGACGGTGGCATCGAACGCGATTTTGCAACGTTGCGGGCCGAAATGACAAAGGCACTGCGCAAGCTGGCTCAATGATCGCGCGCTTGCTCATCCTTCTTGCACGTGGCTGGCAAATCGGTCCTTCGCGCATATTGCCGCCCACTTGCCGCTATTCGCCAAGCTGTTCTGCTTATGCCATTAGTGCCATCCAAAAATATGGCGCGATTAAGGGTGGCTGGCTTGCGTTGAAACGGCTATTGCGCTGCCAACCTTGGGGTGGGCACGGGCATGATCCTGTGCCTTAATCCTATCCAGCTATTTGAATACAGGGAATTTTGTTAAGTGGAAGACCGGCGTAATCTGATCATGGCCGTTTTGCTGACGGGGCTCATCCTGCTTGGCTGGCCGTACATCTCCAATTATTTTTTCCCCGCGCCACCACCGGCAAAAACGGCGACAGTCGAAGCCGGTGCCGCCAATGGTGTCGCTCCGACAGTTGCCGTTGATCGCGTGGCAAAATCGGTGCCGCTCAATACCGCATTGGCCGGAACAGCGCGCGTATTGGTGGAGACACCCAAGCTAAAAGGTTCGATAAACCTTGAAGGTGCGCGCATCGACGATCTGTTGCTGACAACCCATCGCGAAGCATTGCCCAAGAATTCTCCGGCTATCCGGCTGTTTTCGCCATCAGGAACAGCGAAATCGCATTTTGTCAGGTTTGGCTGGACCGGCAACCGGGGCAACGCTGCCCACCGACAAAACCGTCTGGACGCCAAGCGCGGCAAAGCTGACACCCGAAACCCCTGTGACGCTCAGCTGGGCCAATCCCGAAGGCCAGAAATTCGAAATCATTCTGTCGATCGACACAAATTATCTGATCACCGCCGAGCAACGCTTTACTAATATTGCGGCCGGAACTGCCGCGCAAATCGCCCCCTTTGGCGTCATCAGCCGAAAGGGCGTTTCGCCTGATCCAGACAGCTGGAATATCCATGTCGGGCCGATGGGCGTGTTCGATAATAAAATCGTCAACGTCAATTATGATGAAGTCGCCGAAGCGCCAAAGGGCGAGCTCAGCTACACCTCAACCGGCGGCTGGCTGGGTGAGACCGAGAAATATTGGCTTTCCGCCTTGATCCCCGATCAAAAGGTCAAAGTGAACGCCGATTTCAAAACCGAAGACGGCTATAACTGGACCCGGATGGCAAACGCCAAGCTGACCGAAGTCGCTCCCGGAACGACCTTTGCGCAAACTTCACGGCTGTTCGCAGGTGCGAAGGAAGTTGAGGTATTACAGAATTACACCAAGAAACAGGGCATCCCCTATCTCGATTATTCAATCGATTGGGGCTGGTTCTGGTTCATTGCCATTCCGTTTTTCTGGATATTGCATTGGCTGTTTGGCATTTTCGGCAACTTCGGTGTAGCCATTATCGGCCTGACCATCATCGTCCGCCTGTTCATGTTCCCCGTGGCGCAAAAGCAGTTTGCGTCAATGGCATCCATGCGCGCGGTGCAGCCGAAAATGCAAAAACTGCAAGAAAAATATAAGGATGACAAACCGCGTCTGCAGCAGGAAATGATGACGCTGTACAAGGAAGAAAAGGTCAATCCGCTGGCCGGCTGTTTGCCGATCCTGCTGCAAATCCCGATCTTTTTTGCGTTGTATAAAATTTTGATGTTGTCGATTGAAATGCGGCACCAACCCTTTGCATTGTGGTTGAAGGATCTGTCCGCGCCCGATCCATTGACTCCGGTCAATCTGTTCGGACTGATCCCGTTCGACCCGCCGACATTCCTGGCGATTGGCGTGTTGCCGATCCTGTTGGGTGTCACCATGTGGCTGATGCAGCGTTTGAACCCCGCACCGATGGATGAGGTACAGAAACAGGTCTTTGCAATTATGCCATGGTTCCTGATGTTCATCATGGCACCCTTTGCCGCTGGGCTTCAGCTTTACTGGGTTGTTTCGAACGTGATTTCGATAGCCCAACAAAAATGGCTCTATTCAAAGCATCCGGCGTTGAAACAACAGGCCGAGAAGGCAAAGGCTTGATCCTGTGGACGCAAAAATCTTTTCAGGGCCGGTCAGCTTTTTAAAGTCCGCGCCGACGCTGGAATTCCTGCCCGATCCCGGTGTGCCAGAGATTGCCTTTGCTGGCCGGTCCAATGTTGGTAAATCGAGCCTCATCAACGCGCTGGTCAACCGTAACGGATTGGCCCGCGCGTCGAACACGCCGGGGCGGACGCAGGAGTTGAACTTTTTTGATGTGGGCGACCCGCCGATCTTCCGGATATGCGACATGCCCGGCTATGGCTATGCCAAAGCTCCTATCAAAACGGTTCAAAAATGGCGCTATCTGGTCAATGACTATCTGCGCGGGCGGGTGGTGTTGAAACGCGCCTTCCTGTTGATCGATAGCCGCCATGGGGTGAAACCGGTGGACCATGAAATCATGGAAATGCTCGATGCAGCAGCGGTGAGTTACCGCATTGTTTTGACCAAGACCGACAAAATCAAAGCCAGCGAATTAGCGGCAGTTGAAGAATCGACGATGGCTGAATTGCGCAAACACAGTGCGGCCTATCCATTGATCTCCGCAACTTCCGCCGAAAAGCGCGGCGGGATTGATGGGCTGCGAGAGGCTGTGTTAGAGGCCGTGCAATCATGACCCTCAAACTCATCATCGGTAACAAAGCCTATTCCAGCTGGTCGATGCGCGGTTGGCTGGCGGTAAAGCAATCCGGCCTGCCTTTTGATGAAATCACCGTACCGCTGTTTGATAGCGGTTGGGATGAACGCAAACGCGAGGAAGATTTGGCGCCTTCATCGGGCAAAGTCCCCATATTGTGGGACGAAGAGGTCGTTGTTTGGGATAGCCTGGCGATCATCGAATATCTGTCGGACAAAGTGGGGCGTGAGCGTTTTTGGCCCAAAGACCCCGTCGCGCGCGGCATGGCCTTATCCATGTCCGCTGAAATGCACTCCGGTTATCTGCCACTGCGCCGCGAATGCCCCATGAATACGCGCAAGACATTCCAGAATGTGACGATCAGCGACGAATGCCGCGCCGATGCACTGCGCATTTTGCAGCTTTGGGCAGAAGCACGCTCACGCTTTGGCAAAGAAGGTCCGTATCTGTTTGGCACCTTTAGCGCCGCCGACATCATGTTCGCGCCGATCATCACCCGTTTCATCACTTACGGCTTCACCCTGCCCGGCTTTGCTGCTGCCTATGTCGAAGCGATGATGGCGCATCCGTGGATGCAGGCCTGGTATGAGGGCGCGGCTGAACGAAGAATGGGTTGATTGAGAAGTACGAGATAAAACCGGCGGAGTAATCTGAGCCTTGTCATTAAAACCGTTAGCCCTGAGCCTGTCGAAGGGTGTTTCTCAGATGTTGCGCGACAACTTGGGACGCCCTTCGACAGGCTCAGGGCTAACAGTAAAATTCAAACTTGGCTTCTATTTCAAGCGCACAGTCGAATAGGGTGTGCCATCCTTATGGAAATAGCCCGCCTCCCCGAACGTCATATCAATGTCAGAATAGGCGCCGCCCGTTGACCGATCCCCCGCGCTGATCGCAACAAAAACGCAATCGGCGTCGCTGCGGTTCTCGATCTTATGCCCGTTTTCAACCCCAGCCGCCCAACCCGCAACGTCTCCAGCGCGCAGCACTGTCTCGCCGTCATCCTCCACCAAAACCGCTTCGCCGGATAGCATCACCACCAGCTCATCCTCGCCAATATGCCAGTGCCGCTGCGACGACCAAGCGCCCGGCTTCAACACAACATGGCTTGCCCCCATGTGAGTGAGCCCAACAACGGGAGCCAGCCTGCGCCACCAACGCCCCTGCACCGCTTCGTTAAACGGCGCAGGATAACCGGTATCGTTCGATTGCTGAATGGCTTCGATATCGAGTTTTGGCATGGCAGGCTCCGTCAGAAATTATGGACAAAGCATAGCGAGATTGCCATGCGAGCGATATGCCAGAAAATCGCGCCCTGACCCATGCCACCGCCCTGATCGCTTGTGAAAGCGTAACGCCTGCAACGGGTAATGTTTTTGACACTTTGGAGGCGATGTTGCGTCCACTGGGCTTTGCGGTGGAACGGCTTATCTCCGGCGCGAATGACCCCGATCCCGCGCATGGCGGCCCTGTGGAAAACCTGTTTGCGATCCGTGGAAAATCGGGGCGGCATTTTGCCTTTGCTGGTCACGTCGACGTCGTGCCGCCCGGCAGTGGTTGGCACAGCGCGCCATTTGCACCGGAAATTCGTGGGGGTCTGCTCTATGGGCGGGGCGCGGTCGACATGAAAGGCAGCATTGGCGCGTTTGTTGCGGCTGTGGAAAACATTCCGGAAGACGCGGGGATAATTAGCTTCATCATTACCGGCGACGAGGAAGGCCCTGCGATTTACGGCACCCGCGCGCTGATCGATCATATGCAAGCGCGCGGCAGCATTCCCGACCATTGCCTTGTCGGCGAACCCACAAGCGTCAATCGGTTGGGTGATATGATGAAGGTCGGGCGGCGCGGTTCGGTGAATATATGGATTACCGTGGATGGTCAGCAAGGCCATGTCGCCTATCCGCATCTAGCCGATAATCCAGTGCCCAAATTGGTCGCAATCCTGTCTGAAATCGACGCCATCGTGCTCGACGAAGGCACCGAATTTTTTCAACCGAGCAACATCGAAATCACCGACCTGCATGTTGGCAATGTCGCCACCAATGTGATCCCGGCCAAGGCAGAGGCACGGCTTTCGATTCGCTTTAACGACCTGCATTCTGGCGAAGCTTTGGTCGAACGCATTCGCAAGGTCGTGGAACCGGTGGGGTCGTTAAAGGCGATGATCTCTGGCGAAGCATTTCTGACGCCGCCGGGTGAATTGAGCGCAGCGATTGCCGCTGTGGTAAATGACGTTACCGGCGTTACTCCCGAAGCCTCTACGACAGGCGGCACGTCTGATGCGCGTTTCCTGTCCAAAATTTGTCCGGTCGTGGAATTTGGGCTGTGCAACGCGACAATGCACAAATTGGATGAGGCGGTTTCGATTGCCGATCTGGAAACGCTGACCGAAATCTATCGGCGCGTGACGATGCGGATGTTGGGTGACGCGGTTTAGAGCCTTTGTCAGGGCCGTTCGAAAACCCCACAAATAATACGTTTGCCACTGTTTCCACTGGGATCTGTTAGATAGTCATCCGCCTTTTCGTGAATGACGATCGCTGATCCATCAGTGTCCAACACACCTTCGATAGAAGCTCCTGGAATTTCCCGCAATTCTTGCACTCCTCCGGCTCCCAATAGCACATTTATATTCATCAGGTCGCCCGCATGATGTCCCTGGCTGTTTTTCAGTCCGTGCTGTTTGCCTTCAGGATTCCAATGCGGGCCTGCGCTGGCGAAATCCGGCGCATCACATTTGCCAATGCTATGAATGTGCATTCCAACTTCGCCGTTAAGCGAGGTTGGCCGTTTCTCTATGCTCAGATATAATTTCATTCCGCCCTTTGATTCGACCAATTGTGCCTGCCCCACAGACACAAGCGAACCGTTTTCAAGGGTTAACAGGCGAGCAAAAATGGGCGGGGGCTGAGTCGAACTGTCGACTACGGTTTTTTCAGATATTGGCGCACAGCCTATGGTCAGCGCGACTGCACAAAATACGGGTAAAAAGCGCATGTCCGAATCCTCAATATGGAAAACGCAAAATGCGCCGCTTTTGAATTGGGATCAACTGCGCCGGAAAATTAGTGACAGGTTATTAGCAGGCATCGCGACACGCCGTTCGAGTATGAAACCGTTGGCGTCCGCAACCTGCATTACCTCTTCCACCAACCGTAATCCCCAATCCGCGTTGGCGGCACGCAACGATGTATGGAAGGTTTCGTTACTGGGAGCCGTTTCCACGCCAGTTTCGCGAAATGGGCCGTAAAGGAAAAGGGGTGCCCCGGTCGCAAGCAACTTTGCTGCGCCTGCAAACAGGCCTTTGGTCGCTGCCCAGGGCGATATATGCACCATGTTGATGCAAACAATGCCATCGGCGCGCTGCACCGGCCAAGGCGAAACCGCTGCATCGAGCAACACAACCGGCGCGATATTCGGCAGCCGACTTTCCGTCACCCACGCAGCGATTGAGGTCAATCCGGCGGGGTCAAAATCGGTCGGTTGCCACGTGAGGCGCGGAAAATAGGCTGCGAAATGCACGACATGTTCGCCCGTACCGGAGGCGATTTCAACGATCTGGCCAACATCCGGCAATACATCGCGCAAAACCGAAACGATTGGATCGCGATTACGCTGCGTCGCGGGTGCAAAGCGTTTGTCTTCGGACGACGGTTCAAAGGTGAAAGGCTGATTTTGTTCGGTCAAATCCAGCGCCTGACTTTCGCTTTATAGCTTAGATATTCTTCGCCGAACTTGGCTTCCAAATACCGTTCCTCGCGCGCGATTACCTGTGTGCGGATCAGGATGATCAGGATTGGCAACAACGCAATGATGCCAAGGCTTGACGCGATCAGTCCGATTCCGGAATAAAACAGTGCCATACCCAGATACATGGGATTACGAGTCATCCCGTAAATGCCATCCGAAACAATCGCGCTGCTCGTCTTCCACGGTTTGACGTCGGTTTTAGCTTTGCGAAACCTGCCAGACGCCAATAGCAAACACACTATCCCTGCCCCCACCAACAATCCACCGCCAGCATAGCGGCCGATTGCGGTCAGGTTCACCGACCAGGGCAAAACGCGATCCAGCGCCAACCCCAGCAGCAGCATGCCCAGAAATATGAATGGCGGAGGAAAGGTTACCTTGGCGCTGTCACTGTCGACTTCCATCACAAATGTCCTTTCGAATCCTGCGCGATGACAAAGACTAACAATATCAGTTTCATATTACAACGCATTGCCTGTGCGGATGCTATTCCGCAGCTATCGGCAGTTCCGCTTCTTTCCACACCAACACCGGTCTGCGCGCAGCCAGCGTTTCATCCAAACGGCGGCGGGGCGCAAAGTGCGGTGCGGATTTAAGCGCCGGATCGCCCTGTTTCGCGCGGGTTGCAACCGAGCGTAGCGCACCGATAAACTGGTCCAGCGCCGCTTTGCTCTCGGTCTCCGTCGGCTCCACCAGCATTGCTCCGTGCACGACAAGCGGGAAATAGACCGTCATCGGGTGATAGCCTTCGTCAATCAGCCCCTTGGCAATATCCAGCGTCGAGAAACCTTCTGCAAGTCCGTCATCGGTGAACAATGCCTCGTGCATACACGGCCCCGAGCCACCAAAGGGCGCGTCGAGAACGTCTTCCAAGGAACGCAGCACATAATTGGCGTTCAACACCGCGTCCTCGGCGACTTGACGCAGCCCATCCGCGCCATGGCTCAAAATATAGCTAAGTGCGCGGGTAAACATGCCCATCTGGCCATGGAACGCAGTCATTCGGCCAAAAGTGCCAGGATGCATGTCGCCTGCATCCTCCTCCTCAACCAGCTTAAAATGCCCGTCAGGCATCCGAGCGACAAAGGGAATGGGTCCAAAGGGCGAAAGCGCCTCTGATAACACAACAGGCCCTGAACCCGGACCACCGCCGCCATGGGGCGTGGAAAAGGTTTTGTGCAGATTGATGTGCATCGCATCAACGCCCAGATCACCGGGCCGAACGCGACCGACAATGGCGTTGAAATTTGCACCATCGCAATAAACATAGCCGCCCGCCGCATGCACTGCGTCTGAAATGACTTTCATATCGCGTTCGAACAATCCGCAGGTATTGGGGTTGGTAATCATCACGCCCGCCACATCGGGGCCAAGCCGCGCCTTTAATGCGGCCACATCCACCCTTCCCGCTTCAGTTGCGGGAATATTTTCCACGCGGAAACCGGCAAAGGCGGCTGTTGCAGGATTGGTGCCATGTGCGCTTTCGGGAACCAAAATGACGGGGCGGACTTCGCCGCGTGCATCCAGCGCCGCTTTGATCGCCAAGATACCGCACAGCTCACCATGTGCGCCAGCCTTGGGTGACATCGCCACGCCGTGCATTCCGGTAAGTTTAATCAGCCAAACGGCGAGTTCGTTGATGACCTGCAGGGCACCTTGCACCGTTTCTTGCGGTTGCATGGGGTGGACATCGGCAAACCCCTTCATCCGCGCCACCTTTTCATTCAGGCGCGGATTGTGCTTCATCGTGCAACTGCCCAGCGGGAATAGCCCCAGATCAATGGCATAGTTCTGACGGCTGAGGCGGGTGTAATGGCGCACCGTTTCGGGTTCAGACAAACCTGCAAGCCCAATGGAACGATTGCGCTCCAAGCCGCCCAAACGTGAAAGCACTTTGGGTGCTACTTCCAGATCAACGCCGGTTGTGTTTGAATCGCCAATTTCGAAAATCAATGCTTCTTCCAGCATTAGGGCACGATTTCCGGTGAATGTGGATGACGTCATACCGTCATTGGCACCCAGTTCAGGGCGCCAGCCGCTTTGGTTCATCGTGCTCATGCTGCACCTCCGTTCGCCAAAATCTTTTCAAGTGCAGTCGCAAACGCTTCTACATCTTCGGGTGAGGTGGTTTCTGTAACCGCCACCAGCAAGCCGTTCTCCAACGCCTTCACGCCGGGATACAGCCGCCCCAGCGACACCCCACCCAAAATCTGCCGTTCGGCCAGAGCATGAACCACGGGCCGCGCGGGGATCGGCAATTCCAACGTGAATTCATTGAAGAACGCCGCGTTGACAATATTCACCCCAGGAACGGCCGAAAGCCGCTCCGCCGCCTGAACCGCCTTTGCATGGTTCAGCACCGCCAGTTCACGCAAACCCTTTTCGCCTAGCAAACTCATATGAATACTGAAAGCAAGCGCACAAAGTCCTGAATTTGTACAAATATTACTCGTCGCCTTTTCGCGCCGGATATGCTGTTCGCGCGTGGATAGCGTCAACACAAAACCGCGTTTTCCCTCTGCGTCCACCGTTTCACCACATAACCGACCCGGCATTTGCCGCACGAATTTTTCCTTGCAGGCAAACAACCCCACATAGGGGCCGCCAAATTGCAGGCCGACGCCAATCGACTGCCCCTCACCCACAACAATGTCCGCACCCATTTCGCCCGGCGATTGAATCGCGCCAAGCGCCACAGGTTCGGTCACCACCGCAATCAGCAAGGCTCCGGCGGCGTGACAGGCAGCGGACAGCGCCGACAAATCTTCAATCCGCCCCAATATATCGGGATATTGCACCACGACGCAGCTCGTTTCGCCATCAATCGCCCCCAGCATCCGGTCCATATCGCTGCCGTCAAACGAAGGTGTCGCAGTGTCGAGCGTATCGCCGGTAAACCGCGCCATGGTGTTGGCAACACTCACATAATGCGGATGGAGGCCCGACGACAAAATCGCCTTGCGTCGCTTGGTCACGCGCCCTGCCATGCCAATCGCTTCCCAGCACGCGGTCGATCCGTCATACATCGAGGCATTGGCAATATCGCACCCGAACAGCCGCGCCACTTGCGTCTGGAATTCGAACAGCATTTGCAGCGTGCCCTGCGCAATTTCTGGCTGATAGGGGGTGTAGGCCGTTAGAAACTCACCACGCTGGATCAAGTGATCGACCGATGCTGGCACATGATGCTTATAGGCACCAGCCCCCAAGAAGAACGGATAATCCGAAGCCGCAAGGTTCTTCGCCGACAGCCCGGAGAAATAGCGTTCTACCGCCATCTCGCTGGCGTGCATGGGCAGGCCCGCAATGGGACCGCTCAAACGCGCATCTTCGGGAACATCGCTGAACAATTCATCGATATTTGCCGCACCGATGGTGGCCAGCATGGCTTTCCGGTCCGGGTCGTTCAGGGGTAGGTAACGCATTTAATTTTCTTTCTTGTAATCTGAGGCCAATCCGATCCCGGATGGAAGTATGTCTGCAACGCGATCAGTACAGCCCTTAAAAAGGCCACGGCATTGATCACTTAGTCGCCCAGAGATTTGAACTTTTTGAAATTGTAACGGCCGTGCTAGCTCGTCAAAGTTCAAAGTGCTGTCGATGCCAATGCTACGATCATATGCTTGACGCCATTTTTTCGATTCCGAATTGCCTTTTGCGGCTAACTTTGCATCATTCAGAGTTTCAAAAATATGGCAATCATACCCCTTACACTCGCCTAGCCATCCTTCGATTACAACGTCCCTTCCGTTCCAATTATGAATGTTTTTGCGGACGATTTCAGGCGACACGGGCATATTTGGAAGTGCGGCTTGGCATGCCGCAAGAGCGACAACGGCGACGACCACAAAAGGCGCGCTTCGGGTCACAATGAATCCACAAACGCCTTGTAAGCCGCCGCATCCATCAATCCGTCCAGTTCCGACGGATCGGCCAGCGTGAGTTTGAAGAACCAGCCAGCGCCTTCTGGGTCGCTGTTCACCAATGCAGGATCGTCGGCGAGCGCGTCGTTGCCTTCGGTCACGCTGCCTGAAACCGGCGCGTAAACGTCGGATGCGGCCTTGACCAATTCAACCACCGCCGCATCACCGCCTTTGACCAGGTTGGTGCCCGCCGAGGGGACTTCGGCAAACACAATGTCGCCCAATTGGCTCTGCGCATAATCGGTGATGCCAACAGTGGCAGCGGCGCCTTCGACTTCGATCCATTCATGGTCTTCGGTGAAATAGCGGGTCATTGGCTCGGTCCTTTCCGGTGATAGCGATGGGGAATAAAGGGGGTTTTGCTGACGGTAAGCGCCACGCGTTTACCGCGCACCTCCGCCTCTAACGCTGTTCCGGCATTGGTGTAGGCGGTGGCGACAAAGCCCATAGCAATCGGCGCACCGACGCTGGGCGCAAAGCCACCTGACGTCACAACGCCAACCTGCGTATCGCCCGCAAAAATCGGCGCGCCTTCGCGCACCGGCATTTTACCGTCCACGGAAAACCCGACCAGCTTGCGTGCGGGGCCATTGGACAACGCAGACAATATCCGTTCTGCCCCATGAAACCCGCCTTCTTCGCGGCGGCGTTTCGAAATGGCGAAGGCGGCATTGCCTTCAACCGGATCGGTACTGGGGTCCATATCGTGTCCGTAAAGCGGCAATCCCGCCTCCAACCGCAACGAATCGCGCGCGCCCAACCCAATGGGCTTCACTTCTGGAAGAGCACACAAGGCATCAGCAAAGGCGGCAGCGTGTTCTGCGGGCAACGAAATCTCGAAACCATCTTCGCCGGTATAGCCAGAGCGGCTTACGCCCAAGGGCACACCGTTCCAAACACACGGTGCCGCTTCCATAAAGAAAAGATCGCCGGGTAAAGGCCAGCTTTCGTGCAGCGGTTGAATATCCAAGCGCGACAATGCAGCGGCGGCCTTCGGCCCCTGCAGCGCCAGCAATGCCGCGTCTTCGCCGAGCACAACGTCAATATCATCGGGCAGATGGGTACGCAGAAACGCCATGTCTTCGTGCTTTACCGCGCCATTGACCACCACATAAAGATGCGCGCCGATATTGGTGATCATCATATCATCCAATATCCCACCATCGGGCGCGAGCAACACCGAATAGCGCATTTTCCCTGGCTTCAACGCCGAAATGTCACCGGGAACCAGTCGTTCAAGCTTTGCCGCAACGTCAGGGCCGACCAGTTGCAATTGCCCCATGTGTGACACATCAAACAGACCGGCATTTTCGCGGGTCCACAAATGTTCGGCCATGATACCTTCATATTGGATCGGCATCGAATAGCCCGCAAAGGCGACCATACGCGCGCCCTTTGCCCGGTGCCAATCGCCCAAAGGCAATTCCAAAACTTCGGGATTGTATGTGTCACTCACAAATTTTTGCTCCGTACAGTGGTTCGCCGATCAAACGGCGCCCCCTCTGTCACGGAAACCTGAGAGCTTTACCCCTTCGGCGGTCCATTCAAGGACTCTTTCCAGAGCATCGCTAGTGACAGGAAGCGGTCCTTTTGCCTGAGAGATTCCGGGGCGGTTGCTCCTTCGGCGGCAGGGTCTCCCCTACGCTCTCCCGCGCTGTCAGCGATTAAGGCCGCTTTGCAAGGCAGCATCGCAAGAGTCAACCGGCGAGCGCGCGGATCGCTTCATTTGTGTGGATATGTCGTCCATGACCGCCCGCCAGTGCCAACGTGACAATGGCTTGGGCGACCTTTTCCGATGGAATTGAGCGGTAGCGGCGCAAGCTTCCTTGCAAAAGCCTATCGATCACAGGACTGACTAGAATCGCCAGCCGTTCCCCCAGTCGGTGATCATTCATGCGAGCGCCCACCAACAAACCGGGATGCAAAATATCTAGCCTTTCAAAATCCAGCGCCGCCAATTGCGCCTCCATTTGCCCTTTCGTGCGCAAATAGAAATTGCCGGTTGCGGTATTGGCACCGACCGATGAAACGACAATAAACTGGCGCGCTCCGTTTTTCCTTGCAGCGATGGCCGAGGCGAGCACCAAATCATGGTCGACGCTGCGAAATGCGGCTTCATCCTTGCCCGCTTGTTTCCACGTTGTGCCAAGGCAGGAAATAGCCACGTCTGCGCCAATCGCTTCGATGCGCGTTTCCCATTCTGCGGTGGGAGCCAAATGCACCCGGCATTGGGGCGGAAAATTGCCGGGATCAGTGCGGATAACCGCATGCACTTCGGCCATGTTTGTTGCCGACAGTTCTTCGATAACCTGCCGCCCAATCAGCCCGGTTGCGCCGACCACCAATACCTTCACACGCCGCTTCCCGAAATAATCTCTTGATGACAGCGGGTCGCAAAGCGATCGGTCATTCCGGCCAGAAAATCGGCGATATGCCGCGCACGTTGTGGTTCTGATTTTGGAAGGCCGGTTTGCCAGTCTGCGGGCAATAAAGCTGGATCGGCATGGTACGCCGCGAACAGTTCTTTAATCACGACACTGGCCTTATCCGCCGCAGCGACTTGCGTTGGATGGTGATACAGATTGGCGTACATGAACGCCTTCAGCTCGCGTTCCCGTTCGGCCAAGTCTTCGGAAAACCCGCCGATTACATGATTGGCCGATCGTACATCATCAACCGTTTCAATACCCAATGTGGCAATCCGCGCCTGTGTTGTTGCGATCACATCATTCACCATCACACCGATTTGTTCGCGAACCAATTCGCGCTGCAGTGTTTCATGACGGGCATCGGGATAACGCGCGACAATTGACCGCCATCGCGCATCGATGAAGGGCAAGGATTGCAATTGCTCCATTGTCAGCAATCCGGCGCGAATGCCGTCATCTATGTCGTGGTTGTCATAAGCGATATCGTCCGCCACCGCCGCAATCTGCGCCTCTAGTGAGGGCCAATGCCGCAAATGCAAATCGAAATCCGTGTTCAATTCTGCCAATGCCCAAGTTGGTTCAGAAACGGGGCCGTTATGCTTGGCCAGCCCCTCCAGCAATTCCCAACTGAGGTTCAGCCCCGGCCACAACGGATACGGGCTTTCTAGCGTTGTCAGTGTTCTTAGCGTCTGGGCATTATGATCAAATCCGCCAAAAGGTGCCATCGCCGCCTCCAGCGCATCTTCGCCTGCATGGCCAAAGGGTGGGTGTCCAATATCATGGGCAAGGCACAATGCCTCGGTCAAATCCTCATCCAGCCCCAAAGCGCGGGCAATCGTGCGGCCGATCTGCGCGACTTCCAGACTGTGGGTCAACCGGACGCGATAATGATCGCCATCAGGGGCGACAAAGACCTGCGTTTTGTGGCGCAATCTGCGGAATGCGATGGAATGGATAATCCGGTCGCGGTCGCGTTGAAATATGTTGCGTGGCCCCCGGCTTTCTCGCCCGGGTTCAGGGTAAAGCCGCCCCCGACTGGATTCGGGGTCGCAGGCGAAACTGGCGCGTTCGTACATAATGACGGCATTGGCACAGCCCGGCTCGAGCGACCAGAGGCTATTTACCCTTTAAAGGATCAACGGCCAAACCAGCTTCGCTTTGCCAGACAAAGCCATTACCGCCATTTTTACGAAAATCAGCTTCCCATTTTTTGGCAGCCTTTATGTCGGCAAAGGGTCCCGCCAGTAACCGCCGGCTTTTGCCCCATGCGGCGGTATGGCCAGCGACATTGGCAAACAACGCAGGGGTTTTCTTTGCCAGGCGGCGATAATCAAAAGCCAAGCCATTCATATCCGAACCTGTAGCAATCTGTACCCAAATACGGGCGGGCTGCACCGCTGGTTTTGCTGCTTTTCCAGCCTTTTCCGCCAAATCGGCTTTTGCAGTATCCGCTTTAACCGCGACCGGCTTTATCGCTTTCAAATCGACAGGCGCAACTTTGCGAATTTGCTCACTCTCTGGAATAGCAATCAATTCGACAACATTGCCCAGATCAAAGGCGGGTGCCGATATGGGCTCAGTTACGGTCGTTTGCGGCACGACAGTTACCGCATCAACGGCGGCAATTTGCGGCGTTGGTGCCGGAGATGGCGGTCCTTGTATCGCAATATTTTCAACCGGCGCTGATGCTGACGGCGGCGGCGGCGTTTCGGCTAGCTTCTCGGCCCCAGGTACCACCGGATCAAGAGCAGCAAAACCGGGGCCGCTGGGGGCGGCGGTGGCAACAGTGGGAGGCTTTTCAGCCAATGGTGGTGCAATGACCTCTGTTGGGGCCGTAGCCACATCGGGTGTGCTCGGCGCAGGTGCTGCGGAGGCAATTTTTATGGGAGGCAATTCTTCCGATCTTGTTGCGACTGGAACCGGTGTCGGCATGGGGGCAGTAGCAACCGAAACCGGCAGCTCAATGGGTGGCGTCGGCACGGGAGTCGTTTGAACCGGGACGGGAGCAGATACCGGTTTCACGTCGGCAACCGTAACAGGCTTGGTTTCGACCAGTACTGCCGTGGCAACGGTTTGGACGGGGGCCTTTACCGGCGGTAAAGGCAAAGTTGCAACCGGTGGCAACGGCATCACTTTTGCCGGTGGCAACACGATGCGGACAACGGGCCGTGCAATTTCCGGCGCGGGTAATGCTGCGGCTGTGATCGTGCGAGGCTTTGCCGCAGCGGCGCGATCAATTGCAGCTTGCGCGCTGGCTGTGGCAACCGGTGGAACCGCGCCACCGCGTTTGGCCTCCACCGCAGCTGTGCGCCCGGCATTACGCGGCTTTTTCTCTGTCTTAGCTTTTGCAGTCTTCACGCCCAAAGGCTCGCCAGTGGGAATAAGCCGTCCGTCGCCCCCGGCTGGACGGGGTTTAACGCCCGTCGATGCCGCAATCGTGCGCATTTGTTCGCTGTCTTGCCCAATATTGCTACCGGTTGGGAAATGCCCGAAATGCAATGCGGCGGCCTGTTGAGCTGGCGTCAATCGCGCCATTTGACGGAAATAATAATCCAGCCGTCGCACTTCATTTTCAGGCAGAAAACCGAGCGCGATCCGTTCCGCCTCTTTTGCATCGCCGCGTGCAGCCAGCATGAACGCACGCGCGCGCCAAGCCTCTCCATCATTTTTCTGCAGCAACGGGTTCAGCATAACATCGGCGTCTGATGACCGTCCCATCATTGACAGTGACATGGCCTGGCGACGCACCAATTCATCACTGATGGCATAGCTTCGGGCATTTTGATAATCGGTTTGTGCCCGCTCAAAATTCCCTAACAGGTCGAACGCAATGGCACGATCCAACGCAATTGACCGCTCGCTCGCGCCGAATTTTATGGCCTCGTCAAACATGCGCAAAGCTTCAAACGGATTTTCGCGTCGTACCATGGCCGCCGCCAAACCGGCCTTTATACGCGCATCGGAAGGTTGCAGGCTGCCGGCGCGCGTGAAAAAATTAAACGCGGCATCGGCATCGCCCAATTTGAGCGATGCATAGCCTGCGTCGGTTAAGGCATAGCTGTCGGTTGGACGCTGGGCGATCCGGCGAACGGCATCGCGCAGTTCAACGGCACCGGCAGGTTCGATTTTGACAGGCGGCGGTGGTGCGGTTTTATCCAACTCATCAAGCGCGCTCTCATCCGCATCTTGTGCGAATGCTGCCGGACAAGCGGCTAGCGTCAGCGCCAGTGCGCTGCTCCAAAGAGTCCATCGAGACCTTGTCATATCCATATGCGGGTTATCGCCATATCATGCTGCAACGCCGCCTATATTGTGTCACGCAACGGATACGAAAACACGAAACAGCTATGCCTCGCGTTCAGCCGTGCACCAAAGCCGATTAACGGCCCGTTTACGGCAGAAGCGAGGCAAAACCTATGCGTCAGTTGTTACTTTGGCGATCCAAAAAACGTGGAATGTTCAAACCCGGACCGTCATCATCCTTGTCATCGTCATCGCGTCCAGTAAGCCCGCGTGAAAGATTGGACATCCGTTCAAACAATGTCCCGCCGCCACTTGAAACACGCGGCGCAGGGCGCGTAGGTTCTGGCGACAGGTCAGACATGTCTTCAGCTACCGGGGCGGCGACTTCTTCGGTTACCCGTTCCGCCGATCCCAGTTCGAGAGCCGTTTCCTGTTCCTCTTCAACCGCAGCTTCTTCAAAGACATCGGCGCCAAGTTCCAGTTCGTCATTTGCAGTATCGGAAAGATCAAGCGTCTCCGACACCTCTGCAACGACTTCTTCCTGCACTTCTGGTTCCACAACTACTGCTGCTGGCGGAGGAGTATATGTTGGCCGTTCATAGGCAAAGGATCGCGCAGGTTGCGCCGATGACGACACATCCTGATCGATACCGGTTGCGACAACCGATACGCGAATTTTGCCAGCTAAGGCTTCGTTGAAGGCCGAACCCCAAATGATATTTGCATCAGGATCGACGAGTTCGCGAATATGGTTCGCTGCTTCGTCGACTTCCATCAGCCGCATATCATCGCCACCGGTGATCGAAATAATGACGCCCTTTGCACCCTGCATCGACACACCGTCGAGCAGCGGATTAGAAATTGCGCGTTCGGCGGCTTCCAATGCACGACCGTCACCTTCGGCTTCGCCCGTGCCCATCATCGCCTTGCCCATTTCGTGCATTACCGAACGCACGTCGGCAAAATCGAGGTTGATCAAGCCAGGCATGACCATCAGGTCAGTAATTCCACGCACGCCCTGTTGCAGAACTTCGTCCGCAAGCAAGAAAGCTTCTTTAAAAGTCGTGTTTGGATTGGCGACTAGAAACAGATTCTGGTTCGGAATGACGATCAAGGTATCCACATGTTCCTGCAATTCGTCGATGCCAGCATCGGCGGAACGCATGCGACGCGCGCCTTCGAACAGGAACGGCTTGGTAACGACACCAACCGTCAGAATATTCATTTCGCGCGCAGCACGGGCAATCACCGGAGCTGCACCTGTACCGGTGCCGCCTCCCATGCCAGCGGCGATGAAGCACATGTGTGCGCCTTGCAGCGCAGTTTTCATCTGCTCCAGTGTTTCTTCAGCAGCGGCCCGTCCAACTTCTGGACGCGAGCCAGCACCGAGACCCTGGGTAATATCGGGCCCAAGCTGGATGCGGAATTCTGCGGGCGAAGAATTGAGCGCCTGTGCGTCGGTATTGGCGACAATGAAGTCCACACCCTCCACACGGGCGTTGATCATATTTGCAATGGCATTGCCCCCGGCACCACCAACACCGATGACTGCAATTTTCGGTTTCAATTCATCAACAACCGGTGGGCCAATATTGATGCTCATTCGAATATACTCCCTTGCCGAAATGGCATTAACTTCAATTTATCGCCTTGTTGCACAATTTTTCGGGCAAAACATCCAAAAGTTATCGACAGGCTAGGCGAAGCAATAAGTGATGGCTTTCAAAAATTTTCACGGATCGCTTGAATGATTCTAGAAAACACACCTTGCGGCTTTGCGGCATCCCAGATTTCATCCAGTCCAAGACCCATTTTGAGATCAATCGGGCTAGATTGCGCATAAAGTGCAAGCCCCGCCAAAGTGGTAAATGCGGGACCTGCATGCGCTTCAGGGAGCGCCGCCAAACCAGTGGGCCGACCAATGCGTACGGTGCGCCCCAGCGCAGCTTGCATATGATCTGCAAGCCCTTTGAGCTCAGCCCCGCCGCCTGTAAGGACAATATGATGGCGTCCTGGTGCAGAAAAGCCCATATCCTTCAATGCCTTGCCTACATCAGCAATAACAGCATCGATCCTTTGGCAAATGACTGCGTTTAACTGTGCGCGGGTTATGCGCGGGCGTTCGTTGCGCCCCGCTTCGTCGCCAATCGAAACTTCAAGCACATCTTGATGATCGCGCGGTGATGAAATGGCTGAACCATAATAGCATTTCAAACGCTCTGCCTCTGCGCGCCGCAAACCAAATACCGACGCGATGTCGTCGGTAATATCGGCGGCACCCTGATTGAGCGTGGCCAAACCGGCCAGTTGCCCCCCGACAAATACCGAAACGTTGGTAACCCCTGCCCCCATTTCAACTAAAGCAACGCCCAATTCGCGTTCTTCGGTCGAAAGGCAGGCCAAGCCAGCGGCCACAGGCGATGCCACCACCGATTCCACACCCAAATGAGCAGCACGCGCGGTCATGTCGAGATTGCGAACCGGCGCTGGTTCGGCCAGAACCACGTGGATCTCAACCCCCAATCGATCCGCATGCAAGCCAATCGGATTGGCTACGCCGCCGACGCCATCAATCGAATAAAGTGTCGGATGAATATGTAGCGCGGTTTTGCCACGCGTATCGATGTTGGACCGCCCGGCTTGCAACAGATCGTCGATGTCGATCTGCTCAATCCGGTCACCGCCCAAATCAATCTCGACCGGAGCCAGCAGACTATCCAAACCACCAGCAGAAATTGCTACCCAAACTTTATCGATATTGGCGCCAGCAATCCGTTCTGCTTGCTCGACGGCCTGCCGCACCGACAATTCAGCTTGCTGAATGTCGGCGATACAGCCACGGACCACACCCTTGCTCTCGCGCTGGCCAGTGCCCAACACAGTCAACACGCCATCCTCAGTCACGCCAGCGATTAACGCTGATGCCTTTGATGACCCAATATCCAGTGCCGCTACAATCTTTTCAAAACGAGCCGCCATCAGGCACTTTCTCCTTTGGCAGCTTTTTTGTCCTTGCCATCGGAAGCCTGCCCTTCTGGCTGCTTCTTCGGCGACTTGCGCATATACGCTCTATCAGGGTCGCGAAGGTCAAAATGGATAATGTCGCGGCCCAGCAACCGGTGAATGCCGTCCATTCGCGTAAAATTGACCAATGCCTGCGCCGCCAAATCCTCGCCTTCGGGCAGTGCCAAAGTTTCGCCGGACTGGAAACGCAAATCCCACCTGCGGTTTCCCACCCAGTTTGCACCGACAATCTGCCCTTTTAGCGATTGCGCATGATCCAACAAGATCAGTTAGCGCGGCAATTTGCATATTGGCATTTTCACCTCCGATAACCGGTAATGTGCCAATTTCGGATTGAGGAATATCGGCGAGAATTTTACCTTCATCGTCAAGCAACGCAAATTTTTCGCCACGCTGCCACACCGCTGTCGGCACGCGTTCGTCAACGGCAACCACCAAAGTGCTTGGCAATCGGCGTGTTACCCGAACATCCTTTATCCAGCCATAGCTGTTCAATTGTGCTCGGATTTGCTCAATATCGACGAGCAACATCGGTTTTTCCATTTCCGACAACACAATCTCGTACACTTTGAGTTGATCGACACGGCGCATGCCAGTGGTTTCGATATTTTTGACTTCAAAACCCGCCTTTGCGGTCATTTGCCCGAATTGCCGATAGGCCATTTGCGGCACACCAAACCAAGCCGCGATCAGCAACACAGCCGCCAAAGCAATCGCCAAAATGCCCCACGTCAAACCGCGTTGTACTTCTTCCTGGCTGAACGGCATTGCCCGCAAGAATTTGTCGAGCCAGCTAACTTCGCGAACCCTAGATTTAGGAGTGACTCGTTTTCCACGAGCACTGGAGCGCGTTTTCCGAGTGGATGTCGCGCTCATGCCAAAGCTTCTTTCACAAGGATATCGACCAGCTGTTCATAGCTGATCCCCATCTGCTTTGCCTGTTCAGGAACCAGGCTGAGCGGAGTCATGCCCGGCTGAGTATTGGTTTCCAGCGCGAAAACGCCATCACGGCCCAGTTCGTCATCCCAGCGAAAATCGGTTCGCGACGCGCCTTTGCACCCAAGCAGCCGGTGTGCCTTTAATGAAAGCTCCAGCATATAGTCAGTAATATCCTGCGGAATTTCTGCCGGACAGATATGTTCGGTCAGTCCATCGGTATATTTGGAATCGAAATCGTAGAAACCACTTTTGGGCTTTAGTTCCGTTACACACAATGCACGGTCACCCAGCACAGCTACGGTCAGTTCGCGCCCCTTGATAAACGGTTCTGCCAACAGTTGATCAAATTCCTGCCACGGCCCCGTTGCATCGCGCGCAATGGGGTTGCCATAATTGCTGTCCTCTTTGACGATAGCCACACCTACCGAGCTGCCCTCGTTGACCGGCTTCAGCACATATGGACGCGGCAGCGGATCACCCGTGTACAAGCTTTCACTTTGGACGATGGTTCCTTTCGGCATAGGGATCCCGCCAGGAACCAAGCACTGCTTGGTCAGTTCCTTGTCAATGGCGATCACAGAGGTCACCATACCGCTATGGGTATATTTGATTTGCATCAGATCAAGCATACCTTGCACGCTGCCATCTTCCCCCGGAACCCCGTGCAACGCATTGAACACCACGTCGGGACGAATGCCCGCCAGCACGGCGGCCACGTTGCGGTCCATATCGACACGTGTCACTTTATAGCCCACGCGCTCCAAAGCATCGGCAACGCCATTCCCGCTCATCAACGAAACCGGACGTTCGCTCGACCAGCCACCCATGAGGACTGCTACATGGATCGGCTCGCTCATTTCGCTCTCCCTACGCGTTGTATTTCCCAATGCAGTTCAATGCCGGATTTGGCCAATACACGCTTGCGCACTTCGTTGCCCAATGCTTCAATATCGGCGCTGGTCGCATCGCCGGTGTTAATCAGGAAATTAGTATGTTTCTCTGATACTTGTGCCCCGCCAATTTGCAAGCCGCGACAACCCGCTTCATCGACTAAAGCCCACGCTTTATGGCTATCGGGATTTTTGAAAGTGGACCCACCGGTTTTGGAGCGTAGCGGCTGCGACGCTTCTCTGGCGGCCGAGATGCGATCCATTTCGGCCTGAATGGCTTCCGGCTCACCCGGTTTCCCGCGAAAACGCGCCGCTACAACGATTGCGCCGTCGGGCAATGCGCTGTGGCGATAGCTGTAATGCAGGTCCGCCGCCGTCAGCGTTTGCAAATCGCCATTGCGCAACACCACATCGCAATCGACCAATATGTCCTTCACTTCCCCACCATAAGCACCGCCGTTCATACGGACAAACCCGCCAACGGTACCGGGGATAGAACGCAGGAATTCCATGCCGGAAATGGCAGTATCGCGTGCCGTTGAGGACACAAGGATACCCGATGCACCGCCACCACAATTCAGGATGTTTTCTGCAATTTCGTCGACCTTGGCAAAGGGCTTACCCAGACGAACAACCACACCCGGAAAGCCTCCATCGCGCACGATCAGGTTGGAACCAAGGCCCAACGCCATTACGGGCGTGTCAGGGTCCAATTCGCGCAGAAAATCTTGCAGATCAGCAATGTCCTTCGGCTCGAACAGATAATCTGCCGCTCCGCCCGATTTGAACCAAACTAACGGTGCCAATGGGGCATCTTTAGTCAGCTTGCCGGATACAGAAGGAACCTCCAAAACACTCACCCGCGCGCTCCGGATATACCATCGGCAAGGCCTGCCGCCCATTTGGTGATGTCACCGGCGCCTAGGCACACCACCAGATCACCGTCACGCGTTGTGCTCGCCAATTCCTTGGCCAGTGCGTCTGCGCTTTCGATTTCCTGCGCGCTGTGGTGGCCGCGCCGTTTGATCTTACCGACCAGTTCGGCACTGTTCACGCCCTCTATCGGTGCTTCGCCCGCCGCATAAACCGGCGATACATAGACCACATCAGCATCGTTAAAGGCAGTGGCGAAATCTTCCATCAGGTTTTCGAGCCGAGTGAAACGGTGTGGCTGACACACGGCGATCACACGCCCTTTGGCCCCTTCGCGCGCCGCCGATAACACCGCACGGATTTCCACGGGATGGTGTGCATAATCGTCAATGATGACCATACCGCCCACTTCGCCGACCTTGGTAAAGCGCCGTTTGACTCCGCCGAATTTGGCAAATCCCGCCTGCACTTGTGCATCGGTCATGCCGCGTTCGATACCGACGGCAATGGCGGCCAAGGCATTCTGTACATTGTGCCGTCCTGACATGGGCAGGAAAACATCAGCAATCTCGCGCTTGCTGCCATCGCGCGCACGGACGACAACGTCGAAAGTATTGCCACCAAGGTCCGGCCGGACATTATCGGCACGCACATCTGCTTGGGCCGAAAAGCCATAAGTCAGAATGCGCCGGTCGCGGATGCGCGGGATAATGGCCTGCACCTCGGGATGATCGAGGCACAGGATGGCGACACCGTAAAAGGGCACATTTTCGATAAACTCGATATAGGCCGCCTTGGCGGTGTCGAAATCGCCATAATGGTCGAGATGTTCAGGATCGATATTGGTGACGACGGCAATGGTGCCGTCGAGCCGCAGGAAACTGCCGTCGCTTTCATCGGCCTCCACCACCATCCAATCGCTATCGCCCAGACGTGCGTTCGAACCATAATTGTTGATGATGCCGCCGTTGATAACCGTCGGGTCCAATCCGCCTGCATCAAGCATCGCTGCGATCAGCGAAGTCGTTGTCGTTTTTCCGTGTGTGCCCGCGACCGCAACGGTATATTTCAGTCGCATCAGTTCTGCCAGCATCTCAGCGCGACGAACCAGCGGAATGCGCCGCTCCAGCGCGGCCTCCACTTCCGGGTTTCCGCGTTTGACCGCAGTCGAGGTTACAATCACGGCTGCATCGCCCAGATTTTCGGCGGCATGGCCGATCATTACCTTGATGCCGCGTTTGCGCAGTCCCTCAACGACATAGCCCTCTGCAATGTCGGAGCCTTGTACGCTATACCCCAGATTGTGCATCACTTCGGCGATGCCGGACATGCCGATGCCGCCGATGCCGACGAAATGGATCGTGCCAATGTCGGTGCCGACACCCTTCATAACTTCATGTCCTTCGCCATTGCGGGAGATGCGCCTGAAAAGCCCATCTTGTTGTCGTTGTTCTGAATGCGATCCATCAAAGGTGCACGGCCAAAGGATTCGACCAAATCGGCCAGATCATAAACCGCATTGGGCCGACCGCAGCTTTTCGCCGCTTTTGCTGCGTTTTCCAGCGTATCGGGGTCCAACGCCATTTTCTGTATCTGCTTGGCAAGTTCCACAGGCGTAAAGGCAGGTTGGGCAATCGACCGCGCTCCGCCCGCTGCTACCATCTCGCGCACATTAAATGTTTGGTGATTGTCCATCGCGGTCGGCAACGGCACCAAAATCGCAGGACGTCCGGCACAGGTCAGTTCAGCAATAGAGGAAGCCCCTGCCCGCCCGATCACCAAATGCGACCAGCCCAACCGTTCGGGCAAATCTTCTAAATAGGTCGCCAATTGCGCAGGGATCGAATGGTCCGCATAGGTTTTGCGAACCGTCTCAATATCTTCAGCCCGGCATTGTTGCGTAACTTGCAAACGGCGACGCAGGTTCAACGGCAAGCGCGCGAGTCCGTCGGGAACGACATCGGATAATACCGTTGCCCCCTGGCTGCCACCGGTTACCAACACCCGAAACACACCGTCCTCTAGAAACGGCGGAAAAGGAGCATCGCGCAGGTCAATCACTTCACCGCGCACCGGATTGCCAACCAGCTTAATCTTGGCAGATTGTGCCGCCGCGATCCGTTTTACATCAGGATAGGCGGTGGCAATCGCATCCACTTTACGCGCAACCAGCCGGTTTACCCTGCCCAGCACCGCATTTTGTTCGTGGATGACCGTGGGGATTTTTTCAGCGAAAGCACCCAGCAAGGCTGGAAAGGCGGGGTAACCGCCAAAGCCCACAACTGCTGTCGGTTGAAATTCGCGGAACAATGACCGTGCCATTGATCGCCCACGCCAAATCGCACGCGCGCCGGAAACCCAGGACTTTGGGCTACCCGTTATTCGGCCCGCTGGCAAAATATGCGCGGTCATTTCCTCTGGACGGCCAGGAATTTTCACCCCGCGCTCGTCGGTAATCAGTTCAACCTGATGTCCCCGGCGCAGCAATTCTATGCCCAAAGCATATGCTGGAATGATATGTCCGCCGGTACCACCGGCGGCGAGGATGAAGTTACGCGATACGCTCATGATCCACGCCCCTTTACCAAATAAGATGACTGGTCAAGATACGGGTTTCGCCGCGTGAGCGCCAGCAACAGTCCGCTACAAATGGCAAGGGCCAAAGTGGACGATCCGCCATAGCTGATAAAGGGCAAAGTCATCCCTTTCGACGGGAACAATCCCAAATTGACGGCCATATTGATCATCGCCTGTCCTACCAGCTGTGCCGTTAGTCCGGTGACCGCCAATACGACGAAATGATCCTGTTCATCCAACATGCGAACGACGACCCGAACCAGTATCGCCACAAACAACATTGCAATGACCATACAGGCCAGCAGCCCGAATTCTTCGCCAATGACCGAGAAAATATAATCGGTGTGCGCTTCAGGCAGGCTGTATTTTCGCGTGCCCAACCCCGGACCGGTGCCGACCAAACCACCGCCTGTGAGCGTCGCCATCGCAAGCTTATCATGGGTAATGCCGTCAGTGCCAAATACCCATGCATCGATCCGCTGTGTCGCCACGGGATAAAATTTATAGGCTATCAAAAGACCGCTGGCTCCACCGATGATCGAAGCCCATAATCGCGCAGCGGGCACGCCCGACACCATCATCAACGAAAACCAGATGCCGCCAAATAACAGAGTTTGTCCCAAATCGGGTTGGCTCATCAATGCGACTGCTATCACGCCGGTTAAAACCATCGTCACAACGCGAGACGGCAGGCTGGGATCGCGAAGCTGCCATGATAATATCCAGGCCATCGTCACCGAATAAAATGGTTTCAGAAATTCCGATGGCTGTAAGGACGCCGCGCCGTAACCAATCCAACGTTGCGACCCGTTCACTTCTTTGCCCAGTAACGGCACAAGCAATAACAACAGCAGGAAAAGCGCAAAAGCGCCGATACTGAAACGGCGGGCTTGTTCGCGCGGATACATCGACACCACAAACATTACCGGCAGAGCCAAAGCGACCCAAAAGAGTTGGCGGTAAAAAAAGTAAAGCGGGGGCAATTCAGCCTGCGATGTCGACAAACGCTGCGCCGTCGCTGGCGATGCAGCAGCGACTGCGAGCAAACCAATCGCAATGAGAACGAGCAAGAGCGCAAGCAAAACGCGGTCAAGTTCCCAGAACCAAATTCCCAAGGGAGAGCGATCGCCCCGCCCTAACCGATTGGCCAAATCCTGCCGCGCAACGGTTGCACGCCCTTTTTGCGGATTTGACATGCCATTTACAGACGTTTGATGGGTGTCACTTGACTGTGTCACGGCTCAGCTACCAGCCGCCATGACAGCCACCCGAAACCGGTCTCCGCGTTCTTCAAAATCACGAAATTGGTCTTGTGACGCACAAGCTGGAGACAGCAATACCGTTTCACCTGGCCGGGAAAGATCGCGTATCTTAGCGACAGCATTCTCAATGGTGCCGGCTTCAACCACAGCGATGCCATGGTTTGACAGCCATTGCCCGAGCAACGGCCCATCACGACCCACCGTGTAGGCGAAACGCACATTCGACAGATAAGGAAGGCAGGCATCCAGATCCGGTGCCTTCGAAACGCCTCCTACAATCCAGTGAATGGCATCAAATGCAGCAAGAGCGGGCGCGGTTGAGGTGGGGTTGGTTGCCTTACTGTCGTTTACAAACAACACTCCGTTGAACTCGCCGATACGCTCCATCCGATGCGACAAACCGCCAAAACTCTCCAATCCCCGCACAATATCGGCATCAGTCAACCCAAGCGCCTGACAAGCCGCGATGGCACAGGCCGCATTTTGGGCGTTATGAGGACCTTGTAATGCGGGCCAGCGCGACTGATCGGTAATGTCGGTTGCCGATAGGCGGATTAAGCGATGATTGACACGACTGGCGATCATTTTGCAAGGATCGTCGTCTGTTGCGATTATGGCAATATTGTCGGCGTGCTGAAGTGTGAACAACCGCTCTTTCGAAGCCGCATAGCCTGTGAAATCGACATAACGATCCAGATGATCGGGGGTGATGTTCGTCAAAATCGCGACGTCGGCTGCCAGATTATATGTCAGGTCGATCTGAAAGCTGGACAACTCCAGCACATAGACGCCGCCATCTGGCAAAGCATCCTGTCCCAGTATCGGCAAACCGATATTGCCGCCCATTAAGGTTGGTACATTCGCCGTTTTTAAAATGTGATGGACCAGCGCCGTTGTGGTTGATTTGCCATTTGTGCCCGTAATCGCCACCACTTTGTGTGCCGGAAGCGCGGGACGGGCCAAGGCGAAAAGCTCTATATCCCCTATCAAAAGAACATGCGCATCTCGGGCCTTTGCGGCTATAGGATGGGTGTTGATCGGAACGCCCGGCGACACCAATATGCCATCAAATCCAGTAAGATCGATTGCCATGGGATCGGCCAGTTCAACCCCCTCGCCGACCAGCGCTCGCGCTTCTTCGCGGTCATCCCAAGCGACAACCGATGCTCCGCCTTCAACGAGCGAACCGACAGTGGCCAGACCCGATCTTGCCAGCCCCAGCACTGCATAGCGTTTGCCGCGAAAGGCATCTGTCGTGATCATCTGAGTTTCAGCGTCGCCAATCCTGCCATCGCAAGGACGAAGGATACGATCCAGAAGCGGATGACAACGGTCGATTCTGGCCAACCCAATTGTTCAAAATGATGGTGGATCGGTGCCATGCGAAAAATGCGGCGTCCAGTTCGCTTGAACCAGAAAACCTGAATTATCACCGACAAGGCCTCTACCACAAACAGCCCGCCGACTACCGCCAAGACAAATTCATGTTGCGCCACAACGGCAATCGCGCCCAATGTGCCGCCCAATGCCAAGCTTCCGGTATCACCCATGAAAACGGCGGCCGGTGGGGCGTTAAACCACAGGAATGCCAATCCAGCACCGACTATCGCGCCACACAATATCACCAAATCGCCAGCGCCTGGGATATGCGGAATGCCTAAATATTCGGCATATTTGGCATTGCCCACCAAATAGACGATCAGCATAAACGCCATTGACGCAATAATCACAGGCATCGTTGCCAGTCCGTCAAGTCCATCAGTCAAATTCACGGCATTGCCAAACGCAACGATCACAAAGGCACCAAAGGGTATATACCACCAACCCAGATTGATAACCGGGCCATTGACGAACGGCATATAAAGGTTGGTGTTCGATCCCTGCGCGATCAAGGCAACCGCTGCCCCAGCAATCAAAAATTCGAACAGCAATCGAACTTTGCCCGACACCCCCTTATGACTGCGCTTTTTCACCTTGTCATAATCGTCCATGAAACCGACCAGACCAAATCCGGCCATAACAAAGATGCATGCCCATAAATAGACGTTCGACAAATCCATCCAAAGCAACATCGATAGCGTTATCGACGTCAGGATCATCAATCCACCCATGGTCGGCGTGCCAACTTTGGCGAGGTGTGTTTGCGGCCCATCATCGCGGATCGGTTGCCCCTTGCCCTGACGCAAGCGGAGCATGTTAATGAAGCGTGGTCCAATAATCATGCCAATGATCAGCGCGGTTGTAACCGCACCGCCTGATCGGAACGTTAAATATCGGAACAGATTGAAGAAACCCGTAAAATTGAAATATTCTGCAAGCAGGTAGAACATCAAATCCCTCCGCTGACAAACGCGTCCACCAGCGTTGACAGCCCCATCGAATTGGACCCTTTGACCAGGACTGCATCTCCCGGTTCAATTATTTTCCGTGCAGCGATAATGGCATCTTGCACATGGCCGCAATGCGCGAATTTTCCGGTCCACGCAACGTCTGCCGCTAACGCTTTGACGAGCGCAGCCATCTCTTCACCGACCAGGAGCACAAAATTGATGTTTGCCGCATCCAAAGGCTGCTTCAATTCACTGTGAAACAAAGCTGAAATCGGCTCCCAGTTCTTTCATGCTGCCCAAAATCGCGACCCGCCGTTGACCTAGTGTTTTGCCAAACTCAGCCAAAGTCGCCTGCATCGAAACAGGGTTGGCGTTATAACTTTCGTCAACAATCAATATGTCTCCGCCGGCGCGTTTCAAATGATGCCTTGCACCGCGCCCTTTTAATCCCCCCATATCGGCCAAAGCTAGACCAGCGATGGCCAAATCGCCTCCTGCGGCTTCTACTGCGGCCATCACCGCCAATGAATTTGAAACCCAGTGTTCGCCGGGTTGCGAAATGGCATAGCACAGCATGGCATCGCCCATTTTTGCCGTAACCAGCGATCCACCCTCGGCCGTTGGCACATAATCGATGCAGCGAACATCGGCATGTTCGGAAAACCCAAAAGATACGACCCGCCCGGCGTGCTGTTCCGCTTTGGCTTTCAATCGTTCGAAATGTACGTTGTCTGCCGGGATGATCGCGGTTCCGCCTTCGACCAAGCCTTCAAATATTTCACCCTTGGCATCGGCAATGCCGCTTTCATCGGCGAAATGTTCGATATGTGCTGGTCCAACCGTGGTCACCACGGCAATATGTGGGCGAACAAATTGCGTAAGCGCCGCCAATTCGCCTTTATGGTTCATCCCCATTTCGAAGATGCCAAAACGTGTATCACGCGGCATGCGAGAAAGGCTGAGCGGCACGCCTACGTGGTTGTTATAGCTTTTGACCGAGCGATGCACCTTGCCCGGCGCACAGCGTTCTAGCGCCGCATATAACGCCTCTTTGGTGCCGGTTTTGCCGACAGAGCCAGTGACGCCGATGATTGTCGCATTTACGCGGGTCCGAGCCGCAACACCTAGCTGTTCCAGCGCGACAGTGGTATCGCCAACCAAAACATGGGGATATTCGGTGGCTTCACTAACGATAGCGCCCGACGCGCCATTTTTAAACGCGCCGTCCAAAAACCGATGTCCGTCGCTCGCTTCGCCTTTGAGCGCCAGAAAAAGATCATCTGCAGATACTTCGCGCGAATCGAAGCTGACACCATTGGCGGTAAAGCTCTTATTTTCCGTCCCGCCCATGGCGTCACAGATTTCTAACGATGTCCATAACGGGCTCATTGACTGCACTCCCGCGCCACCTGAACGTCGTCAAAGGCCAACACGCGGTCCCCGATAATTTGCCCTTGCTCGTGGCCCTTACCCGCTATCAATACAACGTCCTTTGCTGAAGCTTGGCCAATGGCAGCCGCAATCGCATCGCGCCGATCACCAATCTCAAGCGCATCCTTTGCAGCACCCAAGATGGCAGATCGAATGGTCGCAGGATCTTCGGAACGCGGATTATCGTCCGTAACAATTACCAAATCGGCCTTCTCCTGTGCGATTGCCCCCATCATTGCCCGTTTTCCAACATCGCGATCTCCGCCCGCACCAAAAACCAGAATAAGCCGCCCCGAAGTGTGCGGGCGTAAAGCGGCAATGGCTGCCTCCAGCCCGTCAGGCGTATGGGCGTAATCCACGTAGACCGGTGCCCCGCTGCGTGCGATACACGCCCTTTCCAAGCGTCCACGAACCGGTTGCAGCCTTGAAAGATGCCGCACAACTTCATCCACCGTATCACCAGTTGCGATGACGATGCCAGCGGCCAACAAGGCATTGGCGGTCTGATATGCGCCGATCAATGGCAGCGTCAGGCGATAGGATACGCCCTGCATTTCCAATTCGAGATCTTGCCCCAATTGCGTCGGCTGGTGCGAAAGCAATCGGATACTGGTGCCTTTTTTACCGACCGTAATCAGCCGCAATTCGCAGTTTTTGGCCTGTTCGATTGCACGATCCGACCATTCATCGTCTGCCCAGATGACAGCAGTAGAATTTTTGGAAGCAATCTCGCTGAACAGACGCATCTTGGTTTCGAAATACGCTTCCATCGTTCCGTGATAATCCAGGTGATCGCGGCTTAAATTGGTGAAGGCGACGACGTCGACCGGAACGCCTGCCACCCGATATTGGTCGATGCCATGGCTGGTCGCTTCAAAAATCGCGTGAGTCACGCCTTCGCGCGCCAGCCCCGACATATTCGACAGGAATGTAACGACGTCCGGAGTCGTCATTCCCGTCATGACGGCATCATCTGCGGTTATAATTCCTAAGGTTCCTATCGAGGCCGCATGATGCCCGCTCATACGCCACATTTGCCGCGTCAGTTCGGCCGTGGATGTCTTGCCATTGGTACCGGTTACTGCCGCTGATTTGACCGGAAAGGGCGCAAAAAAACGGGCGGCCAAACTCGCAAAAGCCAGTCGGGGGTTGTCACTTTTGACGTGCGCAACACCTGAAACAACAGCATCCGGATGTGCGACAATGGCAATCGCACCTGCGGCAATGGCCTGGGCAATATAATCTTCGCCGTTGAATTTTGCACCACGAAAAGCGCCAAAAACCGTGCCTGGGGCTACCTTGCGATGGTCAATAGCAAAGCCGGTAACGCGATCCCCCGCTTGATCACCGGCAAGCGAATCGATCAACTGGGATAGGAGCATCAGTCACCCCCTTTGGGGGACCATAAAAGTGGCATGAGTTCGGAAACGTCAACATCGCGATGCAGAATCCGGAATAATGCCCAGTTGTGGGCCGATACGCGTCACAGTCCGCCGCACAATCGGCGCAGACGTCCAGCCAGCGGTGCGCTGGAATCCGGTTTCAGCGGTTCCTTTTGGTTCATCAAGCATAGCGACAATTATATAGCGCGGATTATCCATGGGGAAAGCCGCCGCGAAGGTTGAAACGACAAGATTCCGTGCATAACCTCCGGCATCGGGCTTTTCCGCCGATCCTGTTTTGCCGCCAACGCGATAGCCGACCGCATCCGCCTTTTTACCGGTGCCATCGACCACGATCATGCGCAGCAATTGCCGCATACGTGCGCTGGTGGCGGCGGAGAAAACCCGCCTACCAACCTGTTTGGACTTTGGCCCCTGTTTGATCAGGGTCGCCGGATGCCAAATGCCGCCGTTGACCATTGCCGCATAGGCACTGGCGAGATGCAACGGCGTGACGGCCATGCCGTGTCCGTAACCGACGGTCATATTGGTAACCCGGCCCCAGCTTTTGGGCCACAAAGTGCGTGCGCGTTCTTCAAGTTCGATTGAAGGCCGGCGGTCGAATTCCAAACCCCGCAACATCGCTTCCATGCTTTGCCGACCCAAATTGTCGGCAATTCGCGCTGTTACAACATTCGAGCTATGAACCAGAGCCTCTGGCACGTTCAGCCAGCGCCCTGCCGGGTGGGTATCGCGGATTTTGAACCCTCCCACTTCCAACGGACCAGTGGCATCATAACGAATGGCAAGGTTTCGCACCGTACCCGCGTCGAGTGCGGCTGCGACTGTCAGGGGCTTAAAGGTTGAACCTAGTTCATATACGCGATTTGTGACCGCATTTACCTGATAAGCAATCGGCGTTTGGCCAGCTGCGATCGCCGAATCGAAATCCGCTGTACCGGCAAAATTCGGGCTGTTCGGGTTAAAAGCGGGCAAAGTCGACATGGCAATGACTTCACCCGTTTTCACGTCCAGTATGACGCCCGCCGCGCCCTTTGCCCCTGTACTTTTCATACCAGAGGCGAGTTCGATTTCCAGCGCCGCTTGAGTGCGGACATCCAACGACAACGCAATGGGCTTAGACCGTTTTTGCGGGTCCAACAGGCGCTTATTCAACACCCGCTCCATGCCGATGACACCGCCGCCGTTCCGATCAACATAACCAAGAACATGGGCCGCCAGATCATGCTGCGGATATAAACGCTCGCTTTCGCGCGGAAACTCAATGGCAATCTCGCCAAGATCATGCACGCGCCGAACCTGTTCGGGCAATGCCCGCTTGCGTAAATAGCCCGGTTCTTTTGCGGTCAATTTTGCGAGAAATTCTTCGGCGGTAGTATCCGGGAAAATCGCAGCTAAATCGGTCGAAAGCTGCGCGCGATCTCCGATGATTTTTTCGGGCTTTACCCAAATCGCATAGCCGCGGATGGTCCGCGCCAATGGCGTTCCATTACGATCAACAATATCACCACGTTCGGGCACAAAATCGGTGGTGGTCGCACCCAAGGCGCGGCTGCTTTCGAAAAGCGCCAGCGTGATCAGCCGCCCCATGATCAAAAGTGCAAATGCCAAAAACAATGCCGCGAGCACCAGAAGTCGCCAAAATGACAAAGCAGCCATCGCGCGGATGGCGTTCGCATTGTGGCGGCTATTGGGCCGTGCAACCAAAGTGGTCATCTGCGTTTACGCTCCTCTTTAGAACGCTTCTGTATGTCTTTCATAACCGTGTCAGAAAGGATTTGCGCGTCGATTTTTGCCAGTTGTTCCGTACGTCGGGTAGGACCATTCGTCGACGGGGCATCAGATTTGTCAGGCTGCGCACTAGCAACGCGTGTCGGCGCAGGACTTTTCTTCGCGCCGTTGCCGTTGGCCGACTGCTCCAAAGTTACGTCGTTCAGATCGGAAGAGACGGCTCCCGGACGACCAATCAGCCCTGCTGGGGCAACGCCATCGGCCATAGACGCCGAAACCATAACCGGCTTCACGAGCGCGTCATTGCCTTGTAGACTGGCCAGCCCTTGTTCGCCTTCCAGAAATTGATCGGCGGTCGGTGGCTCATAACCGTACAGCAATTGGTTCCACTCTTCGAGCTGAGCGATATTTGCGCGCGTGCTCAGCTCCGCTTCTAGAAAGCTGATTTCTCGTTTGGTCTCCATGATCTTGCGATCAATACGAACCAGGTCGCTGTGCACTGCAGCAACGTTCAGCGACAATGGGTACAGCAAAATCAAAACAACAAAAACCAGCGCCAACCAGCCAATGCTCTGCATCTTTTTCATCGCCAATGTCATAGCGTCACCTCTGATGTAGCCCATGCGGGCGATGCGGAACGGATGCCTGAACGTAGAGTTGCAGAGCGCGCGCGGGGGTTGCGGGCGATTTCTGCGGCAGAAGGACGAACTGCTTTTGGCGTTTTCAAAAATGATGGATCGCGGCGCGTTTCCATAGCCGGGACATGGCGAGATCCTGCAGAAATCGCGCCACTACGTTCTTTGAAGAAATTTTTGACGATGCGATCTTCAAGGCTGTGGAATGTCACCACGACAAGCCGGCCGCCCGGTCGCAACAATTGCTCCGCCGCCTCTAATCCAGCCGATAATTGTTCCAATTCGCCATTCACATGGATGCGGATCGCCTGAAAGGTGCGCGTTGCCGGATCCTTTGGCGCGCCCATGCGATAGCCCAATGCTTTGCGAACAACAGTTGCCAAAGCACCGGTCGTTGTGATCGGACGGGCAGCAACGATATAGCGCGCAATTCTGCGCGATTGCCGTTCGTCGGCATATTTATAGATGATGTCGGCGATTTCGCCTTCATCAGCCTCATTCACAAAATCCGCTGCACTTCCGCCCGATTGGCTCATGCGCATGTCGAGCGGGCCGTCGGACTGAAAGGAGAAACCACGTGCCGCTTGATCCAGTTGCATCGACGAAACGCCAATATCGAATACCACCGCATCAACGGCGCGCACATCCCCATCGGCCAATACAGCCTTCATGTCAGAAAAGCAGGCGGAGTGAAGGCTCAATTGGCCGTCACTCCGCTCTGCAAGTATGCCACCTTCGGCGCAGGCGTCTGGATCGCGGTCGAACGCGTAAACGCGCGCCCCGCGTGTCAGGAATGCCTGACTGTAGCCGCCTGCACCAAAGGTGCCATCCACAATCTCTGAACCAGGGGTGATGGCCAGAGCGTGAATTACTTCATCCAGCATGACTGGAATATGGGGAGCGGACATGGCGGTCATTTGCCGCGTCGCTCATGTTCGGATAGCCAGAAATCCAGTTCCTCACGCACATGCGCAAAGGCTGGCAAGGCCGCTTCTTTGAAAATATCGGGATTCCACAACATGAAATGCGTGGTCGCACCAAAGAAAAACGCCTTGTCTTCCAGCTTTCCGAAAAAGCGGTGGATGGGGGGAATGACAAAACGTCCGCTGCTTTCAAATGCAGTTTCAAAGATCGATGACGCATTGACGCCAGCGAGTTCTCGATCAAACTCTGCCCCGCGCTGTACAGCGGCCTGCCATTGCGTCTCAACGTCGCTGCGCAGTTTGGAACGTTCCGCCCTGCCAAAACCAATCAAACAGGGAAGCGAAGGATGGCGCGCAAGACACACAGAATTTTCGGCGCTGGATTCGGCAACTGTGTCTCGCAATTCGGCGGGAATTGTCGTGCGGCCCTTGCCGTCAACCGACGACAATCCTGAACCAGCATAGACGACCAAAGCAGCCACGAGAACCCAACACCCCTTCAACGGAGCGCAGATTCCCTTGCGCAAAAGCCCATGCCTTTGCGCTGACACCTTTAGAAGAGGGTCAAAAACAGGAATCCACCCCAGTTAAGGATGTTCTTATCAAGGGATTTCATGGATGAAAAGAGGGATTATATGGGCACAGGCATCACATATCGACTAACATTATGTTTTTTATAGATATTCTTTTTAGCCCGAGAGTGATGGACGGCCCCGCAAAACAAAAGAAACCAGAACAATCGACGAATTTCTGCGATGTTTCGACATTGGTCCCAACGTTTCCCATAATTTCCCAGGTGGCTTGCGATTAAACTATCGGCCTTGCCACGGCTGCTTTTGCGCCAATGCGCTTATTACACTGCCTAGCCAGTCCATCTGGTTTCCCCTTATCAAACTGTAATTCCAAAGGTCATCGTGAACCATATCGGCATCAGCGAACAACAAAGCCCGCCCCTTCCCTATTTTGCAGTCTGCCACAAATTCGGTCGGGTCGATCGTGCACTGTGCCGATTTGCTTGTCGTCAATGGCAGCCAAATTCCGCGTGATTGAACATTTATCGACTGTCCATCAAAGGTGATAGCTTCAGACTTTTCGCTTTGTCCGCTCATCGGAAGAGCAAGCTCAATACCCCAATGGGCAAAAAGCGGACTGAGCATGGAAGTGAATAATGGTCGACGATTATCGCCCAAGGGATAATGCGTTGGCCATTGTAGGGCAGGATCGGCAAAAATGATCACCTGCCCACCTTCAACGGTCCATTTATCGAGTGCGACCAGTTCTGCAGGTGAAAGGCGACGCGGCTGCACCAACACCAGTACGTCAGCGTTTAAGGCATCCAGTTTCAATAAATCGTCCAGAAACTGCACTTTGTTTCGTATGGACAATTGACGAACCAGTTCCGCAGGCTGCGCCTTACCGGCGGCAATATCGCGAATATCGGCTTCACCCCAACGCAAATCGATGCTGGACATCAGGGCAACCGAAGCTGTCGGCGACTGACGCCACGTTACGATTAAAAAACAAGAGCGCGGAAAAAGTACCCAATCAAAATCACTGCCGCAACAATCGTGCGACGCCAACCATCAGAACGAATTACCCTTTTCATGGCAAACCGTTTTGTCTTAATTTTTCTGAAATTCAACGCTGCGGCGGTTCTGTAGCAGGTCGGGCAACGGGCTGCGATTTAGGCTGTTCGGTAACGGTCGGCGCCACGCCGAGTTCAGCCAATGGTTCATCCGGGCTTTTGCGCATGCTTGACTCGATTTTGCCTTGCTGGGCCGACCCAGATCCAATTGAAGTTTCAGGGCGTTGCACGCGGTCAAACAGCATGCTGGCGACGCTGACAAACAGCAAAACCGCGACAAGCCCAATGAGACCGACTTGTATCCGTTGGACGGCAAATTCGGTTGGCGGCGTCATTTCAAAACTCCTCTAACCCTTATGTTCCGACGAATATCCGACGATGGTTATAACTGCCAAGGCATCGGCGGCAACCCTTTGGATTGCATCCACTGGGGATTATATAGGGTGGACAGATACCGGAATCCAGTGTCGCACAAAATTGTCGCGATCCGATGCCCTGGCCCCAATTGCTTAGCAAGCGCCACGGCTCCGGCTACATTGATGCCGGAGGAAAGCCCCAAACACAAACCTTCTTCCGCCAATAGTCGGCGAACCCAAACCAAACCTTCTTCGTCGGAAATCCGAAATTGCGTATCGATAGGCGCTCCATCCAGATTGGCGGTAATCCTGCCCTGCCCTATGCCTTCTGCAATTGAGCTACCTTCGGCCTTCAGTTCGCCATGGGCAAAATAGTTGTATAATGCCGCGCCATGGGGGTCTGTAAGGGCGATTACCGCATCGGGGTTTTTGGCTTTAAGCCCCAATCCAACCCCGGCAATCGTCCCGCCCGTACCAGCGGCACAAGTGAAGCCGTCGATCTGCTCACCCATCTGTGTCCAGATTTCTTCCGCTGTGGTTTCAATATGGGCGCGGCGATTGGCGATATTGTCAAACTGGTTTGCCCACACCGCGTTTTCAGTTTCTTCTGAAATTCGGCGAGACGTATGAACGAAATGCCCCGGATTGGAATAGGCCGCAGCGGGAACAAGCACCAATTCAGCACCCAAAGCGCGCAACGTATCTTTCTTTTCCTGACTTTGCGTCTCGGGCATGACGATGATCGTTTTATATCCCAGCGCATTGGCAACCAAGGCGAGCCCGATGCCGGTATTGCCCGCCGTTCCTTCAACAATGGTACCGCCTGGCTTTAATAGCCCCTGCGCCTCTGCATCGCGCACAATATACAATGCAGCGCGATCTTTGACCGAGGCACCGGGATTGGCGAATTCGCATTTGCCGAAAATATCGCACCCGGATGCGTCACTTGGGCCTTTTAGGCGCACGAGTGGGGTATTGCCAATGAGATCAAGAGTGGAGGCGAGGCTGTTGTTCATAGCATCGCTAGGTAAGGCCGATCAAAACGAACCGCAAGGGAGACTATTTTGCGCCTCCTACAGCTTCGCTTTGCAGCAGACCGTCGGCAGATTAACGCATTTCGTCGAAATTAGCGACGCAGGTATTGATATAATATAACATTGCCGCTAGCTGCTGCTCATCCACCCCCCCAACAATGGTCATTTCTCCAGATGAAACTAAAACCTTCCGCAGTTTTTGCCGTTCCGCTATCGGCCCTGTTGGTCGCCAATCCTTCTTACGCCCATCAATCTGTAGAGGGCTCTGCGGGCCAAGAATTTATCCAAAGCGACGATTTTCATACCGACAAGGAAATCGTGGTTACCGCGCCCTATGTCGAGCGTTTGGATATTTTGTCCGGTACTTCTGCCCTTTCGGGCGAAGAATTGGCACAACAGTCGCAAGGCCAGATTGGCGACATGCTGACAAGCTTGCCGGGTGTTTCCGCAACCAGTTTTGGGCCGGGGGCATCTCGTCCGGTCGTTCGCGGTTTTCAAGGAAATCGTGTTGCCGTCCTGACGGACAGCATCGGCAACATTGATGCATCAAACACGTCTGCGGACCATGCCGTGACTATTGATGCCCTGACGACCGAGCGGATAGAAGTGCTGCGCGGACCGGCTGTTTTGCTGTTTGGTGGCCAAGCCGTCGGCGGGGCTGTTAATGTCATCGACAAACGCATTCCTCGCTCGGTGCCTGACGAGCCTTTCCATGTCGATGCGCAACTCGGCTATGGCAGTGCGGCCCATGAACACGCCGCTGGTGCCTCCATTGACGCCCCGCTCAGCAACCGCTTTGTGATCCACATCGACGGCAGCTACCGAAACAGTGACGATTTGCGCATTGGCGGTTATTTGTTGTCGCCCGCTTTGCGACGCGAAGCATTGGAATTCTCCGAGAACCAAACCGCGCTGGGCAACACAGCCGAGGCGAATAATGCTGCTGCTTGGGCCAACACGCGCGGGCGATTACCCAATAGTGGCGTCAAGACATGGACTGCGGGTGCAGGTGTGGCCTTCATCGACGATGGCGGCAATTTGGGCGTTTCGTTCAATGTTTACGATACCCAATATGGCATTGCAGAACGACCGGAATTCGGTGCCGATCTGAATGATGGCGGCGTTTCTATCGATCTACGCCAATATCGCTTCGACCTTCGCGGAGAGGTTGAACTCGGCAATGGGATGTTCGACAAATTGAGGGTTCGGACGGGCTATGCCAATTATACCCATGCCGAACTTGAAGGCGGCAATGTCGGCACACAGTTCTTAAGTAAAGCGATCGAGACGCGGGTGGAGCTAACCCAGAATAATCAAGGCGGATGGCGCGGCGCGAACGGCATCCAATATACCACGCGTGATTTCTCTGCCTTGGGAGATGAAGCCTTTGTGCCACCGACACAGACCAACCAGATTGGTCTTTTCAGTTTGCAGGAATTCGATCTTGGCAATTTCGAAGCAGAAATAGCATTGCGGTTCGATCATGCCAGCTTGCGTGCGCAAACGCTGAATCTTTCGCGCGGCTTCAATAATGTCTCCGCTGCGTTGGGCATTGCGTATAATTTTGGTGACTTGAAAATTGGCAGTAATATCTCCCGCACGGGTCGTGCGCCATCGGTCGAAGAGCTTTATTCCAACGGCCCGCATGTCGCGACACAATCCTTTGAAATTGGCGACGTCGATTTGCGCAGCGAGCGCAGCTGGAATGGCGAACTCTATGCACGCTTTGACAGCACCCGCGTGGATTTTAGCACCACGCTTTATGCCAACCGCTTTGGCAGTTTCATTTACGAAGCCGCAACGGGGGCGGTTGAAGATGATTTGCCGGTGTTCCAATATTTCCAGCGCAAAGCCCGCGTTTGGGGTGTGGAGGCAGAAGCAACTGCGCAAATGGGCCATTTCGCCGGATTTGACATTATAGCCAATGGTGTTGCTGATTTTACCCACGCCACCATTCGGGGTGCAGGGCCGGTTCCGCGCATTCCGCCGTTGCGACTGCTTGGCGGATTGAAGCTGCAAAGTGGTCAATTCGATGTAGGTGGCGAAATTGAATGGAGCGATGCGCAAAACCGCATCGCCGGTTTTGAAACACCGACCAAGGGATTCAAAATGGTCAACGCCGCCGCCACTTGGCGACCATTTGGCAACGATCGCAACATTAGCCTGATCCTAGCCGCCGATAATATTTTCGATGTCGAAGCCCGCCGCGCAGCATCCTTTACCAAGGATTTTGTATCCCTTGCGGGACGCGATGTTAAAATAACGGCGCGCTTCAGTTTTTAATCGTAAGCTTGCGTTCAGGCATTGGTGCACACACTCTGCACCCATCTGAATTGGAGAATTTAAATGCGCAAAATAACCGTCGCCATATTGATGTCTGCTACGCTGCTGCTTTCGGCCTGCAACACCGTCAAAGGGCTGGGCCGTGATATTGAATCGGTGGGCGAAGCTGGCGACAAGGCGATTTAACCGCTGACAGGATCCCCTTCCACATCGGCTTCGGAATCCAAGGCCGATTCCCGTTTTGCACGGCGGCGCTGAGTGAACCAGATTGCGATCAACGCAAATTCATACAGCAGGCACAGTGGTATCGCGAGCAGCAGTTGCGAAATAACGTCTGGCGGCGTGAGAACTGCGGCAATCGCAAAAGCACCAACAATGGCATAGCGCCGTCCGGACTTTAGCTGTTCGCGCGTCACTATTCCCGCGCGCTCAAGTAGCATCAGGATAACGGGCAGTTGAAATGCGACGCCAAAACCGAAGATGAATTTGGTCGAAAAGTTCAGATAATTGCCAACACCTGGCAACGCTTCCTGCGTCACCCCGCCAATATTGCCTTCATATCCCAGTAGGAATTCCAACGCCACCGGCATGGCCCCATAATAGGCCAAGCTGGCCCCAAGGGCGAATAACAGTGGCGTCATCATCAGAAAGGGTAAAAACGCTTTTTTCTCATTGCGATAAAGGCCGGGTGCCACAAACCGCCATATCTGGGTCGCCAACACGGGAAAACTGATCATCAACGCGGCGAATAACGCTACCTTTACCTGCACGAAAAACGCTTCGAACACATCCGTGTAAATCAGTTTTGCATGCCCGGCATTGCGCAATGGTTGCAGCAAAATCGAATAGATTGGCTCAACAAAATAAAAGCAGATGCCAAAGGAAATGGCCATGGCGGCAACACACCAAAGCAGCCGGTTACGCAGTTCGACCAAATGCTCCAACAAAGGCATTTTGCTTGCGTCCAGATCCTTCATGGCAAAGGCTCCGTTTTGGTCGGTAGTGCGGGATCGGCGACCTCAGCTTCGGGCGGCGGCAGGGAATCATATGAGCGCGTGACAGAACTTTCACGCATGATCCGCTCGTTATCGGCAGCCCATTTTTTTTCGAGCTCATCAAGCTCCGACTGACGCACCATTTCGTCTATGCCAGACCGAAACTGCCCCGCGACGCGGCGGGCTTTTCCAACCCAGTTACCGACGAAACGCAGAACGCGCGGCAAATCCTTTGGCCCGATAACCAACAAGGCCACGAGCGCAACGAGCAACAATTCGCCAGATGCGATGTCAAACATTCAATTTAGCCTTACCGCCGAGGCAGATTCAATTTTGCCGGTCGGTCTGTTTTTCAGCGTCGATAACGGTGGGCTGTGGTGCTTCTATGCGCGTTGGCGGGGTTTTCGCTTCATCATCCTCGGCCATGCCTTTTTTGAAGCTTTTAATGCCCTTGGCAACATCGCCCATCATATCGGAAAATCGGCCTTTACCAAACAACAACAACACCAAAATGCCGACGATCAGCCAATGCCAGATGCTGAAACTGCCCATCACAAAACTCCTCGCTAGGGGATGCAGCCCCTGCCCTGTCTGCCCGATCGGCAGAAATGAATTAACCTAGATATACGATATAGGCGCTTTAATCGACGATTTCTAGCGCCTCATCACCTTCATTTGGCATATCGCCTTGGTCATGTTCTCCGGCCATTTGCAGCCCTTCGAATGCAAAGTCTACCGGATCAAGCAGACCCGCCGCTTTCAAATCGGCAATACCCGGCAAATCGCGCCTGCTCGCCAACCCGAAATGGGTCAAAAATTCTGTTGTTGTCGCATAGGTTAATGGGCGCCCCGGAACTTCCCGTCGGCCAGCGGGGCGAACCCAACCCGCCTCCATCAAAACATCCAAAGTTCCCTTTGAAATTTGCACGCCGCGAATGGCCTCAATTTCAGCGCGACTTACGGGCTCGTGATAAGCGATAATCGCCAGCGTCTCAACCGCAGCGCGCGACAATTTGCGGTTTTCCTCCCGTTCGCGGCGTAATAAATGAGACAGGTCGGATGCGGTTTGGAAATGCCAGCATTTCCCCCGTTTAACCAACTCAATGCCGCGACCTTGATAATGCGCCTCCAACGTTGCCAACGCCGCTGCCACATCAATCGCTTCGCCCACATAATCGCGAATTTGCTCAACGGTCATTGGTGAATCTGACGCAAACAAAGTGGCTTCAACTGCACGAACGGAAATATCGTGTTCAATCAGCATTTTACCGCCTCTTTCACTTTGAATTTGACCATCAGCGGCGCAAAACTGTTTTCCTGCATCAAGTCTATCCGACCCCTTTTGGCCAATTCCAGCATCGCCAGAAAACTCGAAGCCAGCGCCGATTTGCGCAACACAGGGTCGGCATTTGGAGGAAGGAACGCCTCCAATCGGGTCCAATCAAGGGCATGGCCAATCATGGATGAAACCCGCTCCAACGCGTCTTCCAATGTCATCACTGCACGGCGTTTGACAATATGCATCACCGGCGCACTGCGGGCCTGCAACTGGCCATAAGCGGAAATCAGTTCAAAATAGCTGCAATCCCATGCGGTCGTGCGCACAACGCGCAGTCCTTCTGGTGCACCACGCTTAAATATATCGCGACCAATGCGATCACGTGCCATCAATCGCGCGCCACTTTCACGCATGGCATTAAGCCGCTCCAGACGCAGTTGCAGCCGCAATGCTAGTTCTTCGGGTGATGGATCAATTTCCGGATCCTTGGGCAGCAGCAAGGCAGATTTCAGATACGCCAGCCATGCCGCCATCACCAGATAATCTGCCGCCAATTCCAGCTTCAACGCTCGGGCATTTTCAATGAAACCCAAATATTGTTCAACCAGTTGCAGGATCGAAATTTGGCGCAGATCGACTTTTTGGTTGCGGGCCAGCGTCAGCAAAAGGTCAAGTGGGCCTTCCCAACCATCAATATCGATTGTCAGCAGATCGTCATTTTCCGGCGCGGGAGCAACCTTTATGTCCGCTTTATCAAAAAAGGCGACGTCGGTTGTGTTCACGCAGCGCCTGTCGCCGCTTCGGTCAATCTGGATGCAAGAGCGGTTCCGGCAAAAGACAATAATTGGTCACGTTTCGCGATCAAACTCGCAATACGCTCGGCCGCGAAGTCCACCGGCTTAACGGTTGCCATTGCGTGATCGAGCCGTGCTTTTGCTTGCGCGCTTATGTCGGGCAAACGTGCTGCGATCTCAACCATTTCGTCATACCGCCCCCAACAATTTAGGGCGAGATCACATCCAGCTTCAACACAATTCACGGCCCGTGTCGGTACGTCACCATCCAAGGCATTCATGTCCAAATCGTCGCTCATCAACAAGCCGTCAAAGCCGATTTCGTCCCGAATAATATCTTTGATGACCACGGGAGACATGGTCGCACAACGTTCGCGGTCCCACGCATCGAAAACAATATGGCCGGTCATTCCCATTGGGGCCCAATTGAGCGTACGGAACGGAATCAGATCCTGCTCCAGCTCCGCCCGCGACGCGCTAACTCTGGGTAATTCATGGTGGCTATCGACCAGGGCACGGCCATGCCCCGGCATATGCTTTATTATGCCAACGACACCGCCCGCCTTCATACCATCAAGCACAGCTCTGCCAAGCGCCGCCACGCGTGTCGGATCGCTACCCATGGCGCGATCACCGATGGCAGCGTGCGTTTCGGGAACGCGGACGTCAAGCAGCGGCAATGCGTTGACGTTGATACCAACCTCCGAAAGTGTCAACGCGATTGCCTCTGCATTCACGCGCGCGGCTTCGATGGCGGTTAAGGCGGAAATATCATACAATGCGTCGAACGCTGCACCTGCCGGGAATTCCGGCCATTCCGGTGGTCGCATGCGGGCCACACGTCCGCCTTCTTGATCAATCAAAATCGCAACATCATCACGACCATGCAACGCGCGCAGGCTATCCGTCAGCGCCAACAGCTGTTGACGGTTTTCGATATTGCGCTTGAAGAAAATATAACCAGCCGGTTCGACATCGCGAAACAAGCGACCTTCTTCCGGGGTTAAGACGGGACCAGATAGTCCGAATATAACTGGTTTCATGGGGGACCCGCCAAATTCAAATCAAGCGCAAATGCTAAGCCGGAATTCACTGACGTTCAAGCTACGCCGCCGCACTACGGCACCAGAAAGCTGTGCATAACGCCCAAAAAGCAAAAGGCCGCAGCGGATGAACCACCACGGCCTTCGCATCTCTTCCCCCTGAAGAGATGAAATTATTTCGCGACGATGCAATTCTCGCCAGCAGCTTTTAACTTTGCGCACAGTTGCTGGGCAGCAGCGGCATTGGTGGTGACGGCATTTAACCGAAACACTTTGCGCCCACCTTCGCCGCTCGCTTCGGCGACTTTGCGGTTAAGACCGTTCAAAAATCCGAAACGCTTGCTCATAGCGGCCCAGGCCATATCAGCTTTTGCTGCATCGCTGAACGCACCAAGCTGAACCAGTCCGGCACCGGCAGGAACCGGCCCCGATGGTGCAGCCGCAGGTGCCGCACCGGGAACTGCCTTGGGATCAGCTGCCGCTTTTGCTTTTGCAGGATCAATATTCGCGGCGACTTTTTTGCCTTCACTTGCGGCGAAAGCGGCATCGCCTTCCCCTTCAAAGCTTTTGCCTTCGCGGTCGGATGGCGGAACTTTATACTCGCCTTCTTGCGCCGCGATCAGTTCGCCATTGCCTGTTCCACCAGCTTGGTTGCGTTGCAGCCAATAAATGCCGCCTACAATCGCCGCGAGTAGGGCAAGACCGCCCAGAACCATGCCAGCAACCTTTAGCGGCGATGCGCTTTCTTCATATTCATAGCCATCGGCTGTCTCCAGCCAGGGAAGGCGATCGGGATCGTCCAAATTCAGCCCATCATTGCCACGATCAGTATCGGTCATTTCAGTCCCTTTCGGTCCGAAATTCGCTTATGCAAATTTCGTCTACATCTTTTTGGCGGCTTCAACCCCCATTAGTCGCAAGCCGTTTCGAATAACTTGCCCCAGATTATCGGCTAAGAAAAGCCTTGCTGCACTCAACTCTGGCGATTGTGCCAATATGAACCGCTTATCCGGCCTATCGTTACCCAAATTCCAATAGGAATGAAATGCCGATGCCAAGTCAGCCAAGAAGAAAGCAATGCGATGTGGCTCGCCCGATTTGGCGGCGGCCTCAACCACACGCGGAAAGTTCGCCGCTTCACGGATCAAAGCGATTTCTTCGGTTTCCAGTGCGTCGAGCGATGCTGGAGCGGGCTCCAAACCCTCTTCTTTCGCCTTTCGCAAAGTCGAACTAATCCGTGCGTGCGCGTATTGAACGTAAAAAACAGGGTTATCTTTGGACGCCTCAACGACTTTGGCAAAGTCGAAATCCATCTGCGCATCCGATTTACGCGTGAGCATTGTAAAGCGCACGACATCTTTGCCAACTTCCTGCACAACATCGGCAAGTGTGACAAAATTACCGGCACGTTTAGACATTTTTACCGGTTCACCGCCCCGCAACAAACGCACCATTTGCACAAGTTTAACGTCGAACTCGGCTTTCTGTTCGGTCAATGCAGCCACCGCCGCCTTTATCCGTTTAACCGTCCCAGCATGGTCAGCTCCCCAAATATCGATCAGCCGATCCGCTGATTGCGCTTTTTGGAAATGATAAGCCATGTCGGCACCAAAATAGGTCCAGCTGCCATTGGATTTCTTAATCGGTCGATCTTGATCGTCGCCAAATTGGGTCGACCGAAAAAGCGGCAACGTGACAGGCTCCCAATCCGGATCAGCTTCGCCTTTTGGAGCTTCCAGTTGACCATCATAAACAAGTCCACGGGCGCGCAGAAAAGCCTCTGCCGCCTCTGGCTTTTTGGCCTGCTGCACTTCAGCTTCGGACGCGAACACATCATGATGGATGCCGAGCAGCGCAAGGTCTGCGCGGATCATCTCCATCATCGCTGCTACTGCCGTTTCGCGAAAAAGGACCAGCCAGTCCGCTTCGGCGGCGTCAACAAAGCGCGGGCCATGTTTGGCTGCCAACATTTCACCGACGGGCACCAAATAATCCCCGGGATAGAGTCCTTCCGGAATAGCGCCTATATTTTCGCCCAATGCTTCGCGATAACGCAAATGCACGGACCGTGCGAGCACATCGACCTGCCCGCCTGCATCGTTGACATAATATTCTCGCGTAACCGCAAATCCGGAAAAACCCAGCAAATTAGCCAAGGCGTCACCAACAACAGCACCGCGGCAATGCCCCATATGCATTGGCCCTGTTGGGTTTGCCGATACATATTCGACGTTCACCCTTTTACCAGCGCCCAGCATCGAACGGCCATAATCGTCACCCGATGTTGCAATTTCATTCAGCTCTGCAACCCATTGACCAGGTTCCAATCGCAGGTTCAAAAAGCCGGGCCCGGCAATTTCTACTGCAGTGACACCCTCAATTTTTGCCAATTGCGCTGACAATAATTCGGCCAGCGCACGCGGATTCGTTCCTGCGGGCTTTGCGAGTACCATCGCCGCGTTCGTTGACAAATCTCCATGCGCAGGGTCACGCGGTGGTTCTACAGTCAGGTTCCGGCGATCCAGACCAGCGGGCAAATCACCGGCAGCGACCAACGCATCCAATGCGTCTTCGACAAGTTGGGTAAATCGGGAAAAAATAGCCACGGTTATTTCCAAAATAGCTGAACGAAGGGCAGCGGACACCGCCCTGTAATGCAGATCGAACGAAAGCGAAAGGCAGGGACAGCCCCGCCACTCCGAGCTTATCGGGTCATATTATATCGGAGTTGCGCTTCGTTCAGTTGGAAACCGACCAGCAATTCAAAGCTGGCGCGTTGAATGGCGGCCTTCACTTCGGGCTCTGCCATGGGATCTAAGGCGGCATCGGTATCGCCGGGCTTGCGCTTTTTCGTAATTTTTTCGATAATTTCAACAGGCAGTCGAGCAGCGTTGGCATCAATATAGCTCGCTGCCTGCCCTGTTACGACGGCGCGATTTTGGCCGTCGGCAAAGTTCAAAGTCACTTGTCCAACCCGTTTGGCCACCACCGCGCTACCGCCTTGGACAACGGTTGAGAAATAAGGAAACGTTACTGACCGTGCGCCGCGCGGATCGGTGCGCAATCCCTGCACTTCAAAACTGGCAACCGAGTATATTTTTTCGCCGGAATCATTACAGGTCGGGCGCAATTTGGTAATTGTTGCCACAACATCGACCGCGCTTGAATCTTGGCTTTCGGCAGGGTTGAATAAGGTAATATCACCGGTGCCATCGGCGACTGCGACGACTGGGCAGCCCGAACGTGTGGCCGTTACACCAACGCCAGAAGTCACATCCAGTTCGCCATCGCCGGCACATCCGGCCAAAATGACGGTGAGAACAGGTAGGGCGATACGGGCAATTTTCATACAAAATGTTCCTTTGCGTGACAGATCAGCCGGATAAGCTGTTAGTCCGCAGTGGCGGTTCTTTATCGGCCTCGCCCTGCCTCTGCAACCGCCTAAAAGCAGTCAATGAGGGAAAGCCCTTGGCCAATTGCTTTGCATTGCCTAAATGGCCTGTCAAATGCATGAACAAAATCCATCCAAGCCCAAACTCTCTTTGTTGCTCGCTGCACCGCGCGGCTTTTGCGCTGGCGTCGATCGCGCGATCAAAATTGTGGAGCTGGCACTCGAGCAACATGGTGCACCAGTCTATGTCCGGCACGAAATTGTCCACAACCGCTTCGTAGTCGACAGCCTTCGCGCAAAAGGTGCCATATTTGTCGAGGAACTGGACGAAGTTCCGGCAGACGCTCATGTCATTTTTTCTGCCCATGGCGTACCGAAGTCTGTGCCGCAAACTGCACAAGATCGCGGGCTGAATTATTTTGACGCGACCTGTCCGCTTGTTTCCAAAGTCCACCGGCAGGCCGAACGTCAAGTAGAAGCAGGGCGGCATATTATTTTTATTGGGCACGCTGGTCACCCCGAAGTGGTAGGCACTTTTGGCCAGGTTCCTGTGGGATCGATGACATTGGTTGAAACCGCCGAAGATGCCGAGGCGTTGATACCAGATGGACCCTGAAAACCTTGCCTTTTTGACGCAAACAACACTTTCGGTGGACGATACCGCCTCGATTGTCGCCGTTTTGCAACGGCGGTTTCCGGCGATTATCGCACCGAAAGGGGAAGACATTTGTTACGCGACATCGAACCGACAAGCTGCGGTTAAAGCCATTGCGCCCAAATGCGACCTGATGCTGGTGATCGGAGCCCCTAACAGCTCCAATTCTGTTAGGTTGGTGGAAGTTTCCGAACGGTGCGGCACTCCTGCGCGTTTGGTTCAACGTGCGACCGACATTGATTTCGCATGGCTAGAAGGTGTCAAAACTCTGGGCATTACCGCAGGGGCTTCGGCACCGGAAATCCTGGTACGGCAATTCGTAGATCAAGTCGCCACGCGATTTGAATTGAGCGAAGAGCAAGTTACTGTAGCCGAAGAGAAAATTGTCTTTAAACTGCCGCGCGGTTTGGACGCGGCTTCAGACACTTGAGGCAGACTGCACAATGGCCGTTTATACCCATGTCAGCGCCGAAGCCGCGAACGCCTTTTTGGAAAAATATGATGTCGGGCAACTGACGGCGCTGAAAGGCATCGCCGAAGGCGTGGAAAACAGCAACTACCTTGTCGAAACTGACAAAGGACAGTTCATCCTTACATTGTACGAAAGTCGCGTCGATCCGCAGGATTTGCCCTATTATCACGCTTTGCTGGCCCATCTGCATAATGCCGGATGCAAGGTTCCGCGCTTTATCGAAGACCGAAATGGCAATTGGCTTCAGGATTTGGCGGGGCGCAAATGCTGCTTAATCGAATTTTTGCAAGGTGTGTCTGTTTCCACTCCGACTCCAACACAGACTTTTGCCGTCGGTCAGGCCTTGGCGACCATGCATATGGCGCTGCGTGAATTCGATCAATTCCGATCCAATCCCCTTGGGATCGCCGGCTGGCGCACTTTGTTTGATCAATGCGAATCGGCGGCAACCGAAAGCATCGAAAATGGTCTTTCAAATCGGATTGCCGGTGAAATAGACTATCTCGAACGCCATTGGCCGGTCGAACTCCCTGCATCAGCGATCCACGCGGATCTATTTCCCGACAATGTTCTGATGCTGGGTGACCGGGTAACCGGTTTGATCGATTTTTATTTCGCTTGCACCGATGCCTTCGCCTTTGATTTAGCGATCACCCACAGTGCATGGTGTTTTAGCGCCGCTGAAGGTGAATATTCGGCAAATCTGGGTCAGGCGCTGCTAGCAGGATATGAATCAAAACGCCCAATTTCGGATACAGAGCGGACCGCCCTTCCCATTTTGGCACGCGGTGCCAGTCTTCGCTTCTTGCTTACGCGCTTATTTGATTGGATTAACACTCCCGCCGATGCGCTGGTAACCCGAAAGGATCCGCTTGTATATTTGAAGCGGCTCGATTTCTATGGCCGCAACGGCTCGGAAATTTGGACAGCGGATCAGGCAGCATGAAGCAGATTGAAATATACACCGACGGTGCTTGTAAAGGTAATCCCGGTCCCGGAGGCTGGGGCGCTATTGTTCGTTATGGGGAGCACGAAAAAGAGATCTCAGGCGGCGAAGGCGATACCACAAACAACCGTATGGAATTGACCGCTGCCATCCGTGCGTTGAACGTGTTGATCGAACCGTGCTCGGTAAAACTGCATACTGACAGCAAATATGTTTGCGATGGAATCACCCGCTGGGTTGCGGGCTGGCAACGCAACGGTTGGCAAAACGCTTCGAAGCAACCTGTTCGCAATGCCGATCTATGGCATGATTTAATCGAGGCTTCCGCGCGCCACGAGATTGACTGGATTTGGGTAAAAGGCCATAGTGGCCACCCCGAAAACGACCGCGCAGACCGCTTGGCAAGCGACGCCGCCGAAGCAGCTGGACGGGGCTAAATCGCCAATTTCAAAACCGATCGGGATGGTAGCGTGAAGGCTCTATTCCGCTTGGCAGCCGCACATCCTTCACAATTTGCGCAGCGGCAAGCTGGCTGACCGCTGGCGCAGTTTGAATGCCAAATCCACCCTGCCCTACCAACCAGAAAAAATCCGGAATGCGGGGGTCTCTGCCAATGATTGGCAGACGGTCGGGGGCAAAACTGCGCAATCCGGCCCATTTGTGCTCAAGCCGTTTCACTTTCCAATCAACGACCTGCTCCAGACGATAAATTGCCTTCGCGACGTCAAACTCATCAACAGCAACATCGCAGGCCGGAGATGATGTTTCGTCGTGTGGGCTCAGCCATATCCGCCCCCCTGCTACCGATTTGAAATAAAAACTTCCATCAAGCCCAACGACCAACGGTAAATTGACGGCGGCTAAAGGCTCGACCTCCAATTGCAAAACCGTTCGCCGAAATGCCTGGACAGGAATGGCTCGCACACCTGCCAGAGAAGCGATTTGATCTGACCACGCGCCTGCTGCGTTAACGATTATTTTGGCACGAAGGCCGCCGCTGGCGGTTTCCAAATTCCAGCCGTGATTGCGGTAAGAAATAGATGTCACCGCCGATGAACAATGCAAAACAGCGCCTTTTCGCTTAGCCGCGCGCAGATATGCGCTGTGAAGTGCCGCCACATCAATGTCGCTGCAATCTGGCTCCCAAAGCCCAATCGTCCAGTTTTCACGCAATCCGGTAATGCGGTGACGAATCATATCTGGATTTGCGGGGTCTAGCGACACCCCGCTGTTCGCAAATTCCGTGGCCATCGCTTTGGCGTTTGCCGAAATCAGTCGACGTGCCAATATGCAGCGCACCCCGCCGCGACAGAAAAGAACGTTCACTGAAACTCGCCGGTGGATTGGCCAAAAATCCGCCCGATGCCGAGGTCAGCGGTTGAATATCCGGGCCACCATAGGTTTCACTCCAAAACGCCGCTGACCTGCCAGTTGCATGATAGCCAGGTTGCGCTTCGGCTTCGATCAGAACGACGCTGCAATATGACGCTAAAGCATCAGCAAGCCCTGCACCAGCGATACCGGCACCGATAATGGCAACGTCCCATTCGCTCACAACCGGGGTGAGTTCCTGTCAAAAAAGCTGTCGATCGCCGAAAGGCATTTATCGCGCACGCTATCGCATTCCCGAAGCAGTTCGTGTGATGCTTCTTTTCCGAAGAGCAACAATTCGCCATGTGGTAACCTGCCTGCATCTTTTATGGACCGACGGGTATCGACGAGCTTATCCCCAGTCGTTGCCATCAGCAAAACCGGTGTTTGAATGTTTTCAAGCACATTGGGCTGGTCCAGCATCCGTGTGGAAGCGATGGCACGTTCAACCCAATGCCAACTGGGCGGACCCAACTTTATGGCAGGTCTAGCGCGCCACCAAAACATTTCATCCTCATACCGATCTGGGTCATGGGTCAGCATTTGCCCTCGAATACTGGCGGGAGACATTGGTTTTTCGCCCTCTTTCCAGGCTGCGCGATTGCCGTCACCCAAAGATGCCATAAATCGAACCAGCGCATGATGCCAACTGACAGGAAAGCCCAATGTTGGGATACCAAGCATGGGTGCCGACAACGCGACGGCATCGGGATCAATTGTATTTTCGGCCAATGACCGCATGGCCAAATGGCCACCCATGCTGTGGGCGACCACGACATAAGGCCCCGGCCCTTCTTGTTTCCAAAAGCTCCAGAACCCTTTGAGATCGGCAACCCATGTCGAAAAATCGTCAATATGGCCAATCGAGGTGGCATCCAACAGACGCCCCGATCCACCCTGCCCCCGCCAATCAATACCGGTGACGCGCCAACCGGCTGCAGCGAAATAGCCCAAAGTTTCCAGATATTTTTCATAATGATCGCCTCGCCCCGGCAAAAACAACAGCGAGCCACGCGTTTTACCAATTGATGACCAATCGATTCGACGAATGGGCCAGCCATCGCCCGCATGCCAGTATGATTCTGAAGCGGTTGACGGAATGCTACGGCGATCAAACAACAAATTAGCAGAGACCATAGTTACCTTTTGGTAATGTCTGATGGTTAACAGCCGATCCATGAACCAGCAATTTCTCGCTTACGCGCTGCTTAGCGGCTTGGCAATCGGCCTGCTGATTTCGATCTATACCGACATCAAACACCGGCTAATTCTTAACAGCGTGACTGGTGCGATTGCACTGGCTGCTCCGTTATTTTGGTACGCCACTGGCCAATTTTCCTGGCCCGCAATTGGATTTCAGTTGCTGACGGGGCTGTGCGTGTTTGCACTGTTTACATTGTTTTTTGTGCTGAAGGCGATGGGTGGTGGTGACGTTAAAATGTTCACTGCGCTCGCTTTGTGGTTTCCGTGGGACACAACGATGCAGCTTTTGCTGATCGCATCGCTGCTCGGATTATTGGTAACCATAATCTTTTTCCTTTCGCACAGAATTAAGGGAGGCGCCGGAAAAGCGCGCATTCCTTATGGAATCGCAATTTCATTGGCGGGACTTTGGATCGCCGGTGAACAATTTTTTAACCATTTTGCGTGAATAGAAGTCGCAATTCAGGGGACCTTTTAGGAGCCTAGTTCGTCATGGATAGAAAAAAGCTCATTTTGCTGGTGTGTGCGTTATTGATCGCGGGTGTTACCGCTTTCATGGCGCGTAGCATCTTATCGGATAATTCAGCGCCAGCGCCAGCTGCTGCCGCTGCTCCGCCCGCACCGGTGGGACCAAAAGTGCTCGTCGCAACCCGCGCCTTGCCCGTTGGTACCATTTTGACCGCGGATGCATTCCGCTATCAGCAATGGCCCGAAGAGCTCATCGAAGCGGCCTATTTCGTGCAGAAGCCAGACGCAAACGGGGTAATGCCCGAAAGCCCTCCTCCGGGTGCGCCTCCAGCTGATCCTGCCACGATGCCCGGCAAAGAACTTCTGGGCACCGTAGTGCGTATGCCAATCACTGCAGGTCAGCCGATTACACGTGGATCGCTGGTATTCCCAGGCGACCGTGGGTTTCTGGCGGCAGCACTTGGACCCGGCATGCGTGCCGTGACCATTCCCGTATCCGATCTGACGGGTGTTGCAGGCTTTGTGTTCCCCGGCGACCGTGTTGACTTGATGCTGACGCAGCAAATCTCTGCACAAGTTGGTCAGCCTTTGAAGGTTACTGAAACGATTATCCGCAATCTGCGCATTCTCGCCACGGACCAACAGCCAAGGCAAAATGTTGATGGAGCAGGTAACACCGTTGTGTCGTCCTTTAAGATGGTCACAATCGAAGTCACCCCCGCCATCGCCGAAAAAATCTCGGTTGCGCAGACCATCGGAACGTTGAGCCTGTCGCTTCGTGCTTTGGCAGACAATGCCGCCGAATTGGAACAGGCGCTCGCCATGGGTGATGTAGATATGCCGAAGGGTGCTTCACCCGAAGAAGAGCAACGAGTGATCGCTTCGATTGCCAAAAAGCCCACCATGGGCCCCAGCTCTTACTCAACCGGTGGCCAGGTTTCGCGCTTTCAGCGGACTTCGGTACCAGCCATCACACCGGTGCAGCAAGTTGTCGAAGGTGTGCGTGTGCAGCAGCAGCTCGAACGGGCATCGAAAGATGCGCGCGGTCCGATCATCCGGGTCACTCGCGGCGGCTCGACCAGTGAAGTCGAAGTCAACCGTCTGAACCAAAGGTAATTGACATGAAATTGAAATCTTTCATCAGCGCCAGTGTCGCGACATCCATGATCGTCGCTTCGACAGCGGGTTCGGCAGCCTTCGCAGCGCCGGTCAAACCAGCCGCCTTCAAATCGGTCGAAGTGTCTAAGGGCAATCGTATCGAAATGGCGCGCGGCCGATCGCAACAGGTCATGCTGCCCAGCGCGATTACCGACATCGTGGTCAGCGACCCACAAGTTGCCGACATCGAAGTGAAATCGCCGCGTCAAATCTGGATTTTCGCCAAGCAATTGGGCGATACCACGATCAGCGCGACCGACGCCTCTGGTCGCATCGTTTATACGGCTCAAATCCGCGTCGTTCCGCGAATGAATTCGATCGACGAGATGTTCGAAATGGCAATGCCTGACGCGAAAATCAACGTTATGACAATGCCCGGTGGCATTTTGCTGACGGGTTCGGTCGTTAATCCAGCGGATATTGCCGAAGCAGAGAAGCTGGCAGCAGCCTTTCTCGACAGCGGCACGCGCATCATCAGCCGGTTGAAAACAGCAACGCCCTATCAGGTTAATCTGCAGGTCCGCATTGCTGAAGTCAGCCGTTCGCTTGCGAAAGAAATCTCTAGCAACTTTGAGGCCCAAGACATTGATGGTCCGGGCGGAAACGGAACGCTTTTCGTTCCTAACCGCGGTCGCGATGTGGCGGATATTACCAATCAGTTCGTGACCGATCCCGTGACTGGTGTCGTAACGCGCAGCACCAACGTCGCCTTTAAACAACCCAGCGGCACCAACACCCTCAGCTTTTTCAAAAGCCTGTTCGGTTTGGACATGGCGCTGGGTCTGGATATGGCGGAACGGGCTGGTCTTGCGACAACGCTTGCCAATCCGAACCTAACCACCATGTCGGGCGAGTCTGCCGAGTTTTTGGCAGGTGGATCATTTCCGATCCCGGTGGCCGACAGCTTTGGTAGCGTATCCGTTACCCAGCAAACATATGGTATTAGCCTGTCTTATACCCCGACGGTGCTCGCAGACGGACGTATACGCCTGCAAGTCAATCCCGAGGTTTCGGACATAACCTCGAATGGCGCGGTGCGTGTCGGTGGCGTGGAAATTCCCGCTTTGCTGACGCGTCGCGTGCAGACGACTGTCGAACTCGGTTCTGGCCAAAGCTTTATGATTGCTGGTTTGCTGTCCAACAGCGCCAACTCGTCTGTGGATAAATTCCCAGGGCTTGGCGACGTGCCGGTATTGGGCGCGCTGTTCAAATCGACGGGCTGGCGCCGTAACCAAACCGAATTGGTGATTATTGTTACGCCATATCTGGTCAAGCCGGTTTCGGAAGACGAGATCAAACTGCCGACCGATGGCTTTAATGCGCCTAATGATTTGGAACGGTTCCTGCTGCACAAGCAGTCAACCACCAGAGGCGGTAGCGAACGTCCGAAAGCAACTGTTGCGCCTGACGCGCCGCAGGGCCCCGATATGGGTGCTGTCAGCCAGGCCGCGCCTCCCATCACCAACAAAGCCAAAGAAACCAAGGCAGCTGCTGCAAGCGGCCCCGGTTTCAGCTTCGATTAATTGCGGAATCAGGAGAATGACCATGAAAGCCAAAGTGATCCTTATTGCGACGCTGGCCGGTGTTTTGTCCGGATGCGGCACAATCGGTGCGACGGGCGCGAACACATCAATGTATTCGACCAATCAACCGGTGGTGAAACGCACCAATTATGCAATCGACGTCAACCTTGACGGCATGAATTCCATTCCTGCGAACGAAACGCAGCGGGTTTCGGAATGGTTCGATGCGCTAAAGTTGGGCTTTGGTGATCGTATTGCCGTCGATTTCGGCGAATATGGCCCCAGCAAAGCGGTAAATGCCGAAGTTGCCCGGCTGGCTTCGCTACACGGACTGACGATGAATGACGCCGCCCCAGCCACACCCGGCGCGGTCGTTCCGGGAACCGCGCGGATCGTAGTGACACGTTCGGATGCCAAAGTTCCAAACTGTCCTAATTGGTCAAAAAGCACCGAGTCCAATTACAATTCCAGCAACCACCCCGATTACGGTTGCGCGGTAAACAGCAACCTAGCGGCGATGGTGGCGGATCCGGAAGATTTGGTTCGCGGACGTGAATCCACCCCTCGCAATGACACCGGCGCTGGTCGCCCTTGATAACTAATCTCTCAGGAGAATTATGATGAATGCGCCCTGGAAAAGCAGTCCTACCGGCACTCGTGATCCCTTTACCGCCTATGTCTGCGATGATCTGACGCTGGATGTCGTTCGTTCGGTATGCGAAGAAATGGGCTGGCCACAAGAAAAGGGATTTAAGGGCGGCTTACGCAATGCTGTTCAGTCTCTTTCTGTTTCGGCAAGTCCCCAGATTTTGCTGGTTGATCTCTCAGAATCGGGTGATCCGATCAACGATATTAACGGTCTCGCCGAAGTGTGCGAGCCCGGTACGGTCGTCATTGCGGTCGGCCAAGTAAACGATGTTCGGCTTTATCGCGATCTTATGTTCTCTGGTTTGCACGATTATTTGCTGAAGCCCGTAAGCCCGGACGCACTGCGCGATGCGATTTCGCATGCACAGATGATTTTGAACGCACCGAAAAATGATGATCATGCCAAAGTACAGGCGCATCTGTCGGTGGGCATTATCGGCACACGTGGCGGCGTAGGGGCATCTACAATTGCCACATCGCTGGCATGGCTGTTTTCAGAGCGTATGGGCCACCCCACCGGCTTTCTTGATCTCGATGTCCACTTCGGAACCGGCGCGTTGGCGTTAGATCTGGAACCAGGCCGTGGATTGACAGATGCAATAGACAATCCGGGCCGCATCGATGGCCTGTTTATCGAGCGCGCCATGATTAAGGCCAATGAACGCTTGTCGATTTTGTCAGCCGAAGCGCCCATTAGCAGCCCGATCCTGACTGATGGATCCGCCTTTTTTCAGCTGCAAGAAGAATTCTCTGCAGCCTTTGAAACAAGCGTGGTCGATCTGCCGCGCAGCATGCTGATTGCGTATCCACATTTGCTACAAGCGGTAAATGTTGTCGTCGTCGTTTGTGAATTTTCGTTGGCGTCGGCCCGCGATGCGATCCGATTGCTGGCATGGTTGAAATCCAATACCCCGCAATGCCAAACCGTTGTGGTCGCCAACAAGGTTCAAGCGGGATCGATGGAGATTTCGCGCAAGGATTTTGAAAGCTCCATTGAACGCAAGATCGATCTGCTAATTCCTTTTGACATCAAGGCAACAGGACAAGCGGCAAAGCTGGGCAAGCCCGTCGCCGAAGCGATGCGCACCAGCAAAGTTGCAACAGGCATTTCTTCGCTAGCCGAATTGGTCAAAACCGTTGGAATTCCGGTGGAGACACCGGACAAGGTCGAAAAGGCAGAAGCGAAGAAGCAGTCGTTGATGACTGGTTTCAAATCGCTCCTGACAAAGAAATCGAAATAAGCCGGACGTCAGTCAGCAAACCGTAAAGGTCTTTTTGCACCATGCAGATAGCGATATTGTCCTTTGGCCTCCTGATCGTGATCGGCCTGCTTGTCATGGCATTTGCCGGACCCAATGCAGGCCGTGCATCTTCACGCCGTTTGAGCGCGGTAAAGGTTCGGCATTCGGACAGCGCCGATTTGCGCGTCGAGCAGCAAATGAAAAAGGCCGTTGCTGCACGGCGGCCGATCTTGATGAATTCGGGCAAACAGATGTCGCGGATGGATCGATTGCGTTTGCGGATGCAACAGACAGGCAAGCACTGGACCGTAAAGCAATATTTCTACGCCAGCGGCGCTGTAACCTTTGTCGTTGCGGCGTTGCTGCTGATCAAAGGCGCGCCGCTACTTATGGCGCTGGTAATTGGTCTTTTGCTGGGTGCTGGTTTGCCACACATGGTGATCAGCTTTTTGATCAACAAGCGCGTCAAAAATTTCACATCCAATTTTCCGGACGCAATCGAACTGCTGGTTCGCGGCTTGCGTTCTGGTCTACCGGTTGCGGAAACACTAGGTGTTGTCGCGCGGGAAGTGCCAGGTCCTGTGGGCGAAGAGTTCAAATTGGTGACTGAAAAAATCCGCATCGGTAAAACGATGGAAGATGCATTACAGGATACGGCAGAACGATTGGGTACCGCCGAATTCCAGTTTTTCGTGATCACTTTGGCTATCCAGCGCGAAACAGGCGGCAATTTGTCTGAAACACTTAGCAACCTTGCCGATGTGCTTCGCAAGCGTGCGCAAATGAAACTGAAAATTCGCGCCATGTCTTCGGAATCGAAGGCCTCTGCCTACATCGTCGGTTCGTTGCCGTTTTTCGTGTTCGGAATGGTTTGGTGGGTGAACCCTGGGTACCTTGCCGGTTTCTTTTACGAACCGCGTTTGATTGTCGCCGGCATCATCGGCGCCATTTGGATGAGCATCGGCGCCTTTATCATGGCCAAAATGGTCAGCTTCGAAATTTGATCGGAAACGGATAATCATGCAAGCTCAAGCCGGACCACAATTGATGGGCGTCGACGTTTTTAGCGTCGTTACCATGCTTGCCGTCGTTGCAACTGCGGCCGTCCTGATCGCGATTTACGCAGCGGTGACGGTGCGCGATCCGATGGCGAAGCGCGTTAAGGCGCTAACCGAACGGCGCGAACAGCTAAAGGCAGGGATCACGGCCTCGACCGCCAAAAAACGGGCCAAATTGGTCCGCAACACCGATACGACCGACAAAATGCGCACATTTCTGTCGTCGCTCAAAGTCTTGCAAGAAGATCAGGTCAAGGATGTTCAGCAAAAGCTGGCGCAGGCTGGCATTCGTCGCAAAGAATTAGCCGTAGCCGTGATTTTCAGTCGCTTGATCGGACCATTGGTGCTGGGTGGTCTTGTTGGCCTTTGGATTTATGGCCTTGGTGGTCTCGCCGATTGGACGCCGTTCAAACGCTTTATGATTTTTGGTGGAGCGACCCTGCTGGGATACAAAGCAGCGGATATTTTTATCTCCAACCTCATCACCAAACGCACCGACGAAATTCGCAAAGGCCTGCCCGACGCGCTCGATTTGCTGGTGATTTGTGCCGAAGCGGGTCTGACGGTGGATACTGCGTTCAACCGGGTGGCCAAAGAATTGGGCCGCGGCTTTCCCGAACTGGGCGATGAATTCGCGCTTACAGCAATCGAACTTGGCTTTTTGACCGAACGCCGCATGGCTTTTGAAAACCTAGCCTACCGGGTTAATCTGGATAATATCAAGGGCGTGGTTACCACCATGATCCAGACCGAAAAATACGGCACCCCATTGGCTTCGGCTTTGCGGGTTCTTTCTGCAGAATTCCGCAACGAACGTATGATGCGCGCTGAGGAAAAGGCCGCACGTCTGCCCGCCATTATGACGATCCCGTTGATCCTGTTTATTCTGCCAACGCTGTTTATTGTTATCCTTGGCCCTGCGGCCTGCTCGATCAGCGACGCATTCTCACTCTAAACCCCAAACCGGAGGTCGCCGTTCAGGCGGCCTCCACCCTTTGTTCAATAACACCAAAAATGGGATGATGCTTTGCGTCTTCCATCCAAATGCGAACGGTATCGCCGACTTGCATAAAGGGCGTTTTGGCGGTTCCGTTCACAATTGTCTCCACCGTGCGCACTTCTGCCAAACAGCTATAACCCAGCCCGCCGTCGGCAATAGGTTTGCCCGGGCCACCATCGGCATCGCGGTTCGATACGGTCCCCGAACCAATAATGGTACCCGCCGATAACGCGCGCGTTTTTGCAGCATGGGAAATCAACTGTCCAAAATCGAATGTCATATCGACACCGGCATCGGCCCTTCCCAAAGGCTGACCATTTAAGTCAACGCACACGGCGCCGTGTAATTTTGCGCCATCCCAACGATCGCCCAATGCGTCAGGTGTCACGAACACGGGTGAAAAGGTGCTGGCGGGTTTCGATTGGAAAAAGCCGAAACCTTTTGCCAATTCGTCCGGAATGAGACCGCGCAACGATATGTCGTTGGTAAGTCCGATCAACCGGATACAGGATCGTGCATCATTGGCGCTGATCCCCATTGGGACATCACCGGTGACAACGACCACCTCTGCTTCCATATCACAGCCCCATGCAATATCAGCCAATGGAATGGCATCCCGCGGACCCAAAAACGTGTCGGATCCACCTTGGTACATCAACGGATCTTGCCAGAAACTGTCGGGCATTTCTGCGGATCGTGCCTGCCGAACAAGGGCCACATGGTTCACATAAGCGGAACCATCCGCCCATTGATAAGCACGCGGTAACGGCGCGGCAGCATCATGTTCGTGGAAGCGTTCGCGCGGTATAACCCCGTGTTCCAGATCAGTTGCCAATGCCGCCAGCTTTGGCGCCAATCGATCCCAATCATCCAGAGCAGCTTGCATCGTCAGACAAATATGGCCCGCCTCGGCATACCAGGCCAAATCATCCGATACGACAACCAGCCTGCCATCACGGCCCGACTTCAAAGAGGCAAGCTTCATGGATTTCCTTTCAACAGCGGTGGATGAGCAAAGCTTAGCGCGGCAAAACGATCCGGCAATGGCTAAATCATTCCGACGCCGACATTGCCTCATTATGCAGCCAATCAGCGTGGCGCGGTGCCGTTTTGGTTTGGCTCCATTCTTCCAGCATCAAAGGCGCAACGCGGCGTAATTCCGCATGTTGATCTGCGGTGCCGATGTTGCAGGCCAATTCCAGCCGATGACCATTGGGGTCGAAGAAATAGATCGACCGAAATATGCCATGAAAGGTCGGCCCCAGCACCGCGATGCCCTGCGCCTCGATATGCGCCTTGGCATTTAAAAGGGTTTCAACGTCCGGCACTTCAAATGCCAGATGCTGCACCCAAGCCGGGGTTTGTTCATCGCGACCCATGGGTGGCTGTTTCGGCAATTCGAAAAACGCCACGACATTTCCGCCTCCGCAATCGAGGAATACATGCATGTACGGATCATATTCCCCAGTCGATGGCACATGGTCTTCGGCGAAGGCCGTGGTGTAGGTCATTCCCAAAACCCGCTGATACCACTCAACGGTCTCCTTCGCGTCTTTACAGCGATAGGCAACGTGGTGAATGCGCGATAATTTGGGCGGTGCGGTCATTGTGGCGCTCCTTCCACTTGTAGCACACCGCGCGCAACCTGATCGCGTTCGATCGATTCGAACAGGGCTTTGAAATTGCCTTCACCAAAGCCTTCATCGCGTTTTCGTTGGATAAATTCGAAAAACACCGGCCCGATTTGGCTTTCGGAAAAGATTTGCAGCAATAATCGCGGATCGCCCTCTCCGGTAGAACCGTCGAGCAATATGCCACGACGCTGCAATTCGGCAACCGGCTCAAGATGATCGGGCAGACGGCTGTCGAGCATGTCGTAATATGTAGCAGGAGGCGCAGTCATAAACGGCGTGCCGAGTTGCTTTAATCGATCCCATCCAGCGAGCAGATCATCGCAAATAAAAGCAATGTGCTGGATCCCCTCACCATTATAAGCGCGCAAAAATTCATCAATTTGCCCCCCTCCCGCTTTGCCTTCTTCGTTTAACGGGATACGGATTTTGCCGTCTGGTGCAGTCATCGCTTTACTGGTCAGGCCGGTATATTCGCCTTTGATGTCGAAATAGCGAATTTCGCGGAAATTGAAGATGCGCTCGTAAAAACCGGCCCAATAGTCCATCCGGCCGCCATAGACATTATGCGTCAGATGATCGATCCGCGAAAATCCAGCGCCAATCGGGTGCCGATCCACACTGGGCAAGTAAACGAAATCAATATCATAAATCGACAACGCATCTGGATTTTCTAGGGTGGCATAGCGATCCACCAAATAGATGATTGCCCCGCCAATACCTTTGATTGCCGGAATACGCAGTTCCATGGGGCCCGTGCGTGCTTCCACCGGCTCTGCCCCACGCTCTAGGACCAATTTATAGGCGTGCGCCGCGTTCTTGACCCGAAATGCTATGCCGCAAGCCGATGGCCCATGTTCAGCGGTAAAATAGGCCGCAGGACTGCGCGGTTCATAATTGGCGATCAGGTTTATCTCACCCTGACGCCACAGATCGACGTCCTTTGATCGGTGATGTGCGATACGGGCAAAGCCCATATGTTCGAAAACAGGCTCTAATACACCCTTTTGAGCGGCTGAGAACTCGATGAATTCAAATCCATCAAGGCCCAAAGGGTTTTCAAACAGATCGGACATCAGAGGCTGGCTTTCGGGCAAGTTGACAGAGTTGGCACCAATTTGCGGATTGTTCCGCTGGCCATCAATTTAGTATCAACTGCAACCAGTTTTGCCAAGTGGCTATTTATTGCCGTCCAAATTAGCGACGCGACGCTGCAATTCCGAGAGCAATTTAAACAATTGCGCCGCTTCTTCACGACCCAATATACCTTCAATCTCAGATTCAACGGCAAGCGCCAAGGGAACAATCTGCGTGTACAACTCCTGCCCAGTTTTCGTCAGCGCAAGATGGTGAGAACGACCGTCAGTGGCATTCGGCGCGCGCCCGATCAATCCGCGCTCGACCAGCGCCATTGACGCACGGTTGACGGTGACTTTGTCCATTTGCGTGGCATCGACCAGTTCCCGCTGGGTGGCAGATTCTCTTTCAGCCAAAACCGCCAGCACACGCCATTCAGGAATTTTCAGCCCAAACCGCCCCCGATAACTTCGTGCAACCAAATCACTCACCGCGTTCGACGTAATCGAAAGCTGGTAAGGCAAAAATTGCGACAGGATAATTTTGCTGTCCGTCATAGCATTTGCCTACTCAATATTGAAGCTTAAGCCAAGCCAAAGGGTGCGCGGAGTGGCTCGTTCAATTATGCCCGCGCTGCTTATGGCCGCTTGTACTTGCGTATCGAACAGATTTTCAGCGGCAAGGCGCATGGCCATACCTTTGGCCAGCCGATACCGGAGCTCTGCATCTGCCGTCACTGCATGGCGCAGCCTTTGCCGGTTACTGTCGTCTTCAAACTGACTGCTATAATAACGCACCGTCACCCCGCTGCCGACAAAGGCATGGCTGGCATCGGTTGAACGCCCTGCAAGAGCATCGAACAATAAAGCAAACCTGCCATTATGCCGTGCGACCTGAGCGGGACGCAATCCGTTGAGCGCCGCTGCCGCGCCACTGGCGCGTACTCTTGCATCAATCAATGCATAGCCAGCCTCGAAGCGCAGGTTACCAGTCAACCAACCGTCTGCTGCAATTTCAATGCCATTGCTTTCAATAGCATCCAGATTTTGGCGTTTTCGATAGGCTCCCCCGGCAGCGACGAAACCAATGCCGGGGAAATTTCCTGGCCCCTGCCCCAAGGTAACATTGGCGATAGCTTTTTCGAGCTTGCTGGCAAAGGCGGTGACCTTCAGATTATAGCCGCCTTCTCTCCAGACCAGACTGATCTCGCCGCCCTTCACCCGCTCGGGTGAGAGAAATTCATTGGCAGCGGTCGCATCGTCGCCTACCCGAAACGGACGATATAATTCGTTCAGTGTCGGCAAACGCCACGACGTGAACAGACTGCCTTTTAGATGTGCTGAACCGATCCCAGAAGTCTGTCGAAATTGCCAATCAAAGGCCGCGCGACCGGTTGGTTCTGTTCCGTTTCGGTCGGCAAATCGATCATCTGAACGTACATTTCCGCCGATATTGATCTCGCGGCGAAAGCCATCGGCAATTGACCAGTGATCGACGCGGGCGGATAATGACAGCTTCAGGCGATAAACGGATTCATTGCGGACTTCTGCGAAACCACCCATAGTTTCGTTGGTACCTCCGGCTATCCGGTTTCTGCCGGGAACAATCCCGGTGAAGAAAAAGTTTTCGCGCGTTTCGCCATCCATATGCCGAAAATCCGCGCCAAGGCTTAACGACGTGTTGTTGGACACATCAACGCCCATCGATCCGCCTAGGCCCCAACCTTTTGCGGGCACCGCATATTGATCAAGGACCGGGGCAATCGTGCGCCTGTCCGCACTGATGCTGGTAAATTGCGAGGAAAATCCTCGGTCTTGAAAGTAACCGAGCAAAGACCAGTCAACCGAACCAGCGCCCACGATGCGCAGGCTAGCATCGGTACCGTCATTGCTGTTTCCAGAAAATGCCGTGCCGCGATTTCGCCGATCTGACCAGCTTCTGATATTCGCTTGCAATTCTACGTCATCGGATAAGGCCCGCAATAACCGTAATGCACCGCCTTTATTGCGATAGGCGGCCCGCCATCAACCGAACCACGCTGCGCCGCGAGAATCGGCGCGAAGCCATCGCTCCGTTCGACCGCTCCTGAAAATTGAGCGATCACGCCGCCAATATCCACCAACCCGTCAGCACGAACGTTGGCTGATCCAAAACTGCCGCCTTGTATATCAAAGCCGAAACGATTCCCGGTCGATCCAAAATTGGCCCGAACGCTATTCAGATCAACGATACCAGCGACTGCTCCCGGCCCGGCATGCACAAACCCACCTCCGCTGCTGACAACGGCGGAGGCTGCGGCGGTAGTATCCAAGCCGGTCCAGCTGACCCAGCCACCAAAAGGGTCCATTTGTGGCACGCCATCCAGCGTAACCAAGGCCCGACTAGACGCGTTGCCACCCAGACCGCGCATCGTAATTCCCTGCCCCGAAGGATTGGCCGAACGCGAATTTGTGCGTCGGAACTGTTGCAGCCCTGGAATGTTGCGCAACGCGTTTTCGATGCCGGCGTCGCTGGATAACACAAGGCTGTGTTCAAAACCGAGCGCGCTTGCAATACGCGCGCGCTGCCCTTCGACCACCAGTGGTCCGCAATAATCAAAACAATCGGCGATTAAATCCTGATCAAGTTCTTCCAACTCCGCGTCTTGAGCAAGGATAGGCTGCGCCAACGTTAAAATTGCCGCCGAAAGGCAAATCGAGAACGCCTTCATGCTGGTTTCACTGCTTCTGGCGCAGCGTTTGCAAATGCGTCTATTGCCCGCAGTTGGGCATCAATCCGTACGAGCTTTGGAAATGCCTCCAGCTTCGTTTCAAAGCGACGGGCATTGTACATTTGCGGTACTAAACAGATGTCGGCAATGTTGGGCGTTTCTCCACCAAACAAGCCATCTTCCGGAGCCATTGATTCCAAAGCCGTAAAGCCTTGCGTGATCCAGTGGCGATACCATCTGTCCACGGCGTCCGAATCCTGCTGAAATTCATTCTTCACATATTTTAAAACGCGTAAATTATTGAGCGGATGAATATCTGCGGCGATTGCCAAAGCGGCTGCCATAGCTTTGGCGCGCTTTACAGGATCAGCCGAAATCAGCCGGGGCTCTGGTTGATGCGAATCCAGATATTCGATGATCGACAAGCTTTGCGTCAGATCCTGCCCGTCAATGTGCAGCATAGGCACAAATCCCTGGGCATTGCGCGCCAGATATTCTGGATTACGATGGCCACCCTCAACAAGGTCCACGAAAACAGATCGATAGACAATAGCTTTCAGGTTTAGCGCGATGCGCACCCGATAACAGGCGGACGAGCGCCAAAAATCAAATAATAGGATTTCATTCATGCCCTCGCCCCTAGCATGCAGCGTTCGTTGGCAAAAGGCTTGGCACCAGCTTTATACCGCTTTAACGGCAATGTTCGCGGGGGGCGCGCAAGGAGAGTAAAATGCGAGTTCGCACAATAATATTGGTTGCAGCGGCGGTCTGGGCTGGATCGACGATGGCGCAAGCAGCGGTGTCGATCAATGGTCGTTGGATAACACAGGACAAGGATGCCATCGTCGAAATCGGACCTTGCGGGCAGGCAATTTGCGGACGCATTGCCAAATTTCTGGTGAAGCCGCCACAAGGCTATGATCAAAAAGACGTCAACAACCCCAACCCCCAATTGCGCAGCCGCACATTATTGGGCATGGCCGTCGTGCATAGTTTAAAGGCGGATGGCAATCAGTGGCGCGGAACAATCTATGATCCCAAATCAGGCAAAAGCTACCGATCCGTGGTGTTCGTCACCAAAAAGGGAACGTTAAGCGTCAAGGGCTGCATCGGACCCTTTTGCCAAAGCCAAAGCTGGAACAAAAGTCTTTAACCGATTTTCGCACTGATTGAGCAAACTCATATATTCCCGCAACACTTCGGGTTTATCTTTCCAATAGCCGTTGAAATAATGCGCGGTCATGGCATTGCGTAACGCTTCTCTCGCGGTTTTGATTTCGTGCATGTTTCCACCGCGAAGACGGGCACGGACAAAGCACGCCTTAAAATATAGCTGCGCCGAAATCATATCGGCCATCGAAACCCTCCGCGTTTGGCGATCAATATGCCTTTTTACCGAGGCAGCTTGATCTCGCCATTGGCGAAGCACCCGATTCGGAGACAAAGGGCCAACACAGCGCGTTTTGGTGGATTAGTTCTTCAGCTTCCAACCGGAACGGAGCAGATAGTAGCAAATGAGGCCCAGGACGATGTTCAATACTGTCAACACTGCACTGCCCAGCCAAACGTCCGAATCGGCACGGCCAATGAAGCCATAGCGAAAACCAGAAATGGCGTAGAAGAACGGATTAGCATGGCTGATAGCCTGAAATGTCGGAGACAGGCGATCCGCCGCATAAAATGTTCCTGACAACAACGAGAGTGGCGCGATGACAAAATTCGTAACCGCTGCTGCGTGATCAAATTTTTCGGCCCAGATTGAGGTCAACACGCCCATAAAAGCGACCATCAGCGATCCCAAAAAGCCAAACCACAATATGATCAGCGGACTATAGGGCGTAACATGAACGCCCGGCCAGAATAGCATCACGCCCCACACGGTAAAACCAACGCAAAATGCGCGGGTCACGGCGGCCCCGACCATCGCGCTCAGCAATTCCATCGTAGAAATGGGTGGCATTAAATAATCGACAATAGTCCCTTGGATCTTGCCAACCAGCAACGAAAAACTGCTGTTTGCAAAGGCATTTTGCAACATCCCCATCATAATCAAACCGGGAGCGATGAAATCCGCAAAGGGAATGCCAAGCACTTTCACCCCGTCACGGCCCATCGCCACGGTGAATATGACCAGAAACAGTAAAGTTGTAATCGCCGGAGCCCATACCGTTTGCAACTGCACTTTCCAGAAGCGTCGCACCTCTTTCAGGTAAAGCGTTTTCACCCCGATCCAGTTCACATTTTTGATGGTTCGGACTGGCAAATTGGCACGATCCGGGACGACACCTTGCGGATCAGTCGTCGTGACACTAGATTTGTTCTGGATACTCATCGCACATTCGACTATCGGCTTGCCTTTCGCGCGGCAAGCCGCTTTTGCGCAGAGCGATCATTATTGCTGCCCCTGACTGATTTGGAGTGACCATGGCCTGGACCGACGAGCGGATCGAGCGACTGAAAAATATGTGGGAAAACGGCCTGACCGCCAGTCAGATCGCCGATGATCTGGGCGGTGTCAGCCGCAATGCTGTCATTGGCAAGGCCCATCGCCTTGGCTTGAAATCGCGTCCTTCTCCGGTCAAGTCCAATGAAGGCGAAGCCAAACCTGCGGCGAAACCCAAAGCCAAACCGGTTGAGCGTGCCCCTGCTCCCCGCGCCTCTGCACCTGTTGATGCGGCTGTGCCGGAGCGCAATTATTCAAATGTGATTCCCGTTTCACCTGTTATTCCGCGTTCGGATTTGCCGAAAATCGTTTCAATCGGACCGGGCGGATTTTTGCGTCAGGGCCCCGGCGATCAACAGGCTCCTATTCCTCCTGCACCCCCACGCAGACTGGTGCCGGCAAAGCCAAGCCCAGAAATTTCGGGCAAAACAACGCTGCTTGATCTCAGCGAGAAAATTTGTCGCTGGCCAATGGGGCACCCCGGTGAACCCGATTTCCATTTCTGTGGTGTCGCGGTAAACCCCGGATTTCCTTATTGCGTCGAACATTGTGGCCGCGCCTATCAGGCGCAGTTACCCCGTGGCGTCCGCCGTGCTCCGCCACCGATGCCATTTGGTGGGCCCCGCGTTCGTTAACGCGCCAACAAAACCGGACACAAAAAAGGGCGGCTCCATCGGTGCCGCCTTTTCTTTTTTGCTCCATCCAGTCTTCGAACGCGAGTTTCCACAGACCTTTGGTCGAGTTTGGTTGCACCGCAGACTCGTCCATGCCTATAGCAACGCGTATGAGTGAAGACCTGTTCGGCGGAGAAGCACCCGCTGGTTCTGTATCGACCGATTATGACGCTTCTTCCATCGAGGTGCTCGAAGGGCTGGAGCCTGTTAGGCGTCGCCCCGGAATGTATATCGGTGGCATCGACGAGCGAGCTTTGCACCATTTGGCTGCCGAGGTGCTCGACAACAGCATGGACGAAGCCGTTGCGGGCCATGCGACGCGGATCGAGATTACGCTGGGCGTGGGCAATCGGCTGACGGTCAGTGACAATGGTCGCGGTATTCCGGTTGATCCGCACCCAAAATTCCCCGGAAAATCTGCACTTGAGGTCATCATGACCACGCTGCATTCGGGCGGCAAGTTTGAAGGCAAGGCCTATGCCACATCGGGTGGTCTACACGGTGTGGGCGTATCGGTGGTCAATGCACTGTCGACCGATACTGTGGTCGAAGTAGCCCGCAATAAACAACTTTACCGGCAACGTTTTGCCCGCGGATTGGCATTGGGCGGGCTTGAAGAATTGGGGCCAACCCCCAATCGGCGCGGCACGACCATCGCCTTTACCCCCGATCTGGAAATTTTCGGCGCGGACGCAAAGTTTAAACCGGCGCGACTATTCCGTCTCGCCCGATCCAAAGCCTATTTATTCGCCGGCGTCGAAATCCGCTGGCGCTGCGATCCTGAACTCGCCAGTGACGATGTGCCTGCAGAGGCGGTGTTCCAGTTTCCCGGCGGCCTTTCTGATCACCTGAAGGAACAATTGGGCACGCGCGCTTGCGTCACCACCGAATTCTTTGCTGGTAATCAAGCCTTCGCCGCCAATGAAGCCGGGGTCCATCAAGGTCGCGTCGAATGGGCGGTTGCTTGGCCGCTCTATTCAGACGGCAGCTATAGCTGGTATTGCAACACCATCCCCACCCCCGATGGCGGCACCCACGAAGCAGGCATCCGTGCCGCGCTGACTAAGGGGTTGCGCGCCTTTGGCGAGATTATCGGCAACAAAAAAGCTGCGCAGATTTCTGCCGAAGATATTTTCAATGAAACTGAGCTGATGCTCAGTGTGTTCATTCGCGATCCGCAATTCCAAAGCCAGACCAAAGACCGCCTCACCTCGCCCGAAGCCGCAAGGCTGGTGGAAAATGCGGTGCGCGACCATTTCGACCATTTTCTGGCCGACAATATGGATCGCGGCAAAGCTTTACTGGGCTTCATCATCGAAAAGGCCGAAGACCGGCTGAAACGCAAGGCCGAGCGCGAGGTAAAGCGCAAAACCGCCACAAGCGGCAAAAAGGTACGCTTGCCCGGTAAACTCACCGACTGTTCCGCCGACGATCCCGCAGGCACCGAATTGTTTATCGTCGAAGGCGATAGTGCCGGTGGCAGCGCCAAACAGGCGCGCGATCGCAAGACGCAGGCGATCCTTCCCATCCGCGGTAAAATCCTGAACGTCGCCAGCGCCACCAACGACAAAATCCGCGCCAATCAGGAAATTGCCGATCTGTCGTTGGCGCTGGGATGCGGCGTGCGCAAGGATTGCCAGCCCGATAATCTGCGCTATGACCGCATCATCATCATGACTGACGCCGATGTCGACGGCGCGCATATCGCCACGTTGCTGATGACGTTCTTCTTTCAGGAAATGCCAGAAATTGTCCGCAAAGGCCATCTGTACCTTGCGCAACCGCCGCTCTATCGCCTGACCGCAGGCAGCCAGAGCGCCTATGCACAGGACGAAGCTGAACGCGCAAAACTGGAGGCCACGCTGTTCAAGGGCAAAAAAGTCGATGTGGGCCGCTTCAAAGGATTGGGTGAAATGAACCCCGGTCAATTGCGCGAAACCACAATGGACCCGAAAACACGTTCGCTGATCCGCGTTACCCTGCCACAGGAATATGAGGGATTTTCCGGCGTGAAGGATCTGGTCGAACAACTGATGGGAAAAAACCCTGAAGCACGCTTCCGGTTTATTCAAGAAAACGCAGACCGCGTGGATGAGGATGTCATCGACGCCTAAATCGGGAGAACAATTGTGAAAAACGCAGTTCTAATGCTGTTGGTCCTTTCCGCACTACCCGGATGTGCCACAATCCCGGCCCAGGCAACCGAAACCCCAGCTCCTGTGTCTGACCGCTAAAATGGTCGAATCCGGCTCGCCGCTTGATAACCGGATTCACCAACTGGACTCCGTATTCAAACGCACAATGCCGCTGGAAGATTATTTCGCACTATCGTTCCTCGATGCCATTCCGCCCGCTCAGTTTTACAATTTTGTCGACGGCATCATCACCCAATACGGGAAGCCGCAATTTCTGGTTTCCAGCGGCCCGCGCGGGGAAAGCGGGGCAGAAATACGATATGCCTTCGAACGCGGAATTGCGACCATCAACATCGACATCATCGATGCCGCTCCGAACAAAGTGATCGGGTTAGCGGTGACCGGAGTCGATCAAACCGATGATAATTTGGCAAAAGTTGCAGGGGAGATAAAAGCGTTACCCGGACAAACGGGCTTGATCGTTGCCGAACTCGACGACGGTGGAAATGCTCGGGTGTTATCTACGCATAACAGCGAACAGCAATTCGCCATCGGATCGACTTTCAAGCTTTATATCCTTGCCGAGCTGGCCAATCAGGTAAAAACGGGGAGCCGCAGCTGGAGCGATGTCGCACCATTAGTGCATCGATCATTCTCTTCGGCAGGCACACGAGGCTGGCCGGCAATGAGCCCAGTCACGCTTCATACTTTAGCCAGCTGGATGATCTCGCTAAGCGACAACAGTGCTACTGATACCTTATTGCACCGATTGGGCCGCGAAGCAGTGGAGCGGCGGCTGGCGACCATAGGCCATAGTGCCCCCGATAAAATCCTACCCTTTCTTTCGACCGTGGAGGCCTTTGCGCTGAAAGCCAATCCGGCGCTGCGCGACCGATTTCTGGCATCGAGCGAAGCAGCACAGCGTGACTTGATCGAGAAAGAAGCGGCTGCGTTGACTATGGATAAAGTCGACAATGCGCAAATGAGTAAGGGTCCGGCGAACATTGATACCATTGAGTGGTTTGCATCCCCGTCTGACCTGATGTGGTTGTTAAACAATATCCGCAGCCAGAAAAATGACGACATGCTCGCGATCATGGGAATCAACCCTGGCTTATCGCCAACCGCTGCAGCCAAATGGAGCTATATTGGCTACAAAGGCGGATCGGAACCTGGAGTAATTTCCATGAGCTATTTGCTTCAATCCAAAGCGGGCAAATGGATCATCGCCAGTGGCAGTTGGAATGATACCACCAAAGAAGTGGAGAATGGGAAATTTGCCGCGCTGATGGAGCGATTGGTGAACACGATCGCCGAATAGGCGATTGGCGCCTTATCCTTCCACAGGATCTCGTCCACCGACGACGGTAACGGGTGATCATTGGGGTTCGGAATACCCCGGACCTGTCAGGGTGTTCACCAATTCCATATTTTTCTGTTCGATCATTCCCGGAATAAGAAAAGCGTCAACAAGCAACCATATTCCCAGAGCGATCAGCAGAAACATGCCGATTACGACAATGAAGGTCAGCCAACCCAGAACAAACAGCACCAATTGCGCGATCGCTGTTCCGGTTTGCCCAAGGTAAAAGCGATGCGCGCCAAATCCGCCGAGAAAGAACCATAGCAAATAGGCCGCGCCTGTTGATTTTTTCTGCGCCTGAAATGTCATTTGCATGCGCGCGTCGGTCGAATTGGCTTCTGTCATCATATCCCCCTGTAGCAATCAAAGCAAAGGGTGCGATGATTTTACAAGAAGCGCAAGCTTTATTCAGACCGTTAGCGCATCGACCAACGCCTTGACCTTTTTTTGACGCCATTGCGGCAAGGGAGCGACCAGCCAATACGCCAGCGCGTGTTCACGGCTATTGTCCAAAGCACGCACGCGTCCGGCGTCTAAGTCCCCTGCTGCCAACAAATAGGGAACCACAGCTTCTCCCAATCCAATCGACGCCGCATCAATCGCCAATCCGGCATCGCCTAGACGCAATGTCGCCTCACCCTCAGCGAAGGGGCAGTCGGGCCAGCTGATCGGGGTATTTGCGCCACCATCGGGGGCACCAACACGCACAAACGATCCGGCACTTAACCGCACGCCTTCTAACTCTCCCGGACCTTCGGCCAACAATATGGCCATATCCAGATTGGCTTCGGTGAAATCGACTGCGTTATCAGCGGAAACCAGCGTGAACTGCATATCCGGATTGGCCGCACCATATTTGGCCAATCGCGGCGTCAGCCATTTGGCGGTAAAATCGCGCGGCGCGGCAATGGTCAGATAATTGGATGTCTGTCCAGATTGGATCGCCCGCACCGATTCCTCAAATTGCAAAAAACCGGCGCGCAGGGCGTCGAGACCCTTTTCAGCCTCTGGGGTCAGTTCCAATCCTTTTGGCGTGCGGCGGAACAGCACGACGCCCAACATATCCTCTAGCGCGCGAATTTGCTGTCCGACAGCCGCAGGCGTGACTGCGAGTTCATCCGCCGCTTTGGTAAAGCTCAAATGCCGAGCGGCAGCGTCAAACACACGCAGGCCGTTAAGGGGGAGATGCGTGCGCTTCATCGGGCGGTCGCAGGCGCAATCAGTTTGAAACAGGGTATCTCAACCAAGAAAGTCGATCCATCCGCGCGCAGAAAGCGATAATGCCCCTCCATCATGCCAGTGGGGGTCGCCAACGGACAGCCTGAGACATAATCATGCGCATCGCCGGATTGCAGCAAAGGTTGCTCTCCAACCACACCATCGCCGTCAACATGACTGATGGTACCGCGATTGTCGGTGATTTTCCAATGCCGGGTCAACAATTGCACTGGTTCATCGCGGTGATTTTCGATGCGGATGTGATAGGACCAAAACCAGCGACCCTGCGCAGGAATCGATTGATCCTCCAAGAAATTGGTTACGACATGCACGGCCACGCCGTCGGTAACGGCATGATCGGTGAAGAAGGAATTGAGCGCAATGGACATAGTTATACGAATAGCCGAATATGACGGTCTGTCGAGCGGGAGGCACAATTTATCCCGCGTTTAGCTATCTGCAAAGTCCGATCCTATAATCCCACCTGTCGTAAAGCTTGATCCAGATCGTCGATTAAATCCTGCGGGTCTTCCAACCCAACGTTGATCCGCAACATCCCCTCAACCACGCCCATATTTTCGCGCACTTCAGGGCCGACGCCGTGGTGGGTGGTGGAGGCCGGATGGCACATCAGGCTGCGGCTGTCGCCAATGTTGTTGGAAATGTCGATCAGCTCCAGCGCGTTCAACAATCCCATTGCCTCTTTGCGACCGCCATCGAGAATGAACGAGAAGATCGGTCCGGTCGCTTTCATCTGCCTCATTGCCAGATTATGTTGCGGGTGGCTGGGCAAGCCGGGATGCAACATCGTTGGAACGCGCCCTTCAAGGAACCGCCCGACCATCAATGCATTTTCCGATTGGCGCATCGCCCGCAGTTCCAGCGTTTCCAAACCCTTATGCACAACCCACGCGTTAAAGGGAGAGCAGTTCGGCCCGGTATTACGCTGAAACGGTACCAGCACGTCATTGATCCATTGTTCGGTTCCGCAGACTGCACCCGCCAGTACGCGCCCCTGCCCTTCCATCAGCTTGGTTGCGCTATAGGCGACCACATCTGCGCCGAAATCCAATGGGCGTTGCAACACGCTGGTGGCAAAGGCATTATCGACCACGGTGGTAATGCCATGTTCTTTCGCGAGCGCGCAAACAAAGCCCAGATCGACAATATCCATGGTTGGGTTCGCAGGCGTCTCGAAAAAGAAAACCTTAGTGTTGGGCTGGATCGCCGCTTTCCATTCGTCATTATTGCGCGCATCGATGGTGGTGGTTTCGATCCCGAATTTGGGGAGCAAATTGTCGGTGAGCCAGCGGCACGATCCAAATGCTGCGCGCGCGGCCACCACATGGTCGCCCATCGACAATTGGCACAGCAACGCCGTGGTCATCGCCGCCATGCCTGTCGCCTGCATCCGACATGCTTCTGCGCCTTCCATAAGGGCAATGCGTTCTTCGGTCATCGCCACGCTGGGGTTTTGCACTCGCGAATAAGTCATCCCATCGGCTTCACCGGCAAAGCGGGCGGCGACGGTTTCGGCATTGTCATAGGTAAAACCAGATGACAGGAACAACGCCTCTGACGTCTCGCCATGTTCGCTGCGCCACGTTCCGCCGCGCACGGCTTGGGTGGCAGGGCGCCAGTTCTGGGTGATGCTGCGGTCTAGGCCTGTGGTCTTTTTCATAGAATTGCTTTTCGGTGTCCTGATGGATTAGGTCAATGGGGTTTGGCCGGACAACACGACCGCGGCCTGACTTTGGTCGATATTACCGCCCGACAGGATCACGGCCACCCGTTTGCCCTGCATAGCATCGCGTTCCTGCAGCAACGCCGCAAGCGCCACGGCCCCCGCGCCTTCGGCCAGATTGTGTGTATCCTGCCAGTAAATACGGATGGCTTCTGCAACCTCATCGTCGGACACCGCAACAAACCTCTCCGCGCCTTTGCCGAAATAATCCAGCGCGTCCTGTACCGGCGTACAAACGGCAACGCCGTCGGCAAAAGTATGCGCGGTTGGGCTAGGGAGCAACCTACCTGCCTCAAACGACCGCTTTGCTGCATCCACGTGCGCAGAGACCACGCCAACAACCTTTGTTTTCAACCCCAGAGCATCGCGCGCCGCAATCGTGCCACACAGGCCCGAACCACATCCAACCGGCACGTAAACCGTATCAAGATCAGGCACCGTATCAAACAATTCCAGCGCATAGCTCGCGACCCCGCGAACCAGCTCCTTGTGATAGGATGGCACCATGAACAGCCCAAATTGCGCGGCACGCGAAACGGCTTCGGCTTTGGCGCTGTCAAAATCATGACCGTGTTCGATCAGTTCGGCACCAAAGGCCCGCATCGCGGCATTTTTTTCCCGCGCATTGCCAAACGGAACAATAATGGTCGCAGTCAGCCCCGCCGCCTTTGCCGCACGCACTTGTGCCTGACCATGATTGCCGCGTGTGGCAGTGATGATTCCCTCCACCTCAGGATGGGCCGCTTTTAGCCAATCGATATAGGTAACCGCTCCGCGCGCCTTGAATGCGCCCGTGGGAGTGTGGTTCTCGTGCTTGACCCATACATCACACCCTGATCGTTCAGCCAGCAAAGGCCAGGCATATTGCGGCGTAGGTGGCATTTCTCGATAGATGCGCTGCGCGGCAGCGCGTAATTCTTCAAGGGTAAACATGGGTTCTCTTACAGGGCCGCAATCACCGCGTCACCCATTTGTCTTGTGGTCATTTTTCCTCCCAAATCGGGCGAACGCGCACCACTCGCCAGAGCCTTGGCAACCGCAGCCTCAATCCGGTCAGCAATCGCCGCCTGCCCCAGCGAATAACGCAGCATCATCGCTGCAGACAAGATTGTCGCCAGCGGATTGGCCTTGCCTTGCCCGGCAATATCAGGCGCACTGCCGTGGATGGGTTCGTACAGGCCCTTTTGATTGGCATCGAGCGAGGCGCTGGGCAACATACCAATGGAGCCTACGCACATGCTCGCCTGATCCGACAAAATGTCCCCGAACAAATTGCCGGTGACGATGACGTCAAACTGCCCCGGATTGCGCACCAGCTGCATCGCGGCATTATCAACATACATGTGGCTGAGTTCGACATCTGGATATTCCGCATGCGTTTCAATCACAACATCACGCCATAACTGGCTAGTTTCTAACACATTTGCTTTATCAACCGAGCACAGTTTCTTGCCTCGCGCCATGGCGGTTTCAAATCCGACCCGGGCAATCCGGCGCACTTCATCCTCGTTATACGACATGATGTCATAGCCTTCGCGCTTGCCATCTGCCGTCGTCCGCATGCCCTTTTCGCCAAAATAAACGTCGCCGTTCAATTCACGGATGATGACCAGATCAATCGCTTTCGCCACTTCGGGGCGCAAGGCCGAGGCATCGGCGAATTCAGGAAATAACGTCGCCGGGCGCAAATTGGCGAACAGCGTCAATTCCTTGCGCAGACCAAGAATTGCCTGTTCGGGCCGCAATGCCCGTTCCAGACTGTCGCAATCGGGATCGCCCACCGCGCCGAACAAAATCGCATCCGCCCGTTTCGCCAGCGCCAGCGTTTCCGGCGGCAACGGGTGCCCGGTTGCTTTATAAGCAGCACCGCCAACCAAGGCCTCCTCGAACACCAGCCCGGGAACGTTCAGCGTTTCGAGCACGCGGCGCGCCTCGGCAATAACTTCGGGTCCGATTCCGTCTCCGGGTAACAGGGCGATCAGCATGGCAATACTTTCAAGGCTTCGGTGGTGTTTTGCGGCAGGACCTTTGCCGCGTCGTTCCGGCTTATGCAACCGCCCTTTTCAACCGATCCACCAATCGTTCGCGCGCGGCAATAACCTCCGCCTTGCGATCGCCCAATATGTGGACAATCAAGGCCTGCCGGTTCGCCGCCATCGCCTTCAGCGCCGCCGCCGTCCCTTCGGCTTCGTCATAAACACCGCCACCATAACCAAGTTCTGACAGCAATAGCGTTTCATAGCGCGCCATTGATGGGGCCCAGCCCCGCGCCGCTGGCGATAATTCCACCGCCGACAATAAACCGTCCAGTGCCCCATAAAGCCGGGGATAAGGATATTCCTCGGGCAAAGTCGCCGCCGACAAGGCGCAGGCCCATTCCATCGCGGCGGTCGCCAGCGGCTCGCCCAGCAAATGCCCGCGACTGTGCTGCAATTCTGCGGTCATCGACGCCAATTGCCCGCTGATCCGACTGCGCCATTCGCCCATCACAATATTGCCGGGAATTAAAACAGGCCGCAATGCCCGCCCGCGTGCGCCCTGCACAAAACCGGCGCGCATTCCGCCCCCGGCGGTCAGGGTGCGGACAATCGCACCATTCTCGCCATGGGCGCGCACTGCACAGATGATACCCTGTTCGCTATCCAGCATTTATCCGCCGTATCAGGCGTTGGCGAATCCTGCCAGCCGCTTACCGATGATCGCCTCGGCTTCGGCCATGATCCGGTCGATCAGTTCCTTACAGCTTGGGATATCGTTAATCAGGCCCGCGACCATGCCGCAACTCCATGCGCCTGCTTCCATTTCGCCCTGCTGCATGATGCGCGGATAAACGCCAACGACTTCGCCCATAATGTCTTCGAATTTCAGCTTATCGCCCAGTTCGCGTTCTTTTTTCAACAAGGTCTCAACCGCTGCATTGTTCAATACGCGTTCAGTATTGCGCAAAGGGCGCATCACCAACCGGGTATCGAGTTCAGACGCAGCGACAATAGCCGCCTTCACATTGTCATGCACCGGGGCTTCTTTGGTCGCCAGGAACCGCGTGCCCATGTTCATACCCTCTGCACCCAAGGCGAGAGCGGCGACGAGGCTGCGCCCATCGGCCATGCCGCCGGACGCGACAAAGGGGATTTCAAGTTCGTCGGCGGCTCGCGGCAGCAGGATAAAGTTTGGCACATCATCTTCGCCCGGGTGGCCACCGCATTCGAACCCATCAACCGATACCGCATCGCACCCTATCGATTGCGCTTTTAACGCATGGCGCACGGCGGTGCATTTGTGGATCACCTTGATGCCAGCATCTTTCAAAAAGGGCAGCACCGCGACCGGATTATTCCCCGCTGTCTCCACCGCCTTTACACCGCCATCAATAATCGCCTTTAGCAAGGCCGAATAATCAGGGGCGTTGACCGTAGGCAGAAACGTCAGGTTCACGCCGAACGGTTTGTCGGTCATGTCGTTGCATTTGGCAATCTCGTTCGCCAGATCCGCCGGAGTTTTCTGGGTTAGACCTGTTATAATTCCCAAACCACCAGCATTCGAAACTGCCGCCGCCATTTCGGCATAACCCACATAATGCATTCCGCCTTGAATGATGGGATGCTGGATACCGAACATTTCGGTGATGCGGGTCTTCATAGCGGCTGCTCCTATTACGCGGAAATTTGAGAGCCCCGTCCCTAACGACGCAAATGAGCAGGGGCAAACCCGGAGCTGCCTGTATCACTGCCGCGATGAGGATAACTGAAAATCAAAAAAAGATGGTGGGCGATACAAGGTTCGAACTTGTGGCCCCACCCGTGTGAAGGGTGTGCTCTACCGCTGAGCTAATCGCCCACTATGCGATTTTCAGGAGCGGGCCTTTGCCAGAGCATCTCGCAGGGCGCAAGCGGTTAACGCACACAAACGGTAATTAGGACACAATCTTCATCGTCGTGTTGCGTACAAGATTAACACCCTTTTCTGTCTGGCCTAAACCAATGAAGATCGTATCGATGATTTGCGCCAATTTCGCTTCGGATAGCCGGTGGCCCAGCATCGGCAAAGCGTCGGGATTGCAATAACACTGCACCATCTGGTTGATGAGCGATACCGCTTCATCAATCGTCAGATCACCAAAATAGCCCGCGTTCATCGCTTCTGCCACGATCTCTGACAGATAATGATCGCCCAGATCGACATAACCGCGAACAACTTCAAAATACTGCTGTCCAAGCTCACAATAGCTTTGGAACAACTCGGGTTCGTCGGCAAATCGTGCGCGCGACACCACGTAGCGACGGGCAAAAAATTCGTACATTTTATCACGAATGGGCATGTCGCTGGCAGTCACTTCCACCATGATAGCCACTTTGTCCGCGAACCATTTTTCGGCGACGGCCTCCAGCAATGCTTCTTTATTCTCGAAGTAGCGATATAGATTGGAGGGTGACATTCCGGCTGCGGCGGCCAGCTCGGTCAAGGCAATATCGGTTGCGCCCCGCTTGCGAACCAGCTCTTCTACCGTGTCGAGCAGCAACGCTCGTCCAGCCTCTATATCAGTATGGGGTCGTGCCATTTCGGCCTCCCTGTATTAAGCGTGCAATACGTTTTTCTGATATATGAAAAAAATCTTCAGCTTTCAATATCGGAGAACAGAAATTCAGTCTGAGTTTCCTGCCGATTGATCGTTTGTGTGGAATTTTGTGCGCTGTCGCCGTCGCTGAACAACCCCGACAATGTCAGCCCCAATAGTCTTATAGCCATTTCGACAGGTAAAATTTGCGCCAGCAATGCGTGTCCCGCAGCAGAAAACTCTGCCTTATTGGCAATTGCTACCGCCATAGAGCGTGATCTTGAGATCGTCCGAAAATCGGAATAACGTGCCTTTAGGGTAATGGTGCGGCCCTTTACTCCGTAACGCTCAATCCGGTCCCAAACGATGTCGACAATTTCATCGAGCGCCGCTTTCAATTCGTCATCGCCGCTCTTGTCGTCAAAATAGGTCAGTTCCCCACCCAACGACTTTCGCTTTTGCGCAGGATTGACCTGTCGGTGATCGATACCGCGTGCAGCTCTGAACAGATACCGCGCACTGCTGCCGAAATTTTGTTGCAGCCATGCTTCACTGCGCGCGGCCAAATCCGCGCCGGTTGCTATTCCTAGCCGGGCCATCTTCTCGGCGGTGCGTGGGCCGACACCATGAAATCGCCGCACCGGCAAGGTCGCGACAAAGTCCGCACCTTGCTCTGGCAAGATGACACATAGCCCATCGGGCTTGTTTTGATCGCTAGCCAGCTTGGCGATGAATTTGTTGTAGCTGACACCAGCACTCGCGGTCAGCCCTGTTTCCAGTTTGATCGCAGCGCGAATGGCCTTGGCGATCCTGACCGCAGAACCAACGCCTTGCTTGTCGACTGTGACATCCAGATAGGCCTCGTCCAGCGACAGTGGTTCGATTTGATCGGTATAGCGCGCGAATATTTCGCGGATGTGGCGCGAAACTTCTCGGTAAACTTCAAAGCGAGGCTTAACGAATATAAGGTCCGGGCATTGCCGTTGCGCTGTAATCGACGGCATGGCTGATCGCACGCCAAAGGCGCGGGCTTCATAGCTGGCGGCCGCAACCACGCCGCGTTTGGAAGAACCACCGACGGCCACCGGTTTGCCACGCAATTCGGGATTGTCGCGTTGTTCTACACTGGCATAGAAAGCATCCATGTCGACGTGGATAATTTTACGGTTTGGCGGCGCTTCGGACATTCATTCTATAATTTTCATCATCGCGGCGCGGCGCTTTTCCATTTCAGCCGCATCGAGTTCTATCCGCTTGTATGGCCCCAAAACCCCCCGCATCCCGCAACTTGCGTAGTCCTCACTACCTGGAAATTCCGTTTCGTCAGGATGGCCATCACCCGGAAATTCGATTTCATCGGCATAAGCACGAAACGCAGCAGCGCGTTTGGATGGGGTTTCAGCCGATGGACCGGCAAACCAGCCGGTGGCGTCGTCAAACCGCAACCCCTGACCGCCGGCGGAACACATATGGCCGTTGGCCCCCACCGAATCGCCCATAACAGAATAGCTTCCATCCGCCGCGCGGGTCAGCCACGCCTCGCCCATGCTTGCACCAAAAAGGACTGTCCGAATTTTGGCAAAGAGGGACGAATTCAAAAAGTCAGCCGAAAGCGCGATTTGTTCATCATAAAAAAGCGCACTTTCCCCGCGCCTTAATAGTTGCGGCTCGCCCAGCATTCGCGTCAACACAGTCAATCGGTTTTCATAGCTTTCACCCACGCACATTCCATCTGTGCAGGCGTTTCGCGTTTCCAGCCATTTCTTCTGCCCCGCAGCCGCCGCCGGATTTTTAGCGCGGACCGCATTATAGGTTTCGGCCACACGGCGATCGAGAGCCGACAGATTGCGACCTTCGTCGCGACAAATGATTTTTTCCACTTTCGTCCGCGCTTTTCCGCAATCGAAAGACGGGTTTGCGCGGTCGGCTTCCGCCTTGGCAATTTGTTGCTGCAACACGAGCATTTCCGATGCAACAAGCGCAACAGTTTCATCGCCGCCGACCAAATAAATACCAGAGCCGAAATCAGCTCCAACCAATTCCTTGATTTGCCGCGGTGCTATGCGTGCCTTTTCAAATCGTGCGCCAAGATAGTCTGCTCCGCCCCAGAACACGTAAGATGCAATATCCGCACCTCTCAGGTCCGCATTGGTAAATTTGGTCCCATTGCGATCTAGCGGACAGCCATCACCGATCGTAATTCCGCACTGAAACATAAAGCCCCGCATATCGGCTCCTGTTAAATCCCAGTTTTCAACGCTGCCTCCCCAACCGCCATCCAACAACCCACCGGTCAATACAGCGCCGCGCATAGAGACTTGCCGCATTCCGGCCTCGCGCAACAACACTTTTTCCAGATGCGTATTTTTGAAGGATGCTCCATCCAGCGGCGTTTTAATAAAGCCGATCCCGGCAAACCGGCCATTATTCCATTGCGTGCGCTGCAATTCGGACTCGAAAAAACAAACCGGTCGCAACCCACCGTCGATGGCACTGAAATCCCAACCGGCAAAATTTCCACCCTGTACCAAAGGAACACGTCCGGTGACCGCCTTAATCGCTGCGATCAATTCCGCCATTTTGGAAATTTTGCTACCATCAATCACGGTCAAATTGCTGCCGAATGGCGATTGTGGATCGGTCTGCGCTTCAGGGTCGCTCAGAGCAGCCTGACAGCTTTTCGCAGCGCCAGGCTGTGCCAAAGCGGCGCAAGGCATCGCAAAAAGGCCCAGTATAAATGCAAACGTGCGAAATGGGCCTTTGTTCATGGATCACTTTTCCCGTGTTTTGCGGTTTAAAGAATATTGGATTGCAATATCACCCGGCAGCGCCAGCTGTGAACCCAATAATTCGTAGAAATCATTGCTGGCTAAAATCCCGAACTCCCCGCATAGCGCGATCATGCCCTCCCCCATGCCTGCAGCCGCCGATCAAACCCGAAAACAACTGGGAGATCGCGAATTCATTGTGATGATGGCGATATTGATGGCGCTCAACGCGCTAGCGATTGATGCCATGTTACCGGCCTTCCCGGCCATGGCCAAGGGACTGGGCGTAGCCGGATCGAACGCCATCCAATATGTCATATCGGCCTATCTCCTTGGCACCGGCATCGGATCGCTGGTCCATGGCCCCCTTTCGGACCGATTTGGCCGCCGGCCCGTGCTTTTCGGTGCATTGGGTGGGTATATTATCTTCGCGCTTATCTGCGGACAGACCCATGATTTTACGCTGTTCGTTATTATGCGCTTCGCCCATGGATTATGTGGCGCAGGGCTTGCTGTCTTGGGCACTGCTATCATTCGCGACCAGTTTTCCGGCGACGCCATGGCAAAGCGCATGTCGCTGGTATTCCTGATTTTCATGGTTGTGCCGATTATTGCGCCTTCGGTTGGGCAAATCGTATTGTGGTTCGCTGGTTGGCGGGCGATTTACTTTTTGTTCGCTGCATCGGCGTTTTTCGTCGGCTTATGGATTTACTTCCGTCTTCCAGAAACGCTGGCCCCGGAAAATGTCGTCCTGATGGAGGCGCGCTATCTTACGCGGGCATGGGGTAAAGTCATTACCCACCGCACCGCCACCGCATATGTCATTGCCGGTGGAATCATTCAGGGCGCTATGTTTGGCTTTCTGAACACGTCGCAATTGGTATTCGATCAAGTCTTTAATGCCGCCGAAATTTTCACTTTGTGTTTTGCCGTCGTCGGCCTTGGCATGGCCTGCTCCAATTTCACAAACGCCAAAATTGTCGAGCGATTTGGGGCACGCCGTGTATCACACAGCGCCAATTTCATTTTCATCTTGTTTTCGCTGCTGCAATTGGCAGCCGCCATATGGCAGCCCGGATCCTTGCCGCTGTTTTTGATTTTGCTCACGATGAACATGGCGCTTGCCGGATTTATTGGTTCCAACTTTGGTTCTATCGCGATGCAACCATTCGGCACAACAGCTGGCGCAGCATCATCGTTCCAGATGTTTTTCCGCACCCTGATTGCCGCCAGCTTGGGGGCAGTGATCGGTCAGCAATTTGTGAATAGCGTTGTACCGGTTGCGCTGGGCTTTTTGGGATGCGGCATTTTATCCCTATGGTTCATCCTTTGGGGGGAGCAAGGCAAACTATTCACGCGGCCAGGAACCACCCGTCACCTGCCGATGTGAAACAAAAAAGGGAGGCCAAAGCCCCCCTTTTCGTTACTCATGAAATCGGATCAAACCAGATGCTGGTCCACCGGCGGCTTCGGCGCATCCGCATCGTCTTCATGCACGTCGATAATACCCTGCCCCACATGGCTCTTTTTATAGCCATAGAGGTAATAGAGTATGATCCCGATGCCGCCCCATAAAGGCAGCACAATCATTGCCTCAAACGGCAGATTGAGGAAAAGGAAGATACACCCGGCAATCGTCAAAGGCCCGACCAGCCAAAGTGCTGGAGTTTTGAAAGACCGCACACGATTTGGTTCCGATTTGCGCAACATCATCACCGCAATCGCCACCATCATAAACGCATAGAGCGTTCCGGCGTTGGCGATGTCGGCCAATTGACCAACGGGAAGGAACGCTGCGGCAAAGGCAACAACTGCACCGGTAATCGCAGTCACGACATAAGGCGTTTTCCATTTTGGATGAATCTTCGACAGGCCTTCTGGCAGCAATCCATCACGCGACATCACAAAGAATATGCGTGTCTGGCCAAATAGCAGGATCAGGATCACCGAAGGCAATGCCACAAACGCGGCGATACCGAGCATATTACCGATTGTTCCGAAACCAATCTGGCGCAAAACATGGGCCAGTGCTTCGTTTGAGCAAACGAGCATATTGCTATATTGCGGCAATGCACATTGCATTGCCAACGCTTCTGAACCCGCAGGGAAAGGAATGCCATTTGGCCCCATAATCGGCTGACCGCCAATAGTACCAACAGCCCCCGCTGCGACCAATATGTAAAACACGGTACAAAACCCAAGTGATCCAATTAAGCCGATGGGCACATTGCGTTGTGGATTTTTCGTTTCCTCGGCGGCGGTCGAAACCGCATCAAAACCGACATAGGCAAAGAAAATCGTTGCCGCAGCACCTACCGCACCCACGCCTGAACCAAATCCGCCAAAAACGCCTGCAGGCAAGAACGGGTTGAAGTTCGCCATTTCCGATTTTGGTAAAGTTAGGATGATGAATGCGGTAAGCGCCGTCACCTTAATCGCCACGAGAACAGCATTGAACTTAGCGGATTCATTGGTGCCAATCATCAGCAACCATGTCATCAGCAAGGCAATAATAACGGCAGGCAGATTGATGAACCCGCCTTCAGCACCGCCCAATGCCAGCGGTCCCGCCGCCAAAGCCGCCGGAAGCTGTATCCCAAAAAATTCGTTCAATATTGTGCCACTAAAATAACCGGACCAGCCGACTGACACCGCACTGGCTGCGACCGCATATTCGAGCACCAACGCCCAACCAACCGTCCAAGCGAGTAGCTCACCCATAACGGTGTAGGTGTAAGTGTAAGCGGACCCTGCCACAGGCAGCATCGACGCGATTTCGGCGTAGCAAAGCGCGGCCACGATGCAGATTGCTCCGGCAATCGCAAATGCCAACATCAGGCCCGGCCCGGCCTTTTGTGCGCCCGCCGCAGTCAGCACGAAAATGCCGGTGCCGATGACGCAGCCAATGCCGAACAATGTGAGCTGGAACGCACCCAGCGTTCGGTGCAGAGATTTTTTCTCCGCCGTCGCCAATATGGCGTCGATTGATTTGGTACGACCAAAAATCATTATCCATTCCCCTCAAGGATATTTAATTGGTTGCGAACCTAACCGCTAATCGCTTCTGCGCAACTTAATTTCAACGCGCAAGCAGCGGCCCCATCGGTTTTCCACCGAAAAGATGCACATGAAGGTGCGGAACTTCCTGATGGCTGTTTAATCCGGTGTTAGCGAGCAGCCGATACCCCGGCGCAACCAGCCCCGCTTCGCGCGCGACATGGCCCACCGCACGAACAAAACCCGCAATCTCCGCTTCACCCGCGCGCGCGCTGAAATCATCCCAGCTGACATAGGCACCCTTGGGGATCACGAGTATATGTATTGGTGCCTGCGGGTTGATGTCGTGAAAGGCAAGCGCCCAATCGTCTTCATAAACCGTGCTGTTCGGAATCTCCCCGCGCAGGATTTTGGCAAAGATATTCTGGTCATCATAAGGGTGCGTTGCATCAACGGCCATGGTTCAATCTCCCAAATCAGCGACCGCCGCACGGATTCGCGGACGCAGGGCATTTACAAAATCGTTTGATCGAGAACGAAGCCAGAAAAATGCTTCTTCGCGTTCTGGGGAAGGTCCGAAATTGGAAAGTAGGCGCTTGTCCGAAATTTTCACTTCGTTTCCGTGGAACTGAATGAAAGCGGTAGGTCCCAGTTCTTCCGATAAGGCTTCAACGTCATCCACTAAACTCTGTGCTGCCGCTTGACCGATCGAGTTTCGGTGAAACGAAAGAAAAATTCCAACAGCACGTTCGGTCACGGAACGATACACTGTTATCCAACTTGATCCAGCAGGTGCAGGCATCATAAAGCTCACATTGCCGCCGCGAGCAGGGCTTGGAATTATCTGTTCAGGGTCGTCTAAGCGCAAACCTGTCAAAAAAGCGCCCCAGAACTCAAGACGCTCCTTGCGTCGTCGTTCCCGTCCGGCCTGCTTCAGCTTCAATTGTTCCGGGGTTTGCTCATCATCTTCATCTTCGGCATCAAACGTGCCCTCAATAACCTCAAATCCTTGAGGCGCTTCAACAACCGACCTTATGATCCGCTCGGTCTTCGCCAAGATACGAGGAACAATTAACCGTCCACCGTTCGGCATCGCGTAAATAGGGAGCTCAACCAAGCCCAAGGTGAAGTGGAGACCAGAATGATTTTGGAGATATTCCGCAATAGCCTCGACGCCCTCTCGAATACCATCACCGACAATCAAGAGCAGGAACCGCCCGCGCCTAAGGTTAAGCGATAGCGCGTCATTGAAAGCCATTTCATCAACGTCATGACCGGCTGCTCTGACGAGCTCTAACAACGTGTTACCCTCACGTTTCAACTGCTTGCTTGCTTCTCGCTGCAAGTCAGAGGCCGTCCAACGGCTCAGGACTTTTGCATAATCAAGAATTTGCCCGACCACCTCTCGGCGGGCCTCAGGATTTTTCCAAAGCTTGCACTCTACAAGCACAGGCAATCCACTTGCCGTGACCATAAAATTATCAATCTGACCTGCAGGAGACGCAGACAGTTCCATACAAATTGGTATTGGATTTGCAAAAAGCGGATCAATTTCCGATATTGGAAGGCATTGGGGGTTGAGATGGATCAACCTTTGCAACTCACGTTCGAAGAGCCCGTGTTCGGTCGGCCCAACGTGTTTAAGGGTGGAGACAAAGTCGCCAGTTGGTTCCAGCAAAACAGGAGCGGAATGTTGCCTTGCCATCGACTATAGTGCCCTCGCCGCCTTTTCCAAATGCCCCGAAACCCCCTCGCGGCGCTCCAATTCGGCGAAAACATCATCCAGACTGACACCCGCATCAGCCAGCAATATGGCGAGGTGAAATAGCAAGTCGGCGGCTTCGCTGGTCAGGCTTGCTTTATCTTCAGTAAGGGCAGCGATAATCGTTTCGGTTGCTTCTTCGCCAACCTTTTGCGCGATTTTGCCGCGACCTTTGGCAAAGAGGGACGCAACATAGCTTTCGCTCGCCCCCGCTGCTTGGCGTTCGCGGATGACTTGCTCCAATCGGGCGATGCGTGGATCGATGCTCATTGACCTGTCCCCTGAAGTTTTTGCACCATCAATTTGTCTTCATCGGGGATCAACCCTTCTAAAACGCGCCAAAATCCGGTGACCGATTCCTGCCCTGCTGCGGCATAGGCCGCTGCGAGGCCGTTGCGTAAAGCATCGAACAACTGCGCCTCAAACTGCGCGCCAATATCGGTCAGGCGGAGCAGTTTTTGCCGCCGATCAACATGTCCGGCGCGGGTTTCCACCAAATCGCGAGCCGACAGGTCGTTCAACACCCTGCCCAATGATTGTTTAGTGATGGCAAGCAGGCGGAGCAGTTCGCTCACCGTTAAATCCGGTTGGCGGGCGATAAAGTATAAAGCGCGGTGGTGTGCGCGGCCCAATCCATGTTTGGCTAAGCCATCATCAATCGATCGGGTCAGGCGTGTATAACCAAAATAGAGCAGTTCCACGCCCCGTCTGACTTCGTCTTCACGCAGGAATAATGGTGAAGCGACACGGGATGCGTTTGCTTGCGCGGAGGAAGATGGGACAGCCATATTGACGTATCTTGACGCGGGACATAACACGGCGCAAGCTTTTCCTGACCTATATCGTCGTAACAGCATGCTTTTGAGGCAATGGATACCAAAATGACCGATGCAAACTCCTCTGGAATTCACGCAGATCACGCACCCTGCCCCTATCGCAGATGCGGAACGCGAAAGCCGGATTGCGGATCCTGGGTTTGGTAAAACCTTTACCGATCACATGGTCACGATTCGCTATACCGAAGGCAAAGGCTGGCACGACGCCACCATAGGCCCGCGCGGCCCGTTGTCGCTCGATCCGGCAACGGCGGTTTTGCATTATGCGCAGGAAATATTTGAAGGGCTGAAAGGCTATAAGCGCGCCGATGGCAGCATGGCTTTATTCCGTCCCGATGCCAATGCGCGCCGTTTCAACACCTCCGCGCGGCGCATGGCGATGCCCGAAATGCCCGAAGCATTGTTCGTCAAATCCTGCCAATTATTGGTCGAGGCGGACAAGCATTGGTATCCCCCTGTCGCCGGCGGATCGCTTTATTTGCGCCCGTTCATGATCGCGACCGAGGCGTTTCTCGGAGTTCGCCCAGCCAACGAATATCTGTTCATGGTGATCGCAGCATCGACCGGCAATTATTTCAAAAGCGGTGCGCCTGCTGTTTCGTTGTGGGTCAGTGAGCATTATAACCGTGCGGGGCCTGGCGGTACCGGTGCGGCAAAATGCGGCGGTAACTATGCCGCCAGCCTGGTTCCCATTGCCGAAGCCATGAAGGCCGGACACGATCAGGTGGTTTTTCTGGACGCCAAAGAGCATCGCTGGATCGAAGAACTGGGCGGTATGAACGTCTTTTTCGTATTTGAAGACGGTACGATCCAAACACCGCCTTTGTCTGATACCATTTTGCACGGTGTCACTCGCGACTGTTTGATCGCACTGGCCCGCGATGAAGGTTTGACGGTACGTGAAGAACCCTATGCCATCGATCAATGGCAGGCGGATGCTGAAAGCGGGCGGCTGATTGAATCCTTTGCCTGCGGAACAGCCGCTGTAGTGACTCCCATTGGAAAAGTGAGCGCGCCGGATTTCAGCTTTACGATCGGTAGCGGCGGTCCGGGGCAATTGACGCAAAAGCTAAAGTCCCGACTGATCGACATACAGAACGGTGTGGCACCTGATCCGCATAATTGGGTTTATGCCGTTTCGTCAGCGACTCGATAAAAAGGCAGATTGGCGGATTGCCTTCCGCTTTCCGCTCGCTATAAGGCCGCTCGCTAGCGCCGCATTAGGCGCTGGCTGCTGGGGTGTCGCCAAGTGGTAAGGCACCGGCTTTTGATGCCGGCATTCGCAGGTTCGAATCCTGCCACCCCAGCCAATTTCTTCAAATTCCCATGCGAATTAAAGACGTTAAGCCGCGAAAGTTGGCTTTCGGCACAGAAACATCCGTTAATCGTTTTAATTCCCCTTGTTCATAAACAGTCAATCTATGTAAATAGCTGTAACCCCTTCTCTCATTAGCTGGCAATTTTACAATGGGCCTTTATTTTAAGAAGAGTTACATAGCCCGACAATCAATGGCCGGGCACGAGAACTAATGGGTGGGTGCGCAAAATGAGAATTGCAATTGCCGACGACGACCAAGATGTCGTCGCCTTTCTGAAAGCCATCATTGAAGAAATGGGGCACGTTGCGGTGACCTTTTCTGATGGCGCCGCGATTTCACAATCTTTGATGCGGGAAACCTACGACCTGCTGATTCTTGATTGGTCAATGCCCAAAAAGGACGGGCTCGAAACGTTGAAGTGGATGCAAGGCGCTCTGCAAGAACGTCCGCCCGTCATCATGATGACCAACCGGACCGCAAAACAGGACATTAGCGACGCGTTGAACGCGGGCGCGGATGATTATGTAACCAAACCCGAAGATCGCAACGTCATCATGGCGCGAATCAACGCCATGCTGCGCCGCAGTGCCGGCAGCGGCGCTTTCGATACAAAAGCCGTGTACGGAAAATATGAACTCGACCGGATCGAACAGGTCATCACTTATGATGGCAATTCCACTGCGATGACCGCCAAAGAGTTTGAACTGGCGGATCTGTTTTTCCGCAATCGCGACCGCACTTTGTCGCGCAACTATATTATGGAAACGATCTGGCGAACGAACGCAGCATTGGCCACGCGGACTTTGGACATGCATATTTCTCGGGTTAGATCAAAACTCGATCTAAAACCAGAAAATGGATTTCGCATTTTCACCGTGTTCGGTTACGGTTACCGACTTGAAACAATGAGTACCGAATAAGGTATTGTCCATGCGATACATTTTGATCGGAATGCTGGTTTGGGGTTTGCCTGTCGCTGCAAAGGCAGCAACCGCAGACAACAGCGACGCTATCGTCTATAGCGTAAAACGCGGTGATACTTTGCAGGAACTGGCGGACAAATATTTGTTGCGCAGTGGCGACTATCGTGCCGTGCAAAAAGCCAATGGCGTCACCAATCCGCGTTTTCTGCCTGTTGGCATGCAATTGCGAATCCACCGTAATTTGCTGAAATTTCAACCTTCTGCGGCAAGGGTGATTTCTGTACGTGGAAATGTGTCGATTGTTCGCGGTGGCGTTTCCAATGCGGCAACTGCAGGAACAAGCGTGGGCGAAGGCTCTATATTGCGGACTGCGGGCGCTTCGTTTGTGACACTGCAACTCGACGATGGTTCCCGGGTGTCCCTGCCTTCAAACAGCGATGTCCGCATATTGCGGCTGCGCAAATATGTGTTGGGCTCCAGCATTGATTATGATTTCGATCTAAACCGTGGATCAGTCCATTCAAAGGTCGCTCCGCTGAAATCGGACAACGATCAATATCGCGTGCGTTCTCCAAAAGCGGTTTCGGCTGTGCGCGGCACAGATTTCCAATCACGGATTGCGGATAGCAGCGGACTGGACTTTGCCGAAGTCGTCGAAGGTGGCTTGGCGGTTGGGCTGGATGGCGGCAAACATCTTCCTTTGCCTGCTGGTAATGGTTTGTCAGTCGCCGCAGATGGCACGACATTAGCAGAAACGCTGTTGCCTGAACCTGATATTGAAAACGCAGGGAAGCTTCAAATGCTTCCCAAGGTGCGCTTTGCACTGCCAGACCCCAATAGCAGCATGCGAATCAGCATGGCAGCCGATGCCGGGTTTTTGGATACCATAGCCGATGTGACAGCTAGCGGCGGCAACGCTGATTTTGATGGAATCGAAGATGGCAATTATTTTGTCCGCTTTCGTGCGGTGTCAGCCAACGGATTTGAAGGATTGCCCAGAACCTATGGCTTCAAGCGGCGATTAAACTCTGTTTCCGGTTCGGCTGGAAAATCGGATCTCGGCTATGTTTTCAAATGGGCTGGCGATGGTCGCGGTACATTGCGTTACCGGTTCCAACTGCTGCGCAACAGCAAAGACTCTACTCCCATGGTCGATGAGGCTGGATTGAGTGTGCAACAAATCAGCCTTTCCGACTTGCCAGCTGGCGACTATTACTGGCGCGTCGCATCGGTCCAGTTTGTGGATGGTGAAGTATCGGAAAACTGGACTGACTTTGAAAAGCTTACCGTATCGTCGTCCTGAACCCGGGTTACATGATGGGCATTTGCCGCGATGAAACTGCGCGTTCGACTGCTTGCCGAATGGGGTCTAATTGCTCTGCTCGCCAGCACGGCTATTATGTTCGCGATCCTATGGCGCGGGACTGTTTCGTTCGATAATCTGTTTTACGATCAGTTAAGCAGCGTATCCCGCCCGGCTGCGGACAAGGATATATTGATCGTCGCCATTGATGACCCCAGCTTGCAGGCATTGGGTGAATGGCCATGGCCGCGGCAAAATCACGCAGCACTGATTGAGAAATTGGCAGCCAGCGAACCGCGTTCCATCCTTTTCGATGTATTGCTGAGCGAACCGAGTGAGCCTACGCAAGATGCCGCCCTTGGTTCCGCAATGTCGGGCAAAGTCCCTGTCTTTATTCCGATGCATTTTGTGACACCCGGCGAAGCAGGGCGCGCTTATGATCCCGTAATGCCCATTCCTCTGCTTGCTCAAGTTGCCAGCGGGATTGGCCATGTGAATGTCGAATTTGACAGTGACGGAACCGTGCGCCGCGCTGCATTGTGTTTCCAGCCCGACACTTCGGGGCAACGCTGGCCCCATATAGTCGAGCTAGTTGCCCGAACCCAAGGGAAGCCCACGGCGAGCTACCGGCGTATTGTTGATTGTAACCAGACGATCCTGATCCCCTTTGTGTCGCGCGGTTCTTTTGCCCAAATTTCCTATGCCGATGTGCTCAATGGCAACGTACCAGACAGCCTGTTGCGCGGGCGCGATGTGATCATCGGTGCCACAGCGACAGGAATGCGCGACAGCTACCCTGTTCCTTATGGTGACGGCGGGTTGTTGTCGGGCGCAGAAATTATGGCAAATATGTTGACCGCATTGAAGCAAGACAATTTCATCAAACCCTTTCCCATTTGGTCCACCATTATATTGTCTCTCGCCCCGACATGGATTTTATTGCTGGGTTTTCTGCGCTGGCAACCGCGCGTTGCCCTGACCGCATCTGTGCTGACCGTCGCCATCATTTTGGCGGTCAGCGCCGGCGCATTATCGGCGAAACTCTGGTTTCCGCCTGGCGCCGCGTTACTGGGGATTTTTCTGGTCTATCCGTTATGGGGTTGGCGCCGGTTGCAAGCCATCAGTGAGTTTATGAAGCGCGAACTCGGTGAATTGGAACGCGAAGGCGAAATCATCCCTCCTTTGCCCAAAAGCCAAATGCCCGACGATTTGGTGGGTCGTCAGAGCGAGGCATTGGCAGGCGCGATCGATCATATGCGCGATCTTCGTCGTTTTGTGGCCGACACAATCGAACATATGCCAGATCCGCTTTTCGTGACCGACTTGGACGGCGTTGTCACTTTAACCAACGATTTGCTCGACGAATGTTTACAGCGCGATGTTACCGGCATGATGCTGAGAGATGTGCTGGATAATATTGTTCTTCCCACGCACCGCCGCGCCGTCGACGCCTATCTGGTTGCAGCCAGATCCACCAGCCAGACCGATGCAACCGAAAGCAAACAGTTCATCCGTTTCGACGCACTAAACGATCGAACTTTTGTTATGCGGACCGCCGACGTTCAAACCGACGCCGATGTGTTACGCGGCCACATTCATTATCTGACAGATATTACCGATCTGGCCAAAGCGGAAGGCGACCGAGAAGTCGCCTTGCAGCTATTGTCTCACGATATGCGCGCACCGCAATCGGCCATTATCGCCATTTTGCCAGACATCCGAAATGCCAAAGCCTCTGCACGAATCGAAGGCCATGCGCGCCGGACTATGCAATTGGCGCAGGATTTCGTCGACATTGCGCGCATGGGCGAATCCCAATTTGAAGGCGAAGATGTGCTGCTTCCCGATTTATTGCGGGATGTTGCAGATAATTTCTGGCCGCTTGCAAAGGAGCGCGGCATCGTGATCAGCGTCATTGATGAAAGCGACGATGGCTTTGTCTTTGCCGAGCCCGACAGCCTGTCTCGGGCGGTTTCCAATCTGGTGGACAATGCCATTAAATACAGCCCAAATGGCGGCCAAGTGATTATAAAGGTCGGACGTACGCAATTGAAATCACAGGAAATGCTGACCATCGCTATTGATGATCAAGGTGCTGGCATCGATCCCGAACTGGCGCCCAGGCTGTTTGAAAGATTCGCCAGTCGAGGCGGAGGCAAAGGGCGCGTCAAAGGGATCGGACTGGGTCTTACTTTTGTCCGCGCAGTCGCTGAACGTCATAATGGCATGGTAACGGCCAGCAATCGCGACATCGGCGGCGCGCGTTTCATAATGACCCTGCCGGAAGCGCCTGCTTTAACCGACGGCTAGTCAAAAATTTTGCGCGTTACTCTCCGTTCGACCACATACGAGCCTTTGGGTTTGCCCAAATCGGCAACTGTTGCTTTTACAAGCAAAGGCACCATCACCGCTGCTTTCCCCGCACAGTTGCGCTCTGTGGCACTGGAACGATATTCTTCCACCCCGTCGGCGCTTCTGGTCAATGCGATGACCAGACGATAGTTTACCGGCACGCAATGCTTACTTTTACGCGGGAAAAGCGCGCGCTTTTTTGGTGTTTGGGTTGAACCGCCGTCACCGACGCGCAGATCAATGTCGGCAGGAAGGGTTGCAAAGGCAACATCCAGCCGTAATCGCGCATTTTTGGATGGAGCCATTCCCATTTGGGAAAGCTTTTCAACAACACTGTTATGCGCAAGCATCGATTCGGCATCGTGCATTGATTCAGCAGCCATAAAATCGGTTTTGACGGCTCCTTGCACGCCGGTATTGGAAATATGCGTCTCCACAATGCTGGTGCATCCGCCAAGCGACAGGCACAGGATCGAGAAAGCCCATTTTTGCATATATGCTAACTTATATGCCCTGCCCGCATTGTGGCAAGCAATTAGGAGGCAGGCTCAGCGGGTAAAAAGGTAATAAACAACGTAAAACCAACTGAGTATGCCATGAATGATCGCCCACAGCACCGATTTATGCGTGGTGAAACTGATAGCAATCGCAAGTGCGCTGCCAAAACCAACACCCGATTTAACGACTTCGCGCTGTATCATCATCGCCACATTCGCACCCTTCATGCCGCCTGCTTGGCGCGCTCAGCAAGTTCCTGATTGAGCATTTCCGCCAAAAGGAAACGCCAATTCCAGCGATTGGGCCGCGTTCAGGCGTGGATCGCAATGGGTGTGATAGCGATCAGCCAAGGCTTCATCCGTAATCGCAATCGCACCGCCGGTGCATTCCGTTACATTCTGCCCGGTCATTTCAGCATGGATACCCCCCGCTATGCTGCCTTCCGCGCGGTGGACCGCAAAAAAGCCGCGCACTTCCGCCAAAATCCTTTCAAAGGGCCGGGTTTTATAACCACTCGCCGCCTTGATGACATTGCCGTGCATCGGGTCGCATGACCAAATCACCGGATGCCCTTCGCGTTGAACAGCACGGATCAATTTGGGAAGCCCTGCCTCAACCTTGTCATGGCCATAACGCGTGATCAGCGTCATCCGCCCCTTGATCCGGTTTGGATTCAGCAAATCGAGCATCGAAAGCAACGCGTCGGGTTCCAGGCTGGGGCCGCATTTCAATCCAATGGGGTTACCGATGCCGCGCAAAAATTCGACATGCGCTGATCCTTCAAAGCGGGTTCTGTCGCCAATCCACAGCATATGCGCCGATGTGTCATACCATTGACCAGTCAGCGAATCCTGCCGCGTCAACGCTTGCTCATACGGCAACAACAAGGCTTCGTGGCTAGTGTAGAAACTCGTCCCCTTGATCTGCGGCACAGTTTCCGGCGTAATCCCGCATGCTTCCATGAATGCAAGTGCTTCGCCTATGCGATCTGCAACGTCGCGAAATTTCTTTGCCCAAGGCGAACGACCCATAAAATCGTGGGTCCAGGCATGTACCTGATGCAGATTGGCATAGCCACCTTGGCTGAAGGCACGCAGCAAATTCAACGTCGCTGCAGCCTGATTATAGGCCTTTACCATCCGTTCGGGATTGGGTTCGCGTGCCGTGGCTTCGAAAGCAATATCGTTGATGATGTCACCGCGATAGCTGGGCAGTTCAACAGCGCCCTGTACTTCAGTGTCGGTGGAGCGCGGCTTGGCAAATTGGCCCGCCATTCGGCCAACCTTTACCACCGGCAGCTTCGACGCGAACGTCAGCACAACCGCCATTTGCAACAGCACGCGAAAGGTATCGCGGATATTGTTGGGATGAAATTCGGCAAAGCTCTCCGCGCAATCACCGCCTTGCAGCAAAAAGGCTTTGCCATCGACAACATCGGCCAATTCGGCGGTCAGGTTGCGCGCTTCACCGGCAAAGACCAGCGGAGGATATGTGCCGAGCAGCGATTCTGTCGCTGCCAGTGCTTCAGCGTCGCGATAATGCGGCATCTGTTTGCCGTCATGATTGCGCCAGCTTTCGGGCGTCCATTTCGCCGCCATGATTTCAACTCCATTCGATTCGATTTACAGCCTGCTTCTCTAGGCGTGCCGTTCGGAAAGAAGCAAGAAAAACGGGCTTTGTTCCGCTAAAGCTGAGCAATTCGTGTTGCAACGCAACATTTTACAAAAGCCGATTTTTAAATTCCTTGTTAAATCAATCAATAGTAAACGTCCCACGCTGGAACAGGCGCAAGATTGTTCACCATCGATGCACCGTTTGTGCCTATAGGCGACTCGCGTCCAAGGTTTGGCGCATGAAAAGAACAGGGCAATGTTCCACCAAAGCTTCGAAGATATAACGGCGAAGAAGCTGCACGTGAAACCGGCAAAGCCGCATCGTCGGCTTTTCGGTCTGCGCGAAATTGTGCTTGTCTTGATCGCATTCACCTTGCTGGCTTTGCTGCCGACATCCGCGCAGTTTGGCCGCAATGTCGAAGTGAAGCCGACCGATAGCTTTGGCGCTGCGGAACGACCCGAAGAAAATTTCGCCGGTTCAGCTTTCTATTTCATGGACCAATCGTCGATTTCCGATACGCCACCGCCATCCTATCTGCCCGCAGCTAATACTGCTGTAGCAGGCGCAGAAAGCACGCAATTTGCAACGTTAACGACAGCCGACATTGCCGATCTTTCTTCACCCGCACTGGACATTCCAGGCGTTGGCCCCGCCGCGCAACCCTTTTTGGTGCGCCCCGGCACCCTCGATTATTCACGGGCGCTGAAATGCCTGACCGACGCAATCTATTACGAAGCCGCCAACGAACCCGATGCCGGGCAGCGCGCTGTGGCGCAGGTGATCATCAACCGTATGCGCCACCCGACCTATCCCAACAGCATTTGCGGCGTAATCTACCAAGGTTCCGAGCGGCAGACGGGCTGCCAGTTCAGCTATAGCTGTGATGGATCCATGGCGCGTATTCCGGCACAAGCTGCTTGGTTGCGCGGACAGCGCGTGGCAATGCAGGCCTTGGCTGGCTATGTCTTTGCGCCTGTTGGCATGGCGACCCATTATCATGCCACCTACGTCTATCCCTATTGGGCACCTAGCCTGAATTATGTCGGCACCATTGGCGCGCACCGTTTCTATAAATGGAAAGGTAGCGCAGGTCGCCCCTCTGCATTCTTTGCGCGGCACAGCGGCGCAGAACCGTTCCCCGGTCCAAAGCCGCGCGCTTGGTCACCCCGCATTTCGCCGATGCTCGATCCGATCCAATTGCAAAAGCAATATGAACGCGAATATGCGGCAGCCCGCCTGAAGGCCGAAACCGAAGCGACCGCTGCCGCACGTGCCAGCATTCAGCCGCCGTCGCTGACACAGCCTTATGCCGACATCACCCCTGCCCGCCAGCGCGCGGCACCACAATTTGTGCCCCCGCAATATTCCCGCGAAGCACAGGCCAAGGGCGGTGAAAAAGCCTATGGCGGAGAAAACCTGCCAACCAATGGCAATGTGAAATCTGAATTTCAGACAAGCGGCAGTTGGAAGAAAATGCCCACCGGCTAATCGCGCCACGGTCCGTATCGGATCGGCGATTGACCCTAAATGGAGCAGACTAGCGGTGTGATCACGCGACTGGTTACCGTCTGTTAAATCCACAAAGGCTAATTCAAAAAAATCGGTACGCACAATGCGCCCCATTTTGACTTCGACCATTTTATTGGCCGGAGTCCCTTTTATGAACCATTTTCAATCCCTGATTGCGCAGTCCGAAGACGTCGGTCGTGCGCGCTATCCGGTGCTCGCCGGGAACAGCGTGGTGGTACATGCCATGCGGCAAATGGTTCAATTGGGCGCTTCTATACACGATCCGCTGTTGCTTTGCGGGCCGGCGGGAACGGGGAAATCTGCAATAGCCCATGCCGTTCACGCATTGTCCGCGCAGGAAGGCGATGCTTTCGCAGCGTTTGATTGTGCCGAAATAACGCCAAAGGATGAACGCGCCATTTTTGCGCGGGGATCGCAATGGCCGGGAACGCGTTTCAAGGGCAGCGTTTTCATTGACGAAATCAACCTGTTGCCTTCGGATATGCAAGAAGCCCTTTATGAATGGCTGATCCAGAACGATGCACCAAAACAGCGCGTTCGTTTGTTTGTGGCAACAAGCAGGCCATTGGATTCATTGGTGAAGGCGCGACTGTTCAACGCCGATCTGTTCCGCTGCATTAGCCGCATGACGATTCCGACCGTGCCATTGGCGCGCAGAAAGGGCGACATTGTCGATTTGATCGCGGCCATTTGGGCCAACGACCATTCCACTTTATCGCCCAATTTAGGAAAATCAGGGCAACAGCTTTTGCAAAACTATGATTGGCCCGGCAATTTTCCGGAGTTGCAGCAGACGGCGCGATTGCTGGCAAAAATCTATGGTGGGCGGCGCGTCGGTGCGGACCAAATTCGGCGCTTGTCGGGCCAAGGCGTGCTGAACTGTTCGGCGGTTACCCCGGTTTTCCAAACCGCCGCCAACAGCCAGCGTAAACCGCCCTCGCTCGATTTACGAGCGCATCTCGACCGCGAAGAAGCGATGATCTTGCTCGCGGCCCTCGAACGCAGCGGAGGGATTATCTGTGACGCTGCACAAATCACCGGCATTAACCGCACCACATTTCTGAACAAAATGCGGCGTCATGGCATCAGCCGGTTTTAGCTGTTCAATCGATCGGAAAGCTTAAAGTCGCGCGCAATCCACCAGTGGCGATGTTGGCTAGTGTAACCGATCCCCCATGGGCTGCGGCAATGGCCCGCGAAATGGTCAGCCCCAAACCGGTTCCACCCCGTTCACGGCCGCGCGATGCATCGGCCCGGGCAAAGGGTTCAAACATTTTGTCGATCTTTTCCGCTGGAATTCCGGGGCCGTCATCGTCGATCAAAATTGCAACCTGCCCCGGCCCTGCCATCACCGACACTTTTGCATTTCCACCATATTGTAATGCATTATCGATCAAATTGCGGATCGCCCGTTTAAGCAACACCGGTCGCACATTGGCCGCAACTTTATATGGGGTGTCGATCAGTTCCAACCTGGCATTTTCGGGAAAATCCGTCGCGACGGTTTCGATTAGGGCTCCGATGTCGGTCTTTTGGCTCGCCTCCCCCTGCTTACCAAGGCGCGCGAGCATCAATATGTCATCGAGTATCGTCACCATCTCATCGATGGTCGCAGCCATTTTTTGCCGCTCTTGTTCGTCTTCAACCAATTCAATGCGAACCCGCAACGACGCCAATGGCGTTTTCAGGTCGTGCCCGATTGCGCCCAACATAACGTCTTTTTCGGTCAGCATCCGGTCCACGCGGTTTTGCGCACCGTTCATGGCATCGATCAAATTCCGAATATCTGATGGCCCCTGTGGCTCAATTAATGGCGCATGAGAGGCAAAGCTTGATGCGCGCACATGCTGCGTCAGTTGGCGTAAAGGGCGTGCAATTCGCCGCGCAATCAGGCCCAACGGGATCAACACCGCCAAATAGAGGATTAGCGTTTGAAACACCAAAATATAGATCGGGTTGGGACTGCGCGACCGAATAGGTGCAGCGGCGTTTACCCAGCTACCATCGCCCAATTGCATGTTGAGGATGATGGCTTTGACCGGATGGCGTTCTTCACCACGCCGCGACAAGCGGTCTTCCAACAAATATCTTTGTTCTTTGCGTCGCAATTGTTCAGGCAGATCGGTGATGGGCCCGATCGACAAACGAACCGTCCGAATTGCCGGATCAACCGCCTGCAAATATTCATCTGCCCGTTCGGTCAAATCAGTTTCGATGGAAAAACGATCCGATACAATCGGACGTTTGTCGCTGACCACTACAATCAGCCGTCGCCTTCCGCCGCGTTCGACCGGAATAGCTGAGCCTTCGGTCATCCTGCGCCGTTCGACCTGATTGGCAAGCCGCGCGACCAACATGGATGACGCTTCGAGTTCAGCCCGGGCTTTGGCACCCTGTATCAACATGACAGTGTTGAAAATTTGCGCGACCAGCAAAGCCAACGCCACCACCAGCATCAATTGCCCAAACAGGCTCGAAGGCCACAATTTACCGGGCAACGCTTTCATTGTGCCTCCACATCAACCGAAAAGCGATATCCACCGCCCCAGATGGTTTTGATATAGCTGGGGTCTTTGGCATCAGGTTCAATTTTGCGGCGCAACCGGCTTATCTGATTGTCAATTGCGCGGTCAAAAGGCCCCGCAAGTCTTCCGCGCGTTAAATCAAGCAGCTGATCGCGGTTCAATACATGGCCAGCACGCTCAACCAGCGCCTCTAGCAAGCGATATTCGCCCGAAGACAGCGGTACCAGCACGCCATCGGGATCAATCAATTGTTGTTCAGCGGTGCGCAATTGCCAACCGGCAAAGCGGTATCCAGCGACATTTTTGTCCTGTGGTCGCGTGCTGCCATTGCTCCGCCGCAATGCAACCTTGATCCGCGCCACCAATTCGCGGGGCGAAAAAGGTTTGACGACATAATCATCAGCACCGATTTCCAAGCCGACGACGCGGTCTGCTTCTTCGGAACGAGCAGTCAACAATATCACCGGTGGTCCGCTGTTTTCAGCGACATAACGTGTCAGGCTGAGGCCATCTTCGCCGGGCATCATGATGTCTAGCAAGACAACGTCAATGTCATAGCTACCAAGCGCCGCCCGTGCCTCTGCGGCATCGGGTGCTTCGGTAACGCGGTAACCCTGCCGTTCGAGATAGCGCCCCAACGGATCGCGGATCGAGGCTTCGTCATCGACGAGCAGCACATGTGGACGTGATTTGGTCATCCCCGGTTCCATGCACTGTTTTCCTCAGAAAGATAAGTCCGGCCCGGTATTGTTGTACCGGGCCGGCACGAACCCGGCTTAAGGGGGAGGGAGGAGGCCGGGTGTCGTAAGGGGTTTGTGATTAGTTGCCGGCGTTTGGCCAGCGCCCTTTGCCACGCATCGCCTGATGTTCGGTTGCGGAGATCGCCCCATTTTTATCGGCATCGGCCTTAACAAAACGTGCTTCGGCGGCAGCGCGGAATTCATCGCGAGTTACGGCTTTGTCGCCATTGGCATCGGCATTGGTCAGCATTTTCATGCCGCCATCCCGTCCGCCACGACCACCATGATGCCGTTTGCCCATACGGCCTTCGCCCATAGGTCCACCGTCCATACCCATATCACCACGCTTAGCTACGCGCGCTGCGTGGGCGGCGACGAATTCAGCTTCGTTGATCGAACCGTTTTTGTCAGTATCCATTTCGGCAAAATGCGCCTTCACTATTGCCGAGCGGTCTTCTACGCTGACTTTACCGTCACCATTGGCGTCCATTTTGGCAAATTTCTCATCAGCCTTGGCCATCGCCTCAGCTTTGCTGACTGATCCATTGCCATCGGCATCGGCCTTTTGCGTGGTCGAAGGAACGGCCATCGCAGCAGCGGCGACAGCCAATACTGCGCCTGCGCCGAGGAAGAGGGAATATTTCATGTTTTCGTCCTTGTGCAATCTAGCTTTCCGGAAGTCCGGATGAACATTGACTACAAGGAGTATGTCTTAAAACTATGTCGCGACAGGGCCTAATTTGTCGCATTTTGTATCAGACTGGGGGATTTTCTGGAGCGGGTAAGGGGAATCGAACCCCTCTAGCTAGCTTGGAAGGCTAGTGCATTACCACTATGCTATACCCGCGTATCCAGATGCGTGGCTATTGCCACCGCCTTTGCGTCCAGTCAACCGCACCGTTGCGGCCGACTGGATCGCTTCAGGTTCAATGCTTTTTGTCTGCCCAGATTGTTCGGTACGACAAATAGGTCAACGTCGTGAAGATCAACAGGAAAAGCAAAGCGCCCCAGCCAGCGGCCTTACGCGATTCCATCTTGGGTTCGGCGGTCCATGTCAAAAAGGCGGAAACGTCTTTTGCCATCTGTTCCTTGGTCGCTTTAGTGCCGTCATCAAACGTCACTTGCCCGTCGCTGGTCAATGGCGAAGCCATGGCCAGATTCAAGTTCGCAAAATAGGGATTATAATGCAGCCCCTGCCCTGGACGATTTTCCTTCGGTAGTGCGGCAGGCACGTCTTCATATCCCGTCAGCAACGAATACACATAAGCAGGGCCATTGTGGCGTGCTTTGGTCATCAGTGACAAATCAGGCGGCAAGGCATTGTTGTTCGCCGCACGCGCTGCAGTTTCATTGGCAAAAGGTGCCGGAATTTTGTCAGAAGCAAGGCCAGGCCGTGTTGCCGGTTCGCCAGTGGTCGGGTTGATCGAGGGAACCTCAGTCTTCCAGCCCTTGGCAATCGCCTTCACTTCGTCCTCGTTATAGCCCAAGGCCGAAAAATCACGGAACGAGACGAGGCTCAGGCTGTGACAAGCCGAGCACACTTCGGCATACACTTTGAGACCGCGCTGCAATTGCGCCTTGTCAAATTTACCAATGGGCCCGTCATGCTTGAAGGACACGTGCTTGGGGTGTTTGTGGAATTTGGATTCAACCGTTTCCTTCGCAGGATCGGTAATCATTTCATAGGCGGTGAAACCGGCAGATACGAGCAGCCAGCCGCTGAAAAACAGCCCGACGAGAAAAGCGACAAGACGAACCATGTTGTGATCTTTCCCTTGATCAGGCCGCAGTGGGCTGGCCAGTTACGGCCTCGGTGATGGAATTGGGTAGCGGCAGCGGCTTTTCAATGCGCGAAACGATCGGAAGGATGATCAGGAAATGCGCAAAATAATAAGCACCGGCCAATTGACCCAGCAGGATGTATTTTCCTTCAGCAGGCATCACACCGCAAAAGCCAAGTATGGCGATGCAAGGGATGAGGCCGTACCAGAAGAATTTTTTAAACAGCGGACGATAATGGCCCGAACGCACCGGTGACGTATCCAGCCAGGGCAGGAAGAACAGCAATGCAATCGAACCAAACATCGCTAGCACGCCCAACAGCTTTGCGGGGATGAACAGGAAGTCCACCGTGAAAGCACGCAGGATTGCGTAGAACGGCCAGAAATACCATTCAGGAACAATATGCGCAGGAGTCGAGAGCGGGTTGGCGGGGATATAGTTATCCGCATGGCCCAAAGCGTTCGGCAAGAAAAATGCCAAGATGACAAAGGCAATCAGGAACAGCCCAACCCCAAAGCCATCCTTGGCTGTGTAATAAGGATGGAACGGAACGGTATCCTGCTCACTTTTTACACTGACGCCAGTTGGATTTGACGATCCGGGAATGTGCAATGCCCAGATGTGCAGGATGATAACGCCCAAAATCACGAATGGCAGCAAATAGTGCAGTGAGAAAAAGCGGTTCAATGCAGCCTGATCCGGCGCAAAACCGCCGAGCAGCCATTGGCGCAACGGTTCACCTACCACCGGAATAGCGGAAAAGAAGCCGGTAATCACCTGCGCGCCCCAAAAGCTCATCTGCCCCCAAGGAAGCACATAGCCCATGAACGCGGTAGCCATCATCAACAGGAAGATAACGACACCCAGCAACCACACCATTTCGCGCGGCGCTTTGTACGATCCAAAGAACAGCCCGCGGAAAATATGGATATATACCACGATGAAGAACATGCTCGCACCATTGGCGTGCGCATAACGAAGGAACCAGCCGCCATTTACGTCGCGCATAATATGTTCAACGCTGTTGAACGCACCATCGACGCTGGCATAATAATGCATGGCGAGAACGATACCGGTGATGATCTGGATCATCAGAGCAACGCCGGACAAAACCCCGAAATTCCACCAATAGTTCAGGTTGCGCGGAACGGGATAACCGCCGCCGATTGCATTATAAGCAAATCGCGGAAGCGGCAGACGTTCGTCCAGCCACTGCATCAGCGGATTTTGCGGCTTATATTCTTGTGCCCATGGAAAACTCATCGCAACGGCGCTCCTCAACCAATCTTCACGACAGTGTCGGAAAGGAATTCATATTCGGGAACCTGAAGGTTCAACGGAGCCGGACCCTTGCGGATACGGCCTGCGGTATCATAATGCGAACCATGGCAAGGGCAGAAATAGCCCTTGTAATCGCCCTTAACTTCGCCAGCGGCCGCGCCCTGTGGCACGCAGCCAAGGTGGGTACATACGCCCAACGTGACCAGCCAGTTTTCTTTGCCCGCCTTGGTCCGTTCGGCCAGCGTCTGCGGATCACGCAGGCTGCTGATTGCGACCTTATTGGCGTCCGTAATTTCTGCAGGCGTCAGATTGCGGATAAAAATTGGCTGTTTGCGCCAGCTGGTTTTGATCGCCTGCCCGACTTCGATTGCTGAAATGTCAACTTCGATCGATGCCATTGCCAGCACATCGGCGCTGGGGCTCATCTGGTTTACCAGAGGCAATGCAACCGCAACTGCGCCCATACCGGCGAAGCTGGTTGCTGCAATGTGAATGAAATCGCGACGGCGAACGCCATCGGCTTCAGACGAATCTGTCATATTTTCCACCTGTTCGACCGTGGTCATAAAACGCCCTCAAACTATCGCCGCAAGGCCGGATTTTCCGGCAAAGACAGCCCCTGACTAGCTTATAATTGCTGCGCTACCGCAGGTCACCCTCGGCGCGATTCAGCGGCCTGATAGACGCCTAAACGCCCATTTGCCAACAGGGAATTTGGCCAATATGTGCGATAACAGTGTTTAACAGTTGCAAAATACGGAACAGACCATGCGAATTGCCCTATTTCAGCCGGAAATTGCCGGGAATGTTGGCGCCATCCTGCGCCTCGTCGCTTGTTTCGGCGTTCCGTGCGATATTATCGAGCCTTGTGGTTTTCCGTTTTCCGACAAGTCATTAAAGCGGGCCGGAATGGATTATGCGGCGGCAGCGGAGATTCATCGCCATTCAGATTGGGAAAGTTACCGCGCGCCAATTCAATCTGCAGGGCAAAGGATCATTTTGTTATCGAGCAGTGCTTCGATTCCCCTGCCCGACGTTTGTTTTCGCGCCGACGATGTTTTATTGCTAGGGTGTGAATCGTCGGGAGTGCCACAAAACATCCATGCGCAAACCGATATGCGGGTAAGAATTCCGATGCGGCCCGGTTTTCGATCCTTGAATGTTGCTGTTACCGCTGGCATCGCATTGGCAGAAGCCCTGCGGCAGACGGGGCAGTTCCCCGTGGAGACATCAACATGACCCTTTCCCTAGACCGAGACCAATCCGCCGCCCGCGACTGGTTCGAAGCATTGCGCAATCGCATCTGCGCCGCATTTGAAGCCATTGAGCGTGAAGCAGGTTCAGATGCCCATTTCGACTATCTGTCATGGGATCGGAATGAACCCGATGGCACCCCCGGTGGTGGCGGTGTGCGCGGGGTGATGAAGGGCAAAGTGTTCGAAAAGGTGGGTGTGAATGTCTCCACCGTGGGCGGCGCGCTGAACCCAGAATTTGCGCAAACAATCCACGGCGCTGGCGACGATCCAAGCTTCTTTGCAACAGGAATTAGTCTGGTCGCACACATGGCGAACCCGCATGTACCCGCGGTACATATGAACACGCGGTTCTTGAATACCTCTAAACGCTGGTTTGGCGGCGGGGCGGATTTAAACCCGCCCATCGCTTATGACCATGACACCGATGAATTCCATGCACGCCTGCGCGCAGCCTGTGCGCCTTATGGACCGGACGTATATGATCGGTACAAAAAATGGGCTGAGGAATATTTCTGGATTCCGCATCGTCAGGTGCATCGCGGTGTTGGAGGCATTTTTTACGATCATTTGGAATGCGAAAACGACACGATGTTCGATCGCAATTTCGCCTTTACCCGTGATGTCGGTGAAGCGTTTCTCGATGCCTTTCCCAAAATCGTGCGGCGGCGGATGGAGACTGTTTTTACGCCCGAAGAGAAACACGCGCAGCTGGTGTGGCGCGGCCGCTATGCCGAATTTAATCTGGCCTATGATCGCGGCACGTTGTTCGGCCTGAAAACTGGCGGCAATGTTGACGCCATATTGATGAGCCTGCCGCCTGAGGTGATCTGGGAGTGACAGGATGGCCAAAATAAACACGCCAAATCCCAAGGACCAATATGCATTATTTTGAAGATATCGAAGTCGGCAAAAAATCCAGCTTCGGCCATTATGAAGTCACCCGCGAAGAAGTGCTGGAATTCGCGCAGAAATATGATCCGCAGTCTTTTCACCTTGACGACGAAGCCGCCGCGCAAACCCATTTCGGGCGCTTGTCCGCCAGCGGTTGGCACACATGCGCGATGACGATGCGGATGTTGGTCGAGAATATGAAGGTAAACCAGCAGGCCGGATTGGGATCTCCCGGAGTGGACGAAATCCGCTGGCTGAAGCCCGTCTATCCCGGCGACACTCTGCGCGTGGAAAGCGAGATATTGTCAAAGCGGCAATCGCAATCAAAGCCGGAGATGGGCAGCTTTCAGGGGCGGAACACGGTGTTTAACCAGCATGACGAGGTGGTGATGACTTTGGTGTCGATTGGGTTGATCAGGGTGCGGGGGGATGCATCCACCACGCATTCCAACTGATATTGACATTTTTAGCGCAATTATGTATTAATTTCTTATGGCACAAATGAATGTTTCGCTCCCCGATGGGCTTAAGAACTGGGCTGAAACGCGGGTTTCCGAAGGTCGTTATAGCAGCACGAGTGATCTGATCCGCGATCTACTCCGCCGTGAACAGGACTTTGTGACGAAGCTCGAACGGCTTCAGGCAGCGATAGACGAAGGCCTCGCCTCTCCTGCCACTGGCGCATCTATCGAGGATATCATCGAACAGGGTTTCGCCAGGCTTGCTTGAAATCGAAATTCTGGAGCGCGCGCAGGACGATATTTTCAACATCATTGCTTATGGCGTTGCCACACATGGCGAAGCGTCGGCGCGCGATTATGTTCGCAAAATCAGTGCACGCATAAACTGGTTGAGCGCGAATGCTGGTTCGGGACCTGTGCACAGCGAACTGCGCGGAGGGATAAGGTCTTTCCGCCAAGGCCAGCACCGGATTTATTATATGGCGAGTGCGGAGAAGCTGATTGTAGTTAGAGTATTGCATGTGGCGATGGATGTAGTGCAGCAGTTTGGGTGAGTGGGTTAGAGCAAATGTCCGTCATCAGAAGTCAACAAAGCCGAAAAAATGTCACGCCAACCGCTGCTACTGGTTCGAAATTCAGCTGCTACAACTTCATCATATCGGCTATGAATTTCGTAATGTTCTCCGAACAAGGCATCGCAGTGTGCACAGCCATTACTCATGTATAACCGATTCATCATCCGACTGAATCGTGTCTTAACGGCACCAATTTCTGCTCGACCAATTAGACTGCTAGCGACTTCAGCTGCAAGTTCTGGATAAGAAGAAAAATCGGTGATGGAGCAATCGACTTTGTCGTCACCTGTCGACAAGCAAATCGATGCGATCATTTTCGTCTCAGCACCACATGAATAGCAATCAAGCGGGGCGACTCGTATTTGAACCAAGATGTCGTTCATGACTCTCTAGTATCAGACCGGGGCTTAACGAGCAATGTCACCAACCCCTCACTTCCGACCAAACAGATTTTCAACATCCCGCAGCGCCAGCTTCACCCAATTTGTAATAGCCATTTTGGCGGAAATCCGAGAGCCACTCCAAACGATAATGTCTGATTTATTGTGGAAATTAGACATTGCGCTATTTACTTAAGTGGACGACATTGAGCACGATGAGACGCGCCAGTGCACTGTTATCTTTGTTCACCCTCGCTTGTGGGACGGCGCCTCAGCCCAAAAGTAATGAGACTGTTGCGGCATACGAGGTCACCCTTCGGACCCCCGATGACTATCAACGATTTCTTTCAATCTTGGAGATGGCGGGAAAGCAAAGAGGATTGCACCTTGACCACCGCGATGGCGGCGGCGTTGAACCCTTTACGATCAACGCGTCGGTGTGGCGCGGCGGCGACAAGGAATTGATAGCACATGCCATGGACTTTCAGGACCGCATCGGTCGGGTTTGGATCACTTTCTCGGACGGTGAAGACCCTTCCCAAGCAGCCGATTTCAGAAATGCGCTCATGGCGCGGATTAAGAATGCTTGGCCCTCGACCACCAGCTTACCGATTATGCCGAATGGAGCGATCCCTCTGACGGAAGACCTTGTTCGCACCGAAGATGGCTATCGTGTAATCGCGAGCGAAGCTTCCAAGTATCAGCGTCAGGAGCCTTAGAGGAACGTGCGCTTCGTTGTCGAAAGCAGACGCTCGCTAATCATGGTAGCTCCACATCGAAAATACAAAGTTTAAGTCATTCACTTCCGCCCAAACAACTTCTCCACATCGCCCAGCGCCAGCTTTACCCAAGTTACAACACATAACTCTGTCTGAATTGCGTGGTTATTACGGATTCCAAGGCGTCTCTCACGCTTTACTACTGCGCTTCCATAGCGCGTAGACAACACACGCAGGCAATGCGACGGCGACATAAACCGTCGGTAGTAAGACTCCATAAATCATGATCGCTGCAAAATCCTGGCGTCCCGTATTCGTGTGTAACATACCATCATAATTTGGCGGAATGGGTGTAGGCGTGGCGAGTATGTAGATAGCGAACACTAAACCTATCAGCGGCAACAAACCAAGCCGAAGTAGCCACCATCTTGCCGGAAAACGTGCGCGGAAAAACCTGCCAATCACCAAACTGGTCAAGAAGATAAACACTGGCGGGATAGCGATTAATGAAGCCATGCGATGCAGATATAAGGTAGATGCCAAGCACGCAATATAGGTCTTCAATGGTGATGCGAAGACATTCGCTCATCACGGTAGCCCCACTTGCACCTAAAAGCTAAGCTGTTCACTTCCGCCCAAACAACTTCTCAACATCACCTAACGCCAGCTTCACCCAGGTCGGCCGTCCATGGTTGCACTGCCCACTATGCGGCGTCACTTCCATCTCTCGCAGCAACGCGTTCATTTCTGCCACGTTCAGCACCCGCCCTGCCCTGACCGAGCCGTGGCAAGCCATGGTGGCGGCGACGTGGTCTATGCGTTCTTTTAGGGAAAGCGCGTCGCCATAGGCGGCGAGGTCGTCGGCCAAGTCTGTGACCAGCCCGCGAATATCGCCATCGCCCAGCATCGCGGGCATGGCGCGGACCAGCATCGCGGCGGGGCCGAAACGCTCCAGCTCAAGCCCGAATTCAGCCAACTCCCCTGCCCGCGCCTCCAGCCGGTCACAGGCGGGTTCATCGAGTTCAACCACTTCGGGTACCAAGAGTCCCTGCGCCGCCACAGCCCCTGCACTTGCCGCCGCGCGCATTCGTTCCAGCACCAGCCGTTCGTGAGCGGCATGTTGATCGACAATCACCAAACCATCTTCGGCCTCTGCCACAATATAGGTATTGGCCACCTGACCGCGCGCGATGCCCAAAGGATGGCGGGCACTTTCGGGGACGGCTTGCGTAGCAGCTTCTGCCCGGCCCATCAGCGGGGCAGCGAAAGTGGAAGCGACGTCGGCAAAAGCTGACCTGAGCCCCTCCCCTTCAGGGGAGGGGTTGGGGTGGGGGCTGTAAGGTTGAGACCAGCCTCTAGCCCCCACCCCGCTGCGACTAAGCATCAAAGATGCTAAGTCTCGCTGCCCCTCCCCTAAAGGGTAGGGGGTGAAGAAAGCACCCTGTGCCGTCTGAACCGGTTCCGACTGCCAATTGGCCAGCGCCGCTTCTGCCGGACGTTGCACGCTCCTGAAACCCGAACCGTCAAGCGCATGACGCAACCCCGATACAATCATCCCGCGCACCAAAGCCGGATCTCGGAAGCGCACTTCGGTTTTGGCAGGATGGACGTTCACATCAACCTCGCTGGGCGGCAGTTCCAAAAACAAGGCGACCACCGCGTGGCGATCGCGCGCCAGCATTTCTGCATAGGCCCCGCGCACGGCCCCCACCAACAGTCGATCCTTCACCGAACGGCCGTTGACGAATAGATATTGATGATCGGCGACACCGCGATTGAATGTGGGCACGCTGGCAATCCCGCCCAGCGAAATCCCTTCCCGCTGAAAATCAAGCCCCACACTGTTGTCGATCAGTTCGCCGCTAGTCAGCGCCGCTACGCGTTCGGGCCGAGTCATCCCCGGCTGCACCGATAAAGTCCGCCGCCCATCATGCTCCAAAGTGAAGCCCACATCGGGCCGCGCCATGGCCAGCCGCCGCACGGCATCAAGGGCAGCGGCATATTCGGCGCGGGCACTGCGCAAGAATTTACGTCTGGCCGGGATATTGGCGAACAGGCTTTCGACGCGCACCCGCGTACCCGGCGGGATGGCGGCGGGACCTTCACTGATCACAGCACCATGATCAACAACGCGCTGCCAACCTTCGCCATTTTCGTGTAAACGGCTTTGGATCGTGAATTTGGAGACGCTGGCAATCGACGGCAATGCTTCGCCGCGAAAACCCATGGTCGTCACTTGATCGATATTGTCATCGGGCAGTTTCGATGTCGCGTGTCGTTCAAGCGCCAGTGCCATATCGGCGGGGCCCATACCGCAACCATTATCCGTCACCTCGACCAGATCGAGCCCACCGCTGGTCAATCGGATCGATATTTGTGTGGCCCCAGCGTCAATCGCGTTTTCGACCAGTTCCTTTAACGCACTGGCTGGTCTTTCCACCACTTCACCGGCAGCGATGCGGTTGATTAGGGTATCGGGGAGCCTTCTTATTGACATAAAGCCGCGCCTAGCCCAAGCGCCGCCCCCAAGCGAATCCTTTAATGGTGGATAAGCCGCTTTTCCCTGCAATTTGCTGTTTTGAAAAACGGCGATTTCCTGTAGGGCGACGCGATTGTCTTTGGCACCATTATGGGACAAAGGCCCCAATCTCTTAACTGCTTTTCCGGGTGGATTTTTTTCAGATGTTTAAAATGCCGTTTTTCCGATTTGCCTCGCAAGATATGGCAATCGATCTGGGTACTGCAAATACCGTTGTTTATGTGCGTGGTCAGGGGATCGTTTTGAACGAACCTTCGGTGGTCGCGATTGAAACGATCAACGGCATCAAACGCGTAAAAGCCGTGGGCGACGACGCGAAACTGATGATGGGCAAAACGCCCGACAGCATCGAAGCAATCCGCCCGTTGCGCGACGGCGTGATCGCCGACATCGATGTGGCGGAACAGATGATCAAGCACTTTATTCACAAAGTGCACGGCAAGCCCCGGATGTTTAGCTATCCCGAAATCGTGATTTGCGTGCCATCGGGTTCGACCTCGGTTGAACGTCGCGCCATTCGCGATGCGGCATCGAATGCAGGTGCAAGCGCAGTGTATCTGATCGAAGAGCCCATGGCAGCCGCCATTGGTGCCGACATGCCCGTCACGGAACCTATTGGTTCGATGGTGGTCGATATTGGCGGCGGCACCACCGAAGTTGCGGTGCTTTCGCTGCGTGGCCTTGCTTATACCACGTCGGTCCGCACCGGCGGCGACAAGATGGACGAAGCCATTGTCTCTTATGTTCGTCGGCACCATAATCTATTGATCGGCGAAGCAACCGCCGAACGGATCAAGAAAGACTTCGGCACCGCGCGTCCGCCCGCCGATGGCATTGGCCATACGCTGCACATCAAGGGCCGCGATCTGGTGAACGGGGTTCCCAAGGAAATCTCGATCAACCAAGGACAGATTGCCGAAGCCTTATCCGAACCCATCGGGACAATTTTGGAAGGTGTACGCATCGCGCTGGAAAACACCGCACCAGAACTCGCTGCCGACATTGTCGATCAGGGCATCGTCCTCACCGGCGGTGGGGCTTTGATGGCAGGGCTGGATGAATATTTGCGCGACGAAACCGGCCTGCCGGTCACCGTTGCCGAAGACCCGCTGACCTGCGTTGCCATTGGCACCGGGCGCGCAATGGAAGACCCGGTTTTCCGCGGCGTCCTCTTAACCGCGTAAGATCGGGACAAGGGGATGGCGCCGCCAATTCACCGGCGCCCGGGTCACTCCCGAAAGGCGCAATATGGGTTGTTTGCAACCTATGTGCTGGCAATTGCCGGTGCGATTGTTGCTGCGCTTCTTCTCCTGCTTTCGATTGCCGATCCCAAGGGCTTCAACGCGCTGCGCACGGTGGCCAGCGAAGTTGTTGCGCCGATCTCGCGTTTTACCGATCAGGTCCGGCGCAGCATTGCAGGGATGGGGCACAATATGTCCGCCTATCTCGATGCTGCCTCGAAAAATGCCGCGCTGGAGAAGACTGTTCTCAAACAGCGTCCCAAAATTATCGAGGCGCAGGCGATCAAGATCGAGAATGAACGGCTCCGTGCGCTGCTCGCCTTGACTGAGGCCGATCCGCAGGCAAAAATTGCCATTGGGCGATTGATCAGCTCCACCGCTTCCAGCACCCGGCGTATCGCCACTCTATCCATTGGCAGCACCAGTGGCATTGATATTGGACAGCCGGTGCGTGCGCCCGCTGGGCTCATCGGCCGCGTGATCGAAGTGGGGCCAACGACGGCACGAATATTGCTGATTTCTGATGCCGATAACGTAATTCCCGTCGTGCGCACCGGCGACGGTCTGCCGGCTTTGGCGAGTGGCGCTGGTAATGGCTTTGTCAATATTCGGCCGGTTGATTTAGGCGTCAATCCTTTCAAGCGCGGCGACATCATCGTCACATCGGGCAATGGTGGACTTTATCCCCCCAATGTCCCTTTTGCGGTGGTGGTGCGCAAACTGGACGATGGAGCCTTAGCCGCTCCGTTAGCCACACCGGGGAACAGCCCCTATATCATGGTGATGCAGCCTTATGAGGCTGAAGCCCGCGCGGTGCTGGAAACGCCTGAAAAGGAGCCGGGCAAAGCAAGCACCGCCAAAAGCGGGGCGCAATGAAACAGATTGTCGCTGCCGGAAAAAGGATCATCGGCGAACGCAGTTATGAATCGCGGATCGATCGCAGCCAATCCCCTTTGCGTATGCGGCTCGTACCGATAATTTCGGTGATGCTGGGATCAATGGCTCCGGCCTTTCCATTTTTTCCCGATGGCCCATTATTACCCCCATTGGGCTTTATGATTTTTCTTGGATGGCGGTTGATGCGACCCGGAATGTGGCCAGCATGGATTGGCCTGCCATTTGGGCTGTTTGATGATTTGTACAATGGCCTGCCCTTTGGCAGCGCTGGGCTGATGTGGTCTTTGATGATGCTGACACTGGAATTTCTCGATTCCCGGGCGATTTGGCGGGATCATTTGCAGGACTGGCTGATTGCAGCCGTGGCCATTTTCGGTCTATTATTCGTTGGCATGGTCATCACCGGGATGGCGTATCATACCCCCAAGATACAGGTGATTTTGCCGCAGCTCGCGATCTCGATTTTATTGTTCCCACTGGTCGTCCGGTTTTGCGCACGTCTTGATCGCTGGCGGCTGGCAACATGAACGAAGATCGCGCGCCTACCACCGGTCAAATCGACCTGAGCTTTAGCCGCCGGACCATGTTGATTGGCGGCGTGCAGGCGGGGATCGGGCTGTTGCTGGCTGGCCGCATGGGCTATATCGCGCTGGCCGAAAATGAACGCTACAAATTGCTTGCCGAAAGCAACCGCGTAAACATGACGCTGATCCCGCCCCGGCGTGGCTGGTTTATTGATCGTGTCGGCAAACCCATTGCTACTAACCGCGCCGATTTCCGCGTGGACATCATTCCCGACCGATTGGTGGATAAAGACGCAACGGTGCGTTCTTTGGCAAAACTGTTGGCACTTACACCCGATGATGTCGAACGGATTGAGCGGGAGCTGGGCGAAGCACAGGGGTTTCAGCCGGTACAGGTTGCCGAAGGCCTGGATTACGACAGCTTTGCCCGTGTCAGTGTGCGCCTGCCCGATTTGCCCGGGGTAAGCCCACGTCAGGGCTATTCGCGTTATTATCCCAGCGGAGCGGCCGTTGGCCATTTATTGGGCTATGTAGGTGCGGCATCAGCCGAAGAATATCGCGCCAATCGCGACCCGATTTTGATCACGCCCGGATATAAAGTGGGCAAAGGCGGGCTGGAAAAAACTCTGGAAGATCGCCTGCGCGGAAAACCTGGGGCGAAACGGACCGAAGTTACCGCACGCGGCAAAATCGTCCGTGAACTGGAAACCAAGCCCGATACGCCGGGCAAGCCCGTCCAACTCACCATCGACATTGATTTGCACAATTATGCCGCCCGGCGATTGGGCGTTGAATCGGGCTCTGTCGTTGTGTTCGATTGCCTGACCGGTGATATTTTGACAATGGTTTCAATGCCTTGCTTCGATCCCAACAGTTTTTCCCAAGGCATTGGCAGTCAGGAATGGAAATGGCTGCGCGAAGATGATCATTTGCCATTACTGAACAAAGCGGTGCAAGGTCTGTATCCGCCGGGGTCAACGCTGAAACCGATGGCAGCATTGGCGATGCTGAAAAATGGCATCGATCCCGATGAAACCGTGTCGTGTGGCGGTGGCTACCGTTTGGGCAATCGCGTTTTCAAATGCTTGGGCCGTCATGGCCCTATGAACATGCGCAATGCAATCATGAAAAGCTGCAACACCTATTTCTACTCCATGGGCCGCCGCATCGGTTATGACAAAATCGCGCCTGTCGCCAAGCTGTTGGGTCTCGGTCAGGAATTTGAACTGCCCTTTCCGTCACAACGTTACGGCACCGTTCCTGACAGCGCGTGGAAAATGAAAAAGTTCGGCAAGGAATGGAGCGATTCAGATTCGCTGAACGCCACCATCGGCCAAGGCTATGTCATCTGTAGCCCCTTCCAATTGGCGTTGATGTCCGGCCGGATCGCATCGGGATTGAATATCCAGCCCAATATTTTGGTATCAAAGCGCAAACCGCCCGCGCGCCTGCCCTTTCCCGAGGAGCATTTGCAAATTGTGCGCCAAGGCATGGATATGGTCGTTAACGGCGCAGGCACTGCGGTGCGCAGCCGCCTGAATCTAGAAAATGTCAAAATGGCGGGAAAAACCGGAACCGCGCAGGTGCGCCGGATTGAAGGATCGCAACGCGGGCAAAGCGGAACGTGGAAATATCGCGATCACGGCCTGTTCGTCTGTTTTGCCCCTGTTGATCAACCCCGTTATGCAGCCGCTGTCGTTATCGAACATGGTCTAGGCGGAGCGCGTGCCGCCGCCCCTGTGGCCAAAGACGTACTAACGTTCCTGTATGATCGTGAACAGGCGATGGCTTCGCTCGAAGCATTCGAATCAGGATGGGGCGGTACGATTGAAAACCGCATGGCGCGCAGTTTTTCGGTCTTTCAAGGCGGGCAAAATGGCGCGGTTACGCCACCTGCTGTTGCGCCCACTCCCGCTGCAACACCGGCACCAATTCCGGCACCTGCAAAAAATGGCGGGCGACCGTGAACTCGATCATCCCGGCCCCCATTGCCTCTTTACCGTGGCGGATAATTTTCGTTTTGACCGCTTTGGTCAGTTTCGGCGCGACGGTATTGTTTTCGGCAGCAGGTGGCAGTTTCGATCCTTGGGCCGGAAAGCATCTAATCCGGTTCATGGTCTTTTTGGCGATGGCCATTGTGATGTCGCGTTTCCCGCTTACATTCTGGAAACGGGTCACTTTTCCTGTCTACATCATTTTGTTCGCACTTTTGCTCGTGGTGGAATTTGTGGGTTTTGTGGGTGGTGGCAGCCAGCGATGGATCAATATCGGGTTCATGACGCTGCAACCATCGGAAATGATGAAGCCCGCCGTCGTGCTGGCCATGGCGTGGTATTATGATCAATTGCCACCATCGCAATTGGCCAATTTTCGAGCGTTATGGCCCGCAGCCCTGATCCTTGGGTTGCCGTGGTTCTTTGTTGCGGCCCAGCCCGACCTCGGTACATCCATCGCCATTTTGTTTGGCGGCATCATCGTAGCCTTTGTCGCCGGATTGCCGATGCGCTGGTTTGTGGGTGCAGGGATTGCGATGAGCATCATTGCCCCTTTGGGCTTTTTCTTTGGCCTGCGCGAATATCAGCGCAACCGTGTTTTGGTGTTCTTAAACCCGGAACAGGATCCCTTGGGCACGGGCTATCACATCACCCAATCCAAAATCGCCATCGGTTCGGGTGGATTTTTCGGAAAAGGCTTTTTGAATGGCACGCAAAGCCATTTAGATTATTTGCCCGAAGGTCATACCGATTTCGTCTTTGCCACTATGGCCGAAGAATGGGGTATGTTGGGCGGTCTGTTCGTGCTGTTCCTGTTTTACCAGTTGATCCGTTGGGGCCTGAATGTGGGGCTGAACAGCAAATCGCGTTATGGCAAACTGGTCGCCATTGGGCTAACGGCAACGATCTTTTTTTACATCATGATCAATTTGATGATGGTGATGGGGCTTGCCCCGGTAGTGGGCATTCCCCTGCCCTTTATCAGCCACGGCGGATCGTCGATGATGACGATCATGATCTGCATTGGCATTATCATGTCAATTGAACGTCACCCGGAACGCCGGGCGTTCAGCTAATCGCCGTCAGGCTTGACAAAGCCACCGAATCCCATCAAAGGCGGCGCTCCAAACGACGCGGAGATTTTGCCCGCGATCGAAATGGGGACGCTTAGCTCAGTTGGTAGAGCAGCTGACTCTTAATCAGCGGGTCGTGGGTTCGAACCCCTCAGCGTCTACCATTTTCATAAGTCTTACAATAACTTACCTGATAGAACTGTCTTTGGCAATTAGCGCGAATTTCGGCACGTAATCACAGCGTAATCCGATTCCCGCTGGCTAAAGCGTCCCGAACCAATGTCCCTGCCCTCGAAATCTCAGATTTCTGAAGCTTTTTCTGCACACAAAATTTGGACCCGCTGATACGTGATAGGTCAAATGGGCTCTGACAAATTTTCGTTGCTATCTGATTATCGCTTCCTCTGTCCCGTGATGCTCGCAAGCAACGCATGATCTTCGACATCTGGCGCCAAGAGAATAATGGCAGCTACCGCTAACTTCGCTGCCGTTCAATTGGCATGGTACAGAACTTGTTGAGATGTTTGCAGGCGATTAACATACCTGAAACCCGCTATTCCATTATTCGTCCTGTTCAATCTAGACCCAAGCCATGTCCATATAGAAAGAGAGCGCCATCCTTGGTTTCGGCATAGCCGGGCGCATCTGGGTGTTGCTCCAGAACTGATTTTGTCGAACGCGGCAACGCAAAGGGTAGCCGACCCTGCGGCTTCGACTTGCCGCTGATGATGTCGAGTTGGGCCTGATCGCTGACTCCGAAGGTGGCGATCAGCGCGCCTGCCGACTTAATCCCGCTGGAATCATCGAGAACATAGGGGTTGCGGAAATATATTGAGATCACGACTTTGCCGGAATCGCCGCTCTCGCGCATCGCGGTGTGGATTTCGGCGAGCGACGGCGTCATCGTCCAGCTTTGCGCCTTGGCAATATCCGACAGCGCAAGGAAGCTTGATTCCCACGGGAAGGCTCCGCCAAAAATAAGACCACTGTCTAGGCAGCCGTCGGGGCTTTCGGCCATTTTCGGCGCATCTGGTTCGTAAACGCACGGGTCCTGCGCGCCCCAAGTTGCCTGCCGGTTGCCGGTACGGGGGTCGGCGAGCGGGAATTCGGGTGCTACCGCCTTGCCGCCGGTTGCGGGGTCGTTGGATTTGTAATTGCGTGCGCCGGCGTTGCTGATCATCACCTTGATCAGGACGGCGTCCGCGCCAGCGGCTTTTTCGGCTAGGGTAAGGCCTTGGGCGGCGACATCGTCGGCACGAAAGCCCATGCTGTAAACCTTCGCCCCCGGTCGCAGCGGCAACAGATTGTTGCGGTTTTGAAGGAGGACCACTGACTTGCGCTGGACATCCAACCCAAGCGCGCGATTCTCGTGCTTGCCAATCTTCGCGGTAGCTGCGTCCGCATCGACATAAGGGTTTTCGAACAGCCCCAGCTGGAACTGCTCGGTCAACAGCCGCGTGACGGCGGGGTCGATATGTGTGCGCTCATCAAGCAACCCTTCCCCCACCAGATCTGTAATCGTCTTGTTGGCGCTGAACTCCGAAAGCACATCGCTGCCGCTCTTGATCGCAATTGCGGTGCGGGCAGCAGGGCCAAAGGGTTTGCCGGTCGCCGGATTATTGCGATAGCTTTCCAGCCCCCAACCGCGCGTTTCGATTACGCCGCTGTCTGAGTTCACATAGCCTTTGAAGCCGAGTTTCTTGCGCAGCAAATCGGTGACGATTTGTTTGGAAAAGGCCATGCCGAACTCGTCATATTTGACTTGCTTGTAGGTCACACCAATCGGCACGCCATAATAAGGCATGATCGAGGCGACCCCGCCCTTGATCGCCGCCTTGAATGGTTTCAGGTGATAGCCGAAGCCATATTTGCCACTCGTGTCGGTGTAGATCTGGTTCTTGCCAAAGGTGTAATGCGGGTCCCATCCCATTTCCTGCGGCCCGCCGCCGGGAAAATGTTTGATGGTCAAAGCAACGGCGGAGTTGGGCGACAGCGACGTTCCGTCCTTGCGAACCGCCCCTTGCAGGCCCGTCACCAACTCGCCCATGATGCCCGTCATCAAATCGGCATCTTCGGTGAAGGTCTCATGCGCGCGGGCCCAGCGTGGCTCGGTCGTCAGGTCTGCCATATAGCCATACATGGCGCGCAAACCGATGGCCTTCCACTCCTGCGCCATGACGCCTGTAAACTGCCGAATGATGGACATATCGCCCTTCAGCTTGGCGGGGATCGCTCCATCGGGCGTCACTGGAGCGCCCGCGCCCAGGGCTGCGGCGGCGAGCCCTGCTTCCTTGGGAAATTCGGTAAAGGCTCCTGCCCCCGCCGCAATGCCGAACGTCGGGTTGACCTCAACATGGTTGCGGGCGTTATCCTTGAACAGCGCGGGGATTCCGAGACGTCCGGCCTCCAGCCTTTCCTGCACCGCATTTGTAAAACCCGCCATCTGCACAGGCGTTTGCGCATAGCCGCCGCGTAGAGCGAAGCCGGAGAGCTTGATGCTGCAATCGGGCGCTTGTGTGTTTACCTTGGCGCGCAGGATGAAGCGGCTCATCTTCTGCGTGTCGATCAGGTCGCGTCCCCGATCCGATATGCCGCCGCCACAATCGGGATTGTTCGTCGCGATCAGCATCATTCCGGCCTTTTCCGGAAGCGTCATCCGGCGGACGAGATCGACCGCGCGCTTTTGTGCGGGGAGGCGCCAGTCTTCATAGGCGTCGATACGGCCGTTGGCGTTGAGGTCTTTGAAGCGCAGGCCTTTGAGCGTGATGATTTGCTTGCCGCGCACGCCGAGTTCAGGCTGCGTGGGAGCGGCGAGAAGGGGCGCGGCGCAGGCCGTGAGCAACAATCCAGATAAAGCCTTGCGCATCGTCATTCCCTTTAATTTAAAGCGGCGGTGAGAGCGTCCTGATCTGCATTGCTTGGAACCCAATCGCTTGCGAATGGTCCGCCTGAGCAGAATAGCGCCCGCACAATGCCTGTTGTTCTGGCTTCATCCCAAGTTGCTTTCAACGTCTCAGCCATCGGGTCATCAACAGGCCCATTATCGCCGCGAATATGGCAAAGCCACGCGGCTATCCCGGATAGGATCGCCGGGCATTGCCTTCCTTGCTGCTTATGAAAGGCTAGCGTTTCCAGCCAGCGTTGCGGTATTTTCTGGCTGCCATCCATCGCAATCTGGCTCAGCCGGTGGTTGAGTGCGGGGTTTTTGAAACGCTCGATCAGCGCGTCGGCATAAGCTGAGAGGTCTTGTCCGGGCGCAGGGGTCAGGCTGGTGGCTGCTTCATCGCTCATGAGTTTGTCGATCAACGGGGTGAGTTCTGGATCGCCAATCGCCTGATGGACAAATTCATGCCCGCGCTGCAGCCCCAAATAGGCCAGCGCCGAATGCGCGCCGTTGAGCATGCGGAGTTTGGCGTTTTCATAAGCATGAACGTCAGACGTGATCTGTGCGCCCTGCTGTTCCCATAATGGACGCGGACCAGCGAAACGGTCTTCTATCACCCATTGGCTGAAAGGTTCGGTGACGACGGCAGCTTCGTCGCGCATCCCGAGCATCGCTTCTAGTTCGATACGATCCACATCAGTTGTCGCTGGCACAATACGGTCGACCATCGTTGAGGGACAGGTGCATTGCTGCTCGAACCAGTCGATCAACATCGGCGCGTGGGCGTCAAGATATTCGAGCATTAATCGCCGCAGTTGACCACCATTGCCCGCGAGATTGTCGCAACTAAGTAACGTAAGCCCGGGCAGCCCGGCATCGCGGCGGCGGGCGAAAGCCTCTGCCAAATAGCTATAGGCCGAACGTTCATCGGCCAGTGCCAGATCAAGCGAACCGTCGGGTGCGCGGCAATAGCCCTTTTCTGTGATCGTAAAGCTGACGATATGCGTTGTCGCAGCAGCGAGCGTCGCCACAAGCCGCTCGCGTTCATCGCTTGCCACGAGCACATCAGCGACCGACCCGATTATTCGCGCTTTGACTCCATCGGCACTGCGCTCGACCAAGGTGTAAAGCCCATCCTGCGGGTGGATCTGGTCGCGTACCGTGGGCGAGCGCAAAGACACGCCAAGAATGCGCCAATCGCCTTCACCGGATGCCATCGCGTCATCAGTATAGGCCGCCATATGCGCGCGGTGGAAGGCGCCGATGCCGAAATGGACTATGCCGACGCCGCGCGTGTCGCGGTCGTAGCCGGGGCGGGCGACGCTCGCAGGAAGCGCGCCAAGGTTCGCAGCAGAAAGCCTCAAAGCTTATAGGCCGCCTTGGCCAGTTTATAGCTGAGATCGGCGGCAAGCTCGGCGGCCTCCCATTCTTCCATCCGGTGCTCGGCAACCAGCTGGGCAAGCAAGCCGCAGTCCATCCGCCGCGCCACATCGTGCCTTGCCGGGATGGACATAAAAGCGCGCGTATCGTCGTTGAAGCCGACGGTGTTGTAGAAGCCTGCGGTCTCAGTCGTCATCTCGCGGAAGCGGCGCATGCCTTCGGGGCTGTCGTTAAACCACCACGCCGGGCCGAGCTTCATTGCGGGGTAGTGGCCAGCAAGCGGCGCGAGTTCGCGGGCATAGCTGGTTTCGTCGAGCGTGAAGACGATGAAGCTGAAATTGGGGTTGTTGCCATATTTGGACAGCAATGGCCGCAGCGCATGGACATAATCGCAGGGCAGCGGAATGTCCGCGCCCTTATCGCGGCCGAACTTGATCAAACACCGCCGGATTGTGATTACGATAGACGCCGGGATGCAGTTGCATCACCAGGCCATCCTCGATGCTCATCCCCGCCATTTCGGTGAGCATTTGCGCGCGGAAGAGTTCGGCGTCTTCGGCCGAAACGCTGGCGTCGGTTACACGCGCAAACAGCGCCTCGGCCTCGGCGGGAGACAGGTCCGCCGTGCGCGCAGTCGGGTGGCCATGGTCGGTTGATGTCGCGCCCAACTTTGCGAAAAAGGCCCGGCGTTTGCGGTGAGCGTCGAGATAGCCGGACCAGCTTAGGCAGTCCTCGCCGGTCAACGCGGAGAATGTTTTTAGATTGTCCAGAAACCCCTCAAATTCAGGATCAACGACGGGATCAGGCCGATAGGCGGTGATCACCCGACCCTTCCAGCCGCTGTCGCGGATTGCCTGATGGTGACGCAGATCGTCGAGCGGGTTTTCGGTCGTTGCGATGACTTCGATGTTGTAACGCTCAAACAAGGCACGCGGTTTGAAGGCATCGGTCGTGAGTGCTTCGGTTATCGTGTCGTAATAGCGATCCGAGGTCTCCGCCGACAGCAGCACATCAATCCCGAAGCTTTCGGCAAACACCCAATCAAGCCACATGCGCGACGGCGTGCCGCGAAACAAATGATAGCGTTCGGCAAACAGCCGCCAGCTTTCGCGTGGGTCCGCATCGGGATTGCCGATGCCGAGCGACTCCAGCGACACCCCCTGCGAATAGAGCATCCGAAAAACATAATGATCAGGATGCAGCAACAACTCCGCCGCATTGCCGAAGTTGGCGTCAGTCGCCCACCATTGGGGGTCGGTGTGGCCATGCGGGCTGATGATCGGCAACTCGGCAACTGCGGAGTAGAGCCGCCGCGCAATGCTGCGTATGTCAGTTTCAACAGGGAAAAGCCTGTCGGGGTGAAGTGCGAGTGGTCTTGTCATATCGCGGCTGACGTCTAAGGGCTTTTGCAGACTTGCCAACAGGAAAATTGCAGCCATGAAAATCAACTCCGCCCGTGTCATCGTCACCTGTCCGGGACGCAATTTTGTGACGCTGAAGATCGAGACCGACCAAGGCGTTTACGGTATTGGCGATGCGACGCTCAACGGGCGCGAACTATCGGTCGTTTCCTATCTCGAAGATCATGTCGTACCATGCCTAATCGGCATGGACCCACGCCGGATCGAAGACATCTGGCAATATCTGTATCGGGGGGCCTATTGGCGGCGCGGGCCTGTAACGATGCGCGCGATAGCGGCGGTTGATGTGGCGTTGTGGGACATTAAAGCCAAGATGGCCGGCATGCCGCTTTACGATTTGCTCGGCGGACGCAGCCGCGATGGCGTGATGGTCTATGGCCATGCCAACGGCAGCGACATTGAAGAAACGGTCGATGCCGTTGGCCAGTATATCGACATGGGCTATAAAGCGATCCGCGCACAAACCGGCGTTCCTGGCGTGAAGGATGCCTATGGCGTCGGACGCGGCAAACTGTATTACGAGCCCGCCGATGCCGCGCTGCCCAGTGTCACCGGTTGGGACACGCGCAAGGCGCTCAACACTGTGCCCAAGCTGTTTGAAAAGCTACGTGACACTTATGGTTTCGACCACCATTTGCTGCACGACGGCCACCACCGCTACACGCCGCAAGAGGCCGCGAATCTTGGCAAGATGCTGGAGCCTTATCAACTTTTCTGGCTGGAAGACTGTACGCCTGCCGAAAACCAGGAAGCGTTCAAACTCGTCCGTCACCACACAACGACGCCACTTGCCGTCGGCGAGATTTTCAACACCATCTGGGATTGCAAAGACCTGATCCAGAACCAGCTGATAGACTATATCCGCTGTACCATCGTTGGCGCGGGCGGGGTGACGCATCTGCGCCGCATCGCGGATTTTGCCGCGCTCTATCAAATCCGCACTGGTTGCCATGGTGCGACCGACCTCTCGCCAGTGACGATGGGCACCGCGCTGCATTTCGATACTTGGGTGCCCAATTTCGGCATCCAGGAATACATGCGCCACACGCCCGAAACTGACGAAGTCTTCCCCCATGATTACCGGTTCGAGGCGGGCGAATTGTTTGTCGGCGATACGCCGGGTCACGGCGTCGATATCGACGAGAAACTGGCCGCGAAATATCCTTACAAGCCTGCTTATCTGCCGGTCGCCCGTCTCGAAGACGGGACAATGTGGAACTGGTAATTGTCGCGCTTCGTCTGCATTGGTGAGGCGATGCTGGAGCTTTCGCGCTCCGGCGAGGACTGGCGGCTTGAATATGGCGGCGACACATTCAACACGTGATCCGCTGAGTTCGGGCCTCAAGGCTCAGTGGGCCGCACAGGGTCTGGATACGTCGCTGATCCTCGATCATCCGACGCGCTCGACCGGCCTCTACGGCCTCTACGGCCTGCGTCCATCAATGAGCGGAAAGGGAAACTGTTACGACAATGCCTCTGTTGAGACGTTCTTCAAGACGATCAAGGCGGAACTCATCTGGCGACAAAACTGGCCAACGCGACGCCAAGCTGAAGCCGCCATCTTCCAGTACATCAACGGGTTCTACAGCGCCCGGTGGCGGACCTCATATCTGGGCGGCTTAAGCCCCGTGGCTTTTGAAGTTAAGGTGGCATAATGAGTGACAAGTAACCGGAACCAAACCGTTACAAGTCCAATCTGCTGCGGCCGTTCGGACGTCGGCTAGCGACACGTCATACGCTTATCCCATGCCAAAGTCGCAGCGTTGCCCGTTGAGTTGCATTCGCAAGACCCATGTCCGCGCGCCACTCGGTTTGACAACCAAGCACAGACCACTGCCGTCGACATGGCGACCGGGCTTCGCATTCTTTTCCTTCAATATTGTTAGTGCCATCAAGTTCGATTCCCAGACAGGGAACCATACTACCAAAAACGGGGGTATTTCGGTCCCACAGTCTTTCCCACACTTTAGCGGGAATTCAGGCAAATCAGGGCGACCATCCGCGAACGGGATACAATATAAAACACAGTATTTACAGTATAATTGGAGACGCCTCGATACTGTTTGACACGAAAATTATAGCGCCTCTGCGTCTACCATTATTTAGACTATATTTCTGGCATCAGTATCAATTCCGCATTGTGCAAAACCAAGAGCGGTGGCCAATTGTTGCAAACGCCTTTCGACCGATCCTGAATATAACCGCTTGCTGATTTTTGACAGAGAAAGCCCCAACCGATCTCCTTTAGGAACCAATGCCGTGTCAGCCAAAGCAGAACCCGTGCCCCCATCCAACCGATAGGCAAGCCGGATGGCCAGTCCCCAATGGAGAGCCATTTTCAATTGTTCCGGTGCAGCAAATTTATCGAGCAACCCTGACGGTGATCGGCGATGATCATGTATGGCCAGCAGAGCCGCAGCGAGAATGGCGCGTTCTTCGGTTGTGGCCCCTGGCCAATTTCCATCAAGCGCAAGGCTCAGCGCCACATCGCCGCGATATTCGGGCGTAACGTTCCACGCGGTATCGCCAAGAAGGCAAGCAATCCTGCGCAAACGCGCAAGGCGAGGCGATTCATCAACAAACAACGGCGCGATCCAATCCGCCAACGCATCACCGTGAAAGCGGAAACGCGTTAGTCTGGCCCCTTCATGGCGCGCCGCTTCAATAAAAGGGTCTCGCTTCCGCTCCGATGCCGTCAACCGATCGTACAACAATCCTTCGCGCAGACCGGATGTGCTGGTAATCAAGGTGCTGGTCTTCAGTAAGTGCACAATTCCGCCCAATAAGGCGACTGCCGACGAGAGCGTTTCGATGCGTGCAGACGGAACCACTTTTTTTTCAGCTAGATAATCGACCGACTTACTAAGCTCCAATAGATCTGCAGGTGCCGTCGGAGGCATCGCGTAATTGGACAAAACCGAAAGCGGAAATTGCTGGTGATGAATGTGCATCCGAGCAAAAGCACGCCACGCGCCGCCGACCATAAAAAACGGCAGGCCTTTGACGATAGGAAAATCATCGCTCTTGCTATTTTCGCGCAACGCAGTCTTCAAACGAGCCGCAATATCTTTGAATTCCAGATTTGGAAATGCGCCCAAACGAAGCGTTCCAAACGGAAGCGAAACGCGTTGGCTAATCTGGCCCTTTTCAACCCGCACCAATTCCAAACTGCCGCCCCCCAGATCGCCCACATAACCATCGGCATCGGGATGTTCGCTCAGGATACCAAGCCCGGCCACATAAGCCTCGGTTGGACCGTCCAATATTTCAACACGAATTCCAAGGCTATCTGCTCTCGCGACCAATTCTTGTCCATTGGTCGCTTCGCGTGTCGCCGCAGTCGCCACAACGCGCAAATTATCGACATCCATCGCGCGCGCTAAAGTGTGGAAACGGGCGATGGCGGCCAAGGCGCGTTGCATTGTCGCTTCATCAATATTGCGGTCTGTTGCAAGACAGGCACCCAGACTAACTCGGGCTTTCTCGTTGTATATTGGCATGGGCGCGCGCAACGAACCTGCATAAACAACCAGCCTTATGGCATTGGAGCCGATGTCGATTACGGCTAAACGCGCTGTGTTCATCGCTGCCTAATCAAGCTCAAAGTCGGCACGTCATTGGCGTCTGCCAAGGTTCCGCCACGTCCGGAAAGCGACGGGTTGGTCATGAAATACTGGTGCAAATTAAACGGCACGTCGCTGGCCTTCACTCTTTCATACCGACCATCCGGCCGCAACATCCAGCTTTGCTGATTGTCGAGCAAGTTTGCAACCATAACCTGATCGAGAATTTGATCATGCACAGTAGGGTTTTCGATGGGCAGCATATACTCAACTCGCCGATCAAAATTGCGGGACATCCAGTCCGCTGAAGAGATAAACAGTTTCGCATTCGGGTTGGGTAAATCAGCACCATTTCCAAAGGCCCAGATTCGGCTATGTTCCAAGAAGCGACCGACAACGGATTTAACCCTTATGCGCGATGACATGCCTTTAACGCCGGGGCGCAGGCAACAAATGCCGCGAACAATGAGATCAATTTCCACGCCAGCCTCACTGGCCAAATATAGTTTGTCGATCACTTCTTTATCGACCAACGAGTTTAATTTTGCCCAGATGGCACCGGGCTTCCCTTTCGCGACATGATCCATTTCGGCCGCGATCAATTTCATTACGGAATCACGTAAACCCAACGGGCTCATACTCAACAGTTTTAGGCCTGTGGGCTCGATATATCCGGTCACGTAATTGAAAATCTGACCGGCATCGTGGCCAATCCGCGGGTCGGCGGTAAAAAAGCTGAGATCGGTATAAATGCGCGCTGTGATGGGATGATAATTGCCGGTGCCAAGGTGGCAATATGTTCGAAAACCGCCTTTTTCACGGCGAACCACCAGCGATATTTTCGCATGGGTTTTCATGTCGACAAACCCGTAAACGACTTGCACACCGGACCTTTCAAGCTGCGATGCCCAGTGCAGATTTTGCTCTTCGTCGAACCGCGCCTTTAATTCAACAACCGCAGTGACCGATTTTCCCGCTTCCGCCGCATCGCATAATGCCCGGATAACGGCCGATTGCTTTCCGGCCCGATACAGCATTTGTTTGATCGCCACGACATCGGGGTCTGCGGCGGCCTGTTCCAGAAAAGCGAGTACGACCTCAAAACTTTCATAGGGGTGATGAACGACCAAATCTTTCTGCACAATTGCAGCAAAGCAATCACCGTCATGTTCCAAAATGCGTTCTGGAAAGCGGGGGGAATAGGGCGGAAACTTCAGGTCAGGACGATCCAGTTCGACAAGCTGGCCAAGATCGCCAATCCCCAAAAAACCCACCGTTTCGGCGACAATCTCTCCGCGCGCGCCCATTGCGCGGCGGATCATATTGGCCAATTCGGGCGGCAGTCCGGCTTCGAGCTTCAATCTGATCACCCGTCCGCGACGGCGGCGTTTTACCGCACTGCGGAAATACCGCACCAGATCTTCGGCTTCTTCCTCTACTTCAATGTCACTGTCGCGTATGACCCTAAATGCGCCTGCTGTAATCAATTCATGGTCTGGAAACATCTGTCCGATGAAGCGCATAATCAACGCTTCCAAAGTTACGAAACGCTCGCCGAGGCCAGGCACTTTCACGAAACGCGACAGAGATGGCGGGATCATCACCAATTGCCGCACCACAGCGCCATCGTCTTTGCGCTGCATTTCAAATATCAGGCTGATCCCCTGATTGGGGATGAAGGGAAACGGGTGCGCCGGATCAAGAGCTTGCGGCGTTAAAACCGGAAGAATTTGTTCTCGGAAATGCACCTCCACATGCGCGAGCGCGGCTTTGCCAATCATCGAAGGAGACAAAACTTTAATGCCTTCCTTGCCTAGCTGACGCTTCAAACTCTGCCACAACCTCTGTTGTTGGGCCATCAGGGCATCCGCAGCTTTCACGGTATCGGCCAGCTGTTCCGATGGCGTGCGCCCATCGATCGAAAGCTCTTCGATTTTGCGCAAAACTTGCCCGTACAGCCCTGCTACGCGGACCATGAAAAATTCATCGAGATTGGCGCCGGAAATCGAAAGAAAACGAAGCCGCTCTAATAAAGGATGGCTAAGATTAGCCGCTTCCTCCAGCACCCGCTGATTGAATTTCAGCCAAGAAAGCTCCCGGTTAAAATAACGTCCATCGCGGCCTTGTGTGGCCTGCACTGCCTTGAAAATCTGTCTCAAAGTCGCCCCGCTTTCCTTCGCAACGCCTTGGCAGAGGATGATTTCACTTTTGTGGCACAACGTCTCATATTTGAAACATAAATTTCAAAAAAGTGCCACGAAAGGAGTGCGGTCGTATCCGGTCAATTATTTTGTGATCTGACAGCCGCTGGCCAACCATACCGAAACAAATCAACAACAATTCGCTGACGCAGTGGAAACCACCGCCCAGGCAATACTCTGCAACACAACCTTCAGTCAGGTTTTGAAATCAAATCGCGCTTACGCAGGCAGCAGCTCTTTCAACGGCCGCGACGCATCCGCGACAACCGCGGCATCAACCACGATTCCTTGCTCGATCAATTTGCGTGCTTGAACATAGTCTTTGATCATGTTGACACTGTCGATAGCGATAATTTTCTGGCCCTTCATATACACCACAGAAAAACTCCGATCCTCTGGGCGACCGCGCAAAATTGCAGCATCATGCCCGCCGGACAGGCCCACAGTCTGCAGTTTCAAATCATATTGGTTCGACCAGAACCAAGGCGTTGCCTTATAAGGTTGCGGATCGCCACAAATCGCCCGGGCAACGACGCCTGGCTTGATCATTCGCATTCTGAACGGACTCCAGACGAATCACCGCTCCTTCGGCAAATCCATTGGCGTGCGCTGCGCAATCACCAATCGCATATACATGCGGCAGGCTGGTGCGACAAACTGCGTCCACCTCGACACCATTGTTACCCTTGGCACCCGCCGCCAACAGGGGTTCCACAGCGGGGATGATGCCGATACCGACGATCACCATTTGGGCCGCGATAACGCTGTCATCGGTTAAACGGACACCGCTTACCTTACCGTCTATGCCTTCCAAAGCGGCGACCGCGACATTGGTGCGTAAATCGACGCCATGGGCGCGGTGCTCTCCTTCGTAAAAGGCGGAAAGATCTGGTCCTGCCACTCGCGCCAATACGCGCGGCAATGCTTCCAGCAAAACCACTTTTTTACCGAGTTTCGTGAGAACTGCCGCTGCTTCCAGCCCGATATAGCCGCCACCGATAACAACAACTTGCGATACCGCTGGCAATTCCGCCATGATTTGATCAACATCGGAACGATTGCGAACGCCATGTATCCCCGCCAAATCTGCACCATCGCAACTTAATTTGCGCGGATCGCCGCCAGTGGCCCAGATAAGGTCGCCATAACCGACCAGCATTCCATCGCCCAGCACCACCTGGCATTCCGCCGCGTTGACGGAAACGACTGTTGTTTCAAGCAACAGGTCAACCTGCTTTTCCTCCCAAAAAGATCGAGGGCGCAAATAGAGGCGTTCGAACTCCTTTTCGCCTGCCATATATTCTTTGGACAACGGGGGACGTTCATAGGGCGGTTCATTCTCACGACCGATGATGGCGACTGAACCTGCAAAGCCCGCCTGACGCAAGGCAATGGCGGCTGAAGCGCCGCCATGTCCACCGCCTACTATAACGACATCATACCTTGTCACGCACAACTCCGATTCAATTTGGCTTACATTTTAACCCGCAATGTCCATTAGACTTTGTGTAGTGTCAAAACCTGTTCATCAAATTCTCTAGCCATTCTTGACGTCCAGACGCTCGTTGCGGCGCCAGATTTTCGCGGACTGCGTTGTCGGCAATCGAGGCCAAGGTTGCATCAGATGCATGGATCGAAGCGCCCAAGGGTCCATTCCAGCCTGCATAACGCGCAGCGCGAAACGCATCAATTTGTCCGTCGTTAATAATCGCTTCGGCCTTAATCAATGCCTTTGCGATCACGTCAATACCGCCGATATGGCCATGGAACAAATCTTCTGCATCAATGCTTTGGCGGCGAACCTTCGCATCGAAATTGAAACCACCATCGGTAAACCCGCCTGACCGGATGATTTCGATCATCGCCAGAGTCAGTTCCTCAACCGAATTTGGAAACTGATCGGTATCCCAACCATTTTGCGGATCGCCGCGATTGGCATCGATCGAACCAAAAATGCCAAGAGCGCGCGCCATGGCAATTTCATGTTCAAAAGTATGCCCCGACAGCGTGGCGTGGTTCGCTTCAATATTTACCCGCACTTCGTTTTCCAGCCCGAACCGTTTCAGAAAGCCGTAAACCGATTGGGTGTCGAAATCATATTGATGCTTGGTGGGTTCATGCGGTTTGGGTTCGATCAGGATCGAGCCTTTAAATCCGATGCGGTGTTTATGATCGACAACCAGACTTAAAAAACGTCCGAAATTTTCCTGTTCAATGCCCAATTCGGTATTCAGGATAGTGTCATAGCCTTCGCGGCCACCCCAAAGAACGTAATTTGCACCACCCAAACGGTGTGTCGCTTCTAACGCATCGCGCACTTGGCTTGCCGCCCAGGCAAAAACCTGTGGGTCCGGATTGGTTGATGCGCCCGCCATATACCGGGGATGGCCGAACAAATTGGCGGTGCCCCACAATAATTTGCGCCCATGTTGCGCTTGCAACGCTTCAAGATGATCGACGGCTTCGGCAAAGCTGTTGCGGAAACTGCCAATGTCTTCAGCATCGGCCATCACGTCAACATCGTGGAAACAATAAAACGGAACATCGAGCTTTTCGATAAAGCTCATCGCGGCTTCGCGTTTGGCCTTGGCGCGCGGCGCATCGTTTGGACCATTATGCCAAGGCCGTGTAAACGTACCAGCACCAAAAACGTCGCTGCCGGGCCAGCAGAATGTATGCCAGAAACAGACCGCAAACCGCAGATGATCCTCCATCCGCTTACCCAAAACCACACGGTCTTTATCATACCAGCGATAGGCAAGCGCATTGGCGCTGTCCGGGCCTTCGTAGCGAATGGTATCAAATGGGGCAAAATAATCGGCAGACATTGGCTTTCTCCTAAAGCACAGAAAGTTTGGGATAGGCCGCGCGGAAGCGGGCCAATTTCGGCGCGAGCATTGCGGCTAGCTTAGCGTCAGGCTCAATAACATCGGAAACCGCGGGTGCAATACACACATCGATTGGATCAACATTTTCAATGGCAGCCTGTGCCAGTCTGGCAGCACCCATTGCAGGGCCTACTTCGCCGCCCTCCAGATACACAAGGCGCGCACCAATCGCTGCCGCAATAATCTGCCCCCAATATCGCGATCGGGCGCCACCGCCAATAACCGAAAGGGCATCAATAGAGGTACCAGCCTCGCGCAGAGCATCGACACCGTCGGCCAAGGCAAAGGCCACACCCTCTAAAACAGCAGAAGCCAATTTTGCGGGGTCCGTTTCATTATCCAATGCCAAAAATGCCCCGCGTACATGCGGATCATTATGCGGAGTACGTTCACCCGACAGATAAGGCAGAAACAATTCTGGCCCCATTGCGGCACCGGCTTTTTCAGCAAGCGCAAAGAAATCTGCTGGGCCAGCACAACCCGTTAAACGCGCCGCCCAATCGACACAGGACGCCGCCGATAAATGTACCGCCATCTGGTGCCACATTCCAGGGATGCAGTGACAGAATGCATGCACAGCGCGTGCCGGGTTAGGACGGAAATCCTTTGTTGCCACGAATATAACGCCAGAGGTTCCAAGCGACAGTAGTGCGTCGCCATCTTTAACGACGCCAACACCTGCAGCGCCCGCCGCATTATCGCCACCGCCCGCAATCACAGAAACCCTTGCCATGCCCCAACGGGCAGCCACATCGGCGCGCAATTGTCCGGTAACGGCGTTTCCTTCGAACAAGCGTGGCATATTATCCCGTGACAGGCCGCAAGCCCCCAACAAAGCATCGCTCCATTCGCGACGCCCCACATCCATCCAAAGTGTGCCTGCGCTATCGGAAACGTCAGATGCCTTTTCGCCCGTCATGCAAAGGCGCACATAATCCTTGGGTAACAGCACAGTTTTTAAGGCAGCAAAAACATCAGGCTCGTTCGCCTTCACCCATAATAGTTTAGGCGCGGTAAATCCAGGCATGGCGATGTTGCCGCTGATTTCGCGCGAGGAGGGAACGGCGGCCTCCAATTGCGCGCATTCGGCAAAGCTGCGGCCATCATTCCACAATATTGCGGGGCGCAACGGCTTGTCATCATTGCCCAGCAATGTTGCGCCATGCATCTGTCCAGCGATACCGATGCCTTTGATTGATGCACGTAAATCCGCATCAATGGCCAGCACTGCCATCTCCGTTGCCGACCACCAAGCATCGGGGTCCTGTTCCGACCAAAGCGGGTGCGGGCGCGATACCGATAAAGCCGCCGTCCCCTGCCCCAATACCTTACCGTCAGCTGCGATCACAGCCGCTTTGACGCCTGACGTACCAATATCGATACCCAAAAACATTTTTCGTCCTAACTGTATCGACTCGTATCCCGAGCCCCTATAAGCACAATTTCGAACGATGTGCATGGCCTAAGCCATCACTAAAATCTACATTGTAGGGGAGAACTATGACGCGGTTAAGAATGGGAATGATCGGCGGTGGGCCGGGAGCATTTATCGGCCCGATCCACCGGATCGCCGCAGAGATGGATCGAGAGATCGAATTGGTTGCTGGGGTTTTTTCGAGCAGCGCCGAACGTTCGAGCGCCGCAGCAGCCATTTATAATGTGGACCCGGAACGCGCCTATCCCGATTTGCAAACGATGTTCGCAAAAGAAAAAGCGCGGCCAGACGGGATCGATTTTGTCTCAATCGTCAGCCCCAATCACCATCACCTACCCGCTGCCCGTGCCGCTTTGGCGGCAGGCCTGCCGGTGATGAGCGACAAACCGATGACCGCGACTTACGCCGAAGCATCGGAATTGGCCGAACTGGTGAAGGCATCTGGGCTGACATATTCGTTGACCTACACCTATTCAGGCTATCCGCTTGCGCGCGAAGCCCGCGCACGGGTTGCCGCTGGCGAGTTGGGAACCATTCGCAAAATCGTGGTTGAATATCCGCAGGGTTGGCTGGCTGGCCCTGCAGAAGGCAAGCAGGCCGAATGGCGAGTTGATCCATCGCGTTCCGGCCTGGGCGGCTGCATCGGCGATATAGGAGTGCATGCTTTCCATTTGGCGGAATTCATTTCTGGCTTAAGAGTTACCGAATTATTTGCGGATCTTGCGGCCGTCGTTCCGAACCGCGAACTGGATGATGATTGCACCGTGCTGCTCCGTTTTGACAATGGTGCACGGGGTGTTTTGCTGGCCTCGCAGATTGAGGTTGGCGAAATGAATGGCATTCGCATTCGCCTTTATGGCGACAAAGGCGGGCTGATCTGGCGACAGGAAGAACCCAATAGCCTTTACCTTCTGCACAGCGACTGTTCGCAAACGGTTTTGCGTCTGGGCGGTGGGCAGATGGGGCCGGATGCCGTCGCGCGGACGCGCACGCCCGGCGGTCATCCAGAGGGTTATCTGGAGGCCTTTGCCAATCTGTACCGAGATTTTGCCGCTCAATTACGCGGCGAAGACGCGCCGCTAATGCCTGGCCTATATGATGGCCTGCGCGGCATGGCCTTTATCGATACAGCCGTCACCGCCAGCCGCGCCAATGCGGGCTGGACATCCTTTTCCGTCAAGGGAGCCTGAATATGAAAACCATCAAAGGACCAGCGATTTTCCTCGCCCAATTCGCAGGCGACGATGCGCCATTTAACACACTCGACAGCATTGGTGATTGGGTCGCGGGCCTTGGCTATAAAGGCGTCCAAATCCCAAGCTGGGATGCACGGCTGTTCGATCTTTCATTGGCGGGCACCAGCAAGGATTATTGCGACGAAATCTCTGGCAAGCTTGCCGAAAAAGGGCTGTCGATCACGGAACTGTCGACGCATTTGCAGGGGCAGTTGGTTGCCGTTCATCCAGCCTATGACGCGCAATTTGATGGCTTTGCACCGCCGGAAGTCCACGGAAATCCAACCGCCCGTCAGGCATGGGCCGTGGAACAAATGACCTTGGCTGCAAAAGCCAGCCGTCACCTTGGACTGAACGCCCATGCCAGTTTTTCGGGCGCTTTTGCCTGGCCTTATTTCTATCCTTGGCCTGCCCGTCCGGCAGGTTTGGTCGAGGATGCCTTTGACGAACTCGCCCGGCGCTGGCGACCAATATTGGATACGTTTGAAGATAATGGCGTCGACATTGCCTATGAAATCCACCCCGGTGAAGATTTGCACGATGGCGTGACCTTCGAAATGTTTTTAGACCGCGTGGGCAACCACCCCCGCGCCAATATCCTTTACGATCCCAGCCATTTTGTTTTGCAGCAATTGGATTATCTACAGTTCATCGACATCTATCACGAACGCATCAAATGCTTCCATGTGAAGGATGCCGAGTTCCGGCCCAACGGTCGATCGGGCGTGTATGGCGGCTACCAGAATTGGGTTGATCGTCCGGGGCGGTTCCGTTCACTAGGCGATGGCCAGGTTGATTTTCCAGCGATATTTTCAAAAATGGCAGCCAATGATTTTGCCGGCTGGGCGGTGCTGGAATGGGAATGTGCGCTGAAACATCCTGAACAAGGCGCTGCTGAAGGTGCCCCTTTTATCGCCCAGCATATCATCCGTGTTACCGACCATGCCTTTGACGATTTCGCAGCAGGCGGAGCGGATCAGGCGCTTAACCGCCGGGTTATGGGCATCGACTGAAGCTCTACAACGGGGACTGGCAATCCCCGCCCTGCCTAAATATTAGCGTCAAAGTTTGGCCTTTGCACAATGGGCCTTTGCGTCGCATCCATTTTTTGTTATGATCAATATCAATAATCGGGATTCGAGCGAGGAGAGCCGCTGTGCGCCAATTACTTTCGGCAATGATTGCGCCGTTGATTTTAGCCAGTGGGTTGTCAGCTGAACCGGCAGCACCAAAGCCTGAACTCGCTTATGCTTTCTCGGTTCGGGCAACATTGGATCCACCGCAGGAACAGGGCGAAATCGACGGTAAGCGTGCGCGTTTTATTGGCATCACCGGCGGAACGGTCGAAGGCCCTATGCTACAGGGCGAAGTCTTGCCCGGCGGCGGCGATTGGCAGGCAATTGGTGCAAAAGGGCTTACGGAAGTCATGGCGCGCTATTTCTTGCGTGCCAAGGATGGAACCATCATCGGCGTTACCAATGCGGGCGTTCGCACTGCATCGCCGGAAATCATCGAACGCCTGTCAAAGGGTGAAGACGTTGATCCCAGCCTTTATTATTTCCGCACGACCACGACTTTTTCCGTCAAAGACGGGCCGCATGAATGGATGCGGCGCAAAGTTTTCGTCGCGCGCGGAATCCGCAAACCCGACCATGTCGTGATTGATTTCTACGTGGTCGAATAATCCCTTTTTTCAGATTTTAAATGGAGTTCTTAAATGACTGATCGTGCCGAAGAAGACACCGTTGCCGTCGAAATCATCGATGGCATTGCTTGGGTAAAATTTAACCGCCCCGAAAAACGCAATTGCATGAGCCCGAAGCTGAACCGCCAGATGTTGCGGGTGATCGAGGAATTGGAATTTCGCGAAGACGTTGGCGTCCTTGTCCTGACGGGTGAGGGATCGGCTTGGTCCGCTGGCATGGATTTAAAAGAATATTTCCGCGAAAACGAAGCCAAAGGTCTTGGTTCGGTGCGCAAAGCCCAGCGCGAAGCGTATAGCTGGTGGGACCGGCTGCGTTGGTATGAAAAGCCAACCATTGCGATGATCAATGGCTGGTGCTTTGGCGGTGGCTATGGCCCGCTGTTCGCGTGTGATCTGGCCTTTGCGGCAGAAGACGCCCAATTTGGCTTGTCCGAAATCAACTGGGGCATTTTGCCCGGTGGCGGTGCATCGAAAGTGGCATCGGAATTGCTTTCGTTCCGCAACGCCATGTACCACGCAATGATGGGCGAAAACCTGACGGGTATCGAAGCCGCGCAACAGGGCTTGATCAACGAAGCCCTACCGGCAGATCAATTGAAAGCTCGCGTGACCGAAGTCGCCAACGTGCTGCTCGCCAAAAATGCGACGGCCCTTCGCGCTACCAAATGGGCGGTGCGCAGGGTTCGCGAAATGACCTATGACAATGCCGAGGATTATCTGATCCGTGCGCAAGAATCGGCCAATGCTTTCGACAATGAAGGCCGCAAGGAAGCGACCAGGCAATTTATCGACGAAAAAACCTTCAAACCAGGCCTTGGCCATTACGACAAGACCCAAAAGTAGAAAATGCCAGACGCCCGCCACTGTGTTCAATGATGAGCATGCTGGCGGGTGATACTTTCGCGCGCGAAACTCAGAACGCAAACCGCACATCAAACGCCATTGTCAGGCGCTCTCCGGCTTCGAACGGCTCGGTACTGTGCCACATGGTTGACGGGAATATCGCCAGCCGACCGGGCACAGGCGCGATTTGACCATAAGGTTTAAGGTTCAGGTTCAATTCGGGCGGCGGCGTTCCCAATGACAGCCAACCTGCTGGCGCAATGCCCATTTCGGCCGCATCCGGCAGCGCCACATAAAAGGCCGAACTGAGCCAAGCCAGGCTATGCGTGTGGCTGGCATGGTATCCCGCCCCCATTAACCGGACCGACCAGCTTCCTTCAAAGGCAATGTTCGCGCGATTGCCAGATGCTAATGGGTGGCTGGGTTCGATATCGGGAAGAGCTTGGATATAATCCTCCACAGCAGCAGTAAATTTTGCGCGTGCAGCCTGAATTGCGGGATGCGGGTGGAAGATTAACTGCCGGTCGGTCTGCGTCCCACCGCGCACCGATTGTTCGGGATAGGGCGCCTTCATGCGGTGTAGTGAACGCAGCACCGCCGCGAGTTCAGTCAATTCTTCTGCCGAGAAATCCAGATCATAATGCCGGTTAAACACCGACGGGCGGTCCAGCCAATCGGCGCGATTGTCACCAAGTACACGCCAGCACAATGACAGATACGGCCAGAAACTGCGCCCCTGCTGCCCCACGACTTGCCGCGCGGCTATGGCTTGCGCCAATTCCACTTCGTCGCAGCGCAAATGGTATCGAACCCGGCAAAGGTCGAGGCCGGGATCCGCTTTTTCGGCATAGACGGTAAAACCGTTTCCGTCGAAATCGGGATCGCCGGACTCTGCTCCCAGAAACAGCCTTGCCATTTGAAAGCCGGTGCTCGCTTGCATCGCGCCATCGCCCTGATCGAGCACCGATTGCGCCGCTTTCCAATCCTTGCGGATCGCGTGTTGGTGGAACCATGCTAGCCGGATCGAGGCATTGCCGGGCTCTGCCTGACAGGCGCGGGCGTAGCTTTCATCGAAACCCAATCCAACACCGCTGGTCAATCGCATCGCCGCCAATGTCCGGTGTCCATCAAGCCAGGCCGGATGCCGATCGAGCATATTGCGCAGCATCTGCTCTGCTGCATCCCCCTGCCCCTCTGCCACCAAAGCCAGCGCATGGTTGCGGATAATGTCGGGATTGTCCGGGATCAACCCTCGTGCACGATCAAACAATTCGGCGGCGGGTCGCCAGCATTCAAAACTGATCTGCGCCAATCCAAATGCTGCACGCGGATCAGCGGGGCTTAACTGAGCCGCCTCGACAATCGCAGCATAGGCCGCCTCCATCTGCTGCGTCTCGCGCAACGCGAACGCCCGCTGAAGGGGATCAATTATGGGCTGTTGGCCCGCCATGATCAAACTGCAGGTGCCCTGCAATGCTGATCAATGAACTGTTGATGCGTCGTTGTTTGTTGGGCTGCGGCGGCCATAGCCTCGCGCAATTTCGATAACCACGCGACACCTTCGGTACCCACATGCGCGGCTAGCGGATCGACGCGTTCCGGCGTATTGAACTGCCCGATATGCACGGCGTGCCAACTGGGTGGGCCAAATAAATCCATGTCGCGCGCGATATGTCGCCCATAACGGCGGAAATGATCAATCTTGAACTGCAGCGTCTCTGGAATGTCCATCGCCGAACAATAGCGCCACAATGCGCTGTCATCGCGTGTCGTCAATTTATAATGCAGGATCAGGAAATCCCGGATGCGTTCAAATTCGGTGGTGGCAATGTGATTATATTCCGCCGTCACCATTGGATCAAAATCGCGGTCGGGAAACAGCGCCAGCAGTTTGGAAATACCCGCCTGAATCAAATGCAGGCTAGTCGATTCGAGCGGCTCCATAAAGCCGCTGGATAATCCAATCGCGATAACATTCTTGTCCCAGAATTTGCGCCGCATTCCCGTTGTAAAGCGCAGCTTGTTGGGCTGCGCCAAGGGATCTCCATCCAGATTGGCCAGCAGCGTTTCCTCTGCCGCTTCGTCCGCGATAAATTGGCTGGAGTACACATAGCCGTTGCCGGTGCGGTGCTGCAACGGGATGCGCCATTGCCAGCCTGCCTCATGCGCGGTTGAACGGGTATAGGGCGTTGGTTCTCCGTTTTTCGAGCATGGTATGGCGATGGCCCGGTCACAGGGTAGCCAGTGGCTCCAGTCTTCATATCCTGCGTTCAATGCGCCTTCGATCAACAGACCGCGAAATCCCGAACAGTCGATAAACAGATCGGCATCAAAGTGCCGCCCATCATCCAGCGTCACGCCATCAACAAAGCCGGATTGGCTGTGCAGCCGCACATCGGCAATTTTGCCCTCCACGCGCTTGACGCCGCGTTGTTCGGAAAAGCCGCGCAGATAGCGTGCATAGCGGCCCGCATCGAAATGAAAGGCATAGTCAAAGGTCGACATCACCGTCCGCATATCGCCGCTGGGCAGATTAAACCGCCCTTCCCGCGCCAACTGCCACGCCATGCTCAAATCGTCGAAATCACCTGCATCACCGTTCGCTATTGCGCGCAAATATTGCTGGTGCACCGGCAGAACATCAAAGGGTTTTCCGTGCGGACCAAAAGGATGGAAATAGCGATGGCCAAGCCGCCCCCAATTGACGAACTCAATCCCCAGTTTGCAGGTACCTTGCGTTTGCTTGACGAATTCGCGCTCGTCGATCCCCAACATTTGGTTGAAGGTACGAATGGGCGGAATGGTTGCTTCGCCCACACCAACGGTGCCGATGGCCTCGGATTCGATCAGGGTAATTTCGACATTATGGGTCAGCGTTTTGGAAAGCGCCGCTGCGGTCATCCAGCCGGCAGATCCTCCGCCTACAATCAGGATTGTTCGTATCGCCCGGTCCGTTGGTTGCACATCCACCTCGTTTCACACAGTCGATGCCAAATCGCATTGGCTGCCGTCAACAAAAAGGGGACTCGCCGTTGCAATGAATGCTCGGGAGCCCCCTGAAAGTCTCTCACCCCCTAGGGGACAAGAGCACCAAATCAAATTTGTCAGTGGAAAAAGGGCCGATACAAAAACCGGCCCTTTTTCGTAACTTTAGAAGCTCAACCGAACGGAACCCGACAGGGTGCGACCGATGACCGGAGTCCCCGTGATGCCGCCACCAAAGGTGCCAACGCCGTTGCCGCGTGGATCGAAGGTGTTGAACAGGTTATAGATGTTCACGCCGACTTCCAGATTTTCGATCGGCGAAACACGCAGGTTACCGTTGAAAATCGTTTTGCCGGGATAGGTTAGCGTACCGTCAAACGTGCTGGACTGTCCAACTGCAGTCAAACCGACCGAAGCGATTTCAGCAATGTCGTAATTCGCCGACAAGGAATAGCTGAGATCAGGAATGTTCAGCGCACGGCCAAAGCTGGTTTGACCACCGATAACGGTACCGTTGCGGGTGATCGTGCCTTGTTGCTTTGCCTTGGTATAGGTGGCGTTTGCAACCATGTTGAAGCCGCCGAAACGCAACGTTCCAAAGAACTCCGCACCCGATGTCTTGAACTTGTTGTCGATAACGCAACCGCCGCCGGTGCAGCCATTGGCCGTTGTCGGTTCAAAGTCGCTGCGTTTGAACTTGCCCTTCAACAAGGTGAGTTCAACGGTGTAGCGTCCGCCACCAAGGTCGCCACGGTTTTTCACGCCGATTTCATACTGGTCAACGAAGTCCACCGAAGGCGTGACACCGTCGGTGCATAGCAACGCCGTTGCCTGTGCCCGTGTGCAAAGGCTGCCGTCCGCGCGGAATTTGCCGCTCAAGGTCTGACGGTCGCTGTTGAAACGGCCGCCACGCGATGCGCGGGCAAAAATGCTGAGGTTGGGGCTAGCTTTGAACAAAGCACCACCCGACCAGCTGGTATAGCGACGGCTGTAATCCAGCACTTCGCGGGTTCCATTGGCTGTAATGGCGGGGATCAACAATGCAGGGTTGCTGGGATCGGGCTGAATGTTGAATTCAGAACCGCCGCCAATGGCGTAACCCGATGCCTTGACTTTTTCAAACCGAACGCTGCCGTCGAGGTTGAAGCTGTCATTGTCGAGCACCAATTGCGCATAAGGCGCGGTGTTGGTGTAGGACAGGTCGTAGTCACGGGCGCAGCAATTGCCCCAGTTGTTGTTGTATCCGGAAATGCCTTCATTCGTCAAACGCACCGCTGCTGCGCCTGTTCCGCTGTACAGATCAAGCTGAGCAGGATTGTTTCCGCTCAATTCACGCAGCGATTTGTTTACGTGCCAATCCATCGCAATGGTTTGGTCCATGTAGAAATAGCCGGCACGTGCGGTCACTTCACCAAGGCCGGATTCAAACTTTCCAGCAATGGTCAGGTCGTTGACGAAGCTACCAATGTCGCGAATGTTGGTACGGACGTTTACGTTGTTGTCGACATAGGTTCCGGTAAACACTTGGCCTGTATTGGGGCCCGATGCATAACGGATTTCGCCCACGGTTGCACCGTTTACGGTTGATCCGATAATACTGGCGCGGGTACCAATGCCAAGGAATGGCGAGGTAAAGCCGCCGCTAATGTCCGACCAGCGGGCATTATTGTCGATGGTGATGTTGTCGTTGAATTCATAATGCAACGCCGCCCCCAGGCTTTTCTGCTTGGTGGTGATGCCCGACATATCAACGCGTTCGATGGCGCGATCGCGATTATAAATCAGGAACGAACGGTTGTTGATCGAATAGTTCGATTGGCTGCGACCATCAAAGCCGGGATAGGGACGAATGTCGCTAACCGTACCACCGCTGATCGATGCCAATGCAGGGGCACCGGTATAATTGGGCTCTTGCGTGTCGGCATATTTGAACAATACGCGGAAAAAGCCTTTACCGTCGGCAAATTCCTTGGTGACATTACCCTTTACCTGAATGCTGTCGCTGACATTATAGTCGGCATGCAACGGACCGCGTCCGCGCTTGATCAAGCCACCAACATGGAAGAACATGCTGTCGTTCAGGCTGCTGCCGTAACGGAAGTTCAATTGCTTTTCGCTATAGTCGATGCCTGATTTCAGCTCAACATAGCCGCCTTCTTGCTTACCGGTGTGGCTAATATAGTTGATAACCGCACCGGGGGCTTGCGACGCAAAGGTCGTTGCCGAACCGCCACGAACCGCTTCGACCGAAGCCACCGTCGCATCAAAGCGTGTGAAGTAATCGTTGTTGCCGAACTGGATGTCGCCAAACAAAACGACCGGCAGGCCGTCTTCTTGCAACTGCACAAACGGCGCACCACCGGTGGCGACGGGCAGACCGCGAACGGCGATGTTCGAGTTACCACCTGGACCCGAAGTTCCGGGAACTTGAATGCCGGGAAGCAGTTTGAAAACTTCGGCTTCTGAACTTGGCTGGAAATTGTTGATCAATTCGGCGCTGACGCTTGATACCGAAACCGAGCTCTCGATCAACGTGCGGTCGCGACCCGAAGCGGTGACCACGATTTCGTCAAGATAACCGGTTTCTTCTTCGGCAGCCGCTTCGGTGCCGGCGTCTTGCGCCCACACACCCGATGATAGTGATGCCAGTCCAATTGCTGCGATAGACGCACAATTTCTGAAAACAGACCTCCGCATAAAACCTCCTAAAATTCGTTGTAAATATCCTGATCGCTTCGTTGAACGACAGGTTGGCAAATAAGTCATAGAGGTTTTGCAATCGTTTGCAATACAAAATTGCAATCGATTGAAATTTGTTCATTCGCTTTGCCTAGATGACGAATTCATTTGCTATTACACTGTTTTCGCCAAATCATAACGGCATACGTCCTTACGTTAGAGAATCAGGGTGAACGAAAAAGTCCGAATCAAAAACATAAACGATCTTGCCAAAATTGCTGGTGTATCTGCGGGAACGGTTTCCCGCGCATTGTCCGGCACCGGTTTGATCAGCCAGAAAACCCGTGAACGGATAAAGGCACTGGCGCGTGAACATGATTTCAGGCCCAATATCATGGCCCGAAATCTGCGCATTCAAAAAACCGGGGCCATTGGAGTCGTAATCCCGTTGGGCCACGAAACCGGCCAGCATATTTCTGATCCGTTCTTCATTACCATGCTGGGCCTGTTGGCTGATGCGTTGACCGAGCGCGGTTATGACCTTGTTCTGTCACGCGTCATCCCAACGAACGAAGACTGGCTGGACCGATTTACCGATTCCGGCCGTGTCGATGGTATTATCGTGATCGGACAATCAGATCAGGCAGCAACGCTTGATCGGGTTACACTGGCTTATAAGCCACTGGTGGTGTGGGGCGGACATAGAGAGGGGCAAGTCCACTGTTCGGTCGGGTCCGATAATGTTGCAGGGGGCGAATTGGCCGCTACGCATTTGGTCGATCAGGGGTGCAGACACATTGCCTTTTTCGGCGATCCAACAGCATTGGAAATCGCTCAACGGTTGGAAGGATGCAAAGCCGCTTTGACGCGCGCGGGCTATGCCGACAAATTATCCGTGTTTCCAGCGCATCTGGCGTCGGAACCCGGCGATACGGGAATCGCCGATTTTCTGGGCAGCGCGCAAGTTCGCCCCGATGGTATTTTCGCGGCCTCTGATGTTATTGCGATGAGCGTTTTGCGAACGCTTTCCGAAATGGGCGTTTCGGTTCCCGATGACGTAAAGTTGATCGGCTATGATGGTCTGGCGCTGGGCGAACACACTATTCCGCGCTTATCAACCGTTCGTCAGGATTTGACCACCGGCGCACATAGTTTGGTCGATCTGTTACTTCGCAGGATTGCGGGCGAAGAAACCAGTTCGGTCATCATGCCGCCCGAACTGGTCGTCAGGATGTCGAGTTAAGCACCACCGATAATGCCCCGAGCAGGCCCGCATTGGTACCCAGACCTGGCGGACAAATAATGGCGCGCGCGTCGCTGCGGAAATAGCCGCCGCCCAATGCGACCGCTTGATGCCGGACACGGTCGATCAAGCCGGGTGTCGCCATAACACCGCCACCAAAGAGTATTCTTCCCGGTTCAAAAACCGCCTGCATCGTCACACTGGCTTGTGCCAGATACCAGGCGATAATGTCGTGCGCGCTATGCGTTTCAGGCAGTTCAGATAACGACGCGCCCCAGCGTTCGAGGATGGCCGGGCCGCTTGCCAGCCCTTCCAAACAATCACCGTGAAACGGGCAGGTTCCTGCAAATTGCAGATCATCGGAATGACGCGGCACTCTAATATGGCCCATTTCCGGATGGCTTTGCCCTTGCAGAGTTCGCCCGCCAATTACCGCACCGCCGCCGATGCCGGTACCGACGGTAAAATATAAAACCGAACTATGCCCCTGCCCTGCACCCCACAATGATTCCGCCAGCGCAGCGCCATTAACATCAGTATCGATGGCCACCGGACAAGCGAATTGCGTCTTTAGGGGTCCAGCCAAATCAGCACCGCTCCACCCTGCTTTCGGTGTTTGCAGAATATGCCCCCAATCGGGTTGGTGTGGATTCAACCCTACCGGTCCGAAAGTCGCAATACCAATCCCGGCCAAAGGCGCGCGATCCGCAAACCAATCGAGCATGGCATTGATGGTTTCAGCAGGACTGGTCGTGGGAAACCGAACGGTTTCGCGGATGTCATCCGGGCCAGTGGCCACACCCAGCACAAATTTTGTGCCTCCTGCTTCCACCATTCCGTATAGCGGTTTTTCCATCAGCCGACAATCTGCGCGCGATCACCGCTCAGTGCAATGCGAAAGCAAGGGGCAGGAACTCCGCCAAAATGCTGCGCGACCAAAGATGGATCAGCATCGACTGATCGCCCGTTCAATCCCCACAAATCGACAAAGCCAATCACATCCAATGCATCGGTTATCCACCAGCTGTAGGTTTGCAGCGGTTCTGCGGCAGGATTGGGCGCAACCAATCCTGTCCCGTTCAGCGGCCGATAAGGACCGAACAGCGTATCCGAAACCATCCCGTAAAGACCGTTCGGACCGGACGGCCCATCAGGCGCAAAGGTCTTTTTCTGCGTCGACCAGAAAACATAATACCGCCCGTCAACATAACGCAAAATCGGGCGTTCGAGTTCGTTGTTCACGCCGTCTGCCGAAATCAAAGGCGGTAATAACGCACCAATTGGCCATGCAGCCATCGTCGCTACGGGCTATACCTATAACGCCATTATGTTCGTAACTGGACGGTTGGTAGGAAGCGGTAAACAGCAAATAATCTGCACCATCGGCAGGATCACGAAAATGAAAGGGATCACGAAACCCTTTGATAAAGCCGGGTCTGCCTTGGTGTTCGTTAACCACGACATAGTCCACGCCGTCGCTAATGACATTTTCGACCGGTGCGGACCAATCACCAATCTGGATATTGTCACCATCAAAAGTCAGCGGCGCGTCGGTTTGGAACAACCGCTGCTCATAGCTTCGATTGGCTTCGCCTTTGCGTCCAGTCACGGTGTAGAACAATGTCAGGCGACCGGTTTTGGCATCGTAAACCGATGACCCCGCCCATTCGCGCGAACCAGGATTCAAATCGTCGGGCAGTAAGTAACCGCAATCGCGCCATTCGCCGTCACGTTCCAACATCAATCGCAAACGCGCAATATCGTGGCGCAAATCGGGATGCACGTCGCGCGGGGCGCACATAATCACCCATAATGCCCAGCCATCCGAACGCACCGCATTGCCATCGGGATCATCGATGGTCCAACTGTCCCACAGCTGAAATTCCGGCAGCACATCGACAATATCGGCGGCGGTAACGACCGGAATTTCAGGAAGGCTCGACGCCGCAATTGCCGCCACGTGATGCGGTTCCCATAAAGACATCTCAGAAAGGGCAACGGCGGGTTTGAGCACAAAAATCTTTCGCAGTTCGTCAACATCGGGCGGACTGGCAATCCGTTCGCGCCGACATTTAGAGAAAATAGCAATCGATTGCAAAGAAAATATTGGAGAGAGAAACTAGCTGTTTTGGCAGGCTAATTTAGCCGATGAGTGACGCGCCTGATGCAGGCCGTTCAATCATGATTTGCGGTGCGGCATCCAAAGGCGTCCGATAGCATTTCTCGACGATATTCGAGACCCGCGAAACCTGATCTACCGGCAGCAATGCAACAACTGCCCCGCCAAATCCGCCGCCCGTCATCCGTGCCCCGCCCTCGCCCCCAATGGCGTCTGTCAGCAGCGCGACCAGTGCATCGATGGCTGGCAAAGTAATCTCAAAATCATCGCGCATCGATGCGTGCGATTGCGCCATCAGCACGCCCATTTTTTCCAGATTACCCGCCTTCAAAGCGTCCGCCGCCGCCAAGACGCGTGCATTTTCGGTAATCACGTGCCGCGCCCGGCGATAGGCAACGGCGTCAAGTGCGCTTTGCGCCGGAACGTCGGTCAGATCGCGCAGCGCGGCCACACCATAATGCGCCGCTGCCGCCTGACACTGCGCGCGCCGCGCATTATATTCGCCATCGACCAGCCCGCGCACTATGCCACTGTGGACGATCATAATCGCCAGATTATCGGGAATGGCGACGGCTTGCGACTCCAAATTGCGACAATCGATCAGAAGCGCCGATCCGGCCTTTGCTTGCGCGCTGACCAGTTGATCCATGATGCCGCAATGGCATCCGGCAAATTCATGCTCGGTCCGTTGGCCAAGACGCGCCAACAATGTCCGGTCAAAATCGGGCTGCCCACCCAAAGCCGCCAACGCCAGCCCCACGGCATTTTCCAGCGCCGCCGACGATGATAGCCCTGCCCCTTGCGGCATATCACCCACAATCGCGATGTCGGCACCCGATATCTGCACGCCTTCAAGCTGTAACCCATCGACCATGCCGCGCACATAATTGGACCAAGGCGCTTCGCTGCTTGGCGTTACCGGCAAGGACACGGAAAACTCTGTGCTGACGTCGTTCAAATCGCCCGCAACCACCCGCAATAATCCGTCTTCGCGTTTTCGCGCGGCAACCATGGTCTGTTTGGAAATCGCACAAGGCAGAACAAACCCGTCATTATAATCAGTATGTTCACCGATCAGATTGACCCGCCCCGGCGCTCGCGCCAGCACATCGGGCGCGTTGCCGAATTGGTCGCGGAACAGCCGGTGGAGCCGATCGATCATGCCCGTTCCCGGTAATGCACGTCACTGACGCTGCGCAATCGTTCGGCGGCCTGTTCCGGCGTGAGGTCGCGCTGCGCCTCAGCCAGCATTTCATAGCCCACCATGAATTTCCGCACCGATGCCGAGCGCAACAATGGCGGATAAAAATGGGCGTGCAATTGCCAATGGTCCGTTGCGCTGTCGGTAAAGGGCGCACCGTGCCAGCCCATCGAATAGGGAAAGGAACATTGAAACAGATTGTCATAGCGTGCCGTCAGTGCCTTTAGCGCCCGCGCCAAATCATCGCGATGCTCGAGCAGTCAGGTCGGGCAGTCGTCGCACGGCAAAGCGCGGCAGCAGCAAAGTCTCGAACGGCCAGCTGGCCCACCACGGCACAATCGCCAGCCAATGGGGGGTTTCGACAACAACACGCGGCCCGCCCGCCTCGCGCTCGGCCAGTTCGAGCAGCATCCCCGGCCACGCCGCCTGTGTGCGATCTTCCGTCACCACTTCTTGCGGCACATATTCGGTCGCCCAGATTTGTCCATGCGGGTGCGGGTTGGAACAACCCATCATCGTGCCCTTGTTTTCAAACACCTGCACATTCGCGTATTGACGACCAAGCTCTGCGCTTTGTTCTGCCCAGGTATCGATAATGCTGCGGATCGCAGACACATCCAATTCAGGCAGCGTCTTTGCATGGTCGGGCGAGTAACAAATCACCCGCGCTACCCCCCGTGCGGCGTCTGCACGAAACAGCGGGTCTTGAGTGTCAGGTGACGGCGCATCCGTCGTCAATGCGGCAAAATCATTGCCAAAAACAAAGCTGCCCTCATACGCAGGATTTTCCTCTCCGGTAATTCGCAGGTTGCCGGGGCACAGATAACAGGACGCGTCATATGCTGGGCGCACAGCATCATCGGGCGCATCCTCCTGCCCCTGCCATGGCCTTTTGGCGCGGTGCGGGGAGACCAATATCCATTCGTCACGCAAGGGATTATAGCGACGGTGCGGATGCTCGCAGGGATCAAAAGTCATAGTGCCGTCAACCGGACGAGGTGACAGCTCTCCGCCTTCATCGGCGGCAGGACCAGCCCGTGTGCGACCAACCAAGCACCGTCTATAACATCATCATTCACGCGATACCGCTTACCTGCATCCAGCATCGGCAATTTCACCACCGGCGCATGACGTTGGGTCTGCGGGTCGATCCGTGTGACGAACAATAACAGAGCCTCCACCGAACCATGCGCTTGCCACAACAAACCATCGCCCGCTTCGCCGGTCCATATCTTTCCGTGATGCAGCCTATCGCGATGCAATTTATAGGCCGCGATCCATTGTGCTAATTTGGCCCGGTCCACATCGTCCAGTTTGCGAACGTCCAACTCGACGCCCAAATGCCCGGCCATAGCAACGGCCCCGCGAAAATCCATAGACTGGCTGCGTCCCGTGGCGTGGGCGGGTGACGCGCCGATATGCGACCCCATGATTTCAGGCGGCATGAATTGAAGGAACCCGCGCTGGATAGTCACCCGGCTTACGGCATCGATATTGTCGCTGGTCCAGAACCGATGCGTATGACGGATGACGCCGGCATCAATCCGCCCTCCACCACCGGCACAGGCCTCTATTTCAACAGCCGGAAAGGCGCTTCGCAATTCGGCCATCAATGCATAGCCACCCAGCACCTGTTCGCGATAGGCAGGCCGGTCGCCTGCTGCAATCAGGTCACGATTATGATCCCATTTGAGATAGGCAATCGGTAGTTCATTAGCAGTGCAGCGATCTTCTCATACAGATATGCGCGCACTTCTGCCCGCCGCATATCGAGCACCAATTGGTTGCGAGAGGCAAGCAGTGGCCGCCCCTGCACCGACAATGCCCAGTCGGGATGCGCACGGTACAAGTCGCTGTCGGGATTGACCATTTCAGGCTCCACCCACAGCCCGAATTCCATACCCAGCGCGACAACGTGATCGGCCAGCGGTTTCAGGCCGTTCGGATATTTGCGCGCGTCGACCCACCAGTCACCTAGAGACGAAGTGTCGTCTTCGCGCCCAGCAAACCAGCCATCGTCAAGGACAAAGCGTTCGATGCCGATGCCCGCCGCCGCATCCGCCAGTTCTTTCAGCGCGGCTTCATCATGGTCGAAATAAAATCCCTCCCATGTGTTCAGATGCACCGGGCGGGGCCGCATCTGCCCGCCGGGCCAGTCTATCCGCCGCCGGATTTCGGCATGGAAATTTTGTGCGACGCCATTGGCATCGGCGGCGCAAGTGGCGAGCATGTCCGCCGTACCAACGCTTTCTCCCGGCGCCAGTCGCACTTCGCCGGGCACGAATCCTTCGCCCATTTGCCATTGATAGCGACCGTCATCGACCCATTCGATTTGCTGCACATGGTTGCCGGACCACGCCAGTTGCGTGCCATAGGTCGCGCCATCGGCCTCGACCACCGCGCCGGGGAAGCAATCATGCGAGGTCAGCCCGCGCCGGTTTTCCCGCCGCCATGTGCTGCGCGTTAGTGGATCATTGACCGCGACAAATTCTGTATTGTGCCGACCGGAGTAGGATCGCACACTGCGCGCGTCATCGGGCAAAGGCACTACGCCAGACGCCAGCCACGCAACGTCCAGCACCCCTTCGCCCATATTGGTCAGAGTGGACGACAGCGTCAGAACTTCGCCGTTCATGGAAAGCGAAACCGCCACCTGCACTTTTGCAACATCATCGTGCAATGTGACCCGCGCCGAGCCATCACCCTGTTCGACATCGCACCGCGTCGCCTGAAAGCTCCAATCCTGCCCTGCCCGATGCGCGAGTAAAGCGGGCGCGCCGAACCAGCCCACGCCGCCGCCGGGAAACAATGTCAAAGGTTGGTCAAAATGCGGTGAAAAACTCGGTTCGGGGCGGGTTTCACGTAACGCTGCCCCCGGCGTCACTCCATTGGGCAGCCGCAGCCCCCAATACCGCCACAACGGCGCTTCATGAGGGGGAAGTTCCCAAATCGCGGTGCAGGTTTCGCCATCGAGTTCGAAGATATTCGGTCATGCAACCAGTTCATCGTCCCGAACGCGCAACACCGCAACCGCTGCACAGATCAACAACACCCCCGCCAACATCAACGCATTGCGTGCATCTCCGCCCAGCATAGGCCGGTAATAAAAGGGGAAGGTTGCGGCGTTCAGCAACATCGGGATCACGATCATCATGTTGAAAATGCCCATATACACGCCCGTACGGCGCGGCGGGATGCAACTGGCCAGCATCACATAGGGCGTGCCCATGATGCTGCCCCAACAAATGCCCACACCGATTGCCGCTGGGAACAGCCAGCTTACTTGGGTCATCTGCGGGATCGCCAGCATACCCAATCCGCCCGCTACCAAAGCAAAAGCGTGCACATAACGCGGACCGATTTTGCGGATCATCGGCATCATCACCAATGCGGCAACAAAGGCGACGGCATTGTAAAACGCACCCATCGTGCCGTTGGTCAAAACCGCACTGCGGAACCCATCACTCACCGGCTCGCTGGTGTTATAAACTGAACGGGCAATCGAATAGGTCACATAGGTCCAGTAAATCCCCAACGCATACCATTGAAACAACATCATCACGCCCAGCTTGCGCATGGGCGTTGGCATTTCGCGGATTGCGTTCCAAATTTCCTTGAACGTCGCCGAGACCGTTTTCGGCTGGGCGTCAATCTCAGCCTTTTGGGTTAGAGTCAGCGGCAATTCCGGCACGCGCCATACCGACCACAGGATTGTCGATAGCGACAGCACTGCACCAATGGTAAACACGACATAGACAGTATCGGGAATGTTATTGCCGCCAATCGCGTCCCTGTTCATCCCGAACAAGCCCACCAGCAACGCGGGCGTTCCTAATGCCAGACACTGCGCCAAACCGGTAAAGGCACTTTGCGTCAGGAAACCTAAATTATGCTGACTCTCGTCCAACCGGTCAGACACATAAGCGCGATAGGGTTCCATCGTGATGTTGTTGCCTGCATCCAAAATCCACAACAGGCTAGCCGCCATAAGAATCGACTGCGCCAATGGCATGAAAAACAAACCCAATGTGCACAGGATCGCACCGATGATAAAATAGGGCGTCCGCCGCCCCCAGCGCGAATTGGTGCGGTCGCTCATCGCGCCAATGATGGGCTGCACGATCAGGCCGGTCATCGGCCCCGCCAGTTGCAGGATCGGCAGCGAAGCCTCATCCGCCCCCAGATAGGAATAGATCGGGGCCATATTGCCTTGTTGCAGCCCAAAACTGAATTGCAGTCCCAGAAAGCCCAGATTCATCTCCAAAATACGCAACAGTGAAAGCCGCGGTTTTTTGACTGATTCTGCGCCTTCCGCTGCGACGGGTACCGTCATTGATAATGCCATAGGACTCTCCTCCCCGGACTTTATGCCCGCTTTGGTCGCAGTGTAAGGGCAAATATTTTTGGCGCAAGCAATCGATTGCAATTTTGAATGGGAGGCAGCCCGCTATCACACTAGCATTGTCACCCCGTGCTTGACACGGGGCTTGGCTTTTATCGGATCGGCAGAGTATAGCCTAACCCCGTGTCAAGCACGGGGTGACGATGAAGGTGGGGTTTTCAAAGCTTTACCAACTCAGAACCCCTAAGCCGCAACCCCGTGCAACTTGCGCAGCTTTTCGAGCTTTTTCAGCACCATTTGCCGCTTCATCCGCGACAGGTGATCAATGAACAAAATGCCCTGCAAATGGTCCATTTCGTGTTGCAGGCACGTGGCCATCAGGCCGTCCATTTCCTCTTCATGAAACGTTCCGTTCACATCCTGCCAACGGGCACGGATTGCGGTGGGGCGTTCAACCTCTGCATATTGATCGGGAACCGACAAACAGCCTTCGGTATAAACGCTATAGTCCTCTGAAGGATCGAGAATTTCTGGGTTGATAAAGGTGCGCGGCACCCGCTTTACCGCATGTTCATGGCTGCAATGCTCGCCGTGCTCATGGTCGTGCTCGTCCTCGACGGGTTCTTGCAAATCGATGACCAGCACCCGCTTTGCCACTCCCACCTGAATCGCCGCCAAACCAATGCCCGGTGCATCGTACATGGTGTCGAACATATCCTCGACGAGGCGTTTCAATCCGTCGTCAAATTCGGTGACGGGAGTCGATATGATTTTCAGCCGGGGATCCGGCACTTCGAGAATAGGGAGTATAGCCATGTGCGTAAAATAGGGGTTGGAAGGGATTCGGTCAACCTTCGCTTGGCTTAACCCACTGGCCTTCTTGCCCGCAATGCCTGCGCCAACGTGCCTTCGTCGAGATAATCCAGTTCGCCGCCCACCGGCACCCCATGCGCCAATTGGGTCAGGCGGATGGGGAAACTTTCGAGCCTTTCCGCCAGATAATGCGCGGTCGTTTGCCCTTCCAGCGTGGCGTTCATCGCCAGTACCACTTCGTCAATACCCCCCATCGCGACCCGCGCGATCAGGCGATCGATATTCAAATCCTCTGGTCGCACACCGTCCAATGCCGACAGCCGCCCACCCAAAACGTGGTATTTTCCGGGGAAAAGCCGTGATCGGTCCAGCGCCCACAGATCCGACACATCCTCCACCACACACAGCGAGCGCAAATCGCGGCGCGCATCGGTGCAAATACCGCACGGGTTGCTGGTGTCGATATTGCCGCATTCGTCGCAATTCTTCAGCCGCTCCTCCACCTTTTCCAGCGCGCGCAACAACGGCTGCAACACCGTCTCACGCTTTTTCATCAGGTGCAGCACAACGCGCCGCGCCGAACGTGGTCCCAATCCGGGCAGCCGCGACAATGCCTGTGCCAATGCGTCTATTTCTTGCGATGCCATGAGATGCGCCTTATCGGCTTCTGGTAAAAGTTAGAAGAACTAAACCTTGGGTCCAAAATCGGGCGTCACATTTCACCGCAGTGCTGAGCCTGCCGAAGCACGCCTCTCGGCATTACGCTGCAACTGAGAAGCGCCCTTCGACAGGCTCAGGGCTACGGTTAGTACTAAGGATACTGCTGGCAATGCGCCTGATTTTCATGGGAACCCCCGAATTCGCTGTGCCGACGCTCAATGCGCTGGTTGCGGCCGGGCATGAAGTGGTTGCGGTGTATTCGCAACCGCCCCGCCCCGCCAATCGCGGAAAGAAGCTGACGCCATCGGCAGTCCAAGCACGGGCAGAAGCGTTGGGGCTGGAAATACGCACGCCGGTTTCGCTGCGCAATGCAGAGGCACATGCGGAATTTACGGCATTGGGTGCTGAAGCGGCGATTGTGGCGGCTTATGGCTTGATCCTACCGCAAGCGATATTGGATTCGCCGACGCATGGCTGTTTGAATGTGCACGGATCATTGCTGCCCCGTTGGCGCGGGGCCGCTCCAGTGCAGCGGGCGATTTTGGCAGGGGATTATGAGACCGGCGTGTGCATCATGCAGATGGAGGCAGGCCTTGATACCGGGCCAGTACGGGCAACCGGGCGGACATTGGTAAATGGCAAGACTGCGGGCGAATTGACGGCAGAGCTGGCCGAAATGGGGGCGCGGATGATGGTTGCGGTGCTGGCAGACCTGTCGACGCAACCAGCGGTTGTGCAACCTGACGGTGGCGTCACTTATGCAGCAAAGATCGCCAAGGCAGAGACGCGGCTGGATTTTTCGTTGGCAGCCGAACAGGTGGAGCGGCAGATACGAGCGTTTCATCCGGGGGCCTGGTTTGAGTTTGAAGGCGAGCGGTATCGGGTGATGGGGGCGGACATTCTAAAATCCTCCCCGGAACGGGGAGGTGGCGCGGGCGAAGCCCGTGACGGAGGGGTCGGCGCAGGCCGAGAGCGGCCCCTCCACCATCCTGCGGATGGTCCCCCTCCCCGTTCCGGGGAGGATTTTGAAACCGGTACGGTCCTCGACGACCAGCTGACCATCGCCTGTGCCGACGGAGCAATCCGCCCTACGATCATCCAACGCGCGGGTAAGCCCGCCATGGCAATTGCCGATTTCCTGCGCGGCAAGGCAATCCCTGCCGGAACCCGGCTTTCATGACCCGCTTCGCCTTCACCATCGAATTTGACGGCAGCCCCTATATGGGCTGGCAACGCCAAAGCCATGGGCCGTCGGTGCAGCAAGCGATCGAACAGGCAATTGCGCTGGTGTGCGGAGAAAACTGCGCTGTTCATGCCGCAGGCCGTACCGATGCCGGGGTGCACGCATTTGCAATGCGCGCCCATGCTGACATCGCCAAAACGATTGAACCCTTTCGGTTGATGGAAGCATTAAACGCCGTGATGCGTCCTGCCCCAATCGCGATCCTGGATTGCGAAATCGTTGCCGATGATTGGCATGCACGTTTTACCTGCATTGGCCGCGCCTATGAATATCGCATCGCCAACCGCCGCGCTCCGCTGGCCTTGGAAGCGGGCAAGGCGTGGCGCATTCCGCAGCCGCTGGACAGCGATGCGATGCACGATGCCGCGCAATTGCTGGTCGGCCTGCACGACTTCACCACCTTTCGCTCTGTGCATTGCCAGTCCGAAAGCCCCATCAAAACGCTAGACCGTTTGGATGTGCGGCGCGAGGGTGACCATGTGATTGTCAAGGCGGCGGCGCGCAGTTTTCTGCACCATCAGGTTCGGTCGATGGTCGGCTGTCTGGCGCACGTCGGCATGGGACGTTGGACGGCGCAGGATCTGGCGAATGCGCTGGCGGCGAAGGATCGCGCAGCGTTGGCGTTCAATGCCCCGCCGGATGGGTTGTATTTTGTGCGGGCGGTTTATCCGTGAACGAAAGCCGCCACAACGAGGGTTGTTAGGACGTAATACCTTAGCCCTGAGCCTGTCGAAGAGCGTTGGCCGGATAAGCGCCCATCGACAGGCTCAGGGCTACGGCAATGATTCAAGCGGAGTGAAAAAACCTCACCCGAACATCCGTTCGACCGACTTTTCCAGCATCAGCAATTGCCACAGCAACCGCGCATTATCAGAACGGCCGCTGATATGATCCTCGGCGATTTTGGCCAAAGCGTCTGCATCAAACCAGCCGGTTTTGGACAAGGTCGAACTCGATGAAATCCCGCGCGCCGTTTCCGCCAGTGGCCCACGAAACCATTGGCTGATCGGCGTGACAAAGCCCATTTTCGGGCGATAGAGAATGTCTTGCGGCAAATAGCGTTCCATAGTCCGCTTCATCAGCCATTTGCCCTGCCCGCCGCGCACGCGCATTTTATCGGGCAATCGTGCGGCGAACTCCATCAGGCGGTGATCGAGCAACGGTTCGCGCGCCTCCAGCCCGACGGCCATGCTCATCCGGTCGGTTTTGACCAAAATGTCGCCGGGCAGCCATTGCTTCATATCGGCATATTGTGCGCGATCCAGCCCGCTTTGCGCTGGGGCCTCTGCCATTAACCGGTGCATATGGCTTTCGCCGCGATAGCCGCCCAGTGCTTGCATCGTGCGCCGCGAATAAATGCGGTCGCGGATGGCGGGACCAGTAACGCCCACCGCCTCGGCATAGCCCTCTGCCCCCGTACGAGCGAGTGACAGCAATGTCGTTTTGGCGCGCAACGGGCGCGGGGCCCAATCGGCCTTGGGATAGATGCTCCCCAATGCGCCAAACAATGGCCCGCGTATGCCCTGTGGCAACAGCCCGCGCAGGCGTTCTTCGCCGTGGTGGAAGACATGGCGGCGGTAACCGGCCAGCGCCTCGTCCGCACCGTCGCCAGACAGCGCAACCGTCACATGTTCGCGCGCCAATTGGCACACGCGATACGTGGGCAAGGCAGAAGCATCGGCAAAGGGTTCGTCAAAGTGAAAGGCGAGCGTATCGATCAGCGCATAGTCATCCGCCGCCACCGTGCGGGCATGGTGTTCGGTCAGGAAGCGTTTGGCGATGCGTTCGGCATATTCGGTTTCGTCGAGCGCGCTGACGTCAAATCCGATGGAACATGTTTTTACCGGCACGCGCGATGCCTCTGCCATCAGCGCAACCACACTGCTGCTGTCCACTCCGCCTGACAGAAACGCGCCCAATGGCACATCGGCGATCATCCGGCTGAGCACGGCTTGCCGCATCAATCGCAACAATTCTTCCTGTAACTCCGCTTCGCTGCCTTTTTCGCGGGTGGAAAAATCCAGGTCCCAATATTGGGTTGGCGCGGGCACTGTTTTGCCCTGTTGCAGCAACCAATAATGCCCCGCTGCCAGCTTCTCCACACCCGCCACCATACACGTGTGATCGGGAACATAACCGAACGCCAAATAGTCATCGATGGCGAACTGATTGGGGTCTCGGCGCAATCCGGGGTGCGCCAATAGCGCCTTTAGTTCGGAGCCGAAAATGATGCTGCCATCGGCCAATGCGGCATGATAAAGCGGTTTTACCCCCAGCCGGTCACGCGCCAACAGCAACTGCCGCGCGCGAACATCGTACAGCGCGAATACGAACATGCCATGCAGCCGTTCGACCACACCCACACCCCATTGCCGCCAGCCGTGCAGAATAACTTCGGTATCGCTGTTGCTGCGAAATATATAGCCCGCCGCTTCCAGTTCCTTGCGTAATTCCAGGAAATTATAAATTTCGCCGTTGAAACTGACCGCCAGATTTTCATCCTCGGTTACCATCGGTTGCGCGCCGCCGCCCAGATCAATGATCGACAGCCGCCGATGGCCGAGCCCTACACCCAGCGCCGTCCATACCCCAGACCCATCCGGTCCGCGATGGGCGATGGCGTCGGTCATCCGCCGCACCCGTTCAGGATCGACAGGCTTGGCGCTTTCGACGTGGAAGATACCGGCTATTCCGCACATGATTTGCTGACCTTTAGTCCAGTCCGGCCAGTTGGTCAGCCACTTTGTCGATATTTCCCACATCTTTGGTAAACTCATCTATCGCAGCGCGTGGATCGACAGTGCCGACGCGTTCAGATGACAGCAAAATTGCAACCGCCTGCTGGCCGCCGCCAAATAAATGATTCTTCAGCGTTTCCAGTTTCACTTGTGTAGCGCCGCCGGTGGTTACACCGTTGACGCGGTAGTAACTGTGAATCTCGCGCATATATTTGCCCTGTGCCGCAATCCGCTCGCAACGGGCGTTGGCAGGCGCTTCGCAATCCTCGATCCACGCCCAGCGGCCATCATTGCCAACCGCGCCCTGACCAAAACCAACCAATTCACGGCCCTCGGCTTGACGATCATAAATCGCAGCATAAAAATCAACATGCTGCCCGGCTTTATTACGATAGCGTGCGAGTAGTTTATGGCTGGCCCCGCCAAAATAGGGCGTCCAATAATATGGGGTATCGTAATTGGATACTGTCCAGCCTGCGATTTTCGGCAACAGGATGTGTTTGGGCAATGTCGATGAACGGCTGGATACATAGCCCGCCCAAGCAGCGGGTATGACGGCGATCAACAGCATTATCGACAGCACCCACTTTCCCGCCAGCGGCCAGCGGATTTTTGCCTGCAAGGTCGCCGCGTCAATCGGCTGCGCATCGGCGCGGCGGTCAAAAAAACGCCAGCCAATCGCCATCACCAACGCAATGACAACCGCGAAAAATACCCAGCCATAAATCACATGATCCACACTTTGCGCAAATTCCAGATTGCCGAGATGGCCGATGTAAATGGTAGAGAAAGCCCGCAATCCATTCGCCAATATCGGCACGACCACGCACACAACCATAAAGGCGATCCTGCGCGGCCAGCTTTTGAAACACAGGTTCGATACCAAAGCGCCCAAAGCGACCATCGCGATCAGGAACTTAACACCCGAACACGCCTCTGCCACCCGGAACAAGGCGTTGGGGGTGGAGATGAAAATGCCTTCCAAATGCGCGGGAATGCCGGTCAAGCCAAGCAGCCACATGCACATTTTGGCAGTGATTGTCTGCAAAATCGGCACCGCTTCTTCGCCAATGGGCACGAGGAAAAAGGCATAGAATAGCGGAAAGAGTAACCCTTTGGTGATGTTCCAGCCGAGCAGTGCGGAAACAGCCCCTTGCAGCATCATCACAAGTCCCAGATGCCGCGCCACCGCAACGCCTGCGGCATCCCCCAGCAACCAGCCGAAAGCCCCCACACCTGCATAGAGCAATGGCGGCCACCAAGCCTGCGGGGTCAGCTTTGCCAATTCATCTGTGCGCTGCATCACCAGCCAGATGAGGATCGGGACGATCAGCAAGCAATGGTTAAAGGTGGAACTGTTCCACCAGATTTGGGTGATGTCGATAACGTCTTGGTGAAACAGGATCAGGATGGCAACAGTGATGAAAGCCAGATTGGTGAGGGTGGAGCGCCAGATTGACCTTTCCGCTCTCACCTCGTCACCCCCGCGCAGGCGGGGGTCCATCACCTGAGCTTTCATCACGACACATCCTCGCGTAGTACAGCAAGTTCGGGAGATGGCCCCGCGCCTGCGCGGGGGTGGCGGTTGATCTTGATTAAACTGTCGAGCACATTCAACTGCCCATCCCAGCTATAATGCTCGATTACATGCGCACGTGCCGCGTTGCCCAGCGTCTGCCGCGCCTCCAGATCGTGCAGCAGGGCAATAACGATCTCCGCCTCTTGCGCCGCTGAAGCCGCCACTCTGAAATGCACGCCATCTTGCGCGTCAATTCCCTCCGCCGCCGCAGTCGACGCAACCACAGGCCGCGCCATCGCCATGGCTTCCAAAACCTTGTTCTGAATACCGCGTGCGATCCGCAGCGGCGCAACCACTACATCGGCCCCCGCAAGCCACGTCCGCACATCATCGACGGCGCCTGTCACCATGACTCCGGGCAAAGCCGATAAATCCACCACCGCCTGTGTTGGATTGCGCCCGACTATGGCAAAGGTGGTTTCGGGATGGCTGCTACGGATAGCCGGAAAGGCATTATGCGCAAAATCAGCTACGGCCTCTATATTCGGGCGGTAATCCATTTGGCCGGTAAAAACGATCAACGGGTCGGGGAACACCGGATGCAACTTCTTGAACGTTGCCGCCGGATCGTAAAACACCGTATCAATACCGTTGCCCAAAGCGTGGACACTGCCCGCACCGCTGCGTTTCCGGAACAATGCGGCCTCGGCTTCGCTCACCAACAGACTGGCGTCGGCGCGCGCTGCGACCTTAGCCTCAAAAGCGGAGAGCAACCGTTCCTCTCGCCGGTTGACCCAGCGCATGACAGCATTGCCTTCTGCAGCATAGCTTTCAAATTTCGCGCTATCGACGTCGCAGAAATCCATGATCAGCGGGTCGGTGTAGCTATCGGGCACAAATTGCGCCATTTGCCCGGAAAAGACGACAATATGGCTGATCCGTCCACTTGCGAGCTTTTCATTCACCCAATTTTGCAGCGCCTTGGAACCAAAAGCGGTCAGCGATACCGGCTTTCCCGTCAGCACAGCCTCAACGCCCGCCACATGATTACTTTTGCGGCGCACAGGCGCGCACAGCGAGGCAATATTGGCCAGAGGTGGGTGTTTCGCAGCCGCTTCCTCTTGCGCATTCTCGGCAAAAGCCCCGACGTGCACCGAGGCCATTTGCGTCAGCTTTTGCAATAAATGATAGGACCGGATTTTGTCACCGCGATCCGGCGGCCAAGGGATGCGGTGCGCGAGGAACAGGATTTCCTGCATTATCCCAAACCCTTGGCAATCCAAGGGCCAAGGCGATTGGCGATCCCTAAAGGCAGTCGCTGCCATACGGCGATCTGTGCTTTATATTTCGGGCTATTGGGGTTCACATCGCGCGGCTCCGCACCGTCGGCAGTGCGCAGCGCATAGGCCATGGGTTCAGGTTCAAAACCCCAGTTTTTCTTAAACGCATAAGCGCCCGAACCCGTTTTCGAACGACCAAAATCGAACGCGGTAGCACCGCGCCTGCGCGCATGATTCATCAGCGCATAATACATCACATCATTGGCACGCAAAGCCCGCGCCTGCCATATACCGCCGCCCCAATAGGGCATGACCATGCCGTTAAAATACAGGCTCATCACGCTTGCCACCGGCTGGCCATTATGCAGCACAGTCAGCACATCAACATCATCGCCAAAAGCCGCCGCCACTTCCGTCATCAACGCACGCGGGAAAACCGGCGTACCCAGATTGCGGACGCTTTCGGCATATATGGCATAATGCCAATCCAGATCGCGCGCGCCGTTTCCAGTTTCAACGATCAGGTCTTTCTCCAACCCCTTGCGCACCTCGGCACGCTGTTTGCGCGGAATGGCGAGCAGTTCGGCTTCGTCATCCGCCGATAAAGCGCGCATAAAATTGGCGTGCGCTTCGGTCTTCACGATCCAACCCGGCGATTGTGGCAGCATACCGCCACGCAATTCCATCGTCGGGCAGCTATGTCGCTCTGCAAAGCTCCATGCTGCCGATGCCAATCGCTCCGCCACTTTTTGTGCGGTCGCCAAAATTCCGCCGCCCACTGCAAAGGCCGATGACACCAACGCGCGCCCGAACAAGGGCGAATGAACGATATGGCACGGCAAAATGCCCACCAATTCCAACGCGCCATTTTCTGCGATGAAGCAATGAGCCTCCTGCCCGGTCGCGCGCTCAATCGCGCTCAACCATTTGGGCAGATGGAATGGGGTTCCATCATCGTGCGATAGAACAAAAGCGGCAATGCGTGCGCAATCCTCTGCATCGCGCAGATCGGCTGGGCGCACGGTGATCAGATCCGTCATCAAAGGGGCGTTCATGCCATGCGTCCCTTTTCTGTCTCAACGATATGATCCAGCCGGTCCCATCGGAAATCCTGCATCAACCGCTCCAATTTTCCCGCCATCGCGTCCAAACGGCTGTAATGGCGTATTTTGCTTTTCAGCGGAGCATTGGCAACACGCGGTTGATCGGGGTCAATTTCCCATGGGTGAAAATAAATGATCGCTGGACGTTGATCGGCTGTATTCACCTGCGACACGGCCCAGCGTGAAAAAGCATAAGGCAACATCCTGAAAAAACCGCCGCCGCCTGCGGCTAATCGCTTTCCAGCAAACATCGCGGTGGTGACGGGTATTTCGACAAAGTCGCTGCCCTTCACCGGATGAAAGGCAAAACGCGGGGCATCGGCCCAGCCATAATGGTCATGCTTTATGGGCGCGACGCTTGAGGAATAGGCATAGCCCTGTTCAGCCAGCACCTCATGCGCCCAAGGCGTGCGTTGATCGATGGAAAAACTGGGCGCGCGATAACCCGCCACCAACGCCCCGCTGGTGTCTTCAATGGTTTTTCGGGCGCGATCGGCATCGGCGGCGAATTGCGCCGGGGTCATCGTGAATACCCGATCGTGATTCGATCCGTGATTGGCCAATTCGTGGCCCGCCAACGCAATGCGCCGCATCAGCTGTGGATAGCGTTCCGCCACCCAACCAAGCGTAAAAAACGTCGCCTTGATCCCGGCATCGTCGAACATCTGCAACAGACGGTCGGTATTCGCCTCGACCCGACATTCCAGCGTCGGCCAATCGGCGGGGTTAATCACCCGTTCGAATGCGCCAACGTGGAACCAGTCCTCAACATCAACGGAAAGTGCGTTGCGCATGAAACCGACGACCTATCCTGTTCCGATATTTACCGTAGCCCTGAGCCTGTCGAAGGGCGCGTTGCCGTGAAACGTGCTTCGACAGGCTCAGCACTACGGTTTATTTTGGCAAGATAACACCAGCCAATGTACTTCCGTCAAGCCGCGCGAATGTTCCGCACTTCTGCCGCTAGTGAATGGTTTTCCTTTTCCATCCAATCGGTCAGCGTTGCAAGCGTGCGACGCAAGGATACATCTTGCTCGATAATTTGCCGTTCCAGTTCAGCAATGCGCGCCTTTAGCTTTTCGGTCTCTTCGCTATCGGCAGGCGCTGCAACGGCAGGTTCGGCAACAACAGGTGCTGCATAAGGCGTGATGCTTTCAACTGCGACTGTTTCGGCAGCAGAAAGTTCTTCTTCAACGGGCGCGACTGCTTCTTCGACAACCGGCTCTTCAGCTATATCAGCTTCAACCGCTGGCAACGAAACTGCGCCATGCGCCGACAGAGGTGCTTTATAGTCGAACGGTTGACCTGCCATATCGGCAATGACAGCGGTCACCAGCGCAGCATCAAAGCTGTTCACTTGCTCCACAGCACCCATCAACAACGTGCGGTTCATCACGGCATTGATCTTACGCGGCACGCCTGATGTCTCGTCGAACAAGACATCAATGGCATCGTCGGTCAGGGTTGGACGCCCGGTCCAGCCCGCCAATTTCAGCCGATGTTCGATATAAGGACGCACTTCATCTTCCATCATCGGTTCCAGATGATGCGTGGCGATTACCCGTTGGCGCAGCTGTTCCAATTCGGGCGCAACCTTCATCAGGTCGCGAAATTCGGGCTGACCCAACAAGAAAATCTGCAACAAGGCCGATGATCCCAATTGAAAATTGGACAACATCCGCAGTTCTTCGAGCGCAGCGACGGACAAATTCTGCGCCTCATCCACCACCAACAAACAGCGGCGACCGGAGCGGGCTTCGGCATGAAGGAAGTTTTCAATCGATTTCAAAGTCGCTGGTTTATCAAGCCCGCGCGTATCAATGCCAAAACTTTCGGCAGCCATGCCTACCAGATCGGCTCCGTCCAACTGGCTGGTAACAATGGTTGCCGCCGTCAACCGCGCACGATCGATGGTCTGCATCAAATGCGCGACCAGCGTGGATTTGCCTGCGCCGACATCGCCAGTGATGACGATAAAGCCCTCGCCCTGCGCCAGACCATAGCCCAGATAAGACAACGCCTTGCGGTGCGTCAGGCTCTCGAAATAAAATTGCGGGTCGGGCGTTAACTGGAATGGACGTCCGGTAAAGCCGTAAAACTGATCGTACATTGTATGTCTTTCCGTTCTGGTCGTCGGAGTTAGAAGCTGTAACGCAGGCCCAACAGGGCCGATGCCGTCACTTCGCTATCAAATTCTTCCTGCTTATAAGAATCGATGCCAGCCGCTGCCGAGAGCGACAGGCCGCGCCAAAGTTGGCGATAATAGGCTGCATTTGCGCCAAAGCCATAGGCATCTGGGGCCAGGGCAAAGCCTGGATCGGTGTAGTTACCGTAAACATTGGTTTCCACCCGTGACCGGCGATCCAGATCGCGGCCCAGGAATCCAGCCAGATAATAGTTTTCGTCAACCAAACCTGCCAATACCGGTTGGGCACCAAGGCCCGAAGCCAGATATTTACGGCGATCATAACCAACCGCAAGCCCGCTATCCCAGCCGCCGCTTTTCGTCGAAACCGAGGCAGAAACGCCGCGCGCCCGGAACGCCGCTGACGATGTTGACCGCAAAGCATTGTTCAGACAGAAACCGCCCGCTTGCGTGAAACCGCAATTGTTCAAGTCTCCCGTCAACGGATTGCGCGAACTGCGGAATTGCGTCGGCATTTCGGCGAGACTGTCATTCAGCGAACTACCAAAACCGGACACGGTATCATAAGCGGATACGTTGATTCCCATGCGTTCGTTCGGTTGATAGTTGAAGCTGCCATAATAGGTGTCGCTGCCATAGCGATGGCCATAACGCGCCTCGAATGATGTGCGGTTGCTGGGGCGCCACAAAATGCCAGCGTCCCAGATGATGCCGTCGGTTTCAAACGACAATAATCGCGGAGAACCTTGATTGGTCACATAACGGCCATTGGCATCCAAAATCGGCGCACCACCGGCGTCGCGCACAGCATCGCGCTCGCTGATTTGAACCTTTTCATAGCCCACACCGCCCACCAGTGCGAGTGTTTGGGTTACAGGAACAGTCACATCGCCGCGAACATAAGCCCCCTCGAAACGCTGATCGAGTTGATCGGCATCTTCGCGATCATAGCCTGCATTCACCGCCCAACCGAACGGCAGCGTTCCGGGTTGCATACCCAGCGACACATTCGCCGAATGGCTGACGCTTTCATCAAAGCTGGCGAGCGGTTGCTGCCCCGGAGGCAGGCTGCCGACTTCCTTCGATTCAACCTTGGTATAACCAGCGCGATACGAGGCGTTCAGCCCCAATTCGCCAATCTGTGTGGTATAGCTGGGCCCGGTATAAACCGAATAGACTTGCGTAACGTTGTCGGTTGTAGGGAAAAAGCTGTTTGCCGCTGCACCCCGGCCATCAATTCGCGACCGGGTGGCCACGCCACCCACGTCGATGCTCAGCCCCCGCGCAATCGCCGCCGAACCGCGCGCGATTCCGGTGACGGTGTCTTGATCGTCGACGTTGCTGTCATAACCGATCACCCGTTCGTACCGCACATTCACTTGCGCTTCGGCCCGGCGGGTTTGCACTGATGTGTCCAAGCCAACGGCGACCGTCGAATAGGTGAGAACTTCACCACCGCCGGTTAATTCACCCAGCACCACTTGTGTTGCTTCGATATAGGGCGTGACTTCTACCTTTGGCCGATCGCTTCCGCCGCCACGGCTTTTGCCGCCTGCGTTGGCTTCCGAGACAGGTGCGGAATCCGCAGCTTCCATCGGTTCCCATTCGGGAGCCAATTGCTGCGCCTGCGTGATGGCCGGGAACGCCGATACGGCGATCCCTGCGCATAGGATGGATTTGAACTGGGAGAGGAAGGATTTAGGCATTTTCATGCTCCATAGCCATAATAACTGCCGAATTTTCGGCCGGTTGGGGAGAATTTGGCGCGATTAAGCATCAGCTGGATATGTTCGCAGCCGCTGAGTAACGACAGCGCATCGCGCAGTGCACTGTCTGTGGTAACATCGGCATGGACGACCATGATCGTCTGGCCGACTTGTAACGCCAGTACCGAAGCAGGCGATGCTGCCAGCGCCGGTGGCGAATCGAAGATGATGATGCGCTGCGGATCATGCTGGGTCAGTTGATCCAGCACGGCGGCTGTGCGCGAGGCCGCCAAATATTCAGTATCCTGATTGGTCTGCGCACCCGCCGGCAATATCGACAGACCGTCTATGTCGGTTGAAATCACCAGGTCTTCGACATCTATCTGCGGGATCCGCCAAAGCATCCATCAGGCCCGCTGCAGGTTCAATGCCCAATCGGTTCAGGATGCTGGGTTTGGCAAAGTCTGCATCGACCAGAAGGACACGGTTGTCCTTTTCGGTTGCCATCGACAACGCCAAATTGATCGCACAGAAAGTTTTGCCTTCGTTGGGATGCGCCGAACAAATCAAAATCCGTTCGCCGCGATCAATCGGATCAAGCCCCTTGCCGCCGCGTGCCGCCAACAGCAATTGCCGCTTAACGATCCGGAACTCCTCTGAAAGTCCACTGACAGGGCCTTCGGGATCGATAAAATTGGCGGCGCGCAAACGATCACGATCGATGTGGGCGAAACCTGTACCTTGCGCCGGGGGTGCCGGACGCAGCACGCGCGCAGCCGGAGCAACCGCCACTGCAGGTGCAGGTGCAGGTGCAGCTGGCATCGTCGTCGGAGTAGCGTCCGCAACCGGATGTGGCGCAGTTGGACGGGGGGCTGGTTGTGCAAAAGGCACAGTTTCTGCGGGCAATGGCGGCAAAGCAGAGCCACCGCGCAAAGCCGCGCCAAAATCATAAAGGTCTGATGCGCGTTCCAGCAATGAAGCCGGTGGCTTGATAGGGGTGTGCTTGTTCATTTTATCGTCCCCACTCATGCGGCCATGCCACGTTGGATAAATTCGACCACCAGCAGCAGCGCAAAGGCGCCGAACAAGGCAGCCGTGCCGCCAAAGAACAGCCGCAATTTCCGCTTACGATCACTGCGTTGTGCGCCGGTCAGCATTTGCGAAATCGTACCGATTACCGGCAGTCCGCTGGCCTTTTCCAGTTTTGAGGCAGTGGCATAGCTGGTCTGTAAATGACCCAGAGCAAAGGCCGTACCCGCGCCAGCGCCCAGCCCGGCAAACAGCACCATCGCCAACAGCATTGGCCGATTGGGAGCAGCTGGCGTGCGTGACAATGACGGACGGTCGATCACCTGAAACTGGACGGCATCGGTTTGTGATTCAACCTGACCGCGCAGCCGGATTTCCTCACGGTCGCCCAACAGCTTGTCATATTGTGTTTTCAGCACTTCATAATCGCGATTGATGCGATCCATTTCCGCCGCGACACCGGGCTCAAGGCTCTGTTTTCCAATCAACGAAGCGAGATCGGCTTCCAGTGCACTTTTCCGCGCGGACAAAGCAGACACAGAGGCTTCGCGTTCAGCCCGCATCGATTGCAGTGAGGAATAAGCCGGATTGGGCGATTTGAATCCGCCGCCGCCGCTCGAACCTGAGGGAGCCGCCGAAGGTTGGCTGCGCAAAATCGCGATCTGATTGCGTATGGCAATAATGTCGGGGTGGCTATCGGTGAAACCGCGCGCCCGCATCGATGCCAATTCGCCCTGCGCCTGAGACAGTGCCGGATTGCCAACGCTACCGCCACCGCCGCCGAATGACGGGGTGGTAAGGGTTTGCGGAGTGCCCGCAAGCTGGCCATTCAAAGCGGCAAGCGAACTACGCGCCTGCATCAATTGCGAATCGATGGTGCTCAATTCGGCACGCGCCGCAGACATCCGTGCGGTTGCCGAACCGACGCCCGGCAAAACGCCCAGGTTTTTGGTCTCAAATTCCACCCGGCGCGCTTCGGCTTCTTGCAATTGCTTACGCCGTGTTTCCAGCTGCGTATCCAGAAAACGCAGCGACTGACGCGTTTCGCGACGGTCGCCTGACAGGCTGTCTTCTTCGGCGACATCAATCAGCTTCTGAACGACTTCACGCGCCTGTTTTGGCGATGCCTGTACTGCGGATATGGCGAACACGCTGTCATCGAGCGGATCGGGGCTGATTTCCATCGAGGTCCGCAGCCCTTCGATTTTTCCTGCCATTTCCTGTTCGGAAGAAACTTTTTGGCCAAGCGACGTACCGCGAACGATTTTTTCCAAATTGGTCGACGACGTCAGCGTTTGCTGCAAACGTTCAATGCTCTTGCGTTGTTCGCTTGGCGATACGCCAATCTTGTCGTTCAAAATCGACTGGGTTCGAACCAGCACGCGGGCTTTGGATTCATAGGTACTGGGAATCATCGCAACGACTAGCCAACCCAGAACACAAATGCTCCAGGCAATAGCGAGCGCCAACCAGCGCCTGTTCCAGACACTGTGAATTGCCAATCTGATTTCGTCGTAAAGGCCGTTCATGGATTTATTTCACTCACTGTAGTTTCGTGGAGAGCCGAGGCATTGATGGCTTAAAACATGCTTTCGGGGATGATGATCACATCGCCGGGCTGCAGCAACACGTTGGCTTTGGTGTCGCCACGACGCAAAAGGTCGCCAAGGCGCAAGCTATATTCCTGCACCCGACCGGTTTCTTTATCGACGCGTTGCAACCTTGCCTTATTCCCCGCCGCATATTCGGAGATTCCGCCGACCGCCGTAATGGCATCAAGCAAGGTCATATTGGCGCTGTAAGGTACCGCCGCAGGCTTATCGACACCGGCCCCGCCAATGCGGATCTGCTGGTTGTTTTTCGAGGCAAATTCATTGACGATGACCGACACGATCGGATCGTTGATATATTGCGACAATGCCAGCTTGATGTCTTGCTGCAACATCGTCGCCGTCTTGCCAGCAGCGGGCATATCGGTAATCAGCGGCGTGGTGATACGGCCGTCAGGGCGCACTTGAACTTTCGCGCCCAATTCCTGATTGCGCCAAATGAAGATCGTAATCGTGTCCAGCGGGCCAATTAGATATTCTTCGCTGGCCTGTTGCTGATACGGGATCGCGGGCGCGGGGGGCAGATCATTTCCACCGCCCATCGTCGAGCAGCCGCTTATCGCAATGGCGCTCACGCCGAGTGCAAGCAATGCTTTGTTTTTCAACGATATATTCATTCTCTTTTCCTTTCGCGCCGCCCATCGCCACCTGACCCGGCAACAGGCAGGGTCAGCGACATTTCGCGTAGCTTCTCATCGTCTATGCAGGAAAAGGGTGAACAGACCGTTAGTATTGCTCGGTCACAGACATAAACTATGTCTAAAGTTCAATTTTGGGACACAGTTATCCGGATGTATTTACGCCAGTGAAGACCCAAATAATGCCAACAAACGCGACCAGGCGCGTTCGGCCTGTATTGCGTTGTAAACCTTGGAATCCGGCGGGCACCAGCCGTGCATGGCGCCAGCGTAAACCTCTATTTCAGCAGGCAATTTCTGCGCCGCAAAGGCCGATCGCAAAGTTTCTTTTTCAACCGAATTTTTTTGATCATCATTTTCGGCAACCGCAATCAGGAACGATGCTTTCATCTGGGGAATCAGCAAGTGCGGGCTATCAGCCTTGTCCGTGGCAAGCCCGCCACCATGGAAACTGGCGGCGGCACCAATCCTTTCGGGGATGGCCGCTGCAGTGCGCATCACCATCGGCCCGCCCATGCAATAACCCATGGTGCCAATCTTGCGTTTGCGATTCACGCTCTTTTGTTTGTCCAGGAAAGCCGTGAAGGCTTTTGCATCGGTAACGTTGGTTACCGGCGTCAATTTCTGTGCCTGTTCACGAACCTTTGCCCAATTATCCGGCGCGCGCGGATCGACATCGTCGGGCAATATGGGTGATTTGGCAGCACGATAATAGGGATTTACCACCAGCACCGCGTAACCAGATTCGGCCAAACGATCCGCCATTTTGCGAAAGGCCGGGCGCAGTCCGAATATGTCTGGCCAGATGATGACGCCGGGATGCTTCCCTTTTGCAGGACGAACGAAATAGCAGTCGGCCATGCCGTCCGGTGTTTTAACGATGACGTCCTTGCCAACGGTTTGCGCAGCCCATGCGGGAGCCGGTATCGATGCCAGCAAACCCGCCGCACCTGCCATGAGGGCAAAATCGCGCCGAGAGACTGTGCCTTGTTGGGCGAGCCATGAATCTTCGTCGGCAAAATCACGTTCGTCGCACATTAGTCCGGTCTCCGCTGATCAGGCTGATTACGCTACCGCATTTCATTACGGCGCGCTAGCTTCCCTTTTCCCGATCGAGCAGGGATTGCTTGCGCTCCAACCCATAAGCATATCCACCTAATGAACCGTCGGTGCGCACCACCCGGTGGCAAGGGATTAAAACAGCGACATTGTTTGCGCCATTGGCAGACCCCGCCGCCCGCACCGCTTTCGGTTTTCCCACCGCCGCCGCAATTTCGGCGTAGCTGCGGGTTTCGCCGACCGGTATGCGGCGCAATTCCTGCCATACAGCTTGTTGAAAAGCGGTGCCAGCGACATCGAGTGGTAGATCGGGCATAGCCTTTGGATTTTCCACCGCCGATACCGCCGCTTCGATCCAATTTTCCATAGCGGAATCGGCTGGTAGAATCGAAGCATTTGGAAAACGCCGAAAAAGCGCAGCCTCATCTTCATCAAAGGATAAACGGCAAATACCCTTATCGGTTGCCGCCACCAGCATTTGTCCCAAACTTGTCGGCACGACAGCCCAGCGGACAACAACACCCGCTCCGCCATTTTTCCACGCACTGGGGGTCATGCCCAATCGTCCTTTCGTTTCCGCATAAAAACGGCTGGGGCCAGAATAGCCCGCTTCGTAAATGGCGTCGGTCACGCTGCCGTTGCCATCCAACGCTTTCGCTGCTCGCTTAACCCGAAGTGAGCGGGCATAGGCAGCTGGTGTTACGCCCGTATCGCGTTTGAATATCCTATGAAAATGATGCGGAGCATAGCCAACCGCCTGTGCCAATGCCTCCAGCGACAAACTGTCCTCCATCGATTCGATCAGCTTCAATGCCGACGCAACCGCATGTCGATCGCGCCCCACCTCATCAGGCAAGCACCGCAGGCAAGAGCGATACCCCGCCGCCTTCGCTTCCTCGGCGGTCCAGAAAAATTCCACATTCTGTCGCAACGGTCGCCGTGCGGGGCAGCTGGGCTTGCAATAGATACCAGTGGTTTTGACCGCGCCTATGAATTGCCCGTCCAAAGTCCGGTCACGCCGGTCAAAGGCATCAAAGGCCCAATCGCAATCAACGGCGTTTCGCCTATCCAAAATGGCCTCCACCTTCATGCCCGCTCCACTTTGGCCGAAAAGCAGCCATGTGCGGCGTTATGGGCATGAATATAGGCGATGTCGGCATTTTCGAACAGCTCCCGAATTTTTGCATCCGCCTGCCCCGGCAAAGCTAGCGCGGCATCGCGCAGCATTCCATGTCCATCAAAAGCGCGGAACGCCATTGGACGTCCTTCAAAAACCGGCGGAGTATCGTCCTCAAAAACGGCGGATACCTGCGCCGAATTGCGCAGGTATATCGCATAGGCCGACCGATAAGGTGTCGCCACATCATGACTGACATGATGGATCAGGATCAATTCTTCCCCCGCTTTGGCATCTTGCAGGCTTATCCGACAGGGCCAGCCTTTATCAGCTTTTGCGGTCACGCGACGGGCGCCATGTGCTGCCAGTTCTGCATCATCCATGGCAAAAAAGTTTTCGAATGGCGCACGGCTTAATCCTGTAATTCGATAGTGCATGTTCCGGTTCCTTCTAATGGCACAGCCGAACTAGCCGAACACCAATTCGGCCGCGTCCCGAATCTTGCTTTCAAAACAGAAAGATCATTTTCAACGTAATTATCCGACCCATTGGTCGCTCCATATCAAAAGCCTTTGTGGCTTGGTGCCTTTGAGGGAGTCATATTTTTCTCACACCAAGGCATGAAAGCCACAAAGCGTTTGGAAGATGCATTGCGGATCGACTCCCATCTTGCATCGCAACAAAACCCCTGCTAGGCGCGCGGCGACTTTGCGGAGAACTTCGCTTTTCCGCTATATAGTCATGATCAAATTCCAGTCTGTTTTAAGGACCCTAACGCGTGGATAATTCCAGCGGCAATCAGGCTAATGTGCAAGCCAGTCTCGCAGGGCGTTATGCCACTGCGTTGTTCCAACTGGCGCGCGAATCAAAGGTTATCGACAAGGTCGAAGCCAGCCTGGCCAATGTGCAAAACGCACTTTCCGAATCGCCTGTTTTTTCGGCGCTGACCACCGATGCCTCGGTATCGCGGGATGCCGCTAAAAATGCTGTAGCCGCTATCGCCAAGGCGATGAAGCTTGATCCATTGACCGCAAAAACGCTCGGCGTACTGGCTGACAATCGCCGGTTGGCAGAAACTGGCGCAGTCGCCCGTTCGTTCGCAGCCCTTGCTGCAGCAGAGCGCGGTGAGCTGACCGCAGAAGTGACTAGCGCCCATGCATTGAGCGCCGCGCAAAGCAAGGCATTGTCTGCCAAGCTGAAAGCGCGCGTTGGTCGTGACGTCGCGATCAACAGCAAAATTGATCCCACGATCCTTGGCGGGCTGACCGTCAAGATCGGAAGCACCCTGATCGATAACTCGATCAAAACTCGTTTGAACTCCCTCGCGAATGCGATGAAAGGCTAAGTAGCAACATGGATATCCGCGCCGCAGAAATTTCAAAGGTCATCAAGGACCAGATCGCCAATTTCGGTAACGAAGCCCAGGTTTCAGAAGTCGGCAGCGTGCTGTCGGTGGGTGACGGTATTGCCCGTATCCACGGTCTGGACAATGTGCAGGCTGGTGAAATGATCGAATTCGCCAATGGCATTAAAGGCATGGCGCTAAACCTGGAAGCCGACAATGTCGGTGCGGTTATCTTTGGCTCTGACGCAGAAATTAAAGAAGGCGACGTCGTCAAGCGGACCGGCACCATTGTGGACGTTCCCATCGGCAAGGAATTGCTGGGCCGTGTTGTTGACGGCTTGGGCAATCCTATCGACGGAAAAGGCCCACTTAAGACCACACAGCGCAGCCGCGTGGAAGTCAAAGCCCCCGGCATCATCCCGCGCCAATCGGTGAATGAACCTGTGCAGACCGGCCTGAAGGCATTGGACGCGCTGGTTCCCGTTGGCCGTGGCCAGCGCGAATTGATTATCGGTGACCGTCAGACCGGCAAGACCGCTGTCGCCATCGACACCTTCATCAACCAAAAGGGCCCGAATAGCGGCAAGGACGAATCGAAGAAGCTGTATTGCATCTATGTTGCCGTCGGCCAAAAGCGTTCGACCGTTGCGCAGATCGTGCGTTCTTTGGAAGAACAAGGCGCGATGGAATATTCCATCGTCATCGCCGCAACCGCGTCTGAACCCGCCCCGCTGCAATATCTGGCACCCTATACCGGCGTCACCATGGGCGAATATTTCCGCGACAATGGCATGCACGCTGTAATCGTGTTCGACGATCTTTCGAAGCAAGCCGTTGCTTATCGCCAAATGTCGTTGTTGCTGCGTCGTCCTCCGGGCCGTGAAGCTTATCCCGGCGACGTTTTCTACCTGCACAGCCGTTTGTTGGAACGCGCCGCAAAGATGAGCGACAAGAACGGCGGCGGATCGTTGACCGCGTTGCCAATCATTGAAACACAGGCTGGTGACGTTTCGGCGTATATTCCAACCAACGTGATTTCGATTACTGACGGCCAGATCTTCTTGGAAACCGACCTGTTCTATCAAGGCATCCGTCCTGCCATTAACGTTGGTCTGTCGGTATCGCGCGTTGGCTCAGCTGCACAGACCAAGGCGATGAAGAAAGTTTCGGGCTCGATTAAGCTGGAACTGGCGCAATACCGCGAAATGGCTGCGTTCGCGCAATTTGGTTCCGATCTTGATGCCTCGACGCAAAAACTGCTCAATCGCGGTGCGCGTTTGACCGAGCTGTTGAAGCAAAAGCAATACAGCCCGTTGCCGTTCGAAGAACAGACCTGCTCGATCTTTGCTGGCACCAACGGCTATCTGGATGGCATCCCCGTTTCTGACGTAACGCGTTACGAAGAATCGATGCTGGCCGATCTGCGCGCCAACCACGCTGACGTTCTGAAGGGCATTCGCGACAGCCGCGACTTCAGCGACGACAGCAAAAAAGCGCTGGTAGCCGCCCTCGACAAGTTCACGAAGAATTTCGCCTGATCGGATTGTTAGATGGCTAGCTTAAAAGCCCTAAAAATACGGATCAACTCGGTCAAATCGACCCAGAAGATCACAAAGGCGATGAAGATGGTCGCTGCTGCGAAACTGCGCCGTGCGCAGGATGCGGCGGAAGCTTCGCGTCCTTATGCCGAACGTTTGGAAGCGGTGGTTTCATCCATTGCCTCCAAGGTTACTGTCGGCCCGCAATCGCCCAAACTGCTTGCTGGTTCGGGTAAGGATGACGTGCATTTGTTCGTTGTCGCGACCAGCGACAAAGGCCTTGCGGGGGCGTTCAACACCAACATCGTCCGCCTGGCCCGCAAACGCGCCGAGGAATTGAAAGCCGCTGGTAAGACAGTGAAATTCTATACCATCGGTAAAAAGGGTAAGGACCAATTGGCCCGCACTTATCGCAGCGACATCATCCATGAAATCGAACCCGGCGATTTGGGCAAGCTGACTTTTGCGCAAGTGCAAGACTTGGGGCGAGGACCTGACCGCGCGTTTCGAAGCCGGTGAATTTGACGTCGCGCATTTGTTCTTCAACAAATTCGTTTCGGTTCTGACGCAGGAACCCACCGAATTGCAGTTGATGCCGGTTGCCCTGTCGAACGACCATGCACCAGTCGGAGCATCGGCGTCGGTTGAATATGAACCCGACGAGGAAGAAATTCTCGCTGACTTTGTTGCCGCGCAACGTCGCTGTCCAATTGCTCCGCGCCAACCGCGAAAACGCAGCGTCGGAACAAGGTTCAAAAATGACCGCGATGGACAATGCGACACGCAATGCCGGCGACATGATCAACCGTTTAACGGTGCTGTATAACCGCACCCGTCAGGCCGCGATCACCACCGAACTCGTTGAAATTATTTCCGGCGCTGAAGCGCTTTAAGACATCCAGAAGGCAAGGAAGACGAACATGGCTACCGCCCCCAAGAAACCAGCCGCTGCAAAGGCAGCAGCACCCAAAGCCGCAGCAGCTCCCGCTGCAAAAGCCGCGCCGAAGGCCGCTGCTAAGGCTCCTGCGAAGAAAGCCCCTGCTGCGAACGCATCAGGCGCAACCAAATTGAACGTCGCTGGTGCAACCGGCCGCGTCAGCCAAGTCATCGGCGCTGTTGTTGACGTCAGCTTCACTGGCGAATCTGCCCGCTATTCTCTCCGCGCTTGAAACTGAAAACAACGGCAACCGCCTAGTTCTTGAAGTGGCGCAGCATCTGGGTGAAAACACCGTGCGCACCATCGCGATGGACTCGACTGACGGTTTGACCCGCGGCCAGCCAGTCCGTGCCACCGGATCGCAAATCTCGGTTCCTGTTGGCCCCGCCACCTTGGGCCGCATCCTGAACGTTGTGGGCGAACCCATCGACGAACAAGGCCCTGTCGCCACCGACATGCGCGCGCCAATCCACGCAGAAGCGCCATTGTTTGTTGACCAATCGACCGAAACCGAAATTCTTGTCACGGGTATTAAGGTCATCGATTTGCTCGCCCCTTATGCAAAGGGCGGCAAGATTGGTCTGTTCGGCGGTGCTGGCGTTGGCAAGACGGTTCTTATTCAAGAACTGATCAACAACATCGCAAAGGGCCATGGCGGCACCTCGGTTTTCGCAGGCGTCGGTGAACGCACCCGCGAAGGTAACGATCTGTACCACGAATTCCTTGACGCTGGCGTTATCGCCAAGGACAAGGACGGCAATCCAACCCCCGAAGGTTCAAAGGTTGCGCTGGTGTTCGGCCAGATGAACGAACCTCCCGGTGCCCGCGCTCGTGTGGCTTTGTCGGGTCTGACGATTGCTGAATATTTCCGCGATGTTGAGGGCCAGGACGTTCTGTTCTTCGTCGATAACATCTTCCGCTTTACACAGGCCGGTTCCGAAGTGTCCGCACTTTTGGGCCGTATTCCATCGGCTGTGGGTTATCAGCCGACTTTGGCGACCGACATGGGCCAGTTGCAGGAACGCATTACATCGACCAACAAGGGTTCGATTACCTCGGTGCAAGCCATTTACGTTCCCGCAGATGACTTGACCGACCCTGCGCCTGCCGCATCGTTTGCTCACTTGGATGCGACCACCGTGCTTAACCGCGCGATTTCGGAACTGGGTATCTATCCGGCAGTTGATCCGCTCGACTCCACGTCACGCGTTCTGACTGCTGCTGTGGTTGGCGAAGTCCATTACGACACCGCCCGCCGCGTTCAGGAAACGTTGCAGAAGTACAAATCACTGCAAGACATCATCGCCATCCTTGGCATGGACGAACTGTCAGAAGACGACAAGCTGACCGTCAGCCGCGCCCGTAAAATCCAGAAATTCCTGTCGCAACCATTCCACGTGGCCGAAGTGTTCACCGGCATCTCGGGCAAATTCGTTGCCATTGATGACACCGTGAAATCGTTCAAGGCCGTCGTCGAAGGCGAATATGACCATTTGCCAGAAAACGCCTTCTACATGGTTGGTGGCATCGATGAAGCCATCGAAAAGGGCAAAAAACTGGCGGCGGAAGCGGCTTAAGCAAACTCAAGCCCCTCCCCCTTCAGGGAGGGGCTAAGGAAAAGAAACATGGCATTGCACTTCGAACTCGTAACCCCCGAAAAACTGATTCGCAGCGAAGACGTCCACATGGTCGTTGTCCCCGGAGCAGAGGGAGATTTTGGCGTGCTCGAAGGGCACAGCCCGATGATGTCCACATTGCGCGACGGTGCGATCAGTATTTATGCAAGCGCTGGTGCCGCTGCAGAAACGTTAACTGTTTCGGGCGGTTTTGCCGAAGTGAATGAAAAGGGCCTAACGATCCTTGCGGAAGCAGTTAGTTAGACCAACCTGTCCTTCTTGGCTGCATGCGCACTGAGCAGAGCAAAGCACAAAGCCATGCCCATAGCGCCCAGCATGATCATGCGCGAAAAATAGAGCACGCCGTCAAACAACGACATGACAAGCGTGCAGTCCACCAACATCAACGGTGCCAGCATCGTTGGTACATGCCGCACATTGCTATGTAGCGTCCAAAGCGCACGGATCATTACAAATGCAGCAGCAGCGGTCGCAATCGCACCCCAGCTGAACAGAAATTGCACGATCGAATTATGCGGTTGCAAATGAGCCCCTGTTTCCAGCTTCACATTCCAAAACATCGCCCCTTCGCCCCAACCAAATAGAGGGCTTTCAGAAAATTTCGTCAGTACCGCCTTCCAGATGTCCATCCGTCCGCTGCTGATCGCATTCGCGTTCGCTGACGGATCACCGAACATGCGTCCCAAATCGAGCACGCCAAATGACGAATCAGGCGTAAATGCCAAGGCCGACAAAGCGATCCCCAGTAATGTGGCTCCTACTAGCTTTGCAAAACTGCCAAAGGTGGGCCATCGTACCATGGCAAAACATGCAACCATCAATGCCGCAAAAACGCCAACGATCGCTGCGCGCGTGCCAGACCACATCATCAGGGCCATAAGCATAGTGGTAACCGCCCAATGCCACCAGCGCCCAGAGCCATTGCCCTGAAGCCAACCACTGCGCCCCAGCCACAATGCAAGTACGGCGCCAGTCCACAATCCGAAATGGCGCACGCTCAAACAGCCTGGCACCGCTGATGACCAGATGATTTGTCCCAATTTGGTGTCTGCTGGATCGGGTGCCAGCACAAAATGTCCGATCAGCAACGGCACAAAGATCGCCAGTCCTGCTACCATGGCGTCAGATATTTTATTGACCGTGTCCGCAGGCGCTTCTTTTAGCAAATGCCACACCGAAAGCGCAAAACCGATATGGATCAGCCAATAGCTTGCCCGCAGCAATGAATAGCCGGGGATCGGTGCATAGATCAATGAACCGACAGCAAATGTTGTCAAAAACAGCGCCATCGCAAGCTGATATGAGCGATCAAGTTTTTTGAAAAAACCCTTGAAATTTAATCCTTTTTCATGAGCCCAAAGAACCACTCCAAGCTCGATTAAAATATAAGGCATATCAAGCTGACGCAATGCCTCGTACCAGCTGGACTCGACATGATATTGATGGGTCCGAAATAAAATTCCACCCAGAAGCGGTGCCATTCCAACCAACAGCGCCAGCACGGTGGTTTGGTCGAATTTGGACGAACGGCCAACGGTTTCCAATTGCGCGGATTGTGCAGTCACGATCTGCCTTCCTTAATATGTTCACATTGCGGGGTAGGGCGTGGAATTGAAAATATGGTTAATGAATAATGGTTCTGCGCGGAAAATGACAATAACCAAGGCTGCCGACTTTGGCCTTTATCGCCAAAAATTAAGTTCGAATTTACCATTTCAATTTACCGCCAATTCGAACAAATTTTTGTCCGAGGCACAATGTATACGCAACATCCCCAAGACTGGATCGTCGAACAGGCAGCACTTCAGCTGGCCGTTGTTGTTCCGGTTTTGAATGAACGCGACAATGTCGAACCACTGCTGACCCGGCTGGCACTTGTGCTGGCCGGTATTGAGTGGGAAATCATATTCGTCGACGACGGTTCAACCGACGGCACTATCGCAGAAATTGAATCAATTGCCGCCACCGACCGCCGCATCCGCCTAATCCGGCGCATTGGACGACGCGGGCTTTCATCGGCAGTTATGGAAGGTTTCCTCAGCTCGATTGCCCCGGTAGTCGCAGTGATCGACGGCGACATGCAACATGATGAAACCATATTGCCCTCGCTTTATTCTGCTATTGCAAACGACAATGCCGAACTGGCCGTCGGCAGCCGATATACGCTAGGCGGCTCGTTGGGCGATTGGAGCGAGGATCGTGCGAGAATCAGCAAATTTGCTACCCGACTTGCTTCCCCTATTATGAAAACACCGCTGACCGACCCCATGAGCGGCTTCTTTGCGATCCGCCGTTCTGTGGCAGTAGAAGCAGCACCGCAACTGTCGACAGTCGGGTATAAACTTTTGCTCGATCTGGTCGCGTCGACTTCACGCACATTGTCTGTCGCAGAAATTCCCTATCGCTTCCGCAGCCGGACAGCGGGCGAATCCAAACTCGATGGCGCGGTGGCCATCGAATATGTCGAACTGTTGCTGGATAAAATGTTTGGCCGGTTCATTCCGGCAAAGCTAATTATGTTCGGCTCGATTGGTATGGTGGGAACGATAGTCCATCTGTCGCTGCTTGGCCTCATGATCAACGTGCTCTCTGCCCCATTTCATTGGAGCCAATCACTGGCAACATTCGGTGCGATGACCTTCAATTACGCGTTGAACAATGAATTGACGTATCGTGATCGCAAATTGACTGGACTGCGTTGGTTTGGCGGCTTGATCAGCTTTTCTGCAGCATGCGGATTGGGCGCGATAGCCAATGTCGGGCTGGGATCGGTTCTGTACGCGGAATCCTGGTCCTGGTGGGCAGCAGGCATTGCCGGGGCCGCTATCGGCTCGGTATGGAATTACGCTGCAACGTCGTGGCTGACGTGGCGCAAACGGTGATTGCCTGCGGGAATAAGCTAAATGGCAATGCGATTTTGGGATTGCTCCTGCTCGCAGCCACAGTGTTGTTGCGCTATCCCGTATTAGGCGATCCCAATTATCATATCGACGAAGGTTTTTACCTGCTCGTCGGCGACCGCATGCATGATGGGCAACTTCCATATGTTGATATATGGGATCGTAAGCCCTTCGGGCTGTTTGTTCTCTACTGGCTCATCACTTTTTTCGGCGGCGTGCACGCTTACCAGATTGCCGCCGGCCTGTGTGTCTGGCTGACCAGTTGGATTACGGCGGTTATTGTTCGCCGCTGGCATGCAGCACATGTTTCCGCATTATGTGGCGTGATTTATATCGCCGCACTAAACGCGCTTGCGGGTGGCGGCGGTCAATCGCCGGTATTCTATAATCTGTTCATTGCAGCGGCCGGGCTGCTGACGCTGAATTGCCTGACGGAAAATCGGCTCGATTACGTTACTCGGCGCGCGTCAGTCGCAATGCTGCTGTGCGGCATTGCCTTGACCTTTAAACAAACCAGTGCCGTCGAAGGAGCATTTTTTGGTTTGCTGTTGGTATGGCGCTGCTGGCGTATGGCTGACGTCAGGACTGCCATTACATGCGCCGCCTGGTTCGCTGCGCTGGGTTTGCTGCCGACCCTTGCCTGCTTGGCTGGTTTTGCCGCCATGGGCCATGCCGACACGTATTTCACCGCCACCATGCAGACGATTTTTCTAACCGAGCCTGCTTCTATCATTGATCGCACGGCACGCATTGGCTGGTTGGTCGAAATGACGGCACCGCTGATTATTGCCAGCACAATCGGTGCGGCATTTCTGTGGCTGGACCGCAAAATTGAATTGGGCCATCGGCTTTTCCTGACCGGCTGGCTGGTCGCTTCGATGGGCGGCTTTTTTGCAGTGCCGAATTTCTATGATCACTACGCGATACCGTTGGTAACGACTTTTGCAATTGCTTCGGCGACGCTTATTGAAAAGAAATTTGCTGGTCCGGCAATGGCCCTTCTGGTCGTTGGATGGTTGTTGTTGCTGTCGGGTTACCCACAAAGCAAACGCACGCAAATTTCAATCGAACGCACCGAATTGGCGACGCAGACGATTAGGGCACATTTGGGATCTGGCTGCCTGTTTGCTTATGATGCCCCGGCCCTGCTCTATCGTGAAGCGCACTCATGCTTACCGACAACCCGCATTTTTTCCGAACATCTTAGCAATGCTCGCGAAGCAAAGGCGATCGGACTCGACCCGGTTTCAGAAACCGCCCGAATTTTGGAAACCCGCCCGACGGTAATTGCAATTTCCGAAAAACCGACATTAAAAACCGTCAATTTTGCCACGCGCGCTCAAGTGCAGCGCGCGCTCGACAGTGATTATTTCCTCGTGAAGCGCGTGAAGTTGCTCGACATCATCGGCACCAAACCGATCCAGATATGGGCACGCAAACCCGACTTACCGACTGCTGGCACGATCAAAACGGAACCGGATAGCGCGGCTACCATCCGCCAGTGAGATTTCAGCGTGAAGGACTTTCCCTTCGCGCCAATATCGAATGTGCTGCGGATAATCATGGGTCGTATTAGCAAACAGGATGGATTGATTGCTGTGTTCGATCGCGGCAATGCGCACGGGCTTCTGGTCCTCCGCGACTGCCCAGAACGCAAGCGTTCCGTCGTTTTCGCGAACAATCCGCATCTGCTCCCAAAATTGGAGTGCATCGCCTTTACCCGAGCGGCTGACGCCTAGCATGTTGCCTGCCCTTGGCGTCAACCATGCCTCATCCGCCCAGCCCGTTGCATCATTTCGCGACCACTCGCCCGCCATCCAGCCCGGCATTTCATGCTGTTCTGTACTAGAAGATACCGGCACTGCCGCGATCAAAAGGCACAACGCACTTAGCAGTTTAAGCATTGGCAATCTCCCCGCTGCGCGCACGTTGATGCACCCACATACCCAGTCCTGCAATCATGATCAGCAGCACGCCCGCCAGCGCCATTGAATTGGGGAAATTTCCGAAGACCACTGCATCCAACAGAAGCGCCACCGGCAATTGCACATAAACCGCCTGTGCTGCATCCGCTGCCCTGGCACGTATTGTTCCTTGATAGATCATATAATGCGCTGCGCTGGCGCTCACCGCGATGATGGCGCAGCCTAATATTATTTCGATGGGTGGCAGGGCGAGATGAAATGGTGGATAGCCACTCAAATGCCCAGCAAGCGCCGTCAGCGTTAACAATGGGCCAGCGACGCACGCAACGATCCATTGCAGGGCCATGGCGCTGCCGGTGCCGGCTGCAAATCTGTTGCAAATCATCAGCGCCGAAAAAAACAGTGCAGAAGCCAAAGGCAAGGCCGCAGCCCATCCCAATTCTATCAGATTGGGACGCAGCACCAAAACAACACCCAGCATGGCCAGCGCCGTCAAAATCCAAGCTTGCCAACGCAGTCGCTCACCCAAAAAAACAGCGGAAATTATGGCAGTAAAAACCGGACCGGCAAAAACAATCGCAGTTGCCTCTGCCATGGGCATTACAAACAGGCTGAAAAAGAAAAACGACGATGCACCCGAAACAGCGATGCCGCGCGCCACTTGCAGCCAAAAGCGGCGAATTGCGAAGCCACCCTTCCCCTCGCGCACCCCTACCAACAACGCCAGAAACGGAATGGCCATCATGAATCGAACAGCCGCAATGCCCGACGCCGGCCATGCATCTGTCATCGATTTAATCACCGCGTCGCCACAGCTCAGCAGGGCAAAGCCCGCCATTGCGAACAGAAATCCATGGGAATATCGCACACAAATCCAATATTTAATTGCTCGATTTGCGCTACCCAGCTTGCGGCCGTAAGGAAAGAGAGTTTTACATTGCGATGCGCTGTAGAGCGTTCTCGATGACCGTTCGTTACCCTTTTGTTTACCATTCTCCGCTACCAACAGCGATCAAGTAACCCCTCGTGAAGGATGCGGATCACAGTGAGCGCTTTTGGCAAGAAACCTGGCCTGACCCCCAGCCGACCAAGCTTTGGTGTCGCACGTCCTATGTCCGGCGGAAGCGGCGGAGGAAGCACGACATCTGCGCCTCCTCCTCCACCTCCGCCCCCCATGTCGCTCAGCATTCCCGGTGGTGAACAATTTCCTTCGATTGAATCGATTGATTTGCCGGGCGCAATTTCCACGCCGAAACAAGCCGATGCTATGGCACGATTGGCGGAGCGGTCTTCCGCAACGCATGTCGATGTGCAGGCAGAAGGTTTCGAAGCCTCTGTCCACAAAATCAAAGAGCAAGTGCTGCCGCGCCTATTGGAACGCGTCGATCCCGAAGCTGCGGCATCGCTGAACAAGGAAGAACTGACCGAGGAATTCCGGCCGATCATCCTTGAAGTTCTTGCTGAACTTAAACTGACACTCAACCGTCGTGAACAATTCGCGCTGGAAAAAGTGCTGGTCGACGAATTGTTGGGCTTTGGTCCGCTGGAAGAATTGCTCGGCGATCCTGAAATTTCCGACATCATGGTCAACGGACCACTGCAAACCTATGTGGAAAAAAAGGGCAAGCTGATGCTCGCCCCGATCCAGTTCCGCGACGAGGAACATCTGTTCCAGATTGCCCAGCGGATCGTCAACCAGGTCGGTCGTCGCGTCGACCAGACCACTCCACTCGCCGATGCCCGTTTGAAAGACGGTAGCCGCGTGAACGTTATTGTGCCGCCACTCTCATTGCGCGGCACCGCAATCTCGATTCGTAAATTCTCCGAAAAACCAATCACCATCGACATGCTTAAAGGCTTTGGCTCGATGAATGATAAAATGGCGACTGTGTTGAAAATCGCCGGTGCAGCAAGGATGAATGTCGTTATTTCGGGCGGTACGGGTTCGGGTAAAACCACCATGCTCAACGCCTTGTCAAAAATGATTGATCCCGGCGAACGCGTGCTTACCATTGAAGATGCCGCCGAATTGCGTTTGCAACAACCGCATTGGCTGCCGCTGGAAACACGCCCGCCAAACCTTGAAGGCGATGGTGCAATCACCATTGGCGATCTGGTGAAGAACGCCCTGCGTATGCGCCCTGATCGGATCATTTTGGGCGAAATTCGTGGCGCGGAATGCTTCGATCTCTTGGCGGCCATGAACACGGGTCACGATGGTTCCATGTGTACGCTTCACTCCAACAGCCCGCGCGAATGCCTTGGCCGTATGGAGAATATGATCCTAATGGGCGACATCAAGATTCCCAAGGAAGCCATTTCGAAGCAGATTGCCGATTCGGTCGATATGATCGTGCAGGTGAAACGTTTGCGCGACGGTTCACGCCGCACCACCCAGATCACTGAAGTGATCGGCATGGAAGGCGACGTTATCGTCACGCAAGATCTGTTCAAATTCGAATATCGTGATGAAGATCCAGACGGCAAAATCCATGGGGAATGGGTTTCGAGCGGTGTTCGCCCCTACACACTTGAAAAAGCACGGCAATATGGCTTTGATCAGCCTTATCTCGAATCCTGCCTCTGATTATCTCGATCGATAGTTTTAAGGCGAAGTCATTTTTGCGTTGCTAGGATTTTTTACAGTCCGTTATAGAGGCGTCGGTGGGCGATTTATTGTCACGACGGAGGATTGCATGACGGACCGGACCAAAACAGTAATTGCCGCATCGCTTTTGGCACTGTCGCTGACAGCATGTGGGCAAAAGGCCGAGCCGCCTAAAAAAGACGAAGTTCCCGCTCTTCCTCAGCCAAAAACCGGCGATGCCATTGATGCAGCGGCAGAAGAAGCAATGGTCGCAGAAGATGCGATGGTTGCCGCCGAAAAGGCAACCGACGCCAAAGCGGATGAGGCAAAAAGCAAAGCTTCATCAGAACCCAAAGCCGCAGAAAAATCTGACGCCGATGGTGCGAAAGCCAAAACGCAGTAATGGACTGAATACCAGCCGCCCATTTGTCAGGCGCTGGTTTCCAATATCGCCTGAGCCCGACCAGCCAGTCGGTCGACGGCTGCCTCGTGGATCAATGGGCTGCTACACACCAACCCGAAATCGAGCGGCTTGGGTTTGTTATATCGGATAGGCGCGCCCAAAGCATTGGACACTCGCGCACCCGATTCTTCTGCAATCAGATGTGCCGCAGCAATATCCCATTCATTGCCCCAACGTAGGGTTGCCACCAAATCAGCGCGATCACAGGCGACCATTGTCATCCGCATCGCAATGCTGTTCGGTTTTTCGACAATCACCAGATCATGATCAATCGCAGACAGGCTGTCGGTGGGTACCCGCGATCCGGGAAAATGAGAACGCGTGCTCGCCTGCAGTCTATCGCCATTGCAGGTGACACCCAGCCCTCGATGGGCGATCCATAGCTTTTCTTGTGCCGGCGCACACATGATTGCCATTGTCGGCAATCCGCCATCGCTTAAAGCCACGGAAACGCACCAGCCGCGCCGACCACGAACATAATCGCGCGTGCCATCTATGGGGTCGACCAGCCACACGAGCTGCCGCGACAAGCGCGATGGATCATCAACGCTTTCCTCTGATAGCCAGCCGGAGGTTGGAACAATAGCAGTCAACCGTTCCTGCAAATAATTATCGACTGCCAAGTCGACATCACTAACGGGATTGTTGTGCGATTTATCCCACACTTTGCTGTCAGGAACAGCCCCATCGCGCCAATCGCGCATCGCCAGCGCACCCGCCTTCGAAACGGCATCCAGTATCGCTGCAAAATCGATGTCAGGCGCTGGCAATAGTCATCCCATCCACCCGCAGTGTTGGCACGTTGGTGCTGCGTATAAATTCCAGATCATTGGCGGCAGACAATTGGCGGTAAATATCTTTCAAATTGCTGGCGACGGTGAATTCACTCACAGGACCAGTGATCTGACCATTTTCTATCAGAAATCCGGCCGCCCCCCGGCTGTAATCGCCCGTGACAATGTTAACGCCTTGTCCTGACAATTCATGAATATACACGCCATAGTCAATATCTGCGATCAACTCTGCCACCGACTTTGTGCCGCCCGATATGTGCAGGTTCGATGGCGAGGTGCCAGGTGCACCACTGCTTCCCCGGCTTGCATGCCCTGTCGGCTGCATACCCAATTGCCGCGCGGCGGCACTCTCCATCAGCCAGCCGGTCAATACGCCCTTATCAATTATTGCACGCTTCGCAGTAGGCAAACCTTCGCCATCAAACGCGCGGCTGCCGAGGCCCCGTGGCCGCAACGGATCATCAATGATCGAAAGGCTGCTATCCAACAACTGTTCACCCAAAGCATCGAGCAGAAAACTGGTTTTTCGTGCGATCATTGATCCACCAATCGCCCCTACCAAATGCCCAACCAGCGAACTGCCGACGCGTGGATCCAACACCACCGGCATAACGCCGCTCTTGATTTGCCCGGGATTGATCCGGCGAACTGCACGCTGCCCTGCCTGTTGGCCAATCCAAGTCGGGTCGACCAGATCGGCACGATGTCGGGCAGACCGCCATTCATAATCGCGTTCTTTGCCATCACCCTCGCCTGCCAAGACACTGGCCGAAATACCATATCCCGACGCGTGGCTGACACCAGCAAAGCCATGACTGGTCGCCAAAGCGAAAATGGACCGGCCGGCGCTGGCACCCGCCCCTTCGCTGTTGGTGACGCCGGGTACCGCACGCGCGGCATCTTCGCAGGCCATTGCCAATTCGCGGAGCGTTTGCGGTTGGGGATCTTCGCCATCATCGCTGTCGATGTTGGGCACTGCGCCTTTCAACAGCATGTCTGCGGGCGCAAATCCGGCATAAGCATCTTCTGGGGCCTCGCGCGCCATATCTAGCGCGCGTTCCACCAGCCCTGCTAAAACATCAGGGTTCATGCTAGACGATGAAATGGTTGCGGATCGCTGGCCGACGAATACCCGCAGCCCAATATCCTCGCCTTCAGAGCGAACGACGTCCTCAAGCGCACCCAATCGCACCTGCACTTCGGTGGAGGCATCGCAGCTATACACGGCATCGGCGGCGTCGGCCCCAGCCTTCATAGCTTGTTCGACAAGGTGAGTGGCGCGATCAAGCGCAGCAGAAGGTGTCAACATCGCAACCGATTAGGGCGCGATGCGACTCAGGTCAATGGATCGCCGTGTGCATTTGCCAATCAGGCGCTGGCGAACAATCCGCCAAAAATCAGCATCAGCGCGACAGGAATGCCAATTGCGCTGACCCAGATTTTAATTCGGGCGACCAGAAAATGGCCTTCAAGGTTTGATCCGCGCTCGTCCAGCTTTTGCCAATGGCGTTCTATATTGCGGCACGGCAATATTACGGCGGCAACAAATGCCACCAATGCGAAATAAGGCCAAATGGCCATACCGCTGCCTTTTAGTGTTGGTGAGACGATGAAGATCAGCAACATCGTATAAACCACCAAGGCATAAGCGATGTGCGTGCTGATCCGTTTCGCATAGCTTTTGTGCCCATGCGTCGAAATATGATTGACCGCTTGCGAAGCCATTGTCTCTCTCCTCCTATTCCCCGTCACAAGAGTGTCAAAAACTGTGACCACTGTCAAAGGGGTTTACCAGAAACGGAAACAGTCTTTTATGGAATCTCCAGAAGCTTATGATTTTGCAGCGTAAGTCGCCATTTGGGAAAGTTAAAAATCACGGCCATCACGGCTTCACGGTTCGATTTATTGACCGATTCGCTGCCGCTATCCATGGGTTGCAGCAGGAAGTTGTCAAATTCCCAGCTTTCGAGTGATTCGATGGCAATGCCGCTTTGAGGCCACACCAGCTTCAATTCATTGCCCGTGCGTTGAACGACCTCCGAGCCTGCCTTTGGGCTGATGCACAGCCAGTCAATACCGGGATGCGCCGCGATGGTGCCGTTGCTTTCCATCGCAATCTCGAAACCTGCCGCGTGCAGCGCATCAATAATCGCATCATCCACCTGCAACATGGGTTCACCGCCCGTTAGCACGACATAGCGATGCGCTGTCCCTGCCCCCCAAAGCGTGGCGACCATTTCGGCCAAGCCCGCCGCATCATAACGCCCGCCATTTTCGCCATCCATGCCGACAAAATCGGTATCGCAAAATTGGCAGACGGCGGTGCTGCGATCCGCCTCGCGACCGGTCCACAAATTACACCCTGCAAAGCGCAGGAAAACCGCGCGTCGGCCCGTTTGCGCGCCTTCACCCTGCAACGTCAGGAATATCTCTTTGACGGCATAGCTCATGCGTAAATCGTCGGGTCAGGCAATCCCGCCTCGGCAAAGCCCTTCGCGCGCAGGCGGCAGGCATCGCACTGGCCGCATGCCTTGTTGTCGGGCGATGGATCGTAGCACGACCAGCTCATCCCAGCATCCAGCCCCAATCGCGCCGCTTCGCGTGCGATGTCGGCTTTGGTCATGTGCAGCAAAGGCGTGTGAATCGAAAAGCCATCGCCTTCAACCCCGGCCTTAGTTGCCAGATTGGCCATTCCTTCAAAGGCGCGGATAAATTCTGGGCGGCAATCGGGATAGCCCGAATAATCAAGCGCATTCACCCCAATCCACAGGTCACGCGCACCGCGTGCTTCGGCGAGGCCCAGACACAGAGACAGGAAAATGGTGTTGCGTGCAGGCACATAAGTGATGGGGATCGCGCCGTCCTCCACCCCGTCCTTTGGAACCGCAATATCAGCCGTTAACGCTGATCCGCCGAAACGGGTCAGATCGAGCGGTAAAACAATATGTTCGGCGGCTCCCAGATACGCGGCTATGCGAGCCGCACTTTCCAGTTCGATCCGGTGGCGTTGGTTGTAATCGATGGTAAGCGCGTGGACAGCATAACCCGCCTCGCGCGCCAAACCGGCGACGACCATCGAATCGAGGCCACCCGAGAGCAAGACAATGGCGGATTTGGGATTGTCAGTCATTCGTCCCTCATAGTCGCATTCCCTGCTTGTCGTCATCCCGAACTTGTTTCGGGAAAACAAGCACGGGTGCCTCGTTATCCTGAAAATAGTTCAGAATGACGAATGAGAATATTTTCGCAGAGAGGAAAGTGGTGCACCCGGAGCGATTCGAACGCCCGGCCCTCAAATTCGTAGTCTGATGCTCTATCCAGCTGAGCTACGGGTGCACGGTGAGGAGGCCATTAGTGGCCGCGCTTGCGTAGCGCAACCCCTAATCACCGATTATTTTGCCGAAAGTGCCGCCTGTGCCGCCGCAAGCCGCGCAATGGGCACACGGTAGGGGGAGGCACTGACATAATCGAGGCCGGTTTTTTCACAAAAAGCAATCGATGCCGGATCGCCGCCATGTTCGCCGCAGATACCCAGCTTGATTTCGGGGCGAGTGGCACGGCCCTTGTTGGCGGCGATTTCGATGAGCTGGCCAACGCCCTCTACATCCAGACTGACAAAGGGGTCGCGTTCGTAAATGCCCTTGTCGACATAATGCGTCAGGAAGCGAGCTGCATCATCGCGGCTGACGCCCAAAGTGGTTTGCGTCAAATCGTTCGTGCCAAAGGAGAAAAACGCGCCGACTTCGGCGATTTCATCGGCCATCAACGCTGCACGCGGCAGTTCGATCATCGTGCCCACCAGATAGTCTATGCGCTTGCCCTGTTCGGCAAAGACCTGTTCCGCTGCCTTATCGACAACGTCCTTCATCAATTCCAGTTCGCGGCGCGTGCCCACCAGAGGAATCATGATTTCAGGCACAGGAGCCACCGCCAATGAACAGGCCGCCTCAAAAATGGCCCGCGCCTGCATCTCGTAGATTTCGGGATAAGTCACACCCAACCGGCATCCGCGATGGCCCAGCATCGGGTTGAATTCGTGCAGTTCATTGGCGCGTTGTTTCAGCGTTTCTATCCCAACACCAGCAGCCGCTGCCACTTCGGCAAATTCACTTTCCTGATGCGGCAGGAATTCATGTAACGGCGGGTCGAGCAAGCGGATAGTGACCGGCAATCCGGCCATCACCTCAAAAATCTCTGCAAAGTCCTTGCGCTGTTCGGGCAATAATTTGTCGAGCGCAGTACGGCGACCGGCTTCACTGTCGGCCAGGATCATTTGGCGCACGGCGGTAATCCGACTGGCATCAAAGAACATATGTTCGGTCCGGCACAGGCCGATCCCCTCGGCCCCAAAATCGCGCGCAGTCTGGGCGTCGTGCGGGGTTTCCGCATTGGCGCGCACTTTCATGCGGCGGCTGGCATCCGCCCACACCATTAATGTGCCAAAATCACCAACCAGTTCGGGCTGGATCGTTGGCACAGAGCCCGCCATCACCTCGCCCGTTGACCCGTCGATGGTGATGATCTCGCCTTCCTTAAACGCGCGGCCCGATACGCGCAGGATTTTTGCGGCGGCATCGATGGCAAGGCTGCCTGCGCCGGACACACAAGGCCGCCCCATGCCGCGTGCGACCACCGCTGCATGGCTAGTCATCCCGCCGCGTGCAGTGAGGATACCCTTGGCCGCGTGCATGCCGTGAATGTCTTCCGGCGATGTTTCCACCCGCACCAAAATCACGCTTTCGCTTTTATCGTTCCATTTCTCTGCCGTATCGGCATCAAACACGATCTTGCCCGAAGCCGCGCCCGGCGACGCAGGCAGGCCCTTGGTCAGCACATCGCGGGGCGCATCGGGATCGAGCGTCGGGTGCAACAATTGGTCCAATGCCATCGGATCAACGCGGCACACCGCCTCGTCTTGCGTAATCAGGCCGTCCGCCGCCATGTCGACCGCGATTTTCAGCGCGGCTTTGGCGGTGCGCTTGCCGCTCCGTGTTTGCAGCATCCACAATTTTCCGCGTTCAACGGTGAATTCAATGTCCTGCATGTCGCGGTAATGCCGTTCCAGCGTATCGAACACCTGCGCCAGTTCGGCATAGGCGTCGGGCATCGCCTCTTCCATGCTCAACGGCTTTGCCCCTGCCCGTTCGCGTGCGGCAGTGGTCAGATATTGCGGTGTACGAATGCCCGCGACCACATCCTCACCCTGCGCGTTAATCAGGAACTCGCCATAATAGGCGTTTTCACCGGTCGCCGGATCGCGGGTAAAGGCAACGCCGGTGGCCGATGTGTCGCCCATATTGCCGAACACCATCGCCTGCACATTCACCGCCGTGCCCCAGTCTCCTGGAATGTTGTTCAGTCGGCGATAGACCTTTGCCCGGTCCGATTCCCAACTGCTGAACACAGCCCCCACCGCACCCCATAATTGGTCCTGCACATCTTGCGGGAATGGCTTGCCCCATTCGGCTTCAACCAGCCGTTTATATTCGGCAACCAATTCGATCAAATCGGCGGCGTTCAATTCGGTATCGAGGAAATAGCCGCGATCTTCCTTGGCGATTTCCAACGCATCTTCAAACGCGTGGTGGTTCAGGCCCAGCACAACATCGGCATACATTTGAATGAAGCGGCGATAGCTATCCCACGCAAAGCGCGCATCGCCCGATGACGCGACCAGTCCTTCGACGGTCACATCGTTCAGGCCCAGGTTCAGCACCGTGTCCATCATGCCCGGCATCGATACCCGCGCGCCGGAACGAACAGAGACGAGCAATGGATTGGCCGGATCGCCAAAGTTGCGGCCAGTGGTGGCCTCGATATGCGCGATGCCGTTGGCCACTTGGTCGCTCAGCCCATCGGGAAAGGCCTCGCCACCCGCGTAATAAGCGGTGCAAACCTCGGTGGTGATCGTAAAGCCGGGAGGGACAGGCAAGCCAATCGCCGCCATGCCATCCAGATTAGCGCCCTTGCCGCCAAGCAGGTTTTTGGAAAGCCCGCTGCCATCTGAAACACCTCCGCCGAAACGGTACACATATTGGGTTGTCATCGGTTCGCTTCCTGACGCGCTTATGATCTAATAACTTGCGGTTAACGCACCTTCGTCACCCCGTGCTTGACACGGGGTTAGGCTTTCTGCCGCCACCCGAGTAAAAAAGCCAAGCCCCGTGTCGAGCACGGGGCGACGGTAGAAAGTAAAAGTCGAAGTCTTCGTGCGAGTCCTAACCTTCAATCCTCGAAAAATCCGCAACTTGGCATACCGCGTCACGGAACCGTGTCAGCAATCCTACCCTGAACGCCCGTTTTTCCGGGTCTGGATCATTCACCATCACATCATCGAAAAAGGCATCAATGGGTGCGCGCAAACCGGCAAGCGCCGCCATTGCGCCTTCGAAATCTTCGGCCTTTATGGCGGAGGCGGCGAGCGGTTCTGCCTGCCCAAGGGCATTGAGCAAAGCCAATTCCGCTTCACTCAAATCCTCTCCGAGCTTGCTCGGGGAGGTGGCAGTCGCGTCAGCGGCTGACGGAGGGGGCGGCGCTCGCAAGAGCGTGGCTACGCTGGCGGCCCCTCCACCATCCTGCGGAGCGTCCCCCTCCCCGAGCAAGCGGGGAGGATTTAAGGATATTCGCCGCCCGTTTATACCCAGCCAACAAATCCGCCCCCTCTTGGGTCGCGACAAAAGCCTGCAAAGCCTTCACGCGCGCGCAGCAAGCGGACCAGATCATCCTCACCACCAAGCGCAAACACCGCGTCGATCAGGTCATGCCGAACGCCAGCCTCGCGCTGCTGGACTTTGAGGCGGTCGGCGAAGAAAGTCGAGCACTTCAATCGTTGCTACATCAAGATGCGTGCTCTCGAATCACATGTATGGATTATCCATACCAGATACCGCAACAATCTGATCGCCGTAATAAAAACCTGACGCCCGCTCTCGATTTCTGACCACGACAAACTTCAAGAAACGTCCCAGTCGATAACTCCCCAAAACCGTCATCCTGCGCCTTCTGGAATGCGAAAGTGATGTACTTGCAAGCAGGTGGGATTAACGACTAGCGTTTCTTAGTAACGAAACGCTCTAGATTCATCTGCGTCAGTATGATCTGAGACACACCAAGACAGCCCGACGCAGAGCAAATGGATCTTTTGAACCTGTTGGCGGCATCTTCAGCGTGCAAAGAAGCTACACAAGCGTATCCAACTTATCCGCCAAACTCACCGCCACCGTTACCGGAGCGGTCGGCACATCATCGCCTTGGCCGACGGGTTTGTAATGGTCGCGGACCGCGTCGGCGACGGCATCGGGTTCGCCTTGGGCGCGGGCGTAATAGCCGCCCATGATGCCTTGCAGTTCGGGGAATTCGCCGACCATGCCGGTGACGAGGTCGGCTTTGCACAGGCGGGCGGCGCGTTCGGCTTGGGCAGCCAATAGCTCCCTCTCCCCTTTAGGGGGGAGGGTTGGGGTGGGGGGGCTACCGGCGGAACCGGAATGGCGGACGGTGTCCCCCTCTCCTTCCGCAGCTGCGCTGCTCCCTCCTCTCCCCTGAAGGGGAGAGGGATTTACAATCCCCTGTTCAACCAACCACCGCGCCAGTTTCGCAACCCGATCAACCTTATCGGCAACCGTGCCCAGTTTCTCATGGAACACAATCTGCGACAGCTTTTCGGCCTGTGCCGCCAACGGCACCTTCAAATCCTGTTCCCAGAAAAACTTCGCATCGCGAAATCGCGCCGCCAGCACTTTCTCATTACCCGCAACAATCGAAACGCCATTGTCATGCGCAACAATGTTCGCGGTGCAGACAAAGGCGTTGGCGAGCTCCCTCTCCCCTTTAGGGGGGAGGGTTGGGGTGGGGGGCTACCGGCAGGATCGGAGTGGCGGACGGTGTCCCCCTCTCCTTCCGCGGCTGCGCTGCCCCTCCTCTCCCCTGAAGGGGAGAGGGGTATTTACACACAAAATATTTCTGGTTCACGCGCGCCGTCAGCTGGATCACCTCTTCGGGAACCGCCAGAAACGCCGGATCAAACCGCCCCAACATCGGCACCGGCCATTCGGTCAGCCCGCTATTTTCATTGACCAAGCCTTCGTCAGGCACCAGCACAAGCCCCGCATCCGCACGCCGCTTTTTCGGCTCCGGCGCGGATGATCGCGCGGCGTTCGTCCTGATCGACGATGACGTGGCAGGCGCGCAGTTTCGCCGCATAATCGCCCGCGTTGCCAATGGTGACGTCGCCATTATGGTGAAAACGATGCCCCTTTGTGGCGGAACCGCTGACGATCCCGTCAATCTCGCAATCGACCACATCGTCGCCCAGCAAGGCAATGATACCCTGCAACGGTCGCACCCAACGCAAACTTTCGGTGCTCGCCGATGCAGCCCCCCAGCGTTGCGATTTCGGCCAAGGAAAGGTGCGGATGATCGCGGGGATGGCCTCTGCCAAAACGTCGGCAGTTTTGCGGCCCGGTTTTTCGACCACGGCAAAATACACGCCGTCGCGTTCGACCAATTGATCCTGCGTCAATCCGGTTTTGCGCAAGAAACCGTCCAATGCCTGCGGTGGTGCGCCGACCTTTGGCCCCTTGGTTTCTTCCGAAACCGCCTGTGTTTCCAGCGGCAGTCCTTTGGCAATCAACGCCAAACGGCGCGGGGTGGCAAAGGTGGTGATCTGTGCGGCTTGCAATCCGGCCTTGGCCAGTTCTGCGGTGAAAAGACGCGCCAAATCATCGCGCGCCTTGTCTTGCATCCGCGCGGGGATTTCTTCGCTGCGCAGTTCGAGTAGGAAGTCAGTCATCACGCGTCCCACCCGTTCTTGGCCATCCACGCCTCACAGCTGCCCTTGGCCAAATCGCGCACGCGGCCGATGTAGCTGGCGCGTTCTTGCACCGAGATAACGCCGCGCGCCTGCAACAGGTTGAACAAATGGCTCGCCTCTATTGCTTGGTCATACGCCGCCAAGGGAATGTCCGCCGCGATGCACCGTTGGCATTCGGCCTCCGCTTTGGTGAAGCCATCGAATAGCGAAGCCGTGTCGGCGATTTCGAAATTATACTTTGAATGCTGTTTTTCGTTTTCCAGAAACACGTCGCCATAGGACACGCCGTGGCTGTTGAATTTCAAATCGTACACGCTGTCGACGCCCTGAATATACATGGCCAGCCGTTCCAGTCCGTAGGTCAACTCACCGGCAACGGGTTTGCAATCGAAACCGCCCATTTGCTGGAAGTACGTGAACTGCGTCACTTCCATACCATCGCACCACACTTCCCAGCCAAGGCCCCATGCGCCAAGCGTAGGGGATTCCCAGTCATCCTCGACAAAGCGGATGTCGTGTTTCAGCGGGTCGATGCCAATGGCGTCCAACGAACCCAGATACAGTTCCTGCAAATTGGCCGGACTGGGCTTCATGATCACCTGATATTGGTAATAATGCTGAAGCCTGTTCGGGTTTTCGCCATAACGGCCATCGGTCGGGCGACGCGACGGCTGCACATAAGCGGCATTCCACGGATTGGGGCCCAGCGCGCGCAATGTGGTTGCAGGATGAAATGTCCCTGCCCCCATCCGCATGTCATAAGGTTGCAGGATAACGCAGCCCTGTTTCCCCCAATAATCATGCAGGGTCAGGATCAGGTCCTGAAAGGTCAGCGGATCGGCCGTGGTCGTTGAGCGTGACATGGGCCAGCCATTGGCCGACAAGCCGTTAATAATCAACCCGCTTGACGGGAAGAATTTCGACCTTCTTATATGTGTCATGCAAGTGAAGCATTTAATTTGGACGATTCCTGCGCTGTTACTGTCGGCCCCGCTTTCGGCGGCGGATGCGCAAACGGCGTCCTTCGACTTTTCGCCCAATCCGGCAATATGGAAACTGGCGGACGATGATACCGAAATCTACATGCTGGGAACCATCCACGCATTACCGCCCGAATTGAAATGGCGATCGGCTCCGCTGGATCGGATTATCGAAACGGTTGACGAACTTGTGGTGGAAACCACCGCAGAAGATGAAAAAGCAGACGGGCTGAGTGCCGCGCTGGAAATGGCGATGCTGTCGGCACTGGATCGCAAGCCTTTGCGCGACCGCGTTGATCCGAAAAACCGCGAAACTTTAGACGCTGTCGCCCGCGATTTGAACTTGTCGATGGACTATCTGGACCTGGTACCCACATGGATGGTCGCCTTTGTGCTGTTTTACAGCGACGCCGAAGAAGAAGGTGTCTCCCCTGATCATGGCGTCGAAACCGTGTTGGAAGCGGCCTTCAAAACGGCAAAGAAACCCATTTTGGCCATCGAAGATGCCAATGCCGTTGATCGCGCGCTCAATGCGTTGAGCGAACAAGATCAATTGATTGCACTCAATGATTTGCTCACCGAAATCCGCACTGCGCCAGCGGCAAGCCTGTTGCCGGTCAAAGACAGCAAAGCAGCTATGTTCGATGACGATATTGCTTGGGCCAAGGGCGAGGTCAGTGCCATCGGGGCGGACCTGACCCCTGAAAATATGGGTGAAGCGTATTACCGCGTCTTACTGACCGATAGAAATGCGGCGTGGACCGCGTGGCTAGAGGCGCGATTGCAGAAACCGGGCAAGATGTTGCTGGCGGTGGGGGCGGCACATCTGGCGGGCAGCGATTCGGTGCAAGCCATGCTGGAAAAGCGCGGCTTTACGATCAAAAGAATACATTGAAAAAGGCGGCTTTGTCTCATGAATAAATTGAAAATTATGTTTGCGGCATTTTGTACTTTGGGCGGACTATGGGCCGCGCCAATGGCGGTTGCACAAGCAGATGCTATGAAGCCGGTCGCCATCCCGACGGTTGTTCAAACCGATATCGACCCCGCGCTTTGGGTGGTCAAAGACAGCGACACCACCATTTTCCTGTTCGGCACTGTCCATATTTTGAAACCGGGCCTCAGCTGGTTTGATGATGGCGTGAAGGCGGCGTTTGACCAGTCGGATGAATTGGTGATGGAACTGGTCGACCCACCCGCGGGCGAAGCGCAGGCATTATTCGCCAAATACGGCATCGATCACAGCGGAACACCGCTTTCGTCCAAATTATCCGACGCCGACAAACCTGCTTTTAAAAAGGCGATGGAAGGATTGGGACTGCCAGAGGCGGCATTTGAACCGCTGGATCCATGGGCGGTAGCCGTCACGTTGCAGGTCTATGGGCTGCAGAAAACCGGTTATGATGCCAATAGCGGCGTGGAAACAACCCTGACAGCGGCAGCAAAGGCCACGAACAAAAAGATTTCCGGCGTCGAAACCATGGGATCGCAATTGGCAATTTTCGATTCGCTTCCCCAAGACACACAGGTCCGATTTTTGGTCGAGAGCATCAAAGGTCTAGATCAACTGGGTGCCGGAATGGACGAACTTGTTTCCAAATGGAGCCAACCCGACCCCGAGGCATTGGCCCGTTTGATGAACGAAGGCCTCTCCGATCCGATCCTGTTTTCAAGGTTGCTGACCCAACGCAATGCCGCATGGTCGCGCTGGATTGAACAACGGATGAAACAGCCCGGCACGGTTTTCATGGCGGTTGGCGCGGGGCACCTCGCCGGAACGGTCAGCGTGCAGCAAATGCTGTCCGCTTATGGCATAACGACGGAACGGGTAAACTATTGAGAGGCCTTTCGCTTTGGTTGGCGGCGCTAGCCTTGATATTATGCGGGTGTTCGCAGCCTGATCAGGCGCAAAGCACCGTTGCTTCCTCTGGTGAGGGAAAGCCTGCATTGTGGCAGGTTTCCGATGATGAAGGCGGGGCGGCGTGGCTGTTCGGCACCGTCCATCTGTTGCCGCCAGACACCCAATGGCAGGGACCAAAACTGGACAATGCCATGGCCGAATCGCGCCTGCTCGTGCTGGAAGTGAGTGGGCTGGATGATGAACAGGCCGTAGCCAAAATTTTCGCTAATCTGGGCGTTCGTGCCGGATTACCGCCTCTGTCTAGCCGGATTGCACCCGATTTGCGTCCAAAACTTTCCAAAGCCATTCGATCCAGCAAAGTTCCGCCGTTCGTTCTTGATCGCATGGAAAGCTGGGCGGCCACGTTGACGCTGGCGGCGTCGCAAAGTGCCGGATTGGGTTTGGAGAGCGCATCTGGCGTCGAACAGATACTCACCCTGCGCTTTACAGCCGATGAAAAGCCGATCACCGGACTGGAGACCATATCGGAGCAACTGGGGTTGTTCGATGGCCTGCCTGAACCCGAACAACGATCGATGCTTAACGCAACCATTCGCAATGCAGATGGCAACCAAGAAGCCTTTGAACTGTTGTTTCATGCATGGTTGAACGGCGATGAAAAAACGATGATCGCAGGATCTGCCGATGGTTTGCTGGCATCACCGCTGGTTCGCGAACGTCTGCTCGATGGCCGCAACCGAAACTGGGCGGCGCAAATTGCGAAGATGATCGAACGCCAAAGCCATCCCTTCATCGCTGTCGGCGCGGCTCATATTCCCGGCCCGAATGGCGTTGCGCAATTGCTGCGCGCAGAAAGGATTCACCGTCGTTCGCGTGCAATAGACAGCCCGCCCTTGCATTTTCGCCCTACTCCCGCTAATGGCGCGCGCTTGCCGTGATGGTCATCCCTGGAGGCGTGACGGCATGATGAACCAAAACTGGAGTAAATATTATGAGCGATCTGCTGACACTGTCGGCTGAGCCGCGCGAACGGGCTGGCAAGGGAGCCTCCCGTGCTTTGCGTCGCGAAGGCCGTGTACCTGCCGTTATCTATGGTGATAACCAGGAACCCCAATCCATTCACGTCGAAGAAAAGGCACTGGTCAAAGCATTGATGACCGGCCATTTTTCGAACAGCATCGTCGAAGTGACGGTGGATGGAAAAGCCGTACGGACCTTGCCAAAGGACGTTGCATTCCATCCCGTATCCGATCGTCCGATCCACGTCGATTTCATGCGCCTGTCGAAAAACGCCTCGGTTCATGTTGAAGTGCCCGTGCATTTCATCAACGAAGCGGCATCGCCCGGCCTGAAGCGCGGCGGTGTTTTGAACATTGTGCGCCACGAACTGGAACTGATCTGCGAAGCAGACAAGATTCCTGACGAAATCGCCATCGATGTCACCGGATTTGACGTGGGCGATTCGATCCACATCAGCCATGTTCAATTGCCTGCCGGTTCGAAGAGCGCGATCACCGATCGTGACTTCACCATCGCAACCGTGGTGGCTCCATCTGGCATGAAGAGCCAGAGCGGCGACACGACCAAGGAAGAAGGCGAAGCTTAATATCGCCGCTTATACCGTTAGGGCTGAGCTTGTCGAAGCCCGCTTCTCTGTATTGAGACGCCCTTCGACAGGCTCAGGGCTAACGGTTCCATAGAAGGAACTGTTAGCCGTGCAAATCTGGGTTGGCCTAGGAAATCCCGGCGCGCAATATGCCATGAACCGGCACAATATCGGCTTCATGGTCATCGACGCGCTTGCCGAAATCCACAATCTACCCGCGCCTGCAAAGAAATTTCAGGGCTGGGTTCAGGAAGCACGGATCGGCGGTGACAAAGTCATCTTGCTGAAACCCGCAACCTTCATGAACGAAAGCGGACGCAGCATTCGCGCCGCCATGGATTTCTACAAATTGGAACCCGAAGCCGTCACCGTCTTTTACGACGAGCTCGACCTTGCGCCCTTCAAACTGAAGGTAAAGCGCGGCGGAGGTGCCGCAGGACATAATGGCATCCGCTCCTCCATCGACCATATCGGCGCAGATTTCCGCCGCGTGCGTTTGGGCATCGGCCATCCGGGGCACAAAGACCGCGTAACCGGATATGTCCTCGGCAATTTCCATAAAAGCGAGATCGATGATTTGGCCGACATGCTGGGAGCCGTCTCCGCCGAAGCCGACTGGCTGGCAAAGGGCGACGATGTGCGGTTTATGAATGATGTGGCGCAAAGGCTGAATACGCGGTTATAGCGGGTTCATGACTGGAAATATTTCGCATCTTTTGTCTCGATATGCTGGCGTCGGCCCGTTTTTCCTTTCCTCATTATTCGCCATAACCTGTGGTTCCCTCGCGATCTGGGCGACCAGCGGTAACATTGCGATAATAGCTACCACCTGGCTTGGATGGATCAGCGGCGCAATTATTGCCGCGTTGTGGATCCGCTATTCGACAGTTCGTATTCCGGCACTCGCGGTTTTGGCCATAAGCATCATTGGCTTGGCTGCAACATTCGCCGATCCGGGATTGTCCGGTGTTCACCGCTGGATGGCGTTGGGGCCGTTGCGAGCGAACATCGCCGCTGTGCTACTTCCGCTTTGCGTTACCGCTGCGGCGCTACATTCCAAACGTGATTTCACGCTGCCTTTTGCCTGGTTGGCGATCATGGGCCTGTTATGGGCACAGCCAGACGCGTCACAGGCAACGGCAATGGCGTTTGCTTGTCCCTTTGCTTTTGCCGCTTGGCCTGCGAAAACACGATGGCCACTTGCGGCGGTCTCGATTGCCATAGCCGCGTTGAGTTGGCTGCGACCTGATCCCTTGCAACCTGTTGCCGAGGTAGAAGGGATCATAAATCTGATGTGGAGCGTATCCCCTGCCCTTGCTATTGCGGGCATGCTTTTGCTGTTGCTTTCGCTTTACAGCCTTTGGCATCCACGTCGCCAAGCCGCCACCGCTGCCCCATTTGTGGCACTGACAGCCTATTTTGCAGCTATCATCGTCATGCCAGCGTTCGGGCATTTTCCCGTGCCGTTACTCGGTGCGGGATTGAGCGTGCCTTTGGGCATTTGGTTGGGGGTGGCTTGGGCGACGCGGCCACAAAGACCGCGTAACCGGATATGTCCTCGGCAATTTCCATAAAAGCGAGATCGATGATTTGGCCGACATGCTGGGAGCCGTCTCCGCCGAAGCCGATTGGCTGGCAAAGGGCGACGATGTGCGTTTTATGAATGATCTGGCGGTTAGGTTAGCGGATTGATTGGCGCAATTATGGACTCAACAACCCTTTTTGTGCTAATTGCTCCGTATGACGAATGCCGCTGACAATTTGGTGCTTGAACACCTCAAGAAAATTCAATCCGAGCAAACAGCTTCGCGTGAGCGGGATGCTGATATGTTGAGCCGCCTTGCGCATATCGAAACTTCGATTGCGCGATTGGCGCGCGACGGTGCAGACAATTTCACCGAAGTGATCGCTGATCGGCACGCTATCGATAAGCTTAAAGAGCGCCTCGAACGCATTGAGCGCCGTTTAGAACTACAATCCTGATATCCTAGCTCTATTATCGCGACGGTCACGGGCTGGCAGCGGTCTTCGGCGTGCGCTCCCCAAATAAAGCGACAAAATTAATTTAGATGGAGACAAGGATGAGCGAAGTTGCTGGAGCATCAAAATCAATGCGGTCAAGCATCAAAATAATCAAATCCATAACCAGTGTCGATCATGTTGCCTCCGCGTCGCCTCGTGCCGATTATGATGCACATTTGGATGCCTTGATTAAAAAGGCATATGTTGAGGGTTTCAAAAAAGCTCACCGACTTCTGCGCGAAAATCATAACAACGGATCTAAGGTGCGAAAACATCTACGTCACAGTGCGAGCATTCCCGCTGTTGATGGAAAACAGAAGTTTAACATTCTAAGCAAGATAAAAGAGAATTAACTCATGGGTTTCAAATGTGGTATCGTGGGCTTGCCCAATGTGGGAAAATCCACGCTGTTTAACGCGTTGACGCAAACGGCAGCGGCGCAGGCGGCGAATTATCCGTTCTGCACGATTGAACCGAATATCGGCAACGTTGCGGTGCCCGATCCCCGGCTGGACACGATTTGCAAAATCGGCGGTTCGGCAAAGATTATCGAAACCCAATTGGGCTTTGTCGACATTGCAGGCCTTGTGCGCGGCGCTTCGCAGGGCGAAGGATTGGGCAACCAGTTTCTGGGCAACATCCGCGAAGTCGACGCCATCGTCCATGTGCTGCGCTGTTTCGAAGATGATGACATTCAGCATGTCGACAACAAGATCGATCCAATTTCTGATGCGGAGACGGTTGAAACCGAATTGATGTTGTCCGATCTGGAATCGCTTGAAAAGCGCGTACCGAATTTGCAGAAAAAAGGTACGCAGGGTGACAAGGAAGCCAAGGCCAGCGCCATCGTGCTGGGCCGTGCGCTTGATCTGTTACGCGAAGGAAAGCCTGCGCGTTTAACCAAACGCGATGACGCCGATGAAGAACGCCTGTTCCAACTGGCGCAATTACTGACGGCAAAGCCTGTGCTGTATGTCTGCAATGTCGAGGAAGCGAGCGCCGCCAACGGCAATGCCTTGTCCGCCAAGGTTTTTGAAAAAGCCAAAGCCGAAGGGGCCGAAGCAGTGGTCGTGTCCGCCGCCATCGAGGCCGAAATTTCGACCATGCCAGCCGAAGATCGCGACGTGTTTTTGGAAGATTTGGGCCTGACCGAAACCGGCCTCGCCCGTGTTATCCGTGCGGGGTATGAACTGCTGCACCTGATCACCTTTTTCACCGTTGGACCCAAAGAAGCGCGCGCGTGGACGGTAACCAAAGGTGCCACCGGACCAAATGCCGCAGGTGTGATTCACAGCGATTTCGAAAAAGGTTTCATCCGCGCCGAAACCATGGCCTATGCCGATTATGTGCAGTTTAACGGCGAAGCCGGTGCCAAAGAAGCGGGCAAATGGCGGTCAGAAGGCAAGGACTATCTGGTCAAGGATGGCGACATCATGCTGTTCAGGTTTAATGTTTGAGACGCCGAAAATCCTCCCCGGAACGGGGAGGTGGCAGTCCGAAGGACTGACGGAGGGGCCGCTCTCCGCGTATCCCAATTCCTTGTTTGCGCACTCGCCTTCACCCGACCCCTCCACCACTTCGTGGTCCCCCTCCCCGTTCCGGGGAGGATTTTAGCGCCCCGGCAAACCTGCTAATTCCCTTGACATAGTGAACCATATTGGTTATATTTATGACATGAATTATCCAATACTCTGTTTTTCAACCCGTTCGATCCTGCCTTTGGCCGCGCTTTTGCTCGCATTTGCATTGCCGAATCACGTGTTGGCGCAGGAGCATGATCATTCGGCGATGGATCATTCGCAGCATCAAATGACTGATGAGGAGAATGACAATCTCAACCGCCCTTCAATAAATGGCGAACGACTTGCTGCGTCAGATTCCACACGGTTCGAACGCTGTCCAAAGGAAATTGTCGGTGTTGATTATGCCGGACATGGAGACATCGTTGCCAACGTCTGTAAATTCGGAGAAGGCTCCGGCACGTCCCGTCTGCCGGGAAAAGAGGGCGGCCACACCGGCTTGCACATCATGCCCGGCGATGATTGGATGCTGATGCTCCACGGCTACGCCACAGGCGTCCGCACCGACCAAAGCGGCCCGCGCGGTGACAGTAAAACCTATGTCCAATCCATGGCAATGTTGTCCGCAGAAAAGGACACAAATTGGGGCCGCATTCAGCTGAAATCGATGATGAGCCTTGAGCCGCTGATGAAAAACACCGGCTATCCCAATCTGTTTGCCACCGGTGAAACGGCAGGTGGCGAACCGTTGGTTGACCGGCAGCATCCGCATGACCTGTTTATGGAACTGGCGGCGCGCGTCGATGTGAATGTGGCCGATGATGCCAGCATTTTCCTTTATGGTGGCCCTGTGGGTGAGCCTGCTCTTGGCCCCAGCGCCTTCATGCATCGCGGCTCGGCGCGCTATAATCCCGAAGCGCCGATTACGCATCATTGGTTTGATAGCAACCACATCACTTACGGCGTCGGCACTATCGGTTTTGCTTCGCGTAAAATTCAACTCGAAGCCTCCATCTTCACGGGCCGCGAACCCGATGAGCGGCGCTGGAACATCGAGAAACCTCGTTTTGACAGTTGGTCCGCTCGCGCCACTTGGAACCCGTCGCCGAACTGGGCGTTGCAAGCCTCGACAGGACGGCTGAAAACGCCCGAATTCTTCATCCACCCCGATGAGGATGAGCAACGGACCACAGCGTCGGTGCATTATGCGACCAGTGAACTTTCAGCGATGCTGGCGTTCAGCGCAAAAGACCGCAAGCCCGGGCCGACGCTGACCGCGTGGTTGGCGGAGGTGAACTGGAACCTAGACCATCATCACACGCTGTTTGCCCGCGCCGAAAATGTCTTGAACGACGAACTGTTCCCCGAACACACCGACCCGCTGCATGAAGTGCCGTTCCGCGTGAGCAAATTCCAAGCAGGCTATGCCTATCGCCTGCCGCTGACAGGACCGCTTAATCTGGCATTGGGCGGCACCGTTTCGGCTTATGCGAAACCGCGTGCGCTTGATGCGGCTTATGGTGATAAACCGCTGGGCTACACCTTATTCGCGCGCCTCGCTTTGGGTAACTGAGCCAGCGAGGTTACGATAAATTGCAACGGTCAACGCGGCGGTGACTACCGTCATGACGGTTGCGGTCAATGCCCCGACGCCGTGTTCCAGCAACGGGATTCCTTCTGGTCCACTGATCAATTTGCTTGGCAACCCGACCAGCAATTCCACGACAAACGACAATAGCACCATGATCAGCGCGACGATAAAGATCAAAAAGAACACCGCCCAGCCCTTGTTTTGGGTGCGCGCCCACGCTTGCTTGATCGCGCCAATGGGATCGTGCGGCCGCTCAGCCACCAAAATCGCGCCCATCGGTGCCAGTCGCCCCAGCAAATACAGCCCGGGTACAATCAATGCCAATGTGGCCAATCCGGTCGCGATGCCAACCAGAATTTCGGCCACGACATAAAATGGCAAAATCGGCAGCGCAGTCGACAAAGCATCGCCGATGCGGGGCAATTCCCGCCGGGTCAGCAGCACATAAAGCGCGACCGTTCCGAACAGTTTGATCAGCAGCACCGGCACCATGATGTACCAGTATTCCTGAAATTGCTGCTGCATTGCGGCCATCAATTCGGTAAATCCTGCGGGATCTTCACCGGACGAACTGGGGATTATCACGCGCAACGCCCATTCAGGAACCAAGAGGAAAACGCCTGCAATCGCGGCGAGCCCTTCGCTATGCTGGCGTAACAAAGCACGCGCATCTGCCCAGGTTTCGCTATAATCTAATTGTCCGCTCATGCCGTTTCCTTTTGATATATGGCTGTTAGAGCCGTGGTCACGGGCTGGCAAGCGCCCGCAAACATGCTAATGCGCGTCCTATGAATGATCTGGCTGCTATAGATTGGGAAACCGCCCCCGAACACACCGCCTATCCCGAAGCTTTAGCGCGGATGGAAGCGCGGCAAATGGCAATACGCGAGGATAACGCGCGCGAACTCATCTGGCTTATCGAACACCCGCCGTTGTACACCGGTGGAACCAGCGCCGATCCAGCTGAGCTTTTGTCCCGAAAATTCCCGGTTTATGATGCAGGGCGCGGCGGGCGCTACACCTATCACGGGCCCGGCCAACGTGTGGGCTATGTCATGCTCGATCTGGGCGCGCGCGGCAAAGACGTGCGCTGCTATGTCCATGCACTCGAAGGATGGGTGATCGACGCGCTGGCCGAATTTGGCGTAAATGCGCGCCGAGCCGAGGGCCGTATCGGCATATGGTGTGACAATCGACTGGGGCAAGAAGCCAAAATTGGCGCGATTGGCGTGCGCGTCCGCCGTTGGGTGACCTCGCACGGTTTTGCCGTCAACATCGCCCCGGACCTATCGCATTTTGGCGGAATTGTTCCGTGCGGGATTGCCGAATATCCGGTGACCAGCCTTTCTGATCTGGGCATCACCGCCAATTTGGGCGATTTTGATGCAGCCTTACACAAATGCCTGCCGGACTTTCTCTCTTCGCTTGCCAAAGCAGGCGGGAGTTGCGAATTAGCGGCGGAAACCCAAATCTGAAAGGTCCCCCATGCGTCGCGCCCTCCCTGCCCTGTTTCTTTTGTCTGCACTTACGGCGTGTGATGTCATCGGCGGTGGCGGCGGTGCAACGGAAGACAGCAAAGTCACCGAGACGCGGATGGACGATCTGGACAGTCTGGAAGGGACCATTAGCGACGAAATGGTCGATACCGATGCCATCAGCGATCAACCCATGATCGAAGCGGCCTCGGTCACAGGTGCGAAGCCAGCGGCGAAAAAAGATGCGGCGGCTAAAGAACCTGCAAAGGCTGAAACGAAGAGCGCGCCGGTGAAGGTGGAATCTGAAAAAGCCAGTGACGAGTGAGTTCACCTGACTTTCCATCCATCCACGAATTTTTCAAATACCGCAGCCCTTAATCCACCGCAAAATCTGCTGAATCCGCAATGCCGAAACTGTGCTCCGCTCCGGCGCGCATATTACCGCTTTCGAATTGGGCCTTTAGCCGCGCGGCGTCTCGGCGACGGAATTCGTCGATAATGTGTGCGCGACGGTTGGCATCAAAACCCAATGCGCTCAACCCGTCTTGCGCCATGGCAATGGACGATTCAAACAACTCCCGCGTAATCGACAGCTTCGCATCTGGCATCAGCGCCAAATGCTGCCGCCGATCATAAGCGCGCGCGAATATTTTGGTCTCGGGAAACGCTGCACGCATCGGCTCCAGCGTTTCGGCATCCAGATCGCGGTCGTCGATGCAAAAGAATATCGCGCAGGCTTCCTCTGCCCCTGCGCGGCGCAACAGGTCGATGCGGGTACCATCGCCATAGAAAACCTTGCGCCCGTATTCGCCGCTGACGTCGATTTGTTCAGGCTTGACATCGATCACGGTTACGCTGTGTCCGGCGGCCTGCATGATTTGCGATATGCCCTGTCCGAACCGCCCATGGCCCACAATGATCGTGGTGGATTGCGCAGCCATGGCCGGGTCATCGAGCACAATGTCACTGTTCGGCTTTTCCTTGGCCAATCGCCCGGCAAGGATCATCAGGAACGGCGTTGTCGCCATCGACAGCGTGATAACTGCACCGTAAAAACTCGCCGCCTCTGGCTCGATCAACAGGGCCGATTGTGCGGCAGTGAACAGCACGAAACCAAATTCACCACCTTGGCTCAACAGCAATGCCATGACGATGGAAGGGACCGTCTTCAAACCAAACAACCGCCCCAAACCAAAGATAATCGCGGTTTTGGCCACGATTAACGCAGCCGCCAGGCCCAAGATCAGCCATGGTTGCGCAGCAATCACATCCAGATCCAGCATCATGCCGACCGCGAGGAAAAATAGCCCCAGCAATATCGATCGAAACGGATCAATGTCCAATTCCAGTTCGTGCCGATAGGGTGACTCGGCCAGCATCACCCCTGCAACAAACGCCCCCAAGGCCGCCGACAGTCCAATGGCTTGCATCAGCGCCGCACTAGCACACACCGCAAACAGCCCGGTGACAATGAACAATTCACGTTCCGAAACCTTTGCCACCAACCGGATCAAAGGCACCAACAGATATTTACCGGCCAAAATCAGCGCGACAATTGCCAGCACCGCATAAAAGGCCAAGGTCCAGCCGCTGGCTTGTCCTGCGGGCGGATCGACGCGCGACAATGCGGCGACAATGGTCAGCAAAGGCACAATCGACAGATCCTGAAACAACAGAATCGAGAAGCTCTTTTCGCCATAATCGGTTTTCAACCGTCCGCGCGATTGCAGCAAAGGCAGCACCTGCGCGGTCGAAGACAGCCCCAATGGAAGGCCCAATGCCAACGCTGCCTGCCAACTGAACGCGCTGCTCGCCAATATAATTCCGTACATGGCAAGTCCGCACAGCGCGACTTGCAACGGCCCAAACAACAATATGTCGCGCCGCATCAACCACAATCGACTGGGGGACAATTCCAGCCCCACCAGAAACAGCAACAGGATGATGCCAATTTCGGCATAGCTCAAAATACTCGCGGCATCGGCGACCAGCGCAAAGCCATCCGGTCCGATCATGATTCCCGCAACCAGATACCCAAGAACCGCGCCCAACCCCAATTTTCGGAACAGCAACACCGCGACCAACGCTGCCCCCAGCAACACCGTGCCGGAAGTCATTACGTCGGTAAGAAGGTTATGCGCCTCTGGCATTAACGTCCTCTATCGCGGCGAGCAGCGCGTCATAGGGTAGCAGGATCGCCCCATGGCGGGCAGAATGGTTCTGGGCGGGGGCAAAATGGCGCAGCGCGTCCCACGGCAAGGCAGCGGCATTGGCTCCACCCAAAAAGGCCTCAAGTGCGGCACGGGCCGTCATAAGTGCGCTGCTGTCCAACCCCAGCGCATGATCGCGCAGCAACGCCGCTGATGCCTGTCCCAGTGCACAGGCATGGGCGCGAAAGGCGACGGCGATTATGCGGCCATTGGCAAGTGCCACCTCCGCCGTCACCTCGCTACCGCAAATCGGCGCGCGGCGGGATGCCGCGCCATCGGGCAATTCCAGATGGTCATTATGCGGCAACGCCGTTGCCAACCGCAAAATCTCACGGCTGTATAGGGTATTCGCAGGTGCGTTCATGGCCGGTCAGGCCGGATCTTTAGCGTCGGCCTCTTCGGCCTCGTCAGCCCCCGCATCTTGCCGTTCGCGGATAAAGGTCGACAGCGCGTCGCCGCTGGCATTCAACAACGGATAAGTGCGCGAATTGGTCATCCATTCGGGGCGTTTCGCTTTGCCGCCAAACGCCGTTTCGTACAGCATGACGAGCAACAAAAACAGCAATGTCGCGCCGATCAATCCCTTCACCGCGCCAAAGCCAAATCCCAAAACGCGATCCACAGGCCCAAGCACCGATTTGCGTGATTTCTCACCAATCCGCTTCGCCAGCCAGCGGCCAAAGGCATAGGTCACGACAACAATTACCAGAAAAGCCAGCACCGCCGCCCCGGCTTCTGTGCCTACCGCGCCCGCCAATGCGTCGGCGACAGGCGCATGCAACACGCGAACAGCCACGATGATCAGCAACCACGCAATCATCGACAATGCTTCCTGCACAAAGCCGCGCATAAAACCAAAGATCGCGCCAGCGCCGATCAGAAAAAGGACGATAATATCGAGTGCAGTCATGGTGGTGGAATTGCTCCGTTTGCTTGCCAAATAACCGCCAAACTGAGCCTGTCGAAGCGCGCCTTTAAAGCGCACGGGTTCTGAAAGCGTGTTTCGACAAGATCAGCACGACGGTGCTATCTCAGGCCCTAGCTAATCCCGCCCAAGGATATGGTCAACGAGATTGGCAAGCGTGCGGAAACTGCGCGTCTTCATACCCTTGGTCTCGGGTGCGGACGGCGGCACCATGGCATTTGAAAAACCCAGCTTTGCCGCCTCTTTCAACCGCAGACCCGCATGCGCCACAGGGCGGACCTCACCCGACAGGGCAATTTCGCCAAACAACACGGTGTCCGATGGCAAGGGCCGTTCGGCCAATGCAGAAACCAACGCCGCCGCCACGGCAAAATCCGCCGCCGGATCAGAAATGCGGTATCCACCCGAGATGTTGAGATAGACCTCTGCCGTTGAGAAACTGAGGCCACAGCGTGATTCCAGCACTGCGAGGATCATTGCCAGCCGCCCGCTGTCCCACCCCACCACCGCACGGCGCGGGGTTGCCCCGCTCGACAACCGCACGGTCAATGCCTGTATTTCAACCAGCACCGGACGCGTCCCCTCCAATGCCGGAAAAACCGTTGCCCCCGTCACCTGTTCGGCTCGGTCGGTCAGGAACAATGCGGACGGATTGCCGACTTCGCACAGCCCTTCCTCTGCCATAGAGAACACGCCGATTTCGTCGGTACCGCCAAAGCGATTTTTGTTGGCGCGTAAAATGCGATACTGGTGGCTGCGTTCGCCCTCAAACGCCAACACGGTATCGACCATATGTTCCAGCACACGTGGGCCCGCGATGCTGCCATCCTTGGTCACATGCCCCACCAACATCAGCGCCGACCCGCGCTGTTTGGCAAAACGGATCAGCTCCTGCGCCGATGCCCGAACCTGACTGACCGTTCCCGGCGCGCCTTCGATCAAATCGCTGTGCATCGTCTGGATCGAATCGACCACCAATAATGCGGGCGGTGCACCATTACCCAAGGTGGTCAAAATATCGCGCACCGATGTCGCCGACGCCAGTTGCACCGGCGCATCGCCGAGGCCCAGTCGCCGCGCCCGCAGCCTCACCTGATCAACCGCTTCCTCGCCCGAAATATAGGCAACTGACAAGCCAACCCGCGCTTGATTGGCAGCAGCCTGCAATAGTAATGTGGACTTACCGATTCCCGGATCACCCGCCAGCAACGTCGCCGACCCCGGCACCAATCCCCCGCCCAACGCACGGTCGAATTCGGCAATGCCCGTGGACACCCGCGGCGGCAAAGCAATCTCGCTATCCAGCCCCACCAAAGTCACATCGCGCCCGCCGCTCGCCAGATGGTGCTTCATCTCGAAAACGGTCGCGCCCGCTTCTTCAACCAGACTGTTCCAGTTGCCGCAATCCTCACATTGCCCCTGCCACCGCGAAGCAACGCTTCCGCATTCCTGACACACATAACGCTTTTTGGGTTTGGCCATTTATCATCGGTACAAGGAACGTATCAAGAACGCAAGCGCCGTTCCGTCAAAATAAATAGCCCGCTTTGACACTGCATTTCAGCGACTTCCCCTTGTCTCCCCTGCATCTGCCTGTCACAGGTTGTCCATGCGCGAAAAGGAACTTCGACTTGCTTTGATCTGTTATGGCGGCGTCAGCTTGGCCGTGTACATGCATGGCATTACGCGCGAAGTGTGGCACTTGGTCCGCGCCAGCCGTGCCTTTCACGAGGGCAGCGAATCCGATCAAGGCAGCGAAGCGGTATATCATGAACTAATCGCGGAGATGGCCAAGGCTTCCAATGTGCGCTTACGGGTTTTGACTGACATTATTTCCGGTGCCAGCGCAGGCGGGATCAATGGCGTATTTCTGGCACAGGCGATCACCAGCGGACAATCGTTGCTGCCTTTAACCGATCTTTGGCTGCGCAATGCCGATGTCGAAACTCTGATTGACCCCGACGCGCGGCCCCTGTCGCGCTTTTCCAAATTCTGGGCGGCTCCTATCGCTTGGGCTATTTTACGCCGCAAAGGGGGTGCTGTCGAACGTACCGTCGCTTCAGAGGCAAAAGATGAAGTGGCCGCCAAATTGTCCGGTTTTGTCCGCGCGCGCTGGTTCAAGCCACCTTTTGGAGGGCGCGAATTTTCTCGGTTGTTGTTGAACGCATTACAAACCATGGCAGATACCGGCGATGGCCGCTCGCTCTTGCCGCCCAATCAGCCCCTCGATCTGTTCGTTACGGTTACAGACTTTCACGGCCACAGCGAATCGTTGCGGTTGAACAGCCCGGCCTTTGTCACCGAAACCGAACATCGGATCAGCATCGGTTTTTCCACACGCAATCAAAAGCAACTGGGCCATGTTGCCGAACTCGCCTTTGCCGCACGTGCGACCGCCAGCTTCCCCGGAGCCTTCCCGCCATTTTCGGTTCGCGAACTCGATGGGCTATTGCAAACGCAGAAAATGACATGGGACAGCCGCGATGCTTTTTTAAAACGCATTTTACCGCAACAATTTGCTGCGGGGACAGTCGAAGAAACGATCTTGATCGACGGATCAGTCCTCGCCAACGCGCCCTTTGCCCAAGCCATAGATGCGCTGCGTAACCGACCGGCGCGGCGCGAGGTGGATCGCCGTTTTGTCTATATTGATCCAAAGCCTGGCCGCCCCAGTTTTCGGCTGGGCGCGCGCAGCGGTGAAGACGAGGCACCCGATGCCAAAACCCCCGGCTTTTTCGCAACTATCTTTGGCGCGACTTCAGACATTCCGCGTGAACAGCCGATCCGCGATAGCCTGAATGCAATCGAAGGGCGTTCGCAACGAATCGAACGCATGCGTGAAATTGGTGAACATCTGCGCGGGGAGATCGAGCGGATGATCGAGGCTATGCTTGGCAAAACCTGGTTCCTCTCGCGCCCCAACCCCGCCCGCATCGGCAAATGGCGGCAGGCGATGCTGGAAAAGGCAACCGACGCGGCGGGCTATGCGTATCCCGCTTATGCCCATTTGCGACTTTCGGGCTTGCTCGACGATATGGTGGCGACCGCACGGCGGGCATGGCCCGAAGGCCCGGCGGTGCATTTCGATGCCCTTCGCCGCACTTTGTGGAAAGAATTCTGCACCCGCAAACTGGACCGGATCACGGGCGACAAGGGCAAAGTGGTGGCCAGCCCGACCATCGCCTTTTTCCGCGAACAGGATGTCCGTTACCGCGTTCGCCGCCTGCGTTTTCTGGCGCGCCGACTGTCCGAAGAAGTTGAAGGCGCGCGTAACGTGGATAATGCCGTGGCTGACCGTTTGCGGGATGCCATTTACAAAAGCCTGTCAGTCTATCTGGAACGCGAGACGGCGGAGTATCTGGGACCAGAGATTACCGATGCCGTGCGCGATGCCGTTGCCAATCCGGGGCATTTAATCGATCTGCTGGCCGCGCGCCGGAATTTAACCGCAGCCGATGCCGCAACCGACGAAGATTTGCATGATGCCCTTTTGGATATGCCCGAAGATGCCCGGCGCGTAATGCTGTTCGGATATTTGGGATACACCCTATACGACATTGCCACACTGCCGCTGTTGCAGGGCGAAGGCCTTGATGAATTCGATCCCATAAAGGTCGACAGGATATCACCCGACGATGCGGTCGCCATTCGCACAGGCGGCGCGGCAGCAACGCTGAAGGGGATTGAGTTCAACAATTTTGGCGCGTTTTTCAGCCGCAGCTACCGCGAAAATGACTATCTTTGGGGACGATTGCATGGCGTCGACCGACTGGTCGATATTGTCCTGTCAGCTCTGCCAGAAAGCAGCCCGGTACCAATGCTGTCTGCGGCCGAAATAAAACGACGCGCTTTCAAAGCAATTTTGGACGAAGAAGCACCGCGCCTAAAACGGATTGCGCCGCTGATTGCTGAGTTGCAGGCAGAAATCGAGAAAACTTAGCTGCGAGGCATAAACTTCACGGTGTTTTGGTAATAAGAACGCAGCGGCTTTCCCTCTGCATCCAATGCAGGAACGAATTTGGCCCGTTTCATAATGCCCTTACAAACAGCGTTGTCGAATTCCTTCGGGCGGGTCGTCTGCTGAATATGGCATTGGGTAGCGTTGCCCGCTTCATCCACTTCCAGTCGAAATTCAACAATGGCCGGTTGGTTGGCAGCCAACATTTTTGTGGGATATTCGCTGGACTTGATCCAGTTTCCTGGGCTGCTGACCGGCATCACCCAGCGAACCATGCTTTTGTGCTTTTCGGCATCAAGGCCCCAGCTCGTGACAAGATCGCTGATGCAAGTCGATAACGCCGCAAAGGGTTTGTCCATAGGCCCCAGTTCGAGAATGACCGGTTTGCGCAACGGCTTGCCAATTTTCAAATAGGTAACCGCTTTTTCGCGTTCTGCCCCAATTGGAGCGAGTTTCACGATATGCGGTGCCTTGGTCTGCCCGATTTCCTTCAGCTGCTGTGCGGACAGCGGTACGATGCGCATATCGCCAGACATGACCAATGCAGAATATTTTCCAATTACTCCGGGAAGATATTCAATGCTTTGTTCAGCCTCGGTCGGGCCAAATTGGATATTTGCTTGCCCTTTCGATTTCATTCCAAGCTTTTTTCCGGATAGGGTCATGCTGAAACTGTCGGTCGGCGCAAATCGGCTCAATTGAAGAAGTATCTGATCATCCCCTTCGCCGAACGCGCGCATCAGACGGCAGCCATCGGGCTGATAATCGGAAATCCATTTGCTGCTAGGCTTAAGGCGCGATGGCTCTTCCGGTGCCGCGAACGCAGTAACCGAAAGCGAAGCGCAAGCCGCGCTCATTAAAAGTTTTTGAGTGAACTCCATTTCTCACTATCCCCTTCCCACATAGTATTTCCTCTTGGATAATTTCCGCAAGATGAAGCAGTTATGAACAAAAACGGAGGTGGCAGAGCATAGCACCTAGCGTTGGAGCGCAGCGCCAGAGGTAACCATTAAGCCGCAGGCTCCAACGTGATCTCGCCTGCCTGTTGCAACAATTTCAGCATCACTGCTGCTCCACATTGCTGCGACTTTGCCGTCCTGCTGAATTTGCCATCAGCGACAAATTTGCCGCGATCATATTGGTTGGAAAAACTCCACAAATAGGGCGTCGGCACCCCAACCCCGCGATAACCAAGGCCGTTATAGGCTTCCAGCCGGTACAGCGTCCGCTCAAGGCTCCAATCCTTTTGTCCGGTAAAACCCAACAAACGCAGCGCGTCTTTTGCGCTCGATTCCCAATCCGAAGGGGGCAACCAGACCGATGGACGCCCCGCTGGCACTTGCCGTGTCCGCGCAGAAAGAGGAAAATCACCATTGTGCAGATGGGCGCGAAAGTTAAAGCTGGCTTCCAGGCCGTGGGTTACTGCAATGAAATGCCACGGCACCCCCGTTTGCTGCCCGACCCGTTCATAGCGCGCCCGCGACTTTCGCATCATCTCAACATGCCAAGCTGCGCTGTCGGAAAATTGCGGTCGAACCTCCAATTTCCGGTACATCCGGCCATATTCGGATTTGAGGCTGGCATAATCCCGCGCGCGGCTGAGCGGCTTGTCAGGTTCGACTTCTTCCGCAACGACCGGCGGCGGTGGCGCGGGTGCTGCGTTCAACAGGTGCTGGTAAATCAATGGGTTCATCAGGCACCGGAATTTGTACATCTGGAACCGCGACATTGTCATCGCCGGAAATTGGCGGGTCAGGTAAAGTCGGCATTTGGGGCACGATGAAATTGCCCCGATCCAATATGGATGAACCGGTATCCAGCCCCATCGGTGCCATGCGCAAAGCTTCGGGCAATTCATGTTGCGTTTGGTGCAGTTCGGCCAATAACTGCCCGGCCTTATCGGCAAAGCCGGAATCAATGGCTTCGCTACGATCAATCAGCGCCACCAATCGCGGAAGCGCCAGTTGATAAAGCGAGTCTTGCAAATCGGCCAGCGATTGCCCCTTGCCCAATGACAGCGTCGATTGCGGCAGACCGTTGCGATCGGCTTCGCGTTCCAATTGAATGACGGCGTCGGCGATCCGCAAATAATTCAGCGGTTTTCGCGGGAGCATTTCCAGGATTTCGCTTGGCAGCTTAATCCCCAAAACCCGTCCGTCTTGCGCCATCGCGCGTCCGGCAAAGGCCGCAACCGGAAGCATAGCAACCGCCCGCAAAAGCTGCCGCTTATTAAAACCGACTCGGTCCATGTGTTGCCTCCTGTCGAAGAAGGCTATCATTTGAACGGCTTGGAGTCAGCAATCGATCAACGGCAACGTTAATCGGTCAAATCGTCCCAGAATTCTTTGACCTTATCAAAAAAGCCACGTGATTGCGGACATTCATCGCCGGTTTCGGTTTCGCGGAATTCGCGCAGGATTTCCTTCTGCTTTGCACTCAACCGTGACGGCGTTTCTACGTCGATCTGGACGACAAGGTCGCCACGCCCTCTGCCCTGCAAAACCGGCATCCCTGCCCCGCGCTGACGCAGCTGTTTGCCCGACTGAATACCTTCAGGGATAGTAATGATATTTTCCTTGCCATCCAGGCCCGGAATATTGATCTCTCCGCCCAAAGCTGCCGTCGTAAAGCTTATCGGCGCGCGGCAGAATAAAGTCGTGCCTTCGCGTTCGAACACTTTATGTCGCGCGACATGGATGAAGATGTAAAGGTCGCCCGCAGGCGCACCATTGGGGCCTGCCTCGCCTTTTCCCGCCACCCGAATGCGCGTCCCTTCATCGACGCCGGGGGGAACATTGATTTCAATTTTTTGGCGTTCATCGACACGACCATCGCCGCCGCATTTGCGACAAGGGCTTTCGATTACTTCACCGCGACCTTGGCAGGTCGGGCAAGTGCGCTCGACGACGAAAAAGCCCTGTTGTGCGCGGACTTTACCGTGCCCTTTACACAAATTACATCCGCGTGAACTTGTCCCGGGCGTCGCGCCAGATCCTTCGCAATCGCCGCATTGCGCCGCTACATCAATGGCGATTTCAGCAGCGCGTCCGTGATAGGCGTCGTCGAGGGTAATCTCTAGATCATAGCGCAAATCGGCACCGCGTGCGGGGCCCCGTTGCCGCCCACCACCGCCAAAAGCATCGCCGAAAAAGCTTTCGAATATATCGGAAAAATCGCCAAACCCGGCGCCGCCCTGTGCACCACCACCGCTGCCCATGCCGCCATTTTCGTAGGCGGCCTTGCCAAACCGGTCATATGCCGCGCGTTTTTGCGGGTCTTTCAAGCAATCATAGGCTTGGCTGATCGCTTTGAACTTGGCTTCGGAATCGGCGCAACCGGGGTTGCGATCGGGATGGCATTGCATTGCCAAACGACGATAGGACGACTTCAGCGTTTTATCGTCCGCTGTGCGTTCTACTTCAAGCAGTTCGTAATAATCGATGTCGAGACTCAATTTGGGTCCCTCCCCGTCTCGTTCTCGTCACCCCCACAAAGGCGGGGGTCCATCATCTGAGTTGCAAAATTCAACCGTCGCTGATGGATTCCCGCCTTCGCTGGAATGACGAATTGTGGGCTAAAATCAGTCTTTTTTGTCTTCATCAACTTCGGAGAATTCCGCATCGACCACATTGTCATCGGCGGGCGTTTCTTCCGCAGCAGCGGACGGACCAGCCGCCTGTTCCTGTTCGTAGATCGCTTGCCCCATTTTCATCGCGACTTGGGCCAAGGCATTCGCCTTTTCCTTCATCGCTTCAGGGTCGCCACCTTCGATAGCAGTTTTGGTTTCGGCAACCGCTGCTTCGATTTCGCCCTTCAAACCGGCGTCAATCTTGTCGCCATGTTCTTCGATCTGCTTTTCAGTGGTGTGGACCAGACTTTCCGCATTGTTCTTGGCTTCTGCCGCGTCACGACGCTTTTTGTCTTCTTCGGCAAAGGCTTCGGCGTCGCGGACCATTTGATCGATGTCCGCGTCAGACAATCCGCCCGATGCTTGGATCTTGATCTGTTGTTCCTTACCCGTGCCCTTGTCCTTGGCCGTCACGCTGACCAAACCGTTGGCATCGATGTCAAAAGTAACCTCGATCTGCGGAACGCCGCGCGGTGCAGGCGGAATGCCGACAAGGTCGAAATTGCCCAGCAGTTTGTTATCCATCGCCATTTCGCGCTCACCCTGGAAAACCCGGATGGTCACGGCATTTTGGTTGTCGTCCGCTGTCGAATAGACCTGCGACTTCTTGGTCGGGATCGTGGTGTTGCGATCGATCATACGGGTGAACACCCCGCCCAGAGTTTCGATGCCCAGCGACAAAGGTGTCACGTCAAGCAGCAACACGTCTTTAACGTCGCCCTGCAAAACGCCCGCCTGAATGGCTGCACCCATGGCAACAACTTCATCCGGATTCACGCCGATATGCGGTTCTTTACCGAAGAAGCTTTTCACCACTTCACGCACCTTGGGCATACGGGTCATCCCGCCGACCATCACGACCTCATCGATGGCATCAGGCTTCAATCCAGCATCGGCCAGCGCCTTTTTGCATGGCTCCAGCGTGCGCTTGATCAAGGCATCAACCAATTTTTCGAGATCCGCGCGGGTAATGGTTTTCACCAAATGCTTCGGACCGTTTTGGTCTGCGGTAATGAACGGCAGATTGACTTCGGTGGTTTGCGCCGACGACAATTCGATCTTCGCCTTTTCCGACGCCTCTTTCAGACGTTGCAGAGCCAGCTTGTCTTTGGTCAGGTCGATCCCTTCGGCCTTGTTGAAATCAGCTGCGAGGAATTCCACCAAAACGCTGTCGAAATCTTCACCGCCCAAGAACGTATCGCCATTGGTCGATTTAACTTCGAACACGCCGTCGCCAACTTCAAGGATCGAGATGTCGAACGTGCCGCCGCCAAGGTCATAGACCGCGATGGTTTTGTTCTCATCCTTGTCCATGCCGTAAGCCAGCGCGGCAGCGGTTGGCTCGTTGATGATGCGCAGCACTTCAAGTCCGGCAATCTGCCCGGCGTCTTTTGTCGCCTGACGTTGCGCGTCGTTAAAATAGGCAGGAACGGTAATGACCGCCTGCGTTACGGTTTCGCCAAGATAGGCTTCGGCGGTTTCCTTCATTTTTTGAAGGATGAATGCGGAAATTTGCGAAGGCGAATATTCTTCGCCGCCTGCATTTACCCAAGCATCACCGGTTTTTCCCTTGGTAATGGCGTACGGAACCAGCCCCATGTCCTTTTTGGTCATGGGATCATCAAAGCGGCGGCCGATAAGGCGCTTCACCGCATAGACGGTGTTTTCCGGATTGGTCACCGCTTGACGCTTGGCAGGCTGCCCGATCAGGCGCTCACCGTCTTTTGCGAAAGCGACGATCGACGGCGTGGTCCGCGCGCCTTCTGCATTTTCAATAACCTTGGGCTGTCCGCCTTCCATAACAGCTACGCAGCTGTTGGTGGTGCCAAGGTCGATACCGATAACTTTTGCCATTCTTAAATACCCCGAATTTTAATAGCCCTGCTAAAAAACGCCCTTGGCCCCGGCTGGGCACCAAAGACAGACATGCGCGGGCGATATAGGTGTCAATTCGCTTGGCACAAGGCTTTCTGACACCTAAATGTGCGCGGTAAACGCATTTGCCCCCTTTTTGGACAGGTGTTGCCCAGAAGTGTGAGCCGACAGGAGTTTGTTGCTATGTTTTCCCGCCGTTCGATTCCCATTTTACTAATGGCCCTTTCTCCTGCACTTTTGCTGTCGGGTTGCGGACGCGACCCGGTTTTGCGAGTCAATGAAGCAGTCGTGAAATTGTCTCCGGTCGACAGCAATCCTTCCGCAATGTATTTCACCGTCCATGGCGGCCCGCGCGACGTAACTCTGATCTCGATCAGTTCGCGTTCGGCCATCCGCACCGAAATGCATGAAAGCAGTGTCGATCCTAAAACCGGCATGGCAACGATGTCGAAAATTGATCGCATCGAAGTACCAGCTGGAGGCAAAATCGAATTCCGCAAGGGTGGCAAACACGCGATGTTGTGGGGTATCAACATGCCCGCTCGCCGCCTTGAAAAAATCGATGTGGAATTTCTGTTTTCCAACAACGATCGGATATTAGTCGAAACCCCCATTCAAAAAATGACATCTGAAAGCGGCGAGCATAGCGGTCACTAAAGACCGATGTTCGGACCTCACCCTAGCGGTAGAAAGCTGACGGCGCGCGAAATCGCGCTTGCCAGCAGCATTTTTCACAACGCCATCGATCTGGATCGTGTTCGCATCCATAACCGCAAATATTGGTGGTTTCAGCCGAGAAAAATTACCATGGCCCCCGATGGGCATCTTTGGTTTCACCCCGAGAACGACCTGTTCTGCGAAGATTTTTGCGAACGCGATCTGAGCCTGCAAGGTTTATTCATCCACGAACTGGTGCATGTCTGGCAGCATCAGTCCGGCATTTTCCTGCCGTTACGAAGACACCCCTTTTGCCGTTATGATTATAGCCTGAAACCGGGGTGCAAATTGCAACAATATGGCATCGAGCAACAGGCAGAGATCGTTCGGCACATTTTTCTGTTGCGCAATGGCGTGCGTATCGCTGGCGCGCCGCCGTTATCGCAATATGATGGAATATTACCTTTTTGACGGCAATAGGCCCAACTGCTCCCGCATCATCCAGCGCGCCAACATCAACACCGAAACTATCCCCAGACCGACAGCCAGTCCGGCCCAGATACCCACGCCGTCCCAATTGCGGGTGAACGCAAGCCAAGCACCCAAACCAATGCCAATCACCCAATAGCCAAAGGCTGCAAAGAACATGGGCCAGGTGGTATCCTGTAGCCCGCGCAACATGCCCGTTCCCACTACTTGCGCGCCATCGACAATTTGGAATACTGCCGCCACCAGCAAGAAAGAAACCGCCAGCCGCAATACCTCTGCATTTCCAGCATGTTCGGGTTCAAGGAATATTTCGGCCAATGCCCCGGGTATCAACCAGATGACCAGCGCCATCGCCGACATGAAGCCCACGCCCAATATATAGGCAGTCCAACCTGCCCGCCGGATGGCATCTGAATCGCCCCGGCCATAACCAAGCCCGACCCGCACCGTTGCCGCTTGCCCGATCCCCATCGGCACCATAAACGTCATCGATGCAATCTGGATGGCGATGGCATGGGCGGCCACTGACGCTGTATCGATATACCCCATCAGAAACACGGCGGCGGCGAACACCATGGCTTCAAACCCCATGTGCAGTCCGATGGGCAGTCCCAGTTTCCAAATTGTGCCAAATCGCGGCCAATCGGCACGCCACCAACGACCAAATAATTGGTAACGCCGGAACCGTTTATGGCGGGTGAGAATGATCCCTAAAAACAAAAACTGGAATAGGCTGGTCAGCGTGCTGCCAACGCCTGCGCCGAAGAGCCCCCATTGCGGCAGTCCAAAATGTCCGAATATCAGTCCGTAGTTGACGATCGCATTTACCACCACCGCAGCAAATCCGGCAATCATCGTCCATCGGGGTAATTCCAATGCCGCCATAAAGCCACGGATCGAAGCGACACCCAACATCGGCCAAATCTGCCACATCAATGCACGCACAAAAATTCCGGCATCCACAGCCAGTTGTTTGGGCTGCCCAGCCCATTCCAGCAATGCCCCAACATGCCAAAGCAGCAACCAGATCGGGATGCAAATCGCCGTTGCCGCCCATAAGGTTTGCCGAAAGGTTCGCCGCACATCCCGAACAGAATGCGCCTTGCGGCCCAGTTCTGCCGCCATTAACGGTGATCCAGCCACAACAATGCCGATGCCAATCAACAGCATTGCGATTACAATGCCCGATCCCAATGCCGATGCCGCAAGCGCATCCGGCCCCAATTGCGCCAGCAACAATACGTCGGTCGCGTTGATCAGAACCATCGTAACATTGGTCAGGATCAACGGCCAAGCAAGCGCCAATGTAGCGCGAAATTCGTCGTGCCATGCATTTTGGGTCGTAAAATTCATCGCCGATGGGCTTGCGCGATCTGTATTCGAAGCGCAACAAGCAACTTTTCAAGTTGATGACGCAGCTGACCTGAAGACGTTGCGCGCGAAGAGGGTTCACAATTGACAGCACCGAGACGCATCCAGGAAAATCTGACAGCAGCAGCCGAACGGCGCATATTGAACTGGCTGTGCGCGCGATTGCCATTGTGGTGGACACCAGACCGCCTGACCGCGATGGGCTTTTTCGGGGCCATAGTGGTGTCGATTGGCTACGTGCTTAGCAATTTTGATCCCCTATGGCTTTGGCTGTCGGTTGTGGGATACTGCCTCAATTGGTTTGGCGATTCACTCGACGGCAGCATTGCCCGTTATCGCAAAATCGAACGCCCGAATTACGGCTATTTCATCGACCATAGCCTGGACGCGTTGGCGAACGGATTGCTGATTATCGGCATGGGACTTAGCCCCTATGCGCGCATGGATACCGCTTTGATGGGCCTTTGCGGTTATTTGCTGTTGTCGATCCATACTTTCATTTCAGCCAAAATTTTCGGCGTGATGAATCTCACTTATCTGGGCGGCGGACCAACCGAAATGCGGTTGATGCTGATTGCGTTGACCATTTGCATGTATATTTTTGGACCCGCCGCAACAATTTCCTGGCCTGTTGCCAACATCATGCTGTCGCCTTTTGATGCATTTGCTGGCGGAATGGGCTTGATCCTTACCGGCATCTTCATGTTTCACACGATCAAAACGGGTGCTTCGTTATTTCGCAAGGGCGGTTAAAATAACACCTTAAACGGCGGGACCAATATTGATGATCCAGGACTATACCGCCATCCGCGAGGAAGTCGCCAAACTCTGCGCCTTGTATCCGGGTGAATATTGGCGCGAGAAGGACCGGTTGCGCGCTTATCCAAGCGAATTTGTCGCTTCGTTGGGCGAGGCCGGCTATCTCGCCGCTTTGATACCGCAAGAATTCGGCGGGGCAGGATTGCCAATTTCCGCTGCCGCAGCGATCCTGGAGGAAATTCAACGCCAAGGGTGCAACGGCGGTGCGATCCACGCGCAAATGTATATCATGGGCACGATATTGCGTCATGGATCAGAGGTACAAAAGGCTGCTTATTTACCTAAAATCGCGACCGGTGCGTTGCGCCTGCAGGCCTTTGGCGTCACCGAACCAAGCAGCGGAACAGACACGCTTTCGTTGCAAACCACTGCTAAAAAAGACGGCGATCACTACATCATAAGCGGCCAGAAAATCTGGACCAGCCGCGCCGAACATAGCGATCTGATGCTGCTGCTCGCGCGCACTGCGCCTAAAGAAAGTGCTGCCAGCCGTACCGACGGACTATCGGTATTTTTGGTCGACATGAAGGCCGCTCTCGCAGCTGGCACACTCACCATCCGGCCCATCGATACGATGATGAACCATGCGACGACAGAGGTTTTCTTCGACAATATGGTGGTGGCATCCACCAATTTGATTGGAGAAGAGGGGAGAGGTTTTCGCTACATTCTATCGGGCATGAACGCGGAACGTTTATTGATCGCGGCGGAATGCATTGGCGATGCCAAATGGTTCATCGAAAAGGCAACCCATTATGCCAAGGAGCGCCGCGTCTTCGACCGCCCCATCGGACAGAATCAAGGCGTTCAATTCCCCATAGCACGGGCTTATGCGCAAATGCGTGCTGCCGAAATGCTGGTACACGAAGGCTTACGGAAATACGAAGCGGATGAAGGTTGCGCTGAAGAAGCCAATCTGGCCAAAATGCTCGCCGCCGAAGCGAGCTTCGCTGCAGGCGATGCCTGTATCCAAACGCATGGTGGTTTTGGCTTTGCCACCGAATACGATATCGAACGCAAATATCGCGAGACGCGGCTGTATCAAGTCGCCCCGATCAGCACCAACATGATCCTGAGCTACGTCGCCGAACATGTGTTGGGGCTCCCCAGAAGCTATTAAGGTGCCGTAAAATGCCGATTTCAACGGCGTCTTAGCTGTTCACTTTGTTCAATGGACCATCTGCGAAACCAGCCTTGCTGATTTCAAAGATGACATGAATGACCCGTCGGCCATCGGGCAATTGAATATCCTCGATGGCATCGGTCAGCAGTCCTCCAATTTTTTCCATCGCCCTGCGCGAACGCCAGTTTTCCGCCCCTACGCGAAAATACACCGTATCTACATTTTGAAAGGCGTGCCGCAACAACAGCGACTTTACTTCGGCATTGGTACCGCCGCCCCAATGCGATCGCGTTAAATAGGACCAGCCAATTTCGATGCGCTGCGCGTTGGCTTCAGGCACAAAATAACGTGACGATCCGATAATCGATCCACTCGCCTTTTCGACAACAACCAATGCGCCAGCCGAAGCGATGGATTCTTCAAACAATTGTTGGAATACGGGCAATTGATACCGATTCCAGATCGGATGGAGTGCCCACAATTCAGGGTCGGACGCGACTGCATAGAGCGCATCGAAATCATCTGTTTGCATGGGACGGACACGGACCGTGGCCCCTTCCAGATGCGGCTGTGTGTCTAACATCGCTTGGGGTTAGATCGAACGCCCAATACATTCAACCCATTGCAAAGCCGAGAATGAACAGGCGGGCATCAATCAAAAATCGATTGCCCGCCTATCTTCCAATCAGATTTTGCCCTCTTTCAGCATTTCTGCCGCATTGTGGGCAGCCCGAGCCGACAACGCCATATAGGTCAGCGACGGGTTTTGGCAGCCCGCCGACGACATTGCAGCACCATCGGTGCAGAACAGGTTCGGCACTTCATGCGCCTGATTGAACTTGTTCAACACAGACGTTTTGGGATCATTGCCCATACGCGCCGTGCCCATTTCGTGGATACCAAGTCCAGGAGGTCCGGGTTCCGTCGCTTGGCTGATTACCTTGCCACCAGCAGCTTCGACCATCGCTTTGCCATCGGCGAGGATTTGCTTTGCCATTTTGGCTTCGTTGGGGCCCATTGCACAGTCGATGTGCGGAATAGGCAATCCCCATTTATCCTTACGCGTTTCGTGCAATGTCACCCGGTTATCGGGATTGGGCAGCATTTCACCAAATCCAGAGATAAAAATCATCCACGGCCCAAGCTTGTGCGCTTTTTCTTTCATCTCTGCACCAAGACCTGCATCGCCCGCGCGCGGTTTGCCGCCCATACGCGTTGCACCGCCTTGGAAACCGTATCCGCGAACATAGCCGTCGGAATCTTCGGTTACGTTGCGATAACGCGGGATGTAAATGCCAGTCGGACGGCGGCCTTTATAGTAAGTGTCTGGACCATTCGGCAAAATTCCTGCGGTCGACAAGGCATACATATGGTCCATCAGATTGCGACCGACCTGATCCGATCCATTGGCCAAACCGTTGGGATTTTTTTCATTGGCCGATCCCAGCAAAATCTGAGCCGATCCAATCGTCGAGGCATTCAGGAAAATGACCTTTGCTTCATAGGTCGTTCCAGCCTTGGTATTTTGATCGATCACGCGAACACCGGTGGCCTTACCGGTTTTCGGGTCCTGAATAATCGAATGCACAATGGCATCGGTGATCAACGTCAAATTGCCGGTCTTGCGTGCGGCAGGCAACGATGACGACAGGGTGCTATGCATTGCGCCAAAACTGCATCCGCGTTCGCAGATCGAACGGTTCTGGCAATCGCCGCGCCCCAATTCGATATGATGCGGTTGCGCTACCGACAGGTTGGCGTTGCGGCCGATAATAACCTTGCGTCCGGCAAACTTGCTTTCAATCGCGGTTTTGAACATTTTTTCCGCGTCATTCATTTCCCATGGCGGCAGGAATTCGCCATCGGGCAATTGCGGCAAACCTTCTTTGGAGCCTGCTACGCCAATGAATTTTTCAACATGGTCGTACCATGGGGCGAAATCATCATAGCGGATTGGCCAATCACAACCGAAACCGTCCTTGGCATTGGCTTCGAAATCCATTTGCGACATGCGGTAGCTTTGACGCCCCCACATGATCGATCGACCTCCAACATGGTATCCGCGGATCCACGTAAAGGGTTTGCCTTCAGGGGTCGAATAGGGGTGATCGCTATCCTTGACCCAGAAATCCTTCGTGGTTTCGTTGAAGGCATAGCATTGGCTTTGCACGGCATAATCGCGCGCCACTTCATCTTCGGGAACGGCATTGTTGTTTTTATATTCCCATGGATTGACCATGTCGTTGAAGTCTTTGGAAGGATCAACATCATTGCCGCGTTCAAGCAGCAAAACCTTCAAACCTTTTTCACACAGTTCTTTCGCGGCAATGCCGCCGCTCATTCCGGAGCCAATTACAATTGCATCAAATGACATTTTCTAAACTCCGATCAGAAAGGGCCGCCAAGGCCGGCAAAGGGGCGGGTCTCGGGCGTGACTTTCATCGACGCAACATATTTTCCGGGTACAGGTTCGAAGACCAGTTCCTTGGTCATCGCAATTTCGCTGTTGTAATAAAGGTTGATGATCAACCCTTTCAGTTTGACATAGGCTGGGTTCGCCGTTGGTGCACCGCTAATCATGGCGGCCAAGCCCGTTAGTTTTTCCTTTGGCGGAGGCCCCGGCTGCACTGCGGCTTTGTCATGCTCCGTCAGCAATGCCTTCCGCTTTGCAGGGTCCAGATCGGCGAACGATTTATCGCCGCCCAGTTTGCCAATCGCATGCGATTGCTCCTGTCAAGCTCTGCCCGTGTCGCTTCCGATGCCCAATCGCGGATCATGCCGCTTAACATTTTGGGTACATTTGCACCCACTGCCCCCGGCGTATCGGTTTCTGGAATAATCGTATCGGCAATCGCAGACAGCAACTTCATCTGCCCTTCATCAAGCGCGCCCTTGCCTTCCATTGCTGCCTTGCATCCGGCAAGCGTCGGAACGGTTGCTGCGCCAAGGAGCAACGCCACGTTGCGCATCAGCACACGGCGATCCATTTGTGCAAAATCCTGCATCATCAATTCTCCCAACACTCTTTGATGTAACGATACCCTTCGGTATAAACTTCTTCCGGATTGGCAAAGAAATCGCGCCAAACCCGCGTTGCGGCGGCCAATTCGGGCAGAGCCTTGCCAAAGGCTTCGATGGTCATCCAACCATCATAACCCAGTGCCTTCAACGCCGTTATTGTCTCGCGGATTTTGGCGTGGCCACGACCCGGCGTGCCGCGATCATTTTCGCTGATGTGCACATGATTGACATGCCCCTTGGCAAACGCGGAATGAAGCGCCGCCAGCGGGTCTTTCTCTTCGATATTGGCGTGAAAGGTATCGTAGAGAATGCCAAAGCCATCCTCACCCAAACGATCCAGATAGGCGCTGGATTGTTCGCAGGTGTTGAGCAGATAGCTCTCGAAACGATTCAGCGGTTCAAGCGCACAGATTAACCCGGCATCGCGTGCTCGGGCCGCGACGGAACGATGGACTTCGGCACATCGATCGAGTTCGTCAGCGGTGGGACCGTTGCCGGTAAATACACCCAGCGGCTGGTACCAAGGGCCGACTAAAGCTTGAGCATTCAAGGCCGCGCTACATTCTATGACGCGGTTCAAATGATCAATCCCGCCTTGCCGCGCAGCAGCATCAGCAGAAATCGGGCTGTGGGCCTCGTCGGGAATCAACGCAACGGCGGTGCGTTGAAGCCCGATATCATCCAATATTGCACCCAGATTTGCAAAATGTGCGGCGTCCGACGGATCGAACACAGGCACCTCGACACCGTCAAAGCCGGTTGCTTTTATGGCCTTGAGAACCGGGACATGTTCTTCGGTAACATGTCCCGTCCACAAGCAGCATATTCATGCCAATTTTCATGACGTTTTGCGACCTCTTTCGTAAAGCCACAATGCGCCGAAAACGAAAAATAGGATCACCGGAATTACCGAAATCGTTTTGAAAGAAATCTCGGCAGCATAGGCCAAAACAGTGTGCATTTCTGGCGTGCCCTCTTTCAACAATTTATACGCAGCTTCGCCACCTGCTTTTTCAATTTTCGCACTGTCATAAATTGCCCCGATTTTAGGCAAGGCGAACCAGATTGCCATTGCACCTGCAAAACCGACGATACCGATTCCCCAAGAACCGCTTTTGGGATACCGCCGTGCAACAGAGGCCAACATCGTGGGCCACATGAAACATACACCAATCGCCCACAAAGTCGCTGCAACCAAGGCGGTTACTGGCGAATTGGCAGTGCTCAAAAGATACAAGCCAATCGCAGCTGGAATGGTACTGACGCACAAAAGACCCATATCAGAAAACTTGTGTTCAAGCGGACCGGCAAAATGGCGCATCGCAAACATAATGGCCGAGACATAAACCATCAGCAAAATGCCCTGCATGCCAACAGATTGCGAAAGGGCCACCTGCACCCATGCTCCGGGAGCCAATTCGGCCGACGCCGTCAAGAACATAATGGCTGGAAATATCCAAAAACCGGGGCGCTTGAACGGCTCCGCAAACATTTCACCGAACGGGATTCCATTGGCCGTGCTTTCGGTTTTGGGAAATTCATGCCGCATTGCCCATAGGCCGATCAAAATGCCGGGAACCATGATCAACGCGATCAGCGTACGCCAACCGAGGCCAAGCTGCGTCAAGCACAACAGTCCGCCAACAACGATGCCGAAGGGCCACCATGCATGCAAGGTATTGAGCTTTCCGGTTTTATCGTTTGGATAAAGGGTGGTTGCCAGCGGATTGATCGACGCTTCAGTTGCGCCCCAAGCAAAGCCGGACACGATCATGCCAATGTTGAGCACATTATACACGCCACTTGCGCTATCCATAGACGGTGCCAACAACACCAGACCGGGGCCAAAAATGAAGCAAGCTGAGGCAAACATGATCACACGCTTAGCGCCAAACCGATCAAGCAATGGGCTGATGATCAACAGGCTAATCGCAAAACCCAGAAAGCTGTTGCCTAACGTGGCTCCGATCAATTCCCCCGATTTTTCTGGTGAAATCGAATCGAACAGTTCTCTTTTCATCATGTCCGACGCGCCGCTGCGGATAGCGTTCGCCAATGCAGCCGTAAAAAGCGCAAGCACACTTATCCAGAAAATCGCTCGAACATTATAGGCCTTGGCCTGATTATTCTCCATAACACCCCTCTCCTTTTAATCTGTTTAATTCGCCACTTTCGCCACGGGAATTACAGCAGAATCGCAAGCCTTCCCATCACGGGCGACAGCCCAGCCAACCGCGCCCTTCAGTAGCGTTTTATAATTTTCTTCGGAATAGGAAGCCGCAGTATGGCCAAGGGCAGAGTAAAGCACCCGTCCCTTTCCAACGCAATGCCACCAGATTATCGGATGGTCCTTGCCCATGACCAGATCCTGTCCGAACATCCCTTTTGGCGAATAAGTAGATTCGTCGAGAGTTGCGAGAATGTTCACACCCGGCTTTCGCGGGGATTTTTCAAACGAATACCATTCATCGGTCCTATCCCATGCCTCGGGCAATTCTGCCATGGCGGGGTGGCTCTTATCCGCAACCCGAACGGTTGCTTTCTGAAACTGCGGGTCCATGGGATGGCCGATAAACTGTGCTCCGATTACCGTATCGACATACCATTTCCAGTCATAGGACATGTCACCGCCAGCGCCGTGTATGCCAACAAAGCCGCCGCCGTTTGAAATAAAATCCTTCAAAGCTTGCCGCTGCTTCGGCGTGAAGACATCGCCACTGACGTTGTTGAAAACAACCGCATCGAACCGCGACAAAATCGCCGGATCAAAAGTTGCGCCATTTTCGGTTTGGAAATGCCCCCAATTATTGTCTTTCGCAAACCCTGCGAAAACGGCATTAGCTGCCGGAATGGCCTCTTCGTGCCGGAATCCATTAGTTTTTGAAAACACCAGAATGGCCGGTCGGGCAATTTGATCGGGCAGTTTAGGTGGCGTGGTTTCGTACACCTTCACGCCGCCTAAAAATATGCGTTGGACCATTTCCCAATTTACAGCCACCAACACGGCGAATGCCGCCACAATGACAACCGGTGTCCATAGCAAAATGCGCTTGATCGACAACTTCACCCTCAACTCCTCACATCGAACAACCGATCGATCAGTGTCCTATCCCCGTTGTCAGGATTGGCGACAGGCTGCGTGCATGTCAAATCAATAATGTCCTGCGCTGTCAAAACGTCGGACGTCCCGGTAAGCCGGAATTTCCGCGCGAAAAACTATCGGCCGTGTTGCGCACAAAAATATCAGGAGACCCAGCATGTAAAGCCATGGTTTCCCATCCTTCTTCATGGGTCGGAACCAGTATTTTACCCGCTTCCATCGCGTTCGCCAACAGGGTAGCCAGATCCTGCTGACTCATTACCGACAGATTGCTTCCCGGCCCTCGCATCACCACATTTTCGGAAAATGGCTTCATTCCCACCGTCGAGGTCGTCATGGTTGGTCCGGGGCAAAGGCAGCTGACGCGGATGCCAAGTGGTTCGCAATAGAGCGCCAGATTTTCGGACATCGACACCAACGCAGCCTTTGATGCTGCATAGGGAATGCGGTTAGTCGCATAAGGATATAGTCCCGCAAAAGAAGCGGTATTAACGATATAGCCCTGCCCGCGCGCAATCATTTTAGGCAGGATAACGGCGTTGGCCCGTACTGCGCCGAAAAAGTTTATATTGAACATGCGTTCCCATTCAGCAGGCGGAAAATCTTCCGGGTTGCCGCTGTGCAATATGCCTGCGTTGTTCATATGGACATCGATGGGTCCCAGAAAATCCTCGGCAGCGGCTATGGTCGACGCAATAGACTGTTCGCTCGTCACATCGCACGCGATCCCGGTCGCCTCCCCGCCGTTCGCGATGATCAACGATGCGGTTTCATCGGCACCTTGTTGATTGATGTCGGCAACCGCAATGCGAGCGCCGCGGCTTGCAAATTCCAAAGCGACTGCCCGACCGATATTTTGTCCTCCACCAATGATCAGGACGGCTTTCCCGTCAAAGGTAAACGGCGGTAACGCTGCGGGCGCGGTCATTAACGGATACTCCAGTTCAATATGGGAATTTCGCGGCAAATATAGAGCGAGCAAAATCACATGGACAGCGACATTCGGCTCCAATTGCATCGCCTTCGCGGTTTCCTAGTGCCACCGTTGACGGTTGCTTCGCCTTTCCGTTAGCCCAAACCTCTGCATTCGCCTGAGGAGAAATTCTATGCCGTTGATCGAACCCGACGAACACTCGGCTACAGGTGCGCTTTTGCAAAAAACTGTATTGGGTGGAAGCGCGGACCATGGGTCTAGCCTCTATCAACAGGCATCACGCGACTTTGTTTTTGCCGAAATTTGGACACGTCCCGGATTGGACCAGCGGGCACGTTTTCTAATTTCGATTGCGGGTACCGCTTGCGAACATGACGAAGTTTCTTGCGCGCGCTTTGCTGAGGGTGCGTTAAAAAACGAAGAAACCACTCTGTCGGAACTGCGCGAAGCGGCATTACAGGTCGCGATTTATGGCGGATGGGCCGCAGGTGGTGTGGTGGATCGCGCAGTATCGACCGCTGCGAAACGAATGTCCTTGCCCGAACCCATTGTGCCCCCATTGCGGGCAGCGCCTTGGGATCCGGTTGAGCGCCTGAAAATGGGTGCGCAGACTTTTGAAAAAGTAGCAGTGACCAATGCTCCACCCCCTTTCACACCCTATCTGGATGCAGGCGTCTTGAATTTCGTAATGGGGGAATTGTGGACGCGCGACGGGCTGGACGAACGCGCGCGGCGATGGCTGACCCTTACTTGTGCTGGATTTTCGGGTTCGCCCACGCCCATGCGCTCACACAGCTATTCAGCGATGGCCAGCGGCAATGTCAGCAAGGCGGAGATTTTGGAATTCATCCTGCAATTTTCCGTCCATGCCGGTTGGCCCCGCGGAGCCACTTTCCAAAGCGCGGTCATGGAACAAGTCGCCCGCGTCGAAAAGGGATTGCCGTTCGAACCCTGATGTCGGCTATCGCGCGATGGTGATCGCTATACCGGCAGCCTCGATCATTTTTACGGCCTCCGGTGTTATCCGGCTATCGGTAACAACTCTGTGAATTTCTGATAGCTCACACACAACATTGCCCGATGGTGCCGCAAATTTAGTTGAGTCGACCAAAATAATAATTTCGTCTGCCCTTTCGACCAGTCGGCGTTCGGCGGCGACCAGAACCGGATCGGCTTGCATCAACCCAGCAGGGCCAATCGCGGCGGCGCCCATGAACAATCGTGGCGCATGGAATTTGGGGTAGCCAACCTCTCCAAAAACGGAAAGTATGATATTCTGTTCGGGAAACACCGCACCCGATGGCACCAATACCCGCGTTCCCGTCTGGTTGATTAAAGCTGAAACGATGTGCAGCGAATTGGTGAGCACCGACAGGCCCAGCCCCGCGAGATGGGGGCACATTTGCAATGTTGTTGAGCCACCATCAATCATCACGCCTTCACCCGGCTGGCACAACGCCGCCGCTGCGCGCCCGATTGCTTCCTTTGCCGCGCGGTTCATCCCGATATTTTCGTGGAAAGGCACACCCGCCAATTGAAAACCGGGCGCTAGCACATTGCTATCCTGCCCTTCGGGTGCCTTTGCGCCGCCGCGCACTCGGACCAGCTTTCCCGCCTGCCCCATCCGTTCCAGATCGCGCCGGATAGTTGCAGGCGAACCGGAAAGTTTCGCCTCTAGCTCCCGAAAAGAAACAAATCCCTTGGCCGTAAGCAGGGCGAGGATCAGATTTTCACGTTCGTTGGCATGCATGCCGCGCTAGATGCGCGAAGGGCAGCCGCGTTTCAATCAAATTCGATCAAACGATTCCCGCCCCTAACCCGACTGCTTTGCGTTCCTGTGCTTTGCGAGCGCGATACCCGCTAGCACGATAGGCAGCGATCATGTCTATGGCTCCGCCTGCCTCGACGCGGGCCATAGACAGGATTGGGGAGACATCGGTCTTATACGCCGCGCGCAATGCCTGAAACGCTAGCATTGTATCGTTGTCGTTTTGGGCCGCATGAAGCGCGTCGCGGTTGACAATCACCGCCTTGGCATAGCACGCCGCAATGGTGTCGGCGGATGACATCATGCTTTCAATCGGGTCGGTCACATTGTGCGACTGGTCGATCATATAAGCGGGGTTGAAGCCGTCCCTTGGATTGAGTTCGGCCTCAACCAGTTCGTTAAAAACGAGGAAAAGCTGGTGCGGGTTAATTGACCCCGAATCCAGATCATCATCGCCATATTTGCTGTCGTTGAAATGGAATCCGCCAAGTTTGCCAAAGCGATGCAGCCGCGCAACAATCTGTTCGATGTTCACATTGGGGGCGTGGTGGCCAAGGTCAACCAAGCATTGCGCCTTTGGCCCCAATTCCTGCGCGGCAAGGATCGACGACCCCCAATCGCTGATCACGCTAGAATAAAACGCCGGTTCGAACATTTTGTGTTCCAACAGCATCCGCCAGTCGCCGGGCAACGCCGCATACACCTGCGCGGCGGCATCCAGATAGCGGTCCAAACTGCGGCCCAGATCCTGTTGGCCAGGGAAATTGGTGCCGTCCCCAACCCAAACGGTCAGGTCGGTTGATCCGATCAGCTTTCCGATTTCGATGCATTCAATATTGTGTTCGACCGCTTGTTGCCGTGTGGCTTCGACCGTCGATGACAATGATCCGGTGTTATAGCTGTGCGCTTGTCCTACCTGATCCTGAAAGGTGTTCGAATTGACCGCGTCAAAGCCTAGATTAAAGGCCGCCGCTTCTTCTTTCAGCGCGGCATAATCGCTGACTTTGTCCCATGGGAAATGGGGGCTGACGCGCGGGGTGACAGTGCTTAATTGGTGAACAACCGCGCAATCTTCCAATTTCTCATGGATGTTGGTGGGTTCGCCCGCAATCGGGAATTTGGCAAACCGTGTGCCCCCGCGCCCCGCACCCCAACTGGGCACCGCGACCGAGAACGCTGCAACCTTGGTCTTGATCGCTTCGATGTCGATTCCAGCGCGACCCAGTTTGCGCCCTAGCGCATCATATTCATCGTGCAGCGCCTCCATCTGCGGGGCGTTGAGTTCTGCGATTTGTTCTGCTGAAAGAGGGAGGTTCATGCTTTTCATCCTATCCTTCCGCTCATACTGACGAGGGACTGAACTTGTCGAAGGTTCGCCTCGAAGCACCATTACAGTCCTTCGAGACGCCATTTCGTAAGTTCAATGGCTCCTCAAGATGAACGGTTCTAAATACACAATATTCTACCGCACAAACGCCTGCGCGTTGCCGGCGTCAACATTGATCATATTGCCGGTTGATTTAGACGACATGTCGCTCGCCAGAAAATAGACTGCCTGGGCTATATCTTCTGGCAAGACATCGCGTTTCAGCATTGATCGTGAACGATAATGTTCTTCCAGTTCCTTGCCGCTGTCGATACCATGCGCGCCCGCGCGTTCTTTACGCCAATCGCCGTCCCAAATGCGGCTGCCACGGATGACAGCATCGGGATTGACCACATTGACACGGATACCAAAAGGCGCGCCTTCCAGTGCCAGACACCGCGCCAGATGGTTCGCCGCCGCCTTGGCCGATGCATAGGCCGACGCATTGGTTGCCGCCGCCACGCCGTTTTTGGAGCCGATAAAGACGATGGAGCCGCCGCCCTGATCCTTCATCACTTTCATCAACGGAAAGGCGGAACGCGCGGTCAGAAAATATCCCTCCGCCAGCACATCATAATTTTTGCGCCACAACGCGACGGTGGTTTCCTCAATCGGCGCCGATGAAGCGATACCGGCATTGGCGACCAGATATATCCAGCCCGCCAAATTCGCGCGCGCAAGCATCAAAGGCGGCCTGCACCTGAACCTCATCGGTTACGTCACAAACGGCGGAGCGAACGACGTCGTTCGCCGAATTGTTTGATAAAGCCATCGCGTACTTCATCCAAAACACCCGCATCGCGGTCGAGCAGCATCACGCACGCGCCATCCGCCAACAATCGCGCAGCGGTGGCGGCACCGATGCCCCCTGCCCCGCCGGTGACCAGCGCGACCTTGCCGACCAGTGGCTTGGGTGCAGGCATGCGTTGCAACTTGGCTTCTTCGAGCAGCCAATATTCGATGTCGAAAGCCTCTTGTTCATCAAGGCCGATATAATCGCCAATGGCTTGTGCGCCGCGCATCACATTGATGGCGTTGCCGTAAAACTCACCCGCCAGCCGCGCCGTGGTTTTGTCAGCGGCAAAGGTGATGCGACCCACACCCGGCACCAAGATCACGATAGGATTGGCATCGCGGATTGCGGGCGAATTGCTGCGCTTGCAGCGATCATAATAGGCGGCATAATGATCGCGAAAGGCGGAAACTTCCGCAGCCAGATAGTCACCGTCGTCCAACCGCGTGGGGTCCAACGTCAACGGCGCAATTTTGGTGCGCAGGAAGTGATCGGGGCAACTGGTGCCGATGGCTGCCAGACGGGCAAAGTCAGCCGAGCCAGTGAACTCCAGGGCTTCGTCATTATCAGACCAATGCGCCACTTTGGTGCGCACGCCCGTCATCAACCCGCGCAACGCCGGGGCCAGTTTTGCCACAATGCCAGCGCGTTCCGGATTGGGTGGCACAATCATGCCACCAAAGGCGGGCTTGTCGTCCATTTTGGCGTTCAGATAATTCGCCGCTTCGGCGATCAATTGCACCGTATGTTCATAGCACGCCTTGGCGCTGTCAGCCCAACAGATGATGCCGTGTCCCGCCAGCATCACACCGCGCACCTGCGGGTTGGCGGCAACATAATCGCGCAGCATAACCCCCAGGGTATAGCCGGGACGTTTCCATGGCAGCCAACCAATTTGCCCACCCCAAATCGCCTGCGTCGCCGCCTCACCACCCGATGATGCCGCCAGCGCGATAATCGCGTCGGGGTGGACATGATCGACATGGGCAAAAGGCAACAGGCTGTGCAGTGGCGTGTCGATGCTGGCTGCACGAGCATTCAGGTTAAAGGTGCAATGCGGAAGGTATCCGACCATTTTGTCGTCATCATCCGGTCCGGTATAATGCGCGCCGAGCCCCAGAAGTTTTTCCTGATACAAGGTCGAAAACCCATCGAGCTTCATGGATCCAATGTCGCCGCCCGATCCTTTGACCCACAACACCTCGACCATTTCCCCCGACAACGGATCGGTTTCGGTCAACTTTGCTGAGGTATTACCGCCGCCGAAATTGGTCACCGTCAGGTCACTGCCCAACAGGTTGGAACGATATAGCAGCAATTCAGCAGGCGACAGCGTGGCAGCGACCGAATCGTCCCAGCGGCTGGTCGGCACAGCGAAAGGAATTGCGGCTTGGGCGGCGATGGGCGATTGCGCGTTCATGGGTCCAGTCTTCAATTTGAGAAACAAGCCTTGCCATTAGCATGCTTGCGCGCTAGCTTCAATCACGAATAACGAAAAACAATCATTTTCAATCATCGGAGAGTGAATTGGCCGCCTCGGCTGCTATCCTGGTTCTTGATGTTGGCAAGACCCTGAGCAAGATCAGCCGCTGGACGGTTGACGGCGTGTTGCTTGAAAAGGTGACGCGGCCCAATGCGCGTTGCGAAACGGGCGGTTGGGCGCGACTGGATGTCGATGGTATCGGAAAATGGGTGCACGAAACACTGCATGACTTTGCTGCCAAGGGGCCGGTCGTCGCCATCATACCCGTGGGCCATGGTGCAGGTGTCGCCGCCATCCGCAATGGGTCTCTTGCCTTTGCTCCGCTGGATTATGAACAAGCTATTCCCGATACTGTGCTTACCGAATATCGCAAACAACGCGATGCCTTTGCCGAAACCGGTTCGCCCGCATTACCCATGGGTCTGAATATCGGCAGCCAACTGCATTGGCTCGAAGCCATGGATAGCGCGGCATTTGACGACGCAGTTCTGGTTCCCTGGGCGCAATATTGGAGCTGGTTTCTTTGCGGCGTCGCGACCAGCGAAGTTACCAGCCTTGGCTGTCATTCCGATTTATGGAACCCGACCAACGCCGATTTTTCAAGCCTTGCCAAAACGCGCGGCTGGGCCAGTAAATTCGCGCCGCTGAAAAAGGCCGGGGATGTCGTCGGCATGCTCAAACCCGAATTCGGCTTGGGCGATCATGTGCGGGTCCATTGCGGTATTCACGATAGCAACGCGGCCCTGCTCGCGGCGCGCGGTTTTGCCGAAATCGAACGCGAAGAAGCAACGGTGTTTTCCACCGGAACGTGGTTCATCGGCATGCGCTGTCCACAACAGCCTGTCGATTTGGCGGCTCTGCCCGAAGCGCGCGATTGCCTGGTCAACGTTGATGCTTATGGCGCAGCGGTGCCATCTGCACGGTTTATGGGCGGGCGTGAGATCGAAGAAATTATCGGCATCGATACCCGGCGTGTCGACATCGTCCCTGATCAGCCCGCATTGCTGGCCGCCGTTTCTGCGGTTCTGGAAAACGGTGCGATGTTGCTTCCGACATTGGCACCGGGTTGCGGGCCTTATCCACAGCACGAGGCGCGCTGGATAGCGCCGCCCGAAGACTGGTTCCAACGCCGCGCTGCCGCTTGCCTATACGCCGCACTGGTCGCTGATAAGTGCCTGAAATTGATTGGCACCCAAAACATCCTGCTGGTCGAAGGCCGCTTTGCCGAAGCCGAGGTTTTTGTGCGTGCGCTCGCTTCGCTGCGTCCCGACCTTCAGGTTTATACCTCGAATGCGCATAATGATGTGTCCTTGGGCGCGTTGCGGTTAATCGATCCCTCCATCCGCCCATCGGGCAATTTGAAACGGATAGAACCGCTGTGCGTAGATTTAACCGATTATGCAACGCGATGGTGCGTGTTGGCGGGATGACATTATCGTAGCAATATTTAAGGCTAAACGCGGCCAAAAAACGGGGGAGACAGAGATGAGCAGCGATGCTGTACAAAAGGAAAATTGGCGTGACACCATTTTGGCGGGTCTTGCGAATTATATCGACGCCGGATCGATCGTGGCGGGCTCCGTTGCGCTGGGCTTTTGGGCCAAAGATTATGGATTAACCGACAATTTCGTTGGCCTGATTGGCGCGTTCAGTGCGAATGCTATTTCGGCAGGTATCGGCGCATTGATCGGTGGCATTTTATGCGACAAATTCGGCCGCAAGAAAATCTACCAATATGACATGTTGTTTTACGCATTTGGCATGTTGTTCTTGATTTTCGCCGCCGCGCCTTGGATGTTGATTGCGGGCTTCGTGCTGGTTGGCCTCGCCGTTGGGGCTGATATACCTGCCAGTTGGTCGCTGATTGCCGAACAAGCGCCAGACAAAAAGCGGGGCGCGCATTCCGGGGTCGCACAAATGCTCTGGTATTTGGGGCCAGTCACGGTTTTGGTGGCCGCTTATTTTCTGAAAGATTTTGGCATAACTGGCGCACGCTGGATATTCATCCATTTGTTCGTGTTGGCGCTGATGCTGACATTCCTGCGATCAAAAATGCACGAATCCCAACGATGGGAAGAAACTCAGGCGGCCAAGCAAAATGCCGCGCCGTTTATCGATTGGCGCGCCTTGTTCAGCGGACGCTACCTCGCGACGATCCTTTATTTGTCCGCGATGTACGGGCTTTGGAACCTGTGGGCAGGCTATAACGGCTTTTTCACTCCCTATCTGATCGAACAACATGGACTGCCCGATTGGGTGGGCACGTTGGTTCCGGCCGGCTATTTCGCCATCGGCATGTTCTCGATCTTTTTCATCTTCATGAAGCTGGCTGACAAGGTCAATCAACGCACGTTATTTGGTATATCTGCGCTGATGCATGTGTTCGGAATGGCGATGATTGCGGTGATGGGGTTCGACAACATCGCCATCGTAATTCTGCATTTTGTGATCATGGGCATCGCCGGGGGCTTTGGTGCGCAAAGCTTTTTCCAATTGTGGAGTGCGGATCAGTTTCCGACGGCTATCCGGTCCACAGCACAGGGCGTGACATTTGCCATTGTGCGGATCAGCCTTGGCATTTGGAGCCTTGCGGTACCCTCGCTTGCCAAAGCAGACTTTACCCAATTGTGCTGGATACTGACAGGTTTTCTGGTGGCATCCGGGGTAATCGGTTACATCTGGGCACCGCGCAACGAAGGCAAATCGCTCGAACAGCTGGAGGCCGAACGCGCAGCATAATTTCCTTTTGAACAAAAAAGGCCCTCCACTGCACACCGACAGTCGAGGGCCTTTTTTGTTTACCGTTTAATAGCCGCCTTATTTGCTCTCGCTTGCCAAAGTCACCGGGCCAATCAAACCCGAGGGGCGCAGCTTTGCATTCGCGCCATAAGTGGGGCCTGCTGCCCAGGTGACGCGTTTGTCCTCGGCCAAACCGGCGTCACCAATCAGGCGGTTGATCCAAGTGTTGGCGACGCGGATTTCGATTTGGTTTTTACCCGTTTTGGCGACCGCGCCAATATCGAGCCGGTACGGTGCATGCCAAACCGCGCCTGCGCTTTTGCCGTTGACGAAAACTTCGGCCATTTCGCTGACTTCGCCCAGATCAAGCCACAAAGCTTTGCCCGCTTTCCAGCCCTTGGGCGCGGCGAAATCCTTGGCATAGGTCGCGATACCCGAGAAATATTTAATCCCCGCATCCGCATTTTCGTTGAGCGGGGCCAGTGTTGTCAAGGTCGCAGTAGCAGGCGCGCCGCGGCCTTGCTGGAACGAAACGCTCCACGCCCCTTCCAACTTTACTGGTGCAGAGGTTATCGCTGTTTTGAGTTCCAGCCTGTCTGAGACGGCAGCCTTCCGGAAAACCACGTGCACCGATTCATCTACGGCCAAGGTCAACGGCACGATGGTCTCATTGCCCTCGGTACGATAGCTGACTGCTTCCGCCTTACCCGTTTCGGCACGCCAGATTTCGGGGGTTTTGCCCGTGACGTGGAATCGTGCTTCGATGGTTTCGGTACGGTCTTTCTGATTGACCAGGAAAATAGCTGTCACCGTCCGCCAATTTGCGTTGAACAAAGGGGATGGCAGCGTCTGGCTTTGCACCCGTATGGTGGAATTGAGGTGCTACCTTCAGGTCACCAAGAGCGGCTTCGACATTGCGGCTGTTGATTATTTTTCCCTTGCCGTGCGTGACGATCCCTTCGCCTCCCCAAAGTTTGGCAACCAACGCGTCATATTCGGCGGCATTTTGCGATAGGCTGGGGCTTCCCTCGGGTGCTTTGCCGATTATCGTCGCTCCGCCCTCTGCAAGCGTCGCAATCCGTTTCAACGTGGCCAGCGTCATCTTGTGCGACGATCCGCCCAGATACAGCGCCTTATACCGCGCGCCGCCTTTGGCCACCAGTTCGCCGCCGTCATTCGACAAAGCCTCAAACAGCGCATCGGTGTTCACAAAATCATAGGCATATTTTGTCGGCACATCCTCCACCTGTTTGGTATCTTTCAGCGTGGTGAGCGGTGCTTCTTCGCCGTAAAAATAGGCCACGTCGGCGGCATTGCGGCCCTGTTGCAGCATGTATGAATTGCGCGAGAGATAATCGACCCAAGGCTTGGCCATCTCCGCCCAGGCATCGTGCCGGTTGAAATATTGGCCAAATATAAACAGCGTGAGGCCAGGGAATTTGTCATCGCGTGGCTGATGCACCGATGTGTGGATCACCGGCCGATTGATCCCGTTCACAAATTCCAGATCGATGATCCGCTTCAAATATTTCGGCGTATGCGCCCAAGGGGCCATGGCCGAGGTCATCGATTCTGCCGCTGCGAGATTTTGCCCATAGATATGGGCGACTGATGCCGCACCACGCATGTCGACGACATGGCTGGGGCGCGGCCCTTCGGTGCGGCTATGCGTCCACATCGCAGACATCGGGATGTCGTTATGCTTGCGCATCGCCATGTCATCGCCCAGCGACGGACGGAAGCTTTCCAGCGCCTCGCCATAGACAGTCAGGCCCTGCTTCTTCGCGACTTCGGCAACCACGCCATAATGTTCGCTCGCCATCAGATCTGCCAGCGTGCGACGATAGTCATACAAAAACTTGTCGCTCTGCGCGCGCGAACCGATAATCGTGCCGGTCATCGCGGGCAGGAAAGGAACCGGATCATAGCCGCGCAATTTCTTGAACTGCTCGACCATTTTGGGCGTCCAGTTGGCCGCACCCACTTCGATGGAATCAACGAGCAAGGCGCGCACGCCCTTTTTGCCGACCATGTCTTCGCCAGCCGCACCCCGGTACAATCCGAGATACGTGTTCATATAACGACGTACAGCGTCGCCATCGAACTTGTCCACTTCAAGCCCCGTCGCTTCGGGTGGAGCAGGATGGTTGGTGGTGCCGAGCAACGAATGACCAAGCCGCAACACACGCCAGCTGCTGCCCTTGGGCGGCGTCCAATCAAGGCTGCCGTCGGGTTTCATCTTGCTTGTGATGTCGATCACTTTTGCAGGATCGACACCGCTGCTTTCGCCAACGCCTTTGCTGAGCGCATAATAATCAGGCTCGGTTTCAAATCCGGCCTTGGCTTCAAAGCGATCAATCTTTGCATCAGCCGAAAGCCGCAAGTCACCCAAGCGCGGCGGCTTTTGCATCGCGGCGCCCATGCCTGCCAAAGCCGATAGATCCAGCCCCTGTTCGGGCGCGCTCATCCCGCCCAAGCCAAAACTGCCGGGGCCGAAGACAACCCGGAAATGGCGCGCTGTTACCGCATCAAAACTGACGGTCGTCGGCACAGGATGAACCGGAAAGTCCACAATCTTGCGCCAAGCTTTGCCGTCGTCACTGGCTTCCAAATGGGTTTTGACAATTGTGCCGAGGAACATCGCTGCCGCACCGGGCAGAAAAATCGAGGCCGAACGCACCGTTTGCGGCGAGCCGTAATCAAGCGCGACGACAGGGTCCGCCCCCGCACGCTTTATTTCAATCGCGGTTTGCAGATCACCGTCGAAGGCGCTGCTTATATCAATCGGTTCACCTTCAAGGTTGGTGGCTTTCGGTGTGGGAAGCGGGGCGGAGGCCGGAACAGGGAATGCCAGCACCGCAACATCGCCATAATGTTTCCATTTGGCGACCTTCTTTTCGCCGCTCAACAATTCATCGATGCCACCGGCTTTAAGTGCGGTCATGAACGGTCCGGTCGTGGAGGGCGGAGCGGCGAGCACGCCTTTGAAACGCTTGCCACCGGGCAGCGTCGTTTCGCTCCACACCAGCTTTTTCAGGCCGTCGGCTTCGGGCACCCAAGGGCCGCCGGTTTCAGACCAGCCCGGCGATGCGGCAATGGCGAGTTCCAGCCCGCGCTTCTCGGCCTCGGTAGCGGCAAATTTGAAACGCCTTTTTCCAGCCATCGTCCATATAGACCAGCCGCTTGTCGACAATCTGCGGTGTTTGCAGATTGGCATCGAAATTCTGGAGGCCACCAATGCCAACGCGCTGCATCCAGTCCATATCCTTGGCGATACCGTCTTCAGAGATATTGCCGTTCATCCAATGCCACCACACACGCGGCCGGGCAGAGTTGGGCGGATTTTGAAATCCATCGGAAAGATCATCTGCATGGGCAGGCACAGCAGTCAGCGCAGTCAGCGCAGTTGCGACGATCAAGGCTGCATGCAAAGCACGCGGTAATTTAAATCCCGACATCTATTCTCTCCGTTTAAAACCTTGATTGCTTATGGCAGTTTTTGATTATTTCTGCGTCAGTCTATTTGAGACGCAAAGCGCGCGCAACCGGTCTTGCCTGCGCGGTAATGATATTGGACGGCGTCAAATAGCTATCATCGATGCCTGTTCCGGCAAATTCGCCCTTCGCTGGCTTTTCATAAGTGCCAAAAATGATGTCGAGCACCGGAAACAGATCGGCAAAATTGCGGTTGTGATGTGCAGGCTCGGTCGAATGGTGGATACGATGCACCTGCGGCGTCACGAGAATTTTGTCGAGCCACGGCAGTTCTGCACAGATCGCCGAATGGTAGAACATCGACCACAGCATGAAGGCGATTTGCGAAAACATCGCCGCAGCCCCCGCCTCGCGCATATCCAACTGGACGATCAGGCCGAGCGTGAACACGGGAAAAAACGAACGCCAGCCCGATTGCAGAAAATGGTCGCGCGCCCATGTGGTGCAGTTCATTTCGGGGTCGCTATGGTGCAGGCTGTGGAACGCCCACAGGAACGGCAATTTATGCTCCAGCCGGTGCGACCAATAAAACCACAAATCGTGCAGGATCAGCGGCAGCACCGCCAGCAGAGCGACCTTCCCCACAGAGCCAAAGGCATCGAACGGGATAGCCAGCGGTTGCCAGCCAAGAGCCGCATGCAACTGCCCAGCCAGCATTCCGGCGGCCATTCCAATGGGCGCGGACAGGATCAACGTCGAAATCCCGATCAGCGTGTTGAGCACATAGCTTTGCCAACGCGGTGGCGCGGCCCTTGCGGGGCGCAGCCGCTCGGCGATGATATAGGGAATGGGAGCGATCAGCGAAAAGCCGATGGCCACAGGCAGCATTGCGGACAACATTCCCCATACGGCGTTCCAGAATTGCATGATCCTATCTCCTCTCACGCTGATTTCGCCATGTGCAGAGCATGAGTCAAGATATATTTCGATGGCCAAATTAAATAGAAGCCGCTAGCTTTCTGTCCGTGAAGCCAGCAGAAAGCCCCGATGCATCTTGATCCGCAAACCTTAAACCGGCTGACTGTGCTAAAGGCGATCCGCCGTCACGGCCCGGTTTCGCGCGTCGAACTTGCGCGGCTTTCGGGGCTGGCGGGGGCGACAATTACGGAAATCACCGCCGGGCTGATGGCAATGGGGCTGTTGACCGAACGCAAGCAAAAGCCCGTCGGTAGGGGGCGTCCGCGATCTGAACTGTCGGTCAATGCAGCGGCCGGCATCGCGCTTGCCGTCAATATCGAACCCGGCGTTGCGCTGGTTGCCAGCTTTGTCGATCTTGCGGGAAATCTGTTGCTCAGCGAAACCGCTCCGCTCAAACAGCACGACACTCTAGAGGCGCTGGCCCCCTCTATTGCCGACGACATAGCGCGGATCGTGCAAGGCAGTGGCTATGATCTTGCCAAGATCATGCGCGTCGGCCTGTCGCTCCCGGCTGCGGTGGACAAACGCAAAGGCGTGGTCCACTGGATCCCGATGATCCCGCCCGGCGAAGTTCCCTTTGCCGACATAATCAGCGCCCGTTTGGACTGCCAGGTGACGGTGGAAAATGATGTCGATTGCTTCGCCCGCGCGCATCATTGGTTCAGCGACGCGCCAGTGGACGATTTCCTGCTGGTCCACACCGGATTGGGCATCGGGGCAGCGCATTTTACGGATGGCGTTCCAACAGTCGGTGCCAATGGCTTTAACGCCGATCTGTCACATGTTAAAATCAGCATGGATGAAAATTCAGCCGTCTGTATTTGCGGGGGCCGGGGGTGTCTGGTCGCGACAGCCTCGATCTTTGGGATGCTCCAATCGTCGAGCAAAATGTTGTCGGTAGGAGAGCGCACCATCGCTGACATCCGCCGGGATTTCGCCGGTTTGATGGCGTTGGCGAATTCGGGCGATGCCAACGCGAGCCGCATTTTCGATCAGGCAGGGCGGCATATTGGCCTCGCCATCGCCAATATGGTGAACGTCATCGATCCCGGCGTGGTGCTGTTCCAAACCTCCGACCCCGAACTCGAAGCGTTGCTGCGCGTACCGTTAGAGGCCGCATTCGATGCCTGTTGCTTCCCGTTGTTGCGCGACCGCACCGTATTGCGGATTGATCAAGTGATGTCAGGCTGGCGCTGGAAAGGTGCCGCCGCTCTCGCGCTCGAACAGATTTACCTCAACAGCTAAATTAACCCGAAACCGTCTGCGCCGCTCAGAGTTTTTCTGGCATCGCATCCAGCAACATGGTTTTCAGTTCAAGATAGCCCAAAAGCCCCTCAATCCCCCCTTCACGCCCGACGCCCGATTGTTTGAACCCGCCAAAGGGAAGCCCGAAATCCATCCGCAAACCGTTTTGGCCAAAGCCGCCGGTACGGATACGACGCCCCATGGCATAGGCTTTGTCAGCGTCGTTAGTCAGCACAGAGCCGTTGAGCCCGTAATGGCTATCATTGGCGATGCGTATCGCGTCTTCCTCATTCTCGCACGGGATCAGGCTTAAAACCGGGCCGAAAATTTCTTCCTGCGCAATTCGGCTTTGGTTATCGACATTGGCAAACAGCGTTGGTTCGATGAAATATCCTCGATTAAGATGCGCAGGTCGCCCGCCACCATATACCAGCCGCGCGGTCGTTTTACCCTCTTCGATATAGCCTTCAACACGTTCCAATTGCCGCTTCATCGCCAGAGGGCCAAGCTGGGTCGCGGGGTCATCCGAATAGCCGATAACGACTTGCTTCATTTCTGCCGCAATCGCATCGGCCAATTCATCATGCCGGTCCTTGGATACAATCGCTCGGCTGAGCATGGCACACACCTGCCCGCTCATCATATTCAAGGTGCCAGTGAGCATTTTTGCCGCAACATCGATGGGAAAATCATCGGCGACAATTGCCGCAGATTTGCCGCCAAGTTCCAATGTGCAGCGCGCAATGCGTTCGCCGCACACGCTGGCGATGCGTTTGCCTGCCACGGTCGATCCGGTGAAACTCACTTTATCGACACCGTGATTGCAAACCAGATGGTCGCTCGCCTCGCGATGGCCGCACACCATATTGACGACACCGGGCGGCAATCCGGCAGCTTCGGCGGCCTCGGCGATGATATAGGTTTCCAGCGGCGTTTCGGGCGACGGTTTCATAATAATCGTGCAACCCGCCGCCAAGGCATAGGCAACTTTGTTGAGCATGATCCCAAAAGGTCCGTTCCACGGCGCGATCGCAGCGACCACGCCCACGGGTTCATAGGCAACCAAGCCAACCGCAGCACCCATGCTGGGTCGATGTTCGACAAATTCAAATGCAGCCGCCATCGCAATAATGCCGCGGAAAGACATGACCGATCCATTATGCATCGGCCCTGCAAAGCTGGAAAGCCCCCCCATTTGCGCCGTCCAAGCCGTTGCCAGCTCTCCAACACGTCCTTCTAAATGATCCGCCATGCGGGTTAGGTAAGATAGGCGCTCGGCGGGAGCCATCCGGCTCCATGGGCCATGATCGAATGCCTGCCGGGCAGCTGCGACCGCCGCGTCCATATCCGCCTCGTCGGCCTCAGCGACAATAGCCACCACTTGTTCACTATTGGGAGAAACAATCTCGATCGAGCGTCCCGAATGCGCCGCGCGCCATTCACCGCCTATCCACAGTTTATCAGGATACTGCACATTCACGCCATTGGGGGTCACGTCAAATCTCCTATTCCAATTTTCATTCCGGCTTCTGCTGCGCGATTGGCTTCGCGGCGGATGCGTTCGATTTCGGCGCGGCCCTCGGGAATGGGATCACGTGGTAATGCGGCCATCGTAACGCGGTAAATATCTTCAATATCTTCGGCATGGTCGGGATGGGTCAGGATCAACCAGCGGTTTTCGCGCATACCCGTTAACACACGCTCTCCCAATTCGAGCGGGTCCATGCCCAGATCAAATGCCGTGCCAAATTGTTCAAGTGCAGCCCGGTCTGGTGCACCAAAACCACTGTCACCAAACCCCTCGGGCCGTTTCAACGCACTGTCCCACGCATTGCTTTTGGTAAGGCCCGGGCAAACCAGCGAAACACCAATGCCATAAGGTGCCAGATTGAAACGCAGACATTCGGTCATCCCGCGAACGGCAAATTTGCTCGCAGTGTATATCCCTGCCTGCGGGCCTGCACAAAACGCCGCCATCGACGCAATGTTGACGACATACCCGCCTTCTTGATGCGCCTTGATTTTGGGCAAAAAGCTCACCTGCCCGTTGACCACACCACCGAAATTTACCCCCATGATCCAGTCAAAATCATCGTAGCTCGCCTCGTCGGTCGGACCGAACACTGAAACTCCCGCATTGTTGACGAGCACATGCACTTTGCCAAAATGCGTCTCTACCTTGTCGGCAACCTCGGCAAAGCGCGCGCGATCTGTCACGTCGAGTTTGACGAACAACGGCATTTCCCTGCCCTGTTCGGCAAACCAGCGTTCCGCCAGAGCCCGATATGCTTCGTTACGATACGAAAGCGCTAACCGCATGCCAGCATTACTGAACGCGCGGGCAATGCCAAATCCAATCCCCGAAACGCCGCCCGTGATAAACGCGGTCTTGCCAACGAAATCCATCTGGACACCTCCCTAACAATTGTTAGTCTTACATACAAAATTGGGAGAGTCGAGAATGTCTGATATTGAAAAGCGCTTGGACGAACTTGAGCATAAAGTCGGCACGCTGGAGGATGTCAACGCAATCCGCCGGCTGCACTGGGCCTATGGCTATTATATCGATTTCAACCGCGCGCGCGATGTGGCGGATTTGTTTGCCGAGGATGGCGAAGTCATCTTCCTATCTGGCATCTACAAGGGCCGTGAAGGTGTATTCCGACTTTATGGGACATGGTTCCAGAATTTCTTTCTGGAGGGCGGCGGTGAAGGGCCTGTCGACGGCTTTTTGCTCGATCATTTCCAGATGCAAGACATCATCACCGTCGCACCCGACCGCCAAACGGCAAAGGGGCGTTTTCGGGGCATGCTGTTCGGTGGAAGCCACGAAACGCGCGCTTTCAAACCCGAAGGCCTTCCGCTGCAGTTCATGGAAGCGGGCATTTACGAAAATGATTATGTCCGCGAAAATGGCGTTTGGAAAATCAAGCGTCTCGATTATTTGATGCAATGGCAGGGCGACTATGAACAGGGTTGGTCGAAGACGATCAGTCATTTGCAACCATTGACCGAGACATTCCCCCAAAACCCCATCGGCCCAGATGTGATCCGCCCTGAATCCGAAATTCGGCAAACTTGGCCGCACCGGCATGATGTACCCATGCACTTTGCCCATCCAAAATTTGGCGTTGCGCTGGCTGGAACGGTCGATGGAGGCGGCTGATGACCTTACTTCCCGATGGCAGCGAACACAGCCACTCAACACGGGAACGCCTATGCCATCGACCGGCGGTTACTGTTTCGGCTTCAGGGCCAAGACCCTATGCGCGCTTCACGTGATGCGGATCGGGGGGTGATTCCCATTCACACAAGTGACGCTCCAATTTTGCCAACATAGGGCCAATTTTTTGCAATTCCGCCGCACTCAAGGCATCAAATACAAATTCACTAACATGGGCCATCCGTTTGGTCATGCTTTCAAATTTGACCCTACCAGACGTCGTAAGCCGATAAGGCTTGCGCCGTTTATTATCGCTATTATCAACCTGCTCGATCAGCGATAAATTGAGTAATATCGCCAGCGCGCGGCTAACGTTCATGGGCTGCATCGCCATTAACTCAGCAAGATCGTGCCCTGCCAATTCGCCCTCGCCGCCCAATGCCAGGATGATCCTGAGTTCGGTAACGCTGACATCTTCAGGGTCGGCGACATCATCGCGCATCGGACGGGCGATGCGGGTGGCGACCTTCAGCAAATCGACCAGCAATTCGACAAAATCGGGCGATGAGGGTGCGGCTTTTTCCATGGAATGCGGCGCGTTTAGCCGCAATGGTGCAAAAATGCCACGACATTTCCAACAAATGCGGCAAATTTGATCCTAACATTTGTTTGAGTCTTGCGGTGGACGGAATTGTATGTCTTACTAACAATATGGATGCCAAAAGGTGTCCAGTCTAATTGAGGCAACTGGGAGGAGAGGACCATGTTGGCATTTTCACGCCACAAAACCGTTTTGCGTTCATTTCTGATTTCAAGCACCGCTTTCGCGGCATTGGCATCAGTACCCGCCTTTGCGCAGGATGCAGAAAAAGACGCAGATACGAATACCGCAAATGCGGAGATTGTCGTTACCGCGCAGTTCCGTGAGCAAAAACTGCAAGATACGCCGCTTTCGATTACAGCAGTTGATTCTGCTTTGCTTGAAGCACGCAATCAGACGGATTTGGCCGCGATTGCTGGACAGGCTCCCAATGTGACCTTGAATTCGATGGGTGGTGCCTTTGGTGCCTCACTGGGTGCGTCGATTCGCGGCATCGGCCAATTCGATTTTAACCCGGCCTATGAACCCGGCGTCGGCATGTACATTGACGACGTCTATTATCCGACACTAACGGGTGCCAATTTCGATCTGCTTGATCTGGAACGGGTCGAAGTACTACGTGGACCACAGGGTACGATAACTGGCCGGAACTCAATCGGCGGCGCGATCAAATTGATCTCCAAAGATCCCAGTGCGGATACGTCAGGCGTCATCGAAGCAAGCTACGGTGTGCGCAACCGCATGGATGTTCGTGGCAGTATGAACTTTGCCATTGCCAACGGCCTTTATGCTCGCATTTCTGCGGTTCATAAAGAACAAGACGGCTATGTTGGCCAATATGATTTTGGCTGCGTTTATCCCGGCAACTCTTTGGGTATAACGACCGCGACTGGCGCTGGAAATTGCCGTGTTGCGCGCCTAGGCGAGAAAAATTATTCGGGGCTTCGCGCGGCTGTACGCTTTGAACCTGCCGAGAATATCGACTTCACCGTTATCGCCGATTACTCAAAGGAAAATCGCACCAACGCCGCAGAAGTTGTAACCCGCACGATTGCAGCAACCGCACCGTTCCGTTGCGGGCGTTATTGCACATTCGCAAGCTTTACGCTGCCCGCTGGTGGCCAGACAGGTACCTGGTCGCCCGGCAACAGCACGAAGTTTACGGGCTGGGGTGTTTCCGGACATTTGAATGTCGAATTGTCTGACAGTCTCAACCTGCAATCGATCACCGCTTACCGCGAGTATAACAATACTTGGGGAACCGATGATGATTTCACGCCACTAGCATCCCGCGGTGCTCAAGGGTTTAACGATCTCGATTTCTGGTTCGCCAGTCAGGAACTTCGCCTGAATGGCAAAGTCGGCGAAGCTATCGATTTCACACTGGGTGCTTTTTATTCTGATCAGCGCAGCACCTATGCGACCCGTCAGGATATTCGCTATATTGCGCCAGGCCTGAACTTTCAATTTGACGGCAACGATCCGATCAACGCGGACAGCAAGGCGGTGTTCGGGACGGTAATCGTGCAACCGATGGACGCCATGACGATTACCGGTGGCCTTCGCTATACTAAGGAAAGCAAGGACTATACCTTTGTTCGCCTGAACTATGATGGCACACCGTCGATTTTCCTTGGTGCACTCAATGGCCTGACGGCAACTTACAAAGGTAGCAAGGTTGATTGGCGCATTTCGGCAGATTATCGCTTTTCACCCGAAGTGCTCGCTTATGTAACTGTCGGCACAGGCTTTAAAGGCGGCGGTGTTACGGCCCGTCCGTTCGATGCTGCGCAGGCCCTGAATGGCAGCTTTGGCCCTGAAACGGTGACAGCCTATGAAGTCGGCCTCAAAACCGATCTTCTCGACCGCCGATTGCGTCTGAACCTGTCTGCTTTCAACAATGAATATAAAGACGTGCAGTTGCCACTTATTACCTGTGCTTCACTGGGATCTGCCGCGCCTTGTGGGGCTCGCCAAAATGCCGGCGATGGCCGCATCCGCGGTTTCGAGGCCGAATTGGGGCTAAGCCCGGTTGATGGCTTCGACATCGATGCTTCGCTTAGCTACCTTAGCGGCAAGTGGAAAACCATCGATCCGCGCGTTGGCAATGCCATTCTGCTCACCGATCCGCTCGCCACACCAAAATGGAAGTGGAGCATTGGCGCGCAGTATAAAATCGATCTCGGCAAATCCGGTTCGTTCACGCCCCGCATTGATGCCAACTACACCGACCAGACAACGGCAGGCCGTACTGTTGGTGGAGGAGCAATCGAATATTTCCCAAGCGTGACACTGGCGAACCTGCGGATGACGTGGCAAAATTCTGACGAGGATCTGTCGGTCTCATTCGAAGCCACCAACCTGTTCGACAAATATTACACGCCATTCCGCTTTGCTGCGGTGTTCGGCTTCTCGGGCACGATTTACTCGCAGGTCGGTCGCCCGCGCGAATGGGCGTTCACGGTCAAGAAGAAATTCTGATCGCGCAAGAACACTCCGGGAAAGGGCGGCTGCTTTGGCCGCCCTTTTTCGTTTTCGAGAATTCGCTTCCAAAGCATAACCGTAGTCTGGGCCTGTCGAAGCCTGTCCTAAGCGCCTGCCTTTCAGGCAAGGGGCGCTTATCCGTTAAGCGCCCTTCGACAGGCCCAGGACTACGGCTCAATATATAGTCGCTGCCTTCTATTGTGATTCCAGTTGACGCCGCCCGCGCCCGCTGACAAAACTAACCCTAACAATTGTTAGCAATGGCGGGAGAGCATTGCCCATGAAACTGACATTACCGCCGCGCGATTTCAGCCCCGCGCAATTCGATGCCGCCCTGCGCGCTTATGAAGGCGTAGTCGGTAAAGACTGGGTGCTCGCGACCGATGAAGACCGCGACACCTATACCGATATTTACGCCCCTGGCCCCGAAAGCGAATGGCCGCCCGCTGCTGCGGTTGCGCCTGGGACAGCGGAAGAAGTGCAGGCGATTGTTCGTCTCGCCAATGACCATAAAACGCCATTATGGCCCGTCAGTCGCGGTAAGAATCTGGGCTATGGTGCCGCCGCTCCGCGCATGGCTGGCAGCATCGTGCTCGATCTGTCGCGGATGATGAAGGTGCACGAACTCAACACCGATCTCGCCTATTGCGTGATCGAACCCGGCGTCAGTTTCTTTGATCTGTACGAACATATCCAGCGCGAAAACGCACCCTTATGGATGTCGGTTCCCGGTAACGCATGGGGCAGCGTGCTTGGCAACGCGCTCGATCATGGCATGGGTTATACGCCCTATGGCCAGCACGCAAAAAATCTGTGCGGGCTGGAGGTTGTATTGCCCGATGGCGAGATGATGCACACTGGCATGGGCGCGATGGAGGGCAATCATAGCTGGCATCTCTTCCCCTTAAGCTTCGGTCCCGATTGGACGCACATGTTTACGCAGTCCAATATGGGCGTCGTCACCAAGGCCGGGCTGTGGTTGCAGCCCGCTCCCGAAACTTCGCTGCAACTGACATGGGATATTCCCGACGAGGGCGATATTGGCTGGGTGGTCGATACCATCACCCCGCTAAAGCTGGCCGGGGTGATCGAGCAGAATGTGTTCATCCCGTCATGGCTCGGCAAGATCGTGCTAAAGGGGCAGCGCAAGGATTTCTGGGACAAGGAAAGCGCGATCCCCGAATGGCGCGTGCAGGAATTGCTCAAGGAACATAAGCTGGGTTACTGGCAAGTTCAGGTGCGCTTCTACGGCGACGAAAAGCTCAATCAGGCGCGCGCCGAAATTGTCAAAAAGGCATTCAAAAAGCATCTTGATACCCCGCCGCATGAAGAGCTTTGGCGGCAGGGCGATCCGGTGAACCAATATGATCCTACCATGGGGATGCCATCTGCTGTTGCGCTACAAATGGGCGATTGGGTGGGCGGACGCGGCGCGCATATGGGCTTTTCGCCCGTGGTGCCCTCAACCTCATCGCATGTGCTGGGCCAATTGAAACGCAGCCGTCAGATTATCGCCGACCATGATGTCGATTTCTACGCCAGCTTCACGATCAGCGGGCGTGTGTGCACCAATATCAATATGCTGATGTATGATCGCGACAAGCCCGAACAAGTGACCAACATCCGCAAGATGTTTGATGCCTTGATCGAGGGTACGGCAAAGGCAGGCTATGGCGAATATCGCACGCATCTGGGTTGGATGGATCCTGTAAACGCCACCTATAACTATAATGGCGGCATGCAGCGCAAGCTGAACGAGAAGCTGAAAGACGCGATTGATCCCAACGGAATATTGGCACCCGGCAAACAAGGGGTTTGGCCTTCGGTGTATCGGGACATGCAGGCGGGAGGAGGCAAATGAGAAAGCTGATCCTGATCACCGCATTGGTGTTGGCTGGTTGCAGCAAAGCCCCTGACACCCCGAAAGGCGAAGCCAGCAATCCGCCAACCGAAATGGCAAAAGGTGGACCACCGCCAATCCCGCCCTATCAAATGCGCGCGGAACTTGGTTCGGGCAACCGCCTTGCAGCATCGGGCGGCGGCGAAGCACTGTTTTCCAACCGTTGCGGCTCTTGCCATCTCGCGGGCGGCATGGGCACTAACTTGCTGACAAAACAGATGATGATGGCCAAACGCCCGCCAAGCGATGGAATGCTCTCCAACCGCAAAGACTTGACGGCGGACTATGTAAAGACCGTTGTTCGCCAAGGCAAAATGGCGATGCCGCGCTTGAGCCGGGTTGAGGTGACCGACAGCGAGTTGCATGCCATTGCCGATTATTTAGGGAAAACAGGCCAATGAGATTCGACCGGCGGAGCTTGCTCAAAAGCGGCGCTGTTGCGGGTGGTCTTGTCGCGGCCCCCGCTGCTGCGAAGGCCTTTGATCCCCCTGCCCTCGTCATCTACGACAGCCGCGTGCTCGCCAGCCGTGCCTTTGCCCATATGGCGCTGGCCGACAAAATCGACGTCGCGCAGGAAGATGGCACCCTTTGGCGCAACATGCGAACTGCGAACCGCTCTGGCCGCGTCGAAGGCCTGACCAGTTGGTCAGACTGGGTGCTGGTACGCGGGTTGCTTGAAGAAAGGGGTTTGCGTGTTAAAATGGAGGCACCAGCGGGCAAGCTGTTCCGCTGGACAATGGCTTGATCCCAGTTAATTTCAGATTTACGTGTAAAAAAAACACCGAAGCCCTGAGCTTGTCGAAGGGCGCTTCGAAGGGCAGCGCCAAACTGTAAAGCGTGCTTCGACAAGCTCAGCACCACGGTATCTATTTTTTTCCAATATTATAGAAAGCACCCGAAAATGAGTGACGCCGATCCTGCAAACAATATGCCCCCCGGATACGTTCCTGCGAAAGTCTGGACTTGGGATAAAGCCAATGGCGGACAGTTCGCCAATATCAACCGGCCAATATCAGGCGCGACTCATGACAAAATTTTGCCCGTCGGCAAACATCCGATCCAGCTCTATTCCATGGGTACGCCCAATGGCGTGAAGGTCACGATCATGCTCGAAGAGCTGCTCGCGGCGGGATTTGCGGATGCTGAATATGATGCATGGATGATCAAAATTGGCGACGGTGACCAGTTCGGCAGCGACTATGTGACGATAAATCCCAATAGCAAAATACCCTGCATGATGGACCACAGCGTTAATCCACCGTTGCGCCTGTTTGAGAGCGGCTCAATCCTGTTTTACTTGGCCGAGAAATTCGGCGCGTTTCTGCCTAGCGACACACATAAGCGCGCTGAGACAATGAACTGGCTGATGTGGCAAATGGCGAGCGCGCCTTATGTCGGTGGCGGCCTTGGTCATTTCTATGCCTATGCGCCGATCAAGATCGAATATGCGATTGATCGCTTTGCAATGGAGACTAAGCGGCAATTGCACGTGCTCGAAACCCAATTGACCACCAACGAATATATAGTCGGCAGCGAATATACGATTGCCGATATGGCCATCTTCCCTTGGTACGGAAACATAATGCGCGACGCGTATAGCTGCCAGGAATTTCTATCGGTGCACGAATATCCTAACCTTGATCGTTGGGTGACTATGATAGGTGCGCGCGAGGCTGTGCAGCGGGGCCGGATGGTCAACCGCACCTTTGGCGGCCCCGAAAGCCAGTTGAAGGAGCGCCACGACGCGCGCGATTTTGAGGTAAACCGTGAGGATATGGTTTTGGCGCGCGATGGGGTTCGCGTTTAATTAAAGATCGCGAAATCCGGGAGAGCTTGGGAACATGGAACGCGCGCACCTCTATGCGATACTCGACGGCTTTTTGGCGGCGCTAGCGGCAGGTAATGCAGGCGCGGTAAATTGGTCTGCCGATGCGCGTTTTTCCGAAAATAATGTGATGCTCGAACCTGGCGACGGGGTGTGGGCAACGATCAACGGACTGGGCGATTATCAGTTAAAATTGGCTGATCCCGTCACCGGTGGCATTGGCTATTTCGGCACAGTGATCGAACCGCATGAAGAATCGGCATTCTCACTACGCTTGCGGGCCAATGATGCGGGCGAGATTGCCGAATGTGAAATGGTGATCGTGCGCCACCTCGATGAAGGGATGAAGCTGGAAGGCCCGCGTTTCTGGACCAAGCCAGTCTTAGAAACCAATGCCGAGGTACCGTCAAGCCGCACCACCTTGGAGCATCTCGCCAATGGGTATTTCAACACGCTGCAATTGAACGACGGCCAAATTAACACCAAATTCGCGCCCGATTGCAACCGGGTCGAAAACGGCGTTCAATCAACCAACAACCCGGATTTCCCAATGATTCCGCACACCAAATTGGGCTGCGAGGAACAATTCCGCCTTGGCATTTACCGCTATGACAACCGGCTGCGCGGTCGGCGTTATCCGATGATCGACGAAGAGCGCGGAATTGTATGGTCGCATGGCTTTATCGACCACTGCGGCGCGCTGGGCGAATACACCCTCACCGATGGGACCCCCGCAAAGAGCCCCGTGCGCCGCCCGCACACATTTTATCTCGCAGAGATATTCAAGATCGACCACGGTATGATTTGCCAGATCGAAGCGAATTTCATCACGGTGCCCTATCACATGAAAAGCCCATGGGACGGCAAATGAATCACTGGCTCGCGAAAATCCTCCCGGGAACGGGGAGGTGGCAGTCCGCAGGACTGACGGAGGGGTCCCACCTCTCAGCTGCAGCGCAAACCTTGAGGTGGGCCCCCTCCACCGCTTCGCGGTCCCCCTCCCCGTTTCGGGGAGGATTTTCGATTGCGCTGATGCTGATACTCGCCGCCTGCTCCCAGACCAAATCCCCCGAAATGAAAATCGGGCCTGACGATTGGGCTACCACCGGCGGCGATGCGGGGAAATCGCATCACTCAAAGCTGACTGACATAAATGCCGCAAATGTGGGAACGCTAGGCCTTGCTTGGCAAGCGGAATTGGGCACCAATCGCGTGCTCGAAGCCACCCCCATTGTTATCGATGGGGTGATGTACACCAGCGGCGTTGCTGGCCGCGCTTATGCCTTTGATGCGGCAACGGGCAAACAATTGTGGGCGTTTGAACCCGAGATCGATATGCAGGTCAATCGCACCGTCTGCTGCGATATGGCCAATCGCGGTGTGGCGGTTGCGCGCGGAAAAGTGTTTGTCGCTACGCTGGATGCCCAACTCTACGCGCTTGATGCCAAGACCGGAAAAGTCATCTGGCAAGCCGACACCATCGACGACAAGTCACGCGGGGTCAATTCCACCGGTGCTCCCGAAGTGGCGGGCGATGTGGTGGTTATCGGCAATGGCGGTGCAGAATATGACACCCGCGGCTATGTCAGCGCCTATGACTTAGAAAGCGGAAATCTGGAATGGCGTTTCCACACCGTGCCGCGCGATCCGAAATTGGGCGCGCAGGATCATCCCGATTTGGAGGAAGCTGCAAAAACATGGGACCCCGAAAGCCGCTGGGATATTGGCGGCGGTGGCACCCCTTGGGATGCCATCAATTATGACACCGAAACCGGCAACGTCATTATCGGCACCGGCAATGGCGGCCCCTATCATACCGTGAAGCGCAGCCCCAACGGCGGCGACCAGCTTTATCTGGCCAGCCTGGTTGCCCTGGATGCAAAGACCGGGCGCAAGAAATGGCATTACCAGCAAACGCCAGGCGATAACTGGGATTTCACGTCCACCCAGCCGATGATCCTGACCGATTTAACAATCGATGGCACCAAACGCCCGGTGCTGATCCATGCGCCGAAAAACGGATATCTCTATATATTGGACAGGCGCGATGGAACGCTGTTGCGTGCGAACCCGATCGTGCGGGTCAACTGGGCCGATGGCATTGATCCGACAACCGGTCGCCCCCAAATGCGCCCTGACCGCACAGATTATGTGACCGCGCCCAAAATCGTTTTTCCCGGCACAACCGGCGCGCGCAACTGGCATCCCGCAAGTTTTGATCCGCAAACCGGGCTCTATTATGCCTCGGTTCTCGACATGGGAAATCTGATTTACCAGACCCCGGGGCATAAACCGATGCGCAAGAAAATGCTGAACGTCGACGCAGCTTTGGTGTTTACGTCTGTTTTGAAGGATGCCCTGCCCGCCATGCCGCCGCCAGTGCAAAAAGCCGTTACCGCCCTGCCCGAATGGCAAGAGGTGTTGAGAAACCCAGGTAAAGGCGAATTGCGCGCGATTGATCCGTTGACCGGCAAAACCAAATGGGCAGTCGCTTCGGATGGTTGGCAGGATCGCGCGGGGACTTTGACGACTGCAGGCGGGCTATTATTCCACGGTAACATCGCTGGGCAATTGCGGGTGTTTGACAAATCGACGGGAAAACTGCTGAAAAGTATTGAAACCGGTTCGTCAATCCTAGCCGCGCCGATGACTTACCGCGTTAAAGGCGTGCAATATGTGGCCGTTATGGCGGCGTGGGGCGGCGGCGGTTACGCGTATGTCCCGCCCTATTCCGCCGCCTATAAACGCGGAAATAGGGGACGGCTGCTGGTGTTCAAATTGGGCGGTGGTGCCGCTCAATTGCCTCCCGAGCTACCGCCATTAGACGTCGCACCAACGCCGCCCGCGCAGAAAGCAGGAGTGACTCCCGAAACCATCGCCTTGGGTCAGCAGTTATTTTTTGCCAATTGCGTGATGTGCCATTCGAACCAGCACCGTTCGATCACGCCTGACCTGCGCCGAATGCAGCCGGGAACACATCAAGCGTTTCAGGATATTGTGCTCAAAGGACTGTTGCTGCCCAATGGCATGCCGCGCTGGGATGATGTGCTGAAACCAGCCGAGGTCGATGCGATTCAGGCATGGTTGATTGCCGAACAGGGCAAAACGCGCGCGGATGAACTGGAAAAGAAGCGCCGCGGTATTCCGCTCGATGCACCAAGCCTGGCAATATTGTCGAATTACTGAAGGCGAACCTGATTACGGCAAGGAAACGTTGAGACGCGTAATCAGTGGATGCCTGATCAGAGTGCATTTGCCTAAATTTTAGGCAGCAATTATTAGGCAATTCCAACACAAAGCCGCTGAATTGCGTCAAATGAAATTGGCACGATCCTTGAATACCAAACAGGCATCTACGTGCGCGCGGGCGATCTGCGCGGCGACACTGCCAAAGGGGCCGATAATGAAAAAGATCGAAGCGATCATCAAACCGTTCAAGCTCGACGAAGTGAAAGAAGCACTGCACGAAGTGGGCGTATCTGGCATCACCGTTACCGAAGCCAAAGGCTTTGGCCGCCAGAAGGGCCACACCGAGTTGTATCGCGGTGCCGAATATGTGGTCGACTTCCTGCCCAAGGTGAAGCTTGAAGTCGTTGTCGACGACGCGCTTGCTGAACGCACCGTCGAAGCCATTGCTGCTGCCGCGCAAACCGGCCGCATCGGCGACGGCAAAATTTTCGTCATTCCCGTTGAGACCGCGCTGCGCATCCGCACCGGCGAACGTGATAACGATGCCGTCTAAATCCAAATCCAAATCGTCTAAAAAAGACAAATCACAGAAGGAAAGCAGCATGGGCAACACTGCCAAGGACATTATCAAGCGCATTAAAGAGGAAGAAATCGAGTGGGTCGATGTTCGCTTCACGGACCCGCGTGGTGCATGGCATCACCTGACCATGTGCAGCAGCGTCATCGGCGAAGATGAGCTGGAAGACGGCCTGATGTTCGACGGTTCGTCCATCGAAGGCTGGAAAGCCATCAACGAATCCGACATGATTTTGAAGCCCGATCTGGACGCCGTTTATGTCGATCCGTTCTCTGCCACGCCGATGTTGATCCTGATCTGCGACATCGTCGAACCTTCGGACGGCGCGCTATATGCCCGCGATCCACGCTCGACCGCGAAACGCGCAGAAGCCTATCTGAAGACCACAGGCCTTGGCGACACCGTGTATATCGGTCCTGAGCCTGAATTCTTCATGTTCGATGACGTCACGTTTGAAAACACCTATAACAGCAGCTCGTACAAGCTGGATGACACCGAATTGCCAACCAATTCGAACACCAAGTACGAAGCCGGCAATATGGGCCATCGCCCGCGTGCCAAGGGCGGCTACTTCCCCGTTGGCCCTGTTGATGTCACCACCGACATCCGCGCCGAAATGGTTACGACGCTGATGGAAATGGGCCTACCCATGGACAAGCATCACCATGAAGTTGCTGCCAGCCAACACGAACTGGGCCTGACCTTTGGCAAATTGGTCGAAACCTGCGACCGCATCCAGATCTACAAATATGTCGTGAAGATGGTCGCGCATGCGTACGGCAAGACCGCAACCTTCATGCCGAAACCAATCAAGGCCGACAATGGTTCGGGCATGCACACGCACATTTCGATCTGGAATAATGGCAAGAACACTTTTGCCGGTAACGGCTATGCTGGCCTGTCTGAGGCTTGCTTGTTCTTCATTGGTGGCGTTATCAAACACGCAAAGGCGATCAACGCTTTCACCAACCCGACCACCAACAGCTACAAGCGTCTGGTTCCAGGGTTCGAAGCCCCCGTCTTGCTCGCATACTCGGCACGCAACCGGTCGGCATCGTGCCGCATTCCTTACGGTGCCGGTGAAAAGGCAAAGCGCGTGGAATTCCGCTTCCCCGATCCGCTTGCCAACTCCTACCTTGCAACATCGGCTTTGCTGATGGCTGGCATCGACGGCATCCGGAACAAGATCCATCCCGGCGAAGCGATGGATAAGAACCTTTATGATCTGCCGCCAAAAGAACTGAAGAAAGTTCCAACAGTGTGCGGTTCACTGCGCGAAGCACTGGAAGCCCTGACCAAGGACCATGCCTTCTTGCTCGAAGGCGACGTGTTCACGAAAGACCAGATCGAAGCCTATATGGAATTGAAATGGGAAGAAGTGTCGCGTTGGGAAACCGCACCGGCACCGGTCGAATTCGACATGTATTACAGCGGCTGATTTTTCAGCAACGCCGAATACCGGAAAGCCCGGCGAGGAAACTCGCCGGGCTTTTTTAATTGTACGATTGAAACGCCGGTTGACCTCGCCCGAAAAAGCCCCAAATCAATGCCCAAGCGTAATCGCAGTCGAACTCGGTTCGATAGGAGAACATCAATGGACAGCTATTTAAAAAATTACATCAATGGCCAATGGGTCGACAGCGTTGGTGGCAAACGACACGAGGTGATTAACCCTTCGACCGAAGAAGCGTGCACGGAAATCACATTGGGCACGAAAGCCGATGTCGACGCCGCAGTCGCTGCTGCCAAACAGGCCGCCAAAAGCTTTAGCCAGACCAGCAAGGAAGAGCGGCTAGCGTTGCTGAAAAACATCGTGGCGGAATATAAAAAACGCATTCCCGAATTGGCCGCGTCCATGTCCAACGAAATGGGCGCTCCGATCAGCTTTAGTTCCACGGGCCAAGTCGGCGCGGGTCTGGGCGGAATTTTGGGCACCATCGCCGCACTTGAGGCGTTTGATTTTTCGGAACAGCACGCCAATCATAAGTTGGTCTATGAACCCATCGGCGTAATTGGCCTGATTACACCATGGAATTGGCCGTTGAACCAGATTGCGTTGAAAGTCGCTCCTGCGCTTGCGGGTGGCAATACCATGGTGCTGAAACCATCCGAAGAATGCCCCGGCAATGCTGCCATATTTGCCGAGATTATGGATGCAGCTGGCGTGCCTCCCGGCGTTTTTAATCTGGTGCAAGGCGATGGCCCGACGGTAGGCGAAGCAATTTCGTCGCATCCCGGCATCGACATGGTCAGTTTTACCGGATCAACCCGCGCCGGGATTATGGTTGCAAAGGCCGCCGCCGATACCGTCAAACGCGTGCATCAAGAACTGGGCGGAAAATCACCCAATGTTGTTTTGCCCGGAGCAGACCTTGCCGCAGTTTTGCCTTCGACCGTTTCCGGCGTGATCGTGAATTCGGGGCAAAGCTGCATTTCGCCTGCACGCATATTGGTCCACAAAGATCAGGAAGCCGAAGCGGTTGCCTTCATCACTCAAATGCTGGCCGACACACAGGTGGGCGATGCCATGCAAGAGGGAGGCCATATCGGCCCCGTTGTGAACAAGGCGCAGTTTGAGAAAATCCAGGGATTGATCCAATCCGGCATCGACGAAGGCGCGAAACTGGAAACCGGCGGAACCGGGCTTCCAGCCAACGTTAATCGCGGCTTTTTTGTGAAGCCCACCGTATTTTCGGGCGTCACCCCCGATATGCGCATCGCGCGTGAGGAAATTTTCGGCCCCGTCGCAACGGTCATCGCCTATGACAATTTGGAGCAGGCCATCGAAATTGCGAATGACACCGATTATGGCCTGTCCGCTGTTATTTCGGGCGACCCGGCCAAAGCCGCCGAAGTCGCAGGAAAATTGCGCGCAGGAATGGTCGCCATCAACAATTGGGGACCCGCGTCGGGCGCACCGTTTGGCGGATACAAACAATCGGGCAATGGCCGTGAAGGCGGACTGTTTGGCTTGAAAGACTTTATGGAAGTGAAATCGATCAGCGGCCTGCCCGCCTGATTTCGGATGAATGGAATAGCCGGGCAGGATCAGCCCGGCTGTTTTCCACCCCGCCAAGTCGAGCCAACCAACCGCGCCAACAACCCCCGCAAATTGGGATAATTCGCGCGGTGATAGGCTGTACCAGTTGGCATGACCGCCATCAGCCGTCGGTGCGCCTCTGGCAAAGCATGGTAAGGAACGCTGGGGATTAAATGGTGAAGCGCGTGATAGCGCAAACCAACGGGGCCCAGATTTCGGCGAGAGGCCCCGGCGGCGGCACATTAACGCTGTCCAGATATTGATCGGTCACGCCAATCACGGCTCCGTCATTTTCCCATAAATGCGCCACCAGCGTGCGAATTTGGTTCAGGATCAATGCCGCAGAGACCACCGCTAGATAGATCAGAAATGCATTTATCGGAATCCAGCCAAGGCCGACCGCAACCAATACAGAAATCGACCAGATACTGGCCCCGGTTTCCATGATGATCCAGTCGCGCCGAAATTCACCGGTGGGCAATGGCCGCCGATAGGAGGGGTTGATGGACAATGTCGAAAACCGCGCCACGGTTTCACGGCGCACCCATGGGAATAGCAAGGAAAGCGGCGACAGCACCGCAAATCGAAGCAAAAACCCGATCGATCCCAATGCCGCAACGGCAATGAATACAAACAACGAATAAGGCTTCATCAATGCCAACGGCAGATACTCCGGATCGCGTTCGGTGCCGTAACGCATTTTGGAATGATGCTGGTTATGCGTGTCTTCATACAAAAAGCTTGGGATCAGCATCGGCATGCCGGCCAACAAATTCCACGCCCAGCGAAAACCAGGGACATGATCCCGTTTCATATGGGTAATTTCGTGGATAAACAGGTTAGCGCGATACAGAGCGATCACCGCCAATAGGCCTGCGGCAATCCGCAGACCGGTCCCCTCACCCAGAATGGCAAATGCCAATGCTGCATAGCCAATCAATGCAGAACCGAGAAAATCGGTCCAATAAATTGCGGGGTTGGCTGTGCTCAGTTCGCGCGTCAGTTGCGCCGCTTCTTTGATCAGCGCATTATCCTCTTCGGGACGCGACCGCGCTTCACCAATAGGGGTAATGGAAATGTTCATGGTGCGCATATAGGGTTTGTCGTGCCCCGCGTCACGATCTTTGCTGCGCAATTTTTCCGATTTGCCTGATCGGCAGCGTCAAAATGCCTGACGCAGCCGCGCGATCATCGCCAAAGGTTCTGGTTCATCATTGGCCGGACGCGCGATATGTTCGGCCACGCGTTGCACGCGGTAATAAAGGTCTTCGCTTGCCGCGATCAAGTTACAGGCTTCGTCGGGCAGGCTTTCTAGCCAAGCGGTATCGGTCGCCGGTGCATAACCCAGATCGTGCAAGCCAGAAACCGAATCTCGCGGCGACAACTCGCCAGCGTGCACCGCTTTCTGGTTGAGCAACCAAGCAATGATATGCATCAGCCGCGTGGTCACTTTCAGCGATTCGCAGGAAAAGGCTACCGAAGCGGCAACTGGGGTGACCGCACGCGCACGATCACTGTCGAAATAAGAGCGCGCTTCATCAGCAAGCACCATAGCCTCGGTATAAAGGCTATCGATCAGCTTTGGCGTTAATTCGTGATGGCGATTCTGCATGCCCCTGTCATGCCAGACAAATCATAGCTTTGGCAGCAAAAAATGGGCAATTCTGCACAGCAAACCTGCCTGTGCCAGGATGGAACGAAGGGTAAATCAGCCGTTAACGGGTACGCAACGGCAATGCCCCGTTCAAGCAATAATATCCGGAATCAGTTGATCCTCAATCTCACGCATGCGGTCTTTTAGCGCCAGTTTTTTGCGTTTTAACCGGGCAATCTGCAATTGATCGGGCAGTGCTTTGTCCTGAAGTGCCGCAATGGCAGCGTCCATATCCCGATGTTCTATGCGCAGCACCTCTAGCTGTTGGCGGATACCATCATCGTTCATGCGCGCTAACCCTGCTCCTGCTGGCAAACCGGTAAATCTGGGCCCTGATAACCGCGCAAGCCACCGCTTGCCAGTGACAATGAACAGACCGGCGCAAATGGATCATTTTTTGCAAGACAGCATTTCGGTTTCATGATCTATTTTGATCAGGCAGCATCGCTGCCAGCATTGAGTCGAAAATACGCAAAGGGTCCAACCATCGATTTGAAGGAGAATGCGGTGAATAAAGTTCATCTGTCGTCCATGGAAACAAGACATGCCCAACTCGAAGCCAAGATCGAAACCGAAAATTGCCGACCGCTGCCCGACAACGCGCTTATCCATCATCTCAAAAAGCAAAAATTGCACCTGAAAGATGCGATCTCGCAGGAAAAAACCTTCGCCTGATTGTTTTCGCGTAAGCCAGTAGTAGCATATAAATAATCACAAAATTCGGATCGCGGGGTATATCGTATAGCCCCGCCTTCTGCTAATCATGTGCTTATGGAAAGTGCCGCTCTCGCTGCCCGCAGCATCCTCACAGGTCTTCACGATGTCATGGCCACCAGTTCGCCTGCGCAGGCGAAACTGAATCATGTCGTCAACATCATTGGTGAGGCACTGACCAGTGAAGTCTGTTCGATTTACCTGTTGCGCGAAGGCGTGCTGGAATTGTTCGCGACGCGCGGGCTTAACCAGGATGCCGTGCACGTTACCCGGCTGGCATTGGGCGAAGGGCTTGTCGGCACCATTGCCGAAAATGTCGAGACGCTGAACCTTGATGAGGCCGCGGCTCACCCTGCATTCCGCTATATGCCTGAAACCGGCGAGGAGCGGTATCACAGTTTTGCCGGTGTACCCATCGTTCGTTCCAAACGGGCTGTCGGGGTTTTGGCAGTGCAGCACGCCGAGCCGCGTCGTTACGAAGAAGTCGAGATCGAAGCTTTGCAAACGGTGGCCATGGTAATGGCAGAATTGATCGCCAATGCCGAATTGATCGATGGCGACGACGATGGCGATGGCTTGCTCAGCGGCACCACAGTTCTGAACGGACTTCCCCTTGTTACCGGCATGGCGGCAGGGGTTGCGATTTTCCACCAACCGCACGTGCGCATCGAACATACCGTTGCCGAAGATACCGAAGCAGAGCGCGCGCGCGTTTATTCCGCATTCGACAAAATGCGTGAACAGATTGATCGCATGGCCAGCATGGCCGAATTTGGCGGCGGCGGCGAACATGACGAAGTTTTGCAGACCTACAAAATGTTCGCCTATGACGAAGGCTGGTCGCGGCGGATTAACGAAGCCATCGACAGTGGCCTGACCGCAGAAGCCGCCATCGAGCGCGTACAGCAACGCACCCGCATGCGGATGCGGCAAATTGACGATCCATTGCTGGCTGACCGGATGCACGATCTGGAGGATCTTTCCAACCGATTGCTGCGGATCGTATCCGGCCAAATGGGCACCGCAGCCCAATTGGGGCTGAAACGCGATTCGATATTGGTTGCGCGCAATTTGGGTCCGGCAGAATTGCTGGAATATGACAAAAGGCGGTTGCGCGGCGTGATCCTGGAAGAAGGATCGCTGACGGCGCATGTCATCATCGTCGCGCGTGCCATGGGTGTGCCGGTGCTGGGCCGTGTTCGCGGTGTTCGTCAGGCTGTGCGTGATGGCGATATGCTGTTACTCAACGTGGATGAGCGCAGCGTCATTGTGCGCCCAATGCCTGCCGTCGAAGAAGCATTCTCGTCTGATCTGGCGGACCGGCAAAAGAAAAAGGCCCGTTTTGCGGCCCTGCGCAACGAAGAGCCGATTACCAAAGATGGCAAGCGCATCGGCCTTATGATCAACGCCGGACTGCGCGATGATGTGAATGCCATTGGGCTGACGGGGGCTGATGGCATCGGGCTGTTTCGTACCGAGTTTCAGTTCCTGATTTCCGCAACACTGCCCCAGCGCGAGCGCCAGCAACGTTTCTATCGCGAGGTATTGGACGCCGCCGGAGACAAGCCGGTCATTTTCCGCACGCTGGACGTCGGCGGTGATAAGGCCCTGCCCTATTTGAAAGACGAAGGGCTTGAGGAAGAAAATCCGGCGCTCGGATGGCGTGCATTGCGGCTGGCGCTCGACCATGACGGCCTGATGAAGGCACAGGCACGCGCATTGTTGGAGGCGTCGGCGGGTCGAACGCTGAACGTGATGTTCCCTATGGTCTCTGAGCCATGGGAATTTGACGAAGCAAAGGGCATATTTGACGCGCAGCTGGCTTTTCTTGCGGGCCGAAAAAAACAACTGCCTTCGAAAATCCGGTTTGGCGCGATGCTGGAAGTGCCGGCGCTGGCCGAAACGCTGGATATTTTGCTGCCCAAAATCGATTTTCTGTCGATTGGCACCAACGATCTGACGCAATTCCTTTATGCCGCAGACCGCGCCGATCCGCGTCTTGCTGACCGGTATGATTGGTTAAGCCCGGCGATCTTACGGTTCATCCAGCGCGTGGTTGCGGAATGCAAACAGCATGACGTGCCGGTTGCCATTTGTGGTGAAATGGGTGGTCGCACCTTGGAGGCGATGGCGCTGATCGGGCTTGGCGTCGAACGGCTTTCCATTACGCCAGCGGCGGTTGGCGCGATCAAAGCCATGATCCGGTCAATTGACATGACTTCGCTCACGCCCTTCATCGAAGGACAGTTGCGGTCCCCCGCACCAAAGCTGCGACAGGCAATCGCAGATTGGGCCGACGAGCATGGAATCGAAATCTAACCCAGTGCACAACACGGGGTTGCATTTTCTTTCCGTGTAAAAATCCAGCGAATCCGCCGCTATACGGCTTGACATTCCCCATCGTGGCGTCATTGTTCGGGCACCGTCCGGGGGAGACGGATTTACATATAAAAGGTCGGTCGGTGGAGAACAGTTTGAGCGAAGATAGCGCCGAGAATCCGGAACTCCGGTTTCACACGGTTGGAGAGCAGCTGAAGGCGGCGCGTGAGCGTTTAGGCCTCGACTTAAATGAAATCGCGCAACGAACCCGTGTTCCGATGCGGCATTTGGACGCAATTGAGCGCAATGAATATGCGGCGTTACCCGGATCGACCTATTCGGTTGGCTTTGCAAAGGCCTATGCGCGGGCTGTTGATCTTGATGCAACAAAACTAACGGCTGATCTGCGTGTGGAATTGGCGCAAGGCGGCTTTGACACCTCGCCCGTTTCTACACCCAGTTACCAACCAGCAGATCCCGCCCGCGTGCCTTCGCGACGGATGGCTTGGATTGCGGCGGCATTTGCCGCGTTACTGCTTATCGGTTATTTTGTTTGGCGTAGCTATGCTTTGGGCCCCGAAGCAGCCAGCGAGCCAGAGAATGTTCAGGCGGAACAAGGCACCGAAGCCGCTAAATCAGAAACCGTTGCCGAAGATGCTGTTGATCCCAAAGGTCAGGTCGTCCTAACCGCAACCGACGTGGTTTGGGTGCGTGTCTATGATGGCGACCGGAAGCGGCTGTACGAAAAAGAAATGCAGGCCGGTGAAAAGTTTGAAGTGCCTGCGGACGCGAACAACCCAATGATCAACACTGGTCGCCCGCAAGCCATTACCGTTACTGTTGGTGGGAAGACCGTTCCGGCACTTGGTGAAGCGGATCGGGCGATTTCCGATGTCGGAGTCAGCGGAGCGGCATTGCTGGCGCGCGAGGCCCCTGATGCCCGCCGAGCCGATTAGGCACTGGTGACGGCCACAAATACAGGTTCCGCCGGCGCTGACGGTAATGATATGGGATCGACCAAAAACAGGAACAGACCGATAGACCTTTGTCCACAGTTCTGTGCGTGAGTCGGCGTTAAACAGTTGATGTACCTTGGAATAACACTATGAAAATTTTATGTTTTCAGGGAGAATTGGCATGAAGCTTCATCAATGGCTTTGCGGCGCGGCACTCGCAGTAATGGTCGTTCCGGTGCAGGCACAGGATGCCAATGTCGATGGCCGTGTCACCAAGCTGGAAAAAGAAATGCGCGCGGTGCAGCGCAAAGTATTCCCCGAAGGCGCGGGTAAATTTTTTGAGCCTGAGATCAAAGCCGACGAGGTCAAAAAAGATCCCAACGCAGCACCTTCGACTTCCGCCGTTACCGATTTGATTGCGCGCGTTGATGCGCTGGAGACGCAGCTTGCAACGCTGACCGGTCAGGTCGAGCAGCAAGGCAGCAAGATGCGCACGCTGGAAGCGCAATTGAAGGCGCTTGATACGCAGGTCAAATCGCTCAAAGCGACAGATACCGCCGTTCCTGACGATGCGGAAGCCACGACCGCACCTAAAGTCGCGGTAACACCGACTGCCGCGAAGCCCGCCCCACCAAAGGTGACAACGCCGGTGGCCAAGCCGGTGGCAACCGCCAAACCCAGCGCCGCGCGCACAGCGGCGGTCGCCGCCATCCAGAAACCCGCGACCGGCGACGCATTCGATGATGGCTATAATTATGGCTACCGATTGTGGGAGGCAAAATTCTTCCCAGAGGCGCAAGTTCAACTGGATGACACCGTCAAAAAATTCCCCAAACATAAACGGATCAGCTACGCCCGAAACCTGTTAGGCCGCGCATGGCTCGATGACGGTAAACCGGCGACTGCCGTCAAAATATTATACGACAATTACACAACCGATGCCGCTGGCGATCGCGCACCTGAAAGCCTGTATTTTGTCGGCGTCGCGTTAAATCGGTTGGAAAAAGCCGCCGAAGCCTGTCGCGCCTTTGATAGCGTCGCAAAGGAATATCCCGGCGAAGCCACAGGCCGATTGGCCGCACGCTTGGCCGAAGGACGCAAAAGCGCGAAGTGCAAATAACGCTCCATTTCTGCCGACCCGACTGGCAGGATTGAGAAAGCCATGACCAACCTGATCGCAGAAGCAAGCGTGCGGTTTCAACGTGCGATCGGCAAGCTTTGCCAATGATGGAAACGATGGAATTGCACTTTCGGACTGGCGGTATCGGGCGGGCCAGACAGTCTGGCGATGCTGATCCTTGCGGCACGCGTATTTCCGCACCGGATCAAAGCCGCGACGGTCGATCATCGCCTACGCCCCGAAGCCGCAGATGAAGCGCGTTTTGTGGCGAGCATTTGCGAAACCTTGAACATTCCGCACACTATCTTGGCGGTCAATGCTCCGATCACGGGCAATGTACAATCCGGCGCACGGGCGGCGCGCTATGCCTTGCTTGATCACTGGGCTGATGAACACGATTGCCGCTGGATCGCAACGGCGCATCATGCCGATGATCAGTTGGAAACGCTGTTGATGCGGCTGGCGCGCGGTTCAGGTGTTGCGGGGATGGCGGGCATTCGCGCCCAAAATGGACGTATTATTCGCCCCATGCTGGGATTTGACAAGGTCGAGCTAGAGGCCATTTGCGCAGAAGCTGCCATTGTTCCGTGTCGTGATCCTAGCAATGAAAATGCAGATTATGATCGCGTCCGCATGCGCAACTGGCTGCGTTCGACGCCCACGCCGCTTGATCCGCATGCAGCAGTGCGCACCGCAGAGGCGCTGGCTTCGACCCAGGAAGCAATGGCTTGGATGACCGCTTCATTGGCTAATGAACGCATTACCAGCCCATCGCCCCCCGAAATATTGGCAGATATGCGCGATTTACCCGTCGCGTTACAGCGCAGCCTCCTGCTGCACACACTGGCCATCGCCGAACCCGGTTTAAACCCGCGCGGCGATGCGATTGACCGAGCATTATTGGCGTTACACGCGGGCGAAAAGCTAACCCTGGGGTCGCTTTTGTGTGTTGGTGGCGACATTTGGAGCATCCGCCCTGCCCCATTGCGGCGTCATTAAAAGAATAACGCACAAAAATCCGCCCGTTTATATTGTCATTCACGGTTTCGCGCTTACATTCAAACTTCACTCTACAGGACATCAGACACCAACATGAACGACGATCAGGAACCCAAGCCCAATCCGCTGATGCGGAACCTGATGATTTGGGCTGGCGTGATGGCGGCATTGCTGCTGATGGCCTCAATTTTCAGCGGCGGAAGCGCGGATGCGGCGAAGGGTATTACCTATTCCAGCTTCCGCGAAAAAATTGCTGCTGGCGAAGTGAAAGCAGTTGCCATCAGCCCCGGAAAAATCACCGGCGAATTGAATGGCGGCGGCACATTCGCCACAGTTCCGATCGACAGTGATCGCGACCTGTATCAATTGCTCGAGGAAAAAGGCGTTGAGGTACAGGGCAAGGCCGAGGAGCAACCGAGCATCTGGCTGATCCTGCTGTATCAAGCACTGCCATTCTTGCTTATCCTAGGCATCGCCTTTTTCGTGCTGCGCCAAATGCAAAAAGGTGGCGGCGCCGGTGGCGCAATGGGCTTTGGTAAATCCAAGGCAAAATTGCTGACCGAAAAACAGGGGCGCGTCACTTTTGACGATGTCGCCGGGATCGACGAAGCGCGTGAAGAGTTGCAGGAAATCGTCGAATTCTTGCGCGACCCGCATAAATTCAGCCGATTGGGTGGTAAAATTCCCAAGGGAGCGTTGCTCGTTGGCAGCCCCGGTACAGGTAAAACCTTGCTGGCCCGCGCAATTGCGGGCGAAGCGGGCGTGCCCTTTTTCACCATATCCGGTTCTGATTTTGTTGAAATGTTTGTGGGCGTCGGTGCCAGCCGCGTGCGCGACATGTTTGAACAGGCCAAACGCAACGCACCGTGCATCGTCTTCATCGACGAAATCGACGCTGTGGGACGCAGCCGTGGCGCTGGCCTTGGCAATCAGAACGACGAACGCGAACAGACGTTGAACCAGTTGCTGGTCGAAATGGATGGATTTGAGGCGAATGAAGGCATCATCATCATCGCCGCCACCAACCGCCCCGATGTCCTTGACCCCGCCCTGTTGCGTCCGGGCCGGTTTGACCGTCAGGTCGTCGTGCCGCGTCCCGACATTGAAGGCCGCTTGAAAATTCTCGACGTCCACACACGCAAAGTACCGTTGGCCCCCGATGTTGATCTGCGCACCATCGGTCGCGGCACGCCGGGTTTTTCGGGTGCGGACCTTGCCAATCTGGTGAACGAAGCAGCCCTGTTGGCGGCACGTCGCGGAAAACGCTTGGTTGCGATGCAGGAATTTGAAGACGCCAAAGACAAGGTGATGATGGGCACCGAACGCCGTTCGATGGTGATGACCGAAGACGAAAAGAAAATGACCGCCTATCATGAGGCTGGCCATGCCATCGTTTCGATCCACGAAGCCGCGTCCGATCCGATCCATAAAGCCACCATCATTCCGCGCGGTCGTGCGCTGGGCATGGTCATGCGATTGCCGGAACGCGATAATTACAGCTACCACCGCGATAAAATGCACGCCAATCTGGCGGTCAGCATGGGCGGCCGCGTCGCCGAGGAATTGGTTTTTGGCTATGACAAAGTATCGTCGGGTGCCTCCAGCGACATTCAGTACGCAACCAGCCTCGCCCGCGACATGGTAACCCAATGGGGCATGTCTGACGAAATGGGTCCGTTGCAATATGAAGAACGTCAGGAAGGTTATCTGGGCTATGGCGGATCACAACGGTCGGCTATGTCCGATGAAACCGCGAAAAAGATTGATGCTGAAATCCGCAAACTGGTCGAAGGCGGCCATGCAAAGGCTACTGCATTGCTCAAAAAGCACCGCAAGCAGTTGAACCTTCTCGCCGAAGCGTTGCTGGAATTTGAAACGCTGTCGGGCGAGGAAATCAACCGTTTGCTGGAAACCGGCACGTTCGAACGCGACCTCAATAAGGGCAAGCTGCCCGTCAATGTGCCCGTTGTTGGCACAAGCATTCCCAAGGCCGGTCGCGGCAAAAATGCAAGCATTGGCGGCGCTAAGCCACAGGGCACATGATTGGCATAAAGCCCTGATTAACAGAGCGTTCACCTTCGGCAACCTACCCGATGCTTTTACAAGGCAGGAGGTAGGAATGCGGACACTTAGCGTTTTGATATTGGCATCGGTGTTGGCCATGCCTGCACTCGCAGCAAAGGGCGACATGAGCGTCGCGACCTTTCTCGCAAAGGCAGATGCGCTGAAAGCCAAAGGCTTTGGCGCGATCGGTTCGCCTGATATAGCCGTGTTGCGCGGAGAAGGCGCGGCCGCTGGCGCCGCTTATCGCGCCCGGATTGAAAGCGACAAAAAAAGCGGCCTGCCGCCACACAGTTGCCCGCCAAAAAAGGCGGCGATGAAATCAGACGATTTTCTCGCCCATATGCGGAGCTATCCCGTCTGCCGTCCGGTCAAAAACAACGGTAAAAATGGCAACATTCGATTTGATGAAGAAACGCTACCCTTGCAAATGATCTGCCGCTAGCATCGCGCTATGCCAATTTTTTGTGATGAATCCGGGGGTGTTGGCCGGGGTGTTATGACCCTTGCGGCGGTTCAGATGGACAGCGAGCAGGCCGACGGACTGTTGGCGCGGTTTCGTTCCGTTACTGGCTATCAGGGGGAACTGAAAGGCAGCCGGATCGATTTGGCAGAGCGCGCTTTGCTGTTTGAATTATTGACCGATACCGACGCGCAGATCATCGTCGGCATTGCCTTGTCGGCCTTGATCGCGGAGCCGGAAGCGGATCGGGGAGACCATGACGCGAAAATCTATGCCGCTTTGCTCGATGATGTGGTCAGTACGATGTTACCCGATGGGCCAAGTTGCGAAAGCGTGTTCATCGACGATGGCCGCTATGGCCCTGCCCTGTTGGGCAAAATCCGGACGGACATTGCAAAGCTGGTCGGGCCTTGCGGCATAGCGCAGTTGGAACTGAGCCACCGGCTTGCCGGGCTGCAAATCGCAGACGTTGTTGCCAACAGCTTTTTTAACCGCGCACAGGTTTCTGAGCGGCAATCGCGAATGGCCGCCATTGTCGCCCCAATGCTGGAAAACGGCCGTATCCGTTTACGCGTGCTACCCGGTCACGCCCAGACTGACGATCAAGACAGCGAATAACGTCAGCGCCGTTAGTGCAAAGATGACCAGCAGGCCCATCCGCCAAAACGCGCCAAAGCGCGACGTTTCATAGGCGTGATGAAGATGGCGGTACATGTGAATCGGCGGCACCAAAAATAAAGCCAATCCGCCAATCACTTCGGTTTGCGGTGCGGAAATCAGCGCCATCGCGAAAACACCAAACAGCATCATGAACGTGATCGAATAGGTCACAAACACCGCATGATCGAACATTTTGAAACGCCGACGCCAGAAAAACAGCAGCCACACAAAAGGCACTGAAATCGGGATCAACGCCCAGCTATATTTGTACGTGTTCGTTTGCACTTTATAGAGCAGCAATTGCGGGTTTTCTCTGGCATTCGCCACACCTTTGTTCAGTTCATCGGAACCCGGAAATTTCAGATCGGTAAAGTTCCAATCGCTGGCCGATGCCTCGTCATTGTCAATCGCAACAGCCGCCCCAGCCATAACCTTTAACCCCAGCCGCGCGCCCGCCAGTTCCTGTTCAATATTGGTGGTGGGTTGCCCTGCTCCTTTTGCAGTGGCCAGTTGAACTTCAAGCGCCGCAATTTCCTTTTGCAGCTCTGCTTTACCCTTCACAAATTCCTTGGTTGCTGCGTCGTTTTTGCGCACAGTGTTCGCCCGTTCGGTGTCGAGTTCCAACAAGCGTTCACGTTGCTTGGCAATGTCGTCTTCAATTTCCGTCAAATCGGGTGCGGCAGCATTCGGCCTTTGTCGCTCCAGCGCCGCAATTCTGTCCAAAATTTCCTTACGATCCGCCGCATAGGCCTTTGTTGCCAATTCAGGTGTTACCACTTCTGGTACCATGGCGTCTTTGGGCAGCATCCAATTGACGGTGGCAAAAGTAAAGAACACCGTGAACAGAAACAGCGCCAGCGGCGATACAAATTTGGCACGCTCGCCATGAACATAACGCTTGGTAAGCTGACCGGGATTCCAGAACAGCAAAGGCAAGGTGCGCCAAATTTTGCCATCGAAATGCAGGACGCTGTGCAACAGATCATGGCCGAACGCGTGCAAAGTGCGGTGAACTTTCGCCTTTTGGCCGCATTGATGGCAGTGGCTGCCGATGATCTCTGTGCTGCAATTCTGGCAGCGGCCGCGGCCTATGCCGTGCCCTCCACCCTCAGGCTCCACCGCATGCGCGATAGCTGCTCCGGTGATAACATCTGCTGCGCTCGCCAATTCATCGGTCATGCCGCATGCTTATCAGCGGTCAATGCCTATGCCAAAAGAAAAGGCCCGGACAATGCCGGGCCTTCTTCATCATCGCCAGTATGGGCGTGAATTTAACGGTCGTAGTCGCGCTGCATCCCGGCACCACGTGCGGGAGCCGCCGCTGTCAGGCGAAGCGCCTCTGCCGAACGCGCGAGCGAACCGATTTCATCGGCTTCTTCGTCTTCATCGACCTGAACTTTTTGCAAGGACTGGACGAGGCCTTCGGACAGATGATCGGTGCGAACGGTTTCTTCCGCGATTTCGCGCAGCGCCACCACCGGATTTTTATCGCGATCACGATCGACGGTCAGCTCAGCACCGCCCGAAATTTCGCGGGCGCGCTCGGCAGCCAGCAGAACCAGATCAAACCGGTTCGAAACCTTGTCAATGCAATCTTCAACGGTAACGCGCGCCATATTGGCTCCTGAATCACTAAATATGTCTTGGAAGTCGAGGGCGTCTAAGGTTTTACAACCGAATTGTCAATCGGCGTTCGGCTCTGCTGGCCCCAAACTGCCACCGGTTGCGCTCACGATATTGCGCGCCTATTCCGGTGGCATGCTGGGCGTTTCCACCCTGCCGTCCTTACCGGGCGCGCCCTTTACCGTCGCCGACCATGCGATCCGGCTGTTGCACGCGCCCGATGACCGTTTGCAGGCCATGCTGATCCTGATCGATTCTGCACAACAGAGCATCGCGCTCAGCATATATATGTTCCACAATGACACCAGCGGCAGCGAAGTTCGCGATGCTTTGGTTCGCGCTGCCGAACGTGGGGTTGCCGTTGATGTTTTGATCGACAGCTTTGGCTCTGCCGAAGTTGCCGATAGCTTTTTTCGGCCCATCGCCGATGCAGGCGGGCAGTATCATTATTTCAGTTCGCGCTGGCGGCTGTCTTATGTGATCCGCAATCACCAGAAATTGCTAATCATCGATGACCGCCACGCCCTTGTTGGCGGTTACAATATCACCGATCAATATTTTGGACGCCGTGGCCCCGAAAGCTGGGAAGATCTGGGTGTAACTCTGTCTGGACCCGAAGTTGCACGCATGGGGGCGTATTTGCGCGAATTGATTGCGCTTTCTGCCGATGGCGGCATGCGTCTGTTGGCGTTGCGCCGTCTCATCCGCAGCTGGCATGCAGGGTCTGGTCCGATCCAGTGGTTGGTCGGTGGCCCCACAAACCGGCTGTCACCCTGGGCGCTATCGCTCAAACGGGATTTACAGTCAGCGCAAAGGGCCGATCTGGTCGCTGCCTATTTCTCGCCTTCGCAAACCATTTTGCGTCGGATAGCAGGCGTGCCAAAGCGCGGCGGCGTGTTGCGGCTGATCCTTGCCGGGCGCACCGATAATGGCGCAACCATCGGCGCCGCCCGCATTCTCTACGGCTATCTGCTCAAACGCAATGTGCAGATTGCTGAATATCAACCGCAGCTGTTGCATACCAAATTGCTGGTCATCGACGATGCGGTGTATATCGGCTCTGCCAATCTGGATGTACGCAGCCTGTTCATCAACAAAGAAGTGATGCTGCGGATCGTCGATCCCGCCTTTGCAGCGCACATGCGCGCCCATGTGAATGCTATGGACAGCGACTCAATACAACAGGATGACGAAATCCATCGCGCCAGGCTCGGCTGGCTATCGCGGCTGCGCTGGTCAATGGCCTATTTGCTGGTGAACACGATCGATTTTAACATCGGTCGCCGTATCCGCTTCCGCATGCGCAATTTGTCGCGGCTTAATTCCAGCGAGGATTAGGGCCTGACCCTAGCCCTTCCAACCCCAGAACAGATAACATGGCAGGATGTTCCACGGTTCAAAGCCATTATCGATCTTTGCGAAATGCGGCTCCATAAAATCACGCGCGCGGGCGCGGAATTGGTACACCAGAAATGCACCACCGGGACGGATAGCGCGCGCGGTTTCTTTTGCAATTTTGGGGCCAAGGTCGCCGGGTAATGTCGAAAAAGGCAAACCGGACAAAACATAGTCAGCCGATTCAAAACCCAATCCGGTGATAATCTCGTTCACATCCGCAGCTGATCCATTGACCGCAATGAAGCGGCTGTCGTGGAAATGCTTTTTCAAAAAATCGATGAAATCGGGGTTGGTGTCGATAACAACCAACGTCGCATCAGGCCGCATCCTGTCCAGCACCGGCTGGCAGAATGTGCCAACGCCCGGGCCGTATTCAACGAAAAGCTTACAATTGTCCCAATCGACAGGAGCCAGCATCTTGTTGATCGTGCGATTGGAAGACGGAATGATCGAGCCGACCATCACCGGATGCTTCAAAAATCCTTTGAAGAAAACGCCCCAAGGGCCCAAAAAACGCTGAAGCCGATATTTGGTGCGATCAAACAGCGAAGTCATGGCGATGGTATTTTCTGTCATGTTTATGCCTGTGGCAGCCTATGGGTGAAAAACGCAGTCGCAAATGATACCCTGCGATGCAACCGCATAAACCAAAAAACACATAATTTTTCGACCATGGACTTGCTCCCGTGTGTCTGGCAGCCCAAAGATTGGGCATGACCATGCACAACTCCGGAACGATTGCGGTTATCTTTGTGGCGCAGCGCACGGGAGATGATGACGCAGGCTATTTTGCTGCCGCTCAATCCATGGATGCTTTGGCGGCGCAACAACCTGGATATGTAGGAATCGATTCGGTTCGACGCGATGACGGACTAGGCATCACCGTCAGCTATTGGGCGGATGATGCGGCGGCAAAGGCTTGGCGTGATCATCCCGAACATGTCGATATCCGCGATCAAGGACGGGGCCGCTGGTATGCGCACTACAGCCTGCACGTCGCGCGCATCGAACGCAGTTACGATTGGGCAAAGCCACAATGACCGCCACCCCGCGTGCCATTCCGCCGGATCGGGTGGCGATATTGTTCATGGTGATGCTGGTTTCAGCTGCGGGCAATACTGCCATGCAATCCGCGCTTCCCGCAATCGCCAGCCAATTGAAGATAGGCGACGTCTGGGTCAGCACAGCCTTTAGCTGGTCGGCGTTATTATGGGTTCTGATGGCCCCGAAATGGGCGCGGATGTCGGACAAGCGCGGACGGCGGGCGTTGATGGCGTTGGGACTAATAGGCTTTATCGTGTCGATGGGGTTGTGTGGATTGGTGCTGTGGCTGGGGCTCAACGGATTTATCACCCCGGTTCTGACCTTTGCATTTTTCGCATTATTCCGGTGCATCTATGGCGGGTTTGGTTCAGCTGCCCCACCGGCAGTTCAGGCCTATATTGCCGCGCGCACTGAACGCAGCGAACGGGCGAAGGCATTGTCGTTGCTTGCGTCTTCATTCGGGTTGGGCACAGTGATCGGTCCGGCGCTGGCATCCTATTTGGTGTTTGAACCCCTGGGATTGGCCGGGCCGCTGATTATATTTGCGGCGTTTGGTCTTTTAGTGATGGTGGCGCTGCGGCTGCGCCTGCCCAACGATACCCCACGATTTGAAGCGCGCGGCGTTGTAACGTCCTATCCGAATTCCGGTGCTATGGACGCGCCCGCTTATGTTGAAGACGACGGACTGCCAGCCAAGACCATTAGGCTAAGTTGGCTGGAGCGGCGACTGCGCGGTTGGTTGATAGCGGGCATGGTTGGGGGCCAGATTCAGGCGATGTTGCTGGGCGTCATCGGATTTCTGGTGCGTGACCGGCTTGGACTACACGATCTGCCACGTGAAGCCGTCGGAGCTACTGGATCTGTTATGTTTGTAGGGGCCATGGCAACGTTACTCGCGCAATGGGGGCTTATTCCCTTACTGTCGTTGAGTCCGCGCAATTCCGTACTCTGGGGTACGCTACTCGCATTATCGGGCATTGTTTTAACAGGGGTGAGTTTTGATTTTTACGGAATTACGCTGGGCTATTCGTTGGCGTCATTGGGCTTTGGTCTGTTCCGGCCCGGCTTTACGACCGGTGCATCTCTGGCGGTGCGGCGAACAGAACAGGGTGATGTCGCCGGAAAAATCACCGCGCTGAATGGATCAACACTGATCCTCGCTCCGGCTATCGGCGTTGCGCTGTTCAATTGGTGGGAACCCGCAAGCTTTATCTTGATGGGGCTATCGTTGATGGCTTTGCTGGTTTGGGGGCGCCGGGCCTTGGCCGAAGTTTAGGCTTCGCCGCCTTTATAAATAAACCCGAAGAGCGGATAAGTGGAGGTGCCAAGGCCCTTCATCGGGGCATAATATACGCGCACTTGGCTCCAGTCACCATTGGCCGATACGTCCAGCACCTTTGCGCCGCGTTCAATCTGTCCGCGACGACCACCGATCAGCGACCAATTGGCGTGGTCAATCAACACTTCGCGATCCGATACGATTTTGCTGACCATACCGACATGGCCAATCGGCATCGAACGTGTGGGTTTGAACGCCATCACCGCGCCAATTTTTGGCTCTGTTCCGCGTGAAAAACGCCCTGCGGCCTGCCCCCACCATGTGCCAGCGTTGCCGAAAATCTGGATGCCAGAAACCTGCCTTGCAAAGGGCGCACATTGAAGCGCCATGGCCTGAGCGGGGATCAGCAAGGACAATGCAGCAACGGCTGCTAGAAAACGACGGAACATGAGAGCGACCCTGAAACTTTATATTGTGGGGCGCTGATGGCTAACTGCCATGTTAGCCACAACATATTGTCGATAACGGGGGCGAGTCGCAGGATGAACCGTTGTTCATATTCGGGCCGCCGCCGGTGAGGCTCAACTCACCGGCAACCGATTGCGATCAGGCGGCGGCCTTCAACGAATCAGCCACAGCTACACCATGTCGTTCCAATGCTTCGACGATCGTTGCCTTGCCTTCCAAATCGCCCCAGAACATCGGGCCACCGCGATAGACGGGCCAGCCATAGCCGTAAATCCAAACGACATCGATGTCCGACGCCCGCTGCGCCTTGCCTTCTTCCAGGATTTTATAGCCTTCGTTGACAATGGGATAGAGCGTGCGTTCGATAATTTCCTGATCGCTGATGTCGCGCTTGGCGACGTTCGATTTGGAGCGGAAATCCTCGATAATTGCAGCGGTCTCGGCGCTGGGTGTCGGGTTGCGCCTAGCGTCATAGTCGTAAAAGCCCTTGCCTGCCTTCTGCCCGAAACGTCCGGCAAGGCACAATGCGTCGCGGATGTTTTCCGGCGCACGCGCAGTATCCCTGTGCCAGCCGATGTCGGTGCCCGCCAGATCGGCCATTTGGAACGGCCCCATCGGCATGCCGAATTCAGAGTGCACGCGGTCGATTTGTTCCGGAGTTGCCCCTTCCATCAACAATTGCATGGCAGGAAACTGCCGTTGGGCCAGCATCCGGTTGCCAATAAAGCCATGGCAAACGCCTGCGACGACTGCGACTTTGCCGATTGTCTTGCCCGTCGCCATTGCCGTCACCAGCACATCGTCTGCGGTCTTTTCACCGCGCACGACCTCTAGCAATTTCATCACATTGGCGGGCGAGAAGAAATGCATTCCCACCACATCCTGCGGACGATTGGTGCAGGCGGCAATTTCGTTGATGTCGAGATAGCTGGTGTTTGATGCCAAGATCGCACCCGCTTTACAGATGCTGTCCAGTTTGCCGAACACGTCCTTTTTCACGTCCATGCTTTCATACACAGCCTCGATCACCAGGTCGCAATCGGCAAGGTCGTCCATGGTTAGTGATGGTGTGAGCAGGCCCATCATCCCCTCAACCTGTTCGGCGGTGTAGCGGCCCTTGGCAGCGGAGGCTTCGTAATTTTTGCGGATCACGCCAACGCCGCGATCCAGATTTTCCTGCACCATTTCGACGATGGTAACCGGGATGCCCTTTTGCAAAAAGTTCATCGAAATGCCGCCACCCATGGTGCCCGCGCCGATAACGCCAACGCGCTTGATGTCGCGCAACGGCAGGTCTTTGGGCAGACCGTCGATTTTGGCGGCTTGGCGTTCGGCGAAAAAGATGTGGCGCTGGGCGGCGGATTGGCTGCCCATAATCAGTTTACTGAATTCTTCGCGCTCAAACTTCAGGCCATCGTCGATATTGGGGTTAGCTGCCGCAGCCTCAATACAGCGCAGATTGGCAAAGGGAGCTTCAAAACCGCGCCATTTTTTTGCGTTTTCAGTCTTCAGCTTTTCGACGATGGCAATATCGCCGGTGACCGGACGATTGCGTGTGGGGCGCAATCCTTTAGCGACACATTCTTTTGCAAAGGCCAAAGCATCGGCGGCGAGGGTTGCTTCACCAGCGATGCTGTCGATCAAGCCAGTTTCCAGCGCCTTTTGCGCCGAAATCGGCTCGCCTAGAGCGACCATGATGGCAGCCTGCTCCAACCCGACGACGCGCGGCAGTCGCTGAGTGCCACCACCACCGGGCAACAGGCCCAGTTTCACTTCTGGAACGCCCAGTTTGGCGGAGGGAACGGCGATACGGTAATGACAGGCAAGCGCCATTTCCAGGCCACCGCCCAGTGCGGTGCCGTGGATTGCCGCGACAACCGGCTTGGTCGATTTTTCGTAATTGTCCAATATGTCGATGAAATTGGCTCCCATGGCGATTTTGTCGGTACCAAATTCGCTGATGTCTGCACCCGCGATAAAAGTTCTACCGCCACAGATGAGCAACACGCCCTTTACCGCGTCATTGGCAAGCGCCGCGTTCAGTTCGTCAAATAACCCTTGCCGCACGTGCCAGCTCAGCACATTGACGGGAGGATTGTCGACCGTGATGACCAAAATATCATCGTGAACTGCGGTTGTAACGGACTGCATGGGAGACTCCTGAAGTTTATGCGGCGAGGGACGCGTAGAGCATGGTCTTGATCTCGCGGCGTATGGGATAGATTGAGGATGGCATCAACTGCGTCATGAATATCATGATAATTTGTTCGACCGGGTCAACCATAAAGGCTGTGGAAAACATTCCGCCCCAGTAAAAATCGCCCGCCGATCCCGGCATCAAAGTGCTGTGCGGGTTCATCGTGGTGGCGAAGCCAAGGCCAAAACCGACCCCCGCATTTTCCACCTCGCTGAACAAGGACTGCGACAGCTCGGTTAAATCCTTGCCGCCCGGCAAATGGTTGGCGGTCATCAATTCCAGCGTTTTGGGGCTCAATATCTGCACGTCATCCAGCGCACCGCCATTGACCAACATCCGGCAAAATCGGTGATAATCGGACAAAGTAGAGGCAAGGCCCCCGCCGCCAAATTCCATGCGCCCATCGCGCAACCACCGGCTGTCCACGCCGCTATCAAATGCTTCCATTTTGTCGCGCGGGTGAAAGGCGTAGCAATCGGTTATCCGGTCGCGCTTGGCATCGGGGATGCGGAAATGGGTGTCGGTCATGCCCAAAGGCACAAAAATGCGTTCTGCAAACACCTGGCTCAGGGGCTTGCCTTCAATCCGCTCAATAATCGCGCCCACAATGTCGGTCGCCACCGAATAATTCCACACGGTGCCGGGGTCGAATTGTAGCGGCAAAGCGGATACCGCAGCGACAAATTCGTCGGTGCTGCGCATACTGAAAAAATCGTCGATCTTTTCGCGGCGATACGCAGCGTCGATAGGGGTGCGTTCCTGAAAACTATAGGTCAGCCCGCTGGTGTGTCGCAGCAGGTCGATCATCTTCATTTCGGTTGCGGGCGGTCGGGTGATAAAGGGCATATTGCCGCCGCCTGCGACAAACACGCCGGTTTTTTTGAATTCGGGTAATATGCTGGAAACCGGCTGGTTGAGGGCGACTTTTCCTTCCTCCAATAATTGCATGAAAGTAACCGAAGTCACCGGTTTGGTCATGCTGGCGATGCGGAATATCGCATCTGGTTGCAATGCCGCGCCGGGCCGCGCCTCTCCTTGCAACGACAGATGCGCGATTTCATCACCACGCCCGATTAGCAATGCGGCATGCGGTAACAGCCCGGTATCGAGATATTTCGCGCGGATATAAGCATCAATCCGCGCCAGCCGGTCGGGCACGAAACCTAGGTCACGAGGGTTGGATACGCTCAACACATCAATGCGCCGATTGGCCAAGAAGCTGGCGGGTTACCGGATGCGAACTGGTCAATCCGCCATCGACCGCAATGGCTTGTCCGTTCACATAGCTTGCCTGATCGGACGCAAGGAACAGCGCAACATTGGCCAATTCTTCGGGTTGGCCTGCGCGTTTCAACGGATTGAGCTGCCCGATTTTGTGGGTCACGCCCTTGGCCGACGCATAATCAAAGGTTGGTTTGGTCATGCCGGTTTCGGTCAGGCCGGGGCAAATGCAATTCACGCGAACATTGGCGGTGCTCATCTGTTGCGCTGCCGTTTTGGTCAGGTTGATGACGCCTGCCTTTGATGCCGAATAGGCCGCTGGACCAGCCCCAGAATTCAGGCCTGCGACGCTTGCAGTCAATATTATCGCGCCGCCGGTTCCTTGATCGACCAAGGCTTTGCCGGCATGTTTAATCATCAATGCAGGGCCTATCAGGTTGACGCGCAACGTTTCTGCCCAACCATCGGCGGAAAAATCGAAGATGCCGCCCATGTCGCCGATGATCCCCGCATTGGCAAAGGCTATGTCGAGCCGACCATGTGTGGTAAGCGCCAAGGCGACGATGCGTTCCACATCGGCCTCAGTGCCTGCATCGATCTGTATGGCAGTGGCGGCATCGCCGATCAGCTTTGCCGTTTCATGCACAGCGTCGCTTTTGTCGCCCAGCACCACCTTTGCGCCTTCGGTGGCAAACCGGATGGCCGACGCGCGACCGATACCTGATCCGGCACCGGTGATAATGGCAATTTTTCCGTCTAACGTGCCCATATTGGCTCTCCCTTACGCCCCGGCTTTAATGGCAAAGCCCATTGCCTGATCGGCAAGCGAACCGACCTTTGACGCCATATCCTGCGCATGTGCCGATGAAGCAGTGCCGTCGATCACACGTTTCTTGATGCCCTGGATAATGCCGGTCAGTCGAAAAAAATTAAAGGCGAAATACCAGTTCAGATCGGGAATGCCGTCGCGCCCGGTGGCCGCACAATAGCGCGCCACCATTTCATCCAGTTCGGGAATGCCCAATGCGGCGCGGTCAACATCCTGCACGCCGGAACGCCCGCCATTGTCGGTGACCCAAGCCATACATAGATAGGTAAAATCGGCTAGCGGATCGCCCAGCGTCGATAACTCCCAATCGAGCACAGCGGCCACGCGTGGTGCTTCGCTGTCATAGATCAGATTGTCGATACGGTAATCGCCGTGGACCACGCTGGTGCGGGTTTGTTCGGGCAGCGTTTCGGGTAGCCATTCGATCAACCGTTCCATCGCGGGCATCGTTTCGGTTTCCGCAAGCCTGTATTGCCGCGTCCACAGCGCCACCTGCCGCTGGAAATAATTGCCAGGCTTACCGTAATCGGAAAGTCCAGCCGCCGCGACATCGGTGTTGTGCAATGCCGCCAACGTATCGACCATTGCTTCATACACGGCGCGGCGTTCGGCGGGATTGGAATCGGGCATCGACCCGTCCCAGATCGTCCGCCCCTCGACCATCGCCATAACGTAGAACATCGATCCAATGACGCTGTCATCGGCGCATAGGCCATATGGTTTTGCCACGGGAAAGCCGGTGCCGTGCAATCCAGAGATCACGCGAAATTCGCGATCCACCGCATGCGCGCTGGGCAGCAACGTGCCAAAAGGTTTGCGCCGCAGCACATAAGAACCGCTTTGCGCATTGATTCGGTATGTCGGGTTGGATTGCCCGCCCGCAAATTTTAGTACCGCAGATCGGCCCTGCAAATCCGGCGACATTCTGTGCCATCCATGCCGTCAGCTTGGCTTCATCCAGCACATCGGCCCCTTCGGGCGGTTTAGTGCCAGAAAAAGCCGCCTGCGCATCCAAAGTCATTGATCGAACACAATCACGCTGCGCGCGCTGTTGCCAAGTTTCATCTTTTCGAACCCTTGGTTGATCGCCGACAGGGGAATGCGTTCGGCGATGATGCTGTCCAGATCGAGCAGCCCACGAATGTAAAAGTCCACCAGCCGCGGCAAATCAACTGGGAAATGATTCATGCCCATGATTGCGCCTTGCAGTTTTTTACCGCCCAAAAGGTCCATCGCACTTAGCCCGACTTTTTCGTTCGGCGGCATCATGCCCAGGATCGTCGCGGTGCCGCCGCGTTTCAAAATGCTGACCGCCAGATTGGCCGATGCGGGGCGACCCACGGCTTCGATGGCATGATCCACTCCGCCTTTGGTCATTTCGATAATCTGTTGGCCGGCATCCTCGGCCAAAGCATCGACCACATCGGTTGCGCCCAGCTTCATCGCCAAGGCCCGCTTTTCAGGGATGGGATCGGCGGCAATGATCCGCCCTGCCCCAGCAATTTTCGCGGCATTAATCGTTGCCAATCCTACGCCACCGCAACCGATAACCGCAACAGTTTCGCCCGGGGTCACTTTGCACGCATTAAAAATCGCGCCCGCGCCCGTGGTGACGGCGCAGCCCAATATGGCGGCACGGTCCAGCGGCATGTCTGGGTTAATCGCGACACAGGCATGTTCATGCACCAGCATCATTTCGGCATAGGCCGATAGGTTCAGCATTTGTGCAACGTTGGTGCCGTCGGCACGGGTCAGTCGCGAAGCCTCTCCCTTTCGCCGTCTTGTATCGCCACCCAGACACAATGCCAAGCGGCCGGTAACGCAAAACTCGCAATGCCCGCAAAAGGCAGACAGACAGGTGACGACGGCATCGCCCACTTTCACCATGCGCACTTCGCTGCCTATGGCCTCTACAATGCCTGCCGCCTCATGTCCTGGAACACAGGGCATCGCGTGGGGGTATGTGCCCTCAATGAAGTGCAAATCGCTGTGGCACAGTCCGCAAGCAGCGTTGCGGATCAGCACCTCATGCGGGCCGGGATTGGCGATTTGCAAATCCTCTATCGTCAGCGGAGAATTCGCCTGTGTCAGGACAGCTGCCTTCACTTGGCGGCTCCATATTTGCCCAGTTCCATGCGGGCAATGGCGCGGGCGTGGACTTCATCGGGGCCGTCCGCCAACCGCAACGTGCGTTGGTGGGCCCAGCTTTGCGCAAGGCCGAAATCTTCGGAAACCCCGCCGCCGCCATGCGCCTGTATGGCATCATCGATGATTTTCAGCGCCATTGTGGGCGCTTGCACCTTAATCATCGCGATTTCGTTCGCCGCCGCCTTGTTGCCGACAGTATCCATCATCTGGGCGGCTTTCAGGCACAATAACCGGGTCATTTCAATATCGATCCGCGCTCGCGCCAGCCGCTCGTACCACACCGTCTGTTCGGAAATGGGCTTACCAAAGGCAACCCGGCTGGTCAGGCGTTTGCACATTTTCTCCAGCGCCTCTTCAGCAACACCAATTGTGCGCATGCAATGGTGGATGCGACCCGGCCCCAAACGCCCTTGTGCAATCTCAAACCCGCGTCCCTCCCCCAGCAACATGTTGGTCGCGGGGATACGCACATCCTTCAGCTCGATTTCCATATGGCCGTGTGGCGCGTCATCATAGCCAAACACCGGCAAATGGCGCAGAATGTTCACACCCGGCGCGTCGAGCGGCATCAGCACCATCGATTGTTGCGAATGCTTGTTCGCGCCAAAATCTGTCTTTCCCATGACAATGGCAATTTTGCAGCGCGGATCACCCGCACCCGATGACCACCATTTGCGGCCATTGATGACATAGTCATCGCCATCGCGGGCAATGCTGGTTTCGATATTGGTCGCATCGGACGATGCCACTTGCGGCTCGGTCATCAAAAAGGCGGACCGGATTTCGCCGTTCATCAACGGCACCATCCATTGCTGTTTCTGTTCGGCGGTGCCGTAGCGCAGAAACACTTCCATATTGCCGGTGTCGGGCGCGGCACAGTTGAACACTTCGGGGGCCATGCCCACGCGGCCCATTTCTTCACAGCACAGGGCATATTCCAAATTGGTCAGCCCCGGACCTTCAAACGCGACGTTGTCGTCGACATGTGCCCGGCCAGAACTGGGCGGCATGAACAGGTTCCACAGGCCCGCAGCCTTAGCTCGCGCCTTTTCCTCCTCGACCACTTGCAAGACTTTCCACCGTGATCCTTGCGCCTGTTCGGCGTAATAATCTTTCATCCGCGGGCGCACATATTGGTCGATATGCGCCTTGATACGGTCGCGCCAATGGGTCTCGCGTTCGTTAAGGGTGAAATCCATGTTCGGGCCTCTCTAAGGACGGTTTGTGCGAATCTCTTTGGCGTCTGACTGCGCCAGTTTCGGGCTTACCCTGTCGCCTGAAAAGGCTGCGGTCAACGCACTTGAAAATACCGTTACGGAATGCAGGGCAAACAAGTTGACGCTTGCGTAAACCTGCCAATCCGACATAGTGATTCGCCAGAGTTGAGGAGAATTCCGATGAGCGATCTCGATGCCTTCCGGTCCGAAATGCGCGGCTGGATTGAAGAAAACTGTCCGCCAGAAATGCGCAAACCTGCACGCGGTGATGATGATGTCTGCTGGGGCGGTCGCCATTTTCAATTTCAGAACGACGCACAGAAAGCGTGGATGGACCGCTGCGCCGCAAAGGGCTTAACCGTTCCCGATTGGCCAACCGAATATGGCGGTGCGGGACTGTCCCCGGCTGAAGCCAAGATTTTCCGGCAATTGCTGGCCGAACTCGGCTGCCGCAGCCCATTGAACAGTTTCGGTATCTGGATGCTTGGCCCTGCATTGCTGCATTTCGGCAGCGAGGAACAGAAACGCCATTACCTTCCGCAAATTGCGCGCGGCGAAATCCGTTGGTGTCAGGGATATTCCGAACCCGGTTCGGGCAGCGATCTGGTGTCGTTGCAAACCTTTGGTGAGGACAAAGGCGACCATTGGCTGGTCAATGGGCAAAAGGTATGGACCAGCTATGCCGATAAAGCCGACTGGATTTTCTGTCTGGTGCGCACCGATAAGGCCGACAAATATCGCGGCATCAGCTTTCTGTTGTTCGATATGGAAAGCGCAGGCGTTTCGACCAAACCGATCAAGCTGATTTCGGGCAGTTCGCCCTTTTGCGAAACGTTCTTCGACAATGTGGCTGTGCCCAAGGCGCAGATTGTGGGTGAACTCAATCGCGGCTGGGATGTGGCCAAATTCCTGTTGGGCCATGAACGCGAGATGATCTCTGGCATGGGCGGTGACGGTGGCACCGCGTCGCTCGGTGCGGGCTTCAAAGACATGCTGCGCGATGAGCCGGTGCTGCGCGCGCAAATGGCATTGTTCGATGTCGAAAGCCTGTCATTCCATGCCCATAGCGAACGGTTTATGGACGAATGGAAAACCGGAAAGGCGCATCCTGCTTATTCGAACCTGATGAAATATATCGGCACCGAACTGAACAAAAAACGCCACGAATTGGTGATGGCAGCAGGCGGATCGGATTCGCTGGAATGGGACAGCGAGCGGTCAAACGGCGGCAAGCGCCCGCGTGACTGGTTGCGTACCAAAGGCAACAGCATCGAAGGCGGCACCAGTGAGGTTATGCTGAATGTCGTTGCAAAACGCATCCTTGATATGCCGGGAGCCTGATAAATGGCCATGATATTAAATGACGACCAAGTGATGCTGCGCGATAGCGCCCGCGATTTCATGGCTACCGAAGCGCCGCCTGCGCATTTCCGCAAATATCGCGACATGGAATGCAAGGATGGCTTTGCGCATGGTTTGTGGAAACAATTTGGTGACATGGGCTTTACTGGCATCTTGATCCCCGAAGCTGATGGCGGCTTGGGACTGGGCCATGTCGAAGCAGGCGTGGTGCTCGAAGAAATCGGCCGCAACCTGTCGCCGTCGCCGTTCCTGACCACAGCCATAGGCGCTGTCACGGCGCTGAAACACGCGGACAAGGCGATGCGCGACTACTGGTTTCCGGGCATCTTGTCTGGGCGAAACGGTTATTGGTCTGGCCATTGACGAAAGCGCGAAACACCGCCCCGAAAAAATCGCCACCCGCGCCGGACGCAGCGGCAATGGTTTCAAACTGTCGGGCAGTAAACAATTCGTCGTCCAGGGTGCCTCTGCCGACATGCTGATCGTCGTCGCGCGCACCGCTGGCGCGGCAGGCGAGACCGATGGATTGACGCTGTTTGCGGTGGACAAGGATGCGGCTGGATTGTCGGTCGAAGCCACGCGAATGGTTGATTCCGCAATGGCCGCGCATGTTGTGCTCGACGGAGTTATGGTCAACGCCGATGCGGTGATTGGCGACGTCGATGGCGGTTGGTCGGTGCTGTCGGCGATGCTTGACGCAGGTCGTGTGGGGGCGGCGGCGGAAATGGTGGGGGTTGGATCAGGGGCGATGGACATCACCTTTGACTATTTGAAAACCCGCAAACAATTCGGCAAAGTCATTGGCGAATTTCAGGCGCTGCAACACCGTGCCGCGCATCTGTATGGCGAAATTGAAATGGCGCGTTCGGCGGTTTTGAAGGCACAAAACCTGCTCGACGAAGCCGATCCGCGTGCCGAACTTTATGCGTCGGTCGCCAAGGCAAAGGCTGGCATTGCCTGTAACCTTGCGGTCCGCGAAGGGGTGCAGATGCACGGCGGCATCGGCATGACCGACGAATATGACATCGGCCTGTATATGAAACGCGACCGGTCGCTGGGTGAATTTTTTGGCGACACATATTACCATGCCGACCGCGTGGCGATTTTGAACGGATATTGACCCTCGGGTAAGAAACCGTTGGTGCTGAACCTGTCGAAGCACGCCTCAAGGATTAAACCATTCTTGAAAGCACCCTTCGACAGGCTCAGGGACTACGGTCTCACTTTAAAGGATTTGGCCCCATGAACCTCAATTCACTCTTCACTCTCGAAGGCCGCACGGCGCTTGTCACCGGCGGATCGCGCGGCATTGGCCATATGATCGTTGAGGGCTATTTGGCCGCAGGGATCAAACGCATCTACATCAGCGCGCGCAAGGTCGACCAGATTGAGGCTACCGTTGCCCAATTCGGCGCGGACAAAATCATCGGCATCCCTGCGGATTTATCGCAAGTGTCCGAATGCGAGCGCCTCGCCGCCGAAATTGCTGCTCGCGAAGACACGCTCGACATCTTGGTCAACAACGCCGGTGCCGCATGGGGCGCGGAATTCGGCACTGTCACCGATGCCCAATGGGATCGGGTGATGGACCTGAACGTCAAAGGCCTGTTCTTCTTAACGCAGGCGCTGCACCCGCTGATGAGGGCTGCAGCAACCTTTGATCGTCCAGCAAAGGTGATCAACATTGCATCGATTGACGGCCTGCGCATAAACCCGTGGCAAACCTATGCCTATCAGGCATCGAAAGCTGCCGTCGTTCATCTGACTCGCCGTTTGGCTGCCGAACTGGTGAAGGACAATATTCTGGTGACCGGCATCGCCCCTGGCGCATTCCAATCGGACATGAACAAAGCCGCACGCGACCATGCCGATGCCGTTGGCAAAAACATCCCCTTTCCACGCGTTGGCACGGCCGAGGATATGGCAGGATTGGCAATATTTTTGGCCGCACGAGCGGGCGACTACATCGTGGGTGACACCATCGCCTGCGACGGTGGGGTGGTGAATGCGTCACTGCCGGGGAACAGCATTTCGCACGATTGACGGACAATTTCACAATTTAGGGTCAGGACCTATTAAATAGACCTTCGAGGTTTGAGGCCATTTTGTTCAGTGTTAGGCGGCAAGCGACGGGAATATGTCGATCTTTCCTAGCTTGCCAACGATGCAATGGACAAAATGGGTCAAATCCGAAGGACACCAAAATGGCTTCGGTCTCGAAGCAAAATGCCCTTGCCGGTAGAATGACTATCGACGGCGGGCATTTTACTCCGATACCTTTGCCATTTTGGCGCCTCGAAGGTATATTTAGTAGGTCCTGACCCTAGGTGATTTGCGGTTTGCCAAGGTGGGTGCGACCGTTGTTTTTGCATCCGCGCGTAGCGCAAATTATATATTAAAGTGACAAGGAGAGAAGCAGGAGGCGTAGAGATTGCTGCGCTGGTTTCTCTTTCTCTCCTTTCGCCCTCTGCGCTGCTTTAATAAAAAATATGGCACAACCAAAGATTGTGGCGGGATACAGCAAAAAACATCACAGCAAAAACAATGCGATAGATACACAACACACCAAATACACATTTTTCTCTGTCCTACAAGCAACCATATTGGTTATTCGAATCACGCCAGCCCCGCTTCCGGTCTAGAACGGTGCGATGTTGGTGGGACGTGGGTGGGTAAGGCCCCATCCGCAACGGTCGGCGCGAAAGGGGTGGTGCTCGGGTTTAATAGAGCCTGTTGCATCAAGCTCAGATCAGCGCAAACCAGCCCTGCAATGCGGTGGGTAACCACCCTGTCTTCGGACAGCCCGTCACGCCTCGCGGCCTTTAGCGAGACGGGAAGCCCCGATTGGGCGAAGCATGGTGCAGGCACCAAGGGTGGCTTGGGGGAGGGAAGTCCATGGAACCCCCAGCCTTAAACGCACAACCCCATGGCCGGCAGCACCACCCAGTGCTCCCGCGCCGACCGTCCCCTCTTTTATCGTGCGTTTTTATTTGCCCAAAATCGGACGACATATTCTAACAAATGTAGGAAATTTTGCTTCCCCTCCCATACCCCCGTCACCCCGTGCTTGACACGGGGTTTGGCTTATCTGCGGGCGGGCGGAAACAAGCCAAACCCCGCATCAAGTGCGGGGTGACGTGTGTTTTATGAGGGATGGGGGCGTTTGCAATTTTCATAAAAGCCACAAAGGAAAAAAGGGAAAAGAGGTTGCGCCTTTTGATACGCGTATCGCGCCGTTGGCAGCGAACGTTGATGCGGAAACTGCGCCCTTATTGGCTTTTTCCCTTTGTGGCTTTTATGAAACGCGGCCCAACCGCAAAGTTCGGCAGGACAGCCATATTGGGTGGGACTGTGATCCACGCGGAGGCGCTGTGCCCCGCCGAAAAGGCACTATCTCATTGTCGTCACCCCGTGCTTGACACGGGGTTTGGCTTATCTGCGGGCGGGCGGAAACAAGCCAAACCCCGCATCAAGTGCGGGGTGACGTTTGTTTTATGAGGGACGGGGGCGCGTGCAATTTTCATAAAAGCCACAAAGGAAAAAAGCCAATAAGGGGGCATTATTAACATGAACTCTCGCTGCCAATGGCGAGGTAAGTGGGCCAGAGGGCAAAACCCCTTTTATTCTTTTTCCCTTTGTGGCTTTTATGAAACGCGAAGCCTCACGCAAGTAACAGTTTCGACACCGCGCATCCAATTTGACTCCAGCCAACCCGACGGTTGCATTTCTTGCAACTCACTTCAGTCTTTTCGCAATTGCACAATAAACTTCGTAACGGCATTTACTAGCTATCGGCTCAACACCGAAACACATCTGACCGGGCGGCACTCTCCTCCTCCTCTCCCGCCCCCGGTTTTGACGAACGGCCTTCATGCACAGCGTGGAGGCCGTCTTCGTTTGTGGTTAAATGTCGCCGCGCGGACCGAATATTGCGGTCGGGAAAGGCATCAAAACTTGTTCTCCATTTTGTCCACCACTAAGCGGCCCTCCTGTGGATAACTCACAAATTTGCACTTGCCCAACTCGGCTTGCGATGAGACTTTCAACTTGTCAGGCAGCGAAAGCAGCCAAGTGAAATGGACCGGAAACGGATCATCGAAGCAAGGAAGCGGAGCGGCCAGATACCCGGCCTGAAGGTTTCAGAAGCGCAAGCGGATGGAGACGGAAAGACAGGGTTGCTGCTGGAAAACAAACGCCATGTGCGGGCAAAGGCCTCACCGCCAATGCCATCGCCGGGCGGGATACCAATAGCAGTCAGGCAAACCGACGATCCTTCGGGACCGTCGGCGAGCCGGACGCCAGAGGACGGAAAGAATTGCCCTAGTGGCAAAGGACATCCAAAATTTGGCGCAGTGGGCGCTGACAGCAATGTCAGCGCCCATTTATTTTGCGCGTGACGCAAAAGCCAATCCCAAAAAGAAACACACCCGTGACGGGCGTCACGCCGCTTTCACATTTGCTCTGCAATAGCGGGCTTGCGACCCGCCAGCGCGGCTTCTCTTCCGCGCCAGCTTCCTGTGTCGGAGCAGTGCTGTCAAACGCTCCGCTCCGACCCTTTTTTGGCAAGCAGAACCGCGCGAGCAGTCCCTAAATATTCGACTTTACCATCCAGTCGTGGAAAATGCGCACCGCACGTTGTTTCAGCGCGCGCGGACGGCAGACGAACCAGTAACTATACGGGCTTTCCACCTCGATATTGAACAAGCGGGTCAGCCGGTCATCTTTCGCATCTGAAAAATGGCTGCCGTGCATGATGGCGACACCTAATCCATTGGCCGCCGCTTCCAACATCAATGGCCCGCTATCGATATGATCGACCGATGCCGGTTTCAGTTTTGGCAAACCGACCGCATTGCGCCACGCATCAAAAATCAACGGCATATCACTATGCACCATCACCGTCTGGTTTTTCAAATCTGCAGGCGCGGATAATTTTTGTTCACGGGCGAACTCGGTGGAGGCGATGGCATAAACGCTGTTACTATCCAGCCGCACGGCATGCAGCCGGGGATCAACCTGATCGGCGATGATGATCGCGGCATCCACAATATCCCCCAGCAAATTTTCCGCATGGGCAGATGTATCGACATCGATATGCAATTTGGGGAACAATTTGCGCAGTTCGGGTAAGCGCGGAATCAGGCGCTGCGTTCCGAATAAAGGAAGCACACCCAATCGCAGGCGATATTCGCCATTCTGCCCCGACAATTCATCGATCGCCTCTGCCATGGCATCCAGCGCGGGTTCGATCGCTTCAAGCAAAGCCTGCCCATCCACATTGAGCACCATCGCTTGTGAACGCCGATCAAACATCGGCTTTCCCATGAAATCTTCAAGCGCCTTGATCCGGCGGCTAAGCGCGGGAGGCGACAACCCCAGTTCAGACGCCGCCGCCTTAGCCGACCCTAGCTTGGCGATACGGACAAACGCTTCAAGTGAACGTAATGGAGGTAGTCGACGCATGGGAGAAGCATCCTGTGAATTTTGCAATGCAGCACAGCCAACTATAAGGCGCTACGCCTGCGATGCCATTGCAATTATTGACTTGAAGGCTAGGCACTGTTGCAAAAATTGCAATCAAAAAGTTTTTCTTCGCACTTGCACAATAAACCAATTCGTCGCAAATAGGAGGTGCCTTACAGGCATCCTCTCCTAAAGACTTATACGGGCAGGCGTTTTCGCCGGCCTCTTTTTTGCCCGTTGTCGATTGGCACGATGCACCTTATCTGTTTCTGCACGAAGACATTTGAGGATGATCGCCTTGGCAAAAGCAAAAGATGGAAAATTGCAGGTGGCAAATGCCCGCCCCGAGGATTCAGGACGCGGCCTTGCGCGGCTTTCGCGCGAATATATGGCCGCGCACGGCTTGCAACAAGGCGATGTCGTCGAAATTAGCGGGAAGCGGGTAACCACAGCCCGCGCCGTTGATCCTTACCCCGAAGATGAAGGGCTGGAGTTGATTCGGCTCGATGGTTTGCAACGGGTAAACGCTGGCGTTGGTGCGGGCGAACAAGTGGATGTTAAAAAGGCAAAGTCGGTTGCGGCAAAACGCGTGGTCTTTGCCCCTGCCCAGCCTGAAATCCGTCTGGAAGGCCCAGGCGATGCCCTGAAACGCAGCTTCATTGGTCGCGCCCTGATCGCGGGCGATATTGTCGCGACGCATGGCCAGCAACGCGTCGCCCCTGACGATATGCCACCGCAATTGCGCCAGATGTTGGCAGCTCCGGCCTTTTCGTTGACTGAAATACGGCTCACTGTGGTTTCAACCGTGCCCAAAGGCATTGTCCACATCGACAATGACACCGAAGTTGAGTTGCGCGCTGAATATACCGATGATGGCGACCGCCGCCGCGCTGATGTGACCTATGATGACATTGGCGGCATGACCGATACCATTCGCCAACTGCGCGAAATGGTAGAGTTGCCGTTGCGCTATCCCGAATTGTTCACGCGACTGGGTGTTGATCCACCGCGCGGCGTATTGCTGCATGGGCCGCCAGGAACAGGCAAAACCCGCCTTGCCCGCGCGGTTGCGAACGAAAGCGAAGCCGAATTTTTCGTCATCAACGGCCCCGAAATCATGGGGTCAGCCTATGGCGAATCCGAAAAAAAGCTGCGTGAAGTCTTTCAGGCTGCGACCAAAGCCGCACCGTCGATTTTGTTCATCGACGAAATCAACTCAATCGCCCCATCACGCGACAAAGTGCATGGCGAGGCCGAAAAGCGGCTGGTCGCGCAATTGCTGACGTTGATGGATGGCCTCGAATCACGCACCAATTTGGTGGTGATTGCCGCCACCAACCGGCCAGAGGCGATTGACGAGGCTCTGCGCCGCCCCGGCCGTTTTGATCGTGAGATTGTGGTCGGCGTGCCGGATGAAAGCGGACGGCGGGAAATTTTGGCGATACACACACGCGGCATGCCGTTGGAGGCCAAAGTGTCGCTGCGTGAGCTTGCTCGAACGACTTATGGTTTTGTCGGCGCTGACCTTGCCGCGTTAGCGCGCGAGGCCGCAATTGAAACCGTCCGGCGGATCATGCCCAAGCTTGATCTGGCGAGCCAGACGATACCGCCCGATGTGCTCGAAAATCTGAAAGTGAAACGCGACGATTTTCTGGAGGCGCTGAAACGCGTGCAGCCCTCTGCCATGCGCGAAGTGATGGTGCAGGCTCCCGACGTACGCTGGGAGGATGTTGGCGGACTGGACGAAGCAGCCATGCGGTTAAAAGAGGGAGTAGAACTGCCACTGCGCAATCCCGATGCGTTCCGCAGGCTTGGCATCCGCCCTGCCAAAGGGTTCTTGCTCTATGGCCCGCCGGGTACCGGCAAAACACTGTTGGCCAAAGCGGTCGCCCGCGAAGCGGAGGCGAATTTCATCGCGACCAAATCGTCGGACCTATTAAGCAAATGGTATGGCGAAAGCGAACAACAGATCGCCCGGCTTTTCGCCCGCGCCCGGCAAGTGGCGCCAACAGTGATCTTCATCGACGAAATCGACAGCCTGGCCCCGGCGCGCGGCAAAGGCATGGGGGAACCGCAGGCGACCGAACGCGTGGTGAATACGTTGCTCGCCGAAATGGACGGACTGGAAGAACTGCAATCGGTGGTAGTGATCGGCGCGACCAATCGTCCGACATTGATGGACCCTGCCCTGCTGCGCCCCGGCCGATTTGACGAGCTGGTCTATGTGACCGTCCCCGACCTTGGCGGAAGACGGCGCATTTTGGGCATTCACACCGCCAAAATGCCATTGGGTAAAGACGTCGATCTGGACGAAATCGCCAACCGCACCGAACGCTATACCGGAGCCGATCTTGAGGATCTGGTGCGGCGCGCGGGCCTGTTTGCGCTTCGCGAAGGCGGCAATGATGTCAACGAAGTCAACATGCCCCATTTCTCCCAAGCCCTTAACGCCAGTCGCGCGACTGTGACTCCAGAAATGGAAGACGAATATCGCGCGATGGAAACCAAGCTGAAACAGGCCGCTTTGGTACCCGAAGGCATGGGCTTTGTAACATCGGGAATGGTGAAGCCGGTTAAGGCAAGCAAGCACGAACCGTGAATGGGAGAAGATCAGCGCGGTATTCGCCGCGCTGATCGCATCACATGGCCACGCCGCGATCTGAGCCGGGTTGTAAAATCAGCAGATCATCGTGTTCCCGCCTTCGACATGCATCTGCAAATTCTAATGCCGATTCGGTATTCTGTTCAAAGACCTCAAACATTCCCACCGAAAGCGAATAATATTCTTCGTAATCTACCATCGCGTTGGCGACAGGAATCGACAGAAAATGCCCTTGTGTCTGGCTATCTTCTCCCAGCGAATATCGCCCTTCGCGGGATACATGCTTGTCAATAAAGTTGGGACGTTGGCAAGTTAGAAAAATCCGACATAATCCCTCCGCTTGCCGACTTGAACAACATAGCCTCAAACCTCGAAGGACCAACTAATAGGCTTTGGCCCTAATAATCGAAGCCCTTTTGCGTCATCAAAACAGGCAAGGTGATTTCGCCAACGACCAATTCCTCTACTTTACCTTGGCAAATCGGAAATTCTTTTTCCTCGGTTTTAAAATGCCCGGATAGCTAGGATCGGAGATATTTCCCGTTCACAAGGAAAAGTATCCAATTTTCACCCCGCATGCCATGAACCCAATTTTCCTTACGCGCCCACATTGGATTTATAGGGATTTACCCCTGTGTCTTGCAGCCGTCGTTGAAGCTGCCACAAAATCGGCTCGATATTGGCGGGATCGGCAGCGATCGATTTTGCCTGCTCCTGCGTAATTTCATCTTCCCGTATTTCAACTTGATGGGCACCTGCGTCATATCGAATAAAATAACGCTCGTCCTTTGCGAACACAGCGACACTATCGTCCTGATAAATCACTTCAGTCATATCGACCTCAATTGAAAACATTTTTAGTGGTGTAGCTGCCAGCACTCACCGGATCAATCACAGCTTCTGGAATGCCGCCTGGATGGGTATATCCGCCCGGTCGCCAAAAATCATTGGCTCCAAATTCATTCCCAGAAGGAACTCTTGTACCCGACGGGTTAGGAATGTCGATACGTACTGGAGCTGAACCCAAGGTGCCGGAATCCAGTCCCAATAATTGCTCCAATTTCCGCGGGTCGCCACCTGACTTTGCGATTGCGTCATCAACGAATTGCTTGGGCATAACCCATGTTTCAGTTCTACCAATTTTGCCAGTCGGTGCACTAGCTTGGATCCGCACCGCACCGCTATCAAACAAGTCGAGATGTTTAGCAATCGCTTCGCTTGACATATACGTTGAGGGGTCGGGACGCCCAACGCCTCCGGGTTGGCTAGGCTTTGGCGTATCAAGTATCGCCTGCACCTTTTCAGGAGGAATTCCCAACCGATCTGCTACTGTCTTTACACCGTCACTGAAAACGCGGTCTGCGACTTTAAAGAAATCATCCAGCTTGCCCTTGATTCCCTCCAATGTCTGGCGGAAGCTATCGGGCAGTGCCTTCATGGCGGCGTCGGGAATGGCACCCAGTGCATCGTTCAGCTTGCGCAGCAAAGGCTCCAGTGCCTGACGGGCGGCGGGGTTTTTTGCGGCGAGTTCTACAGCGTTGCTGATGGTAGAGGCCCATTTGCCAAGTTTTCCAGCATTGGCAAGCGCGCCGACCACCGGAATGATCGCCAGTGCAGACAACCCTGCCCCCACCCAATCGCCGCGACCCAAGGAGATCAGCGCATTGGCCCCATCGGAAATGCCGGTTTGATCAAAAATGCCGATAATATCGAGCGTCATTTGCGTCAGATCAGCCGCCACCGTCAGCGCATCCGGCCCTGCGGGAGCCGCCTTTGCCGCGCCGGCCATCGCTTCATATTGTTCCAGCGTCATGCCCTTTGACAGCATATCGGTGATGCCTGCCTGGATTTTTTCGCCATCAAAAGTGCGCGGATTGCCATCACCGAACAATTTGTCGAGCCGGGCGTAATGGGCAAGATCGCTGGCTTTCGCGCCGGGATGCGCGGTGCCTTTGTAATACGCCTCAATCGAGGGTGCATTGCGCGCAAAGCTCAACACATTGCCGTCGCTGCCTTTTACGGTGTAGCTCGCTGCCAATAGCTTGGCATAGCCCACCGGTTTTAACTGGGCCGCGACTTCTTTTTCGACAGCCGCACCCAGCACCGGGTCTTTTGCGATCAATGCGTCCAGATCGCGCAGCATTTCGCCATAAAAGCGACCGCGTGGCCCCGTATTTTCGGCGATCAAATCCTTGGCAATCTCTGCCGGAGGCTTTGCGTCGCTGGATGACGACGCAGAAGTCGCTGTTGCTGCTGTGGTTTGGCCTATCGTGGTCACGGCGCGATTCTCCTGATTTCCATGGCAGGAATAAGCAGCGCCATTGGGCCTGTAACTAGACGATTCGTTTATCTATTCAGCCGTTCAGGCCCCAGGCATCCAATGTGGGCGTGGAGAACACATCGCGCTCCGCCTGTGTTGGCAGCAGTGTTTGCCGCACCGCATTCCACCGATCAACATTGCCGCCAAAGGCCGCGCGAATGCGGGACTTTGTTAGATGGTTCATCTTCCCCCAATGCATCGAATAGGGCATGCCTGCTGCATCAAAGCGATCACAGACAAGTTTGATCAACCGCCGCGTCGCAGGGGTATCAATGCCGTCAATATCGAGTACGCACGTGGGGTCAAACCGGATGAACGACAGAATGCCCGGCGATTTCTGCGCATAGCGACAGGTGAATACCACGGGCGCGCTTTTATGCACTTCAAACGCAAGCCGCGCGATTTCAATGGCGCGCGAAACCTGTGCGATGGGAATGGCAAAGCCGCAACTGGCAACGCCTTTGCGCGCCTCGGTAAAGGGGTAGGTTTCACCGGGGGTCGAAAATTCCGCTTTCTTGTCCGCCCGCACCCGCAGTTCGATTTCCATCAACAGGCTGACGGCGGTGTCGCGCAAATCGGGGAACATCTGGATGGCGGAGCCGATCATGCGCGGTAAATTGGTGCCGGGTTCGCTTTCGCTGATCAGATCATAATCCGGGATATAGCTCGCCTCGCAGTTCTCCTTGTACCGCACGGTGGTATAGGCCTTGTGCGGGCGACGCGGATCGAGGATCACCTGAAAGAAATAGGGGCGAGACGGATGCTGCGGAATGCCCGAATTGGTGAAATCCAGCGAGTTCATCGCATGCTCAATCGTCGCCATCGGAATATGCGACATCGACGAATTCAACAAATAGCGCCCCGTGGTAAACAAGGCGACGGCGTGGACAATGCCTAGCGACCCCAGACCGACAATGGCTGCAGAAAATTTTGCATCATCGCGCACCAATGTCGCGCCCAATTTGGCGGCGAAGGCCGCGTTTAAAACCGGCGTGCTGGCGCGTTCTATCCACAGATTTTGCGTGGCCGTGAGTATCTGGATTCCCGCAACCTGGCTTTCCAATCCGCCCACATCAATCGCCGAGCCATGGATACCGGTGCCGAGCGAGCCGCCGATGGTCTGACCGTTGCTGGCCCCTGATGTACGCAGCGCGCGGTTGCGTTGCGGAGTTTCCAGCGCCTCGTTAATCCGCGATATTTTTGCGCCACCTTGGACCAGAAACAATTCTTCCTGCGTACCGCTATAGCCGGGATCCAGATCGCCAAAAGACAAGGCAAAGCGCCAATCGAGCGGGTAGGTTTCCAACAACCAGCCATCGGCTACCACTGGAATGTCTGAAAAAGACCAACGCGACCCGCACGCGCGCAGCCGAACGCCTGCGGTTAAGGCCTGCTGGATAATCCCCTGAATTCGTGCCGCACTGGCCCGCATTCCCGCCATTTTCGGCTGGGTCGGGTTTTCATTGCGGATGGTGATCCGTTTGGCCACGCGCACTTCGACATTTTCGTGGTGGTTGATCCAGTCAAAATTGTCTTCGATTTCGATCAATGGGTCGTTTGGCATATCCGTTGCTCCCCTAGATTATTCTTCGGTGCCACCAACGTCAGAAGGCACATTGCCGCAGACATATTCGATGGTGGTCGGCATGTAGAAACCCAGCGTAACAAGCGATAACAGCGCCTGTCCGACATTCTGTTTCACGCGCACTTCATCAATGATGTTCGACGGGCATTTCACCACCGATTTTTCCTGTGCGGCACCCCAGCCGACCGCCGCGCTTTGCACGGTAATCGGCGCGCCGCCCGGATTGGGTCTGGGCACGATCAAGCGGTGTTCGGCACAACCGGTCAAAACCAATAAAGGTGCAATCAAAAAAGCAAGCGGTCGCATGGCGGTTTTCCCCCATTATGCCCCGACGGGCGATAACCAAACCGCGTATTCGCTAGTTTGCTCGATGCGACTGAGAGGACTTTTCCATTTTTGGAAATCGACGGCAAGCATAATTTGGATGCAACCGCAAAACCGGCCGCCGAGTAGCGCCTAAACATTTTGTCTATGCTGCGGTCGGGAAAATTCTGCGACACTACGGGATTGGAGCAATTTTGAACGGACAATAGTTATGTCGGATTCCAGCAGCAGCGTGAGTTCTTCGAGCCCGAGCAGCAGCAGCGCATCAAGCTCTTACTCCTCCAGTTCATCGTCATCCTCTTCATCGTCATCCCCGACGAGCACCTCTGATTCCTCCAATTCATCTTTTTCCTGTTCAGCCTCATCCTCGATTTCGTCGCTGTCCAATTATTCGTCCTTTTCCTTTTCGTCGTCATCCTCAAGTTCGTTTGGCAATTCCAGCAGTTCGTTGACCTCTCCAGTGGCGCAGGGTGAAGCGATGCGGAGCGTGGACGCCGCAGGATCGTCGGCATCCGGCTCCGCAATTTCAGCGTCGGATAGCACCGCGACCGCAGCCGCTGCGTTGGATGGCTCTCCGGTCGCGCAAGGAGAAGCCTTGCGGGCCGCCGATGAAGCACGACAATCGGCGCTGGCGACCATGCAGCGCGACAATTTTCCTGCCTATGTCGACGCTATCCGCCCCACCCTGGCCCCACAGGATCGTAACAACCCCTTTGCCTATTCGCTCGATGCTTCGATCCCGATTGATGTGAAGCGACAGGTTCATGCTGAATGGCAATCGGGTGCCAATGCACCCACGGTCGAAGTCGGCCCGATGTCGGGTGCCAATGCAAGCTTTGATGAAACCGCCGGCCCCAATGGCACCATCCGCGTCAACAGTGATTTGTTAAGCGCCAACACCGATCCAACAAAGGCAGGGCAGTTCGAAGCCTTTGCCGTTTGGGGCCATATGGAAGAGGTTGGCCATTGGGGCGACATGCGCGCGCAAGAAATCATGGGTCGTCCCGGTGGCGATTCGTTGGGCGATGAAGGGGCCCGCTTCGCCTATATGCAAACCCCCGGCGTTGTCGCCTCAGCCGCAACAGGCACCTTTGTCGGTAATTATCCCATCACGGCAACCGATGGCACTGTGACCAATGTTCCCGTTGATACTGTGGTGTTGCGCGCTTTGGCGGCGGAAAAACTATCATCGGGCAGTTTCGCCCGTGAAAACCGCATCGGCAGCACCGAACATTTCGGCCCCGAAGGCCATTATCAAACAACCTATATCACTGCCGCAGCGGTCGCCGCGAACCTGGGCGTTCCGGCGCAGCAGGCCGACGCCATGGCCAACCGCATGGCGCTGGGTTCACAATTGCCCGACATGCTGGCCAATTATGATGCGGCATCGCAATTCAAGGCAAAGCTTGCTGACAATGTATTGGATTCGATGATCGCATCCCAATCAGGAGGCTTCACGCCGCACGCGCCCAGCTGGACATCCGCCGAGCAACGCCATTTGGAAGGCATTTATCAAGGGCTTCACGCCCTGCCGCGCGAAGCCAATGCCACAACCGGATGGGTGGCCAATGAACGTGTGCAAACGGCGAACTATATTCAGGATCGTATTGCAGCAGGCGATTTCCTGACTGCGGGCGTGGCCATCCATCGTTATGGGGATCTGCATGCGCATATTCAGGAAAATGGCCGCCCTTATTCGAACGATCAGGGTCATTTGTGGGATGGCCACTCTCCGGATCATTTGTATCAAAACAACAATTGGGGTCAGGCGCAAAGCTGGAACAAGCCGATCCAATTTCAACAGTCGCTTTCCGGCGTTTTGGCCAATGGCATCGCCGGTTATCAGCGCAATCAGGGGCAGACTGTGTCCGCTGACCAGATTTCAGCAGCAGCCAATAATGGTCAACAGATATGGCGCGGCATTTACGATGGCGCTCTAAGCGCGGCCCAACGCGAACGGGGTTGGTTTATCAACGGCGCATCGGCGGGCCGCGCCAGCGAAGTGTATTTCCGCAACTCTGCCGAAGCCTTTATCAATCGGTTTAATGACGAAGCCCAAGGTGGCTACCGGCCATTATCCATCGGCCAAATGGAAGTGGGCGGTGGCTATTCCAGCGGCAACTCTGATATTCGTAGCCTCAATACAGTCGTTGAACGGTTCCGCGCGCAACGGTAGGTTCGCCGGATGGACATGGGCCGCAACACCGCATCGCCGTTGAAACTGGCCATTTGGGCCTTGGCCAAGGGCTTGCTGCTGGCACTGGTCAGCCTAGCCTTGGCGGTGCCAGTGGTTGGCATGGGCCATGGCTGGACGGGCCATATGCCCTTTGCACAAGCAGGTTTTCTGCTGTTTCCGCTCGCTTTTCTGCGGCTTTCCATCGACGCGCAATCCACGGGATGGAAAACCGATGCAGGGGCAATGGCGCTGCTATTGGCGCTTTTTGCGGCGATCCCGTTGGTGATGATTGTGGCGAATGGCATGCCCGAATTCGCAATCCATCAATTATGGCGCATTCGGGCTTTTGCTGGCGTGCATTGCCGCAGTTTTCGGCGTGTATGCTTTATTATCGCGCGTTCCAACTCAGCGCATTATGGGGCGATGTCGTCATGCTGATGGTCGCGGCAATTTGCAATTTTCTGCTGTGGAATGCTATCCAATCCGACGGCAGCTGGCCGTTTCAAAACGGTATGTTCGAATGGCTGTGGCTCGGCAGTTGGAGCATCTGGCAGTTTATTCTGATCGCTGCGTTGATCAAACACTGGAAACAGCGGCGCGAAGGTTTAATCGCTTAAAAATCCACCAGTTCATAATATGCAGGCGGCTTCACCCCTTCCATCCGTTCTGACAAAAGCGGGCGGAAACTGGGGCGGCTTTTGAACATCGCGTACCAGGCCTTGACCTGTTCGTGCCCCGTCCAATCGATACCGCCCAGATAATCGGCCACCGAAATCTGTGCTGCGGCGGCCAAATCGGCCAAACTCATTGTCGCACCGGCCATCCACGCACGGTGATCGATCAGATAGTCGATATAATCCAGATGCCCATTCGCCAGCCGCATCGCTTCGCGCAGCACCGAACTGTCGGGCGGCAGCCGACCCACGAGCCGCTTCTTCATGCGTTCGTGCAGCAAGGGCGCAGTAACATCGCCGTAAAATTGCTGATCGAACCATGCCACCAACCGACGGATTTCAGCACGATAAGCGGAAGAGCCGCTGATCATCGGCGATTTATCCTGAGTTTCTTCGATATATTCGCAAATCGCCACCGAATCCGAAAGCGTCAGCCCGCGGACTTCATCGATCATCACCGGCGTGCGCCCCGCCGGGTTCAAATGCAGAAATTCGTCGCGGTGTTCCCACGGATTTTCACGTACCAAGCTATAGGCGATGCCCTTTTCGCCCATCAACAGGCGAACCTTGCGGGAGAAAGGACAAAGCGGAAATTGCAGGAGCTGCCACATCGCGCCCTGTTACGGGCTAAGTTCCGGAAATGGAAGGGGGCGGTTTAGTGAATTGTTCCTAAAGTCGTTTCAATACTCAACAAGATCACCAATCGTTCAATCTGCCGCCAGCGGCAATATTTCAGATGATTGCCAATATTGCGGCTCGCCTCTGCCCGTTCGGCGGCTTCCAGCCCAGCCGCTTTGCCAAAAGTCGCCATCAGCGCCTCTGCTTCAATGACATCACGCTGCTCAACGAACATAGGAAGATACATTCAATATCCCGAAAAAAAGAGTATGATACAAGCGAACCGGGGTGCGGCCCGCTTGCAAAAACGTGTATCGCAGCAAAGCGTACAAGAAGGCTGACGGGGATTGGTTACCCGGTCGTTCACTATAAAAGAAAGATGCGATGCAGCTTGCGAAATTCAGCGGCTTGGGGGAATAGGCGTGCATGACACAATCTGATCTCGACAATCGCAAATCGACCAAACGCTCTGCCATGGGCGGCGGCATTTTCCTTTTTTTGGGGCTGCTGATCGGCAGCATCGCGGGGATTGCGCTAAACCAGCCATCGCTGGGCATGATGGCTGGTTTTGGGATCGGTGCGGCACTTGCCCTGTTGCTGTGGATCGCTGATCGTTCGAAGAATTAAAGGAGCATTATTATGTGGCGCCATATCCGCAATTTCAGCCTGTTCCTGATCATTCTTATTGCAATCGGCATCTTCATCGCGACACGACCCGATAAAGCACAGCAGCCGCTATCAGAGCTGACCGGGCCGACTCCCAATATCAAAGATGCGCGGCCGCAACGGGTGCCAACCATCAATCATGCTTCCATCGATCCATGGGTTGCGGGTGAGGCGCCCAAGGTTGCTGATGGACTGATCGTCGAACGCTTTGCTGAAAAGCTCGATCATCCGCGCAACATGTTTGTCCTGCCCAATGGCGATGTGCTGGTCGCCGAAACCAATGCACCGCCGGGCGGAATGAAAGGCTTTACTGGCTGGGTCGCCAAACGGATAATGGCGCAGGCAGGGGCCGGTGTTCCATCGGCCAACCGCATCACTTTGCTGCGCGATACCGATGGCGACGGCAAACCCGAAGTCAGAACAAAATTCATCGAAGGGTTGAATTCGCCGTTCGGAATGGCGTTGATTGGTGACACGCTTTACGTCGCCAACACCGACGCCGTTCTGGCGTTCCCTTATACAGAAGGCGAAACGCAGATTACTGCAAAGGGTGAGAAAGTTTACGAACTCAACGCTCTGGCACCCAATAACCATTGGACTCGCAATCTTATCGCCAGCGCCGATGGTAAAAAATTGTACATCGCCGTTGGATCGAACAGCAACATTGCCGAAGGCGGGATGGATAAGGAAATCGGCCGCGCGCAGATTATCGAATTCGACATCGCAAAACGCAAAGGCATTACCTTTACCGGTGGCCTGCGCAATCCGGTCGGCCTGGATTGGGATAGCGAAGGGCAGTTATGGACCGTGGTCAACGAACGCGACATGCTGGGTTCCGATCTGGTGCCAGACTATCTGACCCGTGTGGAATTCGCCGCAGATTTTGGCTGGCCCTGGCATTATTGGCGTCACATCGATTTGCGTGTGCAACCCGGAAAGCCCGAACGGCGCGAATATGAACGTCGCCCCGATTACGCACTGGGGCCACATACAGCGCCGCTGGGACTGGCCTTTGCCGATAAAGCGAAGCTGGGTGGTAAATTCACGACCGGGGCTTTCGTCGCCCGCCATGGATCGTGGAACCGTTCGCCTGCCGCTGGTTATGATGTGATTTTTGTTCCGTTTGAAAAGGGTAAGCCCGTTGGTCAGCCGATCAACCTTTTGACGGGTTTTCTGGACGAGGACGGTCAAGCACAAGGGCGACCCACGATGCTGGCGATTGATAAAAATGGCGCATTGCTGGTCAGCGACGATGTGGGCAATATTATCTGGCGGGTGCGCGCGAAGGGTTAAGCACTTTCGCGCGTTGAGCATATTGGCAGGGCGTTAGCGCGCACTGCAACTATGCTGCTGTCGAAAGGAAAGCCTGTGCGTAACGATGCCGCCGCGATTGCCATGAACCGGTTCGGGTTGGGCGCAAGCATTGCCACCGCCACGCCTGCCGACGCCAAGGCTTGGTTACGTGGTGACTTGCACCGTTTCGATCCACGCCCTGCCCCGCTCTCTGCCCTGCCCGCGCGATCTGAACTGGTGCAAAGCATCCAGTTGTTGCAGCAATATAAGCGCGAGACCCGGCAAGACCGCAAAGCCGAAGCTGACAGTGCTGATAATGCGGCAAAGGCTGATGCCATTTTGAAAGATTACCGACAGGATGTGCGCGGCCATTATGTCGCCGCCGTCACCGCACGCACCACCATCGCCTTGCAAAGCGAATGCGGATTTGCCGAACGACTGGTCCATTTCTGGTCGAACCATTTTGCCGTATCGATCGACAAGGTTGAAATCGTCGGGCTGGCTGGCAATTTCGAATTTGAAGCGATCCGTCCGCACATCATGGGGCGCTTTGCGGATCTGCTCCACGCCGCGGTCCGGCATCCGGCGATGCTGCTCTATCTCGATCAGGCGCAATCGATAGGCCCGGACAGTCCGCTCGCGCAACGGGTCGCACAGCGCCGCAACACAGCGTTGGGGCTGAACGAAAATCTGGCGCGCGAGATATTGGAATTGCACACCTTGGGCGTGCGCAGCGTGTATTCCCAAAAAGACGTCACCGAATTTGCCCACGCATTAACCGGCAACACCATTGCCGGATTGGGTCGCGGGCCGGTGCAAAAATTACTGTTTGGCAACAGCACGCCGGGGGATGCTGTTTTTCTGGATGCCATCCACCAACCTGGCTCGCGCTCTATATTGGGAGAAAGCTACGCCCAAAGCGGCGCTGCGCAGGGCAAGGCTATCATAGACGCGTTGGCCATCCATCCGGCTACCGCGCGCCATATTGCCACCAAATTGGCCCGGCATTTTGTCGCAGATGATCCTCCCCCGGCGCTGGTTGCGCGGCTGGAGGGCAATTTCCTGGAAACCGGTGGCGATTTGGCGGCGCTGTACCGCACGCTAATCGACGCGCCCGAAAGCTGGTCATTTGCCGCGACCAAATTCAAATCACCGTGGGAATGGGCCATTTCGGCCATGCGCGCGGTGGGCATGCAAGACCTGCCGGTCAAACGCCCCGTCATGGTTGGGCTGATGGACCAGATGGGTCAGCCGTTATGGAAGCCTGGTTCTCCTGCGGGCTATGGCGACAAAGCAAGCGACTGGACGGGGCCAGCAGGGTTGATGCGCCGGGTGGAGGCCGCCGGGCGATTGGCGCGGCAAACCGCCGGCAAAATCGATGCCCGTACCCTTGCCCCGAAAATTCTGTTCTCCAGCCTGTCTGCCATGACTGCCGAGCATATCGCCCGCGCCGAAAGCCCCGAACAGGGCCTTGCGTTACTGCTGGTGTCCCCCGAATTTTTGCGGAGATAATCCATGATCGACCGACGTTCCCTATTGCTGTCCGGATTTGCCGCTGGTTCGGCCTTGTCCATGCCCGGAATGGCCTTTGCCAATGCCGCAACCGACCGGCGTTTTTTGTTCATCATCCAGCGCGGTGCTGCTGATGGGTTGGGGATGCTTGCCCCCTTAGGAGACCCGGCCTTTGCATCGGCCCGTGGCGATTTGGCCGCCAAAGCGGGCGAAGGCCTGAAACTGGACAGCCTGTTCACACTGCACCCTGCGCTGACCGAAACAGGACGGTTGTTTGCTGCAAAACAAGCCCGATTTGTCCACGCCATCGCTTCTGGCTATCGTGACCGATCACATTTTGACGGGCAGAATATTCTGGAGACCGCAGCGACCCGGCCCTATGGCCGCAGCGATGGCTGGCTGAACCGGCTCGTCGGATTGCTTCCGGCTGCCGATGCCAAGGCACTGGCGATTGCCACCGCAATCCCGCCGGCCTTGCGCGGGCCACATGCCGCCAGCAGCTATGCCCCATCCAACCTGCCCGATGTTGATGCAGGGCTGATGGAGCGGGTGGCAATGCTCTATGCCGAGGATCGCCAGTTGGCACCGTTATGGGCCAGTGCAACACAAACCGAAGCGATGGCATCAATGGCGGATATATCCGGCACCAAAGGCGGAGCCGCGGCCGGTACGATGATAGCCAGCCTGATGGCCGGGCCCAACGGTGCCCGTATAGCGATGGTCGAATCCAATGGCTGGGATACCCATGTCAACCAAGAAGGCCGTCTGACCAATCAGTTGAAAGGGCTGGATGCCATGGTTGCGTCGCTGCGGCTGGGTATGGGGACGGATTGGAACAACATGCTCGTGTTAATCGCCACCGAATTTGGCCGTACCGTGCACGTTAACGGCACGCGCGGTACCGATCATGGCACGGCATCGGCAGCGATGTTTCTGGGCGGGGCACTGGCCGATGGCGGACGGGTGACTGCTGACTGGCCCGGCCTTGCCGCGTCACAGCTTTATGAAGGGCGCGACCTGAAACCGACGATGCGATTCGAAAGCGTGGTGGCCGCTGCGCTGGCTGCGCATTACAGCATCGAACCCGGAAAGGTCCGCCGCGCGCTGTTTCCCGATTATATCTGAATCGGGAGAATTGGGGGGAATGGTGGGCGTAGCAAGGATTGAACTTGCGACCCCTACGATGTCAACATAGTGCTCTACCACTGAGCTATACGCCCATTCCGGAATGCGCCTCTAACCGCAGTTGCGATCCTGTTCAAGCCCTCAAATCTGGCCCTGTGCGCTTTCCTTGTTGAACAATCGTTCAACCTCGAGAACCAGATCCTTCAGGTGGAACGGTTTGGAAAGTACCTTGGCTTGCGGCATCGATTGCCCCGCACGCAAGGCGACCCCCGAAAATCCAGTAATGAACATCACTTCGGTTTTGGGTGAAACCTTTGCGCAATGCCGCGCCAATTCGATACCGTCCATTTCGGGCATCACAATATCGGTCAACAGCAGATCAAAATGCTGCGATTCGTCATCGAGCAACGGCACCGCCTCGGTTCCGCGATCAACAGACACGACTTCATAGCCCGATTTCTCCAGCGCACGCGCCAAATATTCACGCATGGCCTGTTCATCTTCCGCGAGCAAAATCCGGATCATTTTTCGTGCGTTCCTGTCTTCGCCGATCTGTGTCGGGCTTGTTCCACGCTGCTTATAGGCAGATTGTTTTAATTTTTTCCACCCGATCCGCAATTTTGCGATAAGTGGTTGGTATTGGAGGTTGCGTGCACATCATAGCAAACCAGAACGAGCCGGCTTTTTCATCGTATAATTGCGACGCCTTTGCCCTTCCGGTTTTGCTGTCCGTACCGCATGGAGGGCGGGATTATCCGCCGGCTTTGATCGAAAAATTGCGCGTTTCCAGCAGTGACCTGACCCGTTTGGAAGATCGCTATTCGGATCGATTGGTACAAAAGGCAGTGTCTGTAGGCGTGCCCACCATCATCGCGCACCGCGCCCGTGCCTGGATCGATTTGAACCGCGATGAGCGGGATTATGATGGCGGCAATGATCAATGGCAAAATGCCGGGCGGTCCGCCCGTTCCCAGCGCCAAAGCACGCGGTGGATTGGGCCTGTTTCCAAGGCGATTAACCGGATGCGGAGATTTATGGAGCGCGCCCGTCACCGCTGCCGATGCGTTGGATCGAACTCGACCAGTTCCATCGCCCATATCACAGCGCCATCGAACAGCATCTGACCGCAATTCGCGCGCGTTTTGGCATCGCCTTTTTAATCGACATTCACAGCATGCCACCGCTGCGCCAACAATATCATTGGAACCAGGTACAGATCGTGGTTGGTGACCGTTTTGGACAAAGTGCAGCGTCACCCTATTCGGAGTTTATCCTGTCCATGTTGCGGCAACAGGGTATCGAAACCGCGCTTAATCATCCCTATTCGGGTGACCATATTTTGCGCCGCCATGGTCGGCCATCGCACAATATCCATGCCATCCAGTTGGAGATTGACCGGACATTATATCTGGATGAAGCCATGCGAGAGCCCGCACCGACAATCGGCCCAATCGCTGAAATGATTGTTGAACTGGCCGAACAGCTCGGCGATTTTGCAGGGTTCGCTTTGCCTATTGCCGCCGAGTGACCGGGTTTTCCTTTGCCCGATAAAAAAACCACCCCGGAGAATATCCGGGGTGGCCAAGGCTCAGGGAGGTGGCGCTGCCTGACAGCGCCGGTGGACGGAAAAGGGAGGGGATATTCCCGTCCAGACCAAAAGATGGGCTTGTCGCGCACCAAAATCAATAGGGTGCAGACAATTTTTCATTTTCCTGAGGTGAAATGGCAGAAAACTGCGGGAAAGCGGTGTGCAGCGCAGCAAAAAAAGCTGCTTAATCCATTTTACACGTGATTATTCAGTGCCAAACGGGCGCCAGAAACGACTCAACCTTTGATATAGAACCCGAAGCGCGGGTCCTATGGCCACATGCGACGCAGGAAAGGCAGCCGGTCTATGAACTGATGCTTCAATGCCCCGATGATGTGCAATGCAATCAGCAGAAACAAGGGCTTGGTCAAAATTTCATGCGCGTCATGGCCCATGCCCGCCAGCGCCTCGTTTTTGCCGGTCGGCAGCGTTGCATCAAACAGGCCAAAAAATTCCACAGGCGGGGCTTTGGGATGGGCGGACGCCATGATCCAGCCCGAAAGCGGCACAGCAATCATCAAAAAGTAAAACAGCACATGCACGGTTTTACCAAGTCGCACCTGCCAACTCGCAATCGACTGCGGTAATGGCGGGGGCTTGTGGCCGACCCGCCAGAACAACCGAAACAGCGAGAATAGTAATATCGAAATGCCGATAGCTTTATGGGCAGCCATATAGGCTGCGCCTTCAGCGAGGGGTAAATCCTCGGTTATGCTGGCAACCACGAAATTGGATATGATCAATGCGGCGATTACCCAGTGAAGGGCAATCGCGACACCTGAATAGCGGATTGGCATTGGGGCTTCTCCTGTCCCTGCCTACCGCTATTCATTCCGATCAAGCAGCAGGCACTTCGGTCAATTGCGGCATCTTACCTTGCTGAACTTGCGATGCAAATAATTCGCGCATCAACTGCAAGGAAAACAGATGGGCATAGATCAAAGGCAGCATGCCGTTCTGGTTCATTTTGCGCAGTTCATCCCCGCGCATTTCGCGCAGCTTTTCTTCGTTGACCATTTTGAAGCCGCGATAGACGAATGGATTTTCATTGCCTTCCTGTTGGATCGACACTTCGCCTTCCATCAGCAGGTCATATTTGACCAGCTCTTCTACAAAGCTATGCGTCTGTGCACCGGCCTTTTCAAACTCTTCGCAGAATTTCAGGATATTCTGTGTGTTCTCCGTAGGGTTCTTTTCCTTGTCGAACAGCGCCTCACCGTCCTTTTTGAAATCACCAACGGCGTCGGTTGTCGGATCAAAGCACAGCGACAATTCTTCGCTATCAGGGCGCAAACGCGCCAGCATGAAAGGATAGCGGCGGATATAGGCAGGCAGATAGACGGGACTGGCAAATTTGCCCTCATCATCCATAAATGTATTCACGCCTTCGTTCAGGCCCATCAGCGCCAAAGGTACCGGCGCGTCCGACGACGAGAAAATGATGGGATAAAAACGCGAAGCCATGACAAATTCTTCGACCGTCAACGGAACGGCGTGATGACCGGCCATAAATTTCGCATTATCAAGTGCGCGCGTCTTGAATTTTGCATGCTCGTTACTGTTCAGCGGAACAAGGTCGTTATACAAAATCGGCAGGGATTGCGCTGCGGGCTGGCTGGCCATTAAATACTCCAATCAATTTGAATCAGTCTATATTGTCGGCGGCTTTAAGCAGTGCCGGGCGCAGAGGCAAGAGGCACAAGTTTTCCGGGATTCATAATCCCTGCCGGATCAAGCGCATTTTTGATTGCCCGCAACGCGGATAACCGCACGGGATCGGCCAACCTGCCAAATTGTGCGACTTTGGCCAGCCCAATGCCGTGCTCGGCCGAAATGGAGCCATGATAGGCTTCGACCCGATCATAGACATGTCCGCTAATTTCCTCCGCCTTTTGCGCATACCAAGTTTTCGGATCGGCACCATCGGGGGCCTTTACGTGGAAATGGATATTGCCATCCCCCAAATGCCCAAAGGCGACAACCGATGTTCCGGGAAAGCGGCTTTCGATTTCCGGGGTTTCCGCAACAATGAACCGCGCCATATCGGAAACGGGAACGCTAATGTCGTGCTGAACGGCTGGGCCTGCGGCGCGTTCGGCCTCTGCAATGCTGTCGCGGATTTTCCAAAACGCCTCTGCCTGCGCTTCACTCGCGGACAAAACGGCATCGGCCACCAACTTTTGCTCCATGGCACGACCGATCAGCGTTTCCGCCTGCGCCGCTGGATCGAGCGTGCTGCTGCTATCCTGCACAAACTCCATCAGCACATGCCATGGGTGAGCGCCGTTTAGGGGCGCGCGCGTACCATCAATGTGGCGCAACACGGCGTCCAAAGCGCGTTGTGGCAAAATCTCGAACCCCTCCAGCGTATCGGCGGCGGCGTTTTGCATGAACAGCAGTAGTTTATAGGCCGCGTCCAAGCTGTCGACCCCTGCCCATGCCACGCAACGATCAGTCAGCGCCGGCACCGTGCGCAAGATCGCACCCGTTACCACGCCCAAAGTACCCTCTGCACCAACCAGGATATGCTTCAAATCATAACCCCGATTGTCCTTTTTCAGCGGAGTCATCGCGTGATAAATTGATCCGTCGGGCAGTACCGCTTCGATCCCCTCGACCAGATTGCGCATTGTACCATGGCGCAGTACTTGCGTGCCCCCGGCATTGGTGGAAACCAATCCGCCGATGGTCGCGCTGCCCTTTCCGCCCAAGGTCAGCGGGAAACGGCGACCAAGTTTGGCAACAGCCTCATGCAAGCTTTGCAATATCACCCCAGCCTCAACCGAAACAAGGCCACTGTCCCCATCGATGGCTAGGATGCGATTCATCCGCCGCAACGAAAGCAGCACATTATTGCCGCTATTGTCCGGCGTTGCCCCTGCCACCATGCCGCTGTTGCCGCCTTGTGGTACTAGAGCAATGCCATATTGGCCCGCAACCCGCACAACCCGGGCAACCTCTTCTGTCGACGCCGGAGACAGCAGCGCCGCTGCCCGTCCGGTAAAGCGCCCACGCCAATCGGTCAGCCATGGCGATAGTGTATCAGGATCGGTGCTGAAGCCCTTATCCCCCAATATTTCGCGAAATGCCTGCAATGCCTGTTCGAGTTTCATAGTCATCCTGTCCTGCGCGATTAACTCGCCATCGCCTGCTATCATAGGGGCGAGTTAATGCCCTGTTCAACCATGCGGCTTATCTGCAAGTTGTACGGGGAGCACGCCTCGGGGTTTTGACCGGATTCGTAATTGCGCCAGTTGACGATTGTCTTTGTCTTCATTGCTGCTGCGCTCGCGGGCTCGGCGGCCATAGGGCGTGCAGATTTTAGCGCATTGTCGTTGCCCAGCCAAGTCCACCTGATGCTGGGCGATCAATGGTTTCAGGCGCGGGTGCAACAACGAGTCATTATCCGGCTGCCCAGTACCCCTGCCCCGGCATCGGTAAAGGCGGGGAAGCCGATTAAATATAAAGAAGAAAAAATCGGCAAATGCCTTGTGATGAGCCGCCTTGTCGGTTCACGGCCCGAAGGCAAAGACCGATTGGAATTTTTGACCCGCGACCGCCAACTCATCCGCGCCTATCTGGGTGATGGGTGCTTGGCGCGGGAATTTTATGCCGGCGCCTATGTCGAACGGTCGATTGATGGCAAATTATGCGTTGACCGCGACATATTGCACGCCCGCACCGGGGCAAAATGCGAAATTGACAAATTCCGTGTACTGATCCCGCAACCCAGCAAATAGCCAAAATCAACCCGTGGCCAAACGGGCCAAAAAGCGCAATTTGCTTGACATTTGCACGCCTGTTGGCCAAGCGCGCGACTGTTCGCCGCTAGTTTCAGCTGGGCGGGCTTTTATTTCCGGAACAACCGCTCATATGAAATTTGCCGATCTCGGCCTGTCTGATGAATTGCTGCAAACCGTAATCGAATCCGGTTACGATACGCCGACGCCGATCCAGGCGCAGGCCATCCCATCCATTTTGATGATGCGCGACATCATTGGCATTGCCCAAACAGGCACCGGTAAAACGGCTTCGTTCGTGCTGCCCATGATCGACATTTTGTCGCAAGGACGTGCTCGCGCCCGTATGCCGCGCAGCTTGATTCTGGAGCCGACCCGCGAACTCGCCGCACAGGTCGCCGAAAATTTTGAGAAATATGGCAAGAACCACAAACTCTCTATGGCGTTGCTGATTGGCGGCGTTCAAATGGGTGATCAGGTTAAGGCGCTGGAAAAGGGCGTCGATGTTTTGATCGCTACACCGGGCCGATTGATGGACCTGTTCGAACGCGGCAAAATTTTGCTGAACGGCTGCGAATTGTTGGTCATCGACGAAGCGGACCGGATGCTCGACATGGGCTTCATCCCTGACATCGAACATATCTGTACAAAACTGCCCACCACACGGCAAACGTTGCTGTTTTCCGCCACCATGCCGCCGCCGATCAAAAAACTGGCCGACAAATTTTTGTCGAACCCCAAATCGATCGAAGTCGCGCGCCCAGCGACGGCAAACACCAATATCGAACAGTTTCTGGTCAATGTTTCGCCAATGAAAAAACGCGACGTGTTGCGCGACCTGATCAAACAGGAAGATGTGCAAACCGCGATCATTTTCTGCAACCGCAAAACCACCGTGCGCGAATTGAACACCAGCCTGAAACGGCATGGGTTCCGGTCGGGCGAAATCCATGGCGACATTGATCAATCTACGCGTCAAAAAGAGCTTGAGGCCTTTAAGACGGGGGCAATCAATCTGTTGGTGGCTTCCGACGTTGCGGCACGCGGCCTCGACGTCAAAGGCGTCAGCCATGTGTTCAATTTCGATGCCCCTTGGCATCCCGACGATTATGTCCACCGTATTGGAAGGACGGGTCGTGCAGGCGCAAAGGGCAAGGCCTATACCTTTGTGACCAAGGCCGATGAAGAAGCGATCGAGAGCATCGAGAAGCTGATCGGTACGAAGATTGAACGACTGGGCAAATCTACCCCTGACGATGCGCCGAAACCCGCCGAGGCAGCAAAGCCAAAAGGCCGCGGCCGCACCGAAAAGGCAACCAAGCCCGAACGCGCGTCAACACGGGCCGCAGAAGCATCGCCAGTCGAAACCGCCCCACAATCCAAGCCCCGCAAAGCCGAACCTGCTCCCAAAGCTGCTTCCAAGGCAAAAGTTGCCGTCGAAGAAGCGGATACAGATTGGAATGGCCCGGTCCCAAGCTTCCTGAATTTCAATATTCCAGGTTAGGGTATTTCCGGTTTGCATTGACGCAAACCGCCAAATACTGAATTGCCGCAAACGAAAAAAAGGGCCCGCAATTGCGGGCCCTTTCGTTTTAGGCTGTCCAAGGCCGCTTTAGAATTTACCGCGCAGGGTAATTCCGTAAGTACGCGGTTCAGCAAGGAAGTTCGAGAAAATCTGACGACCGCCGGGATATTGCGGATCAACAAAGGGAGCCCCTGCGCCACCCGCCTGGAACGGCGTGTTAAAGGCAACCTGTGCGTAATCCTTGTTAAAGATATTCTGTCCCCAGAATTCCAGAGCCCATGCATCATCGGCTCCACGAATACCGATACGGGCATTGAAAATGGCATAGCCATCCTGTTCCTTTTGCGGGAACAGATCCGATCCGGTATTGTAATCGCCGGTCATACGACCATCGACATAGACAAGGCCTGACATGCCGCTGGAACCAATATCCGGGGTCCAGGTGATCGAACCCGTGGTCACGATTTCCGGCGCGTTTGACATGTTGTCGCCGGGCAATTTCCGCAAAGCAGGATCAAGCGGCGAGCCCGCACTGTTTCCGACCAAGTTCTTGTTATATTTGGTTGCTGCCCAAGTCATGCCAGCCGCTACGCGGAAATTCGGTGCAGGCACCAACGCAGCTTCCAACTCGACGCCCTTTGAACGCACGCCCCAAGTGACATCGTCTGCGGCGCATGCACCCGTTACGGCACTTGCATCACGATCAGCGCCAGCCAGATCGGCACCGCAACCGTTCACGGTCTGCACAATGAAGACCGAACCGTTAAAGGTGTTCAACTGGAAGTTTTGGAAATCCTGACGGAAAGCCGCCATGCTCAGGCTGAACGGTCCCGTTGCATATTTGGCACCCAGCTCAAACGATTTCACCTTTTCGGAATCGAACCGCAAATTGCCGACCAACGCTTGCGCACCACCCAGACTTGCAAAGCTCGCGACGGGGCTTTTCAGGGCTGAACGATCCAGATTGAAACCGCCTGCCTTATAGCCACGCGAATAGCTGGCATAGACCATCAGATCTTCGTTGGGACGATAAGATAGAATGCTCGTTCCGCTGAATTCATCCTCGCCTTTTTCGTCATTGATCGACACGCCGTTTAATTCTGCGGTCGAGTTACCCTGACACGAAAGACCGATGATACCGCCGACAGTTGCCGCGAGCGACGTAGTCAAAAGCGGCGACAATGCGGCTTGGTTTGCGACACACACATTATTGTCGTTGCCAAAGGTGGCATTGAACTTTTTCTTTTCGTTGGTGTAGCGGATGCCCAAAGTCAGATCGAGCTTATCGGTAATGTGAATGATATTGTGCGTAAACAGCGCCCAGTTGCGGCTGGTTTGATTATACCGATCAATCGTTGAACCAACATTGTTCATCGTATCAAGGCGGTTGATTGCACCCCATACCAGCGGAGACGCTGCACCAAATGCCGCAGGTTGCGCAGCAGCACAGCCGACCGTGGTCGGAGAGTAAAGTGCGGCCAGACCGCCACCGGCGATGATACGGCACGTCGCAAAACGGCCATATTGATTGCCGAAACGCAAATTATCGGTCAGCGTCAGTTTTTCATTGGCGAAGAAGCCGCCAACCAGCCAATCCAATTTTCCGTCAAACGCTTCGCCCTGCAAACGCACTTCCTGGCTGAAGGTTTTGAACTGGCGATAGGCGTCGTCATCCGGCGCGCGGTACAAAATGTCGACCGTGCTGTAATCCGTGTCCGAACCCGCTCCGCTCTTATACTGGCGATAACCGGTAATCGAGGTCAGCTTTGCACTGCCCAGATCATAATCGAACTGGAGCGAAACACCGCCATCGGTGGTTTCGCCGGCAAAGCTGCGACCGCGCGTGGACGAAATCTCACGCGAATAACCCGCATTAAACGCCGCCAATGGCTGGCCCAGATCGCGCAATACGTTGATGATGTTGTTGCCGCCAGGCAGCGTTGCGCCAATCCCCAGATTGTTGAGGTTGCCGATATATTGGTTGATCGATGAATCGACATAGGTCGCCGCGCAACATTTTTCTTCGCGGCTGGTATAATCACCGATCAAACGAACCGTCAGGGCGTCGCTTGGTTCCCACAGCAATTGGCCGCGCAGGAAATAGCGGTCACGATCATTGACGTCGGTATTGTTGACCGCATCGTTGTAAAAACCGTCACGCTTCACATAAACGCCGTCGATCCGCCCGGCGAGTGTTTCGCTAATGGGGCCGGTAAAGCTGGTCGATGCCCGCATGAAATTATAGTTGCCGTAGGTCAGTTCGCCACTGCCGCCGAATTCGAACGACGGCTTTCTTGGAGAAAATGCTGATCAAACCGGCTGAGGCATTGCGCCCGCCCAATGTGCCTTGCGGTCCGCGCAACACTTCGACGCGGTCAATTTCGCCCAGTTCATTCAGGCCGATGCCCGAACGCGAACGATACACGCCATCGATGAACACCGCGACCGAGCTTTCAAGGCCGGGATTGTCACCCACGGTACCGATGCCGCGAATACGCGCCGAGCCATTGGCTTCGGAACCGGTCGACGAAACCAACAGCGACGGGGCCACTTGGTTCAATTGGCGAATGTCATTTGCGCCACTGTTTTGCAGGACTTCTGCACTGACCGCTGAAATGGCCAACGGCACTTCGGACAAAGCCTGTGCACGGCCCTGTGCGACAACGACGATTTCGTCATCGGCGGGGGCTGCTTCGGCATCTTCTGCATCTTGCGCGAACGCGATGGTTGGAGCTGCAAAAGCGCAGCTGGCTGCGGAAAGTGCGAACAGCACCTTCCGTAGGCTGAATTGGGTTGTCATGTCTCTCTCCTATGCCACTCCTCTGGCAGCGCGAATGATAGGCATGAATATTCTTAACGTCACGTGCAACGACGCGGAAACCTGTGGTTTTCGGTAACAGTGCAACATAAATGCAACAAATCAGAAAGGTGCAGGCGTAGCAAAAAAGGATGCCGTAGCGGCAAGCACTTTTGCAATTTTACAATGCCGTGCAATCTATTGCGATTTACCCGACCTTATTGGTCTCGCTTACCGCAATCGCAACGCCATATGGGTTAGCCAGATGGCTTTGATGCCAGATCTTTTTCGGCTTCTGTGATGTCTTTTGCCAATGCCTTGCGCAATGTCGTGAACTGGTGGAATTTCAAATCATCGATTTTCCACGATCCCGCCTCGCGTTTAAAACGGAACAGCAATGGCGCGCCGGTATTACCCTGCTCGCTCCAGCCGGGAGAGAACAGCACATTGACGTCAATCCGGTCTTTGCCGACCAGATTATAGGTCTGCTGCATCAGCTTTGATGTTTTGTTGTCGTTGTCCTGACATTGGCAGAACCAGTCAAAGCTATTCAGCCGGTACAATTCTTCGGTTGCCGTCATCGCCTTGCCCCAGCGCGCCACCAAAGGTGAGAGCGTGGCCGTATAAGGCGGCTCATAGCCGTCCATAGCAGAACCCGGATCATTATCGGGCACTTGGCTATCATCTTCAAGCGCGTCGCTTATGGGCCGCATATAGGGCGCATAGACACGTTCAACGATTGCGCGGACTTGCGCTTCATCGGCTGCAGCTGGAGATTTTGCCGAAAGGGCGGACGAAGCGGCGATGCCCAACAGCATCGCAGCCACTGCCCCCCATCGGCTCACATCAATCGCCTTGACCGGGTTCGGTCGAGAAGTATTTGTCGAATTTACCTTCGACGCCTTTAAAGGCATCCGCATCGGCGGGTGGTTCACGGCTGGAGGTGATGTTTGGCCATTCGGCGCTATACGCAGTGTTCAGCTCAAGCCATTGCTCCAACCCGCTTTCGGTATCGGGCAAAATCGCTTCTGCAGGACATTCGGGTTCGCATACGCCGCAATCAATGCATTCGTTAGGATTGATGACGAGCATATTCTCGCCTTCGTAGAAACAATCGACCGGGCACACCTCTACACAGTCCATATATTTGCATTTGATGCAGGCATCGGTGACGACATAGGTCATTGGTCGAACTCTCCCCAATTGAAGCGATTTGTTGTTTCCACGCCTATTGTGCCTTTTGGGGGCAAGTCAACGGGAGAAATTCTTCTCACCTCAAATTTCCTGATAACAACCCTGTGCTTCGATTGCCGGACCACGGTGTGCGGGGATGCTCAAAACGCGGATTACCAAAACATTTTCTCCGCGCGGTACGATAACCACATCGCCGACATGCACTTCGACACTGGATTTTTCGACGCGACGCCCATTAACCCGCACATGTCCATCAGCAATCAATGCTTGCGCCTGACTGCGCGATTTGGACAGGCGCAAATGCCACAGCAATTTGTCGATCCGAAGCAAATCCGGTGCCAAAGCTAACCGCCCAATTTATCCTTGAGCGCCGCCAATTGCAGCGCGAGAGCGGAGGGCGCAGCAGGCTCCGCCTTGCGCACAGGCGCTGCCTTGGCGGGTTTGGCATCGCCTTTATTAAATGGCTTGCCCTTGGCTTTTGGTCGATCAATCCGGCTTTGCGTTGGTCGCTGCGATTGTTGCGGACGGGGTTTGCGAAGACCAACCCAGCGCCAATGCGTGAGGGCCACGGGGATGGCAGTGGTATCGGCGGGTGTGGCGGTAGCTTCTGCTGCGACAGGCGCTTCGGTGCTTTCCGTGACTTCAGTCGCCGGTTGCGCATCGTCTTGAAAGACAGATACATCGTTATTGTCGATGATTTGCTGTTCGGCCCCTTCGCCAACTTCGGGGGCCTGCTTTGCCTCTGCAGGACGGAAGCCAGCATCACGCATAAGGGCGTTTAGCCCGTCCTCGCTGAGGCCAAGTGACGTCGCAAAGGCCATGTCCATGCCAAATTCCATCGCCTGTCCGCGTGCCTCATGCGCTTTCTTGATCACACGTTCTGCCAGATCGATGCGGACATATTCATTGCCCACACGGCGATAGCCAGCGTTGCGGCAATCCGCGGCGGAGGCGAAATCCCATTCCTTCAGATGCACCGCACTTTCGGGCGGTAAATCGGGCATAGGCTTGTCATCTAGGGCCGCAAACAAAGCTGCGCGCCAACGGGTCGCGGCCGGTTTCAAAATGGCATGGTGATAAACATCCAGTGCGCCAAAAACGATCCCCGCCTTGCGCGCCGCCCCCCGCGCCTCTTTGGGCAGGGCTTGCAACGTATCGGCCAAAAATTGCCGTCCGGCGATACCGCCAGCGTCGGCCAATCGCGCCGCCAATGCCCGCACAATGCCATCGGTTGCGGCATCTTGCGCCAATTGGTTGAGCGCGACAATGCCGCCCATATTTTTGGCTAGTTGCACCTGCACCCAGCTTTCAGCCTTATCGACTATATCGCGCAGTGCATCCCCTTCAAGGCCAGCGACCGCACGCACGGGTTTGAACAGCGGCTGCAACAATGTGCGCCCTTTTGCCAGATGCCCCAGCAAATCACCGTTCCAGAACAGCGCAGGCCGTCCATCGTTATCTTTCGCCAGCGTAAATTCTTCATTCCCGGCCATAGCCACTGCCCTCGCCTTTTCCTTCAAATATGCTGCCAGATGCCGTTCGGCTGCTGCCAGTAATAATTTGCGTTCGCCTACCCGCGCGGCGGGGTCAACGCGAAAAGTGAATCCTTCTAGCGTGCCAATGATTTCTCCGTCCACCGAAACACGCTTGTCCGCATCCACCGTGACCGGTAGCAATGCGTCATCGCGCGCGCCTTTTCGCAGCAACATCGATGTGCGCCTGTCAACAAAACGCTGGCGCAGGGCGTTGTGCAGCGCATCGGACAGTTTTTCTTCCAAAGCGTTGGTGCGCCCTGCCATCGCCGTAGGATCTTCAACCCAGTCTGCTCGCTGCGCGATGTAAGACCATGTCCGCGCTGCTGCGATTCGGCCGGAAATCGTCGCAATATCGCCTTGTATCGTATCGAGCCGGCTAATCTCTGCCGCGACATAACTGTGCGGCAACGGCCTTCGCTGTCCCAAATGCTGCCACAAAGATGCAACAAAGCGACTGTGATGTTCAGGCCCCATTTGCCGGAAATCGGGTAGGCTTGCGACTTCCCACAATTTGGCGATGGATGCAGGGCTGGATAATAAAGACCGCACATCGGCCATATCCGCCAACCGTTTCAGCACCGCCAGGTCTAAAGCTTCGGGCGCTGCCCGCAATGGCGGCCCGTCGGGCTTTGCCTCCAGATCGGCGATCAGTGTTGGTAAATTATCAAAGCGTGGACGGCTTTCGCGCCAATACATCCAATCAAGCGATGGAAAGCGGTGTTCCTCAATTGCCAGCACCTCTTCCGGCGTCATCTCGCTGGCTTCACCCGCCAAAGTACCGAAACTGCCATCGCGCTGATGCCGCCCGGCGCGCCCTGCGATTTGCGCCATTTCTGAAAACGTCAAACGGCGTTGGCGGTTACCGTCAAATTTGCTCAATCCGGCAAAGGCGACATGCGCGACGTCGAGGTTCAGCCCCATTCCGATGGCATCGGTGGCGACCAGATAATCAACCTCGCCCGATTGAAACATGGCCACCTGCGCATTGCGGGTGCGCGGCGATAAAGCGCCCATCACCACAGCGGCACCCCCACGCAACCGGCGCAACAGTTCGGCCACGGCGTAAACTTGTTCAACCGAAAAGGCGACAATGGCGGAACGGGGCGGAAGGCGCGACAGTTTCTTGGCCCCCGCATAGGATAAAGTCGAGAAACGCGGCCGCGAAATGATCTCCGCTTCGGGTAGCAAAGCCCTGATCATCGGGCGTAAAGCCTCTGATCCCAAAATCATCGTTTCCTCCCGCCCGCGCGCGCGCAACAGCCGGTCGGTAAAAATATGGCCGCGTTCCGGGTCCGCCGCCAATTGCGCCTCGTCCAAAGCGACGAAAGCGAAGTCCTTCGTCATCGGCATCGATTCCACGGTGCAAAGGTACCAACGCGCCCCGGGCGGTTCGATCCGCTCCTCGCCGGTAATCAGCGCGACTTCTTTGGGGCCTTTGATGGCGACAACCCGGTCGTAAATCTCACGCGCAAGCAACCGCAGCGGAAACCCCATCATGCCGCTGGAATAGGCGCATAACCGCTCAACCGCGAGATGGGTCTTGCCGGTGTTGGTGGGGCCTAATACGGCCGTCAGTCTGGAAGAATCGGCGGGCATTGCCCTCTTTCTGTGCCTATTGTCCGCTGCCGGAAATATAGCGACCATCAACATAGACTAACGGATCGATATGATCGGCAGCATGGGCAGCAGCCACTTCACCTATAAAAATAGTGTGAGTGCCAAATTCCAATGACCGCGCGTTGCGACAGATAAAGCTGGCCTGCGCATCGGCCAAGTAAGGAATACCCAAAACATCCTCGCGCCAATCGCCGAGCAAAAAGCGGTCTTCGACACTTACCCCTCCACCGGCATTGCGCGCAATCTGTTCTTGACCGCCGTGGAGCATGTTGACGGCAAAGTCCGCACCTGCCGTCAGCGGCGCGTGCATCGACGTTTTGCGATTGACGCATACCAACATCGCAGGCGGATCTAGGCTGACCTCGCACACCGCAGTCGCCGCCATAGCATAACGCACACCTTCATGACGGCTGCTGATTACCATCACCGATTTCGCATAGCGGCGCAGCGCAGTAAGCATATTGGCGGAAAGTTCGTGGGGTTCCATATGATTCGCTTATGTGGACGGGACAGGGGTTTGCGTTAGGCAAGATGACGCGCCAAGGCTAGCAGTTGATTATGCCGTTCATAACTGCAAAACCAAGGGCATGAGCACCTTTCCATCACTCGATTTCGCTTTGGGCGAAACGGCGGATATGATCCGCGATACCACACAACGCTTTGCCACCGATAAAATCGCACCGCTGGCTGCCAAAATTGATGCCGATGACTGGTTTCCTCGCGACGAATTATGGACGGCAATGGGAGACCTTGGCCTGCATGGCATTACTGTCAGCGAGGATGATGGCGGCTTGGGGCTGGGTTATCTGGAGCATGTCGTTGCAGTAGAAGAAGTCAGCCGTGCCTCTGCGTCAATTGGCCTGTCTTATGGTGCACACAGCAATCTGTGCGTCAATCAAATCCGCCGCTGGGCAACGCCAGAACAAAAAGCAAAATACCTGCCCAAGCTGATTTCTGGCGAACATGTCGGCAGCCTTGCTATGTCAGAGGCTGGCGCAGGGTCAGATGTGGTTTCGATGAAGTTGAAGGCCGATGCGGTGCCGGGGGGCTATATGCTCAACGGCACGAAATTCTGGATCACCAACGCAACCTATGCCGATACCCTGGTCGTTTATGCCAAAACCGCACCCGAAGGCATCGTCGCGCGGAATCTCCGCATTTCTGATCGAAAAAGACATGCCGGGATTCGCCATTGGGCAGAAAATCGACAAGATGGGCATGCGCGGTTCGCCGACGGCGGAATTGGTGTTCAACGATTGCTTCGTGCCGGAAGAGCACATCATGGGGCCATTGCACGGCGGTGTGGGCGTGTTGATGTCTGGCCTCGATTATGAACGTGTCGTGCTTGCGGGATTGCAGCTGGGCGTGATGCAAGCCTGCCTTGATGTGGTGCTGCCCTATGTCCGTGAACGCAAGCAATTCGGTAAGCCCATTGGTAGCTTCCAACTGATGCAGGGCAAAGTGGCCGACATGTATGTCGCGCTCAACTCGGCGCGGAGTTACGTTTACAATGTTGCCCGCGCCTGTGATGCCGGGCAAACCACACGCTTTGACGCGGCAGGCGCTATCCTGCTGGCTAGCGAAAGTGCGGTGAAGGTTGCGGGCGAAGCGATTCAGGCCTTGGGCGGCGCTGGCTATACCAAAGACTGGCCGGTCGAACGCTATTGGCGCGATGCAAAGCTGCTCGACATCGGCGCAGGCACCAACGAAATACGCCGGATGTTGATCGGGCGGGAATTGATTGGGGCGGCATCTTGATCCTCCCAATTGCCTTGCAATGGGGAGGGGGACCGCCGCGAAGCGGTGGTGGAGGGGAAGCGGACGCAGTCCGCTCATCAACCGCCGAGGCCCCTCCGTCAGTTGCTGCGCAACTGCCACCTCCCCATCGCAAGTCGATGGAGAGGAATTAGTTATGACCCGCCCCGTCCTTGGCATCATTGCCTGCAACCGTATTGTCGGCACCGAACCTGCACAGGCGGTGATGGAGCGTTATATCCGCGCGGCGATGACCTATGCTGATGTGGCGGCGCTGATCGTGCCCTCACTGCCTGACCTGATGACCGCCGCAGAGGTCGCGCCGCGATTGGACGGCATTTTGCTGACTGGCAGCCCGTCCAATGTTGCCACCGCGCGCTATGGCGAGATGCAAGGCGACGGCCCCTTCGATGAAGGCAGAGACGAAATAGCCTTGTCGATGGTTGACCGGATGATCGACTTGCAAAAGCCCGTTTTCGGTATCTGCCGGGGCTTTCAGGAAATCAACGTCGCTTTGGGCGGCACGTTGCGCCGCGATACCAGCGCCAGCGACGACCTAATCCGCCACCACGCGCCCGATGATGTTTCGTTCGACGCCATGTTTGACCATCGCCATGCGGTCGCACTGGCGGACGGCGGCATGCTGGCCAATGCCTATGCCAAGCCCGCGCTTGATGTGAATTCGGTGCATTACCAAGGCATCGGAAAACTCGCCGACGGACTATCAGTCGAAGCCTGCGCGCCCGATGGCCTGATCGAAGCCTATAGCGCCCGTCCCAATGGCGCGCCATTGCTTGCTGTCCAATGGCATCCCGAATGGGGCACCGAAAACGATGATGACTCGCAAACCTATTTCCGCCTGCTGGGAAAGGCGTTAAGAGGGGAATTATGAATCGGTGCATCACCCGCTATAACCGCTACCAAGCACGGATCGGCTTTTCGCCTTAACGGCTTTCTAGCCCCTCCCCTTCAGGGGAGGGGTTGGGGTGGGGCCTGTTGGTTTGTAATTTGCAAATGGCACAGGACAAACGTCACCGCCCCACCCCCAACCCCTCCCCTGAAGGGGAGGGGCTTCAGCCTATGCTAGCCTTAAGGAATTCATATGCCCCGTAATTACGACATCGCCGAACTCCGCCGCCTCGATGTGGCCCACCATTTGCCCGCACAAGCCGATTGGCAAGAAATCGAAGACCTGGGCGGCAGCCGCATCATTACCCATGCCGAGGGCTGTTACATCCACGACGGCGATGGCAATCGCATCCTTGATGGCATGGCGGGTCTGTGGTGCGTCAATGTCGGTTATGGCCGCGACGAATTGGCCGAGGTTGCCAAGGAGCAAATGCTCGAGCTGCCGTATTACAACAGCTTTTTTAAAACCGCGAACCCGCCCGCTGTCATGCTCGCCGACAAAATCGCGAGCCTAACAGGTAACCGCCTGCCGCATGTGTTTTTCAACAGCAGCGGTTCCGAAGCCAACGACACGATCCTGCGCCTCGTCCGCCATTATTGGCAGGTTAAAGGCGAACATAGCCGTACTGTCTTTATCAGCCGCCATAATGCCTATCACGGATCGACCGTTGCTGGCGTTTCGATGGGTGGGATGAAATCGATGCACGGCCAAGGCTTCCCTGCCCCCGGCGTGTTGCCAATGGCGGGGATCGAGCATGTCCGCCAACCCTATTGGTACAATGAAGGCCGCGACATGACGCCGGAAGCCTTTGGCAACGCCTGCGCTCAAGCTATCGAAGACAAAATCATCGAAGTCGGTCCCGAAAATGTCGCCGCCTTTATCGGCGAACCGGTGCAAGGTGCCGGTGGCGTTATCATTCCACCCGCCAATTACTGGCCGCAGGTGGAGGCAATTTGCCGCAAATATGGCATTTTACTTGTCTGTGATGAAGTCATCTGCGGATTTGGGCGCACCGGCAATATGTGGGGCCACGAAAGCGTTGGCGTTCAGCCAGACATCATCGCAATAGCCAAGGGATTGTCGTCGGGCTATCTGCCCATCTCCGCTGTGGCCGTCAGTGCCGACATCATCAAGGTGATGAAAACCGGCGGCGATTTTGTCCATGGCTATACCTATTCGGGGCATCCGGTCGCATCGGCTGTGGCGTTGCGCAACATCGAAATCATGGAACGCGAAGACCTGGTTGAGCGCACGCGCAGCGAAACCGGACCCTATCTGGCAAAGGCGCTTGCCACCCTGAGCGATCACCCGCTGGTAGGCGAAGCGCGCTCCATCGGCCTGCTCGGTGCCGTTGAAATCGTCGCGGATAAAGCCACCGGCGCGCGCTTTGGTGGCAAAGAAGGCACTGCTGGCCCGATAGTTCGCGATCTGTGTATCGCAAACGGCCTTATGGTGCGCGGCATCCGCGACAGCATCGTCATGTGCCCGCCTTTAATCATCACCACCGAACAAATTGACGAATTGGTCGGTATCATCCGAAAGGCGCTGGATGCGGCCGAACCAAAACTGCGGGCGCTATGAAGGGTTGACGCCGAGTCCTGCCTGATTCATTGTTAGGGCATGACAGACCAAACCGACGAAACACCGCCCGACAACGAAACCATCCGCGAAGTCAAACGTGCCAAGGCGCGCAAGGAAGCGGTTGAAGCAAAAGGTGGCATGGGCTGGAAAACCGCCGCCGGTATCGGCATCGGTTCCGCTGCCCTTGCCGCCGCTTTGATTTACGCCAACAAAGCGCGGAAAAAAGACGACGATTAAGCTAAGTCACTATTTGGCGTCGCCCCGCGCACGGCTATCGTAGCTAACCAGATGGCCGTCACAGCCACCACGGCACCGCCGAACAGATCGACCAGATAATGACTGCCAATGATGATCGTCGCAAACCCCATGGCAACGTTCAGCAGAATGAACGGATACCGTAACCAGCGCAAAGGCAAGGCGGCCCAGGCGAACAAAACGGCTGCAGCAAAATGAAAACTGGGAAACGACACCAACCCCGCCATCGCCTTTGCCAAATCGCGGATTGATCCGTCACGAATGGCATCGATGGTCGGTCCGGTATTCCATGGAAACTCCACATCGAAACCGGGAATGTCTTGTGGCGTGATGCCATATTGCAAATAGGGTCCGGCAGCAGGGAAAAACGGGTATATCAGCACGGTGATCAAGCTGGCCAATGCCCAAGCAGTCATAAAAGTCCATCCGCGTGAGGCGCGATCTGTCCAGAACAACGCGACAGCAATAACGGATAGTTGCAAGTAGATTGAGCTATAAGCCCAATCCGACAGATAAAGGACCGCCGGATATTTCTGGTACACGGCAAACAGCGTTAGCCAATTAAAACCCAGCATTTGATCGAGACCGGACAGCATGTCATCGGCAAAGGGAAAACTGACCGTCGTCAGAAACACCGTGGAAACTGCAGTCAAAGCACCAACAATGGGTGGCAGCGCAAAGGCTTCCAGCATGCCCGCAATCTTGGGGTTGCCGTATCGACGAATAATCAATCCGGCCAACGCAATCCCGACTAACAAGACAAACATCTTCAGGATTACGTTGGCGCTCATCGTGAAGTCGCTGAGATATAGCACCGCGAGTTCAATGGCGGCCGCCCCCAATATCAAAACATAAAGTGGGCGCGAACGCGGATCGACCGGATGCACCGGCTTAATGGACTCTGCCTTTTCGCGAAAACGATGCCAGAAATTCCGGACCTGTTCGGTCATGATGCCCCCAAAATCGCCGTTATCCCAGCAATACTACTGGGCTATCTGCGCGCCAGTGCATGCTGACTTTATCATCCCAGGTGAAATCTTCCTGATCATGCCGCGATAAATTGGGGCGGCTGACGCGGATCATTGCGCCCGATTCCAGCCGGATTTCGAACAGCGTTATGTCTCCCAAATAGCTCATGCCTTTTATCACGCCGCGCGCAAAATTATGCCCCTCTGGCGCGTCTTTGGCGGCGGCCTCCACCGCTTTGCCTTTGCCTTGTACATGCAAGTACATTTTCTCAGGCCGCAACGCGACCCATACATTGGCACCATGCGGGCCGGTAACGCCGTGGTTCAGATAGACTTTGCCGAGCCCCGGACAATCAACCGCCGCTTTGTCGGGTTCGTCGATAATCAGCTTGCCTTCGAAAATGTTCACTGATCCCACAAAATCGGCGACAAAACGGTTGGCGGGGAATTCGTATAGATCGGATGGTGTCGCCAATTGCGATACCTCGCCTTTGTTGATCACCGCGATCCGGCTCGCCATCGACAAAGCTTCGTCCTGATCGTGGGTAACGGTGACAAAAGTGATGCCGACCTCATCCTGCAAATCGGACAATTCGAACTGCATCTGCGCGCGCAATTTAGCATCGAGGGCCGACAATGGTTCATCAAGCAACAGCACCTTGGGCCGCATCACCAAACTGCGTGCCAAGGCCACACGCTGCCGCTGGCCGCCCGACATCTGATCAGGCATGCGGCCTTCAAAGCCGCCCAATTTGACCAGATCAAGCGCCTCTTTGACCCGATCTTCGCGTTCGCCGCGCCCGACGCCCGCGATTTTCAGGCCGTAAGCGACATTATCCGCAACCGACATATGCGGGAACACAGCATAGCTTTGAAACACCATATTCACCGGCCGCTTGTTTGGCGGAACGCGGCTCATATCCTGTCCGTCGATCAATATTTGCCCCTCGGTCGGCACCTCAAAACCCGCGATCATGCGCAGCAACGTGGTTTTGCCGCATCCCGATGGGCCGAGCAGGACAAAGAATTCGCCTGCCATGATGTCGAGCGACACATTGTCCACCGCCGCGACTTTTCCAAAGCGTTTGGTGACATTGCGGATCTGGATGATGGGTTCGGGCATATCAATGGGCATCCGCGAGGGCCTTCACACCCTGAAGCTTCAGGGCGATGGCGGTGAGGAGAACGGTGAAGAGAATCAGGATCGTCGAAGCGGCGTTAACGTCTGGCGTCACCCCGCGCTTGACCAGCGAATAGACCAAGACGGGGAATGTATCTGTCCCCGGCGTGCTGGTGAAAAAGGTGATAACGAAATCGTCAAGGCTAAGGGTGAACGCTAGCAACGCGCCCGACACCAATGCTGGTTTGATATGCGGGATCAGCACATCGCGGAACGCCTGCCACTCGCCCGCTCCCAAATCCTTTGCTGCCTCCTCTTGTTCGCGATTGAACGTCGCCAATCGCGCGCGGACCACCATCGTGACAAAGGGAAAGCAGAAGGTGATGTGCGCGATGACAATCGCGGTCAGGTTAAACGGCCAAGGCAGGCCGCTGGGCCAACCAATCCAGGAAAAGAACACTAGAAACGCGACGCCCAAGCAAATTTCGGGTACAATGATCGGCAGCGACATTGTGCCATCGACCGCAGATTTCATCGGAAAGCGGAAACGCCACAGCATGACGGCAGCCATCGAACCGATTACCAGACTAAAAACTGTCGCAAGTCCTGCAATGGTCAGCGAATTGAGCATCGCATCCCACAGCTGGTCATTCTCCCACGCTTTGCCATAATATTTGGTGGTGAAACCGCGCCACACGACATTGCGTTTGCTGTCGTTGAAACTGAACGCCATCAGCACAAACAGCGGCAAATACAAAAACAGCATTACCGCAAGCACCCAGCCACGCATCCAAAGCGATTTGGCATATTCAAGCGGCGCACGGGGGGTGCGGGTGAAGAAGGCCATCAGCGCACCTCCCCTATCTTCTTGCGCATCCCCTGCAAGGCGATCAGCGCGAACATCGCATAGATCAGCAGGAACGAGAGTGCAGCACCAAAGGGCCAGTCATTGGCGCGCTTGAACTGGCGTTCGATGACATTGGCGATCATCTGGCTATCGGTACCACCCATCAGATCGGGGGTCAGATAGGCACCCAATGCCGGGATCAGTGTGATCATCACGCCTGCGATAATTCCCGGTGCAGCCAAAGGCACGACGATTTTGAACAAGGTTTTCAAATGCCCTGCCCCCAGATCAAGGCTCGCCTCGATCAGGCTCTTGTCGAGCCGATCAAGCGCCGAATAGAGCGGCAACACCATGAAGGGCAGGTGGACATAGACAAGGCCGACGACCACCGCAAAATTGTTGTACAACAGCGGCAGTGGTTCCCATGTCGATAGCGGTTGCAGGCCGACCAAAGTTTTCAGCCAGCTCGCCCCGTTCCACAACGCGCCCAGCCCGCTATTGGCATAGCCCTGCTGCCCCATCACGATCATCAGCGCATAGGTGCGGATCAATAGATTGGTCCAGAACGGCAACATGATGCCGAGCAACAGCCACGGTCGCCATTTTTCCGAAGCAAAGGTGATCGCCATCGCCACCGGAAAACCGACAATCAGGCAAATAAGCGTGACCAAAGCCGCAACCGCAAAGCTTTTCAGGAAAATCCCCAGATACAGCCATTCGGTTGCCCGCTTGTAATTATCCAGCGTACCGACAATGTCGATCTCGGTCAGCCCGACATTGCGGCCAAAGCTGTAGAACCAGACAAACGCCATCGGCACCACGAAAAAGATCGCAGTCCAGAAAATCGGTAGTACGGAAACCGCCGCAAAGGGGCGCTTTTGCGTTTTCCAGTCTTGTTCGGTGCCAGGCATTTCAGGAACTCAAACCATCCACATACCAACCATGTCGCCCCGTGCTCGACACAGGGCTTGGCTTTTTACGGCGAGCAATAAAATAGCCTAGCCCCGCATCAAGTGCGGGGCGACGGTTGTTTGTAGCGGATTGCATCCCCACAACTACGACGCGCGAACGCGGGTGAAGGCTTCCTCGTAAAGCGGCTGTATCTCAGGATTAAACTTTGCATATTCGCATTTCGCCAGCACATCTGCGGGCGGATAAATGACCGGGTTATTTTTGTAACTATCCGGCATCAACGCCTTCGCTGCCATGTTGGGCGTAGGATACAGGATCGTTTCAGTCACCTTTTTACCGTTTTGCCCATCAAGGATGAAGTTGATAAAGGCATGTGCATTTTTTGGGTGTTTGGCCCCTTTGGGGATGCAGAAATTATCCGAATTGAACTGGCTACCCTCTTTCGGAACCACAAAATCAATGTCGTCATCCTCGGCCATCAATTGCGCGATGTCGCCATTATATTCGAGCACCAGATCAACCTCACCCTTGGCCAGCAGATCCTGACCATCATCATCGTGGAATTTGGCAATATGTGGCTTTTGCTTCACCAGCAGTGCCTCGATGGTCTTCACATCCGCTGCGGTGATCGCATTGACCGATTTGCCCAGATATTTAGCGTACAGACGGAAAATGTCGCCCGCCTCTGATAGCAAAGCGATACGGCCTTTATATTGGTCCGAATCGAACAGATATTTCCAGCTGTCAGGCACGCCCTGCACTTTGGATTTGCGATAACCGATGCCTAGCACCAGCCATGTATAGGGCACCGAAAATTCGCGGCCCTTGTCATAATCGACATCGATAAATTCAGGCGCGATATTTTTGAAATTGGATAGCTGCGTCTTGTCGATTTTTTGCAACATGTCGGCCTTCGCCATACGCTCGACGAAATCATTCGACGGCACAATCAGGTCATATCCGGGGTTACCCGCGCGGAATTTGGCAAACAAAGTGTCGTTGGTATCGAACAGGTCCATTTTGACATCGACACCGCCGGCTTCCTTGAAATCCTCCAACGTGGTCTCGCCCATATAATCGTCCCAATTATACAGGTTCAGCGTCGCATCTTCGCCATTGGCTAGTTTCTTGGCCTTCTTCTCGCCACACCCCGCCAAAGCACCCGTGAAGGTCAGCCCGACGGCGGCAACGCCCATGCCCCTGTAACAGCGAGCGGCGGTTGCGTGCATTGTCCAAAAGCGTTTCGAATTTCATGGCGATTACCCCGTGCGTTTTTGTTGTTTTTACCGAGTCCCGATGCTGGCTCATTTATGAAAAAGTTAAAAGCCCTAATTGCACGCCCTCTTGCGCTTTGGCACATGCTGCGGCAAAGGCGCGGTTATGACCGATAGCACCGACTTTCCGCCCGACCGGCTTTCCATCCATCCGTTCAGCGAATTTTATGATGCCGACAAGCTGACGCGCGGTATCGGCATTCGCTTCAAAGGCGAACGCAAAACCACCGTTGAGGAATATTGCGTATCCCAAGGCTGGATCAAAGTGCAGGCCGGACGCAGCCTCGATCGCAACGGTCGCCCCATGCAATTGACGCTAAAGGGCCCCGTTGAGGCATGGTTCGAAGATTTGGGCGACGACGCCCCCGTCAACAAGGTTTGAATGCGCGTTAATCGCGCGGAAACAACGACATTAGTTTTACGATTTGATCGTTGATCGGCCCGCGATCATTATCGGGGGTATTTCCCATTCTGACGATGGTGAGCCGATGCTGTGGCGAGACGACCACAAACTGACCCAAATGGCCAAGGGCTGCAAATACATCTGACGGTGCGCGCCCCGGGAACAGATTTTGCGCGCGACCTTCGATACCCCGGCGGTTCAGCCAGATATGCCCGCCATAATTAGCGTTGCCCGGACTGGGCGTTTTCATAAAGCGCGTCCAGCTGGTTGGCATCAATTGGGCAGCGCGAACCGAGCCATTGTTGCGCAGAAATTCACCAAATTTCCCCCAATCGCGCGGCGTCGCGTGAATCAGGCTGCCACCCAACATGGTACCGCTGCGGTCAAATTCGGCAAAGGCGCTGGTCATGCCCAGTGGCTCAAACAGGCGCCCGCGCAAATATTCGAGCATCGCGTCGCGGCGCACTTCGGGATCGGTGCTATCGGTCAAGGTGCGCGCCATGATGTCGGCCAGGATATGACTGGTCGCCGAGGAATATTCGAACATTTCACCAGGGGCGGCCTCTAAAGGGCGCTTTTCGGCATAGCGCGCCACATTTTCGCGACCATCGAGAAACAACAGACGCGGCGTATCAGCTTCGTACAATGCGATTTGGTCATTGCCCATTTCGCTATGATCGAGTCCCGCTTCCATATGCAGCAGGTGTCGCAGGGTAATTTTGCCGCGCTGATCGGCAGCACTTTGCCATTCGGGCACCGGGGCTGGATCATCCAACAACAACCGGCCATCGGCCACCATGAAGCCGATGAGTGTTGCGGTGATGCTTTTCGACATCGACCAGCCGACCAACCGCGTATCGGGGCCATAGCCCGGCGCATAGCGTTCGGCGACAATGCGCCCGCGATAATAAACCACCACGGCACGCGTTTCTGCCATGGCGTCATCTTCAAAAAACGGAGCCAATCCATTTTCGAGTGCCTTTTTGGAAACCACGCCGTTGGCGATGTAATTTTCCATGCCAACCGCGGCCTTTTCAGCCGGGTCCGCGCCACATGCTGACAAGGCAATTGTCGCGGCGAGCGAAAACAGGGTTGCGGAAAAACGCAGTTGGTATCTAGGCATAACATACCGATGCACCAGAAGGATAAGAAATGGCAACCGCAACTTCGCCAAAAACAGCAGATAAAGGCTCGGCATCTCGCCTAAGCTTGCCGCGCAAGATAGCTTATGGGGCGATTGCCGCGCTGGTCCTGTTGCTGATTTGGTTCATCGTCAACTTGTCGTCGATCAAGGCGGAGGCCAAATTGGGGGCGTCTTATGGCGCCCATATCGCTTGTTCATGCCGCTATATTGCAGGTCGATCACTAGATAGCTGCACCAAGGATTTTGAGCCGGGTATGGGAGTCGTGTCGTTGTCCGATGATCCCGAAAACAAACGAATCGCCGCATCGGTGCCATTTTTGGCGCATGCGGTTGCCGAACGACGCGGCACTTTTGGATGTGTGCAGTTGAACGAGAAAGAAATCGAGGCGTTGGAATAAACCCGGCGTTTCAGGCCGCGATTATATCCAGCGCGGCGACGGTCTCTTCAATCCAGCCGCCACCCAACACGCGGTCGCCATCATACAGCACCGCTGCTTGTCCCGGGGCGACGCCATATTCTTCCCCGTCAAAGCGCAACCATTCGCCGTCAATTCGCGCGGGGACAGGCTTTGCCAAAGATCGCACTTTGGCCATCACTTGTCGGCCTTCCACATCGGCAAGCCAGTTCGGCTCTGAAATGCGCGCCGCGCTGACCGCCAAAGCGCGCTTCGGCCCCACGACCACACGTTGCGCTTCGGGTTCGAGCCGAACGACATATAATGGTTCGACCAACCCGCCCAGCTCCAGCCCGCGCCTTTGCCCGACAGTATAATGGATCAAACCCCGGTGCCGACCCAATTCGCGGCCTTCCAGATCGACAATGGGCCCATCGGTTTCTGCTTCGGGCCGGATTTTGCGCACGACACTGGCGTAATCGCCTTCGGGTACGAAGCAGATGTCCTGACTATCGGGCTTGTTCGCCACGACCAGCCCCATTTCGTGGGCAATGGCCCGGACTTCTGGCTTTGGCATTCCGCCCAAAGGAAAGCGCAGATAATCCAACTGATCCGACGTCGTGGCAAACAGGAAATAGCTTTGGTCACGTGCCGGATCGAGCGCGCGGTGCAATTCGGCGCCCTGTGCTCCCATCACGCGGCGTACATAATGGCCTGTCGCTAAACAATCCGCGCCCAATTCGCGCGCCATCCGAAACAGATCGGTGAACTTCACCCCCATATTGCACCGCACGCAAGGGATAGGCGTGCGCCCGCGCAGATATTCATCAGCAAAGTGGTCGATCACCGAATCGCGAAAGCGGCTTTCATGGTCGAACACATAATGCGCGATCCCCAAACGGTCGGCGACGGCACGTGCATCGCGGATGTCCTGCCCCGCGCAACAGCTGCCGGCGCGTTTCACTGCGCTGCCATGATCATAAAGCTGCAAGGTAATACCAATGGTCTCTGCGCCCGAATGCGCGGCAAGGGCTGCAACCACCGACGAATCAACTCCGCCCGACATCGCGACAACGATTCGCTTGCCGCTGAGGTCATCGCCCAGTTGAAAATCGGCGGAATAATTTATTTCATGTGTCATCGGGAAAATGTCTTCACTGGGGCCATGCACGCAAATCGGTCGTTTTTCGTCAAAGCTTCTCAAAATGGAACAGAATGCCGGGTCAAAGAATAACCGGCGTTAACCCGGCCTAATGCGCCCTGAACGCGGCTTTTACCAGACGTTATGGACGCCGGTGTATTCAGGCTGACGATGAATATGGATTTCCCCCATCCCCGGCGTGGGTTGCAACAGGCAAACAGGCGCAGCAATTTTGCTGCTCTGGTAGCCACAGCATCTGCGCGCCAAACGCTTAGCCGCACCACGCGTGCGATGCTGACTGCGGGGACACGCCCAGCGTTCAGCAATGATACGTTGTCAGCGCGGATAGCCTATTTTGCTAATCAAAGTCGTGGCTTGGCATTGCAAACACCGTCCGGCGGATTTCTACCGCGAAATTCCGAATTACCCGGCGCACAAGAAAACAAAAATGAATCGGCCGTTTACCTTACCGGTTCAACCAAATGCAAATCCCCTGCGTTAGTCCAAGTCTTGTCCGATTGTGGACATGCAGTCGCGGGGCAGGAAAATTTGAGGACGATATGCTAGAAAACCAGAAAATCCGTCCAGGTCAGGTCATTGGGCCGCTCGGAGAATCGTTAACGGTCGATTCGCTTCCGCCGCCGGAGACAACCCGCTGGGTTGTGCGCCGAAAGGCAGAGGTCGTTGCAGCCGTCAATGGCGGGCTTTTGACCGTAAACGAAGTTTGCGAACGATACAGCCTGACGCTCGAAGAATTTGCGTCTTGGCAACGCGCCATTGATCGTTCGGGCATGCCGGGCCTGCGCGTTACGCGCATCCAGCACTACCGCGACCTGTATGAGCGCCAGCAGAAATATTGATATATACCTGTTGGATAACACGGTTTCAAAAAAAGGCCCGGTCGAATTTGACCGGGCCTTTTTTTTGGGCCAATTGTAAAGTTTCGGCCCATTAAATTTCGGCAATTGCCTTCCCCGCAATTGCCCTTATGCTTCGCTCCGCACACTGCAAGGTGGCTTTAGCAGGAGGAATTGAGCATGATTGGCTGGATTATCGCATTGGTTATGGGTGGCATCATGGGCTGGTTAGCCAGCAAGGTAATGAATCGTGACGCGGATATGGGAATATTTATGAACGTCATCGTCGGGTGCGTAGGTTCGATCATCGGACGTGTTGCGCTCGGCGGTCTTCTTGGTGGTGGTCGTTTGCGCGACAACGCCTTTGATCCCATGACACTTTTGACGTCATTTATTGGTGCGGTTGTGCTGCTTGCAGTAATCAATTTGATCAAACGTGGCAGCATTCGCTAAAGAACGCACGATTTCGGGGTAACACCCGTTACAATCTAATAAAGGCCGCCTTCACCAAGGCGGCCTTTTTTGCGTGTCCGCCATGTTGTTTGTCGAAGCGATGCGTCGCCTGTCTTTTTGCCGTGCGTCGCCGACGCGATTGTCGTAAACGACTGTTGAACCCATCCCTGCGCCGCTTGCGCAGGGTGATGTATTCAGATAATACACTTTTGCAAAAGCGCAGATTTGCGCTGCCCAGATAAGCGACGAACCGGACTTTGATATGAACTACGAAACCACCCTCTCCAGCGATGATACACTCTACGGTTCAGCCGAAAACGAACGCAAATCGAGTCGTCGGAACCTGATCCTGATCGTCATTGCGCTGTTATTGGCCGCAGCCGCCGCCGCTTATTACTTTATGGGCGACAAAGCTGCGACGGACAAAGCCGCTGCGGCGGATGCGAAAGCAGGTCAGGCACAATCCGTTACCGTAATCGCTCCGGGGCAGGAAACCGTGGTTCGCGCCATCAACGCCACAGGGACCTTGGCCGCACGGCGGGAAATTCCGGTTGGGGTAGTTGGCGAAGGCGGACAGGTTTCGCGCGTTTTTGTCGATGAAGGCGATTGGGTCCAACAGGGTCAGGTGCTGGTCAGCATCGAACGTTCCGTCCAGACGCAACAAATTGCCAGCCTGCAAGCCCAAGTCGGTGTTTCGCGCGCCGACCTGCGGCTGGCGCAGAATGAATTGGATCGCGCGCTGCAATTGGTAGATCGCGGATTCATTTCAAAAGCGGATGTTGATCGCAAAACCGCAACCCGCGATTCCGCCCGCGCCCGTGTTGGCGTCGCCGAGGCGCAAATCCGCGAGATGCAGGCCCGCACCGCACGGCTCGATATTCGGGCGCCGGTGGGCGGCTTCGTTCTGGAACGCAATGTAGAACCCGGCCAAACCGTTAGTGCCGGCAGCGGGATATTGTTCCGCATGGCGCAAGGCGGCGAAATGGAATTGCAGGCGCAGTTAAGCGAGGTTGACCTTGCCAGTGTATCTGTCGGCGTGCCTGGAACGGTTACACCTGTGGGTGGCGAACGCAGCTTTACCGGTACAATCTGGCAGATTTCACCGATGATCAATGTGCAGTCACGCCAGGGGATTGCGCGCATCGCCCTGCCCTTTGACAAGGCGTTGAAGCCCGGTGGTTTTGCCAGTGTCGAAATAAAAGCAGGCGCGATGTCCGCACCCGTTTTGCCGGAATCAGCCGTGCAAAGCGATAAGGATGGCCGCTTTGTCTATGTTGTTGGCAAGGATAATAAGGCCATGCGCCGTGCCGTGAAAACCGGTCAAGTCACGCCTTCCGGCCTTGCCATTATTGAAGGCATTGATGGCACCGAACGCATCGTTCTGTATGCTGGTGGCTTCTTGAATCCCGGTGAAACGGTTTCGCCAAAACTGCAAAAGCTTAGCAATTAAGGGCGTAGCGCGATGGATTTCCGCAATATTTCCGCTTGGTCGATCCGCAACCCGGTCGTCCCCATCGTGCTGTTTATTGCGCTGACGCTGGCAGGAATTGTCTCGTTCAGCCGCATGGACGTGCAAGACATGCCCGACATCGAATTCCCCGTTGTTCTGGTAACGATTTCGCAGCCCGGCGCTTCGCCAAGCGAAATCACCAATCAAATTACCCAAAAAGTGGAATCGGCGATCCGAAGCGTCGAAGGAGTCCGCAATATCGGCGGTTCTGCCGTTGAAGGCAGCACAACGGTGGTTGCTGAATTTCAAATCGGCGATGACGTTAATGCCGCCGTCGCCGAAGTTAAAAATGCCATCGACCAGATCCGCAGCGATCTGCCAGACGGCATTTTGGAACCGCAGGTTTACAAACAATCCTTCTCCAGCGAACCGATCGCGTATTACGGCGTCCGCGCAGATGACATGACGCTGGAACAACTGAGCTGGTTTATCGATGACGTTGTTTCGCGCCGGTTGCTCGCCGTCGAAGGGATGGCAGCGGTTACGCGCAATGGCGGCGTCAACCGGGAAATACGGGTCATTTTAGACCCTGCAAAAATGCAATCCTTGGGCGTTACTGCTTCGCAAATTAACGGCCTGCTCAGGCAGCAAAATCTGGATGCTGCGGGCGGTCAGGCCGAAATTGCGGGATCACGCCAATCTGTTCGGATATTGGGCAACGCGAAAGACGCCTATGCATTGGGCCAACGCCAAATCAACTTAGGCGGCGGGCGTACCATAAAATTGGCTGACGTTGCCGAAGTGACCGACGGTTTTAGCGAACAAACCCGCATGTCGTTTTTGAAGGGCAAGCAAGTCGTCACCTTTGGCATGTCGCGCGCGCGCGGTGCTTCCGATGTTACCGTTTTCGACGGTGCCGTGGCGGAAATGGAAAAAATCGAAAAGGAAAATCCGGGGATTAAATTTCTCCAGATGTTCAACGGCGTCGAATACACCAAAGGCCAATATAAAAGCTCTATGGCCGCGATGATCGAAGGCGCGCTGCTGGCTATCGTGGTGGTGTTCCTTTTTCTGCGCGATTGGCGCGCGACGATTATTTCCTCCATCGCAATCCCGCTATCTGCCATTCCAACCTTTTGGTTCCTCGATTTGATGGGCTTCACGCTTAACACCATGTCGCTTTTGGCGCTGGGGCTTGTGGCCGGGGTGCTGGTCGATGATGCCATTGTGGAAATCGAGAATATTGTGCGTCATATGCGCATGGGCAAATCCGCCTATCAGGCGTCAATCGATGCGGCCGATGAAATCGGTTTGGCTGTGGTTGCCACTACATTTTCCATTGTCGCGGTTTTCCTACCGGTAGGGGCCATGGCGGGAGTTGGCGGACAGTTTTTCCGCAATTTCGGGTTGACCGTAGTTGTCTCGGTTTTGATGAGCCTGGCGATAGCGCGCATGATAACGCCGATGATTGCCGCTTATTTCCTTAAATCACATGGCGCCGCCGAACATGGCGGTGGTCCGTGGATGGACCGATATATGGGTATATTGCGCTGGACGCTCGATAAAAGTGCGGCACAACGCTACCGCGCAGCTGGCAAGGGTTTTGGCCGCCGCTTCTTAAGCCTTTTCCGCGATCACCGGACGTGGGTTATGGGCATGGGGCTGACCGCCTTTCTGATGACCATCGGCCTTGCCGCAAGTTTGAACAGCCAGTTTTTCCCCGATGGCAATTATGGTTTCAGCCGCATCCGTATCGAAATGGTTCCGGGAACCACCTTGGAGCGGACCAGAATAGTGGCAGAGGAGGTCGCCGCGATCGTCGAAAAGCAACCCGAGGTGGAAACCGCATTGGTCGGCGTTCGCGAAGGCGGGGGCAATTTGTTCATCTCCATGAAGGATGTACGCGACCGCACCGATCAGCAGTTTGAAGAGGACCTTGGCCCTCAGCTGCAGAAAATTGCAGATGCCCGAATTTCCTTCATGGCCAATGGACCCGGAGGCGGCGCTGGAACAGGGCGTGATCTTACCATCATGCTGTCCGGTTCAGATCCTATATTGTTGCAGAAAACGGCGTCCACTCTGGCAGAGGAAATGCGCGGTCTGAAAGAACTGCGCGCGCCGCGAATTGCCGCCGACATGCAACGCCCTGAACTCATCATAAAGCCGCGCAATGATGTTGCGGCCCAATTGGGAATCACAACGGTATCGCTCAGCCAGACCATTCGCATCGCGACATTGGGAGACATCGATCAAAACGCGGCAAAGTTTTCATTGTCTGACCGCCAGGTTCCTATCCGCGTGATGTTGGGCAAGGAATCGCGGCAGAATATTGAAAACATTCGGAACTTGCCGGTTGCAACCGCCAGCGGCGGATCGGTGCCCTTGTCGCGTGTTGCCGACATCTCCTTTGGCGCGGGCCCCACCGCTATTCAGCGCCAGAACCAGAAATATCGCGTTTTTGTCGGCGCAGATTTTGCACCCGGCATTGTGAGTTCCGCTGCTGACAAGGTAATCAACGAACTGCCCAGCATGAAAAATCTGCCAATGGGCGTTTCGCGTGCACCATTTGGCTCGGACGAATTCCAGCAGGAAATGATTCAGGGCTTTGCCATCGCTTTGGTGTCCGGAGTTTTGTTGGTGTTTGCCGTACTGGTGCTTTTGTACAAACGCTTCGTGCCGCCATTGGTGAACATGGGTTCGCTTTTGCTGGCACCGCTTGGTGGCTTCATTGCGCTCGCCATCGCTGGTCAGCCAATTTCGATGCCGGTATTCATCGGTGTGTTGATGTTGTTCGGTATCGTCGCCAAAAACTCGATCCTGTTGATCGATTTTGCGATTGAAGAAATGGCAAAAGGCACGCCCAAATTCGAAGCCATTATGGAGGCCGGGCACAAACGCGCACAGCCTATCATCATGACTACGGTCGCGATGACTGCCGGGATGATACCCACCGCGATCTCGCTTTCGGGCGACGGAGCCTTTCGTGCGCCGATGGGGACGGTGGTGATCGGCGGACTGATTGTTTCTACATTCCTGACGCTGTTGATTGTTCCCGCAGGTTTCAGTCTGGCCGATGGCTTGGAAAAACGGATCGGGCCGTGGTTGCGGCGCAATCTGCTGACTTATGAATTGGGCGATGACGTTGACGGAGATGGTGCTTCGGATACGCCGCACAAAGGCCCCGCACCGCGCCCGGCAGGAGGTCTGCAACCTGCAGAATAATCGCCGTATTTGCAGCTATCGGCGCACTGCTCTAGGGTGCTTTTTGTGAAGTCCGTAAGCCAACTGAACCAGTCTGAGCGTGACCGCTATGGTTGGCGTGAAGCCGAATTGCGCAAAATGCGCATCGTCGCCACCTGCCTGTTGGCGCTAATGGCGGTTTTGTTCGTGGTGGGCATTCAACTGGAACGGAATGTCCATACGCATTGGGGGTTCCTGACCGCCTTTGCCGAAGCAGGCATGATCGGCGGACTTGCTGATTGGTTCGCGGTGACGGCGCTGTTCCGGCATCCCTTGGGCATTCCCATTCCGCACACCGCGATTATCCCCCATAATAAAGAACGGATTGGGCGGACATTAGCATCCTTTCTGCGCAGCAATTTCCTGACCACGCGGATCGTGGCGCGACGTGTGCGCAAAATGGATGTTGCCGGTGCCATGGGGCGGTTTTTGACGACACCTGCTGGCGGCGAAGGCCGTATGCGCATGGGGGCGTCGCGTTTGATGGGTGATATTATCGCGGCACTAGACGATGAACGTATGGGCGGCATTGCCAAAGGAGCAGTTCGTAATCAGCTTGAAAAGCTCGATGTCGCGCCTTTACTGGGCCAGTTATTGGAAGCCATGATCGCCGGACGGCGGCATGTGCCATTGCTCGACAGCGTCATATTATGGACGTCAAAAACCTTGGAAGCCAATGAACATCTGATCCGTCAAATGGTGGAGGAACGCGCCGGTGCGATCATGCGCTGGACAGGCTTGGATGACAAACTGGCCAACGCTATCGTTAATGGGTTGGAAAAACTGCTGGCCGACATGGCCGCAGACCCCGACCACCCCTTGCGGGCAAAGGGTGAGGAAGGGCTGGAAAAACTCGCCAAAGACTTGAAACGCGACAAGGCATTGCAGGCCAAAGTTGCCCATTGGAAATCCGAACTGCTCGCCAATCCTGCCATGGGGAAATGGATTGAAGGATTGTGGGATTTGGGCCGAAAGGCATTGTTAAAGGCTGCACGCGATCCCGATGCGGCACTGGCCGGCACTTTTGGAGAGGCATTGGTCAAACTGGGCAATAGTCTGCAAGAAGATGCGCGATTGAAGCAGCAAATAAACCGTTTTTCGCGCCGCGCCATCGTTGGCACTGCTGAAAATTACGGCGACAATATTGTCTCGCTGGTGTCGGACACGATTGGCGGCTGGAACAGTGCGACCATTACCGATCGCGTCGAAAATGCCGTGGGCAGCGACTTGCAATTCATCCGCATAAACGGAACTTTGGTCGGCGGCCTAGCCGGTCTGGTGATCCACGCGGTAGGGCTGTGGATTTAGAAACCTAACCGCTAATCCATTCGGACGCGCAATGTATCACCTAGCCAGATGGAGGGATCATCGCCGTCTTCTTCGGGTGGCACCACAAAAAATGGGCGGTGTTCCGAACGGCCATCGTCATAATTCATGATCAGACTATAGCCATCGACACGGTAAGTGCCGCCGAAACGCGACCCCGAACGCGTGATTTCAAAGTGGTTTCCGGCAAATTCTATTTCTTCGGCGGCAGGCGATTTAACATCACTCTCGATGACGTAATTGCCTTCCAAAACCATACCCGATTTCGCCGGTTTGATCTTGCGTGCAGCGATGGTGACTACATCGTCAGCGGCATAGGCCAATTCAAACTCATCCGCCTCGGCAGCGGTTTTCCATTTACCCCAACTCGATGGATCGCCCTTACGCGATTCTCCTGCATTCCATTCTTCCAGCGCCACCGGTAGGTTTTCGTGAAAGCTGCCGTCTTTGAACAACACAAAAACTTCGGAAGATTTAAGCGGGGCATATAATAAGCTGGCGATCTGGTTCATAGCCACCCCTGCCCCCGCCACTGCAACAAAGGGGTAATTGCGGGCGACGGCCAAGGCTGGGACTGGTAAAGCCGCAGTGGCAGGCAAAACGACTGGTGCGACCGCCGCTGTCTGAATAGGTGCCGAAACAGCGACTGCGACTGGCGGAGCGGCAGGTGACGGTACTGCAACTGGAATCGCCACCGGTGCAAAAACAGGAGCATCCGCAACGGCTGGCACGGGCACAGCCGCCGCAATCGCCACTGGCGTTGGAACCGCAACTGGCGTTGGAACCGATACGGGTAGCGAAGGCGCAGCAGCAATAATCACCGGCGCAGGCGAAGGAGCCAGTTGCGCAGGAGCGGCCAAAACCAGCCCTCGCGCGAGTTGATTTCCCATACTGCGTACCAATTTGAAATCGGCGATATTGGCGTCAGTATAAGCAGAGGCGATCGCCATGTAGCTGGCTATTCCATACTGGCCGTCAGCCCGTCGACGCCAAATGGCAACATACATCCCCTTGCGGCCATCACTAAGGGAAATGCTGACCCCCATCTGGACCTCCGCCTCGGTCAATGACGCCTTAGGCCAGCGGCCTCGAATCGAATATTGCGGCTGCCCAGTCAATCGCTCAACCATTTTGGTAATGTCGCCTTCGCTGGGAAGTCGATCGCCGATATGCATGTCGATGGCGGCCACGCGCGTTTTGTTGATCAAAGTCAGCCGCGACTGATAATCGCTCAACTCGCGATGCCAAGCACGCGTCGGGGTTCGGACGATTTTTTGCGCGTCCGCAGCGGTTCCCACAAATGCCGACGAAACCAAAAACGCGGCGGCGACCGTCACACGTGACCGCCGCCAAACACTCGCATTCCCCCCCATAATTTGCTCCCCCCCAGGCGCTTATTTCTTACTCTTCCAACATCTTACCTAAAAATTATTTTGTCGCAACCTGGGTAGTTTTCGACGTAACCCACAGCTTGTCGAATTCGTCTTCACTAATGGGTACGCGTATCATCGGGTCTGATTGTTTATAAATGCCACAGCCAGTTGGTACCGGTACACGCACGCTGACCAGCTTGCCCTTCTTGTTGCGAATTTTCTTCTTTTTGACCTTGCCAGGAATCGATCCCATCGCAAATTCGGCACCAGAATTCCAAGTCGCCAACGTTATTGCGGTTTTTTTGGATTTGGTCTTCGATTTACGCTTTCCGGCAGACTTGGTTCGCTGACTGAAAGTTGTTGAACAAACTTCGCCCTCCGTACTCGGCATATATCCGCGCGCCTGCAGCCCTTCCTCATCATCCTGATAAGCGAGCAGCACTTGGGTTGCACTGTCGAACATCAATGGTGCGAAGGCGGATAGGCGTGGATCGCTTGCGACCGCTTGAACCATAGGTGTCTGCACACTGACATAAAGCGCCCGCGCGTCGGCCTCCAGAGGGCGGGTCTTTACCAACTGGTCGATCAGTACTGTTCGCCGTTTCGCCATAGTCATTTGCAAACAGGGAATTGCAATGTCTTCGTCTTTCAAAGCGCAACGGCGTAAAGCTTTTACATATCGGTCGTGCACTTTGTCTGGTGCAGTCACCGAGATACTGTTGTCAGCAAGCAAGCTGGCATCCATGGGACGCCGCGTACTTTCAAAAAGCCGTTGAACATCATCGCGATAAGCACGCAAGGCACCCTGCCCAGCCTGACAAAATATCTGCGATATAGCACCTTCAGGCGCCTTGCACTCGGCGTCAGCAGCACGCGTACTCGCGATAGCCACCGCAGCGGCCCTAAAGGCATCAGGTGCCAACTGAATCTGACGATTTTCGGCGCGAACCATGACAGGCCCAGCGATTTCCGCCGCGCTAAACATGTTCATCTGATCTATGCCGATTTCGGTATAATAAAGCCGCACATCGTCAAACAAGCCATCCCACATCGGAAAGCTCGACAATGCGGCGAACGATAAATCGGCCCCCCGCATCGATATCTGTTTACGGTCAAAGGAACAGCCGTCGGATGAGGTAAAGCCACAAATAAACCGGAAGCCTAGCATGCGGGCATTATCCAGTTTCAAACCCGCCATCGATGGATCCCAACCCCCGTCAAGCTGCCCGTAGGACATTTGCACACCTGCAGCATCAACCCGCGCCAAAATTGCGTTGCGAAACAGCACATAGTCCATGTTCACGCGGTCGAAAGTAGAGCCGGTCAAGTCAGTATCGATAAAGCCGATGCCAGCGGCTCGGCTGCGGCTCCATTTGGTGTTGCTGAGATCGCTTCCGACAAAGCAGATGTTGGAGAAATTGTCGTTCCCGAATTTTTCGCCAGAAAATTTTCCGCCTTTGACGACAATTGTGCGGCCATCTTTTGCTTTAGAGCGTAGTTTCTCTATGTCGCCGGCGTCTTTCAGCTTTGAACCGTCAACGGCTTCGGGCAAGCGACCTGCACCGCCCAGAGGGCCTGCCATGGCCTGACAGCTATTCGGCGGTGGGCCTGCGGCAACTCCTGGTGCCTGCGCGGAATAGGCGGGAGCAGTACCTGCCAAAGCGGTCGCAATTGCGACAGTGGACATTACAAAATATGTGACGAACTTCATCAGAACCCCCTGCATTTCATGCCTGGAAGCGCATCGCTATCGAGTCGCTTGCACCCATGACTAGCACGAAAAAACACTCCGAACAGGGGGGCTAAGCTACTGTTTCCAAACGGGACGCGAAGTGCCACAAGGTTTAACAGTTTAAGCCGGTGCTTGTTACAAATTTGTGTCGACGATCATCGATTCGAATCGGTTTCGAGCATCGGGTTCGAGTCGCAGAATATGGGTCGTGAATTTGAAAAATCTGGCCCCCAAAACAGCCGTTGGTAACCGATTTTTAAGGAAAATTTTAGGATAATTTTTCAACAATTTACATGTGCATGAAACGATTGCCGTTGCCATTTTCAAAATCAATTATTTGACAAAATATAACCTTAGGCATAAGTTTGCGGCAACCGGGGAAACCGGACAATTCCAGAATAGCTTGGGTCGCATCGAAAGGTTTTGAAGAAGTTCTTCAGAGACCTTTATAGAAAGGCGACTTATGACTGGGACTATTCATTCGCGTTTGCGAACAACAATAATAATGTCTTTTGCGTGCATGGCATCGGCGGCTTCTGCTTCTGATCTAGTGTACACACCGCAAAATCCGTCTTTTGGCGGCAACCCTTTTAACTCAGCACATCTGCTGGGTGTAGCCAATGCCATCAACAATTATAAAGACCCGGCGGCAATCAATAACAGCGATCCTGCGGCTCAGTTTTTGCGCACGCTTCAAAGCCGATTGTTGTCTGCTGTGGCTAGCCAAATCACAGATTTGATTTTTGGCGAGAACGCGCGAGATTCCGGAATTATCCGTTTTGGCGATCAGGAAATCAGCTTTGTTCGCGGCGTCGATTCTGTCACATTAACCATAACAAATCTGGCTGACGGCTCTGTGACCGAAGTCATCGTCCCACTGCTTGATCAGTCTGGCGGGGGAATTTGAGCCATGCGGTTTGCTCGTGCCCCTTTCATCGGAGCCTTAGCGTGTGTTTTGCTCGCCGGATGCGCCGTTCATAACCCCTCGGTCTGGGAACCCGCGCAATATATGCGCGCGTCACCGGTGAAGCAGCGACTGGCGACCTTGCCTCCTCCGGGCCAGCGCGTAGCCATTGCGGTCTATGGCTTCACCGACCAGACCGGCCAATTCAAACCATCTGACACCGTGCAAACACTGTCGCGTGCTGTGACCCAAGGGGCCACATCGGTGCTGGTCAAAACATTGCAGGATACCGGCAATAAAAACTGGTTTCAGGTCATAGAACGCGAACGGTTGGACAACGTGCTGCGCGAAAGGGCGGTGATCCGCGAGATGCGCGCCACCTATTTGGGTGAAAAGCAACTCAACAAAAATGCCCTGCCCCCGTTGCTGTTTGCCGGCGTGCTGCTCGAAGGCGGCATTATAGGCTATGATTCCAACACCAAAACCGGCGGCGCTGGCGCACGCTTTCTGGGTATTGGTGGCAGCACGCAGTATCGCGAAGATACCGTTACCGTCTATCTGCGCGCAGTTAGCGTGAAAACCGGCGAGGTTCTGTCTTCGGTCAGCGTGCGCAAATCGATCGCCGCAGTCTCCATTGGAGCGAATGCCTTCCGTTTTGTCGATTTTAAGGAATTGCTCGAACTGGAATCGGGCATTGCTTACAATGAACCTGATCAGATCGCATTGACCCAAGCCATCGAAAAAGCGGTCTATGCGCTCATTATGGAAGGATCGCTTACCGGCCTGTGGTGCTTCAAGCCGAGCGCCGACAATCGCGAGAATTCGGCCTTGCTTGAATATCTGGCTGAACGCGAAAATATTTCCAAATCAAATGTGGTTTTGCCGCTCGATGCCAATGGCCGTTTGGTCAACACCACTTGCTCTCTCCCCCCTGTTGCAGCGGTACAGCGTACTGCGCCGGCAGCGCGCGTCCTCCCCCCTGTTACGCGCGCTGCTGCTCCCTTGATGGTGATGAATGATGGCACCGGCGCAAACGCGCTGCCAACAACTTCGCCAAATAGTAACGTTGCCGTTCCGCTGTCGCCGATGCGCAAGCCGGTCGCAGCGGGCACACAAGATCCTCTGACGGCTGCGGTTCGCGCCATTAGTCAAAAGGAAGAAGAAGAGGAGAATAATCCGAACTGAAACGGTTCGAATAAAGGCCCGCCAGCGCTTCAGATTGCAGTCCAAACGCTGACGGACCCGGAATGTGGATAAGTCCACGGGGCAATATTGCCCCACGGGAAAGTGCTGTGCAAGCCATTTGCGCGAATGCAGCCAATCCCAATGACTTATCCCCATCGGTTTTACGGTTCCTGCCACTGGCGGGTTCGCATTCATCACCTGACCGCACAAACGCGGCGGGTAAATGCCAAAGGGATACGTCATGCGTAAGCAGATTTGGAAAGTGTCGATTTTTTCCGTCGCCGGAATGGCAGCGGTCGCCAATGGCGGCGCTGGTGGCCCCTTGGGCGATGGTCCAAGCGACCTTCGCGGTGTTCAAAAATCGGCTAGGCCCATTACCCATGCGCCACGCGCTGTTGCAGTCAAATCCGATTTACCAGTGGCCCCCGTCGCGCGGTTGCATAGGCCCGGCAAATCGAGTTCCACGAACCTCACTCTGCAGGCCAATGGCAGCCGCAAAGCGATCAGCCCGATCGCGGCTCCAATTGCGTCGCCCCGGATGACGGCAGACAGCCCAGCATCGGTTGCACTCCAACCCGTCGCAGCGTTCGCTCGGCAGTTTGCAGTTCCGACACCGCAATACGGTTCAGAACGTACGATGGCCAAATTTGGACCACCCGAAAATTCGGGCATGCTCTACAGCCCTGACACCGCCTATGTTGAACAAATCGGTGAGGCGCAGGCGCGGCAACATCTTGACCATGTTGCTGTCAGCGCGCGCATCATCGACGATAAGTCGGTGGGTGAAATCAGTGTCGGCCGTTTCGAAAAACCCGATGCCCCAGCCTATGTCGAGGTGATCGACGATCCAAAAGCTTCCGGAAAACTGATCGTGCGCCCGTTGGCGAACGTCATCGATCCCGCGCTGTACGCGGCATCATCCCACCAATTTACAGATAAGAACAACGATAAGTCGCCCGTCGACCACCCGCCCCAAACAGGGGGATCGGCGGAATTTGAGTGAAGCCGTCCCGGGAATGGTCCCGGAACGGTATTGAATGAAGAAGGAAGGAAAGTCAGATGAAAAAAGTACTCTTGACCACCGTTGCGGTCTTCGCACTCGCAGCACCGGCACTGGCCAATAATTCGACCAGCACCGTCACGCAGTCAAACACCGGCAACAACGCCAATGTCAATCAGACAGGCTCGTTGGCCGGCGGCGATTCCACGGTAAACCAATCGGGTGCCAACAACACCGCATTGGTTTCGCAGGCCGATGATGGCAGCGATATCGCCTCGGTTGCGCCACCCATCAACGTTTCGACCATTGATCAGACCGGCGACGACAACTTTGCCGATGTGACTCAAGATACGTCGACGTTGCAGTTGCTCTCCGATTCATCGGTTGTACAATCGGGTGACTCCAACTCGGCGACTGTAACGCAAGTGGATGATGCGCAATCGTCGCAAATCACCCAGTCGAGCAGCAACAACATTGCCAATGTCAGCCAGGGCGACCCCGCTTTGGCACCAAGTGATTCCAGCTTTGGCAATGATTCCTCCGTCTTGCAGGCCGGTGCGGGCAACCACATCGCCATGGTAACGCAGGGTGGATTGTTGAACGACAGCACCGTCAACCAAACCGGCGACACCGACGAAGCCAATGTCAGCCAATCAGGCGCATTCAACTTTTCGGACGTCAACCAAATTGGCGAGCTGAATTTGGCCAATGTTGACCAAAGCGGTGACAACAATGACTCGATCATCCACCAAGGTGGTGATAATATCGTGGCCAATGTTACCCAAAGTGGAAACAGCAACTTCAGCAATGTGTATCAGGACTCGCCAGGTGGGTTCCGTCCACAAGATGCCTCTGCTGATGTGTTGCAAAGCGGTGACGGCAACTCGTCCGACATCGATCAACGCGGCAATGATTCGACGGTTTCGGTAACGCAAATTGGCGATGCGAACACCTCCGAAGTGCTGGCTTATGGTAACCGATCGGATTCGGTCGTGTTGATGCGCGCAGGTGCTGATAACAACACGGTGTTCATTGAACAGCGTGGTGAAGATAGCTTTGCCGAAGTCGACAATTTCGGCAGCGACAACGACGCCACGATCATCCAGCGCGAAGACAGCCCGCCAACTGAGAATTTCTATGCTCAGATTTGGCAGGATGGCGATGACAACGTCGCGTTGATCGATCAGGACGGCAACGATCATCAGGCCCGTAGCCACCAGTACGGTGACGACAACAACTCGACGATCTTGCAAACCGGTACGTTCAACGCGGCTCATGTCGATCAGTTCACCAACAACAACGCATCGTCCGTCGTCCAAAGCGGATCGTTGAACAACACTTATGTTGCTCAATAATTAAAAGTGAGCGGGGCGGCGTTGCTGCCCCGCTCACCTTTCTCCCTTTGAAAAACATTTAAGGAATTTATCATGAAAAAGTATCTGCTTGTGGGGGCAGCCATAGCAGCACTGTCGGGTTCGGCTTTTGCCAACAATTCGGTCAGTGTCGTGAACCAAAGCAACACCGGTAACACAGCCAATGTTGACCAGACCGGATCCCAAAAAGGGGGGGATTCACTGATCGACCAATCGGGTGCCAACAATACTGCCGATGTCACCCAATCAGACGACAACAGCGGTGTTTCTTCGCCAATGAACTTTTCTGACATTTTGCAAAGCGGCGACGATAACAGTGCCGTCGTTGTGCAGGATACATCAACTTTACAGATTTCGTCGGATTCATCGATTGACCAATCGGGCAATCAGAATATCGCCGAAGTGACCCAGGTTGATGACTGGCAAAGTTCCACGATCATCCAGTCAAGCGACAACAACCAAGCCTATGTGACGCAAGGCGATGCCGTTTTGGCGGTAACCGATGATAGTTATGGCAACGACTCTTTCATCGACCAAGGTGGCATTGGCGATCATTTTGCATCGGTCAACCAAACCGGGATCTTCAATAGCTCCAGCATCATCCAGACGGGTCAGTTCCAGACGGCAATGGTGGATCAAAGCGGTGATGATAACGGCTCGATGATCGATCAAAGCGGCGACAACCAATGGGCCGAAGTAACGCAATCCGGCGATAACAACCTGTCAGACATCATGCAGTCAGGCAGCGGTCATGAAGCCTATGTCGACCAAAGCGGCAACGATAACAGCTCGTTGATCGACCAAAGCGGTACCGGCAATTGGGCGTCGGTTACGCAATCGACCAACAACAACAATTCCGTTGTGACACAATCGGGCAGCGGCAATGTTGCCACTGTTTCGCAATAACTGAAGCGTGGAAGGCGGCACTAACCATGCCGCCTTCCACACCTTAAGGACAGGAGCATTTCCGATGAAGCGCACATTATTCTGGATCGGCACCGCCGCCGCGACATTGGCCTTTGCCCCTGCCGCGCTGATGGCGCAAAACAGCAACCGCGTGGCGACCGATGGCACTGGCAATACGGTGTCGGTCGATCAGGTCGCAGCCACAAACGCTGCTGGTGGATATTGACCAAATCGGCGATGCCAACAGCATGAATGTGGTCCAGTCTGGCATCGATGATCGCCTAACCGCAATGACTGACGGGATGAACCTGACCCAGAATATCCGTCAACGTGGCACATCAGGCAACAGCGCAGATATCCTATCGACCGGTGTGGCAAATGGCATCGACCTGACGCAAGACGGCTTTGCAGGCGGTAGCAATATCGCCAGTCTGATCCAAATGGGTGTCGGCAATCAGGCCGTGATCGACCAGATGGCGATCGGCGGGATCAACAGCATCGCGTTGACGCAGAACGGCAATAATAATTTGGCCGATCTGACGCAAAATGGTGCCGATAACAGCATCGACCTGACCCAGAACGGCAATGATAATGGCGCGGTGGTTACGCAAAATGGCAATGGTCTTGGCTTTGCCTTGACGCAAACCGGCGGTGCGCAGATCATTGTCACCCAAACGACTCCGGGAGGATGATCGATGGCTATGTTGCCCACCTACGCGATTTTGGCCCTGCAATTTGCGCCTATTCCCAACAAGGAACAGGTCGAAGTTCCACAGATAGACAGCGCCGCGCCCAGCCGTATTGCATCGGCCGAAAATATTACCCCGCAGCAAATTGATCTGTCCAACCCACCGCGTATCGCTGTGGAACAGCTGCCCGACACGCTGGAACCTTCTGACAATAGCGACGAAGCCAGTTTGGATGTAGAACGACGACCACAGGCTGATCTGGCGCGTGAAGTGGTCAATGCATGGCACACCCTGCGGCAACGCGGGCGCATCCCGACGCCAGACCTGATCGCCAGTGAAATTGGCGCAGACAAAGTTGCTGAATTTCTGGCCGGTGGCGGCGAAGCAGCCAGCATTTTAGCAACCGGCAGTTTACCCTCAAGTCCAGCAGAACCACCTCCCGAGCAGACTCCAGATGGCGTCGTCATCATACCGCCGGGAAAGGGTTGATTGATGCGCGGTGCATTCATCGTGGCCTTGGGGATTTTGGCAGGGGCCTTCGCCAATGGAGACCGCGACATGTCCGCCGAACCGTTACAAATGGTGATCCGCGAAGAAGCCGGGGCGGTGGTAATAGAGCTGATTGGCAATGCCACAGAACCAGTGCAATTAACCTATGACCTAAGCTTCACAGGTGCTTCGCAAAGCCATAATCGCGGCACCGCCAGGTTGCTGCCGGGTTCAGAAAAAGTCGTCACCACGTTGCGCATGTCGGTATCGGGACCATGGAATGCGACATTGTCAGTCTCAGGCGACCGGCAATATGCGCAGACGGCAGAGGGGCGTTAGTGTTCGGGGCGCTAGGCAACAAAAACTAGATTTTCCCGCGTCCTACCCCGCCGCCTGAACCATATCTTGCACACGCACAAATTTTTCACGCGGGGCCCCATCGCGCGCGCGGGCGATTTCCAATTCTTCGATCTTTTTCCAATCGCTGAATTTCACCACCTGCGTACCGCGCGCATCGAACAACGCGTCCAGCCCGGCACGACCCTTTTTGCCTGCACCTTCGCCAATATCTTCGGCAACGCGGTCGATAATGGCAAAACCGTCGGGCTTGTTGGTGCCGATCGTTCCCGTTGGCCCACGGCGTGCCCAGCCGACGCAGTAAAGGCCGGGCAAAATCCGTCCTTCATCATTGGCAAAACGGCCACGCCCGTGTTCATACGGAACGCCATCGATCGGCGGCGTCTGGTATCCAATACACGCCACCACCAGACTGGCGGGGATTGTGTAGGTTTCGCCCGTTCCAACACTGCGCATATCGGCGTCTAAAGTCGTGCGCTCAATCACCAGCCGTTCTACACGGCCTTCGCCTTCGATCCGGATCGGTGCAGCAAAGAAATCAAATTCCATGCGGATCGGTTTTTCTGCATGAATGTTTTCCGGGATGGCCGCAAATTCCCGCAAATGAGTCACGGATTTGCGCATGCCAGGCTCCAGCAATGCATCTGCCCCAATGTCGGGCAAATCGGCCGCCTCAACCACAGGCGAGGCGCGATGCAAATGGCCCAGTTCGCCAAGTTCCTTGGGCGTCATTGCAATCTGGTGCGGACCACGACGTCCCAATATGGTGATCGTTTCGGTTTTTGCGGTATCGAGCATATCCAGCGCATGCGCAACAATATCGGCACCGGCAAATTCGTCGCGGGTCTTGGCACAGATCCGAGCGACATCCAGCGCGACATTGCCATTGCCCACGACCACAATGTGCTTGCCATCCAGCGGCGGTTGTAAATCGCTATGATCCGGGTGGCCATTATACCAACCGACAAAGGCCGCGCTGCCAATTACGCCGGGCAAGTCATCGCCTTCTATGCCCAAACGCCGATCATTGGGTGCACCCGTTGCCAATATCACCGCGTCATAAAGCTGCTGCAACTCGTCGATGGAAACATCGGTACCGACGGTAACATTGCCGACAAAGCGGACATTGTCCGAAAGCGCCACTGCCTCATACCGTCGCGACACTGCTTTGATCGATTGATGATCAGGGGCTACGCCGGTGCGGATCAAGCCAAATGGCACCGGCAATCGGTCGATAATGTCGACGCGCACATCCTCGCCAAAGGCCTTTTGGGCGGCCTCTGCTGTGTAATAGCCTGCCGGACCTGATCCGATGATGGCAATATGGCGCATGGATCGCGTTCCTCCCCCGATTAAATCTTTCTCCGGTTGCCGATGCTAACGCCTCACCTGCGAAAGGGAAGTGGCCTTCTGACAAAAAGAAAGGGGCGGCCCGTTTCCGGACCGCCCCCATCTGACGAATTAGACAAAACGATTAGAACTTCATGCCCACTTTCACGCCATAGAACCGTGGCGGCGAAGGATAGACAGCAAAGGTAGAGCCCTGTTCCGGTACCGGAAAAGATGTGACATTGTAATAGGTGTCAAACACGTTCTGGACATAACCCTCAATCGAATATTTGCCGTCAGCAAAATTCACGCCAGCGCGCAGATTCGCAATGGCATAGCCATCATTGCCAACAAAAGCCCGTGCGAGAGGATCGTTGATCGACACAACATCACTGCTGTAGCGCAATCAAATGAAGCAAACCGCCTACGCTTTCACTGATTTCCGGTGTCCAGGTTACCGAACCCGTAATTGAATGCTTTGGCTGGTTGGTCAGCGAAAGCCATCGTCATGCGACTGCCAGCGGGATCGGTAACCTTGATTTCGCGCACAATAGGTATAACCCAGATTGAACACCAAGATCGCTGGATGGGGCCGAATAATACTTTCCAAGCTCTAAGCCTTTTGACACCACTTTAGCAAAATTCCGGACGACGAAGTTGTTTCCCTCGAAACTGATTATTTTGATACCCTTGGAAATTCTGATGGAACAACGATGCGTTAAATTGGAACTGGCGTGAGAAGTTGGTTTTAACGCCAACTTCATAAGCGTCGACTGTTTCGTTTCCGAATTCAAGATCAGTTAGCTGCGCACCATCACCGCCCAGCAGCACACTGTCGAAACTACCACGATCCAGATTGTAACCGCCCGATTTATAGCCGCGATCATAACCGCCATACACCAGCACGTCTTCGTTCACCTTGAACGAAAGCCGCGCCGTACCGGTGAATTCGCTTTCGGTCCGTTTATCAGAACGAACGCCATTGAACTCACTGTTCACAGAGGGGTTACAGGTCAACAAATGCGCCGCGCCAAAAAGGCCAGCCCCTTGCAACGCCGTGCGATAGGGCGCGGTTGCAGGGTTGTTCCAGAATGCACAAGTTGCAACCTGAGAATTCAGATTGGTGTCAATATCCTTCGTTTCGCGATTGTAACGAAGCCCCAAGGTCAGCGACAGATTGTCACTGAAATTGATGATATTGTGCGTAAACAGCGCGATAGCTTGGGTTTTCACGCGATAGTCATCGGCCACCTGCCCTGCCCCATTGGCGTTGCTCGGTATGGGGCTGTTAAACAGGGCGAACAGCGGCGGGCTGCTCAATGCTGCGGCCAACAAGGTTGGGTTGGTTGCCAAAGCAACTTGGCCGAACAACGGAACCGTCGGCCCCAATGTACCATGCAATTGAAGGCCCGATGGCAAAGCCGTGCTGCGAGTCAGGCCATTGATAACCGAATCCACATAGAAATTGCCTTGTGCGCCAAAACGGATGGTATCGTGCAGTTTCAGCGTTTCATTCATGTAGAAACCGCCGACTAGCCAATCGACCTTGTCGTCCAGCGCCGATCCTTGCAAGCGCAGTTCTTGCGTGAAATCTTTCATGCTGGTGCGGTAATCGTCCCGATAGGCCCGGTCGATGCCGGAGAAATCAATGTCCATATCGCGCAATGCTTTCCAGTCGCGATAGGCCGTGATTGAGGTCAACGATGCGGATCCGAAATCCCAGTTGAATTCGCCAGACACACCCCATTCGTCAACCTGTTCAGTCAACTCGCGACCCGGTGTTACCGCCATGTTGCGGCTGCCGCGAACATAAGGAAGCGGCACCCCGATGCGGCCAACGGCTCCGCCCAAAGCAGGCGTACCAGCCGCAGCGTTGTTCGCGCCTATGGCGATGCGGGCAATCGCGTTACTGGAGTTCGTCAACGGTACCACCAACCCGCTGCCGGTGTTAATCGCACCGCAGCAGCGTTCGTCTGTTTTCGCAATATCAGCGATTAAACGAAAGCTCATATCTTCGTTTTCAAACAAAGCCTGCCCACGCGCGAACCAGCGGTTCAGGTTATTCAGATTGGGTCCGCCATTGACGTCGTTAATATAGCCGTCGCGTTTGTGATAGCCGCCATCCAAACGCAGCGCGACCGTTTCCGAAACGGGGCCGGTAACGCCCGCCTTCACGTTAATGTCGCTCAAATTACCATAGCTTGCCTCAACATAGCCGCCCAGTTCGAACTTGGGCTTGGCGGTCGAGATGCTCAAAGCACCGGCAGAGGTGTTGCGGCCAAACAGCGTACCTTGCGGACCGCGCAACACTTCGACGCGTTCAATCGGCGGCAATTCAGCCAAGGCCACACCGGCACGCGCGCGGAAAACACCATCGATGAACACGCCCACGGCTGGTTCAAAACCCGGATTGTCACCGGCGGTACCGATACCGCGAATAGTCAGCACCGCACCCGTTGCCGAAGACTGTCCCGTGGTGGTTTTCAACGAAGGGGCCAGCTGCTGGATACCGCGAATGTCGACCACACCAGCGTTCGCCAGTTGTTGCCCGGCAACCACGCTCACCGAAAGCGGCACATCCTGCGCGGCTTGTTCACGGCGAGTTGCGGTAACGACGATCAGATCGTCGGCGATTTCCTCTTCGAGTTCTTCATCGCTGACCGCATCGGGAGCGGCCTCATCTTGCGCGAATGCGACCGATGCCGGCGCGAACAAAATGGCGGAGCCCAAAAGGACTGCCTTAAAACTGCTTTTCATATATCGCCTCCTAAATGACGAGTTTTTGGTTTTGTCGTTATACCGACATCATTGTCATTAGTTACAGGAGTAAGCATTCCGCGCGTCCACCGCAAGCGCCTGTCGCTCCGCCGCGAAATCCCGCTCTATCTGTGACAAATACGCCACATTGGCGCAGCGATTGCCGTTACGAATCCGGCGAAATCGCGCGCGGCGGCATCGTTGGGCATTACTCCCATTTTATGCTAATACCGATACACGGGGGCATCACGCACAGGAGTATAATCCATGCAACGCTTCGAAGATCACGACGAATTGACCGAAAACGAAGCCAGCGGCGGCATAAAGGAACACGGCGTCCGCTATGTTCTGGTCATCTCCCTGCTACTGGCGGTTATTGCCATGTCGATGATGTGGATCATCCCGGCCTTGACTAATTAAGGGCTGGTGTTGAGTGGCGTGGTGGAGCGGGTCCTAAAGCGACGCTGGCGCTTTTTGAGGAGGGGATGTGGCGGGTTTGGGGGGTGTCGTGCGTGTCTCCGTAGTTATCCTCGCAGCATCGCAGCGAGACGCCCGCAACGGCGCCTTTCCGCCCGAACAGTTGGAGCGGATGGGGGTTAAGCGGTTGGAGTGATGGGGGGAGTGTGAAGCGCAAAACGGGGACATGCTATTGCGTGTCCCCGGCTTTGTGGGTGAGTTAGGAGCTTTTGCGCGAGGCATGGAAATTCAAAAAATAGGGCATATCGTACGTGTCACCGTAATTTTAGAAGTCGTCGTCGCGCCATTCCTCATCAAGCGTTGCGGGCGGCGGAAGGGTCCCAAAAAAGGCTTGCCGATGTAGATGAATATTGATCCTTGCCGCATACATTTTTGGCATAGTATCAATAGCAAATGCCTGCCCATCAGCAGTGTCTTCGATCAGCTGCTCGCCCCAAATGCCAAGATTTCCCGACCACTGGGCACTATTTCGTATTCTTTCAGCGGCTACTCTGAAATCAACATTTTCTTTGTCGTCTCGAGCAATTAACCATGCTGTATCAGCCGGATAGTCAATTCGGTTTTTCGGGGTGCTTGCGTGACCGTAGCTGCGCGGTTTTGTAGTGGCCCAGTCACCATAGATAATCTTCGGGTGATTTGTTCCTTGCTGAACTTGGGCAAGCAAGTCGCGGTTACTAAAACTACAAAATCCAGTTCCGTTGAAAATAGTAAAGTCTTTTGGGAACGAGGTACACGAGATAGCGACAGGAACTTCGGGAGGTATCTCGGAAAAAAAGCTATTTGTGTAGCCACTGGCGAGCGCCGCCACTTGCAGCGCATCCTCAACCCAACCAAACTCGAAAACAACGGTATAGTCGTTTGCACCCTCCGATGCCAGTTCTGCTACTAAGTTTGGCAACCATTGAGGTATTCCTGCTCCAAATCCAGGAGCAAGATTCATTCTAAGGCAAAAAGAACGATTATTCTCACGCGCCCAAGTGATTTGACTACGAGCACGTTCAATGGGCTGGCCTGCCATCAAGATACATGGGTTTGCGTTCGGATAACCGGAAAGTAAATCCCACCAATCTTCGATGTTAGCAGGTTTGGATGCCAATCGTGCCCAAAGCTCCTTAGCTTCGTTCATATTATCATTTAACTGATAATACGTATCTACATCTACAAAGTAGGGCCGTGAAGGATAAGATTCTTCAAATTTATCCAGTGCTTTAGAAAGAGGAACAGTGGCGAGCCAAGGTGCGAGCAAAACCAAAGGCGTAAGTTTATCTTTAGTGCTTCCCGGAAGCTCTTTCAAGCCACTCAACTCTGCAGGCCGGATGCCCAAGGTAACCAAGTATTCTTGAACGTCCATAACAAGCCTCAATGTGTTTATGTCATTTGTAGTTTAATTTCCATAGCCGTCGTTGATACACCAAATCGCCGCGCAAGGTCTTCAATTATTTCGCTAGTAATTGGCCCAACATACTCACGAGCTACGACTTCCAGAAGATTTGAAGGAATCACAAGATCGGACGCAAGGCGATTAGCTTCATATTCAACGTTGGCTGGCTGCCCCGAACGCAGCAAGACATTTTCAGACCAGCCGCCATCAGCAACAATTTTGTCTCGATGTAGCAAATAGTGGGCGATCTCATGAGCAAGTGTAAACCTTTGACGATGCTTCGCTTCGTGGCGATTCACACGAATGACGAAAACACCGTCCTCCTGCCCAATCTGGCCCGAAGTTCCACGAGGCAAAGTCGAGCGAAGCACCGTGATACCTAGGCTCTTTGCCAATGAGCCAAGCTTGACAGGATATTCACTTAAAAAACCCTCGATTTGGCCTCTCACTTCACAATTCAAACCGAGAAACTCCTGCGACGGAGGCTTAACCTCCAACCTGTCGGAATTTATCATGTTCTTAGCCTCTCATTCATTTATTGCATTCCTAGCTTAGTAATTTAACTTTCGCTGTCACTAAACCCTTCTTCAGTACCATTCTCGGATTCTTCGGGGCCGCCAGTCTGCATTCTAGTGGCCACACGTTCGAGCACGTCATCCAAGTCACCGCGCTGAGCCATTTCGGTGAGGATTTTATGTCCGATCTCGTTTGTAAGCAGTGCTGTCTGCAAAGCGGATGGCAGTGCCTCATCCACTTTGGCATTCACGCTTGGCGCCAATTCCGTTGAGATATGTTCGGTAATTTTTGTCGCAGCAGCCGTCTTTGCCTCAGCAGCCGCGTCCTCTTTAATTTCCCGCAGCGACTTGAGGGCCACTAGGCCGATAACCAAAGCGCCAACTGTAACCGTTAGGCCAATAGCCGCCAAAAAAATCGTAGCAATCAAGAGCAACAAATCTATGTAATCTGACCTCGTGGGATCAACGTGGATTACCTGCCCAGTCGTGGGCACACCCCACCCAAACAATGCCACCATAGCTAAAGCAGCGGCAAATCCACCAATTACGGCTCCTAAAATTGTCGCGCTAATTTTTCCCATAAGCGATGATCCAATCTAGAAAATGGCGATTTAGGGAGAACTTACATAGGAACATTTCAAGAACATGTCAAGGAAAATGAACATTTCGTACACAGACAACTCACTCTGGCTACTCCTCCCCCATCCGAAGCGCAGCAATAAACGCTTCCTGCGGAATACTCACCGAGCCATACTCCCGCATCCGCGCCTTCCCCTTCTTCTGCTTCTCCAACAGCTTCTTCTTGCGCGATATGTCGCCGCCATAGCATTTGGCGGTCACGTCCTTGCGCATGGCCGCAATCGTTTCGCGCGCGATCACTTTGCCGCCGATGGCTGCTTGAATGGGGATTTTGAACAGGTGGCGGGGGATCAGGTCTTTTAGGCGCTCGCACATGCCGCGTCCCCGTGCCTCGGCGGTGCCGCGGTGGACGATCATGCTCAGCGCGTCGACGGGGTCGGCGTTGACGAGGATGCTCATTTTCACAAGGTCGCCCTCGCGGTGGCCGATCTGGTGGTAATCGAACGACGCATAACCGCGCGATATGCTTTTTAGGCGGTCGTAAAAATCGAACACCACTTCGTTCAGCGGCAGGTCGTAGACCAACTGCGCACGGCCGCCGACATAGGTCAGCTGTTTCTGGATGCCGCGCCGGTCTTGGCATAGCTTCAATATGCTGCCCAGATATTCGTCGGGGCAGTAAATGGTCGCCTCGATCCACGGCTCCTGAATTTCCGCGATGCGGTTGATGTCGGGCATGTCGGCGGGGTTGTGCAACTCCATCTCGCAGGCGTCTTCGGTTTTGCTGCGGCTGAGTTGCAGTTTGTAGACCACGCTGGGCGCGGTGGTGATCAGGTCGAGGTCGAACTCGCGGGTCAGGCGTTCCTGGATGATTTCCAGATGGAGCAGGCCAAGGAAGCCGCAGCGAAAGCCAAAGCCCAAGGCGGCGCTGCTTTCGGTTTCAAAGCTGAAGCTGGCGTCGTTGAGGCGCAGCTTGCTGATGCTTTCGCGCAGTTTTTCAAAGTCTGCGGCGTCGGTGGGGAACAGGCCGCAGAACACGACGGGCTGCACTTCCTTGAAACCGGGGAGCGGTTCGGCGGCGGGGCGCTTGGCGTCGGTGATGGTGTCACCCACGCGGGTTTGCGCGACTTCCTTAATCTGTGCGGTGATGATGCCGACTTCGCCCGCCGCGATTTCGGTGAGGATTTCCAAGCTTGGGCCGCATACAGCCGACGCGGTCCACCAGATGCTTGGTGCCGGCGGCCATGAACTGGATTTCCTGGCCTTTTTTGATGACGCCGTCGATCACGCGGATCAGGATGACGACGCCGAGATAGGGGTCGTACCAGCTGTCGACCAGCATGGCCTTCAGCGGCGCGGTGCGGTCCCCTTTGGGCGGGGGGATGCGCGTGACGACGGCTTCCAGCACCTCGGCGATGCCGATGCCGGATTTGGCGCTGGTGAGGACCGCGTTGTCGGCGGGCAGCCCGATGATTTCCTCGATCTCGGCCTTGACCTTGTCCACTTCGGCGGCGGGCAGATCGATTTTGTTGATGACGGGGACGATTTCGTGGTCGTGCTCGATGCTTTGATAGACGTTCGCGAGCGTTTGCGCCTCGACCCCTTGTGCGGCGTCTACAACGAGCAGCGCGCCTTCGCATGCGGCAAGGCTGCGGCTGACTTCATAGGCGAAATCGACATGGCCCGGGGTGTCCATCAGGTTGAGCTGATACAGCAGGCCGTCGTTCGCGGTATAATCCAGCCGCACCGTTTGCGCCTTGATCGTGATCCCGCGCTCTTTTTCAATGTCCATATTATCAAGGACTTGCGCCGACATCTCGCGCTCGGACAGCCCGCCGGTTTGTTGGATTAGCCGGTCAGCCAGTGTCGACTTGCCATGGTCGATATGGGCGATAATGGAAAAGTTGCGGATACGCGAAAGTTCAGTCATTCCGCGCCCCTAGCAGGGGCTGGCTATCGCTTCAAGCGCAGCCCGGAAACGCGCATCGCCATCGCCGCTGATCACCGCATAACGAACGCCCCGCGCCTCCAATTCCGCCTTGCATAGATCGAAGAAGTGCTGACGATCTGCATTGCCCGCATATACCCGCAGGCCATCATCGACAAATGGCAAGTCGATGTCGAGCAACAGGTACAGATCGGCATAGCCAATAAATTCCCCAAACCACGGGTCGCGCGTTTCGAACATCATTTCGGCCCAAACGGCGGTGATCAGCGGATCGGTATCAAACAGCACCATCGCGCCATCCCGAGCCGCCGCCGAACGGTTCATCGCGTCTTGGGTTTCGGCGATATGGACCAGTTCGCCCATGCCGATGTTGGTGCCGTGCTCCTCGCAATAGGCGCGGCCATATTCGGGCACCACTTCGCAGTGAAAATGCGCGGCAAGGCGCGTAGCCATCGTGGATTTGCCAGTGCTTTCCGGTCCATGCAGGCAGATTCGTTTCATATGCGTTGCCCCCGCACCTTGCGCCATTCGAATAGTCCCACAATCGCCAAAAGCAAAAACAGCCCGTATAACCCAGCCGTTGGCATCAAACCTTTGGTGACATAAAGCGGGATCGAAATGACGTTGACAAAAATCCACCACCACCAGTTTTCCAGATAGCGCCGCGTCATCAATATTTGGCCAGCCACCGAAAACATCGCCACTGCCGCATCCCAATAGGGGAAGCTGGCATCGGTACGGGTGGCCATGATCGCGCCCCATATAATGGTCGCACAGACGGAAACCAGCAACCAGCCGCCAACGCCTTTGGCAGACAGCCGTTCGACGATGATCTCCCCCGCTTGTGATTTGTTACGAAGCCAGTTCCACCAACCGTATAGGTTGACCACCAAAAAGAAGATTTGCAGGCCCGCGTCACTGTATAATTTGGCATCGCGAAAGATGAAAAAATACAGCGTCACCATCGCAATTGCGAACGGATAGTTCCACACCGACCGCCGAATAATCAGCAATATGTTGGCAATACCCAACAGGACAGCGATGATCTCAATCGTGGTCATAACGGGCGCGGGCATAACGACAGGTCAAACGCTTAGCAATCACTGCATGACACATGGGAATGGCTCTGCTAGGCGCGCGACCATCATGCTCAATCTGAACGGTATCACCGTGCGCCTTGGCGGCCGCACTATCCTTGACCGCGCCACAGCCGCGCTCCCTCCCTATAGCCGCATCGGGCTGATCGGGCGCAATGGTGCGGGTAAATCCACGCTGATGAAGGTGATGATTGGCTCGATGGAGGCCGATGACGGTTCACTGGATATGCCAAAGGGCACGCGCATCGGCTATATCGCGCAAGAAGCGCCAGCGGGCACATCGACACCGTTTGAAACCGTGCTGGCCGCCGATACCGAACGCGCGAGCCTGATGATCGAAAGCGAACAAGAGGGGCTGGATCACGACCGGCTGGCAGAGGTACACGAACGCCTGATCGCTATCGACGCCTATACCGCCCCTGCCCGCGCGTCGCGAATATTGGTGGGGCTCGGCTTTGATGAAACAATGCAGGCGCAACCGCTCGACAGTTTTTCAGGTGGCTGGAAAATGCGCGTTGCATTGGCGTCTTTGCTGTTTTCCGAACCAGACCTGCTGTTGCTAGACGAACCGTCGAACCACTTGGATCTGGAAGCGACCTTGTGGCTGGAAAACTTCCTGAAAAGCTATCCGGCGATGATGGTGGTCATCAGCCACGAACGCGATTTGCTGAACAATGTGGTCGATAATATCCTGCATTTAGAAGGCGGTCAGGTTACGCTATATTCAGGCGGCTATGACAGTTTTGAACGGCAACGTGCCGAACGCGCAGCCCAATTGGCGGCGGCAAAAGCGGCGCAGGATACCCAGCGCGCCAAGCTGCAAGACTTTGTCGCCCGCAACAGCGCGCGTGCCTCCACCGCCAAACAGGCGCAGAGCCGGGCAAAGGCTTTGGCCAAGATGCAGCCAGTGCTGGCAATGGTCGAGGATCCCTCGCTGAGTTTCGATTTCCCTAGCCCTGACGAATTAAAGCCACCATTGGTCACCCTCGATCTGGCGAGTGTCGGCTATAGCGCCGATAAGCCGGTGCTGGAGCGGCTGAACCTGCGGATTGATCCTGACGACCGGATCGCACTGTTGGGCCGCAACGGTAACGGTAAAACCACGCTGGCGCGTTTGCTTGCCGCACAATTAACGCCAATGGCAGGCGAAATGAGTTCATCGGGCAAAATGCGCGTCGGTTACTTCACCCAATATCAAGTCGAAGAGCTCGACGGCGACGATACCCCGCTCGAACATATGGCGCGCCAGATGAAGGGCGCGACGCCGGGTGCAGTGCGCGGGCAACTGGGGCGTTTCGGCTTTTCAGGAGCCAAGGCCACAACACAGGTCGGCAAGCTTTCCGGCGGGGAACGTGCACGGCTGGCGCTGGCGCTGATAACGCGTGAAGCGCCGCATATGCTGATCCTTGACGAACCAACGAACCACTTGGACGTTGATGCGCGTGAGGCGTTGGTGCAGGCACTGAACGAATATGAAGGCGCAGTTGTGCTGGTCAGCCATGACCGGCACATGTTGGAACTGACTGCAGACCGATTGGTGCTGGTTGATGGCGGTACGGCGAAAGAGTTTTCTGGCTCGATTGAGGATTATACCGACTTCATCCTGGGTAAGGGCCCGGCCAAGGAGAAAATGTCCAAGGCCGATCGAAAAGAAGACAAAAAGGCCGCTGCTGCCGCGCGTGAGGCGTTGGCTAAACTGAAAAAGGCGGTCAGCGATGCAGAAGCCGACCTAGCGAAGCTGGAAGTCGTACGTACTGCGATTGACCTTGCCATGGCCGACCCCAAAGCCGCCGCACCCGAATATGCTGCATTGACCATGGGCGAGTTGTCCCAACGTCGCGGCAGAATCGTCTCCGCACAGGAAGCCGCCGAAGCCCGCTGGCTGGCCGCAACCGAGGCGCTGGAAGCGGCGGTTTGATATGTAATCTGGCCCGTTAGTTTCCTGGATCATAGGCACGGCACATCACCGCAGCTAAGGTCTCACCAAAATAGTGCAAAACGCCCATGTCACTGCGGCGTTCGTGGATAAGGCCCAGATTGATCATTTCCAGATCGAACGCCAGCGGTGTGGCCCAATCGAGTTGTGCGGCTCGCATCAAGCAAGGCCGCTTTGCCGATTCCTGTGCACGTAATTTTGGTTCGCGGTTAATGGCCCAATCAAAGCGGCTATCGCGGCGGCGGATCGCCTCTCCCTCGAGTAAGGCTAAATCCGTGGCAAGGGTGTAGATTATTTCCGGCCCTGCCCGTTGGCTTGTTTGAAATGATTCCACTGGACATGTACCCGATGCCGCGCGCGGAAGCTGGTTCAAATCATCCGCATATTGAGTCAGCCAGCCATCTATTGCAGTGGCGGTAGCGAGCGGATCGACGTCGGCGTCCAACATCGGCCCAATTTCAATATCAAACTGCATCAGCAGACCCTGCAAAACGGACAGGCGTTGGTCGCGTGTTTCCAGAATATAGGCGAGATTGGCATCAAGCTCGGCTGGCTTCAAATCGCGCCGCAGCCCCAAAAAGGGCGGCGTGTTTGCCGGATATGCAACCAATGCCGCTGTTAAAGCACCGCCTGCCTGCGCTTTAGGGGTTTCTTTCCCGCCAAACAGGGTACGCAAGATGTTCACGTGAATCGCTTTAAGTACATATTGGCTTTATGGCAAAAGCCAGCGCTTCGGCCAATTAAAACCAACCGCGCGCAAAATCGAACACGCCCCGGCCCGCTGTATCGCCCGCAAATGCCCCGATCAGTCCGCCGACAACGCCGCCAATAACCGTACCGACGCCGGGAACAACCGATCCAATTGCCGCCCCGGCAGCGGCGCCAGCCCATGCACCGCCAGCGCCTGCGGCAACGCCTGCTAAGGTCCGTCCAGTATTCGCGCCAATCTGGTTGCCGTCGGCGCGATAAGACTGCCCGATCTCTATGGCATCCATCACAACACCCACCGGTCGCGCGACCCGACCGACATTGCTGAGTATCTGACCGCTTCGGCTTAACCCTGTACCAGCGGTTTCCAGGGCCGTGCCAGTCGTGCGTGCTGCGCGATTATCAGCCAATCGTGCGATGTCGTTGGTAGCTTCGCGTGCGGCGCGCCCCGCATCTACGGTGTAACCGACTTTTGATTCTACTTCGATCCTTTGGTTCATGCGCGGATCGACATTGGGGCGTTCCGCTACAACATCGATAACGCGCGCGCCGCCCTGCACTATGTTATTGGGGCTGGAACCGCCCACATACATGTTCGCGCCTTGCGTCACATTAAACCCTTGCGCGGAAAAGCGGCTCGCAATCGCGTTTTCGGCCAGTCCACCGTTCATGTTGCTGGCAATGCCGCGCGTGACACCTATATTGCGGCCTACGCTGCCGGCAGGAGGGGCATTCACGCTGGTTGAAACTTCAATGCCGCCTGCCCGTAAACGATCTGCCAATGGCCCAGACAGACCTCCATTTTGTGTCCATGCGCTGGTTGTCGCTTCCCGGCGTACCGATAATACCGGATTATTGCGCAGCATTTGTGCGCCCCGATTTATCTGTTCAACGCCAGCGGCATATTGTGTTCGGCCCAGCGCACCAATTTGCGATCCTATAGTGAAAAGCGCGGTGCCCGGCACCGGATTGTTACGGCCCGGATCGGTGTTTTGTGCCGAAAACGCGGCTTGCACATCCCGTGAGAAACGGCTGGCATCGCCAAAATTATTGCGTCCAAGTTGCGCCTCTATCTGCGCAAAAGCCGCGCTTGCCGCTGCCGGATTTTGACGTGCGGCATCAGCAATCATCCCCGCAAGCGCCCTTGTATCAACCGCGCCGGTTACCGGATTGGTGGATTGTCCGATCAGATTGCGCGCCGTTTGGGCACCGGTCGATCTTACATTATCGTTCGCGATAGAAGTCTGCGCAGAAGTATTGTTGGTTGTCGACGCACTGGAAACCGAACCAGGTGATGACATAGCGAATCTCCGACAAAAATAGATTTGCGAATTTATGCCGCATTTATTCGGATCGCGGCATCAACGAATCGTTTAGGGGCAAATGAAGAACAACCTAGGCGACCAGAGATTCGGTATACGATCAGGGCGATTGACGATCTGCCCTGCCGGGTGCAGTCTGACTTTTAGAGGTACAGGGGAGGATGTGCGCGTGGCGGATAAAAAATCGGGCGGGAAAAAGGGAACCAAAAGCGCCGGGAAAAAAGGTGGTGCATTTTCCAGTATGGCTGGTGCCTTTGATGCCGCGAACGACGCTACCATGGCGCTGGGTCCGCTCACCGGATTGGCACGCGAAGATTTCATCGGAGCGATCGGTCTGTTGCTGCGCCAGACCGCAAGCAACCCTGGCAAAGCCTTGAACGCCACAAAGGGATTCAGCGACGACGTTATCAAAATCTTGACCGGCAAATCCGACCTCGCGCCGGATCCAAAGGACAAACGCTTCATGGACCCCGCGTGGCGGTTCAATCCGTTTTTTAAGGCAGGGGCGCAATATTTCTTGGCAGTGCAGAAAGGTGTCAAAGGCTATATCGAGGATCTGGAGCTCGACGCGCTGGAACGTGATCGCGCGAACTTCATCAGCCAGATCATCATCGATGCATTGTCGCCAACCAACAGCCTGATCGGCAACCCGACCGCACAAAAGCGTATCGTCGATTCCGGCGGACTTTCGCTGATAAAGGGATTGAAAAACGCCTATAATGACATAGTCCATAACGATGGCATGGTCAGTCAGGTAGACAAACGCCCGTTCAAACTGGGCGAGAACATCGCGACAGCCAAAGGTAATGTCGTATACCGCGATGAACGGTTCGAATTGATCCAATATGCCCCGACGACCGACAGTGTCCGCGCGATCCCGCAACTGACCATTCCGCCGCAGATCAACAAAATGTACATCAACGATATGTCGCCGGAAAAGAGCGTGATCCGGTGGCTACAAGATCATGAAATCCAACCCTTCCTGATCAGCTGGCGAAACCCAACGCACGACCAGGGCGTGTGGGGCATGACTGAATATGTCGATAGCTGTATTAAGGCACTGGACGTGGTGTGCGAGATTACTGGCAGCGACAAGGTGAATATATCGGGCGGCTGTTCGGGCGGGCAAACCATGTCGGTCATGCTCTCAAAATTGGCAGCCATGGGCGATGAACGAGTCAATGGCATCACCATGATGGTGTGCGTGCTGGAACCCAAACCCGGTGACACCGAAGCCAGTTCGATGGTCAGCCACAACGGCATCGCCCTTGCCCGTCAACGCGCCGCGAAACAAGGCGTGATCGAAGGGTCGAGCATGGCGCGCGGTTTTGCATGGTTGCGTCCCAATGACCTGATCTGGAATTACGTCATCAACAATTATCTGCTGGGTGATGATCCACCGGCATTCGACGTGCTATTCTGGAATGCCGACACCACCAATTTATCCTCCAGCCTGATGGGTGACTTTCTGGAATTGTTTGAGGCCAACGCCTATGCGCTGCCCGGCACCTATGAGGTTGCAGGGCATACGCTCGACCTGCAAAAAGTGACCGCCGACCTGTTCATTCTGGGCGGCACCACCGACCATATCACGCCGTGGAAAGCCTGTTACCGTTCCACGCAACTATTTGGCGCAAAGAACGTCGAGTTTGTGTTGAGCCAAGCAGGCCACATGCAAGCGATCCTGAACCCGCCGGGCAACCCCAAAGCCAAATTCTGGCGTCACGCAAAGGGCAAGACTCCGGCGGATGTTGGCGAATGGCAAAAAGGCACCGAAGAAATCGCCGGCAGCTGGTGGCCACACTGGACCGCATGGCTGAACGAGCGTTCGGGCAAGTTGGTAAAGGCTCCCGACGTTTGCGGCAGCAAGGCGCATCCAGCAATGGAGGCTGCGCCGGGGCTGTATGTTTTGGAGTGAGGCGAATGCGTTACGCGCGTCCTCACATTGACGCTTGCGTAAAGCAGCGGGGCCGCTATTTTGGGTTTCACAATGAAACCGTCTTATCAAGACGGTATGGGGACATGTGATGGCAAAGCGCCGCGAACCGATTTTCAACATGGAACAGGTCGATGGCCGCACGTTGCGCGTTGCCCATTGGAAGGCGGAGAGCAAAAGCGCCACGCATTTGCCGTTGCTATTCTTCAACGGCATCGGTGCGAATATAGAGTCGATGGCACCGTTGGCAGATCAATTGGCGGACCGCGATGTCCTGACCTTTGACATGCCCGGCATTGGTGGATCACCTGAACCGGTGGTGCCGTATAACGCCATTATGATGGCGCGGATCGCGGCTTTGCTGCTCGATCGATTTGCCATGCCATTGGTCGATGTCATGGGCATTAGTTGGGGCGGAGCCATGGCCCAACATTTTGCGTTACAATATAATGGCCGTGTCAACCGACTAATCCTCGCAGCGACCAGTGCGGGGATGTTGATGGTACCGGGCAATCCCAAAGCCCTGATCAAAATGGCCGATCCGCGCCGCTATATCGATCCCGACTATATGGCGAAGCATTTCAAGGCGCTTTACGGAGGCAACAGTGGCGGCAAGGAAGGCCATATCAGCCGCATTACCCCGCCGAGCAAAACCGGCTATTTCTACCAATTGATGGCCATGATCGGTTGGACCAGCGCACCGTTTTTGCCGTTCATGAAAGCCGAGACGCTGATTATGATGGGCGGCGATGATCAGATCGTGCCCATCGCCAATGGCAAGTTTTTAAACTTTCTGATTCCCAACAGCGAATTGTTTGTCATTCCCGATGGCGGCCATTTGTTCATGCTAAGCCATGTTGAGGAAACCGTAGCAGCGATTACCGGGTTTCTGGATCGCGGCGTTCAGGAAACACGCAAAGCAGCGTGATCGCCAGCCTCAGCGATGCGCGCGGCAGGGTTTTATGTCGGCAGGACGGGGCTGTTTGCCGGATGCTTCGAACCGGGCGAAGTAACCGCCAACTTCGGGCTGTTCGGTAAATTCTAGCAGTTTGTACCCGGTGGTGCCAAATTCACAGAACAGCTGTTTCGGGTCTAGGCCATGTTCGCTTCCGGGCAAGTCCCGGTCGACAACAATCACTTGCCCGCCTTTGGCCAGCGCCGGACGCAGCCGCCACAAAAAGGCATAAGGTTCTGTTACTTCATGGAACATATGGACCATGAAAATCCGGTCGAAACTGCCCGCTGGCAAACGAGCATCATCAATCGCCCCTTCTTTGATCGAAACATTGTCCAATCGTTCGCGATCGATCCTTTGCCCCAGCCGTTCAAGGGCACCGCGGTTAATGTCTTGTGCCAAAACGCGGCCTTTGGTGCCGACGCGCAGACCCAGCCGAACGGTATAATAGCCCTCACCCGCGCCAATATCGGCAACGGTCATACCCGGCGCGATTTGCGCCCAATCCATAACCTTGCGCGCTTCTCCGGCCTCATCGCGCGCAGCTTCGTTCGAAAATTGCGTACCCGATACCTTGGGAACAATGCGGTCGGTTTTCGGAAATGCCAATGCGCTTTCGGGACGGCCTTGCTGGTTGGCGACTGGCTTGCAGCCCGTAACCATTGCTGCGATCATACCACCCAAGGCAATAGTCAGAACAGAAGTGCGAAAAGCCAACATTACCCGTTGCCATAACCGCACTTCGAACGGGATAGAAGTGCTTAATGGTGCCGCCTTGCAGGAAACGCCAGGATGAGATGTTGCCAACTTGGCAGGTTGATCGGTCAATTTACACATTTGAACGCAGCAACGGCAAAAATGCATGCCTCTTAAATTGACATTAACCTTATCTGGTCACAGTTTCGGTGGGCAATGCAGTCCGTCCGGGTCAACGGTGGCAGGGGTCGTTAGTGTTCGAACGTAACAACGCTGGTTTCGCCGCTTCGGCCAACGGCATGGGTATTGTCTTTGCCAAGGCCGCGCACGAACCGAAGCGGCAATCTGCACCAGCAGGTTGGCGCGGAAAACTATCGGCGCTGGATCTGGTTCCTGACCTTGGCGACGATATAGGTTCGCTGCGCTGGTTTCGCGGGCTGGCCACGCTCACAGTGTTATCGGTGGGCGCTTTGGCGCTGGTTCCCGATCTTGGACCTGTTTATGGCGCACAAACATCGATGCCGACCGCATCCGAGCTGGAAGAAGCGCGGACGCAGATGATTATGCCGCTGGCCTATGGCGCCGACACCGGTCGCCGCATGGCATCGAACGATTCTGTTCGGGCATTAACCAACAGCCCTGAACGGCCACGGATCGAATTGACTGCGATATTGGGCCAAGGCGATGGCTTCGCGCGGGTTTTGCAGCGTTCAGGTGTCGGTGCCAGCGATGCCAGCCGCGCGCTTGATCTGGTCAGCAGCGCTGCATCATTGAATGAAATTGAACCCGGCACGCCGATTGAAATCATCTTGGGCAGGCGCACATCGCGCGATGCGCCGCGCCCGCTTGAATCACTGGATTTCCGCGCGCGGCTGGATCTGCATCTTGCTGTCAGTCGCGCCGGAGGTAGTCTGCAACTGGTGCGCAAGCCGATTGTGGTGGATGATACCCCGCTGCGCATTCGCGGTACGGTTGGTTCCAGCCTTTATAAATCAGCCCGAGCCGCCGGTGCTCCGCCCGAAGCCATCCAAAGCTTTTTGAAAGTCATCGCCGGCCGAACGCCGCTTAACCGCGTTACCGCCACCGATGAATTTGACATTATCATCTCGCATCGCCGCGCCGAAACTGGCGAAGTCGAAGCCGGGCAATTGCTGTTCGCCGGAATCGAACGCGATGGCAAAGGCTGGATCCAGATGTTGAACTGGAAAACCGGTGAAAGCAGCCAGTGGTTCGAAGCATCGGGCGTGGGCGAAAGCCGGGGGCAAATGGGCCGTCCCGTAAATGGTGCAATCACATCGTATTTTGGCATGCGTCGTCACCCGATCCTGGGTTATAAACGCATGCATTCAGGCGTCGATTTTAAGGGTACTTACGGCACGCCCATTTATGCCGCAACCGATGGTGCAGTCGCATATGCCGGACGCAAAGGTGGCTATGGCAATTTCGTGCAGTTGAACCATGGCGCAGGCCTCGCAACCGGTTATGCCCATATGAGCCGCATTGTTGCAGCGCCCGGGCAGCGCGTGCGACAGGGCCAGATCATCGGCTATGTTGGTTCCACGGGGCTGTCGACCGGGCCGCACCTTCATTATGAGCTTTATCGCAACGGAACCCCTATTAACCCCATGTCGGTAACCTTTACCCAGCGTGCGCAATTGGCGGGCGGTGACTTGAGTCGGTTCCGCGCGCAATTAAACCGGCTGAAATCGATCAAGCCCGGGGCAGCATTGGCACCGATGGCGGTAAAGCGGCCAAAACTGGAAGCGGATCGCGAAATCGACCGCTTGTCCGCCACCCGAAAAGCCGCGCCCTTTTCCTAACTTATTCGATTGAGGCACTGGCCCGCCTTCGCTAGACACCCTCCATGAATCCTACCTCTAATTATCCAAACCTCCGTTTGCGCCGGACCCGCAGTTCCGAATGGAGCCGGGCTATGGTGCGTGAAACGATGCTGTCACCCGCCGACCTGATCTGGCCGTTATTCGTTACCGACGGCACGGGTGTGGAAGAACCGATTGCATCACTTCCCGGGGTTTCGCGCTGGTCGGTCGATAATATCGTCGCACGCGCTGGCGAAGCCGTGGACCTCGGCATCCCATGCCTTGCGTTGTTTCCAAACACCCAATCCGAACGCCGTAGCGACACTGGTGACGAAGCCCTGAACCCCGATAATTTAATGTGCCGCGCCATTCGGGCGATCAAGGACAAGCATAATGATGCCATTGGCATATTAACCGACGTCGCGCTCGATCCCTATACCGCGCATGGGCAAGATGGGTTGGTTGATGCTGCCGGATATGTGCTTAACGACGAAACCGTCGCCATGCTGGTTGATCAGGCGGTAAATCAGGCCCAGGCAGGAGCGGACATTATTGCCCCGTCAGACATGATGGATGGCCGCGTTGGGGCCATTCGCCGGGCACTGGAAATGAACGGCCATGTCAATGTACAAATCATGGCCTATGCCGCAAAATATGCCAGTGCCTTTTACGGTCCGTTCCGCGATGCCGTGGGTTCCACCGGCCTGTTGAAGGGCGACAAGAAAAGCTATCAGATGGATCCGGCGAACAGCGATGAAGCTTTGCGCGAAGTTGCGATGGACATTGCCGAAGGCGCCGACAGCGTCATGGTAAAGCCCGGCCTGCCGTATCTGGACATTGTACGCCGCGTGAAAGACAGCTTTCAAATCCCTGTATTTGCGTATCAAGTGTCTGGCGAATATGCGATGATCGAGGCCGCAGTTGCAGCAGGGGCCGGGGATCGTGACGCACTGGTTCTGGAAACGCTGACCGCGTTTAAACGCGCGGGCTGTTCGGGCGTTCTCACCTATCACGCGGCACACGCCGCTCGGCTGCTCCATGCCTGATATTATTGAACCTGCAAAAAACAGCCGCTGGTTGTTTGTTATGACCATATTGACCGGCAGCTTTCTGCTGTTCCTTGTCCAGCCAATGGTTGCGCGCATGGCGTTGCCCAAACTGGGTGGTGCTCCGGCGGTTTGGAACAGTGCGATGCTGGTCTATCAGGCATTGCTGCTGGCGGGCTATGCTTATGCCCATTGGCTTTCAGGTCGCGCCGCGCGGTGGCAGGCGATGATCCATATTCCGCTGTTCCTGTTGGCGGCATTGTGGCTTCCCATCGGGCTGGCGAGCCTGAAAATTCCGGCGGATGGCTCTCCGGTGTTTTGGGTGCCTGCCTTGCTCGCTGCATCCATCGGACCGTTGTTCTTCGTGGTCGCTGCGCAAGCGCCATTGATGCAACGCTGGTTTGGCCTCGCTGGGAACAAGGGGGAGCCTTATGCGTTATACGCAGCCTCCAACATTGGTAGTTTTGCGGGGCTGATCACCTATCCTTTGCTGGTCGAACCATTGATGCCATTGGCCATGCAAACGTCTTTATGGTCAGGGCTTTATCTGCTGCTGCTCGCGCTCATCGCATTGTGCGCATGGACGATGTGGAATTCGGCACCTGCCGCAAAAGCCGAAACCGTTTCCGTTGCCGATCAAATCGCGTCTGCACCCATTACGTGGAAACAACGCGGTTATTGGATTGCCCTGTCGGCCATTCCATCAGGGCTGATGCTATCGACGACATCGCATCTCACCACAGACCTGATGGCCATGCCGCTGATCTGGGTCATTCCGTTGGGAATTTACCTGCTCAGCTTTTCGGTCGCCTTTGCCGATAATCGCCGCCTGACCGAACGGATCACGCAAATTGCGCCGATGATCCTGTTGCTGGGCGCGGCCTTTGCGTTAATGGTGTGGGGCAAGGCGGTCGCATATGGATTGGTCGCAAGCGCCACCGTGTTGTTCACCGTTGCCGTTGCCTTGCACGGCGAAATGTACCGTACCCGGCCAGCACCCGACCGGCTGACCGAATTTTATTTGCTGATGTCATTGGGCGGCATGCTGGGTGGGTTGTTTTGCGCTATTGTCGCGCCATTGGTGTTCGATTGGCCGTGGGAGCATCCCGTTCTGATCCTTGCCGCTGCATTATTGTTGCCGCAAGTCCGCCTGATCCCGCTGCGCGAAGATGGTGTGCTGGGCAAATATGGCATGGTGATCATCGGGCTGGCGCTGCTGGGGCTGATCGTGTTGATGGGGTATCTGGGCAATATCGCACTAGATCGCGAATTGAACTCGCCCAAAATCATTTTGTCGATTGCCGCTTTGGTGATTGCGGTCATCCTGATCGGGGACCGCTTGCCATATACGCTGGCCGTTGCCGCGCTGATGGTGGCCAATGGCGGTTGGTATAATCTGGTGTTGAGCGCATCGGACACCCGCTGGCGCAGTTATTTTGGCACCTATACGATCAACGGTGCCGCAGACGGCAGCGTGCGTTGGTTGAGCCACGGCACCACGCTACACGGCATACAAATGCGGGACAAGCCAACTACACCGATCAGCTATTATGGGCCGAATTCGGGCGTCGGCCTCGCCTTTGCCCGTGCCGAAGAGCTGTATGGCAAAGGCGCATCGATGGGCGTTGTCGGGCTGGGAACCGGCACCCTGGCCTGTTACGCAAAGCCCGGGCAAGACTGGCAATTATACGAAATTGATCCGCTGATTGTGGAAATCGCGCGCGATAAAGGACTGTTCAGCTATCTAGAACGCTGCACGCCGACTGCAAAGATTCATGTCGGCGATGCCCGGCTGACATTGGCCGAACAGCCAAACGCCAGTTTCAACATGCTCGCCATCGATGCCTTTTCATCCGATTCCGTGCCGATGCATTTGCTGACCAAAGAAGCCTTTGCGGTGTATCGGCGCGTGCTGAAACCCAATGGTTTGCTGCTGGTCCACATTTCCAACCGCCATATTGATTTGAACACTGTAGTGGCCGCAGAGGCAAAGGGAGGCGGTTGGGCGGCGGCGCTGCGCCACGACAATCCGCCGCAACGCGATATTGATCGCGGTGTTCGCGGTTCCTATTGGGTCGCGTTTAGTGCCAGTGGTGCAATGCTGGCCAAGCTGACCGGCCCGGTTGCAGCCAAAGAAATCAAGGGCGTCTATCGTCCGCACGAATGGATTAAACTGTCCGATCCAAAGGACACCACCCGCTGGAGCGACGATTATGCGTCGGTTCTGCCGCACCTTTCGCTTTGGGAAATTCGCAAATGATCCACCGCCCCGATGTTTCCATCATCACCTTCAACGGCAAAACACCGCAGATTGATGACAGCGCCTTCATCGCCCCAGGCTGCCGGATCATCGGTGACGTTACCATCGGAGCGCAAGCCAGTATCTGGTATAATTGCGTGCTGCGCGCCGATGTCAGCCGGATCGAAATCGGTGCGCGCACCAATATTCAGGATGGCAGTGTGGTCCATTGCGATGGCCCCGTTCCCGGTGTAAAACCCGAATATCCAACCATCATCGGCGACGATGTTTTGATTGGCCATATGGCCATGGTGCATGGTTGCATCATCAAGGATCGCGGATTTCTGGGGCTTGGTTCTATCGTTATGAACGGCTGCATCATCGAATGCGATGGCATGTTGGGCGCAGGGGCCTTGCTTCCCGAAGGCAAGCATATCGGCGAACGCGAATTATGGGTCGGCCGTCCGGCAAAACTGATCCGCGAAATGCCCGATGCGGCGCTGGCCTCGATGCGGTTGGGCGTGGCCCATTATGTCGAAAATGGGCAAGCCCATAAACAGGCTATCGGCGGAGCCTAAGCAACCGCCCAGCGGCGCACCAGATTATGGTACAGGCGGGTTAAGCGCAGCACTTCAGCATCGTCACCGCCGCGATCCAGCGTTAATTGCTGAATACTTTGATCCAGATCGAACAACGCTTCGCGATCATGATCATCGCGAACGAGTGATTCAATCCAGAAGAAACTGGAAATGCGCGCGCCGCGCGTCACTTGACTGACGCAGTGCAGACTGGACGCTGGATACAGCAGCAAATCGCCGGCGGGCAATTTATACTCCACCGATCCAAAATTGCCTTCCACGGTCAACGCGCCACCATCATAATCCTCAGGGTCGGTCAGAAATAAAGTCGCCGAAACATCGGTGCGTATTTGTGTGGCTTCGCCAGGGATCATGCGAATGGCATTGTCGACATGCGGGCGAAACAGATCGCCAGGGCCATATTGATTGAACAATGGTGGCACTATCCGGCGCGGAAGCGCGGCTGATAGGAACAAACCGTTTGCCGCCAATGCCCGCGAAACCGTGTCCCGCGCCTTTTCCAGCACCGAAGAACCTTCGGGCAATTGCCGGTTTTTCTTGGCAAGCGCGGCCCCGGTCCCGCTGGTCACATTGCCATCGACCCATTCAGCATCCGCCAATGTCCGGCCCAGTGCGATCGCTTCGCCTTCGGGAAGGACATTGGGGATGATGATCAACATGGAGTGGCCTTTACAGCGTCAACGCCAAAGTCACAAATGCTGATCGGCCGGGGGCCACATAGGCAAAGGGCGAACCCGAACGATAAATGGCGTCATAATAACGTTTATCGGTGATATTGTTCACATTCACCCGCGCCGACATCCAGTCGTTTACTTCCCATTGCCCAAAGGCATCGAGCCGCACATATCCCGGAACATGCGATGTTCCCGCCGCCAATGTACCGCCAAAAAATTTGCTCTGATAATGCACCTGCCCACCCAGTTCGACTGTGTCGGTCACATGAAAGGTCGCCAGCAAATTGGCGCTGTGCTTGGGGATATTGGCAAATTGCCGTCCGATATTGGCTACGGTCACCAATTCCACAATCTTGGCATCGGTATAGGTATAGCCGCCGAAAAGCTCGATTTTGTCGAACAGAACGCCGTTAATGCCCAGTTCGCCCCCACGCGAACGCAATTTACCGACCAGTTCGTAAACATTGCCGCCGATATTTTCGCGAGCATTGTCCTTGGTAATTTGGAAGACCGCACCGGTGACCAGCAATTTGCCGTCTGGCGTTTCCCATTTCACGCCGCCTTCCCAACTGCTGTTGCGTTCGGGTTGCAGGTTTTGCGTTTGCGCGGAAATACCATCATAGGCGATGCCGTTGCCATCCAGCTGCTCGCCCGATGGATTGGACGAGGTCGCAAACGATCCGTAAATCGTCATGGCTTCGACGGGCTTGTACGTTAGGCTCGCCTGATAGTTGGCGAACTGCACATTGTTACGCAGCACCGTAGCAGACGGTAGGCCGTTGCTGCGATAGTTCAGTGAATAGCTGTCCAATCGCGCGCCTAATGTTGCCCACAGTTGCGGAGTGAATTTGATCGTATCGATCAGATACGCGGACAGCAATTCAACCTGCACTTTGGTCGGGCCATTGGCGGTGTTTGGCGTTACGTCGATAGTATAACCCAAAATCGCGTTGGGATTCTGCAGATTGCGAATGAATGTCGTCGGCGTCGAGACGACATTGCCGCTCGCGTCTTCAATAAAGGCTGCGATATTCAGCGGGTAGGTGCTGACTTTCTCTTTTGCAAATTCACCACCAAAAACAAGGGTCTGTTCAATCCCGCCGGAATCGATTTGCGCGGTCACGTCGACCAATTGCGCCAAATAGCGGTTGTCGCCCCAGCGGCGCTGTCCGCCAGCGGTCAAAGTATAATTGGCCTCGCCCACATCGGTTCCGGTAGGGGGCGCAGTGGTTCCGCCTGCAGGGCACGCGCCAGTCACGGTGCGGGCAACGCGGCAAACAGCGCCGGGGGTGCCTGCGATATAGCGGTTATAGGTTTTGCCATAACGGGTGACTGACCGGAATTTCAATTCGGGAATTGGTTCAAAATCGATGCGGAATGTCGCCACGTCGGCGCCGTTTTCCAAAAAGTCGCGACCGATGATACCATAGAAATTGTCGCCATCGACAGCATAAGGGCGCTGTGTGCTGACATCAAACGGATGGCCGAAATCAGGGATGCCTTCAAGGCGCGCATGGTAATAATCCAAGGTGTACATCAGATTATCGGTAACTTCCCACGACACTGCCGCTGCCAGGCCATAGCGTTCGGCCTCAACATTATCGCGACCCGGGGTATCGGCACTTTGATACATGCCGTTGACGCGGACGACCAATTTATCGGTCAGCAAATAATTGCCATCGACAGTGCCGCGATAATAATTTTCGGTGCCAACGCCAGCGGTCACGTTGAGGAAATCGTCATAGACATTGGGGCGTTTGGATTCGAGGCTGACAAGGCCGCCGGTTGTGCCACGTCCGCCGAAATTGCCCGACGGCCCTTTAATCACTTCGATCTGCTCAACCGCAAAAATTTCGCGGCTGGTAACGCCGGGGTCGCGAAGGCCATCGATATAAACATCGTTGCGCGCCTCAAAACCGCGAATGAAGATACGGTCGCCAAAGGCGTTGCCGCCTTCACCGGTTCCCAATGTCAATCCCGGTGTAGAACGCACCACTTCGCGAAAACTGTTCGCGCCCAAATCCTCGATCACTTCTTTGGGGATGGCGACCACGGTTTTGGGTGTATCGCGCAGCTCCTCCGTAAATTTATCGTTCTGCGATTTTTCAACTTTATAGGGCGCATTGGGATTGGCGTTGGGGTTTGCATCGCCAACGCGTTCACCCGTCACGACAATTTCACGTTTGCTTCCGGTCTCGGCTTCGTCGGCTGCATCTTCGGCATAGGCAGTTGCCGGCAGCATCAACGCCGCAGACAGGACGCTGGCGAGCAAGGCCCCAGATACCGGAGCGGAGCGCAAGGTAACTTTGGGAGAAGTTGGCATGATGTGTTCCATTTATTGAGAAAGATTCGCAAGTTTGTAACAGCCCTCTATTGCGAGTCGTTATCATATGCAATTGCAAAAAGGTCTCAGTTGGCAAATTTCGACCTCTCTGGTAGGCGCTTCGCACAATCAGAAAGGTATGAGCATGAAAGCAACGATTTGGCACAACCCGGATTGCGGCACGTCGCGCAAAACGCTCGCGATTTTGCAGGAACGCGGTGACATTGCCGTTACGGTGGTCGAGTATAAAAAAGTCCCGTTCAGCCGGGAAAAGCTTGAACAACTTTTCAATGATGCGGGCTTAACCCCGCGTCAGGCCTTGCGGACACGGGGCTCCCCTGCCGAAGAATTGGGATTGCTCGAAGAAGCCGATGGCGACCGGATATTGGATGCGATGGTCAAGCAGCCCTTATTGGTCGAACGCCCGTTCGTCGAAACCGGAAAAGGCGTGCGCTTATGCCGTCCGCAGGAAACGGTATTGGAAATTATTTAGGGCAACTCTCAGTGTGATGTGATGTGAAAGACTGCATCAACTTTGACTGTTATTCGACTGTTATTGGGCGAACCACTAAAGGCCTGCGCTGCCTACAAAAGCGGCCCTTAGGCAACGCTGCGGTGCGGATTTTCAAACAGCGCCATAGTATCGGCAAACAACATCGGGCGCCCGAAATAATAGCCCTGAATCTTGCTACAGCCCAATTGCTGGATCATCGCCAACTCCGCCTCGGTCTCCACCCCTTCAGCGGTGGTGGCAATATTCAAGGCATCGGCCAAGGCGACCACGGCGCGAATAATTGCGATGCTCTCCGGTTTTGCTTTGGCAGCCCCTTGAACAAAACTGCGATCGACCTTGATGGTATCAAAACGGATATTGCGCAGATAGCCCAACGAGGAATAGCCGGTGCCGAAATCGTCAAGCGACAGCTTGATCCCCATTTTGCGGAGCCGATCCAAAACCTGAACGGCTAGCCCCCCATCACGCAGGAAGATGCTCTCAGTCACTTCCAATTCCAACCGCCAAGCCGGAAGCTTGCTGTCGTGTAGCGACTGCACCACTTCTTCGATAAAGCCGGGACTGGTCAGTTGGTCAACCGATATGTTGACCGCGATCTTGGTCGTCTCCGGCCAGTTCATTGCATCCTGACAGGCTTGACGTAACGCCCAGGCTCCCATCGGAACAATCAAGCGGGCCTCTTCAGCAATGGGAATAAATTTGGCAGGCGAGACCGATCCGAATTTGGGATTCTGCCAGCGCAGCAAAGCTTCAAAGCCGGTAATGCCATTGTCGTTATTGGCATCAACAACCGGCTGATATTCAAGGTGCAGCTGATTGCGTTCCAGCGCATGACGCAATTCAAACTCAAGAACGCGGCGCTCCTCGGCGCTGGCATGCAACTTGTGCTGGTAACTGTGGTGTATGTTACCGCCATCTTCTTTTGACCGGTAAAGCGCCAGATCGGCACTGCGCATCAGCAACTCAACTGTTCGCCCATCGGCGGGTCCAACCGCGCTGCCGACACTGGCACCGATATACAGCGTGTGTTGATCGACCTCATAGGGCTTTGACAGCGTTTCGATTATGCTGCGCGCCATTTTGGCGACATAGGCGCTATCGCTAGCGTCTTTCAGAACGACAGCAAATTCATCGCCACCCAAACGTCCACAAAGCTCGTTTTCGCTCATGATCATTTTCATGCGCTTTGCCACCTGCGCAAGTAAGCGGTCACCGACTGGATGCCCCAAGGTATCGTTGACGGCTTTAAAGCGATCCAGATCGATCATGAAGAAGCCGCAGCGACGACGCCATTTTTCGGAATCAAGCAAAGCCTGCCCCAATGCTTCGGTCAGCTGCAGGCGGTTGGGCAATCCGGTCAGCGTGTCAAAACGCGCTAGGTTCGAAATCTTTTCGGCAGACTCATGTTGCTCAGTCACATCCGAGCCGACGCCGCGAAAACCCATGAACACGCCATCTTCGGTATGCCGTGGCGAAGCCGACAACTCCCACCAACGCCGATGCCCTTTAATTGTAACCGGAACGATAAGGTTGCTGAAAGACTCACGCTTTTTCAGCCGTTCGGCCAAATCATGCAGCGAATCAGGATAACGACCTGTTTCCCAAGAATCACCAGCGATCAACTTTAGAAACGGCTGTCCTTCGATAGTGCGATTTTCTTCTTCCAACGCATAAGCAAAGCGCGGGCTGATGTGCGTAACACAGCGCGAGGTATCGGTTTGCCAAAGCCAATCGGCGCCACTATCTTCAAATTCACGAAGCAACAGGCTGACGGTTTCGGATTTTTCCTGCAATACCGTTGTCGCCACCTCATATAATATTTGAGACCGCGCTGTCCGAATGGCGCTGAGAATGATCAAGCTTCCAATTCCGACAGCTGCCGCAGCAAGATAAAAGGAGCCATGCCAGCTTAGGCCAATAAAGCCAATGACGTTGGCGGCGGAAATAAAAGCTGTTGCCAAAATCGGAATCGAAGGCCGAAGCAACGAGGCAAAAATCATGACGGCAAGGCACACTGACCAAAGGCCAAGCATGTGCGCCGCATTTCCGCCGATGCCGAGGAGAATGAAACTGCTACCCCAAATGGCTCCGCCGCCTAAGGCTGCCACTGCAATGCGCTTATGATCCGACTTTCGGAAGCGACCTAGTTCCCAAGTGCTGAAACTGTTCATGCATTTCTGCACATACAGCGTGTGCATCAACAACATTCCGCCCCAGACGACCATCGCCCAGACGGGAGCAGAATCGAATACCAGTGCGATGGCTGCACCGCCAAAAATAAAAGACCCAATGATATTGTGCAGGCTGCGCCCTTGGAGCGACCGACCCTGAATGGCGTGCAAGGCGTCGCCGTCAAAGCCCTTAGGGTCTTCTAGACCCAGCAAAGCCTTGACCGAAACGTCGGCCGGTAATTCGGATATGGATTTCTTTTCGCTCACAATGAAGCGTTTAACTAACGAAACTTACTTAATGGTAAGCGCTGGGTTCAGAAACCATCATTCTTTTCTATTTTACATTCCAGAGTACGAATTACCCTATAGAAACAACATCATGCAGCAATTGCATAAGGCTGAATTTCGCCGGAAAGATAGAGATTTCGTGCCTTTGCCCGGCTCATCTTGCCTGAACTTGTCCTGGGAAGGGTCCGGGGAGGTACCAATTCAACGATACAATTCATTCCCGTGACCGATCGAACCTTATCGCGAATCTGTTCGCGCAATTTGGTCCGCTCGACCTCATCAGAGGTCCGACATTGGACCAATACAGCTGGTGCCTCTTCGCCGCCGACGGTCGTGATCGCAAAAGCAGCAATGTCACCCGCCTTGAATCCGGGCAATTGCTCCACCGCCCATTCAATATCCTGCGGCCAGTGGTTTTTACCATTGATGATGATCATGTCCTTTGCCCGGCCTACGATATAAATGTAGCCGTTGGACAAATATCCCATATCCCCGGTGTCTAGCCAGCCATCCTTCATGCAGGCTGTGGTCGATTCCGGATCGCGGAAATAACCTTGCATCAGCGATGGCCCTGAACACCAAACCTTACCGATGCGGCGGTCGGGCAACAGACTGCCATCCTCTTCGCGGACCTCGATGGTCATGTCTTTAACCGCTTTGCCGCAGTTTACGATCGCACGATAACGCGTCGGACGGTCAGTTGCCCCCGCCATTCCGGTCAATTCGCTTTCTTCGACCAACTCGACCTGAATGCCTTCACCCGGCGGCATAATCGAGACCGCCAGAGTCGCCTCTGCCAACCCATAGCTGGGCAGGAACGCACTCGCCTGAAACCCGGCATCGCCATAGGCGTCGACAAAAGCCTGCATCACATCGGGGCGGATCATGTCCGCACCATTGCCCGCCAAGCCGCCAATGCCCCAGATTAAACCGTTCGGAAACAGGCAGTCTGGCTGGAAATGCGGCGCGCGCAGATGTCATAGCCAAATGTGGGGGAATAGCTGATAACCGTGCCGTCTGCGCGGCTGATAATGTCGAGCCAAGCCAGCGGACGGCGGGCGAAATCCTCGGTTTTCATATAATCGGTCGACACCTGATTGGCGACGACTGACAGGAAGCACCCGACCAGCCCCATGTCATGATACCATGGCAGCCACGACACACAACGGTCACTGTCCTGCACTTCCATTCCGTGAGAATGTGCCGACAAATTGTTGAGCAACGCAAGATGCGTCACTGCCACACCATGCGGGAAGCGGGTCGATCCGCTGGAATATTGCAGGTAGCAAACATCATCCGTATTCGCTTGGGGTAATTCTGCCTTTAACGCGATACGATCAGTAAAGGCTTCCCAATCCAGACCCTGTACGCCATTTTTGCGCGCCGCTTCTCCGGCGGTTTCAGCCAGCTCTGCGGGGAAAAACAGGATCGTCGGATCACAGCTTTGCAATTGCACCGACAATTGATCGATATAGCTTTCTTTGCCACCGAAACTGGTAGGTAGCGGCAGAGGCACCGGCCAAGCTCCTGCATAAACGCAACCAAAGAACAACGCCGCAAAATCAGGTCCGGTTTCGGCGACCAGCGCGATCCGGTCTTTGGGTTTTACGCCATGGCTGATCAGGCGATAGGCCATGTCCAGCGCATCTTGCCGCATTTCGGAAAACGGATAGGCCCGCGCCAATTGCCCGCGCATATCGTGGAAATTTACCCCGCGCTGTCCCTGCGCGGCGTAATCCAGCGCCTCGCCTAGCGTTGCAAAGTCCGAATAACGGCGGGTCAGGCTGTCTTTCGTTGGTGTCGGCAAAACTGCGGTCATTTGCGATCCTATTATATGCGATATTCCCGAAGCTGTCATATAAGGCTGCTTTGGAGTTCAAAATTCGTCCCGACTGTGGCACAAATGCGGCGTGCCTCGATATGATAACACCCCTCGCACCGTCAAACCGCTGAATCCGGCGGCATTGCGTGAGTTGGCAATGGCTTATGTTGGGCGATATGCCACCAGCCGTGCCCGGTTAGCGATCTATCTGAACCGCAAACTGTATGAACGCGGATGGACCGAAAATGAACAAGCCCCCGATATTGAAGCCTTGGTTGCCGATTTCGATCGACTTGGCTTTGTCGATGACGTTGCATTTGCGGCGGCCCGCGCCCGAACCTTGACCGCGCGCGGCATGGGATTGCGCCGTGTTTCGCAGGAATTAAGCTTGAAAGGGATTAGCGAGGCCGATGGTGCCGATGCCCGCGATCATGCGCAAGATAATCGCTGGCAATCGGCAGACCGTTTTGCCCGGCGCAAACGCATTGGCCCTTATGCTAGTGAAATGGCACCGCCTGAAATCCAGCAAAAGCAACTGCAGGCTTTTTTGCGCGCGGGACACGATTTTGCCGTCGCCAAGGCCTTTGTCCGTGCGGAACCGGGGGATCAAATAGAAATGGTAGATTAGGGGCTAAACCTTTTCGGCAATCGTGAATTCGGGACTGTCGACGAATTCCATAAACTGCCCCATGATCGACTGCACCGTTGGGCCAGACAAATCCTCTGCGGTAAAACCCGCCAAATCGGTAATGTCGAAAATCTCGAAATAGCTTTGCGACGGCGCGCCATCGCCCATCAGCAATCCGGTGGCGCGATAGGTATCAAAGGCCTTTACCCGCTGCAATGAACGCATTGTCGGCTGATCGGTTTCGCGCACCCATGTTTCGAACTGTTCGGAGGAAACGCCTTCTTTCAAATTATAGCGCAGCACCAAATAGGCCATGACAATATCCTTGTCAGTTTCGCGGAGCCTGTCGCCGGTATGACAGCGCCTCTGCAATGTGAATACGCCCCACAGTCTCGCTTCCTGCCAGATCGGCGATGGTGCGGGCAACCCGTAATATCCGCGTATAGCCCCGTGCCGATAGCCGCATCGCCTCTGCGGCTTGCGCTAGTAACCGCCGCCCCGGTTCATCGGGTGTTCCGTGTATTTCTAACGCATCACCATCCAGATCGGCGTTGGTGCGCATATCGGTTCCCACCAACCTTTCGGTCTGCACCGCCCGCGCCGCCGCCACCCGTGCGGCAACTTCCGCTGAGCCCTCTGCGGGTGGCGGCAAGACAAGATCGGCGGCGCTAACGCTTTCCACCTCAACATGCAGATCAATACGGTCCAACAACGGGCCAGACACCTTGGATTGATAATCGGCGGCACAGCGTGGAGCGCGGCTGCACGCCAGCGCGGCGTCGCCCAAATGGCCACAGCGGCATGGATTCATCGCCGCCACCATCTGCACCCGCGCTGGGAAGGTCACATGGCTGTTGGCGCGCGCTACGCTCACCGATCCGGTTTCCAATGGTTGGCGCAAACTGTCCAGCACCACACGTTGAAATTCTGGCAGTTCATCCAGAAACAACACGCCCAAATGCGCCAGGCTGGCCTCTCCCGGCCGAACCTTTAATCCGCCGCCGACCAATGCCGGCATCGATGCGCTATGGTGTGGTGCACGGAACGGACGGTTACGCGAAAGACGCCCGCCTTCCAATGTACCCGCGACGGAAGCGATCATCGACACCTCCAATGCCTCTGCCGGAGTCAACGGCGGCAATATTCCCGGCAGGCAACTGGCGAGCAGCGATTTGCCTGCGCCCGGCGGCCCGACCATCAACAGATTATGCGCACCCGCCGCCGCAATCTCCAAGGCACGCTTGGCGGTTTCCTGTCCTTTCACCATTTTCATGTCGGGGCCAATGACAGGCTCATCAACCAATCCCGGCCCGGGCGGCGGTAATAACCCCTGCCCTTTCAGATGGTTGAGCAACGCCAGCAAATTGGGCGCTGGCACCACTTCGACGCTGCCCGCCCACGCCGCTTCTGCCCCTTGCGCCGCTGGGCAGATAAGCCCCATATCGCGCGACGATGCGTGCAGGGCGGCCAGCAACACCCCAGGCGATCCGGCAACCCGGCCATCAAGGCCTAACTCTCCGACCACAATATAATGCGACAGTGCCTCCGCATCGGCCAAGCCCATGGCGGCCAATAATGCCAGTGCAATTGGCAAATCGTAATGCGATCCTTCTTTGGGCAAATCGGCGGGTGACAGGTTAACGGTTATCCGGCGCGGTGGCAGCGACAGGCCCAAAGCAGCGATGGCAGCACGCACCCGTTCCCGGCTTTCTGCAACGGCCTTGTCGGGCAGGCCGACAACGACAAAACCCGCAACACCGGGCGCAACCTGACATTGCACCTCAACCGCACGTGCTTCCAACCCCAGATAGGCTACTGTTGTTATCACCGCGACCATGTGTTTGCCCCTTGATGTTCCGTTGAAACCTCCATCGCGGAAAGCGCACAATAAAAAAGGGTTAACGGCTGCCTAGGCAATTTCACACACCCCTTTGTAATGGCGCGGGCGGCATTAGGGGCGTCATGAAAAACGTTCGTTCCACGATCAACGCCCTTTTGGTGCTCGCCTTTGCCGCTTCACTGCCGCTGTCTGCGCGCGCTGCAACGATGACGACCGAAATTGAGGTTTACGAGATTGAAGAGCCTGCCGAGATGGCAGGCGGCTTTGTTGAGGACGACGCTGGAACAACCGAACGCTTTGTCGCTGATGCCTTCAGCGACGCGGCCCCCAGCCGCAAACCCATTGCCAGCTTTGGTCCGTTTCACATGGTATCGGCCGATCGCGCAGAATTGATCGGCAGCATCGAAAGCGAAACCCCGGCGCAATTCCGCGCGTTGCTGAAATCATTTCCCGGCCTGAAACAGATCGACATGGTTGAATGCCCCGGCACCGGCGATGACGAAGCCAATTTGGCGCTGGCCCGCATGGTTCGCCGCGCAGGCGTTGCTACGTACGTTCCCAATGGCGGATCGGTGCGCTCAGGTGGGGTTGAATTGTTTCTGGCGGGTGCCGTTCGCAAGGCCGATGCCGGAGCCGAATTCGCCGTACATAGCTGGCGCGATGAAGACGGCATGGAAGCCGATGATTTCGCCGCCAGCGATCCGGTGCATCAGGCCTATCTCGCTTATTACCGCGAAATGGGAATGACCGACGCCAAAGCCCGCGCCTTTTACGCCATGACCAACAGCGCGCCGCATGATGATGCGCTGTATTTAAAGTCCAACGATATTGCCGCGTATCTGCCGCTAAGCTGACTGAACTTTTGAGAACTAGACTCGGGGCTACAGTATAATTTAAGCCGGCAAATCCCCATCAAGCCAGTTGGCTGCGCATCCGTTTGGCCCGTGTTCCCGGGCTGGGGTGGGTGGACAGAAATTGCATCGGGTTTTTCTTATCCCCGTCCATCCCGGCCAATTTTTCCAGCGCGGTGACGGCAGCCATGCCCTGATACCCTTTCGTCTTCAGGAAATTCATCGCATAATCATCAGCTTCATTTTCATTCTTCTGGCTGTGTTGGGCAACCACAACTTTCTTGAACAGATCACCCAACTCGCTGGCCGCAATGGTGCCCGCTGCACCGCCGACGGCTCCTGCCCCTTTTTGCATCGCGCTGGCGCGTAACGCGGCCTGCATCCGTTTCTTGCTATGCCCGGACTTCACATGGCCCATTTCATGCGCAATCACATAACGCACTTCGTCATCGGTGAATTTGTCCATCAACCCGGCGAACACGCGCACCGTACCGTTCCCCATCGCAAAGGCGTTCACATCCTTAACCAAATAGGCCTTAATATCCAGCTTCATACCATCGTGGTTTTCCAACCCCTTGGACAGCGCGGCAAGCCGTTTGCCATAAGGGTCCTTTGCTGTCGCGACCGGATTATCGCGGTCTGATTCTGCCGCGACTTGATCAAAATATTGCTTCAGTTCAGCATCACTGATCGTCTCTGCCTTTGCCAGTTCCTTGCCCGCGCCAATGGCTTTACCCAGATTGATCTGGGCAAAACTGGGTGCAGCAAAGCTGATACCGCCCGCTAACGCCGACAAGCGAAGGATTTCCCGGCGGTTCAAGGTAATGATCGGATCAGCCATGATGTTTCCTTTTTCAATTTTTGAAGTTTACTAAAATTGCGTGCTTTTCCAGTGGCGTCAACCCGCTTGTGCCATCCGGCTATCGCCAAATATTTCCCACGCGGCAATAAACATCGCGGCAATGACGGGGCCAACGATCAAGCCGTTAATGCCCATCGTGCTGAGGCCGCCCAGAGTGGAGATCAGCACAACATAATCGGGCATCCGTGTATCCTGCCCCACCAAAATCGGGCGCAGCACATTATCAACCATGCTGATGATGAAAAATCCGCAAAGCAACAACACGACACCCTCGGTCGTGCTGCCCGTCGCCAGCAAATAGATGCCGACCGGTGCCCAGACCAAGCCAGTGCCCACCGCCGGGATCAGTGCCAACACACCCATCACCACGCCCCACAGCAACGGCGCGCGAATATCCAGCACCGCGAAAATCACCCCGCCCAATACGCCCTGAACAATGGCCACGATAACGCTGCCTTTCACGGTAGCGCGCACAACGGTGGTGAATTTGCTAAACAACGCCCCGCGCTGTTCAGGACGCAACGGTACCAGTTCACCAATCCGCCGCGACAGGAAACGGCCATCGCGCAAAAGGAAGAATGTCAGGTAAAGCATCACGCCCAGCGACATGGCGAAGCTAAAGGCGCGCTGCCCGATATTGACGGCCTGCCCCGCGATCAATTGCAGCCCGCTGGTCAAGAAACTGCTCAGTTTGGATTGCAGTTCTTCAATATCCGCCGAAACATATCGTTCGGCAAAAGCGCGCCAATCGGCAGGGACGGCGTTTTGAATATCGCGTATGGCCTTGCCCAGATCAATTTCGCGCGATTGCAGCGATTGATACGTTTTCAGCGCCTCTTCCATCAACAACGATCCGACGACAAAAGTCGGCACAATGACCAAGGCGATCACCAATAACAGAGATAAAACGGCGATGCTGTTCTTGCGGTTGGGCATTTTGAGCAACAGCCGGTCGTGCAGCGGCGCAAAAGCAATCGTCACCACCAATGCCCATAAAACTGCACCGAAAAACGGCCAGCTGACCCATGCCATCGCCAATGTCGCGATGATGACAAAGCCGACCAATACCCGGTCTTCCAATTGTGCGCCCATCCGTTCCTTAGTAGTCGCGGGCGGTGCGGGCGGTTTGGGTTTGGTTGTCATTGCCTGTTAGATAACGATGTTTGACGCGGCTGTCATGCATCGTGTTGGCTCTGGGTATTCGTATGATAAAAATCATGCACTGTTTGCGCTACTGCCGCCGAAACACCAGGTGCGCGTTGCAAATCGTCCAGGCTGGCGTTGCGGATTGCCCGGGCGGTTCCGAAATGCATGAGTAATGCCTTTTTGCGGGCGGGGCCGATGCCTGGTACTTCATCGAGCGGGCTGGCGGTTATCGCCTTTGATCGCTTCGTCCGGTGCGCGCCAATGGCAAAGCGATGGACCTCGTCGCGCAGGCGTTGCAGGTAGAACAGCACCGGCGCATTCACCGGCAGCATGATTTCGCGACCATCGGGAAAATGGAAAACCTCGCGCCCGTCGCGGCCATGATGCGGACCCTTGGCAACACCGATGATCGGAACGTCCTCGATCCCCAAAGCATCGAGCACCGATTTCACCGTGCTGACATGGCCTTTGCCGCCATCGATAAGCAACAAGTCGGGCCAGCTTTCGTCGCGCTCCTCAGCCTCTGTCTCGCCCTCAGCCTGCGCGCCGCTTGTGGTTTGGTCGGAATTGATCAGCCGTCCAAACCGCCGCTCCATCACTTCGCGCATCATTGCAAAATCATCGCCCGGTGCGGTGTCGGCATTTTTGAAATTCCATTTGCGATACTGGCCCTTGATAAAGCCTTCCGGCCCGGCGACCACCATCGCCCCCAACGCATTGGTGCCTTGGATATGGCTGTTATCGTATATCTCGATCCGCTGCGGCGGCTCGGCGAGTTCAAACAGATCCGCTACTTCGCGCAGCAATTTACCCTGTGTCGTTGTCTCCGCCAACCGCCGGTCAAGCGCTTCGTCGGCATTGCGCTTCGCCTGCGCGACCAGTCGCACCCGGTCGCCCCGTTGCGGAAAAGTAACCGTCACTTTGCGCTCTGCCCGTTCGGACAATGCCTCACCCAGCAACGCCGCTTCGGGCAAATCGCGGTCGAGCATGATCGTCGCGGCGGGGGGCACATCTTCGTAGAATTGCGCAAGGAAACTGGTGAACACCTCTTCCTCGCTCATCTCGGCTATATGCGCGGGGAAAAATGCACGGTGCCCCCAATTCTGTCCGCCGCGAATGAAAAATGCCTGAATGCCCATCACGCCATTTTTATGCGCCAACGCGAATATGTCGGCATCGCCAACACCCTGTGCGTTGATCGCTTGCGAACCTTGAATAAAGGTCAACGCTTTTAGACGATCCCGCACCATTGCCGCGCGTTCAAAATCGAGCGCCTCTGCAGCAGATTGCATTTCAGTCGCAAGCTTGGCCTGCACCGCCGTTGATTTGCCGCTGAGAAAGGCTTTGGCATCGCCCACCAACTCCGCATAGTCGGTGGGTGTAATCCGATCCACACAGGGCGCAGAGCAACGTTTGATCTGATACAACAGGCAGGGCCGGTCGCGATTGTTGAAAAAGCTGTCCGTACAACTACGCAACAAAAACAGCTTTTCCAGCGCGTTCAGCGTGGTGTTAACCGATCCGGCACTGGCAAAGGGTCCGTAATACTCACCTTTAAACCGCCGCGCGCCGCGATGCTTTTGGATACGCGGAAAGACGTGGTCAGCGCGCAGCAAGATAAAGGGAAAGCTTTTATCGTCGCGCAGCAAAACGTTATAGGCGGGGCGATACCGCTTGATCAGCTGCGCCTCCAGCAACAGGGCCTCAGCCTCGCTGTTGGTGGTCACAATAGTCATGCTGCGCGTCAGCGAAACCATCCGCCGCAAACGGTTTGGCAGCCGGTCAACCTGGGTATAATTGGTCACGCGGCTTTTCAGAGCGCGGGCCTTACCCACATACAACACATCGCCGCGCGCATCGTGCATCCGGTAAACGCCGGGTTTGGACGGTAAGGTTTTCCAAACATTGCGGATTACCGCGATCCCACCTTCCATATCCGGCTGATCTGCGCCGCGCACGGCATAGGTCGCTTTTTCTTCGTTGAAGCGGTCGGGGGAGTCAGGGCTGGACATAGAGTGAGATAAGTTGCAATTCATATACGGAATGAGGGACTGAAAGGACCTTAGATGCAACTTTCCGGAAAGACCATATTGCTGACGGGTGGTACCGATGGCATCGGACGCGAAATGGCCTTTATATTGCGCGACAAAGGCGCGACGGTAATTGTCACCGGCAGAAATGCAGAACGCGTTGCTGCTGCTCGCGATGCGGGCTTCACGGTGATCTCCGCAGATATATCAACATCCGCAGGTGTCGATCACGTCCTTAACGAAGTGGCTGACCATGCCATCGATATTCTGATCAACAATGCAGGTGCAGGCAGCGACCATGATTTCCGCCTCGCCACCCCCGATTTGGCCGACAACGACCGCAGCATTTTCTTGAACCTGATTGCCCCGATCCATTTGATAACCGCGTTGATGGACAGGTTGAAGGCGCGGCCAGAAGCCATGATCGTCAATGTCACATCAGGCCTTGCTATTGCCCCGCGCGCAGGTGGTCCTGTTTATTGCGCGGCCAAAGCGGGATTGCGCAGTTACACTTTAGCTTTACGTGCCCAATTAAAAAATACGCATATCCATGTGCTGGAGGCATTACCGCCTGTCGTGGAGACCAAAATGACCGCCGGACGCAACAATAAAAAGATGAGTGCGAAGGATTGCGCTGCGCAGATTGTCCGCGCGATGGACCGCAATGCCAAAGAGGCCAATGTCGGATTGGTGAAGGGTTTGCGCGCCGTGTACAGCGTGTCACCGGCACTGGCGCGGATGATTATGATCCGGTTTTGACGGGGGGGTAGTCGGCCTTTCAGCCCCGCTGGACTACAATCGAATGTTCCACCGACCTTATACGCCAACTAATCCGTCGCCCCGTGCTTGACACCGCGACCAAATATGACCGAAGCCCTGTGCCTGTCGAAGGGCGCTTCGCCGGGAAGCGCCCTTCGACAGGCTCAGGGCTTCGGTGAATGCAATAGGGTAGAAACCGAACCTAATTCAGCTGCGAAATCGTTGCATCTACCAACGAAGCATCCGCTTTACCGTCATGATGCTTAGCAATCAAAACTTCTGCAGCCGCAGCGGCAACCGACGCCGCTTTGGCGCGAACATCGGCTATGGCGGCGCGTTCTGCGGCAGCGATCTTGTCTTCGGCGGCTTTACCGCGCCGTTCGATCAACGCTGTTGCGTCGGCCTTGGCCTTGGCAACGATCAGCTTGGCTTCTTCGACGGCATTGGCCTTCATGGCTTCGGCATCGGCTTCAGCAGCGCGGGCTTTGGCTTCATACTCAGCCTTGATGCCTTCGGCTTCTTTGCGCAGGTTAGTCGCTTGATCGAGCTGCGCCTTGATACCGGCAATCTGTCCGTCGAGCATGCCACCAATCATGGCAGGTACTTTTTTCCAAATGGCCAGCAGAATCACCAGCAACATCGCCAACGCCACCCACATGGTGGCATCCATGCCCAAGGCCGCAGGCGCAGCATGCGCCTCTCCGCCATGCGCTTCGGTGGAGGCATGCGTTTCCGGAACGGCATCATTTTCCAGCATATCAAGTGCCTTGTCGGCTTCCTGGAGTTTGGTTTCTGCTGTTGCCGGGGCGGCGTCTGCTGCCGCGTCGTTTTGTGCGATTTTAGCCATTGGACAATGCCGCCTTCACCGCAGTCGCAGCTTGCGCCGCGCTGACTTTTGCACCCGAAACTTTGGCGACAATGTCGCTTGCGGCTTCGGCTGCCAATGCTTCGATACCATCCATCGCTTTCGCGCGCGCTTTGGCCAGACTGGCTTCGGCGACGGAGAGCTTGGCGGAAATTTCCTCGTCTGCTTTGGCCACACGAGCCTCAGCATCCTTGGCTGCTTTTGCCTTGGCCGTAGCGGCCTGCGCCTGTGCGTCGCTGCGTGCGGCGTTCAGGGCATCACTGCCACCCGATTCCAGCCCTTCGGCTTCTGCCCGCGCGCGTTCTGCGGCAGCCAGATCATCGGCAATCTTGCGATCACGCGCCTCGATATTGGCGTCGATTTTGGGCAGCATCCCTTTGCCAATCACAAAATAGATCAGGGCAAAGACGATCAGCAGCCAAAAGAACTGCGACGCATAAGTTTCGAGGATTTGGGCAATTTGAGGCATATTTTCCGCTCTACGATGGGTACTCGTTTAAGGGAGGTGGCCCCCGGCGTCGATGCGCCGGGGTGTCCTCCCCTAAAAACCGTTACGCAACGAAGATCAGGATCATCGCGACGACGAATGCCAGCAGACCGAGAAGTTCGGCAGCGGCGAAGCCGATGAACAAACGGCCCTGTTGGCTGTCAGCCGCTGCTGGGTTGCGCAATGCGCCCTGCAAGAACGAACCGAACACGTTACCCACGCCGCCAGCGGCAAGGCCGGCACCAATTGCTGCAAGACCGGCGCCGATCAATTTTGCTGCTTCTGCTTCCATTTTACTAACTCCTGTTTGAATCTTGAAAAATTTAGGGTGAAAAAAACTCAGTGCAAATTGACCGCGTCGTTGATGTACAACGAAGTCAAAAGCGCAAAGACATAGGCCTGAATGGCACACACCAGCAGTTCGAGCAGAGTGATGCCAATCATCAGAATGAACGACGGCAATGCAACCACTGGCGCGACCCACAGTGCCTCTGCGTTCAAGCCGTTGATCACAAAGCCTGCCAGCACCTTCATCAACACGTGACCGGCGGTCATGGCGACGAAGAGACGCAGCGCGAGGCTGAACGGACGGATGAGGAACGAGAACAGCTCGATCAGCGGGATGAGCCACATCAGCCAGATGGGCGTACCGTGAGGCACAAACAGGCTGAAGAAATGAAAGCCATGTTTCCAAAAACCAACGACCAACACCACAGAGAAGCTGATCACGGCGAGAACGGCGGTGACGGTCAAATGGCTGGTAACGGTAAAGGGATGGACGCCGGGGACGATGCCAAAGGGCATCATACCCATGAAGTTCGCGACCAGAATAAACATGAACAACGAGAAGACCAAAGGCACGTATTTCTTGCCTTCTGGGCCAACGCTGGCGGTCATCATATTGTTGATAAAGCCGGTAAAATATTCCACCGCCATCTGCCAACGGCCGGGCACCATTGCGCGCTTCATTCCGCCCGCCATGAACACCCAGATCACGCCGAGCACAAGCAGCATGAACAGCGAGCTGTTGGTGAAAGAAATGTCGTAACCGAACAATTCCAGTTTAGCCAAAGGCTCAATCTGGAACTGGTGCATCGGATCGATTTTGCCGCCTTCAGATGCCACGTTTCAACAACCCCGTTATAGACCAAAAGCCCCTGAAGCAGGGGCACAATATGCGATCAAAGCGCCCGGTCAGTCCGGACGCTCTTTTGAAATCCTAATGATGTTCCTGAAGGCGACTGCAATCCCTAAGAACATGCAGACCAACAGAAGCAAAGGCGTGGTTTCCAGCCAGCGGTCAAACAACCAGCCGACAAGGGCTCCACCCGCAGGACCGGCGATCAGTTCGGTCAAGACCCTGTTCCCCTGCCGCATTCCTTTGGCCGGGGGCACGTCTTGCCCCGTACGTTCTGCCTCGGCCTTTCGGACCTGTTTCAGCTGCATGTCTAACGAATCGAGCCGAGGGTCTGTCTTGCCGTTGCCATCCTGCGCGGGATCTTGAGAAGCCATGCAATTCCTCCTGTTTTAAAAAGGGGGAACCGCCAAGACTTCGGGCCAACCCCGCCAAGGCAGGGGCGCTTTAGGCGGCGTTCCCAATCAAGTCAACCGGGGCCCGGGAAATTATGCTGCGCTGCGAAACGGCAACGGCCCGGCGATGCGTGTGCGCTTACCCGCCCGGCCATAATCACTGCGCCGGGGCATAGTTGGTTTTCATTTTGGCATCGAGCTCCAATTTGGCCTCGCCAGCCTTCACCTCAACGAAGTCATCCATAAACATCGGCGTGGAATAATGGTGGGTCGTTGGCCGCGTATGTTCAACGCTATAGGGTCGTCCCCAGCCATCATAAGCGGTGCTATGCCCGGTCACTTCATTGCCTTCATAACTGCCGGATATATTGGTAGAAGCCGTAATATAATATTTTCCAGGCAGCATTTTTTCAAAAGTGAAACGTCCATAATTGTCTGTTTTGGCCACCAGTCGCGTTTCTTGCACGCGCGGATCGACTTGCAAAATCTTGGGCCGCTTTTTCTTTTCAAAGGCGGCGATAATCGGTGGTTTGAACTTGACTGATTTTTCCTTGGCAAACAATTTCTGCCATTCCACCAAATGATCGGTCGCGGGATAAAGATATACCTCAACCCCCTGCACCGCCTGCGCAGGAGCGCCAGGTATCAATAATGTCCCTGCACGGCCCCACGCATTCAGATTATGAAACAGATAACCGCGAATGATGGTGTTGCCTTCGGCCATTTTGGCGCGTGCTTCGACAGGATCGAACGGCGTCTGTGGCCCATAATATTCCGGCTGGTCGCGTTCCGCCCGGCGATCCGCCGCCTCCAGCTTGCCGCTTTTTGCAGAAACTGACGCGGGCACCATCGCTATCAGAATTCCGACGGCGAACGACAAGGGGACTAAACGCATAAGAAGTGACTCGCAAAACGTATGTTATATATTTGAACTGTCTCGATAAAAAATCGATCAGCCGCTGTCGAGCCTTGGTATCGCGCACTTTGCAGATTTTACGCAAAAAAAGGGCGACCGAAGCCGCCCGATTTATCTGTTCCGGTCTTGGAATTAATCGCAAAACCGGACAGATCGCGACCCATTAAGGGCAGCGCACGTCCAATGCCGGAGAATTCGCATCGCGCGTTTTCCACGACTTGTCAGGCGCTTGGTATTTCTCGCCAGCCACCGTTTTTTCCGAAATCAAACGACAACCGGTGCGGAACGCCATTTCCTCAACCGTTGCCCCATTGGCCAACGCTTCTTCGGTATATTTGGCTTTACGCTTAATGTTGATGTCATCGACCAAAGCTTTGATCGCCGCACTGGGCGGTGTTACAAAGCCGAGATAGCCGTCGGTCTTTTCACCCACCAAACCCCCGCTACGCGCCGCTTGATAAGCGGGATCGCGCTGCGCAAAGGCTGCGGTGCTGACAGTTGCACCCAGCAAAACTGCGGCAACCAACATTTCAAGACCGTTCTGCATTTTTTCACTCATAGCCATCAGAATATCTCCGGATTCTCATCAGTTACCTTTTTCGACGCATCATCCAGCCGCACCAGAACTTCCTGACGGATGGCGATGGTCAGATTGATCACAATCGGCTTGTCGGGTGCTGCCACCTGAACACAGCCGGGAAGTACCAACCCGGTCAAAGGCAATATGAGTATCGCTCCTTTTTTCATCTTGCGCCGAATCGCACCATCGCGGTTCTGCGTCAATCCCGAACGCATATGGCCCTTCATCGCTTTCAGCAGGCTGAATGGTTCATTCAGAATTTGTAACATGTTCTTTTCCCCGATCATGTCGTTCCCCTTATTCCCCGGCGACGGGTGGCTGCCCATCAATATAGGATTTGTAGCGTTGCGCCGCATATTCGCCATCGTACAGCGCGCGCAGGCTTCCGATCAGCGACATGAACTCGGCTTCGATGCGCACGTTGAACTCCAGCGGCAATTTTGCCAATTGCTTGGTAATGAAGTTTCGTTTTGCACCGCTGCCTTGCTGCAGGCCGCGGAACCGAACCTCCGTCACCACTTCGCCGCCGATATTACCTTCAACCCCGATTTGCATTTCTTCAAAGCGGATTGATCGCAAGGCCTGAAAAGCGAAATTGGCGAACACGCCCATATCTTCGTAACTAAGCTCGCCCAGATAACTCAATTCACCGCCGCCTTTGCGCGACACCAGCCAGCCGCCAACAATGCGCCCGCCATCCTGATCGAAAACCATCGGTAAGGTACCATCAAACACGCCAGAAACGCGCAGATTTTCGAGTTCATAACCGGCAAGGAATTTTTCGGCATCCAGCCCGACCATACGAAACGTCAAATGGCGCTGCACCGCCAAATCAAAATCAAGAATGGTGGGTTCAAGGATCAACTCACCCCCGTAAAACGGCCAGCGTCCGCCCTCAATTTCAACTTTTTGATCCGGCAACAAACGGTAACGCAATTCGCCGTTAAAGGCCGGAACACCCGGGTTTACCACGGCGATTTTGGCAAGTTGTCCAGCGAGCCGTTTCCAGCCCCAGCAAATCGGTAAAGGCAACATCGGTCGACAGGCCAGTGACGGGGCCAAAAGCTGCGGCGAAATTCAATCCGCGCGTGGAAAACAGGCCGGTGCTGCGCACGCCCGATGCATCCCATTCAATTTTTCCATCGCCAGCAACGGCGCCTTCGACATTAGCAATTGCGCCCAATGTGAGCGGAGTCAGCATTTCGGGTTGCAGGCGATCGTTAAAGGCCAGATTTTCCACCGCCAGCAGGGCGCGGCCCGATGACGTCGACAATCGATGCGCAATATCGACATCGGCGACCCTGATCCCTGTCACGGGTTCGTGCAAATGGCCGATCGCGGTGATCAATCCGTCCTCCAGCGTCAGCGCCAAATCTGGCACATTCAAAGTTTTAAACCGGTCCACCTGTTCGGCATCTGAAACGGTCAGCGCCGCATCCAGCGCCAGTACTTCGCGGACATAGCTCCATTCGCCATTGGCATTTTCTGCCAATAGAGGCACCGAACCGATGGTGGCATGGGCATTTTCAATGGCACCTCGCATACCGCCAGCTTCGAAGCGGCCATCGATATTGGCCATCGTCATTTTGGTTATGCTGTCGCCGCTGCCCAAATCGACCGAAACATTTTTCGCGATAAATCCGCGGTCGAGGCTGAACCGGATTTGCGACCCATCATACCGAACCGGCGTTGTCCCCAAAAACGCATTTCCGCCAAGCGATGGGGAGGTAAAAGCCAATCGTGTGCCGCCTCGCCCCGCTTGCAATATCGCGCCGCCATCGGGGCAGGCACGGACACTGCGCCCCGGCAGGCTAAAGCTGCTGGTCTTGAAAGATTGAAAGCGAATGTCGCGGCATCCCTCTAACAACAAAAATTGTCCGCCGCGCCATTGCCCGTCGACCGGTACCGACAGTCCATCAATATATCCGCCGATTAAGGGGCCAGACAACAACGCCTGTCCATCAAAGCGCCAGTTCCCGCCCGGCCCGCCGGAGAACGCCAGTTTTGGTATTGACAAGCTGCCACCCTTTGCCGCGTAGGGCGACAATGCCAGTGTCCCGGACCAACCCTTGCCCTGCGGAATCAACACGACATTTCCTGTCGGCAATCCGCCGCCGCGAAGGGCAATACGCACCGCACCGCGCAACGCACCGTTGCGAATTTCCAATGGCGCGCTTTGCTCCAACCGTGCGCCCGACGCGCTGGCCACTTGCAATCCGCTGATGACAGCATTGGATGGGCTATTTGCACCCATTGCTGCATCAAAATTGAGCGATGCGGCAAAGGATCGGAATACCGCTTCCATCGATGGCACCAGCTGCGCGATGACCGGACCGACTGGCGTTGCTGCGGTATTTTCCGCCAGCCCATTCAGGCCTTCTAGCCAGCGTGTATCGGCTTTACCGCCGGTTAAATCCGCTCCGCCCCGCGCGCTAAGCGCAAAACCTTTATCCCCAAAGGACAGATCTCCCGTGGCATCGGCGGCAAACTTTTGTACCTGAAGGCCACTGCCCTGATACCCGGCACGGTCAATTTTCAGGGTATAATTGGTGCGTTCCTGTCCGCCATCAAAACTGATCGCGCCGGTGGGACTGGCTATTTTATGTTCGGCGTAACGCACTGCACCCGCTGCAAATTTTGCATCGCCCAACCATCGATCAAAGCGTTCTGACAACCGGAATTCGCCATCAATCAACGGCCCTGCGACTGCCAGCCCCATATCAGGGCACGTAACATTGGCGGCATAGATGGGGCCATCAATCCGGGGACGGCGATTGTTGATATTGACGTCACCGTCAAAACGGATGCCTTCCCCTTTGCAACCGCCGCCTGCCAACGCACGCGACCGAAAAGCAGCTTGGCCAGAAAAGCTGCGTTGCAAATGCCCCTGCCCCTCCAATCCAATGCCCAACGCCCCCCAGGGCGTGACCAGCGCGAGACTGCTGTTCCGCAGTGCTACGTTCAGGTCAGGAAGTTCAAACGGCTTTTTGCTTTGTAAATCTCGAAACTTATCCAATTCGCCAAAACGCAATTGACCGTCTGTGTAGGTACCCTTTACCCGCACGCCTTCTGCCCAGATCGAACGAATTGCGGGCGTGCCAAATCCAATGGTCAAATTGATTTCAACCAGCTTCGCCGTCAGATCGGGGTTTGCCGGGTCGCCCACGACAACATTGGTTAGCCGCTGGGTGCGCAGCCCGATTTCATCAATTTCGTAACTTGCGCGGACACCGGCGGCATCCAACTGATCGCGAACGGCGCGGTCTGCCAGCGTGTATCGCTGCGACCAGGCAACCAGCAACAAGATGATCAGCAACAGGAAAACGGCCCCGAAAATGTGGCGCTTTTTCAAACGCCGTACCGGCGGTTCGGCATGGTCCTGTTCGTCCATGACTATCATTTGCGGCAAACAGGCGGGTGTTGCAACGGCGCAATCGATCAAATGGCTTGCGTAGGACACAAAATTACGAGAAATCACTGAAATAATGGCGAAAGACAGCGAAAAACCTGCCGATTATGGCGAAGGCCACCGTGGTCGGCTCCGCGACCGGATTCTGGAACAGGGTGCAGACACCCTGCTGGACCATGAGATTGTCGAATATCTGCTGACACTGGCGCTGCCACGTATCGATACAAAACCCATCGCGAAGCAGTTGATCGCGCATTATGGAAGCCTTGCCGCTTTGTTCGCCGCCGATGCCGATAGCTTGAAACGGCAACCTAAAATTGGCGACCAGTCGGCGGCTGCGATCAAGATCGTACAGGCATGCGCGCTACGAATGCTGTCTGAACCCGTTCGTGAACAGCCGATATTGTCGAGTTGGCAGGCGCTGCTCGATTATTTGCGCGCTGATATGGCGCATTTGACAATTGAACGGGTGCGGCTTTTGTACCTCAATTCCAAAAACATGGTGATCCGCGACGAATTGGCCAGCGAGGGTTCGGTTGATCAAGCCGCGATTTACACCCGCGAAGTTATTAAACGCGCCTTGGATTTGGGAGCAGTCGCCGTCATCATGGTCCACAACCATCCCAGCGGCGATTGCGCACCCAGCCGCCAAGACATCAGCATGACCCGCGAAATCATCGAAGCCGGAAAGCGTCTGGGCGTAAGCGTGCACGACCATGTCATCATTGGCAAAGACGGATTTTTCAGCATGCGCTCCGCCGGTTTGATTTGAAAAATTTCCTTTCAATCGCTGAAACGAGTGGACAAGCCGGTCCAAATTGTCTCTTTATTTGTGCAAGTTTATTTAACGGCAGGAGGCCAGAATTATGACATTGAAATTTATCGGAACCGCAGTCCTCGCACTTTCGCTTGCAGCATGCAGCGGCGGCAAGAAAGACGGCGAAGAAGCGGCAGCAGCAAGCGGCCCTGTAAAACGCGAAGCCGGTAACTGGAAAACCGACATCAAGCTGGTGAAACTCGACGTTCCCGGCATGAATGACCAGATGAAAGACGGCATGTCCAAAATGCTCGAAGGCGCAAGCGGCATGGATATGTGCCTGAGCGAAGAGCAAGCAGCAAAGGAAGATATTGCTGCCGATATGTCGAAAAACGCTTCGAGCGGCGCGGATTGCACATTCTCCAAAAAGGAAATTAACGGCGGAAAGATCGACGTCGCTGGAACTTGCAAAACTCCGCAAGGGCAGAATCTGGAAATGGCCATGACCGGCACGTTGGAAGCCAAAAAGGTCGACATGACGATCACCACCAAAGGACCGATGCCCGCTGGCGCTGGCAACATGGAAATGGTGATGCAGATGACCAGCAACAACACCGGTGCCTGCAAAACCAGCTAATCCCATTGGGAACAAAAATTTCAAAAGGGGGCCGGAGCATTGCTTTGGCCCCCTTGTTATTGGTGCAACGGGGCTTGACCTTCGCTCGGGCGGGTTTAGCCTTGCCTCATGCTTAAACTGATTATTGCAGGCTTTGCCGCAATCGCTTTGTCGATGCCCCATCCGGAACCAGCCACTGCGCAGGCACCCATCGCATCGGATAACATCCCAACCGCAACATTTGCCAAACTCGACACCGATTTTCAGCGTTGGATGCAGGAAAACCATGTCCCGGGTCTAGTTTGGGGCGTCGTCCAAGACGGAAAGCTGATCCACGCCCGCGCCTTTGGCGTTACCGACATATCGACCAACACCCCAGTCGACGCCGATACCGCTTTCCGCATAGCATCGATGAGCAAGGCCTTTACCGGCTATGCCATACTGAAATTGCGGGATCGCGGAATGCTGCGGCTGGATGATCCGGTATCGAAACATGTGCCCGAAATCCGCAAATGGGGAAGCGACATCACGGTTGCTGATTTGCTTTACCATAATGCAGGTTTTGTAACCGACGATCCATGGGGCGACCGCCAGCAACCCATGTCCGAAGCCGATTTCACCCGTTTCATTTCTGCACCCGTCCCGCGCAATACTTCGCGCGGCGTTCGCTTTGAATATTCCAATTTCGGATACGCGCTGCTGGGACGCATTATTTCCAACAAAGCCAAACAGAATTTTGCAGGTTTTATCGGCAAAGAGGTATTTGCGCCGCTGGGCATGAAAGCCACGACCTATGAAGTGCGCGATGTTGCCAAACAGAAACTGGCGCTAGGCTATCGATGGGAAAATGACCGTTGGACTGAAGAACCGACGATGGCGCATGGTGCCTTTGGCTCGATGGGCGGCGTGGTAACGACAGCCAATGATTATGCCAAATGGGTGGCGCATCTGCTGACCGGATTTCGCGAAATGCCCGGCGATGTCATGCAATACCCGATGATACGCGCCATGCAGACAGGTGGCGGTTTTCCCCAATCGCGCGCCCGCCCCGGCAGCGGCGCGCCAGAATGCCGAGTCGCAGCCGTTTATGCCAAAGGCCTGATTTCCGGCAATGATTGCGTCTTGGGTCCTGTGCTGTTCCATGGCGGTGGATTTCCGGGATATGGCAGCCACATGCTGCTGATCCCCGAAACCGGCACCGGCATTTTTGCCCTTAGCAACCGGACCTATGCCGGTCCATCCGCGCCCGTATGGGATGCCGCAACGGCATTATACAAGGCAAAGCTGGTCAAGCCCTATCCAACGGGTCGAAACTGCGCCGTTGAAATCAGGTTACGATGTGGCGGGCACATTCTGGACAAGCGGTCGTATTTCCGCCGTCAATCCGAAAGCCTTTGCCATGAACTTTTTCATGGATCGCACAGCCGAAAATTGGGAAGCGTTTATCGCCGATCTGAAAGCCAAATCCGGCGATTGCGAAACGCGCAATGCCATCAACCCCACCGGCGCTTTATCGGGTTCGTTTCGGTGGAAATGCGCAAATGGCGATATTTCGGGTGCAATCCTGATGGCCCCCACCAACAACGCAAGCATCCAGTCGCTGCGCTATGATTTTGTGAAAAGGCCTTAGCGGGTTTCGGCTTTGGGCACCGATGGCGCGTTGGCCTGATAGGCCGGACGGCCACCGACCCAGGTTTCGCTGACCTTGGTTTTGCGGATGTCACTGGGCGATGCCAATAAAGGATCGGTATCGACCAGAATGAAATCGGCCCGATGCCCCGGCGTTAGCGACCCGACTTTTTCTTCTGCGAACGCGGCATGGGCAGCACCGATGGTGAATGCGGCCAGTGCCTGTTCGCGGTTTAGCCGTTCCTGTGGCAACCAGCCACCAAAAGGCTGTCCCTTTTCATCCTCGCGGGTGATCGCGGCGGCAATACCGTGAAAGGGATTGGGCGATTCCACGGGTGTGTCCGATCCAAAGGCCAGCCGTCCCCCTGCCTTAAGGATCGAATTCCACGCATAGGCCCCCGATAGTCGTGCGGGGCCAAGCCGCGCTTCGGCCATCAATCGGTCCGACGTTTGATGCACTGGCTGCATCGATGCGATCATGCCATGCTTTGCCAGACGCGGCAGATCGGCGGGATCGACGATTTGCGCATGTTCGATCCGCCAGCGACGGTCGTTGGGATAGGTATCGGCCAATTCCTCTACCGCGCCGATGGCCTCGGCATTGGCGGCATCACCAATGGCGTGCACCGCGGTCTGGAAACCATCCATCGACGCGCGCACCATCAGGTTGCGCAATTCAGCACTGGCCAGCATCGGCAAGCCGCTTTGCGTCGGCGCATCGGCATAGGGCTTTTTCAGCCACGCGCCGCGACTGCCCAAAGCGCCATCGAGAAGCAGCTTCACCCCGCCCATCCGCAATTTGTCTTCATACAGCCAGCGGGTCGGGCGCGGTCCGGCAATCGCCACCATATTCTCGATACCCGCAGCGTAACTGAAAATGCGGATCGACAGCCAGCCGTCGTCCCCCGCGCGCCGAAAACTTTGCCAATCATCGATGGTCGTGCCCATGTCCGTGATCGCGGTGATACCAGTTTTCAGCAGCGCCTGTTGCGCCTCGGCAAGGGCTAGGTCGCGCTCAACTGCGCGGGGTTCAGGCACATGCTTCTGGATGAGTGCAGCGGCGTTATCGACAAAAATACCGCTCGGTTTGCCAGCGACCATCTCGATACGGCCACCCGTGGGCGATTTTGTCGCGGCGCTGATGCCTGCCATATTCATGGCTTTGCTGTTAGCCCAGCCAGCATGGCCATCGACCCTTTCCAGCCAGACGGGTCGGTCCGCGACTACCCCATCCAAATCAGCCGCCGTCGGAAACCGGCCTAGCCCCCATTTTTCCTGATTCCACCCCCGCCCCAAAATCCAGCGTCGTTCAGGATGCTCCGCTGCATAGGCACTGATCGCGGCCTGTGCTTCGGCAAGGGAATTGGTGGCAGACAGATCCAGCGTCAACGCTTGAAAACCCACGCCCATCACATGCCCATGGCCATCAATCAGCCCCGGCAGCATCGTCAATCCGCGCCCGTCATGTTTGTAATCAAGCTGTTTGGGTGCTTTGTCTTTCGCCGTTAACAATTGGCTGACTTTGCCATCTTTGGTGATCAACAAGGCGCGAAAACGGATGACCTTACCATCTTTGTCCAAGGTGATGCCGTTGACATTGTCGATCAACCCATCGGCAATAACAGGCGATGCTAACGCGGTCGCCATGAGCGCCACAGCAATTTGGACAAGCCGTTTCACCGTTTGGGCAATCTGCGGATCAAGGCGCTGGTATCTTGTCGCCCGCCGCCCATGAACTGAATGTCGGAATAAAATTGATCGATCATCGCCGACACTGGAATGCTGGCACCATTGGCCCGCGCCTCATCAATAGCGAGACCCAAATCCTTGCGAATCCAATCCACCGCAAATCCGAAATCAAATTCATTCTTTGCCATTGTTGCCCAGCGATTATCCATTTGCCAGCTTTGTGCTGCCCCGCCCGAGATGGCATCGAACACTTTGTCCATATCCAGTTCGGCACATTGTGCGAAATGCATCGCTTCGGATAATCCCTGCAAAACCCCGGCAATGCAGATTTGGTTGACCATTTTTGCCGTCTGCCCGTCACCGGGCCCGCCAACATGAACCACGCGCTTTGCATAGGCTGCCATCACCGGACGCGCAGCCTCCACTGCCGCTGCCGTTCCGCCGCACATAATGGCAAGCGTGCCGTTTTCAGCGCCGGCTTGCCCGCCCGTCATCGGGCCATCAACGCATAACAGACCACGTCCCCTCGCCTCAACCCCCAATTGCCGGGCGATCCGCGCAGAAACCGTGGTGTGATCGATAAACAGCGCGCCTTTGGTCATTGCAGCAAAGGCACCGTCGCGGCCCAAAGTAACGCTGGCCAGATCATCATCGGTGCCGACGCAGCTGAGTACAAACTCAGCATCCTTTGCCGCCGCTGCAGGCGAAGCCGCCAAAGTGCCGCCATGCGCCGCCACCCATTTTTCCGCCTTTTCCCGCGAACGGTTAAAAACAGTCAGGTCATGCCCGGCTGCCGAAAGGTGACGTGCGATGGGTCCACCCATGACGCCCAAACCGATAAATGCTATTCTTGCCATCACTCTGCTCTAATGTTTGTTTTCACATTGCGCCAGATACGTTAGGGCGCGCGGACCATGTCTGAACTATTGACCCTCGCGGATGTCCGCGCCGCCCATGATCGCATCCGTGACGCCATCGTCGCAACCCCGACGCTGTACAGCAAGACGCTGTCGCAAATTACCGGCGCGAACATTTATCTAAAGTTCGAAAACCTGCAATTTACTGCGGCCTACAAAGAACGCGGCGCGCTGAATGCGCTGTTGCAGTTAAGCCCGGAGGCATTGTCGCGCGGCGTGATTGCGGCGTCGGCTGGCAATCATGCACAGGGCCTGAGCTATCATGGCACGCGATTGGGCGCACCGGTTACCATCGTCATGCCCGAGACGACGCCTACGGTTAAAGTGATGCAGACAGAGGCGGTTGGCGGCAAAGTGGTGCTGCATGGCGAAAAATATGACGATGCCTATAAACACGCACGACTGCTGGAGACCGAACTTGGCCTGACATTTGTGCATCCGTTCGACGATCCTATCGTCGCCGCCGGGCAAGGGACTGTTGCCCTCGAAATGCTGGAGGCTGTGCCCGAACTCGATATGTTTGTTGTGCCCATTGGTGGCGGCGGATTATTGTCGGGCATGGGAACCGCCGCGCGCGGGATCAATCCCGACATTGGCCTGATCGGCGTTCAGGCAGAACTCTATCCGTCCATGTATGCGCTGCTCAATGGCAAACAAATGCCTTGCGAGGGCGACACCTTGGCAGAGGGCATAGCCGTGAAGGTTCCGGGCGAATTCACGTCGGAAGTGATCCGCGAATTGGTGGACGAGATTGTTCTGGTGTCCGAATCGCAACTGGAAACCTCGGTCGCTCTATTGCTGCAAATTGAAAAAACCGTGGTCGAAGGCGCGGGCGCTGCTGGCCTTGCCGCCGTCATGGCGCATCCGGAAAAGTTTAAGGGCAAAAATGTCGGCATCGTTTTATGCGGCGGCAATATCGATACCCGCTTGCTGGCCAATGTGTTGCTGCGCGATCTTGCCCGTTCGGGCCGGTTGGCGCGGTTGCGGATCACATTACAGGATCGTCCAGGATCGCTGTATAAGGTGATGAAGCTGTTCAACGAGCATAATGTGAACATCATTGAAATCTATCACCAGCGTATCTTTACAACATTGCCCGCCAAGGGCCTGATTACCGACATTGAATGCGAAGCCCGCGATGCTGCGCAATTGCAAGGGCTTGTCGATGGCCTGAAGCGAGCAGGATATAAGGTTGAGCGCGTCGAATTGAACTGATCTGGACCCTTGTTGCAAAATTGTTGGTAAATGCTCTTTTCAGCAACGCCGTTGCGCGGCATAGTGTGAGCAACATTCCTTCAGTTTCAGGTCCGTGACAGAATGAGCGCTCCCGTCCGTTTCCCGCGGTTCTTTGTCACAAACCCGAGCCCGTGCCCGTATTTGCCGGGTATGACCGAACGCAAGGTTTTTACCGAACTGAGCGGACCGCATCCGACCGAGTTGAACGAAGCATTGGGCCGCATCGGTTTTCGCCGCAGCCAGAATGTCGCCTATCGTCCCAGTTGCGCTGAATGCAAGGCCTGTGTGGCGGTGCGCATTCGCACATCAGGCTTTGTCCCTAATGGCACGCAAAAGCGGATATTGCGCAAAAATTCCGATATTTCGGTTCGTGCTTGCCGTCCTTGGTCCACGTCGGAACAGTTCGACCTTTTGCAACGCTATCTGGGGCAACGCCATCCTGAAGGCGGAATGGCCGAAATGGATGATCTCGATTATTCCGACATGGTCGAACAAACGCCAGTCAACAGCCATGTGATCGAATACCGTCTGCCGGGAAACCACGGCCGCCCGGGTGCCTTGGTCGGAGCATGCATTACCGATCAGCAAAGCGACGGCCTGTCGATGGTGTACAGTTTCTACGACGCGTCCATCGTTGATCGTCCGGGCTTGGGCAATTTCATCATCATGGACCACATCTTGCGTGCCCGCGATGCAGGCCTGCCTTATGTCTATCTTGGCTATTGGGTCGAAGGCGCAGCGCGGATGCAGTATAAGGTACGCTATCGCCCGCTCGAACGGCTCGGCCCCGATGGCTGGATGGATTTTGAAACCGGCGAACCCGCCTAGGCCATCGTAAGCGGCACCCCGTGCTCAACCCGTAATTAGACCCGAAATCGACCACATTTGCACGCGGCGCAACGGTTGCCGCGCCTGCCGCATCAACCCAACAAAAAACCCCGCCATTTCTGACGGGGTTTCTTTTTGTTTGGAATCTGGCGACCGATTAACGGCATCCACACCGTGGCTTTGGTGCGGGACGTGCTTTGCGCACAATCTTGCGAGCGGCCTTCCGCTTCACGGGAACCGTTTCGTAATAATATTCTTCGGTCACCGTTGTTGTCGTGGTGGTCACCGCAGGGCTAACCGTAATCGTGGTGACGACGGGCGCTGGTTGCGGATAATAATAATATCCGGTCTGATAATAGCCTCCGGGATAACCCTGAGCCTGCGGATAAGCAGGTGCGGGCTGCGCCGGATATGGTGCTTGCGGATAACCACCGTGCGAAGGATAGCCACCTTGCGATGGATAGTTGCCCTGTGGCGGATAATAAGCCTGTTGTTGCGGCAGATAACGGCGGCATTTGTTGGTCGCCTTTTCAATGCCCATGCCAGCCAGTGCACCAACGCCACCACCGATTAACGAACCGGCGAGACGATCGCCACGGCCTGCAATACGGTTACCAGCGACAGCTCCGACTACGGCGCCGATTACGCCACCGCCGATACCGCGATCCTTCAAGCAGCGTTCGTAACGCTCATATCCAGCAGGCGTGCGGTACGCAGGAGCGGGCGGCGCATAGCCGTGGTTGGCTTGCGGGTGATAGGGCGCTGAAGCGACCGGCGGCGCATAAGGGGCACCTGTGCCTTGCCGATATTCAACGTCGGTTTCGTAGCCGCCATCGTCATATCCGCCATTCACGTCATAAACCTGACGATCTGGTGCGATTGACGGCGCATATTCTGGCTTCTGGTAATATCCTTCGGGCGCATAGCCGCCTTCGTAGCGATTCCAGTCAATGCCGGTGCGGTGATCGTAAACGTTGCCGCGATAATCGCTGAGCACGGCATCATCATAATAACGCGTCCAGCCATAGCCGGTCATCGGCGCATAGAGACCATAAGTCGCATAATTGCCGATCGAATAAGTGGGATTGATCCAATAACTGGGCAACACATATCCACGGAAAGGCTGACGATAGCCGCCCCAGCCGCCAGGAGCGCCAAATCCAGCGAACCAACGCCCTTGAACGCGATTGCCCCAACGATGATTCCCTTGGCCCATGCTCGGACGTGGATGGTGCCCGCCCATAACCGGACGGGGATTGCCACGGCGTGCACCGGACATCACATCATCAGGCAACTGGGCCGAAGCCTTTGCAGTGCCAGTCGCGAACGAGTCGCTCGCCGCCAAAGTTGGTGCGGAGGCACATGCCAAAGTGGCAGCAATGCCAGCAAATAGCAGATTCTTCATGGTTAACAGCTCCCTAAGCATCGTAACCCGCCCCAGCGGCGGATTCCAATAGTTAAGAAGTCTTTAACACTTTTTGATCGCCCACGCCAATCAAGCGATTGTAAACAACAGCATCATTACGGTTAATGTGCCAATTTGATGCAGTTTGATCAGAGCCGTTTTGAAAGCATTTCTGCCAAAGCGGAAACACCCGCCACATCCTGCGCATCAAAACGCGCGACATTCGGGCTGTCGAGGTCGATCACCGCAATCACGTTCCCGCCTTGCAAAACAGGCACCACCAATTCGGAACGCGACGCAGCATCACAGGCAATATGGCCCGGAAATGCGTGCACATCCTCCACACATTGCACTTCGCCCGTCCGCGCAGCGGCACCGCAAACGCCCTTATCGAGCGGGATGCGGATGCAAGCCGATTTGCCCTGAAACGGCCCCAGCACCAGCTCGCCGTCGATCATCCGGTAAAACCCCGCCCAGTTCAGTTGCGGAAGAAACTGCCACAGCAATGCCGCGACATTGGCCATATTGGCAATGCCGTCGTGCTCTCCATCGGTCAGTGCATCGGCGGCGCGAAGCAATTCTGCGTACCGTTGCGGTTTGGGGGTGTCGGCGGGAATATCAAAGCTGAACATGGCCCCAGATACTCAGTCGAGCGCCACCTTGCCACGGTTTTTCTTCACGGTGCCGCGCCCTTTTTTGAAATCGACGCGTTTCGCCTTGGCATTTTTGCTCGGCTTGGTGGCGATCCGGCGGGGTGCGCGCACATAAGCGCGTTCGATGAGTTCCACGATCCGCGCCCGCGCATCTTCACGATTGGCTTCTCGTGTGCGGTGGCTGCGCGCCGTGACGATCAAGTCGCCGCTGGTGGTCAACTTGCTGCCCGCCAGCACCTTTAATTGGTGAAAGGCATAAAGCGGCAGGCCCAATTGATAGATATTCACCCGCAACTGGCACGCGGTGGCGACCTTGTTGACGTTTTGCCCCCCGGGTCCGGTGGACGCCAGAAAGGTTTCGCTGATCAGCTCTTCGGGCAGGGTAAAGGGCATCGCCGCCCTTTACCCGCAACCCTTATACGCTGTCCACCATCACCAGCTCGCTGTCGTCCAGAACCTCTATGGTGATTGTACCAGTGCCTGTGATTGCCAGCCCGTCGCGGGCGTGGGCATCTACCCCGTTGACCCGAATTTGTCCCTTGGACGCGACCAGATAGGCGTGGCGGCCATCGGACAGATCATATTGCAATGCCTCCCCGGCAGACGCTGTCGCCCCCAGTACACGGGCATCGGCATGGATCGCCAAAGCGCCTTCCTCTCCAAAGCCACTGGCCAAAATCGAGAAACGGCCAGACCGATCCGCTTTTGGAAAGGTCCGCTGGTCCCAACGCGGAGCAACGCCGCGTTCGCGCGGGATGATCCATATCTGGAACAGGCGGCACAGGCCGTCTTCGATATTATATTCGCTATGCGTTACACCGGTGCCCGCACTCATCACCTGCACGTCGCCCGCCGCGGTGCGACCAACATTGCCCATGCTGTCACGGTGGGTGATTGCCCCTTCGCGAACATAGGTGATGATTTCCATATTGTCATGCGGGTGCGGCGGAAAGCCCGATTGGGCCGCGACTTCATCATCATTCCAAACCCGGATCGCGCCCCAATGAACGCGGTCAGGATCGTGATAAGAGGCGAACGAGAAATGGTGGTTGGCATTCAACCAGCCATGATCAGCCTTTCCCAAAGTCGCAAAAGGACGCAATTCGATAGAAAGGCCCGAATGGGTTGCCGTATCAGTCATGGATTTATCCGCATCGGCGGGGAAAGTTGGTCCGCCGGAATGATGGGGAAATGGGGTGTGCCTCGGTTCGTTTCAATCCCTGCGTTTAGCGCGAAACGGCCAATCGATCACGCCACCAACCCAAAGCGCCAGCCAGATCACCACAGGCTGCGCGATCAACCGTGGCCCGTGATAGCCCCAGCCCAGTGTTTTCCCATTAAGTGGAATAGAATTAAGGGCATGGTTTATGTTGGCGGGCCAAACCAGCAGCGCATAAAGCGCAAGACCAATCGCAGCTGCGGGCTGCGCCCAAGAAATCAAGCGGCGCGGCATAACGAGCCCGATAGCCCCCGCAATCTCGGCAATGCCCGTCCAGCGGACTACCTCGGCAGGAAAAGGCACCCAATGGGGCGTTATCGCGATAAAACCTTCAGGCCGCAGCAGATGGGAGATTCCAACCGCCAAATATGCCACCGCCAACAAATACAGGAACAGAGTCCGGATCATAGAACCGCTGTTTCCAACATCCGCAATGTGCCCGCATCAGCGTCAATTTCCGCCATTGCCCCCACCGGCAGCGTGAATTGATCGGCAATATGGCCAAACCAAGCGCCTTCAAACGCCGGTATGCCAAGTGCGCCAAAATGCTGGCGCAGGATCGAATTGAGCGTGAAGCCGCCGCCGGGTCCGCTGCCATCAGGATCGCGGCAATTGGTGCATTGGCCAAACACCACCCCCGCCAGTTTCGACAACACGCCCGCCTGCCCTAGCTGCGTGAGCATCCGGTCAATGCGATATTCGGCCTCGTCAATATCCTCCAGAAACAGGATCGCGCCGGTAAAGTCGGGCAGATAAGGGCGTCCCCGCCAAAGCCGTCAGCACCGTGAGGTTTCCGCCCAGCAAGCGCCCTTTTGCTTTGCCGCCGGTAATCTTGATCGTGCGAAAACGCCGCTGGATCAAACGGTCTTCGGTCGGCACCGGATTTTCAAACAAGGGCATGGCCCCGTCAAAAGCCAGTTCGCGAAAATGCGCAACCGACGCCTTGCCCCACGCACTGCTCGCATTGGGGCCGTGCAACGTATAGGCCCCGCCCTTGGCCGCTATTGCCATGTGCAGCGCGGTGATGTCGCTATAGCCCAGCAGGAATTTGGGATTGGCGCGCACCACGTCCCAGTTGATAAACGGCAAAGCCCGCGCCGCCCCCCAACCGCCGCGCACGGCAAAAATGGCGCGCACCGATTTATCGGCGAACATCGCGGTCACATCATCCGCCCGTTCCCGATCCTGCCCCGCCAGATAGCCATAGCGTTTCAGCAAATTGGGCGCGCGTTTGGGAACCAGCCCCATCGCCCGAATGGCCTCTTCGACCAACGTGATGTCAAACGGATCGTCGCTTGCAGAGGCTGGCTCGATCAGCCCGATAGTGTCGCCGGGCCGAAGGCGCGGGGGGATGGGACGTTTGCCCTGCGTCGCTGCATGCGCTGCTTGTCTGCCAAGAGCAGGAGCGGCCGGCGACACTATAAGTGCCGCCAGCCCTGTCATGACTGTTCTGCGATCAGAATGTATTCCTGCGGGTGTCAGAATTTCGTCTCCACAGAAAGCGTAAACGAACGACCACGTGGATCGGCGACGCGCGGCTCCCAGCTGCCGCCCGCCCCCGTATTGCTATCATAGGTGATTGCGAAGGGCGGGTCTTTATCAAACACATTTTTCACGCCGGCGGTCAATTTATAGCCTGGAATGCCAAGAAGACTGAACGAGGCATTGTAAATGGCATAGCTCTTCACCCGAGGATTGTAATCAGGCCGAGCGGCACTGCCGGGCAACGCTTGGTTCTTATAGCCGTTGCGGAAAATTTGCGAAAAGGTGAAACTGACATCGTCATTCTGGTAACTGATGAAGGCATTGTGTTTCCACTTGAGTCCCAAATCGCCGGTGAAGGTGAATATTCCGACTAGGTTAGAATAAGCCAGATTCGGCAAAAGCTTCTCGCGTTTTTTCAGCAAATATGTTCCGTCTAGCCCAGCCGCTATTGTCCCACCGGCCGCATCGATCGCGCCACGCGCAGCAAATTCCAGTCCCTCGGTTCGGCGTGAGCCGAAGTTTCCGGTGCGTAAATCGACACCGGTTATGATGCCGTTGGTGCGTGCAATCCGTTCAGGGAAAGCTGCGATATTTGCGAGCAGTTGCGGTATGGTAATTGTGCCAATGGTATTATCGACCGCGATATTCCAATAATCGACCGAAAAGCTGAAATTATTCGATGGCTGAAGGACGATCCCGACGCTGTATTGCTCCGAAGTTTCGGGTTCGAGATTGAGATTGCCTCCGCTCAACGACTCCGGTGTAATCGCTGCGCAAGCAGGCTGCGGACCTGCGGTTGTGCCTTGTGGGCACAATGTCGGATCAACCAAAGTGTTGCCTGGGTTGGGCGAAATCGTCACGCCATTAAAAATCTGGTTGAACGTAGGAACGCGAAAACCCGTGTTGTAGGACGCTCGCACCATGATAGGATCCCAAGGCCGGTACTTGAAAGACACTTTGGGATTTACTGTCGTACCAAAGCCGGAATAATCATCGGCGCGAACTGCACCGGTGATTTCCATTCCGTCAATCAATGGAACCAAAATTTCTGCATATGCAGCCTTCACTTCGCGACTTTTCGCCGTCAGAGCGTTCACATTATCAAAGGCTGCAAGAAAGATGACCGGAGCCGTGGCTGCTGCAGCGGCAGAGCCGTTGAACGAATAGGTTTCCTTGCGATAGTCAATTCCCGCTGCCATCTGGACCGCACCGCCCCAGATGTCGAAAAGCGAGCCAGAAACCGAATAGTCCAACTGCTTAACTTCATACTGTCCGCCATAAAGTGTAGAACCTTCGGCCGATATTGATTGAAGGGCAGCCAACCCGGCATCAGTCTGAATCGTCGAAAATGGGTTCAGTAAGCCGCTGTTGATAGCACCAAGAAGCCCGCGCATCCCGGCGGGAGCCCCTGCAACTTGCGGTGCAAGTGGATCATAAGCACCGTTTGCGAGGGTACCGCGATAGTAATAGCCAGAGCCAAGCAAGGATGAGGATTCGCTCTTTGCATAAGACGCACCTGCGCGATAATCCCATCCGTCGACAATCGGCCCTTCGACGCCAATGGCTGCGCGGAAAGTTTGTGTCGTCGTTTCATATTCACGCGGACCGCATGCTATGCAACGCCACCGGCCAGAAATTGGCCGGCCATAACGCCCATTGAGAGCGGCAGCGTTGGCCGGGAACGCTGCCAATATAGCGTTGAAAACCTGATTATAGGTGGCCGCAGTAGAGGGAAGCAATGGATATGCCCAAGGCAAGTTGGTGGTGTTCGCCGAAAGCTGCGCATTCGAGAAACGTTTGGCCGAATCAGCCTTAGATCCAGTGACTTCCAGCGATATTTCATGATCTTCGGCAAACCGCCCCACCGCACGACCATAATAAGTCAGTGTCTGGATCGGTTGCTGCAAAACAGCTGCACGGCCAGTATCCCATGCACAGGCATAATAAGCTGTAGGTACAGCCCACAACACTTCGTCATAAGGCAAGCCACCATCCATCGACGTGCAACCAGCCTGTCCGGGCAGATCAAGATAGTTTATTCCGCCTGCGGCAGCATTGGCCCCGTTGGGCGCAGTCAGGGTTAATCCAGTCAATAAAGTGCCCTGAGGCGTCTGAATAGCATTTGTTCCGATATTGAACGCGGTCGCAATCGGCGTGCCCCGGGTGTCGATGGACAGTCCGCGATTGGGTTGGTTGCCGTTCACAAAGCTGCGATCCGCTCCGCGCAATGCCTTGTTCCAGCTATACGATACGGCCCCCATGACATTAAAGCCTTGTTCGTTCAGATCACCATAGCCCGCAACGCCGGACAGGCGGTAAATATTACCACCGCCGCCTTCGGTCACATCGACAAATCCGGTCGCGCTAAAACCTTGGAAGTTCTTTTTGGTTATAAAGTTAATGACGCCACCGATAGCATCGGTACCATAAATGGCAGAGGCACCATCTTTTAACACTTCAACACGCTCGATGGCGGCAAAGGGAATCTGGTTGACGTCAACTGCCGAGCCTGAAAGGCCGTGCGCAGCCACGCGGCGGCCGTTGAGTAGAACCAAAGTAGAGGCGCTTCCTTGGCCGCGAAGGTTGGCTGCCGATAAACCGTTGGTACCCCGCTGTGCGCCGCTAACCACGTCAGAGTTCGATGCCAGATTGTCGGCTCCTGAACCGTTGGTGCTCAGAAACATTAAAAGCTGTTCCGGGTTACTGATCCCTTCGCGCGAAAATTCCTCATTGGTAAGAACCGTTAAAGGCAGCGAGCTGTCATTGGGATCACGTTTAATACGTGAACCGGTAACAATAATCGGCTTTGCTTCGCCTTCAGTTGTAGCTTCCGTATCTGCGACCGAAGCATCCTGCGCCATAACAGGCATGGCCAGCGTGGCGGCCGATAGGGAGAGTGCGAGTTTGAACAGTTTCATGGATATACCCCTCTGTTGATGCAGCTACGCCATCGCTTTGTTTTTTCGGCGCAACATGCAAGGTTCAGAAACACAGGCTAGCGTCGGCTTTGGCCGTTGGCAAACGCCAAAAGGAGAAAAATCGATTGCGGGGCTTGGGATCATGTAAATTTTTTTGCGTACCCTCACCGACTCAATAAATGGCGGATTTGAGTCATTTATGCAGCTTTTCACCCCTCGCGAACTCGTGGATTCCTGCGCGTTAAGACGAAATTAACCTTTTAAGTTCATTTCCAATATGGTTAATGAAATCCGATGACCGAAAGCGGACAGGCTGCTGGCAGGTTATCGGGGGTTGCAAAGCATAGAGGGGCGAGCTTGATGCGCGTGCTACTGATTGAAGACGAACCAACCACTGCGAAGGCCATCGAAATGATGCTCGCGACCGAAGGTTTCAATGTCTATTCGACCGATTTGGGCGAAGAGGGTTTGGATTTAGGCAAGCTATATGATTACGACATCATATTGCTCGATTTGAATTTGCCCGACATGCATGGTTATGATGTGCTGAAAAAACTGCGCGTCGCCAAGGTGCAAACGCCAGTGCTCATCCTGTCCGGTATTTCGGAAATGGATAGCAAGGTCCGCTCATTCGGCTTTGGTGCGGATGATTATGTCACCAAACCATTCCACCGCGAAGAATTGGTCGCCCGCATCCATGCGGTTGTGCGCCGTTCAAAGGGCCACAGCCAATCGGTAATCCGCACCGGCAAACTTTCGGTCAATCTGGATGCCAAAACCGTCGAAGTCGATGGCAGCCGCGTTCACCTGACGGGCAAAGAATATGCGATGCTCGAACTGCTTTCGCTGCGCAAGGGCACCACGCTGACCAAGGAAATGTTCCTGAACCATTTATATGGCGGCATGGACGAACCCGAACTCAAAATTATCGACGTTTTCATCTGCAAGCTGCGCAAGAAATTGGCGCTGGCCTGTGGTGGCGAAAACTACATCGAAACCGTCTGGGGCCGCGGCTATGTGCTGCGCGACATGGACGAAGAAGGCGAACATCAACAGGTCGCTTAACTCCCGTTTCACTTTCACCCGAGAGTAAGCATTGGGCGTGGTCTGAGGAGACCGCGCCCTTTGTTTTTCGGGATTCGGCTATTTTTACGGCCTTGGCGGCAGGCCTGCAAAAGTGACAATACTTTCGCTGTGCGCGTTAACCGCCGCAACCGCGACGAAATGATCGTCAACGATGACGCCTTTCAACACGGTCTCGCTTGCCTCTGCTCCTTCAACAAAAGTGCCGCGTTTCCATTCCTGTTCATCGGCGCGCCGAGTGTATATCTGATACCCCAAAACGCCACCCCCCTTCACCGGTGTCCACTGCACTTTGGTGTCAGATGAAACCGCGCCGCCCAAAGTTGCACTGACGGGTGCGGGCGGAGCCAGCGAGAGTTGCGCGGCCGTCGTGATGTTCAAACGGGTCACTTTGGCCAGATAATCAAAGTCCATCTTGTCGACGGTGTCGCCATATTCGATGCCGTTTTCGGTCCGCAAATCCTGATGCTGGTGGTGATAATTCTCCACGCCGACGGTGAAGCGGATCGCAGGGAAACCAAGTTCCAGCGCGGGAAGATGATCGCCGCCACGGCCAAAACGGTCTGGGCGACGGACGCCGAAAACCTGCAACGGTCCGGGCATTCCGACAGTCTTTACATAGCGCATCAGCGACCGGCTTGGTCCGTCATCCTCTCCGCCACTGTTGCGCCGCGCCATTTGGCCTGGCAAATTTTCCGACGCGCGGATGCCTTCGCTGAACACCCGCACCACATTATCAACCGTGCGGCCATCGGTGCCGATGGTGCCGCCGACAATATCGTTGTTGAGCATCGCGCTGACTTTCCAGCCGCGTTCCTTCGCTGTTTCGGCCAGCAACCGCCCGCCCATCAGCCCCTGCTCCTCACCCGACAACAAAGCGAAGACCAATGTCGCCTCGTGTTCGGTGTCCCATCGGGCGAACACCCGCGCCGCCTCGATCACCAAGGCGCTGCCCGAACCGTCATCATTGGCACCCGGCGCATCCTTGTTGAAATCCATCACATCGGAAACGCGGCTGTCGATATGGCCAGCGATGATGATCACATGGTCCCAGCCCATCTTGCCCGGCTTGATGGCCAGCACATCAACGATATTCACGCCGCCCGGAACGCGCGGTCCGGTCATTTGCCGTTCAAGCGTTTCGACCTTCAGGCAGCCTTTGCACGCTTTCGCCATTTTTTCGAATTCTGATTTTGCCCAAGCCCGCGCCGCGCCAATGCCGCGCTTGGGGTCGGTCGCCGACGACAGGCTATGCCGCGTGCCAAAGCTGACCAGCTTTTCGACATCGGCCTTCAGCCTTACCGGGCTGGCTTCGTCTTGAGCGGATACGGTGGATGGGGTGGCGGAAAGCAGGCCTAAAAACAGGAGGAATTTTCTCATCCCCAAAAGCTAAACCATCAGGTTTGCAAATACCAGCGTTCGCCGCTTTCAAGGCCAATCGCAGTCAGCACGCCCGATGCATAGGCCCCGGTATCGATGCCGATCCTTGATCCGCGCTCTTCAATGTCTTCATAAATCGTGTGGCCATAGACCACGACCTTTTCCAGATCGCCGCGATGCCCGGTAAATTCTTCGCGAATCCAACGCATGTCGCTGCGCTTTTGTTCGGCAAAGGAGCGAGCAGGATTTACCCCCGCATGGACAAAGGCATAATCGCCGATCACGATCATATCCTCGAAACTTTCCAGAAACGCCAAATGCGCCTCTGGCACCAAAGTCGCCAGCCGACCGGCCAATTGTTCAATATCCAGATCGACATATTCGGCGCGGGTTATGGGATAGCTTTGCAGGGTCGCATCGCCGCCGATTTTCAAAAAGAAGCGCAAGGTTTTGGCATCGCGTTTGCGGCATGCCTGCACAAATACTTCTTCGTGATTACCCATCAGATAGCGCACCGACCGGCCGGATTGCGGCAGCGCCATCGCGGTATCGATAACCCCGGCACTGTCCGCCCCGCGATCAACCAAATCGCCCAGAAAGACGATTTGCGTATCCGCCCCGCCGCGCGCGGCATCATCCGCCTCAATCTTGGCGAGCAGTGTCTGCAACAGGTCGTTCCGGCCATGGATGTCGCCAATCGCATAAACCCGCACGCCATCGGGCACCCGCGCGGTTTCGAGCGGGCGGGACGGCGTGGCTTTTTTGAAAAGGCGGCGTAACATAGTGCCGCGCCTATAGAGCGCGGGCGGGCAAAGGTGAAGTGCTATCCCTCAACCGCAAAGCGCAGCCCGGCGTGTTCTTGCAAACGCGCGACCAACGCCTCGCCCAGTGCTGCGCCCGGTGTCGTCACCCCGCCGGGTCCATCGATCGCTGCCAAGGCAATTGCGGTTTCGGCAATCATTTTGCAGGTTGAGCCATAACCGGGGTCTTTATCGCCCTTCACGCTGAACATTGCGCGGCGGACATTTCCTGATGCATCGGTGGGATATTCGCCAATAAACAGCACGTCGTAAAACCCGGTTTCACGCTCTTCCTTGCTCGGCCCCTCGCCCGGCTTTGGATCGTTATCGCCGCCCATCATCGGCGTTTTGGCGACAAACTCCGCCGCCTTTTGCCCCGTCTCTCCCGCTCCGGTCAGCAGCATTTCATCATAGACGAAATCGGTGCCATAAGGATGGCCCAGCAACGCATTGGTGCGGTGGACATTTTTGGTGTTGATCGGTGCCATGACGAAATTGGTCGCCCAACTGCCCAGGGCTTCGTCATATTCGGGCTTGTTCGCGGGCGGTTGCGATGGCCCTTCAAAGCCCCCGCATAACGAGAACGGGTTGACCAGATAGCCAATCACCGCCGGATCCTTTGCCGCCGCCACCATCGTCGCCTTCAGGCTGGCGGCGGTGCCACCGGAGAAGGCGCCTTTCATCGCTCGAATGCGGCATTTCACGCGCGGTGCCGGTGCGCCAAAGGTCGCCATGCAATGCTTCTGCAGCATCAACACCCCCAGATCGAACGGGATCGAATCAAACCCTGCCGAAAAGCAAATCCGCGCGCCAGATGCCTTGGCCGCGGCATCATGCTGGTCAATTTTCTGCCGCATCCACGCCGGTTCTCCGCACAGATCGGTGTAATCGGTGCCATGCGCCACGCATGCCGCGACCAGTTCATTGCCATAAAGCTGATACGGCCCAACGGTGGTCAGCATCACCTTTGTGCGCGCGACCATTGCCGCCAGCGACACCGCGTCCGCCGCATCGGCGACCACCAAGGGGGTATCCGCCGGCGCACCAATCAAATCGCGCACCTCCGCCAATTTCGTGATAGACCGCCCCGCCATCGCCCAACGGATACCCGATTTGGTGCACAGATATTCGGCGACCAGGCGGCCGGTATAGCCGGTGGCGCCATAGACGATGATGTCGAATTCGCGGGTGGTTGCGGTCATGTTGGTTCCTTATGATTGCGGACCCAAACTTTACAAAGTTTACCGCAGGAACCGCTATTTCTGTAAACTTACGGAAACTTAGTCAACTTCCGACTGTCATACCCGGTTTTGGCGCGGTTTTTGGCGCGATTTTTGGGGAGCCTTGCGCAATATATTCGCCATCAACCCCCGGTCGGGGCGGTTTTCGATGTCGACCATGCCGCCCAGTCGCAACCGGATGGTGGTAACCCCGTTTACGGCCCGCTCCATCATATGATCCAGCATTTGCGCCCGCCCCGCCGAAATCGCCCGATCCCACGCAGCCGCAAAACTTTCCGCCCCCGGGCGCTTGCGCAGATTATACGCCGAAACCCGCGTCATCCCCACCGCCCGCACCGCACTATCCACCGTCCCCGTCGCCGCCAACACATCCAGAAAAGCCCCCTGCCGCGCAGCAGACCACCCATCATGACGCTGCCGAGCAAGCGGGACGGGAGTGAAGTCGGGGGAGCGGGGAGCATTTGGTTCCATAATTTCCATTATATAACCGATTTGGTGATTTTGTCAATTGGGGATTGGGTGGTGCTGGTGCAATAGAAAAAACAAGCCAAACCCCGTGTCAGGCACGGGGTGACGAAGTTGGCGGAGGTTGTTGGGGGGAGCGGAAAGGCGAGCTTAGGGGCGGCATGCCTGATACATCGCCAATATAAGCCTAAAGTCCAAACACTCCCGCATGTTGGATCAAATCCCAACGGTTGCCATACAAATCTTCGAACACGGCAACGGTGCCATATTCCTCACGGCGCGGTGCCTCGACGAAGCGCACGCCGTTCGCCAAATATTTTTCATAATCCCGTTGAAAATTATCCGTATCCAGAAAGAGGAACACCCGTCCTCCGGTTTGGTTTCCAATGGATTCTGTCTGCGCTTTCGTTTCGGCTTTGGCCAATAAAATGCAACCTTGGCCACCACCACTGGGCGCGAGAACAACCCATCGTTTTGATTTCGACAACGGCGTGTCCAGTCTTACGTCAAAGCCCAGCTTATGGACGTAGAATTCTATCGCTTCGTCATAGTCTTGAACGAGCACGGCGGTAAGGAACAGGCGCTGCATAACCTTTCCATTAGGGCAGGGGCGAAAATATTGAAAGTATATGCAACGTCGTACGTGACGTGACGAATTTGTTATGCATGAAGTCATATAGATGTTTGTCAGTCACCTGAATCCTCAGAAAAAACAAGCCAAACCCCGTGTCAAGCACGGGGTGACGTGAAATTGGAGGTTGGGTCGTGAGTGGTTGTCCATTGAAATTTCAGGCCACCCAAAGGCAAGAACACTGCCCCACAACCTCGTCACCCCGTGCTTGACACGGGGTTTGGCTTTTCTTCGCAGCGGAATTTGTGTCATAAGTCGGCATGGACAAAGGCGGTCAAAGGAACAGCTCAGATATTTTTGATCACGCGAATGGTTTCGGGATTGAATCCCAACTTGCCGTAGAATCGCAATCCACGTTCGTTGCTCGCAAAAACATCTAGCGCAACACGCACATAGCCCATTTGGCGGGCCCATTGTTCGGCCTCGTTCACAAGTGATTGCGCTACGCCTTTGCCTTCGGCTGCTGGAACAACGGCGAGAAGTGCAATATAAGCACATTTTCCGTTCACGATTTCGTCAACGCCTTCGCGAACATTGACGTAGCCAATCTGTTCACCCTGCGCGTCAATTGCGACAAATGTCGCGTTATGAGGAATATCGGGGTCCCATGACGACGCAGTAAAGCCTTCCTGAAATATCTTAACCTCGTGTTCGGTGTGGGTCGGTGCCTTGATGACCTCAACTAGCCGTGCATTTAGCCGTTCGATAAAAGGTCGATCAGCCTCGCTTTCTCCCGGACGGATAGAAAAAACCATCGTTGTTCCAATCTCATTGCTCTTTGCTCTTCTGTAGTAATCGATACCCAAGGTTTTCAGAGTGGTCAGCATTTAAGTTTGTCGGCTTTTAGGGCTCAGTCTGACAGACGACTAACGACTGCAACCTTGTCGTGAGCGGACATAATGTGTCTCGCCGGATTATTGACGCACGTGAATGATTTGCAAACTGGCGTAATTGGCGCTTTTTTGAAAATTCAGTCGTTCAAAACAAGCCAAACCCCGTGTCAAGCACGGGGTGACGGGGGTGTGGAGCGGTGTTCTTGCCTTTGGTTGGCCTGAAATTTCAACGGACAACCACTTACAACCACCCTCCAATTTCACGTCACCCCGTGCTTGACACGGGGTTTGGCTTTTCTTCGCGGCGGAATTTGTGTCATAAGTCGGCATGGATAAAGGCGGCTGGGTTTATATTATGGCGAACCGGTATCGCGGCGGCACTTATGTTGGTGTGACCGCCCATGTGCTGCGCCGCGTGCAGCAGCATCGCGAAGGTGAAGGTTCGGCGCACGTCACCGATTTCAACAAAACGCGGCTTGTTTATGTGGAGCGGCATGACGAAATTTTACCGGCGATTGCACGGGAAAAGCTGGTCAAAAAATGGCGGCGCGAATGGAAATTTGCGTTGATCGAAGCCGACAATCCGGACTGGCGCGATCTTTGGGATGATTGGTTTCCAGAAGACCTAGTGGCTCGAGAGCCAAACCCCGTTTCAAGCACAAGGTGACGGGTGTGTGGGAGCGATCAACGCTACCCCCATCACAATTTCGGCAACGTTACGCCCTTTTGTCCCATATATTTGCCCGCGCGGTCGGCATAGCTGGTCTCGCACGGTTCGTTGCCTTGCAGGAACAGAAACTGGCACGCGCCTTCGTTGGCGTAGATTTTGGCGGGCAGCGGTGTGGTGTTGCTGAATTCCAGCGTGACATGCCCCTCCCAACCCGGCTCCAGCGGGGTTACGTTTACGATGATGCCGCAGCGGGCATAGGTGCTTTTGCCCAGGCATATCACCAAAACATCGCGCGGAATGCGGAAATATTCGACGGTGCGGGCCAGCGCGAAACTGTTGGGCGGGATGATGCAGACGTCGGTTTCGCGGTCGACAAAGCTGTTCGGGTCGAACTGTTTCGGATCGACCACGCTGGAATTCACATTGGTGAAAATCTTGAATTCGGGCGCGACGCGGGCGTCATAACCATAAGACGAAAGGCCGTAACTGATGCACCCGTCGCGGCGTTGGGCCTCCACAAACGGTTCGATCATGCCGTTTTCTTGTGCCTGTTGGCGGATCCATTTGTCCGAAAGAATTGCCATGATGTCCTCGATTATCCTTTCAAACTGGCGGGGCCAAATCCGTGTGGCAGCAATGCCGACAACAGATGCGTGTCATAGCCGCCTTCGCGCGCACAATAAACCGGCAGGTCGATACCGGTTTCGTCGGCAACTTCTTTGATGACTTGGCGGCAGCGACCACAGGGCGTGATTGCGGCGGGGCCGATATTTGCGCCGCCGTCGTTACCCGCAGGGCCACCGGCAACGGCAATCGCGACGATGCGGCGCATTTGCCCGTCGCTGTTCGCTTTGGCGATGGCGACGGTTTCGGCACATAATGTCATGCCATAACTGGCGTTTTCGAAATTCGCGCCGGTGACGATACTGCCATCATCCAGCTGCAACGCGGCCCCGACATGGAATTTGCTATAGGGGGCATAGGCATTGCGCGCGGCGATAATCGCGGCGGCGACCAGAGCATTGGCGGCATCATTCATCGGGGCGCACCACGGCCCAGCGGACCGATCCGTCAAGGCCATCGACGCGGCGGCGCGGATTGGCCGTCCACATCACCCACGGTTTTGCGGCATAATCGGGAAGCAGCCAGCTGCGTTCCAGCCACACCGTGCGATCGATGCTGCCGGTGACTTTATACTGGCTTTCGAATTCGTTGCTGATCATCAACACCGCAGGCACGCCGCTATGCGCCTCTATCTGCGACAAGAACGTTGCCAGTTCGGACAGGATCAAGGCGCGGTCGGGGCGGCCGGTGCAGGTGCTGGAAAAACCCAGCTCTACCGCAGGCGGCAATGCGCCATCCAGACGCGGTACAGTCGTGATGAACGATGTCGCCTGATCGGTGGCCAGCCGGCAAATATCAAAACGGTGGACCGCGCCGAACCGGATGCCCGCATCGCGCACCCCCGCCAGATTATTGGCGAATTCTGTATCGCGTTTTTTGTCACCTATGGTGGCAGTCAGATAGGCAAAATCGACGCCGGTCGCCGCCAAAGTGGGCCAAAACGGTTTGCCGTGGCTTTCATCCACCACAACCCCTTGCGTTGGGAAATCATCGCGCGATGGGGCCCAGCCGATCACCACGCGCCACAGCACGAATAGCGCCAGCAGGATCGCGACCCCTATCGCGATTTTGCGCGCGCGCCCGTGTTTACCGTCTGTCATACCTATAATCTGCCCCATTTGCCCCACGTCACTGCTTGATATGCAGCACGCAGATCAGCGTGAACAGCCGCCGCGCGGTGGCAAAATCAACTTCGATTTTCCCCTCCAGCCGCTCGATCAGCAGTTCAGCGGCGGTATTATGCACGCCGCGTCGGGCCATGTCGATGGTCTCAATTTCCGCCGCTGTCGCTTTTCGGATCGCCTGATAATAGGAATCGCAAATGGCAAAATATTCGCGCACCGCCCGTTGGAACCGCCCCAAAGCCAGGATCAACGTTTCATAGGACGTGCCGTCTTCGCGGGCAATTTCCAGAACCAGCCGTCCTTCGGTAACGCTGATCCGCAACCGATATGGCCCTGCATAGCCATCGCCCATATCGCGCAGGGGCCGGAACATATTTTCTTCGATCAGATCGAAAATGGCGACGCGGCGTTCCTGTTCAATATCGGCGTTACGACGCAAAATCGTCGTTTCGTCGAGTTCGACAGAGATGATGCGCGGATCGGCCATGACAGTTCTGTTACCCGATGCGACGCGCGGGGCAAGGGGGTGCGTGTTTTCCACAGGGCTATACCCATAAACATTTTGCCCCGGGCCTTGCCTCGCAACCCCATCTGCTAGATACCAACGCGCCTATGGCTGAACTGATCCGACTTGCTGCTTCGAACGAGGCCGAACCCCAACGCTTACCCCGCAATGTGGAGGCAGAGGCCGCGTTTTTGGGGGCGTTGTTGATCGACAACCGCATCCTGGAAGATGTGTCGGTCAAATTGCAGACCGAACATTTCTTCGAACCGCTGCATGGCCGCATTTTTGACCAGATTTGCCGGTTGATCGACCGCAACATGCTGGTCACGCCGGTGACACTGAAGCCGCTGTTCGAGGCCGACAAATCGATGAAGGAACTGGGTGGCCCGGGATACCTCGTCAAACTGACCGCCGATGGATCGGGCCTGATTGGCGCGCGCGATTTTGCGCAACAGATTTACGATCTGGCGTTGCTGCGCGAACTGGTGACGGTGGGGCGGACATTGGTGGAAAACGCGCTTGATACCAGCGACGCGGTGGACCCGAAAGACGCAAATCGAACAGGCCGAAAGCGCGCTGTATAAAGTCGCCGAGGGCGAAGGCGAACAAGGCTCTATGAAGAGCTTTTTGATGGCATCGACCGAAGCGATCAAAAATGTTGAAAAGGCGCTGAATTCGGGCGGACATTTGTCGGGTGTGACCACGGGATTGGACAGCATCAATTCCAAATGCGGCGGTCTGCATAACAGCGATTTGATTATCCTTGCCGGACGTCCCGGTATGGGCAAAACCTCGCTTGCCACCAACATCGCCTTTAACGCGGCGCAGCGGTGGCTGCGTGATCGCGAGGACGGCATCGAAGAGGCGAAGGGTGCCGGTGCCAAGACCGCGTTCTTCAGTCTGGAAATGTCCGCCGATCAGCTGGCGACGCGTATTTTGGCTGAGCAATCGGGGATTAGTTCCGAAGCCCTGCGTATGGGCAAAATCAGCCGTGATGATTTCCGTGAACTGTCACGCGCAAGCCGCGAGCTGCAAGAATTGCCGCTGTTCATCGACGATACCCCTGCGCTGACCATCGCCGCATTGCGCACCCGTGCGCGGCGGTTGCAACGGCGGCATGGCATTGGATTGATCGTGGTCGATTACCTGCAATTGCTGCAAGGATCGGGCCGGGCATCGGACAACCGCGTGAACGAAATCTCCGAAATTTCACGCGGGCTCAAAACGCTGGCCAAGGAATTGCAGGTTCCGGTGATCGCGCTGTCGCAGCTGTCGCGTGCGGTGGAGCAGCGCGAGGATAAACGCCCGCAACTGTCCGACCTTAGGGAATCGGGATCGATCGAGCAGGACGCCGATATGGTGTGGTTCGTGTTCCGCGAAGATTATTATGTCGGCGCGCGCGAACCCAAACATGGCGCAGAGGGCGATTCCAAAGCGAACGAAGATTACGAAAAATGGAAGCTGGAAATGGAAAGCGTTTTTGGCATCGCCGAATTGATCGTCGCGAAACAGCGCCATGGCTCCACTGGCAAAGTGCGGATGAAGTTCGAAGCCAAGATTACCAAGTTCAGCGATCTGGCCGATGATAGCTATATCGATGATGGCTATGAGTGAGGGATTGGGTTTCTATATCCCGTTCCCTTAAACCGCAGTGCTGAGCCTGTTGAAGCACGCCTAGCCGAGAAGCGTGCTTCGACAGGCTCAGCACTACGGTTTAGTCTATTTGAGTTTACCCCACCACTCCCGAACGCACCCGCGATGTTTCCTTGAACACGCACCATCCCCCTGCCCACCTGCAAAATCCGTGTTACCCAGCATCCGGAAACCGGGAGAGGGGAAGACTATGGACCTGCAATTAAAGGGCCGCCGCGCGCTGGTTACCGGCAGCAGCAGTGGCATTGGCGAAGCGATTGCGCGGATGCTGGTTGCCGAAGGCGCAACCGTTGCCGTGCATGGCCGCAACCGCGAACGCGCAGCAAAAGTTGCAGCAGACATCGGCGCGGCAGGCGTGGCCATTGGCGAATTGTCTGGCGCAGGCATGGCCGACGGCGTTCATGCAGAGGCAGTCGCGGCACTCGGCGGCAATGTCGAAATCCTGATCAACAATGCCGGGGGCAATTCAAAGGGCAATACTTCCAAAGCCCCTGCCGACATCGACCCCGAAGATTTCATCGACAATTACCGCGCCAACACACTGGGTGCAGTGCGCCTGTGTCAGCTGTGCGTGCCCGATATGGTCGCGTCGCAATTCGGGCGGATTATCAACGTATCCAGCGCGGTTGCCATGCAACCCAATTTCATGGGCGTGGATTATTCGGCGGCAAAGGCGGCGCTGAACAATTTCACCTTCAGTCTGGCGGGGTCGCTGCGCGGCGTGAACGTGACCGCCAATGTGCTGTCGCCGGGAATCATCATGGTCGACGGCTTGTTGCGTTTTGGCCGCGAGAAATTTGGCGATCCCGAGATGAGTTTCGAAGAAGTAAGCGATCGCTTTGCTTCGGAGAGAGTGTTCGAAGTTCCGCCCGCAGGCCGGGTGGGACGCCCCAGCGAATTGGCGATGGTTGCCTGTATGCTCGCCAGCCCGCTTTCAGGCTTCATCACCGGTGCCAATTACCGTGTCGATGGCGGCCAAGTGCGCGGGCTTAATTGATGAAAGGCACAACAATGCCCCAGCAAAAATACCGCGTCATCCAATGGGCCACCGGCGTTGTCGGGCGAACGGCGCTCAAGCACTTCATCGAAAACCCCGAAATCGAACTGGTTGGCGTCTGCGTGACCAATCCCGATAAAGCGGGCAAGGATGCAGGCGCGTTGGTTGGCCTGCCCGATACCGGCGTGCTCGCCACCAACGATGTCGAGGCGTTGATCGCGATGGAGGCCGATTGCGTCTTCTTTGCCGGATTGGTGAAGGACAACGCGCTGTTCCACCGTCTGTTGCGCTCTGGCAAAAACGTCGTTTCTCCCGCTGGGCCGTTCTTCCCGACGGATCGTTACAAGGAAGAATTCGACGCGCTGGAGGCCGCTTGTCTGGAAGGCGGTGCGTCATTCCATGGCTGCGGCGTGCATCCCGGATTTTCTGGCGACATCTTGCCGCTGACACTCGCACGGTTGATGAACCGGATCGACGTCATCGAAGTGACCGAGGTGATCGACAAGATCAAAAACCCGATGGTCTATACCGAAATGATGGGCTTTGGCCGCGACCCCGACGCGCTGCTCGCCAACCCCAGCCGGTCCCCCGAAGCGCCTTATGCTTTCGAAGGGTCGATGCGGATGGTGATCGAAGGATTGGGCAAGACGCTGGAGAAGATTACCACGCGGCTAGAGGTTGCAACCGCGACGCAGGACATCCCCTATTCGCTCGGGCTGGGGTTGCCCGATACCGGCGTTGTCAAACAGGGCACGGTCGCCGGGCAGCATTTTGAATGGACCGCATGGGCGGATGGAAAGCCGTTGATGGTCTATCATTTCTATTGGGTGATGGGCGAACATGTGACCCCGCAATGGTTGGGCCATGAAAGTTGCTACAAAGTCGTCATCAAAGGCGATCCGCCGATGGAAGTGCGGGTAATGGGCGCGGAAGATGCGGACGGCAACCGGCCCTTCCTGGGCCTGCCATGGACGGGATTGGTCGGCGCAACCGCAGTTCCGGCGGTGTGCGATGCTGCGCCGGGGATTGTGACCCATCTGGATTTGGGCATTGTTCGGCCACGGGGTTTGGTGCGGTAATTCTTACCCCGTGCCAGAGGATTAGTTATGCCGCACACTCAAAATATAATTCAGCGCCATATTCTCGCTCAAATGCAGGCCTTTTAATGGAGAGAACGCAATCCCCTGCATAGCCACCACTTGCAACCCCGCATCCGCCAGCAAAGCCGACAACTCGTCGGGGGTGACAAACTGGTCCCAATCATGCGTGCCGCGCGGCACCTGACCCAGCCGTTCTGCTGCCTCGACCAGAAACAATCGCGATGCGGTGGTCCGGTTCGGCGTGGACAGGATCATCAGGCCATTGGGTTTCAGATGTGCGGCCAGTTCGGCGATAAACGCGGCGGGATCGGCAACATGCTCAATCACCTCCATCGATGTTACCAAATCAAATCGCCCCAGACCCTGTGCCGACAATTCGCCTGCGCGATAATCGATATTGAGGCCAGATTGGCTTGCATGGGCACGCGCCGCCGCCGCATTTTCGGGTGCTGCATCCACGCCGGTGACGTCCGCGCCCATCCGCGCCAAAGGTTCACACAAAAGCCCCGCGCCGCAACCAACATCGAGCGCCGATTTTCCCGCCAAAGGCCGCAACGCTTTCGCATCGCCGCCAAAATGCGCATCAATCGCCGCGCGCACAAAGCCCAACCGCACCGGGTTCAGCTTATGCAGCATCGCCGATGAACCCTTCGGGTCCCACCAATCAGCGGCCAGCGCGCCGAAATGGGCGGCTTCGGCTTCTTTAATTGTCTTTGCCATGCTTGCCTTTGTCATATCCTGTCCCTATCAGCGTGCCCGTTTGTAACAAAGGCAAAATCGTACAAGGGACTTAGCCAACACATGGCACGCATTGTGATGAAATTCGGCGGCACGTCGATGGCGGGAACGGAACGCATCCGCCGCGTCGCACAGATCGTCAAACGCCAGGCCGAAAATGGCGACGAAGTGGCCGTCGTGGTATCCGCAATGGCAGGTGAAACCGACCGGCTGGTGGGTTTTTGCCGCGAAGCCAACGCGCTGTACGATCCGGCGGAATATGACGTTGTGGTCGCGGCGGGCGAACAGATTACATCGGGACTATTGGCGATTACCTTGCAAGCATTGGGCTGCAAGGCGCGCAGCTGGCTCGGCTGGCAAATGCCGATCCATACCGACACAGCGCATGCAAAGGCGCGCATTGGCACCATCGACAGCGCCGAGTTGCTGGCATCGATGGCGGGCGGTACGATTGCGGTAATCCCCGGATTTCAGGGGCTGAGCGATGACAACCGCATCACCACATTAGGGCGTGGCGGTTCCGATACCTCTGCCGTTGCGGTGGCCGCAGCGGTCAAGGCTGACCGGTGCGACATCTATACTGACGTCGATGGCGTCTATACCACCGACCCGCGCATCGTCGCCCGCGCGCGCAAATTGAAAGCGGTCACCTATGAAGAAATGCTGGAACTGGCTTCCGTTGGTTCCAAGGTTTTGCAAACCCGTTCGGTCGGGTTGGCGATGAAAGAAAATGTGCGGGTGCAGGTGCTGTCCTCTTTCATCGATGAAAACGCGCCCAGCGCAGATACTATCCCCGGCACGATGATCGTGACCGACGAAGAATTGGAGAACGCCAACGTGGAACGCCAACTGATCACGGGTATCGCCGCCGACAAGAACGAGGCGAAAATCACCCTGACCCGCGTGCCGGATCGCCCCGGTGCGGTCGCGCATATCTTTGCACCTTTGTCCGATGCCAATATCAACGTCGATATGATTATCCAGAATGTTGGCCGCGACAAAGGCGAGACCGACGTGACCTTCACCGTTCCCCAGGCCGATCTGGACCGGGCGACCGATGTGTTGCAAAACCAGCGCGAAGCCATTGGCTTCAACCGCCTGATCCCCGATACCAAGGTCGCCAAAATCAGCGTCGTCGGCGTCGGCATGAAAAGCCATGCGGGCGTTGCCAGCACAATGTTCAGCGCGCTGGCCGACCGCAAGATCAACATTCAGGCGATTTCTACGTCCGAAATCAAAGTGTCCGTGCTGATTGATGAGGATGAGACTGAACTGGCGGTGCGGGTGCTGCATACGGCTTATGGGTTGGATGCGGACTAGGATGATCGTTTAGCACAATTGAAGGATGGGAATGCAGAATGGACAATCAATCACCGCTTCCCCGATTTCAGTTTCGCGAAAACATGCCATCCTTATGGGATATGGCCCGCCAAGGTGTGTCCGACACAGCGCGCGTGATTCCAAAGGCTATCCTGCAAGAGTCTGCACTCCAATTACCGGGATATGGCGCGCCATTGGTGGTGGCCGATCCTGAACTGGCCAAAGACGTTTTGAATGATCGCAGCGAACGCTTCACGCGTGATCGTTTCATGCGTCGATTGCTACGGCGCAGTTGGGGCAAGGGGCTTGCCGCTGCCGAAGGCGAAGATTGGCAGCGCCAACGCCGCGCCGCCGCACCCGCATTCCGGCCGCAAGCGGTGGTTGAAAACTTGGCGGCATTTGCGCATTCGGCTGGTCGCGTCGCCGAAAATTTGCCAACCAACGCCCCGATTGAACTCAGCGCCACGGTCGCAAAAATCATTGCCAGCATTGTTTTTTCCGTTCTCGTGAAAACCGACGGCACCGTCGATACAGACGCCGTCGCCCGCGATGTTCCCGGTTTCGTGCGCAAGATTACCAATTTTTCGGCAGTGGACCTTTTGCCTCTACCCGAAACGGTCTTTGATTGGATCAGCGGCATAGGCCGTGACCCGGCGGTCGTTCGGCTGCGCAAACTGGCGGACGACATCGCCCACAACAGAGCGCATACCAAACAAACAGGCGACATGATCGCATTATTGGAGGGCGTAGGCCCGATCAGGGACAATATCGGCGGACTGTTTCCTGCCGCCATGGACACGACCGTCACTGGTGCCAGTTGGACGTTATACACATTGGCTTTGCGCCCGGAATGGCAAGCAAAAGTTGCTGCGGAGGCGCGTGCGTGCGACGGGCACTATACGCTTGACCGGCTGGCAATCACCCGCCGCGTGGTGCAAGAAGTGTTGCGGCTATATCCGCCTGCGCCCTTATTGGTTCGCACTGCCAAACAGTCCACAGACCTTGGCGGGTTTTCTGTCAGACGGGGCCAACCCGTTGCCATTTCAATTTACGCGATGCATCGCCACACACAGCTTTGGGAAAATCCGGACGCGTTTGATCCGGATCGTTTTTTGGCCGACCCATCCGTGCAACGCGCCTATATGCCATTCGGCACCGGTCCCCGCATGTGCATCGCTGCGCAGTTCGCCTTGGCCGAAATCGCAATTGTGACCGCGCGTTTAATGGCGGAGTTTCAATTCAGCGCCGCCGCGCCCGATCCAGTCGTCACTCTCAATGTGTCGACCCGATCATCGACGGGGTTAAACGTGACTGCTGTCCGGCGGTAGAGTTCTTCTACTTTAAAACAAAAAATTCCCTCCCCACAAGGGGGAGGGAGGATGCCTCACTCAATCCAGCCCCAACGCCTTGGCCACACCCGCGCCATAAGCCGGGTCGCATAAGGTGCAGTTTTCGATGTGCCGCCGTTTGATAAATTCCGGCGCGTCACCCATGGCTCCTGCTGTGTTATTGAACAGCGCCTTTTTCTGATCCGCATTCATCAGATTAAACAGCGCGCGGGGCTGGCTGAAATAATCGTCGTCATCTTCGCGGAAATTCCAGTGATCGGCATTGCCTGAAATTTTCAATGGCGGCTCGGCATATTCAGGCTGTTCCTGCCATTGGCCAAAACTGTTGGGTTCATAATGCGGACGGCCACTGTAATTGTCGTCGACCCGCCCCTGCCCGTCGCGATGGTTGCTGAACACCGGGCAGCGCGCGGCGTTGACCGGGATCTGCTGGTAATTGACCCCCAAGCGATAGCGTTGTGCATCGGCATAATTGGCCAGACGGGCCTGCAACATCCGGTCTGGCGACACCGAAATTCCCGGCACCAGATTGCTGGGGGCAAAGGCCGATTGCTCGACATCGAGGAAGAAATTTTCCGAATTACGGTTCAGTTCAAATTCGCCCACCGGAATCAGCGGATAATCTGCCTTTGGCCAGACTTTGGTCAGGTCGAACGGGTGATAGGGCACCTTCTCCGCATCCGCCTCTGGCATGATTTGCACCGCCATTTTCCATTTGGGAAAATCGCCGCGTTCGATGGCATCATACAAATCGCGCTGGTTGCTTTCACGATCCTTGCCAACCAATTCCGCCGCTTCATCATCGGTCAGGTTTTCGATGCCTTGCTGCGTAATGAAGTGGAATTTCACCCAATAGCGTTCGTTATCGGCGTTGATGAAGCTATAGGTATGGCTACCAAAACCGTGCATATGGCGATAACTTTTGGGAATGCCGCGGTCGGACATCACAATCGTCACCTGATGCAAGGCTTCGGGCAGCAACGTCCAGAAATCCCAATTATAGGTGGCGCTACGCAAATTGGTGCGTGGGTCGCGTTTCACCGCCTTGTTGAGATCAGGGAACTTGCGCGGATCGCGCAGGAAGAACACAGGCGTGTTGTTGCCCACCATGTCCCAATTGCCCTCTTCGGTATAGAATTTCAGCGCGAACCCGCGAATGTCGCGTTCGGCATCGGCTGCGCCGCGTTCCCCGGCAACGGTTGTAAAGCGCGCGAACATTTCGGTTTTCTTGCCGACTTCGCCCAAAAATTTGGCGCGGGTATATTGGCTGATGTCGTGGGTCACGGTGAAGGTGCCGAACGCGCCCGAACCCTTTGCATGCATCCGCCGTTCGGGGATGACTTCGCGGACGAAATTGGCGAGCTTTTCATTCAGCCATACATCTTGCGCCAATAAAGGCCCGCGTGGCCCTGCGGTCAGGCTGTCCTGATTATTGGGGACCGGCGCGCCAAAGGCAGTGGTCAGGTGCGATACCGGGCATTTCTTCGGATCAAAACCGTTGCTGTCAGTCATGGGGAATTCTCCTTGGGTTATGCGAAAAAGGCTACGCCACGCGACCTGAACGAGAAAACAAATATAAATCCTTATTATAATCTACTCAGTCGATCAAAGTCGAAACGAGTTCGGAAGAGTGTGGGTCGCACACAGTCTATAGTGGAAAATTGGGCGCGGCACGATATAGGCGTGCGCAACATCAAAATTATAAACCAAAGGGTGGCCCAAGTGACCGGTAAAGTTCAAGCATTGATGGCACGAGGAACCGCGTTTCTCGGCACCGAAACTGCAATCATGTGTGGTGCTATGTCGTGGGTTTCGGAACGCAATCTGGTATCGGCAATTTCCAACGCGGGTGGCTTCGGCGTGATTGCGTGCGGGGCGATGACCCCCGACTTGCTCGACACCGAAATTGCTGCGACCAAAAAGATGACGTCCAAACCCTTTGGCGTGAACCTGATTACGATGCACCCGATGCTGTTTGACCTGATTGCGGTCTGCGCCAAACACCATGTCAGCCATGTCGTGCTAGCGGGCGGATTGCCGCCCAAGGGCAGCCTGGAAGCGATCAAGGCAATGGGGGCAAAGGTCATTTGTTTCGCCCCTGCCTTAACGCTGGCCAAGAAATTCATCCGTTCGGGCGTCGATGCTCTGGTGATCGAAGGCAGCGAGGCAGGCGGGCATATCGGGCCGGTTGCAACCAGCGTTTTGGCACAAGAGATTTTGCCAGAGGTCGCCGACGAACTGCCTGTTTTCGTCGCAGGCGGCATCGGCACTGGCGCGATGATCGCGGCCTATTTGGAAATGGGGGCCAGCGGCGTTCAATTGGGCACCGCCTTTGCCTGCGCCAGCGAAAGCATTGCCCATCCTGATTTTAAAAAGGCATTTTTCCGCGCCAATGCCCGCGATGCTATCGCCAGCGTTCAGATCGATCCGCGTTTGCCGGTAATTCCGGTGCGCGCGCTGAAAAACAAGGGAACCGAGGAATTCACCGCAAAGCAGGTCGAGGTCGCGGTAAAACTGGATCGCGGCGAAGTGGATATGATGGCGGCACAGCTGGAGATCGAACATTTCTGGGCCGGTGCGCTGCGCCGCGCAGTGATCGAAGGCGATGTCGAAAACGGATCGATCATGGCCGGACAATCGGTGGGTATGGTGAAGCAAGAAGAACCCGTTGCAGACATCATCGCGGCATTGATGCGCGAAGCCGATGTGGCGTTGGCGCGGTAATTAAGCCGGAGAGTCTAGGGCTCTCAAACTGTCTTGCCAAAGCAATACAGCAATTGCATACCCGCCACATGGACGAACCTGCCCCGCTGACCCCGCTCGACCCCGCTTATGTCAAGGTGCTGCGCATCGTCGCGACCCTTGTTGCATTGCCGCCTCTGGTCGGTGCCGCTGTGTTGGAATATGCACGGTTATTACCGATAGGCGCGATTTTTTTAGCGGTTTTTCTGGTGATACTCTACGCGATCCTCATCGTCCCTGCCCGACGCTATGCCCGTTGGGGCTATGATGCGGGGGCAGACCGGTTGCGCATCACGCGCGGCTATTTGTTCCACCACGACACTGTGGTTCCCTTTGGCCGCATTCAGCACATCGATGTCGATCAGGGGCCGATTGAGCGCCGCTATGATTTGGCGACGTTATCGGTGCATACGGCGGGCAACCATAACAGCACCGTTACGCTTCCCGGATTGCTGCACGCCGACGCACTGGCGCTGCGCGAAACCATCCGCGCGCATATCAAACAGGCGCAAGGGTGAGCGACCCGTCTTTGCCTGAACAAGAGTCCATCGACATAGAAGGCGAACGCCTGCACCCGTTGGGCCTGTTCGTCAGTTTCATCACCGGGATACCGCAACTCTTGTTTCCGATGTTTGCCGCGCTGTTCGGCACACGCGGCAGCGGGTTTAGCATGCCGTTGATCATCGGCGGCGTCTTGCTGGTCAGCCTGTTGTTCCGCTGGATCAGCTGGCTCCGTTTCCGTTTCGTTTTGGACGAAGACGACATCCGCATCGAACAGGGGATTTTGAACCGCACCGTGCGCACCATCCCCTATGATCGCATCCAAGACATCAGCATCGAAGAAAAACCCCTCGCCCGATTGCTGGGGCTGGGCGAAGTGAAATTCGAAACTGGCGGCGGCGGCAGTGATGATGCCAAGCTAAGCTATGTCAGCATGGACCGCGCAACGGCACTGCGTGACACCATCCGCGCGCGCAAATCGGTCGAGACGAGCGCGTTGCAAACTGATGCCGATGCGGTTGCGGCACCGCCGGTATTCGCGATGGATAATGCCCGGGTTTTTACGCTGGGGCTTTATTCGTTTTCGCTGGTGATTTTTGCGGTGCTGGGCGGGGCCGCGCAACAACTCGATTTCCTGCTGCCTTTTGATTTTTGGGACATCAAAGATTGGATTGGCATGGCAAAGGATCGCGGCGTCAGCATCAATGGCATTGGTGTCGGTGCGCGGATAGCGGGCGCTGTATTTGCGCTGATCGCCCTGATCGCCATCGGCGTTGCCACGGGTATCATACGCACATTCCTGAAAGATTATGGCTTTCGGCTGGACCGCACCGATCGGGGATTTCGCCGCCGACGCGGGCTGTTGACCAAAACCGATGTCGTCATGCCCGTTAGCCGCGTGCAAGCCGCCAGCATCGACACCGGACCCGTTCGCAAACGGCGCGGTTGGCATGCGCTGAAATTCGTGAGCCTGGCACAGGATAGCAAAGAAGAAAGCGACCATATGGTCGCCCCGCTGGCGACGCTGGAGGAGATTTGGCCGATTATGGCAGAGGCGCGCATAAAGGCCCCCTACGCGGATATGCCATTTGATCGGCCCAGCATTGGTCTGTGGTTTGACCAATGGTTGTTGCTGGTGGCGATCCTGTGCGCTGTGGCGGTCGGGCTTTATTTGAAATTTAACGTCATCGCCTGGGGCGCGTTGGCGGTACCGATCCTGTTGGGGCTGCATTTCTGGCTCGATTGGCGACATCGCAGCAGCGCGCAGGGCGATGGGCAATTGTTCGCGCGGTACGGCTGGTGGCAGCAACAGTTGAACATTGCGCGACAAGTGAATGTCCAATCGGTGAGCATCCGGCAAGGACCGCTGACGCGGCGGCGCGGCGTGGCGACAGTTGAATTCGGCATTGCGGGCGGATCGTTATCTTTTACCGCGATCCCGCTTGCGCACGCCATCGCCATTCGGGATGCTGTAATGGATCGAGTCGCTCCGGTGGATTTTTCTGCGCTGGCATCAACGACGAAATAAGGGGAACCCCATGCGTAAAATGCTCATCCTGCCGCTGTTGTTCGCGGCCATGCCTGTTCATGCCGATGCAGGGGCAGACCTGAAACAATTGGTCGATGAATATTGGGCGATGACCATGATGGAAGCGCCGGTCTATGCCAGCTCGCTTGGCAACAATAGCGCCCCGACCGACGTGGGTGATTATAGCCTGAAGGGCATGGATCGCATTGCAAAGGCAAGCGACGACTTCCTGAACCGGTTAAACGATATTGCCGAAGGCGATCTGACTGCGGCCCAAAAAATAGAATATGGCATTTTGAAACGCACATTGTCCGAAACGGTTGAGGGCAATAGTTTCGGCCAGCGGACGATGAATTTTTCGACCTATTCGGGCTGGCACCAAAGCTTTGCCGGAATGGCCAACAATCTGCCTTTCAGAACCAAGGCCGATTTTGAAAGCTATAACGCGCGGCTGAAACAATATTGGCGGGTGAATGACGAATCCATCGCCGTCGCCAATGCCGCGATTAAGGGCAAATATGTGCTGCCGTGCGCCATACTCGATGGCTATGAAAAAGGCATTTCGGGCCTGATTACCGAGGATGAACGCAGTTCCCGCTATTTCCAGCCTTATGCCGGGAAACGCCCCGATGCGATCAGCGAAGAAGATTGGAACGGCATGGCATCGCAGGCGATTGCGACCATCAACGCGATCATCAATCCGGCGCTGAAAAAGCATCTCGATTGGTATCAGACCCAATATAAACCGGCCTGCGCCAAGCTGCCCGGAGTGTCCGCGCAACCCGGCGGCAAGGATTATTACAACTTTCGCGCAAGGCAATCGACGACCACCAATATGACCGCCGATGAAATCCACGCATTGGGCCTGCGTGAAGTGGCCCGCATCCGTGCAGAAATGGTCGAGGTTGCGAAAAAGGCGGGGTATGATAGCCGCGAAGCTTTTATTACGCATCTGCGGACCGACCCGCAATACTACGCCAAAACGCCAGAAGAACTGATGGAAAAAGTGGCGCGGGTGAACAAGACCATCGACGGCAAGATGCCCGGCCTTTTTCACCGCCTGCCCCGGCTGCCTTATGGCATTCGCGAAATTCCGGCAGAGATCGCCGAGGGGACGACGACAGCCTATTATTCGCCCGGCTCCCCCGCGATTGGCGTTTCGGGCACTTATTATGTGAATACTTCAAAGCTGGATCAGCGTCCCTTATGGGAATATCCCGCGCTGTCGGTGCATGAAGCGGTTCCCGGCCATCACCACCAGATTGCGTTGCAACAGGAACTCGAATTGTCCGATTTCCGCAAAAATGGGGCATTCTTCACCGCCTTTGTCGAAGGATGGGGGCTGTATTCCGAACGACTGGGCATCGAAATGGGGCTGTATGACACCCCCGCCAAGGACATGGGGCGGCTGTCGTATGAAATGTGGCGTGCAACGCGGCTGGTGGTTGACACCGGCATTCATACCAAGGGGTGGAGCAAGCAACAGGCGATTGCCTATATGACCGACAACACCGCACTGTCCGACGCCAATATTAACGCCGAAGTGAACCGCTATATCAGTTGGCCGGGGCAAGCACTGGCGTATAAACTGGGCGAACTCAAAATCCGCGAACTGCGCGAATATGCAACGAAGGAACTGGGCGCGAAATTCGATCTGGCGGCATTTCACGACACCGTCCTGGGTCAAGGCGCGGTACCGCTGGATGTGCTGGACGCTATGGTGAAAGATTGGGTGAAGGGGGAGAAGGCGGAGTAACTTCGCTACAAAACCCGCCCAGCGCGCCCCGCCAACTCGACGGTATAATGCCACGCTACCCGCCCAGACCGTCCGCCACGTTGATGGGCGAAAGCCAGCGCGTCTGCCTGTTCCCATGCCAACCCGAAATGCGCGGCATAGGCGGCGACCATTGCCAGAAAATCGGCCTGATCGGGATATTGGAAACCCAGTTTCATCCCGAAACGATCCGCCAATGCCAACCGGTCATCGGCCACATCGCGGGCGTTGACGGCATTGTCTTCGTCGGCCTGACCGCGCTCGACGATATTGCGGCGGTTGGAGGTGACATACAGCCGCACATTATCGGGCCGCGCCTCTGCTCCGCCTTCCAGCATCGATCGCAGGCGGCGCGGGCCAGCGTCATCGCCTTCAAACGCCATATCGTCGATGAAGACGATAAAGGGCCGGTCGGTGCGGCCCAGCAGCGCAAAGAGCTGCGGCAGGCTGCTGATATGGTCGGCGGTGCATTCAACCAGCGCAATCGGCAGGCCTTCGTCTTGCAAGGCCCCTACGGCAGATTTCACCAATGCCGATTTGCCCATGCCGCGCGCGCCCCATAACAGCACATCGTGCGCCGCATGATGCTGCGCCAGACGGCGGCTATTGGTCAACACATCGGCCTTTTGCCGGTCCACCCCAACCACCAGCGCCAGCGGCAACGGCGCGAAACGCGACACCGCCTCCAATGCTTGCCCGGTCCAGTGATAGGCGGAATGCGCAATCAAATCGGCGGCAGGCTTTGGCGCAGGGGCCAACCGTTCGAGGGCGGCGGCGATCCGGTGGAGAATGTCGTCGGTCAAACCGCCATTCCTTCCGCATCCAACGCATAGAGCAAAGCCGCCCCTGCCATCGCGCTACCTTTGAGCGACAGTGCCTCTGGCACCATCACGTCGAGATAATAACGGCAAGAAGTGATCTTGGCTTTCAGGAACGGGGTATCGCCGCCCGCCACCTCTGCCGCCGCCAACTGACGCGCCATCAATTCGCCCGCAGTCGCCACCGCCAACATTGATGTGAAGGCATAGCTGCCCGCCAGCCGGTCATCGACCGATGCCGAAGACATCATCCATTCGGCGACCTCTGCGCAGGCCCCGGCGAGCAAGCGCAGCCCCGCATGGTCGCCCGCACCCTGCCCGATCCCGGCGATCAGATCACGTATCGCATCGCCTCCGCGCAGCCCCAATTTGCGCCCCACCAGATCCGCTGCCTGAATGCCATTGGTGCCTTCGTAAATCGCGGCGATGCGAATATCGCGGTAATATTGGGCGGCGCCGGTTTCCTCGATAAAGCCCATGCCGCCATGCACCTGAATCCCCAGCGAGGCGATTTCGGTGCCCATGTCGGTGCCATAAGTTTTGGCAAGCGGGGTGAGCAATTCGACCATTTCCTGCGCGCCTTCGACACCCAGTGCAGCACGGTCGACAAAACCGCTGGCGTAATACAGCAAAGCCCGCACCGCTTGTGTGCCCGCCTTCATCCGCATCAGCATGCGCCGCACATCGGGATGTTCGATGATGGCAACCGAATCGCGCGATGCACCACCCGCCCGCGCGGACTGCACACGGTCCTGCGCGAACTGTATCGCCTTTTGCGTTGCACCCTCGGCAATTTGCACGCCTTGCAGCCCCACATTCAGCCGCGCATTGTTCATCATGGTGAACATCGCGCGCATTCCGCCAAATTCAGGACCGATCAATTCGCCCACGCAATCGCCCTCATCACCAAAGGCCAGAACGCAGGTGGGTGAAGCATGCAGCCCCATTTTATGTTCGATGGAAACGACCTTCACGTCATTGCGATCCCCCAATGATCCGTCGGCATTGACGCGAAATTTGGGGACGACGAACAGCGAAATACCCTTGGTCCCGGGTGGTGCGTCGGGCGTGCGGGCCAGCACCAGATGGACAATATTGTCGACCATATCGTGATCGCCAAAGCTGATGAAAATCTTTTGCCCTTTGATCTGATAAGTGCCGTCACCGCGCGGGGTTGCGGTGGATTTCAGCGCGCCGACATCCGATCCCGCCTGCGGTTCCGTCAGGTTCATCGTGCCCGACCATTCCCCTGTCGAAAGCTTGGGCAGGTACATCGCCTTTAACGTATCCGACCCGTGATGGTTGATCGCCTCAATCGAACCCACCGACAATATCGGGCACAAAGTGAATCCCATATTCGCCGCTCCCAGTGAATCGAGCGCGACGGTGGCCAGCGTGAACGGCAAACCTTGCCCGCCAAATTCCGCCGGGGCATTGATCGATCCCCAGCCATTAGCAACATACGCCCGATAGGCATCGGCATAGCCATCGGGCATGCGCACCTGGCCATCGATCAATCGCGCGCCAACGGTATCGCCAATCCGGTATAGCGGTGCGAATTCGGAAGCAGCGAAATCGCCAATGCCGCCTACGATAGCCTCCACCATATCGGGGGTCGCATCGGCGAAACGCGGGTGCGCCGCGATTTCATCGATACCGACGACATGGTTCAGAACGAAAAGCTGTTCGGCAACGGGGGCAATAAAGGGCATCGAAATTCCTGTTTATCTGTGTGGCGACTGCCTATAGCGCGTTGCTATGACAGGCTCAAATCCGGTAGGGAATGGCTATATTCGCGAAGCCAGCGCGCTTGGTGTGGCAGAGGCGGCAACATTGCTGCGCGGTGGCGGGATTGTCGCGGTGCCGACCGAGACCGTCTATGGTCTGGCCGCCGACGCCAGCAACGCCAATGCGGTGGCCGCCATCTACCGCGCCAAAGGCCGCCCCGATTTCAACCCGCTGATCGTCCATGTGCCCGACCGCGATGCCGCCGGGCAATTGGCGCAGTTTAATCCATTGGCCGAAAGGCTGGCCGCCGCATTCTGGCCCGGCCCTGTCACATTGGTGTTGCCGTTACGCGAAGATGCGCCTGTGGCGGCAGCCGTAACCGCTGGATTATCCACCATCGCCATCCGCTGCCCCGCCCATCCGGTGATGCGCGCCTTGTTGCTAGCAAGTGATCGCAATCTGGCAGCACCCTCTGCCAACCGCAGCGGCGGCATCAGCCCGACCCGCGCGGTGCATGTCGCCAGCAGTCTGGGTGATGCCGTTCAGATCATCCTTGACGGTGGGCCGTGCAGGGCTGGTATCGAATCCACCATCATCGCTGTGCGCGATACGGGTTGGCAGATATTGCGCCCCGGTCCGGTAACAGTCGAGGAAGTGGAGCGGATCGCGGGGTCTGCCCCGCTACCTTTTGCATCCGGCACCATCGAAGCCCCCGGCCAACTCGTCAGCCATTATGCCCCATCAAAGCCCGTTCGGCTGAATGTGTCCAACGCCGCAGCGCACGAATTCCATATCGGATTTGGCGCAATCCGTGGCGATGTGAATTTATCTGCCAAGGGCGATCTGGCCGAAGCCGCCGCGCATCTGTTTGCCCTATTACACCGTGCTGACGCCAGTGGCAGAACCGAAATCGCCGTCGCGCCGATCCCCAACCAAGGCATAGGTGTCGCGATTAACGACCGTCTGCAAAGGGCAGCAGTGCGGTGAGGATAGGCATTGCTTTTCTGCTGTTGGCGGCATTCACGCCTTTGCAGACAGCAAATGCCGACTCCGCAGCTTCGATGCGGGCGCTGGCCGCGCTTGATGCGCGATTGGCCACAGTGGGTCACCGTATTGCTGTGGCAAACGCACCTTTTTGCGAAAATCGCACGGCATCCCTAGGCTGGGCTTTGCACGACCTTGCACAATATGCCGATGAGACGATCGCCAAAACTGCTTTTGGCTTTCAACGACCCATCCAGATTTCCGGCGTCGTTGCGGGCGGCCCTGCACATGCTGCGGGGCTAAATGTAAATGACGGGCTGATCCGTTTACAGTCGAGCAATACCACTTTGAATTTTCATGACTCAGATAGGGTTCGCTCAAATTTCGCTAGCCGTATTGATTTATGGTACATTTCGATTGAGGCAGCGTTGCGGTTCAACACAGCACCCGTCGCCATTACGGTTTTACGCGATGGTAAGGAGCTTCAGTTTACCACAACCGCCGCGCCATCGTGCCCCAGTTGGTTCGCTGTCGACCCCAAAGCAAAAACCGACGCCGGGGCCGATGGAGACCGAGTCCGCATAACATCGGGGCTGATGGAATTTGCTACCGACGATAGCCAACTCGCCGCCGTCGTCGCGCATGAACTGGCGCATAACCTGCTGGGCCATCCAGCGAAACTCGCGACCATCGGCAAGGGCAAAGCCACAGCGATCCGCGAAACCGAGAATGAGGCGGACCGCCTGTCGGTTTGGCTCCTCGCCAATGCCGGATATGATCCGCAGGCTGCCGTATCCTTTTGGCGAAGCTATGGGCCGCGCAAATCAGCGGGCATTTTCGGTTCGCCAACCCACCCCCATTGGAAAAAACGCATCCTATTGTTGCAACAGGAAATTGAGACGCTGCGTTCAACACCAGAAATACAGGGAAAACGCCAACCGCCTTTATTGAAAAATGAGGACTAAGGTCACAATTGACAATAAAATGCCCTCAAACATCGGTGAAAGGTTCCCATGCCGATAAGTTTCATTTAGTTACTGAAAGTGGATGTGAATACGGGGGAGTTACGTGCAAAATAAAGCCAGCCTGTATCTGTTGACCGGCGCAGCAACGATTACGCTGTTGCTCGGCGGCTGTAGCGAGAAAGTGACGCCCAAGGCCAAACCACGCGATGACGTGATCCCCGTGCAAGTCGTACCGGTTCTCGAAAACAATATGCTGCGCACAATCAACGCCGTTGGCACTGTGCGCTATCGCCGGGAAACGCCCTTGGGTTTTACCACCACGGGCAAAGTGTCTTCGGTTCGTTTCGATGAAGGCGATTATGTCAAAAGCGGAGCGTTGCTAGCGGCGCTTGATACCACCACTGTCAATGCCGATTTAAACGTAGCCGATGCCGAACGCACCCGCGCACAATCGGATTTTGAACGGATCAAGCAATTATACGGCGAAGGCTGGGTCACCAAAGCGCGGTACGAAGCGGCGGAATCAGCCGCGAAAGTAGCAACGGCGCGTGTTTCGCAAGCGCGCTTTAGCACCAGCACCGCGCAACTTTATGCCCCGTCAAGCGGCGTCGTGTTGACGCGCAATGTGGAACCCGGCCAAGTCGTTGCCGCCGGTAGCCCCGCATTGATCCTGGGCCAGGCCGATCAGGGGTTTGTCTTCCGCGCGCCGATTATCGATGCTGATGCAAGCAAACTTCGCGTCGGCATGTCTGCCGAAATCACGCTGGAATCGCTTGGCGGACAACCGATTATAGCAACGATCAGCGAAATCGACGGACGTGCCAATCAGCAAACCGGAGCGTTCACTGTCCAATTCACTTTGCCCGCTAGCGCCAAAATGAAATCCGGCCAAATCGGAAGTGCCGCAATCAAACTGCCAGCAGCCGAAGATGGCGGCTTGCAAATACCAGCGACGGCACTGTTCGGCGTGCGGTCTGGTGAGGGGCTGGTCTATGTGGTCGATCCTGACACGAACCGGGTCGCAACCCGCAGCGTGGCCATTGAACGGCTGCTCGACAGCGTAGTGATTGTCAGGGGCGGTTTGCAGGCTGGCGATGCTCTCGTCATTTCCGGTATAGAGAAATTGCGCACCGGTTCACAGGTTCGCATGATCCGGATGCCGGGCTAAGCATGGCCTGCAAAATAGCACGGGGCGGTTTCGGATGAATTTCACCGAATTTGCCATCCGTCGATGGCAGTTAACACTGGTATTGTTCATCTTGTTGACGGCGCTTGGCTTCAACGCGCTGAAAACCATCCCGCGCGCCGTTGATCCGCAATTTTCTTTGCCAGTCATTGTCGTAATCGCGGCGCAGCCCGGTGCGGATGCCGCAGAAATGGAACAGACCGTTGCCAAACCGATCGAAGAGATCATGCAAGGCTTGGAGGACGTAAAGGATATTGTTTCCACCAGCAATGATGGCAGCACCGTTATCCGCGCCGAATTTGATTGGTCGGGCGATCCAGACCGCTATTTCAACGATACTGTTCGCGAAGTTTCGGCGATCCGGGACCGGCTGCCGACCAATATGGCGCGGCTGGAATTCGTAAAAATGCGGACCACGAACGCTTCGGTCATCCAGCTGGCATTGGTGAGCGAGACCGCGAGTTGGCGGCGGTTGGAAAAATATGGCCGCGATTTGAGCGAGGCTTTATCCCGCAATGACGGCGTACGGGAATCGCAAATTCATGGGCTGTCTCAGCCCGAAATTACCGTCGCCATCAAACCGGAACGATTGGCCGAATTGCGCTTACCAGCAAGCAGCATTGCCGATGCCTTGCGTTTGGGCAGCGCCGATGTTGCCGCCGGATCAGTGATCAGCGGCAAACGCCGTTTCAACGTAGAGGCGGGCGGCGCATTTCGCGATCTGGATGCAATCCGCAATCTGACGGTGCGATCTGACGGCGGTACATTGCTGCGCGTGGGTGATGTCGCCACCGTGCAATGGGGGGCCGAGGAGGCACGCGCGCGCAATTTCCACAATGGACGGCGCGCTATATGGATTACCGCCAACCAGAAATTGGGCACCGACGCCACGCGCCTGCGCGATCAGTTGGTCACCGAAATGGCCGTGCAGAAAAAACTGCTGCCGCCTGACATGGAACTGGTCGTGCAGTTTGATCAAAGCCGCGACATCGGTGCCCGTCTGGCGGAATTAGGCCGCGATTTCTCGTTGGCGTTACTGCTGGTGCTACTCACTTTACTGCCACTGGGCTGGCGGGCGGCGGCAATTGTCATGGTATCGATCCCGCTATCGCTAGCGTCCGGTTTGTTGGCAATCCAAACAAGCGGTTATAATTTGAATCAATTGGTGGGCACAGGATTTATCCTGTCACTGGGACTATTGGTCGATGATTCCATCGTTGCTGTGGAAAATATCGCGCGTCATTTGCGCATGGGCAAGCAGCGGATGCAGGCCGCGATTGATGGCACGCGCGAAATTACCATGGCCGTCATTGGCTCCACTGGCGTGCTGATTTTCGCATTCCTGCCCATATTGTTCCTGCCCGACGGCCCCGGTGCCTATATCCGCAGCTTCATTATCACGATCATTTACACATTAGGCGCATCGCTGATCATTTCGCTGACTATCGTGCCGTTCCTGGCGAGCATATTGTTGAAGCCCGATGCCAATGAAGATGGCAATGCGCTGCTGCGTTGGTTGATGGGCAAGATCAATCGCTTCTATCGTCCGTTACTGCACCGGGCGCTGGAACACCCGAAGAAAACCGTATGGGGTGCGTTGGCGATCACCATTTCTGCTTTTGCCTTGGTACCGGTTTTGGGTTTCAGCCTGTTTGCCTATGCCGACATCCCCTATTTCAGAGTCGAAATCGATGCGGAACAAGGCAGCAGCCTTGACCGGACCCAAGAGGTTGTTCGCGAAGTAGCGGAAATCATGGCCAAAGAGCCATCGATCGAGGTGCGCGCAGAAAATGTCGGGCGGCGCAACCCGTCGACATTCTACAATGTTTTTGTGACAGGGGAATCGTCAAACACAGGCGAAGTGCTGGCGGTGATGGACGAGTGGCATGGTGACCAGAGCCAGAAAATGGTCGATCGATTGCGGCAAAAATTTGACCAAATCAGCGGTGCCCGCATCAATCTCATTCTGTTCAAAAACGGTTCGCCAGTAAACGCCCCTGTCGAATTTCGCATTATTGGACCTGAACTGGACCAGCTGAAATTGCTGGCATCCAAAGTGCAGGGAATATTAGAAAAAACGCCGGGTGCGCGCGATGTGGTTAATCCCGTCGCCACCGACAGGGTCGATTTGGATATGCAAATCGACTTGGCCAAGGCCGCGTTATTGGATATTCCCGAGGGCGCACCGCGCCGAACCATTCGGTTGGCGCTTTCGGGCGAACGCGCGGGTACCTTTCGTGATAACGAAGGCGACAGCTATCCGGTGACAGTTCGACTGCCGCTGAATAATGCGCAGCCGGTATCGGCGCTCGATTCCATTTTTGTCGGCACGCGCAGCGGCGCCCCGGTGGCACTTGCCGAGATCACCAATCCATCGATGATCTCGGTTCCGCCTTTAATCAAACGCCGCAATTTGGAGCGGACAGTGGAGGTCACCGCCCAAACCGCAGGGCATGCTTTGCCCTCCAAAATATCGGCCGACGCAGCAAGCCGTATCGCCAAAATCGCACTCCCCCCGGGATACCGCATTCAATTGGGCGGAGAGGCTGAAAAAATTGACAGCACTTTCAGTAACTTCGGCCCGATCATCCTGATCGCAATTTTTGTCATTTTCGCAATATTGGTCGCCGAATTCGGCCGATTCAGAGAAGCTTTGGTAGTGGCAGGAGTCATCCCACTTGGTACCTTTGGCGGGCTGATTGCCTTGTGGTTGACGGGGAACAGCCTGTCGTTCCTGTCTGTAGTTGGTTTTGTTGCGTTGATCGGCATCGAAATCAAAAATTCGATCCTGTTGGTTGATTTCGCCAGCCAGTTGCGCAAACGCGGGCTGGATCTGCGCGATGCTGTGGAACAAGCCGGCGAGGTTCGGTTTTTCCCGGTATTATTAACGTCCGTCACCGCCACGGGCGGATTGTTGCCACTGGCCGTTTTCGGCGGCAGCATACATTCGCCCATTGCAGCCGTATTGATTGGTGGTCTTATTTCATCAACCCTCTTGTCCCGGATCGTGACCCCCGCCATGTATATGCTAATCGTACGCGGCAAAGAAAAGCCCATCGGGGCCTTGCCATCTCCGCAAGAAGAAAGGGATCCGGTCCATGGCTGAAGCGATTTTTGCAGGCGGCTGTTTTTGGTGTACCGAAGCAGTCTTTACCCAATTGCGCGGTGTAGCGTCGGTCGAAAGCGGCTATATTGGCGGCCAAATGGTCGATCCCGATTACAAATCGGTCTGTAGCGGAACAACCGGCCATGCGGAGGCCATTCGCATTACCTTCGACGCCAATGAAATTAACTATGACGAACTGCTCGACATATTTTTTGTAACGCACGATCCAACGCAATTAAATCGGCAAGGGAATGACGTAGGAACGCAATATCGATCGGCGATATTCCCCATAGATGATGACCAACGCGCAGCCGCCCAAGACGGCATTGCGCGCGCGCAGCCTGATTGGCCCGCCCCGATTGTCACGACGATTGAGGGCCCTGCAACCTGGTACCCTGCAGAAACCTATCACCAAGATTATTGGTCGGGTGACGGACAGCGCAATGCCTATTGTCTGGCGGTAATTCCTCCAAAGTTGAGCAAGTTGCGTAAAAACTTTGCGACAAAATTAACCATCGGATGATAGCTTTCTAATTCCTGATCTGTCGGAAGATTTCACGATGCACAAACCCATTCGCAAGGCCGTTTTTCCTGTCGCTGGCCTCGGCACCCGTTTCCTGCCCGCCACCAAAGCCATTCCAAAAGAAATGCTGCCGGTCGTCGATCGTCCGCTGATTCAATATGCGGTGGATGAAGCGCGCGAGGCGGGGATCGAACAAATGATTTTCATCACTGGTCGCGGAAAAGGCGCGATCGAGGATCATTTCGACATCGCGTATGAACTTGAAAAAACAATGTCAGAGCGCGGCAAAGATCTGTCTGTTCTGGCCCCGACGCGTCTCGGCCCCGGTAACTGCGCCTATGTTCGTCAGCAAGAACCCATGGGCCTTGGTCATGCCATCTGGTGCGCGCGCGATATAGTCGGCGACGAACCTTTTGCAATTTTCCTGCCCGATGAATTCATGCACGGTTCGCCCGGCTGCATGGCCCAAATGGTCGAACAGTATAACAAAGTCGGCGGAAATTTGTTGAGCGTGCTCGAAGTGCCGCACGAACAGGTTTCAAGCTATGGCGTCATCGATCCGGGCTATGCCGAGGGCGCGTTAACCGAAGTGAAGGGCTTGGTTGAAAAGCCCAAGCAAGAAAATGCGCCGTCCAATCTGATCATTTCGGGCCGATATATTCTGCAACCCGAAGTGATGCGGGTTTTGGAAAATCAGGAAAAGGGCGCTGGTGGCGAAATCCAGTTGACCGATGCCATGGCGCAAATGATCGGCAGCCAAGCCTTTCACGCCGTGACCTTTGACGGGGCCCGATATGATTGTGGATCAAAAACCGGCTATATCGAAGCGAACCTGGCGGTTGCCCTGTCCCGGCCCGATATGGCCGACGAGGTCCGCGCAATGGCACGGCGCCTCGTCGGTTGATGCCTTAGTTGGCGGTTTTGTTCAGCTCTTTATAAACAAAGCCACCCAGCATGCCGCCCAAAATCGGGGCGACCCAGAACAGCCATAATTGCTTGATCGCCAAACCACCGACGACCAATGCGGGGCCGGTACTGCGTGCCGGGTTAACCGACGTGTTGGTGACTGGGATCGAGATTAAATGGATCAATGCCAGCGTCAGGCCAATCGCTATTGGCGCAAAGCCAGCGGGTGCGCGCCCGTCGGTTGCCCCCATGATGATGAACAAAAAGAAAAAGGTCAGCAACAGCTCAACCAGAAATCCGGTCATCATCGCATAGCCCGCCGGTGAAGCGGCATCGACGCCGTTGGCAGCGAGGCCATTTTTAACCACGGAATAATCGGCTTTTCCGGTGGCGATGACATAGAGCGTAAACGCCGCAGCCACCCCGCCCAATACTTGCGCGATCACATAAAGCGGGATGTCTTTGGCATCGAAACGCCCGCCAGCCCAAAGCCCCAGGGTGACGGCTGGGTTTAAATGGCAGCCAGAAATATGGCCAATCGCATAGGCCATGGTCACGACAGTCAGGCCAAATGCCAGCGACACGCCCAGCAAGCCTATGCCCAATTCAGGAAAGGCCGCAGAAATTACCGCGCTTCCGCAGCCTCCCAAGACCAACCAGAATGTTCCGATAAATTCGGCTATCCCCCGTTGAATATTTGTCATCAATTTCCTCCTTTTCGCACCGGGACTCCTCTGCCCGCATTTGGATGACTATCACAAATACGCCATAAGTCCGTGTCAAACCTTGTTCAGCGACAGTGCAGAAAATTGCTGCTATGCGCTTTGAAATTTTGCGAAAGGGTATCGATGCGCGTTCTGCTTTCTCTGGCTTTAGTGTTTACCCTTTCAGGATGCGTCACGTCGCTTGTGAAAGAAGTGGTGACGGCACCGATCAAGATCGTTTCGAAAACGGCAGATGTAATGACAACCAGTCAATCCGAATCCGACGAGAAGCGGGGCCGCGACATGCGCAAACGCGAGGAGCAATTGGGCAAGCTTGCCCGTCAACGCGATAAGGCGCGCGAAAAATGTGAAGATGGCGATAAAGATGCCTGCGACAAAGCGCGCGACATAGAAGACCAGATTGAGGCCGAACAGGATCGCGTTGGATAACGAAACGTGGCTTATTGAGAATCAACCAGCGACCAGCTGCGCGGCAAAACCACGCGTCTCAGCGCCTTTGGTACCATAAAGTGACTGCCATTGCGTGACAGCCACTTTACCGCACATTATGCACGCATCAATTCGACCTGCTCGAAATCGAGCTCCACAGGGGTCGCGCGACCAAAGATCGAAACCGAAACCTTGACGCGGTTCTTGTCGAAATCGAGTTCCTCGACCACGCCGTTGAAGCTGGCAAAGGGACCGTCCAGCACCTTAACCTGATCACCGATTTCATATTCCACCGTGACGCGTTTCTTGGGCGCGGCGGCCAATTCTTCTTTGGTGTTCAGAATGCGCGCGGCCTCGGCCTCGGTAATAGGCTGCGGTTTGTTGTTCGCACCCAAAAAGCCGGTAACCTTGGGCGTGTTTTTCACGACGTGATACACATCATCGTTCATGTTCAGCTTGGCGAGGACATAGCCGGGGAAAAATTTGCGTTCGGCCTTCACCTTTTTGCCACGGCGCACTTCGGTCACCTGTTCGGTCGGAACCTCAACGGCCTCTACCAAAGCGGACAGGCCTTTGCGTTCAGCCTCGGCCAAAATCTGGTCACGAACCTTGTTTTCGAAACCCGAATAAGCGTGAATGATGTACCAGCGTGCCATGTAATTCTCTCGTTTCCCTGAAGCCCGTTACCCTGTCGCTTATTGCGCCAGCGCGAGCAGTTCTTTGACAATGGTTGCGAACAGCGCGTCAACGCCGAGGAAAAATGTGGCCAAGATGATCGTGAAGATCAAAACCATAATCGCGGTCTGCGTGGTTTCCTTACGGGTCGGCCATACGACCTTGCCAACTTCGGTGCGGACCTGGCGGATGAATTCGCCGGGACTTGATTTTGCCATTTTTATTTTCCTCGTTTCACGCATTTCGGGTAGCCGCCATCGCTCTCGGAGGTTGCCGGGAGCGATATAGGTATCCGATTTCGGAAAGACCAGTCCTTTAGCGCCAATTCGTGGCGGGCGCAAGCGTGTTGGGTTTGGGCACGCCAGCATTTCACACATTGGCCTTCGGCAGGCGTTCAGGGCTGCGGTAAATGTTCGGTGCCAGCTGCATCCAAGTTAAACATCGGTTCACGCAGCAACAGCACCGCCACCACGCCCATAAACCCCCAGCCTAGCATCGGTACTGCACCCCAAATGATGCGCACCTCCGCGCCCGATTGCATCGGCGCGGTTGGATCAAAGCCGATGGCATCGAGCAATGCATAAGCCACCGCAATCGCCACTGCATTGCCAATTTTCTGGATCAAATTGCTGATGGCGAACAAAAAAGCAGACCGGTCCCGCCCGCATTGTTTTCGGTCATGCGGCACATAATCGGCGATCATGCCATTGATGAAAATCAGCCCCATGAAACCGCTGCCGAGTACGACCGAGAAAACCGCCGATAATGGCAAGTGGCCGCGATACGGCATCCACAGGCCCACTGCCATGCACGCCACCATCCAGGTGGCCATAGCCAACAACATCTTGGGTTTTCCAAAACGGCGACCACAATTGGTCCATACCGGTGTCGCAAAGGCCGCGCCGACAAAGGCCAGCAACAACAGCATCGCCCCCACATCATCCAGCCGTAACCACGCCTGCACATAAAAAATAAAGGTCGCCGACATGGCGCCAAAGGCAAAGGCGTTCAACACATGCGCCAGCATCAGCAACAGCAACGGTCTTGACCGCAAACTGGCCTGTAATTCTGCCCGCCAGCCGATGCCCGGTCGCGGTTCCACCGCACAGGGCCGCAGCCGCGCAATGGCAATCAGCGCGATCGGCAGGGCTAACGCCACCACGCTGACATAGGCTATAATCCGACCTTGCAGATCCAGCCCCGGAATCCACATCTGGGCGAGCGCGGGGGCGGCAAAAGCAAAGACCAACGAAAATTTAATCCCGAACTCGCGATAGCCAAACAACATCGCGCTATCAGCGGGCGTGCGCGATAACGCCGCGCCCCAGCCCAGATGCGCTACGTCGTAAAGACTGAACGACGAATAAAACAACAATAGCACCGGCAGTAACAGCCAAAAATTCAGCGTATTTCCCATGGTAACGATCAGTGTCAGCAGCACCGCCATGGGGATGATCCCGCGCAACATCCATCGGCGATAAGCCCCTGCCCCATGCGATTTCCGGTCGATCATGTTTCCAATCAACGGATCGACCACCCCATCCCAGATGGTGCAGATTGAAAACAACACCCCGACCAGCGCAAGCGGTATTACGCCACCAGAGGCGATATAAGGCGGCAGATAAATCGAAAACGGCAAACCCAAAATGCCCACCGGCCCAATGGCTGCGGCAAACAAACGAATCGTTCCGGCGTTGGAAGAAATGGCAGGAGTTGGGGGACTCGAACCCACGACCCTCGGTTTTGGAGACCGATGCTCTACCAACTGAGCTAAACTCCTGCAGTCCGCTTGCGCGAACGAATAGCGCCCTTAGCGCCGTTGCAGCACAGGAGCAAGCGCTTGCTGGCGCTTTGACTCAAAAACTCATCTCATCGTAAATGCGGTCAACATCGCCGCCCCACACGCCGTGATATTTATCGAGCAGCACTTCAGCCGGGGTTTTGCCACTCGCCACGATTTCGCGTAAGGGATCAAGGAAGCCGGTTTCGTTATTGCCGCTGCTGTCCAGCCGGTTACGCGCCGCCAATCCGGCACTGGATATATCAAGGATTTGCCCCGCAATATCATGTAAGGTTTTGCCGCCCGGCAATGGTGCCTTCAGACCCAATTTTGGCACGGCGCTGCGCAATGCCTCGCGCTGTTCCATGGTCCAGTCCTTTACCACATCCCATGCGGCATCGAGCGCGCTTTGATTGTAGAGCAGTCCCACCCAGAATGCTGGAAGCGCACAAATTTTGTTCCACGGGCCGCCATCGGCGCCGCGCATTTCGAGGAAGCTTTTCAGGCGCACTTCGGGAAACGCAGTGGACATATGGTCCTCCCAATCCGACGCACGCGGCTTTTCGCCCGGCAAGACCGAGAGTTCACCCTTTAGAAAATCGCGGAAACTGTGCCCTGCGGCGTCAATATATTTGCCATCGCGATAGACAAAATACATCGGCACATCGAGCATATAGTCGGCATAGCGTTCGTAACCAAAGCCATCTTCAAACACGAATGGCAGCATGCCCGTGCGGGCGGGATCGGTATCCGACCAGATATGGCTGCGGTAGGACAGGTAACCGTTGGGCTTCCCTTCGAGGAACGGCGAATTGGCGAACAATGCCGTCGCCAAAGGTTGCAGCGCGAGGCCAACGCGGAACTTTTTCACCATGTCGGCTTCGCTGCTATAATCCAGATTGACCTGAATGGTGCAGGTGCGCAGCATCATGTCCAGCCCCATGCTGCCCACGCGCGGCATGTGCCGCAACATGATGGCATAGCGGCCCTTGGGCATAATAGGCAGGACATCACGGGTCTTATCAGGCCACAGTCCCATCCCCAAAAAGCCCTTGCCGGTTTTCTCGCCAATCGCCTTTACCTGTTTCAGGTGGCGGCCGGTTTCGGCACAGGTTTGATGCAGGTTTTCGAGCGGCGCACCAGACAGTTCCAATTGGCCAGCAGGCTCCAGGCTGACCGCGCCGTCACTGCCCTTTAGCGCAATAACTTTGCCGCCCTCTTCAACGGGTTCCCAGCCATATTCGGTCATCGCGGCCAGCATGTCTTTGATGCCGCCCGCTTCGTCATAAGACGGCGCATGACGATCATTCCGGCAATAAACGAACTTTTCATGCTCGGTGCCGATACGCCAGCGTTCGGGCGGTTTAGCGCCTGCAGCCATCGGCGCGATCAGCTGTTCGCGGCTTTCGATGACAGGATCGTTGCGATTCGAAACTGTTTTAGTGCTCATAAGCGGGCTTTAAGCGGGGGAATTGGCCTCTGCAAGTCAGTTTACAATGACGTCGAAAACCATCGCGAAGCTTGCCGAGGGAACAAAAGTGGCGGCGGTGCCGGTAATGGTCGTACCGCTAATCGCCATGCGGAATGGATCGGTTTCCCCGGTATCGCTATTGTCGTCGTCCTCTACAGTCGTTGCCCCGGCGCAACTGGTTCCTGATCGCAAGCTGCCAGCCGCATAGCTGGTATTGGGCGGCAATGTGTCAGAGGCCGCAATATTGGCCATCGCGGTTGTCGTCGGATTGTTGATCAGCACGCAATAGCGGACTGTCGCGCTTGGAATGAGCTTTGGGGTTGCTAACGCTCACCAAATCAGAGACCACCGTTGATGATTTGATCACCGTCAATTTGGCGCGGGTTAGGAAAAGCGTCGCTTGGTTAAAAGTCCCAATATCGACGCCAGCATCGTCGCAAATCGTTAGCGTCCATGTTCCGAAAGCATCAATATTGTCAAAATTGGTAAATGTTTGGTCCGGGCGAATGCTATGTCCGTATATTGGCGAAAGTGTATCGGTGGCTGTGCCATTATGCGTGCCAATAGCGCCAGCGGCTTCATCGTCGAAAATATCATTCCAATTGTCACCACTGCCGCCATCATCAATAGCGATGTTGCGCACCGTGTTGTTGGGCGCGCGCAAAATCATCCGCAAATCGGCGCGATACGTATGCGTCAGGTTAATGCCAATATCGACGTCCTGCACCGTATAATGATCGGTAATGTTAAACGTTCGCACTATCTGGCTGGCGACAGGTTGATTGCAGCTCAGGTCGGTAATTGCACCAGTTGTGTTATTGGTAACTTGCTCGATGGTTTGCGCTTGCACGGTGTGCCCTGTAAAAATGGCAAAAGCCAACAGCACAATCCGCACTGCGCGCGTGCCAATAACGCGCCAAGCAAGGTAGCCTTGCTGGATTACGCCTTTTAAACAGCACCGCATTTCTGCGGTCATTCTACCGCCAGAACACCACATCGCATTGTGATGCGTAACAGCTATTATTTAAAATGCATTAAAGAATTCAAGCCGATGGATTGCGCCTATTGTAACCCAGTCGACGTGACATCAATTCACAAGTGTATCAAACACCATGGCAAAACTGTTTCCAGCGGATAACGTCGCCGTGCTGCCCGTAATTGTTGTCCCACTTATACTGATGCCGAATGGATCGCTTTCATCGGCACCAATGGCGTTGTCATCTTCGGGCGTTGTTGCTCCCGCACAATTCGGGCCCGATTTCAAAGTTCCAGCGACGTAGGTAACTTCAGGCGGAAGATCGTCCGTCGCAACGACAGAACTCGCCGTCGTTCCTCCGTCATTGGCGACTGTGATACAATAACGAACGGTCGCGCCAGGGATCGCTTTTGGATTGCTCCCGCTGACCAGGTCACTCACTACGCTGCTGGTCTTCGATACATTCAGATCGGTGATGGGCCTGCAAAAGGTAAAATCGTGGATGGAAATGGCTTGCCCAAGTGGGTCGGCGGGGGCGGTCGTGTGGTTGCCGTACACGATTGAAATGGTGTCAACTGGCGCAGAAAATGTCACGACAACATTACCGTCACCCGATGTTGTTGAGGATGCACCGTCGCCAATAGCAGCGTTGCCCGCGATATAATTGACCGCACCATTGGTGAGTGTGGCGTTAATCGACGGACCGCCCTGATAACTGCCGGTGACCGTCATTTTGTCGGCGAAGTCATCCAATACATAATCGACATCAAAAATGCGGAATTGAACGCCGGGTACCGGGTTGGGCAGCGTCACCGTTGTCGTCGTAACCTGATTGATATTGGCATATTCAATGCTTTGGAAAAGAGACAATCCGGCGCTGCCATAACCGCCATTGTTATCAACAGTCAGCGCCAGCGGCGCGGCAAAAACGCCTTGCGTTACTACCCCAAAATTAACCGTGCCAAGGCCCGCCACATTGGCGCTGCCCGTTGTGCTGCCCGTAGTCCAGCTTTGGCTATTCCAGTCCAGAACCGTGGTGGTGGTTCCAGCGGCAGAACAAATGCCGCCGATACTGGGCGCTATGCCGGGAATGCGCCCGCCAACGGTAAAGCTTCGCACGGCATAATCATCTTCGGTGGTCACGCCGTTTCCGGGGGTGGAATCAGGATCGGTCTGGGAAGACGTCATAATTTGCGCGACATTGTTTATCACAGTTCCCGATGTCGCCGTAACGTTAACCGCTATATCGATCGAGGCTGAACTGCCGGGTGCCAAGGCACTGCCGATAGTCCAAATGCCAGTGCCACTGTTATAACTGCCCGTCCCGGACGAACTGGAATAGGTTACGCCTGCAGGCAAAATATCCCGCACCGTAACGCCCGATGCGGTCAGGGCAGAGCTGCCGGAATTGGTAACCGTCAAAGTATAAATGGCGCTGCTCGGTGAGCCAGACGAGACCGTTTTGGTCAGCGATAAATCCGCACTTGCAGCGGGCGACGTAAGATACAAGTCCGCCTGATAGAAGGTGCCATTGATGCCGTTATTGTTGAAATCGCACAGGATAAGCGACCAATTGCCATAGCTGCTCTGCCCAAAAAAGGCTGAGTTCAAGTTGTTCGAAGGGCGGAATGTCCGTTGGTAGGCCGGTACGACCGTCGTAGCAGTGGCCGTGTCGTTCGCAGTATGCGTGCTGATATTTGCCGCAGCCTGATCATCAAACAATACGTTCAAATGATCGGCGGTGCTGCTGGACGTGTTTTTCACCGTCGCGATTGTACCCGCAGGAGACATCAGAAAGACACCATATTCACCGCGATTCGTATGGTTCATCAACACGCCCAGGTTAACGTCCTGTACGCTGTAATCCTGCGACACGAAAAAGTCGCGCTGAAAGGCGACCCCGATGGTGCAAGAAACAGCGCCCGAAACTCCTCCAACGGTACTGTCGGTGGTGTTGCTATATCGGGTCACCGTTTGCGCCTGTGCGGATGCCGGGAAAAGGCACAGAGCGGCCAGAAGCCAAAACAGGCCCGCAAAGGATTTCATCGAGCGTATACGGCCATCGATATATTTGAAAATCAGGTTTAACACAGGGGGATCATTAAGCGGATTTTGTTGATTTTTGATAAACCGAATAGGCATTAAAATGGCCTTTCAGGTAAAATTTTCTAAACGATCTTGGGCGCTATTTCCAATCCCCATGCGCCGCCATCCAAACCGAAATGGAGGCAATTGCAGCCGTATCGGCGCGCAAAATGCGGGGGCCAAGCGAAACCGGCTTGGCATTCGGCATGCTGCGAATGGCGGCATTTTCTTGATCGGTAAAACCTCCCTCTGGCCCCACCAAAATGGCCGCCTTGCCGGTTTCAGCGTTAATGGCATTGGTAAATGGCTCCCCGCCACGTTCATCGCAAAAATACAGCGTTCGATCCAAAGGCCAATCCCGCAGCAGTGCCTCCAGCTTTGCCAAAGGTGCGATTTCGGGAAGGGCGGTTCGCTCGCATTGTTCCGCCGCTTCGATCATTTGCGTCCGCAACCGATCATCTTTCAATTTGTCCACAACGCACCGCCCGGTCAGCACCGGCACAAACCGCGCGATCCCCAGTTCGCAGGTCTTTTCTGCAATCCAATCCAACCGGTCTTTTTTAATCAAGGCCTGACACAGCCAAAGATCGGGCACCGATTCACGATCCCGCAACTTCGCCTCAACCACCAACACCAGATCGCGCTTGCCGGTGTTCGCCACCACCGCCAGATATTCGCCGGTCTGGTCATCAAACAGCTTCACCGGCGCGCCTTCTTTCAGGCGCATCACATTCAACAGATAATGCGCTTGCGGCCCCGAAACGATAATATCGCGACCGTCCGACAAAGGCTGATCGACAAAAAGGCGCGGGGTGCTGTGGGGAGGCCAAGCGGGGGTTGCGGGCATAATTTCACCTTGTTCGCGATGCATGTCATCCCTGCGAATGCGGGGATCCATGGCCTTCATTGTCGTTTTTATCCATGGGGCGCAGGCCATAATCCCCCGATCCAGTCTGGGGTGACACAGGACAAGGCGAAAGGCAATCACGCGAGATGCGTTGATTCCCGCAATCATAAAGGCCAAAAGCCCAATCAATGTCAAAAGCACAATCCGTCCCCGACAGCGAATATCGCGGCCTGACCGCGCTGTTGCCCGCGCGTTTGCGTCCTTATGCCTTGCTCGCCCGGTTTGACCGACCAATTGGCTGGTGGCTGCTATTCTGGCCGTGCGTTTATGGCGTGGGTTTGGCAGGCGGAGCGGTGTCGCATTGGCCGTTGATCCTCTGGATGCTGATCGGCGCGATTGCGATGCGCGGCGCAGGCTGCGTCTATAACGACATTGTCGACCGCGATCTTGATGCCCAGGTCGCGCGCACCGCCAGCCGCCCCTTGGCGAGCGGTGCCGTCAGCCTGAAAGCAGCATGGGGGTGGTTGTTGTTGCTGTGCCTGATCGGCTTGGCCGTGCTGCTGCAATTGCGCTGGGAAGCGCAAGTCGTGGCGATGGGCAGCCTTGCCCTTGTCGCCGCCTATCCGTTCATGAAGCGCATCACGTGGTGGCCGCAGGCGTGGCTGGGGCTGGTGTTCAGCTGGGGCGCGCCGGTGGGCTGGTTTGCAGTGTGGGGCAGCTTGGAACCCGCCATGCTGTGGCTCTACGCCGGGTGCATATTCTGGGTCATCGGGTATGATACCATCTATGCGATGCAAGATCGCGAAGATGACGCACTGGTCGGCATCCGCTCCAGCGCCTTGCGATTGGGAGGTAATATTCGGGGCGGGTGCGCGTTGTTTTATGCGCTTGCACTATCGGGCTGGGCGATGGCGATTTGGTCGGTGCGCCCCGAAGCTCTTGCCCTTGCGGCCCTGATTCCGGCGGCGCTGCATCTGTTCTGGCAAGTTGCGACGTTGAAAGCCGATGGCGAAGCTGCCCTCGACAAATTCCGCTCCAACCGCACGACGGGGCTTTTGGTAGCGCTAGCGTGTGTGGTGGTGGGCAGCGCGGGTTAGAGCACGATGACATTCGGTTGAATCACACCGTTAGTGCTGAGCTTGTCGAGCCGAAGGCCACCGCAGGTGAACCACGTCTCGCGGTACTGCGAAACGCCGTTGGCCTCTGGCCGCCTTCGGCTCGACAGGCTCAGGGCTACGGTTTAACTTAATGTCATCATGTTTTAGATCATTCGGGAATAACTGTGTCACCCGATTTTGATCGCACAGTAGCAATTTTGCGCGACATTATCGCCTGCTCAATTGCCTCCGCTTCTGCGACTTCTGTATCGGTCACCGCCCAAGCCATATTGAATTGATAATATAACATCAAAAAATGCAAAAATGCGGGAATCAGATAAAGCAAGGCTACGGTCAAAAGTGCGAATACGGCCATGGACACTCCTATCAAAAAATATCCTCCAAAGGCTGCCGCGCCAACGCATACAGCAAAGCTAACCAGCGCCGTATAAAGTGCTCTCAGAAAAGGTGGCAAATCAGCGAAGAAAAACCCGCGAATGCCAAATCCGACGATAAAGTTCATGACGAATCCGAAGCCCAAAATTACCAGCCAACTCATGTTTAACTCCCCCTAAAACTATTATTCCGCCGCCAACAATTGCTCTGCCCCACCCAAATCTACGCTGACCAGACGCGATACGCCTTGTTCTACCATCGTTACACCGAAAAGGCGGTGCATGCGGCTCATGGTCACGGCGTTGTGGGTCACGATCAGATAGCGCGTATCGGTTTCCTGGGTCATCGCGTCGAGCAAATCGCAAAAGCGTTCGATATTGGCATCGTCCAATGGCGCATCGACCTCGTCCAGCACACAGATGGGTGCAGGGTTGGTAAGGAACAAACCGAAGATCAAAGCAACCGCCGTCAACGCCTGTTCGCCGCCCGACAGCAAGGTCAGCGATTGTAGGCGCTTGCCCGGCGGTTGCGCGAAAATCTCCAGCCCCGCCTCCAATGGATCGTCGCTGTCGATCAGCGCCAAATGCGCCTGTCCGCCGTTGAACAATGTCGCGAACAGCCTTTGAAAATGCTGATCCACCGTCTCAAATGCCGCCAGTAATCGCGCGCGCCCTTCACGGTTCAGACTGCCGATCGAACCGCGCAACCGGTTGATCGCCAGCGTTAATTCCTCGCTTTCGGCCTGCCCCTTGGCGACCGCTTCCTCAAGCTCTGCGAACTCGTCGGCAGCGATCAAATTGACCGGGCCGATACGTTCGCGGTCCATTTGCAATCGTTCCAGCCGTGCCGATTCCGAGGATGCTTCAGCCAATTCCTCTTCGTCAAAGCCATGTTTTTCGGGCAGCAAGGGCGGTGGACATTCAAAGCGTTCGCCCGAAATTCCGGCCATTTCGCGGCGACGAGCATCTTGATTTTCAGCGCGCGCCTCTGCGCCTGCGCGTTGTTCACGCGCGGCGGAAACAGCCTCAGCAGCGGCAGATAGCTCCGCCTCCAGCACCTTTAACGCTTCCTCACTCGACCGCTCGGCAACCTGCAATTGCGCCAATTTGTCGGAAAGCGTGGCCTTGTCGTCCTCCAACCGCGTTATCTCTTGCGCCAACACATCGGGCCGCCCCGCCATGGTTTCCAATTCGGTCGCAATCTCGGCGCAGCGGTTGTTCATGTCACTGATCCGCCGTTCCGCTTCCCCGGCGCGATCTTGCCAGCCGCGCAATTCAGCCTGGGCTACGGCGCGGCGTTCGCGTTGCTGGTTTACCAGCTGATCCAGCGAGGCCAGATCGGCCTGTGCGCGCAAATGCAGTTGCCGCGCGCCTTCGCTTTGGGCAGTCAGCTTTTCAACCAGCCCGTTATGCGCCGCGCCATCAGGCAAAGCCGCCCGCGCCGCCTCTGCCGCTTCATGGTCACCCTTGGCTGCAAGATTTTCCGCATCCGCCGCCGCAATCCGGTCGGCAAGCGCCACGCTGGCGTTACGCCTGCGGGTCAGGGCATCTTCGGCGCGGTCGGCATCGCGCAGCGCCTGTCGCAACGCACCTTCGCTGGATTGCGCGGTTGTTTGCGCGCCGCGCAAGGCGGCCTGGGAAAGGGCGATGCTGTCGTTCAACGCAGACAGTGCTTGCTCCTTAGCCGCGACAACAGCCTGCGCTTCAGGCTCCAACCCCAGCAAAGCCGTCAGCCGGTTTGCGCGCACCAATTGTTCGGCCGTGGTCGCGCCGTCATCTTCGGCCATGAACCCGTCCCAACGGCGCAGCTTACCGTCCCGTGTAACCAACCGCTCACCCACAGCCAAGGCGCGGCCATCATCGGTTTCGGTAACGATGACCATAGACAAGCGCGCGGCGAGTTCGGGTGGGGCTTTGACAAAATCAGATAGCCGCTCTCCTGATTCCTTCTCGACCAAAGGAGGATTTGACGCAGACCAACGCCGCCCTGCATCACCCCCCACAACCGCATTCACATCATCGCCCAAAGCCGCTGCAAAGGCGCGTTCATATCCGGGTTGCACAGTGACGCGGTCAATTGCCTTCGCCCCGTCCGATTTGGTCATCGCCCGTTCCAGCGCGGATCGTTCGGACACCAAGGCCGCCAATTCGGCCTTGGCACCGGCTAGCGCGCTTTGCCCCACATCGCGTTGCGCCATCAACGTGGTGCGTTCGGCCTCTAGCGCCTCTATCTCCACCGCCGCTTTTGCCAAAGCAGCTTGCAAGGCCGCAACTTGCGCCGCCGCATCGGAACGCGCAGCCTCCAGCTCTGCTTCATCCCCTAATGCCGCCAATTCATCGGCCAGCCGCGCGCCATCGCGTTCGGCCCGATCTAGCCGTGCGCGCGCATTGGACAGCGCCGCATCGGCAACGCGCAACTCCGCTTCGGCGCGCGCCTGTTCGGCCATTGCTTTGGCCAGCGACACTTCGCTTTCGCGCGCCTGCCGTTCGCCATTGTCAACTGCACGGGCCAGCGCCGGGCGTTCTTCCTCGCGCGCCTTGATCTCCACCGCCAGCTTGGCGCTTTCATCTTGCAACCGTGCCAGCGCATCGGCGGCATCGTGCGTCAACTTGCTTTCGCGCGCGCTGTCATCGGCGATCCGTGCCGCCTGTGCCGACAAATCCACTTGCCGCTGGAGTATCTGGTTGCGCTCACTCTGTAACTGCACCAGCCGATTGGACAGGTCGCCCGCCGCATCACGCGCCGCCATCGCCACGCTCCGCGCTTCCGCCAGTTCGCGCACTGCCGACGCTTGTTTGTCAGACAGTCCGCGCTGCAACACCGACGCCACATCTACCGCTGCACCCGCCGCATTGGCCTCTGTCCGCGCAATGTCCGCTGCGGCTGCGGCTTCTTTCCAGCGCACAAAAATCAAGCGCGCCTCGGCAACCAATATCTCGCCGGTTAGCTTGCGATAGCGTTCCGCCGCCCTAGCCTGTTTTTTCAACGACTGCCCGCGCGCGTCCATATCGCCCAAAATCGTCGCCAACCGCGCCAGATTGGTTTCGGCGGCGCGCAATTTTTGCTCGGCATCTTTGCGGCGCACATGCAGCCCGGAGATGCCAGCCGCTTCCTCCAGCATCATCCGCCGTTCTTGGGGTTTGGCGGCAATGATCGCGCCGATTCGCCCTTGGCTGACCAAAGCGGGGGAATGCGCGCCCGTGGCAGCATCGGCAAAAATCAGCGCAATGTCCTTTGCCCGCACATCGCGGCCATTGGCGCGATAGGCGGACCCGGCCCCGCGTTCTATGCGGCGCACAACCTCCAGTTCTTCATCATCGTCATTGGCGATAATGCCGGGGATGTTTTCGGTCGGGTCGTGTTCGGCGAGCAACGTCACCTCGGCAAAGTCACGCGAAGGGCGCTGCGCGGTACCGGCGAAGATTACATCTTCCATGCCGCCACCGCGCAATGACTTTGCGCTGTTTTCACCCATCACCCACCGGATCGCTTCCAGCAGGTTGGATTTACCGCAACCATTGGGACCGACAATCCCCGTCAGCCCACTTTCGATGACAAGCTCGGTCGGCTCAACAAAGCTTTTAAAGCCAGTGAGTTTGAGCCGCTTGAACCGCATTCAGGCCCCGTTCGCTTTTTCCAAAACGATCAGCGCGCGCCCGCCTCTTGCAGGCGGCGTTTCACTTGGGTCCAGCCGGGTTTGCCGACTTCAAGATCGAATTTAACGCCGTTCAAAATAAAGCTGGGGGTACCCGTTACTTTCAGCTCGTTCGTCGCCTTATCGGTCATCTTGACCAATTCGGTCGCGTTTGCGGGATCGGTAAGGCACATTTTGGCCTGATCTTCAGATACGCCGCGCGCCTTGAAGAAATCGATGATACCCATTTCCTGACCGAGCGCCAAAAAGCGTTGGTTTTCCGGCATCTGCAATGCCGCCTGCATTTTCGCTTGATCGGCGGTTTGCATTTTCGCCAGTTGATCGGTCTGGTTCTGGTAAAATTGCTGGGTCAGCGCCAGATAGGATTCAGGACCAGCACAGCGGGTCAAGATGCTGATCGGCACATCATATGGATTGAGCAGGAAGTTGCGGATTTCCAAACTGACTTTGCCGGTGCCGACATAGTCGTTCAGCAATTCGTCAAAACCTTCTTTCTCGAAATCGCGGCAATGCGAACAGGTAACCGATGCATATTCGACCAGCTTGATCGCGGCTTCGGGGTTGCCAATCAAATAACCATTGTCGGCAGTTTTACTGACCACATCGACCCATGCTTTGCCAGCAGGCGCGGACACCGCCTTTATCACATCGCCCTTTGGCGTTTCCCCTTCGACGCCGCTACCGCCGCAACCGACCAATGTCAGTGACAAGGCGGAGACCGCCATCAATATGGATTTACGCATGGTGAAATTTCCTTTTCGAAATAGCGAATTCATTGGGGTAAATAGCGTTTCATATCCGCAAGATCATGAATGTCAGTTGCAACTTTTCCGTTAATCAAAAACGACGGCGTGCCTTGTAAGCCCAGCGGACCCACAGCCTTGTCTGTCATACCCAATAGCTTTTTCAGCGCAACTTTGTCGGCAAGGCAAACTTTGGCCTGCGCGTCGGTTATGCCGCGCTGTTTGGCAAATGTAGATAGCCCCATGTCGGCATAAGCGCCCAAAGCGAAACCACTGGCGTCGCCGCGCTCCAGCTTGGCTTCGGTGGCGGCACTGATGTTCGACGCCTTTGCCATCCATTGGGTCTGTGTCGCCATGAAATGGCGGTGATTGCCAAAAAAGCGCCCCGTGCCGCCACAGCGCGCAAGCAAAGCAACGGTCAAATCAACGGGATCGCGCACCAGATTGCGAACCTCCAGATTGACTTTGCCTTTCGCAATATAGTCACGCTTGAAAACAGGTACATCGTCGCGTTCAAACCGCGCACAATGATCGCAGGTATAGCTCGCATATTCGACCACTTTGGTGGTTGCATTCGGGTTGCCCATAACATGGCCGCCCTCCGCAGACTGGGCGAAGTTGACGTTCCAATTGGGCGCCGGTGCAGCAATGATTGCAACAGGCAGTAACAGCGCCGGAAGTACCAACAAAAGGCGTTTTGGGAACAGAGTCTTCTTGATCATAACCGATTCATTTCCATCCATGTCGCATCTCGCTTCACTTTCCCGGATTGGCAAGGCTTTTTGCGAGACTTTCCAGAACCGCTGCCAACTCAGGATCGGCAATTTCACGCAAGGAATCCCCCAGTTCCAATGGCACAGGCTTTAACATAGGTGCGGCGCGCGCGACGGGGGCTTGTGTCGTTGCGACAATACCCTGTCGCATCCGCACTTTGGCCACCGCAGCATAACCAAAGAAACGATTCACGCGGTCTATAATTTCGGGCAGCACGTGCTGCATCATCGGCGCATGGCCGCTTTCGACCACCAGTTCGAGTGTTCCTTCAGCCTTTTTTCCAGCCGGAAAACGGATCGATTCTGGACTGGAAACTTTGGCATAACGGCTGCCGACAATTTCGTCCCATCGGCTAACGATCGAGCTTTGCACAAAGCCGAATCGGCGAAAAGCAGCGCGCCCGATTTCCGGCATCAGGTCTGATACCGCTCTCGCTTCTCCTCCCCGCGCACGTTGAAAAGTGCGGGGCTTGTCACTTTTGCCTGTCATTGCTTTTTTTGGGGTCGGTGCCCCGCCATCCGCGTTAGTTTTCTTGCCTTCCGTCATCAGGCAGCTATCGCATTTTCCATGAACGCCGTCCAATCCGCTAAACAAATTTCTGGGGATAGCACGGCTGCTTTGCTCGCACATTATGATCGCCACGCCCGCAGCCTGCCATGGCGTGCTTTACCCGGGGCCGTTCCCGCTGATCCCTATTGCGTTTGGTTGTCAGAGGTGATGTTGCAGCAGACAACGGTTGCCGCCGTCATACCTTATTTCAACCGCTTCATCACACGCTGGCCAGATTTTGGCGCATTGGCGGCGGCAGATGATGCCGATGTCATGGCCGAATGGGCGGGGCTTGGCTATTACGCCCGGGCGCGCAACCTGTTGAAATGTGCGCGGGTGGTGGCCAGCGAATATCGCGGCGCATTACCGCGTACCGAAGCGGAACTTGCCAAACTGCCCGGCATCGGTGCCTATACCGCCGCCGCCATCGCCGCGATTGCTTTTGGAGAACGCGCCGTGGTGGTGGATGCCAATGTCGAACGCGTGGCGGCACGGCTGTTCGCCATCGAAACCCCTTTACCCGCCGCGAAACCCGCAATCAGGGCCGCTGTCGACACCATTACCCCCACGACCCGCGCCGGGGATTTTGCGCAGGCTATGATGGATTTGGGCGCAACCATTTGTACGCCGCGCGCTCCATCCTGCCTTAATTGCCCGCTGCGAATTTATTGCAAGGCGCAGGCCATGGGCATCGCAGAAACCCTGCCCCGCAAGGCTGCAAAAAAGCCAAAGCCTGAACGCACCGGCACCGCGTATTGCATTTTGCACAACGACCATATCTGGCTGGTCACGCGCAAAGATTCTGGAATGCTGGGAGGAATGCGTGCGCTACCCGATGATAATTGGTCAGCCCGCAGCGATGGTGACAGTACGCCGCCGATTACCGCATCATGGACACTGCTCAATACCCAAGTCGCCCATGTCTTTACTCATTTCAGCCTGTCACTGCGCATTGCCGTTACGGTAGAGCCTGTCGACGAAGCGAAACTGCCACCGGGCCAATGGTGGCCGCTAAAAACATTGGACAGCGCCGGTTTGCCCACCCTATTCAACAAGGCAGCACGAGCCGCAACGGCTTTTTGGGAGAGATGATGATGGAATCCGCACACGAACAGATTTTCATGCCCAGTCGCCGCGGCTTTCTATCGTTGGCGGGGCTTGCCGGGGTTTCCGCACTTGCTCCCTATGCCCGTTTGGGCGAAAGCGCCACAGGGCTACCCCACCGTCCGTGCAAAAATCGATGCGCTGATCGCCGCCAAAAAGGCCGCTGGCATCGTCACCGCCATTGGCAAGGGCGTAAAACCTGCAGAATTTATGGCCACTGGAACACTGGCCGTTGGCAGCAACGCTGCGGTCAACAAGGACAGCCTTTTCCGGGTATATTCGATGACAAAGCCCGTGACTGGCATGGCCGCGATGATCCTGATCGGCGAAGGCAAGATGCGGTTAGACCAACCCATTGCCGATTTCATCCCCGAATTCGCCGAAATGCGCGTGGCGACCAGTCCCGATACTTCGATGGACTCTGTGCCCGCAAAAACCCAAATCACCGTGCGCCATTTGCTGACCCACACTTCGGGACTCGGCTATACCATCACCACCAAAGGGCCGTTGTTACAGGCCTATCTCGACAATGGACTGGCCCCCGCCGTGGCGAGCCGGATGCCATTGCCCATCACCCCGCCCAGCGCGCCAGTTCCCGATCTGAAAACTTTTGCCGAACGCGCCGCGAAATTACCGTTGATGGCGGAACCCGGCACAAAATGGATATATTCGATGAGCCTCGACATTTTGGGGCGGGTGATCGAAGTTGCCAGCGGCATGGATTTCGGCACGTTTTTGCAGACCCGCCTGTTCGATCCGTTGAAAATGAACAGCAGCTTTTTCCAGGTTCCGCAATCCGAGGTCGGTCGCTTTGCCACCAATTTCGCGATTGTCGGTGGCGCGTTGATCCCGATCGATCCGGGCGAAAACAGCATCTATCTCGACAAGCCTGCCTTTCCCTTTGGCGGTGCCGGGCTGGTGAGTTCCGCACGCGATTATGACCGCTTTTTGGCGATGCTGTTGGGCGGAGGTTCACTTGATGGCGTGCACGTAATGCCGCGCAACATGGTAACGCTGGGGACCTCCAACCTTTTACCTGTCGGGTACAGATACCAAAGGCACCTTTATCGACGGCCATCATTTCGGCGCGGGTGGCCGCGTTGGCACGGGATCTGTTGCGGGGTCGTTCGGTTGGTCAGGGGCGGCGGGAACAGTCGGCTTCATCCACACCAAACGCAAAATTCGGGCGACCGGCATGATCCAATATATGCCGCCTACCGCACTCGAATTTCATGACAACTTCCCCAAATGGGTGATGGCGGACGCGGGCAAATGATGACTCCTGGATTTACCGGTTCGCCGCTCGACCGGGCGGACCGGCTGCGCAACGATGCAGAGGCGTTTCAGGCAGCGCGCAGCGATTGGCGCGCGCGGGTGTTGGGGCTGGATGGGCTTGATCCGATGGTGTCGGCTGACGGTGGCTTGCACTGGCACAGCATCGCCGAGTTTGAGGAAAGCACAGAGTTGCTGTTGCTCGGTTTGAACAACGGAAAGCCGCATTTCGCGCCATTGGTGCATGCAAAGGGCGGCATGTCACGCTCGCCCGCTGTCTGGCGCGCATTATCGATGTTGCCATCCGAAGACGCCGCGATTTATGGCACCGCGCGCAGCCTGATCGATTGGCACAACAACCACCATTATTGCGGCCGTTGCGGTGGATCGACCAAATTATTCCGCGCCGGTTGGGGCCGCCAATGCACCGCGTGCAATGCCGAACATTTCCCGCGCACCGACCCCGTTGTCATCATGCTGGCCGAATATCAGGGCAAGGCGTTGATCGGGCGGCAAGCGGCGTTTCCCAAGGGCAATTATTCGGCACTCGCTGGATTTCTGGAACCCGGCGAAAGTATCGAAGAAGCTGTGCGGCGCGAGATTTTGGAAGAATCGGGCGTTTCATGCGGCGCGGTGCGCTATGTCACCAGCCAGCCATGGCCGTTCGGCGGATCGCAATTGATGATCGCTTGCGTGGCCGACGCGCTGGACGATACGCTAACCATCGACACCAACGAGCTGGAAGATGCGATGTGGGTGACCCGGCAAGAAGCACAGGCAGCATTGGCCGATGCCCCCGACAAACGCTTTGGCGCGCCGCCCCCCTTTGCCATTGCGCATACATTGCTGCGGCATTGGGCGGAGGGCTAGGTTAGCAACAACGCCGCGCTATTATTGATCATATGCGCCAAAATCGTCACGCGCAGCGATCCGGTCAGGTGGTATAAAACCCCAAAGACGATCCCCATTCCCACCAGCACGGGAAGTGCATAATAATCCATATGCACCGCGCCAAAAACCACAGCGGAAATCAGGATTGCCGCCCAGATTGGCAACTTATCCGACAACGCGTTCTGCAATAATCCGCGAAACAGCAGCTCTTCTACCACCGGTGCAAACAGCGCCGCTGCAACCAGCAACAATATTGTGTTGGGAAGTGTATCGGGAATTGCCGCGAACAACATTCGCAATTGTTCCTGCAATTTCACATCGGGCACGACGTAAGTTTCATACGCGTAATTAAACGCCAACCCGCCACCGATCAGCAACACCGCGATAATCAGTGTACGGACCAATCCGTGCGCACTCCAACGGTCCAGCCCAAGCTTCGCCAACCGATCAGGCTTGCGAATATAAAGCCAAAGCAACCCCAGCGTCACCAAATTAGAGGCTACCAGCGACCATATTGTCGGCAAGGCGATCAATTTGAGATCGCCCATTTGCGCCGCCATCGCGTCAGTGCCTTGGCTGAAATCCAGTACCATCATGATGGCTGCGACCGAAAACACAATCTGCAGGAAGAAGAACAGCACAATCCAACCGATGCTTTTCCAGATGGTCGGGAAAGGTTTGGAAATCGCGATGGGATCCGCGTGGCTCTGTTGAAATTCAGTCATAACAATCCCCCTACCCCGAAAACCTTATCACCTTGTTACAAAGCGCGTGCCTAAACCAGCCCCATCTTCATCAGATCACCCAATAATTTCGCGGGCATGGCATCTTGCCCATCGCTATCACCTGCCCCCAAATCGGGCGGGGCGTCTGCGGCTTCCAGATAGCGCCAACCCTGATGCGCGCGTTTGGGAATTTGCCGAACGGAGATTAGCCGCGGTTCCACCCGCAGCCAATATCGCCCCTGCCCGTTTTCCATAAACCCCAAAATCGGGCTGCGCCCCACCAGCGCATTGCCGTGTATCCAGTACAGCGAGCCGCCGTCCATTTCGGCAATCCGTTTGGGCAAATAGCGCGTCGTCAACCGCGCCTCGCCCAAAGATGCATGGCCTTCGAGCCAAGCGCGCAAAGTCGCCGGACTTTCGCTGCGAAAGGCGATTTTGGTGAGGTGGAGTGGCATAACGGTGCTGGCCTTTACCCCGCCAAACCCACGCTCACTGCCAGCCCAAGGAAAATCAAAAAGCCCATCGAATCGGTAATCATCGTGACAAAGATTGAACTCGACACCGCCGGATCCTGATCCAGCCGATCCAGCACAATCGGAATGGCCACACCTGAAAGTCCGGCGATGACAATGTTGAACAAAATCGCCGCCGCAATCACGCCGCCCAAAACCGGATTGGCAAAGACCGCCCAAGCGCCCAGTCCGGCAATCACCGCCACCGTTGCGCCGATCAGCATCGCCACCCGCACTTCGCGCCAGATGGCGCGCATCGTGTTCGATTGCGTCAACTGATTGGTGGCAAGCGCGCGCACGGTAACCGCCAGCGTCTGTGTGCCGGCATTGCCGCCAATCGACGCCACGATGGGCATCAATATCGCCAGCGCCACCATCGTCTCGATCGCCCCACCAAATTGCGCGATGATGAAACTGGCGACCATCGCCGTTCCCAAATTGGCAATCAGCCAGCGGACGCGTGATTTGTAACTGTCCGAAATCGGCTCGTTAATGTCGCCTTCGCCTGCACCCGACAGCCGCAAAATGTCTTCGCCGGCTTCTTCCTGAATGATGTGGACGATGTCATCGGCGGTGATAACCCCCACCAGCCGCCCGGCATCATCGACAACCGCCGCAGAAATCAGCGCGTATTTCTGGAAACGCAGCGCGACCTCTTCCTGATCCATATCGACCGGGATCAGCGATTGGTTGCGCTTCATCACATCAGACAAGGCAATGTTGCGCGGCGTGCGTAAAACCCAACTCAACTGGCAGGTACCAATGGGCCGATGCTGCGGATCGACGACGAACACTTCCCAGAATTCGGTGGTCAGATCGGTATTGTCGCGCAGGTAATCGATCAATTGCCCGACGGTCATATGTTCAGGGGCCGCCACCAGCTCGCGCTGCATGATGCGCCCGGCGGATTCATCGGGATAGGACAGCGCGTCTTCAATCGCGGCGCGGTCTTCGGGGTCCAGCTCGGCCAGAACCGCCTGCTGGTCCTCCTCTTCCAAATCCTCGATAAAGGCCACCGCGTCATCGGTGTCCATCTGTCCGGCCAGATCGGCGACCATCGACGCAGGCAGGGCATCGATCAGATCTTCACGGACATAATCGTTGAGTTCGGCGAGCACATCCGCGCTCATCAAATCGCCTAAAGCACCGGCCAGCCACCGCGATCTGATCACGCGGGGTGAGTTCGAACAAGTCGGCGATGTCGGCGGCGTGCAACGGTTGCACCAGATGCCGCGCCTCTTCATGCGCGCCATCGTCCAGAGCGTCGAGCACCGAGCGGACAAAGTCCGGCGCAAGACGGTCATCCTCGTCAAGCGTCACCAGCGTTTCGATTTCGGTCACGTCGTCCCGGTCGGAGATGTCAGTTTCGCTGCCCATGCATCTCCCTTTCGTGGCGGTACGGCGTCATTCGGTGCCCGTCCTAAGCAGGCAGGGATAAATTGCAATTTACTTTTGCCAACGCTTGCTTAAGGGCGACTGCATTCTATTCAATCCAGCACAGGAATTCCAAATGGCCGAAACGCTAACCCTGCATCTTTCCACTGGCGACGTTGTTATAAAACTGCGTCCAGACCTTGCCCCCAACCATGTCGCGCGCATTACCGAGCTGGCGGGTGAAGGATTTTACGACGGAGTGAAATTCCACCGCGTGATCGCTGGCTTCATGGCGCAGGGCGGTTGCCCGCATGGCACCGGCACCGGCGGTTCGTCAAAGCCCGATCTGGAGCAAGAGTTCAACAGCGAAAACCACGCACGCGGCGTTTGCTCCATGGCCCGCGCGCAAAACCCGAACAGCGCAAACAGCCAGTTCTTCATCTGCCTCGACGATGCCAGCTTTCTTGATCGCCAATATACCGTATGGGGCGTGGTCGAAAGCGGCATGGAAAATGTCGATGCCCTGCCAAAAGGTGAGCCACCGCGCGAACCGGGCGTGATCAAGAGCGTAACCGTCGCCTGATACGGCAGACACTTTTTAAAAAAGGGGCTTCGCAGCAATGCGAGGCCCTTTTTTCTTTGGGTAGTTCAGGATTTAAGGCGCTGCCCAGAATTTGATGTTCCGCGCGTCTTCGCTTCCTGCAAAAACGTTCGGTTCAACGATCCCGTCATGCCGTTGTCAAAACCTAAAAACACCCTCTACCACTGTGACGCATTTGCCCGATAACCACACACGGTCGCCTTCAATCCGACAGGCCAAATATCCACCACGCGCCGAGGCCTGATGCGCGGTAAAACTGTCGCGGCCCAACTCATTTGCCCAATAAGGTGCAATCAATGCGTGGGCAGCACCCGTGACCGGATCTTCATCAATGCCCGCTCCGGGAACAAAAACGCGGCTGATGACATCGGTGGTGTCGCCCGGTGCGGTTGCTACAAAGGCATCGTTGCCCAACGGTGCCAGGGTCTTGAAATCCGGCGCCAATGCGCGGATTTCTGCGGCGCTGGCATAGCGCAAAATATAATATTCATCCACGTTACCGCGTATCGCAACCGGGTTTCCGCCAATGGCCGCGGCGGCTTCGGGAAAATCCATCGGTTCGGTTGCAATCGTGGGAAGCGACAGCAAATAGCCATCACCATCGCGAACAACCTCCAAAACCCCCGCTTTGCGCGTGCGGAATGTCACCCGTTCCATTTCCGGATTTTGCGAAAGGACGACATGGCCGCTGGCCAATGTCGCATGGCCGCACATCCGCACCTCGGCCGTCGGGGTAAACCAGCGCAATTCATAATCCGCCGCAGCCGAGGCATCTGGCAGGATAAATGCGGTTTCGGCAAAATTATTTTCACCGCCAATTGCCTGCAAAACATCGTCAGCAAACCACTCCGTCAATGGCATGACAGCGGCCTGATTGCCGGTAAAGGGTCGGTCGGCAAATGCATCGACATGATAATAAGGCAGATCAGTCATGGGCATGTCCTTCATGCGGGTCATGGTCGTGATGTTCGATGGTCTCGGACGGGATATAGCCGATACTGTCGGTATGCCCTTCGGGATCGGGGTGGATCAGCACTTCGACACCAGGAAATTCGCGCATCAATTCGGCCTCGATTTGATCCATCACTTCATGTGCCTCCAGCACCGTCATCTTGGGATCGACCCAAATGTGAAACTGGCAAAAATCATGCGCGCCGGCAGATCGCGTGCGCATGTCGTGGATGCCCTTGCCGCGCGGATGGCGCATTGCGACCTCTAAAAATTTCTGCCGCTTTTCCAATGGCCATTCGCGGTCAAGCAACTGGTCCAGCGCCAAGGACGTCGCCCGCCAAGCACCCCATAACAGCCACAATGCAATCACGATTCCGAAAAAGGGATCGGCACCCTTTATGTGCAAAAATGCGTCCATTGCGATGGCGATAATCACAGCACCATTCAGCAACAAATCCCCCTGATAGTGCACATGGTCGCCATGGATCGCGACCGATCCGGTCTGCTGGATCACGCGGCGTTGATACAGCAACAACGCCGATGTCGCCGCCATGGCAATCAACGAAACGCCAATGCCATATTCGGGATGCTGGGTGCTTTCGCCGCTGCCAAACCGCACGAACGCGCGCCAGCCGATCAACACGGCGGAAACAGTGACCAGTGCCACCTGTACCAATGCCGACAGCGCCTCTGCCTTGCCATGGCCAAAACGGTGATCATCATCGGCAGGCAGCGCCGCATAGCGCACGCTGAACAACGTCAACAGCGATGCGAGCAAATCAAACCCGGTATCCGCCAATGACCCCAGCAATGCGACCGAGCCCGTCTCAATCGCGGCATAGCTTTTCAGGACGATCAAGAACAGCGCCGTCGCCACGCTGGCAATTGCTGCCTTACTGGTCAAGTCGCCGTGGCTGTGGTGATGGTGGTTGTGCGCCAAACTCATGGATAGATCATCCCGCTTGTCCACCCATCTCCGTCGCGTTCATAAACCCAGCGTTCGTGCAGGCGAAAAGCGCGGTCTTGCCAAAACTCGATTTTTTGCGGGATGACTATATGCCCCGACCAATGCGGAGGACGCGGCACATCTTGCCCGACAAAGCGCGCCTTCATATCATCAAAACGCGCCTCAAATGTCGCGCGGTCGGCCAAGGGACGCGATTGGTCAGAAGCCCATGCGCCCAATTGGGAATCGCGGCTACGGCTCGCGAAATAGGCATCTGCGGTGGCGTCGCTTACCCGTTCCACTGGCCCCTCAACCCGGACTTGTTTGCGCAATGATTTCCAATGAAATAGCAACGCAACATGGCGGTTTTGCGCCAGTTCACACCCTTTGCGGCTTTCCAAATTGGTGTAAAAAATGAAACCGCCTTTTCCTTCGGCATCCGGTCCATGGCCCTTGAGCAAAACCATACGCACCGCAGGATGCCCCCGCGCATCTGCGGTTGCCAGCGCCATCGCATTGGGATCATTGGGCTCGCTCGCTTGGGCCTCGGCAAACCATTGGTCGAAGAGCAAATAGGGATCGGGGCTTTCCATTATGCCGCGATAGGCTAGACAAGCGGGCGGGGAAAGAGGGAAGGATATGATTATGCAATGGGAAATGATTTTCAACATCGCAAATCTTTGGCCGCTTCCCTTTTGGCTGCTGCTTGCTTTTGGCCCGCGCACCGAAAGGATGGCAGCAATCGTGATGTTCGGCGGCGTTGCTTTGCTCGCTTTGGCCTATTCATTGTTGTTTGTACCTATCATAACCGGATTGATTGATCCCGTGGGACCAGACGGAGGCTCCGCTGATTTGACCTCGCTCTCCGGAGTAATGTCATTTTTTGACAGCAAAGGCGGCGCGACTGTGGGCTGGATCCACTATCTGACGCTGGATCTGCTTACAGGCCTGTGGGTTGCTCGCAATGCGGACCGCTATGGTTATGCCCGCTGGCTGCAAGTGCCGATCCTGTTTTTCACGCTGATGGCGGGTCCATTGGGGCTGATGCTTTATCTGCTTTTGCGGCTTTCACACAAAAATCCGCCAGACAATGCGGTTGCGCCGCATTGACATAACGCGCTGTCATGCCAATTTAATACACATCAATTTCTCCAACAGGGCAATCCATGGCCGATCCATACTCCACATTGGGCGTTTCAAAAGGCGCGGACGAAAAGGCGATTAAATCTGCCTATCGAAAACTGGCGAAAGAACTGCATCCCGATAAAAATCAGGATAACCCCAAGGCGGCGGAGCGGTTTAGCGAAATAACGCAGGCCTATGACCTATTATCCGATCCCCAAAAGCGCGGAAGCTTTGATCGCGGAGAAATTGACGAAAACGGTCAACCGCGTTCGCCCTTTGGCGGCGGTTTTGGCGGTGGTGGCAATCCCTTTGGCGTGGCGGCAGACCGGGCCAGGGGGCAGAGTTTGCTGGCGGCATTGATCTGGGCGATATTTTCGACGGGCTGTTTGGAGGCGGTGGCCCCGGCGCACGCCCCGGCGGCCCGCGTCCGCAACCCGGCCCCCCGCCCAAAGGGGCCAATGTCGCCTATGACCATCTTGTGTCCTTCACCGACGCGGCCAAGCTGGAGCCGCAACGCATTACCCTTCGCGATGGCAAGACGGTGGAGTTCAAACTTCCTGCGGGCCTCATCGCGGGTCAACAAATCCGCATCCCGGGACGCGGCCAACCCGGCCCCGGCGGCAATGGCGACGCCATGGTTACGCTGAAAATCGGCAAACACCCCTTTTTCGAACGCGACGGCGACCATATCCGGATCGAACTTCCGGTCAGCCTGAAAGAAGCGATTACAGGGGCAAAGGTGAAGGTGCCCACGATGGACGGCGCCGTGATGCTGACCGTGCCACCCGCCGCTCAATCAGGCACCACCATGCGCATCAAAGGCCGCGGTTTTCCTGGCAAAACAGGCGAACGCGGCGACCAGTTGGTAACGCTGATGGTCAAATTGCCAACCGACAGCGCGGTGTTGGCCAAATTGGCAAATGATTTGCCCGACGAACCCGGCATACGTGCAGCACTGGGTGTCTGAACAATCGCCCCTGTCGCCCGAAGCGCGTGCGCATGATGGGAGGCCCCATGTCATCAGCGAGGCGCGCTGGTTTCACGATCTCGGTCCGTTCCGGCAATCCTATGAAATTCTGAAGCGCGTGGCGGTGGGTGTGTACAGCGAAGGTTTTGTCCACGCTGGGAATTTTGCCTATCTGTCGCTTGTCGCGCTGTTCGCGTTCTGCATCGTCGCCGCCGCCATTGCCGGATCATTGGGGCAAACCGAATCTGGTATTGCCTTAATCGAAGCCTTTTTCGAAACCGTCCCAAAAGGCGCAGCGGATGCCCTGCGCGGCCCCGTGGAAAGCGCGATGACGGCGCGGTCGGGGCCGCTATTGTGGTTCAGCGCCGCTGTAAGCCTGTGGACCGCGACCAGCCTGATCGAAACCATCCGTCAGGTTTTAAACCAAGCCTATGGCACCGAAAATAACCGGCACTTCTGGGAATATCGCCTGGTGAGTTTCGTCGGGATTATCGGCGCTGTATTGTTGGCGATGATCGCCTTTTCCGCGCAAGTCATGGTGATTGCGACCGAAGATTTGGTCTATCGCTATATTCCCGCCGCAGAACAGGCATCAGCCTATTTCGCATGGGGCCGTATCATCCCGTTCCTGACGCTGTTCGCCACAATCTATGTCATTTATCGCGGATTGACTCCGCGCCAGTACCGCTTGAAAGGCTTTCCCAAATGGCCCGGCGCGGTGTTGGTCAGCCTGTGGTGGCTGGGGTGCACCACAGTATTGCCGTCTTTTGTTTCGGGCATGACCGACTATGACCTGACCTATGGCAGTCTTGCGGGCGTGATGATCGCACTGATTTTCTTTTATCTTGTGGGGCTTGGCATGGTAACAGGGGCACAGTTAAACGCGGCACTGGCCAACGCCAATGAAATCGGCCTAAAGGACGCCGAAACGAATGTAACAGACGAAAAGGGTATGAAACGATGAGCGGATTGATGGCCGGAAAACGCGGGCTGATCATGGGGCTGGCCAACGATAAGTCGCTGGCATGGGGCATTGCCAAACGGTTGCAGGCCGAAGGGGCCGAACTGGCGATCAGTTATCAGGGTGAGGTCATGGAAAAGCGCGTTAAACCGCTGGCCGAACAATTGGGGTGTGATTTCCTGATCGACTGCGATGTTTCCACCGATGCCGAACTCGACAAAACCTTTGCCACTTTGGCGGCGCGCTGGCCTACCATAGATTTCATCGTCCACGCCATTGGTTACACCAATAAAGAGGCGCTGCGCGGCAAATATTATGACGTGACCCTCGACGATTTTCTGATGACCATGAACATCAGCGTTTACAGCTTTACCGCTGTCGCCAAACGCGCTGCCGCCATGATGCCGCCATTCGATCCTGAAACCGGAAAAGGCGGCGGGTCAATGCTGACGTTGAGTTATTATGGCGCAGAAAAGGTGATCCCGCACTATAACGTCATGGGCGTTGCCAAAGCCGCGTTGGAGGCCAGTGTGAAATATCTGGCCAATGATTGCGGCCCCGATGGCATCCGCGTCAACGCTATCTCGGCAGGGCCGATCAAAACCTTGGCAGCGTCTGGCATCGGCGATTTCCGTTATATCCTGAAATGGAATGAATATAATGCGCCACTGCGCCGCAACGTCACCATTGATGATGTCGGCGCGTCTGCGGTGTATTTCCTGTCAGATTTGTCAAAGGGCGTGACCGGCGAAACCCATCATGTCGACGCGGGTTATCACACGGTAGGCATGAAACAGGAAGATGCACCGGATATTGGCCTTGCCTGAAAGTCTCTCCGGACACAGCCTTGAGCTTTACGCACTGCTTGTCGGCTGCACATTGCTGATCGGCCTGTTCGGTTACCTGCACGCACGGAAATTCTGGGAAGGGTTACCCCCGCTGCTCGACGCCTTTGTATCGATGGCAGGATTTGCAGGGATCATGGCCGCCTTTGTTTTTGGCGGAAGAATCGGTGGCATTTTCAACCATCCGCATGCCGGACGTGTGCTATCTGTGGCGGCTGTTATTATTATCTATCGCACCTTGCGCACTTGGATTGGCAAGGAACAGGTGCGGTATCGCAAAGTGGTGCTACGTGAGAAGCAGGGCGAATAAACGCCATGCCTGTTTTGTTACGATATGATGGTTTTCGGTTCTTTTTCTATTCGCATGAGGGGGATCCGCGCGAACCGCCGCATGTGCACGTTCGAAAGGATGATTGCGAAGCAAAATTTTGGCTGACGCCTGTTGTCCGATATGCTTGGAACAAGCGATTCGACGTGCGCACTATGAAAATGCTCGAAACCATCGTAAAAGAGCACCGTCTTGAATTTGAGGAAAAATGGCATGTATTTTTTGCCTGAACCTGTAAGCGTCCGGTTCACAAACGAAAGCATGAGTGTTTCGTTAGAGGATGGCCGCATCATTACCGTTCCAATCTCTTGGTACCCACGGTTGCTCAGTGCCACCGATGAACAACGTTTGGCATATGAATTAAGCCCAGCAGGCATCCATTGGGACGAGATTGACGAAGACATTTCAGTAGAAGGCATGTTGGTCGGCCGCGGCGAAATCGGCAAAGCGCCCCGCAAAGCGGCATAACAAAATCCCGACATGAGCGAAATTGACCGCACTTCGCCAATTGGGTTGTATAACTTTGGTGTTTCGTATTTAGACACGGCTCGATTGACGCTCACTGCTTTAAAGCAGCCTATGTTTAACGATCCAATCGAATTTCTGTGCGCGCATGGTTTGGAATTGATTTTCAAAGCCGAAATCTGCCGGACTTTTGATATTGAAAAAATGCCCAAGAAATATGGCCATAACTTAATCAAACTACGCCGAGCGTTAGGTGAAAAATTCTTGTCGCAGTTTCCAATCAATGCTGAATGCGACAATGTCATAAATTATCTGGCGCTCGGCCATACGGGCCCAAATTGGCGAAACAGATATTTGATTACCGGTCATCGAAAATCGCTTACGCCAAGTCAAATCTTGCGTCCATTGATCTGCTTCGATACCAGCCAACGCAAATGGCTAACCAGTCACTTCGTTAGGGCGGAAACATGAGCTTCAATACATTCGGTCGCGTTTTCCGCTTTACCACTTGGGGCGAATCCCATGGGCCTGCTTTGGGGGCTGTGGTCGATGGCTGCCCTCCGGGCATTGCTTTGTCCGAAGCGGACATCCAGCCTTTCCTTGATTTGCGCCGCCCAGGTACCAGCAAATTCACGACGCAACGGCAGGAACCCGATCAAGTTCGCATCCTGTCCGGTGTTTTTGAAGGGCGCACCACGGGCACGCCAATTTCGCTGATGATCGAAAATGTTGATCAACGGTCCAAAGACTATTCTGAAGTCGCCAAAGCGTATCGCCCCGGCCATGCCGATTACAGCTATGACGCGAAATACGGTTTCCGCGATTATCGTGGTGGCGGGCGCAGTTCAGCACGCGAAACCGCCGCACGTGTCGCGGCGGGCGGTGTAGCCCGGGCGGCCATTCCGGAAGTCTCCATCTTGGCATACGTCGTCGAAATCGGCGGCGACACGATCGACCGCGATAATTTCGAAGCGAGCCAGATTGGCAAAAATCCCTTTTTCTGCCCCGATGAAGCCGCCGCTGCCCGGTGGGAAAAATTGGTCGACGAAGCGCGTTTAGCAGGATCATCCTTGGGCGCTGTTGTCGAATGCGTTGCGACAGGCGTGCCTGCCGGTTGGGGAGCGCCGCTTTATGCCAAACTCGATAGCGAATTGGCCTCTGCGATGATGAGCATCAATGCAGTCAAGGCGGTTGAAATCGGTGCAGGATTCGAAGCGGCGCGCTTGCGCGGCGAACAAAATGCCGATCCGATGCGGCCCAATCCTGATCAAAGGGGCTCAAATGCTCCCAATTTCCTCGCCAATAATGCAGGCGGTATTGCCGGGGGCATTTCGACAGGACAGCCTGTCATATGCCGCGTGGCATTCAAACCCACCAGTTCAATCCTGACACCCGTCGAGACCATCGATCGCGACGGTAACGCCACCGACATCGTCACCAAAGGCCGCCACGATCCATGCGTAGGCATTCGCGGTGCGCCCGTAGTTGAGGCGATGATGGCATTGGTACTGGCGGATCAGAAATTGCTGCACCGGGCGCAATGCGGGTGAGTTCACGTCCCAGACTCTAACGCCGCAATAAATGCTCGGGTGGTCGCGGCGGCTCGAAATCCTCTCGCCGCCAGATCGCATTTTCCGGTTCTTCTGGATCAGGTATCGCAAAATTCAGATAGCCGAAATAGGTCGCAATTTTGCGTTCCGCTGGATCGGTAATCGCTGTCCGTCCATGCATGAAGCGGGTGTTATCCAGCATCAAAACATCGCCATTTTGCCACTGTACGGCAACGGACAAAGCGTCGCCAGTTTCCCGGATGCTGTGCAACCAATCATCGGGTACGACATTAAGATCATCGAGCAACGGAAAGCCGATACGGCCATTGTTGAATCGAGCAAACAGCAGAAAATTTCCAAAGGCCCGTTCGTCTGAGAACATCGGCTTGTGCAAAGCCGGTCTTGAAAAAAGCCGCGCGATCCGCCCATCATTCATCCGCATAAAGCGATAGGGGCAGCCTTTGGGGGGATCGCGAAGCAGCGCGTCATCGGGCGTCGCGCTGCCCAGCCAATATTCCAGCAATTCTGGCCAATTGGCCTTGATATAAACCAGTCGGCGCTGTTCCAGCCCCTTGCGAACAACATCGGGCAAGGCTTTTGCCAACGCGATCCCATCGCAAATCGTGGTTTGCCCACCCTGACGAGGTGCCGACAAGCAACCAAACATGGCCAGATCGGGTTTCCATGGTTCGCGCGACAATTCGGGATGCAACGAAAACGCATTGATACCGCCGTCGACGGCGTAGATCGCTTTGTCAGCATCGAGCAGCGCGCGCCCGGGGCTTTCGTTTACGACCGATGTGCTGCAAAATTTCCGCGCCCAGGCGTTGAAATCGTGAATATCGACACCAAAGCCCCGGAACAGCAACGCGCCATGTGCTTTATAATGTGCGATGACCGTCGCTTGATCGACGTCCAAAATCGATTTTTCATCACCCGCTTCGACCAGTGACATTGGTTGACCGAGCTTAGGCGGATGGAAAATGGCCATGATGAAACTGGCAATAGCGAAGCAGGCGTTGCCAAGCTATAGGCAAGATGATGTCTGCCACTATCCGCCAATTGATCAACTCGCCCGACCATTATCTCCATTCGTTCGAAGGCGAGGATGCCATTTTTGTGCAAATGGATATTGCGGCCTATCGCCGTTCGATCTTTCTCGACCGCCGGATTTACTGTGCCTCAGACGGTGCCGTAAGCATCCCGGTTTCAGAGTTGCTACTTGCCGCCCCAAAGCGCCAAACGGTCGACTGGATTTTCCACGTTGCCCATTGCGGATCCACTTTGCTGGCGCGGGCTCTAGATGACCTGGACGATAATCTGGTACTGCGAGAACCTTTTGCCCTGCGGCAATTGGCCATGACGCCCGATGCTTCGCGGTTGGAAATGGCGTTAGCAATGTTGTCGCGGCGTTATCCCGAAGCGGGTTCGACGATGATCAAGGCCAATGTTCCGGTGAATTTTTTGCTGGATAGCATTGTCGGCCCGCAATGCCAGGACCGCGCTATCTTCCTGCATTGCTCGCTCACCGATTATTTGCTGGCGATTTTACGCAGTGATAATCATCGGGCTTGGCTGCGTAACGTGACAACGCAATTGTCACACGGACTGGGGGATATGTCGGCATTTTCCGATGCCGAGCGCGGCACCGCATTATGGGCCGCGCAAATGCGGCACTTTGCCGCTGCGATTCAACGCCTGCCCGATTCCAAAAGTCTGGATGCAGAGATTTTTTTCGCAAATCCAGCGCCCGTTCTTTCAACCGCCGCGCACTATTTCGGCAAAGCGGCGGACGAATGCGGCATTCAAGCCATCATTGCCGGCCCGTTGTTCAATACGTATTCGAAAAACCCCGAACATGCCTTTACCAACGCGGATCGATTGGCCCGGCGCAGTCAGATGATTGGCACAATATCCGCCGAAATCGTCGCTGCGCATCGCTGGCTAGAAAAAAACGCACCCGATGCAGATGCCGCCGTCAACACCATAGCATCGGTCGCTTTCCGCATTTGAAAAATGGCTTAGACGACTGTTTTGGCAAGCACCTTGTCAGTCAGCGCAGCATCGTCGACGGCGCCGACAATTGCGACATTACCTTCGGCATCGCGACGCGCCACCAATCGGCTCCGTCACGGCAGTTCAAACTAACGTCATCATGCTCTAGGATTCAGACCCATTACAAATGCCCGCCTTCAACACCAGATTTTCCCATTACCTAATTTTGTGCTTTGCCAGAGTTTGGTCAAAAATCTCTTCCAATTGCTCATGGGTTCCGCGCATTTGATCGACGACATGAAGCGCCCATCGGCAATACTCATTTTTTCGCTCTTCAGTCCAATCGGCAGGCGGGCAAGCCAATAAATCCCTTAGGTTCGATGTTTTGTCTGCAATCTTAACGCATTTGGCTTTAAAAGATTTTGTGGCAGCAAACTCAACCTGACGTTGCTTACGAACGGATTTTTCTAGCGATTTATCGTCGGTAAGCTCTTGCACTATTTGCGCAATTTCATAGCCAAATACGGCGCTCAATTCATCGATGCCTGTTTGTGTGTCTTCAACGACATCATGCAAAATTGCGGCGCATAATGTTGCGATATCGGTGATATCTGCCTCATTGGCCAAAATATTCGCAACGGCCAATGGATGGTTGATATAGGGAGCCTGATCAATGCCCTTACGGCGTTGATGTTGATGTTTAATTGCAGAAAAGTTGGCAGCTTCTATTATAAGTGATGGCATTATATTCCTTTAATTCAAAACAGGAACACCAGCATTATAGTCTAGAGCGCTCACCTCAACACCAAATCGCTGTATATCACACACTAAATTAGTATCATGGGATAACTCATATTCTGGCCCACCATTTACCAATTTGATGTAAAAGCGTTTTGATAGATAATCATATCGCATAAACGCTTCCTCATAATCATAAAAGAAATAGATGTTTCGTGTGTTATAGTCTTCTGGAGTTAGCTGAGCCATAAATCACCTAAACATATCATAATAGGCGCGGCTTGCCTTTTCAATGTTAGCGCGTTCTGGATGACGGGCCGGCAATGAGCGATATTGTTCGTACAATTTGTGTCCTTCCCCACCAGGCACCCCAACCTCTTTTGCAATCTTGTTATAGACCGCATCCCCCAAAATTGCACGTGCATTTGCAGGGCTCTCTTTCGCATAAATCATCTTTGGCGAATTCACCTGTATTTCGGCTACCAAGCCCGACTTTGTTTTGATTGTTGCATTGATTCCGCTGTAACCCAATGGGTCTGCCGCTCCGTCAATGCGCTTTATCTGAGCGCCCGACTTCTGCAATTCTGCAACGACGTCGTCAATTTTGTCGCCATTAATGACAATGGTGTTTCGCGCTAAATCCTTAATCCGAGAGACATCGCCGCCATATTCTAGAGCCTTTTCAAGCGCGCGCGCTTCGCTTTTGATGGGCGCTTTGGCCACTTGGCCGCCAAGTCGTGCTACAATTCCATCTGCTAGCGCGTCTATTTCTTGTTTGGCAGCAGGCGCTAATTTGAATGCCTCAGCAAGCTTGGCTTTAATTTCGTCCAAATTTGGAGGCCCCGACTTTCGCAACAAATCGTCAATCTTGCCCTTCATCTCGAGCAGCGCCGTCTTGGCGCTATCGGGCAAGGCATTGAAGGCTGCCTTGGGCAGCGCGCCGATCAGGTCGCTGACTTTGCGTAATGCTGGTTCCAGCATCGCGCGCATGGCGGGGTTTTTTGCCGCGAGTTCAACCGCGTTGGCGATTGTTTTTGCCCAGTTACCCAATTTGCCCAGTTTTGCCGCGTCGCCGATATAGGGAACCGCGCTGATCACCGAGAGGAAAGCGCCCCAGCCATCGCCGCGCCATGCCGATATACCGGCATTGACCAAATCAGCCGTGGGTGTCGGATCGAATATCCCGACAACATCCAGCGCCAACTGACCAAGGTCTTTTGCAAGTTCGGTTGCGGCCTTGCTGTCCGCATTTGCTGCAGCCGTTTCGCGGGCAGCGATGTTTTTCGCGGTTTTCTCGAAAGACGAGCCTGTGCGCAACGCTTCATCAATCCCGGCCTGAATCTTCGGCCCGTCAAAAGTCTTCACATTGCCATCACCAAAAATCCGGTCGAGCTTTGCATAATGCGCCAAATCGGACTTGCGGTTGGCTGCGCGTTGCTCGGGTGTCTTGGCATCTACCGCATGTGCCGTGCCCTTATAATAGGATTCGATCGAAGGAGCGTTTCGCGAAATCGTCAATTTACTGCCGTCTGGTGCCGTGATCGAATAGACGGCGTTTTCCAGCTTTGCCATTGCACGGGGCCCAAGCTGTGAGGAGGTTTCTCGCTCTATGGCCGCGCTCAATTCGGGGAAATTGGCTTTCGCGCTATCCAGATCACGCGCCAAAGCGCTGTAATTAATGCGGCCCAGCTTATCCGAATTCTGCGCGATCAGATCTTTGACAATCTCTGTCGGCGTCTGCGTGAACGCGGCGGATTGCGTGTTGGAAAGCGCGGATGTTTGCGAAGGACCAATTGCGGACGTCATACCCTATCTCCTGAGATGATAGGGTTATGACAAGTTGCGGCCAGATGCGCGCTAAGCAGAATGATTAGATTGCATCGACATATTGTCTATGTGTGGCCAAGCCGGAACACGGAAATCGCAAGCCCTGCGGCCTGATCAGACCACAGCCTTCGCCAGTACCTTATCGGTCAAGCCGCCATCTTCGACGGCCCCCACAACAACCACGCTGCCATCCGGCTCACGCCGTGCAACCAGCACGACGAATTCGTCGGCACCATGGGAGAATTCTTCCAGTGATCGGCCACGCGCTGCGCGCAGGCGCGGGCGTGGATCCGACACGACAGGGGCAACATGCGTACCCTTCTCTACCTTCCGCGCGCGGCGTTCTGCCTGAACGATACCTTTTAAGCCACCGTCATGCTGTGATAATATGTCGGCAAAGGTTCCCGCCACAACCAAATTACGATGCGCATAATCCAGCGCAGCGGCAAATTCGGTCAATCGCGTTTTATCATAGCCGACACCGAAAATCAGTTTGGCAACTGGAGTCATTGGTGCGCGTTCTTGCGCCTTGATACCGCTGTCGGCGAGCAGTTCGACATAATCCGCCGGATAGCGATTTGCCGCCAGCGAGAAATCATAAGCACGCCCAATGGCACTGTACAAAGCTTCGCGGCTACGGACGTCTGAAGCACGCGCTACATCGGCACTGGCCCGGGCTGCCTGCAACCAATCGCCCAGCGACAAATCTTCATCCGGCACTGCCTCTTGGAGCAAATATGCATCATCTAGTGCCAGCTCGTCGCTATCATCGAGCAAAGCATCCGTCAGCATACCCGACGCAGGTCCATCGGCCCACACAGGAACCTGCTCAGCCTTCATCGGAGCAACCCGCATTGCCTGTTCGATTTCCAACTCAATCGCATCAGAAACAGCCACAGGAGCCGCTTCCTTCCAGTTGATAACGCCATAAATGAAATCAATGGTGTCGTCGTCGGAGGAGTAAGGCAGCAGTATTCCGCGATACATGATCGTCAAACCACGATCATTCACAAATTCAGCTTCAAAACCAATGGGTGCGCGATTGGCAATGATTTGCAAATAATGATCGGTGATGCGCGACAACAACGAACGCGGCGGCACTTGATCGAGATAGGTAATGTCATCGGTCAAACCGCATTCATGGCGCAGTGATTCGCCAAGATACTGGATCGACGGATTTTCAATGCCGGAGGTGAAATCGAGCAAGACGCTAAAATCGCGAAAATCTTCTACGCCTTCCGGATCGAGATCTTCGATATTGGGATAGTTATTTTCGTCGAGCTGTGCCGTCCAGAAATTATAGGCGCGCACTTGCATGCGGCGCTCATCCTGTCCGATTGACGGTGGTGCTTCGATGGCAGCATCCTCTTCGGCAAGGTCGGTATAAGCGGACGAATTGCCATCCGCATTATCGCCACCGAACGGGCCAAGTCCGCGCAAATTATCCATAATCTCGTCCCTGTAGACAAATCGTCATTGCGTAATTCCAGATCATAATGGACCACGATGGTTAACAGCGCGTAAATCTCGTTCCATTGGCCTTACGGAATTGCCCTTGATATTGGCGGCAGCGATAGCTATTCGCGCCAAGCCCGTTCGCTAATGGCAGGGCCGCTTTAGCTCAGTCGGTAGAGCACATCATTCGTAATGATGGGGTCAGGTGTTCGAATCACCTAAGCGGCACCATTGGACTTGACGGGCAACGGCGTGGACCTTATTGGCCGCGCTCCCCTGCAAAGGGTTGGTAAGGCGAAGTAGCTCAGCTGGTTAGAGCGGTGGAATCATAATCCATAGGTCGGGGGTTCAAGTCCCTCCTTCGCTACCAATTCTGATGATCGTGAATGATCGTCAAAGTCTTTACAAATCCCTGAAATATGCTATTTTTTAGACTGCAATGGCCGTCATTGCTCGCCGATGTTTGCGGGTGTTCGCAAGCATTTGGGGGCCAAATTGGGGGCCATGCGCAATCGACGCAGATGGAGTGGCCCCCAATGACACTGACAGACACCGCTATCAGGAGAGCAAAACCAAAGGAAAAGCCTTACAAACTAGGGGATTCTCTCGGCCTTTTCATGCTTGTGCAGCCTAGCGGTGGCAGGCTGTGGCGACTCAAATACCGCGTGAACGGTTCAGAAAAGAAGCTTGGCCTTGGAATCTATCCCGAAGTCTCGTTGACCGAAGCACGGGCCAAGCGGGATGAGGCCCGGAAAATCATTGCCAACGGCTCCGATCCGGCGCTTGAAAAGCAACGTGCGAAGGTTCGAGCGCAACTAAACGCAAGCAACGTCTTTGGCGACATCGCGCGGGAATTTATCGAGAAGCGACGGGCCGATGGCCTTTCGTCTGCCACCTTGGAAAAGGCAGGTTATTTTCTTGGGCATCTTTCCCCGAGCTTAGGGCAAATGCCTGTTTCTGATATTCAACCAAGCGACATACTGTTCGCGCTCAAACGCATAGAGGCCAAGGGCAACCTTGAGACAGCGCGCCGCACCTTGCAGTTTGCCAGCAGGGTGTTTTGTTACGCTGTCGCCACGACACGGCTTGCTTCCGATCCTACGCGGGATTTGCGCGGCGCGCTGATTGCACCAAAAACCAAGAGCTTCGCAGCCTTGACCGAGCCGAAGAGCGTTGGGGCACTAATGCGCGCCATTGACGGCTATGACGGGAGCTTGATTACTCAAATTGCGCTCAAGCTTGCAGCACATTCGTTTGTGCGACCTGGGGAACTTCGTCATGCGCGCTGGGAGGAGTTTGATATTGCTGCTGCAACTTGGACAATACCGGCCGAAAAAATGAAAATGCGGAAGCCACATTGGGTGCCGCTATCACGGCAATCGCTCGAATTTTTGGCGACGCTTCACACTGTCACTGGGCGTCCAAATGGCTTCCTGTTTCCATCAATTCGGACGACGTCGCGTGCAATGAGCGAAAACACCGTAGGTGCTGCGCTGAGGCGCTTGGGGTATACCAGCGAACAAATGACAGGCCATGGCTTCCGGTCCACCGCCTCAACCCTGTTGAACGAAAGCCGAAAATGGCACCCCGACGCAATTGAACGTGCGCTTGCTCATGGCGTCTCAGATACAGTGCGCGGCATCTATGATCGTTCACAGCACTGGGACGAACGGGTTGCGATGGCGCAATGGTGGTCTGATTATCTGGATCAGTTGCAGTCAACCGCAACTGCGAGTGTCAGCGCATGACGTCCCGCAACGTTAACTGCGCTCCGCTAAATGACATTTTTCGAGATTTTGAACGCGATGGTTTGAGTATGTCTTGGGTTTGCGGCAACATCGGCCAGATTATGCGGGATGCCGAAATTCCGGTCTATGGCGTTTGTCGCGAGCTTCATGAAATAGTTGACATCCACAGGCTAAAAGACGCTCTGGAAAATGATGGCGACATAAACATCGACCACTTGGTTGGCTTGCTGGGATCATCGCTGATCGAAAACGGGATCGAAGACGCCACGAAAATCTGTGACTTTCTGCGCGGCAGACGGGATAGCTACGACAATCTCGATCATTTTCAGGTGATCTATAATTTTAAAGAACTCACCATCGATGCGCAGCTACCATATATAATCCCCGTGTCGGTCACGGACGATGTAAAACCCCATGAATGGAAATCATGCTCACTTTTGCGGAATTTCATTGGATCAGAAGCTACGACATTTGTTCGCGAAAACCGACTGCATAGGCTGCACGATTCTACAGTCTTGCATGTCGATTTGGCTGAATTTCAGATTGAAGTTAGCCGCATACCAAACCTGCTCTCGCTCGTCAGATCAAAGCATGATTCAGAAATCCAGAAATTAAAGCCGTCACTCAACTTTGAAACGCAGGCAGCGGAAGTGGGCGAGACAAAAAACAAGGGTGGACGACCGCGCAAAGCTTTTTGGGACGATTTCTGGATCGAGTTTTTTGGCCGCATACATGATGGTGAGCTTGAGCCGATGACGCAGGCGGATGTCAAAGAGGCGATGATACGGATTTTAGAAGACAATAACTGGCAACTTGATGATCGTGAACTGGATGAGCCATCCCGCAAGGCTTGGGCACGAATTGAACCAGAAACCAAGAGAATCCATAGCCTTAACGCTGAGGAAAACTAGTTTTCCCAGTTTGCGTTTCGCAAATTTCGCGAACTGCAACAACCTCCTGTGCACACGCTGGCGCACTGCCAAACATGCAAGGAGACGAAAATGGAGAATGTCACTACTTCGATTGCTGACGCCGGAAAGGCTTTGAGCCTTGGCCGCACAACAATCAATCAACTGATAAAATCGCAACAGCTTGATACCGTAAAAATCGGGCGTCGCAGGCTGATCAAGACTGAGTCAATCCGCAGGCTCATCGACAAAGGCTTCGACACGCCGTTGGCGGGCTAATCAAATGAGTATCGAGACCATCGCTTGGGCCAAAGAGCAACGGTGCGGTTGCCCCTACGCCAAAGCGGTTTTGCTGGAGTTGGCCAATTGGGCGCGCCCAGACGGTGTCTGCCAGTTCCGCCGAGTGCGGGACATCGCATTCGTCGTTGAGCTGTCCGAGCGGACAATTCAGAGGGTATTACTTCGACTTGAAGATAACACGCCCGCTGACACGGAAACGCAAAAGAAGGCGGGTTTGAACCTGATTAGACGCGTCGAGAGTTATCGAGCAGATGGCGGGCAACAGGCTAACAGCTTCCTGCTAGTCGGCTATTCTCGACAGGGTGACCGTCAGTCACCCCCCAAAGACAAAGCGTCACCGGGCGGGTGTCTGTCAGACGGGGGCGGGGATGACAGTGCAGTCACCCCACAAGAAGAGATAAAATCTAAGAAGAAAGATTCCCCCATTGCCCCCCCAGCAGCGCGACGTGTTAGACAGCAGATTGCAGTTGATTGGACTGCCCCGCCGCCAGAGCAGTTACCATCAATAGCCCAAGCGTTGGTAAGCCAATGGCCGAGCGGCGCTTACGAAGCTGAGGCAGACGCGTTTTTTCAATACTCGATGGGCACGGGCCAACGAAATGCCGACTGGAACGCTCTATGGGTCTCAAAGGTGCAGACGCAGCACGCAGCAATGATGCGCGCGGCCAAGGCCGGAGTCCGATACCCTGCCAAAGAAGCAACCATCGCACCGCGTATCTCGAAACCACTGTTGCCCGTGAACGCCCGCTCACACGAAGATGCACGATCAATCCGCTTGCGAGAGTTGCTTCGCACGAGGGTAGATCAGCAGTCATGGACTAGCTTTTTCGAGCCAGCAGCCTTCGTTTTCGACGTTCCCGGCTTGAGGGTTGTTGTCAACAACACGCTCGCGCAAGAGGAAATGGAAACCCGGTATCCTTCGATGATGCGGGCGGCGGCGCAGTCCGTTGAACCGGAAACGACATGGATTCGCATCGAAGCAGAACCCCGTGAAATGCGGAAGCACTCGCTATGACTGGCAATTGTAAAGAAGCTCGCCGGAATAGAGTGCATGAAGAATCAAAGGCTAAATTTGAGGACACACCTTATGCATCCCCCTCGGGATGCATAAAGCACAGAAAACTGCCGGTATTAGGTGCGCCCACTGAAATCCACAGTGGAACGGCCAAGTCCCTCTCTTGTCCCCTAATTACTCGAAACCATTGGAATTCAGCCATTACCGCTGGGGACTCGGTCGCAGATTTCGTCGCCCAAATCTCGCACACAGTGCGGAGCTTTATCAAAATTTAGGAGAACAGAGATGACAGATTTTCGAGGGCCAAAAAGTGCCAATCACCGCCTATGTGAGCATGTGGGATGTGGAGCAGGTGAAGTCCTACGCCAGCGCACTTGGGGTCAGTGACAGCGCGTGGGTGGCCGCCTTAATTCGCAAGGCCTTTTACCATGAAATCCACACCTGGCAAACCGCTGCCAAACTCGACCGGTGCAATATTGCGGCCATCGCAGAGGAGTGGTTCGCGCAACTGCCAGATGGCATTCGCGATGAAGCTTGCAAAAGGGTTGAACGGCGAAGCCGTGAACTGAGCGACGAGCAGCGGCGGGGCATGTTGCCATGACCAAGCAAGCGGACATCAAAGTCAGGCTATCGCCCGACCTCAAAGCCCAGTTCGATCAGAATTGCCGTACTAACGATACGACAATGACCGCGCAGCTGGTCAGACTGATACAATCGTCGCTTGTCGTTGAGCCGCCAAACGACTCGTTGCCCCCGATTGATGATGTGTCGATTGCCGAATCCGACGGCAATCAGAATGCTGTTTCCGAACCGAATGAAAAAGCAGCGACGGAAATTGAAATTTTGTCGGCAATTGAGAGCCTCGCCACGCGAATGGAAGAGCTCGTCGACGCGCACCCTCAATTCTGGTTCAAAAAATGGTTTGATACGCGCGCATCCTTAGAAAATCAGGATTTGCTGCGCTTCTCGACCCAGCAGGCTAAGCACCATTCGGCAACCGAGGCAGCACTGAGAGATATGCGTTCTCACGTGACCAATGTTGGTCGCATGGCGCAGTATCGCGAACCACCATTTTTTCAGGACTACAAAATCTGGACGGCATTCGGTGTTGGTGTGTTCGCGCTACTTCTTGTCCTGTCATTGCTTCCCGGTGACAGCACCATTTCTCGGTATCTTGCCGAAAAAATGGTGGGAGGCGCCAATCCCGTCCATGCCGCCAAAATCATCGGGGGCGGTAATGGTTGGACTGGTCAGTTAGTCGTTGAAACGACGGCCCTCATGAAGGAACCAACCTTTGCGTCGAGTTTCGCGGATTGCGTCGCACAGGCAAAACTTAAGCCTAAGCCTTCAAATTGCAGGATCAAATTTCCCGTTCTGGTGGCGGAAAAGTGATGCTGAGCATGGCATCAATCAGCAGCGCCTCAACCGCCGGCAGCTACTATTCGCAGGACAACTATTACGCCGCCGAGGACAAATTAGGACAATCGGAATGGGGCGGAGCAGCGGCCCAAGAATTGGGTTTGGAAGGCGCAGTTGAAGAGAAGGACTTTGAGCAAATTTTGGAGGGCCGCTTGCCCAATGGCGAAACCCTCAGCGGTGGCGCGAAAGAGCATGCACCCGGATTTGACCTCACTTTTTCCGCACCAAAGTCCGTTTCGCTAATGGCTTTGGTCGGAGGCGACAAGCGGTTGGTCGCTGCACATCTTGATGCGGTGAAAACAACTATGAAATGGGTGGAGTCGCGACTGGCAGAAGGTCGAAAGGGAAAGGATGGTCATACTACCGTTCAAACGGGAAAGCTCGCCTACGCCATGTTCACCCATGATGTGAGTCGAGAACTTGACCCGCAATTGCACACCCATTCCGTTATAGCCAATCTCACCCAGCGGCCAGACGGCGAATGGCGGGCGCTGCACAATGGCAAAATCTGGAACGCTAACATGCTGATTGGCGCGATTTATCACTCCGAACTCCGCCACGCCGTCGAAAAGCTTGGCTATGAGATCGAAATTGGCGGCAAAAACGGCACCTTTGAGCTAGCAGGTATTGATCGCGAAACGGTTGAGGCGTGGAGCGCCCGCCATATGCAAATTCGCGAGATTGCCCGCGAATTGAATGTGACCAGCCAACAAGGCCTTCGCGCAATTGCAGAGCGGTCCCGCGAAGCGAAAGGAGACGTTGACCCTGCAAGTGTTCGGCAAGCTTGGCGCGAACATGCTAGCGAGCGCGGCGACAATTTCGCTGCGCTTATCCCGGAAGCGCCGACGAAAGATAGCGAACGCGGCGTGATGAACCGCATTCGGACATGGGGCGATAATTTGATGAAGGCGGTGACGCCATATTTCCGTTCATCGCCCGACCCCATTATCGCCGATAATGCAGACTATGCGCCGCGCTGATCCTTTGGCGGCCAGCTACGCTGTTGGCGCATCGGTGCGTCATCTGCAGGAGCGCGAAGCAAGCTTCACATATAATCATGTGCTTCAGAACGCGCTGAATTTTGCCGAGCAGAATGCGCGTATCGGCGACATTGAGGCGCGGGTTGCCCAGTTGAAAGAAAATGGTCAGTTGATTGCGGGTGACAGGCAAATTCGCGTCGCGGTTGACGACGCCGGACATGGTCCGCACCGAACGTCAGATATTGGCGACTGCCAAAGCTGGTCTTGGCGAAGCCAGCGCAAACGTTGGATTGTCAAAAGCCGCAGCCTTGATCGATGCCGCCGCCAGCGAAAAACTGGGCCTTTCGCTCAATCCCGAACAGCGGCGCGCAGGCGCGGCGATCATCGCCAGCCCGGATCGCTATGTTGCCATTCAAGGCGGCGCTGGCACTGGCAAGTCTTCGATCTTTGGTGCGGTTGAAGCAATTGACCCCGGCATTCGCGGACCAGTGTTTGCGTTGACGCCGCAAAATCGCCTTGCAGCGGATCTGCGCGATGCAACAGGCATTGATACCCGCTCACTCGAATCCTTCCTAACAAAGTTCGAGAATTTGGCGGGAACGCGAGCACATCCAAGCCCCACCGATGCACGAACTTATGCTGGTTCAACACTGATATTGGACGAAGCATCGATGGTATCGAACCGCCAAATGTTAGGTTTCATGCAAATTGCCGAAAAGCTCGACGTCAACCGCATCGTCATGGTCGGCGATAGCGGACAGATTGGCGCGGTTGAGGCTGGTAGCCCATTCCGCCAGCTTCAGGAAAAGGCGCTTCCCACTTTGCACCTGGACGAAAATTTGCGCCAGCGTGACAGCGAGATGAAGGAAGCGGTCAGCCTGTTGCAGGCCGGATATGTTCAGGATGCTTTCGACAAATTGGGCAATCGGATTGTTGAAAATGCCGATCCCGTGGAGTCAGCCACCAAAGCTTGGCTTTCGCTTGATGACAAGGCGCGTGCAAACACGTCGATTTTTACATCAGGGCATCGTTTGCGAACCGAAATGCTCGATACTTTGCGCGGGGCGCTGGCCAAAGAGGGCAAGCTTGGCGCAACTGAAATTGCTTTGCCCGTGCTGGTAAATCGCAATCTCACCCGCGAGCAGATGCGAAGCGTCAGCAGCTATGAAAAAGGCCATGTTTTGGACGTTTATCGCGATACAGCGGCCATCGGCTTGAGGCGCGGAAGCTATGATGTCATCGCTGTCGATCCCAATAACCGCGAAGTGAAGGTGCAGTCTGGTAGCGATGTCTATAGCTTCAGGCCAGAACGGTTGCATCCCAATGCGTCAGGCTTGTCGTTATCCCAGCCAGATCAAATTTCCGTGCGGACCGGGGATGTGCTGCACTGGACGGCTAGCGATAATTCGCGTGGCATTAGCAGCGGCCAGACGGTCACGCTCTCGGGGCATGAAAACGGAAGGCTCAGCTTCGTGGACGGTAAAGGCAAGCCAATCACGTTGGACGCCAACGACCCCATGGCCCAGCGGATCGACCACGCCCTTGTTCTCAATATGCACAAGGCCCAAGGGATCACGGTCGAAAACGCAATCACCGTGATGCAAAGTGGCGACCGAATGCTCAACAACCAAAGCCTTGCTTATGTGCTGACATCCCGCGCTCGCGAAGGTTTTGAACTTCATCTCGATAGCCGGGATGCGATCATTGAACAGCTTGAAGGCAACAACGGCATGCAGCATTCGGCAATGGATGTTGCGGACAGTGCCAAAGGCCGGAATGAGGCCGAAAAGGTCAATGGGCCTGCTGTTGAAAGCGCGATGGAGCGTGCCACGCCGCCAAGCTTGGCACTCGAAACCCCTGAACTGGAAAAGACACGCGATTTCGATATTAGCTAGCAAAACAACGTGAGTTTGCTAACGATTGTCGCGCGTGCCGGTCTGTCCCGTCGCGTGAGGCGTAGTAACCTGAGGAACCTTCCGACCGGTCAAAGAAATTTGGCCGGGTGGCTTCCGCCATGTCCAAGGCTCGCGCCCAAAAGTGGGAGCGCGTGAACGGAAGTCCACGTTACTACCGCCCGGCTTGACCGGGTCGCCTCTGAAAGAACGGAGGCGATATATGAAATTTGGATTCGGATTTATCGGTATCATTTTGGCGGCAGTTTCGGCTGCTGCATGGCCCACGGCGGCAATGCAAATGGCCGCAGAGCCATTCTATTGCCCCGGTGAGACCAAGCAGTTTATCGGTCCTGATGGCAAATTCATCAAGCCTACCAAGGACACTTTCCTGTCGTGGCCAAAGGCCAAACAAACGGCCTACAGCGCCGCACTAAGCCGTCAAATTCTGCGCTCTGATGCCACTGAAAAGGCATATCTTGCCGTGGTCGAATATGCGCGAACCCACCCATTGGAGATCAACCGTGCCCGCGAAGACGCGCTTAACAAAGATGCACGGCTATTCCCGTTCCGTCGCGGCGAAATCGATTTGCTGCGTAAGTCAGAGGATCAAATGACTGGCGAAGAGAAGCGGGCATATCTCAAATCATTGGAGGATTTCGAAATCGCTGAGACTGAGCGCCTTGCACGAAATTTTTTCCACGCTGATTTTTGTTCGAAGCGGTGATCGAAATTTAAGGGTGAGCGGGAGCACTGGAATCCGAGGAGGCAGTGATTTATTCTGGTTGCAACTTGCGCCAAACCTGACATATGTTTTTATTAATGAAAAACTGGCTTTCTATCGCATCAGCCAAGGTCACCGCCCTTCGCGACGATGAATATTTTAAGGACGCTGTTTTAGCAACTGTTGCGGCCATAGTGATGGTTACCGCGTTCCAAACCTCAATTGGTGTGCACTTCGAAATCGGCGTGTCGGAAATCAACGCGAGGTCGGCATTGAGCTGGTGGATTCTACAACTTGTAAGCACGGCGATTTGGATTGCGATTTCAACGCTAGCTTGGTTGGGAGTTCATAACATTCCATATTTAAGAAGGTCGCCTAAGTGGTTGACCGGACTGCTCTGCTTTTGGTTGATTTGGTACTTCACCACCGGCCATTTTCTGTTTGATCCAAATTATCAGCCCCTGTCTGGATCGATTGTAGCGACGGCACCTTTGATCGACATCTTAAGCATGTTCATCTTCAGAGTCGTAGCTCCATTTATCATCTGGATGGCCTTAGTCGGTTCAGTTTTAAATCCTGTAGGTTGGGGTAAATGGCGCACTCGTGTCACGAAAAGCAGACGCCGCAAAAGGCTGACTTTGACCATTGTAGCTGGATTGCTTGGCGCATTTGCGACGGCCACACGGGTTCCAGTTAGCTCAGAAGTCGTGGCAACGAAATGGCGGTCAGCGCTTATTGAACCTGCATTGGTAGGTGGGAATTCAACGGCAGATATCATTTTCGATGATAAAAACATGGATGCGCCCGTAACGAGTGATCTCGATGTTTATTGGCTCGGTGAAATGGGCAACTCAAAGTCAGGCCGTCAATCGAATGAAATTGTGCTTGATCAAGCTAGGCCGATCATTGAGTTTCTAGCAAAAAATCAAGCGCTTGTTTACATAATCGAATTAGAAAAAATGCCTGATGGCGTAGAATTGTCGCGTGTTATCGAAAAGCTACCAGCAACTGAGCTCGCAGGACGATTTTCCAAGATAGTTTCTGGTTGCAACATTCAGATTGATCAGAGTTTTCACTATCGACGAAACCATACTCAGGCGATATCGCTTTTTGAACAAGAGGTGGTTGGACAATCTGCTGCGACAGTTAGCGTGTCCCCTTTGCGGCATCCGGGATTATTTGTGGCACCACTTCAAAATCAGTTACGAGATTTTGGTGTTGGGTTTTCGAGTACGGGAGCTACTTGGAAATTTCTCAGTAACAGTCGCTCGCAGTTTGGTCAGGATTGGCCTTTTGAAACTGGCGATGGCTCAACGACAGGATTTTCATCGTCACAGCCCGTCCGTGTTTTTGTTGAAAAGTCTTACCTTGAGCTTGGTTTTGGGCCATTTTGCGGAAATTCATTGCGGAAAAATCCAGAAAAATCGTTCTTCTTCACGAAATCTAGACCAACAGTTCGTGTTCTTGCCAACTTACCGAAATCAGGGCATTTTGATGTGCCGTCGGAAACAGCTATTCACCTTCCAGTAAAATTTTGGGTTCAACCTTATCGGGGGTCAGCAGGAACATTTCAATCCGAATCGATTGACGGCCAAATAATTGTCAATGGGGAGGCCCATGAACTTCGTAGTGGAACGTCAGTGCGGGTCACCAATCTAACGAGCATGAATTCCTCTGGTGAGCGAGCACGCATGCACGCGCGATCTTCAGACGTTGCGATTGGCGAATTCATGGCATCCAAACGCCTAGTCGTTTTCTTTAGCTGGGAATATTGGTCTGCGGTCGCAGCCCTTATTTTGTGCTATTTCGGATGGAACGAGTATGTGCGGCGTCGCAAAAGTGAGGGCCAATGACGACCACCCACAAAGCATCGCCGACAGCTTTCTAGAGAAATGCTTCTCCCAACATAGGTGAAGTGGCCCAACCCGATCGATGGACCATTTGCATAACCGCTCTCGATAATTGTGCGATTGAGCAAGGGGCGGCAATCCTATTGGAACCGCTCTTTTAACTGGAGGTAGATTGGCGAATCAATGCGCTACCCTCACGGGCAACCTGCTCTATTCGCTTGCGCGAACCGGGCCTGTAGTCCCGGCCCATGCGGGTGACGATCAGGAGCAGGGCGATTGAGCGGGATTGTGATTGTCGCACTCTGTCCCGCGCTGTGCGCTCCTAAGGGTGCGGCGTTTATGCGCTGACCCGCTGGCACTCTTGCCTCTTTCCTTGCCGGACGACCGCTGGCCCACAGGTCCGCGCGCAGGCCGTCCGGCGGCGTCACGCCGTGCAAGGGTGCCGTTGTTGGCTGGATTGCAGGGCAATCCCTGTGAAGAACGCCAAGGGCTTTGCCCTCTCGTTCCCTAAACCGGAATAGACGCCCCCGTGTGGCGGTCGCTGCGCGCCCGCTGGCCCGCGCCAGGGCATCGATTCCGGTTTTCCCTCCCCCTCCCATCCTCGCCGGAAGGCAGAGCCGCATGTCGCAGGCAAGCGGCTTTCAGCCAAGGAAGGGTGAAGAGATGATGGATTTGATGTTGCAATACAGGGCTTGCGGAGCCGAGACACGGGAAGATTATTTGCGCGACGTTGCGAATGAAAATGGGCTGCCGTTTGAGTGTGTGCAGCGCATGGCCGATCAGCTTGGCGACCGTGAGGATTTCGAGCGTTGAATGCTTTGCGAACAGGGCGGGAGGGCTTGGCAATGAAAGTGCATTCCGTATCCCATACCGAGCAGATCGCACGGCTCAATGACAAAGCGCGGCAAGCGATGGGGCTTGCTTGCAGGGCCGTGGCGACAGAAGGCTTTCGGGCGTTGCCACCGGCTGAACAGTCCGCAGTGCGCGAGTTGATCGAAACCTATGACGCGTTCACGCCAGACAATGACCCATATGGGGAGCGAGACTTTGGCGCGATCTATCAGGCAAGCGATGGGAGATGGACGACGGCGCGGCCCAAGGAGGCGCTCCAGAAGGTGCTTTGGAAGATCGACTATTACGACCCCAGCCTGCAATGGGGCAGCGAAGACCCCGCCGATCCCGCCGTCACGCGGCGGGTGCTGACGATCTTGCTGGCAGAGGAGTATTGACTGGGCATACTAACAAGAACTAGAAATTCGAGCACCGGCTACCAGACTGGGCTGCCTTTAATTAGGAGGATACATGGAAACGGTTTGTGAGCGCACTGGCCTAACTTCTGATGAGGTGAAAACTGTTGTTCGGTGTTTAAACGGGGTGAGCCACGGCAGCATTGCTTTGCCAGAAGAACAAATTTCTGGATTTGTTCTAAACACGAAATATTTGCACTCAATCATATTTGCAGAATTCCAATTGGTTATGGCTGATCAGGGAAAATTTAGCGACTGCATTAAAGACCCGCATGTAAGTGCAGATTTAGGGCACCAAATCGGGGACTTAGCCGAAAAGGTTGCCAAACTTAGCGATCAACAATCTGAGTACTTGATTGCATACTCAGAGGGATGGCGAGGCGCGCAGCGCTTTCTGTCAGGCTAAGCCGCTTAACCGAACCATTACGACCTCTTGCGATCAGGCTCACAGCAACAACAAGTCCCAATTTAGACCACCAAATCCGCGACACTATTCGCTGCATCAAGCGCCTGCTTGGTGCAATAGCGTGGCCCTTGCATCGCTCCAGTGACCGCGTTGCCATAGGGGATCGGATTGGGCAGCGGTACGGCGGCTCCTTTGAACACCACCTTAAATTTGCCTTCGTCGCCGTATGGTTCAAACCGATCAATCTCGGCAATGTGCGTCACCGCGCCGACGGGGAGCACTTGATAGGCGGCGATCCATTTGAGATTTGGGCGGTGCTTGGCGGCAACGCGGATCGCCCACCACGCTTGCGCATCCAGAAATGCGCTCCGGAAGCCATCGGCCTTGGCGGGGACAACCAGCACGTCGGCAATCGAAGCCGCCTTCGCCCCTGATTTTGGCGCGGTCGCGCGCACAATCTCGGTCTTCGCGATCTCAAAGATATGTACCCCCATGACCGGCATCAGGCGCAGCATTTCGTTAAGGAACGAGCGGACGTCAGCTTTTTCGCTCTCGGTCAGCATTGGCTCGCTGTGCGTGAGGCCATTTTCGAGGCGGCACCGCTTCGCCTGAGCGGCCTTCGCCATCAATGCCCATTCCAGCCAAGTGATATGCGCCCGGTTTAGGCCATTGTTGGCGGAGATGAAGAACATCGCCTGATCCCAGAATTCCTTTCCGCTATCATGCTGATCGAGCCGTTTGCGGATGTCTTCCGCTTGCCCGATATAGGCGACTGGCATTTCGTTGCCGAGTTCATCCTCCTCCCGCCCGATCAGGATATAGACGCCCGCCGCCTGCAATTCAGGCCGCGAGCGGATTTTCGGCCAATCATCACGCGGAACATGATAGCCGCGCCCCGTCCAGTTCATCTTCTCGACAATGCGCGAGCCTTCGGGATCACCTGAAGGCACAAAGACGCGGAGGGTGAAGGGATCGCTCATTTATTTCTTCCAAATTCAATAGTCGGGTTCTGGTAAATCATTTCAATACTTAGGGTCGAAAGCAGCTTCTCTCTAATCGCCACCTTCTTCGATTGCTAACGCGACCGTCCTTCCGGATTGAATGATTTCCCGAATTAACGGTATCAAAATGTCGGACTGGTCCGCATTCGTGCCAACCCAAGCCTTTGCGACCAACGACGAGAAATCGGTGTTGGTAAAATATCGGCCAGCATTGGCGCATTTGAAAACTTGCCCGCCTCGCTTCCCGGCAAGCCGGGGGTCGTTTTCAGTCAATTTCCAATAGGACAATGGGACATACATGCCCTTGATCAGGCCGGTATCGTCGGGATCGAAGGACAGGCGTGGGCAGAATTTCAGGAAGAAGGGGTTCTCTAGCAACCTGAAACCGTCTCGGTTGGTATTCGGCACAGCACCTTGCAGGAGTTTAAGGTGCTTTTCCATACGGGCGATTTCAAGCGCGAGTTGGTCGTTTGGAACCCGGAAAATTGGTTCGCTCTCGGCACTATCCTGTTCCATGACCTTATATTGAACCATGACGAATGCACGATACCGCTCGTTGAAATAGATCAGATCTACGCCAAGCTGCCTTTCGAGCGGGAAATGGTTGGCGATGGTTACCGTGAGCCGCGTGCTGCCGTCTTCAAAAACGATGCTCCCATTCACAAAATCTCTGATTTGCTCAAATCCTGGCATCCGCTGCAAATCGGAAATAACCATCAAATCTTCGAGGCCGCGTGCACCTTCCAAACCGTCAAGATATGATGTAGGGGGTTCATCGTCGCTCGGTGGAGACCAATCAGCCAGTGGAGTGCGATCAATTCCGGCGAAGTTGAGCGCCGTCGCCACAGCATCCTTTTGTTCAGCAAGGGCGTCCCGCGCTTCGGGCGACAAACGCGCTATACGCCGCAGCCGTTCCTCGCTGTACCGGGCTAACAGCCTAGAGGCTTCGGGAGACATCTCGCTGACGATCTCGACCAATTCGGGAAAGCTAGCAGGTGGCAACATCCCGCCTTCATTCAACCGAATGGATAGCGGCTTTGCGACCCTTGGAGACGCCGCCTCTTCGATGGCACTTATCGAAAGCGGTTGATCAAGTTCGATAAGATCCTCGACATTGAGCCGTTGCAAACCCGTCGCTGCCCGCCTCCCGCGCCGACCCTTGGCAATATGGGTGATCAGGCCGCGATCAAAGCTGGCAAAGCAAACCAGCGCGGCATTATTGCTATGCACAAATTCTGGCACGGCCTCGGCAAAGCGTTCGTATTCTTCAACGCTTTCCAGAAGCTCGGCGCGACGAGCAGGCGAGACAATCAGAACATAGCCTCCCGCCTTTGCCATTAGGCGCTGACCACTGCTTCGAGTTGGCCATCAGACCCAGTATCATTAGCACCTTCATCATCGTCATCAGGATTCAACTGAAATTTCTGCATTTTTTCAAAATAGGCTTTACGATCAAACGCGAAGAGCAGTGCCGACGGGCGCACTTCCTTGCCGTCGATGAAGATCAGGCCATCGTCCGGGACAGTTTCAAATTTCACATCCGCATCAATCAACTCGTTGACCGGTTGCAAATCCAACTTCCGCTCGACTGACTAAAACTCATACTGGTGCGGATGACGTCGATGCCATCGCCCGCGTGCAGATGCCACAGGACGCCAAGCAGACCGCTGACCATTGACGCGAAAATGCGAATATCGCTTGGCGTCGGCAAGGGAACTGTCCCATGAACGCCATGCCCCGCAACGCCTGTCGTATTCCTGATTTCGGCAAGGCCACCCACCAAGCCCGACAAGTTTCCGAGAATTTGGTTGTTTTGCATACCTGATGCGGCAAGAGCCTGCTTTATAAGCGCTGGAAATGGGATGCCTGCCGTAATGTCCTCGCCTTTTTCATCGAGAATATGTTTGCAAATGCACTCGATGAGGCATTTTCCATAGTCGATGGTTTCCGGGGCTAACGCCTCATATGCGGCATCCGCTTTTTCAAGCGTCGCGGTCAGCCGCTCCAGATTGAAACGCTGGATAAAGTCCCGTGCGTGTTCAAATGGGTTCGATGCCATCAGGGTTACGCGGACCCGTTGGCGTTCGGGAACAATGCTCTGATTTCCAGCATCGCGCTTTCGATTTTGAACTCGGTCAGGCCCAGCTTTTCGATTTTGGGCCGCCATTCTGGGTCGTTCGCGACATAGGCAAGAATGTCCGCAGGGGTCGCGTCGCGCACTTGGAGCATCGCGTAATCCACCGTCGCCAGCAGCTCCCATTCCTCATTCTTCTTGAACTTGAAATGCTGGTTCACCCATGTCGCACTTTCGCCATAGCCATATCGTTCGACGGCGGGTTCAAGCTCTGCAATCGTAGCGCCCGGGATGTGACCAAACCCGTAGCGACCGCGCGCTTCGGTGATGTAACTCTTGGCCTTCGCAATGGCGATGCCGCCTGAATATTTCATCGACGGGTTATAGGGACCAGCAGCTTTTTTGAGGAAATCCGCCGTTGCCGACGGATCAGCATTGTGCCGCCGTGCGAAATAGACTGCCTTTTGCAGGCGGAAATTGCCAATGGGTTCGCCGCCATCAGCGAAAAACGATTTGACGATTGCGCCGACGAGAGCGGCCTCTTGGAATTTGGTATCGACTGGGGCGGCGGTTGGGACGCTTAACGCCTGAGGTTTCAAGCCTTGCTCCGCAGGAAGTGGCTTGCTGTTCTTGTCAGCCTCAATCTCGTCGCGTTCCTTGGTAATAGCCTCAACGCTGCGACTCCCATTCGGATCCGGATTACTGAATTCTGAAATGATCGAAGCAAAAAGCTTGGACGATAAGCGTTCGCTGTCTGCTACTCTCTCATCTAGCTTGTTGCAGAGGCTCATCAATTCATCGACCCGCGCTACGATACGGCGCTGCTCGGCAAGAGGTGGAATTGGGATCAGCACCTGTTCCAAGATGCCAAGGTTTATATTTTTCTGAGCGGTCGAGGGCGCAAATGCCAATAGATCAGCCTTTGCTGTGCGCATAAAATATTCAAAGTAGCGAGCATCGCCAATCTCTGGATCAGGCACGAAACCAACAACGCTGTCAGGGAAACAAGCATCAAAGCCGAGGATCGCCGTATCAGCAATGTTGGCCGCTATCGTGATACAAAGCGTTCCTTTCGGCCACATTTTGCTCTGTTCAAGCCCAACAACGTTGTACATCGTTGTCCATGATTTAACAGTGCCGTTGGCCCGCGCTACATCTCCGGTTTGAACCAGTGGATATGTGCCGCCGACGTAAAGAGCTGGATCATTTCTAGGTCGATTGCGCGAGCGGCCCCGACCAAAAATGCCAAGGCTTGTGAAGGTGGCCCATGTCCAACTGTCAGGTATTTTGAATAGGCCATCATTCGCCTGCGCTGGCTGAGTTCCCAATTTTTTTGATATTCGTTCGACAAGGACGGCTGCGGGTTCGTCGGTTGCACACTGCGCAACAAGGCGACCGCAAATCGCCAAGGCTAGTATCGCGCGTCGCAGCGCGAGGATCGTGTCGGTGTCTTGGATAAGAAGGGCAAACTCATCCGCGAACGACGGCCAGAGATCAGGCGAATCTGCGGCTGAAAAATCAGTCACAAGTTTATTTAGTGCTGATGATGCAACTGCGCGTCTGGCAGCTTGTTCAGTTTCCTGCTGCGCTTGGAGACAATCACAAAAGGCCATTAGTTCATCGACCTTGGCAACGATCCGACGCTGTTCGGCGAGAGGGGAGCGGCACCGGTGCGTTGACTGCGGCAGGAGTCCCCAAGCGAGGGAGGCTCATCCCGTAGTGGCATTATTGGCATAACGGATGAAATCAGGTGACTTAAGGCACCAGCGAATAAAATGCGGGCATATGCCAACAAGCGGCTTGAAGGGAATAATCTCAGTCGTGCAAACGCCGTTTTGGTCTGCAACTAGCACCTTGTCGAGATAAGGCCGCAGCTTACCGTAGAGAACGTAACCAGCTTCGAAACAATTTTTGGTGCTTTGGAAATTTCTATCTTGATAAACAACTCGTCGAATGAGCGCGGACGTTTCCTTCTCTATATCCTCAAGCTCCAGCACCCAAGTTTCAGGAAGAAGGTTAGTATTCGGTTCGATTTTTGTCGTTTCGCTGTAGGTCGAGATTGCGCCAAGCCGAACCCACCTCCAGTGCGGCGGGATGCTATGAAACGGTTCGAATTCAGCGAAATGCTTTCGAGACTTTGTAGAAACGAGTTTCAATGCAGCTGATTCTAATTCCGCTGCGGAATTGTCGCCATCTTGCTGTGATGTAAGTATCCCCCGCATTGCCAGCGCCAAGATCAAGGATCGCAATTTCGCTAGACCGCCCGGCGTACCCACCAACGCGTCGAAGTTCTCAATGAGCATTTCCGCGTGCATTGTTTACGCCGTTACCGGCACGCCAAGTGCCTTAGCCAAAATCGCCTTCAACTGGCCTTGGGTCGCTGCAAGTTCGTCGCGATTTTTGCGCCACGCAATAAGCAGCTCTTCGGGGTCGTCATGCCCCGCTTCGACGGTGTTCGGGTTGGAAATGTCGAGATTGAAGTTGCGCGCCTTGATTTCGTCGAGGGAAACGCGCCACGATTGCGAAGTTACCTCGCGGCCAGCACGCCCAATCAAATCGCCCCACCAGCCCTTTTCAACGTCAAATTCCTCAATCCGCATCGGGCGGGTTTTGGAGTAATTCTTGTAGCCCTCGGGATAGGGATGTTCGTAGAACCAGATATCCTCAGTTGGCTTGCCCTTCTCAAAAAAGAGAAGGTTGGTTTTGATGCCAGTATAAGGGTTGAACACGCCGTTGGGCAGGCGAACGATGGTATGCAGATTGCATTCGCTCAGCAGCTTTTCCTTTATCCGAGTTTTGATGCCTTCACCGAACAAGGTGCCATCGGGCAGCACAACAGCGGCGCGTCCGCCATCCTTGAGCAGTTCGATGATCAGAACAAGGAACAGGTCAGCGGTTTCGCGAGTCTGATAGGACTGCGGGAAGTTATGCTCGATACCGTCTTCTTCCATTCCACCGAACGGCGGGTTGGTGATGACGACATCCACCATGCCCCGCCACGGATGGTCACGAAGCGGCGTTTCCAGCGTATTATCGTGCTCGATATTGGTCGGCGTCTCGATACCGTGCAGCAGCATATTGGTGATGCAAAGCAAATGCGGCAGTGCCTTCTTTTCGACACCGTGTATGGAATCCTGAACGGTGACGCGATCTTCAACGGTTTCGACATAATGGTCGATCTTGTGATCCAGCACATGCGCCAAAAATCCGCCCGTGCCGCAGGCGGGATCGAGCACCATTTCATCCAGCTTGGGATCGATCATATCGACCATGAATTGCGTCACCGAACGCGGCGTGTAGAATTCGCCCGCATTGCCCGCGCTTTGCAGGTCTTTGAGGATTTGCTCATAGACATCGCCAAAGGCGTGCATGTCACCAGTGGCGTTGAAATCGACATCGTTGATCTTGTTGATCACCTGACGCATCAACGTGCCGGACTTCATGTAGTTATAGGCATCGGCGAAGGCATCGCGGACTACTTTAGCGCGCTTGCGCTCCGGTCCGTCCAGAGGCAGGTTTTTCAGTTTCGGAAAAAGCTGATTGTTGATGAAATCCAGCAGCGCGTCGCCTGTGATCCCCTCTGCGTCGGTAGCCCATGCAGACCAGCGCAGATGTTCGGGCAACGGGGATTGATAAGCCCCCAGCATGGTGAGCTTTTCTTCCTGATCGTCGAAAATCTTGAGAAAGAACATCCAGACAAGCTGGCCAATCCGCTGCGCATCGCCGTCGACCCCGGCATCTTTGCGCATAATGTCCTGTATAGACTTGATTACTCCCGATACGTTCGCCACCCTAAGCCCTCTTATATATTTCGTTGGTCAGCTCGCTGATCGCGGCCTGATAGCCGTCCCGTCCGCCGAAGACACCCCGCAATATTTCAACGGGCGTGCCGATGCTGTCGAAGGGCTTGAGCTGGAGCACCTTGGCATCCTCTAGCGGAAGCAGGCCTTCATCGGCATATTTGTCGAGCAGCGCTTCAAGAACCGTGCGAATCTTGCCCTCGAACTTGGCAAAATAATTGCGCTTGTGGACGTTTTCGGCGCGTTCGCGACGGGTTAGAGGTGCTTGCCCGAATGCCACATGGCAAAGCAAATCGAATTCGGTGAACTGGTCACCATTCCGGACCTCTTCGCGTAATCCATCTAAAACGACGCCTTGGGTTTCAAGTTCATCGATGATTGCCTGCTTGCGGTCCGCAGCATCCCAGCGGCGCAAAAATTCATCGAGCGAGTGATATTCCTTGGTCATCGCTTTTTGCGCGTAAGACCGGAGCGATTCGGTGATCAGCTTCCCATCAGGACCAAGATACTGAACCCGCTTGGCAAAAACTTCGACGGACACGCCGTCGATGAACAATTTGCGCGGAGATTCGATTTCAGCTCCCAAAGCGTCAAAGACCGGTTGCGCCGCGAAAGATTGCCCTTCCTCCCGTAGCAGATTTGAGGGCGTGCCGTCATCTTGTTCAATTTCGTCGGGCGGCACAATCGGATCGCCAGCATTTGGTTCATATATCTGCACCGGCTCGCCATCAAAATCCGGATCGGCGAATAGCTCGGTCGCACGCTTGAAATCGATGATCGTGAAATACTGCTTACCGTGCTTTTCATCGATCCGCGTTCCGCGCCCGATGATCTGCTTGAATTCGGTCATGGACTGAATGCGTTGATCAAGGACGATCAGCTTGCAGGTTTTCGCGTCAACGCCAGTCGTGAGCAGTTTGGATGTCGTGGCGATCACTGGGTAGCGCATCTTGGGATCAATGAAATTGTCGAGTTCCGCCTTCCCCAGTTGGTCATCGCCGGTCATCCGCATGACATAGCGATGGTTTTGCGCCACGAGGTCGGCATTCTCATTACAAAGAGCCTGCCGCATTCGCTCGGCGTGTTCGGTATCTTCGCAGAAAACGATGGTTTTGGAGAAGCGGTCAGTCGCCTTCAGGAATTCTGTAATTTTCCGCGCAACCAGCTTTGACCGTTCGTCAAGAACGATGTTTCGGTCAAAGTCCCGCAGATTGTAAATCCGATCTTCAACTTCGCGACCGTAACGATCTACCGTTCCCGCTTCGGGTCGATAACCGGCCAGATCACGGTCGAGATCATACCGCACGACCTTGTAAGGGGCGAGGAAACCGTCTTCGATGCCTTGCTTAAGCGAATAGGTATAAACCGGCTCGCCGAAGTAATCGATATTCGAGATTTCCCGAGTTTCCTTCGGGGTCGCTGTCAGACCGATTTGGGTAGCGGAGCCGAAGTATTCGAGAATTTCACGCCACGCAGAATCGGCAGCGGCGCTTCCACGGTGACATTCATCGATGATGATCAGGTCGAAAAAGTCCGGCGAAAACTGTTTGTAGATATTTTGCTCTTCTTCAGTTCCGGTGACAGCCTGATAGAGCGAGAGGTAGATCTCATATGATTTGTCAGCTTGGCGGTTCGCGATCTTTGTCATCGCACCGCCGAACGGCTTGAAGTCATTCGATTTGGTCTGGTCAATCAGGATGTTGCGGTCAGCTAGAAACAGGATGCGCTTTTTGCGGCCAGCCTTCCAAAGTCGCCAAATGATCTGAAAGGCCGTGTAGGTTTTGCCGGTTCCGGTTGCCATGACCAGCAACACCCGGTCTTGCCCTTTGGCGATGGCTTCGATGGTCCGGTTTATTGCCAGCGTTTGATAGTATCGCGGAGCCTTACCCGACCCGTCATCGAAATATGGCTGCGCAACCAGAGGCTCGCTTTCAGCATCCAGATTCTTCCATGAGCGATACATCGACCAGAGGGCTTCAGGGGTAGGGAAGCCATCAAGTGGCAAATCGGTCTCAATGTTTCCGTCGGTAGCTGCCCGATTGTGGAAACGAAAACCGGTGCCATTCGATGAAAATGCGAACGGCACATCGAGCAATTCGGCATAGGTCAACGCCTGCTGAATTCCGCTTGCAACCGAATGATCGCCGTCCTTTGCTTCAATAACGGCAAGTGGGATGTTCGGTTTCCAGAAAAGCACATAGTCTGCTCGCTTTTTCGGGCCTCGCGATACGAGCTTGCCGCGCACGACAAGCCGACCGTCAGTCAGTGTTACTTCTTCACGAATCTGCGAATGCAAGTTCCAGCCGGATGCAATCAGCGCAGGCGCGATGAACTTTGTGCAAATATCGCGCTCGCTAAAACCAGACAAATTCGAGAGCCCCCCCGGATGGATTGCTATGTGGTTAGCAATGAATTGCTTGACTCGAAAGAACTTCCTTTCGCTGTGGCCCACCTCGTTCTCAGCACCCGTCCCTGACCGCACGCGGTCACCCGTCAATGCCCGGCCCGCGCCAGTGCGCTTTGCGCACCCGTGTAGGGCATGACGTGCGCCCTTTTCCGTCCGGTCTTTTGCTTGGGTGCAACGAGCCAATCAGACACGAAAGGAATTCAACATGGCCCGCTCTTCTACATCAACCGCCAGCGAACCCAAGGCACCGGATTTTCTCGCCTGGCATGTCTCCAACAAAGGCGAGAAGGCCTTCTGGACCAAAGTTGGAGCCGCATGGTTCCACCGCGACCGCAAGGGGCTTTCGCTTCAACTCGAAGTCGTTCCGATCAACGGGCGGATCGTGCTACGCACTCCGCTGGAAGACACCGACCAACAGGCGGGCGCGTAAGCGCCTGCCTGTTGGCAAAAGGCGATATAGTTGCCAACCTGCTTTGGTTAACCGATTGCAAGGCGCGATATGCGAAGAAGAGGGGCTAGATAGGGGGAAATTTGACATGCTTTTAGTTCGCTTCAATTTCAGCGGCCCGCGCCCGCTTCGCGACGACGTAGTTGCTGCCCTTAAAGTGCAAACCAAAATCCTTGAACGGCTTCATTCGAACTTTCGAGGATGATTTTGGCGATGTGTGATTGCGCTTCATTGAAAATTGTTTTAGCTCGCTGACTGCGTTTGGGGGCCACATTGGGGGCCACGCTTCGCAAGACAACTACGGGAACTGACTAAATTGCGAGGTTTTTGGGATAAAGTTCAAGTCCCTCCTTCGCTACCATCACCACAGTGTTTTAAAACAGTCTCGGCAGCGGTTGACAGGCCGTTCATTCGGCCATCCTTTTTTAATCGGTGATTCAATCTAAATTCGAAAATTATTACCCGCGCAGCACAAACCCCAATCGGTCGAACAGCCATGCCTTTGCATTGGCTTCTGCAAAACTATGCGATGCCGAATCGATGCTGGCCAACGCCACATTGCTCCGCTGGCGGACGGGCGCGAACACAGGCGATTTCCAATCCGCCATGAACGCCAAAGCCGTGGTATCGCGTTCAGCAATCAACAAGGCGATTTGCGTATTTGAGGCGGTGAGTGCCTCTGCCATGCGCGTGGCCAAGCCACTGGGTGCCTGACTTTGCGCCGCCCGCGCCAACCCTCCGGCCAATTTACGAAGATTGATTTTGCCGCTGAACAAATCGATGATGCTGCGCGGATTTTTAAGCCGTGCCCAATAGCGCGCCCTTATGGCGGCAGCGGACGGTGCCGGGGTGGCATCATCCTTTTGTTCTTGCGCCTCGATCACCCAGGGATTGGCGAGCACCAAATGGTCAATGCCCAATCCGGCATGAAACAACGCAAGCGCACTCGCCGCGTCGCAATTTCCAAAGGCAACGATGCGCGCAACGCCCGGAGCATTTTGCCGTAACGCGGTGACGGCTGCGGCAATATCAGCGGCGCTGCCTTCAAACCCAGCATTGTCACCTTCACTGTCGCCAATGCCCCGCCGGTCGTAACGCAATACCGGATAGCCAAGCGCCGCAAAATGCGCTGCCATTGCCGCTTGCCCGGCATGCGCACCGCAGCGAATTTCATTGCCGCCGCTGACGATCAGCAAGGCCGCCGATTGCGTGCCTTCGTCGAACGAACCCGCCAGCATTGCCCCTTCGCAGTCAAAGGAAATCATCCGCCGCATGTTGCGCTCCAGCGGTCCCAATCGGCAGCAATATTGGCAGACATCGCCGCATCATCCTGCGGTTCGGCGCGCATCCATAATGGACTACCCACAAAATCCTGCCCCAATTTACGCTCGATCATGCGACCGGCTTCCGAAGGCAAAGCGACCGCCAATTGCGCCACCATGTCAGGCCCCAAATGGTTGCCTGCCAGCGCGATTGGCCCCAGTTCCGCCACCGCCATTAACTCAGCCTCGGTCACTACGACGCCTTCTTCTTTGGCGCCTGCGATGCGCGTTCGGATCATCGTTTTCAGCAAAGACGCGCCCTTTACCGGGGCCAGCCGCCATCGCGGTAATCCTGTGGCACCATCGTCGATCAAGGCACCACCACGCAGCGAGGCGACATGCGTAGCCTTTATTTGCTCAGCCGCCGAGGCGACAGCATCCCGCCAACGGGTAAGCGTTTGGCTGGAAAGCGGTTCTGCACTTTCGCCGCAGCCGGGCAGGTCGATCAAAACGCTGCCTGCTGCATGCCCATCCAATGCGCGCATGGCCTGCACCAACATACGGCGCACACGGTTCATCTCATCAAACAGAGGCGGAACGATCAATATCTGACGACTATGTCCGCGTCCAAAGCACAATGCCGGTTCGCTTCGCCCTTCAAATTCATAACTGGAATGATGAAGCGTTGCTGTCACGCAGCGACCTTTGCCTTTACAAAGGCGATCAGGCTGCCGAACGTTTCGAACAGATCGCCATCCACATCGTCATCATCAATCGCTATTTCCAAACGGTCTTCCATTTCGGTCAACAGTCCGGCCACCGCCATTGAATCAAGTTCGGGCAACGCACCAAATAACGGCGTCGTATCATCCATTGCCGCAACCGTTTCTGGCGACACGCCCAATATGTCGACCAACAGACCGCGAACCGCATTTTCCACTTCAGCACTTTCGATTGCCATGGCTTCATTCTTCCCCTTGTTTGGCCGCGCGATAGGCGCGCCATTTGCGAACCGCAATATATGGCCAGTTTGCCGGATGGTTTGGCCAAAACATTTCCAGCCGATAGCGCGGACGCACTTCTTCCATCCATTCCACTTTATAGCCATCGTTACCGGTGCCGAAATCGATCAGATCAACATGGTCGACATCAATCACATGCTGAAACAATGCTGCCGTCAACAGGGTTCCGGGCGATGCCTGCATATGCCGTTCGTCATGCGCCAGTTTGTGGATCAGCGCCGCGCCATTTTCGACCGTCCAATATTGCGCTGCCACGGGCTGGCCATCAATATAGGCAAGCCCCAAACGCAATGCCCCTGCGACCCCTTCGCGTTCTGCAATTTGCCGCAGGAATTCAGGGCTGCCTTCATCGGGTTTCCAACTGCGCGCATAAATGCGTTCATAGTCTTTCCAGCTTTCGGGAGAATATTCGCGCTCGATACGGATCGTTACGACGCCCGCCTTGCCTTTACGTTTGACGGTATTTTTTAATCGGCTGGGTCGGGTTTCCCAATATCGATCGAAACTGCGGCCGTTGACGTGCAGGACATGGTTGTCATCGCATTTATATTGGAACACTGACCAGCCGGATCGTTCAAACGCCGCAGCCATCAACGATGCGCTTTGGTCTTCATTTGGAACCGGTGCCACCGTAATGCGCGAAACATGTTCGCGCGCTTCCACGGCAACCGCGCGCAATAATTCCAGTTTCTTGACGTCGTCTGCACAATTGGCAAAAATTGGCCGCCAGGTGAAGTTATACCAATTGGCCAGCGCCACAGCCTGGCCACGTCCTGCTTGCATCAAGGGCAACCATAGATCGCCGTCGCCATCACTGGCCCGCAATAGCATTGGCGCGCGGTCGCGCAGCGACATGCGGTGCAGGTTTTCCAGCCAGTCGAACCGGTCAAACAGACAAGGCTGCCCGTCACGGTCGAGCGCACCCGCCGCTGCCGCTTGCGCGGTGAGGAAATTATCGTGATATTCACCTTTGACCAGCAATGATCGCCCCTGTTTTAATCCGATTAACCAAGTAAATGGCCCAATGACCCCAGAATTTCCAGCCTTTCCGCTCGATCATCTGCCCCTGCGCGGCGCGCCCGAAGCGGTCGCGATACGCCTGAAAGATCGTTCCTATAACTATCAGGCGTTAAATGATCGTATCGGTCAGTTGGCAAAATTTCTGCAATCCCAAGATTTTACAGATGGTGATCGCGTTGCCACGTGGCTGCCAAAAGGCGAACTCGCCTGTCTGATGCCCTTGGCAGCTGTGCGAGCAGGGTTGGTGCATGTGCCGGTGAACCCGGTTCTAAAATCGGCGCAGGTGCAGCATATATTGGATGACAGCGGCGCAAAGGCACTGGTGACGAGTGCGGTGCGGGCGACTGGTTTAAGCCCCTCCCCGTCTGATGGGCGCTTTAATTTCATCGATGAAACCTTGCTGCTTGCAACGCTCGACACAGGAACCTTATCCCCCCTACCTCCCCTGCCCGCCGATACCGACACCAACACCCTCGCGGCAATTCTATACACCAGCGGCTCGACCGGGCGGCCAAAAGGCGTGATGCTGAGCCATGCGAACCTGACACTGGGAGCCATTAGTGTCGCGCAATATCTGAAACTGGCGGCGGATGACGTGACATTGGCGTTACTGCCGCTGAGCTTTGATTACGGGCAGAACCAGTTGTTGTCGACTTGGGCAGCGGGTGGCTGTGTCGTGCCGCTCGATTATTTAATGCCGCGCGATGTGATAAAGGCTTGCGCCATACACGGTGTCACGACCCTTGCCGCCGTCCCGCCGCTTTGGGTGCAGTTGGTAGAGCAAAGCTGGCCCGAAGAAGCGACTGCCACGATGCGGCGATTGACCAATTCAGGCGGTGCTTTAACCCCCAGCCTCGTTAAAATGCTGCGCAATATATTCCGCAGCAAAACCGATATTTTTGCGATGTACGGGCTGACCGAAGCGTTTCGTTCAACCTATCTCGATCCCGCGTTGATCGATGCCAATCCGACCAGCATGGGCACAGGTATCCCCTTTGCCGAAATCATGGTGGTGGCCAAAGACGGCAGCGAAGCCGCGCCCAATGAACAGGGAGAATTGGTGCATGCAGGGCCATTGGTGGCGCAAGGATATTGGCAGGATGCCGAACGTACCGCCGCCCGTTTCAAGCCCGCGCCGCGCTTTTCGCGTCATGGCGGTTTGGCTGTCTGGTCGGGTGACACGGTATGGCGCGATGCCGATGGTTTGCTGTATTTCGTAGGCCGCGACGATGCGATGATCAAAACCAGCGGTAACCGCGTGTCCCCCACCGAAGTCGAAGAAGCCGCCATCGAAAGCGGACTGGTCGCTGAAGCTTGTGCGCTGGGCCGCGCGGATGAACGTTTGGGCGAAGCGATCGTGCTGTTTGTGCGCGCGCCGGGAAAGCCAAACGAAGCCGCGCTCGTCGCGCATATGAAAGCGACTCTGCCTAATTTCATGCAACCGGCGGACTATGTGTGGCTAGACGCGTTTCCTAAAAATGCGAATGGAAAGCTGGATCGCGATGGGTTGAAGGATCAGCTTTGAACAGCATCCCATTCCCCTCCGGTCTCGATTAACAATAGATACATATGCGCTGACCATTTATAGGCACGGATATGAACACACTTTTTGAGCTCTCTTTTTCGCAGCTTTTCATAAGAGTATTGTGCGCGATGAGCGCGATGACCTTTGCTGGAATGCCCTCTGCCTATGCGCAGACTTTCGTTTGCCCAAATGGTCCGGGGCCGGGCGAAGTTCAAGTTGGCACAACTGGTGGTTCGGGCGGCATTGCCGTTATCCCAATATGCGCCAGCAATGGAGAAGCGGAACCAGACGAAGCAGAAGCACCGCCACCGCCTCCTATCCAGGCGGTGTGGGTCGACAGCCACATCGCGATCGCGTGGCATGGTTCGTCGAAAGAGGTCTGGGCGACATGGGGTCACCGCGATTTGGATCATGCCAAAACGATCGTGATGGATGCTTGCAATGCCACGATGGGCGGAGAATGCGAAATCGCCGAGGCAGGCTATAATATAGCCATCGCCATTTTTCGGGATAAAGCAGGTCGCCTGCATACTGCGTGGGGCAAGGATGAGGCCGAGGCACAGTCCATCGCCCAATCTGCCTGTAAATCAGATGGGAAGGCTTGCAAAATCCTGCATGTCTATGTTGCAAAAGCATGGCGTGAACCCGCCGAGTTCGGGGATCTCGAACGAAAAATTGCCGACGACGCGGGAATTTATCAACAATATGCTTTCCCGAAAAATTCCCGCATCGCGCCGCCTGCCAGTTGATGGTGATCATGCGCTAGGCGTTTCAGGATTTTAATCTGCACCAAAAATGAACCATGGCCTTCCTGACCACGACTGAGGCATAACTCGTAATTTCAGGAAGTCCCTTTATGGCCAAGAATTCTGCTCGCAACATCATCAGCACGTGCCTTGGATGGGGATTGGCTTGCTGCGCGATCCCCGCTGCGGCGCAAGTAATTCCGAGCCAGACAGTCATCAGCCAAAGGCAAACCCAAACCACCTTTCCCGAAATGTGGAGCGATGGCTTGTCTTCGTTGACGATCCTTTCTCCCACCACGACTTATGATGCCAATAGCATTTTGAATATCAAAGTCGTTTTCAGCCTGAATTTCGCTCCCACCCCTTCCTATGACGAAGAGGTAATGTTGCTGGAATTTGATGGGGCAAATTCCATACCGATTGCGATCAACAGCGAATGTGTTCGATCCACAAATTTCAAGTTACTGACGTGTAATTTCCAGCGAGCCATGCCGCCGGCAGTGGCGACCAAGACATCCACCTCGATTCGGGTGCGTTATTACGGCTGGGATGCGACCAGCACCTACACGGCCTATCCCAATTGGACGTGGCAGGCAGATTTGTGGAATGTTGCCATGAAGACGATGTTTTGCACGGGCTTTCAAAGCACCGGTGCCTGCACCCCGCCCAGTGGAGGGACGTCGAGTGGAGGTTCATCGAGCGGCGGCACCTCGAGCGGGGGGACATCTGGTGGCAGCGGTTCTTCTGGGTCGGGTGGAACATCCGGTGGTGGCACCTCGACTAGCGGTGGCTCTTCGAGCAACAACGCCGCTTGCACGACTGAAAATGCGCCGATGATGCCGACCACAATCGCCAATGGCAGCTTTTTCTTCACTTTGCCCGTAAATGGCGTTTGCCCGGGTGTTTTCTGGATCGATCCGCCCGTTGCAGCGGGCTTTCGTTTCGAATCGTCTGGGGCAGAGTTTAAATCGATCACCATGCCGTCCACAGCGACTGTCGCCGATGCCGACGGCTATAGTGTGGATTTTCCAGGAACAACGATACCGACGGTTAAGCTAGCGCCCGGCGCAACCTATACGCCGCCTTCGCCCGTTTCAATTTTCATGGTGCACGGTATCAACCCCGCGCTGAAGCTATCGACCAAAAATGCGCAGGCTTTTCCAACCGGAACAGAACTGACCGCGCCGACGGGAACGGTAACGATCATCCAGACGCCGCTCACTCAGGACCGCGTCAAAAAAATCCTGAATAAAATTTAGCATGCAGAAGTGCCGGTTCCATCGGGGATAGGCCCTTTGGCAAAGGCGCCATTTACGCCGTGCTATGCGCCATATTATAGAAGGCTTTACCCGCTTCTGCTAAGGCCACGCCATGAAACCAACCGGCCCCATTCCGCCCTATTTTTCCGCGTCAGGCGGTGAGCTTTCGATTGGCAGTAAAACCGCGTCGGCGTTGGTGGCCGAGGCAGGCGATACGCCGCTGTTCGTTTATTCGACCAATGCGCTAAACGCGCGCGTTGCCGAATTGCGCGCCGCCCTACCCCTGCAACTTGGCCTGCATTATGCGATGAAGGCCAATCCCTTTGCGCCGTTGCTGCGCCATATGGCCCCGCTGGTTGACGGTTTTGATGTGGCGTCGGGCGGTGAATTGGAACTGGCTTTGGCGGCGGGGGTCGCGCCCGACAAGATCAGCTTTGCGGGGCCGGGCAAGCGCGACCGCGAGTTGGAATTTGCCATTGCGCAAGGCGTCACCCTTAACTGCGAATCTGAAGGCGAAGCTGAACGGGCTTTTGCGATTGGCGAACGATTGGGGATCGTGCCGAAACTCGCCATACGGGTTAATCCCAGTTTCGATCTGAAGGGGTCGGGCATGAAAATGGGGGGCGGTGCCAAACAATTTGGCGTTGATGCCGAACGTGTTCCCGCATTGGTCCAGCGGATTTTGGCGGCAGGCGCAGAATGGCGGGGGTTCCACATCTACGCCGGATCGCAGGCGCTGGATGCAGATGCGATTATCGCGATGCAGGCGCAAACTCTGGCATTAGCAGCTGAATTGGCGCAGGCAGCGGGTGCCGCGCCGCCCAAAGTCAATCTGGGCGGCGGATTTGGCATCCCCTATTTCCCGGGGGACAAAGCGGTTGATTTGAAGGCCGTTGGTGCGGCGTTGGCGCAGGCACTATCGGCATTGCCAGCGATTTTGAAAGACACGCATTTCTGCATCGAATTGGGGCGGTTTCTGGTGGGCGAGGCAGGGGTATATCTGTGCCGTGTGATCGACCGGAAAATCAGCCACGGCGAAACATTCCTGATCACCGATGGCGGATTGCATCATCAATTGGCGGCCAGTGGCAATTTCGGTACGGTCATCCGCCGCAATTATCCGGTGGCGATTGCGACGCGGTATGATGCTGAAGCCGACGACGTGCAAAATGTGGTAGGGTGCCTGTGCACCCCATTGGATTTGCTATCCAATCAACCGCTGCTTCCGCGCGCAGAAGTGGGTGATCTGGTCACGATTTTCTGTGCCGGAGCCTATGGAGCCAGCGCCAGCCCTGCCAATTTTCTCGGGCAGGGTCCAGCCAAGGAAATGCTGGTTTAAGCGACCTTCGCTTCGGCACCCAAAATCAGCGGATCATTTTTGCTGATGTCCACCGTTGCCGCGCGGATATTGGGTGTTCCAGCCCCGCGATGTTTGAATTTGCCATCGACTTGCCCGCCGGGGGCAATGGTCAGGTTTTCATAGATCACATCGCCGGTAATGCGTGCGCTGGCTTCTACGGTTAAATCGCGGGCTTCGATGGAGCCATCCACTTTACCAGAAAGCCGCGCGGTTTCCGCAACGACTTTGCCGTTAATGACACTGCTTTCACCCTGCACCAGTGATCCACAGGTCACATCGCCGGATACTTTACCGTCGATATGCAAATCCACCTTTGCACTCAAATTGCCGACGATTTCGACATCAGACGCGATCATCGAAAAAGTATGCCCCGAACCGCGCATATTATTGCGTGCCTGCGGCGCTGCCGTTGGCGCGGTTTCCGGCGACGGCTTCGATCGTGAGAACATTAGGATTAGCCTCCAAAAATTTCATAGGGTTAATGGCAGATCCGTCTACGCGCACTTCAAAATGAAGATGTGTTCCGGTGGAACGCCCTGTCGTACCCATTCGCGCTATCTGTACACCACGTTTGACCTTTGCGCCAAGGGGAACTGTAAAGCCCGCCAAATGTGCATACCGTGTTACCAAGCCATTGGCATGGGTGATTTCAATGCAATTACCATAACCACCTTGCCATCCCGCAAAGGTCACATCACCATCGGCAGCGGCCAAAATGGCTGTGCCATGGGGGCCTTTGAAATCAAGCCCGCTGTGCATCGCGCCGCCACCGGTAAACGGATCAGAGCGATAGCCAAAGCTGCTCGACATCATGCCTGCAGCCGCTGGCATGCTCGTGGGAACCCCCGCCAAAGCTCGCTCCATCGCGCTCATTTTAGCAAGCGCTGCAAACATTTTGGTAAACCGAGGATCGCCATTGCTCTTTTTAGATTTGCCGAAAAACGGAATGAACGGACCACCCGTGCCGGACTGGGCTTCAGCAGCCAATGATTTGGGATCGAGCCCAAACTGCCGAATGGCGGCTTCTGCTTTCAATGAACGCGCGACCGCAATCCGCGTCAAATGTTCGGCCAATGCAATTTGGCGCGCTTCGATTTGTGCCAATTTCGTTGCTTCGGGAATCGCTGCGCCAATTTTCTGGGCGGTTTCGGCCCCACTTCCCGAGGTGGCCGCAGCAGGAACATCGCCGCCGAACTGTTCAACGGCATCTTCCACCATTTTCTGACGCTGTTCCAGATCATCAGCGACTTCTTTGATCGAATCGCGATATTTGGAAACGCGCTCCTCGGCAAACTCAACGCGTTCTTGCTTGGCCGAAAGCGCCAGTCGTTCAACCGAAACGCTCAATTGATTGACCATCATGCCCAGCGTCACGACCAGCCAAATGCCGACAATAGACGCGACCACGGTCGCAACACGGCGCTGAAGCTGTGCGGAAATTCGAATAAACCGGACTTGTCCGTTTGATCGCATGAAAAATTCGCGATCAACAAACCACCCGGCCAACCGGCTTTTAAAGCCGGCCAAACTGGCCTTCATAGACACGACCCAACACCCCGTTCTTATTTTGTGATGGTCAGGTAGCAGAGCAAACTAGCCGCTGCGAATCGCTTTGAACGTTCACGCGCCGAATCGGGCGAGTCACGCGATGAATTGCAATCGATCCCATAAAATTCGCCATAAATGGGTCCGATGCCTTTTTACGCAATTTGCCATTTTTTACAAAAATATTGATTTAACAGAACTTTAGATAGATTCGAATCGATGTACGATTCGTTTCATTGCCACACAAGGTTTGCTCCGCTTTCGTTCCGTGCCGTTTTTGCCTAGGGGCAGCGTTATGACTGACATGATAAACCTGTTGATCGAAGATATGACTGCCAAGGCGCGAACGGCTGCCCGGGTCATGAGCCGTGCAACCAATTCTGCCAAAACCGCAGCTTTAATCGCGGTGGCCGAGCATTTGCGCGCGTCCAGCGGAGCCATTTTGGCGGCGAACGCGCTGGATATGGACGCGGGGACGAAGGCAGGGCTATCATCGGCTATGCTCGACAGGTTGCGGCTGGACAACGCCCGACTTTCTTCGGTTGCCGATGCGGTTGAGGCGGTGGCGCATCTGACCGACCCTGTGGGTGAAGTCATCAGCCACAGCGAGCGCCCGAACGGTCTGGTCCTTGAGCGCGTGCGCGTCCCCATAGGTGTGCTGGCGATCATTTACGAAAGCCGTCCCAATGTAACCGCCGATGCCGCAGCCTTGGCTTTGCGCTCTGGCAACGCAGTCATTTTGCGCGGCGGCAGCGAAGCGGCAAACAGCAACCGTGCCATCCATGCTGCAATGGTAACGGGGTTTGAAGTCTGTGGGTATGCCCGGCGATGCAGTGCAATTCGTTCCTACGCAAGACCGCGCCGCTGTGGGGGCCTTGCTGCGCGCGCAAGGGTCCATCGACATGGTCATACCGCGCGGCGGCAAATCGCTGGTGGCACGGGTGCAAGATGAAGCGCGGGTACCCGTGCTCGCGCATCTGGACGGAATCTGCCACGTCTATGTCCACGCTGCCGCCGATCCCGACATGGCAGAAGCCATTATCATCAACGCGAAATTGCGCCGCACCGGCATTTGCGGGGCGGCGGAAACGCTGCTGATCGATCAGGACTTCCCTGCGCCCGGACGGTTAATCAGCGCGCTGATCGATGCCGGTTGCGAAGTACGCGCCGACGACATGCTGATGGAACTCGACTCCCGCACGGTATCGGCAGACGAAGCCGATTGGGGCACCGAATATCTCGATCCGATCATCTCTGCTCGCATGGTGTCCGGCGTTGATGAAGCCGCTGCGCATATCGCCGCGCACGGATCGCAGCATACCGAAAGCATTATCACCGAAGATTCTGCCGCTGCCGAGAAATTTTTGGCCGACGTCGACAGCGCCATCGTGATGCACAATGCATCGACGCAATTTGCCGATGGTGGTGAATTTGGCCTTGGCGCGGAAATCGGCATTGCGACGGGGCGTTTGCATGCACGCGGACCGGTCGCTTTGGAAGGGCTGACCACCTATAAATGGATCGTGCGGGGAACGGGACAAACGCGCCCTTGAATCATTTGTATACAAATGATACATTCACGGAATGAGCAAACACAATGTCATCTCCGCCCGGGTCAGCGACGAAGTTTTGGCGATGGTGGATCGATTGGCGGCTACGCAGGATCGTAGCCGGGCGTGGATAGTGTCCAAATATCTGGAGAAAGCTGTCCGCAAAGACACAGAATTGTTGAACTTTATTCAAGAAGGCGAAGATGCAATCGACCGCGGCGAATATGTGACCCATGAAGAATTGATCGCTGAATTGCGCGCCATGGCGGTGAAAAAGCGCGCCGCATGAAGCAACTCATCTGGTCACGCCTTGCCCGGCAAGACCTGTATCATATCGCCTTTGATGAAATGTTGCTTGATGCCGATTTATTGATTAGCCGCATCGAAAAGGCACCACTGATATTGCTAGATTTTCCTGAGCTGGGCGAACAGATTTGGCCGGTTGGCAGGCGCAAGTGGCGCATCAAAGGCACGCCCTTCCTTTTGCTCTATCGCGTTCGGACAGAAGCAATCGAAATTAGCCGCGTCCGCCACGTCCGCGAAGATTGGCAAAGCGCATAATGACTACCACTGGACTTCTCGGCGGATCGTTCAATCCGGCGCATGGCGGGCATCGGTCGATCAGCCTGTTTGCCATCGACGCGCTGCAACTCGATGAATTGTGGTGGCTGGTGTCACCCGGCAATCCGTTAAAGTCCAATAAGGATATGGCCCCCCTGCCCGCGCGGCTTGCCTCTGCGCAAAAAATGACGCGAAACAGCCGGATAAAACCGACTGCGATTGAGCTGGATATGGGCACGCGCTATACCGTCGATACCCTGCGCAAGCTTGTTCGCCGTTACCCGAAACGCCGTTTTATCTGGATCATGGGCGCGGACAATGTGACAAATTTCACGCAGTGGCGGCGGTGGCGCGAGATCGCTCGAATCATGCCGATTGCGGTTATCGCGCGTCCGGGCTATGATACAGATGCTGTTGCGGGTCCCGCTATGGCCTGGTTGAGGCGGTTTGTCCGGCGTCCGGACCAGCGTGAACATTGGACAAACTGGAGCACGCCAGCGCTTGTTTATCTGCGCTTTCGCCCCGATCCGCGTTCGGCAACGGCAATTCGCCAGGCCGATCCCCATTGGTATCTCCGCTATTCAGGACGCCCGATTCGCGACGGCGTCACCCATAAGATGTTGCGATAAGGAGCAATTTTGATCGATCTCGCCACCGCCCCGTCCGGTAAACCCGTGACGAAAAAGGCACCTAAAAAAGCATCCGGCATGGATGCCGACGCCCTCCACGCTTTGGTCCTGCAATCACTGGATGATGATCAGGCACAAGATGTCGTGACCATTCCGCTCGAAGGAAAAAGCAGCATCGCCGACCATATGGTCGTCGGCAGTGGTCGTTCGAGTCGGCAGGTTGCGGCGATGGCGCAAAAACTGGTCGAGCGAATCAAAAAAGCCGGTCGTAACGCCCGCGTCGAAGGTTTGCCCAGCGCCGATTGGGTGCTGATCGATGCCGAGGACGTAATCGTCCACCTGTTCCGGCCCGAAGTGCGCAGCTTCTATAATCTGGAACGCATGTGGGCCTTTGGTGACGATCCGGATCTTTCGAACAATTAAAAGTATCTAATCCGGGAGGGCCGCGATGCGGTTGCACATTGTTGCGCGCGGCAAAATTGGCCGCTCTCCCGAATCTGATCTGGTTGATCGCTATGTAAAACGGATCAGCTGGCCAGTAAAAGTCACCGAACTGCCCGATCGCGGTGGCACTGTGCCGCCACCCGAACGCAACAGCCGCCTTGTTTTGCTCGATGAAAAAGGCACGCAGCTTTCCTCCGCCGAATTTGCCGCGATGCTCGAAAAATGGCGCGATGAAGGGGTGTCAGAGGCCCGGTTCTGCATCGGTGCGGCGGATGGTTTTTCCGACGAAGACCGCGACTCCGCCGATAGGCTGATCGCCTTTGGTAAAGCCACTTGGCCGCATCTGGTAGCGCGCGCCATGCTGGCGGAACAACTCTATCGGGCAATTTCAATCCTTGCCAATCACCCCTATCATCGCGAAGGATAAAGGAATGCGGTATGCCATTTCTTTCTGTTTTGCCGGGGTCGCGGCCTTGCTGATGACGGCAGGCATTTTGGCGCAAAACAATGCTGACGGTGATGTCGCATCGTTGCGCGAGGCCAAAAAGCGGGCGGCGCGCGCTGAACAACGCGCAGAAGAGTTGCGGCAAGAGGCCAGCAATGCTGATCGGGCTGCTGACCGTTTGGTGGCGCAACGCGCTGCCCTTGGCGCTGAGATTGATGCAGCGAACGCCCAAATCGCGACGGCTCGTACTCGCATAGCGGTGATTGCCGGACGGCAACGTGTTCAAGCAGCGCAATTGGGTGCGGCCAATGCACCGCTGATGCGGCTGAATGCGTTGCTGCAAAAAATGACGGCGCAGCCAACATTGCTGATGCTGGTTCGTCCCGGTAGCCGCAGTGATTATGTCCATGTCCGCGCCACCATGGCATCGATTGAACCCGTGGTGAGCGCACGCACCGCCGGTTTACGCCGCCAGATTGCGGCGCAAAAGGAACTTCAGGCGCAAGAACGCATTGCAATCCGTTCGCTAGCCGAGGCACGGACTGCGCTGGCCGGACGCAGAACGTCATTGACCAAACTTGAACATGACAATCGCGATTTGGCCGCTTCGCTAACCGGGAATGCAGCCATCGAATTCGAACGCGCCATCGGCCAGGGCGAGCGCGCGCGCGACCTGATCGATCAAATCGACGCCAACCGTGAAAGCAATCAAAACGCCGCAGCCCTCGCCGATCTTGACGGGCCCATAATATCAGCGGCGCAGGCATCAAAGCCCGCGTTACCGCGCGGCAACGCGTATATCCTGCCCGTCAAAGGACGGCTGCTATCCGGATTTGGTGAGCTAAATCCCACTGGCTATCGCGAACGTGGCCTTCGCCTTGCCGTTCCATCGGGTGCAGCACTTGTGGCACCGGCGGCGGGTTCTGTCACATATGCCGGGCGTTATCGCAGTTTTGGCAATATCATCATCATCGACCACGGTGGCGGCTGGTCGACTTTGGTCGCCTTTGTCGAGACATTGGGCGTCGAAAAAGGCACACGCGTTTCGCAGGGAGACGCTATTGGCCGCGCCAGCGAAGGCGAGGCCCAGATCATGGTCGAATTGCGCCGTAACGGTCGCACAATGGACATTGCCGCTTTGATCGGTTGAAGGTTGTTTGTCGGCATCAAAACAGCATTTGTGGTAAACAGGCTTTCACCATCTTGGGTGGGTGGATATATCGAGTCGATAACATCCGCAGCAGAACCATTTTTCAAAGTTCGGGAATTGACCATGAAGACGACGTTCCTTTCCACCTTATTGGCCGCGACCATGCTGTCGATGTTGCCTGCGTCGTCGGTAAACGCGCAAAGCAAGCAAGACCCGCTGGAAGATATGGATGAATTCATCGCCGTCTATAAGCGGGTGAAGGCCAGCTATGTTGACAAGGTCGACGACAAACAGCTGATGGAAGGTGCCATTCAGGGCATGTTGCAAACGCTGGATCCACACAGCGCCTTTCTCGACAAAAGCGATTACCAGAATCTGCAAACACAGATTGATGGCGAATATGGCGGATTGGGGCTTTCGGTCACGCTGGAAGAAGGCGCAGTGAAGGTTATTGCCCCTACGGCTGATACTCCTGCCGACAAAGCGGGTATTAAATCTGGCGACTATATCACCCATCTGGATGGTGAACTGATCGTCGGCGGAACTTTGGACGAAGCCGTTAATCGGATGCGTGGTACCCCGGGCACCTCAATAAAAGTCACCATTTTCCGCCCGGGCCGCGATGAGCCGTTTGACGTATCATTAACCCGCGCCATCATCGATTTGAAACCGGTGAAATGGGAAGTCAAAGACAAGATTGGTGTCATCACCATCACCGGTTTTTCGGAAGATACCGGTGCCGATGTCGTTAGCGCCATCAAAGGCATTGACCGGCAATTGGGTGCAAAACCCACAGGCTATATTGTCGATTTGCGGTCAAACCCCGGTGGCATTTTGGACGAAGCGGTTAAAGTATCAGACGCGTTTCTCGACAAAGGCGAAATCGTTTCCGAACGCGGTCGTGACAAAGTGGTCGTTCAACGCTGGTTCGCCGAAAAAGAAATTCCCGGCGATGTCGCCAGCGGCAAACCAGTGATCGTATTGGTCGACGCCGGTTCGGCCTCTGCATCAGAAATCGTTGCAGGCGCACTGCAAGATCATCACCGCGCATTGATCATGGGCGAACGCAGCTTCGGTAAAGGATCGGTACAAAATGTACTGCAACTGTCGCGCGACACCGGCCTGCGATTGACTGTTGCGCGTTATCACTTGCCGTCTGGCCGGTCAGTGCAGGAAGGTGGCGTCAAACCCGATATTGCCGTGCCGCAGATTTCCGATCCCGATTACAAAAAGCGGACCAGAACGCGCGAGTCAGATCTGCGCCGCCATTTGGTGAATGATCTGGCGGTTGAGGATAAGGAAGTCGAAGTCGATGCGATTGAGGACCCCCGCTTTGCGTTGTCCGCAGAAGAGCTGAAAAAACAGGGCATTGAAGATTTCCAGATGCATTATGCCATGCAAACGCTGGAACGGCTGGGGTCGAAAACCATGAAGTTGGCGGAAACCGCAACCAAACCAGCTGTTCGAAAGCCCTGATTGCGCGGCGGTTAACTCCTTGCTAATCCGCATTGCATGAACCGTTTCAATAAAGCCCGCTGGCTTGCCTTGTTGATCCCTGCCGCGCTTTTGGGCGGGGCCTATGGATCGCAATATTGGGGCGGATTGTTTCCGTGCGAAATGTGCTGGTGGCAACGCTGGCCACATTTTGCCGCATTGGGCTTTGCCGCATTGGCGTTCGTATTCAAATCACAAGCAACCCGCAGTATCCTGGTCGCCCTGGCGGCACTCGGACTTTTGACCAGCGGCATTATCGGCGGGTTTCATGCCGGCGTTGAATATGGCTGGTGGGAAGGACTAACCAGTTGCACCAGCGCGGTGCGCGGAACCGGCGATGAATTGCTGAAAAGCATTTTGAATGCTCCTATGATCCGCTGTGATGTCGCCCCTTGGTCGCTTTTTGGACTTTCGCTTGCGGGATATAATTTCCTGATTTCTGTACTCGCTGGTATAGCATTGCTGGTGATGTTGCGGAGTAAACGGATATGAGCAAAGCTCTATCGCCTACACAGATCGCCAGCATGGTTCGCGTCAATCAGGCTGGCGAATATGGGGCGAAGCGCATTTATGCGGGGCAACTGGCCATTATGGGGGATCGTCATCCTGCCGCACGCAGCATCGCGCATATGGCCGAGCAGGAGCAAAAGCATCTGGACGCATTTGACCGGATCATGTCGGAACGCGGGGTGCGACCAACCGCGTTGCAGCCGTTCTGGCATATCGCAGGTTTCGCCTTGGGCGCGGCAACGGCCGCCATGGGTCCGCGCGCGGCGATGGCGTGCACGGCCGCCGTCGAAACCGAGATCGACAGCCATTACCGTGAACAGCTGGAACAACTGGGCGACCAGCAACCCGAACTATCGGCCAAGATCGAGGATTTCCGGCTGGAAGAATTGCAGCATCGCGAAACGGCCATTGCCGAAGGGGCCGAAACCGTCCCCGGCTATCCCATCATGAGCGCGGCCATTCGATTTGGCTGTCGCGCCGCCATTGCAATGGCCAAACGAATTTAACCGCCGGTTCAGCTTGGCAAGCGCAAGCGGGTATTGAAAATGGAGTTTTACTTATGACCGCTCAACGGCTTTCCTTGATGACACTGGCCCTCTTCGCTGCCTATCCTGCCATGGCGCAAGACGCACCCGCCGCACCGCCCAGCGAGGAAAAAATCAACACCGTCATCGTTTACGGCGAAGATGAATGCGCGGCGAGCAGCGATGATGTGATCAACGTTTGCGCGCGCATGCCCGAAGCGGATCGCTTTCGCATTCCAGAATCATTGCGCGATGATCCCAATGATGCCCGCAAAGAAGCCTGGGGTAAGCGCGTAATGGCTTATGAATATGTCGGTGCGTCAGGCGCCATGAGCTGTTCGCCCAGCGGATCGGCCGGATTTACCGGCTGCGGCTTAAAAGAGATCGACGCGGCCTATGCCGAGAAAAAATCCGATCCCGGTCTGGCCTTTGGCCGGATGATTGCGGCAGAACGCAAAAAGCGTCTGGCGATGATCGATGCCGAAGCGGAATTGGTCGAAGAACGCGCAAAACTGTTTGAACAGGAACGTGCTGCGCGCGATGCCAAATTGGAAGCTACCGCAGACCAAGCTGTGGAAGAACAAGCTGGTTCGCTTCCGCTTCCGCAATAATTTAGCCTCAATATTCTGCCTCCAATAATCCGCTCTATTTTCTGTAAAGCGGGTATAGCTGCCAAAACAGCAACGAAGCTTTGAAATTGCAGTCGATACTATCGTTTCCGGAAAAACCATGCCCTTCGGCGGCTGGTACAATTCCCGTTGCATAACGCAACTCTCAAGTTGACGTTTACGTAAACTGGAACTAGAAATTGAGGAATGCTGCGAATCAAACGTTCGTGGCCGGGTGAGATGAGGAGAGAGTCGCCATGAACATGGAATTCACCGCCGATGAAATTGCATTCCAGCAGGAAGTGCGAAGCTTCATCGCCGAAAATTATCCTGAAAATTTGCGAGGCAAACAGGATGAGGGCGACGATCTGGATAGAGACGATTATCTCAGTTGGCACCGCGTTCTGGCGAAAAAGGGCTGGGCCGCACCGGCTTGGCCAACCGAATATGGCGGGCCCGGATGGACGCCGACACAGCGTTTTATCTTTTCCGAAGAAATCGCCCGCGCCGATTGCGTGCGCATCCTGCCCTTTGGCGTCACTATGGTTGCTCCGGTCATCTATACATTCGGAACGGCGGAACAAAAGGCACGCTTCTTGCCGCGCATCTTGTCGGGTGAGGATTGGTGGTGTCAGGGATATTCCGAACCCGGATCCGGTTCCGACCTTGCCTCGCTGCGCACCAAAGCTGTGCGCGACGGCGACCATTATATCGTCAACGGGCAGAAAACCTGGACCACATTGGCGCAACATGCCGATTGGGGTTTCTTCCTCGTCCGCACCGATAACGATGCCAAACAACAGGAAGGCATCAGCTTTTTGTTGATCGACATGAAATCGCCCGGTGTCACCGTACGCCCGATCATCACCTTGGGCGGCGAGCATGAAGTGAACGAAGTTTGGCTGGAGGATGTTCGCGTCCCCGTCGAAAATCGCGTTTACGAGGAGAATAAGGGCTGGACTTGCGCCAAATTTTTGCTTGCGCATGAACGCACAGGGATCGCCGCGATTGCCGGATCAAAGCGCGGCGTTGAAAAGATCAAGGCAATTGCCCGCACCGAAATGGATGGTGATCGTCCTTTGCTCGCCAATCCGTTCTTCCGCCGCAAAGTGGCTGAACTCGAAGTTGATCTGACCGCACTGGAATATACCGAACTGCGTACGCTGGCGGGCGAGGCCGCTGGCAAAGGTCCGGGTGCCGAGGCCAGCATGTTGAAGATCAAGGGCAGCGAAATCCAGCAGCGCATTACCGAACTCGCGCTGGAAGCGGTCGGCCATTACGGCGCACCTTATTTCCGGGGCTTTGGTGCAGGAGACAATGAACACCCCATTGGTCCTGATTATGCCCACCATGCAGCACCCGTTTATTTCAACGCCCGTAAAACCACCATTTACGGCGGATCGAACGAGATTCAGCGCAACATCATCGCCAAGATGGTCTTGGGTATTTGAGGGGATAACGACAATGGACTTCACCTATACCGAAACCCAGCAAATGCTCCGCGACATGCTGTCGCGCTTTCTGGCGGATAATTATGATTTCGATGCGCGGCAAAAAATGCTGGCAATGGATGGCGGCCGTGATCCCGCGATCTGGAAAGCCTTGGCAGGCGAACTGGGCATCCTTGGCGCTCCCTTTGCCGCGGCCCATGGCGGACTGGACGGCGGCGCGTTGGAAAACGCGATCATGATGGAAGAATTGGGCAAGGTCATGGCGATCGAGCCGTATTTGCAAGCCGTGGTCATCGGCGGCGGCGCGTTAAAGGCCGTGGGCGGTGCGCAGGCCGATGCACATATTCCTGCAATCATATCGGGCGAAATGATCACCGCCTTTGCCTATGCCGAACCACAAGGCCGTTACAACCTTGCCGATTTGCGGACCATAGCGAAAAAGGATGGCGCGGGCTATATCTTGAACGGTCACAAGGCCGTTGTCATCGCCGCCCCTTGGGCCACACATTTGCTGGTAACGGCGCGCACCGGCGGCGGACAGCGCGAACGGAATGGCATTTCGCTGTTTTTGGTCGACGCCAAAACCCCCGGCATCGTCCGCCGCGATTACCCGACCGTCGATGGCTTTCAGGCATCCGAGGTCTATTTCGAAAATGTCAGCATCCCATCCGACGCCCGTTTGGGCGACGAAGGCGGTGCATTGCCTTTGATCGAACAGATCGTCGATGAAGCCACTGTTGCAGTCTGCGCCGAAGCCACCGGCGTTATGACGAAGATGCATGAAGGCACGCTGGATTATGCCAAGCAACGCCAGCAGTTCGGCCAACCCATTTCGCGTTTTCAGGTGTTGCAACACCGGATGGTCGACATGTTCATGGAAGTCGAGCAGTCCCGATCGATGGTGATCATGGCCACGCTAAAAATCGATGAGCCCGCCACTCAGCGCATGGCCGCTGTATCGCAGTGCAAAGCCAAGGTTTCGCGCAGCGCCAATTTCGTCGGGCAGAATGCCGTGCAAACCCATGGTGGTATCGGCATCACGCAAGAGCTGGCCATTGGCCATTATTTCAAGCGGGCGACGATGATCGAAAGTCAATTTGGTAGTGCGGATCATCATTTCGACCGCTTCGAAAAATTGAGCTACGACACATAGTCTTGATTTTCCGTCATTTTTATTTTTGTGCAGCGCACAATAAAAGGTTGACTATGTTGCAGTGCAGCAATATATTGCAGTGCAACAAAGGAAATGGTGTTCATCATGGCAAGCAAATCTGAAACAAGTGTATCCAAGGCTTCCGCTAAGGCTGCGCCCGTAAAGGCAGAAAAGCTGGTTACGAAAATCGTTTCCGTCAATGAACAACCTGAAACACAAGGAACATCTAAAATGACCGAAGCAACAACGAAAGCCACCGAATTCTTCGCCGACATCCGCGAAAAGGCCGGTGAAGCTGCTGAAAAAGGCAAGAAATTCGCAACCGACGCCACCGAGTTCAACAAAGCGAACATCGAAGCACTGGTCGAAGCTGGCAAGCTTGTCGCCAAGGGCGCGCAAGATCTGGGCAAGACCAACCTGGAATATGCCAAAAAGAATTTCGAAGAAGTCCAAGCCGCAGTGAAAGAAGTCACGGCCGTAAAATCGCCTACCGATTTCGTAAAGCTTCAGGGCGAATTCGCGCGCAAGGGTTTTGATATTGCAGTTGCACAGGGTTCGAAGAACACCGAAGCGATGGTTAAGCTGATGGGCGATATGTTCCAGCCGATCTCGAACCGCATTGCGGTTGCAACCGACTATTTCAAGAAAGCTGCATAAGCTTTCCTGATATTGCGTCGGCGCGTCAGCGCGCCTGCCCTCTCTCCTCCTCTCCTCCCTGATGGCAGGAAGGCCCGACGAGCCGGCGCAAATATGAAAGAACCGATCTTCCCAAAAGGAAGGTCGGTTTTTTCTTTGTGACCCTTAACCACGAACAGGGGTTGCAGAACGCCCTACCCTTATCCTATTTCGGGAAGATGATGGCGTTTAACCCAATTTCGATTACGGCAGGTCCGGACCGCGACGATGATCGCACCCCCGGCGTTGGCCTTGCCACGCGCACGCGGCCCAAAACCAAAAAGCCCAGCCAATATAAAGTGTTGCTACTCAACGACGATTACACCCCGATGGAATTTGTCGTCCATGTGCTGAAAGCGTTTTTCCAGATGGATACCGAACAGGCCACGCGGGTGATGCTGCATGTCCACCAAAAAGGCGTCGGTGTGTGCGGTATCTTTACGTATGAAGTGGCCGAAACCAAGGTAAACCAGGTGATGGACTTCGCCAAAAAGCACCAGCACCCGCTGCAATGCACGTTGGAAAAGGCTTGAACGCTCCATCGCAAAAAGGGGCCGCCCTGATCATAGGAGCCGGTGACGCGACCGGCGGGGCGATTGCCCGCGCCTTTGCAGCCGAAGGCTACACCGCTTGCGTCAACCGTCGTCCTCGCCATGCCGAAACGCTAGAGGCGTTGGCACAGTCGATCCGCGATGAAGGATTCCAAGCCCGCTCCTTTCCCGCCGATGCGCGCGATGAAGAAGCGATGGTGGGGCTGATCGACACCGTTGAACGTGAAGTCGGCCCTATCGACGTGGCAGTGTTCAATATTGGTGCCAATGTGCGCTTCAACGTCACCGACACAACTGCGCAAGTGTATCGCAAGGTTTGGGAAATGGCCGCCTTTGCCGGGTTCTTGATGGGTCGCGAAGTGGCCAAGCCTATGATCGTGCGACAGCGCGGTACAATTATCTTTACAGGGGCGACTGCATCCATTCGCGGCGGTGCAGGATTTTCCGCATTTTCCGGTGCAAAGGCGGCGCTGCGTATGCTTGCCCAATCGATGGCGCGCGAACTGGGTCCGCAAGGCATTCACGTTGCGCACAGCATTATCGACGGCGGCATCGACACCGAATTCATCCGCAGCATTCGCCCCGATTTTGAGGATGCAAAGGCCAAGGATCTGGTGCTTTCTCCCGATGCGATTGCTACGGCCTATGTTGCGCTTCACAACCAACATCGCAGCGCCTGGACGCATGAACTGGATTTGCGGCCTTGGGGTGAGAGTTTTTGACCAAAAACGCCGTCGCCCCGTGCTTGACACGGGGCTTGGCTTTATTGCTGGCAGCACTGAAAAAGCCTAACCCCGGGTGTGGATTCACATTCGAAGTGCAACGGTTGGATAAAGGCTTCTGCTGGAGTTTGGAAGCCGAGACATTTTCTTGGAGTATTATTGTAGTTAGCGATTATCGCGTTGAAGCGGGCTTTTGGCAGGTTTACGATGTCGGTTTTTCTGGGGAGTGCGCGTCGGAGGCGTCCAATGGCGTTTTCGACGCTTCCTTTTTGCCACGGCGCGTGTGGATCGCAGAAGTAGGTCTGGATGTTGAGCAGAGTAGAGAGCTGCTGGTGTCGGTAGAACTCGGTGCCGTTGTCGAAGGTGACGGATTGGCGGAGGTTTGGCGCGAAGGGTTTGAGCATTTGGACGAGGCTTTGGGCGACGGGATCGGCCTTAAGGTTGGGTTGTGGGAGGGCGATGGTGAAGCGGGAATGGCGTTCGTGAGCGATCAGGATGGCGGGCCCTGGCTTTGAGAAGAGCATGCAGTCGGCTTCCCAATGGCCGGGCGTTTGGCGTTCAGCGATGTGTGCGGGGCGGTCGTGTATCGAACATTTTCCGTCGTTTCGGGGCCATCCACCTTTGGTGCGCCATCCGCGTTTGATTTTGGCGCGGGGTAGATAGAGCCGCCATTTGGTGTCGTTGGTGCGTTTGAGCTGGGTGTAGACGAAGCGGTAGATGGTCTCGTGACTGATGACCTTGTGGCCTTCTTCGCGAGCAAGGCGGCCAGCGATCTGCTCGGGCGACCAGCCTGCTGTCAGGCGTTTGAGGACAGTCTCGCGCAATGCGTCGTCGCGTTCGAGCTTGTTGCCGGTCCAGCGGCGGGCGGCAGTCAGCGCCTCGGCATAAGCTGGCTGGTAGCCGATCTTACGCCCGGTATTGCGCTTCAACTCCCGCGCGATGGTTGATGGCTGGCGATCCAAAGTTGCAGCGATTTGCCGGATCGATTGCCCGTCTTCATGAAGACGGGCAATCGAGCAGCGCTCTTCAAGCGAAAGTTGTGTGTATTTTGACATGGCACCACCTGTGTGAGGTGTTGCACTTCGTTTGTGAACTCAGGGGGGCTTGGCTTTATTGCTGGCAGCACTGAAAAAGCCTAATCCGTGTCAAGCACGGGGTGACGAAATTAAGGGAAGCGTTTCTCATGACCAAAAACCTAGAATTCCTGTTCGATTTCGGCGGACCTAACAGCTATCTCGCGCACAAAATGCTGCCCGATCTGGCCGCGCGAACCGGCGCGCAGATTACCTACACACCCATCCTGCTTGGCGGCCTGTTCAAACTCACTAACAACCAAGCGCCATTGATGCGTTACGCCGACACCCCGGCAAAGCGGAATTACGAGATGCTTGAGTTTGACCGCTTTGTGAAAGCGCAACAGTTGCCGTTCACAATGAACCCGCATTTCCCGATCAACTCGCTTTATTTGATGCGCGGCGCGGTGGCGGCGCAACATCTGGGTTGCTTCATGCCCTATGTCGAGGCGATCATGGCCGCGATGTGGGAGGATGGAGCAAACACCGGCGACCTCGCGGTGGTAGCCGGTGTGCTAGACAAAGCGGGCCTAGACAGCGCCGCTATCCTGACCAAAGCCGAAGACGCGGAAGTCAAAGCCGAACTCGCCACCAACACCGAAGCCGCCGCCGCGCGCGGAGCCTTTGGCGTTCCGACTTTCTTTGTAGGTGACGAGATGTTCTGGGGCAAGGAGCGGTTGGCGCAGGTTGAGGTAGCCTTGACCGAATCATAATCTTGCACCGCAAACAATTCCCGCTAAAGCCCGAATATGGACAAAATCATCATTCGCGGCGGTAACCGCCTTAACGGCAAAATTCCCATTTCCGGAGCCAAGAACAGTGCGTTGACGCTGCTGCCCTGTGCGCTGTTGACTGACGAGCCGTTGACGCTGCGTAATTTGCCGCGTTTGGCGGATATTGACGGGTTCCAGCATTTGATGAACCAGTTCGGTATTTCCACCACCATCGCCGGAAGCCGTCCCGAAGATTTCGGGCGGGTGATGACGTTGGAGGCGACGCGGATTACCTCGTCGGTCGCCCCCTATGAACTGGTGCGCAAAATGCGGGCATCGATTTTGGTGCTGGGACCGATGCTGGCGCGGATGGGCGAGGCGACCGTTTCGCTGCCCGGCGGCTGTGCGATTGGCAACCGGCCTATCGATTTGCACTTGAAAGCGTTGGAAGCCATTGGTGCGGAGATTGAGCTGGCGTCGGGCTATGTAAAGGCGATTGCCCCCAAGGGCGGCTTGCCCGGTGGCAGCTATACCTTCCCCGTGGTGTCGGTCGGCGCGACCGAGAATGTCTTGATGGCCGCTGTCCTCGCCAAGGGTACCAGCGTGATCCACAATGCGGCGCGCGAACCCGAAATTGTCGATCTGTGCAATATGCTGGTCGCGATGGGCGCGGAGATTGAGGGCATTGGTTCCTCCGACCTGACCATCCACGGCAAAGACCGGCTGCACGGCGCAACCTATCGCGTGATGTCTGACCGGATTGAGGCGGGCAGCTATGCTTGCGCGGTTGCCACGACGGGCGGTGATGTTGAGCTGGTCGGCGCGAACGAACCGGAAATGCAGGCGACGGTCGATGCGTTGCGGTCCGCAGGCGTCACAGTTGAGGCCGTCAAAGGCGGCCTGCGTGTGGCATCGGACGGCAAGCTGCAACCGCTGACCATCTCTACATCACCCTATCCCGGTTTTGCCACCGATATGCAGGCGCAATTCATGGCGATGCTGTGTATGGCCGAAGGGGCCAGCGTGTTGACCGAAACCATCTTCGAAAACCGCTATATGCACGTGCCCGAACTCAACCGCATGGGCGCGCATATCGAAACCAAAGGCCGCACCGCGATTGTCCACGGGGTAAAGGGCATGACCGGCGCACCGGTGATGGCAACCGATTTGCGCGCTTCGATGAGCCTGATTATTGCCGGACTGGTCGCCGATGGCCAAACCGAAGTCAGCCGCATCTATCACCTAGATCGCGGTTATGAGCGGCTGGAAGAAAAGCTGCAATTGGTCGGTGCCGATGTGGAGCGTGTTGGGGCGGATTGACAAAGTCAATAATTTTAGCTATCAAAGCGGCGCTAAAGGCAAGGATATCCTTGTTGATATGGCCCTCAATCGCGGTAACGGTTGGGGGCCAATTATTTGGAGAGGGCAAGCGGTAACCCGCCCCCTCCGCCTGCATTTACTTGTCGCGTGATAGCTCAACAATCTTGATTACAAGAGTTGCAAAGCCGATCATCACGCCAAGCAGAATACAGACTTCTGCTAAAGTCACGAATATTTCTCCTTATCGATATGCAGCTTTATTGCTGCATCAGTGGTTTAGGAGGGAATTATTTTGTATGTAAGAAAAATCTACAGGCACCAAAGTGAACCGTGGAATTTAACTATGGGTTCTGCGCCACCAACCACAACCTGATCGCCCCAGCCAACCCCGGCGGCGTCGCTGATTTAATCCGTTCAGCATCGATTTCGGCAACCAGATTGTTCACCGCTTGCCCGCGCGTATCTGCGGCGCGTTTCAGCATGTCCCAGAACAATGGCTCCAGACTGATCGAAGTCTGGTGGCCATTGATTGTAACCGACCGTTTAACGGGAGGGTGGTAGGGTGTGGCTTTGCTCACGCGATCCACCTAACACCCCAATTCGTCATCCTGAACTTGTTTCAGGATAACGAGGGGCGGTGCGTTGTGCTGAAACAAGTTCAGCATGACGATGGGTTGGAGAAAAGCGCGCCCCCTCAATACATATGCTGCCCGCCATTGATCGACAAAGTCGATCCGGTGATGAAGGCCGCATTGTCGCTGGTGAGGAATTCCACCCCGCGCGCAATTTCTTCGGGTTGCCCCAGCCGCCCGACCGGGATTTGCGCGACGATTTTTTCCATCACATTATCAGGAATCGTCGAGAGCATTTCAGTGGCGATATAGCCCGGCGCAATGGCATTGGCGGTAACGCCAAACTTCGCGCCTTCAGCGGCCAAAGATTTGGTAAAACCATGGATACCCGATTTGGCGGCGGCATAATTGACTTGCCCGATTTGCCCGCCCTGGCCGTTGACCGAGCCAACATTCACGATCCGCCCCCAGCGGCGTTCGCGCATGCCAGGATAGGTGGCCTTTGCCATGTTGAAACAGCCGGTTAAATCAACGCGGATGACTTCGTCCCATTGTTCAAAGCTCATTTTCACCATCGTCGCGTCGCGGGTGATCCCGGCATTGTTCACCATGATGTCGATCGGGCCGAATTCGGCTTCGATGGCCGCGCAACTATCCATGCATTGTTGATGATTACCAACATCCCATTTGCGAACGGCAATTCCGGTACGTTCGGAAAATTCCTTGGCCGCAGCATCATTGCCGCCATAATTTGCGACAACAAACCGTCCTTTTTCTTTAAGTTTCAGGCTGATCGCCTCACCAATACCGCGTGTGCCGCCAGTTACTACTGCTATCCGCATCGCACTCTCTCCTTCTTATATTATTGAGAAGAACGATAACGGCGATTTTTCAAGGCAACAAGTTGACGCGTGCGTTAGGGGCAATTTTTCAAAGCCAGCCCGATAATTCCCGCCGCATCAGCGTTTCCAACATCGCCATTCCCGGCGCGCTGTCGTTCAAACAGGGGATATAGGCAAAATCGCTGCCGCCAGCATGCAAAAACGCTTCCCGCCCCTGTATCGCCAGTTCCTCAAGTGTCTCCAGGCAATCCACCGAAAAGCCGGGCGCAAATATCGCAATCCGCTTTTTCCCCTCTGCCGCCAGTCGCAACAGCGTGGCGTCGGTTGCCGGTTCCAGCCATTTGGCTTTGCCAAAGCGGGATTGGAAAGTGATGGTCAGGTCACGCCCGCTTGCCTCCGACAGCAGCCGTGCGGTTTTCCGGCAATGGCAGTGATAGGGATCGCCCAAATGCAAGGTGCGTTCAGGCATGCCGTGAAAACTGGCGACGATGGCGTCTGGTACAAAATCCAGCGCCGCCAATCCGGTTTCAAGGCTTTGGCAAAGGGCTGCAATATAATCGGGGTCGTCAAAATAAGGCGGTAGGGTACGCAGCGTCGGTTGCCAGCGCATCGCGGCCAAAACTCGGCCCACCTCATCCTGCACCGTCGCGGTGGTGGCACCGGAATATTGCGGATAAAGCGGCGCGACCAAAATCCGGTCGCACCCGGCATTTTTCATCGCGGAAAGCTGTGCCGCAATCGATGGATTGCCATAGCGCATGGCATAACGAACATCAATTTCCGGGCCAAACGCGGTTTGCAAGGCGGCGGCCTGCCGCGCCGAATAGACCGCCAGCGGAGACCCTTGCTCCATCCACACCTTCGCGTAATTTGCTGCGGATTTGGCGGGACGAACATTCAATATAATCCCGCGCAATATCGGCTGCCAGATCAAGGGTGGAATCTCTACCACGCGTCTGTCCGATAAAAACTGTTTCAGATAACGCCGCACGGCGGGCGCGGTTGGAGCGTCGGGCGTTCCCAGATTGACCAGTAACAGGCCAATCTTTGACGGCGAAATAGCCGGATGGCTGACAGGCCGTTCCATCACAGGCCGCGCGACAATAACGGTAATTCGCGCAGACGAATGCCTGCTGCGGAAAACAGGGCGTTGGCAATGGCAGGCGCGACCACGGGAACCGATAATTCACCAATTCCGGCAGGTTCGGCATCGCTGCGGATAAATTCGATTTCTATTTCCGGAACATCGGCCAATTTGGGCAAGTCAACGTCGCGTACCCGTCGCACCATGGGCAACCCCTCTTCATATTCGGTGGAAGAACCCAGGGCCTGGGCCAGCCCGAAAACGATACCGCCTTCGATTTGTTGGCGTGCAATTTCTGGATTGATAATCCGGCCGCAATCAACCACCGCCGAAATCCGGTCCACACGCACGCCTTCTTCGGTATTGCGCGCTGATGCTATCAGAGCGATGTGGCCGCCGCGCATCGAATGACAGGCGATCCCCTTGCCACTGCCCGATGCACCGCCATCCCAACCGGATAAAGCCGCCACTCCGGTCAAACAGCGTGCCAGCCGCGTTTGTCCTACCAACATTTGCATGCGATACGACAAAGGCTCGACACCCGCCGAATGCGCCAGTTCATCGATAAAGGCTTCGACAAAAAAGGCGGTATAGCTATGCGCATTGCCGCGCCAGCGCCCGGTCGGCAACGGGAGACTGACCGAATAATGGTCAATCGCGATATTGGGAATGGCATAAGGCGGAATTGCGCCTTCGACGGCCAATGGATCATGATCGCCCTGCACTGCTGCAATCGCCGCATGCGGTGTTTCACCTTCGAGCCGCTTGGCAAATTCGCGCATCGTTGGCGGGCAAGCGATGCGGATCGAAAGCCCGCGCAGCAGACCCGAACCATCGATTGCGCCGGTCATTTTCGCTTGGGCTGGTGCCCGAACCTTGTCGCGGATAAAATCTTCGGGGCGCGACCAGACCAGTTGCACCGGTCGACCCGATTCATGCGCCAGATAGGCAACCTGCGCCGCAATATCTGATTCCAGATTGCGCCCAAAGCTTCCCCCGGCCAGCATCGGAATTAAAGTCACATCATTTTCCGACAGGCCAATCGCTTGCGCCGCAGCACGGCGACAGGCCACTGGTGCTTGGCTGGCGATCCACAATGTCAGCCGTCCATCGCGAAACTGGGCCGTGGCACTGCGCGTTTCGAGCGCGGTATGCAGCGCCGGGGCCACGAAATACTGGCTGTGGAACAGCCGCGTTCCCGCTTGTTTGTTGAAAATGGCCCCAATCGAGCCTGCTTCATGTAGCCTTGTACCGTCGCCCTTGAACGCTTTTTCCATCTGTTCGTTCATCTGCGCGGTATCCGGCATGCGCCCGCGCGTTTCGAATACCGGAGCCATTGCATCCAGCGCCCGGTTCGCGGCCCACCAATTGGTGGCAAGGGCCGCCAGCCAGTTTTTGTGTTTGACGACCCGAACCACGCCCGGAATCGCCTTGCCCGCTTTTGCATCAAAACTTTTCAGTGTCGTGTCACCAATCGGCCCCCCGCGCACTGATGCGAACAGCATGTCCGGCAACCGGATGTCGCCTGCGAAATTGGCGCTGCCATCCAACTTTGCCGGCACATCCAGCCGCGGTGCCTCTTGCCCGGACAAGCGCGTTTATGGGCGATGGATTGAGCGGAATGGGATCAGGCGCATCGAGTAAGGCCGCAGCAGCTGCGAGTTCGGCAAAGGCGAGCTTCTTTTTGCCAAAGGTGACAAAGCCTGCCGCCGTCTCGCAATTTTCCCAGTTAGTATCCCAGCGTTCAGCCGCCGCCTGACACAACAACACGCGCGCCACCGCCCCGGCCTCGCGACAAGATTGTTCGAATTGGCGGACAGAAGAGGAATCCGCTGTCAGCACAAAGGCATCACGCGTGACGAGTTCGTCGCCAATCTGGTTCCCCAGTCCGCCGAGCGATTGCGTGTTCAGCGCCGCCGGGAAAAATGCTCCGCGCCATTCGCGGGCAAGCAAAGTGTTGGTAAAAACAGGGTTGGCCATGGCAGGCTGCACCGCAATTGTTCGCCAATGCGCGCCCAGTTCGCCTGCAACGATTTGTGCCAGCAAGGTATAAACGCCCTGCCCCATTTCCGATTGCGGCACGCCCACGGTTATGCGGCCATCGTCACCAATTTTCAGCCAGCTGCCGAAGCCATGTTCGCCCTTATTAACGGGCAGATTGGAACGATATTTGCGCGGCCATAATCCCCATGCCAGCAACAAACCCGCGCCGACACCGCCACCAATCAGCAATTGCCTGCGATTGATGCCGGGCTTTTCGGAATTGTCGTTCATGCTGTCCCGCGCTGTTGATCGATCCATTCGCCCACGCGGCGGCCTATTGCGCCAAAAGCGTTGCCCACGGGACCATCCTCCAACGCCGGTGGGCGGCCGTCGTCACTTGCCATACGGATGGAAATATCAAGGGGGATGCGGCCCAGAAACGGAATTCCCAGTTCAACCGCTGCGGCTTCCGCGCCGCCCGAGCCAAAAGGTTCGCTGACTTCGCTGCAATGCGGGCAAATATAGCCTGCCATATTTTCGACCAACCCGATGATCGGCACTTTGGCTTGATTGAAAAAGCCAATCGCCCGCGCCGCATCCATCAATGCCAGATCCTGCGGGGTGGATACGATGACGGCCCCCAGTGGCTTGTGTTTCTGGATCATCGACAATTGGATGTCGCCCGTTCCCGGCGGCATGTCGACAATCAGATCACGCACCGCGCCCCAATGGGCGTCAACCAGCTGGGAAAGCGCATTTCCCGCCATCGGTCCGCGCCACGCAATGGGTTGGCCCGGTTGGACCAATTGCCCCATCGACAAAAACGGAACACCGCCCGCACCCGTCACCGGATACATTTTCTGCCCTTCGGATTCGGGCTTGATCCCTTCGGCATGCAACAGCCGTGTTTGCGAAGGACCGTAAATATCGGCGTCGACCAAACCCGCCTGCCGCCCCTGTTTGCGCATCGCCGCCGCCAGATTGGCCGAAAGCGTGGATTTGCCGACGCCGCCTTTGCCGCTGGCCACTGCAATCAGATTGGGCGCGAATTTTTCCGCTGTCTCAACAATGCGTATCGTAACGCCGTGATCAACCGTCACCGCGGCGTGCCGGATCGTATCGCCCAATGTTGAACGCGATGCAGGGTCCAGCCCGGATACGTCAAGGACCAGCGAAACCGCGCCGTCTTTCAACCGCACTCCGCTTGCCCGACCCTGCGCTACACCGCTGATCGCGGCTTCCAAATTCTCAATCGATGCCATGTCAAAGGCGAATAGAATCAGATTCTCTGGAATGACACTGTTTTTCTGCGCAACCGCTCTTATATGTCGAATTATGAGTGATAATGAGGATAAAGGTGCGGCAACGCCCATGAACAACGATAACAAAGGCCCATGGGATTTCGGCACCGGCGATGGCGATGCTACTCCACCCAAAAAAGGGGCCGATAAGGCAAAGGACAAACCGGCTGCAAACAGCGCGCCGGAGGAGCCCAAGCGCCCATCCAACCCGTGGGAGCCCCAATCATCGAACGGCACAAAGCCGCGCGGTCCTTCGCTGGAAGATTTGTTCCGCAAAGGCGGCGGTGGCGGCAAAGGCGGCGGCTGGAGCGGGCTGCCTCCACGCGCCAATGGCAAAAGCTGGTGGCCGTTAATCGCCGGTGGGCTGGCGCTATTGTGGATCAGCTGGACCAGCGTTCATCGCCTGGATTCGCAAGAACAGGGCGTGGTCACATTGTTCGGCAAATATTCGCGGACGGTTGGGTCGGGTATCGCCTTCACTTTGCCCGCGCCGATTGAACAGATGACAAAAATCGACACGCAGGGCATTCGTCGCACCACCATTGGCAAACCCAATGCCAGCGATGATAATCTGGTGCTGACCAAAGACGAAAGCCTGATCGACATGTCGTACGAAGTGGGCTGGTCGATCCGCGATCCGGAACAATATCTGTTTCAGATCGATCAACCGACCAAAACCGTCGAGGAAGTGGCCGAAAGCGCGATGCGTGCCGCCGTTGCCAATTTCGGCCTCAATCAGGCATTCGGCAGCGGTCGCGGCGAAATCGAGGCGCAAGTCCGGCAACGGATGCAAGCTATTTTGGACGAATATCGCGCTGGCATCCGCGTGCAACGCGTCACCATTTTGCAGTCCGATCCCCCAGCCGAAGTGAACGACGCCTTCCGCGAAGTGAACGCGGCACAGCAACGGCGGGAAAGCTATTTGAACGACGCGCGCGGCTATGCCAGCCGGGTAACCGAATTGGCGATGGGTGAAGTGGCGGAATTCGACAAGATTTACGAACAATATAAAACCGCGCCCGAAGTAACGCGTCGCCGGCTGTATTATGAAACCATGGAACAGGTGCTAGGCAAAGTGGATAAAACCATCGTTGATGGCAATGTGCAGCCCTATTTACCGCTGCCCGAATTGCGCAAAAGCAGACCGGCGTCTGCGCCGGAACCGGTTGTCGTGACGGGGAAGAAATGATGGAACGCTCTTTACTCCGCAACCCGTTGGCATTGGCTGTTGGCGCTTTGGCGCTGGTCATCTTGTTGTCCAAGGCGATTTCGATTGTGCCCGAAACCAAACAGGCGATCATCAGCAGCTATGGCCAGCCGCTGCGTGTCGTTAATGCCTATCAACCCAAGGAACGTTTCGGTTCGACCAATGCCGGTATCGCCTTTCGCATTCCTTTTATCGAGCAAATCCATTGGGTCGATAAGCGCATTTTGAGCGTGGAGATGGAGCGGCAGGAGGTATTGTCCACCGATCAGCTGCGGCTGCAAGTCGATGCCTTTGCCCGGTTCCGCGTGACCAAACCGGTGCTGATGTACAAAACCATCCGCACCGAAGACGGTCTTCGCGATCAGTTGAAAACAATCTTGGGTTCACGGTTGCGCAACGAATTGGGCAAACGTTCTTTTGCGACATTGCTCAGCCCCGAACGCGGTGAGGTGATGGAGAATATCCAGACGGCGCTGAACCGCGAAGCCAAACGCTATGGCGCAGAGGTTATCGACGTGCGCATCAAACGTGCTGACCTGCCCGATGGTGCGCCGCTGGCTGCGGCTTTCACCCGAATGCAGAGTGCCCGGAAACAGGAAGCCAACGCCATCGACGCAGAGGGCCAAAAAGAGGCGCAATATATCCGTGCCACCGCCCAAGCAGAAGCGGCGCGAATCTATGCCGTCAGCTTTAACAAGGACACAGAGTTCTACGATTTCTATCGTGCCATGCAGTCGTATCGCAAAACCTTCCAGGAAGAAGGCGCAGACGGCGCAGCGCGGACGAACATCGTATTATCGCCCAACAACGACTATCTCAAAAAGTTCCGCGATGGCCGCTAAAGGCGTTGGTCGAAGCGCGACGCCTTTTGGTCGGCGCAACGGGCATGCGGTGATGAATTGTTCAATTGGCGTTCAGTATTGCAAAGCCAGTTAAAAGACGAATTTTGGCCGGACAGTGACCGGTTGACTGTGAATGAGAGGAAATGACGCCGTGCGTTTTGCTTATGGAGTAACCACTTTATTGCTGCTTTCGGGCAGTGCTTTCGCTTTATCCACCGGCACCCCAGCACGCGGTCCATTGCCTGTCCCCGGAACCGTCGCATTGGCCCAATCTGGTATCGCACCGCGCGGTGCACCAGATAGCTTTGCCGATCTGGTTGATCAATTGCAGCCTGCCGTGGTCAACATCGCCACCAAGCAAAAGGTACAAGTCCCCGTTGCGGTTAATCCCTTCACCGGCGAACGGCGTTCGGTCACGCAGGAACAGCAAAGCGGCGGATCTGGCTTTATCATTTCTGCCGACGGTTACATTGTTACCAATAACCATGTCATTGCAGGCGGCCCGAACGGAGACGCGGTTGATCGGGTGACGGTGACCTTGTTCAACAGCAAGGAATATACCGCCAAAATCATTGGCCGCGATCCAACCTCCGACGTTGCCTTGCTCAAGATTGAAGCAACGGGCCTTCCGTTTGTGGAAATGGAAAGTTCAACCAAAAACCGCGTTGGCGACTGGGTGATTGCGATTGGCAATCCGTTGGGCCTCAACAGCTCGGTCACTGCTGGGATCATTTCTGCGTTACAGCGCAATATCGGCGCTGGTGGTGCTTATGACCGGTTCATCCAAACCGACACTGCGATCAACCCCGGCAACTCCGGCGGCCCGTTGTTCAACCTGCAGGGCAAAGTGATCGGCATCAACAACCGGCTGATTTCCCCTATCGGTGCCAACATCGGCGTGGGCTTTGCCATACCGGCTGAAGAAGCCCTGCCTGTTGTCGAATCGCTGAAAAAGGGCACGCGCCCTGAACGCGGTTATCTGGGCATTGGCATTCAAGCCGTGAACGAACGCGTGGCCGATTCTGTTGGGCATCGAAAAGAATATGGGCGAACAGGTTACCAATATTGTAGCCGGACAGGCTGGCGACAAAGCCGGATTGAAAGAAGGCGATATCGTTTTGAAGGTGGACAATAAAAATGTCACCCCGGAACAGACTCTGTCGCGCATAGTGGCCAATACAAAGCCCGGCACAAAAATTCCGCTCGACATTTTGCGCGAAGGAAAGCCGACGCGACTAACCGCGACGGTCGGCACACGCCCAACCGATGAGCAAATTGCCCAAAGCAATTTCAATCCGGATGAAGAGAAGGATTTCGAAGGCGAAACCAACGACGCCAGTGCAAAATATCTGCGCGACACGTTGGGCGTCAGCGTAGTTCCGCTGGACCCATCCATCGCCCGCCGACTTGGCTTGCCAGACACAACGCGCGGTCTGGTGATTGATATTCCGGGTGCGGGCAGTGCCGCCCAATCGGGCTTGCAGCGGGTCGACATCATCGTGTCGGCCAATTACAAGCCGGTCGCAACGATTGAAGAACTGGTTGCTGCCATCAAACAAGCCAAAACGTCGGGCCGTGCCAACATCCTTTTGGGTGTCAAACGCCGTGGCGGACCGACGCAATATGCAGCGGTGGGGATCGAGGATTAATTCCGACTGACGCGAACTCGAACACTTTATTCAATTAACTGCGGCCCGGTGCCTGTCTGCCCAGACAGATTCCGGGCCGCAGTTTTTTGCGGATGCTTCATCGCCATTGCCGCTACCCCTTCGCATAAACCGGTGTTATCAAAGCAGCTATGACGTTGACCGATGCACCGTGGCGCGCTGATGCCGAAGGCCTGTTGCCTGAATTGATCGCATTGCGCCGCGATATTCACCGTGAGCCCGAACTGGGCCTGCACAATCCCAAAACACTGGCAAAGATTCAGGCGGCGCTTGCCGGATTGCCGCTGGAATACCGCACCGGACCTTCGACCACCGGACTGATTGCAATCCTGCGCGGCGCAGCCAACGGGCGAACCGTGCTGTTGCGCGGCGATATGGACGCATTGCCATTAACCGAAGACACAGGGCTCGATTTCAGTTCCCAAACAGCCGGAACCATGCACGCCTGTGGCCATGACAGCCATGTCGCGATGCTGGTGGGGGCGGCACGATTGCTGTGCGCCCATCAAGACAGGCTGGCGGGAACAGTGATGTTCATGTTCCAACCCGGCGAAGAAGGCCATCATGGCGCGCGCTATATGCTCGACGACGGGCTGATTGATCCGCTGCCCGATGCCGCCTTTGCCCTGCACATCATGCCCAACGCGCCGCATGGGGTGTTTTCGGGACGCAGCGGCGCGTTGCTGGCATCATCCGATGTGCTCGACATCCGCATTACCGGAGCGGGCGGCCATGCATCGATGCCGCATGGCACCAACGATCCCATCCCCATCGCATGCGAGATTGTGACCGCACTGCAAATCATGGTCGCGCGCAAGGTAAATGTGTTCGATCCGGCGGTGGTCACCATTGCCAAGATAGAGGCAGGCACGACCAATAACGTCATCCCCGAAACGGCCCATCTGCTCGGCACGATCCGCACGCTCTCACCCACAACCCGCGCCTTTGTGCACGCGCAGATCGAGCAACTGGCCACGTTGATCGCCGCTGCCCATGGCGCGCGCGCGGACGTTACGATTACCAAAGGCTTTCCGGTCACCCTGTGTGCGCCAGACGCTGTGCGTTTTGGCCAAAAGGTTGTTGAACAGCATTTCGGCAATGAAAGCTGGCAAACGCTGGATGCACCGATCATGGGTGCCGAAGATTTCGCTTATGTGCTGGAAAAAGTGCCCGGCGCGATGTTCTTTCTGGGGGCCGCGCATGAAGGCACCGATTGGCAGCATTGCTGCGGCCTGCATTCCAACCATATGGTGCTCGACGAAGCCGTTATGGCACGCGGTGCTGCACTACACGCCGCCCTTGCCGAACGGTTTTTGGCGGAAGGGTTTGCGAATTAGCTTTTCCCGTCCATTACCGCAGCCCAGCGACGCATTTAACAACACAAAGGTTTCATCATGCCATCCGGCCTAGCCGCACTTCTCGACGACATTGCCACCATAACCAAAGTTGCCGCTGCATCGATTGACGATGTCGCCGCCGCTGCGGGCAAAGCCAGCACAAAAGCGGCGGGCGTGGTGATTGATGATACTGCCGTCACCCCGCAATATGTGACTGGCTTTACCCCTGATCGTGAATTGCCGATCATCTGGCGCATTGCCAAAGGGTCGATGGTCAACAAAATCCTGTTCATCCTGCCCGCTGCATTGCTGCTCAGTGCCTTTATACCGTGGATGATCACACCAATCCTGATGATTGGCGGCGCGTATTTGTGTTTCGAAGGCGCAGAAAAAGTCTTCGAAAAATTCCGCGATGCAACCGACGATGACGAAGAAACCTTGGCCGAAGAAGTCGCAGAATTATCCAGCGCCGATCACGAAAAAAACATGGTGGCGGGCGCCGTCCGCACCGATTTTATCCTTTCCGCCGAAATCATGGCCATCGCGCTGAAGGAAGTGGCAGACCAATATCCGTCGATCTGGATGCAAGGGGCAGCTTTGGTCATTGTCGCCATCGGCATCACCATCGCGGTTTACGGCGTGGTCGGATTGATCGTGAAGATGGACGACATCGGCCTGCATATGGCGAAAAGCAGCAATGGCGGATCGCAAGCATTGGGACGCGGTCTGGTGCTGGGCATGCCCAAATTGCTGACCGCGTTGTCGCTTGTTGGCACCGCCGCGATGTTGTGGGTTGGCGGCCAGATTATTGTGCATGGATTTGGCATCCATCCGGCAGAATATTTCGGCCTGCACGAAGGCGCACTCGCCTGGTTCGCCGATGCCGCCGCGTGCGGTGTGTTCGGGCTAGCCGTTGGCGGCGTGATTGTGTGGGTTCATCACTTATGGGTGGCGCGAAAGGCGGGTTAGTCTTTGGCGGCTAATTTGGCCGATTCGCGCTTCAATGGCCCAGAAACCGGACAGACCTGTTGTAAATAACCGTTGAGCACATTGGCAACCGCATCGGGCACCAAGCGATAATAGACAAATTGCCCACGCTTTTCACTTTCAACCAGTCCGGCATTTTCCAGCACGTTCAAATGCTGCGAAACGGCTGATTTCGTCATTGAAAAGCGTTCCGCGATTTCCCCAGCGTTCAATTCGGCATGTGCCAAAAACGCCAATATCTTGCGTCGGGGCGCGGATGACAGCGCCTGAAATTCCTTTTGCATAACGTCTATTTAAGGAATCACTTAAGCACTTGACAAGAAGAATATCATTTTAGTATTTACTTAAATACTGAATGAAGGGCAATTGCTATGCATGCAGACGCACCAAGCGACGATCCGCACGCCGTAAATTATCTTAGAGATGACGGCAAAGGCGACCCTGTCCATGGCGTTGTCGAATTAGACGGGGCCAGCGTGTTTTGGAACGGAGGCATGTTGGCGACTGCGTTAATTTTAGGGCCATTATTTTTCAGCTGGTCCGCCTTCGCGCTTTTTATCGGTACTACCGCCATCGCTCTGCTTTTGGGCCATAGCGTAGGCTATCACCGCAAAATGATCCATGGCAGTTTTGATTGTCCGCTTTGGGTAGAACGGACGCTGATTTGGTTCGGAGCATGGGTCGGCATGGCGGGTCCACAGGGTATTATTCGCGCGCATGACAGCCGCGATTGGGCGCAGCGACAAGCGGACTGCCATCCCTATTTTGCCCATCGCTCAAACCCATTACGCGATGCATACTGGCAGATCTATTGTCGGATAATACTTGATCATCCGCCGCATTTTGATTTCCGCCGTATCGGAAGCGATCCCTTTTATCGTTGGTTGGAAAAGACGTGGCGGTGGCAGCAGCTGCCAGTTGCTATACTCTTCTTCATAATCGGTGGATGGAGTTGGGTCGTTTGGGGCATTGCAGCTCGGGTTGCAATTTGCACTCACGGGCATTGGCTGGTTGGCCATTTGGCCCACAGGCGCGGCCCGCAAAGCTGGTTGGTTTCCGATGCCGGTGTTCAGGCGCATGACGTGCCGTGGGCGGCCATTCTTACGATGGGCGAAGCATGGCACAATAACCATCATGCCTATCCAGGTTCAGCGAAAATTGGCTTAACTCCGGGCCAAAGCGACTGGGGTTTTGCTTTCATCCGTATGTTACAAAGAATGCATCTGGTGTGGGATGTGCAAACACCGGAAACACTAGGCACGCGGCCAAGTCTGTTCGCTGCACCAACGGTGCCTTCATCCCCCAAAAATTCAATCCGAATTTGATCCAAGTCAAAGCGGGAAGACACAGTAATCGGTAACCAAGGCTCCGAACTTAAGGAGCAAATCATGTCTGTCCATTTTCCCGCTGAAACCTTTTCTACCGTCGCTGACCGTGTTGACCTGGCAAAGCACAGCGTTCACGTTGATCGAAATTTCGGTTTGCCATCGCGGCTTTATGTCGCGACCTTTGGACTTTATTTGTCCTTTTTGGCCGTGATGACGCTGGGATTTGGTACGCGGGAAATGGCCATCCCGCTGGCGATTTGCGTCGTGTTTCTGGTGATGGCATTTTCGGTGCCACGGCTTTGGGCAAAAATGGGTCCGGCGAACACCACCAAGCCCATGCGCTGGGACGATTACCAGCGGAAGGGCATTGAAACCTATACCGGAACAGTCAAGGCCCGCGACGCCAATGCTCAGGTTTTGATCCTGCCCATATTGATCCTGTTTTGGGGTCTCGCTGTGGTCAGCATAACCGCGATCGTTTAACCGGACGCTGCATCCTCCAGCACGGCAACGTCACGCAGCATTATCCCACGACTGCCATTGCGTTCAATCGCGCCCATTTTCGCAAGCTTGCTGATCTGGCGGCTGACGGTTTCGATTGTCAGCCCCAGCATCGATGCAATTTCACCGCGCGTTAGCAACAGGTCAAACTCCGTCGCCGGGTGACAGGGCGAATGGCTGGCAGCGCGGGCCAACGCCAGGATTAACCCCGCCACCCGTTGCTGCGCACTGTTGCGCCCCGCCAGTGCCAACAGGTTGCGGGCAGCGATCAAATCTTCATCCGACCGCCGCAACAACGCCTGGGTCAGCGCGGGGAACTCCGCCATCGCCGCCTGATATTGGCTTTGCGAAAAAAAGCACAACCGGCTGTCGGTCAACGCGATAACATCATGCTGGGCGACGGGAGCAAACATTTCTCCCACAAATCCGGCTGGGTGGATGATCGACAAAATATGTTCATCGCCATTGGCATCAAAACGGGTGATTTTCAGTGCACCAGTTACCAATGTCGCGCAGGATGTAATGTCATCGCCAAGGGCAAAAACTGTTTCGCCGCGCTTTATAATGCTGTGCCGCCCCATCGCCGCCAGCCGTTCACGCGCATCGGGTGCAAGCGCAGCACAGGCGGCGCGATCCTTTACCGGGCAGCTTTGGCATTGCAGCGGAACGGCGGTCACGGCACCAACACCGTATCCACCGCCTGTTCCAGCGTCTTGGGGAAATCCAGCGTGTAATGCAGCCCCCGGCTTTCATGACGATGCAGCGCGGATCGGATGATCAAGTCCGCGACCTCGACCAGATTACGCAGCTCGATCAAATCAGGGGTGACGCGGAAATTGCTGTAATATTCGCTCACTTCATTACGCAATAAGTCGATACGATGCTGCGCGCGTTCCAGCCGCTTGGTGGTGCGGACGATGCCGACAAAATTCCACATAAACTGCCGGATTTCGCGCCAACACTGCGCGATGACCACCTCTTCGTCGCTGTCGGTGACGCGGCTTTCATCCCATGGCCGTATCGATGGCGGTGGCGGCAGGCGGTCCCAATCGGCATTGATATGCGCCGCGCAGGCATCGCCAAAAACAAAGCATTCGAGCAGCGAATTGGACGCCAACCGGTTCGCGCCGTGCAGACCACTTTGCGTGACTTCACCCGCCGCATATAAACCCGGTGCATCGGTGCGTCCATCCAGATCGACCACGACGCCGCCACAGGTATAATGTTGAGCGGGCACGACAGGGATCGGCTCTTTGGTAATATCGATGCCCAGCCCCAGCAGCTTTTCATAGATATTGGGGAAATGCCCCTTCACGAATTCGGGGTCTTTATGGCTGATGTCGAGATGGACAAAGTCCAAACCATCACGCTTGATTTCAGCATCATTCGCGCGGGCGACCACGTCGCGCGGGGCCAATTCGGCGCGTTCGTCATAATCGGGCATATAGCGATGCCCGGTTTTGGGGTTTTTCAATATGCCGCCCTCGCCGCGCACCGCCTCTGTAATCAGAAAGTTTTTGACCTCCAGATTATACAGGCACGTGGGGTGGAACTGCATGAATTCCATGTTTGAAATCCGGCATCCTGCGCGCCAGGCCATCGCAATACCATCACCGGTCGCGCCGCGCGGGGCGGTTGAGTACAGATAGGTCCGCCCTGCCCCGCCGCACGCCAATATCGTGGCGCGCGCGGTAAACACCTCCACCTTTCCGCTTTTGCGATTCAGTGCATAAACGCCGTGGATGCGGCCCGATGTCGAGAACCGTTCCTGATGCCGCCCCAAGATCAAATCAATGGCGACCATATCGGGCACCAATGTGATGTTGGGATTGGCCAATGCTGCAGACTCCAATGCTTGCTGCACGGCCCAGCCGGTCGCATCATCGACATGCACGATGCGGCGGTGACTATGCCCGCCTTCACGGGTCAAATGCCAATTTTCGCCGAATTCATTGGTCGGCCCGCCCATGTTGAACGGCACCCCCAATTTCGCCAATCGCTCAATCGCCTTGGGCGCGTTTTCGATGACGAATTCTACCGCCTCACGATTGTTCAGCCCGCCGCCTGCGACCATCGTATCGCGGATATGATCGTCAAAGGTGTCGCCGGGTTCCAGCACCGCGGCGATCCCGCCCTGTGCCCATGCCGTCGCGCCGTCGGACAGCGACCCCTTGGCCAGCACAGCAACCTTCTTGGTCGCGGCCAATTGCAATGCCGCTGTCAGCCCTGCTGCGCCTGAACCAATGATGAGGACGTCTGCGTTCATTCTTTGCCTTAATGTCCGCTTTTTAGCGGTTTATGGATTGAACAGGATAACTAGCATCTGGCAAAAGCTTGACAAGTGGCAGTATCTGATTTACCTAAATCGATGAGCCTGCCGTCATGGGTTAGGCCGTTGGGTTCGGGGTAGAGCAATCTGCATTGGACACCGCAGGCTCAAACATTTCCTTTATTCTGTTGTTCGATCCGCATGGTCCATAGCTCAAGGCGCTTGTCGTTGGCACCGACCGTTTCAATATAAACATATGTTCGCCCATCAATCGTTGCGCGATGTTCCAAACGCGCCGGCTTTCGTGCTCCGGTTGTTCCAATCAAACGCGGCACACCTTGTAAGGCAATCTTTGGGATCAGGCAAAAATCCTGAGGCGTCACTGAATATTGCCGCTGCTCTGCTTCCCTGACCGCATCACTGTGATTGTTTTTGACATGGCGCACACCGCGTGTTGCCATGAATTGGCGGTAGCCAGAAATGTTGACGCCTGTGTCTTGTAATATTTTTTGCGCCTCCTCGCCGGTTACCGTGCCAAAGTCGTAAACTTGATGCCCAGTGTGCTGCCACATCCGTAATGCGGCCAATATAGCCGCCTTCATTGCATTGATGGTTCTGCATTGGCGGCTCGCGTCAACGAAAGGAACACATCCTCAAGGTCAGGTTCCTTGGTGGTCACGTCGATGATGCCAAAGCCTTGCGCCTGAACAGCGGCCAGAACTTCGCCTGCGTTCATGCGGTCTTTGTTGTAGGATATTTCGACCATCCGCGCGCCTCTTTGCTCCACCTTTTCAAAGCTATTATGCACAGGCAAGGCACTCAAATCTTTGTCAAAAGTCAACACAACTGCCTTTTCGCGCGCCATGCCCACCAATTCCGCCGTCGGCTGATTGGTGATCAGCTTACCGTGGTTGATAATCGCAATCCGGTCACATAATTGTTCGGCTTCTTCCAGATAATGCGTGGTCAATACCACCGTTGTCCCACCCTTGTTGAGCTCAACCACATAATCCCATAATTGTTGGCGCAATTCGATGTCGACCCCGGCGGTGGGCTCGTCGAGAACAATCACCGGCGGGCTGTGGACCATGGCCTTTGCCACCAGCAACCGGCGCTTCATGCCGCCAGACAGCGTGCGGGCATAGGCGTCGGCTTTATCCTCCAGCCGCACCGCGCGCAGCAATTCCATCGATCGGCGTTGGCCTTTGGGCACGCCATAAAGGCCCGCGAACAGCTCCAGCGTTTCCAGCGGTGTGAAGAAAGGATCGAACATAATCTCTTGCGGCACGATACCGATGGACGCCTTGGCGTTGCGCGGGTTGGCATCGATGTCGAAACCCCAGATCGACGCCTGCCCACCCGATTTGTTCACCAATCCGGCAAGGATATTGATCAGCGTTGATTTGCCAGCGCCATTGGGGCCCAACAGCCCAAAAATCGAACCTTGCGGCACATCAAAGCTGACATCATCCAGCGCCACTTTTCCAGTGGAATAGGTTTTGCTGAGATTGCGAATGGAAATGGCAGGGTCGGTCATAGTCGACAGTCGATAGCCGACGGCTCGGCGCGGTGCAATGATGGCCGCGTATCCTGCAGCGACAAGGGAGTGCCAAACGGTCATGGCTTAAGCGGCGTTAACCATATCCGGAAGCCTTTCTGTTATCGGCCTATAACTATGGGCATATTCCAATGAACGGGGCAATTTCGGTTTTGCGCAATATGGGGCGCTTGGCATTCGCGGCTGCGGCTTTGGCGGCGACGCCGTCTTATGCGCAATTTGCGACGGAAAAAGTCGACGCCGAAGTGGTCGGTGGTCAGGCCTTTATCCTTCATCGAAGTCGATAGTCTGCATTTCGGCAACATATCTGGCGAGCAATGTTGCGGGGTCTGTGGTTATCGCACCCAATGGAGCGCGTACCCGAACGGGCGGTGTAACTTTGGCGGGCGGATCACCCCATGCGGCTGCTTTTGCCGGGATGGGAACGCCCAACCAGCGGGTGGACATTTCGCTCAGTTCAAATGCCATCTGGATCTATGGCCCCGGCACCCGCATGCGCGTGCGCGCCTTTGTGATTGGCAGCACGCCGACCGCCGTACTCACCACCACGCCGCGCCGCTTTCGCATCGCAACCAGCAATGGCCTGTTCAATTTTCCCGTTGGCGCAACATTGGACGTGGGGGCCAGCCAATTACCGGGCATTTACACCGGTACCTGGAACATCACGCTGCAATATCAGTAAGAATTGCAGGCCCGGAAATCGGCAGTTTCTGGGGCATTGTTAAATTATTAACCCCGTTTCCTAAGCCATTCTTCGCAGCTTGGGTGGCATGGCAATCGTTATGAAGCGGGTATTTTACAGGATGGTACAGCATTTTACTGTGCTTGCCGCAGCGATCCTTACGGTCGCGGCGGTGCCTGCCTGTGCGCAAGGCATTCCTGCGGTTTTGCCCACCGAAGTGACCACCACGATCATCACGCCGGGCAGCTTTTTCAACATTGACGACCTGTATTTCGGCAAGATTTTGGCGAGCAATACTGCGGGCACCGTTACCGTCACCAGTGCAGGTGCACGCACCGCAACCGGCGGCGTTACTTTGGTCGATAACGATCACCACCCGGCCCATTTCGCCGGACGCACGCCCAACACCCGCCCCGGCAACCGCCCGATCCGCCTGTCCATCGCCAGCAATACGATCCAGCTGATCGGCCCCGGCGCGCCGATGACGGTGCGCAATTTCCTGCCCGGCGCATCGCCCGGTCAGTTTTTGCGCACCAACCCGCGCAATTACCAGATCAATGGCGCGGTCAACGGCATGTTCAATCTGTTTGTCGGGGCAGAACTGGTGGTGAATGCCAGCCAGCTTCCGGGCATCTATACCGGTACATGGACGATCACCGCCGATTTTCCCTGAATAGCGCGTTCAGGCGGTTGCGGGGCCATGCGTGCTTTGCTATCGCCCATGACATGATCGAAGCACCCGAAACCATCCTGATCCGCAGCACTCGCATCGCCTGTGACGGCAGCGGCGACGACGTACCCGCCGCGCTGGGCCATCCGCGCGTTTGGCTGGAGATTGACGATAGCGGCGCGGTGGAGTGCGGCTATTGCGACCGGCGTTTTGTGCTGGTGGGCGGGGCCGCCGATAACGCGCCTGCAAAAAAGAAACGCTAATCCGCTTTCGTTCATGGTTTTTGTGCCTATATCGGGTGCATGACTATTTCTGATCCCCGCTCGTTTCTTTACCAACCCGGCCTGCTTGACCCCGATGCCGCGCAACGCCTGACCCGCGACGCCCTGCGCGCGTGCGACGATGGCGAGCTGTATTTGCAATATAGCGCCAGCGAAAGTTTCGGTTTTGACGATGGCCGCCTGAAAATGGCCGATTATTCGACCGCCTCTGGCTTTGGCCTGCGCGGTGTTTCGGGCGAGATGACCGGGTTCAGCCACGCCAATGATATGAGCGAAGGCGCCATTCGCCGTGCCGCAGAAACGCTGCAACTGCTCGATCCGGCAAAAGGCCAGCCTTCGCCGCCACCGCGTCAGAACAACCGGCATTTATATACCGATGGCAATCCGCTCGAGCTGGTGCCGTTCGCCAAAAAGGTGGCATTGTGCCAGCAAGTGGACGCCGCCGCCCGTGCCCGCGACCCGCGTGTTGCTCAAGTTTCGGCGACTTTGGCGGGCAGTTGGACCGTGGTCGAAATCGTCCGCGCCGACGGCTTTATTGCAACCGACGTCCGTCCGCTTGTGCGCCTGAACATCAGCATCGTGGTGGAGGAAAATGGCCGCCGCGAAACCGGCAGCTATGGCTTTGGCGGGCGTTATTTATACGACAATCTGTTCGACGAAGCACAATGGAACCACGGCATTGATGAGGCGCTTGCGCAGGCATTGACGAACCTGCGTTCCGTTGACGCGCCTGCGGGTGAATTCACCGTTTTGCTTGGCCCCGGCTGGCCCGGCGTGTTGCTGCACGAAGCCGTCGGCCATGGACTGGAAGGCGATTTCAACCGCAAGGGCACATCGGCCTTTGCGGGCAAGATCGGCCAACGCGTTGCCGCGCCCGGCGTGACGGTGGTCGATGATGGCACCATGGCCAATCGGCGCGGATCACTCTCCATCGATGATGAAGGCACGCCAACGCGCGAAAATGTGTTGATCGAAGATGGCATCTTAAAAGGCTATATGCAGGATCGGTTGAACGCGCGGCTGATGGGGGTTGAACCCACCGGCAATGGTCGCCGCCAAAGCTATGCCCATGCCCCTATGCCGCGCATGACCAACACCTTTATGCGCGGCGGCAACGATGACCCCGCCGAATTGCTATCCCGCGTGAAAGACGGTATTTTCGCCAAAAGCTTTGGCGGCGGTCAGGTTGATATTGTGTCGGGCAAATTCGTATTCAGCTGCACAGAGGCGTATCGCGTCAAAAACGGCAAATTGGGTGATCCTATCAAAGGCGCGACTTTGATCGGCGACGGCCCGACCGCGATGAACAAAGTCATCGGCATCGGCAACGACATGGCGCTGGACGAAGGTATTGGCGTGTGCGGGAAGGCCGGACAAAGCGTGCCAGCAGGCGTTGGTCAACCGACCACATTGGTCAGCGCGCTGACGGTGGGCGGCACGGCTGCATGACGCCTGCCCGCTATTCCAAAAGCGCGATGGCGCTGCATTGGCTGATCGCGGCGTTGATGGCGTTCCAATATGGGCTGGGCGAAGCGTTTGAACATATGCCGCGCGGCAAGGCACTGTACGATGTTGCGCAGTTTCACAAATCCATTGGCATTGCGATATTGCTGTTCACGGTCGTTCGGCTGGGCGTGCGTTTCGTAAAGCCGCGACCCGCAATGCTATCGGACAGCGGATGGGCAACAACGTTTGCCAAAATCGTTCATTGGGGATTTTATGGTATCCTGATCGCGGTGCCGCTGACAGGCTGGCTCGCGGTATCGACCGCCAATCTGAACATTCCAACGGTGCTGTTCAATATCGTCCCGTGGCCCGATTTTCCCTTTGTAAAGGGAATGGAGGCCGCCGCCAAAATCGGGCTGCACGAATGGGCGGAAAATGCTCATGGCATTACCGCCAAGCTGGCATTGTTGCTGTTCATATTGCACATTGTCGGCGCGTTGCGGCACCAGTTTCTGCTGAAAGAAGCGGTGATTGAACGGATGCTGCCCTTGCGCCCATTATCACCATTGATCGGCAGTGCGTTGATCGTTGCGCTCGCGGGCGGCGCGTTCGGGTTGATGCAATTGGCCAAGATGCCGGGGATCGCCCCCGCTGCGAAAAGCGCAGCCATCGCCAAAGCCCCTGCCCCGCCTGCCGAAGCATCGGTCGAAGCGGAAACCGAAACTCCCGTCGATGATGCCGAAAAATTGGCCGCTGAAGAAAAGGCAAAAATCGACGCGGAACTGGCCAAGGCCGAAGACGCGAAAACGGCTGAAGCAGAAGAAGCAGTTGATGCCAATGCCATTGCAGCGGGAGAAACCCCGCGCTGGGCAGTTGCGCCGGGCGGGCAATTGGGCTTTGCCACATCGTGGACGGGTACGCCGGTAAGCGGCAGTTTCAGCAATTGGAGCGCCGACATCCGGTTCAATCCCGACGCCCTGCCGCAATCCAAAATCCGCGTGTCGATAAACATAAGTTCCGCCAACACCGGCGATGGCGAACGCGATACGATGTTGAAAGGCAGCGACTTTTTCAACAGCGGCAACCACGCACAAGCGACATGGACATCCAGCGCCATCAAGCATCTGGGTGGGGGCCGTTATCGTGCAGATGGACAATTGAACCTGCGCGGGGTCAGCAAACCGGTGCCTTTAACCTTCACGCTCGACATTAAGGGCAAGGAAGCCCGAGTTTCGGGCAATGCTTCGCTCCGCCGATTGGCCTTTGGTGTCGGCCAAGGGGAGTTTGCGGCCACGACAGACATACCCGACCCGGTGTCCGTGCGTTTCAGTTTCCGCGCCAATCGGCCGTGATGGACTACCCCCTTGCGCGCATTGCCCTCCAAGCTATAAAGTTCCAAAAAAAGAAGGTCGCGCTCAAATAATTCAGGAGATTGAATGATGCGCCGCCATGTCCTTTTTTTGACAACAGCCACATTGTGCGGATTGTCATTAGCCACCACCGGATCGGCCCAGAAAACCACAGGCCCCAAGGCGCAATATGCCATGGACGTGTCCACCATGTCGGGCATGGGAATGGGCGCGATGATGGGCGGAGGTCTTGGCGGATTGCTAGGTGGGGGCGGCGACAATTATATGCTCGACCTGCGGCTTTCCGCCACAAAGCCCGCTCCGCAACAGCCCGAAACGGGTGACCATTACTTTTTGCCCGCCGCCAAAATGGGCAAATCGGTTCCGTTGCTGGGGGATGCTCCCGGTCAGACCAAGCCCACGCGCGATTATGATCCCAATCAGCCCGGCGGCACGATGGAAAAGCCCAAAGGGCGCATCCTGATGTTCTGGGGTTGCCACGCCAACGCGCCCAAAGGTCAGCCTTTCATTATTGATTTTGCAAAAATGCCGACGGCCAAAATGCCCGCAGGCATGCCCGCCCAAATGCGCAATTATCAGGCCGCTGCGCAAGCGCGCGATGCCAATGCTGCATGGTGGCCCAATAGCAAAAATGGAAAGCAGCCCAAATCGGGTTCGTCGTTACGCGGCGAACACCGGATCGCCAGCATCTTCACGCCCGAAATCAAATTTTCGCTGACCAATGATTATATGGCGGCATTAAAGGTCGATCCATCGGATCAGGGGGCCGCGATTCTGCTCAACTGGAATTCCGTTCCCACTGCAACGGGCTATGCCGCATGGGCTATGGGCGGAATGGAACGTGCGGGCCAAGGCGGCGATATGGTGATGTGGACATCGGCCAGCACCCGCGAATTCGGCGAAGCGATGGGCTGGCTTTCGCCCGCCGAGGTGCAACGCGCAATCGCTGCGAAAAATGTCATGCCGCCTTCGCAAACCAGTTGCCACATTCCAGCCGAAGCCAAAACCGCTGCGGGCGGCATGATGTTTGGCAGCATGAATGGATTTGGCCCCGAAGAAAATTTCGCCTTTCCTGCCAAGCCTGCGGACCCGAAAGCGGTTTGGAATATTGAATGGACCGCCAAGGCCCGCTTCAAAACCTTTGCCAGTTTCATGACCGGCATGGGCAGCGGCGGCATGGGTGGATCTGGCGGTTCTGGCCCGGCATCGGAACCCCGCAAGAAAAAACCGTGCAAGGGGCCGTTCGGCGTTCCCATTCCCGGAACGCAATGTTGAATTGCGCACTAGACGCTGCGCCCGGCATTTGCCACATTAAGGCATGGCCGAATTCAGCGAAACCCTGAGCGAAAAACATGTGGAGATGATTGGCAAACAGCCGATTTTCTTTACCGCAACCGCCGCCGAAAATGCGCGCATCAACCTGAGCCCCAAGGGGCTGGATTGTTTTCGCGTTTTGGCACCGGATCGTGTCGCCTATCTTGACCTGGGCGGTTCGGGCAATGAAACCCATGCACATTTGGTTGCCGATGGGCGGATCACCATCATGTTCTGCAATTTCGAACAGCCCGCATTGATCCTGCGGATCTATGGTCGCGGTGTCCCGGTGTTGCCGCAGGATGATGATTGGGACGGCTTGGCGGCGCATTTTGATTTGCTCCCCGGCACACGGCAAATTTTCGACATCCAGGTTGAAAGTGTGCAGACCAGTTGCGGCTGGGGCGTTCCCATTATGCAGGTGGAGCGGCAGCGGACGACTTTGACCAAGGCCCATGCCAATTTTGCCGAAGATGCATGGCTGGAAAGAGCAAGAAGCCGCAACATAAGCATCGATGGCCTGCCCACGCGCGCCACCACGCGCTATTTCGGATCAGAAACCGGTGGTGGCGATGCCGCTGGTTGAACTGGGGCGGTATCCCTTTTCCTTTCAGGCAGACATTGCCCGCACTTTTCTGGAATCGCACGGCATTGGCGCACTGGTATTCGACAGCGGCATGAACATTGCCGACAGTTCCGCCATCGCCATTCCCGTGCGGCTGATGGTGCTGGATGAGGATTATGATGCGGCAAAGGCATTGCTGGTTGAGGCGGACATCGCCTGATGCCCATTATCAAGGTGGCGACCTATAATATCCGCAAATGCATCGGCACCGATCGCAAGCGCGATCCGGCGCGGATCATGCAGATATTGCAGGAAATCGATGCCGACATAGTGGCGTTGCAAGAAGCCGACCGTCGTTTTGGCCAGCGTTTGAGCGCAATTCCGCGTCAGATGTTTCAAGACCATAGCGATTACGAACCCGTGGTGCTGGATGGCCAACGCAATGGCATTGGCTGGCATGGCAATGCGATATTGGTGCGGCGCGGGGCGAAGGTGCGGCATGCCCAAATATTGCCGCTGCCCACGCTGGAGCCACGCGGCGCGGTGATTGCCGAAGTGCAGATGGGCGGATCTCATTTGCGCATTATCGGCACCCATCTGGATCTGTCTGGCCTTTGGCGCAGGCGACAAATTCGCGCGTTGCTCACTTATTTGGACAGCGCCCCCAGCCACATCCCCACGGTGATCATGGGCGATTTCAACCAATGGTCCAATCGCGGCGCATTGTCTGAATTTGCCTTTCACCACCACCGGCTGGTCAGCACCCCGCCCAGCTATCACAGCCGCCGCCCGATAGCCCGGTTGGATCGCATCATCGTCAGCCATGATTTGCTGGTGGACGAAGCCGATGTCCACAGCACCGCATTGTCGCGGATGGCATCGGACCACTTGCCGTTATGGGCCAATATTCGGCATGCCTGATTTTTGAACAATAAAGCTCTCTGACTAATTATTAAGCAATCGCGCTTTTTGTGACTGCCTATAATTTAGGCAAAAATGCCATGCCATTTTGCCAAATTCCCCCATTTCCGCGTTTGGCACACCCCTTGCTCTTATGGATGGGCTAACCAATCAGGGGGCAAGCATGAAGTATATCATTGCCATTATTAAACCGCACAAGCTCGATGCCGTGCGTGAAGCATTAACGGGGCTGGGCGTTTCCGGCATGACCGTCACCGAAGTTAAAGGCTTTGGCCGTCAAAAAGGCCAGACCGAGATCTATCGCGGTGCTGAATACAGCACCAACATGGTTCCTAAAATCAAAGTCGAAGTTGCCTGCTCCACAGAATCTGCACCTGCAGTGATTGAAGCACTGCAAGCCGCCGCCGCAACCGGTTCAATCGGTGATGGCAAAATCTTCGAATTGGACCTGGCAGGTGCCACCCGCATCCGCACCGGGGAAACCGACGGCGCGGCGCTGTAAAAGCCCGCCGCACAAAAACAGACATAGGGAAGAAGCACATGAAGAAAATGGTCACATGGATGGGAGCCGCAGGGGCAAGCCTGTTTGCCGCGCTCCCGGCATTTGCGCAGGAGGCGGCCGAAGCGACCGCTGCTGCTGCTACAGAAGCGGCACCTGCCGCAGCCGCGGCCTTTGTTCCGACGGCGGAAATGGTCAATAAAGGCGACGTTGCCTGGATGCTGACATCGTCGGTGTTGGTATTGTTGATGTCGGTTCCGGCATTGGCGCTGTTTTACGGCGGCCTTGTCCGCACCAAAAACATGCTCAGCGTGCTGATGCAGGTTTTCATGATTGTTTCGGTTGCCGCCCTTGTCTGGGTTGGCTGGGGCTATTCCATGGCCTTCACCAGCGGCAGCCCCTATGTCGGTGGCTTTGATAAAGTGCTGTTGATGGGCGTGGATGCGACCACATTGGCCGCAACCTTTTCCAACAGTGTCTATCTGCCCGAATATGTGTTCATCATATTCCAGATGACCTTTGCCTGCATTACCCCGGCGTTGATCGTGGGTGCCTTTGCAGAGCGGGTGAAGTTCAGTTCGCTGATGGTCTTTACCGTCGCATGGCTCACGGTCTGCTATTTCCCGATTGCGCACATGGTATGGTATTGGGCTGGCCCAGACTTCCTGCACGCTGCACCCGATGATATGGGACTGCTCTGGGGCATGGGCGCGCTCGATTTTGCTGGTGGCACCGTTGTCCACATCAACGCAGGGATCGCTGGTCTTGTCGGCTGCCTGATGATTGGCAAGCGTCTGGGTTACGGCAAAGAAGCAACACCACCGCACAGCATGACCATGACCATGATCGGCGCTTCGCTGCTCTGGGTGGGTTGGTTCGGCTTTAACGCTGGATCGAACCTTGAAGCCAATGGCATTGCAGGCGTCGCCTTTATCAACACCTTCGTTGCCACCGCTGCTGCCGCTGTCAGTTGGTCCATCGTTGAGCAAATCAAGCACGGCAAACCGTCGTTGCTGGGTGCCGTTTCCGGCGCGGTTGCTGGCCTTGTTGCCATCACCCCGGCCAGTGGCTTTGCCCACCCCGGAACGTCGATCATCCTCGGCTTCATCGTATCGCCCATTTGCTACATCTTTGTCTCCACGGTGAAGAGCAAGTTCAAATATGACGATACGCTCGACGTGTTCGGCATCCACTGCATCGGCGGCATCATCGGTGCCATCGCCACTGGCATTGTTGCCGACCCTGCTTTGGGCGGCCAAGGCTGGATCGATTACACCGCTGCCGTTGCCAAGGCCGGCGAATATGACATGGCAGGGCAGGTGATCACCCAGATCAAGGCCGTGCTGATCACGCTGTTGTGGTCGGGTATTGGTTCCGCCGTTCTGTTCTTCATCATCGACAAGACCATGGGTCTGCGTCCTACCGAAGATGCCGAACGCGAAGGTCTGGACCTCTCCAGCCACGGCGAACGCGCCTACAACATGTAAAGTTTAGGGAGGACGAGGCCTCACTCCGGCGGCGTCCTCCACCAATTTCAACAGTTTGGCGGGGAGTTTCACCCTCTCCCGAACTCCCCGCCTCCCGATGTTCCTCCCGCGAACGTCCAACTCTATGAGCCCGGATCAGAAATGGTCCGGGCCTTTTTTTGGTTGCCGATGGTAACCCATTGGGCTATATAAGGCCATGCAAAGCGTTGCAGAAACTCCTATAATTACGCGGCAGTCAGAAAAGCTGTTTGATGAAGTCGAAAAGTTTGAATTGATTTCGTTTCTATCAACCAATCCGTTGGCCGGTGATGTGATTCTGGATACGGGCGGCATCAGAAAACTTCGTTTTGCTGCATCGGGTAGGGGCAAACGCGGGGGCGCCAGGATTATCTATTATTATCTGGATGGCGACATGCCCCTCTACGCATTGTTGGCCTATCCGAAAAATGCAAAGGTGGATTTGTCACCGGACGAGAAGCGCGGCGTGACCGCATTTGTGAACGCCATCAAGGCGGAAAGAAGGGTACGATGACTGGTTTTGGTAACGATCTCATGCAATCGTTGGGTGAGGCGCTCGCGCATGTAAAGGGCAAAGGCCCTGCCTTGGTCCATGCGCCCGTCGACCCGCGCATGATCCGCACACAGGCTGGTCTGACACAGGCACAGATGGCCCCGATCATGGGAATGAGCGTTTCTGGCTATCGAAAGTGGGAACAAGGCAAACGTGCGGTCAGCGGCCCTGCGGAGACGCTGCTCCGCCTGATTGAGAAAGAGCCCGAAGCGGTGAAACGGGCACTGGCCGCTTGAAGAGCTGTTATTCCCGCAAAGGCGGGGATAACACATTTACGGTGGTGCTTATGTTTTTCGCACAATTCACAACAGGGCTTTTTCGAATGAATACCCGAATAGTATTCACGCTTGCCGCTTTGGCCCTGTGCACACCCGTGCACGCCATCAAAAAAGCCGCCCCCTGCCCGGCAAACGCCACCCAATTGATCGGCGCATGGACATCAGAGAAATCCGGCAGCTTCGAACAATTCGAACTCGCGAAAGAGGATGGCGCGCATGTGTTCCGATCATGGTTGCACGACCGGCCCGAAATCACCGACGCCCGCTGGACATACCGCGCATGCCAGTTGCAGATTATCACCCGCGATAAAGCGTTGGGCACCAGCTTCACGGTTGTATCGGTATCGCCCAAACGGCTGGTGCTGATGGAGCGCGGCGATAAAGCGCGACAGGTTTACCGCCGTATTATCGGGTAAAGTTCGGCGGTTGCCATAGTCTGGATTTGCCCATCGCCGCCGCAATCAGACCACACCACCCCCGTCTCCCCGTGCTTGACACAGGGTTAGGCTTTTAACTGGGAGTGGGAAAAATCAGCCAAGCCCCGTGTCAAGCACGGGGAGACGAAATAAGGCGCTTCATCTGCGACCTTACCAAAGTGCCATGTTTTTAGATAAAGAGGCGCAAAGGAAAAAGAGGTGAAGGGAATTAGCGCGATCCCTCTGCGCCTCCTTTTTCCACTTTTTCTCTTTATTTGAAATGGGCGCATCGACAAATCTCGCGCGCTACCTGCCTGCACCGCTAACGCCAAGGCATTCCGTAAGATTCCACTTTTGCGCGCTGACCTCTAACGCCCGTCGTCCTGTAAACGCTGCAATTCTAAAATTGCAAACCCATCACACCCGCATGGGCATCAGCACATACAGCGCCGCCGATTTGTCGTTCTCGCGGATCAGCGTCGGGGCGCTGGCGTCGGCCAGATGCAGTTCCACCACATCGCTTTTAATCTCGCCCAGAATGTCGAGCAGATAGCGGGCGTTGAAGCCGATTTCGAAACCGTCGCTTGCATATTCACCCGACACTTCTTCGGCCGCCGTGCCGTTTTCAGGCGAAGTTACCGACAGGGTAATCTTGTCTTTATCCAGCGCCATTTTGACCGCGCGGGTTTTTTCGGTGGCAATGGTCGCCACGCGGTCCACGCCCTCGGCAAAGGCTTTGGGGTCGATCCGCAGCAGCTTGTCGTTGCCCGTCGGGATGACGCGCGTGTAATCTGGGAAGGTGCCGTCGATCAGTTTCGATGTCAGGATCGCATTGTCAAAAGTGAAGCGGATTTTGGAAGCCGACAGGTCAACCTGAATGTTGTTGTCACCGCTTTCGTCGAGCAGCTTACGCACTTCAGCCACGCATTTGCGCGGGATGATGATGTCGGGCATGCCGTCTGCCCCTTCGGGACGTGGCAAGGATACCCGCGCCAAACGGTGGCCATCGGTGGCGGCAGCGCGCAAAGTTGGGCCATTGTCTTCGGTGACGTGCAGGAAAATACCGTTCAAATAATAACGCGTTTCTTCGGTTGAAATCGCAAAGCGCGTTTTGTCGATAATCTGTACCAAAGATGACGCAGGGATTTCGAAACTGGTGGGCAGTTCGCCTTCAGCAATCATCGGAAAATCGTCGCGCGGCAATGTGGACAGGCTAAACCGGGCGCGACCGGCGTTCACCGCCATGCGGCCATCGGCGGCGTTCAATTGGATCTGGCTGCCGTCCGCCATTTTGCGGGCGATTTCAAACAGGGTATGCGCCGAAACCGTTGTCGAGCCTGCAACTTCGACGTCGCCGGTAATGGTTTCGACAATTTGCAGATCCAGGTCGGTCGCGGTGAATTTGATCGCGCCATTTTCGCTCGCCTCAATCAGCACATTCGACAGGATGGGAATGGTGTTGCGCCGCTCCACCACCGATTGCACATGGCCCAGACTCTTCAGCAGAGTTGCCCGTTCGATCGTTGCTTTCATGGTCTGCCTATCCCCTATTGGCCGCGCTGGCTTTAATCTCGTCATCGCCGGAATCGCTTAATAATCCGGCGAATCTTCCTTACCAACTCTCCTCCCAAGGGCAAGCCGATTGGCTTTGCGCTGGACAATATTCTGTGGAAGAAGCGGCAGCATGATATTCTCAACCAACGGAAAAACGCTTTTCATCGCGCGCCATGGCGAAACGGTGTTCAACGCCGCAGGGCGGATGCAGGGCATGTACGCGCATACGCCGCTGACGCGCGAAGGATGCGAGCAGGGCACCGATATGGGCGTCGCGCTGTCGCGGCATATTGACGCGGCGGCACCGTTGGCGCTGATCTCGTCGCCGGCGGGGCGCACGCTGCAAACACTGGCATTGGTGGCCGAGGAATTGGGGCGCGACTGGCACACGCATGACACCGATGTGCGCTTGCGCGAAATCGATGTGGGTGTTTGGGAAGGGCAATATTATTCCGAAGTCGCCCCCGACATCAAAACCCTGATGGACCCCGAACACCGGCTGTTCATCGTCAAAGCCCCCGGCGGTGAAGATTATGCCGATGTGTCCGAACGGCTGGTCGAATGGTTGGGGGAGCAAAAGTTCGAAACCGACATGTTGATCATCACCCATGGCATGACCGCGCGGGTTTTGCGCGGGATATTGCTTGGCCTGCCCAAAATGGACCGCTTCAACGCCTCCATCGCCCCCAGCCTGGCGCAGGGCAGCATGGTTGCGGTGTGCGACGGCGTGGAGCAATTGGTGATTGACGGCGCAGGTGTTGGGGAACGCGCGTGAAACGAATTTGCGTTTTTGCTTTGTTGCTGATTTCAGCCCCCCTGCTCGCCAAAGACCGGCTTGGCGCGTGGCAAAGCTGGGCCGCGTTCAAGGACGCAGAAACGCCGCGCTGCTACGCCATTGGCGCGCCCGAGGAATCGAGCGGGGAAGGCGGTTATCTGTCGGTCGGCTTTTGGCCCAAACGTGGGCTCGGCCATCAAATCTACGTCCGCCTGTCGCGCGAACGATCCAGCAATGGCAGCATCACTTTGAGCGCGGGCGGACGGCGTTTCCGGCTGGTTCCCAAGGGCAATGGCGGCTGGGCCAAAGACCGGACCATGGACCTCGCCATCATCGCCGCCATCCGCTCCTCCCAGTCAATGAGCATCGAAAGCGTGGGCCGCAACGGCGGAAATATCATCGACGCCTATGCCCTGCGCGGGGCCGCCAGCGCGATTGACGCGGCGGCTTTGGGGTGTGCGGGTCGGTAAGATCGTTGACTTTTTGTTTCCATTTCGGTAACAACGATAAACATCAGTCCCCGGCATGTCCGTCTTGAGGCGCTCGCAAGAGCAGATATCAACTCAAGGCCGATCCCGGGGACAACTTTTTTCCGGTGAACCATAGATATAATGCCCGAACTGCAAAAGCTGTTGACGGACGCTTATTTTCTAAGCGATTCAAGCATCGTTCGCCTGGATACTTGATCGCCGAAAATACCACCAGTAGTGACGGCGACCCAGCTTGACGCATTGCACTGATTTCAACACCGGCATTCGGCATCGATGCCATCACCGATGTGGACGGCCCTGAAACTGCAGGTCGATATTCACTGATCGGAGTTTCAGACGCGACGGTGATGAACGTTTTACAATTGTCGCACCACTGCAATGAAGCGGATGACAGTACCAGTCTCAGAGCGGCGATTGACTTTTTCCAAAATGGCCAAATCCTCGAGCTAAACCAATTACTGAGCGAGTTGAACGATCAGTAAAACCGCGTGGGTCTGGGGCGATTTAAGATACGGCATGGCGGTTGAACGTGAGCGGCAGCGCAATATCAGTCGGCTAGCAGCTGTTTTTCATTTTATGCTGACTGCCGAGCAGATCGATTTTCGAAATGGATACCGTACAAAAAGGCGTACGACTATGCGTATTGGGGCTCGACGTGGCATCGCATGGAAATTTCAAATGGCCAAGTCGAACAAATTGTCATAGTAGCAGCATGATGCTGATTTCGTCCCAGCGGTGAAACTTCAGGCCCGCACGCGAAGAATTGACGTTGTCGCTTGAGAACCGAATGCGCGATTATGATCCGCCATGCAAATTGCAGACTCTATGCAGTCGCTGCACGTTGATGGCCAGTTTGAAAATCGCCGCAAGACGAGACCAAGACCGTCCTTCACTACCGACGATTACACTAACGCTATGCAAATCCCCGGCCATATTGATCCCGTCGTCACCCCGCGCGCTGTCACCCCTCGTCCTGATGGGCGGATTGACCTGTTGGGGCTCAGCCATCTGCAAATCCGGCAGGCGTTTGAAGAATCGCAGCTGGATGAAAAGGCGGCAAAGCTGCGGTCGAAACAGGTGTTCCACTGGATTTACCACCGCGGCGTCACCGATTTTGCCCTGATGACCGACATTGCCAAAACCATGCGACCATGGCTTGCCGACCGCTTTGTCATTGGCCGCCCCGAAGTGATTGAAGCGCAGGTTAGCACCGATGGCACGCGCAAATGGTTGCTGCGATCAGACGACGGGCAGGATTATGAAATGGTCTTCATCCCCGATGCGGACCGGGGAACATTGTGTGTGTCCAGCCAGGTCGGCTGCACACTCAATTGCCGTTTCTGCCACACCGGCACCATGCGGCTGGTGCGCAACCTGACCCCCGGCGAAATCGTTGGCCAAGTCATGCTGGCGCGCGATGCCCTGGGCGAATGGCCAAAGGGCAATATGGCGGGCTTTGGTGCCGAAGACGCAGATGATGAGGACGACGACAGCGGCCATTACACATCCGACGGACGGATGCTGACCAACATCGTGATGATGGGCATGGGCGAGCCGCTGTATAATTTCGACAATGTCCGCGACGCGTTGAAAATCGTGATGCACGGCGACGGTCTGGGCCTGTCGCGCCGCCGCATCACCTTGTCCACCAGCGGCGTGGTGCCGATGATGGAGCGCGCAGGCGTGGAAATCGGTGTCAATCTGGCGGTGTCGCTGCACGCAGTGACCAAGGAAATCCGTGACGAGATAGTGCCCTTAAACCGCAAATACGGCATTCACGAATTGCTAAAGGCATGTTCCGATTATCCCGGTGCCACCAATGCGCGGCGGATAACGTTCGAATATGTGATGTTGAAAGACAAAAACGACAGCGACGAAGACGCGCGTGAACTGGTGTCGCTGATCAAACAATACAGCCTGCCGGCAAAGGTCAATCTGATCCCGTTCAACCCCTGGCCGGGCAGCGATTATGAATGCAGCACGCCTGCACGGATCAAGCGGTTTTCCGAAATCGTCTTCGAAAACGGCATCAGCGCCCCGGTGCGCACGCCGCGCGGCCGCGACATCATGGCAGCATGCGGGCAGTTAAAATCATCGAGCGAAAAGAAAAGCCGCGCGGAATTGGACCGACTGGCGGAGGAAAAACAGGCGGCGTTGGGGTGAGCGGTTCGGAAGACCAGACACTTGCGTTCTACGAGAAAGACGCATCCACATATCTGAACGCCAGGCCCGATTTCGTCAGCCCGTTTTTGGATGGCTTTCTTGACCTGCTGCCTGCGGGTGCCACCATATTAGAGCTCGGGTGCGGCGGTGGAAGGGATGCGCTGCACATGATTGAACGCGGTTTTGATGTCGACCCCACCGATGGTGCGGCGTCTATGGTCGAACACGCGGCATTCAATATCGGTCGTCCGGTTCGGCTAATGCGATATAGCGAATTGGACACGCATAACGCTTATGATGCGGTGGTAGCGATTAATGCGCTGCTGCATGTTCCGCGCAAAGAACTCACTGGAATCCTGATGCGCGTTTGGCACGCGCTAAAACCCGGCGGCTGGCATTTTGCGAATTATAAGGCCTGCGGTACCGAAGCATTCGACGATTTCGGTCGATACTATAACCATCTAACGCGCGCCGACGTTGAAATGTACTATCGCGCAGCAGGCAATTGGGAAACCCTCGCATTGGGTGAAACAATGAGTGCCGGACATTTGAACAAGGCGGCTCCTGTCATTACTATCACAGCAAAAAAGGCAAAATTTGCGTAATTGCCGCCTCAAACCACCAGCACAAAATCCCCATAATCTGCCAGCGCGGCATCATGCGTCAGAAATATCATGCCTTCATGCTTGGCGGTCGCCAGCAGGAACCGGTCGAACGGATCGCCGTGAAGCGGGGGTAGACCATCGACCGCAGCGGCGTGAATCGGCTGGACAGGCATAGGTTCGATCATCGCCCGTTCCATTGCACGCAAGAAGTCGCCACCAGACATTGGCATATCATCGGCGCGGCCCTTGCGAAGCGACCATTTGACAGCGACTTCCCATATTGAAATTGCGCTGACGTCAATCGAAATCGCTTCCTCATCCATGATGTGCACGGCGCGTTTCGGCAAGCGCGGGCTCGCCGTCAGCCTCCACAGGATAATGTGCGTGTCAAGGAGTAGCCTCAATCCCCTCCCCCAACATTGGCGCGTCCAGCAAACAACGCCTCTATCTCCGGATTCAAGGCATCAATATCGTCAGGAATGACATATTTCCCCTTCTCCAAGCCCCATTTTATCTTGGGCTTTTTCACCAGCGGCACCAGCCGCGCCGCAGGCACGCCATTTTGCGCGATGATCACTTCGGCCTCCGCGCCAGATTTAATGGCAGCTATCAACCGTGAAAGGTGGGTTTTGGCTTCATGGATGTTGACCGTTTGCATGATGTAGAACTTAGTCCAACTTAGTCTATATGTCAATCGTTCCCATTTTGTTCTTGCAAAATAGGATTTGCTTTGCTTCATACTATTGATGGAACAGAATCACACACATCTCGCCCCCGCCCCTATCCCTTATGAAGCTGCCGCGCAGGTGGTGGCGGCTTTTCCCCCTGCCCTTATGCGATCCCGCGCGGATGGGTGGACGGCGGCGCGGCAGCGCGGGTTTTGTGAGGCGCTGGCTGATTGCGGGTTGGTGCGAGAGGCAGCGGCGGCTGTCGGCCTGTCGGCGCAATCGGCCTATCGGTTGAAACGGCGGGCAGAGGGCAAGGGATTTTCGCTGGCGTGGGATGCGGCTTTGCTGCTCGCGCGGCAACGGTTGATCGACCTTGCCATCGAACGCGCAGTCGATGGCAATTGCGACGAATATTACAGGGATGGCGAACTGGCGGGTGAACACCGCAAAAAGGACGTGCGCCATTTGCTCGCCGCGATTACCAAATTGGAAAATGCCCAAAGCGGCCATGTGATGGTGCACGCAGTCGCCGACGAATTCGACGCCTTCCTCGATTGCATGGAGGCCGAAGTGCAGGCGCAGGCGACGGCCCCCGATACCGCAGCCAAAAAAGGCAAAGGAAAGAAAGCCACGTCTCCACTGCAACAGTTTTTTGAGGATCGCGAAGGCGAAGCCGGAATGGATTGGCAGGAATGCGAGCAACTAATGGGCCAGCTGTCACGCCACCGGCAACTAGCGACGCACAAGATTGGCAGCGGAAAACCAAAGGCCGATGACGATGATTTATGGGGTGAAGGCCCGTTTGACTTTGGACTGTAACCGGGCTGTCTGGGGGGATATTCGGATTAAAAGTGTCTGAAATTCAATAATAAATCACATAATTACAGTATGTTAATAATACTTGCGGACGCGGGAACCCGTGGCCGGGAGCCAATTTTTCGTTCAACATCGTTTGCACAAGCAAGACAAGCAATCCATGGATTCGCGCCTTCGCGGGTATGCCATTTTTGGACGTCCGTTATCGCAGGCAACGTACAACACCCCCCACCAGACACTGTAACCCTGTGTAACCTTTCGGCTTAAAATAGTCACATTTTCATAGGAACGACACGCAAACAAAAACCCCGCCGAAATCGCTTTCGGCGGGGTTTTTGTTCATGTGGTGGACGAAGGATTATGCTTCGTCGCCAGCGGGTTCCAGATCATCAGTGGTGAATTCTTCACCGATCACTTTGCCCAATGGATCGTCGCCCATCGCAGCTTCGGGGCCTTGTGCCAGTTCCGCTGCATGCTCTTCCGCTGCCGTTTCCGGAGCGATCAGGCTTTCCTGCAGCTTCTTGTAACTGGCGCGCAAGGCCGCGTCACGGCTGCTGGCGGTTACGCGCATACGGTTCATGGCAGAGCCAGTACCCGCAGGAATCAGTCGACCCACGATCACGTTTTCCTTCAGGCCGGTCAGAATGTCCTTCTTACCTTCAACCGCCGCCTGCGTCAGCACGCGAGTGGTTTCCTGGAAAGACGCCGCCGAGATGAATGAACGCGTTTGCAGCGATGCTTTGGTGATCCCCAAAAGAACCGGCTTACCAACCGCTGGCTTTTGGTTTGGAGCCAGCTTTGCGTTGATGGCATCCATTTCTTCACGGTCAACCTGTTCGGCGGCCAGCAAAGTCGTATCGCCGCCATCGGTGATTTCAACCTTTTGCAGCATCTGGCGAACAATCGTTTCGATGTGCTTATCGTTGATTTTCACGCCCTGCAGACGGTAAACTTCCTGAATTTCCGCAACCAGATATTCGGCCAATGCCTCTACACCCATCACTTCAAGGATGTCGTGCAGATCAGGCGAACCCGCGATCAGGCTGTCGCCCTTGCGCACAAGATCGCCTTCCTGAACGTCAAGAACCTTGGACTTTGGAATCAGATATTCAATCCGATCGCCTTCTTCCGGAACAATCGCAATTTTGCGCTTGGCCTTGTAATCACGGACGAATTCAATGCGGCCCGAAATCTTGGCGATGACCGCGCAATCCTTTGGCTTACGCGCTTCGAACAGCTCGGCAACGCGCGGCAGACCACCGGTGATGTCGCGGGTCTTGGCGGATTCGCGGATCACACGAGCGAGAACATCGCCTGCCTGAACCTCTGCACCATCTTCAACCGACAACATCGTGCCAACAGCCAGCAGATACCGTGCCGCTTCGCCGCTTGTATCGTCAAGCAGGGTCAGGCGGGGACGCAAATCTTCTTTCTTGGCACGGGCGATACCACGGAATTCGGTAACGACGCGCTGGGCAATGCCTGTTGCTTCGTCGGTCTGTTCGATCAGCGTTTGCCCCTCGATCAGATCCTGGAATTTCACGATACCGGCTTTTTCGGTGATAACCGGCATGGTGAATGGATCCCATTCCGCCAGACGGTCGCCGATGCTTACCTTGTCGCCTTCAGCGTAATGCAAGGTCGCGCCAAATGGCAGACGGTGCACTTCCATCTCGCGACCTTCATGGCCGACGATCACCAGATCGCCGCTGCGCGCCATGGCGACACGGCGGCCGCGTTTGTCGACAATCGTCGGCAGATCGCGATAGTTGACGACACCATCAGCCGACGCATCAAGATTTGATGTTTCGTTCAACTGCGCCGCACCACCAATGTGGAAGGTACGCATGGTCAACTGGGTTCCGGGTTCACCGATGGACTGTGCGGCAATGACGCCGACAGCTTCACCGATGTTAACCGGCGTACCCCGGGCCAGATCGCGGCCATAGCAGGTGCCGCAAACACCAACCTTGGATTCGCACACCAATGGGCTGCGGATCTTCAGGGCTTGCAGGCCGATTTCCTCAATCGCGGTGATTGCGGGTTCGTCCAGCAAGGTCCCCGTTGGGAACAGCACCTTGTTGTCTGCACCGATAATGTCCTCTGCCGTGGTACGGCCCAACACACGCTCACCGAGCGATGCGATGGTCGAGCCACCTTGGACGATCGAACGCATTTCCAGCGCCCGTTCGGTACCGCAGTCGATTTCGACAATCGTGCAGTCCTGCGAAACGTCGACCAAACGACGGGTCAAATAACCCGAGTTTGCCGTTTTCAACGCGGTATCGGCCAGACCCTTACGGGCACCATGGGTCGAGTTGAAATATTCGAGAACCGTCAGACCTTCTTTAAAGTTCGAAATGATCGGGGTTTCGATGATTTCGCCCGAAGGTTTGGCCATCAGCCCGCGCATTCCGCCCAGCTGCTTCATCTGCGCTGGCGAACCACGTGCGCCGGAGTGCGCCATCATGTAGATCGAGTTAATGGGCGCTTCGCGGCCATGTTCGTCCTTTGGTGTGGCTTTCAACTTGTCCATCATCGCGTTGGCAACACGATCACCACAGCCTGACCAGGCATCGATGACTTTGTTGTATTTTTCCTGCTGCGTGATCAGGCCGTCCTGATATTGCTGTTCGAAATCAGCAACAATCGCCTTGGTTTCGGCAACCAGACCATCCTTTTCTTCAGGGATGATCATGTCGTCTTTACCAAAGGAAATGCCCGCCTTGAACGCGTGGCGGAAACCAAGGCCCATGATCGCATCGGCGAACAAGACCGTGTCTTTCTGGCCGGTGTGGCGGTAAACCTGATCGATAACGTCGCCGATTTCCTTTTTGGTCAAAAGGCGGTTTACGGTTTCAAAAGGCACCTTGTGCGATTTAGGCAGGCATTCGCCCAACAGCATACGACCCGGCGTAGTTTCGAAACGCACCATGCGTTCCACACCATCTTCGCCGGTTTGCGGCACGCGGCTGGTGATTTTGGAGTGCAGCGTAACCGCACCCACTTCCAGCGCCTGATGCACTTCGGCCATATCCGAAATCAGCATGCCTTCGCCGGGTTCGCCTTCGCGGTCCATCGACAGATAATAAAGACCCAACACCATATCCTGCGAAGGAACGATGATCGGCTTACCATTGGCTGGCGACAGGATGTTGTTGGTTGACATCATCAATACGCGCGCTTCCAGCTGGGCTTCCAGCGAAAGCGGAACGTGAACGGCCATTTGGTCACCGTCAAAGTCGGCGTTAAACGCAGCGCAGACCAATGGGTGAAGCTGAATGGCCTTCCCTTCGATCAGGACGGGTTCAAATGCCTGGATGCCCAAACGGTGAAGCGTTGGCGCGCGGTTCAGCAGAACCGGATGCTCGCGGATCACCTCGTCGAGGATGTCCCAAACTTCCTTGCGTTCCTTTTCAACCCATTTCTTCGCCTGTTTCAGGGTCATCGAAAGACCCTTGGCATCGAGACGCGAATAGATGAACGGCTTGAACAGTTCGAGCGCCATTTTCTTGGGCAAACCGCACTGATGCAATTTCAATTCAGGGCCGGTCACGATGACCGAACGACCCGAATAATCGACGCGCTTACCGAGCAAGTTCTGACGGAAGCGGCCCTGCTTACCCTTCAGCATGTCGCTGAGTGATTTCAATGGACGCTTGTTCGCACCGGTGATGGTGCGACCGCGGCGACCGTTGTCGAACAGCGCGTCGACGGCTTCTTGCAGCATGCGCTTTTCGTTGCGAACGATGATGTCCGGTGCGCGCAGTTCGATCAAACGCTTCAAACGGTTGTTGCGGTTGATCACGCGGCGATACAGATCGTTCAAATCAGAGGTCGCAAACCGGCCACCATCCAATGGCACCAGCGGGCGCAGTTCGGGCGGAATGACGGGGATAACGTCCAGGATCATCCATTCGGGGCGGTTGCCTGAATCGATGAAGCTTTCGACGACCTTCAAACGCTTGATGATCTTCTTGGGCTTCAGTTCCGACTTGGTTGTCGCCAGTTCTTCCAGCAAATCAGACCGCTCGGTTTCGAGGTCGAGGTCCATCAGCATCTGCTTGACGGCTTCAGCACCGATGCTGGCGGTGAAGGCGTCTTCGCCATATTCATCCTGCGCAGTCAGCAGTTCGTCTTCGGTCAACAGCTGGAATTTTTCCAGTGCTGTCAGGCCGGGTTCGGTGACAATGTAATGTTCGAAATACAGCACGCGCTCCAGCTGCTTCAACTGCATGTCGAGCAACAGGCCGATGCGCGAAGGCAGCGATTTCAGGAACCAGATATGCGCAACCGGCGCGGCCAGTTCGATATGGCCCATGCGTTCACGACGCACCTTGGTGACGGTAACTTCAACGCCGCATTTTTCGCAAACGACGCCCTTATACTTCATGCGCTTGTACTTGCCGCACAGGCACTCATAATCCTTTACCGGACCAAAGATGCGCGCACAGAACAGGCCGTCGCGTTCGGGTTTGAAGGTACGATAGTTGATGGTTTCCGGCTTTTTGATTTCGCCGAACGACCAACTGCGGATTTTTTCTGGGCTCGCGATGCCGATCTGGATTTGGTCGAAAGTTTCAACCTTGGCGATCGGATTGCTGAATTTGGAAAGTTCGTTCATCTTCATTTCCTTGCGGGGTTATGCACCCCAAAAATTTCGGGTTAGCGGGTAGGTTGGGCGACGCTTCCGCCGCCCACTCTCCTTATTCCGCCGCCTCGGGCAGTTCGTCTTCGCCATCGTTGAGCGATTTCAGATCCACGTTCAGACCCAAAGAGCGCATTTCCTTGACCAACACGTTGAAGCTTTCAGGAATGCCCGCTTCGAAAGTATCGTCGCCCTTGACGATTGCTTCGTACACTTTGGTACGGCCAACCACGTCATCGGATTTCACCGTTAGCATTTCCTGCAAGGTATAGGCGGCACCATAAGCTTGTAGCGCCCAGACCTCCATTTCCCCGAAACGCTGACCACCGAACTGCGCCTTACCACCCAGCGGTTGCTGCGTGACCAAGCTATAGGGTCCGATGGAACGGGCGTGAATCTTGTCATCAACCAAGTGATGCAGTTTCAACATGTAGATATAACCCACGGTCACCTTACGGTCGAACTTGTCGCCGGTGCGGCCATCATACAGATCGCTTTGCCCTGACGTATCAAGACCCGCCTTGTTCAGCATGAACGACACATCAGCTTCGCGGGCACCATCGAACACCGGCGTACCCATGGGGACGCCAAAGGTCAGATGTTCTGCCAAATCGATAATGTCACCATCCGAACGACGGGCGATTTCTTCGGCATAATTTTCGCCGTAAATGTCCGCAAGTCGATCCCGAATTGCCGCCGGAGGTGCACCCGCCTGCGCATTCGGATTGGCTTCACGCCATTCCTCAAGCCCGGCCTCTATCTGTTTGCCCAGGCCGCGCGCGGCCCAGCCCAGATGCGTTTCGAAAATCTGCCCGACGTTCATGCGGCTTGGAACGCCCAACGGGTTGAGCACGATGTCGACATGGGTACCATCGGCAAGGAAAGGCATGTCTTCGCATGGCAGAATGCGCGAAATCACACCCTTGTTACCATGGCGGCCTGCCATTTTGTCGCCCGGCTGCAGCTTACGCTTCACAGCCACAAACACCTTGACCATTTTCAGCACGCCCGGAGCAAGCTCATCGCCACGCTCCAGCTTTTCACGACGGTCTTCGAACTTTTCGACGATCAATTTGACGGCGTCGTCATATTGCACCTTCACGGCTTCGAGATCGCCCTGCACCTTGTCGTCTGCGACGGCGATTTTCCACCATTCATGGCGTTCGACTTCGGCCAGATTGTCTTCCGAAATCGTTTCGCCCTTTTTAATGCCTTTCGGACCAGCAGCAAAAACCTGCCCGATCAGCATGTCTTTCAGGCGGTTGTACGACGCACGGTTAAGGATCGAGCGTTCGTCTTCGCGGTCCTTTGCAAGACGTTCGATTTCTTCGCGCTCAATCGCCATAGCCCGTTCGTCTTTGTCGATACCGTGGCGGTTGAACACGCGCACTTCGACGACCGTTCCGGAAACACCCGGCGGCAGACGCAGCGAAGTATCGCGAACGTCCGATGCCTTTTCACCGAAAATGGCGCGGAGCAATTTTTCTTCCGGTGTCATCGGCGATTCACCCTTGGGGGTGATTTTACCGACAAGGATGTCGCCCGGATGCACTTCGGCACCGATGTACACAATCCCGGCTTCGTCAAGGCTGCGCAATGCTTCCTCGCCGACATTGGGAATATCCCGCGTGATGTCTTCAGGGCCAAGCTTGGTATCGCGAGCCATAACTTCGAATTCATCGATGTGGATCGACGTAAACACGTCGTCCTTCACGATGCGTTCCGAAATCAGGATCGAATCTTCATAGTTGTAACCATTCCACGGCATAAACGCGACCAGGCTGTTTTTGCCCAGCGCCAGTTCGCCCAATTCGGTGGAGGGACCATCGGCGATGATGTCACCAGCTTCAATCGCATCACCCACCTGAACCAATGGTTTCTGGTTGATGCAGGTATTCTGGTTCGACCGCTGGAATTTCTGCAGCGTGTAGATGTCCACACCCGATTGGCCGGGTTCGACTTCGCCGGTTACGCGGACAACGATACGGGTTGCATCCACCTGATCGACGATACCCGTGCGGCGAGCGCCGATGGCAGCGCCGGAATCACGCGCAACGGTTTCTTCCATGCCGGTGCCGACCAGCGGCGCTTCTGCACGCAGCAAAGGCACAGCCTGACGTTGCATGTTCGAACCCATGAGCGCGCGGTTGGCGTCATCGTTTTCCAGGAACGGGATCAGCGAAGCAGCAACCGAAACCAGCTGTTTGGGGCTGACGTCCATCAAAGTGATAATGTCGCGCGGCGCCATCAGGAATTCGCCTGCCTGACGGGCGGAGATCAGCTCTTCGACAAAGCTGCCGTCTTCGGTCAGCTCTGCGTTAGCCTGTGCAATGGTGTGCTTCTGCTCTTCCATCGCCGACAGATAAACAACGTCGGCGGTCACTTTGCCGTCCACAATCTTGCGATAGGGGGTTTCGATGAAGCCATATTTGTTGACCCGGCTGAACGACGCCAGCGAGTTGATCAGACCGATATTCGGTCCTTCAGGCGTTTCAATCGGACAGATACGGCCATAATGGGTCGGGTGAACGTCGCGAACTTCGAAACCAGCACGTTCGCGGGTCAAACCGCCAGGCCCAAGCGCAGAAACGCGACGCTTATGCGTCACTTCCGAAAGCGGATTGGTCTGATCCATAAACTGCGACAGCTGCGAGCTGCCAAAGAATTCGCGGACAGCGGCTACCGCAGGCTTGGCGTTGATCAGATCGTTTGGCATCACGGTCGACACATCGACCGATGACATACGCTCTTTAACCGCACGCTCCATCCGCAACAGGCCGACGCGATACTGGTTTTCCAGCAATTCGCCCACCGAGCGAACACGGCGGTTGCCAAGGTTATCGATATCGTCGATTTCGCCCTTGCCATCCTTCAGGTTGACCAGTTCCTTGACCACGGCAAGAATATCTTCGTTGCGCAATGTGGTCAGCGTATCGGCGGCATCCAGTTGCAGACGCATGTTCAGCTTAACACGGCCCACCGCCGACAGATCGTAGCGGTCGGGATCAAAGAACAGGCCAGCGAACAGTGCCTCTGCGGTTTCGCGGGTTGGCGGTTCACCGGGGCGCATGACGCGATAGATCGCATCCAGACCCATGTCGCGGTTTTCAGCCTTATCAGCCTTCAGCGTGTTGCGCATCCAAGCGCCGGTGATGACATGATCGATGTCGAGCAGCTCAAGGCTATCAACCCCAGCCTTGTCCAATGCTTCCAGATTTTCAGCGGTGATTTCGTCACCAGCTTCAACAAAGATCCGGCCAGTTTTGTCATCGACCAGATCGAATGCGGAATAACGGCCAAAGATTTCTTCGGTCGGGATCAGCAATTCGGTCAGGCCTTCTTTCACTGCCTTATTGGCGGCGCGCGGCGTGATTTTCTGCCCCGAAGGGAAGATCACTTCACCCGATTTGGCATCAACAATGTCAAAGGTTGGCTTTGACGCGCGCCATTGATCGGCATTGAACGGAATTTTCCAGCCACCCTTTGCACGGGCAAAGGTCACTTTGTCATAGAAATGGTTCAGGATTTCTTCGTCATTCATGCCCAGCGAATAGAGCAAAGTCGTGACCGGCAATTTGCGCTTACGGTCGATACGGACGTTGACGATGTCCTTGGCGTCGAATTCAAAATCGAGCCACGAACCGCGATACGGAATGACGCGAGCGGCAAACAGGAACTTGCCCGACGAATGCGTTTTACCGCGGTCATGGTCGAACAGAACGCCCGGCGAACGGTGCATCTGCGAAACGATAACGCGCTCTGTGCCGTTCACGAAGAACGTGCCGTTGTGCGTCATCAGCGGCATGTCGCCCATGTAAACGTCTTGTTCTTTAATATCGAGAACCGAACGCGCTTCGGTTTCAGGATCAACTTCGAACACGATCAAACGCAACGTGACCTTCATCTGCGCCGCATAAGTAATCCCGCGCTGACGGCATTCTTCCACGTCATATTTGGGATCTTCGAGCTCGTAATGGACGAAATCCAGTTCCGATGTTCCGGCAAAATCGCGGATCGGGAAAACGCTGCGCAGCGTCTTTTCCAGACCGGAGACATAACCGATCGACGGGTCCGAGCGCAGGAACTGCTCATAAGACTCGCGCTGAACCTCGATCAGGTTCGGCATTTCGATCACTTCGTGAATGTCGCCAAAGATTTTGCGGATACGCTTTTTACGGGAAAGCGCGTGGGAATGTGCTTGGTTCGCCATGTGAATGCTCAGCCTTGCTAATCAAAAGGTCAAAAAATGCGAGCGCGGATTATTTCGACAACGAAAAGGCCGCATAGCACCACCCCGATGAGTCGGAGAAAGCCAGCAGCCTATCGCGTCGAAAAAGCCAATTTTTTCTATTCGTTAGGGCAATGCGCGTTCATGCCCCGGTCCCGAAAAAAACAGCTGTTAGAAAGGTCTATAGGATTGGTAGGCGCCTTGGTCAAGCCGGGAGGGCCGCCAAAGCCTTGGCAAGTGCTAATCCTGACCAGCCCCTTGCACAATCGCGACCAACGCCTCGATCGATAACGCTGCCAGCCGTGCAGCGTCGGTCAGGTTCGCCGCAAAGTCCTCTTTTCCGGTGCCATCGCCTTTGTCGGTCATCGCCTTGATCGCTGCCCAAGGCACGCCCAAAGTTGCCGCCGCTTGTGCAACCGCAGCCACTTCCATATCAACCAATTGTGCCTGATGACGTTTTGCCAAATGTACGGATGTTTCCGAGCATGCCAAAAAAAGATCGCCGCTGACGATACGCGCGCTTGGTAGGCCAAGTCCCGGATCGGGCATCGCTGCAAAGTCGGTTTCCCCCGGCAACCCCAGCGGCCATTCACCGGCCAGAAAGGGCTGGAACCCGTGCGGCAGCCGCGCACCATAATCATGTTGCACGGCGTGGCTGATCCAGAAACAATCGCCTGCAATTGGCGCAATCCGTCCGCAGGTTCCCGTCATTGCAATCAACTGAGTTTGCGGATCAGCCAGCATCCCAACCGCCAAAGCCGCGCGCACTTTGCCAAGCCCACAGGTTGCAATCCGCAGATTGCCAATCGAGCGCACCGGCAAATGTGCCGAGATATAACGCTCCCCCAAATCCGGAAAAACCGCATCCGCCTCTTCGGGAAGCGCGGCAAGTATCAATATGTTGGTCGGCATGTGAGTCCATAATCATCAATATGGGTCCAGCGGCCTTGGCAAATTTGGCCAAAGCACGCGGGCAGGATTTCAAACATGCCGATTAACACTGAATCCGCAACCGTTCGTTCCCATTAAAGGTCAAATTTTACTTACTCGATTGAAAGTAGAGCGCAGCCTAGTGAGGAGTGGCAACAAGCTTTTCGGCAAAATCACTGCTGCGGACATCAAAGGCCGATTGGACGAGAACGGGATTGTCAGTGATTAGAGCATGATGACATTAAGTTAAACCGTAGCCCTGAGCCTGTCGAAGGGCGTTTCGCAGTTCCGCGAGACGTGGTTCACCTGCGGTGGCCTTCGGCTCGACAAGCTCAGCACTAACGGTGTGATTCAGCCGAATGCCATCATACTCTAAACGTGCCAGGCTTTGATACGAAATACGCCGTCGGATGCGGAAAAGTGTGGCGGAATTGACCACGAAAAAGGGCGGCCCATTGCTGGACCGCCCTTCCCAATTCCCCCGTCGGGGAAAACTTGATCGCTGTACGCGAACCGAATTACTTCAGTTCTACGGTACCGCCAGCAGCAAGGATTTTCGCCTTGATGTCTTCGGCTTCAGCCTTGTTAACGCCTTCCTTGATCGCCTTAGGAGCCGATTCAACCAAAGCCTTGGCTTCGGTCAGGCCCAGAGCGGTGATCGCGCGGACTTCCTTGATGACAGCAATCTTGTTGCCGCCGTCGCCCGTCAGGATGACGTCGAATTCAGTCTGTTCTTCAGCAGCAGGAGCCGCAGCACCGGCAGGAGCGGCAACAGCCACAGCAGCGGCAGCCGAAACGCCCCATGCTTCTTCCAGAGCCTTTGAAAGGTCAGCCGCTTCGAGAACGGTCAATTTGCTCAGTTCTTCAACGAGCTTTGCAATGTCAGCCATATTAAAAACACTCCAATTTCTTTGCTATACTACCCGCGCGATCGCTCGCCACGCAGGGGATGTTAAAAGGATTAAGCAGCTTCTTTCGCTGCATAGGCACCAAAGACCCGAGCCAGCTGTCCTGCAGGCGCGACAATAACCTGAGCAACCTTGGTAGCTGGAGCCTGAATAAGGCCGATCAGCTTGGCGCGCAGTTCATCGAGCGACGGCAACGAAGCCAGTGCCTTAACGCCATCGACGTTCAGAACAGTATCACCCATCGCACCGCCAACTATTTCTAGCTTGGCGTTGGTTTTGGCAAATTCGACAGCAACCTTGGCGGCGGCAACCGGATCACCCGATGTGGCAAGCGCAGTAGGCCCGGTCAGCAGATCGCTGAGCCCGGCATATTGCGTGTCTGCAAGCGCGATTTTGGTAAGGCGGTTCTTGGCGACCTTATACGTGGCACCGGCATCGCGCATCTTGTTACGAAGATCGGTAGATTGTGCGACCGTCAATCCCAGATTCCGGGTGACGACGACAACAGCCGATTCGTTAAAAGTTGCGTTCAACACAGCAACCGCGTCGGTCTTTTCAGAACGGTTCATGCATTACTCCATCACATGAGTTGGCGTTTAACGGCCAACCCGACACGAATTGACGAACCACCCAAATGGGCGATCCGCATATTAGTCCGTGGGGAAGGTTCTTGGCCAGTGCACAAAGGCAATGGCCGGGCGCACAAAGCGCCGGTGAATTTCTATCCCCGCCTAGGCTGGAAATTAAGAGAGGCAAATCCCCCTCACCAACTGTCTCGGACGGTGACATGAGAGGCAAGCCCCTCGGTCGAGGGGGCGGATAGCAGGATGTGAGTGGGAGTCAAGGGGTGGAGCGGGTGCAGCCGGGCGATTGCTCTATCGCGTCCAAAACATCGCAACACCGCTTGACGGGAACATCGATAGAACATAATCAGAGAGTTATGGACTCTATCGAATTTTGCGCAGGCGCTGGTGGACAAGCGCTCGGACTGGAACAGGCTGGTTTCCGTCACAATGCACTTATTGAAATTGAGCCGGATTATGCAGCTACACTGCGGCTCAACCGTCCAAATTGGGATGTTCGGTGCGCTGATATGAATCAGTTTGATGGACGACCATTTTTTGGAACAGAACTATTTGCGGGCGGGCTGCCTTGCCCGCCTTTCTCTATTGCTGGAAAGCAATTGGGTGAGCGGGACGAACGGAACCTGTTTCCTGCGGCCATCCGCCTAATTGACGAAATTCGGCCCAAAGCGATTATGATCGAAAATGTCCGTGGCTTTTTGTCCGCAGTATTTGAGGATTATCGCAACGGGCTGAAAAGCCAACTCGAAAAACTCGGTTATAAAACCGATTGGCGATTGTTGAACGCATCCGACTTTGGCGTTCCCCAGCTCCGACCTCGCGTGGTGATTGTGGCGATCAGAAAGGATTATGTCGATGCGTTCGACTGGCCGACAGCAAATCCACATAACCCGCCTACGGTCGGCGAAACACTGCGGGACCTCATGGGTGCCAATGGCTGGTTAGGCGCCAAAAATTGGGCCAAACGCGCAAATGATATTGCTCCCACCATTGTTGGTGGGTCGAAAAAACATGGCGGGCCAGACCTTGGCCCCACCCGGGCTCGTGCTGCTTGGGCGACACTGGGCGTTGAAGGCAAAAGCCTGTTTAACGAGGCTCCATCTTCGGACTTTGTCGGTGCGCCACGCCTGACTGTCCGCATGGTCGCGCGGCTGCAAGGCTTTCCAGACAGTTGGCAGTTCCATGGTGGTAAAACTGCTAGTTACCGCCAAGTTGGCAACGCTTTCCCTCCGCCTGTTGCACGTGCTGTTGCCAAAAATTTGCAAATCGCTTTGTCAGTGCAAAAACACTTTCTGGTCAAAGCTGCGTGAACCTGTTTCCCGATAGCGGTTATCGGGCACTGTCTTCCGAACATCCTGACCATCAGGAGCTTTCGGAATTGGAAGGCGATCTTTTGAATGCCGTTGGCGGCAAACTTCTCTTCGAAGAAAAACTCCGCTCCTTTTTCCGTTCGGCGATTGACGAAGTGATCGACACCGCACGGACTGGAAGGTTTTTTCTCAAGGACTTGGAAAAGACCGAAAAGACTTATCTTGGCACAAAATTCGAAAATCTGCTTCGTGATTGGTTGCAAGTTCCCCGAGGGGTGGTACTTGATCTTCATATTGGCGGCAGGGAAGTTGATGTCAAATCGACAACAGGTGGCAAATCCGATTGGATGATCCCGCGAGAAGCAATCGACCAATTTTGTGTCCTACTCCGTGTCAATGAAGTCCTTTCCAAATGTGCAGTTGGGCTCGTGAGGGCGAGGCCTGATTATCTGCGGAGCAGCGTTAATCAGGATAAGAAAACATCGTTTTCTGCGGCTGGTACTGCGAACATTTGGTGGCTCGTTTCCGACTTTGATTATACACCAAACTTTTGGCTCCTAATTGACAAGGAGTTGCGAGAAAAAATCATGCTAAGCGGCAAGGGTACCAGACGGTTGGCGACCCTTTTCGAAAATTGCCTCGGCATGCCGATCTCTCGTGTTCAGGTTGCAGCAGTTGCAGCGCAAGACGACTTTATGAAGCGCCTCAGGAAAAACGGCGGGGCACGTGATATTCTCGCCCCGAAAGGCATTGCTATCCTATATTCAGAAACAGACCGAGCGTTGATGCGCCAATTGGGTTTGAACTTTGGCTATCGAGAATTCATGTCGCATCGTGCGGTTGATGCCAAACAAGCAAAGTTGCTGCGTGATGCGGGAAAAATCGACTAGCTAAGCCACCCTTACCCCAACCCACTCACCACCATCCCCGCAACCGCAGCCACCGCTAGCGTCTTTATAATGTTCCACTTAAACCGGAACAGCAGCACGGCGGCTCCTGCGCCGATCACCAACGTTCGCCAGTCAAAGCTGCTCCATTCGGGCCAATAGATGCGCGCGGGGCCGAAATGGAGTTGGCCGACTTCGCGGAACAACACATGCAATGCGAACCATAATGACAAATTGGCGATTACGCCCACCACCGCTGCGGTAATCATCGACAGGCTGCCCTGTAACCACGCAATACCGCGCAGCCGGTCCATCGCGGGGGCGAGCGCGAAAATCCAGAGGAAGCAGGGCGCAAAGGTGACCCATGTGGTCAGCATCGCGGCCAGTATTCCCGCTGTCCATGCGTCGAACGGCGCGGGCGAGCGGAAACCAGCGAGGAAGCCCACAAACTGCGTCACCAAAATCAACGGCCCGGGCGTAGTTTCGGCAAGGCCCAAGCCATCCGCCATCTCGCCCGCGTTCAGCCATGCGAAACCCGTGACCGCTTCTTGCGCCATATAAGCAAGCACTGCGTAAGCGCCGCCAAAGGTGACCACCGCCAGTTGCGAGAAAAACGCGCCTATATCCCACAACACATGGTCCGGTCCCAGCGTTGTATAGATCAGCACCATGGGGGCGGCCCAGATGCTGCCCCAGATAAAAATGGTTTTCAGGATGTGGGTGAGTAAGCTTGGTGGACGCAACTCCTCCACCGTTTGTGCTGAGCTTGTTGAAGCACCGCTTTCCTGCACAATACGTCCTTCGACAGGCTCAGGACTAACGGAGAGAGGGGCGGATTTGATCCCGAGAAGCTCTGGCGACCGACGCGCAATCAACGCGCCAATCGCCCCCGCCCCCAATATCACCAACGGAAACGGCGCGCTGAACAGGAACAGCAGCACGAACGACAGCACCGCCATCGCCTGTTTGGCGCGCGTGTTGAGCGCCCGTCCCGCAATGCGGATCAACGCCTGCGCGACAATCGCCAGCACAGCCGCTTTGATGCCCAAGAATATCCCCGCCAGCCAGCTGACCTGAAACGCCAGCACATAGAGCGCCGACAGGCCGAGCATCACCAGTGCGCCGGGCAGGACAAACAGCAATCCGGCGATCAATCCGCCGAGCGTGCCGTGCAATCGCCAGCCGATCCAGGCGGCAAGCTGCTGCGCCTCAGGCCCAGGCAACAAATGGCACAGGTTCAATGCTTGCAGATATTCGTCTTCGGAAACCCAGCGATGTTTTTCGACCACCTCTTCGTGCATCAGCGCGATTTGCCCGGCGGGGCCGCCAAAGCTGATCAGGCCGATCTTACTGAACAGGCGAGTCAGGTCTTTAAGGGTTATTTCAGTCACACAAACGCTCCTTCATCCGCTGTAGGACGGACAATGGCAACGCTTGGGCCAAAATGCTGGCCTGACCGGGGGGTTGCGACGCCCCGATCTTAATGGGGTATCGCGCCGCGCGTGCTTGCGCAACGGCTAAATTCAGGCTTCTGCCAAAGCGCGTTTCTCGGCTTCGTTGGCTTCGCGGCCCTTGACGGTGCTTTCGGCTTTTTCGGCCATTTCGATCCAGGTGTCGCGGGCGACGATATGGCGGTCGCGGACATTGTCCAGCGTTGCATTGTCGGCGTCGCGCTGCGCCTGTGCTGCGCGTTCACGGAAAAATACGGAAGTTGCCATTGCTTTATCCTTTGCAGTTTTGCGATGTTTTACGGCAACAGCGTGAGCCCACTTTCTTTGATGATCCTGAAATCGGGATCGATCCATGGAAAGCGGGCTAACGGTGTTTCGACGCCCGTCGAATATCCTACCGCCGACGCGGTGGTCCGCCGCCAAAGCCAGAGCCTGGCGTGCGTTCGCGGAAAATAATGCGACCCTTTGACAAGTCGTAGGGCGTCATTTCGACATGGACACGGTCGCCCACGACGGAGCGGATGCGAAATTTGCGCATCTTCCCCGCCGTGTAAGCGATGATTCGGTGATCATTTTCCAGCGTAACGCCAAAGCGTCCATCCGGATAAATTTCGTCGATCACCCCTTCGAGCGTCAGTAGCTCTTCTTTTGCCAATGGCTTAGTCAGCAGCCGAAAGGTTCACGGCAGATTCTTTGCCGTTTTTGCCGGATTCGATTTCGTAATTGACGCGCTGATCTTTATCGAGCGTCATCATGCCTGCGGCTTGAACAGCCGAGATGTGCACAAAGCTGTCATTGCCGCCGCCATCGGGAGCAATAAAGCCATAGCCCTTGTCGGTATTGAAGAATTTTACGGTGCCTGTTGGCATGGGATGTTCCTTTCACGAAACGGTTACCGCACGACAACAGCGCCGCACGGGGGAGCCAGGGTCGTGTCAGAAAAGCCGTTGCGCGCGCCCGGGTTACCCCGAATCAACACCTCAAATTTCCATCGCGTTCGACGATAGCGTCAGGCCCCATAGACTAGATATGAAAATTACGCAAATCGGCATAAAGTTGCATTTGCCCTTGCCGAAGTAAATCCCACATTGCTCCGTTTGCGGATGCGCCTTAGCCTTTGAAACTTGAGAGGGTGAACGCGAAGGGATTCGCCAATGCTTGATTTTTTTCACCAAATCGATTGGGCTGCAATCGCTCCCTATATCGCAGTCGGATTCGTCGCGCAGATCGTTGACGGCGCGTTGGGCATGGCATTTGGCGTCATCTGTTCAACCCTGTTGGTCAGTGTGATGGGTGTGCCGCCAGCGCGCGCTTCGGCGGGGGTCCATTTGGTGGAAATGTTTACCACCGGAGCCTCTGGGATCAGCCATGTTCTGCACAAAAACGTCGATTGGAAACTCTTCTCCAAAATCGCCATTCCGGGGGTAATCGGCGGCATATTGGGGGCGTATGTTTTGTCGAATATCGACAGTTCTGCGGCCAAACCCTTCGTCATGCTGTACCTGACCTGCATCGGTTTTTACTTACTGTATAAGGCGCTTACCTACCCCACTGTCCCCAAGGTAAAAGACCCCAAAGTCGCAATCCCATTGGGGCTGTTTGGCGGATTTATGGACGCATCGGGCGGCGGTGGATGGGGGCCGGTGGTTACCTCTAACCTGTTGATCCAGGGCACAGACCCGCGCAAAACCATTGGCACCGTCAACACGGCGGAATTTTTCCTGACCCTCACCGTATCGGCCACCTTCATTGCAACGATCGGACTGGAGGCGTTCACTGTGGTGACCGGCGGCCTATTGGTTGGTGGGTTGTTGGCGGCCCCGTTCGGCGGCTATATCGCGAAACGGATCGAGGCGAAAAACCTGTTGACCATGGTCGGTGTCGTTTTGACAGCAACGAGCCTTTTCAGCCTGTACAAGGCATTGAGCTGATCGCTTGAATTGATAATGGCAGCGCGGTAGTCCGTGATATGCTGCGCGCTGCTTCCACGCTTGCCGAAAAGATGATCAAGGTTGATCATGCGGGAGAGAATGGGGCGGTAAATATCTATCGGGCGCAGGCCATGGTTTCACGGATGTTGCGTCCGAAGCTTGTTTCACCACTGCGCGAAAACCAGCGGCATGAAGAACATCATCGCCGCATTTTTGCCGATTATCTCTGCGCGCGCAACATCCGGCGCTGTATCAGTTATCATATGTGCGGAATTGGCGGCTTTGCGTTGGGCTTTGTTACGGGGGTGATGGGCCGCAAGGCCATTTTTGCAACCACTTATGCTGTGGAGCATGTGGTTCTGGCGCATCTCAACCACCAGATGACCTATTTGCGCGAAGCAGAGCCGCAGGCCTTTGCCTGTGTTGCAGATATATATGCCGATGAAAAAGCGCACCATGATTCCGCAGAGGTGGGAATGGGCGCACCAGATGCGTTAACACGGTCGTTAATCTTTATCGTCCGGCTTTGCACAGAGGCCGTGATCCGATTTGGGATGCGATAGTTTCGACCGACCCATTCCAAACGAAAAGGCCGGAGCGTTTCCACCCCGGCCTTTTGTCGTTATCAACCGCAAAGGCTTAAGCGCCAGCGACGTCCGATACGTTCACTTTCAAGCCGGGGCCCATCGAAGAACTGATCGCAACCTTACGGACATATTTGCCCTTCGATCCCGATGGCTTCGATTTGATAACCGCATCGACCAGCGCGTCAAAGTTGCTGCGCAGATCAGCGTCGGAGAAGCTCTTCTTGCCGATACCGCTGTGAATGATGCCCTGTTTTTCAACGCGGAATTCAACCTGACCGGCTTTCGCGGCGGCAACCGCTGCGGCAACGTCCATGGTCACGGTTCCCAGTTTCGGGTTTGGCATCAGGCCCTTTGGACCCAATGTCTTACCCAAACGGCCAACGATGCCCATCATGTCAGGAGTTGCGATCACGCGGTCGTAATTCAGGTTACCGGCCAACATGTCTTCCATCAGGTCTTCGGCACCAACCTTGTCGGCCCCAGCAGCAGTCGCTGCTTCGGCCTTGTCACCGCGTGCGAACACGGCGACCTTCATGTCTTTACCGGTGCCTGCGGGCAGCGATACCATGCCACGGACCATCTGGTCAGCATGACGGGGATCAACGCCCAGGTTCAGCGCGACTTCGATGGTTTCGTCGAACTTGGCTGTTGCCAATGCCTTGATCGTCTTGATCGCGTCATCGACAGTGTACAGTTGTTCACGGTCAAGCGTGCTCAACGATTTTGCTTTTTTGGTTAGCTTTGCCATTGGTTCAGCCCTCCACGATTTCGAGGCCCATGGCTGTCGCCGAACCTGAGATGATTTTTACGGCCGCGTCCATGTCGTTCGCGTTGAGGTCAGCCATTTTCAAAGTGGCGACTTCTTCCAATTGCTTGCGCGTGATTTTGCCAGCGGACAATTTGCCGGGCTCTTTCGAACCCGATTTCAGGCCAAGCACTTTCTTGATCAAGAAAGTCGCCGGGGGCGCTTTCATGATGAAAGTGAAGCTCTTGTCCGAAAACACGGTGATCTTGGTTGGAATGGGCGTGCCCTTTTCCAGATCGCCGGTGGCGGCATTGAACTGTTTGCAGAATTCCATGATGTTCACGCCGCGTTGGCCCAATGCAGGGCCGATTGGCGGGGACGGGGTTGCAGAGCCAGCGGCTACCTGCAGGCTAATATAGCCGTCAATTTTCTTGGCCACGAAAGGCCTCCTTTCATTCTATCGCCACCCAAGCATGCGCGAAGGCAGGTCAAATTAAGCGGTCAAACGGCTTTATACCAAATTGCTTTGGTCCAAACCTCCCGCACGGGAATCACTGGAACAAGCCCCAAGCGAAGGCGCGCGATTAGGGAGCGTGTGATAAAAATGCAAGCGGAAACCACTTTTTCCGCGGTTCATCGCACAAAGCCTTGTCAAACAAACAGCGCCACTGCCTGCATTCCTGTCAACATCGGCTTGCCTTCACTGTTCCACGCCATCATTCGCTGGCTGCTGCCGCCGTGGACCGCATGATCGGCGTCGCTTTGCAAATACCACCAGCCGCGTTCGGTTTGCGGATTGGCTTCCAGAACATTGACCTGCCAGTTTATCGAGCTGACCGGCGCTTTTTCTGGCATTAGCCCCATCGCCGCTGGTGGCAAAGCATCACCGATGCACAATAATTCGGCCATCGGGTCGAGTCCGTCTCGCTCCTTGAAGCGATGCCATGCGCCAATGCAGGTGTCACCCTTCACCAACGCTGCACGGCTTTCGGAATATTCCATATTGTGGGTGAAAAATTGCGGCGGTCCGCTGCGTACCTGTTCTTCGGTGGGCAGCGGCGGAAGCGCGGGCACGGGGAAGCCATCATAATCCAATTTGCTTTCGCGGCGTGTCATGAACACAAAAGTAGCGGATAGGGCAATGTCATCTCCCACATGGATGTCAGAACGCACAAAGGCGCTATTGCGGCCGCGACGCAACACTGTCGATTGGATCTCAACCGTCCCGGCAATTGGCCCTGAAAATGCAATTTGTGCGGAAAGCAATGGCGGTGTGTCTGTCGCGACCAGCCTTGCTGATTGATAGGCAAGCGCGGTGCTGAGCCCGCCATAGGCGGTGCGTCCCTGATGCCAAGTCGTGGGAATATGGATAGTGTGCCGATCGGCGGCGGGTTGCAATTGAGCAAAAAGCGAAGCTAAGTCCATAAGCAATGCCGCTACCGCGTGATCCATGCGAAGGCCAGAGGGAAACAGGAAGGGAAAGCAAGATCGCGATGTACGCTTGGCTGCCTAAGCTGCTCCGCATGGTTGGCTCCGACGCGCCGGATACCATTCTGGCCGACATCGCTCTGCGGCTGGTGGAAATGGGCGTGACTATGGGCATATCGCGTCCACAAATGTTGCGCGATCTGCAGATAGATGAAGTCATTGCGCGTAATCCAATGGCGCGGTTGCCGTTGGCCGATGTGCTGCAACTGACCGCCCGGATCGAAGCGCGGACGGACAATCCGGTATTGGGCTTGCAAATCGCGGAGAGGATCAAGCCTGACGGTTTTTCAGACATCACCTATCCCATCATGTTCGCGCCCGATGTGGCCACCGCTTTCCAGTTGTTAAGTTCGATGCATCCGCATTACCAAAACGTGCTGCGTGCCGATTTTGCGATTGAAGATGACATCGCCACACTCACATTTCGATCCCCATCGGGCGACGCGCGCGACCTGGGTCCTGTCGCCGAATGGGCGGTCGCGGGGCAAACGGGACTGGGCGGAGTGATGCTAGGGCGACCCTTGGCCATCCGCCACCTTGCCTTTGCCCATGAACCGCGCCGGCCAATTGCCCTTTACGAATCCCATTTCGAATGCCCGGTCTCGTTTGAAGCACCCGAAACGCAAATGACGCTGGATACCGCAGAGATGCTCCGTCCTTCGCCGCATGCACGGCCTGAGCTGCTCGCAGCAGCCCGTGCCGCGCACGCCATGTTGACCGATTGGTTCGATCAAGGAAAGCCGCACCTTGCCTGCGCCTATATGTTTGCGCTGATGCAACTTGATCGGCGGCCTGTATCGCTCGATCGGATGGCGATTGCCTTTGGCTTTAGCGAACGGACTTTGCGGCGACATTTGCATGATGAAGGCCTGTCGTTTCGCACGCTGACCGATATGGCGCGGCAATCCTTGTGCACATTATATCGTATGGAGGGCAAATTGCCGCTGAGCGAAATTGCGACCCGACTGGGCTATGGCGAACCCAGTGCGCTCAGCCGATCATTGCGGCGCTGGCAAAAGCCACAATAAAGCGCGGCGTTTGGGTCGGTCAGTCGATTTCGATCCAGACTGGCGCATGGTCGCTTGGCGTGTCCCTGCCGCGATGATCTTTGTCGACACCACAGCCACGCAGACGATCCGCAACGACAGGGCTCAACAAATGATGGTCAATGCGGAAACCATGGTCCTGCTGCCAAGCTCCCGCCTGATAATCCCAATAGGTCCAGATGCCGCCTGCGGGATAATGCGTGGCCAAGGCATCGGTCCAACCACGCGCCAATAGCCTGCGATAGGCAGCGCGCGATTCAGGCTGGGTCAGCGCATCATCGCGCATCGCCTTTGACGACCAGATATCGTGTTCAAATGGGATGACATTAAAATCACCCGTCAGCACCACAGGCAGCTCTGTTGCCATTAACGCATCGGCGCGATCCTGCAGTCGCTTCATCCAGCGCAGTTTGAAATCGAATTTAGGCCCAGGCTGCGGGTTGCCATTGGGCAAATAGATGCTGGCAACGCGTATTACCCCACCTTTTCCATCCGCCACGTCGGCTTCTAAATAACGGCTATGCTCATCCTCAGGCTCCCCTGCCAATCCGCGTGCCGTTTCCACCGGCTGCTCCTTGTGCGCCAATATGGCGACGCCATTGAAACTTTTTTGGCCGTGCCAAATCGCGCCATATCCCAGCCGTTCGAACTCAGCGATGGGAAAGCCTTCGTCCTGGGTTTTGATTTCCTGCAAACAGGCAATGTCCGGCCTGGTTTCATCAAGCCATTCCAGCAAGCGCGGCAAGCGCGCCTTGATTCCATTGATGTTGAATGTGGCAATACGCATGGCGCAGTCTTAGCGCGGCAAATCGTTCGTGCCAGCCCTAAACTAAAAACCCTAGACCGAAAAACTCGATCCGCAGCCGCAGCCCGATTGGGCGTTGGGGTTGGTGACCTGAAAACTTTTACCGCCGAGCGATTCAACAAAATCAACCGCCGATCCCCGCACCAGATCAAGGCTGACCGAATCGACAACCAATTGGGCACCGTCCAATTCGGTAACCGTGTCGTCTGCCTCAATCCCCTCAGCCAATCCAAAGCGATATTGGAAGCCCGAACAGCCGCCGCCGTCCACTGACAATCGTAGGATTGGAGATTTTCCCAATTTTACAGCAATTTCCGCTACGCGGCGAGCGGCATTGGGAAGCAATTGGATGGCAGGTAAAGCGGTCATAACACCTATGTAGGCGCAAACAAAAAGGGCGGCAAGGCGTCACCGCCATTACCGCCCCCAGATTACACCCTCTCCCAAAGGTGATGCGTTACGGTCGGACAACCTATTCGGTTGGACCGCCCTTAGCTGCGCTAGCACTATCCTTAGTTGCTATCAACAAATTTGACTCTTTTGTGACAGCTGGCAAAAACGACGTCGGATTGACGGGCTCGCCGCCAATACGCACTTCATAATGCAGATGGCTGCCGGTAGAACGGCCGGTCGATCCCATAAAGCCGATCAGGTCGCCCTGACGGACGCGTTGGCCCGGTGCGACGTTCAATGCAGACATATGGCCGTAGCGGGTCTGGATGGCGTTGCCATGTTCAACTTCGATATATTTGCCATAACCGCGCACCCATTGGGCGCGGCCAACCATACCGTCGGCGGTGGCGAAAATTGGGGTACCAATGGGGCCCGCAATATCGAGACCCTTATGATTTTTGCGGCGACCCTGAAACGGATCGGTGCGGTAGCCATATTGGCTGGTCAGGCGCATCGCATCGACAGGATTGATCGACGGTATGGCGACTTCTGATTTGTGGGTTGCGCCGTTGATCCGGCCCCAACCATCATGCAGCGCACGAAATTCTGGATCGGACACGCCAAGAGCGGTTTTGTTGGCTTCGACGTCTTCAGGGGATACCCGAAAATTGTCTGATGCAGCCGACGCGGCGGCGGAAGCGGCCGAAGCCGACGTTGCGGACAGCATTGTCATGGAAACGAAGGCGCCCCCGACAAGTGCAAGCTTTCCGACCAGTGATTGGCGATTAGCCAAAGCGCTGCGTAGCATTATAGTTCACAACCCTAATTTACGATCCACTCCATTTTTCAATGATGCGCACCGTGTGACCCAAACGGCAGATTATTCTGCCTACCCCTTATGTAACGACATTGGTTGACCGGTGGGTTCGGCCATTGCAACCCACGCGTAATAATCCCGCGTTAAACCGGCCTTTGAACGCGCCGAGTCGTTGAATGGAGGCTTCAAAGCACTCTGAACATGGCTCTGCACCTTGGTTTTCCAACATTCTAAAGGGTTAACGCCAGCGCCGCGACAAGCCGCTTCAAACCAGCGCGTACCGACCGAAACATGCCGAATTTCATCATGATAGATGCGATTTAAAATCTTAACAGACGCCGAATCACCTTGTACCTCAAACCGGGTGATCGTGGCCGGCGTTACATCGAGCCCGCGTGCCTCCAAAACCATCGGCACAACGGCCAGTCGCGCAAGGCAATCATGCCGGGTGTCAAAGGCCGCTTCCCACAGCCCGTCATGCGCCGGATGTGCGCCATAATGGCTGCCATATTGACGCAGCCGCCGCTGAACCAAGGCAAAATGCATCGCCTCGTCTGCCCCTACCTGTAGCCAATCATCGACAAAGCCGCGCGGGAATTGGTCGCCAAAACGGCCCACCAAATCAAAGGCCAGATCAATCGCGACAAATTCGATATGGGCGATGGCGTGCAACATCGCAATCCGTCCCCGTTCCGATCCTCCCTTGCGGCGTTTCGGCATAAAGCGTGGAGCCAACAGGTCTGGCTTTTCTGGGCGCGAAGGAGTGTCGGGCATCGCCACATCAAAGCGATGCTCTAATCGCCCCAGTCGCCAATCCCGGGCCACTTGCCGCGCCAGCATCACCTTTGCGTGCGGATTGGCGGCGGTTAAAACAGCGCGACAGGCCGCCCCTATATTCCCTTGTCCATCAGCCAAGGTTCTGCGCGGCCTCCAGTACGGCATCCGCATGGCCCGCAACTTTCACCTTGCGCCAGACCTGAGCCACCTTGCCATCGGCCCCGACCAGAAACGTGCAACGTTCGATGCCCATATAGTGTTTGCCATAGAGCGATTTTTCCACCCAGACCCCCATCTGTTCAATGGCATCGCTGGCTTCGTCAGACAGCAGCGTAACCGTCAGCGCATATTTGGCGGCGAACTTGGCAAGCTTTGCCGACTTGTCCTTTGACATTCCGTAAATCGCGACACCCGCCGCATCAAATTGGGGCTTCAGTTCCGAAAATTGCTGCCCTTCTTTGGTGCACCCCGGCGTGTCTGCCTTGGGATAGAAATAGAGCACAAACGGAGACTTCAGCGCCGACAGCGCCACCGCGTTCCCGTCGGCATCCTGCACCGTTACCGCCGGAAGTTTATCGCCAATATCGGTCATGTTTCGTCTCCTTCAGTTTTTCTGATACGCGGCCCAAACCGCCGAAATTGTATGTTGCGCCAATTGTACCGCCGCCATATTGGCGGTCCAGTCTGGATAGCCCAAAGCCTTTGCCATCAGTGCCTGTGCCGGTTCTGGCGGCAATTCGCAATCGGGCGCGATTAGCCGTAACAACACCAACACCCGCGAGAGAAGTGCTTGGGCTTCAGCAAATTCTGCAGGTAGCAATTGTTGCGCAATCAACGCATCTGCGGCCTGCGCCAATTTCGGATGATAGCCGGTGCGGTGCGCAAGTTGCAGTGCATGAATGCAGAACTCGGCATCGACCAGCCCGCCCGCACACAGTTTTACGTCCAGCGGTCCCTTGGCGGGTTTATGCTCCGCCATTTCAGCGCGCATCGCGACAATGTCTTTGCGCAATTTTACCGGATCGCGCTCCACCCCCAGAATCTCGGCGATTATCGCATCCGCCCCATCGGACGGACCATAGACAACGCGCGCGCGGGTCAGCGCCATATGCTCCCACGTCCACGCCTCTTCGCGTTGGTACCGGGCAAAGCTGTCGAGCGAGACGCATAACATGCCCTGTGTGCCCGACGGCCGCAGCCGCGTATCAACCTCATACAGCGCGCCGGTCGATGTCTGAATGCTCAACGCGCCCACCACGCGTTGCGCCAGACGGTTAAAATATTGCGTCGCACCCAATGGCCGCCGCCCATCAGATTCGGCGCCAGTATCCCCTGTAAACAGCAACACAATGTCAAGGTCAGACGCATGGGTTAGCGCCGCACCGCCCAATCGGCCATAGGCCAATATCACCAGCTCGCCGCCCGCAATCTTGCCATGGGCATCCTCAAATTCTGCCACAGTAGACGCCGTCAAACGGCGCAACGCCACCTCGGCCAATTGGGCATAGGCCTGCGAAACTGCGATGGGGTCCTGCCGCCCTTCGATCAGTTGCACACCAAAAGCAAAACGTTTTTCGCCCACAAATGCGCGGACAATATCCAACTGCCCTTCGTAATCCAGACCATCCAAACGCGCCGACAATTCCGTGGAGAGCGCATCGATACTGTCGGGCAAATCGAGTGCGCTGGCGTCAATTAACCCCTCCAGCAACGCACTGCGCCGCGATAAGGCATCGGCCAAAGTGGGGGCATAGCTCAGCACATCGACCAACAATTTCAGCAATGCCGGACGGGCATCGAGCAGGTGGAAAAAATTGATCGCGCTGGGCAATGCTTCCAGCAAATTGTCCATACGCGCCAAAGCCCGGTCGCTGTCTGGTGCGGCGACCAGCGCCTCCATAATTTTGGGCAACACGCACTCAAACGCTTCGCGCGCCGAGGTGGAGCGGATCGCCCGCAATTGCCCGCTGCGCCACCGCGACAGGCGCTGGGCAACGGGGCCGGCCTCGGCATAGCCCATGTCGGACAATTGTTCCTCTAATGGCACACCCTCGTCAGCAAGCCGTTTGGGGCCATCACCATCATCCTCGCCAGCAAAGCCATCATATATTGCAGCAACGCGGGTGACAACGGGGGACAGCAGGGCAATCAGTGCCTCGCCATTTTTCAACCCATGCAGTCGCGCCACGCGGTCAAGATCGGCGGTATCTTCTGGCAGGCTGTGCGTTTGCCGGTCGTCGACCATTTGCAGCCGGTGTTCGATAGTGCGCAGCAACGCATAAGCATTAGTCAGAAACACCGCTGCTTCTGCGGGTATCCGCTCCGATACCGCCAGACGTGCCAAGGCTTCCCGGGTTTCGGCAACGCGCAAATGCGGGTCGCGCCCGCCGTGGATCAGTTGATGCGCTTGCCCGAAAAATTCACATTCCCGAATACCGCCCCTGCCCCGTTTCAAGTCATATCCGGGGCCAAGTTCCTGCCCTTTATGATAATGATCGCGGATCTGCCCGCTCATCTCGCGGATGTTGGCAATCTGTCCGAAATCCATGCTGCGCCGCCAGATGAAAGGCTGAATACTTTTCAGGAAATAGCACCCCAGATCACGGTCACCCGCCGCCATCCGCGAACGGATAAACGCCGCCTGTTCCCATGCCAGCGCGCTCAATTCATAATAACTGATCGCCGCCTCGACTGGCAGCGTAATCGGCGTGACTTCGGGGGATGGCCGCAACCGCATATCGACGCGAAAGACATAGCCATGCTCGTCACGGGCAGCGAGTAATTCGATGACCCGTTTCCCAATCCGAACCGCGCTGTCGGCAACGTCTTCGCGATCCCGATGGGGAAGCGTTTCGGGATCGTAGAGGAAAATGGGATCAATGTCGGACGAATAATTCAGTTCCTGCCCGCCATGTTTACCAAGGCCGATAACCGCAAAACCGCGGACCGGCGCGCCGGGCACCCGTTCGGCAAAGGCAGCGGCGATGGCCGCGTCGAGCGCGGCATCGGCAAAATCGGAAAGGACGCGGGTAACGCGTGTCAGGTCCCACTCGCCGGTCAGATCAGCAATAGCGGTAACGAGCGCCACACCCTGCCGTTGTTTGCGTAAGCCGATGCCGATGTTGCCTTCGAACTGAATCGCGAGCGCGGCGGAGAGGGCCGCGTCAAAATCGCCTTTTTTGAGCAGCACTACAAGATCCGGTTGCCGATCAATCAACTGCGCCAGAAACGGGCTGTTGGCTTGGGCGCGGGCAAGGGCGGCGGCAACCTCGGTCATTTTTTCAAATAATCCCGCCTGAATTCCGCTGCAAAGGACCCGAACCGGGAATCCGCAATCGCGCTGCGCATTCCGGCCATCAAGCTTTGATAAAAATGCAGATTATGTTGCGTCATCAGCATCGCCCCCAAAATCTCGCCCGACCGGACCAGATGGTGCAAATAGGCGCGGCTGTTGGTGGTGCAGACGGGACAATCGCAGCGTTCATCCAGCGGGCTTTGGTCTTCGGCATGTTTGGCGTTGCGGATATTGACCGGGCCGCTCCAGGTAAATGCCTGGCCGTTGCGTCCGCTGCGCGTTGGCAGGACGCAATCAAACATATCCACGCCGCGCTCCACCGCGCCGACCAAATCATCGGGCTTGCCCACGCCCATGAGATAGCGCGGCTTGTCGACGGGCAGCATATCGGGGGCGTAATCTAAACACCCAAACATCGCCTCTTGCCCCTCTCCCACCGCCAGCCCGCCAATGGCATAGCCGTCAAAGCCTACGTCAATCAGCGCCTCTGCACTTTCCTTACGCAATGACGCATCAAGCGATCCCTGCTGGATGCCAAACAAGGCAGACCGTTCGGCATGTTCGCCGCCGCCATCAAAACCATCGCGCGACCGTTTGGCCCAGCGCATCGAACGCGCCATCGATTTTGCCGATTCGTCGCGGGAAACGCCGTTGGCGGGGCATTCGTCAAACGCCATCACAATGTCAGACCCCAACAATCGCTGAATTTCCATCGATCGTTCTGGCGACAGCATGTGCCGCGATCCATCCAAATGGCTTTGAAAGGCCACGCCGTCTTCGGTGATTTTGCGCAACGCAGACAGGCTCATGACCTGATAACCGCCGCTGTCGGTCAATATCGGCCGGTCCCAGCCTGAAAAATTGTGCAACCCGCCCAGCCGCGCCACCCGTTCCGCTCCGGGACGCAGCATCAGGTGATAGGTGTTACCCAGTATAATATCGGCCCCCGTCGCCCGCACTTCTGCCGGACGCATAGCCTTTACAGTGGCCGCTGTACCCACGGGCATGAAGGCGGGCGTGCGGATTTCGCCGCGCAACATCTGGATCGCTCCGGTGCGGGCCTTGCCGTCGGTGGCGGTAATCGAAAAAGCAAATCGTTGTGTCATTGCCCCTCCCATAGCAGCGCAGCCCAATGCGCCAAGCCGCCACTGGCGCGGGCAAAAGATTCTGCCTATAGCCGCCTCCATGGCGGACGGGCAGAATGCAAATTTATCGAAATGGGCAGGCGCTTTACTTGCCGCTGCGTCGCTTACCGGTTGCAATGACGGCACCGTTGGCGTCCGTTACGACCAAACCGACCATGGCACAAAAATGCCCGAGCCCAAAAAGGCAGCGCGCGAAAAATGTTACGGCATTGCCCTTGCCCAATATAATGATTGCGCTGCAGGTCCGGGAACCGATTGTGCGGGTACGGCAACCAAAGACAACATGCCTGACCGCTGGCGTTATGTACCCGCCGATAGCTGCGCCGAAGCCGGTGGTTCGTTGATCCAAGGCAAAGCGGACACGTCCGAAAATGGCTGAATTGCGAAACGCCATAGACGCCTTGGCCGATGCCAGCCGGACGTTGGCAATATTCAGTGACACGCCGCGCCTCGACGCCGAATTGTTGATGGCGCATGGATTGGGCATTGATCGTTCGGCGCTGTTACTGCGCAGAGCGGATTTGATCGAACCAGCATCCTTTGCCGCGATGGTTGCGCGGCGGGCATTATATGAACCCGTCGCCTATATTATCGGGCATCAGGATTTCTGGGATTTTACGCTGGCGGTAACCCCTGATGTCTTAATTCCACGCGGTGACAGCGAAACCTTGATCGAAGCGGCGCAGGCTTATTTCAAAGATCGCGGCCAACCCAGTGCGATTGCCGATTTAGGCACTGGATCTGGAGCGTTATTGCTTGCGGCATTATCGATTTTTGACAATAGCACTGGCATCGCCATCGATGCCAGTGCCGCCGCGCTCGCGGTCGCAAACCATAACGCCAACAGGCTGGGCCTTGCCGAAAGGACTCAGTTTCTGCACCTCAGTTGGCTCAAGCCGGAATGGAACAAGGATTTACTCGGTGCCAATGCAGGGCAAAGGTTTGACCTTATCCTGTGCAACCCGCCTTATGTTGAAAACGCAGCGAAGCTTTCGCCATCGGTGCGGGACCACGAACCGGCATCTGCGTTATTTGCAGGCGAAGAAGGCATGGACGATTACAACATCCTCATTCCGCAGTTGTCCGGACTTTTGGAAACCCGTGGCGTCGCCATTCTGGAAATAGGGCAAGGTCAGGATCAATCGGTAACGGCATTGGCGCAAAGCCATGGGTTTGCGGTTCAATCCCATCGCGATCTGGCGGGGATTAATCGGGCGCTTTCGCTCACCCAAAATGGCGCATGTTAAATTTCGCTTGGATTCAAGCAGCCGACAGGTTAGAGCATTTCTAGCTTTGCAGCGATGTGGCCTTTGACAGGCCCTTTTTGCGAAGCTGCCCCAACGCATTGAGAGATGAACGGGACCCGCAAAGGGTGGGCGCGTTAAGGGCACAACAATCGGATAATAGGTTGCATTTTATCAGGACGGAAAAGTCTTTATGAATAATCGCCAAGCTCCCCGCCGTCGTGGCAGGGGCAATAATAATCGTACGCAGAACAATAACCGCAACGGCTACGACAATCAGAATCGCATCGACAATCGGGCGCGCGGAAACGCGGCGCAGATGCTCGAGAAATATAAAAAGATGGCGCAGGATACCCAGCTAAACGGGGATCGGGTGCAAGCCGAATATTATCACCAGTTCGCTGATCACTATTTCCGCGTTCTTGCCGATTTCAAAGGCCGTCAAGAAGAAGGCCGTCAGGCACGCGGCGAATGGCGCATCGAAGATCGCGAGAGCGGCGAAGAGCGCGACTGGCGCGATGAAGAACGCGACACTGGCGAAAACGACGGCAATGATAACGCCGAGGGCGAACGTGAAGAACGTGACGATCGCCGTCCGCAGCGTCAAGAACGACCCGTGCGCCAAGAGCGACCCGAACGTCAGGATCGTAACGAACGTCAGGAACGCCCTGAGCGAACCGAACGCAATGATCGTCAAGACCGCCTGCCTGAACGCCAAGACCGCCCCGAACGTCAAGAGCGCCCCGAGCGGCAAGCGCGGCCAGAGCGGAATGACCGCCAACCGCGCAATGATCGCCCCCGCCGCGAGCGTCCGGAACGCGATGGCAATCGCGCCATTGATGCGGAACCCGCAGGTCTCGATTTGGCAGTATTGCCACCGGCCATTGGCGTGCCTTCCAACGATGTCGAAGCTGCACCCGCAGCGGAAGCAGCACCGGTGCGCAAGCCACGCGCCCGGAAACCAAAGGTTGTCGAGGCCGTCGCCGCAGCCGAGTGATAATGTATCATTCGTTAAGGCTCTGGTCATTTAAGGAAACTTAGGTCAGTCTCCACTGAATTTTACAGGGGAGACGGATAATGCGCGCGATTTGGCTATTGGGATTGGGCGCTGTCTCAGCGGTTCCATTGATGGCGCAGACCGCAACGTCGGTTGCCATCCCCGGCGAAGCAACCGCGCAGGGCGATGTCGCGGTCACCATCTATCAAAACGGGCAAAGCTTGGTGCAGGACCAGCGCCGCATCAATATTCCTGCCGGTCGGTCGAAACAGGAATTCCCCGATGTGTCGGCGCAAATCCGCGCTGAAACTGTCACTCTGACCGGCCCCGGTATTGGCATTGTCGAACAGAATTTCGATTACGATCTGCTGACCCCGGCAAAGCTGATGGAAAAAGCCGTTGGCCAAACCATCACCCTTGTCCGCACCAATCCCGCCACCGGCGCTGAAAACCGGGTGCAAGCCAAAGTGCTGGCGGCCAATGGCGGCGTCGTCCTGCAAATTGGCAACACCATCGAAGTGCTGCGCGATGACGGCCTGCCCGTCCGCGTTATATTCGACAAAGTCCCCCCCAATTTGCGCGCGCGGCCTACATTGTCGGTCACGATTGAGGCGAAGGGCGGCACTGTTCCTGCAACGCTGACCTATTTGACCCCCGGCCTTGGCTGGACATCCGATTACGTCACATTGTTCGACGATGCGAAGCAAACCATCGATGTGCAGGGCTGGGTCACGCTGACCAACAATACCGGCACCGATTACACCAATGCCGATGTACTGTTGGTCGCGGGTAATCCGAACAACGGCGGCAACCGGCGCAATGTACAAATGCCATGGAACGGCGGTACCGGCACGATTGACGAGCCGGGCACCGAGAGCAACGACCGCGAACGGCTGGGGGATTTCTATCTTTACCCGCTGGCAGAACGCACCACCATTTCCAATGCGCAACAAAAGCAGGTCAGCTTTCTGGACGTGAAAGCCGCCCCTGCCCGCAAAACTTACGAATTCAACAATGGCTGGCTGTCGACCAACGAAGCTGCCAGCGCCTCATCGGTGCTCAAATTCTCGACTTCGCGTGGCGGAGGTCTTGGCGATCAGTTGCCGTCGGGAACGATGCGGGTGTATATGCGTGACAAGCGCGGTGACCCGCAGTTTATTGGCGAAAGCGCGATTGAGGCCACTCCGATGGGCAGCGCAATGTCGATCCGCACCGGCGAGGCTTTTGACGTGAAGGTCAAAACCGTCGTCGTCGAACGCACGCGGATCAATGACCGTCGCTGGCGCAGCAAAATGCAATATGAATTCAGCAATGCCCGCAACGAAGCCATCACCGTCGATCTGGGCCAATCAGGCCTATGGGGCGATGTGCGGATTATCGACCAAAGCCAGGAAGGCAAACGCGTTTCCGCTGATCGCATCGAATGGAGTGTCGCGGTACCCGCCAATGGCAAGGCCGTACTGACGGCGACTTTCGACAGCCGGTATTGATGCGCGGCCATTCTCTTTCATCCCTCCCCTTCATGAGAAGGGAGAGGCTTAAGCGGCTTGCTTTCATCTCAGGCTTGTTATGGGCGTTGGTTACACTTTCCGCCCCCGCTGTTGCCCAACCTGTCACCATCTCGCCCGAACCCGAGGCGGTCTCCCTAACCGTCTATCGCGCTAGCAACCGGGGCAGCGCGCCGATCAACGCCAATTGGCCTGCGGGCTATGCGTTGATTACCGAAACCCGCACGGTGCGCATTCCAGCAGGCAAATCGCTAATCCGGTTTGAGGGCGTGGCAGAGGGGATGTTCCCCGAAAGCGCCATCGTTACCGGACTGCCAAAGGGCGTGAAGGAAAAAAACCGCGACGCCCGCCTGCTTTCACCCAGCGGCTTGGTCGATGCCTATCTGAAACGCGAAGTCACCATCACCCGCACCGATAAAGCCACCGGTAAAGCGGTGTCCGCCCCCGCTATGATTACCGCAGGGCCCGGGGGCGGGGTCATCCTGCAAACCGGTGATGGGTATGAAGCGCTGCGCTGTACTGGCCTGCCCGAACGCATGGGATTTGGTGGGGTGCCTGAAAACCTGTCGGCCAAACCCACATTGTCGGTTATCACCCAGGCTGATACCGCCACCACCGCCAAGCTGACCGTCACCTATATGGCCGCTGGTTTTGACTGGCAGGCAAATTATGTGGCGCAGGTGCAAAAGCCCGACGGCAATGGGGCGGCGGCCGATCATAAGGTCGATCTGTTCGCTTGGCTAACGCTTGCCAATGGTGGCAATCAAAGCTTTATCAACGCCAACACTATGGCGATTGCGGGCGAACCCAATCGAGAAAGGCGGGGGCAACAGCCTCGCCCTACCGGCGGCGCGTTAAGCCTGACCTGCTGGCCCCAACAGCGCACGCATCAGGTGCCGTATCGCCCCGGCTTTGAATATTACCCACCGCCGCCGTCGCCGCCTATGATGGCCGGTGCCCTGTATGAAAGCGACGCGATGAACATTGTCGTCACCGCGCAGCGCCGCGAATCCAAGGCGATGATGAGCCCGATGGCGGTTGTCGTTGCCGAACAAGAGGATCTGGGCGACCTGAAACTGTATCGCATTCCCGAACCCGTCACCGTTAATGCCAAGGGGCAGAAACAGGTAGCGATGATCGTCAAGCCCGGCACAAAATTCACCCGGCTCTATGCCTTTAATGTCGATCAAGCCAATGACGAAGACGGCGGCAGCACGCCGATGTCGATCCTGCTGCGCGGCGAGAACAAGGCCAATAAAGGGCTGGGCCTGCCCATGCCATCGGGGCAGGTCGCGGTGTTTGAGGATAGCAAATTCGGCCCCCTGTTAACCGGCGAAGCCGCATTAAAGGACCGCGCCATTGGCGAAGAGGTGGAGCTGATCGTCGGCCAATCCAGTGACGTCCGCCTTGCCCTGACCCGCGTTTCACAAACCAATCGCCAGCAACGCTTTCAGGTCAAAATCACCAACGCCCGCAACGAAGTCATCAATGCCGAAGTGGAAATCCCGTTCGAATTGCGGGGCGCACCAAAGGCGGTGCAAAAGGTGGATGGGGTGCCGACTTGGAAAGTCAGTGTCCCCGCCAATGGCGAATCGATTCTGAATTATGAGGTGAAATTGGGCCGCGAATAATTAGGCCCACCTAGCAACGATCAACCCTCTGGCAATGCCTTTGGTCGGTGGTTTTCGTCCAACGCGACAAAGGTAAAGGTACCCGCGGTCACGTTAATCTCTTCGCCGTCGTTGCCGCGTGTGGCGATCACTTCGATGGCAATCGCGACCGATGTTCGCCCGCGCCGCGCCACATGGGCGTAAACCGTTATGATGTCGCGCAAATGGATGGGCGCGATGAAATCCATTTTGTCGATCGACACCGTCGCGCACGGCCCCTTGGCCACGCGCCGGGCAACGATGCCGCCCGCAATGTCCATTTGCGCCAAAACCCATCCGCCAAAGATATGGCCGTTGGAGTTGATGTCGGCGGGCATAGGCACCACGCGCAATATGGGATCGCGCCGGGATTCCGCAGTGTCGTGGGTCATTCGTCTTCCTTGAACGGATCGTCGATTGTTTCATCATGGCCCGATCCGCTGGACAGGAACACAAGACCCATCAGCGCCGCCATCAACATCATACTGGCAATAATCGCACCGCCTGCGGCAATGAAGAAATGGATGGAGACCATGCCGTTAAACCACCAGAAACTGCCCAGTGCCGCAATGGTAACCACGATGGTGAACACAAACATCCACAGCATCAACCGGCGGTAACGGCCCCAGGCAAACTGGGCATAAGCAGGATCATCAAGGCGCGAAGGATTTGTCACATTTTCTCCAAGGCGCGGTCTATGCTATGCTGGTTCTGCAAGCAAGTGATTGGGGAGATTCGTATGACGGTTGCCACGATATTGCAGGTCCACAGCAGTGACCTTTACACCACGACAACCACCCAAACCGTGCGCGCCGCCGCCGTGACTTTGGCGGAAAAGCGCATCGGTGCCCTGCCCGTTATCGACAACGGAAAGGTCGTTGGCATATTTTCCGAACGCGATGTCATTTATGGCCTGGCGCGCGAAGGCGAAGCGATGCTGAACCGGACGGTGGGCGAAGTGATGACGGCCCCCGCAATTACCATCACCCCCGACACTGCGATTTTGTCCGCGCTTTCGCTGATGACCAAACGCCGCATCCGCCATTTGCCCGTTGCCGTCGATGACAAATTGGTCGGCTTTGTCTCGATTGGCGATCTGGTGAAATCGCGGATCGAAAAGATCGAGGCAGAGGCTGCGGCGATGCGCGATTATATCCAGATGGCATAGGCGATGGGTTGACGCGATTGGGCTTGCGCTCAGTCCATTTGTTCGCTTATTGTTCTGGCATTAAAACCGATTCGGTGCCACAGGAGGCCAGCCATGACCGCGATATTATTCTACACCAACCCGATGTCGCGTGGGCAGATTGCGCGCTGGGCGCTGCATGAGGTTGGCGCGGATTATGAGCAGGTTCTGCTCGAATATGGCGGATCGATGAAGTCGCCCGAATTTCTGGCAATCAACCCGATGGGCAAGGTTCCGACAATATTGTCTGGCGGGCAAGTGATTACCGAATGCGCGGCGATCTGTGCTTGGCTTGCCGATGCTTATCCCGACGCAGGGCTCGCCCCGACAGCGGCGGAGCGCGCCGATTATTATCGTTGGATGTTCTTTGCGGCAGGCCCGGTGGAGGCCGCTGTGACCAACCATGCCATGGGTTTCGACCCTGCACCAGACAAGGAAATGTCGATGGGCTATGGCAATTATGACCGCGTCGTCGATGTGCTGGAAACGCTATTCGAAAGCCGCGATTATGTGTGCGGAGACCGCTTTACAGCGGCCGATGTTTATGTGGGTTCACAAATATTGTGGGGCACCCAATTCGGCACCATCCCCAAACGCCCCAGCCTTGAGCGTTATTGTGAGCGGCTGTCGGCCCGCCCCGCTTATATCGCCGCCAAAGCCATCGACAACGAACTGATTGCTGCCGCGCAGGCGGGATAGGGTTTGGAATGGGCCACAGCGAACGCTGGCAGGCTATTTGACTTTCACCCCAACAAACCTGAATTTATCTCCCAACAGGCTTCGACTTGGTCACGGGCATGGTTCCACCCGTTGTCGTGACCGCAGGCGCAGGAGCGGGCTTTGGCCCGTATTTCAAATTCCAGTCCGCCAGATCGAGCTGATATTTGGCATAGGCATCGTAAAAACGCAGGAAAATGCCGTCAAAATCGCTCAGGCCACCAATGCCATATTCGGGCAAGGCTGCTGTCGGCAGCGTCAGCAATTCGGTCGATTTTTGCAGCGCCGCGTTGCAGAATTCCTGCCGAACGGGGGGCAAGGCGAAATAATTATACAGATCAGTCATTTTTGTATCCCGCACGCGCAAGGCATTCTGCCCCGGAAACCGCTTGCGATATTCATTGTCGACGGTGGTGTTCGCCTGATTCAACCGCGCTTTGTGCAGCACCAGAAACTTGTTATAATTCTGGGCAATCGCCCCCCAAACCGGCCCCTGACAATTTAGCGCGGCAACGTTTACGGCGGCGCGGAAATGCCACAAAGTTTCGTCGCGGCTCAGCCCGCGATTGGGGGTGATGCGAATGCCGTCCATTCCATAAGCGGGCAATTTGGTCGACGATGCTGCGCCCCCCGGCGGCAACGGCATTGCTGGTGGAGCAGGCGGCGGTACATAAATCGGGCGTGGCGGTGGTGGCGGAATGGGTGCTGGTTTTGGCGTACAGGCCGCGACCCCGGCAATCAGCAACATCGTTGGAACGACAGTATAAAAAGCACGCATTATTAGAACTCCAGCCCCGGTACGATCCCATTTGGTCTCAACACCATAATTTGCCGAAAATAAAGGGGTGTTCGGCCATCAGGCAAAGAAAAAGGCCCGACGGTTTCCCGCCGGGCCCTTTCACCATGCCATCCCCAAAGGGCTGGCGCGTTGTCGTTTAGTCGCGGCTGCCCATGAAGCTGAGCAGGAACTGGAACATGTTCACAAAATCGAGATACAGGTTCAGCGCGCTCATGATCGCAATCTTGCCCAGCGAATCATGTCCGGCGAACTGGAAATATTCGCTCTTGATCCGCTGCGTGTCATAGGCGGTCAAACCGGCAAAAATCAGCACACCCAACAGGCTGATAACCCATTGCAACGTGCTGCTGCCCAGGAACATGTTTACGATTGTCGCCAGAAACAGCCCGACCACACCCATGATCAAGAAGCTGCCCATTCCGGTCAGATCCTTTTTCGTGGTGTAGCCCCACAGGCTGAGTGCCGCAAAAGCGGCGGCGGTTACAAAGAATGTCCGCGCGATCGATTCACCGCTGAACACCAGGAAAATCGACGAGAACGACAGCCCCATCACCACCGCAAACGCCCAGAAAAGCGCCTGTAATGCAGGTTGCGACAAACGGTTATAGCCAAAGCTCATCACCATGATGAAGCCCAGAGGGGCAAACATCAGGACCCATTTCAACGGGGTTGCCAGCATTTGTGCGGCCAGACCGGACTGTGCGAAAAGCAACGCCACAATACCGGTGAGCAAAATGCCCGACGACATGTAGTTATACACCTTCAGCATGTGGGACCGCAGCCCCTGATCGACAGACACGCTGCCAATCGCCTTGCCATCAATGGTAACGCCCGGCTGAGCTTGCGTCGCCCGCGGATCAGACCATTCTGCCATGATATACACTCCTTAAAACCAAACGGTCCAAATAGACCGCATGGTCATAATATCGGATTATTTCGCTCCAGTTTCAAGAGAAACCCGACAAGAACCAAATTTAGGAATTTCACCGGCAAATGTGCAAACATCTGCACGGCCCCGCCAGCATCTTAAACCTTAACCAACACAATCAGCCCCATGTTCACGGTCGCGCTGTTTTCGTCCGGCTCGATGCTGCGGATGGTATCGGTAATCCAAAGCAATTTGCCCTGCTTATCCTGAATCCGCACCTGTACAGTGTTCCCAATCGGCCCGGGCAATTTGTCGCGCGCGACGGTGAGCGAAAACGGGATGGGCACCTGTTTTCCCTCCGTCTCAATCCGCTGTTCGGACAGAGTAAGTGCCGGCGCATCGGCCCGGGAAATGTCATTGATCTCCACAATGACAACGGCATCCGCTGGCAGCGCCATCCGTTCCCGGTATCCAATTTCGCCTTTAACCGTGAGCAATTTCTCAGCCGCCGAAGACACTACTTCTGGACCTTCGGTTGCCGGAATGCAGCCCGACACAGAAAGGGCAAAAATGCCGACCACGAAGCTTTGCAAAAAATGTTTTGGCACAATGATATCCCTTAAAAATTTCGTGGCAGATGTCGCTTTACGCCTGAACCGCATATGAAAATTCGTGCGATACATTTTTTGCCTTCACTTTTTCGGGCGTTTTAACGTCCGCCAAGCCAGTCGGTCGGCCTGATAGGAACCAATCCACAATTCGCGTCCGTTCAAGATGGCCGATGACACGCCATTATGGCCTTCATTGGCGTTGCCGCGCGCGATCACCGCCCAACGCGAGGTCGCCGGATCAAGCGCGGCCACCACATAGCCGCGATGGCACAGCATGCGGTCGGCAACACCATCAACGATTTTTCGCGTTCCGCCACAATTGGGCTCGTCTGTTACCATCCCCGCAGCGATCAGCCTTTTGCCATCCCAATGAATGTTGTCGGGCATGAAACCAGGGGCCTTGGCAATAGCTTGCGGGCCGGTTTGCTTGCGGCGATCAAACAGCGCCACGGCACGCATACCAAAGGCCACGGTATAAAAACCGCTGTCATCCGGCGCCGTTTCCAATCCATTATTTCCGGGTAATTCGGTACCGGGTATCAAGCTGAAAAAGGCGTCTCCTGGGCCGCGCTGATAGACGCCGCCGGTATTTTCACCGCGTTCGAAATCGGTAATGGTCATACCCGGCCGGGTCAGCACAGATACCAATACGGTACCGTCAGAATAGGTCGCCACCGCATTGCCTACATGCGCTGGGGGCAACAACAGGCAGCCCTGCCAACGTAATTCAGGACGGCTTTTCTCCAGCGAAACGGCAAAAACTTCCACCGCTTCGCGGCCGCCGTGGTTGACAACGTGCAACGTACCCTGGCGACGACTTTGCATCCGCAGGCTGATCCCGCGCGCGTTAAACAACGCCGGGTCCGGTGCGGTGGTGCAGTCGGAATATAGCACCGGATCGGGCCGCACCTGATCGACCGCACCAAGGTACCAGCGCACCAGTGTTTTTGTTTTCATATCAACCAGTTTCAACCCGGCCCCCGCGCTAAATCCGCTAGCAATCAACCAGCGCGTTCCCGGAATGCGGGCAAGATCCTCTGGCTTATCTGCGTTACACAGAAAATTGAGCTCAGCGATGGGGGCACATGCGGTCTCGGCGGCTTTTGCTGTTTGCACAAATGCACAAAAACCGATTCCGGTGACCACAATCAGGGCCTTCAAAAACGCACGCATATTCACGGTCTAAACCTGCCATATTGGGAGTAAAATGGGTTGGTCGTTGGTGTCACACAATAAAAGAGGCACTGCTTTCAATCGAAGAGCACGGCCCGTTTATCATGTTTAGGACTTTGGATTTTCGTCAAGGTCTTCACCATAATTCAGGCATAGTGCCGCCTCCACAGCATAATTGCAAGCAACTGTTTCAACGTAAAAAAATATAAAATGAACCTTTAGGTTCCACCGGACGACTGTGTTAGCGCATGCAAATTCTATGTGGGGGAAGACGATGAAATCCAAAATATTGCTCGCGGTCTTTGCCGCATCAATGGCGGTTGTGGCGACCGCCCAAACGGCCAAGCCAAAGTTTGACGCGACCAAGATCGATGCTGCTGCCGCTCCCAATTCCCGGATCAGCTCGATCTACAAATATCTGATGCAAACCGGCCACCCCAGCACCTTTATTGCGCCAGAGGGCCTGTTTGGGTGTGCGGATGAAGCCGATTGCGAGGCCAAAGGCACGGTCTATTATCAACGGATCGGTGCGCTGGACGCATCGAACAATCCCACGCCATCGCGCGGAACGATGCAGGCCTGGCTTGCAACCCATGGCTTTAGTCTGAACCCGTTATTGCCGCGCAGCGATGAAATTCGCGCCGTGTATTACAACCGCGCTGATTTGGGCTTTGGCCGCGATCTCCATTGCCGAACCTATCGCAAGGGCATTGAATTTGCGGTTCCTAAAGACATCATGAATATCAAATCCCTCGTCGCGCAAGCAGGCCCCGTGCAGCCGGCAAAGGCAAAAATCCTTCCGCGCATGATACAGCCGACCAGCACCGTTTCGGCCTGCTATGTCACCAATTTCGGCGACAGTGCCAATCCAAATGCCCCCAATGGCAACGAACAACAGGCGATCACCAAGGCCAAAACCAACAGCCAGCCGATCGCCACCGTGGCCATGGAGGTTACCCGTTCAGATTCCTCCACCGCCGCGATCCCGGAAGTCCGCTTTTTCGTTTACGATACCGGCGGTGCATTTACTTCTGGCTACACACCCGTTCCGACGGCCCTTCGCGGCAAGTTGCTGCCCTTTGCCGTTCTTGACAATGATCACAGCAGCGATCCCGCAGGCAAGAAAGCCAATCCCGGCACGTGCATGAATTGCCATGGTGGCCGCGCGGATTATTCGACTGCATCGCCATCCCACCCCATTGCGAAAACCGTGGTCACCGGTGCCAATTTCTTGCCATTTGATGCGCAGTTATTTGGTTATGATGCAACGCCCGGTTCACTTTATTCCGAAGTCGCCCAGCGCGAGACGATGCGCAAATTAAATGCCTTTGTTAAAGGAACGCAACCTGTGGCCCCCTCCATCACCGACGTAATCACCGGTTGGTATGATTGGTGCGGTGGTGTTGCCACGGTGGGCTGCGCGATCGATGATAGCGGCCATGCCTTCACCCCGGCGGGCTGGTCGACCCCCACCGCTGCCCAGCTGGCATCGCTCAACACCGGCACGCCGTCCAGTGGCGACCGAACTGGTAGCTCTTTACCAGAATGTATCGCGTAAATATTGCCGCACCTGCCATTTGGCCAATTCGGACTATTTCAATGTGCAGGACGTCAACAAAGCGCACCGGATGAAAGACAAGCTGGACCCACTGAAGGCCAGCAGCAACATGCCCAACGCCGAACGCACCTTTAACGATTATTGGGCCGACAGCGGGGCTCAGGCTGCGTACAACGCCGTCTGGCCATGAACGAAGCTTAAGCGTGGGGCGCGCGCGCCTCACGCCATCGGCTTGGGTTCCCACAATTCGATCTTGCGCCCTTCGGGGTCCATAATGTGGGCGAATCGGCCATTGGCTTCGTCGGGAAATGTCTTCACCGGAACCACGTCATGTTCAGCACAGCGCGCCAACATGCCGTCTAGATCATCGACCATCAGGTTGAACATGAATTCCTTATCCGATGGGGCAAAATAGTCGGTATCGGATTTGAAGGCGGAAAACACCGTTGCCGCCCCCGGATGCGCGGCGGCGGCCCCGGGGGTGAAGATAATCCCCCACGGCTCCACCTTTATGCCCAAGACACGGCCATACCACGCATTGGTCGCAGCCGGGTCCGCCGATTTGAAGAACAGGCCGCCAAGGCCCAAAACATTTGCCATAGTCTTTCTCCTCGCAAAATACCGAACCCACAACATGCCCCGCGTTCGTCGTAACGTCCATCATGCAAATGTTGGGATAATCGCATGCAGCTCCTGCTTGACAAGTCAAGTGTATTGCCATTATAATACAGCAACACGCAAACATTTCACGAGGACGGGCCATGACCACTTCCACCCATACCGCTTTGCCAACCGTCGCCGCATGGCGCGTGAATGCCATTCGCTTTGTCTTTTTGTTGATGGCGGTCATCATGGGCGGGCTGTTCGTTTGGCCGCAATTGCTGTTTGAATCAGCCGATTGGGATGTGATGCGCGGCCTCGCCAAATCGATGCTGGCCGCGCTTGCCCTGCTCAGCCTCTGGGGAGTGCGCTATCCGCTGCAAATGCTGCCGTTGATGTTGTATGAAATTGCGTGGAAAACCATCTGGATGGTGCTGATCGCCGGCCGCGCTTATATGGCGGGCAAATGGACGCCGGATTTAGAGGGGCTGTTCACCGATTGCGTCGGAATCATCATCGCCTATTTCATCATACCATGGCGCTATGTGTGGGCCAAATATGGTGCACAGCCAATGGAACCATTGCGCGGCGCGCGGTAAACTAGCCCGCCTCCCCCAACACGGCTTTGGCGCGGCCTTATTTTGAAAGACGGCGCCGGTTCGCGGTTACCTTTGCCGAAAAGTGGTCGATGCTATTGCTGACGATCGCTTCAGGGCTGGTGCCCAGCTTTCCAGTGGCAAAATCGAAGCCGAGTGCGATGCTGGCGTTTACTTTTTCGCTGACCATCAAATGCGCCTCACGCGCCGCATTCGGGCCGCCGGTGGCCAGCGCGCCCAGCCGCATCGCAATTACCATATTCAATTCCGCCGCCAACGCCCAGGCATCCATGCCGATTCCGAACCAATTGGGATTTTTCGTTTTGCTCATAGTGCCTTACCGTTAAACAGGACGGGTCGCGCCCCTTCCTACCAAGCCCCACGCGAATGTCACGCGGCGAATGGGCATGGTGTATTTAAGGATAGGATATTGTGGGGGGCGGGGTGGGGAGCCGATAAAGCGGCAACTGGGGTCGAAAGAGAATAAGGGGGAGTGTCCGGCGAGCATCGGCACGCAGGCGGGGGTCGCGGGGCATACGACGCCCAGCGAGTTGCGGCGGAGGCGAGAGAAACTGGTGCCGGGGGCTAAATCGGTATAAAGCCCCGGACTGAACATGACTGACCGCAACCCCGATCCCCTGCCCGATAGCTCGCCTCCCCCCTCGCCGCGCACCCCGTCGCCCCGCATATTGGTCGATGCCGATGCGTGTCCGGTAAAGGACGAGATTTACAAGGTCGCATATCGCCGCAATGTGCCCGTGGTGCTGGTGAGCAATGCGCGCTTTCGCATGCCCGACCATCCGCTGATTACGAGGGTTATCGTATCGGACAGTTTCGACGCCGCCGATGACTGGATCGCGGAGCAAGCGGACAAGCGCAGCGTGGTGATCACCGCCGACATATTGCTTGCGGACCGGTGCCTGAAGGCAGGCGCGGTGGTGATCGGCAATAATGGCAAGCCGTTCACCAGCGCCTCCATCGGCAGCGCGATTGCCACCCGAGCCATCATGGCCGACCTGCGCGCCGGAATGGACGGCATCACCGGAGGGCCCGCACCCTTTGCCAAAGCCGACCGTTCAAGGTTTTTGCAGGCGCTGGATGAGGCGTTGGTTAGGTTGGGGTGAGCGTCTATCATTCGGTAGTCGCGACAGCGGGAGAACTGCGACGGCTGGTAGAGAAGTTGGTGCCGGGGGAATGAGTGATTAACTAGTGTAGTGCCACCGAGGCTCCCCCAAAATTCTTTCTGGGTTGTGACGCCATGTCCGTAGACGCAAAAGCATCCATCGGGCCATCTGCCGTATGCCAAATCTCAAGCCTCTAGGCAATTCCATCAAGTTGAGAAGACTTTCACTCGGGCTTTCACAAGAAGCTCTTGCAGATAAATGTGGATTTGACCGTACTTACATCAGCATGCTGGAACGGGGGTTGAGAAATCCATCTTTCCTTAACCTGCTACGGATCGCCAAGGGTCTTGAGACTTCGGTTGCAACACTAACCGAGGCTTACAACGATGGCGCTGGCACCAATTGACGAGATACACGCTGCACAAATTCAAGCAGGAACCTTAGGTCGCAAGGCGGGGCACGCATTTGAAGATCGGATCGTTTCAGAGATAAACGCTCTACAATTTCCCTTTTCTGCGAAAACTTGTCCGAAAACTCACGTTGTTCGAGGCGACCCAGCACTCCTTCTCGTGGAATATATTGCCTCGGCTTTAGGTTATCCAATGTTGCAATCTGCCCTCGCGATTTCAACTGGCGCGCTTGCCACTTCTGAGGAAGGGCGAAAATGGTTGAGTATTAACGGTGCCGATGTTCGCCGTTGCAAATCCGATCTCGTCATCACCCTTCATGATGAAGATGGCCGTCATGAAACAGTGGGTGTTTCGACCAAACAGTGCAACAATCGAACACCGACTAATGCCCAACTATATTTTACCACAGCACGGGGATTTTCAAATCTGCTTCGTAACAACGGCCTTGATGTTTCAGATCAAGCCGTTCTAGCTATGAGGCAATTCTGTGGTGATACGGGTTTTCGCCCTCTTGATGATGCCGGCGTTTCAGCCGGAAGGCAAACCGATCCGCGCAGATTTTTTTGGGAAGAGATTAACGCCGATGGCCGGGCAGAATGGGAGAAGCTTTTTTGTGACCAACAAGACGAAATAACTCGGCTGATGCTACAAAAAGCCTATATTGATGACCCTTTCATACCGACCTTCCTACTTCACAAAACCCGCGCATCGACTGATTGGGCGCAAACAGAAATAGCGATCTATTCAATTGACGAATTAGTAAAACACTCACGCGATTATGGAGGTTTTAGTACGAAAGCATATGCGGTTCGCAAAGGCAGTTATCGTGATCCGGCAGGTGTGACTCATTCTGCTCCACGTTTTGGAATTGTGCAAATGCAACGAGGTGGTCAAGCCCAACACCCTGACCAACTACAATTCAACCTAGAAGCTGGGTATTTTTACAAAATTCAAAATTCGCGTCCTAATATGCTCTGCGACGGCGTAGCCTAATAACGGCGGAACAGCGTTTCCAATTCCTGTCCTAATCGTTCCTAAGTTACCAACAAAACGATATGAAATCAGGAAAGGATTGAATTCTGGCGGCCTCGCGGACTGTCAGTGCTCGCGTTGCAATCGGGTGGACATTTCTACATCCAGAAATCATCCCAAATGTAGTTTGAACTGTTCCAGCTGGTTCATTCCATACCTGCCGTTTATATGTCGTGTTATATCCCGAAGGTGGACGCATCGAAGGGTCTTTATTGTCGTGTGCACTGCGGCCCTCTTCGACATCCCATAGCCAGTCCAACACATGGTTCGGGTGTGCAACAGCACAGTGATATGGGTCAGTGCTAGATTCGCCCGATTCCAGAAACGGTAGATCGGAGCAGGCATCTGCAAAAGTACGGTAAGGCCTGCGCGCAGCCAAAAGATCATCAAATTGGCCAAACTCTTGCTCAGGAATGCTTGGCGCCTTTCCTAGATCTCTATCGATGGCCAAAAATAAGACGCGCTCACGATGTTGCGGAACGCCGTAATCCTTCGCATTGATCTCGAAAAAGCTAACATCATAACCATGCTGACGAAATTCGTTTTGAATTTCATCCTTAACCAGAGCACCGGATTTTGTTTTCATTGATGTTAAAAGTCGGACATTTTCCAGAACAGCAACCTTCGGTCTCAAGCGGCTCACGATTCTTACGTAATCGCGAAACAAATCGTTGCGGGGGTCGTCAACTTGGCGTTTTCCTGCAAGACTAAAGCCTTGGCAGGGGGGGCCACCAAGTAGGACGTCCACGCTCCCATAATCGCTGACGAATTCGGACAGGCATTCATCCGACAAACTCTGAACACTTGTTCCAATTCGGGGGGTGTTTGGAAAATTGGCGCTATAAATGTCACTTAGCGCGTCGTCGATTTCGACATATCCTTTAATGTGACAACCGGCGCTGCGGAAACCTAGGCTAAAGCCGCCACATCCGGCAAAAAGGCTCAAGGCGCTGAATGACACTTGGGGCGCTTGCTCCAAATCAGTCAGCTTTTCTTGGTATGCGGAATTGCCAGCGGACCGTACATACTTGGTCAGCCGCAAAGGATCGTGCGTTCGTGCAGAATACTCATGCTGCCGATATCGCTTTTTTCGCTCAACCACCGCACTGGTTGATTTATCTCTTAACGACGCTTGGAGCTTAGCACTGATATCTGGACTAAGTGCAACCTTACCTAGCTCAAAGGCCGACAGCAAATGCTGTGACACACCACTTACCTCTGCAAGCTTTGCCTGAGAGAGCCCCATATCCTCACGAAATGACTTAAGTTTTATGCCATCCATTACGGTGCACTCGCTTATTACTCGTAGCTAGTCAATCATGCTCCCGATCACCAGCGCCCATATATAGCTCGCGCCCGGTCTCGTCATAGACCTTGCTCATCTCGGCCATGCCTTCTTCAGCCTTCGCCAAGGCTTCGGCTGACAGGTCCGCCTCCGCTGCCGCGATGAAGCCTGCGGCTGGCTGATTCTGCAACCGCGCGAATTCGCGCACTTCCTGGCTGATCTTCATCGAGCAAAACTTCGGCCCGCACATGCTGCAGAAATGCGCGGTCTTGGCGCCTTCTGCTGGCAGCGTCTGGTCGTGATATTGCTCCGCCGTGTCGGGGTCGAGGGACAGGTTGAACTGGTCGCGCCAGCGGAATTCGAAGCGCGCCTTGCTCAGCGCATCGTCGCGGACTTGCGCCGCCGGGTGGCCCTTGGCCAGATCCGCTGCGTGCGCGGCCAGCTTGTACGTCACCACGCCGACCTTCACATCGTCGCGGTCGGGCAGGCCCAGATGCTCCTTGGGCGTGACGTAGCAGAGCATCGCCGTGCCGTACCAGCCGATCATCGCCGCACCGATGCCGCTGGTGATATGGTCGTAACCCGGCGCGATGTCGGTGGTGAGCGGCCCGAGCGTGTAGAACGGCGCTTCGCCGCACACCTCAAGCTGCTTGGTCATATTCTCCTTGATCTTGTGCATCGGCACATGGCCGGGGCCTTCGATCATCACCTGCACGTCGGATTTCCACGCGCGGTGGGTGAGTTCGCCCAGCGTGTAGAGCTCGGCAAATTGCGCTTCGTCATTGGCGTCGGCGATGGAGCCGGGGCGCAGGCCATCGCCCAGCGAATAGGCGATGTCATAGGCCTTCATGATCTCGGTGATGTCGTCGAAATGTTCGTAGAGGAAGCTTTCCTTGTGATGCGCGAGGCACCATTTCGCCATGATGCTGCCGCCGCGCGACACGATGCCGGTCACGCGCTTGGCGGCGAGCGGGACATAGGGCAGGCGGACGCCCGCGTGGATGGTGAAATAATCGACGCCCTGTTCGGCTTGCTCGATCAGGGTATCGCGGAAGATTTCCCAGGTCAGGTCTTCGGCGACGCCGCCGACCTTTTCCAGCGCCTGATAGATCGGCACGGTGCCGATGGGGACGGGCGAGTTGCGGATGATCCATTCGCGGGTGTCGTGGATGTTGCGGCCGGTGGACAGGTCCATGACGGTGTCCGCGCCCCAGCGGATCGACCAGACCATCTTGTCGACTTCGGTGGCGACGTCGGATGCGACCGCGCTGTTGCCGATATTGGCGTTGATCTTGACGAGGAAATTGCGGCCGATGGCCATCGGTTCGCTCTCGGGGTGGTTGATGTTGTTGGGGATGATCGCGCGGCCCCGTGCGATTTCGTCGCGGACGAATTCGGGCGTGACATAATCGGGGATTTCCGCGCCAAAGCTTTCGCCGTCGCGGGTGTATTCCTTCAGCCGTTCGCGGCCCAGATTTTCACGCTCCGCCACATATTCCATTTCGGGGGTGATGATGCCTTTGCGGGCATAATGCATCTGGCTGACATTCATGCCGGGCTTGGCGCGCAGCACTTGTCTTGCGGACATTGGGGAAGGGCGCGACGCCGCCGCTGCGGTCGGGGCCGAGCTGGCCATTGTCTTCGGGGCGGACTTCGCGTTGGAACACTTGCTCCACATCGCCGCGCGCCTTGATCCAGGGGCGCGCAATTCGGCAAGGCCCTTTTTGATGTCGATCAACACATTGTCGTCGGTATAAGGCCCGCTGCTGTCATAGACGCGGACGGGGGCATCGTCGCAGCTGGGGTCGAGATAAATTTCGCGCATGGCGACTTTAATCCCGCTGCCGGTTTTGGCGGCGACATGGATTTTTTTGGAACCCCGGATCGCGCCAGTGGTGACGCCGATTTCGGCTTTGGTGGGGATGTCTGCCATGTAACTCACTCCAAGGGTTACGGAGCAAGAGCGCGGGAGTTAAAGCCCACTCCCTCCCTCCGCCCGCATCAACGGGATCAGGTTCAGCGGGTCGGGCTGCGTTACCAGCCCCTCTCAGTCACATGACTCCCCGGGGATGCGGTATATTTAGGGCTTTTGACGTAAATGCCCAATGCTAAGTTCGGGAAACGGCGGTTTTATTTTGAATACCGGCCCGCCGCTGCATTATCTGCAAGACTATATTCAGATTTTTCCGCTAACAGGCGTGTGTAATTAACGACGACGCATCTATTCAACCGGGCAACCGAAGGAGGCACCTCAAAGGGTCCGCCGCAGATCTCTCTTGTCTTGCCGGTTTATAACGGCGAACGCTTTTTGCAGCAGGCGCTCGATTCGATTTTTGCCCAAAGCTTTACCGATTTCGAACTGATCTGCGTCGACGATTGTTCCACCGATACCACCCCGCAAATATTGGCGCAAAATGCTGCGCAGCACCCCAATATGCGGGTGCTGAAAAATGCCGTGAACAGCAAACTACCGGCCAGTTTGAACAACGGATTTCGCGTGTCGCAAGGGGCGTATTACAGCTGGACGTCCGACGACAATATCCTGCGTCCCAATCAGCTGGAACGGTTGCTGGCGACGGCGCAGGCTCATCCCGAATGCGCCATCATTCATAGCGATTTCAGCCTGATTGACGAAGACGGAACCTTGGGCGAATTGGTGCCGGTCGATCCTGCCGACGAACTGATTTACGGCAACGCCATCGGGTGCAGTTTCCTGTACCGACGCGAAGTCGATGAAGCTTTGAACGGTTATGACGAAGACCTTTTTGGCATCGAAGATTATGATTTCTGGCTGCGCGCCGCGCGTCAATTTCAATTTTTTACGCTGCACGAAGATTTGTACCTGTATCGCCGCCATGCTGGCAGCCTGACCGCCGGGCGATCCAAGCAGATCCACGCCATGGCGGCACAGGTTATGCAGCGCGAGATCGAGGCCCTGCCCCGATCACCTAAACGCGCCGATGCCTATGTGCGGCTCCTTTGTCGCGATCCTTACAAGATGCGGATGAACCTGTTGTGGCGGGCGTTTCAGGATGATTCAGCAACCGTATGGCGCAGCACCGGCAAAATATTGCGCTGGATGCGCTACACGTTGAAAACCAAAATATTGGGCGTGGCAGCCATTGCTGCGGTCGTGGCTTTGCTATCAGCCCAGCTGAGCGAATAGCTTAGGCCCAATAGAACGGAGCGGATTTCGTTCAGAACATATATTTCATTTTCACCGATTGGTTCACGGTGTCCGCACCCACGGCAAAGGCCGCTGATTTAAACTTGGGCGGTCCAGTGACCACGGCGGGGTTGCGGGAAAAGCCAAAACCTTCTTTGGGAATCAACAACGCAACGTCCAGTTTTTCATTGCCGTTTTCGTCATGCATCAATGCCGCAGCATAGGTGCCCGGCGCAACGCCATCAAAGCTGATTTTGCCCGAATTGCGCGCGGTAACGCGGGCGCGGTGGCTGTTGGGATCTTTTGAACAATTGGGAAAGAATTTCGGCTTTGCTGTAACACAAACCAAAACATTGCCCTTCATGCTGCGCAGGCCCGATACTGTCAGATTGAGCGTGGTAGTATTACCCGCCGCCATCCCCGCGCTGCTGGCCATGGTCATTACGGCGAGGCCCCCAATCACCGAGACCAAGGTCGGTGCCACAAATTTTGTCCCAAAAACGAAAATAGAGTCCATAATTCCCCCGATAGGCTTCGTGGTGCTTTTGATGATGCGTTGCTGTTATCAAATAATTTCCTAACAAGCCGTTAACCATGAATTTTGGAAACAGCTCCCAACCCATATGATTGGTGATGCCCATCAGTGTCATGATCGCTAACACAGCGCCCAATGCGCCAACATGAACGGGGATCAGAAATACCAGTACCGGGATGACCAACGCCCCGGTCAATGCCTCCCACGGATGGAAACTCATCGCCGCCCATGCGGTCGGCGGCCTGCTTTCATGGTGCACGGCATGTGCGACTTTGAACCAATAGGGCCGGTGCATCAGCCGGTGGGTCCAGTAAAACCACATGTCATGCGCCGCCAGATAAAACAGCACGGACAGCGGCAGATACCAGATTGGAAATTGGCCGACTTCGCGGTAAATTGCCGTCCAGCCGCGCGTATCCCAACCCCAGGCAACGATACCGGCGGGGATGCCATAGATCGCGGCAGAGGCAAGGCTCCAGCCGATTTCGCGCCGCATTTGTGGCTTCAACGCATCGTAAAGCCCGGGCCGCTTCCGTTGGGTCAGCCAGCTGAAGAACCCACTGGTCGCCAGATAACGCAAGCCCACGATCAGCGTCATGGCGACAGCGGAGGCAATCAGGGCGAAGACAGCGGACATAGGTTCGGGCGTATGCGCCGCGCAGCAAGGGTGCAAGCGCGATGAAAGCCCGTTGTCGTAAAATATTCCGCAGTTGTTGTTTTTGTCCAATTTAGCATAAATTTGTGTCGCTAACTAAGCTGCACAACGGACGTCCCATAAGCCGGGGTCGCCAAACATTTGGATCAACCGGGTGAACAGGGGGGTCGCATCACAAACGCAGCATCTGCGTGGGGGGTGCAAATGCGCAGTTTCCATTGCGGGGTGTTGTTGAGCACCAATTTGGAGACTGACCATGAAAGTTCAATTGATCCTGAAAACCGTATCGATTTCCTCCGCAGCCATGATTGCAGCATTAGCCGCGCCTGTCCGGGCCGATGCCACACCCGAATGTAATGTGGATGGCGTAGCCGTGGATTCCACCGAATGCGGTGTCGGCAGCGATGTGACTGGCGCGCATTCGACTGCCGTTGGCGACGATGCTACCGCTACGGCGGATAACACCACCGCCGTTGGTCAAAACGCCGATGCTGCGGGTTTGAACGCTACCGCCATCGGTCGCAACGTCAATGCAATAGCGGATCAAAGTACTGTTGTGGGTACAAACTCCGTTGCTGTCACCGGCGCGATCGGTGCCGCCGCTATTGGACGCGGCAGCGGCGTTACGTCTGCGTTGCCGCAAGCCACCGCAATCGGCAATCAGGCATATGTGAATGGCGCGTCTGGTGGCGGGTCAATTTCGCTCCTTGCCCTCGATGCGCAAATTATCGGCACGACTGTTGGTGGCTCGTCGCGGGTCAGTGGCAAGGCGCGGCCTTTAGCGCATTTGCGGTGGTTGGCGTCCGAGGCGACTTTATGCTGTTAATGGGGGTACGGCTTTGGGTGCTGGCACCAATGTCGAGGCGAACAACGGAACTGCTATTGGTTCGAGAGCGGTAACAACGGCTGTCAACAGCGTCGTGATCGTCGCGATTTGCGTCGTGGCACGGCGGCGGCGGTCGCGCTGGTCGCCGCGCCAATGCCATCGGATGCAGGTAAGGTTAGCTATAGCCTGAATGGTGCTACCTTCCGCGGCGAACAGGCGCTTGGTCTGTCGGTGGCAATCCGCACCAACACCGAAAACCCGTTCGCGGTGACTGCGGGCGTTTCCTATTCGGGCGGCGACAGCACAGCCGCGCGCGTGGGCGTTGCCGGAGAGTTCTAAAAATCCTGCTCAGACCGCTCGATCAGTCTCCAGCGGTGCGTGCGGCAGGCCGGGGTGTTCATTCACCTCGGCCTGTTCGCGTTTATGGCACCTTCCAGGTAACCGCGCCTTTGTAGCGCCCCGTTACGGGTTTCCCGCTGGCATCTTTCACCGGCGAGAAACGGGCGCGTTTCAAAAACGCTTTGCAGGCCGCGTTGTCCAATGTGGCATGGCCGGAACTTGCGGTAACCGAACAGGACAGCGGCTTGCCATCCGCCCCCACTGTCATGTCAAAACGGGTGGTTCCCGAGATATTTTCCAGCTTTAGCGGATAATCATTAGCGGTGATGATCGCACCGGGATTTTTGAGCGACGCGGCGGGCAGCCATGGCAGCGGGGATTTACCCGATCTTGTCTCCGGTTGGCATTCAGCCATGTTTCCGGAAAGCAGCTTTACCGCCGCTGGCGCGCGACAGGCAAACAGGCTGATCGATTGCGCGGGCACAAATTGACCGGGCAATTCGGCGCGCGATGCAAGCGGCAATTGTTTCCAGTTTTGGTCTTGCGCGCATCGTTCCGCCACAGGTTCGCTGCACCAGGCCACGTTGATCGGATAATCGCATTGGTTGACCAATTGGTATCCGCCCGCGTTATTGTCGCGATAGGTGATGCATTGTTCGGCAGGCAGAGAATTGCCGGCTGGCTGGGCCATTGCCGCATCGGCATCCAATGCTCCCACAACAAAAACGGTCGGCATAAAGGCGAAAACGCACATATTCGGAAATCGAAGGGTCATGTCTGGCGAATTATACCTGTCGATCGCTCTTGTCCACGCCAGAGCGCCTGCAAACGCTGCACTCTCCACAACTTCCTTCGTCCTACCCCTTCCCCTGCAATCATACCCGCGCTAGGGCCTTACTGATGCCGAATGCGACCCCGGATCATATTAAGTGCGACCTTGCCATTGTTGGCGGCGGATTGGCCGGTGGGCTGATTGCCTTGGCGCTTGCCCGGCTGCGTCCTGAACTTAAAGTGGTGCTGATTGAGCAAGAAAAGCACTTCGGCGGCAACCATATCTGGAGCTATTTCGCCAGCGACATTGCACCCGAACACCGCTGGTTGACGGCACCGCTGGTGACTTATGGCTGGTCAGGCTATGATGTGCATTTCCCCGATCATTCGCGGTCGCTGGACAGCATTTATTACACCATCGAATCCGAAAGGCTCGATTGGCTGTTACGCAACAATCTGCCCGCCGGATCGCTGCTAACCGGACGCGAGGTAAAGGCCGTTTCGCCGCGCCTTGTGGTGTTGCAGGGTTCGCAACGGATAAACGCGGGCGGCGTTATCGATGCCCGCGGCGCGGCAGACCTGCACCATCTGGATTGCGGCTGGCAGAAATTCACCGGCCAATTGCTGCAACTGTCCGAACCGCACGACATGAAACGGCCGATTGTGATGGATGCCACGGTCGACCAGCATGATGGCTATCGCTTTGTCTATGTCCTGCCTTTTGGCATGGACAAGATTTTCGTCGAAGACACCTATTATGCCGACCGCCCCGAAATGGATCCACGCGTCCACCGCCGCCGCATCGCCGCCTATGCCGAAGCAAAAGGCTGGCAAGTCGACCGGGTGTTGCGCGAAGAATCTGGCGTATTACCGGTGGTGATGGGCGGCGATCTGGACAATTACTGGGCCAGTGGCAGCGGTCGCACGGCAAAGGTTGGCGCACGCGGCGGTTTTTTCCAGCCGGTGACCAGTTACTCGCTGCCCGATGCGGTGCGTACCGCGATCTTTGTCGCTGAACTGCCCGATCTGGATGGCGACAAATTGAACATGCTGCTGCGCCAGCGCGCCGATGCGCATTGGAAAGCGGGAAAATTCTACCGGATGCTCAACCGCATGCTGTTCCGCGCGGCGATCCCCGGCGAACGCTATAAAATTCTCGAACGCTTTTACCGGCTAAAACCCGGCCTGATCGAACGGTTTTACGCTGGGCAAACCACTGGTGGCGATAAAGCCCGTATCCTTTCGGGCAAACCACCAGTACCAGTCGGCAAAGCCATTGCGGCATTGCGGGCAAGGAAAAAGAAACGATGACAACAGCAGCCGTGATTGGCGCAGGGTTCGGTGGGCTGGCGCTGGGCATAAGGTTGCAATCAGCGGGCATCGAAACCACCATAATCGAGGCGCGCGATAAACCCGGTGGGCGGGCCTATCATTGGAACCAGCAAGGCTTTGTCTTTGACGCTGGCCCCACGGTAATCACCGATCCGCCATGTCTGGAAGAATTATGGGCGTTGTCGGACAGCCAACTTTCAGACGATGTCGATCTGGTGCCGGTCAAGCCGTTTTACCGGCTGAACTGGCCCGATGGCACCCAATATGATTATTCAAACGACGAAGCCGAATTGCGCGCCGAAATCGAACGCATCGCGCCGGGCGATTTGTCCGGATATGAAAAATTTCAGGAATATTCGCGCGGCGTTGAGCTGGAGGGATACCAGAAACTGGGCGCAACTGCGTTCCTCGATTTCTCGACGATGATCAAAGCCGCGCCTGCCTTGATGAAATATCAGGCGTGGCGCTCGGTATATTCGATTGCCTCCAAATATGTGAAGAACGAAAAATTGCGGCAGGCTTTGTCGTTCCAGACATTGCTGGTGGGCGGCAATCCCATGAGCACCAGCGCGATTTACGCCCTGATCCACACCATCGAGAAACGCGGCGGCGTATGGTTTGCCAAAGGCGGCACCAACCGGCTTGTTGCGGGGATGGTGACACATTTCGAACGGCTGGGCGGCAAACTCCGGCTATCCAGTCCGGTCGCCAAAATCGAGACGCAGGGCAATCGCGCGACGGGCGTGACATTGGCCAGCGGGGAAACGTTGAATGCCGATATGGTCGCGACCAATGGCGACGTGCTGCACACCTATTCCGCATTGCTGGCCGATCATCCGCGCGGGGGCAAGGCAGCGAAGGCCCTCTCCCGCAAACGCTGGTCGCCGTCGCTTTTCGTCGTGCATTTCGGGGTGAAGGGTCATTATCCTGACATTGCCCATCATTCGATCCTGTTCGGCCCGCGCTATAAAGGGCTGCTGGACGACATTTATTCCAACGGCGTGGTGCCCGATGATTTCTCGCTGTATTTGCACCACCCCAGCATCACCGATCCCGCTATGGCCCCCGATGGCTATTCAACATTCTATGTGCTGGCGCCGGTCGCGCATCTGGGCAAAGCCAAGGTCGATTGGGACGGGGCCTTTGGTGAACAGTTCAAAAACGCGATCCTCGACGAAGTCGAGCGCCGCGTGTTGCCGGGATTGAAAGCCAATCTGGCGACCAGTTTCCATTACGCCCCCACCGATTTCGGCCGCGACCTGAACGCACATTTGGGCAGCGCCTTTTCACTGGAACCAGTGCTGTGGCAAAGCGCCTTTTTCCGCACCCACAACCGCGATGACGTGATTTCCAATCTTTACTTTGTCGGTGCAGGAACGCATCCCGGTGCCGGAATTCCCGGTGTGGTCGGCAGTGCAAAGGCGACAGCGGGGTTGATGCTGGAGGGATTGGGATGAAAACAATTCAACTGATCCTCCCCGAACTTGTTCGGGGAGGTGGCACTCGCGCAGCGAGTGACGGAGGGGTCGCCGACGCAGGAGGCGGTCTGCGCCCACCACCCCTCCACCACCCTGCGGGCGGTCCCCCTCCCCGAGCAAGCTCAGGGAGGATATAAGCAGCATGAAACGCATCGCCGTTTATTGCGGTTCGGCAACCCCGACCGACCCCATCTATATCGAAACGGCACGCGCTGTTGGGCGTGGATTGGCCGAACGCGGCATTGGCGTGGTCTATGGTGGCGGACGCCTTGGCCTGATGGGCGCTGTGGCGGATGCGGCGTTGCAGGCGGGCGGAGAAGTTATCGGCGTGATCCCCGAAGCCCTGCAATCCGCCGAAGTCACGCATCGCGGCTGTACCGAAATCCACGTTGTGCCGGGAATGCACGAACGCAAACGCATGTTCACCAATTTGTGCGACGGCTTCATAACGATCCCCGGCGGGGTGGGCACGATGGACGAATTGTGGGAAGCGATCAGCTGGGCGCAATTGGGATACCACAACAAACCAGTCGGCGTTTTGAATGTCGCAGGATTTTACGACCAATTGGTGGCATTCAACCGCCACATGATCGACGTGGGCTTTATCCGCGAACAACATGCCGGGATCATGTTGGTCGATGATATGCTCGACGGGCTGCTGGCGAAAATGGCGGGTTATGTGCCGCACAAAACGATTTTCCAGATGAAGGCAGACGATTTGTGAGCGACGCGGCGGCATTCAACCGCCCCGCCCTTGTCGCCTACGCCCGCGACAGCATGAAGCGCGGCTCCAAATCCTTCGCCCTTGCCAGCCGTCTGTTCGACCGCACAACGCGTGAACGCGTGTGGCTGCTTTATGCCTGGTGCCGCAAATGCGATGACATGGCAGACGGACAAGACCATGGCGGAGCAATGGCGCTGGTCGATGATTCGCGCGCCCGACTTGCCATCATCCGCGATCTGACGGCAAAAGCCATCAACGGCGAAACTACCGGAGACCCGGCCTTTGACGCCCTGGGCATTGTCGCTGCCGAATGCGGATTGACGCACAGCATGGCCGATGCGGTCGTCGAAGGCTTTGCGCTTGATACCGCCGAATGGCATCCGCGCAGCGAAGTCGATCTGTACCGGTATTGCTACCATGTGGCCGGGGCTGTGGGTGTTATGATGGCGAAGGTGATGGGTGTCCCCGCCGACGATCACGACACGCTCGACCGCGCCTGCGACCTTGGGCTGGCCTTTCAACTCGCCAATATCGCGCGCGACATCGCCGAAGATGACGCCGCAGGGCGCTGTTATTTACCCGACGACTGGCAGGCCAAACTCGATCTGAGCCCCGGCGAGATCATGCGTCCACATAACCGCCCCAAACTCGCTTTGATGGCGCGCTGGATGGCGGATGAGGCAGGCCAATATGAAGCCTCCGCCCGCGTCGGTGCCGCCCGCCTGCCCTTTCGCGCACGCTGGGCCGTCTTGGCCGCCGCTGGCATCTATGGCGACATCGCCCGCAAAGTCCGCGCCGCCGGTGATCACGCGTGGGACCAGCGCATCTACACCAGCAAGTCCGATAAACTCGGCTGGGTATGGAAAGCAGGATGGGCCGCGCTGCGCAAACCAAATGTCGCCAGCCGTGAAGGGCTGTGGACGCGGCGATAATTGCCGCGCTTATTGCTATCACAATATGCTTGCAATATTGAAACGCTAGCTTAATGTGCAAGCATAAACAGCAAGCAGGCCAAGACGTTAAAAGCGATTTTTGCCGATCCCGTTACCGCCTCTTTGGAATGGAAAGCAATTGAAAGCCTGCTGATCGCGGTTGGTTGTACCGTTATCGAAGGCAACGGGTCGCGGGTGCGTTTTATGAAAGCAGGCATGTTGGAGGCGTTCCACCGCCCGCATCCGGGCAAAGAGGCCAAACAATATCAGGTGCGTGCTGCAAGACTCTATTTGATCAAATTAGGAGTTAAACCATGAGCGATATTTTGAGCTATAATGGCTATAGCGCCAAAATCGAATTTGACGCGGATGACCGCATTTTCTTTGGGCGACTTGCCGGAATTAACGACGGCATTGGCTTTCACGCCGATACCGTCGAAGACCTGATCGCCGCCTTTCGCGAAGCGGTGGATGATTATATCGAAACCTGCACCAAAATCGGCAAGGCACCGGAAAAACCCTATTCAGGCAAGCTGATGTTCCGCGTCGACCCAGAGGTTCACGCGCAAGCAGCCCTTGCCGCAAAGCTGCAAGGACAAAGCCTGAATGCATGGGCCACCAAAGTGCTGCGCGAAGCAGCCCGGGCGACAGCGGGCGGAGCGGTGGCTGTTTGAATTTGGTG
>CAVUII010000003.1:0-299205 GCA_963741605.1 uncultured Alphaproteobacteria bacterium
GCGGTTACTGCCTTGCTGACTTGGGCTGCTTTTCAAACTTTGGTATTGCATAGATGCAAGCTTAGTTGACAGACGCATTGCTACTGCCATAACTAAGCACAAATCAAAAAAGAATCGGGCCGCGCTCTTTAAGCGTTTGAATGGTTTCCCATTTTAGGGAGGACTTGCCTGTGGCTAATCTGAATCGACTTCAATCTGCCGGTCCCATTGATCCGGATACTGGTTTTCCTTTGTGGTTTAGCGACGGTGCGACACGACTAGAAATTGTTCTAAACGCCGACGATCCTTTCGCACCCGCGATTGAGGAATTGCCTAATCCGGCATTGCCGAGGGTGTTTCCTGAAAACTTCCCGGGCGAATCATTCTATTACATGGCGGAAGCGCAACTGACCGTTGGCGGCATGGGGATAAGAGGCCGCGCGCGCGTCATAATGGCGCTTGAGGCCGCTTTTGGAGGGGCGGGAGAGCCTGCGCTTGGGGCCAATGTCGTTTTTGCGCGCATCCGTGTGCGGATGGATGATCTAATCCCCGGTGCCAAATATTCGATTTTTCATCCTTACGGCGAGTTTATCGACCTTGAAGCAGATGACAAAGGCCGGGTGTTTCACACTGCCGATCTGGGAATTAGCCAGGGTGATCCGTATGCGGTTATGGCCACAGGTGAAGTCGCCCCATTCCTGATCGGCACGTCGGCTGTTCCTGCGGGCTATATCGGCGACGGTGTCAGCGAACAGCAGGTGACAGGTGGCCCGTTCCGCAACCATGTCGTGATCACCGGCACACGCATCAGGGAAGAGGGCGGCGCGCCGGACCCCGCCGCCCCCGCCGACATAAACCGCGTCTTTACCGATCTGTTCACGGTGCAGGGCCGCAAGGCCAAACGGGTGGGTGCAAGACCGACAAGCGCAACCTATGAAGTGTCTGGCGGCCAAACCCGCTTGAGGGTCAGCGCAGAAAGCGATGTGGGGCAGGATATTCGATTGGTCGGTGATCCGTTCCATTTCAAGCTCGAGGGCAACGGCACACAGTACAGCGTGATTGGCGATGTTGCTGCCGTTCCTGATGGCGGGTTTCTAATCAATGTCACTGATAATCCGCCAACGCGCACAGCGTTGCCGGTCAATTTCGCCGCAGGCAAGATTTGCGATCTGGTGACGATTGCTAGTGCCACACATGATCGCGACACTGACACTTTGTCGATAGACGCTCGATCAAGTGATCCGGCAGCCGTGTTAACTTTGAAACCACTGGGAATTGTGCTGGCGCACGGCCCAAATGCCATTGCGGCAGCGCCAGTGGCACCGGGCATGTTAGAGGTTGTTTCCAATAAGGGCGGCGTTGCGCGGGCGGAGGTTCAGTCTGTTCGGTATCGCAGTCACCGCAAGAGCCAGTCGAGGCGCATATCGGTGCCAACTTCGTCACATTTGCGGATGAAGTCTTGTCATTGAACGGCAGCGGATCACCCGGTGCGACAAGCTATAGCTGGGCACAGCAGTCCGGGCCTGCGCCAGCAGCAAACATCCTGACGCCCAATGCTGCAAAAACAGATGTGCACTTCAACACACACGGAAACTATGTCTTTGAACTGACTGTTACTGGAAACGGCGGACCTGCAACCGAAATCTATGACGTGGCCGTCGCTGCCCCGCCTGCAACCGATAATCTGGCGATAACATTGTGTGAATATCGTACCGGCAGACAGCAATTCCGCATCGTTGGCACGGTGGGCGTTCGACCAAATGAGATCATCGTGAAACGCGGTGGTAATGCGCTTGGCTCGGCTGCGGCAGATCCTTTGGGAGATTTTGCCGTGCGCGCATCGCTTGGCGATGTGGGCGGCGCACCGCCGTTGCCCGGCGAAACGCTTGAGATCGCGAGCAAGCGGTCAACCATTAACTTCCCCATTTCCATCCGCAATTGAAGGAGGGGCGCATGTCAAACCCGAAGCCCAAGCCAAATCTCAAAGGCCAATTCATTGAGTGTTGCGATTGTTTCACTATCTGCCCATGCTGGATCACCGAAAAGGCGGATGAGGGACATTGTACCGGGCTGTATGCTTGGGTGTTTGGCGATGATGCCGAGATTGCGGGGGAGTCGTTAAAGGGCAAAGCAGTCGCTGCTGCATCCTATCATGGCAAGCGCCGCGTCACGCAGACAGTGCTATTCTTTGATCCCGGGCTGTCTGCTATCCAACGGGCCGAACTAGCCAATGTTTTTGCCGGTAACGCCGGCGAAAAATTCAAAGGTTTGCGCAAATTATTGGGTGACATCATTGCCGAAGTCACCGCTACCGTCGCTGCGAAAGGAATGGGCGCGAATTGGACGATCAAGGTTGAATCCGATCATCAGGTTTTTGCGGATGCGAAAGGCGTTGACCGTGTCATTACAGGCAAAGATGCTGCCGTCGCGGTCAGCGACACGGCGCTGGACAAGAAGATGGGCGTAGACGGCGCAGTCCGCGTTCAAGATATGGCCCGGCTTGAACTGGCGGTCACCGCCTTACCGGGCGGGCCATTTGTTTATGTTGGCCGTGCCGGAATGGCCGGACATTTCAAATATTAAATATGGCAAGGGTGGGCTTCTTCACTGCAAAGGTGTCGCTTGCGGACAGGCTTTGGCGTGACGGCGATTGGCCACCCTTTGCAACTGTCGCCATTATCGCCGTCAGCGCATGCGCATGGTTTGCGATGGTGAGCGGCCTGCCCGGTCACAACTCGCCGATTGCAAGCTCGATCTACGACAAAGTCGACCTTTTACTTGCGAAGGCGGCACAGAATATTTGTGGTAAGCCCCCCGAATTTGGCGCTCCTATTTTGGCGCATGCTCAGTGGCTTGCGGGTTGGGCTATCATGGTCCTTGCGATGATGTTGCCAACCTCAATCCCGTTCCTTCGTACGGTCAGCGAGGTGAGCGAAGGCCACAGATTCAAGCTGATCTCAATTGCCGCGTTCGCGTTTATCGGCACCTGGACAGCGGCGGGATTCATCTTGATTGGTGTCTCTATGCTGCTGTCATTTGTCGCGCCAGTTGGCACCATGGCGCAGCCAGCTATCGTTGCTGGCATCGCCGCAATCGCCGCAGGAGCGTATCAGTTTACACCGCTGAAAAAGGCATGCCTTGACGCCTGCCGTTCACCGCGTGCTGTGCTGCTCTGCCACTGGAATGGAGAGAGGCCTGCTGTGTCTGCGGCTGAAGCGGGCTTGCGCTATGCCGCCATCTGTATCGGCTGCTGCTGGGCAACGATGATCCTGACTCTGATCGTGGGTGCCTTTGCCCTACCCCTAATGATCATCATTTCCGTCATCATGTTGGCGGAGCGAATGTTGCCTTGGGTCCGCCCTCTAATCCCGGTGCAGGCGGGGTTAGCCGTAGCGCTCGGCCTGCTGCTGATCTCAGGACGATTGCCGGCGATGTCGTCGCTATCGATGAATTGAATGCTTGAAAGGATTGGAACACCATGACGGATCGCACTTACAAGGTCGTCGCCCTTTCAATCCCGATTGTTTACACGCTGGAAGGCGATCACGACCCCAACGGCATGGCCTATGCACTTGGTCCGGTGGCCGAACTGCTGAACTGGGCGAAAGACAGGTGGTATGATCAAGATGCACTGCTGCCGCGTCTTCATGTGCGTAGGCAGCGGGTTCATTTGGTTGTTGATGGGCTCGAACGGCTTGATGTCATGTTGGAGCGATTAAAGGCCGGAAATGCCGATGATCAGCAACTTCTGGCGGAATTGATCCAGCGGGAATCGATGCCAGAGCTGGGCGAAGAGGAAGATCGCCTGACGGAAGGCGCGCGCCGCCGTGGCGGGCGGGCGGCGGCGGTCCGCACCAATGTGGTGCGGCAAATTGATGAAATTCGCATTGCGTTGACCGATCTGGGCGATACATCTGGCCCACGCGATCCGCTGGCCGATGATGCAGAGGCTGTACGTCTGAGCCGCGCTGCACTGGAAGGCACCGATCCCGAGGATCTGGACCCGGCGACAGCCGACAAGGCAATCAAATTGGTCACGCTGACATCGGCTGAACGCTTGCGCTGGATGAAAGAGTGGGAGGCGCAAGCGCACCTTTTGGACACCGCGATCGAACGATGGTTTGAAACATGCGAGAATGATCCTGAACGCCGATTTGATACGGCCAAGCTCGTCGAAAGGGCGTTGCTCAAGTCGCAGGCGGACGCTGATCCAGCGATTGATGCGGCTTGGGTGAAGCGGCTGATCCTCAACGATCATGCCCCAGGCAGTAACAAGGGCAAACCCTTTGATCGCTTCAACCCGATGAAGCCTATCCCGGCGCTTCGCCCGCTCGTCTTGCGCTGCCGCAAGGGCGAGACCGTCAAAATCGAATTTGAAAATTCGATCAAGGGCCGTGATGTGGGTTTCCATGTTCAGGGCGGCGGCTTGGCTAGGAGCAATGGTCGCAAGGGTGTTAAATATGCGGATGGCGCCTGGATTGGCGAAAATGAGCGGTCAATCTTGCCACATGGTGGCACGGCAAAGCTCTATTACAGCGCCAGCACCGAAGGCGTTTGGCCGATCAACGATCTGGGTGATGTGCGCGGCAATGAGGCTGGAACCAATTGTCACGGCTTGTTTGGCACGATCATTGTCGAAGCGCCCGGCGCAAAATGGCGTGACCCGGAAACAGGTGCCGATCTGACTAATGCCGATTGGTGCAGCTTTCTGGATGTCGACATCATCACAGAAGGGGAGGATGTTAATGATCCCCGCCACGAAAAATATGTCGATTTTCACTATGACGATGTGCCGCGCAGCTTTCGGGAATTCACCACCTTCATCCACGATCAGCCCGAAGTGCATTCGGGCCTGCACACGGTTGGCGAACATTCGATCATGCCGTTATCCTACCGGGCAGAGCCGATGCACAACCGCTTGCCGCACAGGATGCGGCAGTATGTGCGTGATACCAACGCACGTCCGAAGCTTTCCGACCCCAACAAGGTGGACCGCCGCGCCTTTCGCTGGCTGCTCGGCGATGAAATGCAGGAGCTGTTCCAAACGGCGCGAATGGGAGAAGACACCTGGCTCGAATATGTCGCAGGCGAAGAACAGCATCATAGCTCATGGCTGTTTGGCGATCCGATCACTCATATTCAGCGCGCCTATGCAGGTGATCCTTGCCGCGTCCGGCTCGTTCATGCGGGCGTCAAGGAAACGCACATCTATCACTTGCACGTTCACCAGTGGCGCGCGGTGGCGCAGGATACTGCACAGCCATCGGTCAATCCCTGTTATACCGACGGCAAGCCTGATGGAAAGGGATCACACCTCCTCGATTCCGTTACGATCGGCCCGCAGCATGCCATGACGATTGATCCGCTTTACGGATCAGGTAGCCGTCAGAAATCAGTGGGCGACATTATTTGGCATTGTCATCTTTATCCGCACTTCCACCATGGCATGTGGGGGCTTTGGCGCAGTTATGATCGCTATATTGATGGCAAACGCCCTTACCCCGACGGCAGCTATTGCCCGCCGCTACGACCACTACCCGGACTGCGCCCACCCAGCGTCAAAGCCGAACTGCCGGGGTTCCCCTGGTTTATCGACGGCGTGTTCCCGATGAAATCGCCGCCGCCACCGGTGGGTGACAAAACAACGCCCAATGGTCGCCGCATGTTGCTGAAAATGCCAAGGGCGTCAGTGCTAGAACGCAATGCCATGCCAGAGCGCTGCCGCACGGGCGAGACGCCGGGGGCCGTCTTTGTCGATCTCGACAGCATGGCAGAAAAATGGTGCAAGGATGCGGGACTTCCCGAAAAGCCGCGCATCTTGAGTTACGATATCGAAGTAACGCACAAACGCACGCAATATAATGTCGATGGCTGGTACGATCCGTGCGGCCATTATTACCGTTTGCAAAAGGTCTCGGTCAAAGAATGGGACAAGCAGGCGAAGGACTATCGCGAGACCCTGACTCAGGATTTCGTTCACGCCGCCAGCACCAATCCAGAACCGCTATTCCCCCGCGCCAATCACGGCGATATTGTCGAATGGCGGCAGCATAATGCGCTGGGCAGTTTTCCAGCGGACGATTTCGATCATGGCCAATTGCCGGTTGAATGCGGGCTTCACGTGCATTTGGTGAAGTTTGATCCTTTGGCTTCGGATGGCTCTTCGACGGGCTGGAATTATTTATCCGGGGCCAGTTGTACCGAAGCGGTTGGGGCCAATTCGGTCGATACCGACGGGCAGGCGATCCTGCGCAATGTCAGCCGCCATCGCTGGATTGTTGATGAAGAATTTGGTCCCTGTTTCTTCCATGATCACCTGCTCGCCAATTTCCGCCAGAAACATGGCCTGTTCTCGGCTATGATTGCCGAGCCATTTGGATCGCAGTGGCTCAAGGCTGATGACCAGAGCCATATCGCTTGGGGCGACGGTGAAGCAGTGATCGTGCCGCCGGTGACCGCCGGCTTGCTGCCATTCCGCGAAGCCTGTCTTGGCATTTGTGATTTTGTGCCCTTGCTTGATAAGGGCGGCAGGCCACTCAATCCGCCGTCCGATCTTTCGGGTGATGATGATCCGGGCTCCATGGCGGTCAATTACCGGTCGGCGCCACTGACTTTCCGGGGCAGTGATCCGTCGCAATGGTTTAGCTCCCATATTCGCAGCCAGTCCAATTTCGCTGGCGAGCAGGGCGATCCCGATACGCCGGTCATCCGCACCTATCCCGGCGAACGCATCCGTATCCGGCTGATGCAGGGATCGCACGAGGAACAACATGGCTTTGCGGTCCATGGCATGCGCTGGCGCCGCGATTGGGGGCACCCCAAGGCTCCTCTGGTCAATCAACAGACTTTGGGCATTTCCGAATGCTTTACCCTGGATATCAATCCAACCGATGCTTCGCCTTATGGCGTGGGTGATCATCTGTGGCATTTCTGTGCGATGGACGACATCTGGCTGGGATGCTGGGGGCTGATCCGTTCGTTGCAGCCAAGTCAGGCAAATTTTGAACGCTTTGCACCGCTGCCAAACCTGTACCTCTCTCCACCCGATGCGCGCGCCGCTTTGCGTGAAGCGGCTAATATGACAGGTGATAAGCCCCTGACGGGCATAGCCCCGGTGCCCCTGCCCAGCGATGAAAATACCCGCACGTTCGTTATCTCCGCAGATCGGATCGAGCATCGTTTTGCCGGAGATGCGCTGACCGATCCGTGGGGCCTGATTTACCGCGTGATCGCGCATGACGAAGGCGCGTTGTCGCCAAAACTAAAAGCTGCCCTGAAAGAGGCGATTAGGAAGGATCGCTGGGAACTTCCCGACAGGGACGATGACGATGATTTGGAGGTGCGGCCTCTGGTCTTGCGGGCGCGGCGCGGCGAATGGGTGCGCGTCATTCTGGTCAATAACCTGCTCGAAGAACAAAGTCTGGAAGAAGAGCATGGCGAAGAGGATGGCGACATAGAATTTGGCGTCGAGCCTTCACCCGCCCGGCTCCCGCTCGAACATATGAACGATATGAACCAGCCAGACCGACGAACGGTGAGCTCTCGGGTCTCTATCCATGCCAGCTTGCTGCGATACGATGTCGGACGTTTCGATGGAAGCTTTGCTGGGCGCAATCTGGATAGCACTGTCGGCACTGGCATTACGTCTGGCCCGCATATTGGCTCGCATATGGGAGCCGAAGAAACGCCGGGCGCTGTGGTCCACCGCGAAGACCATCAGCGTGGACGGAATTGGCGCGAATATTGGTGGTATGCCGACGAGCAACTCGCGCCAGCATCGTGGCAAAATGGGCCCGGGCAAGTTTGCTGGCTCCACGATATGGCCGACATCCGCAATCACCGCCACCACGGCCTGATCGGCGCGCTGATCGTCGAGCCGGGCGATGTCGAGCCGTTTGCCATCAAGTCCAAGACGATAAAGCCAAATGGATGGCACGGCCTTGATGCGGAGTTACGGTCGGGAGGCAATGTTGTGGCTTATGAAAGCGCCCTTTTCGTGCAAGACGGGCTGCGCTTGTTTGTGAACGGCAATCCCGAATGGCCGCTTCCTGACCTCGATCCAACCGATGATCCCGAAGACAGCGGCAATAAAGGCATCAATTATCGCAGCCACCTGATCAAACGCGGCACTGTTTCGCGCGCAGAATCGGATGCCTTCCCAATATCGACGGTTCCCGCTGGCTCAACCATCTGGCTGCGGCTGCTTGGCGCTGGTGACAAGCCGCGCCAACACACCATAAGCGTGCACGGCTGCGCTTGGGACGTCGCGCCATGGGTGGCGAACAGCGACCGCAGCGGGGCGATTTCAGGACTGTCGCCCGGACGCGCTGAAACAGTGGTCATCAAGCTTGAGCATCAGGGCGACTATGCCGCCCGCGCAGGCGCCTTTCGCTGGGCATCCGAACACGGAGTCTGGTCAAGCCTGCGCGCTGAATAAGTTGCGGACGCTATTACAGAGCTGCAAGCATTTGTTTTTCAGCTTTGCGGCTGAGGCCGAGGATGCATAAAAAACAAAAGAAGCGATGTTGAAGGAACGGCAGGTATTACGAATTGCGTTGGGCAACATGAACGACCGGAATGTTGGCTATTCGCGTCGGCGCTACGGGGCCGCCCGAACGACCAATTTCCGGGCTACGAGGACGATGGGCACTTCTCGCTTTTGACCCACGCGGAGATTAGCCCTCTTTTTCACCGCGTTTTCTGCGGAGATAAGTTTTGCCTTTTGCGGAGAATAGAAGGCATAATCTCCGCATATACCCGTCATGACCACAAGGAGCCGTCAAGGTCCCTAAAAGCGGAATCGGGTGGACTGCGACCCGCAATTTCCTGAAAATTTGAGCAACGACCGTTCTGACCGTTCAGCCATTTTCTCTCGGAACTAACCTGATCGCGAGGTTCATGCCGCGCGCCAGTTTGTGGACCATCATGAAACTTGGCTTGGCTTCAGGCAGCGTTGCACGCCTTATCTGCTGCCGAGTGTAGCCAGTCGCATCACTCAGCTCTTCAATCCCGAACGCATGCACTGCGTTTCCCAATGCAGCTGGAAACGCGCTTGCGTCGCCGTCTTTGATCGTCGCGTTTAGATGGGCGGCGATGTCGCTTTCCTTCAGTGTCATAATCTCATTCCCCAATCGGGCTTTCGCCATATTTTCGCAGCACATCGTTGAACGCTTCGGCCATCAGAGCTTGCAGGCTGAGATCATGTTTGCGGGCGCAGTGGTGGAGGGCCATTGATAGTTCGGGCGAGAAATAGCCGGATATGGCTTTGCGACCGATGCGGCTTGGCGCGATGGCTGGGATTTGTCATCGATATAGTTTGCGCTTGTTCGGGTTTGTTTTCAGCCTTTTCGGCGAGATTGGCAAAGCGGCTCATGCTGTTCTCCTGTGGGGTTGTGAACGTGTGGACATGTTCAGCTGTTCACATAGCCACATGTGGACGGCGGTGATTTCGGCGGCGGCACGGCCTTCGGGTTCAAATTCGAACACGGTTTGTCCAGCGGCGCTGGCGTGGCGGAAGGCTGCGCGGTCGGCGATGATGTGAGGGCAGACATCGATACCGAACGATTCCACCAGCGCAATCGCATCAGCATAGATTTTCGGTGCGCGCGCTGGACCTGCGGTGAACACCAGCGCAGCGGGCTTCCCAAGCAGTTTGACCAGCTGCCCCGTTGTTCGGATTGCGGCAAGATCGAATGCGCTGGGACGGCATGGGATCAGAACCATGTCTGCGGCCTCGACTGCCTTGCTTGCGGCGAGGTCTGCATGGGGCGGCGTATCGATGACGATGAATGATGCGCCCTGTTCTTGGCTTGTGCAATCTTGGCGGCCAAACGCGGCGGCGCGCTGTCGATTACTTCGGGCGGACTGCCCTTGCGCCACGATGCCCATTCGCACGCCGATGCCTGCGGATCGGTATCGATAATCAGCGCCAACTTCACCCGCGCGTTCAGCAGCGGCGGCAAGATTGATCGCGAGCGTGGTTTTGCCCGCACCGCCCTTTTGGGCAACAATAGCAATTGTGGTCATGTTCATTCCTTCTCATGTTCACATGTGGACGTGTGGGCATCCGCACAGGCGGTTGCCTCACATGCCCATGTCAAAATCGCGGGTTCTTTCGATTTCTGGCGGGGTTGGTGGCTCGATCTGGGGCTGGTGGTGTTCGTTGCCAAAATCCCGGTTTTCGGGCGTTGGCGCATTCTGTGTCGCTTCTATCGCCGATGTTTTACCGCCAGGATTATGCGCGACATCGCGTTCGACCTGTTGGGCATTGTCCACCACCAGTGTTGCATTCTCGGCAATGCGGGTGACGGCAACGAGGAAACCCGCTGTGCTATTGAGCTGCTTTTCGTTGGCGCTCATCATGATGATGCCGTCTTTGGCGGTCATGCCCTGCGCGACATGGACATTGATGGCATAGGCCAGATCAAGCCGTTCGCAGCATGGAGTCGCCGTGCGGTATTTGATGGGTTTCACCGTCGCGGGTCGCAAAGGAAATGCCATGCGCGCCGATCCCGGTCACACGGGCAATGTCATTATTGTTTATGCCCCGTTCCGCGTCTTTCGCTGTCCAGCGGATTTGGTCGCGTTCGTGGAGATGTATCTGTTTGAGGTCGTAGATGGTGACGGCATCGTGCGACAAGTTGCGCGCAAGCCGCGATGGATCAAAGTTGCGAAGCTCGCCGTCCTTCATGGCGAGTTCAACTTTACCGTTCCTGACATCGTTGACTGTCCCGCGTTCCCCGCGCGCAAAACCTTGGGCGGTCAAATTGCTGCGGAACTCGACGATCCGGCCTTCTTGATAGCCCTTGAGTTGGCGCGCACCTTCGCGGGTTATTGACACCCGGTCGAGAACGGTCAGACTAAGAGCATGTTGGCTGATTTCTCCGCGTGTTTTGAGCTCGGCTTGGGCAGCGGCATTGCCCGCTGTCCGCATCGCCCGGCCTGACGCAAGCATCAGCGTTTCGGCGCGCTGTTCAGCATCTAGGCCCGCCCAAAGCTTGGCTGCCGTAGTCGCCACTTCACCCTTGGCCACTTCGATTGTGTTAGGCACGAGGACCGAAAAGGCCTCTGCAATATCTCCCGCTCCAAGCGCTTGGTTGAGCGCCACCATTTGGGGCGTTTGTGCGCGCAGATTTTCTGTGATGTGCGACGTGGCCAGCCCTGCATCTTGCAGCCGGGCATAGGGTTTGCCCGCTTCAATCGCGGGCAGTTGGACTCGGTCACCTGCAAGAACCAAACGCCCCATGTCCATTTTGTTGGAAAGGTCGATCAACTGCGCCTTGCGCTGATCGCCAATTTGGGAAGCCTCGTCGATCAGGATAAGGGAACCAGTCAACGCTTGGCGCGCTTCTTCCATCTTTTCTGGACGCGCCGTTCCGTCAATCACACGGCCATATTTGCCCAAAAAACCATCGACCGTCATGGCCGGTGCATCGACCTTTTGGCCAAAGTCTTTTGCCGTGCGGCTTGCATGGGCAAGCGCGATCACATTCAATCCCTCTGCTCGCGCAATTGCAGCGACAGGACCAAGCGCAGCGGATTTTCCTGTGCCAGCGGCCCCTTGGACAAGGTGAATACGGTCGGTTGAAGTAAGGATCGCAACACCGGCCTTAGCCTGACCCTCGTTCAAACGGCGCAAACCAATGTCGCGCGCTGCGGCCTGTAGGCGAGCAGCAACATCGCTACCCTGAGCGATGGGCGCAACCGCATTTTCACCAAGCTTTGCGGAATCTAAAATGCGCTGTTCAAGCCGGACTGTGCTTTGCTTAGTCATTAACTGCTCGCCAGCGATCAGCAGTTTCTTGTCGACGAGAAGGTCAATGCGCGCTTCGATGTCCTTAACTGTGATCGGTCCGTATCTTTCCAAGGATTTCAGGATCAGGTCGTTGCGGCCATAGGCAGCTTCATTCTCACCCAATTCGCGTGCTGCGGACGCCACCGCCTGTGCGGCGGCAAACTCCTTCGGAGACAGACGTCCCAAACGTTCGGGCACCAGCTCGTCGCCGTCCTTGGGTGTCAGTTTCATCGCCGACAGCATTGCCAAGCCCTGAGCGCCAGCACCGCGCACGCCATTTGAAAGGCGCGACCAGACGGTATCGCGCGATGCTTCGCGGGCGAGGGAAGCGGCCACAAGCGGTGTTGGGTCAAAGCCGATCCTTTCAGCCGTCGCATTCCAAGCCACCTTGCGTTCTTCCGGTGACAACGCCGGTACTTTCGCCTGCCGTGTTGCAAGGGCAGCCAGTTCGCGTTCACGCGGCGAACTGCGGCCGTCGGCCGCCAGATGTTCCTTTATCTGGGCGCTCCGCGTTGAATAGGCCTCAACAACCTGCCGATTGACCCCTGCAATCTCAAACGCCCCGTCCACCGGATTTTTGGCAGGAACCGTTTCATATCCCATCGCTTCAAGCCGCAACCGGAGTTCGGCATTTTGGATGGCGCCCAGCAAATGCTGATTTTTGAACAGCGCGTCATTGTGCACCGCATGCCATTTTTCGTCGGAAGCCTTCGTCGCGTTGATCACCACGGCATGAATATGCAATTGCGGCTCGCCATTCCTGTTGACGTCATGCGCGAAAGTTGCGGCTACAAGATTGCCGGTGTTCTCACGCTCCTGGCGCGATTCTTCCTTATTCCAAACCCTTGCCTCAATGAGGTTTTCTTCCGCCCAAGCTAAGGTGACCTCGACGGATTGTTTCATCGCCACTTCGATGCGTTTGTCGTCACCGAGCAGCGCTAGCAATGACACTGTCTTAGATGTCGAGAACGTCAAATCAAGGCCAGCGCGATGCTCACCGTTGGGTGCTTCAATAACGTCGCCATTTGGCAATTTCCCGTCGAGAATGTCGGCAAAAACCTTTTCATCGACCGGCCCTTTAAGGCCAAGTTCTTCCGCGCCCTTTCCAACCCACTCGCTCGTTTCGTTGGCCTGTTCAAGCGTGTAGTAATTATCCGAACTGTAATAGTTCGCAGCGGCTGACCCACCCGAAACAGGCGACAGCGACATCATGGCCGATCCTCCCCGGCAATTATTACGAGTGCATGTTTGCGTTGCGCCTCCGGCACCGCGCAATCGTCCACCGCGTATCGGATTGCGATGGTTCGGCAGAATTGAGGCGTGTCTGCAATGAGCCTTGACGCCACGTACCGAGCAACTGGTGGAATATTACTCGCGACTAAGACCGTAAAAACCGAACCGATGAAGAGGCCAAGGATGATGAAAATCGAAAGAAATTTCCATTCCAGAACCAGATCACGGCCAAGCACGAAATTATGGATGTAGCGCCGCTGGGCAGCAAAATTCTCGATCGATTGGAGCTTGGCATCGACATGGCCGAAACGCTGCTTCAGTCCCGCCGACAGCTTGTCGGGCATATCATCCATCAAGGTGACAAGTTCCGTCACCTTCGACTGAAACGGCGCATAGCCGTCGCCAAGATGGGCTTTGATTTTTTCGCTCAATTGCCGCTGGGCGGCAAGCGCGGCTTCCTCCCCGCCATTGGTTGCATCGATCAGCCGCTTTGCAATTTTTGCGTTTTCACGCTGAGTTCTATCAAGCTCGACATTGGCTTCGCGGAGTTGGGCAACAAGTGCACTGAGGCTAGAATCCAGTTTCGGCCCCTCTTCGCGCGTGAACGCTAGTCGCCCTGCATCATGAGCTTCGACCAACTCCAGCATGGCTTGTCGGAGCAGTTCCGGGCGGCTGACACCCCTTGCCCCGGCGATCCGATCAATTGCCGAAATCAAACTCTGGTCGGCAGAGACGTTAATCTGGCCCATAGTTCAAGCAGCCCTGCGTACAAAACGGCTTGAGATCAGCCTATAGCCTAAGCCATTGAAATAGAGCATTTCTATGAAGCCGGCATAGAGCATCCTGTGGTAAGATAGAGCTTTGTCGAGGCATTTAGAAATTGGCCTAGGGCCATATACCTTGGATTTCTGCGGGTCAGCGAGTTTGCCATCGGCGCAACACCGTAGCGTGGTGTGTGTCCTCTCACTGCGCGCTATGTGACTTGTTTTCTGCCCCAATTTCCCCTTGTTCAGTTTTTCAAATTTGTAGGGTTTCCCGGCAGCCGACTGGCAATTGCGGTTGCTATTGCTGAGAATCAAAGTCCCATAATTCTCGATCCTCATGACCCATCTCCCAACACGTCCGAACCGAGATTCCCGATGATATTGGAGAGCAAGCTACCAACCGATTTTATGCCCGATTGGGGCTGTTCAACAATGCTGGGCATGGAAGCGCCGACATCTCCGCCCCTACCCTCCTGATAGCCTTCTATTGCGCGCAGAAAGCTCATCACGTTCAGATTGTCACTGCCTTTGCAAGCCATGCCTTTGAGGCTAGCTCCTGGCATTTTGCGATGGTATCGATGCTCCGCTGGCAATCGCCAGTTTCGGTCGATTACCAACACGCACAACGCTGCCTGCTCTCGCCCCAATTGGTGACAGGCTTCGCCCCACACCCGCTGTGATATGCCAAGCCAATTGCACGCCATTGACGATGTTTCGATGAGGTTCTGCCATGTCGGCCCGCCGTTGGCTTCCAACAACGCTTGATAATCCTGACTGGCGAGCCGTGCTGCCGTTTCCGGCGTCACCTTTGACGTCCCATTTTGCTGACGGCCTCCGCTACAGTTTTTAGATGAGTTTTTCGGAAGTATATTGGGTGAGAAGTTTTCTTCCGTCCGGTCGGAAGATTTCTGCTCACCAGACGGAAGTTCTATGCACGCCAGCAACGCTTCTAGGTCCGCTTTGATCGCTTCGAGCCGTTCAATTTCTTTGATCCTGGAAGTGCGCCCGCGTGGGATAATGCCTTCGGCCTGTTCAATGAAACCGGCGTCCTCACTGATCCTGATCTGTCGCCGAATGTCGGCAATCTCTAACCGCAATTGACGTTTTGCTTCGTCTTTCAGACCTTGAGCTGATTGATGCGCTGCGAGTTCAAGATATCGTTCAACCAGGGGGGCAAGGTTGATCCCGGCAGCATAAGCAATATTGTCGCCTGATCGCCTGCCATCTCGTCGTGCATGCGGCGTCGCACTGCGAACGACAAAGCCATTGGTAATGAGCTCCCGTTCGGCGTTATTGAGAACACGGGCTGATATTCCTAGCGCCATTGCGGTTTGCTGAGGCTGTTCCCATGTTCCGCAAATCCTTCCGGCAAGAAAATCACTATCCCGGCATTTACTGACATGATGCCGCAGCAATCGGATTGCGGTCGCCGAAATACCAAATACGCTTCGAGCGACCGAATCGAATGTGTCAATCAGGGCAAACCGCCCGATTCCGTTTGGCAGACCGCCGTGTTTCAGGGTGATGCTCATTTTGCACCTCCCGCACTTTTGGCGCTTGCGCACGAATCTATGATGCCGTAAAAGGTAGAAATAGCCGTCCAGCTATGAAATGCGCCGCTGAGGGAGGTTCGAGCCTTCCCGGCGGCTTTTTCATGTTTGTCAGGTGGCCAATCCGGCGCTTTTGCGTTAGCCAAATTTCTCGGGACGCCGCAGAATGCCGTGGGTATTTTTGGGATGGTTAGACAAACTAAGTGTTTGTTTTTATGAAATTGATGAGCTCCAGCAGGGCTCACCACTAATGTTCAAATTTTTGAACATTTTCAGGTGTATCCAGTTAGGGCCGCTACAAACAGCATGCGCCGTTCGCTACTTTGACGAATTCGCCGCTGCGATGTCGTCACTTGGCCTCCAACTAAGCGACCAGGACAGTAAAACGCTGACTGTGGAGTACGGCCTTGAGGGGCGGAACCCGCATTATAGATCACATACGCGCCATTCGTCAGTTAGGCTGAGCCACCGTCGCCATAATCACCGTCCAAAAGACGTGCGTTGCACGATATGTTTAACCGCGTTCAGTTGCCCGCACATACGAATCCGTGAATGCGATGAACAGTTTTGCCCATAATTCGCCAAGAGAATGGATATTCAAAAATCGAAGCGATACAGAGTTCCTTCAAGTTCAGCACTTCGATCACCATTGTCAAAAATTCCGTCAACACTCCCAGCCAACTATGGTAATCGCATAACTTCACCGGCCCACTGGATTGTTTCCCCACAGTTGATCATATTTCCAACCGGTCAGTTCCTCCACTACCTTGCGACTTTGATCAGACGTTGGCGTGCGCGCACCGCTGCGCAAATGATCGATTTCGGCCATTAATATCGCGTGGGTTTTGGGACCAAGCTGGAAACGGAACGACACGATTACGCCCGCGATCAGCACGCCAATTGTACCGATGCCGAGGATCAACGCCAGCACGGTCAGTGCTTGGTCGCTTTGGGCTTCCGCCTTGGACACAAAGCCACCTGCATCCATCAACAGACCTACACCGGCAACGGCAAGTGCTTGGGTCGCCTTGCGCACAAAGGTCATGACACCGGCAAAGCTGCCTTCGCGCCGCGCTCCAGTGACGATTTCATCGACGTCAGCCATATAATTGTAGGTCGCCCAAGGAATATAGTTCAGCGCCCCGCGCCCAAGGCCCACTAGGCCGATGGCGATCCACGTCTGCCACGCCAACGCTGTGAGGCCGAACTTCCATTGTAGCAATAGGGCAATGACCCCGAAGGCGAAACTGGTGGCTGCTAGGCGATAAGCAAAGGCTGGGCTGGAGCGTAACGCAAACTGGATCGCGATCAAAACGGCGACGAACTGTACGATATACATCGTACCGAGCAGCCCAGAGGCAATCATCGTTGATCCTGCAAGCGCGTAGATGACGAAAAAAGTGAACGCCGCGTTGAACACATCCTGGCTGATATAGCCGCCCAAGTACAATCCCAGATGTAGCCGGAATGCGCGAATCCGCAAAGTTGACGTCAGATTACGATAGAGTTGGATAAATGGCGATTTTTGCTTGTCACGCGCGGGCATCACCGGGGCGGGATTGCGTTCCCAACTAAACATGTACAGCGTGCCTGCTGCGAGCATGAAAAGCACGGCAAAAAAGCAGCCCATATAGAAGAACGTGTCCGCGCTGTCGCGTCCGAGCCATTCGATCAGCCAGAGGGGCAGGAATCCCGCAAGAATTGCCGAGGCCTGCGCAAAGAGGATACGATAACCCGCAAATTTGGCTTTGGTCGAATAATCGCTGGCCATCTCGGCGGCCAGCGTTTCATACGGAATGATCACACTCGCATAGACGAGTTCGAACAGCACATAGCTAACCAGATAATAAGTGAAGTCCATCCCGGGCAGCCACATCAGCGCAAAGCTGGGCAAAAGCGGAATGGCCGCGAGGATGAAGAACCGGCGGCGGCCGAAGCGACGGCCCAGCCAGGTCTGTCCAAAATGATCTGACAGGTGCCCGATCAACGGTGAGGCGATAGCATCAAGGATGCGCGCTGTTGCAAAAATCAACGCTGCTTGCCCTGCAGAAAGCCCGCAAAACTGCGTGTAGAAGATAAGCACCCAGGCAGAAATGACCGCCATCGAGCCTGCGCCCAAAATATCATTGCCGCCATAGGCCAGAAAATTGATCAGGCGCACGGGACGCTGGGCTTGTTGGTTCGCCATTCGATCATCCTCTTCACAATAGTTTCGTATTATGGGTTTTGAGTATACAATATGAAATTACAAACGCGCTGTCCAGCATTCAGGGTCGCGGCAAAGTATCCGGAATCAGCGCGGAAAGTTGCAGCCAGGCAAGGCCCCATTGGGCTGCATCATTGGTCGAAATGCCAATAATCTCGTCTACCGGTCGCAACACGTCTGCGCCCGAAACCTTGCGTGGAAGCTCGGCTGCGCGGCGGTCCGCTCGGTCCCCTTGGCCAGAGAACTCTGCCCAGGCGCGCGCCGCCAGATCGGGACGCTTACGCTGGACGGCGGCATAGGCGGTGAAGCGGGAATGGCCTTGGCGTAACCCGCGCGCTTTCCATGCTGCACCCGTCTTGCGTTCAAATTCTTCGCGCGGCGCGTTATAGAACTCGCAATAATCAAGCCACGCTTCGCGATATTGCGGCATGTCGAGCAGCTCCAGCAGTTCGGCATGGATTTCAAACACGCCAAAGGCCCCGTTCAGATGGCTGATGTCGACGGATGTGCCCTGCCCCGTGAACCGGCCGCTCTTGAGGTCATACAAAGCAGAACCTGCGAACCATTGTTGCGGCAAGGCCGCGATCGATTCCATCCCGGCGACGATCCGCTTGCGCCAGCGCGGATCGCGGGTGCGTTCCCATTCGGCCAGCCATGCCGCCAGCAACGACCCCCAAACAGTGCCAAAGGACATCTCGACCTGACCGGCAGGCGGGGCTTCGCGTGCGCTGCCCGGCGCAGCAACATGGCCGACCTTGCGCTCGATCACCACTTCAGCCAATCGCTCTTCCGAACCGAGCAGTGCGCGCATCAAGTCACCCGTGCGTTCGTCTGCGGTCAAATAATAATAGATCCTGCGATAGGCGGCATTGGAGATGCGAGGCTGTTTTGAACTGTCGCTCCAATGCTGCACCCCGTGACGGGTACCGAGGCCGCGAAAGCGACCGCTGTGATAGACATCAACTTCTCCGGTGTGGCGGCACATTGCTTCTGCCATCCGGAATATGTCTGCCCTCCCCGTCCGTAGATAGGAGTACCAAAGCCACAAATCTGTCGACAGCTCGCTATTGTCCCACGCAAATCCGCCAATGTCATAGCGCCAGACATGGCGGTCGTTGTCATAAGAATGCATGACATCGCCGTAATTCCAAAACCCGTACCATCGGCGCTGATCGACTTGGTTGATGAAGAAGTCGAGTTCGCGCTTTGCGCGGGCCTCCAACGGTGCATGCGCTGCGTTGCCGTTTTCGGGGAAAGACCAGATGCCAAACAGTCCGGCTCGCTGGATCGACAGCGGGGTCGCGACAATCCGGGGCGGCTGTGCACCCAATTCCGCCATAGCGCTTAGCGTGGTGCGATCAGGGGTAGCGGGCAGCGCCCAAAGTCTGAACTCGGTGGTCCGGGCGACGCCTTGGGCGGTTCCCCAGCCGGGTTCATAATCTTCATAAGTGACGTCCAAGCCTTTATTCTGGCGGAAATAGTCGTCCATCCCCAGACCATCGTGATAAAAGCGGAGGTCCATGGCAGGCGCATCGGGGGCGCGGTGCCACGCGGTGATCTCTGCCGTATCCATTGCCGCGCCGCGAACGTCGATCTGGACGGGCGCACGTTGCCAGAAATCGCCCAGCGACAAGGCTGCGCCGCCGCCGGGACCGCTGATAGAGCCAAAGCCGGACGCGCGCCGTCCACCGTCGACTTCGATCCAGCCATGGCCGGCCTTGGTCCGCTTCGTAATAGTGAAGCCATCGCTATTGGGTTGCGACAGGATAAAATCGCCCCATGCGGGCACATATTCCAGATTATCCCGCACCGCTGCCGTCATTGTTTCAAGCGGTGGTGTGGCACGCCCAGCTATTTGGGCTGCGCGAAACGCTTCACCCGGATCGCGGCGCAGTCCGGTCAGGGGACGAACAGCTTCGGCCCACAGCCCGCCTTCTTCTCCCCCAAATCGGATATGGCGATCATGGAGCGCATCCCGCTGCGGAACGGATGCACGCAGTCCGAGACCGCGCAGAAAGACCCGTTCTGGATCGGTATCGAAAATCATGCTGTGCACGATCCGCACACAAGTTGAACCAGCATGAAAATAAAGGCGAATAGAAAAGGGCAGCACCTTGGCCCCAGCTAGGCTGTGATGCCCCTCAATTCGGATTACCGCCCGCAGCGGCCCCATTTGCTCCACGAATACCGAAGTGACTTCCGATGGCAGAGCCTCGGCATCGGCGCGGGCCGATACATCGTCATCCGACACCATTTGCGCTGTGGCGAGCAGACGAACATCGCGCAAGACTTCGCGGCCCGAAATCGTGGCAGATGCAATCGCCAGAGGCCCGCTTTGGGGAATGTTCCAAATGACCCCGGCACATTCGACGGTAACTGACGTGCCATTGCGGACAATGACGTTGTCGGTGTGTCGCACCTTTCCCGGCACCACCATCGCCTGTTCGCCCAGAAGCGCCCCTGCGGCCAGTGCATGGCCGGTCCATTTAATCGAACCATCGGGCCAATATGCCAGCGGCCAAGTTTGCAGTGCGGCCGCCCGTCCTTTTTCGTCAACCAGCTTATATCCGTTATCGGAAAACCGGGTCCCACGAGGCCATGGCTGCCCCCATACCTGCCCTTCATCGCGCTCAGGGGCTTTGCTGTCTATCCATGAAACGGTCGATTGTGGCCGTGTTGGGGCAATGGGCTTGATCTGCGCACCTGCCAGTCTGGTGAACGGCAATGTCAGACCCGCCATCGCGGTTGAAGTAAGAAAGAACCGGCGACTAAACATGGGATCGTCTAACGCTCCTTTCAGCCGCTTGCCAACAGGCTAGTTACCGGCGGACCAATGATCCGGCCCCTGCATTTGTCGCAGGGGCCGGATTAATTAGAATGCTGCGCGGAACCCGGCAAAGAACCGCCGACCGGAATAGGCGAGTTCGGTTAGGCGAATATCGTCTGCTGTTGAGCGTTCCGCTGTACCCAGTATATTTTTGGCTTCGCCGAAAATTTCAAACTTCTGGATCGGTCCCAGTTTGAAGGTGTAGCCAATGCGACCATCAAGATAGCCAGATGCGTCGCGGAATACAGGGTTGCCCGAACGTTCTGCCGCCGAGATCAAATAGCGGCTGCGCCAGTTGTACGCCGCGCGAACGGAGAAACCGGCTTTTTCGTAATAGCCTGTCAAATTGTAGCTGTATTTTGACAGGAACGGAAACGGCAAGCTGCCACCGGTAAGCTGGTTGACCAGGCCGACATTGCTAGAGGTGCTGTAGGTAAGGTTCGCGATAGCACCGAACCCGTCGAACGGTGCGGGGAGAAAATCAAATGACGTCTGCGCGGATACTTCGACGCCGCGTTGAATGGCACCGCGACCGTTTATTGGCATGTTGACGTCAAAAAGTCGCCCGTCTCCAAAAAAGTTCACATTCCTGACCAAAGTCCGCGACAGGATGAATGAACTGATGTTCTTTTGGAAATAGCCGACGGTGAATGCCGTGTTGCGATTGGGGAACCAGCTGGCGTTGACGTCCCATTCCGAAGCCCGATAAGGGTCAAGATAAGGGTTGCCGGCGGTGCATCCGTCATTGATATTGTCGGAAATTCCGGTTGCGGTCAAATCGAACAGGCAATTGGCAGCGGGGGCCAAATCGGTGAATTTAGGCCGTGCCATGACCATGGCCCAGTTGGCACGCAGCATGACATTGGGCGTTGCTTCCAATGCAAAGTTGAATGCAGGCAACCAGTCCCAATATTCATTCTTAAGCGAGAGCGATTGAGTTCCAACGGTGACGTCGGTAAAACCTGCTGCAGCAGTAGAAGGACGACGTTCGCGGACGATGTTCGATCCCAGCGATGTATCCTTGGTGTTAACGACACGCAGCCCCAAATTGCCGAACATCCGCATGCCGAGAATTTCGGTGTCGATATTGACCTTGAAATAGCCTGCCCAGATCTTTTCATCGATGGCGAACGCAGGAATCTGCGCCACACCGTTGCACACCCGCACGCAATCATGGTTGAAACCACTTACATTGTAATTATCTGACACCAGATTGAAATTCGGCGCGAGCCATCCTGTCGGTATCCCCGATGCGGAGAAACCGGGTTCCTGGTAGAAAGGGCCAGGGGTCGTCTCTGTCGAACCGGCAAGGAAAGTAGAAAGTCGAGTAGGCGACCAGATCGGTGTTAGCGTTGGCGCGGGATTGGGCGCGGTTCCCGTGCAAGGCGTGGCCACGGTCAAATTCTCTGCACTACCATTTACAACGGGGTTAATCGTTATATTCGCCGAGGGAACGCAAGTCCCATCCGTGCCAAGAAAGCCGCCGCCTGTATAGTTAAGCCCCCCGGATTTGCGATATTGCAGACCCCATTCGAGACCCTTCAGAAACCCCTGATTAATATCGAGATTGAAATCGAGCTTGTACTGGTCTTCGGTATTTTCGCTTTCAGTCGGGCGATATTGCAACGCTGGGCCTGTCGCTTGCGCTGCTGCGTTGTATGTGTAGGCACTCGCGGCGGTTGGGTCATAGCCGGTCGGGAAGGCAAAAGTTGGAACGCCCGTCGTCGGGTCGAGCGTTATACGGAAACTGCGCGGGGACGAGGAAAGTGCGATGCTGTTGGTGTCACCAACAGTGGTTGACTTTGAGGTGACGGCAAGACCAGTCACGTTCAGATTGCCAACGTTCCAATCGAAGCCGCCGGTCCAATAGGTAGATTTCTGAACAAAGGCAAAGTCGCGTTTTTGGCTAAGGATAATCGACCCAGCCCCTGTCGTCGCTGTGCCGGTACCCGCGGTGGTCAGGCCAATGACGTTGCCATTGGCGTCGACTGTCACGCTGGGCCCCGTCGTGATCCGCGAGGCGGCGGTCAGATCGACTTGATAGTTATAGTCGATCAGCCGGTTGTTACGCTCATTATACTGCAAGCCAACATAGGCCGTCAGATTGTCGGCCAATTCGGCCTGAACCGTTCCCTCGAGCGAGAGCCGCTTGTCGTTGCGTATCCAGGTGCTGTAGCGTGGAATGCGGGGTGAGAAGTCAAAGAACTGCGCCTGGCAATCGGCGCGCGTAGCACCTGTGCTGCCAGTCGTCGGGACCGCACTGCATCCGGCCAGCGTCGCAATCGAGGTGAAGTTAGGATTCGTCGTATTGCGCCGCCCGTCACCATTCAGATCCGCAAGGCGGACCCATTCGGTATTGCGAATGAAATCGCTTTTCGTGTCGTTGCGATCATATGTCGCATTGACCAGAACACCCACCCTGCCGTCCAAAAATTTCGTACCGGCAGCCAGCGTCCCCCGCGGCTTCCAACCGTCGATTGTATCAACGGTTTGCCCCGAAGCCGACAGGACCAATATTGGTTTTTTGAGTTCTAGCGGTTTGCGCGTCGTAATGGCAACCGTGCCGCCGATCCCGCCTTCGGTCAGATCAACCGAATAGCCCTTATACACATCGATCGACTTGATCAGCTCAGCCGCCAATTCGCGAAAATCATTTCCACGTGTTCCCTGACCAAGCGTCGTCGCGCCGTTGACTTCTACACGGTTTAGGTCCGGTTCGACGCCACGGATCGAGACTTGAACGCCCTCGCCAAAGTCGCGGGTGAGCTGGACGCCGGTGACGCGGGAGAGCGATTCGCCAACGTTTTTGTCGGGAAACTTGGCAACATCTTCGGCAACGATGGAATCAACCGTCGTGCTGGCATTGCGCTTGCGGTCAATGGCATCTGCCAGTGACGCCCGGATTCCGGTAACTAGGATTTCGTTTTCCGAAGTGTCTTCGGGGCTTTTACCAATGGTAGACGGCGCATCCGAATTTTGCGCAGAGGCAGCGGTCGCCCAAGCCAAGGCAGGCATCGACACAGCAAAAAAAGTCAACGTCTTGATATTCTTCAAAATCATATTCTATCCCCCCAGAAACAGGTTTTCCTTTTGCGTACTGCGTTATCCAATTGACTCGCGATTGAAAAGACTAAATATCGTATTGTGAATTGATATTTCATATTGTGGGATATACGATGATTAATCGCAGAATATGGACCTTGGCCTTTGCTGTCGGCCTAGCGGCATCCAGCGCCGCTCATGGAAAATCATTGGATTGCCAGTCTAAACTGACCAGGCCCGTGGCGGTGCCGGGACACGAGGGAGTGCTTGTCAGTTGGCGATTTGCACCTTGCGCCCGCAATCGCAGCATCGCAATTTTCAAAAATGGCCGCGTTATTGCAAAGCTGCGCGGCGTTAGCGCGTGGCTGGATCGTTCGGGAACGAGCACAGACCATTACTCTTGGGGCGAAGTCCGCCACAAAATCCCCTTACTCGCCCAGGGCTACATGAACATTGCCCTTTCGCGCCCCGCGGGGCGGGTTACGCCCGGCGGCGAGGCGTATGACTATACCGCCAATGATGCAGCGATCGGTGACGTTGACGGCGATGGCACACCCGAAATCGTGCTGAAATGGACACCTTCGATCTCTAAGGACAATGCTTTTGGGGGCTATACCGGCGAAACCATAATCGACGCTTACCGCCTTGACGGCGCCCAGTTGTGGCGAATCGATTTGGGGCCCAATATCCGATCTGGCGCGCATTATACGCAAATGGTGTTTGCAGACTTAGACGGAAATGGAAAAGCGGAATTGATGCTCAAGTCCGCCGATGGAACTATCGACGGTACCGGAAAAATATTGGGCGATGCAAAAGCTGACTGGCGCCATTCGGCAGGCACATTGGAACAGAGTGATCGAACCGGATCGACGCCAACCGCTGATGGCCGCCTGATGCAAAGCCTGATCGGCCGGATTGTCTCGGGGCCAGAATATCTGACAGTGTTCGATGGGGTTTCGGGCAAAGCGATTGCCACGGCAGACTATCTCCCTGCCCGCCTGCCCACGTCGACCGAATATGATGCCGAGGCGTTAAAAGCCATATGGGGCGATGCTTATGGTAATCGCAGCGAACGCTATCTGGCGGGTGCAGCCTGGCTTGATGGCAAATTGCCCAGCGCGATCTTTGCGCGCGGATATTATGGGCGTTCTGTTATTGCGGCTTGGGATTTTCGCGGTGGAAAACTCACCAATCGCTGGGTTTTTGACAGCGCACGACCCGGGCTTGAGCCAGCGGGTGGTCAGGGTAACCATCAATTTTCGGTTGCGGATGTTGACGCCGATGGCAGGGACGAAATCGTCTATGGCTCGTTGGCAATTGACGACAATGGCGCGGTACTCTGGAACGCAGCTTTGCGCCACGGAGACGCCTTACATGTAGGGGAACTCGATCCGGAGAATCCCGGGCTGGAGCGATTTGGTGTGCATGAGGACGTCAAAACGAACGGTGGCATCGGATCGGCTATGCTGGATGCCCGATCCGGAAAGGTCCTTTGGACCACCAAGGCAGACAAAGACACCGGGCGTGGCCTGTGCGCTGACATCGACGCGCGGCATAATGGAGCTGAGTGCTGGTCTTCAAACGAAACCGTCCTTCGCAATGCGCGCGGCGTGATCATCGCCGAACGGCGGCCCCGGATCGCCAATTTTGCTGTATATTGGGATGGTGATCCTATGCGCGAATTGCTCGACGGCAACCGCATCAGCAAGTGGAATGCGGAAACGGCCAGCGAGACCATGCTGTTCGACATTGCGGGGACATGCAGCAATAACGGCACCAAATCCAATCCGGTATTCAGCGGCGATTTCCTGGGCGACTGGCGCGAAGAGGTGATCCTTAAAAGTTGCGACGAGCGCAGCCTGCGCATTTATGTGTCGCCATTCCCGACAGACCTAACCCTGCCCCCGCTTGACGCCGACCCTATTTATGCGCGCAGCTTGATCTGGCAGAACAGCGCGTACAATCAGCCTCCCCATCTTGGCCAAAGCCTGCAATCGCTTGGGGGAAGCCTTAAGCCACGTAACCGGCAGCGGCACTGATCGCGGCGGCGCATGCCTCCACTTTTTCGGCAAGTTCAGGAATGATGTCGTCGGTCAGATAATAGCCAGCACTGGCGATGCTAATGGCAATGCAGATTTCGCCCTTGGCATTGCGGACGGGGGCGGCAATTGATCGCACCGCATCGCCCAATTCACTGTCGTGCAGAACTAGCTGCTTGTTCTGGTTCGCCTTCATAGCCGCAAGCCATTGTTTAACATCGCGGTCAGTGGCTTGGCCATTACGTGACTTTTGATAAAGGTCGACTAGGGTTTCCGGGCTTTCGTCAAGCAGCAACGCTTTTCCTAGGCCAGTTTCGGCTACGGGCCGCCGATCTCCTGGCGCGGTTGCAACCCTTAACCGTTGGCGCCCCATCACACGATCCAGATGGCGCGACCAATCATCTTCGCGTTGGCCAACGAAGGTGCAGAACCCAGTCTGTTCGGACAAAAGCTCGATCAATGGATGCGCCAAGCGAACATAATCGGTTTGCTCCTCGGCAAGCGCCCCCAACTGCAACAGCTTTGGCCCCAAAGCGAAACCTTCGCGCGTTGCCGACAGATAGCCGCGCGAACGAAGGGCGTGGGCGAGCCGGTGCGCGGTGGTTTTGCTCATGTCCAGCTTGCGCGCCAAATCCACAGCGCGAACCGGTCCAGTGATAACTTCGTCCAGTATATCTAAGGCGCGCATCAAAGTTTGCGCGCCTTTCACGTTGGATACATCATCACTCATTTTATCATCCTCACCTCAATTGCCCCACTTACCAGTCCATATATAGGAACTTTCGTCCCAGCATACAAAATACTGCGTCCCATATTGTGGAAGTAAGTTGCTATATATGCATTGACACTCCGGCAGCAACAAATTAACCCAACTCCTAAATCAAAGCTGCTGGCGTTTTCAAAACGACCAAGCCGCACCCAAAAGGAGAGGAAAATGGTAATGCAGAAAAAATGGAAGCTTTCGATCGCATGCTCGGCATTCGCAATTTTGGCTGTACCCATGGCCGCCTATGGGCAGGATGCATCGGCGTCTGAAGAAGAAGCAGCGGAAGATACTGGCGAGATCATTGTCACAGGCTTTCGCGGTTCGCTCAATTCTGCTTTGAACGCGAAGCGGAATGAATCCGCAGCCGTTGATTCCATTGTTTCAGAAGATCTCGGCAAATTTCCAGACTCCAATCTGGCTGAATCGATGCAGCGCATTCCGGGCGTTGCCCTCGCGCGCGGGGATGGTGGTGAAGGTAGAAACATTTCGGTTCGTGGTCTCGGCTCGGGTTTTACCCGGGTACGGATCAATGGAATGGAAGGCACTGCCCAAACCGGCTCTTCGGACATTTTCGGCGCTGGAAACTACGGCCGCAGCTTTGACTTCAACGTCTTCCCCTCTGAAATATTCTCCGAACTTTCCGTTCGCAAGACCCCTTCGGCCAATGTCGAGGAAGGCTCGCTTGGTGCCACAGTAGATCTTTCGGCTCCAAAACCACTTTCTGCCAAGGACGATTTTGTCTTATCCTTGACGGCAAAGGGCATTTACAACGAACTCAGTAAAAAGGTCGATCCGCGCGCGTCGTTGCTGATCTCGAAGAAGTTTGCCGATGGCACCTTTGGTGTGTTGGCAACGCTCGCCTATAGCAACCGCAAAATTCGCGAGGGCGGCTATTCGGCAGTCAATATCTTGCCCACTTACGTCAATGGCGGATTTTGTTCACCCATTGGCGCGACCGTTCAAAATCCTGTGAACAATGCTGGCAATGGTACCGATGCACTCAACTGTTCGACAGGCAATCCGCGGACTGGTAGCCTTGCGGTCTATAATCAGATCCTTGCAGCCACTGGTCCCTCTGGCCGACCCGGCGGCGGGGTGTTCCTGCCGCGTATCCCGCGTTATCTGAACTCTCAGCAAGATGCCGAAAGAATTGGCGGAACACTCTCCCTGCAGTGGCAGCCCAGCGACGATACCGAAATCTCGCTCGACGGTGTGTATTCACGTTTTGATGTTAACCGCTTTGACAACTATATCGATGCGCTATCGCTCGCGCGCAATTTGACCAATCAGGGGCAACCGATGGTATCGGTGCGCGAACTTGAGGTCGATGCTAATGGTTCGTTGGTTTATGGCCGTTTCGATGGCGTCGATCTTCGCGCCGAAAGCTTGGCCGACCGCTTTCGCACGACCGTGGCGCAAGGTGCCTTGAATTTTAGCCACAATTTTTCGGACACATTTAAAGTGAAAGGACTTGCGGGCTATTCGCGTTCGATCTTTCACAATTATGAGCGGCTTACCGTGAATGTTGACGCTCTCGACACACCCAATTTCATCATCGATTTCCGCGACGGAGGTTCGATTCCGACTTTGTCCTATGGAATCGATGTATCGAACCCCGCCAATTTCAGATTTGCACCAAGTGTGACGCCTGTAGGTGGCAACACCATAGTCCAAGGCAACTTTAACACCCGCAATCGCCGTGCGGTGACTGAAAACCAGACGTACGAACTCAACGGCGAATGGGATGTCGCCGAAGGCTTCAAATTGTCCATTGGCGGTCAGCACCGGATCAGCGACTATAAAGCCAAATTCCTGACCGTTCCAGGCGCGCTCCAGAACCCGCGGACATTGCCAGCAGGAACCACTGTAGCGTCCTTCACCCGCCAGATCACCGGCCTAGATCAGATCATTCCCGGTGCCTTTTCCTCGTTCCTGGGTGTCGACTTTGATGCTTGGCGGACAGCGACAGGCTATACTGACGCGCTGAACTGCGGTGTTGAGTGCGGCAATGACGCGCCCGAAGTGCTTGAAAAGATCAGCAGCGGTTATTTGATGGTTAACTTTGAAACCGATGTGCTGCCTTTCCCGATCCGGGGTGACGCAGGCATGCGATTTGTCCACACCAATCAAAGTACTGTAGGCTTTATTCCGGCAACGGCGCCCGCTGGTTCGCCTTTCCCGACCGTCGGGGTGCGGGCACAGGTTGACCGGAGCTATGATGATTGGCTGCCCTCTGCAAATCTGGTCGCAGAGCTGACGCCAAACCTGCTAGCGCGCTTCTCAATGGCGCAGGTATTGTCCCGCCCCGAACTGGGCTCGCTAACCCCTAGTGGTTCGGTTACCCAGACTACGCGTACTGCCACTTTGGGAAATCCCTTCCTCGATCCAATCCGTGCAAGCACATTTGATGCCGGGCTGGAATGGTACTTCCGGCCCGGTTCGTTGCTATCGGTCGCCTATTTTCGCAAGAACATTGGCACTTACATTCAGCAAGTTTCAAGCCTGATACCGTATAACCAGACCGGGCTTCCAGATTCATTGCTGGCCGGAACGCCAGCTTCACCAACCGATCTGTTCACGGTGTCTCGTGTTGCCAATACCCCGGGTGGAAAGCTTCAGGGTTACGAGGTCAACATGCAGATGCCGTTTAACTTCCTGCCTGGCATATTAGGCAATTTCGGCATGCTGGCAAACTACACGCGGGTTAAATCAAAGATCCAATATGTCCTGCAAAGTGTCAACGGTGTGCCGACGCTGACTACGACAGCCGATCTCGTTGGCCTGTCGAAAAATGCCGCAAGCGGCACGCTATATTATGAGGATTTAAAGTTCAGTATACGTGGCACAGCCAATTATCGCGGTGGGTTCATCCGGCAAATTCCCTCCGGCGCGAACGACAGCGATGTGCTGGGCAATCATTCAACCCTATATGTCGATCTTGCCACATCCTATGCAATAAATGACAAAATCAAGCTGATCTTTGAGGCGCAAAACCTGACAGACGAACATAATGTTCTGTTTATCGACAGCGTCCGTCAAGACCCGCTGTTCGACACCAGAATTGGTCGCACCTTCACCTTTGGTGCGACTGTTAAATTCTAAGCCGATAACAGGGCAAGGCTGGCGGCGGTCGGGACACATCCGGGCCGCCGCTTTGCTTTTTACAGCGAGGTGGCGATGCAGCTTCCTTTTCCAACCCATGCGAACCACATTGTGTCCATTGACGCGTTCGGCGCGCGGGGTGATGGCATCCGTCCCGATACAGCAGCGATCAACGCCGCGATTGTTGATGCCAATGCGCGCGGGGGTGGCCTTGTCATTATACCTGCGGGCCGGTTCCTGACTTTTTCGATACAGCTACGCAGTGATGTGACCATCATCCTGTCAAAGGGGGCAACGCTTATCGCGGCGGACCCAGCGCGCTTTGGCCATCATTACGATGCGCCAGAGGATAATGGACCACAGCTATACCAGGATTTTGGCCATAGCCATTGGTGCAACAGCCTGATCTGGGGCATTGGGTTGCAGCGCATAGCCATCATCGGACCCGGCACGATTGATGGTAGCGGCCTGACCCGCAACGGCCCCGGATCGCGTTGGTCGCAGCAAGCAGGCGAACGTCCACTTTCAATGAGCAGCGTAACCGATGCACAGCTCGCGCAACTGGAACCGGACTATGCTGCGATGGTGGGCTGGGGCAACAAGGCAATTAGCTTGCGCGAGTGTCGCCACGTTCATCTGGGCGGCTTTACGATTGACCGGGCCGGACATTTTGCAATTCTCGCATCGGGCGTACGCACTCTGATAATCGAAGATTTGACCATTGATGTCGAGCGCGACGGGATTGATCTGGATTGCGTCAGGGACGCCGAAATCGCGCGGTGCCGGATCAACACACCCAATGACGACGCGATTGTCGTCAAGTCCAGCCTCGCGCTCGGGAAACGTCAGTCCTCGCAAGACATCACGATCAGCGATTGCGCCGTATCCGGGTTCGATTGCGGCAGCCTGATCGCTGGAACCTTCGGTCGCACCCAGCATTTTGCACCAGACCGTGACCGCGTCACGGGCCGGATCAAGCTGGGCACCGAAAGCAACGGCGACATGCGCAACATCCGGATTGAAAATTGCCGCTTCACCCGCAGCCGGGGATTGTCGCTATTGTCGGTCGACGGCGGTGTGATTGAAAACATCGATGTTGCCGGATTGCAGATGGACGAGGTCACCTCCGCGCCATTATTTTTGCGCCTAGGGGCAAGATTACGCGGCCCGGAACCGATTTTGCCCGGTGCAATCCGCGATGTTCGCGTAAATGGCTTGCACGCCTCCAATGTCCTGCCCGATTATGCAATCGCGGTCGTTGGATTGCCGACGCACCCGATCACAGATTTGGATATGGAAGACATTCAAATCGCCTATACCGGCACGACTAGATCGACACCAGCAAACCCGCCTGCTGAATTGGCAGACACCTATCCCGAAGCCAGCATGTTCGGGCCAAGTCCTAGCTGGGCGTTTTGGGCACGGCACGCGCTACGACTGAATATCCGCGACTTCAAGGCAACGCGCACCGGGCAAGAAACGCGCCCCGCAGTCTGGCTGGATGATGTTCGGGAGTGCGAAGACGATGGTTCACTTGAGCGTTTGGGCGATACCTAAACCCCATGCCTTTGCAAAAACGCTAATGCCTGTTCTGGCCAAGCCGCCGCAGTGCCATCGGCTTGCGTCCAGCCAAAGCCATGGCCGCCGTTTTCGATAAGGTGCATTTCCGATGGAATGCGATGCGCGCGCAGTTTGGAATAGAGTGAAAGGCTGTTTTCGACAGGGACTACCTTGTCATCCAAAGCGTGGGTCAGAAATACTGGCGGCATATTTGGCCCGATAGCTGCTTCAGCGGAATAATCGGCAAGCGGCGTTTTTTTCGTTAGGCCCTTTGAAAGCTCATTCACTGAACCCGCATGTGCATAAGGCCCGCTCAACAAATTGACCGGATACAATAGCAAAACCGCTTTCGCCTTAATCTGTAGGGTCTGCAAAGGCGTAATCAACTGTTGAACACTGGCGAGGCGGCAAGCTAGGTGCCCGCCGGCAGACCCGCCCCAGACCGCGATCCGTGCCGGATCACGTCCACGTCTTGTCGCCTCTGCGATTATCACCTGCATCGCGCGCTGCGCATCTTGCAGCGGGGCGTCCGGGCCTGCTTGCCAGCGATCTCCCGGCAATCGATATTTGAGCAGAAAGGTTGAATAGCCTTTCGCTGCAAATGCTTTGAGCAAAGCACGTCCACCATGCCCGATAGCGACGCGCACATAGCCCCCACCTGGGATCAAGAGGATGGATGCGCCATTGGGCTTCACGCCCAAATCTTCGGGGTCGCAGCGGTAAAGGCATGGCTTGGTAACGTGAACAAAGGCCGTGTCATCAACCGGCCCTGATGGTGATCGCGGAATTTCCATTTCAACGGGCATAATCGCAGGCGCTCCCGGTGCCCCTGTCGGCCACAGGTCAATAGCCGCGATGCCGTCTGCACTGCGAAGAGCCGCTAATGATGGACCGCTTGCAAGCGATGACGCGAGGAAACCCGCGACCGTTTGGCGGCGTGTGATGTTCAATCCGGTCATCGGCATCCTCTTTTTTCCAGCGGCTTTTTGAGTGTCAGTTGGGGACGTTTCCGCAACACGATATCGGCAGCCGGAACAGGCAGCTTTGACAGGTCTTTCGCAATCAGATTGGCCATATGCCGTGCACCAACCTCGCTGAAATGCGTGTCATCGACCAATCCAGCGGGATAGCCAGGCCAAATTCCTGAGCCGAAATGCAAAAAGAGCATCTTTGACCGTTCTGCGCCCCACCGTTTGACGAGCCGTCTTGATGACGCCTCAAGATCAATCAGGGGGGTTTTGGTCTGGCTGGCGACTTCTCGCATCACCTCTGACCACGCGGCAAAATTGGCGCTGACCGTGCCGTCTTCTTTGAACATCCGCTGTGCGACCGGCGTGATTAGCACAGGATGTGCGCCCGCCTTCCGCGCTTCGGAGACAAACTGCTGCAACGCAGTACGGTAAGTCGTATTTGGATCGGCGTAGCGTTCCGGCTTATTGGCGGCGGCGTCATTATGGCCGAACTGGATCAGCACGGTATCGCCGGGGGCAAGGTCAATGCGGAGCCGTTCCCAGCGCCCTTCACCAAGGAATGTTCGCGTGCTGCGTCCGCCAATCGCGCGGTTCTCAACCACGACGCCGGGCTTTAACCCGCACGCGAGATATTGCCCCCATCCGGACATCGGATAACGCTCCATCGTATAGCTTTGCGCCGTTAAATCCCCTGCGATAAAAATGCGCGACTCAGCCTGCTTCGCTGGCCCCTGCGCGATTGCTGCTAAGCCGCAACAGACGAGCAATCCCAAAGCCATGCGGGCAACAGTGGTTACTATTCTAGTCGTCATCGCCAGCCATCTGATCATGCGCCGAAAGCGCTTCGTCTGCCGCCGATCCCAAAGCAGAAGCCGTCACATGACGAGCAAGGCTAGGCACAGCGCGCCGCGCCGCATCGGCTACCATACGTGCCGTCGCCCAGGCTCCCGCCCTGTTATAATGCGTACGATCACGGCCATCGCCCGCAAACAGTTTTGCTGCGCGATCCGGCCCCAGATTTTCCATAAAGTCGCGGCTTGCTTGGTTAAGATCGATCAACGCCACCCCTTCGGCGCGCGCAACCGCCCTGACAGCATCGGGATAGTCTCCGAGCGAGTTTTGTATCCGTCCGTTGGAATCAAAATTGCGCCGTTCAGGCGATGTGACCAGAACCGGCACACCGCCGTGCTGCTTCACCTCAAGGATATAAGCACGCAGATAGGCGGCATAGGTTGTTGCCGCCGGCGCATAGGTCTGCGGCCAATGCGCTTTCTGATCATTATGGCCAAATTGGATGAACACCCAATCGCCGGGCCGCATCATCTCCAGCACTTTGTCGAGCCGCAATTCGGCGAGGAAAGATTTCAGCGTCGCGCCGCCCTCTGCGAAAGTTGGCAACCGCGACTACCATCACCCAATAAGGCGGGCAGCATTTGTCCCCATCCCGCGCTTGTCCGCTCGCGGTGATCAGCGACCAGCGAATCGCCGACCAAAAACAGTGTTGGGCGGTTTACGGCCTCAATCTCGATCCTGCGCACGGCTGCATTGCCACCAAAGGCCAGCGTCAGCCAGCCATCCCAATTGCGCGCGTTGGCCTGAACGTCGTTCAGGCGTACTGCCGCTGCGCCAGGCGCGTTGGCGGGCGGCTTGCTCAATTGTGGCGTCCTAAGGTGGACCGTAAAGCTAATACGCTTAAACTCGCCTTTTTGTGTCGCCAAAGGATCGGACATCCGCCGGTTATCCTCGGACAATATCGTTGGCGCAGATGCCATTTCGTCGTTGCCCAATTCGGCAGTGACGCGCCAGACGCCCTCGCTCAGTTGAACCGACCAAGCGCCGTCGCTCTCTATCCGTGTGTCTTCATGGGCATCGCGGTGCGGCGCCATACCGTGTTTGCCTACCGCATAAGGCGGATCAAATGCGTAAACCCGCAAAGCTTGTGCTTGGCTAGGCAAAACAGCCCCCCACATCAGCGCGCAACCAAATAGAGACAAAATGAAGGCTCGCATTAAACATCCCGTCCCACATATGCATTATACGACCCACAATGCAGAACGAACTCATCCCGAACAAGCAATTCTTTTGCCGCCATATTGCAACGATCATTGACCACGGGCTTGAAGCCAGTTACCATATAATGCATAGATTGTTCATATATTGGGATTTGTGTTGCGTGGAAAAAATTGCGGTTAGAATGCAACTGAAGCCGGGGGCGGTCGACGAGTATAAACGGCAACATGACGCGATCTGGCCGGATCTTGCCAAGCTTTTGTCCGAACACGGAATCTGCGATTATTCGATTTTTCTCGATGAAACCGATCTGTCATTATTCGCGGTACTAAAGCTAGCACCAAACAATCGCCGCAGCGCGCTTCCCTCGCATCCGCTCATGCGGCAATGGTGGCAGCTTATGGCCCCATTAATGGAAGTCGAAGCTGACATGCAGCCAAAAGAACAAGCACTTGTGCCGGTTTTTCATCTCGCCTGATTAACGCGGAAGCCGCTGGAAAAAGAGCGAAGCCCGCAACCTGAACATCAATATGGAGTAGCTAGTGACAATCGCCCTTACCAAAATTGGCCCCGCCGATGTCAAAGATACGCTGAACCGCCTGATCGACAATCTTGTCAATATCAGCGATGATAGCGGCGAGTTTCTCCTGCACCTCGAGGACGGCCGGATCATTGACACAAAAGGCTGGGCCGGATGGGAGTGGACCCACGGCATCGGCCTGTTCGGGATGTGGCGCTATTTTGAACAAACCGGTGACGTCAAAGCGCTCTCAATTATCAAGACATGGTTTCATGATCGTTTTGCCGAGGGCGAGACCACCAAGAACATCAATACTGTGTCGCCGTTTTTGACACTCGCTTATCTGCATGAGCGCGAACCCGATCCTGCAAATCTGCATTATTTTAACAGTTGGGCGGAATGGCTGATGGCACCCGATGGTCTCCCCAAGACCGAAGAGGGCGGCTTTCAGCATATCGTCTATAACGATGAAAATCCCGGCGAGATGTGGGATGACACGTTGATGATGAGCGTTCTTCCGCTCGCCAAAATCGGTTTGCTACTGAACAGGCCGCATTATGTCGAGGAAGCAAAACGCCAGTTTCTGGTTCACATCAAATATCTGGCTGACCGCAAAACCGGCCTGTGGTTTCATGGCTGGAACTTCAACGGTCGCCACAATTTCGCTGAGGCTTTATGGGCGCGCGGCAATTGCTGGATCACCATCGCTATTCCCGAATTCATCGAAATGCTGGACCTTTCGGAAGGTGATGCACTGCGCACCTATTTGATCGACACGCTTTCGGCGCAGGCAAAAGCATTGGCCAGAACCCAGCATGAAAGCGGCCTATGGCACACCCTATTGGACGACCCGACAAGCTATCTTGAGGCATCGGCTACAGCAGGATTTGCTTACGGCTTGCTGAAGGCGGTTCGTCTTGGATATTTACCGACAAGCTACCGCGAAACCGGCATGCGGGCGATCGAGGGAGTATTTGCCAATATCAGCGATGATGGCGAATTGCAGCAAGTCAGCTTTGGCACAGCAATGGGGGACAGCCTGCAGTTCTACAAAGACATTGCGCTGACCTCGATGCCTTATGGCCAAAGCTTGGCCATCTGTGCGCTAGCCGAATATCTGCGAACCTTTGATTAGCGTAAGTTTGCATTTTTATTGAGCTAATCACTAACATCGTATTCGTGCCGCATAGGCCTGCGGCTATAAAGCGGCGATATTGCATAATGTTCGGATCGGATTTTTTATCGGCTATCGCCAAAATTGCGCCAGAACATCGAACATTATATCTGCAACCAGTCATGGTGTTTGACGTTTTCTAACCCGCGTCGGGTGAACAAAGGTTGGCAATGACCCGAGAGCCTGTCTCGGCTGCCGAAAACGCTCGCTTCAAAAGTTAGAAACACAAATCGCAGCTATGGCGGTTTAATTCAAATTCAATTTGCACGCACTGTAACCAATATTCATCCCCCAACGAACTTCAAGAAAGCGAGAGGCGCTGAATGCCTTGAGGAGGATCGATATGCGCCTATGGGCAGCTACTACCGTCATTTTTTTAACGGCGGCGCTTTCTGCACCATCCGCCATGGCGTCGGGCACATCGGGTGGAAGTTTTGGTACGGGCTCTTACCCTATACTTCCACATGACCCGGCTGCGGAAGCTTTTGCACGGGGCAAAGCCATGGTCAGAAAGCATATCTCATGCAAAAAATGTGCTTATCCAGAAGGTGTGCAAGACACCCCGACTGCTCAAAAAGTAGCGGGGCGCGTAAAGGCGGGTGAGTTTGCGTTGAAACCCGCAGATCGAGAAAAAATTCTTTATTATTTGTCGCGACGTTTCGGGGCGTGAGCCTGACCAGTTTTAGCAAAAGCCGCTTTGCGTTTATCAAGCAAATGCGACCATTGATTGCGCTTGCGGTTCTGTTGTTCGGTGTGATCGGGCTTGTTTTTGTTTCCCGGCAAAATGCGCCTTCCATTTTGCTTTATGTGATGACGCTGGCCGGAACTGCAGCGTTCACTTTCGCGCTGCTTTGGCGCACAAAGATGACCAATACGCGCACGGTTTTTATCGGCGCGCTGGCCGCCCATGCCATAACACTCGCTGGCTTCCCCGCTTTTGAAAATGACTATTTCCGCTTCATCTGGGACGGGTGGCGAACTTGGCAAGACGGCACGCCATATGGCACTGCGCCGGAACGTTATTTTGGTGATCTGTCGGTACCCATGGAAATGATGCCGGTGCTGGATGGTATCAACTATCCTGAACACCCAACCATTTACGGGCCATTTCTGCAATTGTTATTCGCCAGCAGTTTTGCGCTGTTCGGCACAAATCCGCTGGGGCTGCAATTGTTGTTTGCAGGCGCTAATCTGTTTCTGATTGCACTTTTGCTGCGCCGTCATGCACCTGGGAAAGTTGCGCTTTACGCTTGGAATCCACTCATCATTGCCGAAACCAGCCTGCATTTGCACCCCGACGGACTACTCGCCGCAGCCCTCTTCGCCGCCTTGGTTGCGGGGCGGGCAAGGCCGTTGTTGGCGGGAATATTGTTCGGCGCAGCAGCTGGGGTAAAACTGGTGGCGCTGGCTGCTTGGCCTGTGCTGCTGCGGATGCGCCCTGTAGCCCTAACCATAAGCATAATAACTTTGGGGAGCCTCTACAGCGTATTTCTAGCGCGCGGACAGGGTGCAGGTTTCGATTCCACCGCCACCTTCGCTGCGCAATGGCACTTCAACCCATTGTTGTACGAAGCCCTGTTCCTGCTCTTTGGATGGAACGCAGGGCGCGTTGTTGCGCTCGTGATCGCAGGCATGCTGATACTGTGGTTCCATGCCCGCAGCCATTCGATTGACGATGTTCCGCTTGCGGCGATTTTCGGCATAATTCTGTTGTTAGCGCCGGCCGTGAACAGCTGGTATCTTTTGTGGCTGCTGCCCTTTGCGGTGGGCCGAAAAGCGATCTGGCCTTTTGCCGCGACGGTGGCTTTGCCGTTGTCCTATCTGACCGGGTTGAATCTTAATGATCCGACGCTGGAAGCATTTGCGGTGCACCCGTTGGCGCGCGGAGCGCAATGGATAATCTTGCTGCTGGCCATCTTGTATGATTGGCGCACCTACTGCCGCGCGAGCAATGCGGCCGTTGGTACGTCTCCGTCGCCCGTTGTCGCGCCCAAAGTCGCCGTGATTATGCCTGCTCTGAATGAAGAAGCATCGGTCGGCAAGGTTGTGCACGGCATTCACAAAGCCTTGCCCGATCTGTTGAAACAGGTGATCGTCGTTGATAATGGCTCCTCAGACAGCACCGCGCTGGTTGCTCAATCTGCGGGCGCAATGGTCGTTTTCGAGGGCGAACGGGGATATGGCGCTGCTTGCCTTAGGGGCATCATCGCGATCGATGCCGATATAGACATTGTCCTGTTCCTCGACAGTGATGGATCCGATATTGTGACAGATGCCCCGAAAATTATCGCGCCGATTATCGCAGGCGTTGCTGACCTTGTTATTGGTACTCGGTCAACTGGTGCTATGGAACGCGGCGCGATGACACCCCCGCAACGCTTTGGCAATTGGCTTGCGCCTTTTTTGGTCCGGATAATATGGGGCGTGCACTATACTGACTTGGGGCCGTTTCGTGCCATTCGCCGCAGCAGTTTGATGGCACTTTTGATGCAAGACCGGGATTTTGGCTGGACCATCGAAATGCAAGTGCGCGCGGCCAAGCTTGGCCAGCGAACTTTAGAGGTTCCAACGGGTTATCGCCGCCGCATCGGCGTGTCCAAGATATCCGGTACAATTAACGGCGTATTCAAAGCGGGCTTCAAAATACTTTATGTTATTGGGCGCGAAGCCTTTGGTGATTTTGATTCGCTTCGCCAAGAAGATTTGCCTCTTCCGCAGAACCGAAGGCGGATGAAACCTTTTGCCCGGCCTAGCCGAATTATGATTGAACGTCGCTCACGCTGAAAGAGTATATCCAATGAAGAAAATATTGATTGCCGTTGCAATCTTCGCACTGGCCATCGTGCTCTATCGCTTTGGTTTGGCAGACTATCTTTCGCTCGAAACATTAAAAGCACGGCAATCGGAGTTCGCTGGTTTCTATACCGAAAACCCGATTTTCGTGATCGGGGCCTTCTTCCTGATATATGTCATTTCAACGGCACTCTCACTGCCGGGGGCGGCGATCCTGACGCTGGGGGGCGGCGCGCTGTTCGGATTGGTAACAGGCACGATCATCGTTTCTTTCGCCTCCACAATCGGAGCGACGCTGGCGTTTTTAGGCTCACGCTTTTTGCTGCGTGATTGGGTGCAGGCAAAGTTCGGAGACAAATTGCGCGCAATCAACGATGGCGTGGCAAAAGACGGGGCTTTCTATCTCTTTTCGCTGCGGCTGATCCCTGCGGTACCGTTTTTTGTGATCAACCTCGCTATGGGGCTCACACCAATGCGGACATGGACCTATTATTGGGTCAGTCAGTTGGGCATGTTCCTTGGTACGATTGTGTTCGTCAATGCTGGTACGCAACTGGCGCAGATTGATGGCCTTGGCGGCATTGCCTCGCCGGGGCTGATTGGTTCCTTCGTGGCGCTTGGCCTGTTTCCCTGGATCGCCCGCTGGATCATGGACCTCGTCAAGCGCCGAGTTGTGTATAAAGGTTGGACCAAGCCTAAAGCCTTTGACCGAAATATAGTGGTAATTGGCGCAGGAGCAGCCGGGCTTGTGTCCTCGATCATCGCCAGCACGGTCAAGGCAAAGGTTACCCTTGTCGAGGCGCATAAAATGGGCGGCGATTGCCTCAATTATGGCTGTGTTCCGTCAAAGGCGCTGATCAAAAGCGCGAAAGCGGCCCAAATTATGCGCGACGCCGATCATTACGGCCTTCAGGCAAACAACCCCGCCTTCGATTTCCGCAAAGTGATGGCGCGGGTCCATGGCGCAATTGCGGCTATTGAACCCAATGACAGTATCGAGCGTTACACCAATATGGGCGTCGATGTGGTGGAAGGTTACGCCAAAATTGTCGATCCATGGACCGTCGAGATAAAACGCAATGATGGCGCGATGCAGCGCTTGACGACGCGCTCTATCATCATCGGCACCGGTGCCGCCCCCTTTGTGCCACCCCTGCCCGGAATCGAAGCGATCGACTATCTGACCAGCGACACATTGTGGGACGAAATGGCCAAGCGAGACACAGTGCCCTCCCGCTTGATTGTACTTGGCGGCGGACCTATTGGCTGTGAATTGGCACAGAGCTTCGCGCGGCTAGGTTCCAAAGTCACATTGGTGGAAATGGCCCCGCGCATCATGATCCGCGAAGATCAGGACGTAGCGGACTTGGCGGCAGAGGCGCTGACCGCATCAGGGGTTGCGGTTTTGGCCGGTCACAAGGCCTTGCGCTTTGAAGGCAAGACACTGATCGTCGAACGCGATGGCAGCCAAATTTCCATCGCCTTTGACGATGTGCTGGTGGCAGTTGGCCGGGCGGCACGGCTTTCGGGTTTCGGTTTGGAAGAATTGGGGATTGAAACGGGAAAAACGGTCATGGTCAATGCCTATCTGGAAACCAAATATCCCAACATTTTGGCGGCGGGCGATGTTGCGGGGCCGTATCAGTTCACACACACAGCATCGCACACAGCCTGGTATGCCAGCGTCAACGCATTGTTCGGGTTGGTCCGCAAATACAAAGTGGATTACCGTGTGATCCCGTGGACCACCTTTATCGATCCAGAGGTCGCCCGTGTCGGCCTGAATGAACAAGACGCGCAGCAACAGGGCATCGCTCATGATGTCACTTTATTCCCGCTTCACGAACTCGACCGCGCCATCACCGACAGTGCTACCAAGGGATTTGTCAAACTGTTGACGGTTCCGGGCAAGGACAAGATACTCGGCGTCACCGTGGTCGGTGAACATGCAGGAGAAATCATCGGCGAATATGTGCTGGCGATGCGGCATGGACTGGGCCTCAACAAGATATTAAGCACTGTCCATGCCTATCCGACGATGATCGAGGCCAATAAATTTGCGGCGGGCAAATGGAAAAAGGCAAATGCACCGCTATGGGTATTTCCTTGGCTAGAAAAATTCCACGGATGGCGACGCGGATAAGGAGTAAACTTTGAAATCAGGTCCGCGTCTCGTGCTATTTGCCCGCTATCCAGCGGCGGGCGCATGCAAGACCCGTCTGATTCCAGCGATTGGTCCAGAAGGCGCGGCTTCACTGCACCGACACTTAACCGAACGCACCGTCGTTACTTTGCGCCGCAGCGATTGCCCTGTAACGATTGCCTTCACCGGAGCAGACCGAATCGCATTCGAACGCTGGCTGGGCCATGACATTACGCTGATCGAACAAGTCGGCGGAGATTTAACCGCCAAGTTGCTTGCCTGCTTGCACCCCGCGCCCGTTATCTTCTTTGGCGCTGACACTCCGAATTTGACCAGCGATCATGTCGCCCGCGCCATTGAAGCCCTGCAATCGCATGATGTTGTCATTGGCCCAGCCGAAGATGGCGGCTATTATCTCATCGGTATGCGCACACCCCGTCCCGAGCTTTTGGTCAATATGCCGTGGAGTACCGAACAGGTATTGCCGGAAACACTGTCGCGGTTAAAGCGCGGCAATATGCAGCACTTTCTGCTCGAAACCTTATCCGATTGTGACCGACCCGAAGACCTGATGCGCTGGCCAGAGTTTGCAGTATTCGCTGGGGCGACATGATCCGCGTTACCATCCTCATCCCCACCTATAATGAAGAAATGGCTCTGCCCGAAACGCTGGCATCGCTCGCCTTACTCTCGCCACCGCCCGATGAAATCCTGCTGGTGGATGGCGGCAGCGACGATCGCACTATCGCGATTGCGCAGGAAAACGGCATCCGCGCCGCAATCGCTCCGCAAAAGGGCCGAGCCGCACAGATCAACCATGGGGTTGAATTGGCGCAAAGCGATATAGTGTGTGTATTGCATGCGGATTCGCAATTGCCACCCGATGCGGTTGCGATCATTCGTGCCACAATGGCCGACAAAACTATTGCGCTCGCCAGCTTCATGCCTCGACTAGTCGGGCCGGGCGGAACACGCTGGGGGTCGACTTTTCATAATTGGATCAAAACCTGGTACGCACCACTTCTCGCTCGACCGCATCTGTTTTTTCGCGGCGTGCGCTTATTGTTCGGGGACCATGCCATGTTTTTCCGACGCGGACAGTATATGGATGTCGGAGGCTGTGACGAACGTCTCGTCGTGCTGGAGGAAGCAGACCTTTGTATAAAGCTCGCCCGCTTTGGCCGCACAAAAATGGTGCGACGATGGGTGGACACATCCGACCGCCGGATTGTCGCCTGGGGCCGATGGCGGGCTAACTGGATCTATTTCAAGGTTGGTATGATGTGGGCGATGGGCGCACGCGAACGCTTGGCCGATCATTATCCGGATATTCGGTAGGTGCAGGGTCAGGACCTATTAGGCCCGAGGTTTGAGGCCATTTTGTTCCATACAAGGCGACGAACGACGGAAATATTAGGTACCGACCCTAACTCTGTGAAATTGGCTTAACAACACGCGGCGGCTTGCGCCTCTTGCGTCAGGTCAAACGGCAAGCCGCCACCGCACCCAGCGAAAACGCCGAAATGGCGGCTGAAATCGCCGATAAAATCAAAGTGCGGGGCAAAACGGGTACTCGCGAGCATTTTCCAGCTGTTGCCGCAAACCGGAAACACCCGACCCGCCTCAATCACATGATGCTTGTCGAGCATAAAAATCCGTTCTTCGCCTGTAATGTCGCCGCGATAGACAACGGCCTGTCCGTAATCTTCACATTCGGGTTCCAAATCGTGTAACTTGAACAACCGGTAGGTGGCTGAAAAAAAGCGTATGCCGTCCAGCTTGTCGGCAATTTCGGGATCACCAATGCCAAGCGGACGGTCTTTAACAAGGCGCGGGTCTTCGAAACCTGCCGCCTTTGCATGGGCCAGAAAATCGCCCCAATAGAGCGCTCCGGATAGGCATTCACCGTGCAACACGGGATCGCTGAGCAGATGCGCGGGAACGCGGCGGTCCGAATAAACATCAGAAAAATACATTTCACCGCCTGGTTTCAAAAGCCGATGGGCGGCGGCGAAAACTGCAGCTTTATCGGCAACCAAATTGATCACACAATTTGAGACAATCACATCGAAACTGGCCGGTGCTAGATCGAGCCTACCGAGCTGCTCAATATCGCCTTCGATGAAACGCACATTGTTGTTTTCATAACCAAAGCGTTCGCGGTGCCATTCAAGATGGGCATTGGCCAATTCCAATTGTTCTGGCGTGGTATCCACCCCCACGACCTCACCCTTTTCACCGACCAGTTGAGCCAACACATAAGCATCCTGACCGGACCCGGACCCAAGATCGAGAATCCGCGCACCTTCGATGGCTGAGGGCGCTACCAGGCCACACCCATAATAGCGCGCCTTGACGTCTTCGTGTACATTTGAAAGTGCACTGCGTACGTGCGGCGGCGGCGCATCGGCCATGGTGCAGGCATCGGTCAGCAGGTCGCCAGAGCCTTGCAGAATTTCACCATAATATTGACGGCTGTTTTCAATGTTCATCGATGCTTTCACTTTCTGGCGGGCAATTCAAATAGTCATTCGCGAACGCTGCGGTTTTGGTTACAGCGTCCGCAACAATGTAGCGGGACATGTAACGATTGACAGGATATAGCCGAAATACAAGCATGACTCAGCTATCATCCCCCTTTTCGCTCCAGAATGTGAAGCCGTTGTCACGGCAGAAATTTTCTGATCCCGCCTTTACCGCAACAGGCGAGCTGCGCGGACATGTCAACATGACAGGACTATCCACCTTGTGGTTCAACACGGGCACGCTTTGTAATTTGGCGTGTAAAAGCTGCTATATAGATAGCTCTCCAACCAACGATGCACTGGTGTACATCACCCTAAATGAGGTGCGCACCTTTTTGGATGAGATCGTGCGCGATAATCTGCCCACGCGTGAAATCGCCTTTACCGGTGGCGAACCGTTTATGAACCGCGACTTGGTACCAATCATCCAGCTGTGCCTCAATCGCGGTTTCGATGTGCTCGTACTATCCAACGCGATGCGACCGATGCGCCGGTTTGAACGTGCGTTGCTGGCGATAGGGGGGCGCGAACGGCTGACGATACGAGTTAGTCTCGACCATTTCACCTGTGAAATTCACGAGGCAGAGCGTGGCGACGGCGCATGGGCAAAGGCTATCGACGGCTTAATCTGGCTGTCGGCGAACCGTTTCAATATTACCGTTGCCGGACGACGTCTTGGCGCAGAAGCCGATGCCGATGCGCGTGCAGGGTACCGCCGTCTGTTTGCGGCATACGACCTGCCCATCGATGCCGATGATCCTAGCGCCTTGGTGCTGTTTCCTGAAATGGACGAAACCGCCGATGTCGCAGAAATTTCAACCAGCTGCTGGGACATATTGCACGTCCCCCCCGAAAGCATGATGTGCGCATCAAGTCGTATGGTGGTGAAACGCAAAGGCGAGGCGGCACCCCGCGTCGCTGCTTGCACATTGCTGCCCTATCAGGCCGATTTTGATATGGGAGCGACATTATCAGAGGCAAACCAAAAGGTGTCGCTCAACCATCCGCATTGCGCACGCTTTTGTGTGCTGGGTGGAGCCAGTTGCTCGGTTTAAAATAACGCGGTGTAACCCTTCGCGGCGCTCCAACGAACAGCATGCAACCACCCATATTCTGGAGACGCTATGTTAATTCCGTTGGTCGCCACCGCTTTGTTCCTCGCCTTTAGCAACGGGGCCAACGATAATTTCAAAGGATTTGCCACCAGTTGGGGATCGGGCGCTCTCAATTTTCGATCCGCACTGATCCTATCCAATCTTGCCACATTGGCAGGCGGCATTGCTTCGGTGATCATCGCCGACGGTTTGATCAAGCAATTTTCAGGGCGCGGTTTGGTTGATGATGCTATTGCTGCATCATCGGCCTTCAGCTTCGCGGTTGCGGCTGGTGCAGGCATGACGGTGATGATTGCGACGCGCCTTGGCTTTCCAATTTCAACCACACACGCGCTGGTTGGCGGCTTGACCGGTGCCGGGCTGGCAAGCGGCAGCGTTCTGCAATGGGGTGCTCTGGGCAGCGGCTTCATGCTGCCGCTGTTGGTATTCCCGATCCTTTCAGCCTCTATCGCCTTTTGCATCTACGCCGGGGCGAGGCTCATGAAGCGCAGTTTTGCACCTGTTGTCGCTGGGCGCGGCATTTCTTCCGCTGCCAGCGTCACCGATACGGGTAGCCCGGTGTTATCAGGCGTGCACATCGCCTCTGCCGTTGCCATCTGCTTCGCGCGTGCCGTAAACGACACGCCCAAATTGGCAGCACTGATGCTCGGCGCAGGGGTATTGTCGTCGGTCAACAGTGCCCTTTCTGCAACGGTGGCCATGGTCGCTGGCGGGTGGCTACTTTCGCGCCGGGTGGCCGAAACGATGAGCCTAAAAATCTCCAATATTTCGCCGGTCCAAGGCACAACAGCCAATCTGGTGACGGCGGCACTTGTACTGGCCGCAAGCCGGTTTAGCCTGCCGGTTTCAACAACGCATGTTTCGGTCGGTTCGATCATCGGCAGTGGAGCCGCGGCCGGCAGCCTCGATCCGTCAACAATCCGGAATGTATTGCTTTCCTGGGTTGTCACCTTGCCGCTGTCGGCAGCGCTGGCGGCAGCGACGGGTTGGCTTGCCTTTTAGGCAGGGTTGAGAACGCGCCCGGCAATGGCATCCAGTTTTGCCACCAAAGCGGGATCGCGTTCGGCAGGGTCGGTAATCAAGGCAAAATCGAGGACTGTATCGATAGGGCTAGTGTCGCGTTCGGATGGCAAAGACGCGACCAAATGTGCCACCAGACTTCGCCCTTTTTCCGCATTGGCCATCAATTGCGCGATCACTGCTTCTACCTCAACCGGCGCTTCGTTTTCCCGCCAACAATCATAATCAGTCACCATACCGACAAGGGCGTAGGGAAGCTCTGCCTCACGCGCGAGCTTGGCTTCGGGCATCGCCGTCATCCCAATTACTTGTGCACCCCAGGCGCGGTACATGTGGCTTTCAGCGCGGGTCGAAAATTGCGGGCCTTCCATCGCCAGATAAGTGGCGCCGTAGTGAACATGTGCGCCCGCTTTTGCAGCGGCGGCGGCGGCGAGGGATGACAGCCGCGAACACACCGGGTCGGCCATCGAGACATGCGCCACCAATCCATCGCCGAAGAAGCTTTTGGCGCGCGCGAAAGTGCGGTCTATAAACTGGTCTACCACTACAAAATCGCCGGGTGCCATTTGCTCGCTTAGCGATCCGACGGCGGAGATCGAGACAATATCTGTCACGCCCAACCGTTTCAACGCATCGATGTTGGCACGGTTATTGAGCTGGCTTGGTCCGATTGCATGGCTTCGTCCATGGCGTGGTAAGAATACCAATTCAACGCCTGCGATGCTGCCAGTCAGCAGTGCATCCGATGGCGATCCCCAAGGTGTTTCAACGCCAACCCAATGCGCGTTTTCCAAAGCGTCGAGCTGATAAAGCCCCGACCCACCGATGATGCCGATTTTCCATTTTGTCATACCCAAGTCATACGTAACTTCAGACAAGATAGTTACAAGTTTCTGCGCAAGAAATAATTTTTCCCGTCCCCGTAACCTTCTCCTGCCTCCTACCGAATTAGGAATGAAAGCAAGCCCCGAACGCATTTTGGGGACAAGAGCAAGGTGCCTTTTAAATGAAGTCTTTCACACTGCCCATCAGGCGACGCGTGCTGTTAAGTGCCATCTCTTTGTCGCTAATTTTGGGGGCCTGTTCACAGCAGCCCGCCGAAGCCGATCAAATCTGGTCAAAGGCAGGAACAACATCTGAAAAAATTGATCATAAGACCTGGGATCAGCTGCTTTCCAAATATGTGAAGGTTTCGAAAGATGGTGTAAACCGCGTCGATTATGCGGCCCTGAAGCAAGGAGACGCTGCCACGCTCACTGGCTACCTGACCGCATTACAAGCGGTTGAAATCGAGAAATACTCCAAGGCTGAACAATTCGCTTTTTGGGTCAATCTTTACAACGCCGCCACCGTTGATGTGATGGTGAAAAACTATCCGCTGGAATCGATCCGCGACATCGGCTTGCTTGGCCAAGGGCCTTGGAAGGACAAGACGCTGAAGGTCGGCGGCAAACCACTTTCACTCGACGATATAGAGCACGGTATTTTGCGCCCGATCTGGAAGGATGTGCGCATTCATTATGCCGTGAATTGCGCATCCGTGGGCTGCCCCAATCTCGCATCTCAAGCCTATACCGCTGAAAAGTTGGAGCCGATGCTGGACGATGCGGCACGCGCCTATATCAATCACCCGCGCGGATTCGCCCGGATCGACGGCAAGCTTACCGCTTCAAGTATTTTCGACTGGTATGTCGATGATTGGGGCAGTCAGAAGGCGGTGCTTGATCACGCCCGAAAATTTGCATCGGACAAAACCAAGGCGGTCCTTGGAACGGCCACCGAAATCGACAGTCATGATTATGATTGGTCGCTCAACGACGCCAATTAGGCCGTTGCCTGGATATTACCACCACCCTCAGAAAGGTATTTAAAATGAGAACACTAGCGATTGCACTTGTCAGCGGCGCGACCCTGACGCTTGCTTCCCCTGCCCTCGCCTCAGGCTCTATGGGGGGCAGTGCCCCCGGCGGCCAATTGGGTCAGAAAGTCTATTTGCAAAAGGTCGCCTGCTCAGGATGTCCGTTTGCGGGAGGTATCACGACCCGTGATCAAAAAAATATGGCACTTTCCAAAATCAGTAACGGTGAGATCAAATTGAGCGGTGCAGAAATGAAGGCTGTCACGACATTTATCAATCGCCGGTTTAAAGGACTTTGATAATGAAGATGATTAGAAAAGCCCTGTTTTCGACCATCGCTTTTGCAGCGTTCGCACCATCGGCATTTGCTAATGACATCTCGCCATATACACCGACCGAAGGCAGTGGCGAGGCGGAAATTTCTTATACCCGTCAAGAAGCGAATTTGTTCAATCCCGGCGATGCGCAGGCCCCGCTTCCGCGGAAGCTGTCGCAGGATAATGTGCTCTTGTCGGTCAGCTATGGCATCAGTCAGCGTCTCGCTGCGGATGTCAAAATCGGCTATGCAAAGACCAGCTTTTTAACAGACCCAATGCTGGCACCCGATGGCGGCCTCAGTGGCTTGAACGATATTTTCGTTGGCCTTCGCTACAAGGCTCTTGATGAGGCCGATGGTGCGCCAATCACAGCAACGCTTGGCGTCGCAGGCATCATTGACGGTGGCTATACCACCGGCGCACTTCCTGCCATTGGCGATGGCGGTTCGGGCGGGCAAGTGGCACTGGCCCTGGGTCGCAACATCGGCCCATTTTCGTTCAGTGGAGACGTTGGTTACCGGACACGTTCGAACAATATTCCCGACGAGATTTTCGGGGCGATCAACGCCAGCATTTCGCCGACGTCTGGCATCTCGCTTTATGGCGGTCTTTCCTTTGTAGATTCTACCAGCGGCATCGACATCGGTGGTCCTGGATTTTCGCCAGCGCGTTTCCCAGAAGTTGAAGAAGACTATAAAATCTGGTCGCTAGGCGCGGCAGCTTCGCTTTCGGACCGCATCTCTGCCAATGTTGGTTATGGCCAGAAATTCGATGGTCGTAATACCGCACGCAGTGAATTTTTCAGGGTCGGTTTGGGTTATTCTTTCTAACGGAACTGCGGCGGGGGTGGGTGTTATTCTCATCTACCCCCTGCCCCGACAAAAGGCTTTGCCTACACGGCTTTGTCTTTAAGGCCAAAACAGCCTAGAACACATTTACCAAAACGGAATCGCAAAGCGAGAGCCAGTTATTAGAGTGCCTCGATAATGCGCTAGGTTGATCGGGATTTTTATATTCAGTCCAGCGAACAATTTGGCGCTTCCTTGCATTCTCGCGGCCTCCGCGTTGACATCGAAGAGGCACCGGCTTCGAAATATCCGTATAAGACATCCGATCTGCCGGTTGCGCGACTAGACGGCAAAACGCGCCCAGCAACCCAACACGGAAAACTCGCGCGATTTATCGATGCAGTTACCAATCGCGTTGCGTTGGCGATTACCCTGTGAGAAGTACTGGACCTCGCCAAATTTGGGGCCTTTTTATGCGATTAAGTTTTGGTATCACTGGCCATAGGAACTCAAACGCTTCCTATCGCGACAATGTAGATCGCGTAGAAGCAGCGTTGGCGAGCCTAATGGACGCATTTGAATCGGGCTCAAATGATAATATTAAGCCCCGATTACATGCCTTGCTTGCTTTGGGAGCGGATTTACTTGCGGTCGAAATCGCCCTTCAAAAGGGTTGGCAGGTGGCCGCACCATTGCCCTTTGGCAAAGCATTGAATGCCGGGGTAAACGCCGGGCCCGGATCAGCGGACGAAGCCATTGCCTTATTGGAAGGCCGCTTTGATGCGTGCAGCGATACAGTCGCAGCCGATGCGAAACGCATTGCTGAAGCGGCTGAACGTGCGACCTGCCTGCAATTGGCTGAGCGTGATGCACCTATTACGGCGTTGTTTTTAGCTAGCTTCGATTCCGCAAATAATCCTGACGCAGCACAAAATTTTGCCGTCGCCGCATCGGAACGTGCGGCGCAGGCTGGTCAGATAATGATCGAACAGATCGACCTGCTATTGGCTGTTTGGGATGGCCATAGCCCCGGACCGGTCGGCGGTACACGGCACACGATGAGTCGCGCTTTGGAAACCGGCATCAGTGTATTGTGGATCGATGCCGGCAATCCTGCCGATTTGCGTATGCTGGAAACTCCGGAATCGTTGGCCAATCGCTGGAACATCCCGATCATATCGGCAGAAGACGTTCGGCGAAAAACGTGGGACGTTTTACCCGGCGAAGATGAGTCGGATACCGGTACAAAGCTGCTGGACACAGCGCCGCCCCCTGCCCGCAGCCGCAAACGCTTTCACGCTTATCGGCGGATCGAGACGCTGTTTACCGGAAGATTGCGCGATGCATTTTGTTCGCTCACCCAAAATTATGCCCGCGAAGACGATGTACTGGCAAACGATGCGGCGATGCTTTTGAATTCTGCCAAAGCCCTTTCCGGCACCGATGGGCAATTGTTGCTGCGCACCGAGCAGCAAATCGTGCGCCGGTTCGCGCGTGCCGATGCGATTGCAACTTATTTGTCAGATGCCTATCGCGGCGGGATGGTCGCCAATTTATTGCTGGCCGCCTTTGCTGTCATCGGCGGTGTCGCCTATTTACCGTTGTTCGACGCGGCGCTCAAATGGCCGTTTGCGCTGTTCGAATTTGCCCTGTTGGCGGTGATATTGTTGATCATAGTGATCGGGCGTAAGCGCGATTGGCATGGCCGATGGTTTCAAACGCGCCGCGTGGCGGAATATTTGCGACACGCACCTTTCATGCTGTTGCTCGGGGTAGCGCGACCGGCGGGATCATGGCCAAACAGCGCCGACACCGGCTGGCCCGAAGACTATGTTCGCAATATCCTGCGCGAAATTGGCCTTCCCAACGCCGCCATCGACCAGAATATGCTCCGTACCGCTCTGGAAAAATGGATCGGCCAACATGTATCGACCCAGCGTGGCTATCACATTGCCAAGGCCGCCCGACTGGAACGCATTCATAATAATCTGGAGCGAATTTCCGAGCGGCTGTTCCTGCTCGCGATGGTGGTGGTCGCGGGCTATCTTTGTGGCGAGGTTGCGGCAGCGACCGGCTTGGTTCCGGTCGACGCGGTCCGCAAAACAGCGAAATTGTTTACCTTTCTGGGTGTGGCGTTGCCGACATTGGGCGGGGCGCTAGCGGGCATTCATTATTTTGCCGATTTCGGCCGCTTTGCCGCCATTTCGGAATCAACCGCCCATCGGTTGGCGGCGGTGGAACAGCGGATCGCGGCCTTGCTGGCGGCACCCGGTGATGAACTGGATTATGGCCGGGTAGCGAGCATTGCCCGGGCCGTAGATGAAATCGTCGTTTCGGAAATCGAGCACTGGCAAGACGTGTTCGGCGGCAAGCATATTTCAGTGCCGGTTTGACTTTAAAGCTTACTTGACTCTTCGGCCAACGGCGCGCCTATTCATTGTAACACAGCGTATCGAGTAAAAATCGGGAGGCGCTTATGATCAGGTTGAGCTTTGGCGCATGCGCTGCGCTAGTGCTATGCTCGGTGACGGCAATGAGCGCGCAGGATTTAGGAACCGACCCGAACGAGCCAGCCGACGCGCCAAAAGCGGGCACCGAATTATTTATTGTAGGTGATGGTGATGATCCCTGGCCCGAAACAACGCAGCCCCGGAAAGTGCGCAAAAAAGTTCGCCGAACGGGTTCGGATCAAAATCCTGACGAGCCGCCCATCGATGAATATGCGGCCTATTTGCAATCGCTGACATATACCAAATCGCGCACGCCGCTTCGCCAACCACCCGGAATGTTGGTTGTGGATTACGCGCAAATGGCAGAGGCCAATCAAAATGATGATTTTACCGCACAGCCACCAAGCCAGCGGATCGGCGAAATAGCACCCAATGCCGTCGCTGGCCCAGCCCCCGAAAATCCAGCGTCCAATGAAACTCCACCACCCGATCCGGAAAACCTCAACAGCTATGGCTATTCCTTTGGTGGAACCAGCGTCAATGATGCCGAGGCACCGTGGCAGGCGCAAATCTATTACCCTAATATTGCCGATGAATGGCGCGCGCAATTGCAAGCCAGAGTACCGCTTTGGTCGTTACAACACTTTTGCGGCGGCGCGTTGATCGCGGAAAATTGGGTGGTAACAGCGGCGCATTGCATCGATGATAAGATGCGCAAAAATGGCTATCGGGTTCGTCTTGGCCAAGAAGACGTATCGCGCATCGGCGGGTGGAATTACAAAATCGAACGGGTGGTTGTTCATCCCAAATATGTGTCGCGCGTCGGAGGCGACCTCAACGACATTGCCCTGATCAAGATCAAAAACGATACCGGACACGCGGCACCGTTGTGGCGGCAGGTGCACCCGATTCCGCTTTATCGGGGAGCAGCACCGACGCCTTCCACCCCGATCACTGTATTCGGATGGGGCCGTACCAGCAATGCGGGCTGGAGTGCGCATTCATTCTTGATGAAGGTTGGGCTGAATGTCATGTCGGATGCGGACTGCACACCTTTTGCCGAGCAATTGAAATGGTCGCTCGATGGCAGCGTGATCTGCGCGAAATCCCCACCCAAAACCGCGCGCAAAACTTGCAAGGGCGATAGTGGCGGGCCCGTGGTCGATGGAGCGACACGAAAACTGGTGGCCGTGGTCAGCGGCGGTGGAACACGATGTGCAGCGGACAGTATTCCGAGCATCTACACCCGGATTGGTGCCTATCTGACCTGGATCGAAACGGTAACAGGACGGGCGGCGCGCTAACGCACCGCCCTTGCCGATGTTCGTTATTGGCCGACTTTCGGGCCGCCGTTATGCTCGTCGCCAGCAGTTTCAGCGGCAGGAGCCGCCGGGTCGCCTGTTTTAGCGGGTTCTGCAGCGGCTTCACTTGCCTTGGGGGCGCCTTCAGCAGCGGGAGCTGCAGCTGCTTCAGCGCCAGGAGCAGCTTCTTCGACTACAGCTTCAGGAGCGGCCGCTTCTTCTTCCTTTGCAGGAGGCGTGCAAGCCGCCAACGCTGCTACCAAGGCAATGGCTGCCGATCCAATCAAGATTTTACGCATAATCACTCTCCTTCATTTACGTCATGTTACAGTCTAAACAAATCCGAGCGTTTTTAGCAATCGAATAAAACGGGGCAGTTTACGCAGCGGATCGAGCATGGGATCGTAAAATGCAGTCGTCATGCCGCCATCGCGCTGCTTGTAGGCCTGTTCCAAGGTAGCAACCGCCGCGTCCAAATCGCCCCATTGCGCCAGAACTTGACCCTGCTGAAATAGCGACACTGTCTCGGTGTCATTGGTCAACCAAGCCATCGCCGCCTTTGCTGCTCTGTCATTGCCCAGTCGTCGTTGGGAAATGGCTATCCCGGTATGTTTTGCCACAGCTTGCCCCTCGGCCTCAAACGCTGCCAAAGCTTCCGCATTCTGGTTCTGGGTCAGCAAGGCCATCCCAATGCGACAATGGGTATCTTGCAAGTCGGGATTGAGCTTAATCGTTTCCTTTACAGCCGCAATCAACTCTGGATAACGTCGCGCCGCAAAGTGAACCGTTCCTAATATCCGGTGGATTAGCGCATTGAGAGGATCGAGTAACACGGCTCGCTCTATCGCTGGTATAGCTTCCCGATCCCGACCCGTGGCGGCACAGTAAACCGCAAAGCGTGCCAATACCGGTGCCTCCCCCTCGCCAAGCTGCCGCGACAATTCAAAGGGCGCTCGCGCCGCCTTCATGTTGAGATCACCTTGAAATAACATCAGCCCCAATGTCGAATGGGCGTCAGCGAGCTTGGGAGCGAGTTCAATCGCGCGGCGCGCCGAAAGCAAAGCAGAATCGAAATATTGTTTGATCTCGGCGGCGCTGCCATATTGCCCTGCAACTGTTGCCAACGACTTTGCCCTTCCCACATGCGCCGCCGCGAATTTGGGGTCTGCCGCAATGGCGGCGTCAAACTCTGTAATCGCTGCGCGTTCTTCCGCCTCGTCCTTGGCATGCGCATACAGGTCTTTACCGCGCAAATAATGGTCAAAAGCGATCACGTTCGCTGTTCCGCCCAATGCCACTTTTGCCGAACCTGCGGCCGCAATTGTGCTGGTCAGCTTGGCACTGATCGCCCCTGCAATCTCGCGCTGCACCGACAATATATCATCCATCGGCTTTTCAAAGCTTTGCGGCAGTCGGTTAATCCCGGACTTTCCTTCGATCAATTCCGAGGTAATCCGAATAATGCCGCCCGCCACTTGTACCGCACCATCGACCAGAAAATCCGCCTTTAGTTTTTTGGCGATGGCAATGCTGTCCAGCTTACTGCCGGATAACGCCTCTGACGATGCCTGACCCACCACCTGCAACGCACCATTTTGCGCCAATATTGACCGGATTTCGGCGCATAACCCATCTGCCAGATAGGTTTGCTTTGCGTCACCGCCCAAATTGGAAAAGGGCATAACGGCGATCCGGTTTCCTCCCGCGCCACTGCCGCCGAACACCCCCGCTTGCCAAGCGGCAAAAGCACCAACGACAGCCGCCGCTGCGCCGCCGCCCGCAACCACCGCACGGCGGCTAATGCCGGTTTTGGAGATTTGCGCGGTGCGGTCTATCGAATGCGCTTCGTTGCCGTGCAGCAAAGCCACCGCCTGCACCATGCGCTGAACGCTTTTGTCCTTGGCGTTCATTTTAGCATGCGACAGGTCAATTACCTGAAACTGGCCAAAGCCCAAAGGCGGTTCTGATCCATCAAGCGACAGCGGCACTAATATCCGCCGATCACGCCCGCGGGTGGCTTCGTCATGCACCCAATGTGATCGGACCGACGCTTTGGACCACAAAACGACCACCACCTGCGCACAGTCCAGCGCCTTTTCGGTGGCGTGTGAAAAACGCTCTCCGCCTTCCAACAGACCATCCCACCAGACACGAAAACCGCCCTGCTCGATCAATTTGATAATCGGCAATGCGCGCGCCTGATCTTCGCGTGAATAGCTGAAAAATACGGTGGCTTGCGGCGCTTGGCCGCCTAAGTCTGGGTCGCTATCACTCATGTCCTGCCCCCTGTTTGTCAGGCAAGCGTGCGCTTCACATTGCAACGCAACCTATGTGTCTCACGCTTCGTCGCTGGTGGCAATGCCGTTTGTTACATTTGTAAATTGATATAAACGTGCAGTGTCGCGACTTCGATGGTCAGTCGGCAATGGCGAAAGCGGCAATCTCGGCTCGATTTGGGCATGGGCATTTGCTAGCGAGACAGTTATGGATATTGCAATGTTGAATAACAATAAAAACGCAGCCGCGCTCGACGACCCTCTTAAAAAACTGCCCGGTTATGCCCTGCGGCGGGCGGCCAATGCGGCAATGGCCGAACTGGCGGAGCGGCTGGCGACCATTGAATTACGCGTTTCTGATGCTTCGGTGTTACTCTTGGTTCGATCCCGCACGGATGCAACGGCGAGCGAAATTGGCAGAACACTGGATATTCAGCGCGCCAACATGGTGCCACTGCTTAACCGGCTTGAGGCTGCTGGGCTGATCGAGCGGACGCCGTTGGATCGAAAATCCAATGCGATCATCGTGACAACCAAAGGGCAAACCACGTTGACGCAGGTCGATAAAATAACCGCAAAATTTGAGAACGAACTGATTTCGCGGATTCCGGCGGAGCACAGGGAGCATTTCCTGCCTGCTCTCAACGCTCTTTGGAAATAGCGACACCAACGCTTTATTGCGATTGACTTGCAATAGCATATTTGCTTCATGGTGGAACAAAGGAGATTGCCCCCGTGAACCCTGCCCCGCTGAATTCTGGCCCCCTGAACCCAGCCAGAACAACCACCGCAACCCTGCTGCCCTTTGCCGCACCGATACAGGCGAACACCCGCCTGCTGCTTTACGCATTCCGCCGCATGGGCGCGCATGGCCTGCATGATGCCGCGGCGGCGAACGCGATGCTGGGTATGTTTGGCCTATCCTACCGTCGCCCGCTGATCATGCTGCGCGCATTCATGGCCGAAAGCGCGCGCGGGGCGGAAAAAACAATCACCATCGCGCCATGCTGTTGCGCACGAATGACCTTGGATGAAGCCCTACTGATCGAGGCAGTTGCCACAGCCATCACCGATCCCAAAAATGCGACTTTTTTGTTGCGCCAAAGCATGGGCAGCAACCACATTGTCGGTGCCTTGATGGCAGCCCAAGCCGTGAATGTGGCCTTTGCTGATTTGGGACGGCATTTGGGTTAGGCCGATTTCAGCGCATTGCCTTTCCACGCCAACAAGCCACCTGCCACTAGGACTGCCGCAAACAAACCGGTAATGGCAGTCGATAATTCGAGCGGATTGGAGAGCAACAGCCCGATCAACCCGGCGACGATCAATACAAAGCCGGTAATACGAACCATCCCCACGGGTTCCTTCAGCACCTCTTCGTCGTCAACGCCTGGCTGGCGAACGCCTTGCACGACATAGCCTTTACTCCACAAAACCCACAGCAAGATCATGCCAGGAATTGCTGCGGCAACGGTGAAACCCCAAAAACCGACCCAGCCGAATTTCTCGGCAATAATGCCCGCTGGCCCCGCCATAAATGTCCGCCCGACCCCGGCAAAGGATGAAAGAAGCGCAAATTGTGTTGCGGTATAGGCGATACTCGACAGGCCCGATAAATACGTCGTAAATACCGTAAGGCCGATCCCACTGGTCAGATTCTCGGTGCAGATCGCGGCCACCATCATCCAATATTGATTGCCGGTCGCGGCCAAAATCATAAACATGACGTTCGACAGCATCATCATCAGCCCCGAAATCAGCAGCGCCCGCCCCATACCGAGCCACAAAATGAAAGGAGCACCCAAGGCTGAGCCGATAATAAGCGCGCCGAAACCCCAGAATTTATTCGCGGTAATATAATCGGTATCGGAAAAGCCCAGATCGACAATCATCGGGCTCAACATCGCCTGCCCCATGGCATCGCCCACTTTATATACCAGAACAAAGCCGAGAATCAGGAACGCGCCATGGCGTGTCAGGAACTCGCGGAACGGGTTAACCACGGCCTCGGTCAACCACTGCCTAGGCTTCATGCCTGCAACATGCGAGTACCGATCAACGAACTTGCCCGGCCCTGCCCAGAACGCGCCGATAATGGCAGGAATGATGGCAAAGGCAGTCAATCCATAAGCTGTTGCCCAGCCAAGCCCCAATCCCTCTTGCGACGCAAAATAGATGGTGCCAGCGCCCGCGATCAGGTTTCCAGTTCGATATCCGAACTGGTTGGTCGCGGTACCGTGGGCGAATTCGTCTTCCTCCAGAATTTCGATCCGATAGGCGTCAATAACAATGTCCTGTGTTGCTGATAGAAAGGCGGTAATCAGCGCCCAGACGGCAAACAAACCCATATGACCCGGCTGCGGATTGCTTGCCCCCAATTGCCAGATTGCGCAAAACAGCAAAGCCTGCACAAAAAACAGCCAGCCACGCCGTTGCCCGAATGTCCTGGTCAGGAACGGCAAAGGCAGTTTGTCGATCAACGGTGCCCAGAGGAATTTCAGGGTATACGGTATGCCCAAAGCAACGGCGAAGCCAATGGTTGCGGTATCGATGCCGACTTTTGCCAGCCAGAATGTCATCGTTGCGATCAGCAAGGTCAACGGAAAGCCGCTCGAAATTCCGAGCAAGAACGTGATCATCGGATTTTTGCGCAAATACGGTCGGAACGTTTTGCTCATCATGGCAACCACCGCCACACCGGCCAAAATAGCCACAAAAATGATGAAACGCGTTAAATCGACCGACATAGCGACCCTTCCCCAATAGTTGGGACTGCCTAACGCGCTTTTCCTGAATGGCAAATGGCTTTCACAGCAGGGCGTGACTTTTGCGCAGAGTTCGGCCAAAGGCGCAGCTATGGCACAGCCCCCCAAGAAACCTCCTGCCCGTTTTCCCGCTCGTCCGGTAAAGCCCCCGCGTTTACGCTGGGACAAAAAACCTGCGCGCACCCCCAATCCCGATGCCCCGCCATCCAAAGGCGCGCTCGAACGCGCCGATGGAGAGGAACGCATTGCGAAATTGCTGGCGCGTGCTGGCGTCGCCAGTCGGCGCGAAGTGGAACGCATGATCGCCGATGGTCGCGTTACGCTGGACGGGGCTGTTGTCGAAACCCCGGCAACGCTGATGAAGTCGCTGAACGGTGTGGCGGTTGATGGTAAATTGGTGAAGCAGGCTGAGCCGACCCGGCTGTTCCTGTTTAACAAGCCACCAGGCTGCCTGACCGCCGAATGGGATCCCAAAGGGCGACCAACCATTTATGACTTTTTGCCCGCAGAATTGCCGCGCGTCATGCCCATCGGACGGCTAGACTATAACACCGAAGGGCTGTTGCTGCTGACCAATGATGGTGAGTTTAAACGGTTGATGGAACTGCCCTCCACTGGAGTTGAGCGCACCTATCGCGCGCGCGCCTTTGGCGACATCAGCCAGACACAGTTGGAAGAACTGATCCACGGTATTGAAATTGACGGCGTGCGTTATGGCAAGATCGACGCCAATCTTGAACGCCGCACCGGTCGCAACGGCTGGCTGGAAATGACCCTGACCGAAGGCAAAAACCGCGAAGTGCGCAACATATTGGAGCATTTCGAACTCGAAGTCAGCCGGCTGATCCGCACACGCTACGGCCCGTTCTCGGTCGAAAAACTGCAACCCGGTGAGGTAAGCGAAATCCGCCGTGTTGATTTGATCGAATTCCGGAATACGCTGAAATGAGGATCATTTCTGGCACATGGCGTTCACGCCCCTTGGTTGCCCCAAAAGGCGATACCACACGCCCGACTGCGGACCGCACGCGCGAAACGCTTTTCTCCATGCTCAACAGCCGGTTGGGATCGTTTGAAGAACTGTCGGTGCTTGATCTGTTTGCAGGGTCTGGCGCATTGGGGCTGGAAGCATTGTCACGCGGCGCGGCGCGCTGCACCTTTGTCGAACAGGACAAACCGGCATTGGATGCGCTGGAGAAGAACATCGCAACATTCGGCGCAAAGGCGGTGTGCGATATTCGGCGCGGTTCGGCGCTGATGCTTGGGCCAACGCGCGCGCCGTTTGACCTGATCATGATGGACCCGCCTTATGGCACCGGCGCAGGGCAAGTCGCGCTAGACAAACTAAAACGCCACGGCTGGTTCGCACCCAGCGCTTGGATCAGTATCGAAACCGACCGCAAGGAAGACATTTCTGTGCAGGGATTCGTAGTGGAAACGGTGCGCGATGTGGGCAAGGCGCGGCTGACGTTGTTGCGGCCTGAATAATGTGAACCCCACCCCCAAACTTGACGCCACCGGATGGGGCCTAATTGCCATTCTGTCTGTTTTATGGGGTGGGGCATTTTTCCTAATTGAAATTGGCCTGCGCGGATATTCGCCCAATATGCTGGTGTTCATGCGACTGGCGGTCGCGGTGCCACCGATGTGGATCGTCTTGAAACTGTCGGGCGGAACCCTGCCCCGCGACCTTAAAAGCTGGAGCCTATTGATGGTCGTCGGCACGCTTAATTGTGCCCTGCCGTTTATCCTGTTTTTTTGGGGGCAACAGCATTTGGATAGCAGCTATGCGTCGATCCTGAATGCCACCACACCGCTTTGGGGCGTTGCCGTCGCGCACTTTATGACTCGCGATGAAAAGGCAACGCCAGCGCGCATTATTGGCGTGTTTCTGGGGATGACGGGGATAATCGTTATGGTCGGGGCCGATGCGATGAAGGGATTGTCGAACAATCTGCTGGCGCAAATCGCCTGCATCATCTCGACCCTGTTCTACAGCTTTGCTGCTATTTACGGACGCCGGTTGAGCCAGACCGCGATGACGCCAATGGTTGTCGCAACAGGACAGACGATGATGGCAGCATTGTTTATGTTGCCGGTAGTCCTGATATTCGATGCACCGTGGCACATGTCTGCACCCGGTTGGGCTCCGACGTTGGCGGCATTAACACTGGCGCTGTTTTCCACTGCCCTCGCTTATATTCTGTATTTCCGCCTGATTGACCGCGCAGGCGCATCGAATGCGCAATTGGTGGCATTTATCATGCCGGTGCTGGCTATCATTCTTGGCATCGCATTTCTGGATGAGACATTAACTGGACAGCAAGTCGCAGGAGGCGCGTTGATCGCGCTGGGGCTATTGGTCATTGATGGTCGCGTATGGGCGCGCTTTCAAAAGCCATAGGCCACAAAGGCTGATCAACGCGATTGTCGCCAGATAATAACCCACCCATTGCAGCCCGCGTTCCGACAATTTCAGTGCGATATTTGGAGCCAACGCTCCGCCCAAAATCCCCGCTGCGTTAAAACAAATCGACGCCCCGGTATAACGCACCCGCGCCGGGAACAGCCCCGGCAACCATGCGCCGAGCGGGCCATAAACAAATCCCATCATGAACAGCAGAATCGACAAATAGGCGCCGGTCAGCATCAGATCGCCACTGCCCAACCACGGCGCAGTCAAAAAACTGACGGCGACCGTGCCAACACAGCCCCAGCCCAATACAGTGCCGGGCGTTGTCCGGTCCGCCCAATAGCCCGAAGTGACAATCCCCGCCGCCATGAACAGGATGGCGACGAGTTGCACTCCCAGAAAATCTTCACGCGCGATCCCCAGTTTTGTGGTGCCGTAACCAAGGGCAAAGGCGGTCGCGAGATAGAAAATGGCAAAGCAAACAATGGCCGCGAATGTCCCGCCAAACAGCGCGCGGCCATGTTGACCAAAAACTTCGGCAACCGGCACTTTGGGCGGGGGAGCCTCGGCTAATGCGGCGGCAAAGGCTGGTGTTTCGGTAATTTTCAAGCGCACCCACAGGCCTATGGCCACTAGAAGCGCACTTAAGGCAAAGGGGATGCGCCATCCCCAGTTGCGGAAATCGGCATCGTTTAGGAACAGCCCGAGCAACAGAAACAACCCGTTCGACAATATGAAGCCAACAGGCGCGCCTAATTGCGGGAACATGCCGTAACGCGCCTTTTTCCCCGCTGGCGCATTTTCCACCGCCAGCAACGCCGCCCCACCCCATTCGCCGCCAAGTCCGAACCCTTGGCCAAATCGCAACAGGCACAACAGCGCCGGTGCCCACCAGCCTGCGACAGCATAGCTTGGCAGCAATGCAATGCAGAATGTGGAGACGCCCATGATCATCAACGACCAAACCAAGGTCGCCTTGCGCCCGATGCGGTCGCCATAATGTCCGAAAACCAACGCCCCCACCGGCCGCGCAATAAACGCCAGTGCAAAGGTCAGCCAGCTTTGCAACAATTGCGCTTCAGGGCTGGAGGTTGGAAAGAACAACGGACCGAACACCAAGGAAGCGGCCGTTGCAAAAATATAAAAATCGTAAAACTCGACTGCCGTCCCGGCCATAGCCGCTCCGAGGATGCGTTTATGGGATGCGGTTTGGGATGTGGAAACGGACATGGAAACCCTATAGATATGGGCGAAGGACGTAGTCGACAGAGGCACGTTTTCCGGCGCGTTCATAATCAAATGCCACGCGCTTACCAAGTCCGCCCGAGAATTTTTGCAACACTGCCGCAAAATCCTGCCCGACAATCCTATCGCCCACCTTCAATCCTGCAGCTGCCGCTGGGCTGCCGATGCCTACATCTGAAATTGTGATGTTGGTGCCGCTGCCCTCGAGCCACAGGCCAGATAACGGATATCGTTCCTCGGTTGAAAAATTGAGGCCATTCGGCGCCATCCACAACGCTTTGTTCTTGGTGTCGGTGGACAGATGAAAATGCCGCAAAGCCTGCATCCCGATCAACCCGTCAATATCGCGCCAGTTTGATTTATCTAAACCGGGTTCCAGCAGGGAAATGAGTTGTTTTTCCAACACAAATTTATGCAGTTTAATCCGGTCTGCACGATAGATACGCGCACGCGTTGACCCTGCACCAAATCCTTTATGGGCAAAGGGCGCGTAAGGACGATCCGATTCCCACATTCCTGATTTTTTGGCGGCGACACCGTCCAACAGCAACGCCGACGGGCTTCCTGTATCGAGACCGAAATAACCCGAATAATCCCCGACGGTAACGGCGGTACCAATGGGCTGACTCACACTGCGCGGGCGAAAGCTGTTGGGTATTTGGTAAAATCCGGCGCGATCAGTCCGACCATCGGGGTAAACCCGCCATTCGCCCTTTACAAAATCCAAGTCGCAATCGGCGAACATCAGGAAATCAACACCCAGAAGCCCGACAATATCGCCGCGATCCATGGATTTCACCGCCGCAAATTCTTGATAATCCTTAGTAAAAACCCCACCAATTAAAAGGTCTTTTACTTTGACGACATTGGCTTTCTCAATACCGCCCATGCCGCGCATCATCGTATAACCGCCCGTTTTCAGTTTGTTGGCGGTTGCCCATTTTTGCGAAACGACACTGCGCACGGAACCAGTGTCTATTATGAACAATTCAGGTTTTAATTTACCAAGAGAAACAGCGGTCCAAATCCTATTGTCTTCAATCGAGATTCCCACTGCGAAAAATTTCTCTGCGGCTGATTGAGCACGCAACGGCGCGGCAAAAAATGGCGCGAACAAACCAGCCTGAACCAGAAAACGGCGTGAAAACATCGGCTTTACGATCCCTTATGACCCGATTGCACGGCTATGCGATGAGCATGCGCATCGGTCAATGCCATTACACTTGCCCCGCGCGCGTTCGTTCCCTAATCGTTCGCGCGTGATTGAACATTCCCTAACCCCCTCGCCGCCATGGATTGAAGGCCTCAATGCGCCGCAACGCGATGCTGTGCTGACCACCGAAGGCCCCGTGCTTGTCCTTGCAGGCGCTGGCACCGGAAAAACGGCGGCGCTGACCGCACGGCTGGCGCATATCCTGCACAATCGGCTTGCGTGGCCATCAGAGATCCTGTCGGTCACCTTCACCAACAAGGCCGCACGCGAAATGAAAGAGCGCATGGGCCGGATGATGGGCGAAGCGGTGGAAGGCATGCCCTGGCTGGGCACATTCCATTCAATTGGTGCCAAAATGCTGCGCCGTCATGCCGAATTGCTAGGGCTGAAAAGCAACTTCACCATATTGGACACCGACGACCAGATGCGGTTGCTCAAACAATTGGTGCAGGCGGAAGGGATTGACGACAAACGCTGGCCGGTCAAGGCGCTGGCGGGGCTGATCGACAAATGGAAGAACAAGGGGCTGTTGCCCGCTGATCTGGATGCTGCAGAAAATTCAGCCTATGCCGATGGCAAGGGACAGGCGATGTACCGGCTGTATCAGGAACGGCTGATTACGCTCAACGCCTGCGATTTCGGCGATTTATTGCTTCATAACCTCACTTTGTTGCGCAACCACCGCGATGTTCTGGCGGACTATCAGAACCGTTTCAAATATATCCTTGTTGATGAATATCAGGATACCAACGCCGTCCAATATCTTTGGCTGCGGCTGTTGGCGCAGGCGCGCAAGAATATCTGTTGCGTGGGGGATGATGATCAGTCCATCTATTCATGGCGCGGCGCAGAAGTTGCCAATATCCTGCGGTTTGAAAAGGATTTTCCCGGCGCGAAAATTATCAAGCTGGAACAGAATTACCGGTCCACTCCGCATATTCTGGCGGCTGCTTCAGGCTTGATTGATGCCAATGCCGGGCGATTGGGCAAGACATTATGGACCGAATTGGATGCCGGCGAGAAAGTGCGCATCATCGGGGTGTGGGATGGGCCGGAAGAGGCGCGGCGCATTGGCGACGAGATCGAGGCGCTACAATATAAAAGCGTGCCGCTGTCGGCCATGGCGATTTTAGTCCGCGCACAATTTCAGACGCGCGAATTGGAAGACCGCTTCATCTCCATCGGGCTGAATTACAAGATTGTCGGCGGCTTCCGTTTCTATGAACGCGCCGAAATCCGCGATGCCATCGCCTATTTGCGGATCATAAACCAACCCGCCGACGATCTGGCCTTCGAACGCATCGTCAACACCCCCAAGCGCGGCATTGGGGATAAGGCTGTGGAAAAAATCCACCGCATCGCCCGTGCAGAAGGCACGCCGCTCAGCCTTGCCGCCGCGCATATCGTGGGCACCGACGAACTGACCGGAAAGGCGCGCAAGTCGCTGGCGGATTTGGTGATCGACATCGCCCGTTGGCGCGACAGCATATCCACCCTGCCCTTGGCCGAGCTGACCCGCATCGTGCTCGACGAAAGCGGCTATACCGATGCGTTACAGGCCGAACGCAGCGTCGAGGCATCGGGCAGGCTGGAAAACCTGAACGAGTTGACCCGCGCGATGGAGGAATATGAAACGCTGGGCGATTTCCTGGAACATGTCAGCCTGGTGATGGACAATGATGCGCGCGATGGCACCGAATGCGTGACAATCATGACTATCCACGCTGCCAAAGGCCTTGAATTCGCTTATGTTTTCTGTGCCGGTTGGGAAGAAGGCGTGTTCCCGTCGCAACGCGCTTTGGATGAAGGGGGCCTTGCAAGTTTGGAAGAAGAACGCCGCCTTGCCTATGTCGCGATCACCCGCGCCCGCGAAAAATGCACCATCACCCACGCGGCGAACCGGCGGATTTACGGGCAATGGACGTCGAGCATCCCCAGCCGCTTCATCGACGAATTGCCGATAGAACATATCGACGCCGAACAGACGATGACCGGCGGCGCATCGCTTTGGCGCGCCAACTGGAGCGAACGCGCAGACCCCTTCGCGCACCTCGCCGCCGCTAATGCCACGCGAGCTGGTGCAAGAGGCCCCGGCTGGCAACGCGCGGCGATCAGCGGCGGGTTCAATGCGGTGCCTTCACGCGTATCCGAAGCCAGCAAGCCCGCCGTGGGTTTGGGCACCAAAGGGCGAAGCGACCTAGCTGTCGGCATGCGGGTTTTCCACGAAAAATTCGGTTATGGGCTGATTGAGGATATTGAAGGCAACAAGCTGGAGATTGAATTTGAGACCGCGGGGCGGAAGCGGGTGATGGATAGTTTTGTGGCGGTTGGGTGACGTCGAAGCCCTAGCTTTCGCCGTTCGCCGTTTCGTTAGATTTATTGGCTAAAAATGGCGCATCATTCAGAATTAATTCCGCAACGGTATTCAAAACCTCTGCAAGACTTTTGCATTCAGAGCGAACACGCTTCACCCACTTGCGGGCCTCGGCACGGTATATTGAACTTGTATCGGGAAGCCATTCACGAATATCTGAATGTTGCAGTAGATCAATCAGCCCAAGCTGGTCTATGCGGTCATATTCAAATCTGCGTTTGTGGTGTGTCGAATTCCGCTGCCTAAGCTCCCAATCATAGTGTTTTGAAAAAACTCGAATAATTGCTCCATATCGATCGTCATCAGCCCCTTTTATCGTTTTCAGTCTGTTGAAAATTAGCTTCAAGCGATCTTTGAATTGCGCAATTCTATCAAAAAACATTTCACAGGAATTTTGAAGGTGATCCTTCTGCGAAACCGGCAATCCTGCGAATGGATAACGCCTGAAATAAAACTCACACTGCTCGCAAGCCCGAAGCAAACTCTCGAGTTCTAAGTAGCTCATTACCAAATTATATTGCGCTTCCTCAATAGGCGAAAACGGTATCGTAGGTAATTCCATATTTGTTGGCTGCGAATTAACTTCGCGAAGTAAGGTAGCCAAAACGCCTTTTCCAACTCGTTGCTGTCGACCAGCATCTTCAATCAGAGGTTGCAAATAACTACTGATCGCATCAATCATTCGTATGCGACTGGGACCAAATCCATCTACCAAAATATTGCACCCTTCCGATCAGTTCGAACTCTTGACAGCAAAACGCTGCCCAAAATATTACGATACAAAAAATGCGACAAGCGAAATTACACCAGAAAACTCTAACCTAGTCCGTTCAAAACCCAAAAGGCAGCTCTGCATATCGACTCATTCAAAACCCATCGTCGCCCCGTGCTTGACACGGGGCTTGGCTTTTTATTTCGGCGTCGCAGTAAGGCCTAACCCCGTGTCCAGCACGGGGTGACGGGATGGGTTGGTTGAGGGTTCGGAGTTGGCTCTTTGCAAAACGGAGGCGCCAATTTGGCTCACAAGAAGCCACGAAGCCACAAAGAAGGGTAGAGAAGAATTCATTTTGTGGCTTCGTGGCTTCTTGTGGCATAATCCTTCCCTCGCCCCTTTAGGGGAAAGGCGCGAAACTTGGCTGCTCGCTGCCTAGTCGCAGCGGAGAGGGGTTTGGACCGGCGCTACTTGCGCAAGCCCTACCCCTATCAACTGCGCCTAACCGCCTTTGGCGCTAAGGCTTGTTTCTTTCCCCTGAGGGGGCGAGAGATACAAGCCGTCACACGATCCACCAAAATCTCTCATAAGTGCTTCAGCGCAGATAGCGTCGCCATGCGGTGCCGTTTCAATTCACCCACCCCGAGTCGCATTCGCACCCAGAACAGTTATGTTAATACTGCGCCGCAGCAACTCGGCTATGACTTGTAAAATATTTGGTCCATGCGCAATTGCCCCTTCGCCCTACGCAACGCGCCACATATTGCGCTGCATGATTTACATAAGGGCTAAACATAACGGCGCTGAACCGTGCCTTCCCAACGATCAGCCGTTGCAAACCCTATCGCAATGATACTTCATCACATCGCGGCCTGCCCTGCTTCTCAATGTGCTGGCCGGTTCAACAGGAGGAATTGCAATGCGTAAATCCGTCATGATCACTTTGCCTATAATCGCGCTTCTTTCAGCGTGTCAGGATAATTCAGCACAACAAGAGGCCACATCGCTGGAAAGCGAAGGCGTTGTCGAAACCAGCGCCGGTGCCGCCAAAGATGCCGCCGCAGAAGCTTCGGCGGAGGGCGCAGTATTCACCAAAACCGCCGCCGTCTCGCCCAGCGTCGCGCCGGGGGTGGCATTTCAGTATCAATATCATTTCCGCGTGCCCGGCGACCACATCGAAGCGGTGCAGGATGAACATGCCGCCGCATGCGAGACATTGGGGCTTTCGCGTTGTCAGATCACCGGGCTGAATTTCCGGCAAGGTGAACGCGGCTATCCCGAAGGGCACATGCAGTTTCTGCTAGACCCCGCCATAGCCCGCAAATTCGGGCGTGATGCCATTGCTACGGTCGAAAAGGCCGAAGGGGTGTTGGCGACCAGCAATGTGCAAGGCGACAATGTGGGTGATGAAATCGCCAGTTCACAAGTGCGCAGCGCCGGGATTTCTGCCGAAGTGAAGCGGATCGAGGGGCGGCTCGCGGGCAAAGGCCTGGCCGAGGACGAACGTGTGGAACTCCGCCGCCGCGCGGAAGAATTGCGCGAAATGCTCGGCAGCGAAAAGGACAGCCGCCGAACTGGTGAAAAGCGGCTAGCGACCACGCCGGTATCGTTCAGTTATAGCGGCAATATGGGCATTGGCGGATCAGGGGCCTTTGGCGAAGCATTTTCGGCATCGACTGACAGCATGACGTCAATGTTGGCGCTGCTGCTAATGCTGGTGGGCGTGGTGTTGCCTTGGCTGTTGCCGGTGGCCGCAATTGTGTTGCTGATCAAAAGCCCATTGGGTGCAGGTCTGCGGCGTTGGTGGCGTAAAAGCAGCCCTTTGGTAGATCAGTCAATACGCGATTGATAGAGCAAACGCCGCCTTCTCCATTCAGGAGGGGGCGGCCTGCAAAATACTAGCGGCACGAATAGGCAACCGCTAAGGCATCGGATCATGGACCCTGCAACCGCCAAAAAACATAGCGCCGATGCCTGGGCCGCTCTTCAACGCGGTGACGCGGCTGACGCATTGGCGGTTTTACGCGTTTTGATTGATCAGGATGATCCCGCGACACCGTGGATGATCGTCGCCCGAGCGCACAGCATGGCAGGAAACCTTGCTGGCGAACAAGATGCACTTCACCGGCAATTGCGCGGTACCCCGAACGATTTGCTTGCGCTTTTGCGGTTGGGCGACCTACGCCGCGTGGTGGGTGATGACCGCGCGGCGACGTCGTTTTATCAAACGGCGATTTCCGCAGCAGCAGCGTCTCAACAGCCCCCGCCGACTGCAATTCAGAATCTGTTGGAACAAGCGCATCACCATGTTGCGGACGCGCACAAAAAATTCACTGGTCATCTGGAATCGGCCATTGCCAGCGGCACAGCCGCCGAAACCGGGCGGGTGGCCGCGGCAGTTGATCTGTTGTTGGGCCGCAAACAACTTTATCTGCAACAGCCGAGCAGTTTTTATTTTCCGGGCCTTCCGCAACGCCAGTTTTATGAGCGCGGCGAATTTGACTGGCTGCCTGCGGTTGAGGCTGCTGTGCCAGATATGCAGGCAGAATTGCAGGCAGTGCTGTCGGAAACGGCTGATTTTGATCCTTATATCGTCGCTGGCAAAAACCGGCCACGTCCGCAAAATCCGCTGTTCGAGGATGCGCGCTGGGGTGCACGATATTTCTGGCAGAATGGGGAGGCGGTATCGTCCCAAGCCGAACGCTGCCCCGCAACGATGGCGGCGTTGGCGCTGGCACCGATGCCGTTTATTTCCGAACGTTCCCCTATGGCATTATGGTCAATGCTGAAGCCCGGCACCCATATTCAGCCACACCACGGACTTCTCAACACCCGCCTGATTTGCCATATTCCGCTGATTGTACCTGGCAATTGTGCTTTGCGGGTCGGCAATGAAACCCGTGCATGGCAGGCGGGCAAGGCGCTGATCTTTGATGACAGTATCGAACATGAAGCATGGAACCGCAGCGATGCCATTAGGGTGATGCTGTTATTCGAAATCTGGCGGCCTGAACTAAGCCAAGCCGAAAGAGATGGCCTGACCCGAATTTTCGAAGCCATTAACAGTTTTCAAGGCGCGCCAATCGAAGTGGATTGATGGCGCACGCAAAGACGAAATTCTTGCGACCAGTTGGCAAAAGCGTCGCTTCATGCAGTGAAAATGCACATAGCATTGCGCTGCATCGGGCAAGTGGCTAGGCCGATCAAACATGTCTTCCGCACCCCATCCTCTGACTATCGCCGATTACCGCCATTACTGGCTTTCGCGGTTTATGGCCGTGATGGCGACCATGTCGATGGTGGTGATCATCGGCTGGCAAGTGTATGATGTGGCGCGCAGCGATTATGGCATGTCGCCCAAACAAGCTGCGTTTCAGTTGGGCTTACTGGGGCTGGTGCAATTCATACCCTTGCTACTGCTGACCCCGGTTGCTGGCTGGGCCGCCGATAAATGGGAGCGACGCACCGTTGCGCGGATGGCCAATAGCATCGATATGCTGGTAGCCCTGACGCTGGGCTGGGTCACTTATTCAGACGCCTTAACCCTGCCCTTGCTGTTCCTATTAGCGGCGCTTCACGGCGTAGCCCGGGTGTTTGTCGGCCCATCAATGGGGGCGATCGTGCCCAATATCATTCCCCCGGCATCTTTGCCCAAGGCCATAGCGTTAAGCTCAATTGCTTGGCAGTCCGCGTCGGTTATGGGGCCTGCATTGGCAGGTTTTCTGTATGAGGCCGATGCCGCCACGCCATATTGGACCGCAGCTGCGCTGTTATTTTTGGCCACGATTTCGCTGGGTTTTATCCGTCCTGTTTATCCACCACCAATGGAGGCAAAACGCCACCCTTTGAAGCAGATGGTCGATGGCTTGATCTATACGTGGCGCGAACGATTTTTGTTGGGAGCAATTACACTAGACCTGTTTGCCGTTCTTCTGGCAGGGGCGACGGCGTTAATGCCCGTTTACGCCCGAGACATTTTGCATGTGGGGGCTGATGGATTGGGGCAATTGCGGGCGGCTCCGGCATTAGGCGCGTCTCTGGTCGCAATCTACCTTGCGTTTCGACCGCTCAAACATAATGTAGGAGCGAAGATGTTGTGGGCGGTGGTTGTGTTCGGATTGGCCACGATCGGTTTTGGTTTAAGTCACGAAATTGGCGCCGTATTCTTTGGCGAAGCGATGATCGTCGCTTTGGATATGCAGGCGGCAATGGCCTTTGCGCTGGTGATGCTGGCGATATTAGGAGCGGCCGACATGCTATCGGTTTTTGTCCGTGGCTCGCTCGTCCAATTAAACACCCCAGACGATAAACGTGGTCGCGTTAACGCCATTTCTGGCCTCGCCATTTCTGCATCGAACGAATTGGGCGAACTGCAATCGGGCTTTGCGGCAGCCTTACTCGGCCCTGTCGGTGCAGTTGTATTTGGCGGTGCCGGTGCCATAATGATAACAGGAATATGGGCGTTTCTATTCCCCGAATTGAAAAACGCCCGCACATTCGAACCGCAGTTTCGCGACACACCAAAGGACGCACAAACATGAAAGCCAATTCGATCCTGGAAACCATCGGAAACACGCCGCATATCCGCATGGCGAGGTTGTTTGTCGACGCAGAAGTCTGGATAAAATCCGAACGTTCAAATCCCGGGGGATCAATCAAAGATCGCATCGGCCTGGCGATGATTGAAGCGGCAGAAGCAGACGGCAATCTAAAACCTGGCGGAACGATCATCGAGCCGACATCAGGCAACACCGGCGTCGGCCTGGCGATGGCAGCTGCGGTCAAAGGCTATAAACTCGTTCTCGTGATGCCCGAAAGCATGTCGATTGAACGCCGTCGCTTGATGCTGGCTTATGGTGCAAGCTTTGACCTCACTCCCCGCGAAAAGGGTATGAAGGGCGCTATTGAACGCGCACTAGAATTGGTCGCAAGCACTCCAAACAGCTGGATGCCGCAACAGTTCGAAAATCCAGCCAATGTCGACATCCATATTCGAACCACGGCACAGGAAATACTGGCCGACTTTGCCGAGTGCCCGATTGACGTTCTGGTCACCGGCGTCGGCACTGGCGGGCACATAACAGGTTGCGCAGAGGCGCTTAAAAAGGTTTGGCCAAATCTGAAGGTTTTCGCTGTTGAACCAAGCTTATCGCCCGTCATTAGTGGAGGGCAACCCGGACCACATCCCATTCAGGGTATCGGAGCAGGCTTCATCCCGACCAATTTGCACACGCAAGTCATCGATGGAGTTATTCAGGTTGATCCCGAAGACGCCAAAGATATGGCGCGCCGGGCGGCACGCGAAGAAGGCATGCTCGTTGGCATTTCGTCTGGCGCAACACTGGCGGCCATCGCGCAGAAATTGAAAGAACTCCCGGCAGGAACCCGTGTGCTGGGCTTCAATTATGATACCGGTGAGCGTTATCTTTCGGTACCAGATTTTCTGCCGACCGAATAGCAGCGCCGTCATGGGGCAAAACATCGACAAGTCCGCCGGACCGATTATTGTCTTTGATGCCGTGTGCGTTTTGTGTTCGGCGAATGCCCAATTTGTGTTGCGGTTTGACGATCAGAAAAAATTCCGACTTGCGGCAATGCAGTCGCCTGTGGGAGAGCAACTCTATCGCGAAAATGATATGGACCCCCGCGATCCAGACACACTGATCGTCGTCGATGGAGAGAAAGTGTGGCGCGATAGTGCAGCCATTTTGTTTATCTGGAATGGTTTGGGCTGGCCTTGGCGGGCGGCGACGATCTTTCGATTGGTTCCCGAAAAGTTGCGAGATCCCATTTACCGCTGGATCGCACGCAACCGTTATCGGCTGTTCGGGCAACGGCAAAGCTGCTGGCTTCCCGATCCCAAAGATGCCCATCGCCTGTTGTGAAACGCGTATTGATACTCGGCGGCTATGGCGGCTTTGGCGCGCGGCTTTCGCGAAGGCTGGCACAAGCGGGATGGCAAGTTATTGTCGCGGGGCGCACTTTGCCCAGCGCACAAAAATTGGCGGCCACGCTGCCTAATGGCATAGCCGCTTATGCTGATCGCAATGGAAATATCAGCGCAGCTTTGAACGAACATCAGCCGCAATTGTTGATCGATGCCGCCGGCCCATTTCAAGACAGCACCTACCATGTGCCACAATATTGTATCGATGCTGGCGTCGCCTATCTTGATCTGGCCGATGCACGCGAATTTGTTTGCGGTATCGGCACGTTGGACGCGAAAGCAGTCAACGCCGGTATAGCCGTCATCTCGGGAGCATCGAGCGTTCCTGCCTTGTCAGGGGCCGTGGTTCGGCATTTGGCGCAAGATTATGATGAAGTCCTCTCGATCGACATGGCAATCAGCGCCTCAAGCAAAGCCAGTGCGGGATTATCCGTTACGACCGCAATTTTAAGTTATGTTGGCAAACCTATAACGCTTTGGACCGGGAGTGCTTGGCGCAATGAAGCGGGCTGGTCCAATCTGAAATGGCAGGTTTTCGCAATTTCCAGAAGCCGTCCGCTGCACCGCCTTGTCGCATTGGCTGACATTCCTGACCACCAATTACTGCCCGACAGAATTGCCGGAAAGCCCAAAGCCACTTTTCGCGCCGGCCCCGAATATGCCTTTCAAACATGGGGCTCTGTGGCTGTTGAGTTTACTCGTTCGTTGGAAGATCGTGCGGTCGTTATCGGCATTGTCAGGCATGGCAAAACGCCTGCAATCGTTGTTGGCCGATTTTGGCAGTGATCGGTCGGCGATGCAGGTGACCATGGTCGGTTCAAAAAATGGCACGCTACATCAAAGCCAATGGACATTATTGGCCGAAAATGGTGATGGGCCTGAAATTCCGGTGATGGCGGCGCAATTGTTGGCCGAGCGGATGGGGGATGGCACACTCACTGCCGGTGCACGCGATGCAGGTATGGATTTGACGCTTGCCGACTTTGCTCCATTATTCGCCGAATTATCGATTTCAACCGAACTATTGGAACAAGATTGGGTGCCGCTTTACAAACGCGTTATGGGTAGCCAATTCGACCATATCCCCCCTGCAGTCCGCAATATGCACACTGTGTTCGGAACGGCGGTTGCATTTGGCAAAGCTGAAGTACAGCGGGGAACATCGTTGCTTGCCAGGCTAGTATGCAACATCATGCGTTTTCCACCATCAGGACAGCACACACTTGAAGTGCATTTTACTGAACAAAATGGCGTCGAACGTTGGACGCGCAATTTTGGTGGGCACCGTTTTTCGAGCGCGTTATCGACATCGGCTGGACGATTGATCGAACGCTTTGGGCCAATGCGTTTTCATTTTGATTTGCCCGCTGACGAACAGGAACTGACGATGGCTATGCGGCGTTGGTCGGTTTTGGGAATTCCGCTGCCGCTATGGCTAGCACCGCGCAGTGCGGCACGGGAATGGGCGGAAGGCGATTTATTTTATCTGGACGTTCCGATCGATTTACCCCTGATCGGGCGCGTGGTGCATTATCGCGGGTATTTGCATCCTGCCCAACGCGGTTAAGAAGGTGCCAGGACGCACCAGATCGCCCTGGCAAGTCAGATTATCCCCTTATCAGCGTTGATTCGACGGACTATTGGGCTCGGCAGGAGCAGGGGCTTTATCGGCATCGGGCTTTCCATCGGCATCGTCGTCGAACACGTTGGGCTTTCCATCACCGTCGGTGTCCCATGCGTCCACTAAGCCGTTTCCGTCGCGATCCCAGCCATCGGCCTTTCCATCGCCATTGGTATCGATGGTTGGCGGCTGAACTGGTTTTTCAATGGGCGGCTTTTCGGATTTTTCCTTCATAGGTTCAGCGGCGTGTACTACGCCGAAGGCAAATGGCAGAATGAGGGCCAGTGCGGCCAATATTGCGACCTTGATATTGGGCTTTGACATCGGTTGCTCCTGATTTGAGTCAGCCCCCCTGTCGCCGATGACAATCCTCTCCACGAACGGGAAAGACTATCATCTTGCGACAATAAGAGTTTGTTTTGAGGACTAACCGCTCGTCGCATGCAATCCATCGCGGCTCAGCATCATTTGAGCGTCAAGATGCGTTCGAGCGCCGCTTCCGCGTCAGCCGCGCCGCTATCCGCCGCTTCCCTTCGCGCCACCGTTTGCGCAAGCCCCGTTCAGACAGTGGTTCCAAAAATCCGTCTGCATGTTCAGGATCTAGCAGTTCATTCTCGGCAATCGCCTTTTCAAAAGCTCCGGGTTTTTCCAGATCCAGCAGTTCCAGGGTTTTGCCGCTTCCGCGCAATGCCTCTATCGCGTCAATCAACGAGCCGGTTTGCCTGCATTTCTGCTCTACTACAGTTGGTTCGACGCCAAGATGCTCACCCAACAAGCGCAGCCGCAACACGGTAATTTCTGGCCTCGCCGCTACATTTGCGGGCAATGCGCAATCCAACACGATATCGCACTCACTATCTAAACCAAGCGACCGGTTGTTCAAATTGGCCGAGCCGATCCGCAATATCCGGTCGTCGACAATCATTAGCTTGGCATGGACATAAATGTCCGTTCCGCCTTTTGTGACGGGCACATAGACGCGAAACCGGTTGCCTTTGTCCACCTTGCCTATGGCCCGTGCCAATTGCACCCGGGCGGCATCCATGGCCTTTTGCTCCAGCCAACCATCGGCGGTGCGCGGCATGATGACTACAATGTCGGGCGGCGATGTTTCTTTCATCCGTGTGGAAATGGCAGCAGCGATTTTGGCAGACGTCAGATATTGGTTCTCGATATAGATAAAATCCTGCGCGGCGGCGATCATATCGAGGAACAGGCTCTCTATTTCCCGCACTTCTTCGACTGCACCATAAGGAGCGCGTGTGCGTGCTATCGCCAGATCGACATTGTGAAATTGCACGGCTACATCGGCTGGCCAGGCAACCTCGATCGATTTCGCTGCAGGCAAAGCCTTGCCGCCGGCAACCTGCCAACGATCCCGCGCCAATTCACCCAAAGCACCTGCAATCGGCCCATCCATTAGCATCGTCACATCGTGCCACGGCGGATGCGGCTTTCCATTAGGCCACAAGCGCCGAGGATCATCATCCTCGTGCTTTGGAGTATCCCAACGGCCGCTGGCCAAATCAATGCCGCCACAAACCGCCATATGATCGTCGATCACGACAATTTTCTGGTGATGGCTGCAACCCACCGGATGGGCACCGTCCAATTTGAAGCTAATGGCCCGCGTAGCGCGCCAACGCAACAAAGTGATTAAGCTCGACGGTATGAAAAACTGTTTCAGCGCGCCAAAACGCCATTTTAATATAACGATCTTACGATGCGGATCGCGCCGCGCCAACAACAAGAAGAACCGCGACAGACGCACGCGTCGTTGGCGCGTACCGGGCTCTAAATAGATGCGCGAATCAAAATCCCAACCGATAAATATCAGTAGGTTACGGGCCTTACCGCATAGTTCATGGATAGTATGAAAATAATCCGCAGCATCGACAATCACCGACACCCGTTGGGCGCGTTCAATGCGCCAGCAATTACGACCGGGTTCGACGATTGCCACTGCCCGGTCGGATTGCTTCAACGTCATATCAGGCGGTTGCAAACATTTCTGGCTGCAACGCCATAATGGCTTCGCTGCCCGCCTCTATCTTGCGACGTAACGCGCCACAGTCTGGCATTAAACGTTCGGCAAAATAACGCGCTGTGACCAATTTGGTTTCATAGAACGGCGTGTTCTCAGCCCCAGCTGCCAAAGCCGCTACCGACGCCTGCCCCATCCGCAGCCACATCAGGCCCAAAACAACGATGCCCATGATATGCATGTAATGATGCGCTCCAGCGCCTACATTATTGGGATTCGCCATACCATTTTGCATAAACCACATGGTGGCGGCCTTCAATTCACCATTGGCCTTTTCCAAGCGTCCGGCGAAATCAGCCAGATCGCCTGATTTTGCCCTCGCGCATTCGTCATCAACGGTTTTGAAAAACGCCTGAATGGCACGACCGCCATTTTGCGCAAGTTTACGGCCGACCAAATCCATCGCTTGCACGCCATTGGCACCTTCATAGATCATGGTAATGCGCGCATCGCGGACATATTGCTCCATGCCCCATTCACCGACATAGCCATGGCCGCCAAACACCTGTTGGGCATTGGTTGCGGTGTCATAGCCCTTGTCGGTGCCATAACCCTTGATGACGGGCGTCAGCAGCGACAGCATATCATCCGCCAGCAATCGTTCTTCGTCACTCGGCGCGCTGTGGATCATATCGGCTAGCAAAGCGCCCCATAGGCAGAATGCGCGCATCCCCTCAGTAAACGCCTTACCATCCATTAACATCCGGCGAACATCGGGGTGTACGAACAAGGTATCCGCTTTTTCGCTTACGTCCTGCGGACCAGTCAACGCCCGGCCCTGACGGCGATCATGGGCATAATGCACGGCATTCTGATAAGCGACCTCGGCCACGCCCAGCCCCTGCTGCCCTACGCCCAATCGCGCGATGTTCATCATGATGAACATTGCCGCCAAACCCTTATTCTCGTCACCCACCAAATAACCGGTGGCTTCATCATAGTTCATCACGCAGGTCGAATTGCCGTGAATGCCCATTTTATGCTCAAGCGAACCGCATGTAGCGGCGTTACGCGCACCGAGCGATCCGTCTTCATTCACCAAAAATTTGGGAACGATAAACAGCGAAATGCCCTTCACGCTGTCTGGCGCGTCAGGGGTTTTGGCCAGAACCAGATGGATGATGTTTTCGGCCATATCATGCTCGCCGGACGAGATAAAAATCTTTGTTCCCGAAATGGCAAAGCTGCCATCACCGTTCGGTAACGCTTTGGTGCGGATCAATCCCAAATCGGTGCCGCAATGCGGCTCGGTCAAATTCATGGTGCCGGTCCATTTTCCGGTGATCATATTCGGCGCATATATTGCCTTTTGCGCATCGCTGCCTTTCACCAAAATTGCGGAAACTGCACCATGTGTTAGACCGGGATACATGGCAAAGGCCATGTTGGAACTGGCCATATATTCTTCAAACGCCATCGACATGACATGCGGCATACCCTGCCCGCCATATTCAACCGGCCCGGACAATGTGCCCCAACCCGCTTCGCGATAGGCATCAAAGGCGGCCTTAAAACCATCGGGCGTGGTAACCGATCCGTCAGCATGGCGTGTACAGCCTTGCTTGTCGCCAATCGCGTTCAACGGAAACAGCTCGTTTTCGACGAATTTTGCCCCTTCTGTCAAAATCGCTTCAACCATATCGGGTGTGGCGTTTTCGAAACCGGGCAAATTGGAATAATTATCGATGTTCAGCACTTCATTGAGGATGAACAGCGTATCGCGGACGGGAGCCTTATAATGGGGCACAAGAATTCCTCCTGAAAATTGGAACGATCAAACGCGTTTTGAAACTGCGATCTCTTCGGCTTCGACTTTTTCAACTAGCGAGATAAAGTCGGTCAGTTCGGTAATGGCGCTATCGATGTCGTGCCTTTGATGCTTCAAAAGTTCCACACGTTCGAGGCATTTTTCAATCGTCACTTTGCGTTGTACATTTCGGCCATCGTTCAGATCATAAAGATCGATCATTTCGCGAATTTCCGACAGGCTGAAACCCACACGTTTTGCCCGTAAAATCCAGGCGAGCCGCGCACGATCGCGCTTGGAATAGATACGCGACAGACCCTGCCGTTGGGGCGAAATCAGGCCCTGGTCTTCATAAAAACGCAGCGCGCGTGCAGTGACATCAAATTCATTTGATAGGTCAGAAATAGAAAACTCGTCCCGGCCCAAGGCGTCCGGCGTATCGAGCGTCGCGTCGGCACCTATCCTGCGTTCCATATGGCTCATGTTTACGATCCCTGCCTCATCCATAGAAGCAGTATATTAGTTTACGTTTGCGTAAACGTCAATCGCGTCGTTTCATGCCAATGCGAACATGCCTCATTCGGCATAACGCCAAACTACATTAAGCGCCGGGAGCGGCTTCAGGCTGCTCGGCAGGCGGCGGTGTCTCCACGGGAGGCGGCGTCGGATCTGCGACTACGGGAGGCTTGGCAATCCCGGCTTCCCCACCCTTTGACGGCTGATTGGGCTCGCCGCTTGCTTGCGCGCCTTTCGACGTATCTTTGATGATAATAACTTCCTGAGCCATCTTGGTAACGCCAAACAAGAATTTAGCGAATTTGGCAGGCAAACGGATGCAACCATGTGAAGCCGGATAGCCGGGAATCGCGCCCGCATGCATCGCGACACCGTCCCATGTCAGTCGCTGCATGAAAGGCATTGGCGCATTATTGTAGAGGTTGGAATAATGCTCAACTTCCTTCTGAAGGATATTATACACACCCGTGGGTGTTTCATGCCCTTTTTTCCCTGTTGAAATTGTCGTGAAAGCGACCAATTCCTCGCCATCAAAAACATAAAGCCGCTGGTAATCAAGCACCGCGATAATGCGCAGGGGATTTTTATAGGCGGTCCTGTTTTCCCAAATGAACTGCCCGGGTTTCAGCTTGTCACCTGGGCCAGATTTTTTGACAGTTTTCTTGGGCGGAACAGGAGTTTGCTTCACAACGGGAGGCGGAATTGGGGTGGGTGTTGAAACCGGTGGCGGGGCAGTGGGCGCCGGCACAACCACTGGCTCAACGGGCAGCGTTGGCACCGATTGCTGGGGTTGCTGGAGTTGCTCAACAGCAACTGTCGGTGCAGCTTGCGCCATCAAAGCAGGACCGGTTAAGAAAAGCGTTGGAGCGATTGCGAACACTGAAAAATAAATGCGCGTCATTATGTGTGCCTACAAGGTGTGAGTGTATTTTCAACTGATCGCATGTATACCTCGCTTCGTCGACAAAAACCATTCGACTATCAACCGAATTTCTCCGAATGTGCTGTTTGTGCAACTGTGAATCAAGGTTAGTTGCGATAAAAGTGCGGTGAATGGAATTATTGGCCCTTTTTGTTAGCATAATACCGTCATACATTAGCAGCAATGTCGCAAATAAACCGCCGCCACATCTGCCAAGCATTAGGCACCGGTATAGCTGCAATCGGCTTTGCCGCTCCTGCACTTGCCGATTTTCCATGGGTCATATTAGAACCGCAGGGTATAAATCCGTTACTGTTGGGACGAGCACGAGCCGCTTTGTTAAGCCATGCAGCACGCGGTGCACGACAGGATATTGTGGCCGTTGCAGATTTCAGTTCGCCGTCGCGCCTGCCCCGTTTTCATATCGTCGATTTGATGAGCGGTACAACAACATCGTTGCTGGTCGCCCATGGCAAGGGTTCCGACCCGTCCCATAGCGGCTGGGTTCGTCAATTCTCGAATATTCCGGGATCCGAAGCAACCTCTGCCGGAAGCTATCTGGTGTCCGATCAATACTATGGCCAACATGGAGCATCCCGCCGATTGCTAGGGCTCGATCCGCAAAATGATCAGGCTGAAAGCCGTGCTATCGTGATACATTCGGCGTGGTATGTCAGCGAAGACATAGCCAAAGAACATGGAAAAATCGGCAGAAGTCAGGGATGTTTCGCATTTTCGGAGTCCGATATTGGCCAGGTTTTGTCGCGCCTTACTCCTGGCACGTTGCTTTACGCCGACAAAATTTAGAGTTTGCGTTCGCATCATAATTTTAGGCCGTGTCATTCGCGCGAACAGGGCCAACTTGGCTTGAGCGGGGTGTCGAGCTGAATTAGAGAGATTGTTCCTGAATGACTGTCCGCTAGTTCCAAAATTCGCAAAAAATAACAAATACTTACAACGAATTTTAGCATTCCATAAACCCGTCCAACACCTGCGAACTATCGCTTCAGCACAATATATAACGCTCCCGTTCCACCATGTCGGGGATGTGCGCCGCGTACTGCAGAAATTGACGACGCATGGCGTGATGCCGCTAGCCAGTCGCGCACGACCGAGGCGATGGCGCCGCGCCCCTGCCCGCTGGCCCTATCATGCGCACGCGCATTGCCGGTGACAAGCAGGATCACGCGCATCCGTTGGTGAATAGCTTGCTCCAACGTATGGTCCAACCGCGCATAGGCAGTCGCCAATCCCTGACCGTGCAGATCGACGCTGATGTCGGGGGAGACAGCGCCTTTATGAAAACGGCGGTCCCAATGTGAATCAAGATTATTATCGATAGCAGGCTTCACCGTCTCCACCACCATGACCGGTCGCGTGTTGGGCGTCGGTTTGGGCATGTTCTTGCTCACCAGGCCCATTGCCTTTGGCGGTGTCGGCGGTGCTGAGGTTTTAGGGACGACCGGCGGCGTCGCAACCGGCTTCACCGGATGCAGCGGCTTCACCGTCGCCATCACCCGCCCCCACAGCACCCTCTCCTCTGGCCCAAGCCTGCGTCCGGTCATTGCACGGGCAGCAGCCGGGCGACCGATACTTTGGGCAAGAAAATCAGCGCGCTTCCCCGAGCAGACATACCGCCCGCGATCGCACGAGCCCGGTCCCCCGCGCCCCAGAAAGTGTCGAACCGGTTGGCACCCTTGATCGCACCGCCGGTGTCCTGCGCAATCCAAACGCCATTTGGTTCGGCGCGGTCCATCGACATCCACAATGGCGCACCCAAAGGAATGAATTTGGGATCGGCTGCGACGCTGGCATCGGCGACCACCGGATAGCCCATAGCTCCCAATGGCCCCGCGCCGGTCAGTTCGCGAAAGAACACGAAACTCTTATTTTCGTTCATGATCTTTTTTCCCTCTTCGGGGTTATCACGAAGATATTTGATGATGCCCTGCATCGAACCGTCGGTAATCAACCCACGATCCTTCATCAGCTTTCCGATACCGGTATAGCCACGCCCGTTCTGGCTATCATAGCCAATCCGCATGACTTTGCCGTCGGGCAGTCTTAGCCGCCCAGACCCCTGAATTTGCAGAAAGAAAAATTCAATGGTGTCGGCGGCCCAGGCGATTTCCAACCCCTTGTTTGCCAGCGAGCCATCGACAATCGCGGCGCGATCATCAAAAGGAATAAACTTGGTGCCTTGCACTTTCCCCCGGATCGATTTGCCTTTCATTTCCTCCGAAAACAGCCCGAGGTCGACGTCGATCAGCTCCGCCGGGCGTTTATAAATAGCCACTTCATAACCGGGCTGCTTGGTGCGCGCGCCCATAATTTCAGGCTCAAAATATCCAGTCGCGTGCGCTTTTCCTTCACCAACCTGCACCGCATCCATATAGGTCGCGAAAAAGGAGATGCTGTCGCCGGTCCAGCTTTTCGCCGCATCGCAGCTTTCCTGCCAATCCGATGCCAAAGTGAGACCGGATTGATCGGCACGGCGCAAAAGGCCGGGGCAGCTGGTTTTGAATGCTGCAAAAGCGAGATCGGTTTTCTGGGCATTTACCGGCAATGATGCTATCAACGCACCGCGCGCTAGCCCCGCAGTTGCCGCCGTCAACCCGCCACCGCCAACACCCGCCGCAACGGTCGCTGCGGGCGTCGACGGAATGGGGCGCGCAGGAGCATCGACCGGCGCAGGCGCTTTAATGACGGGGGGGCCAGAGTGGGGAATCACTCCGCCCGAACAGGCAGAGAGCAGCAACAAGGATAGGGTGAGCGGTATCGCGGAGTTTTTCATACCCCGCGATGAATCAGACCGAGTCGGTTTCGTCAAGTTTCCAATTGCGATCACCGCTTTTTACATCACGGAAGAAAGTCCAAATATCATGCGCTTCCACCGCATCACTCATCGATCCGCCAATGATATTGCCGTCGGCATCGCGCACCAGCGACGCAATGTCCGCGTCAAAACGCACCATGATCCGCGCGACCGGATGATCGAAACGAGCATCGACGATATGGGCATCATCGATGCGGACAAGACGGTTTTCCAAGATTTCGCCACGTTGGTTCCGTCCTTCGACCGCTTCGACAAAGCTTTCATAGACATCATCGTCGCACAGAAAACGCAACTGTCCGGTATCGCCTTTCCAAAATGCTTCGAGGATCATGCCATAAGCAGCCTTTGATCCTTCCAGGAATTGCGCAGCATCAAATTGCCGGTCAGCATTGGCAATGGCGCGTAAGCCGCTTTCAGCCGCAGCATCAAAAATGCCTTCACCGACAATCGCGGGCGCAGCACTTTGTTCCGATCCGGTCGCAACGGGCTGCACAATCTGCGGCTTGCGTTCTTCCACAGGGTGGCGTGGCAAAGGCTCTTGCTCATGCCCCGTCCGACGGCCAAGGACCGAATAAAGCCGCAATCCCAAAAAGGCTGCAACCAAAGCAAGCAAGACGATTTCAACAGTCACCATATCAGCCTTAATCCAAACACCAGCGCCATACGCTAGCGAAAACAAGCAAAATCGGGGTTAATGGCGGTTGAACAGCATTACACACCCAGTTCCCTTTGACCATATAAGCAATAATTGCCACATTTTCAAATGGCATGGGCGAAGAAAAAGCATGCGCACTAATCATTGCCCTTTGTCGAAGCGACTGCTAGGCGCGGCAACCAAAGCGGACGGCGCTCCGGTACTTACAGAAATATTCAGGGAAAGCATCAAAAATGGCCGAAGATGAAGGCAATATCGTATCCGAAAATCTGAAAGCCAACGGCTTGGACTCCGCTCCTGCAGTTGGCATGTTGAGCCAATATATTAAGGATTTGTCGGTCGAAAATCCCAATGCTCCGCACAGCTATAGCTGGGAGGGTCAGCCGCAAATCGATGTGCAGGTTAATATCCAGGTCAATGCGGTTTCCGAAGAAGTGCACGAAGTTGCGCTGAAGCTCGACGTCAAAGCCGCAGCCGACGATGGCGTACATTTTGCAGTCGAACTCGATTATGCCGCGCTTTTTGGCTTGCGCAACATCGCCGATGATCAGGCTCATCAGTTCCTGTTTGGCGAAGCACCGCGCCTGATTTTCCCTTTTGCCCGCCGCGTAATTGCAGATGCGATCCGCGATGCAGGCTACCCGCCGCTGTTGCTTGATCCCATCGATTTCAACGCATTGTATCTGCAACAGCTCGCACAGGCACAGGCCGTTGCCGAAGCTGAGCCGATGGGCGAAGCTTGATCGGCTAGCATTGGCGGGCAACCCGATGAGTCTGCTTAAAGCACAGTTCCATCATCGCGGCATGACGCTGATCAGCCGGATATTCGGCTTTGTTCGAGACATGATGTTGTCGCGAATATTGGGGGCGGGTGCTGTTGCGCGATGCTTGGCAGATTGCCTTTCAATCTACCCAATATTTTCCGCAGATTATTCGCAGAAGGAGCGTTTTCAGTCAGCCTTTGTACCGTTGTTCAATCGCAAAATGGCGGCGAAAATGGCCAGAAAAATGCTGAACAATTTGCCGACGGAAACGTTGTCGGTGTTCGTTCCGATATTATTGGGTGTTCACCGCATTGAGCTGGTCATCATGCCCGCGGTGATTTGGGTTGGCGATGAGTTCGGTCAGGGTGCACGGACGAACTCGATTTGTCCGTTTCGCTCAGCGCGTATCACATTTCCTTATTTCGTCCTTATCAGCTCATGGCGATCTTTGACTGGCATTCTTAATGCCATCGGGCGCTTTGCCGCCGGCTGCTTTTGCGCCCGTATTGTTCAATCTTGGATGATCGGCGCAATGTGATTGCCGGATCATTACCGGCGCGGAAAGCGACAGACCCGGAAAGTGCGGTTACTATTCTCGCTATCTGCGGTTTCACTCGTCGGGGTTACCCAGATGTTGTTGTATTTATGTGGGCAGGCGTCGTCGGATTTCGAATTCATTATTCAGGTCCGCGCTTCACCCCCGATGTAAGCGACTGGGCATGATCATTCTTCCAGCAGCCTTCGGTGCCGGAATTTATCAAATCAGCCGATTTATTGATCATGTTTTTGCCGGGGCGACTAGCAAGGGCCTCTGTCTTGCTAAAGATGGCTGACCGACTCAATCAGATGCCATTGGGCATAATCGGTATTGCGTTGGGTACTGCGATATTACCTGTGTTGTCGCGATATATCCACAATGATGAAAGCGGCTTGCCCAGCGGTTGCAGACCGATGCGATTGAAATGGCAATTGCTGACCCTTCCCGCTGCTGCGGCGATGGTCATTTGTGCTCCAGCTTTCGTAACCGCATTTTTTTTCGGCGGAAAATTCAAACGCGAAGACGATGAAATTATCGGCCGCGTGATCGCGATGGCTTGGTCGCCGGCTTGCCTGCTTATGTGATGGTAAAAATATTAAATCCGGGATTTTTCGCACGCAAGGACACTAAGACGCCAGTTTATACTGCCCGTAGCATCGCTGATCATCAATGTGGCGCTGAACATCTATGTCGTAATGATCGCAGGATATGGCATCGTGGGACTGGCCGCAGCGACCGCTATTTCTGCAACGCTTAATTGCATCATGCTCTATGCAGTCCTCCACAAACGCGATTGGTACCGGTTCACGCCAGAATTAGGTTCGCGTATTTTGCGGCAATTGGTGGCAACAGCGGCGATGTCGGCATTATTATGGTGGCTGATGGGCCAGATGATGCCACTGTTTTCCGCAGATACATTCACTCGCATCTGGTCGCTAATCGTGCTGGTGGGCGGTGGCATGCTGGTGTATTTCGGCACTGCCTATATCGTCGGAGCCGTTGATCGAGAACGGCTGAACCGGATATCTCCGTCGCCGGTCAACACCTCCAGTCGTTGAAAGCTAAAATCATGCGCGTCGTATCCGGCATTCAGCCTACTGGAAATTTACACCTCGGCAATTATCTGGGGGCCATCAAAAACTGGGTCAAGATGCAGGACGATCCGGGCGAAAAACTTTATTTCCTCGCCGATCTGCACGCATTGTCATTGCCTCACGTTCCTGCTGAACTTTCGGCCGGAACGCGAGAAATGGCCGCAGCACTGGTTGCATGCGGCATCGATACCGACAAGGCGATCCTGTTCAACCAGGCCCGCGTTCCGGCCCATGCCGAATTGCAATGGCTGCTGAACGGCACAGCACGCATGGGCTGGCTCAACCGCATGACGCAGTTCAAGGACAAATCGGGCAAAAACCGCGAAGGTGCATCGATTGCACTGTTCACTTACCCTGTGTTGCAGGCAGCGGACGTGCTGCTGTATCAGGCGACGCATGTTCCGGTGGGTGATGACCAGAAACAGCACCTGGAACTGGCGCGCGATATTGCCCAAAGTTTCAACGATCGGTTTGGCGATACCTTCAATTTGCCCGATCCGATCATTCCCAAAGCTGCCGCGCGGATTATGTCGTTGCGCGATGGCACCGCCAAAATGTCGAAATCCGATCCTAGCGACATGAGCAGAATCAATCTGTCCGACGATGCCGACACGATTTCGCAGAAAATCCGCAAAGCCAAAACTGACCCGGAAGCTTTGCCTGCTGACCCGTCTGAATTGTCTGGCCGGGCGGAAGCAGAGAATTTGGTGGGTATCTATGCCGCGATGGCCGACAGCAGTGTTGAGGCCGTTTTGGCGCAGTTTGCCGGACAGGGATTTGGCGCATTCAAACCTGCGCTGGCAGATCTTCTGGTTGAAACGCTGCGTCCGATTCGGGACCGCTTTGTCGCGTTGAAATCAGACAGCAGTGCCATTGATGCCGTTTTGATAAAAGGTGCCGAAAAAGCAGCGACGTTGGCGCGGCCCACGCTGACGGCGACCTATTCGGCCCTTGGCCTGTTGCGTTGACGACGTTTTACAAAATACGTTGAAAATCTGCCCCGATATTCAACCTCGGTTCAGCGGGTTTTTTGTACCATCCATTCGTTTAGCGCCTATAAAGGGGGCTATGGAGGACTGGACCATGATCCACATTCGCACTGTTGCCAAATGCCTTGCACCCTTTGCCTTGCTTTCGCTGGCGGCCTGCGCAGCCACTCCCTTCCGCGCCGATGTGTCGCGGTTCCAATCGCAACTGCCGGTTCCTCAGGGGCAAAGTTTTGTCGTAAAAGCTGCTGATCCGGCCAATGATGGCGGAATAGAATTCAGCCAATATGCGGGAATTGTCGCCGCCGAAATGCAGAAGCTGGGTTATGTCCCCGCTGCACCCGGTGTCGCATCGGATTTGACCGTAAAGCTGGGATATAAGGTGGATGAGGGCAAGGAGCGCTCGGTTGTGCGCGAAGATCCCTTCTACGATCCCTATTGGGGATTTGGCCGTTATGGCGGTTTCCACCAACGCCCTTATGTCGTTCGCACGCGCAATGGCGGCTTGCGCTATGTCAGCGGCTGGCATGATCCGTTTTTGTTTGGCGGACACGGCTTTGGCTATAACGGCTATGACGTTCGCAATTACACCGTATTTACCAGCGGCATTGATCTGAAGATCGAGAAATCGGTCACCGGCGAACGCTTGTTCGAAGGCAAGGCCGAGGCCAAGTCCCGTTCGAACCGCCTGCCCTATCTGGTGCCAAATTTGGTATCTGCCATGTTCACCGGCTTTCCCGGTAACAGTGGCGAAACAGTGCGGATTTCAGTTGCCCCGGAACCCAAAGTAAAATGATATACGTCCCTCCACCATTGCGAGGAGGCGCCGTTTGCTAAACGCCGCAGCTGAGTTCTGCTCTACCATATTTGCGTCCGTCGCCACCACTGGCGCCAATTCCTGCTGAAAGATCCCCTAGCGGGAAGGCACCGTCTTTCCCGACTTTATAACCAGCGTCGCGAAAGGCCGCGATAACCTTGTCTGGTGCGTCGGTAAAATAAACCGATTGCGATTCATAATGCTGCGCAATCGCCGTGATCGACAGACCGTTGAAAGACCGCTGTAGCTTTTGGAAATCGGATTTTCCCTCTAGCCCCATCAATGCCTTTTCGCGCGCAGCTTCGGATGGGTAGTCCACCTTTTCGGCGGCTTCATAGGCCGCGCGTATCCGCTTGGACAGGCCCTCAAATTCGGCTTCCAATTCTCCGCCAAAATTACAGGTCGATGGGTTGAAGCTGATGGCGATTGGTTTGCCTGTCGTGCCTGCCAAGGTAAGGATACGGACGCCTTCGGCAATGTAGCCAACGCCACCTTTGCGAAGTTTGATTTCGATATAATCATTTCCTGTCAGGCCAAAAAGTGACAATGGGGTGCCTGCCGGAACCCGGTCAATCACGGTGGCAGAGGCATCCGGTTGCGACCAAATATCGAGTGCCTTATCCGCCACCCATTTTTTGTCTCCCAGCGGCTTGGTAATGACGGGTGGTTTGGTTTCAGACAGATTGACCCCGCCGACATAGCCTTTGCCGTCGGGCAGTTCGAGCCACTCACTAATCCCATCTTCGCCCAGGGCCAAAGTGCCCGTCACGGCACTGCCGCGCGGCAATTTGCCAAGGATGCTGGTTCCCTGTGTGGTGGGTCGATCCCGGATATTGGCATCGGCAACGGTATAAAACTGTTTCGCTTCAACAGCCGCTTCGGTGGTTACGGCAGCCGTCTTTGGCGCAGGGCCAGCCGGATTACTTGGCCTATCATCACGTATGAAGATCATGTAGTAAGCTACTAGAAAAAATAGGATTGCCACTCCGCCGCCGATTAGCAACCAATTGGGTCCGGAGCGCGCGTGGTCCTCGATTTCGATAGGTTGCGATTCTGCATCGGTTAGCGGTTCGGGGCTATCGTAATATTCAGGCCGGCTGGTCGTTTCTGGCGGCGGCGTGAAAATAGGCGAAGCTGCATCGCTCGGCGCTGGCAGAGGCGGTGAAATTCCGTTTTCAACCGGCAGGATCGATTCGACGGAAACGGCCTTGCCGCAAGAACCGCAAAACCGGGCTTCCACCGATAAAGCTGACCCGCACTGAATACAAAATCTGCTCATGCCCAAATCTCCGCTGTCCGACCCTCATCGGCATATCGCGGCGGCAAATTATTGGGAAGCGGAGATTTACGCTTCCAACTGACGCAGCAGTGCGCGGACATCATTGTCCATATCGGTATCCATCCGGCGCAAATCCTCTACCAAACGAACGGCATGGATCACCGTTGAATGATCGCGACCGCCAAATTTGCGGCCGATTTCTGGATAGCTGCGCGGTGTCATCACCTTTGCCAGATACATGGCCACCTGACGAGGGCGCACAACCGCACGGGCACGGCGCTTGGAAGACATTTCGCTGCGGTCGATACGATAATATTCGCACACCGCTCGCTGAATTTCGTCGATGGTAATGCGGCGACGACAGGCGCTGAGAATGTCTTTGAGTTGTTCTTCGGCCAAGGTTCGCGTGATCGGTTTGCCCGTCAATTGCGAATAGGCGATCAGTTTGTTCAGTCCGCCTTCCAATTCGCGGACATTGCGGCTGATGGTGCGGGCCAAAAATTCGACTACATCTTCGCCGACTTTGGTGTCGGGCATTTGCGCCAGACGCTGTTGCAGGATTGAGCGACGCAGATCGAGATCAGCGGGCTGAATGTCTGCCACTAAGCCCATCGACAGGCGCGACAATATACGTTGATCTACGCCATCCAGTGCCTGTGGTGCGCGGTCAGCCGAAACCACCAAACGCTTTCCAGCGCCAATGATGGCATCGACGGTGTGCAGAAATTCTTCCTGCGTCGATACCTTGCCGATGATGAACTGAATGTCATCGATCAGAAGTACGTCGACAGCGCGCAAACGTGCCTTGAATTCCATCACCTCTTTGCGACGCATGGCGGAGACGAACTCCATCATGAATTTTTCCGCCGACATGTAAATGACCTGCGCCTCGGGATTGACCGCCACATAGGCATGACCAATCGCATGCATCAGATGGGTCTTGCCCTGCCCTGTCGCTGCCTGAAGATAAAGCGGGTTGAACAGCGGCCGGTCGACGGCAGCCACTCGCTCCGCCGCACTCAATGCCAATGCATTGGTTTGACCTTTGACAAAATTGGCAAAAGTCATCCGCGGATCAAGCGGGCTGCGCAACGGCAACGCATCGTTAACATGCACTGCAGCCGGGCGCTCTGCGAGACCATTGCTCTGCAACATCTCGATACGGCCTACGCCGGGGCGGGTGCGAATTTTAAGTTGCTTGACCGCTGGGTTGGCCACTTTCCATGCCAACCGCATGCGGTCTGCATAATGATCGGAAATCCAGCTGGCCGAAAAATCGGACGGCGTCAAAAGCTCTAACGTGCCGGTAAGTTCACAAAAGTCACCGGGAATGATCGAGCGAATCCACTGACCATAAATCTGTGCGCCCAAATCGCGTCGCAATCGCGAAGCGACAGTTTGCCAATCCGATTCAAATGCCGATGCTTCCCTCGCGCCCAATTCTCCGGAATCAACCTTCAGCGTCACGCCTAACCCCTTTCACCCCAACCAGCTGGCAAATGCCTATTTATCGTTCTCAAATTACCCATGAACATCAGCAAGCATCCCCCCTGCTCTGCCCATCGAAATTGGGGTAGAAGCAAAGATGTTTCCGATATTCGTAGGGCACCGATGACGTTGGTCATTCGCTGCTGGAAGGACTGTATTAGCCACGCCAAGCGAACTCAATCAAGAGGTACAGCTGTAAAAAAAATGAAATAATCCGCCTTGACTCGGTCAAAGCGAAGGTAATGCGTCGGATAAATTTTAACGGCCTGTTATTGCTAAATTTAATCCAAATATGCCCCTGCACAGCCAGCCGAATCGCAGGGATTCCATTCCTTTTTACATCAATGTCAAAAGGCAAAAAGAAAGCCCGCCGAAACCGGGCGGGCCAACTTGTACAGAATCAACATTGGTTGCGTCTTGGCGAACCGAATATGACCGAATCAGGCGAGAGCCGTTAACCGCTTTGTCAGACGGCTGAACTTACGCGATGCCATGTTTTTGTGCAGGACACCCTTGGTCACGCCACGGGCGATTTCTGGCTGTGCCGCTGCCAAAGCAGCAGTCGCAGCAACTTTATCACCGGCATCCAACGCAGCCTCTACCTTTTTCACAAAGGTACGGATGCGGCTTACGCGATCCCGGTTAACATCGGTGCGACGTGCGTTCCTACGGATACGCTTACGAGCTTGTGGCGTATTGGCCATTTGTGTCCTCAATAAATTCAGATAGTTACAGGACTGCACACTTGGTACGTCGCCCGTTGAAGCGCCGCCCTTAACGGTGGTCTAGAGATTCGTCAACCGCGAAATCGACGGTATTGCGCGAAACTATCGCTGGCACTTGGCGCAGTAAAAGGTGGAGCGGCCAGAATCGATGCGCCGCAAAACCGGTTTTCCGCAATGACAGTCTAGCCCTTCACGCCCGTAAACCAGCCAGTCCTTAGCGAAATAGCCCAGTTCGCCATCGGGTGCGGCAAAGTCTCGCAGCGTCGATCCGCCCGCCGCAATCGCCGCTACCAGCACGTCCTTTATGGCAACCACTAATCGATCCAGCCGCACCTTACTGATTTTCGCCGCCGGAGTCGTTGGTGCGATTCCCGCCATATGGAGCGCCTCACACACATAGATATTGCCCAGCCCTGCAACAATGCTTTGGTTCAGTAACATCGCTTTGATCGGGGCAGACCGTCCCTTTAACGCAGACGCCAGCATAGCGGCGTCAAAAGCATCCGATAATGGCTCCGGCCCCATATTCACGAAATGACGGTGCTGCGCCAGTCCGCTAGCATCAACAATATCCACTGATCCGAACCGGCGATGGTCATTCAATGCGACTATTCGCCCTGCCCCTGTTTCCAAAATGAAATGGTCGTGCTTTTCAATTTCGGTTGGGTCCACCCGCCAACGCCCCGACATACCCAAATGAAAGATCAGAACATCGTCGCGATCCGTATGGATCAAACCATATTTGGCACGGCGGCTAAGCCCTGTGACACGCGCACCGGTCAACCGTTGACGCAGGTCAATAGGAAACGGCCAGCGCAAATCGGGCCGACACGTCTCGGCACGGGCAATAACCTGCCCGTCCAGCACAGCGCGCAATCCAGATACGGTGGTTTCAACTTCAGGTAATTCGGGCATAGCAATTTGCACCTAACAGCCTTTGCTCCCCGCGCAACTATCGGCTAGGGCGCTTCCCCATGAATGATACCGTTTCCTTTGGCTACGAACAGGTAAGCCCCGAAGAAAAGACCAAACGCGTTGGCGGCGTCTTTTCCAATGTAGCGCGCAGCTACGACATTATGAACGATGCGATGTCGGGCGGAATGCACCGTTTGTGGAAAGATCAGTTCGTGCGTCGTGTTAAACCGCGCGAGGGCGAGGACATATTGGATATGGCGGGCGGCACCGGCGACATTGCCTTCCGCATGGAGAAATCCGGCGCAAATATAACGGTGTCGGACATCAACCCCGATATGCTGTCTGTCGGCATGGAACGCGCCGTGGAACGCGGCATCAATTCGATGGTGTGGAGCGAACAGAACGCTGAGTCGCTGAGTTTCCCTGACAAGCATTTCAACGCCTACACCATCGCCTTTGGCATTCGCAACGTGACCGACATTCCGGCTGCGTTGAAAGAGGCGCACCGAGTGTTACGTTATGGCGGGCGGTTTTATTGCCTGGAATTCTCCACCGTCGAATGGCCCGGCCTTGCAGAACTATACGATGTTTATTCGCATAAGCTGGTCCCCAAAATCGGCAAGATGATTGCAGGGGATGAAGATAGTTATCGCTACCTGATTAAATCGATCCGCAAATTCCCAGACATGCAAAATTTCAAACGTATGATTGGTGAGGCTGGCTTTACCCAGACCAAGGTTGAACCGATATTGGGCGGGCTGGTCGCCATCCACAGCGGGTGGAAGGCGTGATCCGCTTCGCATGACCCGTTCCAGCACCCATATCTACCGCCTGCTCAAATGGGGCCGCATCCTGGCAAGGCATGGAGCCTTGCGCGGCATTGAGGGTGATCCAAATGCCCCGGTGCAGGTTAAACGCCTGTGTCGCATTGCCCGTTTTGGCACGCGCCAGCCTTCGGTTCCCGATTATGCGTCCGCCTTCACCGCCATCGGCCCTGCCGCGATCAAGCTAGGCCAAACATTGGCGACGCGGCCCGATTTAATCGGTGAAGAAGCCGCGCGCAATTTGCTGACCCTGCAAGATGCGTTGCCGCCCGAACCTTTTGACACAATCCGCCAACAGATCGAAGTCGGGCTGGGCGGGCCGATTGAGAAATACTTTACCGAACTCGATCCCGAACCCATTGGTTCTGCATCGATCGCACAGGTCCACCGCGCGGTGACGACCGAAGGCAAGGCCGTTGCCGTAAAGGTACAGCGCCCCGGCATCGACAAGGCGTTTCTGAAAGACATAGAGACTTACGAATGGGCCGCCGCCCATGTCGAGTCCTTGGGCGGCGAAATCGCCCGCCTGCGCCCGCGCCTGATTATCGCCAATTTTAAACGCTGGACCCTGCGCGAGTTGGATCTGCGTCGCGAAGCGGCGTCTGCATCCGAACTGGGCGAATCGATGAAGGCGGTATCGGGCTATCTGGTTCCCGCCATTGATTGGGACCGGACTTCGGGCAAGGTGATGACGCTTGACTGGATCGACGGCGTCAAAATATCAGACATCGCCGCGCTGAAAGCGGCAGGCCATGATTTATCCGCCGTGGCACAGCGTTTGGTCAACGCGTTCCTACGGCAAGCCATTTCCGAGGGTTTTTTCCACGCGGACATGCATCAGGGAAATTTGTTCGTCACTGCCGACGGCACCATCGCCGCCATTGATTTTGGCATCATGGGGCGGATCAACCGGCAAGCGCGCTTTTGGCTGGCAGAAATTCTCTACGGCTTAATTACCGGCAATTACCAACGCGTCGCCGAAATCCATTTCGAGGCACAATATGTGCCTGATTATCATAATGTTGACGAGTTCGCGACCGCCCTGCGTGCCGTTGGCGAGCCCATGCGCGGTAAACCCGTTAGCGAGCTGAGCGTTGGTCAAATGCTCGACGGATTGTTTGCCATCACCCGCGATTTCGACATGCAAACGCAACCGCATTTGTTGTTGTTGCAAAAAACTATGGTCATGGTCGAAGGCGTGGCGACCAGTCTCGATCCCGGCATCAACATGTGGGAAACATCGGGTCCATTCGTCAAAGAATGGATGCGCACCGAACTCGGCCCCGAAGCAGCATTGGCCGATGGACTGCGCGACCGGATGAAGACATTGGGATTGATCCCCGACTTGATCAAACGGCTGGACGAAAGCCTGCCCCGCAAAGGCGGTGCACCCCCTGCCCCGCCATTGCCTGACATTCCATTGATGTGGGAAAAACGCGCCGGCAGCGGCTGGTGGAAATATGCCCTGACGGCGGTGGTCGCAGGCGCGGCTGGGGCTGCTGGCATGATGTGGTTTAGTTGACTCTAACCATTCATGCGCATAATCTATGCACATGAATAGGCCATCCCAACTCACCGCTTTAAAAAAGCCCACAAATATCAGCCTGCCTACAGACTTAGTCGAGGAGGCCAAGCGCTTGGGTATCAACCTTTCACAAGCCTGCGAAACGGGACTTTACGAGCAGGTCCGCAAAGCTCGCGGCGAAGTGTGGAAGCTGGAGAATCGGGCGGCCATCGAAAATTGGAACAAATGGATTAGCGAGAATGGCATGCCGTATGATGAGTACCGCCAAGGCTAATGGCGCGCTTTGATTATTACGAAGGAGCGCGCGGCAAAGGATTTTTGCTCGATTGCCAGTCCGATTTTCTCAATGAATTTGGAACTCGGGTTGTTGTACCCTTATTACCGACGCCTGGATTGGTAGCAGCCTCCCGCCTAAATCCTGTCTTCGATATTGCCGGCGAGCCCTTTATCATGTCCACACAATTGATTTTTGCCATCCCAATGGATAAGCTTCGCACGTTCAAAGGGTCGCTTCGACATGAACATTATGCCATCGTTACGGCATTAGACACGCTGTTGGCAGATTTTTAACACATGACCCAGAAACGCATTCTCCTCATCATAGGCGGCGGCATCGCAGCTTATAAATCCGCTGAACTCATTCGCCTGCTCCGCAAGGCGGGTATGGCGGTGCGGTGTGTGGTTACAAAAGGCGGCGCGCAATTTGTGACACCTTTGACGCTGGGTGCCCTGTCCGAAGACAAGGTTTATACCGACCTGTTTGATTTGAAGGATGAGGCCGAAATGGGCCATATCCAGTTAAGCCGCCAAGCCGATCTGATCGTTGTCTGCCCCGCAACCGCCGACTTGCTGGCGAAAATGCACGCAGGGATTGCCGATGATTTGGCCACCACATTGCTACTGGCCACGGACAAGCCCGTGCTCGCGGTCCCGGCAATGAATGTGCGCATGTGGCAACACTCGGCGACGCAGCGCAATGTGGCGGGTCTGCGGGCGGATGGCGTGCAGGTGATGCAGCCCGATGACGGCGAAATGGCGTGCGGCGAATTCGGCCCGGGGCGCTTGCCAGAGCCCGAACGGATATTGGCTGAGATAGAAATGCTGCTCGCCAAGCCCCTTCCGGTTAGAACGGACATTGCGTTAGAGGCCCAACCGGACTTCACCGATCCGCCGCACCGCCCACTGTACGGAAAGCGCATACTAATCACCGCTGGCCCAACGCACGAACCTATCGATCCGGTGCGATACATCGCCAATCGGTCATCCGGGCGGCAAGGCTTTGCCATCGCCCAAGCCGCAGCCGAAATGGGCGCAGAGGTTACGTTGGTCGCAGGCCCCGTCAATCTGGTCACCCCGCCCGGTATCATCCGTATTGATGTGGAAAGCGCGCGCGAGATGCTGGCCGAGGTCGAGGCTGCCCTGCCCGCAGACATCGCGATTTTGGTGGCCGCAGTTGCGGATTGGCGGGCGGCAGACGTGCCCGAACAGAAGATCAAGAAAGACGGCGATGCGGTTCCTCCCCTTGCTTTGGTGCAAAACCCCGACATTCTGGCAACGCTCGCCAAACACGCACAACGCCCCAATTTGCTGATTGGTTTTGCTGCCGAAACCGAAAAGCTGGTCGATCACGCACAAGCAAAGCTTGCCAAAAAGGGGTGCGACTGGATTGTTGCCAATGATGTATCGGGCGATGTCATGGGAGGCGCAAACAACGCCTTTCACATCGTGACCAAAGACGGCATCGAAAGCTGGCCAGAAACAGACAAGGCGACAATCGCCCGCAAATTGATGGAGAAAATCGCCGATGCCGTCGGATAAGGTTGAAGTGCGCGTCGTGCGATTAAACAATGGCGCTGGGTTGCCCATGCCGGGTTATGCGACCGATGGCGCGGCCGGCATGGATGTGTGCGCCGCCGAAGGATTGACTCTGCGCGTTGGCAAACGCCATGCCGTCGCAACCGGCCTCGCCTTTGCCATTCCGCACGGTTTTGAGGTGCAGGTGCGCCCGCGTTCTGGCCTTGCGTTGAAACACGGTATTACCTGCCTGAACACGCCCGGGACGATCGACAGCGACTATCGCGGCGAAGTGAAGGTGATCCTCGCCAATTTGGGTGAGGACGATTTCATCATCGCGCGCGGTGACCGGATTGCACAGCTTGTGGTTGCCCCGGTGACGCAAGCGGCGATGGTCGAGGTCGATGCGCTGGATGCGACTACACGGGGTGAAGGCGGATTTGGTTCAACGGGCGTATGACCCTTACCGACACACAGCTCGACCGATACGCTCGCCACATCGTTTTGCGGGACATTGGTGGCGCGGGTCAGGCGAAACTGCTCGGCAGTCACGTCCTGCTGATTGGTGCAGGCGGCATCGGCTGTCCGGCTATCCAGTATCTGGCGGCGGCGGGTGTCGGTAGTATTACTGTTATCGATGATGACGCGGTCTCGCTTTCCAACTTGCAACGACAAGTGCTGTATAGTGCCGCACAAATCGGAATGGCAAAGGTTGATGCTGCGCAGTTAGCCGTTGCCGAGCTGAATGAAGATGTCGCATTTCACGTTATCAAAGAACGACTTACCGCGCAGCATGATGCAGCATTTTTGGATGGCATAGATGTCGTGATCGACGGCTGCGACAATTTCGCTACTCGGCTAATCGTTAACGATCTGTGCCTTGCTGCACGCACCCCCTTAGTCAGCGCCGCCATTGGTCAATTCCACGGACAAATCGGCACCTTCAGCGGATGGCGCGACGATGCTCCCTGTTACCGCTGTTTCGTGGGCGATGCGCATGATCCCAATGACTGCGACGATTGCGCAACACAGGGTGTGCTGGGCGCATTGTGCGGCTTGGTGGGTAGCTTCGCCGCGATGGAAGCAGTTCGGCTCCTCACAGGCTTTGGCGACGATGCGATGGGAAAGCTGCACCTGATCGACGGGCTAAAGCCCGCCATGCGGACGATAACGTTGCCGAAGGACCCCGAGTGCAAAAGTTGCGGCGCGTTAGCGGCCTAAAATCTCGGCCACCCATTTTGGGACCAATTCGGTTGCGGATCCATACCGGGCCTCGTCAAAATATGCGCTACCCTGCGACGGCTCCAGATTAAGTTCTAAGGTGCGCACGCCATTCGCCCGTGCTTCACGAACCAGTCCCGCCGCCGGATAGACCGCTCCTGATGTTCCAATGCTGACAAACAAATCCGCGCGGTTCATCGCGTGATAAATCTTGTCCATCGCATAAGGCATTTCGCCGAACCAAACGATGTCTGGGCGCAATTGCCCCTTTACGCCGCAAGCCGGACAGGCTGGCCGATCAATCAATGGCGCGCGCCATTCTGGCCGCTGATCACAGGCGAGACACCATGCGGTCAAATGCGTACCGTGCATGTGAATCAACCGTTTGGCACCTGCACGTTCATGCAGATCATCAACATTTTGGGTAACGATCGTCAACGCCCCGGCCCAATTTGCATCAAGCGTTGCCAAGGCATGATGCGCGGCGTTCGGCTGTTTGGTTTGAATGGCCGCTCGGCGCATGTCGTAAAAGCGTAAAACCAGATCAGGATCGCGGGCAAAGGCTTCCGGTGTTGCCACATCTTCGAACTCGATGCTGTTCCCATAGCCCACCGCCATCGCGAAAAGTGTCAATGCCACTTTCGGCACTCACGCCAGCGCCGGTCAAGATTACGATGTTGCGAATATCTGCCATCTGGACCATGAAGCACCAAAATTCGGGATGGGCAAGGCATGACAAAAATCGGTATCATTGGCAGCAAAGGTCGCATGGGGAACGCGTTGGTTGCGGCCATAACAGAAGCGGGCTTTGAACACGCAGGTGGCGTCGACCAAGGCGACGATTTGGGCGCTCTTGTCGCAATAGCCGATATATTGGTGGATTTCTCATCTCCGCACGCATTGGAAAGCAATCTCGATATATGCACGGCTGCTGGCAAGCCCATTGTCATCGGCACCACGGGTTTGGACGAACGCCACCATTTCCTGATAGACGATGCGGCGCGCGATATTGCCGTATTACAAACAGGGAACACATCGTTGGGCGTCACCATGCTGGCAGCTTTGGTGCGCGACGCTGCGTCTCGGCTAGGGCCGGATTGGGACATTGAAATCGTTGAAATGCATCATAACAAAAAAGTCGATGCGCCTTCAGGAACGGCTACGCTGTTAGGTGAAGCCGCAGCAAACGGCCGGATGATCGATTTGTCCAGCAACAGCGAACGTGGACGAGACGGCATCACCGGTGCACGCAAAGCAGGTGCCATCGGTTTTGCCTCTTTGCGCGGAGGCACAGTGGCTGGAGATCATAGTGTCATCTTCGCCGGAAACGAGGAAAGCATAACCTTGTCGCATCGAGCAGAAAACCGAGCAATTTTTGCGCGCGGCGCGATTAAGGCCGCGCTTTGGCTCACGCAACAAAACGCAGGCCGCTACACGATGTCGCAGGTGTTAGGCCTTTAGCAAGCATCGCCCACGCATTTCGGATACCGCTAGACGGTGTCCAAAAGCTGTGTTTACATCCTCTCCAGACATTTGGGCACCAGAACCCAATGGATGGGGAACCCGAAGTGCGCACCGAACAAGAGCCATTGAACACCGGTTTTGGCCATCATAGCACTGCTATGGAGGTGGTTCAGGGCATCGATCTTTCCGGCAAAATTGCTTTTGTTACAGGGGGCTATTCGGGGATTGGCACCGAAACCGTAAAAGCTCTGGTTAGCGCCGGTGCGCGGGTGATTGTGGCCGGTCGCCGTCCTGAAATCGCAGAACATGTTTTGGCACCGATTCGCGACAGCGTCGATATTGTGCGCCTCGAACTAAGCGATCCTAAATCGATCGATTCTTGCGCGAGCTCAACCCGGCAAATTGTCCCAAAATTGGACATTTTGATCAATAATGCAGGCATTATGGCCGCGCCTCTTTCACGCGACGCGCGCGGCTATGAAAGCCAATTTGCTACCAATCATTTGGGGCATTTCCAATTGACGGCGCGACTTTGGCCGCTGCTTAAGAAAGCGGCAGCGGCGGGCAATCATTTAACTGGTGGGGCACGTATAGTGGCCTTAACCAGCGCAGCGCACAAACGGTTCCCGGTTGATGTCGAAGATCCAAACTTTGATCATCATGATTATGAAAAATGGGCCGCTTATGGCCAAGCAAAATCAGCCAATGCCTTATTCGCCTATGAACTGGATAAGCGGGCATCCGCGTTCGGCGTGCGCGCCTTTGCCGTTCATCCCGGAGGCATCGCGACCAATCTGGGCCGACATCTCAGCAGCGAAGAATTAAGCGCGATTTCGGGTGAACGCAATGAAATGGAAATGCCTGTGGACGAAGTGCAGACTGCAGATGCCCGACCGCGCACAGGCGGGCTTGAATGGAAAAATGTTGAGGCGGGGGCTGCAACATCGGTTTGGGCGGCAACCTCTCCTTTGCTTATCGGCAGAGGCGGGGTTTATTGCAACGACAGCGACATTGCCAGACTGATCGAAGGCCCTGAAGAATATAACGAATTCGGCGTCATGCCACATGCCCGCGATGACGAAGCCGCGCGAAAGCTTTGGGATTTGTCGGAAAAGCTGACGGGCGTTTCCTTCGGAATCTAGCGCAAATCAAACGCCTGATCGGATCAGATAATCGAACGCTGACAGAGACGCCTTCGATCCTTCCCCCATCGCGATCACAATCTGCTTATAGGGGACAGTAGTACAATCCCCTGCGGCAAAAATGCCGGGAATGTTAGTGGCACCGCGCGCATCAATTTCTATTTCACCACGCGGACAAAGGGCGATGCTGCCTTTCAAAAACTCGGTATTCGGTACTAACCCGATTTGAACGAAAATGCCTTCCAGGTCGATAGTGCTAACTGTCTCTGTTTCGCGGTCTTTATAAGTAAGGCCCGTTACCTTTTCACCATCCCCCAGCACCTCTGACGTCAGCGCCGAAGTGATGATAGTTACGTTCGGCATACTACGAAGCTTTGTTTGCAAAACCGCATCGGCACGCAGTTGTGGATCGAACTCGATCAGCGTCACATGTGCCACTATGCCAGCCAAATCGATCGCCGCTTCGACCCCAGAATTGCCGCCACCGATCACGGCAGTACGCTTGCCTTTAAACAACGGTCCATCGCAATGCGGGCAATAAGCCACGCCCTTATTGCGATATTCATCTTCTCCCGGGACGCCAATTTGCCGCCAGCGTGCACCGGTGGACAGGATGACAGTTTTCGCCTTCAAACTTGCTCCATTGGCAAGCTTCACTTCGTGCAGGCTACCTGATTGCGCTGGCTTTAGAGCACTGGCAACCTGCAGATTCATGATGTCGACTTCATAGTCTTTGACATGATTCTCAAGTTGAGCCGCGAGCTTCGGTCCTTCGGTATGCGATACTGAAATGAAGTTTTCGATCCCCATCGTATCAAGCACCTGCCCGCCAAAGCGTTCAGCAACGACGCCGGTTCGTATGCCTTTTCGCGCAGCATAGATCGCCGCCGCTGCACCAGCGGGGCCACCACCTACGACCAGCACGTCAAAGGGTTCCTTGGCGGCAATTTTTTCTGCGGCACGAGCGATGGCACCTGTGTCCAGCTTGGCCATGATCTGCGCCAAATCCATACGTCCCTGCCCGAACAATTCTCCATTTAGATAAACAGCAGGAACCGCCATTACCTTGCGCGTTTCAACTTCTTCCCGGAAAAGCGCACCATCGATTGCAACATGCGACACGTTTGGATTGAGGGCCGCCATGATATTGATTGCCTGCACGACATCGGGGCAGTTCTGGCAGGTCAGCGAGAAAAAGGTTTCAAAGCGATATTCGCCGGTCAGTGCCTTGACAGATTCGAGCAGGTCCGCATCTTCTTTGGGCGGATGGCCGCCCATGTGGAGCAGCGCCAAAACCAGTGACGTGAACTCATGACCGAGTGGGATTCCGGCAAAATGGGTTTCCGCTAGGCCGTCAGCGCGGCGCACCGAAAAGGAGGGAACGCGGTCCACATTTCCGTCGTATCGCGCTGAGACCAATTCAGACTGCACTGCTACGGCTTCCACCAAATTACGCATTTCTGCAGATTTCGGACTGTTGTCCAAAGTCGCAACCAATTGCACAGGCGTGCGCAAATTCGCGAGATAGGATTTCAGCTGGGCGGTGGTAGCAGCATCAAGCATGTTTGGGTCTCTTTAAGACGCACGACATCAATCCGTTTTGAAGCGGATCATCGAATGTGCAAAATGTAGGAAAGTGGCTGGAGCCGGAACTTTCGCTCCGGCTCCATGGATCAGAAATTGTAAATCAAATTTTACCGACAAGATCGATGGAAGGAGCCAGTGTTTCGCCGCCTTCTTCCCATTTCGCAGGGCAGACCTGACCGGGATGTTCGCGAACGTAGATCGCTGCTTTGATCTTGCGGACCAGTTCAGTCGCGTTGCGGCCAACGCCTTCGCACGTGATTTCCATCACCTGGATGATACCATCTGGATCGACAACAAAGGTTGCACGATCAGCCAGGCCAACGCCGTCACGAAGCACGCCGAAATTGTTGGCAATGTCGTGGTTTTGGTCGCCCAGCATGTGGTAGTTAATCTTGCCAATCGCTGGCGAGCTGTCGTGCCAAGCTTTGTGACTGAAATGGGTGTCGGTCGACACGGCATAAACTTCCACGCCCATGCCTTGCAGGTCGGTATATTGATCGGCAAGATCTTCCAACTCGGTAGGGCAAACGAAAGTGAAGTCGGCAGGGTAAAAGAAGAACACGCCCCATTTACCTTTGACGTCGGTGTCGCTGACTTCAACGAATTTGCCGCCCTTATAGGATTGTGCCGTAAATGGTTTGATGGCCGAACCGATAATGCCCATGAATGAACCTTTCTAAGAATGTGATTGTCTGAATTTGTAACGCTATTAGGCATCGGTAAGGCCAAAGGTCAAACAACCGTTTCCGCTTTCTGTTATCGATCCTTTCGATTGAAATTGGCTCTGTCATCGAACTGTTGGCTGTTGAAATCTGTCCGTGACAACAGCTATCCGGCATTCTATTCGCCCACCTAATGGCAAAAATGCGCGCCCTTATCCGTGAATATCGATCCTTAGCGGCTTTGCTGCTGCTCGCGGCGCTGGTGATGAAAGCGGTTGTTCCGGCGGGTTTTATGGTTGGGCCGGACAGCAAAATTCTAACCGTGCAATATTGTGGCGAAGTCGACGGTGCAGTTTCTGCTAAACAAATAGTCATACCGCTTGAGCAATTGCCTGACACCCGCTCCGGTGATGATATAACTAAATCGGCAGGCTGCGCATTTGCATCGTTGACGGCGGGCGCGATGGATATTGATGCAAATTTGCCATTGCCCAACGCACCGCCGCTTCAATTGGCGATGGAGTTTGAGCGCGTCGTTCAGACCAATTTACCGCCCCCAGCTTTTATTAAACCCCCACTACGAGGGCCTCCGGCACATATCTGACGCACTTATTTTCGTCAGCTTAGCCGACCTGCTCAGCAGCAAGGGCGGCGTTACCGGAGTAATATTTATGAACAAATGTACAGACCGCCCTTTGCGGCGGGTTCAGCGCGTTTACGATTCAAACCAACTTTCACAGGAAAGGTACTAACATGGTGTCGCGTGAGAAACTTCATCGCGGCGCAAGCCGGATTCACAAATGGTTGGCACTGATTGTAGGGCTTCAGGTGCTGATCTGGTTTGGCAGCGGCGCATTCATGTCATATGTTCCGATCGAGCGTGTTCGGGGCGAACATCTGATCAGCCGTAGCAAAGCCGATCCACTACCGGCGCAATTAGACGTCACCAATGCAATGGCAAATTTGCCGTTTGGAACGACATCAGCAGAAATTGTAATGGCCGATAGCAAACCCATCGTTGTGGCACGCAAGGGCAAACAGGATATAGCGCGTTTCAATCCGCAATCAGGCGCTATGTTACCAATGCTGGACCGCAAAATGGCGGAAAGAATTGTGTATGCCGCATGGTTAGGCAACAGTCATCCCGCATTGAAAGCCGATTGGCTCACCAGGCATTCTAGCGATTTTCACGGTGATCTGCCCGTATGGCGGGTAACGCTGTCCGACCAAGACAATACCCGTGCCTATGTTTCCCCCATCACCGGCAAAATTGTCGCCGTCCGAACGGGCACATGGCGGCTCTATGATTTTCTGTGGGGACTGCATATCATGGATTGGAAATCGCACGAGAATTTCAATTCGCCATGGCTTTTTGCCTTTGCCCTTGGCGGTCTGATGCTTGCACTGGCAGGGGTCGTGTTATTGGCGATCCGCTGGCCTAGGCGACGCAAGAAGCCGAACGGGTAGCATATTCGGCAAAGCTGTTCTGCATGCGGGGGCGTTCAGGCGTAAAGCCTGTGAAAATCTCAAACGCCGCCGCCGCTTGCTCCACAGCCATCCCACTGCCATTCAACACACGGCAGCCACGCAGTTTTGCTTCACGCAACAATTCTGTTTCCAACGGAAAATAGACAATATCCGCAACCCAATGGCGTTGTTCAAGCAAGTCCGCCGAAAGTGGCAGCCCCGGCAGTTTTGCCATGCCGATGGGGGTCGCGTTTACGATGCCATCACATAGGTTTGCCGCGCGGGCAATGTCTGTGCCAGCGGTTATTCTGTCTTTTCCAAAATCGCTCTGCAATTTGGCGACAAGCCCGTCTAATCGCGCGGCATCGGTTTCGAACAACGACAACAATCGCACACCCAATTCCAGCAAGGCTTGCGCCGTCGCCGATCCTGCTCCACCGCAACCGAGTTGCACAACATGCTGCCCCGCAATGGAACCCAGCCCTTGTCGAACGCTTTCGGCAAACCCCGTAACATCGGTATTATAGCCAATTTTGCGACCGTTCTTGAACGACACCGTATTTACAGCGCCAATAGAGCGCGCACCATCCGATAAGTCGTCGAGAAAGGCGATCACGGCCTGTTTGAAAGGGAAGGTTATATTCAAACCCACAAATCCATTATCCTGCGCTTCGGCAATCAACGAATTTAATTGCGCATCGGTCCATCCACGATCATCAAAGTCGAAAAGCTCGTATCGCATTTGTGCGCCTTGGGCTTCGGCTTCGCGTTCGTGCAACCATGGTGACCGTGAAGAGAGTATGCCCCGTCCCGCCAGTCCGGTCAGGAGCGTTTTCCCGTCGGATGAATTCAATTTGAGGGAATCGGGCAAATTAGGCTCCAATTATTATCGGTCATTGTGCGGGCCCGGTCCATATTCGGAACGGGCCCGCAGAGATTTAAAACCCGAATTTAACGCCCATGTAGAATGAACGACCAATTACGTCATACAAAGCCGTATCGGTCTGGAATTGGTTGCTGGCAACGATGGGCAAGCCCCGATCCATGAGGTTGTTTATACCAGCGCGGAACGAGATATTGTCGTTCACCTTAGCCGTCGCAAACAAATCCCACAGATTATAGGGATCAACACCAATCTGCACATTATTTGGCGAAGTTACTGAGCTCGAATCCTTCAGTGCTCCTTGGTGCCGCCAACGAAGGCCAAAGCCCAAAACGTCAGACTTATAGCCAAAAGTGGTGAGTGCCTTCCATTTTGGTGCTGCACGCGGAGGGACCGCACCAGGGTTGGCACTGCCCGAACTGACACCAGTATAATCGAGGAATGCAGCCCCTGGCAGCAACTGAATTTTGTAGTTATTCAGATAGCCGATAGCGGAATCGATATATAGTTTTCCGCTGTCCGCGATGAAGCCTGCGGGAACCCCCCAATGCAACTGGATTTCAACACCATCGGTTTGCAACGCACCCAGATTCAGAAACGGCGTAGCAACATTCACCAACTGCCCGCTCGCTTCACGATTGATCAGCTGGCAGAATTCGTTGGTGGCGCTGTAGCCTGGGTTGCTGCCATCAAGGTTGTAGCATTTGGACAAAACGGTCGCCCCGGGAACACCCGAAATCACGTTCTTGATCTTGATGTTGTAATAATCGACCGAAAGCGAGAAATCACCAAGAATGCCGTCGCCTGCCGGAGCGTTGAACACCGCACCAACATTAAAAGTATTCGCTGTTTCCGGAATCAAATTCAGATTGCCCGAGACGACTTGCCCGGTGGCAGTCGTTTGGAACTGGTAAGAACTAATCGTTCCTGCAGGAATACCCTGTGCAACGCAGAGAGCGGCAACTTGCGCACCATTTGCACCCGTGCGAGCCGACGAACGGATATCGCAAGGATCGCCAAGCGCGCCGGGAGGCGTACCAATTGCCAGCTGTTGACCTTGCGGCGGCGAGAACAGTTCGCCGATATTAGGGGCACGAACCGCGCGCTGTATGGAACCGCGGAATAGCAACTCATTAACCGGTCGCCAGCGGGCATCAGCCTGATAGGTCTTCGTTGCTCCAACAGTTGAATAGTCGGAATAACGGCCAGCAGCACCAATGGACAGTTCCTGGAAGAATGGCTTTTCCGAAATCAACGGAATGTCGATCTGTGCGGCGATTTCCTTAACCGAAATGCCCTTTTTGGACAGCGGCAAGGTGTTCACCACCAATTCCACATTTCCGCCCGGTGCAAAACCACTCGCAGCCGTATAGTTTACATCTGGATCAAACGCGTAGGTGTTTTTGCGATAGCTGCCGAGCAACGCCAACTGTGCTGGCCCCGCGCCAAGATCGAACAATTCACCATTGACCTGTGCCTGGAACTGAGTCTGGGTCAGATCTTCGTTGTTGACTGCATTTGTCGTGATGAAGGCCAAGCATTCGGGCGAAAGCGAACGCGCATTGGCATCGCCAAACGGGTTGAAGCCGCCAGCGCACAGCGAACGGCCGCCATCGGTAGCACTCAGCAAACGCTGAACTTGCGATTTGAGCACGGCGTAACGATTGGTCAGGGTGTGTGCGGTTTTGTCGTAGGAACCGAACACGTCATAAGACCATTTTTCCGACAAATCGCCGCGAAAGCCGAGTTGATATTGCTGAACCTTATAATTTTCGTCGAAAATCTTGTCAGGAACGCCAACATAACGCGCGCTCCAGTTGAAGTTCGCCGTTGGGTTGGGCCGTGACGCAAGGATCGTCCGCAAGTCATTTGGAATGAACGGGTTGGTCGTCGGGATCGTCGTCAGCGTGGCGAACTGGGTCAGGCTGCTGCCGCTTTCCGATGCAACCGTCAGGTCGACATAAAGCATTTGACCATACACGGTGATAGCATCGGTCAGTTCATAATCGCCACGGACATAAGCCGTCTTGCGTTTGAGCGAGTTCAAAAACTGGATCTGCTGCCCCACAGGCTGGCGAACGTTGCCGCCGACAACCGCATAGCCGCCAGTTCCATTAGGGCCGCGATAGTTGAGCGCACCGGTTTGCGTGAACAAGGTGCCGTCATTGTTGAAGCCCAGATTCGATCCCAATGGGTTGCGGGTTCCCGCGATGCCATAGCTGTTGAACAGTGCCGTAACAGCAGCGGCACTTGGCGCGTTGGCAGCACTGGGAACAAACGCTCCAAAACCGATGAAACCGGAAGGCACTTTATCAAAGAAGAACGACCGCTTGCTGCCTTGCAGTGAATCTTGATCGGCATAGCTGATTGCAGCCAACAGGTTGCCGCGACCGCCGCCAAATTTAGTTCCGAACGCCAATGAGCCGTTGAACTTGGCCGCATCGCCGCGCGCACTAATGTTATATTGCGCGTCAGCAGCAAGGCCTTCGAAGCCGCGCACTGTTTTGAAGTTCACAACGCCTGAAATCGCGTCCGAGCCATAGACTGCCGAAGCACCGCCGGTGATGACGTCAATGCCGCCGATGATCAATTCAGGAACGATGTTAACGTCGACGTTGCCAGAAATATCCGAAACCGGAAGGCGTTTTCCGTCGAGCAGCACAAGGTTGCGGTTTGAACCCAAACCGTGAAGGTTGATTGTCGCACGTCCGCCGGTTCCCTGTCCGCCGGTTGCAGCGTTGCCTGATGTGGTAAAGCTGGGAACTTGGTTCAATGCGTCGTTGAGATTGACTGTTCCGCTTTCGTCAATGGCGGCTTCGCCAACGGTAACGATCGGGCTGACGGCAGTGTTGTTGGCACGACGGATCAACGAGCCGGTGACAACAATGTCTTTTTCCGCGTCGGCGCTTTCTTCCGCACTTTCTGCGTCATCAGCTTCTTGAGCGAAGGCACCGCTGGAAAAAGCGAGCGAGAGCGCGATCATCGAACTGTGGACAGCAAAGCGACTGCATTTTTTCATGGTAATCCTCCCTAAAATTTCGACAGGCTTGCGCGACGAATCGCTGCCTTTTTCTGAACTAGTTAGTTACCATCTATGTACTAACTGGTTCATGTCAATGATTAGATGAGGCTGGAGGCGTCTGCGCCGCACACAAATGTCGATATAGTCTCAGATTTACGGCATTTCCCAACTCGCACCAGCGTCGCGGCAGTTTTGCAAACACTGCTCTAGCGGGCACTACTTCCAAACAATTTATGAAAATAGTCGAAGGTCGCGTTAGTTGCTTTCAACGTGGCCTCGCGGGTTTCCTGGGGTGTCCGGCCCACAAAGCTGTGATCGACAACGGGGATATAGATGCTTTCAACGGGCACGCCAGCTGCCTTAAATGCAGCTTCTGCCGTCCGAGACTGCGAAACATCGACAACTTTGTCCCCTTCGCCGTGGATCAGCAGAAAGGGCGGGTCTTTGGCATCGATGAAGCTTACAGGACTAACCCTGCGAACTTTGGCCTCATCGCACGGTCCATTGCATCCCAGAAATTTCTGTGCGAGCGCGTCACCACCGGGCCGCTGCATCATGGGTGCAAAATCGAACACGCCATACCACGTAACGGCACCGCTCACACACTCACTGCCTGCCGGTGCCGGCTCTGGATCAAAGCTGGCATCGCCGCAAGATAACGCCGTCAGCGCGGTCAAATGCCCCCCAGCCGATCCACCCCACAAGGCGATCTTTGCCGGATCAATTCCATATTTTGCCGCGTTGGCGCGCAAAAATCGCAGCGCGGCGCGCAAATCCTGCAACGCCGCAGGGAAAGGGGCCTCGCCGGATAGACGATATTCCAAGCTCGCAACGACAAATCCCTCAGCGGCCAAGCTAGCCAAGACTTTAGGAAAATCAGCCAGCGCACCCGAATGCCGGGTATTGCCAGCCACCCAACCACCGCCATGAATATATAAAATCAACGGCTTCGGCGATTTGGACATTGGAAGATAAAGATCGATGGCCATCGGTCGAAAACCCGGCAACACCTGATAGGTTACATCTGCAAGCCCCGTTACGCCTTTGGGAAAGCGCGTAATGCGATCCGGATAAACATCTTGCGTCGACGGCGCTTCATTGACTTTGAATTGCCGGGCAGGAGCAGCTTGCACTTGCGCACCAAGGCACAACAAAATCGCAAGTAAGCAGCTTTTCCGGATCATCGCATCTCTCCCAATTGTGCGAACTATTTCGTACATTGCTAACCCGACGTTATGACGTTTGCAATCCGAAGTTTCGTTTCTTTGACAAACGTCGCTAGACCCGAAATCGACCACATTTGCACGCCGTGATCGCTCTCAGAAATCCGCTGACGAGGAGTGCAGCGCAGTCGCGTAGCGGGGCTACGCGCAAGCAAACGACGATGCTCAGCGGTTTTCTGAGAGCGACCCCGAAGGGGCGGGCCGCTTTTGCCCCCTGACTACGTTGCTCGTCGATCACGATGCTATGGCATCCCTCACTCCTCGCGCCTTTTCTGGAACCAAAACCAACTCCGTCATGGTGTGCAAATGGGGTCGATTTCGGGTCTAGTTACGGACCCAGCCCATCACAATGTCCACCACCTGCCCCCGGCGCTTGGACAGCGCATCTATACCGCCAATGTCACGATTGAATATGTGCGAGAAAGTATAGCGGTTGGACATGTTGAAAAAGCACAATGCGCTAATTGTCATGTGCAGATCGACGGGATCAATGTCATCGCGAAAGACCCCTTCACTTACGCCTTGGTTGATAATCGCTTGCAGCGCGGTAATTACCCGCTTGCTTCGATCTTTTATCCCGTCGACATGCCTCAGATGCTCGGCATGGTGGATATTTTCATTCAGGACCAAGCGGTTAAATTCTGGATGTGTCGTGTGGTAGTCAAATGTGGTTTCAATGTGAGCGCGCATCGCAGCGTCCGCTGAAAACCCGTCAAAATCCGCTTCAGCTTCGCGTTCTCGGATACCTGCATAGGCCTTTTCCAGAACGGCGCGATACAGTTCATCCTTTCCACCGAAATAATAATAGATCATTCGTTTGGAAGAATTGGTTTTCTCAGCAATCTCGTCGATCCGCGCGCCTGCCAGGCCTTTTTCCGAAAATTCGTGGGTCGCCACTTCCAATATGTTGTTTTTGGTTTCGTCGGCATCGTTCAAACGACCGTCGGCTCTGACATTTGGCGACTTTGGCAAAAGGATTCCCCGCAAAAAATTTTATGTACTAAACATGTGCAATAGACGTTGATCAGTCGATAACGTCAACCTTAAATCGCGCTTGCGCAGCCAATCGGATGACGGCATTTCCAGCGCCATAACCATCGTAACTGCGCCGCTCGACCACTTCAAAAAACACGCGCTTCGCAAAGGCCCGACTGTAGAATTGGAAATATTCTGCCTCTCCATCACGATCATATAAGATATTCAGATCGGCCATCTGGTTGACCAAATTGCTATCAAGGCCAAAACGCGCCTCCAGATCATCATAATAATTGCGCGAAATTTCTAGCATCGACAATCCGTTCGCCTTGGCTTGGGCGGCGGCGGCAAACACATCTGCGGTTTCGAATGCAATATGCTGAACCCCTGCCCCCATATAATTGTGAATGAACCGCGCCGACAAAGTTTGCGATGCCATCGATCCGTTCAGTGTCATGCGGAATTTTCGATCGGTGGATTCAACCGCCTGACTTTGCACCAATCCCAGCGTATCGGCGATTTCAACCTGTGGGGTTTTGCTAACGTCAAAAAGCGCCACATAATACAGCAGCCAACTGAGGAACTCTTCATATTGCATAGTTTGCGCAATATGGTCTGTTCGCAACAATCCAATGCCATCAGAACCGCCTACTGTGCTTGTTTCTTCAGGAAACTCGTGCGACCACATGGCGTTTTCGGAACCATCTTCGACGAAATAAATCAGGCTGCCTCCGACACCGCGCACCGATGGAATTTGCATTTCATCCGGCCCGACAGCCTGATCGAATTTTTGGATACCAAGCTCATCGGCGCGCTTTATGGCGTCGGCTACATTGCTGACACGCAGGCCAATGGCGCAAACCGATGCACCGTGCATAATGTCAAAACTGTGCGCCAACCCTTCAGGCTCTGTATTGATAACCAGATTGATGCTGCCCTGTTGCCAGCGCGTTACCGCTTTGCTGCGATGCCTTGCCGTGGCAGCGAATCCCAATGTCGACAGCATCGATCCCAATGCTTCGGCCTCATCATCGCTTGCTGCAAATTCGATAAATTCTACGCCGCCAACCGCGACCCTTGGCGGCATGGCGGGTGCAATGGTCGAACGCGGGCGGCAAGCCACCTGATCATGCATCAGCTGCAATGATCGATAGCCATCGATTGCTACGCCTGATGCAGAGCCTGCGCGGAAGCGATCGTTGAATATTTCCAGGCTCCAATATCCGTCGTAGCCGATCCGGTGAATGGCCTCCGCCCAATCGGTTAGCGGAAAATCTCCCTGCCCCGGCATGTTCCGGAAATGACGGCTCCACGACAAATAATCCATGTCGAGCACCGGCGCGTCGGCAACTTGCACCAAAAACAATTTGTCCGCACGGATATCGCCAATGCTAGCCGACGGCACTTTGCGAGAGAGCGAATGGAAACTGTCTAGGATCAGCCCGATATTGGGATGATCGACATCACGCACCATACCCCATGCATCGCGATGGTCCCAAACATGGCGTCCCCATGCCAAAGCTTCATAGCCAACCCGCATATTGCGCGTTGCCGCACGTTCGCCCAATTCAGAGAGGTCATCGATCATCTGCGCCCGGTCATCGGATGCCAATGGCGAGCAGTTGGAGCAAAGCAGAATCAGGTCGGTCCCCAATTCCTCCATCACATCAAATTTTCGTTCCATCCGGTCAAATGCGCGCGCGCGCTGTTCCGGAGGCATTCCCTCCAAATCGCGAAAGGGCTGAAACAATGTACATTGCATGCCCAGATCACGGATCGCCCGACCAACATCAGCCGGACTACCGGGAAAAGACAGCAAATCATTCTCGAAAATTTCGACGCCGTCAAAACCCGCATCGGCAACCGCGCGGAGCTTCCCTTCCAGCGTGCCGCTGATCGAAACGGTAGCAATCGAACTCTTCATGCTGGCGCTATCCTTATCCTAATTTCAGCTTTTATGTACCACTTCGTACACAGGTGCAATGGCCATCTTACCGTTCGGTCGCGAGCTTCAAAGCAGACACCGCCGACGCATGTAAAGTCAAACATGGTTATTCCGCATTAACCAGAGCCGGAAACCGAATACTGGTATTTCGCTGTCATTTGGGGTGCCATGTCGCAATGGCTTTCAAACTCATATGCACGAAACTGGCAGGCGCGCTGGATGGGCGGGATCGCCTGTGCCGTATTGTTTGCTGTGCCCGTTCATGCCGAAGAGCTTGATACATTAGAGCCATCTGAGCCTTTCAAAGTTGCCGTCGCACCCGTCATCACCGAACCGGCATTGCCGGTCCTGACTTCGGTGGCCGCCGGAACAATGGACATTTGCGCTCCAGTCAGCCTCGCCAATGCGGCAACTATCGCTCCTGCGGCAGCGCCTTCGCACAGCAAAGCGGCGGCTATTTTGGGTGGTGCCCCCAGCAGCCTTGAACGCATGCGCTTGGCACAGTCCGGCATCGCGCCAAATGATATCGCGCCGATCGTGCCAGCTGCTGAGGCGGCAACCGCCAATGCTGTAACGCCACACACCGCACTTGCTGTTGCCGAAACATCATTTGCGTCGTGTAATCGAATTTCCCCCATGATTGCACAATCCCCGCACGTTGCCGATAACCGAATGATCCTTGGCAGTCTGCGTTTATCGATCCGGCGAACCCCGTTTGACCAGCAATGGTCAAAGGTGAGCAGCAATCGCACCAATCGGGGGCTGAAATATTATTTGCCGCGCACCGGAGCGACCACTGCAGCAACACCGTTAAAGCAGGTGGAAGCCATTAACGGGTGGGTGAACAGCAAGATCAGTTACACCGACGATAGCAAGCTATACCGCCAAAATGACTATTGGGCATCGTCGCGCGAAACGCTGCGTCGGCGCAAAGGCGACTGCGAAGATTATGCTATTTTGAAAATGGACCTGCTCGCGGCGATGGGATTTGATCGTAACCGCATGATTTTGGTGGTCGCCCGCGATTTGGTGCGAAATGCCGATCATGCTGTACTCGTGGTGCAACTGGACGATGGCCCAGTGATTTTGGACAATGCTACTGACCGCCTGCTCGATGGCCGCCTGCCGCACGATTATCGGCCGATCATGTCCTTTGCTAACAGTGGTAAATGGCTGCACGGATATGCAATGGCTGCTGCCTATCCGCAGCCCGCCCCGGCGGTGCCAGCCATTGTCGCGGCTAGCGTTCCGTCAACGCCTGTGATCGCGCTTTCAACACCGGTTTCAGCAGGTAACTAAGGACGGATTTCCGTCCCGTCATCACTTCGACATCGCAAATCATTCCCGGCGAAATCGGCAATCGCCGTTTGCCAGCTGTGAGATAGGCTCGGTCGGTTTCGATAACGACAGTGAAATAGGCCTGCCTTTCCACCTCATCATAAATGCTATCAGCGGAGACCTGTGCGACTCGTCCGCTGATGCCGCCATAGATTGAGAAATCATAGGCAGTTACTTTTACATTGGCGCGATCGCCAACTTTGATGAATGCAATATCGCTGGGCGATATCCGCGCTTCGATCAGCAGTTTTTCGCCCATCGGCACAACCTGCATGATCTTCTCGCCGGGATTCACAAAACCGCCGATCGTATTCACCTGAACATCATTGACCACGCCGTTCACCGGAGAGCGAATTTCCTGCCGATCCACTTTCCCTTGCGCGCCGCGCATGGTCTGTTGGTTCACGGCAATTTTGGTGGTGATCTGGCTGCGTTCGTTCAGCGCATCCTGCGCGAACTGGCTCCTCGCCTCGGAAACTTGTGCCTGCGCCTCTCGCACGCCAGCCGCCGCCCGTGATACGCCTTCGCGCGCGGCCGCCAAACGACCTTGAATATCGACTGCCTCGCGTTGCGCGGTCATCAATTCGGTTTGCGGAATGATATTTTTCTGCGCCAAGGGCCGCAGCATATCGACCTGATCCTGTGCTAGCTTCAAACTGGATTGCAACGAGCCAACGGTGGCTTGCGCCTCTGACTGATCACGCCGCCGTTGCTCTACGGCCGCATTCAGGGCGGAAACGCGACTACCAAGCGCCGACTGCCGGACCTGTTGCAAACGCCGTTCGTCTGCGCAATTTTCGCCCTGGCAACCGCCACCGCCACCCAATCCGCCCTCGCTTCCCAAGCGCGAAGCACGATCGGAAAGGCGCTGATTTTCGGTGGCCAATTGACCCAATTCGGAAGAAGACGTGGTATCGTCCAAACGCACGAGCAATTGCCCCTTGCTGACACTCTGGCCCGATCGCACCAAAATATCCTCGATTGTTGACGGTTCCGATGCCTGGATCAGCTGTACCTTTGAAGACGGAATTACCCGCCCCTGCCCGCGTGCAACCTCATCCACTTCCGCCAGACTCGCCCAGATCAAAAACAGCGAAAGGCCAATGCCGCTAAATAAAATGATGCTTTCAGCGGCATTCAACCGTTTATACCATCGCGTGATATTCATGGGACGGTACTCGTTTCCTGCTTGATTTCTGCACCTTGCGACATTGATGCGCGCTCGAACGCGCCCCGGCTTTCGCTGGGGGATGGTATCGTCAATTGCCAGCCTTTGCTGACATCGATGCGACCGCCGAGGTCATTGGCCGCACGCCTGTCGGTCGGATCGGCGGGTAATGGCGCGGGCATATCAGCCACCGCTTCAACCATTTCTTCTCCGACAATTTCTTCCTTACCGGCATTGATATTGGCAAGGCTAGAGAACGCCGGAATAAATTCATTTGCGGAATAGCCATCGGTAAAAGCGCCAGGACGTCCCCAGCTTCCCGGCCAGCGATAGAAAATATGCGCACCGATTTTGTTGATTTTGGTCAGCTTGGGTGCCCAATAAGGCGAAACATAATTGGCATGGTAATGCGTTGCCATACCCACCGCAGCAGTGACTTTACCCGACAATGCTTGTGTTGCGATTTCACGCGCTACTGCCCAAGATTTGGCATCGGGTGTGCGCCGTAAAGATCCGTCACAGGTAAAGCTGAATTGGCACCCCGGTCGCGTGCTGCCCTGATAGACAACACCGCAAACCGAATTGGGATAGGCGGGGTGGCGCATTCGGTTCAGAATGACCTGCGCAACGGCAAAGCGCCCCTCCATCGGTTCGAACCCAGCCTCATAATAGACCGCCTGCGTCAAGCATCTGAGAGCGCGGTCGGCAACAGGAATCAATTCATAAGGCAACAGAAAAGGTCGCGCCGATTCAATCGGTAATCCCGAAATCGGCATCGCTGCATTGAGCAACTCAGCCGCTGCTCCCTCTTCGGCGAGCGGCGGCTTCCCCGCCAACGTTTCGTTCAAAAGCGCCTGCATTGCCGGGGTTATTTTCGGCTTAGTTATTAACTGGCGCATTACCCGTCCATTCCCGTGCCAGTTGCGGTATCGCGGCAAAATCCACGCGCGGAGCGACAATGGCGAAAAGGATGCTGAGGCCGATCAGAAGAGCCAACACCCAAGGTAGCGCGCGGTTTTTGGTGTAAACAGGCTCATGCTCCACGCGTTCAACCACGATCAGTTCGCCATCTGCGGGAAAATCGTGCATCATGCCGCCGCTCCTTGCGCCACGGCCTGCGCCATGATTTTTTCGCGGGGGCCATCGGCGATTATTCTGCCGCCATCCATCACGATCAACCGGTCACAAAGCGATAATATTGCCTGACGATGCGTCGAAACAACCAGTGTCTGATTGGGATATAAGGCCGTTCCAAGCTTCTCAATAAACACCCGTTCGGTGGCACTGTCCATTGCACCGGTCGGCTCATCCAGAAACAACAAATTGGACGGCGTCGCCAGCGCCCGCGCCAGCAACAGAAACGCGCGCTGTCCGCCAGACAGGCTGCGCCCGCGTTCCCCGGCCAACCGATCAAAACCACCAGCATCGCGCCCAAGGAACGCGTCTGCCCCAACTCGGCGCAGTGCCGCGATCAGTTCAGCGTCGGTCGCGCGCGGCGCGGCAAGCAGCAGGTTTTCTTTGATCGACCCGCTGAATAATTCGGCATCCTGCCCAACGAAGCGCAATTGTCCGCGCAAATCAGTAGGGCGGAATTGACGGTTATCAACGCCATCGACCTGCACTGACCCATTATCGGGATAATAGAGGCCACACAAAAGCCGACCCAAAGTCGATTTTCCCGATGCCACCCGCCCGATGATCGCGATTTTCTCTCCCGGGGTGATCGTCAGGTTGATGTTTTCCAAAGCAGGATTGGCGCTACCCGCATAGCTGAAGCCCATGGCTTCTGCCCGGATATGGCCCTCGCGAACTTGCGGCAAAACACTTTGGCTGCCCGCCGTCCGCTCATCGCCGCTTTGCATCAGTTTTTCGATGCTATCCAAAACCGTCATCGCCTGCCGTCCGCGCGTGATCAGGAATGCCAATTGGCCCGCCGGGCTCAACGAACGCCCCGCCAGCATCACGATGGCAATAATGGCTCCCATCGAAATGGTGCCGGAGTCAAAAAGATAAAACCCGCCGATGACCAACGCAATGCTGGTTATTTGCTGGCACAGGCTAGCCAATGTCACCGCAATCGCGCTTAAGCGGCGAAGTCGTTCTTGTGTTTGCGCGCTCATATTGGCGACATTGCGCCAACGGCCAACAATGCGTCCTTCGGCAGCACACGCCTTTAGCGTTTCGGCACCCGCGATGCTTTCTACCAATAACGAGTTTTGCAGGCCTGCATCGTGCTGGGCATCAATCGCCGCTGTTGTCATCCGGCGTTGCAGGATTAAGCCTGCGGTGATCATCAAGGCTATGATGACAACCGGAATGACCGCCAGCCAACCGGCCAATACCGCAATCATGGCAACAAAAACGATCATGAAAACAAAATCGACCAGCAACGTTAATGTGGTCGATGCAAAGAAATCGCGGACAATTTCATATTCAGAAACCCGGCGTGCCAGCCGCCCGGTATCACCCGTTCGTTCTGACAGCGGAATATTGATCAACTTGCCGAATATTTTTTCTGACAGTTTCAGATCAAGCTTTCGACCCAATTCATCCAGCAGCCCGGCGCGCGCAATCCGCAGCGCAAATTCGACGGCAAAGGCCAGCGCAACGCCAATGGCCAGCACCCACAGGCTGGAAATCGCCCGATTGGGGATGATCCGGTCATATACATTCATTGTGAACAGCGGCAGCGCAAAGGCCAGCAAGTTGATCAAAAACGCCGCCCACAACACCGGATAGAATTCACGGCGCAACTTATAAAGCTCAGACCAGAACCAGTGTCCGCGCAAGGCCGATACTTTGCCGACATCATCGCCCTGCCGCAAATTGGCATTGCCCAAAATATGCAGAGACTGGCCCGCAAATTCTGCCTCAACTGTTTCCACGTCGGTCCAAACGGCTTCGGTGTCACCTAATGACCATAAAAGCAGTTGATCCTTGGTACGTTCGTAAACAATCGCCGCACCATCGCGGGTTCGGATCAACGCGGGCAATTGCCGCGACTTTGACGGCAACTTGCCCGTGGGCAGCGTGTCATATTGCAGACCGATCAAATCCGCCGCATTTTCGGCCTGATGAAACGGCAAGGTTCCATCACTGTTGACCGCCAACCCCTGCAAAGTCGCACCAGGATCAGGCAATTCGAATTCTTGCGCCAACCGGCCAAGCGCCGCGATCAGGGGATCAGCCGGAACTTGTCCGGCTGATTCCGCCAACGCGACGATTTCAGGTGCTAATGGCTCTATTTGCACGACGTTATCCGACCGTATTCGTTCTGATGTTTCAGGATCAACGCGGATACCGTCGGCGGTTCAGCTCTGCCGGATCGGACGGGCCATATTGATATTTGTCGCGCGCATAAGGCTTTCCAGCCGTGGGGGCCGCCAAACTTAACGAACCAAGCAAATTATTGGTCGCTGCCAATACCTGATATTCGGCAAATTGTTCGGAGAAGCGCGATGTTTCCAAACGCACTTGCACATTATACCGCGTGTTTTGCGCGTCGAGCACATCGAGCAGCGAACGCCGACCGACATTGAACTGCTCGCGATAGGACAGCAACAAATCGTCGCTGACCCGGCTTTGCACTTCCAGTTCTTGCCCAACCTTGTCTTGTGTGGACATGCTGTTCCAGGCTTTGCGCACATCTTCTTCGGCATAACGAACAAGCTCGTGCAGACGGAAACGGGATTCACTCGCGCGGCGTACCATTTCCTGATATTTGGCACGATTTATTCCACCGTCGAATACGTTCCATTTGAACACAATTCGAGCCTGCATGTCATTGGTTTTGCCGGAGAAACCGTCAATGTCATCGCCAACCCGTCCGCGCACCTCAGCACCGATTGTGGGATAGAGATCGCCATTCGCTTTCTCAACCATGCCATGCGCTGCATCAACGTCTGCCATCGCCTCCAGCACCTTGGGATTTTCTTGGCGGGCCTGCGCAATGGCATCGTTTACCGTGGGAGCAACCGCTGCGCGTTTTGACCCTGGCACTGTCACGCTGTTGACCGAAAGACCGGTTAGCGCCTGCAAAGAAATCTGGGCATTGACCATGGCTTCCTCTGCCTCAGTCTTGCGCACAACAGCAGCTTGCAGTCGTTCCTGCGCTTGCTGTTGGTCGGCAATGCTGATCGAGCCTTGCTGAACGCCCTGCCCCAAATCATTGACCAGATTGCGGTGAAAGGTCACATTATCCTCTGCTGCGGCAACAATGCGTTGTTGCAACAAGATGTCGAGATACTGGCGTGTCACCAACAAAGCGATATTTTCGGACCGTTCGGCAACGCGCAGCGCAGCACCATCGGTACGTGCCGCTTGCCGCATCAATTCACCGTGGCGGCGACCGAAATCAACAATGGTTTGTTCGCCAATAATGCCAGCTTCAACCGGATATAATTCCTGATCAGCAATACCCAAAGTACGGCGGGTATTGTTTTCCAGACGGCGAACCCCGGCAGATGCTTCGATATTGACGCGCGGCAGATAAAGTCCTTGCGCCTGTTCGCGCTCGAACTCGATGGCCTCTTTGTTCATGATCGCCTGATTGACTTCGGGATTCGTTTCCAATGCCGCCGAAATCGCCTCTTCCAGCGATACGTTGTCGGCACTGTACATCATGCCGGATGCTGCGACCACGGTGGATGCCGCGCTGGCCGCAGGGGTTACCACGCCACCAGATGCCGGCGCCGGTGCGGGCTCCGTTTCGTCGAAAAAGACATATTGCGGAGCCTGCGGAACCTTTACCGCAGGCGGCATAGCGTGCGGTACCGCAGCTTCGGTCAATGCAACGGCTTCAACCACGGGCGTTAGCAATTCAGCTTGAACCGCCAAACCGGGTTCAACGCTTACGGCTGTCACTGTGACAGCCTCCGCCACTGATGTTGATAGCACCGCCAACTCGGGCAACTGTTTCGCAACAGCCACAACAGGCTGAACAGGCGCAGCGTTTTGCAACGGTACAGCATTTACTGCAGTTTCGACGGCGATGATTGGTGAAGGTTCACCAAGGCCAAATTCGGTCACAGCAACATCGGGCAATGCGACCGATGCATGCAGGCTGATCGCCGAAGCTTGAGTTTCCAGTACCGGTAATTCAAATCGTTGGTGTACCGGAACTGCGGTCAATCCGGGAGCCTGAATCGGCAAATTCCCGATCGACACTGCGGCACTACCGACTGCCACCGGCATATCCACCGATATTGCGGTCTTTGCTGCAACACCAAAAGCAGGCGTCGCATGGTGTTGAATATTGGCCAGCATTTGCGACGGCAGCAATTTGCTGGAAATCGCAGGAAAAATCTGGTCGGCGGCGTTGGCGCGGTTAAGCGCGTTGTCCATGCGGGTCTTCAATCCATCAGCATCAGCACTCGAGGCCGAAGTCAACGAAGCTACCGAGGCTGTGAACAGCAGGGCTATACGTGTTTTCATCGTTCTTCTCCCCTCAATTGGTGCCGGTCACTTCGACGCGGCGATTGGTTGGATTGCGTTCGCCATCCGGGGTGCTCACCTTCGGCTCACTCTCACCCTTTGCCGAAACCGACAGCGCAGACGACGCAACCCCCAGGGACTGCAATCGCGATGCAACAGCTTGTGCACGGCGCATCGACAACGGATCATTATAGCTATCCGAACCCGAACGATCAGCATGGCCAACGACCGTGAAACGGCTCCATCGGCAACCCGACATATTGTCGCGGGCAAAAGCCAAAGTTTCATCGATATTGGTTGGAAGCATCGAGGAATCCCATTCGAAGAACACGCTCGCCGCCAACGCAGTATCACAAGCGCCATTGGGGATTGGCGCAGGTGGCTGCGGAATCACAATGGCGGGCGGCGGCGTTGGGGTTTTCTGCATCATCGCGTGAAAGCGTTCACAACGTGACAGGCTTTCGTCATCGCGGATGCCGTTTTTCAGAAAACCTCTGGAAATCCCGCACCACGCCTTTGCCTCAGATGCCCACATATGCCGGCTATCGAGCGACGCCAGATATTCGGGGGATTGCGTGGCAGCCAGCGCCTCGTCGTATCGACGCTGCACTTCTGGCTTTAATTGCCCGACGTCCATTCCGGCTAAGACCAATTCCTGGGCGGATGCGGCCTGACTCCATGTGGTGGCAGCCAATAGGCTTACCCCCAAAGTTAGCAGCTTTCTCATTTTACACACCTTCCGTTATTCTATTTATTTTTTTGCGGCCCGTTTTTTATGTCGTTGCCATTTCGTTTAATTGATCAGCGAAACTCACTGATGAAAATGCACTGATGCTGTCGTTGGCGATGGGCATTTCGATTAATGCCATCACCGACGCATCATTATCGTTCAACATTCCGCCGTCCGCGCTGAGCCACGCGTCAGAGGGACCATCGGTCAATTGGTTAAGCAGATGATCAATGCCGTTTTCGCTGAACGCATCTGCGACGATTTCGTGCAGGGGTTCGATCAGCGTCGCCCCGGTTTGTTCAACCGGTCCGGATCTAGCCAACAGCAGCGCGTCGATGAGTCCAGTGTCGGTGTACTGGAACAGCATGGACGCACCACTGTTGGGCAGCTGCACCGCGAACGCAGGTTCATTCGGTACATACTGCACGACCGGTACTTCTTGTGGGGCAAGACCGGTCGTTTCCCAAAGTTGGGTAATACGCATTTCGTTGAGTTCAATGGGTTGAACCGGGCCACTGGAAGCAAAGTGGTCCAAGGCTAGCGATTCAATCGTGGTGTAGTTTTCGGTGCCCAAATCGGCGGTTGGCGACGCAGTGGAGTCAACCCCTATTTCACGAACCTGTGCTTCATCTGGATTGCTGGAGGCAGCAGATTGCTGAACCAGAACATCGGCTCCGGCCAATGCGATCAAAGAGGCGGCGACAAGTGTGTCAGCTTGCGTTTGAATTCGCTGTTGCGTGTCGGGTCGAACGGCAAAGCTAACGTCGGCAACGGTTCCCGTCGTGCCATCGCTGCGCGTAAAGCTCGATTGGCCATGTACAACCACGCCACCATTGGCGGTGGTATAACTCTGATTGTCGGAGGTTAGCGATATGCTTATAATCCCGGCATCAAGCAAGGAACGGAACTCTCCGCTTTGCGACACGCCATCACCATTGGCATCCTGCCAGACACCGAATGCAGCAAAGCCCGCATCATTGGCGTCAAGCACGCCATCAGCATTGCTGTCATATTGTGCAGCAAGTCCTTCCAAATCTGTCGATCCATTACCGCCGAATACGATTTCCGATCCGTTATTGATCTGTCCATCGCCGTTTACGTCGAGTGCGAGTAATCCATCATCAGATCCCACCCACGCCGTGCTGTCGGGAGAACCATCGCCCGCATAATCAAACTGGGTGCCGGCCGAGATGCCGACAAATTCCGCGCCATCGCCGTCAAGGTCAAGGACGATAGGTGCAGTAGCATCGACGAAGACGTCCAAGGTCGATGTCGACGTTACATCCCCATCACGATCAGTGGCCGTTATTCCAAATTGCAGATCAATATCGGACGGCAGGATTGTCCGGCTAATGTCGAGTGCAGAAAAACGCACGCCTTGCCCGGAACCGCCAATGCCCTCGATGAACACGCGGTTGAATTCGTTCATGATTGGGTCAATCGTCGTGCTGGCCCCGGTCACGTTCAATGCGGTATAAACCACTTCCGACGTGCCAAGGACATCGTTATAAACCGTAACACGAATGATCAGCGCACCATTGATGCTGTTGTTTTGCAACACAATCGAGCTAACCATATCCGGATTGGTGGTTGACGGTTGATCGCCAACTTGGCCGGGATCGTGGAATTCGATCGTAAAGTTTTCGCCGCTTTCCACAAACTGGTTGGCGACACCAAAGCCCTGTGTCGACGAATTTATACCGGTCATATTTCCCGTAAACTCGACGCGCCCTCCAGCTGTTTCAACAAATGGTGAAGGCCCGCCAGCGGAAAGACCCAATAGCGAAATCGTTTCGGTCGATGCAGCCGATGGCGTCACCAAAGTGAAGTCATAGGTGCCATTGCTGTTCACTTGCAGCGTGAACACCGTGATCGGCGGATTGCCGCCCGCACCATCGGGATCGGTCGTCGCACTCAAAAGCGCCCCATTGGCGTTTTGCACCGTAGTATAGGTGATCCCGGGCAATACTGGCCCTGTGATTGCGAACGATCCATGGCCGTCTGCACCTTGGGTATAGGCAAAGGTGCCACTACCAACAACATTGGCTGCGTTCACGACGGTTACACCGACAAAGGCACCCAGCGCGCCAGCATCGTCAAGGAACACCAATGACTGGCCGATGTTGACCAGTGCACTGTCGGTATCCCCGTCATTGTCGGTTGCGGTTGCGGTTAATGTGACCAGATTGGCCGCTGTCAATGTCGTTGACTGGTTCGGGCCGCTGTCAGGGCTGTGCATCACTGCCCGCAACTGATCGAGCGTCACACCGCCGCTGGCGTTGACCGTAACCGTGAACACCAACGCATTGCTGCCCGCCGTGCGGCCTTCAACCACCGTGCCGTTCAGCACAAGGTTCACCACCTGTCCGGTCGCGGTATCGATCAGACCCGAAGCACCCGCAACCACGCCCAGCGCATAAGCGATCTGCGTGCCGCCATCGGCACCAAAGTTCGTGGTGAACACGCCAGCAAAGCTTACGGGACCTGCGTCCGTCGCCAGCACCGTCTCATCAACCGTCAGCGCCGGGATCGCGCCCGTCGCCGTGATGCTGGGGCCATCATCGAAGAAGCTGATCGCACCGCCCACCTGGGCACTGCCGTCATGGCTGTCACCATCGCGGTCCGTGATCGTCACCGTCGCCGTCACAAGGCCAGCAAGGCTCAGCACGTCATTATGTGCCGCGCCTTCAACGCCATCGGTGTTGTGTTCCAGCGCAATGTTCTGCGTCAGCGTAACGACACCCGTCGCTGCATCAATGCTCAGCGTGAACGCCGTTTGCGTGCCGCCATTGGTATATTGGCCCGCAAGCGTCGTTGCGTTCACTTCGACCAGCGTGATTGCAAAGCCGCCCAATGCCGTCACCAGCGAAGTCGCAAGCGAGGTCAGCCCCGCCGCTCCCGTCACCGCCAGCGTATAAGCAGGCGTGCCCGCTACAGCCGCGCCATCCGCGCCATAAGCCAAGGTCGCCGAGATCATCGCCGTGCCGCTGTTCGCGCTGATCGGGAACCCGCCGGGATTGGCGCTGGTCTCATCAACAGAGACACTGCCGGTCGCCGTCACATTGCTCACCAACGGGCTGTCATCATCCACCGTGATCGTCAGGCTGCCAATGGCATCCACCAGATCGCCATCGCGGTCGGTTGCGTGCAACAGATTGCCGAACGCCAGCGTAATGTCATTCTCACTCGCGCCATTCGCATGATCAAGCGGTGCCGACAGAACAAAGTCCCATTGCCCGGTTGTCGTGTTCAGCGTCAGCGTGAACACAGGCGTCGCCCCTGCACTCGCCGTCAGCACATTGCCAACCAGCGCATAAGTGACCGCTACCCCACCAGAGGTCAGGCCCAAAGCCGTCAGTCCAGCGGTCGATCCCGACAGCTGATAGGTCAAAGGTGTATCCGCGCCTGCATTGAACAAGCCCGTGACAGAACCCGTCGCGCTCAACGCTGCCCCCGCAACATCGCCGGTCTGTGCAACCGTGATGCCATTGGCCAGGCCGTCTTCATCAACCGTTCCTGCCTGCGATCCGGCAACTGCAATCGGCGTATCATCGTCGATATTGATCACTAAGGTACCCGGCGCTGTATCCAGATCACCGTCGGTCACCGTATAGTTTAGCGTGAACGATACGTCATTCTCAGCTCCACCCAGCGGATGCACCACAGCCGCATTCTGCGTGACCGTATAGGCACCCGTCGCCGCGTTCAGCGTCACCGTCGCCACCGTCACCCAATTGCCAACGCCCTGTTCCTGCTGGATCAGAACATTGCTGCCCGAGGGCGTATAACGATAACCCGCAGGCGCGCCGCTCGTCGCAAACGCGATGCTGCCACCGTCATTGCCGAACGTATGCGTCAAAGTACCGCTGGTGTTCAATGTGTTCGGATCAACATCTCCCGTGCCACCCGCATTGCCGCCAAGGCTGTCATCATCCAACTGCACCGCCAAGATTGGCACCTGCAGACGGCGCATCGTCCAGGAACACCAATGACTGGCCGATGTTGACCAGTGCACTGTCGGTATCCCCGTCATTGTCGGTTGCGGTTGCGGTTAATGTGACCAGATTGGCCGCTGTCAATGTCGTTGACTGGTTCGGGCCGCTGTCAGGGCTGTGCATCACTGCCCGCAACTGATCGAGCGTCACACCGCCGCTGGCGTTGACCGTAACCGTGAACACCAACGCATTGCTGCCCGCCGTGCGGCCTTCAACCACCGTGCCGTTCAGCACAAGGTTCACCACCTGTCCGGTCGCGGTATCGATCAGACCCGAAGCACCCGCAACCACGCCCAGCGCATAAGCGATCTGCGTGCCGCCATCGGCACCAAAGTTCGTTGTGAACACGCCAGCAAAGCTTACGGGACCTGCGTCCGTCGCCAGCACCGTCTCATCAACCGTCAGCGCCGGGATCGCGCCCGTCGCCGTGATGCTGGGGCCATCATCAAAGAAGCTGATCGCACCGCCCACCTGGGCACTGCCGTCATGGCTGTCGCCGTCGCGGTCCGTGATCGTCACCGTCGCCGTCACAAGGCCAGCAAGGCTCAGCACGTCATTATGTGCCGCGCCTTCAACGCCATCGGTGTTGTGTTCCAGCGCAATGTTCTGCGTCAGCGTAACGACACCCGTCGCTGCATCAATGCTCAGCGTGAACGCCGTTTGCGTGCCGCCATTGGTATATTGGCCCGCAAGCGTCGTTGCGTTCACTTCGACCAGCGTGATTGCAAAGCCGCCCAATGCCGTCACCAGCGAAGTCGCAAGCGAGGTCAGCCCCGCCGCTCCCGTCACCGCCAGCGTATAAGCAGGCGTGCCCGCTACAGCCGCGCCATCCGCGCCATAAGCCAAGGTCGCCGAGATCATCGCCGTGCCGCTGTTCGCGCTGATCGGGAACCCGCCGGGATTGGCGCTGGTCTCATCAACAGAGACACTGCCGGTCGCCGTCACATTGCTCACCAACGGGCTGTCATCATCCACCGTGATCGTCAGGCTGCCAATGGCATCCACCAGATCGCCATCGCGGTCGGTTGCGTGCAACAGATTGCCGAACGCCAGCGTAATGTCATTCTCACTCGCGCCATTCGCATGATCAAGCGGTGCCGACAGAACAAAGTCCCATTGCCCGGTTGTCGTGTTCAGCGTCAGCGTGAACACAGGCGTCGCCCCTGCACTCGCCGTCAGCACATTGCCAACCAGCGCATAAGTGACCGCTACCCCACCAGAGGTCAGGCCCAAAGCCGTCAGTCCAGCGGTCGATCCCGACAGCTGATAGGTCAAAGGTGTATCCGCGCCTGCATTGAACAAGCCCGTGACAGAACCCGTCGCGCTCAACGCTGCCCCCGCAACATCGCCGGTCTGTGCAACCGTGATGCCATTGGCCAGGCCATCTTCATCAACCGTTCCTGCCTGCGATCCGGCAACTGCAATCGGCGTGTCATCGTCGATATTGATCACTAAGGTACCCGGCGCTGTATCCAGATCACCGTCGGTCACCGTATAGTTTAGCGTGAACGATACGTCATTCTCAGCTCCACCCAGCGGATGCACCACAGCCGCATTCTGCGTGACCGTATAGGCACCCGTCGCCGCGTTCAGCGTCACCGTCGCCACCGTCACCCAGTTGCCAACGCCCTGTTCCTGCTGGATCAGAACATTGCTGCCCGAGGGCGTATAACGATAACCCGCAGGCGCACCGCTCGTCGCAAACGCGATGCTGCCACCGTCATTGCCGAACGTATGCGTCAAAGTACCGCTGGTGTTCAATGTGTTCGGATCAACATCTCCCGTGCCACCCGCATTGCCGCCAAGGCTGTCATCATCCAACTGTACCGCCAAATTGGCACCTGCAGACGGCGCATCGTCAACAAACTGCAACATACCGCCAATGTTGACGGTCGCGGCGGCACTATCGCCATCGCGGTCGGTTACGGTCTGCGTCAATGTGACCAAGTTGGAAAGCAACGTCGCAACGTCATCAGGCCCGCCATTCGGCGTATGAACAACGGCACGTGATTGATCGAGCGTTACATTGCCGCTGCCGTCAACGATAACCCTGAATACTTCCACGCCACCAACGCGGCCAAACACAACGCCTGCCTCCAGCGAGAGAACCACAGGATTGCCGGTCAGAGTGTCGACCAAATTGCTCGCCCCCGCGACAACGGCCAAGGCATAGCTCACGCTACCCGCGCCATCGGCCCCGTAGTCCACCGGCGTTGTGAACAAGCTGCTCAGATTTTCCGTGTCGTTGGTACCGAATATGGTTTCATCGACACTCAGGCTCGGCGCTTCGCCATCGCCCAGTACCACAGGGGTATCGTCATCAACATTGATCGACAACACGCCCGGCGTGCTATCGTTGTCCACATCGGTTACGCTGTAATTCAGCGTAAAGCCTTGATTATTTTCGTCATTGCCATTGGCATGAAGGATGGGTGCGTTTTGAGTGACGGTGTAAGCACCTGTCGCACCGTTGAGCGTGATCGTCAGCACCGTGATGCTGCCTTGCTGCACCAGCACCGACCCATTGGCGCCCGCCACATAGGTAAAGCCCGAGGGCGCTCCGGTCAGCTGGAACGCCCAGGTCAAGGCACCATCGCCGCCCGATCCTGACAATGTGCCTGTGACATTGGCAGCATTCACATCATCGCCAACGCCATCAGGATTGCCGTTGGCCAGCGCATCGTCGTCTAGCAAAACGGTGGCATTGACCCCAACCAATGGCCGCGCATCTTCGATGAAAATGGTCAGCGTTGCGGTGGAGATGTCTCCATCGGCATCAGTAATCTGATAGGTGAAAATATCTTCGACATTGCCCGGTGTGCCATCGTTGCGGACATAGCTATAATTGCCCTCCGCATCGATTTCCAAAACGCCGTAGCTGCCATTGGTCGTGCCGCCAACGGTGCCGACATTCAAACCGGATATGGCCGTAACCGTAACCCCATCCGCACCTTGGGTATCCTCACCGCCATCATTTTCATCGTCGGTAATCACGTTGCCAATCGCAGCAGCAGAACTTCCGTTCAAAACGGTATCTGTGTCATCAAAGGCCATTGGAACATCGTCGACGATATTGATCAGCAATATGTCATCGGCGCTGTCGCCGTCGCTGTCGGTGATCACGACAGTGAAGCTGTCCGAGGTGGCATCGCCTAGCGTGTTGTCGCTCAAGGTGTAACGATAGCTATACACGCCATCGGTGAGCGTGACGACCAATGTCCCAAAGGTCCCGGCGACGGTGCCGCCAGCGGTAACGTTGGTGCCGTTGATGACCAACGACGCCAGCGTATCGTTGCCAGTGCCCGTTGCAATGGTGCCAATGGCGACCTCGCTAGGTGCATCGCTGTTCGAACCAGCAGGTTCGTCTCCGCGTGCGGGTAGACCAGACTCTTCAACTTCACTATCGCCAGCCACGTCCACAAAGGGAACCGAGTCCGCAAGCAGCGTGATCGTCACTGTCGCAGGCGAAGTATCACCGTCGCCATCGGTGATTGTATAGCGGAAGGTTACAACACCCTCTTCGCCCGGAGCAGGCGTGTAGGTGAAAGTACCATCGTTATTATAGGCAAGCGATCCTGCCCCCGTCAGCGTTCCTGCGATAACAGCAACGCCACTGGTCAGGTTAACGCCATCGGCACCCGGCGTGTCGTTGGCGAAGACATTAACAGTGATCGGCGCGTTTTCAGGAGCTTGCGTGCCGCTATCATCGCGCGCTGTCGGCACATCGTCGACGATATTGATCAGCAATATGTCATCGGCGCTATCGCCATCGCTGTCGGTGATCACAACATTGAAGCTGTCCGAAGTTGCATCGCCCAGCGTGTTGTCGCTCAAGGTGTAGCGATAGCTATACGCGCCATCGGTGAGCGTGACGACCAATGTCCCAAAGGTCCCGGCGACGGTGCCGCCAGCGGAAACGTTGGTGCCGTTGATGACCAACGACGCCAGCGTATCGTTGCCAGTGCCCGTTGCAATGGTGCCAATGGCGACCTCGCTAGGTGCGTCACTGTTCGAACCCGCAGGTTCATCTCCGCGTGCGGGTAGACCAGACTCTTCAACTTCACTATCGCCAGCCACGTCCACAAAGGGAACCGAGTCCGCAAGCAGCGTGATCGTCACTGTCGCAGGCGAAGTATCGCCGTCGCCATCGGTGATTGTATAGCGGAAGGTAACAACACCCTCTTCGCCCGGAGCAGGCGTGTAGGTGAAAGTGCCATCGTTATTATAGGCAAGCGATCCTGCCCCCGTCAGCGTTCCTGCAATAACAGCAACGCCGCTGGTCAGGTTAACGCCATCGGCACCCGGCGTGTCGTTGGCGAAGACATTAACAGTGATCGGCGCGTTTTCAGGAGCTTGCGTGCCGCTATCATCGCGTGCTGTCGGAACATCGTCGACGATATTGATCAGCAATATGTCATCGGCGCTGTCGCCGTCGCTGTCAGTGATGACGACGGTGAAGCTGTCCGAGGTGGCGTCGCCCAGCGTGTTGTCGCTCAAGGTGTAACGATAGCTATACACGCCATCGGTGAGCGTGACGACCAATGTCCCAAAGGTCCCGGCGACGGTGCCGCCAGCGGTAACGTTGGTGCCGTTGATGACCAACGACGCCAGCGTATCGTTGCCAGTGCCCGTTGCAATGGTGCCAATGGCGACCTCGCTAGGTGCGTCACTGTTCGAACCCGAAGGTTCGTCTCCGCGTGCGGGTAGACCAGACTCTTCAACTTCACTATCGCCAGCCACGTCCACAAAGGGAACCGAGTCCGCAAGCAGCGTGATCGTCACCGTCGCAGGCGAAGTATCACCGTCGCCATCGGTGATTGTATAGCGGAAGGTAACAACACCCTCTTCGCCCGGAGCAGGCGTGTAGGTGAAAGTACCATCGTTATTATAGGCAAGCGATCCTGCCCCCGTCAGCGTTCCTGCAATAACGGCAACGCCGCTGGTCAGGTTAACGCCATCGGCACCCGGCGTGTCGTTGGCGAAGACATTAACAGTGATCGGTGCATTTTCAGGAGCTTTGCGTGCCGCTATCGTCGCGTGCTGTCGGAACATCGTCGACGATTGTAATATTGAATGGCTCGGTATCACTGTCGCCGTCAGTATCGAAAACGGTGACCTGAATGACCTGAACGGTGGTGTCACCCACTGTATTGTCAGTGAGTGTAAAGACATAGCCTAAAGTCCCTGCCACCGGATCATAGGATGTGACGGTAAAGGTGCCAGTGGGTAAAGTGATGACCTGGTTAGGGCCAGTGATGGTAACTCCGTTAATCTGCACGCTGGCAACGCCGTCCAAGGCAACAAAAGTGATCGTGCCATTGGTCGCTTCGACCGGAGCGTCGCTATTTGATCCGGCGGGCTCTGTACCGCGAACAGGCAGTCCTTCTTCATCGACAATCGTTCCACCGCCTGTTGTGGGTACCGAAATGATCGTTACCGGTGCATCGGCAATGTTGATCGTCAAAGTCGCGCTAGAAATATCGCCATCGCCATCGGTTATCGTATAAGCAAAAATATCAGAAACACCGCCGGGGGTTCCGGCATTGCGGACATAATTGTAGCTGCCGTCTGCGTTAAGCGACAGCACCCCATAAAGGCCAATGGTGCTGCCGTTGACGACACCAGCGCCGACGCCGCTGACTGCCGATACAACCGCACCATCGGCACCTTGGACATCGCGGCCACCGTCGGCTTCGACATCAGTAATGACGTTGCCAGTTGCCGGGCCAAATTGGCCGGCAGCGATAGTATCGCTGTCATTCAATGCGTTGGGCACGTCATCAACAATAGCAATCACCAAAATATCGCTGGCACTGTCGCCGTCACCGTCAGTGATCACGACATTGAAACTGTCAGAAGTTGCATCGCCCGACGTGTTGTCGGTCAGCGTGTAGGTATATCCGTAAACACCAGCGGTTAGCGTGACGGCCAAGGTGCCATGCGCACCAACTACAGTGCCGCCAGCGGTTACGTTGGTGCCATTAATGATCAGCGAGGCCAGCGTATCGTTGCCAGTGCCGGTTGCAATCGTGCCGGTGGCGATTTCGCCCGAGCCGTCACTGTTTGAACCCGCAGGCTCATTACCGCGAGCTGGAAGACCCGCCTCTTCGACGTCGCGGTCGCCAGCCACTTCCACAAAGGGTATCGAATCTTCGGCCAAGGTGATCGTAACCGTGGCACTCGAAATATCGCCGTCGCCATCGGTGATGGCGTAGCGAAATGTTACGACGCCTTCCTCTCCCGGAGCGGGCGTGTACGTGAATGTGCCGTCGTTATTGTAAGCAACGCTGCCTGCCCCACTCAACGTTCCGGCAATCACTGCCACGCTGCTTGTTAAATTGACGCTGTCGGCGCCCGGGGTATCGTTGGCAAACACATTGACAGTAACAGCCGCGTTTTCGGGGCTTTGAGTCCCGGCATCATCGCGCGCCGTTGGTAAATCGTCGATAATATTGATGGTGAAGGATTCGGTGTCGCTATCACCATCGGTGTCGGTGACGGTAACGCTCAGAACTTCTGCCGTATTATCGCCGTTGGTATTGTCGGTTAACGTGAACGTGTAACCAAGAGTTCCCGTTGCAGCGTTAAAGGCGGTGATCGTAAAGGTTCCCGTCGCCAGGGTAATGACTTGGCCTGCACCTGTGATTGCGATCCCGTTGATTTGCACAGTTGCAACGCCATCGGGCGCTGTGAAAGTGATTGTGCCGCTGGTTGTTTCCACGGCGGAAACCGGATTGGAACCGGACGATTCCGAACCGCGTACAGGCAACCCTTCCTCGTCAACAATCGTTCCGTCGCCGCCGGAAGGAACCGACACAATCGTCGCCGGACTATCCGCAATTGAAATGACCAAATTGGCGGTTGATGCATCGCCGTCGCCGTCGGTTAACTGGTAACTGAAGGTGTCCGTTACGCCGCCGGGAGTTCCGGCGTTACGAATATAGTTGTAGCTGCCATCCGCATTGATGCGCAACGTGCCATATTGACCGTTAATGGTTGAACCCGCCGATGCAAAAGTGCCGGTGGTTCCAGCGCGATAGCCAGTCACTGCGGCAGCATCGGCCCCTTGGGTGTCCGCTCCTGCATTCCCACTGGTCGTCCCGACGCCCGTGATCACATTACCGCTTTGGACCGAATAATCAGCCGCGGGCACCGCATCGGTATCGCTGCGCGCCGTGGGCACATCGTCGACGATGGTGATTGTCAGGTCCGCTGTGGCGGTATCGCCGTCGCTGTCGGTAATCACAACCGCAAAGACATCGGTTATGTTGGGATTTGTCGTATTGTCGGCCAAACTATAACTGTAACCAATATTGCCGTCAGCAATGCTGGTAATGGTTAAACGCCCCTGCGGCGTTACAAAAACTTGGCCAACGGCGGTAACTGCCACGCCGTTCAGTGTTATCGAACCCAGTCCATCGGGCGCATCAAACACAATGCTGCCCGTCGTTGTTTCCACATTGGCGGCGGCGTTGGACCCTTCGGGTTCGCTGCCCCGCGCAGGCAATCCCGCTTCGTCCACCCGCGCCGTCGCCGAAACAGACCCCGCTGGTTGATCGGGCGTAATGATCGCAACGGTTGGCTCTTCATCCACCAGGCTGGGAATAATTTCGCGTTCTTCTGGTTCCGGAAATGCTAACTGTGTCGGTGGCAGCAGATCGCCGCGTGCAAAAGGATCACCAATGTCGCCAACAGGATCGGCAAAATTTCCGCCTGAACTGGTCGGACGTCCTGCCTCTGGTGTGGGTTCTTGACCGATCAGCAAAGCCGCGATGTTGAGCGGAGGAACCGCGACCCCGTCGATGACAAATTGCGGTACAAAAACTGCACCATCAATGATCACCATCTCGGTGCCATCGGGCATTTTGACGATCAGGTTTCGGCCCGCCACGCGTATATCATCCAGGGACACCCCAGCCGGAAGCTCCAATTGACCATTGGCATCGGGCACAAGCGCCAAGGCCTGCAAAGCAGCAATGATCGCTTCGGATGCGGCAGCAGCCGCAGCTGGCATCGCGCCCTCTGTGGGCTGCAATGCAATTCCTGATTGAGCGACAAATTTGGTTTCAGCGTCCATCTCAAGTATCCGTTTGGTTGAGCATGATGAAGGAAATCCGGGAAAGTCCGGGTTCGATTTGCATAAAGGGTGCAGATGGCACGCAAACCAGCGACGCGTTCAGCGCCTGTTGGCTATTGTCAAAACAGCAATGCGTGTGGCGCAACTGTGCCATCGGGTCCCCCACGTTAATGTCGCTGCAAACGGCATTGCCGCCTGCAGGACTGGCCATTCTAGTGGGCGACCCTAGAACTATCTGGCCGAGTCGTTACCGAGATAGAAAGCATCTTTTTTTTCCGCACGGCAACTTAATTAACGATTATTTACCATTTAAAATCAATACTATAACAATAGTTATATGCCTTTCGAGATAGTTCACATCTTTCCTTTGGGAGTTTGTCGACGCCCGGTGTAACAGAGTGGGACATGATCCGAATTTTAACCCGACCGACAATTATCTGGGCCGCACCCGTAGCGCGTGTCTTGATGTGCGCTTCGCTGATCGACAGCCTGTTCGAACAGGGCCGGCTATTGACCCATTGGTTCGTTTTGGTGTGGGCGGGATGGGCCGCCATGACAACGGTCGCCACCGCCATAGGTCATCACTTTAGAATAAAAGAGCTGCAAATAATTGCTGTCGTCGATGCGTTGATGGGCGCTATAACGATTACTTTATTCCCTGGATCCGAAGCTGTCGTCATTGCTTTTCTGACCTGCTCTGTGGTGATGATCCTGGGCTGCGGTTTGGGTTTGCGGTTACTCGCGGTTTTGTTCGTAATTTCCGCTCTTGCTTGGTCCATCCAAAAACTCATCCCGTTTCCGATTGCTTCGGCACAGATTGTGCCTCTCATCGGAATTGGCGTCAGCGGGTTTGAAATGATGTTGCAATTGGGTGCCCTTGCGGCGGTAGCAGCCCTGATCCATCGAAAAGCGCGCGTCGATCAATTCACCCAGCAATGCAACTCAATCGACATGCTGCATCCGGAACGGTCTTTCGAATTCGACCTGCAATCCATGGTCGACAATTTGGCAAAAATATTCGCGACAGAGCGCGCCTTTTGCCTGATCTCCCGTGCTGCGAAAAATTCGGGCTATCGCCAATTCAGCCATAATTGCGAATTCTCGGTGGTTGCGGGCGATATTGGAAACATGCTGGAGATTGCAAAGTCCTTGCCCGACCGTGCTGCCGTTTTTAATACCGAGGGAAGTTTTATATGGATGCTTGATGCAGACCAGCCGCGCCCCTTCAGCGATGCCGAACAACAGTTCGCGCAATTCCTGAAACGAGAGCATTTTGTCGTTGCGATTGTGCAGCCTCTAAAAATTGGGCGCTCAAACGGCATATTGGTATGCGCAGCGATGAAACCCATCAACGCATGCTTGTTGGTCGATGCGAGGAGAATTGAGCAAAACATAACGCGGCTAACCCAATTTTTGGGACGGATGGCAGAAGCCGAAAGGCAATTCGTTGCCGATGCACATGATGTATCGCGGCGAGATTTGCATGACGGTGTCCTGCAATCCATGGCGGCGCTGCGCATGAAATTGCTGACCATTGCCAAGCGCGCTGATCTGAACAAACACCCTGCGCAACTCGAAGTGCGCAAAGCTGCAGACATCCTGACACTCGAACAAGTTCGATTGCGCGGTTTATTGGAAAATAGTGCTTCTGAAAACGACACGATCAATATCGTTGCCCGTCTCGACATCTGCCTTCGGGCAATTTCCCTACAATGGGAAATCGATGCAAAAATCCAGTCCGAAGAGCCCGCAATTCCCATGGATCATGAATCTGCGCTCAATATTGAGCATCTGGTCAGGGAGGCCGTGGCCAATGCGGTACGCCATGCCAAAATCACAGCATTGACAGTGGCACTGTCGCTCAAGCATGATGCACTTCTCATAGCGATCAATGATCGAGGGGGTTTGGGGTTTTCGGCAAAGGGGGGTGCGTCCATGCCATTACAATCTACATCATTACAACACCGACTTCGGTTGGTGAACGGTACGGCTTATTCAGAAGGTTTGGGGCAAGGTGCATTGCTCGCAATTAGCATTCCGATGCAGCAGGTGAACGATGCATAATGTGCTGATTGTCGACGATCACCCCTTTTTCCTGCACGGTTTTGGACAATATCTGGAAACTGCCGGAAATTTTTCGATCAAAACTGCTTTGTCGGTCGATGAAGCGATCACCACGATCGACGGCGAACGCCCTGATTTGGCGATGCTGGATGTGACGATGCACAATGGCGGCGGCTTGAAAGTGCTGCGCCATTTGCGGCTTCATTATCCGTCGGTACCTGCCATGTTCCTGACTGTGCATATCGATCCAGAGCAAACCATAGAAGCGATGCGCCTTGGCGTGCGGGGCATTGCGTTGAAAGACAGCGATCCTGATACCATCGTCGAGGCCATGGGCATCGTTTTGGATGGCGGCAAATGGTTCGAAAGCGACGTCACCGAATTGGCCTTACGCCATTCGATTGACCAACCCACCCGAACCGTTCGGTCCGACGATTTGCTCACAAAGCGCGAGCTGGAAATTGTCGAGTTGGTATGCTTGGGATTGCGCAACCGCGATATTGCCCAGCGATGCGATTTGGTGGAGGGTACGGTGAAAATTCACTTGAACAGTATCTTCCGCAAATTGGGTGTAGCCTCGCGATCAGAATTGATTGTCCATCGCGGGGGCATGCAAAAATCGGGAAGTGGCCGAACTTCGCCGCATTGAAATCAATTCACAGCGCGAGCGGAACGAGTCCTTTAAGGCCAACCAACGCGCCCATCGTCAACGCCCCTCCGGCAATCGCAACCCCATAAGGGATACGCCGATCCTTACGCGCTTTCGGGCTGCTTTGCCGTGCTAGTTTGCGTGTCAGTACGTAAGCGACAGCCAAGACCAAACCGGCAATACCGGTGGCAAAAATCAGAAATGCGGCGTTGATTCCGGCAAACCAAACTGCCGCCGCTGCGTAAAGTTTGGCATCCCCGCCCCCTACCCAACCCATTTTGAAAAGCACCATACCTAACGCCAAGGCGATTCCGAAATGCAGCAAATGGTTCCAGTCTGTGGCCTGGAAACCCCAATAAAGGCGTGTCGCCAGAAACAGCAATAACAACAGCGCCGGAAATATATTGGGTATCCGATAAGCGCGCATATCCGATACGGCTGCAAGGATGAGGCACAGTGCGGCCAGAACAATAGGGATGATGACCAAGTTCATTCTGCTTTCCTATTTTCAGTCGGCAGGCCTAGCGACCATATGCGGGGATCGAAGCGATCCTGAAGCAAGGCAGCTCCGGCGAACAAGGCCTGTGCTTCTTGGGGCCGTGCAGCATCGCGTGCACCTTCACCAGCCTTGGCTAAACGCCCAGCCCACAAAGTGTCGCTATCTCCGGCCATTCGTTTCAGCCCGATACCAAGCACTCCGGAGAGATAGTCGATATTGTTCTGAATGATCGCACTGTCAGGTTTGGCTGCGATGGCTTCGCGCAGATCAAACAGAGCAGCTTCATATTGGCCCGCCCCCACCAATGCGAGCGCGCGATTGCTCAACAATGCGGGATTGCCAGGTTGAAGAATAAGGGCGCTGTCAAACGCTTCAAGGCTGGCCGCATGTTCCCGCTTCCCCGCCAAAGCCAACCCTAAAATATTCCACAGCGAAGCGTCTCCGCCGCATTTTTCGACGGCCTGTGAAAGCATCAAAATCGCCTTATTCCATTCCTGGTTTTTGCCCGCGATCCAGCCTAGCAGCTTACTTCGCCGACAGATGCCGCCCGCTTCGCCACTGCCATTGCGCAGCGCCATTGTTGCGCCGGCCACATCACCGGTTGCCATTTGCAACTCGGCCCTTGCGATCGTAACACTGTCTGCAATTTCTGTTGAACCTTCGGTTTCTAATAAATCGAGCATGGCGTCTGCCTGAACAAAGCGACCGGCTAGCGTCGCCCATTCCGCTAGCTCCAACGTGGCACGCGCATCTTTCGGCTGAGCGTCAGCGGCAGATGTCGCCGCAGGATAAGCCAATATGCCCGCCCCCAATATCAACCAAGCAGCAACAATGCGGATCAATGGATCAAGTCACTTCGGTTTCAGCGGCATCGGCGGCATCGTCAAAGGCGATATAGACAAAATCCTTGTCCATCTGCTCGACCAACGCGGCCAAAGACGTAGCCGATGTTATGGCCTCTTCGATCGCGATGCGTTCGACCACACTTTGGATTGCCAACCGCCCGCGCAATCCATCGCCATTTTGGAATTGGCCTTTACGTTTTTCCTCATCCACCCAAAACGCGATTTGCCGATTGGACAAATGAAATTCGGGTTCTGCCGTTGGCGCTTTTGGTTGAACAAAAGTCACTAATTTCACTTCGCCCAAAGAAACCCGCTCAATATAGGGACTATTGGCTTCTTCGGACTTCCGATTATCGCGGGGCAAGTCAGCGATTAATGCAGTTGTCCCACCCTTTGGATATTGATCCGGCATCGGGCCAGACGGCAGACTGATCGGAACGGCTTCAATCGCTGTCGCTACCGATGGGCGATAAACCGCAAATTCGCTTTTCCCGATTTGAGAATGCGCCAACTCCGCCCAATTTGCATCAGCTACAGGCGTTTGCAACACAGCTTCATCGACCACGAAACGCGACGCGGAAAAATCCGCAACGATAGCATCAATCTGGCTGTCCGTGGCGACTGCAGGCAACTCACTGTCCACCGCAGCGATAACAACGGGTTCTGGAACAAAAACGCCGGGCGTTGCCACCACCGGTTCGGCTACAACGGCCACGGCCATTGGCGCCTGTGCAAGGCCGCGCGCCAATTCGGGCTGGCCAGTTTTCTCGAAATGCCGTGCAAGGTTGTTGCGATAGCGATCAACCTGTGGCTTTTCCGCATAAGCCAATTCGAAATAGCGCCGGGCCAAATCTTTGCGGCCAATCCGATCATAAGCGATAGCCAGACCATTATGCGCTTCCGCGCTGTCTTGCTCCTGACGCAGGGCTGCACGAAAGGCCGAGATGGCATCCGCAGACTGCCCGCGCGCCAACAGCATTTTTCCGCGCTCAATCGCGCTTTCGTCTGATGTTGTGACATGGGTGTCGCCAACATTGCGGATAGTTAAAGTTGCCTGCGGGTTTGTGGCACAGCCGCCTAGCAACCCTGCCAAACTGACCGACAACGCCAAACGAATTTGATGATCCGTCATGCTCAACCTCCTGACAAATTGGGAACGACTTCGCGCATCACCCGAATAACGGCGGGCAGCATCAACACTCCGATCATCACCGGTAACATGCAAGCGACCAGTGGAACGGATAAAAGCACGGGCAAACGATGGGCTTTTTCTTCTGCGCGCATCCGACGCCGTTCGCGCATTTCTGTGGCATAAACCCGCAGCGTTTCTCCCACACTGGAACCCAGCTTATCCGATTGGATTAGCAGCGTTGAAAACGAGCGGATTTCGTCCACTTGCGCGCGATCAGCCATATTTCGCAACGCCTCTTCACGGGTTGAACCTGCACGCAGTTCCAACGTCACCATCGAAAGCAGTTGGGAAACCAGAGGGTGCGAATCCACCATTTCGCGGCCGACCCGATCAAAGGCGGCTTCCATGCCGAGCCCCGCCTCAACACAGACCAGCATCAGATCAAGGCAATCGGGAAAACCGTTGATAATATCGGTCCGCCGCCGATCCGACTTTGCGGTAACCCAAAGATTGGGCAGGTACAGGCCTGCAATGGCCAGTGCGGTACCAGTAAGATATAATTTGATCGTAGAGGGCTGGCTATCACCTGCAAAAGCGAAAAAGGCGTAAATCGCGGGTAACGCAAACAGCAGAATTAGTCGGGTTAGCGTATAGATTTTAGGCGCAACCGGTGCCGTATAGCCAGCAGCGATCAACTTTGCGCGCAAGCTGTCGCCGCGCGTATCGACAAGCGAGATGCCCGCTTTTTCAATGCGGTCGGCAAGGCGTTGCCAGCCCAGCGCAACATTATCGCGCCGCAAGCTCGTGCCAGCGATAGCTTGGGACCCTTTGCCTTTTACTTCGTTCAACCGACCGCGCACCAATGCGCGGTTCGCAAGAAAATTGGAAATCAGCATCACGCCGACAACGACCAGCAAAAAGATCAGCGCCAAAAGCGCGATACGCATTGTTCCGGATAAAGCGAGGTTGGATAACATATCAGACCTTCAAATCGACCATGCGGCGAATGGAAAAAAAGCCGATGAAATACAGGACGATCAAACCAATGACACCGGGCATGAACATGGGATCATCAGACACTTCCAGATAGAATTTTGGGCTGACAAGGAATAACCCGACAAAGGTGAGCACCGGTAAGGCAGTGAGCATCAACGCTGTCATTCGCCCTTCGGAACTGAGCGCGCGAACCTTCATAAACATGCTGGCGCGGTCGCGGATCACCGTTGACAGGTTCGACAAAATCTCCGCCAAATTGCCCCCGGTTTCATTTTGCACCGACAACGAGACGACGAACATTTGGATGTCTTCAATGTTCCAGCGTTCCGCCATGGTTTGCAGCGCGTCACGCAAATCGGCACCATAAGCGACTTCATCGACAACCAGACCAAATTCCGATCCGATGGGATCCTCCATTTCCTTTGTCAAAAGTTCAAGGGCAGACGAAATCGGGTGGCCCGACCGCAGGCCGCGAACGAAAATATCAAGGGCCACAGGAAACTGTTCCTGCATCTTTTTGCGCCGCGCATTGGCCATGCGGGACAGTATTATCAGCGGAATGCCCGTGCCAACGGCGACACCCATGACAATCGCAAGCTGAATCAGCCCCAAATTCATCGCATAACCACTAACGGCAGCGCCGATCATCACTAGGGCTGCGACAATGCCCGTCGCCGCTGCCATGGCGAAGATAATCTGGATGGCAGGCATAGAAACGCCACTGGCAATGACCGACCGTTCGACACTGCGGCCAATCTTGCCAAAAATTCCCGGTACATTTTGAAACGTACCTTGTTGTGATTTGCGCAAGCGCGATGTGACCATTTCACGATCAACACCGCCTTCGATCATCTGCAACCGCTTGTTAATCGCGGTCGCGCCCTGACGACGTTGCCGAACGAGCGAAATCATCTGTTCAGCCAACAAAAACACCGCAGCGAAAATAACGACCAAAACCAGTAGGCGGATAATCAGCGGATTCATCAGTCGATTTTCCGATCTGGCCGGAACAATTCGGCGCTCAGGTTTACGCCATGGTTCGACAGTTCATCCATGATCTTGGGCCGAATACCTGTTGCCTCGAAATGGCCGATCACCAGGTTGTTTTCATCGCGGCCTTCCATTTTGAAACGGAAGATTTCCTGCATGGTGATCATTTCGCCTTCCATGCCCGCAATTTCTGACACGCTTAACAAACGGCGGCGACCATCGGCCAATCGGCCAATCTGGATGACAACATGCAAAGCAGAGGCAATCTGCGCGCGGGCCGACCGCGGGGAAATATCAATTCCGCTCATCCCGATCATCTGTTCAATACGCGACAATGCGTCTCGCGCGGTATTGGCATGAACGGTGGTCATCGATCCATCATGGCCGGTGTTCATCGCCTGAAGCATATCAAATGCCTCTCCTGCGCGCACTTCGCCAACAATGATCCGGTCGGGCCGCATACGCAGCGCATTTTTGACCAGTTCGCGCTGGGTTACTTCCCCGCGCCCTTCGATATTGGCGGGACGCGTTTCCAGACGTGCAACATGCGCCTGCTGCAATTGAAGCTCTGCTAAATCTTCGATGGTAACAATGCGTTCGCGTTCATCGATAAAGGACGACATCGCATTCAAAAGCGTCGTTTTGCCCGACCCTGTTCCGCCGGAAATCAACACATTCCGCCGCGCCGCGACAACGCCCTTTAGAAATTCCGCAATCGTCGGCGGCACACTGCCCAATTCGGCAAGCTTGGCCATGCTGATGGGAATTTTGGCAAATTTACGGATGGAGAGCAATGACCCATCCACCGCCAGCGGCGGCACGATCGCGTTAACACGCGAACCATCGGGCAAGCGCGCATCGACAAAGGGCGAGGATTCATCGATCCGCCGACCAACGGCGCTGACGATTTTCTGGATGATACGCAGCAGATGGCGTTCGTCTTTGAACCGCGTTTCCACTTTCTCAAGCACGCCGCGCCGTTCGACAAAGACAACATCATGGCCGTTCACCAAAATATCGGTGATTTCATTATCCTGCAACAACGGCTCCAACGGCCCCAGACCCAGCAACTCGTCCAAAATATCGGACACCAGTTGCTTGCGTTCTTCATGGTTCAGCGCGTGTTTTTGCAGTGCCAACTGTTCATGCACCAGTTCGCCAACTTCCGCCTCGATCTGCTGCCGCGACATTTGTTCGAGTGCAGACAAATTGATCAAATCGATCAACCGGCGGTGCAGTTCAACCTTTAAATCAAGGTAATTATTCCCCTTTGGCGCACCATCATTGGCCACTACGGGAACGGCCTGATCCGTTGGCGATCCGCGATCAATCCGTTCATTTTTTCGGATTTGCCACATCGTCAGTGCTCCGTTCCCACACCAAGGCAGGGCAGCATATTTTCAATGTCACCCGCAATTTTGCTTTTTGCCCGGATGGCGCGGATCAACACACCTTGATCATGCGCAGCGCGAACCAGCGGATAATCGTTATGGATACTCAGCGTAATCGGATGCCCCAATGCCTGAGAGGCCAATTCCAGATCGATGGTGCGGAACAGCCGTTTTTCAACGCGGTTGGCGACAATGTTGATGTGTTCACCGGCAATATTCTGGCTATCCAGCAACTGCAATTGCCGTTTGGCTTGACGCAGGCTGGCAACCGACAGTTCCGCCACCAGGAAAATCGCCTTTGAAATGGCGACCAGCGACAAGGTCCAGTTGGTCCAGTTCGCGGGCAAATCGAGCACAACATGGTCATATTCCGCCAGCGCCAGTTCAATGATCCGCATGATCTGATCCGCATTCACCAATTCAATCGGCACAATGTCCATCGGAGCAGAAATTACGTTCAGGCCATTGTCGGTTTTGGAAACCACAGATTTCAGCAACGCACCATCAATCCGCGAACCTGCCGCAATCAAATCGGCAATCGATAATTGCGCCGACAAACCAAGATAAGCGGCGGCATTGCCGAATTGCAAGTCCAGATCGATCAAGCACACGCCGCGCCCTTCGTTGCGGTTGGCCAACTCGCTCGCCAGATGAGTCGCAACGGTTGTTGCCCCGACCCCGCCGATGCTTTTCAACACCGACACCAACTGACCTTGATGCGCATTCGCCGCGCTGCGCGTTTCCAGCTGTTCGCAAATTTCATTGACGATATTAGCGAGTTCCGAATGCGATAACGGCAGGCCCGTTACGTCGCGCACACCCTGTTTCAACAAGGTACGGACCAACGGCAAATCGGCATCGCGGATCGCCGCAATCACCGGCAAATCAGGATAAAGCTGCCGCACCGCCGCAAAACGTTCCAGCGAACCGCGCAACTGTGGCTTAATCTCCAGCAACAGGATCGACGCCTGTTCCAATTGAGCGGCCGGGATTTCGGCATCAGGTTGCAGCGTCAGCAGCGACATTTGCTGCGGCATATCGACCGCATCAATCCGCGCATTGACCATTTCAGCTTCGGACAGGACCAACAATACAGAACGTGACTTCAGGTCCAAAACCCAATCCTCCGAAGCAAAATAGATATTTTCAAAAACGCCCATGCTATTTTCCTCTAGTTCGACCAATTGCCTTGGCCATCTTCGAGCGTCAGCGAATAGGCATAATGTGGCAGTGAAACCGAACCTCCGAACAATTGGAGGAGTAACGGCCTAAATTGCATATCAACCAAACTAATGGTCACAATCGGTGCGACGTCGGGCCCATTAGGGTCACCGGCATAGCCAAGCCCCGACCAGCTATAATCGATCCGGACATTGTCCGACCCGATGTCAGGTTTAATTTCGGACATGCGCTGGATCAAAGCGCCAAAGGATTCGTCATCCAATGCTTCCGGGTCAAAATCGCAACTGCCCCCCGGTGCGCATTCGCATCCGTCTTCGGTGCAGGTTACCCCTGGAAACGCTGTATCGTCGATGGGTTCGCCCTGCAAAATTCCGCCATCATTAGTGAAGCTGTATTCCGCCAGGTCTGCAGCCATTATGCCCGTCGCAGCGGCCCAGCGCGCGCCTGTTTGCGTGGCTTTTTCGGACTGGTTAACGTCCCACATATAGCGGCCCACGTCGATGATCCCGAACAGAAAAATCAATGCCAAGGGCAGGACCATGCCGAATTCGGCGGCGGGGCCTCCATTTTCGTCAGCCAGAAAATTGCGGAGAATTTTCATATGCCTGTCCCTGCTGCTTCCGAGTAGGCCGTCATCTCGACGTTGGTCGCATCAAATCCCAGCCTTTGAAACAATGAGGGATAATCCAGCCTTGTTTCCACGCGGACGACTGGCGCTTCGCCGCGTCCGTTATAAATGCCTTGGTCAAAGTCAGAATTGCAGACGACATTCACGGTAATATCCGCATTCACCCAGCCGGTAACGGTAGCGGATGTCCCCGCCAATTGCCCGGTCCGTGCCAGATTTTTAATCCGGTCATCGTCGATTTCTGCACCACAGACCAGTGTGTCAAACGGCTGACGAGCGGCAAAGCGGGCGGCATCACGCACGCCTTTGGTAATTTTGTGCTGCGACCAATAAAAATTGCCCAGCTCGAACGGTGCATACATCAGCATCAGTAGCAACGGCGTCATCAACGCCATCTCCGCCGCTGCGACCCCGCGTTCATCACGCAAAAAGGACGACAAAAACCGCATCATTCGATCAAATAGGGCACGTCGCGGCGGACAACCTGTCCCGCCGTCTGCCCATCACCAGCACTGGTTTCTTCAATAACCTCTACGTAAAGATCGCTGTTTTCCGTGCGCGGACGGGGGATGGTGGGTTCAACCAAGAACACCTCAATCCAGCGTTTGACGGAAACATTCCGGGTACGGCCACTCACGCCTTCTGCGGCGCAGTTGACCACAGCAACCGACAGGCGGCGGCGATCAACAACGTCATCGCCCGGTATCAGCCCACCGCCACCAACCGGTTGGCCATAAGAGGTGCGGCCATTGGCCCCGCCGCCCGTCGCCTGCGGTTGCAATCGGCTTGCCGCGTTGTCGATTTCCCAGCGATACACCTGATAACGGGTCGGTGTCGCTGTGCCGAACCAGTTTACCATGTCGCTGTTCGAAACCCCGCCTGCAGGATAATTTGTCGGACGATTGGAACGGAAATAAGCGTTACGATCCCAAACGCCATCGCCAATCCGGCCATCGGCACAGACTCCGGTGGTGCTGACGGCATGGCAAATGTCGCGGGGATGACCCATCGGCCACAATCCGTTGATTTCGCCGTTGGTCAGTACCCTTTGGGTCGTCAAGATAGCCGGCGGATAAAGCTGCGTGCCAATATTTGCGTTAGTCGGGCAGTTTCCACCCAGCATTGCCATTACCCGGTTGAAACGCCAAGGAATTGCCGGCACCGCCCTTGCGTACGTCCTTGCGGGTATTGGCGGAACCAGGGCAGAGACTACCGTCATTGTTGCAGGTGGAATTGGTATCACCATGGTAAATGTCAAACCGCGTATTCATCGCATCTAATACTGTTACCATCGCACCGGGTTCGGTGGTGACACCGTCATAACGGATGCAATCGCCCGGAGGCGTGGGCAGGCCCAATGCTTGGCGCAACGCCGGAACACCATTGCCGGCACCCGTTGCCAAAAACCCGAAATTGCCCGGCGCATATCCGCCGCCGCCATCGTTGGCGACCAGCCGAATCCCTTTGCCGATGTAATTTTCAGTGTTGAAATCAGGGTCGCCTGCTTCATCTGGATTGCACAGCATCACCGGCGGCACACGGCATATCGATGACCCCATGCCAGCAAGAGCAATGGCATTCATGTCGCCCGAACTGACGGCATTCACAATGGGAGTTAGCGCATAAAAGGAACGGCGGTTATTTACCGTAACGGCCACAAAGCGCGCAGCTTCATCATCGGCCGCGCTAGCATCGTCTCGGGTGACGATTACCATATTGGCGCGGGTGCGATCGTCGCGGCAGGCGTCGGTGCTGCAACTATAGAATGTGACTTCGGCAACGGTAACCGCACGGCCATCATCATTGCCGTCATTGGCAAAACGCGTGTCGTTGGCGAGCAGATTATTCGCCGCTTCCTCCGCCCGTTGCGTGGCACCCTCTGCGCCGTCCAACTGGGTGGCGGCGGCAAGGGCAGCCTGATCGGCGGCGTTCTGTAACTCGGTATCCATCGATGCCATGCGGGCATAATCAAAAGCAATGCCGCCAACGGCGATCAGGGCAGTCAGGGACAGCGCGAAAAGCGGAGCGATGGCCCCGTCTTCATTTTTCAGGAAGCGTTTTCCTGCCTGTACCATGATGCCGCAACCTCCTAAACTAATCTGCTTAATTACCGCCCGAAGAACCACCGCGTCCGCCGCCTGCACCACCCTCTGTCGTGCGGATGGTTTTGGGTTTTTTCACCCGATCGGTCCGATACCGCTGCTGTGCCCCAGCAACCACAGAACCTTCGGTTTTCTGATCCTCTTCATATTTCGGATCAGGCTCCACGATTTGCGCGATATTATTATGGCGAACCGATGCACCCACGTTGATGTCATTGGGCGTGCAGCCAAGGGCAATCACTGCAACCGGCACCGTCAGCAGAAGGACTTTGTGTTTAATAGTCATAGTCATTGCCCTTTTTATCCTGCGTCGATGAGGTGCCTTCGGGTGGCGGCGCGTTGGGATCGAGCGGGTTCACGCCCACGGCCTTGTCGGTGCGCCCCATCAGGAACAATTCGCCTTCATTGGGGTTGCCTACCCGGTCGGTTGGCAATTGGATCTGATCAGCGCGTACCGGTTTCACGATGCGCGGGGTAACCACGATGACCAATTCGGTCTCACCCTTTTGAAATCCCGATGAACGGAACAGCGATCCGATGATCGGGATCGAACCCAATAATGGCACCTGCCGCACCGTCGTTTGGAAATCCTTTCGGATCAGGCCCGCAAGCGCAAAGCTTTCGCCATCGCGCAATTCCAGCACCGTATTCGCCCGCCGCGTTTGCAATCCGGGGATGACCAGACCGTTCAACGTAATCGACGCGCTGGGGTCAATCGAGCTGACCTCTGGTTCGACATGCAGGTTGATTACGCCATCGGCCAAAATCGTCGGAGTAAAGCCCAGGCTGACCCCAAATGGCTTGAATTCGATGGTCACGCTGCCGCCATCGCTGCCCCCACCGGCACCGTTGCTTTGCACAACAGGCACGGGGAATTCTCCGCCTGCAAGGAACGAGGCGGTTTCGCCCGATAATGCGATCAATGTCGGTTCGGCCAGTGTCTTGACCAAGCCTTTGCGTTCCAGCGCGTCCAAAATTCCTTGAACATTCAACCCGCCGACCGACAGGTTTTTGCGAAAAATACCGAAACTGTTCAGGATTTCGGAAATCTTCAACACGCCCGCACCCGTGTCCGGATCAGCGACGAGTTGCGCGCCGTTGCCGATTGCGCCACCAAAGCTGCCACCATCGCTGCCGACAAAGGCGCTGACGCCAATTTGCTTGGCCGCCTGCCGGTTAATTTCGGAAAAGCGCACTTCCAGCATCACTTGCTGGCTGGCACCCACCGACATCATGTTGACAACCTTGTCCCCGGCATAGGTTTTGGCCAATTGCATCGCCTGATCGACAACCGGGCCGCTAGAGACAATACCCGTCAACACGACGGCGTCGTTTGACATGCGCGCACCGATATTTTCGCCGGGCATCAATTCGGACATTTGCCGGCGCAGCGACACCACATCTGGCCCCACGGCAACGTCAATGACAGAAATAACGCGGTTATTGGTATCGTACACCGTCAGGCTGGTGGTGCCCATTTTCTTGCCGAGCACATATAGCGACTGGTTGGTCATCGGCAGGACATCGGCGATTTCCTGATTGCCGACCATCGCCTTGGAAATGGGACGATCAACCGTTACCACCTGGCTTTTGTTCAAAGGAACATCCAGCTGGCCTGCGTGCAGACCGCGGTCGGATGCCGTGTACATCCCCTGAGCGAATGCCGGAGCCGTCGCACCCGAAAGGGCGAATACGGCTGCGAGCAAGAGTGATTTCCTGTTCATCGCCTTAAAACCCCCTGTGGCGTTTGACTTCATATGGTGTCGCTTCGGTACCGCGCACGATTTGCACCGTTACCCCGCCCGGAACGCGCGGAATGCTGGGTCCGGCGGATGCAGCGGCGGCGGTGCGCACGGGGGCGCTTTGCCGCATCGGCGGTAAATAGATGGACGGCATGGATGGCAGGCTCATGCCACCGCCCGTTTTTCCTGCACCTGCATACAGGCTTTGCGAACGATCACCCTGCCCCAGATCACGCGTGCCTACGGTCGAGGCTGCAAATTGATCTTGATTAAGCGGATTGCGCAACGTCAGTGACAATGTGCCCACTTGCCCCGCCAGCGCCAGTTTTTGCGCGCCGGGTTGATCAACAACCAATGTCGCGGTTTTGCCAACCTTTGGCTTCCCTGCTTTTTCGCTCACGCCCAGATCGATTGCCGCCACCCGCACATTTTGCATCACAACGTCGGTAATCTGTTCGGCCTCGCCATCTTCGCCGTCCAGCTTAGGCTGACGCGTCACCATGACGTCGACACGATCCCCCGGAAAAATGTGACCGGCAACGCCCGCAACATCGCTGATGCGGACGGACATGGCGCGCATATCGGGTTCGATGAGTTCAGCAAGGCTGGCACGTCCGCCAAATCCGGTGACTTTGCCCGGCAAAATGGGTTCGCCTGCCTCTATCGGGCGCAGAACAACGCGTTGTTCGCCGCCATATAATCCTTTGGTGGAACGGAATGCGCCCGCCGGAACCGACGTCGCGGGCCAGCTGATCATCCGGACATTTTCCGATGTCAGCGTCGCGCCATAATCCAGCGGTACGCGCGCGACAGCGATCTGGACCAATCGGCCCTGTTCCGCAGCGCGTTCCTGATTTTGTTCTACACCAGCCAGATAGCTGTTTGCGATGATGACAGCAGCAATCCCCAAAATTGCGGCAATCGCCAACACTACAAAATTTCGATTTCCAAACATGATCGATGCCGCCCCAAATTGCCTGACCAAAAATGTCCGCCGCGCTGTCGCCCAGCGCGGCGGGTTCATTTATTTAGTCAGCTGCAGGCAGCGTACCTTGAGCAGCCGACACATTGGCTTCAGCGCCAACGACAGCATCGCGGATTTCGGCAGCGAGCAGCAGGGCTGCAGTACCGATGGCTGCGCCAACGACGGCCAGGATCAAAGCATATTCAGCAGCCGATGCGCCGCTTTCGTCCGAAACGAACGTCTTTACAAACTTCAACATAACAATACCCCTATATGGTCAAAATGAAGGGCATCCAGCAGATGCTAAAATACCCGGCCAAGGGAGGGGTTGAGAATAGAACCGTCGCGACCCAGTTTTGTTATAGCCAACTCGCGTCGGCTCTTTTCGCTCAGGTCCCCCTTGGATGATCTAACCATCCGGCAAATCGGGGCGCGCCGTCAACATTTAAAATTTTGTGCTTATTTACAGTGGTTTAAATTAGCGTTTTGTTAACCATATGGCGGTTTGGCCAAAAAATGGCGGAAAATAGCCGAATCACAATACTTTACTAAAGTTATATATCCATCGATGTGAAACCGGAAAACGCCTGCATCTAAAGGTTGTAAAGCAATCCATTGCAGGAATTGGAGCCGATACGGCGGTCTATGCCCTTATCGCGCGATACGCGAACGATAGGTCAAATTCACCCGTTCAGACAGGATCAGATAGGGCAGCCAGACGACCATGCTGATCATCACCTTTTTCAAATTGCCCTCAAGCAACGCAGCAATCGCCTGCCCCACTTTCGGCGGCAATCCATCGGCATGGCCTACCCATTGCGCGATCAGCAGCTGAGAACAAATGTCGACGCCCCATACCACCACCAACAAACGCGGGAACCAGGGCACATTGCGAAGCGCCATCATAAAGGCGGTGACATATAAAAAGTTCATGACGACGACATCAGCCGTCATCGCGGCAAAAATGGTTTGCCCCCATTCTGGTGCATTGCCATTCATCGCCGGGATCGCTGCCAGAAATTCCAGACTGCGCACTGGCACGTTCAGCAACATGCCAATCACCAGCGACGCCATCATCCCCGTTGGCCCGAACATCTTATGCTCACGCGCCGCCAGACAATTGACCGGCTGCCATTTGCCATAACGCGATAACCGGATTTGTGGCTGTTCATACAAAGTGCCGCGCCGGAACACCGTGTCGCACAATAAATAAGCGGCAACCGGCGCTGCAATAACCAAGGCATAAGGAATGGTGGTTTGCAAAAACGTCAGCACGCTGGTGATGGGCGACACCGCAAACGCGATCCTGATCCCTGCGATAAACGCCGCAATCATGGTCCAAAACAACAGCACGCGGCCAAACCGCAGTTCCAGCGCCGCGATAGCAGCAACGCTTTTCTTATAAAAATGGCCGTTCAGCTTTTTCATCGCGGCTTCCATCTCTCTGGCTCCTGACCATGCTACGCATCAGGCGATAAAAAGATAGCGTTAATATCCGGTAAGGATTGGGACAGATTTGCGGACTCGAACCTCCCCCGTCGGCATATGCCGACCAACACAAAAGCGTTGAGGAGATTCAAAAATGGTGCCCAGAAGAGGACTCGAACCTCCACGCCGTTACCAGCGCCAGCACCTGAAGCTGGTGCGTCTACCAATTCCGCCATCTGGGCACGGGGTGAGCCAGCGAAGATCGCCGCACACCGGGTAGGCGCGCTCCTTTAACGGGTGGGGCACTCTTGTCAACAGCGGAAGTGGGCGTTCTATAACTACCATCGATGGGCAAAGACCATTCCCGACCCAGCATGCCCTTCCCCTTGAAACTGGCATCGGCCTCGTGCAAGGCAGCAAGCAAGTTTCAAGTATTGGACTCGTGAAGGTTTTATGGACAATTTGAACGGCAAATTGGTTACGGTTTTTGGCGGCGGCGGTTTTGTCGGGCGCTATGTGGTGCAGGCGTTGTGCGGCGCAGGAGCGCGGGTGCGGGTGGCGGTGCGGAATACGCGCGGGGCCGAACACTTAAAGGCGCTGGGCAATTTGGGGCAAGTTTCGCTCTGCGCGTGTGACATTACAAAGCCGGGCACCGTCTCCAATGCGCTGGCAGGGGCCGATATGGCGATCAATCTGGTCGGTTCTTTCGATAAAGTCGATGCTATCCAGCATATCGGCGCGGCCAATGTCGCGCAGGCAGCCGCACGGGCCGGTGTAGCGCGGCTGGTGCATGTTTCCGCCGTTGGCGCTGACCCGCAAAGTCCATCTGCGTATGGCCGCAGCAAAGGCGATGGCGAAGCGGCGGTGCTGGCGGCCTTTCCAACAGCGACGATCTTGCGCCCGTCCATTGTCTTTGGCCGCGAAGATGCCTTTATCAACCGCTTTGCCGCGCTGATCCGGTCGTTGCCAGTGGTGCCTGTGATCGGGGCGGAAGCCAAATTTCAACCGGTGTTCGTGGGCGACGTGGCACGTGCGGTGCTGTTGGCACTAGGCCGCGATGGCGGAGAAGTGTTGGAATTGGGCGGGCCGCAAATAGTGTCTATGCTGGCGCTCAACCAATGGATCGCAAAGGCGATAGGACGCGGCGACAAGGTTTTTCTGCCAGTCCCCGATATAGCGGCAAGGGTGCTGTCCTGGATTCCCGCTGGGCCAATTTCATCTGATCAGTTGAAAATGCTGGCGACGGACAACGTGGTGACGGGTGTCGATGGCCTATCTGCGCTGGGCATCTTGCCAACGCCGATGGATGCGGTGGCGCATGACTGGTTGTCGCAATATCACAAAGCCGGTCGTTTTGGCGTTGAGGCGACAGTTTAAGGTTGGGGCGCTACGCCATCAACAGATGCTATAAACCGTAGTGCTGAGCCTGTCGAAGCACGCCTATCGGCATGGCGCTGTCAATGACAAGCGCCCTTCGACAGGCTCAGGGCTGCGGTCTTTTTTTCCGACATAGATAGGGCCGCATAAATGACCGAATTCTGGACCGCCGTTATCCTGGGCATTGTCGAAGGGATTACCGAATATCTGCCGGTTTCGTCGACCGGACACCTGATTCTCGCGACAGAGTTGATGGGTTTTGACCAATCGCAATGGGAAGTATTCAATATCGCCATCCAACCCGGTGCGATCTTGGCGATTGTGTTGTTGTATTGGCGGACCTTCTGGGACGTGGCCAAGGGGTTGTTCGGGCTGGAAACCGGCGCGCTGCATTTTGTGCGCAATTTGCTGGTGGCGTTCTTTCCCGCTGTACTGCTGGGGCTGGCCTTTGGAGACCAGATCGAGAGCATGCTGGGCAATGCCCGGTTGGTGGCGTGGACGTTGATCATCGGCGGCGTAGCGATTTTGGTGGTCGAACGCTTTGCCAAACCCAAAGAAGCGGGCGGGGTTGCGGCTGTTTCATTGAAAACATCGGCGTTGATCGGCGTGGTACAATGCTTGGCAATGATCCCCGGCGTCTCGCGGTCTGGTGCAACGATATTGGGGGCGATGAGTTTGGGCGTGGACCGCAAAACTGCGGCTGAGTTTAGCTTCTTCCTTGCGGTGCCGACGTTGACCGGAGCCACCGCCTATCAATTGTTCAAACATCGCGATGCGTTGACTGCGGACGCCATGGGATTGATCGGGGTTGGCTTTGTCGTCTCGTTCTTTGTCGCTTGGGCGGTGGTGAAGGCGTTTCTGGCAGTGGTGACGCGTTATGGCTTTGGTCCGTTTGCATGGTACCGAATCGCAGCGGGGGTCGCGGCGCTGGTGTGGCTTGGCGCGTAGTTACGCCCGATACGGTACTAATTTATTGAAATTATGTTGCGCTACGCTGATGAGGTGAGTGACTATCGCGATATTAGGACATATATATTGACCTAATTTGCAAAATCAGGGTGTCACCGTCCTCAACTTCGGCTATGCCAGTGGCATGGCACACGAACGCATGCTCCAATTTGTCGATACCGGCCAATCCTTCCCTAAAAAGCGGGAGGCCGAATTGCGCGCCGAGGATTTTAACGAAATCGCGCAACGCTACGCCCCTGATAAGGCGGCTGAACAGGCATCCCGCTGTTCCCAATGCGGCGTGCCCTATTGCTCGGTCCATTGTCCGCTCGGCAACCACATTCCCGATTGGTTGCGACTAACGGCAGAGGGCCGGTTGCGCGAAGCCTATGAACTGTCGAACCTGACCAGCAGCATGCCCGAAATCTGCGGTCGCATTTGTCCGCAAGACCGATTGTGCGAAGGCAATTGCGTGATCGAATTTTCCGGCCACGGTGCGGTCACCATCGGCAGTGTCGAGAAATACATCACCGACACCGCCTGGGCCGAGGGCTGGGTTGAGCCATTATTGGCCGGGCCATCGCGCGGAATGTCTGTCGGCATCATCGGCGCGGGCCCCGGCGGCTTGACCGCAGCAGAGGCGCTGTGCATCGCGGGTTATGACGTCCATGTTTATGACCGGTACGACCGGATGGGCGGCTTGCTGACTTACGGCATCCCGGGTTTCAAGCTGGAGAAAGACGTGGTCATGCGCCGCGTCAATCGGCTGGCCGAGGGCGGCGTTGTCTTCCATACCAATTTTGAGGTAGGCCGCGATGCAAGCCTTGATGACCTGCGTGCCAAGCATGACGCGGTGCTGATCGCGACCGGCGTTTATAAGGGGCGGGAGATCAAAACTCCGGGCATCGGCCTACCCGGTATCCACGCCGCGCTTGATTATTTGACAGCATCGAACCGCAAAAGTTTTGGCGATGCTGTTCCGGCCTTTGACGATGGGAGGCTGAACGCAGCGGGTAAGAACGTCGTCGTTATCGGCGGCGGCGACACAGCGATGGATTGCGTGCGCACCGCCATTCGCCAAGGGGCCAAATCGGTGAAGTGTCTGTACCGGCGTGACCGAGACAATATGCCGGGCTCGCAACGTGAAGTGGCCAATGCCGAGGAAGAAGGCGTCGAGTTTGTTTGGCTTTCTGGCCCCAAAGCCTTTGACGGTACCGATGCCGTGGAACGCGTGCATGTGGCAAAAATGCGATTGGGTGCACCCGACGCCAGCGGTCGCCGCGCGCCAGAGGCTGATCCCGATGGCGACTTCACGCTCGATGCCGATCTGGTCATCACCGCCTTGGGCTTTGAGCCTGAATACTTGCCTGCCCTGTTTGGCGCAACCGAATTGAGTGTTACCCGCTGGGGCACTTTGCGGGCGGACCCGGTAACCGGCATGACCAACCTGCCCGGCGTCTTTGCCGTGGGCGATATTGTGCGCGGCGCGAGCCTTGTCGTCTGGGCGATCAAGGATGGCCGCGATGTGGTTGACCATATGCACCGCTGGATGCAAACTGGGGCCGAAGTCGCAGATATTGCTGCGTAATTGGAGAAGAGAAATGTTGCTGAAGAATACGATTATCGCGTTGTCGCTGGCGTCCACCGCTGTCGTGGTTCCGGTTTCCGTTGTAGCGCAAACCGCAGCAACGGCTGATCCCGCGCGCCTGAAACTGGCCGAGGCCATGGCCGGAAAAATCATCCCGCCGGGCAGCTACCAAAAGATGATGAAAGATATGACGGCGCAAATGGCAGATGGCATGATGTCGCAGATGCTGGGCATGGACGCGTCCGTGATTGCCAAAGCAGCCGGAGACGACGCTGTCGATACGCAAGGCAAGTCACTCGGCGATCTTGCAACGGCACAGGACCCGCATTTCAAAGAGCGAATGGACATCATGATGAAAGTCATGTTCGATGAAATGGGCACCTTGATGAGTGCCATGGAACCCGCCGCCCGCAATGGGCTGGCCAAGGTGTATGCCCGCAAATACACAACGCCACAGTTAAAGGAAATGAACGCCTTTTTCGATACCCCCAGCGGCGCAACCTTTGCCGCCGATTTCATGGCGACCTTTACCGACAAGGAAATGACCACGGCGATGATGGGTGAAATGCCCAAACTGATCGAAGCCATGCCCGCAATTATGGCCAAGGTCGAAGCGGCGACCGCGCATTTGCCGCCGATGCCAAAAGCTCCTGCTGATGCTGCAGCCGAGGCCGCTGTCGATGCGGCAGCCGCGGCAATGGACGCTGCAGGCGAAGGATATGAATATGGCACCGAGCCATGGTTTGATCGCAGCAATTGGAGCAAGGCCGACCAGAGCAAAGCAGCGAAAATCGAAGCCGCTTCGGAGAAAATCTCTTTATCGTACTTCCAATTCGAAGAAGCCGCCATCGAACGCGCCAAGCAACGTTATCTGAAAAGTGGTTGGACGCCCGCGCCCAAAGAAGCAGCAAGCGACGCGCCCATGGCGGCGGAGGATATTCCCGCCGATGCTGTTCCACCACCCGCTGCGCCTGAATAACCACGGACACCAATATGACCCATCCCTTTCCCACGCCCGAACATGAACGCCTTGCCCACGAAGGCATGTATCGCCCTGACTACGAAGGCGATGCCTGCGGCGTTGGCTTGATTGCAGCGACCGATGGCAAACCATCGCGCCGGGTGGTGGCGTCGGCGGTGGAGGCGTTGAAGGCGGTGTGGCATCGCGGTGCTGTCGATGCCGATGGCAAAACAGGCGATGGTGCAGGCGTGCACATCGACTTGCCGGTGCGGTTCTTTGATGATGCCATTGCGGCAGGCGGCCACCGCCCCCTGCCCAACCGGCTGGCGGTCGGCATGGTATTTCTTCCGCGCACCGATTTGGGCGCACAGGAAGCCTGTCGGACGATCGTGGAATCCGAAATCATCGAGGCGGGCTATACCATTTATGGCTGGCGGCAGGTGCCGGTGGATGTGTCGGTAATCGGGCAAAAGGCGCAGGCAACGCGGCCAGAGATCGAACAGATCATGATCGCTGGCCCTATGCCCGATGCGACCAATGCGGTGGAATTTGAAAAAAACCTGTATCTCGTCCGCCGCCGGATCGAAAAAAAGGTCGTCGCCGCCCAAATCCGCGATTTCTATATTTGCAGCCTGTCGTGCCAGTCGATTGTCTATAAGGGGCTGTTTCTGGCGGAAAGCCTGTCGGTTTTCTATCCCGACTTGACCGATGATCGTTTCGAAAGCCGCGTCGCGATTTTCCATCAGCGGTATTCGACAAACACATTCCCGCAATGGTGGCTGGCGCAACCGTTCCGGGCGCTGGCGCATAACGGCGAAATCAACACCATTCGCGGTAACCAGAACTGGATGAAAAGCCACGAGATCAAAATGGCCTCCATCGCTTTTGGTCCGCATTCCGATGACATAAAGCCGGTCATCCCCGCAGGCGCGTCTGACACTGGCGCGTTGGATGCTGTGTTCGAAACGTTGGTCCGTTCTGGCAAAGAAGCGCCAACGGCCAAAGCCATGCTGATCCCTGAGGCATGGCAATCCGCAATCCAACATGCCGCCTGCGCACACGGCGATGTACGAATATATGGCAAGCGTGATGGAGCCGTGGGATGGCCCCGCAGCCCTCGCCATGACCGATGGCCATTGGGCGGTTGCCGGCGTTGATCGAAACGCTCTGCGCCCGTTACGCTATAGCCGCACCAATGATGGTTTGCTGATCATCGGATCGGAAACCGGCATGGTAGTGGTGCCCGAAAGCACGGTGGTCGAAAAAGGTCGCCTTGGCCCCGGACAGATGATTGCCGTCAATCTGGATGAAGGGAAATTATATCGCGATTCTGAATTGAAAGACCGGATTGCCGCCGAGCAGGATTATGCCGCTTTGGTCGGCGGGTTCCGTACGCTTGACGACCTGCCTGCCTCCAACGATTCCGTGCCCTTCACACCAACCCGCACTGAGCTGACGCAGCGTCAGATTGCTGCCGGTATGACGCTGGAAGATCTGGAAATGGTGCTGAGCCCGATGGCGGAGGATGCGAAGGAAGCTGTCGGTTCAATGGGTGACGACACGCCTCTTGCCGTCATCAGTGGAAAACCGCGTCTGTTGAGCCATTTTTTCCGGCAGAATTTCAGCCAGGTTACCAATCCGCCCATCGACAGCCTGCGCGAACGTTATGTCATGAGCCTGAAAACGCGGTTCTCGAACCTGGCCAATATATTGGATGAAAGCAGCCAGAACAGCGATGTTCTGGTACTGGAAAGCCCGGTATTGATCAGCGCCGAATGGGCCAAGCTGCAAAGCGCATTCGGAAAATCCGCTGCCGAAATCGACTGCACTTATGCGGTATCCGAAGGACAAGAAGGCCTGCGCACCGCGATCGCCCGTTTGCGATCGGATGCCGAAGAAGCGGTGCGTTCTGGCAAGACCGAGTTGTTCTTAACCGACGAACATTGCGGCCCAGACCGCGTTGCCATCGCCATGATTTTGGCCGCCGCCGCCGTGCACACGCATTTGGTGCGCGTTGGCCTGCGCAGCTATGCATCGGTCAATGTGCGGTCCGCCGAGTGCATGGATACCCATTATTTCGCCGTATTGATCGGCGTGGGTGCGACCACCGTCAACGCCTATCTGGCCGAAGCCAGCATTGCCGACCGCCATTCTCGCGGACTATTGGGCTCTTTGACCCTCGACGCCGCAATCGGCAATTTCCGCAACGCCATCAACGAAGGTCTGTTAAAGATCATGTCGAAAATGGGGATTGCGGTTATCTCCAGTTACCGTGGTGGCTATAATTTCGAAGCGGTCGGTTTGTCCCGCGCGCTGGTGAATGATTTCTTTCCCGGCATGCCCAACAAAATCTCGGGCGAAGGCTATCATTCGCTGTTTGTCAACGCACGTGACCGGCATGTCGCCGCTTATGACAGCGCGGTAGCTCGCCTTCCCATTGGTGGTTTTTACAAACAGCGCAGCGATGGCGAAACCCACGCCTATTCCGCAGGGTTGATGCATTTGCTGCAAAGTGCGGTCGGCAAGGACAGCTATTCCACCTATCTGCAATTCGCCGCAGGCGTGCGCGAAATGCCGCCGGTGTATTTGCGCGATTTGCTGGAATTTAATTTCCCCAAAGATGGCGTGCCGCTGGACGATGTTGAAGCGATTACCGAAATTCGCAAACGCTTCGTCACCCCCGGAATGTCGTTGGGGGCGCTTTCACCAGAGGCGCACGAGACGTTGGCCATTGCCATGAACCGCATCGGCGCAAAGGCGGTTTCGGGCGAAGGCGGTGAGGATTCAAACCGATTCAAACCCTATGCCAATGGCGACAATGCCAACAGCGTGATCAAACAAATCGCCTCTGGCCGGTTTGGCGTGACCGCCGAATATTTGGGTGCGTGCGAAGAAATTGAAATCAAGGTCGCCCAAGGCGCAAAGCCCGGCGAAGGCGGACAATTGCCCGGTTTCAAGGTCACCGAAATGATCGCGCGCTTGCGCCATTCGACGCCGGGGGTGATGCTTATTTCCCCGCCGCCGCACCATGACATTTATTCAATCGAAGATCTGGCGCAGTTGATCTACGATTTGAAACAGATCAACCCGCGCGCCCGCGTATGCGTCAAACTGGTGAGTGCGGCGGGTATCGGCACGATTGCGGCGGGCGTGGCAAAGGCGCATGCTGACGTCATCTTGGTTGCGGGCAATGTCGGCGGCACCGGTGCCAGCCCGTTGACCAGCGTCAAATATGCCGGAACACCTTGGGAAATGGGTCTGTCAGAGGCAAACCAGGTTTTGACCCTCAATGGCCTGCGTCACCGGGTTAAATTGCGCACCGACGGCGGACTGAAAACCGGACGCGACATTGTGATTGCCGCGATTTTGGGGGCGGAAGAATTCGGCATCGGCACGTTGAGTTTAGTCGCCATGGGCTGCATCATGGTGCGGCAGTGCCATTCGAACACCTGCCCCGTGGGCGTGTGCGTGCAGGATGAAAAACTGCGCGCGAAATTCACGGGAACGCCAGAAAAGGTCATCAACCTGATGTCCTTTATCGCCGAAGAAGTGCGCGAAATTCTGGCCAAGCTGGGCTTTCGTTCTCTGGATGAAGTTATCGGCCGCACCGAATTGCTGCGTCAAGTCAGCCGGGGTGCCGAGCATCTGGATGATCTTGATCTGAACCCGATCTTGGCCAAGGTTGATGCACCCGATGCGGCGCGGCGGTTTAACATTGCGGGGTTCCGCAACGAAGTGCCCGACAGCCTGGACGCGCAAATCATCAAAGACGCGCAACCCGTTTTTGATCGCCGCGAAAAAATGCAGCTGACGTATAATGTGCGCAACACCCATCGCGCCGTTGGCACGCGACTGTCATCGGAAATCACCCGCCTTTACGGCATGAAGGATTTGGCCGACGACCATGTCCACATCCGGTTGCGTGGATCGGCGGGGCAATCACTGGGGGCGTTCCTATGTAAGGGGATCACGCTAGAGGTGTTCGGCGACGCCAATGATTATGTGGGCAAAGGATTGTCCGGCGGCACAATTATCGTGCGCCCCACGGTCAGCTCGGCATTGGAAAGCCAGCATAATTCCATCATCGGCAACACAGTATTGTACGGGGCAACTGACGGGACATTATTTGCCGCAGGGCAAGCAGGCGAACGGTTCGCGGTGCGCAATTCCGGCGCAAAGGTTGTGGTCGAAGGCGCGGGTGCCAATGCTTGCGAATATATGACCGGTGGCATGGCGGTGATATTGGGGCCGGTTGGCAGCAATTTTGGCGCAGGCATGACCGGAGGCATGGCCTATATTCTCGATACTGATGGCCGCTTTGCCGAAAATGCCAATCCTGAAAACATCGTCTGGCAACGGCTGGACAGCGCCCATTGGGAGGCCGAATTAAAGGCCATCATAACCGCGCATGCCAACGCCACCGACAGCCGTTGGTCCCGCTCTATTGTTGAAGATTGGGACCGTCGTCGCGGCGAATTCTGGCAGATTTGTCCAAAAGAAATGTTGAGCAGAATTGAACACCCTTTGTCCGACGCCGAATATTTGGTTGCCGCCGAATAGGTTCGTTTACATCTCTTTACCAAGCTTGCGGTAAGTTGAGCATCTTGTTCAGCTTTGGATCAGCAGCATTGCCGTAGTTAAAGGCCATCGGGCGACAGAGCCTGCCTGCGGGATATTTTCGCAGGGACGACTTTTAAGGGTAAAGTCATGCGGTCCATCGATTTTCGCATTCCAGCTCTGGCATTGATTGCCGTTGCACTTGTTGCGGTTGCTCCGGCCTTTGGTGCCGAACCGGCGACCGACGCACCGGCGATACAATTTGTGCAGGGCACGGGGCACGAAGCGGATATGCCGTCGGCAATGCCTTATACGGCCCCTGTTGCGTCCAAGGCATTTGCGGCCAACGATGACGATGACGCCGAAGCTGATCTGAACCAAATGGCGGCTAAACTGGCCGATCCGCGCATGCAAGATGGCGTAGCGTCGATGATCGAACGCATGTCCGAAACCATGATGCGCATGCCGGTGGGCAAATTTGCCGCTGCAATCGAGAAATCGGTACCCGGCGCGATGAAAGGCAAAAAACGGATACGCGAAGACGCGACCATTGCCGATTTGGCCGGACGCGATGCAGACCGCCTGCCCGCTGACCTCGCCAAAGGCAGCAAACAAATGATGGGAATGCTGAGCGGTTTTGCCGCCGCTTTCGCCACCATGATTCCAGAGTTCGAAAAAATGGGCGACGAACTCGAAAAAAGTTTTGAAGAGGCAAAGTCGCGCCGCGACTGACAAGTTCGTTGACAGGGGAGCCTCTGGTTAACGGGGGGAGGGGTCATGCCCGGGTCGCGCATGGCCCCTTTCAATCGTCTGCGTAACGGGAGCTTGGTTCTACTCCTCCAACGACAGCAACGAAGCATTGCCGCCAGCACTGGTTGTATCGACGCTGGTGGTTCGCTCCACACAGAATCGATGCAGATAATGCGGCCCGCCCGCTTTTGGGCCAGTGCCCGAAAGGCCTTCTCCGCCAAATGGCTGGCTGCCGACAACGGCACCAATCATCGATCGATTGATGTACAGGTTGCCGACCTTCGCTTTGCGCTCCACCAAATCCCCTATGCGGGCAATACGGCTGTGCAGCCCCATGGTCAGTCCAAATCCTTTTGCGTTGATCGTTTCAATCAACGCCTCAATCTGCCCGCCCTTCCATGTTGCCACATGGATAATCGGGCCGAACCATTCCCGGTCAAGCGCTGCTACATTATCAATCCTGATCACCGTCGGCGGCACGAACAGGCCGCCTTCCGGCACTTTTATGGTGTGGACGATCTGCCCCTGCATCTGCGCACGATAGGCCATCAACCGATCATAGGCCGCTTGATCGATAACCGGGCCGACGTCGGTAGCCGGATTGGCAGGATCGCCTACCACCAACAGGTCCATCGCGCCGCGCAGCATGTGCAAAGTGCTATCTGCAATTTCTTCCTGTAAAAGCAAAAGCCGCAAGGCGGAGCATCGCTGTCCCGCGGATTGAAAGCCGGATACAATTATGTCGCGGACCACCTGTTCCGAAAGCGCGGTGGAATCAACGATCATGGCATTGATACCGCCGGTTTCGGCAATCAGCGGCACCAGCGCACGATCATCATCGACCAGCAAATTGCGGGCGATTGCCTTGGCTGTCGGCACCGATCCGGTAAAGACAACTCCCGATATGCGCGGGTCGCCAGTCAGCGCCGCCCCAATTTCGCCACCACCTGTCACCAACTGCAAAGCGCCCTTGGGAATGCCTGCCTGATAGGCCAGATCGACAGCATTGCGCGCAATATCGGGCGTCTGCGGCGCGGGCTTTGCGACCACGGTGTTGCCTGTAACCAATGCCGCCACCACTTGTCCCAGAAAAATGGCCAGCGGAAAGTTCCAAGGTGCAATCGCCGCCCAAACGCCGCGTGCTTCCATCCGCAAAACATTGCGTTCACCGGTTGGCCCGGGAAGTTCGATTGCTTGAAGGTCTTGCCGCGCCTGCGCCGCATAATATCGGCAGAAATCAACCGCCTCGCGTACTTCCGAAAGCGCATCGGGGATTGTCTTTTTCGCTTCATGCACAGCAATGGCCATTAACGTGTCGCGGTTGCTTTCCAGCAGATCAGCCAATCGATCCAGACACGCTGCCCGCTCAATGATCGGAATGCTGGACCAAGCCGGAAACGCACGTTCTGCTGCGGTAATGGCAGCATCAACCGATGCGGCGTCAACATTCTGAACTTTTGGCCGCAAGCGAATTTGCCGTTCAGTCTCTGCCAATACCGACGCATCATCCAGGTCCAAGCCGCTGCTGTTCGTGCGTTGCGGCGCAAACATCGCTGCAGGCAAACGGATAGCGGGATGGCGCGTTCCCCCGGTTGCTAACACTTTATCCCCTGGGTCCTTAAGCAACTCGTCCTCGCTTACCTCTTCATCGGCAAGCTGATGGACAAAACTGCTATTCGCGCCATTTTCCAGCAAACGGCGCACCAGATATGCCAACAGATCACGGTGGCCACCAACAGGCGCATAAACCCGGCAGTGGTATCCATCCTGTTGCACTAATTGCTCGAACAGCCCCTGCCCCATGCCGTGCAGTCGCTGAAATTCGAAATCCCGGGTTTCGCCGGCCCATTCCAATATCGTGGCCACGGTCAAGGCATTATGGGTGGCAAAGGCAGGACGGATATGGCCCGCTGCCAACATATCGCGTACACAGGCCAGATAGGACACGTCCGTCGCCGCCTTGCGCGTAAACAGCGGATAATCGCTCAGGCCGCGCTCCTGCGCCCATTTGATCTCGCTATCCCAATAGGCCCCTTTAACAAGGCGCACTTGCATGATCCGCCCGGTTTCCCGCCCCAGTGCGTCGGCCCAGGCAACAACCGCTCTGGCGCGTTTGGAATAGGCTTGTATCGCCATACCAAAACCGTCCCAGCCCTTTAGTGCCGGGTCGACCGCTACTGCTGCGATTATGTCGAGGCTCATCTCCAACCGCGCGGCCTCTTCGGCATCGACCGTCAGCTGGACTCCAGCATGCGCCGCTTGCAAAGCAAGGGTCCGTAACATCGCGCTCAGTTCCGAGACGGCACGCGCCGATTGCGCGGTTTCGTAACGGGGATGCAGAGCTGATAATTTTACCGACACACTATGCCCGCGCCCAGAATTTCTACCAACCGCCGCAATCGCACCGCGATAGGATTCAAAATAGCGTTCGGCATCGGGCTGGGTTCTTGCCGCCTCTCCCAACATATCAAAGCTGGCAGTAAATCCGCGATATTCCACACCCTGTATGCGCTTCATCGCTTCGTCGATGGTGCGCCCCATCACAAAAACCTGCCCCATCAATCGCATTGCAGCACCAACAGCCTGCCGGACAAAGGGTTCCCCAGCCCGCGACACCAACTTGCGCAACGCCCCCCCAGCACTGTCGCCCAGCATAGCCTTGCCCAGCACCAGTCCCCAAGTCGCACTGTTGACCAGCAGGCTCGCCGATTGGCCTTTGTGCGCGCGCCAATCGGCATCACCCAATTTATCGGCAATCAGCAAATCGGCTGTTTCTGGATCGGGCACCCGCAAAAAAGCCTCTGCCAATGAAAGCAAGGCAGTTCCCTCATCGGTGCCAAGGCGGTATTCCTGCAGAAACTGATTGACCCAACCATCGGTCTGCGCGGCGCGTAGTTCCCCAAGCAGATGCCGGGCGCGAATGCGAATGGGTTCGCGTTCGTCAGTCTGCAATTGAGCAGCGACAACCAAAGGTGCGAGGGTTTCGGGTTCGGAAGCCCGGTGGAGTGGACGGATAACAGCACGAGCGGTTTGGATAATGGAGGTCATTTCCTCCCTTTAGCCGTTCAGCCACTCCGTCGACAAGTTGCATTGGTAACTAATTTGCAAATATGATGCAAACATTCGAGGCGAGACTGGCTCGCCCCGATTTTCATCCATTTTAACGACGGCGGCAGCGGCTGTCGGATTTATCGATCGCACGTCCGGCCAACGCGCCAACGGCTGCGCCAATGATGGCGCCTTCGGTTTTGTTGCCGCGCCGTGCGACTTCATTACCTGCAAGGCCGCCGACTACGGCACCAATTACGGTGCCCCCAGTGCCGCGATCACAGCTGCGGCCACGGTAGCGATAGTTGCGGTCGTCGCGGCGGTCGTAGCTGTAATAGCCATCATCACCCCGATGGCGTGCGGCAGCAGGAGTGGCTGCCAGCCCGGATGTGACAGTCGCAATGGCCAGTGCTGCGGTTAGAAATTTCTTCGTCATGGTCTTTTCCACTTCTGCCTATGTGCCTCGGCCCGTCGGGGGACTCGGCGGTGTGATTTTTTGCCCCGATGGAATGGCAATAGATCGTGCAGTTTGATCGTTTGCTGAACATGCCGGTTATCTGGCGTTCACACTTGGGTTCTGTGATGATCCTGCTATCAAGCCAAAATGCGGCGTCGCCTGTTCCAGCTATTGATCCTCATCCTGCTGGTGGCTTTGTCATCTGGCGGGGTACGGTTCATCTATCGCAACAATAGCCAGGCGCTTACCCTGTTGCCGTTACCGATGTTTGCCGATCAACGCCAAGACCAGCGCATCGGGGCGCTTACGTTTCTGAATGCGTGGGAATTGGGCAGCGACAATTATAATTTTGGCGGTCTGTCGGCATTGGTCGCGCTCAATGACGGGCGCTTTATCGGATTGAGTGATTCGGGGGCAATGATTGGTTTTGGTTTGACCGCAGACGACAAAGCAGATCGCCCGTTTATTGCCGCCCTGCCCGGCGCCTTTGGCCGGAATGTTGGCTATGAGGACCGCGATACCGAGGGCATGACCTATGATCCGCGAAGTGGCCGGTTATGGGTAAGCTATGAAATGCGCCCGGCTATCCGCCGATTCTCGGCTTCGTTATCGCGGGTTGATGGCATCGCGCGACCGGAGATTATTCGCAAATGGAAAGGCAATAGTGCCGGCGAAGCATTTGTGCGATTATCGGACGGGCGCTTTTTGTTGTTTTCCGAAAAACAGGAACTGGCCGATGGCAGCATGGATGCCGTCGCCTTTTCGGGTGATCCTGTTGAACCAAATACCACTAGCTACCGGTTTAGTTACCGCCCGCCTGTTGGATACCTCGCGACAGATGCCACCGAATTGCCCGATGGCAGGATATTGTTGCTCAACCGGCGCATATCGTTTCCCGATGGCTTTTCTGCAAAGCTGACTGTGCTGAACCCTGACGACATTGAACAAAATGCACCGATAAAAGGGCGCACCATCGCGACGCTCAAGGCGCCATTGCTGGTCGACAATATGGAAGGGATTACACTGACCCGAGAAGGTGAGAAAATCATTGTCTGGATGGTTTCAGACAATAATTTCAATATTTTTCAGCGCACTTTATTGATGAAATTTGCGCTCGACTTGCCCATGAAAAAACCGGAGGCGGAACAACCCGCACCCGGTTTTGAATCACTGTCACTATAAAGTGAAAATCGCTTAAGCGGCGACAGCCTGCTTTTTCGAAATGGCTTTCTTCACCTTGCGGGCGTTCAAGCTCAACTTCTCGTCGTTGGTTTTCAACAACCAGTTATCAAGACCACCAACGTGTTCAACCGAACGCAAACCCGAAGTCGAAACGCGGAATTTAAATCCCTGCTCCATCGAATCGGACAGCAACGTCACATTCTGCAGGTTAGGCAGAAAGGTACGCTTGGTTTTGTTGTTGGCGTGGCTGACATTGTTGCCGACCATACGGCCCTTGCCAGTCAGTTCGCAAATACGCGCCATGATTTTATTCCTATTTTGTCATGATCAGGAATCACTGTTCCCGGAAAGTCGCTGCCCCTAACCTTGGGGCCGGTAAAGGTCAAGCCTTTGTCGCCCATTTCAGGGCCGTATGGTGATAACCGTGCCATCAGCCACCTGTTTCCACAAAATCTTGATCTCGGCATTGCTCAATGCAATGCAACCATCGGTCCAATCATAGTCCAACCGGTTTATCGGCGAGCCATTGGGCTGGCCATGGATGAAGATGTCTCCGCCGGGTGATTTGCCCTTGCGCTTGGCAAAGGCGCGGTCGGCGGCATTGGGATAAGAGACGCGAAGCGACAGATGGTATCGGCTCGCCGGATTTCGGCCATTGATGGTGTAGCTTCCCTCCGGCGTTTTCTCATCGCCTTCAAACTGCTTATGCCCCATTGGCGCATCACCCAGTTTTACGTTGGTATAGCGGTCAATTTCCTTGTCTGCTTTATACAGGATCAGCACACGGTCGCTTTTGTCGACAGTAATGCGGTCCGCCCGAAGCGCAGCGTCGTGCGGAGCTGGCTCCGCACTCTGCCCCGATTGGCAGCTCGCCACCAGTAGCAACGCCAACAGCGGCAAAGCATAGGGCAGATCAATCCTCAAAGGGATCCCGCACCAAAATCGTGTCTTCGCGTTGTGGCGACGTGCTAACCAGTGCAACGGGCGTTTCGATCAGTTCCTGCACGCGTTGCACATATTTGATCGCTTGTGCAGGTAAATCGGCCCAGCTGCGGGCGCCTGCTGTTGTTTCCTGCCAGCCAGGCATTTCTTCGTATATGGGCTCTACATTGGCTTGATCAGCGGCATGCGATGGGAAGTAATCAAGGACTTCGCCATTCAGTCGATATCCCGTGCAGATGCGGATCGTTTCGAACCCGTCGAGCACATCCAGCTTAGTAAGCGCAATACCGGTAACACCCGACACGGCGCAACTTTGCCGCACAAGCACTGCATCGAACCAACCACAACGGCGCTTGCGTCCGGTAACAGTACCAAATTCATGGCCGCGTTCGCCCAACCGCTGTCCAACTTCGTCCTCCAACTCGGTTGGGAACGGACCAGAACCGACGCGCGTGGTATAGGCTTTTACGATACCCAACACGAAACCCATCGCATTGGGGCCAAGACCTGAGCCAGAAGCAGCGGTGCCCGATACCGTGTTTGAACTGGTCACAAATGGGTAAGTGCCGTGATCAACGTCAAGCAACACGCCCTGTGCGCCTTCGAACAAAATCCGTGCGCCTTCTTTGCGCACTTGATTCAGCCGCCGCCAAACGGGTTCGGCATATTCCAGAACGAACGGCGCGATTTCTTTTAGGTCGTTGAGCAAACGCTTGCGATCAACCGGTGGTTCGCCAAATCCGGCGCGCAAAGCATCGTGGTGCGCGCACAATCGGTCGAGTTGGGAATCGAGTGCGTCAAGATGCGCAAGGTCGCACACACGAATGGCACGACGCCCAACCTTGTCTTCATAGGCCGGGCCAATGCCACGTCCGGTCGTGCCAATTTTTCCACTGCCCGCCGCCGTTTCGCGCAGTCCGTCCAGATCGCGGTGGATTGGCAGAATCAACGGGCAATTGTCGGCAAGCGCAAAGTTGCTGCTATCGATTTGCACCCCCTGCCCACGCAATTTGGCCATTTCATCGCGCAGTGCCCAGGGGTCAAGTACCACGCCATTGCCGATAATTGACAAGGTGCCAGTGACGATGCCAGACGGCAGCAGCGAAAGTTTATAAACATTTTCGCCGACCACCAAAGTGTGTCCGGCATTATGCCCGCCTTGAAAACGGACCACGGCATCGGCACGTTCAGCCAGCCAATCGACAATTTTACCTTTGCCTTCGTCGCCCCATTGTGCGCCGATTACGGTTACATTCGCCATCAGATATTCCCTGTCAGCCAGATAGCTCTGGGGCCTTTTTCTGCGCAGAAGGAAATTTCTGCGAAGGGATTCGCCGTGCCCCGCGTTATGGCTATGGACGCGACACGTCCACCCGAAATTTTCTTTGGGCCATAAAAGCAGGGACAATATTATGCGGAAATGGATTTTGGCTGGAACGGCATTGACGATGGTGGCGACATGCGCGGTGGCGCGGGAACGGCAGAGATTGCCGCGTGAATGCCGAAAGGAAATTGTCGAGCTGTGTGGGCGCACTATGGATCGCGGCAAAATGCGTGAATGCTTGAAGGAAAAGGGCGAGCAACTATCGGCGGATTGTTCCGAACAGGTCACAACACGATTTCGCGATCGGATGGGCAAGGCGGAGCGCAAAGCGCAACCGAAACTAGACACAGAAATGATCGCACTCGGCGCGATTGAACATAGTTATGGCCGCGGTCCTTTGCAGACGCTCGATTTCTACAAGGCTACAAATCGCGATGCACCTTTGGTTATTTTCGTCCATGGCGGTGGCTGGAAACGCGGCGACAAACGGAATGCAACCGGTGCCGAAAAGATCAAACATTTCCGCGAAGCCGGCTATGCTTTTGCCTCGATCAACTATCCCTTGGTTCCCGCCGCAACCGTTGAGCAGCAGGCAAGTGACGTTGCGGAGGCAATAGCCTATTTGCGCGGAAAAGCGGCGAGCTTGGGTTTCGATCCCCAGCGCATCGTATTGATGGGGCATAGCGCCGGTGCGCATCTGTCGGCATTGGTCGGAACCGATCCGCAATATCTGCAAAAGGCCGGATTGCGGTTTGGCGATCTACGCGGTGTAGTTCCTTTAGATGGCGCTGCCTATGATGTTCCCGCACAGATGACCGACGGACCAAAAATTATGCAGGACACCTATCAGCAAGCCTTCGGCACCGATCCCGCACGGCAACGGGCGTTGTCGCCAACATTGCACGCCGATGGACCAAACGCGCCCTCGTTCCTGATCGTTCATGTCGACCGCGAAGACGGCAAGCGACAGTCAGAGGCGCTGGCCAGCGCGTTGCGCAATTCTGGCACGCGTGTGCAAATCAATGCCTTTGAAGGTAAGGGATTGAAAGGGCATATGGAGATTAACCGCAAATTGGGCGCGGCCGACTATCCGGCAACGGCAGTGGTCGATGCCTGGTTGAAGGGGGTGTTCGGGAATTAGACCCGAAATCGAGCGGCTTTGGACAGCATCGGCAATCCGATTAGCAACAACAGAAAAGAAACGCCCGCAGCAACGGAGGGCCATAGCCACAGCGTTCTGAAAATGTGCAGCTTCGCCTTTTCGGGAGAATCGCGCAAATACACTACAGGATAGGTACCGCGGGGAGTCTCTGATGGATGCGTTTCAACAAACACTTCCATCGCCCTTCCATTTTCTGTTGTAAAAGAAACCACCGGCTTGTTCCGGCTATATTTGGGGCGGTCGCTTCTGAAATACCGGTAATACCTGACTTCGCCTTCAACCCTAACGCCGTCATTTACGAGCACCAGCGATTCGGCACCGTCGCGAACTGCAATCCAACCAGAGACCAGCCCGATCGCGGTAATGAACAACCCGAACAGCAACATCAATAAGCGCGCCTGTTGTTGCATTACCAGTCCCCATCCGCTTGGTTCAACGCGATTCTGTTTACACTATATCGGCTCCGGCCTGCCACTCATCAACACATGCGTGCAAATCTGGGCCGATGCGCTGTCTTTCTCGGTCAATTGCGCAACCGTAACCCAGCCTTCACTGCGCAATGCCGCAGCCTTGCTAGCATTGGTGCCAATGGGCAGGAACAGGCGGCGGCGTTCACCCTGTGCCAGTCCGGCATCAATCAATGGATCAATATAGGCGGAAAAACCAACCGCTGGTTCGTCGCCGATGCGATAGCTGCCACCCCGTCCGATTTCGCCAGATGCTTGCCCGGAAAACAGAGAGAAACCAAACCAGCTTTGATATTCAAAGCCGTGCCGTTCAGTGGGATCAAGCGTGACGCGAATGTCGGCAGGAACGCTTTCAGCGATTTTCTGGATCGCATCCAGCCGTTCAGCCAATTTACCGTCGCGATCAAAGGCACGCATCCGCTCAATCGCCTCGGGCACCGGGCCAGCAGCAGCAATCAGCGGCGCATATTCGGGCGGGACGGCCCCTGCATCCTTGGCATCCAACGCAGCCTTGAGCGCGGCGATGTCGCCTGTAGGCGTCAACACGTCGATCAAATCGGGCATGGTCAGATCCAAGGTCAATTCCCTGACGCCGGCCGCTTTCAATCCATCAATTGCCACCTGCACCACTTCGCACGCGGCAGCGACGCTATCGAGACCGATCAGTTCGGCCCCCACCTGCATCATTTCACGTTCGGGGCGCAATTGGGTGGCGCGCAATTTGATCACAGGCCCGCCATAGCTCATGCGTAACGGTCTCGGGTGATGCCCCATGCGGGTGGCCGCGATCCGCCCGATCTGCCCCGTGATGTCGCTTCGCACCGCCATCGTGTCCCCCGAAACAGGATCGACAAAGCGTAACAAATCGCGCGCCGATGTACCAAGCGAACCGGTCAAACTCGCTTCGAATTCAGCCAGCGGTGCTTGCACGCGTTCATAGCCAAAACTGGCTGCTGTATCGAGAATAGCACGCACTAACCGTGCCGAGGCGTCAGCCTCTGGCGGTAAGCGGTCGCGGAAACCGGTGGGGAGCAGGCTGTGTGGTCATTTTCTGAGTAGAACCGTTCGGACTGAGATTGTCGAAGCCCTGTCATGCTTTTTCGCCGATGTTGCAAGAAAAAGCAGTCCTTCGACAGTCTCAGGACAAACGGGGTCTGAAAAAATCACCCCGGAAAAGCTAGCGTCATCGCCCGTTTCACGCCGGGTAACGCATGGATGCTTTCGACCACTTCGACCGGAACTGGCGAATCGACCGACAACAACAACACAGCCACACCGCCTGCTTCCTGCCGCCCGAGATGGAATGTGCCAATATTCACCCCTGCTTCGCCCAGCGTTGTACCGAGACGGCCGATAAAGCCGGGGGCGTCTTCGTTGACGATATAGAGCATGTGGCCCATCAAATCGGCCTCCACCTTCACGCCGAACAATTCGACCAGACGCGGCTGGCCGTTGCCGAACAACGTTCCAGACACCGAACGCTCGCCAGCTTCCGTCTTCACGCTTACGCGGACCAATGTGTGGTAATCGCCTTCGCGATCATGCCGCACTTCGCGCACATCCAGCCCGCGTTCTTTGGCCATATAAGGCGCATTGACCATGTTCACTGCGTCTGAATAGCGACGCATGAAACCGGACAGGACAGCACAAGTAATCGGCTTGATATTCAGCTGGGCTGCGGCCCCTTCAACCTCGATGCTGATATTCGACATATCGCCATGCGCGAGTTGGCCGATCAAAGAACCTAGTTCCTCGGCAAGCGCCATATAAGGTTTCAGCTTCGGCGCTTCTTCAGCGGAAAGGCTAGGCATATTGAGTGCGTTGGTGACGCCGCCATTGACCAGATAATCGGCCATCTGCTCGGCGACCTGCAATGCAACGTTGACCTGAGCTTCGCTGGTCGATGCGCCCAGATGCGGGGTGCAGATGAAGTTCGGCGTGCCGAACAGCGGCGATGCCTTGGCAGGTTCTTCGACGAATACGTCGAGCGCCGCGCCCGCAACATGGCCGCTGTCCAACGCCGCCTTCAGCGCCACTTCATCAACCAAACCGCCGCGCGCACAGTTGATGATCCGCACACCTTTCTTGGTTTTGGCAATATTGGCGGCAGACAATATGTTGCGCGTCTGATCGGTCAACGGCGTGTGCAGCGTTATGAAATCGGCCTTAGCAAGCAGTGTATCGAGATCGGCTTTTTCGACGCCCATCTCGATGGCGCGTTCGGGGGTGAGAAACGGGTCATAGGCTACGACTTTCATCTTCAAGCCCAGCGCGCGGCTGGCGACAATCGCGCCGATATTGCCCGCACCGATCAGCCCCAATGTCTTGCCCGTGACTTCGACGCCCATGAAACCGTTTTTCGGCCACAACCCAGCTTGCGTTTGCGCGTTCGCTTCGGGAAGCTGGCGGGCAAGCGCAAACATCAAAGCAATGGCATGTTCTGCCGTGGTGATCGAATTGCCGAACGGTGTGTTCATCACCACCACGCCTTGCGCCGATGCTGCCGGAATATCGACGTTATCCACGCCAATTCCTGCACGGCCAATGACTTTCAGATTAGTTGCGGCATCGAGTATCGCCTTGGTCACTTTAGTCGAACTGCGAATGGCGAGGCCATCATAATCGCCAATACGCGCGATCAGCTCTTCGGGGGTTTCGCCGGTAATGACATCAACGTCACAGCCACGATCACGGAAGATCGCCTCTGCATTGGGGTCCATTTTGTCGGAAATAAGTACGCGGGGTTTGGTCATGGGATTGCTCCTGAATTTTAAAGTTTCGTCGCTCCAGCGTAGGCTGGAGCCTATCTCGTCTTTCAATTAAAGCGGATAGGCGTGATGGGCCCCAGCCTGCGCTGGGGCGACGGTGGGTTAGGATTGAACGCTTTGATAAGCCCAATCGAGCCAAGGCCCGAGCGCTTCAATGTCGGCGGCATCCACAGTGGCACCACACCAGATGCGCAGGCCAGCAGGGGCATCACGGTATCCAGCAATGTCATAAGCGGCACCTTCAGCTTCAAGCAAGCCAGCAAATTTCTTGATGAAATCTGCATCCGCACCTTCGACCGTCAGGCAAACACTGGTCTTAGACCGCGTGCCGCTATCGACCGCCAGATGGCCGAGCCAATCGCGTTCGGCGACAATTTTGTCGAGCGCATGGGCATTCGCATTGCTGCGTGCCTGCAAGCCCGAAAGACCACCCAACCCTTTTGCCCATTCCAGCGCAAATATCGCATCTTCGACCGCGAGCATCGATGGCGTGTTGATCGTTTCGCCCTTGAATACGCCTTCAGCCAATTTGCCCTTCGACACCAATCGGAACACTTTAGGAAGCGGCCATGCAGGCGTGTAGCTTTCCAGCCGCTCCACCGCACGGGGGCCAAGGATCAATACGCCATGGCCGCCCTCACCTCCGAGCACTTTCTGCCAGCTGAAGGTCGCAACATCGATTTTGTCCCACGGAATGTCATAGGCAAAAACTGCGCTGGTCGCATCGGCAAAGCAAAGGCCTTCGCGATCATCGGGGATCCATTCGCCGTCGGGCACGCGCACGCCGCTGGTGGTGCCATTCCAGGTGAATAGCACATCGTCAGACCAGTCAATTTTGTCGAGGTCGGGCAATTGGCCATAATCGGCGCGATGCACCTTGGGTTCGAGCTTTAGTTGCTTGACCGCATCGGTGACCCAGCCCTCGCCAAAACTTTCCCAAGCGAGAGCCGTCACGCCGCGCGCGCCCAGCATCGTCCACATCGCCATTTCAAAGGCGCCGGTATCTGACCCTGGAACAATGCCGATCCTATGGGTGTCCGGCAATTGTAACACTTCGCGCATCAAATCGATGCAATATTGCAAACGCGTCTTACCGATTTTCGCACGATGCGAACGCCCCATTACGGCGGTTTGCAGTTTTTCGGGAGTCCAGCCCGGAGGCTTGGCGCAGGGTCCGGATGAAAAAAACGGACGGGCAGGTTTTGCCTGCGGTTTTACTAATTCAGTCATGTAAGCGTCTCCTTGCAGAGAGCAGCGCGGCGTTGGGACCGCGTGGCCCGGGGGCGCTAATAAAGCCGCCCCCGGCTTTGTCAATGACCGATCAATAGCCCTGTTTGCGAAACAGTGTCTTCCCGCGCTTCAATACCAGCAATTTGTCGAGTGTCACCGGATGGAAAAAGCTTTCCACATTATCGCCCTCGGGGGTTTTGCCATACACCTCGTAACAATCGCGAACTTTCTTCACTTTTTTTAACGTCCAGCCCTCGCGCGTCAATTTGGCCTTCAACTTGTCAATCGACGTCCAGCTTGCCACCGGCCCGCCTTGGCACCAGATTTTGGCATCGGCCATTGCAGGTGACGATACGCCCGACAGCGCGACCAAGACAATCAGGGGGAGAAATTTTTTCATGCGCGTCGTCCTTTCAAAACAATCAAACGTACAAAATTCGCAACTACCAGTGGCGCGATATGCACCAAAGCACCGCCCCATTGCCATTCGAGCAAACCCCAGTGAAGCACTGTAAACAAGGCCGCAGGATAAGCGAGCCGCTGTGCCTGTTTCCACCCGCGCTTTAACCAGCGCATCGATTGATCGTTGCTTAACACAGCAGGCACCAGCATCAGGAAAAAGGCGATCCAGCCGGTCCAGATTCCCGGCGCGTCCAGTTCAGCCAGCATCTCCGACAAGGCACCCATATCGATCACGTAAAACACCAAATGCAGCAGCGCATAGCCAAAGGCCGCAACCCCGATCCAGCGCCGCCGCCGCAACAACCATTTGGTCCACGGCCTTGATCCGAAAATATCAGCAAGCGGCCCGATCAGCATGGCGAGCACCATGAAGCGGATCGAAAATTCGCCCGTCGGATGCAGCAAGTCGCCTGCTTCGGCACCTCCACTCGCAAAACCATAGATAAAGACCACCGCCAAATGTCCCAGCAGCACCCATAGGAAAAGCGGATGATTGAAAAATGCGCGCATCAATTGGCCCCCTGTTTGAAACTCTGCATATTTGCGGCGGGTCGTTTGGCATATTTACCCGGTGTTAACCATAAGGCTTACATTTTATTACACATGACACGCTTTGCCTTCACCTTCGCCCTTGCGCTACTGGTCACTGCCTGCGGGGGCGGTAGGGATGGCGTTCGGCATAGCGGCGGCGCATTTAAATCGCCCGACGCCCGCCAGTGTTTGACAGCGTTAAAAGCATCCGACGTTTCCTTTACCCCTTTCCCCAATAAATTTTACGGCGGGGGGTGCAAAACCATCGACACGATCAAACTGATGTCGTTCGCCACCGAAGCCACCAATCTGGGTCCGATGACCTGTCCACTCGCAGCCAATTTCGCGGCATGGGCCAAACATGCCGTGCGCCCGGCGGCAAAACAGATTATGGGAAGCGATGTCGTGCGGATTGAGACCATGGGTACCTATAGTTGTCGCAACATCGGCGGTGGCCAATCGGGTAAATTGTCTGAACATGCATCGGGCAACGCCATCGATGTCTCGGCTTTCATACTGAAGGATGGCCGCCGTATTGCTATACTCGGCAGTTGGCGCGGCAAGGAAAAGGAACGTATTTTCCTGCGCCGCCTGCACGCCTCTGCCTGTAAGCGGTTCGGAACCGTATTAGGGCCAGATTATAATGCGGCGCACGCCAATCATTTCCATTTCGACATGGCAAAATCGATGAAAGACGGCAGCGCCTATTGCCGTTGATACCCACGCGCGATAGCAATAATGGATGCGACGCTTTGACCATTTTGCCTGCATCGATTGGTCTGGTGCCAAAGGCCGCTGGCAAAGGGGAATAGCCATTGCGACCTGCGATTCGGGGCACGCTGCGCCAAAACTGGTGCCGCCGCCCGCACAGCATTGGACTCGCAAAGACGCCACTCAATGGATAGCGCAACAAGCGAAGCGAAATATCCTGATCGGGCTCGATTTGTCGTTCGCCCTGCCCTTTTGCGATTTGGAAAGCTATTTTCCGGGCTGGCCACAATCGCCCCCCTCTGCCCGTGCTTTGTGGCAATTGGTCGACCAAATGTCAGGCGATGACGAAAATTTCGGCGCGAATACATTTATCGAACACCCTGAAATAGCCCGCCATTTTCGCCAACAGCGCAACTGCGGAGACCTATTTGGCCCCGGTCGCGGTCGTTTGCGTATGTGCGAAGCACTTGGCCAAGGCGACATCGCGGGGATCAATCCGTATAGCTGTTTCAATTTGGTGGGTGCCGCGCAGGTCGGCAAATCAAGCCTGACGGGAATGCGCGTGCTGCACCAATTGGGTCGCGACATTCCAGTTTGGCCATTTGATCCCCTACCCGCAAAGGGCCCTGTCATCGTTGAAATTTATACCAGCATTGCGGCGCGCGCTTCGCAAGTTTTGGCCCAAGGCCGAACAAAAATTTCGCAAGGTGCAATGCTGGATGCGGCGTTGCAGAGTTTTGACAGCAACAAGCATATTGCCTTCACCGGCCGCTATACCGACCATGCTACCGATGCAATTTTGACCGCTGCATGGATGCGATTTTCTGCAGAAAAAGAACACTTATGGCAACCCAAACGCTTGAAAGCGAAAATTGCTGCAACAGAGGGCTGGACCTTTGGCGTAGTTTGACGCTAAAGGCGCTTCCATCGCATCCGCGAGCCGGCTTAGCTCAGTTGGTAGAGCACCTGATTTGTAATCAGGGGGTCACGAGTTCGAACCTTGTAGCCGGCACCATTTTTTCTCTTTGACGCAAAAAAGACTAATTCCGCCGGGCCGATACCAAATCAGCTCTTCGTCTTTGCATCACATGCAGCCACAATTGTTGCTGGATCGAAATAATAGGGCTTGATTTCGCACACTTTGCCATCGCGGAAGCGAAACAACTCGCACAGATGGGCGGATGCGAGGCTGGGGTCGGCAAATTCAAACGACAATATGGTCACCGCATAATCGCCGCCGCTAGTCGTCTCGACACAACTCAACCCTGTAACATCCATCATCCCCATCACTTTGGTGTACAAATCGCGCAGCGCGGTCTTTCCGTGATAAACGCCCGCAAAAGGCAGTGTATCGGCCTCGGTGATGAAAAAATCTTCAGTCAGATATTCTTCGGCCTTGTCGAAATCACCAACGCCGGTCGCAGCATATAGATCATCGACAAGTTGCAATACGGCTTCGTGAGACATGGTCATGGTGTGGGTGCTCCTATGTCGGCATAGTCCCCGCCAGCCGGTTTGCCCGCACCTAGCGATATGGCTAGCCCTTGCTTCGCGCACAAAGCAATAGAGGGGACGACAAAGCTTCAAAGGAGAGAGATATGATTTTCGTGCAAGGTACAATGAACATGGAAACCAGTTGCCTCGACGATTTCCGCACTGACGTTGCTGCCATGATTGACAGGATAAAAGCGGAGGATGGTTGCTTTTTTTACTCGTTGCTCATTGAAGATGAAGCTACTGGCTTGGTCAATGTGGTTGAGCAATGGCGCGACGATGCGGCGCTGCATGTGCATTTCACTATGCCATGGATTGCAGCGTTTTTTGCCAAATTTAGCCCAAAAATGTTGGCATCGACCGTACAGATTTTTGATATTGCGGGCGATCCGCGTCCGTTGCCGATCTGATGACATTGCGGCTTTCTGGCAAAACCGCGCTAGTCACGGGCGGCGCATCTGGCCTAGGCGCGGCGATTGCGCGGCGCTTTGTCCTGGAAGGTGCTGCCGTTATTATCGCCGATATTGACGAAGTGGCTGGCAACGCACTGGCGGCGGAGATTGGCGAAGCGGCGCGTTTTGTGAAGCTCAATGTGTCATTGGAAAGTGACTGGCAGGCGGTATTTGCCGGGGCGGGACGCGTCGACATACTCGTGAACAATGCCGGCATCACCACGCTGGGGTCGATCGAAGAGGTAACACTCGAACAATTCCGCCATGAATTTGAGGTCGATGTCATCGGAGTCTTCCTTGGCTGTAAATATGGCGTTGCAGCCATGAAGGCTAATGGAGGCAGCTCGATCATCAATATGTCGTCGATGACGGGCGTTCGCGCGCAGGCCGATCTGGTCGCTTATAATGGTGCGAAAGCGGCGGTGACGCACATGACCAAGTCGGTCGCGCTGCATTGTGCCAAATCGGGCTATGGCATCCGTTGCAATTCGGTGCATCCCGGCCTGATCCGCACACCGATTATCGACAAGGTTTTGGCGCAAGCCGATGATCCTGACGCTGTTTACGCCAGCTGGCTTGAGGTGCTACCCATCGGACGGCTAGGCACACCCCAAGAAATCGCCGCGATTTGCGTTTATCTTGGGTCGGACGAATCCGCCTTTTCCACCGGTGCCGAATTCCGCATAGACGGCGGCAGCACGATTTAGCTTTCAAGGAAATTTCATGTCTCTTTCCCAACGCGCGCTAGAAATTGGCGCGAAAGTCGAAGCTTTTGTTCGCGAAACCGTGGTTCGTTATGAAGCCGATCCGCGTCGCGATCATCACGGTGCGCCGACCGATGATTTGGTTGACGAGATGAAGGCCAAGGCCCGCGCTGCGGGTGTGCTGACGCCGCATATCCTGCCCGATGGCGCGCATCTGACGCAGCATGAAACCGCCTATGTTTTGATTAAATCGGGCCTGTCGCCGCTCGGTCCGCTCGCCTGCAATACCACCGCGCCCGATGAAGGCAATATGTATCTGCTCGGCCATGTTGGCAGTCCGGAACTCAAGGAACGCTTTTTGAAGCCGCTGATCGAGGGTCGCGCGCGCTCGGCATTTTTCATGACCGAGCCCGATGGTGGCGCAGGCTCCGATCCGTCGATGATGAAAACAACGTGCCGGATGGACGGCAACCATTGGGTAATCAACGGGCGCAAAACATTCATCACCGGCGCACAAGGCGCAAAGGTTGGTATCATCATGGCAAAAGCGGAGGAAGGCGCGTGTATGTTCCTTGTCGATCTGCCCGATCGGGCAATCCGTATCGATCATGTGCCCAACACCATCGACAATAGCATGCCCGGTGGCCACGCGACGCTGACCATCGATAATCTGCGCGTTCCCGCCGATCAAATGCTGGGGCAAGCGGGCGAAGGTTTTAAATACGCGCAAATCCGGCTTTCCCCGGCCCGGCTCTCGCATTGTATGCGCTGGCTGGGTTGCTGCATCCGTTCGAACGAAATCGCGACTGATTATGCCAACCGTCGCGAGGCATTCGGCAAGACGCTGATCGACCATGAGGGTGTGGGCTTTATGCTCGCGGAAAATATGATTGATTTGAAACAGGCCGAACTGATGATCAATTGGTGTGCGTCGGTGCTTGATACCGGTTCGCTTGGCACCGTTGAAAGCTCGATGACCAAGGTGGCGGTATCTGAAGCGTTAATGCGCGTGGCAGACCGCTGTGTGCAGGTTATGGGCGGATTAGGCGTCACCGACACCACCATCGTCGAACGCGTGTTTCGCGAAATGCGCGCTTTCCGCATCTATGATGGCCCCACCGAAGTCCATAAATGGAGCCTCGCCAAAAAGATCAAACGCGATTGGAAGGCAGCGCAAGGATGAGCGGGGGCTGGCACAGTCTGATTGCCGATGCAGATTTGCCCGAGGGCGAGAAAGTGGCGACAAAGGTCAATGGCTGGCACGTTTTGCTGACGCGCACAGACGAAGGCCTGTTTGCATTGAACGACCGCTGCACGCATCAAGCGTCGTTGCTCTCCACAGGACGAATCCGGCGCGGCGCAGTGATGTGTCCGCTGCACGGTGCGCGGTTTGAAGTGTCCACCGGAAAATGCATCGGCGGCATGTACCGCGATTTGCGGACCTTTGCGGTGCGTGTTGTCGGCGGCATGATCGAGGTTGAATTGCCCGAAGGTACTCCGGGCATGGAAGATTTGCCGATTAGTTTTTGAAAACAGCATCAAACAAAAATACCGTAGCCCTGAGCCTATCGAAGGGCGACCTTCAGGTGTGGCGCCTTACCACGCAGCGTGCTTCGACCAGCCCAGCACTACGGTCTTAAAATTTAACGCTAGGCGCACCCTCATCATAGCTACAGGTTCGCACATCACCTCCCCCGCTTAATCTCCCTTTAAAATCTGAGGAGAGAGACATGCCCTTTACCGGACCCGCCGAAGACCGGCTTGCTATTCGTGAACTGCTGGAAGCCTATGCCGATGCGGTCAACCGCTGCGATGCGGGAGACTGGGGGGCAACCTGGGCCGAAGATGCCGAATGGTCGTTGCCCGATTATCCTGAAATCGGCACAACGACAGGCAAGCCCGGAATTGTCGCGATGTGGATCGAAGCCATGAAAGGTTATCCCGGTATCCGCTTTCAATCTTGGCCCGCTTCAATCGAAGTGAACGGTGAACATGCAAAGATGCGAAGTTGCACATCTGAGGTGTATGACCAGAATGGCGTTACTATGCGCGACATGGGCGAATATGAAGATACTTGCGTAAAAGTGGACGGCCAATGGCTATTTTCGAGCCGTTCTTTCCGAAACGTACACCGTCAACATGGGCCAAAAGGCATTTGATTGCAGAAGGATAAGACGAACACATTCGTTGGGCCTGTTCTTTTGATTAGTTCGGCCCAAGACTACCAATTTGGCCAGTGTTCGCTTTCAACCGGACTTCTTAACGTTTGATCATCGGGCAAAATATAATTTGCCCCACCTGCGAGAGGGGATAATTAAATGTTGATCACGCGAGCCACTGGCAGCAGTTTTTCACGCCTGATAAAGGCAAGCGCATTGGCCGCGACCTGCCTTTGCAGCTTTCCGGTTTTGGCCCAAGAGGCAGAAACCGAAGACGACAACAGCGGCATCAAAGAAATTACTGTTACAGCGCGCAAACGTGTTGAAGATGTTCAGGATGTTCCCGTTGCCGTTACCGGCATCAGTGGCGATGTACTCGAAGAACGCTTTGTGCCCGATGTTCGCGCGGTTTCGAAATATATGCCCAACGTGCAATTGGGTCAGGTGCAGTTTTCAGGCGCGACTCTTTCGGCATCAATCCGCGGCTTGACCTTTGCTGACATCGAACGTTCGTTTGAACCGGCAGTCGCCACCTCCATTGATGGCATTTTCCTTGCCTCCAATACCGGCGCGCTCATCGACATGTTCGACGTGGAATCGATCGAAGTACTGCGCGGTCCACAAGGCACTTTGTTTGGCCGCAATACCATTGGCGGCATCATCAATGTAAAGCGGTCGCGCCCCACTGGCGAACTCGGCGCGAAGTTAAGCGGCACCATCGGTTCCTATGGCCGTCGTGATTTGAAAGCGGTAATCAACACGCCGATTATCGAAGACAAGATGGCATTGAAGGTTGGTCTGTTCTCAATCAATGGAGACAGCTTCACCCGCAATTACGCATCCGGCAAACGTGACCCGGGTCTGAAACGTTTTGGCCTTACCGGTACAATTCTGGTCACGCCGACAGATAATTTCGAAGCAACACTGACCTACGAATATCTGAAAGATCGCTCCAATTATCCTCAACTGGTGAACCAGTCGCTGGCCGGATCACTGGCTTGCGATGCTTTCGGTCTGTGCTTCACCGGCCCAGCCACCCCAGGTGGAACAGGCCCCACGATCCAGCAGATTTATGAAGACAGTAATTATACCGCAAGCTTGACCGATGTTCCGTTTAATGTGCCTTTGGACGCCAACAATGTTACGTTGAATGCCAAATATTCGGGCAACAATTTTGACCTTGTCTCGATCTCCGGCATTTGGAGAAACAGCGACAAACTCAACATCGACAATATCGGCCATGCAGTCGGACCTGACACCGCATTGTTCCATCCCGTTCGCGATTTGAGCGGCAAACAATTCAGTCAGGAATTTCGCTTCGATTCGAACTTTGATGGCATATTCAATATCGTCACAGGGGTTTATTATTTCAAATCGAAATATAAGCTGAAACGGCAGGATGTGTTCCTGTTCGGTGGCGTAGCAAATCCCGGGCTGTTGGTGGACACATTCAGCGCAGGCCAGACGGTAACGTCCTACGCGGCCTTCGCGGAAACCTATTGGAAGCTGTCCGATGCAACGCGCGTCACAGTTGGTGGACGCTACACCAAGGAAAAGAAAGAGTTCAACGTCCAGAAGCCCGCCGTTCCGCTGGCCGAAGGTGGTCCATATTTCTGTCCTGATCCAACGTCTGCGCATGTGCCGTGCCGCACGGGAGAATTGAGCTTCAGCAAATTCACGCCGCGCTTCTCGGTCGACCATAAATTTGCCGAAGATGTCATGGCTTATGTTTCCTGGTCACGTGGCTTCCGCTCGGGAGGCTGGAACGGTCGCCCTGGATCGACACCCGACACCATCGGACCATATGATCCAGAAACAGTGGACAGCACCGAACTCGGCTTGCGAACAAAGTTTCTCGACAACAGAGCCATATTCAACGTCACAGTGTTCCAGACCGATTACAAGAATAAACAGGAAGACCAGATCACGTCGAACCCCGTTGCACCCGCTACCACCATCACCTTTGTACGCAACGCGGGTGAAGCGCGTTTCCGCGGTGTCGAAATTGAAGCGCAGCTCAAACCATCGAGCAACCTCCATTTCTTCGCATCGGGAGGCTATCTGAACGGTAAATACCTGAAATTCCTTGATGCTGCAGGCAACGATATTCGGGCAAACCGGATTTTGCGTTACGCTCCAAAATGGAACGCCAGCCTGGGTGCCGAATTCACCATGCCTATCGGTGATGACGATACCAAAATTATCTTCGGCACCAACGTCAAATATCTGGCCGATTATGCAACGGAATCAACCCGCGACACGGTTGGCCCCGCTATTATTGGTTATCGTCGAGAAATCATTCCAGCCCATACATCGTTCGATGCTTCGATCAGTTATTTTGGCAATATCGGTGGATCGTCAGACTATAAATTGTCGGCATTTGTGAATGACGCTTTCCACAAGGGTGGCCGTATCGTGCGGTCCAGCCAGGCAGGCCCGTTCTGGTTCAGCGATCGCATTCCGAACCGGACATGGGGTGTCGAACTTTCGTTCGATTTCAAATAACAATCCGTTGTGTACCTGATACTGTGGCGTTTGCTTGTGATCGAGCAAACGCCATTTTTTTAATGCAGAGAATGAGGAAATCCGCCGATGAGCGACTATCGATTTTGGCAACTTAACGCTCGCCCTGACGGGCATGATTATGCAGCAGCTTTATCGCTGGAATCCGCGCCACTGCCTGACGTAGGTGAAGGACAGGTGCTGGTGCAGGCCGACTATCTCTCCATGGACCCCGGTGTGCGCGTGTGGATGACTGCGCGTGAAGACAGCTATTCCCCGCCGATTCCGCTGGGTAGCCCAATGCAGGGGCAATTTCTGGGGCCAGTCATCGCCTCGCGCGCTGAAGGATTCAAGCCGGGCGATCTGGTGCGTGGCTTTGGCCATTGGGCGAGCCATTCGCTGGTCGATCCCGTAATGTCCGGATTGATGGTGCTCGATTCCAATGTGCGCGATGTGCGCGATCATTTCGGCGCATTGGGACTTAATGGCTGGACGGCCTATTGCGGCCTGGTTGATGTGCTCGAAATGAAAGCTGGCGAAACCGTGCTGATTTCGGCCGCCGCCGGGGCAACGGGCAGCGTGGCATGTCAGATTGCGCGCAACATGGGTTGCCGAGTGATTGGCATTGCAGGGTCAGATGACAAATGTGACTGGCTGACGGGTACATTGGGGATCGACACTGCGATCAATTATAAAACTCAAAATGTTGAGGCTGAACTCGCCAAGGTCGAAGGCGGGATCAACGTCTATTTCGAAAATGTCGGAGGCGACCTGCTCGATGCCGCTTTGCCCAATATGGCGCATTATGGACGAATCGGCATTTGCGGATTGATTGCGGGATATACCTCTGACGGAGGCCTGCCCGGCCCGGCCCGCTTTGACCAAATCCTGATGAAACGCCTTACGGTGAAGGGGATTTTTCTGCCAGATTTCCTTGCCAACGGTGTTAATTATTATTCACCATTGAAAGCTTGGTATGACGAAGGCCGCCTATCTGGTGACTTTGACGAAACCAAAGGCATCGAAAATGTTTTGGAATCGTTTGAACGCCTGATGCGCGGCAAAAATCTGGGCAAGGTGGTAGTGGACGTGCGCAGCTAAACGCGCACGCCATTAGAGTTGGTTACCACTAATGAGCAGTCCCCCTCATTAGTGCGCCATCATCCCACCGTCGACGACAAACTCCGCGCCAGTGCAATAGCGCCCTTCGTCGCAAGCCAGAAACAGGTTCATGTTCGCGATATCGATCGGCTCGCCCATATAGCCCATGGGCACAAGCGCCAGTGTATCATCATAATTATCGGCATTATCCTCTTGGGCGACACCTTGCATATTGGTCAGGATCATGCCGGGATGGACAGTATTGACGCGAATTTTGTCCTTTGCTGTTTCCATCGCAATCGTCTTTGAAAATATCCGCAGGCCGCCCTTTGCAGCTGCATAGGCGCTACAAGCAGGTACACCGCCAATGCCCGCCACTGACGAAATATTGATGATAGAACCGCCCTCACCCATTTTGCGCATCGCCACAACGGCGCGCTTGGTGCCGTAAAATACGCTGTTCAGATTGACATTGATCTGAAGGTTCCAGTCTTCCGTAGTAAAGTCCTCGATCATACGCAGCACCGCGATTCCCGCATTGTTGACAAGGACATCGAGACGGCCATGGCCTTCGATGATGGTTGCCATGACGCGATCCCAATCGGCTTCACTGGTTACATCATGGGATAATGCAATAGCCTGTCCGCCCGAAGCCCGGATATCCGCTGCAACATTATTGGCACCCTCGGCGTCACGATCGGTCACGTAAACGACAGCGCCTTCTTCGGCAAAGCGGATCGCGGTCGCACTGCCCAAACCGGGGACAGATGCCCCACCGGTAACCAACGCGATTTTTCCAGACAGACGTCCCATATTCGATCTCCCAACTAAAAAGGCTGCGGCCATTTCTGACCGCAGCCTTGTTTATCTCCTACTGATCAAAAGATCAGAATTTTACGCCAATTGTCGCACCATAAGTACGTGGTTCAATCGCCATGCCGAACGACCACAGACCAGCGACCGTAAATGCATGGGTCGTCGTTTTTTCGTTGCCCAAATTGCGGCCGAATACCCGGATATAGGCATCGGTTTCCCCTAATTTGAAATTTACCGTCGCACTGGCGTCGATCAAGTCCTGAGTTGTGGTGCGAACGCGCGGATCGTTGCCATTGACCCGGACACCTGCAACACCGTTAATTGTAGCAGCGGTCGTCGAAGCAATGGAGAGCTGTTCATCATAAGGGCTGATGTGGCGCCAGCTTCCTGTCAGGACGAATTCGCCAAAACTGGTCGGAACAGTATATTCACCCTCAAAAGAGGCCGTGAATTTTGGTGCATAGATCAGCCGGTTAGCCGAATAATCAAACGGTCCGATGCCCCCTCCGGGCAGGACGCCATTGGCAATGAAATTGCGGAAATTCGATTTCATATAAGCCGAAGCAGCCGTCAGGCGGAGATTTTCCACCGGACGGAAAGTGGCGTCGATCTCGATCCCTTTGATGGCTGCACCGCCAGCAACATTGCCTGTAATCGTCTGGTTGCCCGTTGGTCCGCCGGGGACGGTCAGGTTTTGCTGCATGTCTTTATAGTCGGAATAATAACCCGCAATATTAAGCAGCACTTTCCCATCAGCGAAATTGAACTTGCCACCTATTTCATAGGAATCAACCGTTTCCGGACCGAACGGTGTGCCTGCCGTGGCCGCTGTGGCGGCACGTGGGCTGAAACCGCCGGAACGATAGCCGCGTGACCAACTGGCATAGAGCATCGTGTCGTCATTGGGACGGAAGTCAACGCCAACCTTGGGCGTGAATTTGCTAAAGTTCGCATCGCCTGTACCGACCAGTGCAAACTGGCTTGCCTGTACATTGGCCGGATCGATCAAGACATTGGGTGCAAATCCATTCAGGAGCTTCTTATTGTCGTGGCTCCAACGCCCACCGAACGACAATCGCCATTGATCGGCAAAGGCCCAGTTGAAATCACCAAAAAAGGCATAGCTGGTATATCCACCCTCTACATGCTGCGAATTCCGGTCAAACAGCGTCGGCGGGACAGTGGGATTAAACCCGAATACACGCGACCATTGAGTCAGATCATATTGCGAATCGAAAGCGTAAGCACCAACCACATAATCGAATTTGCCCACGTCACCGGATAGCCGCAATTCCTGGCTCCACTGCGTGTAGTGCTGGCGACGATCGGTAAAATAAAGGTCGGTGCTCGACCCGTCATAATCTTGCGTCTGCCTCTCCGTCGAGTGCCGCCATCCCGTTATCGCCGAAAGCTTCACGCCCCCTGCATCGTAATTGACCTGCAGCGTTGCTTCGGGTGCTTTGTAGCTGCTGCGGGTTTGGTCGCTGCCAAAAAGTGTATAGATGTCAGTGGTATTGTTACGGTTGCACTCGGCGGCTGCGATAAAGCCGCAGAACAATTCAGTCGAATTGGTGAGATTGCTGACGACTGGTTCGAACTTTTGATTCGATTGGCCAACGGTCAGTTGCACATCAAGGTCGGTTCCGCTTGGCTTGAACAGGAAGCTGCCGCCAAAATTGTCACCTTTGCTCCAGCCCGCCCGATGATCGAACGTCGCGTTGCGATAAAAACCGTCGGTTTCGTTGTGAAAATACCAGAGCTTGAGGCCGAGCAAATCGCCATTGCCGACATTGGCAATGGCTTTGGCCGCCAAGGTGTTCCACTTGCCGTAGGTCAATTCGGCCTTCAAGCCGGTTTCCATCGTCGGCTTGGTGCGTGTAATCGAAACTACGCCGCCGATGGTGTTTGCGCCAAACAATGTGCCTTGCGGTCCGCGCAGCACTTCTATTTGTGCAACGTCGAAAACGTCTTGCAACTGGCCGGTATTCGTACCGATCGTGACACCATCGACAACAACGCCCACAGTCGGCGTCTGTGACTTTTCGATGTCGGCATAGGTTAGGCCACGGATCGAAAGGTTGGCCGCAGCCGCGCCTGAATTTTGTTGGGTGATGAGCAGACCAGGTGCAGCACCTTGCAGGTCACCAATTGTCAACGAAGCCTTGTTCTCAAGCATCGCGGTGTTAATCGCGGTGATAGCGACCGGCGTATCCTGAAGTGATTCATCGCGGCGCCGAGCAGACACGATGATTTCGGTCACGTCTGCTTCTTCCGCCAATTCAGCTTCCTGAGCAAAGCCCGGAGTGGTAAATGCCAACAAACTTGTGCCAGCAAGCGCAAGGCTAACGCCGCGCATCGAAATGCTCTTCCCCATGATGATCCTCTCATTTGGTATGGACACATCCGGCCCATTTCCATGAACCGTGTTCTAGCGGCACACGTTTTGACCAACACTACCACTTGTTACAGGTGCGGCATTTGCGTCACAGGGTGAGGATAAATGGAACAGGAGTGTCCTATGCCAATGAACCGCCGTTTCCTTCTTGTCCGCCGCCCGCAAGGCGATCCTTTGCCCGAAGACTTCAATCTGATTGAAGAAAGAATACCCGAGCCCCATTCCGGCGATTTTATTGTCCGCAATCATTTTGCCTCGCTCGACCCCGCCCAACGTGGCTGGATGGATGATGCGCCCAGTTACATGCCGCCTATTGCATTGGGCGATCCGGTTCGCGCGACGACCGTTGGCGTGGTCCATGCGTCAGCCAATTCCGATTATAAGGTCGGCGATTGGGTCATGGGGCTGAATGCGCTGGAGGATTATTCGGTGGTCAGTCCAGGCGGCTTCACCGCCCCCATTGATGCAGCAAGCGTCGCCTCACCTTCGCAATTCCTCTCCAGCATGGGGGCGGTGGGTCTTACGGGCTATTTCGGTTTGCTCGACGGGCTGAAGCCACAGGCAGGCGAAGTTTTGCTCGTTTCAGGCGCGGCGGGCGCGGTGGGATCGGTCGTGGGCCAGATTGGTAAGATCAAGGGTTGCCGAACTATCGGCATAGCAGGCGGTGCAGAAAAATGCCGCCGCTTGCTGGAGGATTACGGTTTTGATGCAGCGATTGATTATCGCGGTAAGACTGTTGAGCAGTTAGCCGAAGCTATCAGAACGGCGGCACCCGAGGGCGTCAACATGATATTTGAAAATGTTGGCGGCGATGTTTTGGATGCGGAGCTTATGAACTTGGCAGACGGTGCGCGCATATTGCTGTGCGGCCTCATCAGCGAATATAACAACAGCGGCGAGAAAACTGGCGCGCGCAACATCTGGCAGTTGCTTGTTCACCGCGCGACGATGAAGGGGTTCCTGATTTCCGATTATGTCGGGCAATTTGCCGAGGGCGGGCAGCAGATGGCGCGCTGGGCCGCCGAGGGTAAAGTGCGCGTCGATGAGGACGTTCAAACCGGCTTGGAAAATGCCTACCCCGCCTTCATGCGACTGTTTTCGGGGGCCAATACGGGTAAGCTGATCTTGAAAATCGCCTGATGGCGACGCTCGTTCCGATCACAACCGGGCTGACTTTTCCAGAAGGTCCACGTTGGAAAGACGGCAAATTGTGGTTTTCGGATTTCTATAGCCACATGGTGTACGCGGTCGATTTAGAAGGCAACCGCGAAGCCATTGTTGAGGTGCCCGGGCAGCCGAGTGGTTTGGGCTGGCTACCAAACGGTGATTTGCTGATTGTGTCGATGCGCGATCAAAAGGTGATGCGTTGGAATGGCGGCGCGCTAACGGTTCACGCCGACTTGTCACCCTTTGCCCGCTTCCATTGCAATGACATGATCGTGTTAACGTCCGGCCGCGCCTATGTCGGCAATTTCGGCTTCGATCCCCATCACGAATCTCCCCAAACGACCAATCTGATTTGCATCGAACCAGATGGAGCGGCGCGCATTGCGGCCACAGATATGGCCTTCCCCAACGGTATGGTGACGCTGGATGACGAGACAATTCTTGTGGTCGCGGAATCGGTTTCGCAGTGCCTGACGGCTTTTGACATTGGACCCGATGGCAGCCTTTCCAATCGCCGTATATTCGCGCGCACACCGGATTGTCAGCCCGATGGCATTTGCTTGGATGCCGACGGCAATATTCTCGTCACCACCATGACCTGCAATGCCCTTGTCAAATTCGCGCCCGATGGCGTCTATCTGAAAACGCTGACATTCGATGTGCCAACTTGGGCCTGTGCGGCAACCGACGACGGCGAAGTTCTGCTCTGCACCAGCCGCGTCTCGGCACCCGAAGACTGTATGCGCGAGATATCCGGCGCAGTTCAGCGGGTGGTTTTCTAAACCCACTGTATCTCGTCGGCCTGATGAATTTCCATGATTTCGAACACAATGCCAAAACCGTCACGGCAATAGGTCGCCGCATTGCCGCGCTTTCTCAATATCGGGCACCGACACGGCGAGGTGGCTGCTCTGGCCGCCAAGCGGAATCGTACGAAGCCATCTAAAACTGGATGCGTTTGGTCAATCCGCTGTCGACGACGATGTTCGCGCCAGTCATTGTTTTGCAAGCGGGAGACGCTGTGAAGACGATGGTTTTCGCCATATCCTCGCCCGAGGTCAGCTTGCCCAACGGCAATTGAGCGACGATACCGTCATAGAATTCGCGCATATTTTCTTTGATATAAACCCACGGACCATCCTCGGTCCAGACCGGGCCGGGGGTGATGCAATTAACGCGCGTGCCCTCGGCGGCCAGCGTTTGCGACATGGCAGCGGAATAAGCGATCACAGAGGCTTTCAAAGCATTATAGGGCTGCACCCCCATGAACTCTTCAACCGCGCCGGTTGAGCTCATGCAGATCACCGAGCCATTGGCGGATTCCTTGAGATAGGGCCGCGCCGCCGCGATCCCGCGCCGCATAGGCAGGATGTCAGTGTCTAGCACAAGCTGCCATGCAGCATCGGTATCTTCGCCGGGGTTAACCGAGGTGAAGCTGATGAAAATGTCGCAACCGCCAAGCGCCTTGGCCGCACTTTCAACAAAGGCTGGCACCGCTTCGGGATCGGTCACGTCGCGCGCTTCGGCGATAAAAGTGACGCCTTGATTGCCGAGTTCGCCCGCAATCTTATCGACCTTTTCCTGGCTGCGCCCGCAAACCGCGACATGGCAGCCTTCAGCCACCAGCGCATGGGCAACCTTGCGCCCGATGCCGCCATTGGCGCCAACTAATATGGCTTTCAGCCCCTTTAAACCCAAATCCATCGAAATTCTCCTCGAAGTGCGTGTTAACAGGACTGTGCAGCGACAGCCATATTGCAACCACTCCCCTTTTGAACAGGACTGGCGCTTGCGCCTTGGTGGTAGCAAGTTGGCAATTAGCGATAGGAGAGTTTCATGGGACGGCTGGCAGGCAAGAAAGCAATCATCCTCGGCGCATCGAGCGCGGGCAACATGGGGCAAATCATGGCGCGTCGCTTCATGGCAGAGGGCGCAGACGTGCTGGTTTCGGGGCGTAAGGTCGATGTGCTGGAAGCCTTTGCCAAGGACACCGGTTGCGTATGGGCCGATTGTGACCTGACAGACGAAGCCAGCGTCAATGCGCTGGCCGACACCGCCGCCGCTAAATTGGGCGGCATCGACATTGCGGTGAACGCTACCGGCTGGGGCCTGCTGACGCCATTTCTAGATAACACCCGCGCCGAACTCAACGCGATGACCGCGCTGCAATTTATCGGCCCTTTCCAGTTTTTCCAGGCGATGATCCGCAAAATGGCCAAGTCGCATGGCGGCCGCGGTGGATCGATCATCACGATCAGCTCGGCAACCGCCAAGATCATGCTAGAAAACCACGCCGCCTATATGGGGACCAAGGCCGGGATCGACCATGTCATCCGTTGCATCGCCAACGAGTTCGGACACGAAGGCATCCGCGCCAATTCGATATCGCCCGGCCTCACCGACACGCCGATGACCGCTGAAGCCAAAACCGTACCCGGGCTGTTCGAGGCTTTCGTCGCGGGTTATCCGCTTGGTCGCTATGGAACCTCCGACGACATTGCCGCCGCCGCCGTTTTCCTTGCCAGCGACGAATGTTTCATGACCGGCGAGAATTTGCAGGTGAATGGCGGGCTGACGTTGCGGAAAAATCCGTCAACCGACGAGATTAACGCCAGCATTGCCAAGGCGACCGGGCGAGGTTGAGATTGCACGCAACGGTTCACTATTAAACCGTCGCCCCGTGCTTGACACGGGTGTGGATTTACATTCGAAGTGCAACGGTTGGATAAAGGCTTCTGCTGGAGTTTGGAAGCCGAGACATTTTCTTGGCGTATTATTGTAGTTTGCGATGATCGCGTTGAAGCGGGCTTTTGGCAGGTTTACGATGTCGGTTTTTCTGGGGAGTGCGCGTCGGAGGCGTCCAATGGCGTTTTCGACGCTCCCTTTTTGCCACGGCGCGCGTGGGTCGCAGAAGTAGGTTTGGATGTTGAGCAGAGTAGAGAGCTGCTGGTGTCGGTAGAACTCGGTGCCGTTGTCGAAGGTGACGGATTGGCGGAGGTTTGGCGCGAAGGGTTTGAACATTTGGACGAGGCTTTGGGCGACGGGATCGGCCTTAAGGTTGGGTTGTGGGAGGGCGATGGTGAAGCGGGAATGGCGTTCGTGAGCGATCAGGATGGCGGGCCCTGGCTTTGAGAAGAGCATGCAGTCGGCTTCCCAATGGCCGGGCGTTTGGCGTTCAGCGATGTGTGCGGGGCGGTCGTGTATCGAACATTTTCCGTCGTTTCGGGGCCATCCACCTTTGGTGCGCCATCCGCGTTTGATTTTGGCGCGGGGTAGATAGAGCCGCCATTTGGTGTCGTTGGTGCGTTTGAGCTGGGTGTAGACGAAGCGGTAGATGGTCTCGTGACTGATGACCTTGTGGCCTTCTTCGCGAGCAAGGCGGCCAGCGATCTGCTCGGGCGACCAGCCTGCTGTCAGGCGTTTGAGGACAGTCTCGCGCAATGCGTCGTCGCGTTCGAGCTTGTTGCCGGTCCAGCGGCGGGCGGCAGTCAGCGCCTCGGCATAAGCTGGCTGGTAGCCGATCTTACGCCCGGTATTGCGCTTCAACTCCCGCGCGATGGTTGATGGCTGGCGATCCAAAGTTGCAGCGATTTGCCGGATCGATTGCCCGTCTTCATGAAGACGGGCAATCGAGCAGCGCTCTTCAAGCGAAAGTTGTGTGTATTTTGACATGGCACCACCTGTGTGAGGTGTTGCACTTCGTTTGTGAACTCAGGGGGGCTTGGCTTCTTTCTGGGGGCTAAAGCCTAACCCCGTGTCTAGCACGGGGTGACGAGTGTTGTTTAGATAGTTGAATCAAAGGGTTAAACCAAACCCTTCACCTCGGCCCGCAATACATCCTTACGAATTTTCCCCGAAGCAGTCCTCGGAAAATCGGCGACAAATTCAAACCGCTCTGGAATTTTCTGTTTGGCGAGACCAGAACCCAGCACATGTGCGGCCAGCGCCGCCGCGTCGGCTTCACCCTTCATGATGACATAGGCACAAACCCCCTCACCCAGCCGTTCATGCGGCATGGCGACCACCGTCGCCTCCTGCACCGCCGGATGGGTGTGCAGCACATCCTCGATTTCCTTGGCGCTGATATTTTCGCCGCCACGGATGATCAGGTCCTTTTTGCGACCAGTGATCAGGATGCCGCCTTCAGGCGTGATGCAGCCAATGTCGCCGGTGCGGAAATAGCCGTCGGTGGTAATCGCCTCGCGCGTTTGTTGCTCGTCGGCATAGCCCATGAACATCGCTGGGCCGCGCGCCAGGATTTCGCCCTCTTGCCCTGCTGGTAAATCCTGTTCTTCATCGTCCACAATGCGGACCAGATAATCGATGGCGGCACCATCGGTGGTTGCGGCAAGCAATTCGTCGGCGGCGGCTGGATAACCCAAAGTCACCAGCGGCACCTCCGAACTGCCGAACACACGGAAGGCGTGGCAATTTTCAAATGCGCGGTTGGCGGCGGGAATGACGTCGGGCGGAACCGCCGCACCGCCACAGGCAAAGAAGCGGAAGGACGGCAACCGCGTGCCGCTGGCCACCGCCGCGTTGGCAAGCTCGGTCAAGAAAGGCGTCGCCGCAACCGTGCCGACCACATCATGCGCCTCGATCAAGGCAAGCGCATCCGCCGCATTCCATGCCTCCATCAAGATCGTGCGTGTCCCCGCGATGAACGGCATTTCAAGCCCGTTGCCATAACCCGAAACATGCGTGACCGGTGACGGCATGATCATCGCATCGCCCTCGCCCAGCCCCCAATGCTGCGCGCTTTGCTGCAATGCGCGCGCCAGCGTGTTGTGGCTGTGCAACACGCCTTTGGGGCGACCGGTGGTGCCCGATGTATAGAGCAGCATCTTGACGCTGCCCGCGTCCACCTGTGGCCGATTGAAACGCCGCCCGCGCCCTGCCTCAACCAGCGCCTCATAGGTCAGAGCAGATTGGCCGCGCACCAAAATGATATGTTCCAGATCGGGCAAGCCCGGCTTCAACCGTTCCGCCATCGCGGCATAATCATAATTGCGGAACGACGCGGCGGTAAAAAGCACCTTTGCCCTGCAATCGGCAAGCATCATGCCCACCTCGGCATCGCGGTAAATCGGGACGATCGGATTGATCACAAAGCCCGACAGAGCGGCAGACAGGTTTATGACTGCGGCTTCGATCCAGTTCGGCGTCTGGAAACTCACCACGTCGCCCGGCACCAGCCCCAGTTTGGCCAGACTGGCGGACAACGCCTCTGCATCCGCCAATAGTGCCGCTCGGCTGATCTGTTGGTCGCCTGCAATAAACTGGACAAAATCCGGGTCTACTTCAGCCAACGCATAGGCGTGATCAGCGATGGTCTTGCCCTCCCAGTCCCCGCGCGCGGCAAATTCTGTGTGATGCGGGGCTGGCGTTTTCAGCCAAGCCCAGGGTGTTTTCGCTCTCTCCATACCCACGCCTATGCCACCACAAGCCCACCCCGACTATTGTCCAAAATGTGAGGAACCTGATACCTCTCCTAGCTTGCTGCAAGCGCGCGCATTTGCTCCAAAGCAAACAACAGAATTTTAGGAGAGTACAATGGACCGCGAGACACAGATTGGCGACGTTGCCGAAATCATGGTCGATTATGTCACCAACAAGAAGACATTCCTGACCGACAAGACCATGACCGTTCCGTCCAGCAGCTATACCGATCCCGATCAATGGGAGGCGGAGATGGAGCTGATTTTCAAACGCGTGCCCCTGATGCTTGCCTTCACCGCAGAAATGCCCAATCCGGGCGATTACAAGGCGATGGACGCCGCCGGATTGCCGGTGCTGATCAGCCGTAATAAAGAAGGCGAAGTCAACGCGTTCCTGAACGTCTGCGCGCATCGCGGCGCACCGGTGGCCGATGAAGGCCATGGCAATTGCGCGCGCTTCACCTGCAAATATCACAGCTGGACCTATGGTCAGGACGGCAAGCTGATCGGCATATCCGAGGCGTCCAAATTCGGCGAGGTCGATAAATCACAGCGCGGCCTGCGCCAATTGCCGTGCGAAGAACGTGCAGGCATGATCTTCGTCTGCCTTACCCCCGATGCCCCGATGGACTTGGACGATTTTTATCAGGGCTATCTCGATGATTTCGCCGCGCTCGACATGGGCAGCTGGGCGTGGCTTGGCACCCGCGTGATCGAAGGGGCGAACTGGAAGATCGCCTTTGACGGCTATCTGGAGGGCTATCACTTCGCCTCGCTCCACCCCGAAACCATCTACCCGCGCACGCCCAGCAATTGCATGCATTATGAAGGCTATGGCGCGAGTATGCGGATCGGTTTCCCGCACCATGCCATCGCCGAAAACCTGAAAGACGTGCCGCGCGCACGAATGGGGCACGCAGGAAAATAACGGCTTTGATTTTGTGCGGATCCTATTCCCCAATGTCTCGGCCTTTATCGCGCCCGAGATCACCCAGATCGCACAGCTTTTCCCCGGGCCGACGCCCGACAAAAACCGCACCGTTCTCAATTATTTGCGCCGCGCACCGATCAAAGATGATGAAGACCGGGCGAATGCGGAGGCCGCAATCAACTTCTTCCGCGATGTGACCTATAATGAGGATTATCTGATCGGCCTGGAAATCCAGAAAGGTCTGGAATCGGGCGCGCAAGAGGAACTGATCTTTGGCCGCAACGAACGCGGGAACCAGTTTTTCCACGAATGGCTGAACTGGTATTTGCAGGATGATGCCACCTTGCCAAAGCCGGTGATGTGACCATCACCCTCATCACCCTGCTCAAACGCCGCGCTGGGATGAGCAAGGCCGATTTCATCGCCTATTATGAAAGCCACCACCGCCTGATCGGCGAAAAAGTGCTGCGCGGCTACGCCACCCGCTACACCCGCCGCTACCTCCACCCCACCGACGGCGAGGACCACCACGAAGACGCCGACGTCGTCATGGAAATCGACTTCCCCGACGAAGCGGTGCGAGACGCCTGCTTCGCCGCGATGGGCGATGAAGCGATTATGGCGGAGATTGTGGCGGATGAGGAGCGGCTGTTTGATCGGAGCCGGATCAGGACATTTGCGGTGGAGGAGCGGGGGTCGGTGGTTTGAGGATTGGCGGAAGATTGGGCGGTGTGGACTGGCGGATTTGTGAAATTAAGCGACAAAGCCGTCGCTCGCGAAGTCCTGAATTGCCTATGGACAATCCGATCTTTGCAATAGTGCTCGATGGATATTCAGCTTGTTTGGATTAACCGTATTCTCTTTGTAAATTTTTCGTCTTGTGCCCATCAATGCAGTATTTTTCAGGTCCTTGATCAAATTTCCATCGCTAGTCACAACAATGGACGCTCTCGCCTCAATTGCTAAGGCAACAACGTGGGGGTCGTCGGATACACAATCGTCCTTAACAAGTGCTTCTCAATTCGTTATTCGGTTTGGCGAAATTTTTATCAGTTTACCCGATCTCGACCACTCAAGAAGCAATCCATTCATGGCCTGCACCTTGACAAGCTCTGCCTCCAAGTGCCCGCCCGATGCGATCCGCCCACCTGAATTTACCCATTTGAGTAGCATCCTGAGATAAGGCTTTTCTTGTCTACAGAAGTCGGCTGCCTTGTTTGCGTCAATAATGATGCACATCAGTCAGCGAGGCCCAGCAAAGTCATTTGCTCCTTTACAAAGAAATTTCGATATCCTTCAGGGACGTTCTGTATATTCCCCTCGGAATCTATGTTCATTTGATGAACAAGTGCCCCCGTTCCTGCGGATTCGAAATATAATATCGATACATCAGTCGACCGGATCTTTTCATTTCTGACGCACAATCGGACTCGATCTATAAGGTAGTCGCTGTGAGTTTCCGCAACTATTGTTGAACTGCTGCTCCTGTCAAGATAATCAACAAAAAACGAACCTAAGGCGGCCTGTGCCTGCGGGTGCAAATGAACTTCAGGCTGTTGAAATAAAAATCCGCTTTTTGGCGGACTTTCAATTAAGTCTGTCAATATTGGCAATGCTTGACTAACACCATAACCAACATCAACAATGTTGGATTGCTTGCCTTTTCTCGTTACATTTATTTGGAACGGACTTGATCCAGATGAACGATACCTTGCGACATTGATTGCAGAAAACATTCCTGAATCACGACCAAATTCCTCTAATCCATTCTTAATTTTAAGCCACCTTTTCTCATCGGCTTCCTTAATTTTGAAAAGAGTCTGTGGCGTATGCGTGCCGTCTGGCGATCGAATTTGATCCGTTGGAGTGTAGACGCGGCTCGGACTAGACCGTACCGGGGCACATGCAAAAATGGTGCTGGGAAAAGTACGCGTGAGTTGCTCAAGCGCCATTGATGTCATCGCAAGTCCAGATTCCATATCACCTAAAGGCTCGCCTCTAGGTAAAGCGTTATCTCTCACCATTCGCCTTAAGTAAAAGAGCATATCCGACATATCAAGTCGCTCTAGACGCCCAATTCGACGATCTAACGGAAGCTGCCCCTGTCCATCGTTCGAGTCAAATTTGACGATGCCATCCTTCTTGACAACCGCGCGAATTTTTTGACCGACAGATATCTGTAGTCCATACTCTTCATAGTCAAGTTTGAGATTGCTTATCGTTGCGTCACCAACATTGTCTGAGAAAGTTAAACAAAGTTTTGCAAGCCCGGACGATTTCTCCAAATTTCCGCGAGAAATGTATAGGGGTGACCTCCGTGGATCAACTGTTATGACATTTTCAAACTCTAACGAAAAAGTATCAGGCTTGGTGCGACCACGCACACGATGTACGATTTCATCAAACGTTCCAAGATCAAAGGGCGGAAGATTAAAGGATGCTGATAGCATCCTTTCTTGAAGCCGCCAGATATAGCTCAAAGCTGCCAAAAACGACGTCTTGCCAGAACTATTTTCGCCAACCAAAAATGTCAGTGGGCGGATCTCCAACGCACCGGTTGAAGCAAAAGCTCGAAAGTCAGTGAGAGATAATTTCATAATCCGTTCATACAGATTTTTTTGAGGTCGAGAAGGGTTCTTCGTTCCCAAAGGACTTCATTCCCGTCGCACCACGCGGTCAACTCCTGCCTTAACTCCCCCTCACCCAAACCCCAGCCCTTTCAAATACTCCGCACTCGCCCCCAATTGCGCCTTCGGGTCTGCCGCGCGGTCTTGTTCGACGAAGAAATGCTCCGCGCCGTTTGCTTTGGCGGCTTCGATGATCGCCTTCACGTCAATCGCGCCGTCGCCCAGATGGGTCATGCTTTCGAACAGGGGTATCCATTGGTCTGGCCCGCCGCCGTCGCCGGAAAAGGTGCGGATCGTTTTCATGTCTTTCAGGTGGAACATGCGGTATCGCCCGCTGTGCTTTTTGATGTAGCTGACCGGATCGGCCCCGCCCGCGACCGTCCAGAACACGTCCATTTCCAGCAAGACTTTCGCCGGATCGGTGCGTTCCAGCAACAGATCGAGCGGCACGGTTCCGTCGGCCATCGGCTTCAGGCCGTAACCATGGTTGTGATAGCCGAATTTCACCCCGTTCTTCACCGCATTTTCGCCGATGCTGTTGAACAAATCCGCCGTGCGGCGATAACCGTCGAGGTCTTTGCGGAATTCATCGGGGATCGCGGGCAGCGTGACATAGGTCGCGCCCAACGCCTTTGCCGCCTCGGCCAGCGGCCCCATGCGCGATTGCAGCGTGTGGATGTCGGTGTGCATCGACGGCACGGACATGCCATTACCCTGCATGATCGCCTTCACCTCGGCCAAGGTCTTGCCGAAGAATCCGCTGCCGGCAAAGCCCAAGGCTCGGCACGACCTTGGCCCAATTGGCAATCTGCTGCGGGTCGCTGAATTCATAAGGGCCAAAGGTTTCAACCTCTTTATAACCAAGCTTTGCCAGCATCGCGATGGCCCCGGCAAAATCCAGCTCGAGCATTTTGGGGAGCGAAAACAGCCCGACGCCCATTTTTGACAGGGTAGGTTTTGCCGTTTGCGGCGTGCAGGCGGCGGTGGCAGCGGCAAGCGATGCCGCCAAAAACGAGCGGCGATTTAAGCGATCAAAATCCATGCGGTCCTCCTATTCCTCAAACAATACCCGATAGGCGCGTTTCGTAAACAGCCATTTTCCGTCGCGCTTTTCCAGTTCATCGTCATAGCGGCCATTGCCGTGGATGCGCTTACCGGTTTCGGGGTGGTCGTAAATCTCGATGGTATAAGCCACCGCCGTGGCGCGATCTCCGTCCACTTCGATTGCGCCGGGTTGCATGAAATACATCATCGGCCGGGTCATGTTATCGAGGCCGTAAACCTTCATCGATTCGATCCAGCCGGAAACGATCACGTCTTTGCCGTCGAACGAGCCCAGATCGGGATAATCGGGCAGCGACCAGCTGGCGTCATCCGCCCAGATGCTGCCCCAGATTTCGGCGTCGCTGGTCAACACGCCGTGCGCGTGGGTGTCCATCAATTCGCGGATGGCGACGCGGTCTTCTATCGGGCCGGTGAAGGGCATTTTTTACTCCTCTTATCTCTTTCACCCCTCCCCTTTAGGGGAGGGGACGGGGGTGGGGGCTGTCAGTCGAGCGCCGTGTATGCGGACAAGCCCCACCCCAACCCCTCCCCTAAAGGGGAGGGGCTTAGTATCCTACCAAGCGTGGGTTTCGCCGTTCCATTTCAGGAAGTCGCCAGAGCGTTCGATGGTCCAGTCGGCGGTGATTTGGCGGATGCCGTTTGCGCTTTCAGTGGGGGTGATTTCCGCCGCTGCGCCGCCCATGTCGGTTTGCACCCAGCCGGGGTGGATCAGGCCGATGATGATGCCGCGATCCTTCAGATCAATCGCCACAGAGCGCATCATCCGGTTCATCCCCGCCTTTGCCGCGCCATAAGCGTAAAAGCCGCCATAGGGCCAAGTGGACGCGGCCAATTGACTGGAGAAATTGATGACTTTTGATCCCGCCGACAATCGCGGCAGAAAGGCTTGCAACACGCGCAACGGCCCTTTGACCATGATGTTAATCGCCTCGTCAAACGCATCCCAATCGGCGGTTTCAAGTTCAGGCTCGATAACACCGGTCACGCCCGCCACCGTATAGACGATGTCGATAAGGCTCGCTGCCGGTATCGGCCGCCCCTGCCCGCATCGAGGCATCATCCGCCACGTCGGCGGCATGAACGCTCAATTTGCCACCCGATGCTGCGGCCAATGCGTTCAGCGCGTCGGCGCTTTCTGGCGAGCGGCACAAAGCAAACACCCGGTCGCCCGCCTCGGCATGTTGCTTGGCGAGCTCCAACCCGATCCCCCGACTTGCGCCCACGATTGCCACATTGGCCATGCTATTTCCTTCCCTCGATATAGTCGTTGATCACTTCATGGAAAAACCGCACGCGGCTTTCCTGTGCGGGCATATAGGCATCGGTATAGCCACGCGAATGCATCCCCGCCTGCATCCCTTCGGCGAGTTCCATATCCTGATAGACAATTTGCCCCTCCAGTTCCGGAATGCCGCGCCCATTGTCGAAAACGCGGTGTTCGCAAGTTGCGACTTCCTTTAGTGGTTTGGAACCCGCCATGATCAATTCCACCATCTCCTGCCCCGCGACCGGAAAGGCCATGCACCACAGGTCAAAATAGCATTTTTCGGGGTCTTCCGCGTGCGGTTCGCTGCGGAAGAAAATCAGATTATCGGGCAGGAAGCTGATCGTCACATTGGGAAAGATCACAGTGTGCGGGCTGTCGGTGAGTTGCTCGTCATCCATATGTTCATAATGGAGGTAGCCGCGTTCTTTCCACAAGCCGCCGCTTGGCCGCCTTGATGTCTTTCCAGCCCTGAAGGACATAATCTTCATAGCTGGCATATTGATCGGAGTTGATCTCCCACTGCTGCATGATCGCTTCAAACATGGCGTTGCGGCCATCTGCCGGTCTATCAGTTAGCGAGGGCCGCATCGGCTGCACCGTCCGGCCATGGCCACCTGGCCACATCTCGTGCCGCGCGGTATCGACATCCTGGTCGATCCAAGCCGGAACCTGCGGATGGGCGGTGCGGGTGTGATAGCTTTCGCTGAAATTATCGGTGACGAATTTCCAGTTGGCGTTGATTTCGATCCGGTACCAAGCAACGCGAACGGCGGTGTCCATCGGATAGTTTTTATAGACTTCGGGCATGGGATGGAGGAATTCCATCAGCGACGGCGCGCTATCATCCATGCAATACCAGACAAAGCCGCCCCAGAGTTCGCAGCGCAATTCCTTCAACTTGCGCTTGCCACACGGGTTGCCTTGCGGAAAATCATGGGCATCTTGCGCGAATTCGCAGCACACCATCCTTGCCCCATCGCCAGCCGTGGTAAGGGCAAGTGATGCTGTCGGACGAAGAGGCCTCGCGCACCATCCGCATGCCCCGATGACCGCAACTGTTATAGAATGCTTTGACCGATCCATCATCTTGCCGAATGCAAATGACCGATTCTTTCAGGAAATTGTGGACGACATAATCGCCTGCTTCCTGAAGCTCCGCTGTGCGGCCCGCGACATGCCAGATGCGGGTCCACAGATGGTCCCATTCCTTTTGCGCGAAATCATTGCTGAAATAACGGTCGCCGCTGATCGGATCACCGCGCAAATTTGCGGGATCGCGGCCGTCCATGGTGAGGGGGTGGCGGATTGCCTCTGTCATTTTCTCTCTCCTGCAGCGCGAAAATGCAAGTTGGCACCGTCTTTCGATACTGTTCAATGTGAGAGAAACCCGCTGCATTGTCCTTTTGACCAGTTTATCCCCTCCCCCGCCTTTGCAATCAATGCTGTGACAGAAAATGGAGAGGCTTTATCATGGCATTTGATCTGGAAGCAGAAGTCCGCGATCTGGCGGCGCGGCGAGATATTACCGATGCCATTCACCGCTACATGCGCGGATTGGACCGACTTGATGCCGCTTTGCAGCGTTCAGCATTTCACGATGGCGCCTTTATCGACGTTGGATTAATGGCAGGACCGGTTGATGAGTTCATTGCGTTTGCACAAAGCCTGCTCACCGGAATGGATGCAACGCATCACATGTTGGGGCAAATACGGATAGAGTTGGACGGCGACAAAGCCAGCGGTGAAAGTTATTTTCAGGCATGGCATGGATCACGCGACGAAGCGGGCAATCCGCACGACCTTTTCATCTCTGGCCGCTATGTTGACGAATTTGCCTGTAACAATGGCGAGTGGCGGATAACCAAACGACTGCTCATTACCGATTGGGTAAAAGATGATCCTGCCGACCACAGTTTCTTCGCCCAGAACCCCAATAACCACAGGGGCGGCAGGGGTGGCGCGGATTTTAGCCAGACGCGAAACTGGCCGGTTTGATTGAAGAGGAAGCTATGAACGCAATTTCACCCCCATCGCGCTACGCCGCCGGTTTTGATCAGCCCGTTCGCGGCGACACGATCACCGCCGACCGCTATATCTCCAAGGAATGGATGGCGAAGGAAGACGAATTTCTTTGGCCGAAAGTGTGGCATCTGGGCGCGGTCACCGCCGAACTGGAAGAAGAAGGCGATTTCGTCCGCCATAATTTCGGCAAGGAATCGGTCGTCATGGTCAAACAGGCCGATGGAGGGATCAAAGCCTTTTACAACACCTGCCCGCACCGCGGCAACCGGCTGGTGCTGGGCGATACCGGCAGCGTCCCGCGCCTGACCTGCGGCTATCATGGCTGGCAGTTCGATCCCGACGGCACGTTGGTTCATGTGCAAGACCCCGACGATTTCGAAGGCGGCAATCCTTGCGGCAAGGTAAAGCTGGTCGAGGTGCGTTGTGAAATATGGGGCCCGTTTGTCTGGTGGACAATGGACGACAATGCAAAGCCGCTGCTGGAATGGCTCAATCCCTATCCCGAACGGCTGGCAGGATACGGCCTGGAAAACTGGGTGCGCGTCATGAACTTGTCGGCTGATGCCGATTTCAACTGGAAGATCATCCGCGACAATTTCAACGAAAGCTATCACCTGCCGACGATCCACCCAGAACTATCAACCTTCATCAACGACGGACTGCCCGACACGTTGTTTGAAATGTATGACAGCGGCCATAATGCGATGTGGATGAAGGGGCATCAGGCGACAACGCGCGTGGATTATACCTCGGGCGATGTGCCGCCAATCCTTGACGATGTGGCGCGCGCATGGGGGCTTGATCCGGCAGATTACACGGGTCGCACCGGCGATATTCGCGCTGATATCGTCAAAGCAAAACGTGCATTGGGTCCCGAACGCGGCTTTACCAACTACAAGGATATGAGCGATCAGCAACTGGTCGATTATTTCCACTGCACAATGTTCCCCAATGTCACGCTCACCATGTCGCCCGAACAGTGCCAGATTTTGCGCACCGAACCGCATCCGACAGACCCGGAAAAATGTGTGTTCCAGCACTGGATATTAGTGCCAAATGTGGAAGGCATGAAGGAAGTCGAAACGCCTATCGGCTTGGTACCGTTGAAGCATGATGCCGTCGCGCGGCACAGCGTGTATGGCGACGGGCAGTCTGTGGGCTATGTCGCCGACCAGGATTTAAGTATCGGCACCAGCCAGCAAATGGGCCTCAATTCGCGCGGTTTCAAAGGCTGCATCCTTAGCAATCAGGAAAAGCGGGTGCAGCGGTTCCACGAACTGTTGAACGACTATGTCGAAGGGCGCGTTTGATGAAGGCTCCGATTGAGGATCGCATTGCGATTGAGGACATGTTCACCGCTTATTGCGCGACAATTGATGCACGCAGCGATGCAGAACTGGCGGCAAGTTACTTCACTGTGAACGCAGTGCTTGATAACACGGCGCTCGGCAGCCCGCTGGTTGAAGGCCGCGCGGCAGTTGCCGAAACCATCAGCGGTATGTTCGCGTCAATGTCCAATCTTGAACATTATCTCAGCAATTTTCTGCTGCTGAAGATGGATAGCGATGCGGCTGCGGCCCAAACCTATGTCCAAGCTCATGGCACGCCAAATGGCGGCGATGCCTTCACGACGCGCGGAATCTATAGCCTTGAAACCCGGCGAGCAGACGGGGTTTGGAAAATCGCGCGGCTGACTTTCCAGCCATTTGGCTAGCTCCACACACATACGACACCCAATATAATGAGGACAAAAACATGACTGGTGCGAAAAATCGTCTCGACGGCAAAGTCGTCATCGTCACCGGCGCAGGCATGGGCATGGGTGCCGCCACGGCGCAAGTCTGTGCAGGCTATGGCGCGAAAGTGATCGTGTCGGACATCAACGAAGCCGCCGCAACGAGAAACGGCGGAGTCCATCCGTGCGGCTGGCGGCACAGCGCATGTCGTGCTCTGCAATGTTGCCGATGAAAAACAGGTCATCGCGCTGATCGAAGAAACCGTCGCCACCTATGGCCGCCTCGATTGCGCCGTGAACAACGCCGCGATCACCCCCGATACTTTGCCGATTGCCGATGCCGACATGGCGGTGTGGGACCGGGTGATTGATGTCGATCTGCGTTCTGTGATGCTGTGCATGAAATATGAAATCCGGCAAATGCTCGCGCAAGGCGGCGGCGGGTCAATCGTCAATGTAGGGTCAGTCAGCAGCTTCCGCCCGCAACCCGCCAATTCCGCCTATGTCGCGGCCAAGCACGGCGTCATCGGGCTGACCAAGACCGGCAGTCTGGAATATGCAGGACAAGGAATCCGCGTGAATGCCGTCCTGCCCGGCGCGATCAATACCCCTATGTTCCGCGATGCACTCGAGGCCAACGGCTTCGAAGAAAACGACTTCGCCGCCGCACTCAGCCTGTTCAACCGGATCGGCAAGCCCGAGGAAGTGGGTGAGGCCAGCGCATGGCTGTGCTCGGATGCATCGAGCTATGTCACCGGGCATAGTCTGGCGGTTGAGGCGGGGTATTTGACGCGGTAACGGCGGCTGGGACGGCTTAGTGAGGATGGCTGTTTGCGACAAGATCGAGACGTTGCTTGGCTGCATGATCCCCCTGAAAGCGGACATTGCCAAATCCTCCCGGACCGGGGAGGTGCCACGAACGAGGGCGGAGGGGGCCGCTATGCCGCACCGCACAAATTTAAGGTAGTGCGCGCTTTCGTCCGCGCCCCCTGCCGTCACGCTTCGCGTGCCAGCCTCCCCCGTTCCGGGGAGGATTTCCGCTGGCGACAAGTTTTCCGCAATTCCCACATCATTTAACACAACCCTGAAATTTGCTGCTTGATGTTGACGCAACGTCAACTGGCATAAGCGCCTTATGAGTAGCAATTCGTTTTCCTATCGACAAGGTCGTACCGCCGCACCGGCCTGACGTCCCGCGCACTGCGCTTCTACGAAGCGCGGGGCTTTAATTCGCCCGTGCGGACACAGTCCGGGCGATCGCTGGTCTGGGCCGACGGAACTGGAACGCATTCATCGCATTGTGGCGCTGAAGAAAGCAGGCTTAAGCCTAGGGGACATAAAGCGCCTGTTCGATCACAAGCCAATCGATCTTGGCGGCCTTCTGGCGGCGCAGCGATTGCGCCTGACTGACCAGGCAAACGAGATCGCCGATGCGATCACGCTCATCGATACCGCATTGTCACGCATCGACCGAGGCGAGCCGCTCGATGCCGCGACCTTATGCTCGCTCATTCGAGACGGAGACAAAGTAATGACCGACGAAGCAAAAGCATGGAAAGACGTGGTGGATCGCTATTACACACCCGAACAGCAAGACGAGTGGCGGGACCGTATGGCCGATAGCACCGACGTTTTGCGACCGAAGGCTACATGGCAAAATGGCGTGATTTGAGCGACCGCATCGAGGCCGCGCTGCCACTCGATCCCGCGACCGACGCCGCGTTGGCGTTCGTGAGTGAATGGTTCGTGTTGTTAGAACCCTTTAGCCGCAACGCGACCAAATCGATGTGGGAAGGTTCCGCGCGGATGTACTCCGACATGGATTTCTTGGGAAGGAAAAGTCGATCCCGGCTTCAACAAACGGGTCTGGGATTTCATCACCTCGGCGGCGACAGCAGCGCGTAACGCCGGGAAATATATTGGTCCCTTGCCTTCATTCAGTGCGCACCGGCAAGTGACAAAAACACAACATGAAAACGTCCGCTTTTGAAGTCTCGCACTTCAAAAGCGGACAGTCAGCACCCCCCAACATTCCTGCCGCTCATACCTTCACAATATCGGCACCGTTCCAGCCACACCCAATCAAATCTGCGAAAATCCGCCGTCGATCAAAAATTCGCTGCACGTCACAAAACTGGCTGCATCGGACAGCAGGAAAACAACGCCACCGCCCATTTCATCCGGGCGCCCCATGCGGCCAATCGGGTGATCAATCTTGATGCCCGCTTCGGCAGCTTCGATGGACGGCGCGGCTCCCAGATCGACATAGCGTTGCATAATGCTGCGCAGCATCTCCGTATCGACACCGCCGGGATGAACACTGTTGCAGCGGATATTGTATCCCAGTGCCGCAAATTCCGCGCCCATGCATTTGGTCAAGCATCTTCACCGCAGCCTTGCTGGTGCAATAGGCCGCATTGAAAGCTGCACCGCGCAAGCCTCCAACACTAGAGAAGTTGACGATGGATGCGCCGCTTGCGCGGGCTTTTCCGCCTTCCTTTAGCAACGGCAACAGCACCTGTGTCCCGATCACCACGCTATCGACATTGACGGCGTTGACTTTGTGCCATTCGGCCAGCGGGCTGTCCTCAATCTTCGTCACAATCGAAATACCCGCATTGTTGACGAGGCCATCCAATCGCCCCCAGCGACTTTCAATTTCCGCCCCGATGCGTTTCCAATCCGCCTCGCTGGTCACATCGTGCTGGTAATACGCATCGCATACCACATCGGGCGCTTCTGCCGCCAAATCGGTGGCGATCACTATGGCGTTTGCGGCCTTTAGAGATTTGCATATTTCGCGGCCAATACCGCCATTCGCGCCGGTGACGAGGGCGACTACGTTTTCTAGAGCAATGGTCATTTTTGAAATCCTTACTGCGCGGTCCAGCCGCCATCCATTACGAGTTCCGCGCCGGTCATAAAGGCACTATCGGCGCTGGCGAGGAAGAATACGCCCGCTGCCAGATCTTCAGGCTGGCCGAGCCGCCCAAGCGGGGTCAGCGCGATCATGCCGTCTTTCAATTGCTGCACGCTCTCCGCCAGCCCTTTGTCGACCATGCCCTGAAAGCCATTGTCCATCATTGGCGTTTCGATCATGCCAGGGTGTAGCGAATTGGCGCGGATCGGCATTTTCTTGGTCGCAAATTCCAGCGCGATGCCCTTGGTGAACAGCCGCACTGCGCCCTTGCTGGCATTATAGGCCGATGTTTCGACGGCCCCTACAATGCCGTACATCGAACTGACGTTGATGATCGACGCGCCGCCCGTCACCTCCGCTCCGCTTTTTGCCAGCATCGGCGTGAAGGTCTTCACCCCCAGAAACACGCCATCGACGTTGATCGCCATAACCCGGCGCCATTCGTCGAGTGCCATGGTTTCGACCGGACAGGTCGGGCCGATACCGGCATTGTTGACGAGGATATGCAGTTTTCCGTGGCGTTCGGCGACAACGTCACGCGCGCGCTGCCAATCGGCCTCCAGCGTGGCGTTCGCCTGAACATAGCTTGCGGCCTGCCCCAGACGCGCCATCACACCGGCGGCGGTTTCGCTATCGGCGGCATCCAGATCAGAGAGCACAACCTCTGCCCCCTCGGCCAGAAACCGCTCGACGCACGCCAAGCCAATGCCCCGCAATCCGCCCGAAACAAACGCGACCCTGCCGGTCAATCGCTGTGCGCCAAAATCACTCATACACCCATCATCCCTGCTGTTGTGGCCCCGTCGATCACATATTCGGAACCGGAAATAAACGCGGCTTCATCAGACGCCAGATAGGCCACAAGGCCCGCAATCTCATCGACATTGGCCATGCGTTTCAGCGGCGACATGCCTTCATAGGCGGCGCGCGTTTCAACGGGTGCACCCGAACCTTCGATCAAATTCTGGATCATCGCGGTCTCGACCACGCCGGGCAGGATCGCATTGACGCGGATTTTATAACCCTTGTTGCCGCAATGCACCGCCGCCGATTTGGTCAGCGCAACCACCGCCGCCTTCGATACCGAATAGGCGACGAAATTGCCCATCGCGCGGTTCGCGTTCATCGAACTGTTGACGATGATCGATCCGGTTGCGCCTTCAGGGTTTTTCGCCATCGCGCGGATCGCATGCTGGATCGTCAGCATCACGCCGGTCTGGTTGACGCCGATCACATTGTTCCAGCCGTCAATCTCGATATCCTCGACGCTGCCGTCGCCATGTTCGGTGCCCGCATTGGCAAAGGCGATGTCGAGGCGGCCATGTGTGGAGAGGATCGCGTCCATCAACGGTCCCCAAGCATTCGCCTCTTGCACGCGGTGCGGCATAAAATTTGCGCCGGTTTCTGCGACCAAGGCAGCCGCTGCCTCCGCATTAGAACCCGTAAACACGACCGCTGCGCCTTCTTTGGCCAGCCGCCTTACCGTTCCGGCCCCTATCCCGCTTGTCCCGCCGGTAACCAGCGCGACTTTTCCTTCGAGTCGTTTCGACACGCAAACTCTCCTCTTGCCTTTATCCACTGACTGGCGGATTTTCCGATCCAGCGAACCTATGATTTCAGCGGGGTGACGCAAGCGTTTCTGCAAGGCAGTCTGCATATCATAGATAATAAGGCGGAGAGAGAGCATGGCCGATATTGACCCCAAAATAGATCATGGAGGTGATCGCCCCGAACGGCATCATTGGACGAAACTCCTCGCGACCGACTCTCGGCCAGCACCCGAAATTCTGACCACAGATGCCTATGAATATCGCGGTTCTGAGCCCTTGGATGTCGCGCGATACACCAGTGAAGACTTCGCCAAGGCCGAACGCGAAAAAATGTGGCCTTATGTGTGGCAGTTCGCCGCGCGCGAAGAGGACATCCCCGAAGCGGGCGATTATGTGGTTTTTGAAAATGCGGGCCGTTCTTGGCTGATCAGTCGCCAAGATGATGGCTCAGTCAAAGCCATGCACAATGTCTGCCTTCACCGGGGACGTAAGTTGCGGCTGGAAGACGGCAGTGCGGACAAGTTCGTTTGCCCCTTCCATGGCTTTGCCTGGGGCAAGGACGGCAGTTACCAAGGCAACCCCTGCCCCTGGGATTTCGAACATCTGAAACCCGCAGAAATGGCTCTGCCCGAAGCCGAAGTTGGGCGCTGGGGCGGCTATATCTTCCTGCGCGAAGAAGCAGGCGGACCGAGCCTTGAGGAGTTTCTCGCGCCCATACCCGAACATTTCAAACGCTGGCGGCATGAAGAATGCACGACTGTCATCTGGGTAGCCAAAGAAGTTCCCGCCAATTGGAAGGCGACGGCAGAGGCGTTTATGGAAGCGTGGCATACCGTCGTCACCCATCCGCAGTTGCTGCCCTTCACCGGTGATTGCATCGGTGCCTATTGGGCATGGGGTGATAATGTGAACGTCAACCACGTGCCGTTTGGCGTCCCCTCTCCCCACATCGATATGTCAGGCAAGGATGAACAGTGGATCGTCGACGAGTTCATCAAGTATAATGGCCGTTCGGCGGACAATTATGACACCGAAAACCCGATGGCGGTGACGGTGCCCGAAGGCATGACCGCGCGTGAAGCATTGGGTGCGGCGATGCGTTCGACCTACGCCGAAGCGACGGGTTACGACCATGACCATGCCACCGACGCCGAATTGCTCGACGGACTGGTCTACAATATCTTCCCCAATTTTGCGCCGTGGGGCGGGTTCATGCCCAACATCGTCTATCGCTGGCGGCCGGGAAAAACCCCCGACACCTGCCTGATGGAAGTCCGCATCCTCGCCCGCGTCAAAAAAGGCGCCCCCATCCCGCGCGGCGTACCGATGAAGCTGCTCGGCCCTGATCAGAAATGGACTGCGGCAGAGGAGCTGGGCATATTGGGCGATGTTTTTGAACAGGATATGGAAAACCTGCCTTTTGTTCAGGATGGGATGCACGCGTCCAAAACCGGCAAGATCCAGCTCGCCAATTATCAGGAAATCCGCATCCGGCAATTTCACCAGACCATGGATAAGTATCTCGCAAAATGACCGAAGAAACCCATCCCCCTCGCATCAATTGCGTCCTTATCGTCGGCGGTGTCTGGCATGATATGGATTTTGCGCGGCTCGAATTGCTCAAGCTACTTGCCGAGGATCCTGCCGTCCGCACGCGGGTGTTTGAGGATTATGAACATGTGGAGGCCATAACGACCGCAGACATTATCATCACCTACACCTGCGACGTCACGCCGTCGTTAAAGGCACAAGAAGCTTTGCGCGACTGGTTGCATTCGGGCGGCCGCTGGTATGCGCTGCACGGGACAAATTCGGTTCTGCGCCTGTTATCCGACGGTCCGAATGAAGGGCTGTGGGATGCGCCGCGTTGGGCACCGTTGCATATGGATTTGCTCGGCAGCCAGTTTATCAGTCACCCACCAATTGCCCCTTATCGCGTGACCGTCGCCGATCCAAATCATCCGTTGGTCAAAGGTATCGAGCCGTTTGATACCGAAGATGAACTCTATCACATGGAGTTACACGGCAAACTTCATGTGCTGTTGGAAACCGAATGCACCGAGCCCGGCACCGGCTTTGTCGAAGCAGCCGACGCCCCCGGCACGCATCCGGTTTTTTACCTGAAGGACCATGGCAAAGGTGCGGTGCTGTATAACACGCTGGGCCATTGCCGCGGCCATTACGACTTGCAACCGATGATGGAATGGTGGCCAACTGTCGATCGCTGCGCGTGGGATTTGCCGGTGTTTTACGATCTGCTACGGCGCGGAATAGGATGGCTCAAGGAACGTCAGCCAGCCGTATAACGATCCAACGCCGCGCCCGCATCTTCGGGCCAGCGCGACAGCAATAACAGGCGCTTATGGCCATGACCTATGATCAACTCATCGGTTACACCCATGCCGCCGTGCATTTGGATCATTTCATGGCCAAATGTAACACAATTTTCGGCAATATAAGCGCGTGCGCCCTGAATGGCGCGACTTTGCGTAGCATTGTCCGTCGCCATCGTTGCCAGATCGAGTAACGCGCGCGATTGTTCGAGCACGGCGTATTGCGCAACCATGCGGTGTTGCAAGGCCTGAAAATTGCCCAACGCCGTACCAAATTGTTTGCGGGTGCGCAGGTAATCAAGTGTGTCGGCAAAAAGTTTTTCCATGATACCCAGCGCCTCGGCGCTATACAGGAAATTCCCGCGCTCCAACGCGGCTTCTAGCGAACCGAAGTCACCACCAAGGCAATGGTCAGCGCCGACCACTACATCGTCAAGGGTAAGTGACGCCGCCACCGATCCATCTACCATCCGCCAAGGCTGAATGACCAATCCGGGCGCATTGGCGTCGACCCAATAGAGCGTAATCCCTTCACGGTCACCTGCAGCACCGGATACGCGCGCGCTCACCAGATAGGCATCCACGCCCGCCCCCGCCATGACCAATGACTTTGAACCCGACAGCACCACGCCGCCATCAGAGCGCCGCGCCTTTGTTTCCACCCACGCCAAATTATGGCGCGCCGCCAATTCCCGGTGCGCCAGCGCAATCCGCGCCTTTCCGCCAATCACTTTCGGCAGCCATTGGTCCTTGAGCGATTGGGGTGCCACACGGGCAAACAAGCCACCGGCAACCCCAGCATTTTCAGCCAAGGGTTCAACCACCAACCCGTTGCCCAAGGCTTCAAAAATCGTTGCTAATCCGGGCGCACCAATTCCTAATCCACCATCATCGGCATCAAACAAAGCGGCAATCAGCCCCAATTCACCGAGCAGTTGCCAGTTTTCGACAGAAAAACCAAATTCGCTTTCCTGATAACGACGACGGCGTTCCTGATCATAACGATCAGTCACAAGCCGCTCGGCCAAAGCCTTGAGCATTTCGTCGTCTTCGCTCAGGTCAAAATTCACTTAAAGGTTACCCTCTCCAATCAACTTACGCTGTTTAGAACGGTTCCCGGCTTTGGGGCCGCTCCCTAAAAGGCTAGGAGGATTGATACCTATGCCGCAACCGTCTAGACAAGCCGCATGGAAGAGGACCAGCCTAAATTATTCTCCGTGGCGAATGTGGATGCTGTGCGCATCGACGGACCGAACGATGTGCGCCGCGCCGCCGAAGCGTTTCAGCGTATCATTTCGGGCATCGCCAAAATGCGCGTCGCCCCCGCACACGACATTGCCGATAAGCGTACACCCGTCGACGCTGATGGCAATATTCTGGCGCGCGATGTTTTCGGATGGAATGCCGATGATAAGGTTTGGTGGAAAAACAGCCGCATTGCACTTGATTCCCCGCTGACATCGGCCTGCCGGTTCGAAAGCGAACCGTTTTGGGTCAACGCGCAAGGATTTCGCACGCGACAGCCCAACCCCTATCTCGACGCCATTGACATCAAAAATTTCGAAGCCCGGGCGATGACGCGGGCGGCGATTGTCGTGCCCGTACATCTGCCATTCGGGCAGATTGGTGCGGTCAGCTTCAACCCCGAAGACCGAGAAAAAACTGACCTGCAACAAGAATATCTCGCCTTTGGCGATGCTTTTGGGCTGTACGCACGCACATTCATCTCCAGCTATGTCCACGCGATGGGAAATCTCCAGCGCCTACCCCCCGGCTCGCGGCTGTCCAAACGCGAAGTCGAATGCCTGCGCTGGGCCGCTGTTGGCAAAACCGATCTTGAGATCAGCATGATCATGTCGCGCAGCCGCGCCACCGTGCGCTTCCACATCCACAATGCCTCGGTAAAGCTAGACGCCGTAAACCGCAGCCAGACGGTGTTTAAAGCCGCGCAATTGGGATATATTTCGCTGGGGGGATGAGGATTCCGTGCGGCGGGTTTGTTGGGGAGTCCGGAACGTCCGCTTTTATCGCTCAGCACGGCAATAGCAGCCATTCGCCTTATCAGCTGGCCCCGACTAAGTGACATTTGACCACCTACAGGTGCGGCGGTTCTTCCCATTGGCTATGGTTTCGCACCAAGCCGACGTAATGTGAGCGCCAGTTCCGAATTCTTCCCATTTTGCTTTTCGACCAAGCTTAAGACGCTGTGTCCTTTCCATTTGGAATTGAGATCGACTCCATCACGAACCAGCATTTCCAAAACTGCTGGCTTACCGGCGCCCTCATCAAGCTCGACATGATCATATCGCGACGGGAACAAAAACGTCCGAATGGGCGGAATGCCATCACCATTGGGCAAATTTAGATCTGCACCAGCTCTACGAAGCCGACGGTAGATTGCGAGTGCGCGTTTATTAAGTTCGCGCTGGTCTGAAAATAATCGAACGGTGCGCAAGGGCTGCCAAACTGGTCGATCAATCCAAGAGAGTTTATTTGGGTCCGCTCCTGCTTTAAGCAATAAATCGACGACCTGTGGCGATGCCGGATCGAGACCATTTGCTATTTCTCCAAGCACGGTGCGGCTCGAGTGGGCTTCGGCATTTGGATTCGCACCAAATCGCAAAGCCAGTGCGACTAGATCGGATCGGAGAGGTTGAAGATTGTATGCCTGTGTTGCCTTTACCAAAAGGGAGTTTGCTAGGGTTCGATCATCAATCAGTATTTTTTCGAGCACCTTCGGCGAAGGAAGTGGAGATGTCAGCAGATCAACGCGAAATTTCTCGTGTGGTTCGGCGAGCATCCTATTTAAGATAGGACTTCCACCCTTCGCAGCAGCTGCGAGATAAATGGCCGGCCAACTTTGAAACGGTCTTTCCCCTATTTCTGCCAAACGCTCAAATTGATCGACCTCGCCCAATATCGCGCTCAAATAGACGGCACTGGTTTGATAACCATCTCCGATCCATGGATCGGCTCCCGCGTTGGTTAGTATAGTGATTGCTTGGGAATTGTTGCGCGCAACAGCCCACGCGAGGGGCGTCATGCCAGTGCCATCGACGGCATCGAGATCGGCGCCCATGAAACGCCGCAGATCGGCGGGCATGCCGCGACGCGCCGCTTCATGCAATGACTGCGGTGGACGCGTTACCGCACGAGCGGGCATCCGCAGCAGCATGATGAGATCAAGCCCTTTGTCGGCAGCAGCGTCTGCCAATCTGCAGATGTCGGCATCCGCATAGGTAGGACTCTCAACCAGCAGACGATTATAGACGACCGCATACTGTTCGAATTTTGCTGCCTCTTCATCAATGACGTCTCCATAGAAATAGCCAGCTAGCACTCGCGGAGCTTGTGAACCCGGTGTGAAACAGGTCACACCGGAAGGTCTACCTGCCCCTCCTATCCCGACCATGTTTAGCAAACGGAAGTCTTTCCGTGCGATTGCTTGCTTAGCATCGAGATAAGGATCAGCATTGGCTTGGATTCGCGCTAGTACTTTTTTAGTTTGTGATTCTGCCAATTCGCGTGAGGCCCGCTCTGCAGCTATTTTTTGGCGTGGCGTTTGTGGCTTGTTGAAATCGGAACATCCTGAAGTTGCCAACAAAGCTATTGGAAGAACAGAGTAACGTAACCATTGTTCGATTTGGCGCATGACATTTAACTCACTGATCAGGGAGATTTAATTATGCGTGCAATCCGTGGATAAAGAATTACAAAAAACCAGACGTTTCGGATTTCTCTACGAATCTGCCCTCCGGCTGAATCTGAACGGATGGCAGTTTATTGAATGCAGATCACAGCCGACGAACGTCCAAAATCTTGTCGCAAGTTGACTCTCATTCCAACCTACACCCCACCTACCTCCGCTCCTCGCGCGCATGCCACACCCGCAAGATCACTATCTCGTCGCCCGTAATCTCAAAATGCATCACATAATGGCCAACGCTCAATCTGCGTATTTCGACCGTAACTTCCGATTCAACCCGTTCACCGACGCGCGGAAAATCGCGTAAACGATTGGGTGCGCGGGTGAGCATTTGCGTTACTTTTGCGGCGGAGTCTGGCGCGACTTGAGCTAGATAGGCGTGCAATCGGATTACGTCGCGCGATCCGCTATGCGACCATTTGATTTTCACAGCTGTGGGGCAGGCAATGGCGTTTCGGTTGACAAGCTATCGGCCCAAGCCTGCATTAAGCCATGATCAATCACGCGACCGGCGGCAACATCAGCCCGCGCCTCTGCTATCATCCGCTGATGTTCTTCTTGGGTTGCAACCCAATCTGCGAGAGCTTGCTTCACGGCCCAACCACGCGGGCGATCTTCAAGAGCAGCCATGGCATCGACACGTGCGACCAAGTCTTTCGGGATATGTGCGGTGACGGTTTGGGTTTCCATGGCAGTGACTCCTTTTGATTTTTAAATAATCAAAAATAATCAAATTGTCAATCTATCGATCCGCCAACACCATCGCCGCTGCCCTTAGCCCCATTGCCATGGCAGGCGCGTTGGTATTACCCGTCACATGCCCCGGGATCACCGAGCAATCGACCACGCGCAACCCGCGAACGCCGTTTACGCGCAGTTGCGGATCGACGACGGCGCGGTTGTCGGCGCCCATGCGGCATGTTCCCACGGCGTGGAGGCCGCAGGTGGAGAGGCGGCGGAAACTGTTGAGCAGGTCTTCGTCGCTTTGCACTCCCGCGCCGGGGATCATTTCTTCACCCACCAGCGCCGCGAGCGGTTCGCTTGCCATATAGCGGCGCATCAGCTTGAGCGTGGCGATGGCTGAGGCGCGGTCATGCTCGGTTGAAAGCCAATTGGGCAGGATGTTCGGTGCATCGGCCTGTTTGGGGCCAGAGGCGCGGATGCTGCCCTCGCTCGTCAGGCGCAGCAATTGGCCGTAGATGGTGATGCCGGGGCGCGGATCGATCTTGTCGAGCGGCACGGGGTTGTTATCGTCGCCAATCGCAAAGGTATAGCCGCCCAGATACAGCTGCAAATCGGTGCGCCCGTCGGGATGCGCGACATTGGTGAAGGCGCCGACCTCAAACGGTCCGGTCGCCATCACGCCTTTACGCGTCAACAGATAGCGCGCCATCGCCATCGCTGCGCCAATGCCGAAGAAACTCTTGTTGCTGCCGACATCTTGATTAGCCGGTATGGCATGGAAAAGGCGAGATGCTCGATCATCCGTTCGCCGACATCGGGTGAGTCGATCAGCGGCGTGATCCCCACTGACCGCAGCCGTTCAGCATCACCGATGCCCGAACGCTGAAGCAGCAACGGGCTTTCCATCGCGCCCGCCGAGATGATGATTTCGCCGCTGCACTGAAACGTGCCGATATTGCACTCTACTCCGCTCGCTTTGCCATCGGTGAACAGGATGCGTTCGGCCATCGCGCCGGTGATGACCTTCACATTGCTGCGTTTGCGCGCCGGATCAAGGAAAGTGCGCGCCGAACTTTGCCGTTTCCCTTTCGCGATATTGTGCGTGTAGAGGCCGACACGCGGCCCTGTGCTGCCGTTCAGATCATCAACGCGCTTCATCCCCAATGTTTCCCCGCCGCAATCATCGTGTCGCATAAGGGGTAACTGTGGATGGCCGGATCGACATGGACCGGGCCGCCCTGCCCGCGCATCGCACTGCCACCAGCCGCATGATCCTCCAACGCCAAGAAGGCCTCGCGTCATGCTCTCGCCGTTCCAGCCGGTGCAGCCTGCCGCCTCCCACGCGTCATAATCTGCCGGTTCGCCCCGGCTCCAGATCATGCCGTTGACTGATGAGGAGCCGCCCAGCCCCTTGCCGCTGATCCAGAATTCGCCCGCGCCACCGGGTTCGCGCGGCTCATCAACCTTATACATCCAGATATGCGCCGGATTGGTGACCAGTTTCGCCACGCCCTTGGGCAAGCCAACCCAGAAACTGTCATTTTCGCCGCCTGCCTCAAGCACCAATACACGCGATTTGCCGTCCGCGCTTAATCGTTCCGCCATCACACAGCCCGAAGAGCCCGCGCCAATAACGATATAATCCCAAATCGCGGCCATGTTGTGTCTCCCATCGCCACACTGCCACCTCTGTACTTTGAAACAGCCTATCGTTTTGACGAGTCACATTCGCGCGCAAACACTGGCTTAAGTGTTCTCAAGAGGAATCACATATGCGGCCTATCGCCGAAGGACTGTTTACCGATGAAAACCCACCACGCCTGATTGGCGGGCGGAATCGTGCGACCGGGCGGATTGTGTTCCCCTGCCCGCCGGGTGCGGAGTTTGAACCCTATCCGTTGAAGCGCGAAGGCACGCTTTGGAGCTACACAATCCAACGTTACCGCCCCAAATCGCCGCCTTATGCTGGGCCAGAAGCATTCAATCCATGGCCAGTGGCCTATGTTGCGCTGGAAGATGAAACCATCGTTGAAGCGCGACTGAACAATGTCGCGCTCGACGCGATCCAAATTGGTATGCAGTTGGAAATGAAGCCGATCCCGCTCGATCCCGATGCGGCAGATTCACCCTATATTCCCTCCTTTCAACCCGTGCAGGTATCGGCTTGAGCGGCGACGTTTGCATTGTGGGCGTCGGCATCCATCCCTTTGGCCGCACCGACGGGTTATCGGGGCTGGATCAGGGCGTGTTCGCGGTGCGCCAGGCAATGGCCGATGCAGGCGTTGACTGGGCCGATATGCAGTTCGCTTATGGTGCATCCGACGCCGCAGGAAATCCCGATACTATGGTTGAGCGGCTGGGCTTGACAGGGATGCAGTTCATTAACGTGAAGAACGGCTGCGCCGCCGGAGGTTCTGCGCTGTTTTCATCGCAAATGGCGATAAAATCGGGAGAGTTTGAACTGGGGCTGGCCGTGGGTTTTGACAAGCATCCGCGCGGCGCGTTTAATGCCATGCCAGCGGAATATAATCTGCCTGATTGGTATGGCGAAGCCGGGCTGATGATCACCACGCAGTTTTTTGCGATAAAGACCATGCGTTATTTGCATGATCATGGCATCGTCCCCGAAACGCTGGGACGTATTTCCGAAAAAGCATTTCGCAACGCTGTTCATGCACCGCACGCTTGGCGGCGCGAACCGGTTTCGCTCGACGACATTATGAACGCGCCGATGGTCAGCGATCCTTACACCAAATATATGTTCTGCTCACCCGCTGAGGGTGGCGTTGCACTGATCCTTGCCAGCGAGAAAAAGGCGCGCGAATTGGGCAAGCCGCTAGTCCGGTTGAAAGCCGCGACAATGCGGACGCGCCCGCCGGGATCATTCGAAGTATTCGCCCCCAGCATTGACATTGAACGCGGAGGTTCTGCCACGCGTATCGCATCGGCAGCGGCATTTGCGGCGGCAGGCATTGGCCCCGAAGACATCGATGTGGCACAATTACAAGACACCGAAGCGGGTGCCGAAATCATGCACATGGCCGAAAACGGTTTCTGCAAAGACGGCGAGCAACAGGATTGGATATTGCAGGGCCGCACAGAAATTGGCGGCGCATTGCCTATCAACACCGACGGCGGTTGCCTTGCTTGCGGCGAACCTATTGGTGCGTCGGGATTGCGGCAAGTGTATGAAAATGTGGTACAGCTGCGCGGTGACGGCGGCGGGCGTCAGGTTCCCGGAAATCCCAATACCGCCTATAGCCATGTTTACGGCGCGCCGGGGGTTTCGGCTGTGACGATTTTGGAGCGTTGAATGGACCTTGATTTTTCATCTGAAGAACTGGCCTTTCGCGATGAAGTCCGTGCGTTTTTGCGTGACAAACTGCCGACCAAAGTGCTCGATGGTGCCAAAATATCACCCACCGTTTTTGTTGAACCCGAAATTGGCCAGATATGGAACGCCGTGCTCAATGAAAAGGGGTGGCTGGGTTACCAATGGCCAACCGAAGTGGGTGGTACGGGCTGGTCGCCAACGCAGCGTTACATTTTCGAAAAAGAATGCGCGCTTGCGGGAGCGCCCAATCTGACCGTGCTCAGCCTGAAACTGGTTGCTCCCGTCATCTATCGTTTCGGCACACAGGCACAAAAAGACACGTTCTTACCGCGCATTTTATCAGGTGAGGATTATTGGTGTCAGGGTTTCTCTGAACCCGGATCAGGCTCCGACCTTGCATCATTGCAATGTCGTGCGGTCAAGCAAGGCGACAAATATATCGTCAATGGTAGCAAGATGTGGACCACCCACGCGCATCATGCCAACCGCATATTCTGCCTCGTCCGCACTGATACCGAAGTGAAGCGGCAGGCAGGCATCAGTTTCCTTTTAATGGATATGGATCAACCTGGAATTACGGTACGCCCCATCTACACTTTGGCGGGCGACCATGAAGTGAATCAGGTGTTCTTCGATAATGCCGAAGCCCCTGTCGCCAATCTGGTAGGTGAAGAAGGCCAGGGCTGGACCATCGCCAAATTTCTACTCGAAAACGAACGGGGCGGATCATGCCATGCCCCAAAGCTTATCGCTGATTTGGATGCGATTAGCAAAGCGGCACAGTCAGAGTCCGATGGCATGGGCGGGTTGCTCACCCATGACCATGAATGGTCTCGCCGTATTGCAAAGGCACGGCTGAATGTCGAGGCGTTGGAAACCATCGAACTGCGGATTTTGGCCGACATCGCCAAGGGTCGTCCACCGGGTCCACAAACCTCTCTAACCAAATTGCTCGCGTCGAACGCCCGTCAAGAAATCGATTTACTTGCCGTCGATCTTTACGGCGATGCTGGATTGCAGCTCGATATGGCGCGCCCCGTTTATGGAGACAACGCGCCTCCGCCGGTGCATTCGCTGGATGCGCAACTGGCGGCGCCGCGCTATCTGAACAGCCGCGCGTGGACCATTTTTGGCGGCAGTAACGAAGTGCAGGCCACTATTATCGCAAAGACCGTGCTCGGCCTCGGCTGAACACATAGGAGAGGACAAAAAAATGCAACTCAGCCGCGAAGCCCTGCTTCGAGCCTATTCCCAGATGAAGATCATCCGGGAATTTGAGGAACGCCTGCACGTCGAGATTATGACCGGCGAAATTGCGGGCTTCACCCACCTTTATTGTGGTCAAGAGGCCGTTGCCGTGGGTGTGTGCGAGCATCTGGATTTCGAAGACAAGATCGTCTCCACCCACCGGGGCCACGGCCACTGCATCGCCAAAGGTGTCGATGTGAAGGGGATGATGAAGGAAATCTGGGGCAGCCGCGAAGGCACGTGCAAGGGCAAAGGCGGATCGATGCATATTGCCGACATCGACACCGGCATGCTTGGTGCGAACGGCATTGTTGGCGCTGGTTCCCCGATTGGCGTAGGTGCGGCCCTTGCAGCTAAGCTGGATGGCAAAGGCAAAGTGGCAATCACCTTCTCTGGCGACGGGGCTTGCAACCAGGGTACAACCTTTGAGGCGATGAACTTGGCGGTGGTAACTAAGGCACCGTGCATTTTTCTGTTCGAAAACAACCATTATTCCGAACATACCGGCGTCGACTATGCCGTCGGCACTTCCAAAGACATCGCCAGCCGCGCCGAAGCATTCGGCATGAAGGTGTGGCGTGGTAATGGCGATAATTTCTTCGACGTACACGATGTGATGCGCGAAGTGCTCGAATATGTTCGTGCCGGAAACGGGCCCGCCGCAGTCGAGTTCGACACCGAACGCTTCTTTGGCCATTTTGAAGGCGATCCGCAACGCTATCGCGGCGATGGCGAACTGGACAGAATCCGTGAGGAACGTGATTGCCTGAAAAACTTCCGTAAAAAGGTGACGGCGGCGGGATTGCTGACCGATGCCGATCTGGATGCAGTCGATGCAGAATCGCTCGACCTGATTGAACAATCGGTTATCGAGGCCCGCGCCGCAGACCGCCCCACCGCCGAAGACGTCTTGGCTGACGTCTATATTTCTTACTAAGCGAGCGGAGAAACAACATGGCAGAAATGATGTACCGCGACGCAGTGCTGAGCACTTTGTTCGAGGAAATGGAACGCGATGAAAATGTCGTTGTTCTGGGCGAAGATATTGTCGGCGGCATGGGAACCGCCGGTGGCCCCGAAGCCATTGGCGGTATCTGGTCAACGTCCACCGGATTGTTCGGCAAATTTGGCAAGGACCGCGTGATCGACACCCCGATTTCCGAAAGCGCCATAATGGGCGCGGCGGCGGGCCTGGCATTGTCGGGCAAGCGCCCGGTGGCGGAATTGATGTTCGCGGATTTTATCGGCGTATCACTCGACCAAATCTGGAACCAGATGGCCAAATTCCGCTATATGTTTGGCGGCAAAACCAAATGTCCGGCGGTGATCCGTATGGCCTATGGTGCAGGCTTTAATGCAGCCGCACAGCATAGCCAATCCGTGCACCAGATCCTAACGGGAATGCCGGGGTTGAAGGTAGTGATGCCATCGACGCCAGCCGATGTGAAAGGTCTACTGCGGACTGCGATCCGTGATGATGATCCGGTGATCTTTCTTGAACACAAGGCACTTTATGGCATTTCGGGTGAAGTGCCAGACGATCCGAATTTCACGATTCCCTTTGGCCATGCGCGCCTGTCTCGCGCCGGTCAGGATGTGACGATCGTGTCGTCGGGCCTGTTGCTTGGGTTCTGCGAAGCGGTGGCCGACAAGCTTGCCGCAGAGGGCATTGGCTGCGACGTTATCGACCTGCGCACTACCAGCCCGATTGATGAAGAATCGATCCTTGATTCGGTGGAAGTCACCGGACGATTGGTCGTCGTTGATGAAGCACCGCCGCGTTGCGGGCTTGCCGTCGATATTTCGGCGATGGTCGCTGAAAAAGCCTTTGCTTCTTTGAAGGCACCGCCCGCAATGGTCACACCACCGCATACCCCGATCCCGTTCGCTCGCGAATTGGAAAGCAACTATCTGCCGAGCGCAGACAAGATCGAGGCCGCCGTCCGCAAGACGCTGGCCTGGAAGTAAGGGCGCGACATGGCCAATATCCGCGCATTCACCATGCCCAAATGGGGCATCGAAATGACCGAAGGTACCATCGCCGAATGGATGGTGAAGGAAGGCGACGCCTTTTCCAAGGGACAAACGATCTGCCTGATCGAAACCGCCAAAATCACCAACGAGGTAGAAGCGGAATATGATGCAGTCGTCAAAAAACTGATCATTCCTGCAGGCGGCGACGCGCAAAATGTTGGCGTTTTGCTGGCGGTATTTGCCGATGAAGACGCAAGCGATGCTGAGGTAGCAGACTTCATTTCCGGCTTTAAGGCAGCGGATACCAGCGTAGCGGCCAAGGCTGGCGGTGGTTCGCCGCCCCCTGCCCCTGCTTCTGCCCCGAAAGCAGCGATCAAGATCGAGACCAACCGGCCGATCAGCCCCGAAGCGTTGAAATTGGCCGAAGAACTGGCGATGGACCTTTCCATCGTTACCGGCACCGGTCGCGGCGGGCGCATCAGCTATCAAGATGTGTATCAGGCAAGCCGACCGGCGGCGGCTCCTGCGCTGTTGGGCGCGCTGTCCACACCAGCCAGCACCGACCGTGCCTATGCGTCGCCACTCGCCGTCCGTATTGCGGCACTGAATGGCGTCAGCCTGGATGGCATTGTCGGCACAGGGCCGCGTGGCCGTATCAGCAAGGCGGATGTGCTAGCATTATTTGAGCACTCCTCAGCGCGCAGTTCAGCGCCCTTCGTTGCCGGCAGCAATGCACCCGACATTGTGCCGATGGACAAAATCCGCAAGATCGTGGCGCGCCGTCTAACTGAATCCAAACAAACCATCCCGCATTTCCGCTTGAACATGGCAGTGCGCGTTGATGACCTGTTGGAACTGCGCAAAACCGCCAATCTGGTTTTAGGCATAAAGGCGTCGATCAACGATTATCTTGTCCGTGCGGTTGCACTGGCCCTTGCCGAACACCGCGATGTTAACATTCAGGTGCACGGCGATCATATTCACCATTTCGCCCATGCCGATATTTCGGTTGCGGTCGCCAGCCCCAAGGGCCTTGTCACGCCCATCGTGCGCTCGGCGAATTTGATGCGGGTCGAACAAATTGCGTCGGCAACCAAAACCCTGATCGACAAGGCCCAATCGGGCAAGCTTGGTTTTGACGATATGGATGGCGGGACGTTTTCGATCTCCAATCTGGGCATGTTTGGTATCGACAGTTTCGACGCGATCATCAATCCACCGCAAGGCGCGATCTTGGCGGTAGGCGGCATTACCCGAGTTTTGGCCGAAACCGACGATGGCGAAGCGGCGTTTGAAAGCCGGATGCAGTTGAACCTTTCATGCGATCACCGCGCGATAGACGGCGCCGTTGGTGCACAGTTCATGGCGACATTGCGCGGCTTGATTGAGGAACCGGAGCAGCTTTTTAAGTAATCTTACTTTCCTTCGTCACTCGGTGCTTGACACGGGGTTAGGCTCGAATCCGGCCGTTCGGATAAAGGCCAAGCCCCGTGTCAAGCACGGGGCGACGATACCGTGGATTAGAGTCACACTCTAAACCGCGTCACTACCAATCCAATTACCGATCCCGCCAATAACAGACCTAACGCTACCCAAGCCGCGCCTGCGGCACCGCCCGAAGGAACCGCGAGCGATGCTATAAGCGGACCGACGGACAACCCACCTAGCTGTGCCACGCTGATAAACGCTGCGGACCGACCGCCCGGATCAATGCCGAGCAGGAATGGCAAATGCGACGGCGGAGCGAACATCCAGAAAAAGCTGATCAGGCACGTGGCCAACACCAACACCGCAAAATTCGCGCCCATGGAGAGCAACAAGGCAATAGCAATAGCGGCGCCCAAGCCACTGGCAATCGTAATCGATGCCCCCGACCAACGTCCTGCCGCCCCAATCGCGCACAGTCCGCCAAGAATCTGCACCGCAATCGCGCTGCTGACGATCAAACCGGCAGTTTTTGAATCATGGCCCAAATCCGCCGCCAACGGTATGAAGTAAACCCAAAGCGCCAATATTCCCGCCAAAAAGCACATTATGGCAACCAGCCCCGCAAGGCCAAGCATCGTCGGCAACACAATCCGTCCGGCAGCAAGCGGCGCATAAGCGCGCGGGAGAAACATGGCGGCGGGAATGAGCAAAAGAAATGAGAGACCAGCAAGCAGCCAAAACCCGCCCGCAATCCCGAAATTAGGTAGCACCAACAGGCTCATCCCCCAGGACAATGCCGTCGCGAGTATCGCTTGCGCGGTAACATAGATCGCAAACAGGCGCGCTCCGTTGCTAGCCCGCGTCAACATACCCACCAGCACCCACAAAATGACACCAGAGGCTGCACCGTTGAGCGCGCGTAGTATCAAAACCATGTTACCTGACGCGGATGCCGTCGCCATATTGGCGGCGACCATCACCGCCAAAGCGGCAATGCTGATCGGACGTAACAAGCGGGGTGGCAGGAACAACGTCGCCAGAAACGAACCGAGCAGCATGCCCAATCCTTCGACCATGCCAGCGCGACCGATTTGTGCAGCAGTCAATTGCCCTGCTTCGTTCAATCCACCCAGTAAGATGGGTTGCAGAGCCGGGATTACGCCCGCAATCACGCCGATGCTGACCACAGCCGCCAATTCGAGATTGGAAAAGTCTGGGTTTATACCGGCTCGACCGTTCGAAGTGCTCTCCATAATCCCCCCAGTTCGCCAAAGCGTGGTCAGGGAATCGTCGCACTATATGGCAGCCGAACGCCCTCCCCGATGCCCGATCATAGCCATCGGCAAAGGCAACACACCTAAGCTATGCGCTAGGCCTTTTGGGGTGAATGCAGCGAACGAATTTCTTACAGCAATTATGGGATATTATTTCAAATCTTTGATAATCGCTGAGAAATCCAACCCAGCAGCGCCTTCATCAGAAAAAATCTGGTAGAGTTGCGCCGCACGTTCGCCCATGGGCACATTAGCGCCCACAGATTGCGCCGCTTCCATCGCCAGCTTCAAATCCTTCAACATCAACGCCGTTGCAAATCCGCCTTGATAGTCATTATCGGCGGGCGATTGCGGTCCAACACCGGGTACGGGACAATAGCTGGTCATCGACCAGTTCTGGCCAGAGGCTTTGGAGGAAATGTCATAGAATGTCTGCAAATCAAGGCCCAGTTTTTCGGCCATCGCAAAGGTTTCGCAGGTGGCGATCATCGATGCGCCAAGCAGCATATTATTGCAGATCTTTGCCGCTTGTCCCGCGCCCGACGCTCCAGCGTGAATGACGGCTTTGCCCATTGCCGACAATATCGGTTCTGCACGGGCAAAAGCCGCTTCATCGCCACCGACCATAAAGGTTAAAGCACCGCCGTTCGCCGCAGCAATACCGCCTGATACTGGCGCATCGACCATAAAATAGCCTTTACCAGCGGCATCGGTGGATACCTTTCGCGCGGTGGCGACGTCGATGGTCGAACAATCTATAAGCAAGGCGTCGGTTGGCGCGTGGCCGATTACATCCGCTTCAAACACGCTTTCGACGATTTTGCCGTTGGGCAACATCGATACCACAGCATCGACATCGGCAACCGCGTCTCGCACCGAGGTAAAAGGCGCGCAGCCATTATCCTGCGCGCGCGCCAACGCCGCTTCAGAAAGGTCAAAGGCATTGACCGCATGCCCCGCCTTCACCAAATTCGCGGCCATACCGCCGCCCATATTGCCCAATCCGATGAACGCAATTTTCATGTCGATCACCCCATGGTCGGAATGATAAAGCTGTTGCTGCCGTCGGGAGAGCCATCTGGCCAGCGGGCGGTGACTTTCTTGACCTTGGTCCAGAATTTGATGCCTTCCATGCCGTACTGGTCGGTATCGCCAAAGCCGGACCGCTTCCATCCGCCAAAGCTGTGATAGGCAACCGGAACCGGAATGGGGACGTTGATGCCGACCATGCCGACATTGACCCGTGCGGCAAATTCGCGCGCCGCATGGCCATTGCGCGTGAAGATCGCGACACCATTGCCATATTGATGCTTCGATGGCAGCGCCAATGCGGTTTCAAAATCGGGCGCGCGGACAATCTGCAGCACTGGGCCGAATATCTCTTCCTTGTAGCTTTCCATATCGGTGGTCACATGATCGAGCAGCGTGGGTCCGATGAAATAGCCTTCTTCATGCCCTTGCAGTTTGAAATTGCGGCCATCGATCACCAGTTCGCTGCCTTCATCGATAGCTGTCTGGATCCAGCCTTCGACCCGTGCCTTGTGCTGGGCGGTGACCACAGGGCCGTAATGCGCCTCTGCATCGGTCGAGATACCCACGCGCAACGCCTCAATGGCGGGGATCAGCTTGGCCTTCAAACGTTCGGCGGTTTCGTCGCCCACCGGCACCACCACCGGCAATGCCATGCAGCGTTCGCCTGCTGAACCAAATGCTGCTCCGCACAGGTCATTGACGACCATATCAAGATCGGCATCGGGCATCACGATACCGTGGTTCTTCGCCCCACCCATCGCTTGCACCCGCTTGCCCGCTGCAACCCCGCGCGAATACACATATTGCGCAATGTCCGAGGAGCCCACAAAGCTGACCGCGCCAATCGCCGGATGATCAAGGATCGCATCGACCATCTGCTTGTCGCCGTGCACCACCTGAAAAATACCTTCGGGCAATCCAGCCTCAACGAACAGTTCGGCCAGACGGTTGGGAACCGATGGATCACGCTCTGATGGCTTCAGGATAAAGGCATTACCCACCGAAATCGCCACAGCACCCATCCACAGCGGGATCATCGCCGGAAAGTTGAACGGGGTGATGCCAGCGCCAATGCCAATCGGCTGGCGCATCGAATACACGTCAATGCCGGGGCCTGCCCCTTGGGTATGTTCACCCTTCATCACATGCGGCAAGCCGCAGCAAAACTCGACAACTTCCAATCCGCGCTGAATATCGCCTTTGGAATCGGCAACCACTTTGCCATGTTCAGCTGACAACATCTGCGCCAGTTCATCCATGTTCGCCTCGATCAGCGCCTTGTAGTTAAACATCACCCGCGCCCGGCGCTGCGGGTTCATCGCCGCCCAGGCAGGCTGCGCCTTACTGGCCGCCGCAACCGCAGCTTCCAGAACCGCCTGATCGCCCAAAGCTACACGACCCTGAACGCCGCCGTTATTGGGGTCCATAATGTCGCTGAAACGCGGCGATGAAGGCGTGCCGCCCGCAATGAAATGATCAATTTGACGCATGGAATCTCTCCTCAATGGAATTGCTGACTTGCGCATGGTGGATAACATGATTGCAGGCAACAGATATATTCGCTACTCACAGCTGCAATTATGCAGCCGACTGACTGGAATGACTACCACGCCTTCATCCTTGTCGCGCAGACGGGGCAAATCGCGCGTGCCGCCAAAAAAATGGGCGTCGACGCAACGACTGTCAGCCGACGTCTGCGAAAGCTTGAAACCCAGACCGGCACCAGATTATTCGAACAGACCCGCGAAGGCCAGTCCCTGACCGATGCGGGCGAAAAACTGCTTGGTGCGATTGAAATTATGGCCGAAGCTGCCGACAAGGTTTCGGTGGAGCGAAGCGCGCTTACGGGGCCAAGCGGCAATTTGCGGATCAGTGTGGCTGAAGGGTTTGGATCGTGGTTTTTGACCCGGCACATTCCCGAATTCATCCAGAAATATCCCAACCTGTCGCTCGATTTGGTCGCAAGCAGCGGATTTCTGAGCCCGTCAAAACGCGAAGCTGATATTGCCGTTGTGCTGTCGCGCCCCAATGCAGGGCATGTGATTGCGCAAAAACTCGCCAGCTATGCCCTTCGCCTATACGCCAGCAAACCCTATCTTGACGCACGTGGTACGCCGCAAACACCCGATGATCTTGCCCAAGAACATCAACTCATCGGATATATTCGCGATCTGCTCTACGCACCTGAACTCAACTATCTGGATGAAATCCGGCAGGACTTGGCGCCCGTTATCCGGTCATCCAGCATCAATGCGCAGCACAGGCTGATCGCGGCAGGCACCGGCATGGGCGTGCTGCCGTGCTTCATTGGAGATGCCGATGCCGGTTTGATTCCGGTATTGCCGCAGATTATCATCCGCCGCAGTTTCTGGCTAGTGACGCACAAAGACAATCAATCGTTGGAACGCGTAAAGGCGGGCAAAGAATGGCTGCTAAAAATTGTGCGGGATGAACAGGCTTTGCTCAATCCCGCCATTTAAACATCAGGCTTTCAGGGTCGACAAATGATCGAAGGACTGCTTGATCGCGTCGATCCGCGCAATCGCAAAGGGCGCTTCTTGCTCAACATAAAAGTTACGCACGCCAGCTTTGTAAGCAGCGGGAAGAATTTTCGCCCAATTCTGTTTGCCTGCCCCGATTTGCGTGGGATCCATCGCCAACCCGAAATTATTTTGGGTTGACGGAAGTACGTCTTTGACATGCAATTGCCGCACACGGCCCTTGTGCTTGTTCAAAAAAGCCACCGGATCCAGGCCCGCCGCCGCAACCCAACCCACATCAACTTCAAATGTCACCAGATCAGGACGCGTTTCAGCGACCAATATGTCCCATCCGCTGGTCGCGCCAATCGGTGCAAATTCCATATTGTGGTTGTGATAGCTAAGCCGCAAACCGAACGGCTTTAATGCCAGCGCCTTTTCGTTGAGGAACGCCGCAGTGCGTTTCCAAATCCCTGCCCCTTCGACGTTCAGCGCGCGAACAATCGCCGCCCGAAAATCTTCGCCCGGGCTTGGTGCAAAATTATCGGGCCACAGCATTATCGGCATGGCGATGTTTGTGGCGCCCAAAGTATTCATGGTGGAAACGATGTCTTGGATCGGACTGCCCAAGGTCAATGCAGCCCCCGGCCTCATCGCGGAACCGGGAATGTGCAGTGAGCTTATTTTCAGTCCGAACTTATCCGCCGTGGACCGGATTTCCTGCGCGGTTTTTCCCAACAATCCGGGCAACTGTATATCGCGGTAACCAATGGCAGCAACCTGTTTCAGCGTGCCTTCCAGATCCTTTTCAGGCAAATCGCCGAGCGTGTAGAGCTGCAGTCCGATGGGTAACCCCATGCGTTTGAAAAACGGCTTGGGTCCCTTCGCAAAGGCGGGCATTCCCAATGTTGTCATTCCACCAGCCGCGATCGTCGCAAGAAATGCGCGCCTGCCAATTTGCGTTTCCATAAAATCTCCATTCTCCTGTTCGTTGCGCTGTTTCATATCTTCAGTCGTTCCGCAACCATGGCAAAATAGTCAGGGGCAAATTGCCATGACCTCCAAAATTCTGTATCGGGATGCAGGCTGTTGGGCCAAGGAGACATCAAAATTTAACGACCAATTCCTGATTGCACCCTGCCCGTCTCATCATCCATTTTTGATCGGATTTTCATGACCCTTCGACGCGCCGCTATTGTCTCACCCATCCGCACTCCCGTTGGCAAATTTCTCGGCAGTTTGTCGAGCCTTTCTGCTGGTGAATTGGGCGCGATTATCATCAGGGCGCTGGTTGACCGCACCGGCGTAGACACAAACCGCATCGACGACGTTGTCTTTGCGCAGGGCTATGGCAGTGGCGAAGCGCCGTGTATCGGTCGTTGGTCGGCGCTGGCGGCGGGCCTACCCATTTCAGTACCGGGATACCAATTGGACCGCCGCTGTGGATCGGGACTGCAATCGGTTATCGATGCGGCCATGATGGTGCAAACGGGCGCATCCGATGTTGTGATTGCCGGCGGCGTCGAAAGCATGTCGAACGTTGAGCATTATTCAACCGATCTGCGCGGGGGTGTGCGTGCTGGCAATGTAACGCTGCATGACCGACTGACCCGGGGCCGCGTGATGTCACAGCCCATCGAACGATTTGGGGTAATCAGCGGGATGATCGAAACCGCCGAAAATCTGGCAAAGGATCATGGCATAAGCCGCGAGGCGTGTGACGCCTATGCCGTGCGTAGCCACCAGAATGCGGCGCGGGCCTGGGCGGCCGATTTGTTCGGTGATGAATTGGTACCGGTTGCTGTCCCGCAAAAACGCGGCGATCCGATCATGTTCGTCAAGGATGAAGGCTTTCGTCCAGATGCCACGCTTAAATCCATGGCCGCCTTGCGTCCTTTAGAAGGTGGCGTCGTCACAGCAGGCAATGCCAGCCAGCAAAATGATGCCGCCGCCGCCTGTCTGGTGGTTGCAGAAGATAAGCTGGATGAATTGGGACTGGAACCGATCGCCTGGTTCCACAGCTGGGCAGCGGCGGGTTGCGAACCTTCGCGCATGGGGTTCGGCCCCGTCCCCGCGGTGGAACGACTATTTGCGCGGAACGGACTTGGCTGGAACGACATCGACGTAGTCGAACTGAACGAAGCATTCGCGCCGCAAGTACTGGCGGTACTGAAAGGCTGGGGCTGGAGTTCGGATGACAGCCGCATGCAGATGCTCAACGTCAATGGCTCTGGTATTTCGCTGGGCCACCCTATTGGTGCGACAGGAGGCCGCATTTTGGCCAATTTAGCCCGCGAATTGGTGCGGCGCGACGGGCGTTATGGTTTGGAAACAATGTGCATCGGCGGTGGACAAGGCTTGGCGGCAATATTCGAACGAGCCTAGAATTCAGATTTGGTTACATCCGAACAATCCCAACCAAATACACCATAACCGCCAGTGCCGACAACAACGAGCGAACACCGTGCAACTGGTTCCAGCGCCTGAGCATTTCACGTGTATCGCGATTGGCTGCATCAGGCCCGATCGCTTGCAATTTATGATTCAGCGGCAAAATAAAGAACAACGTGTAGGGCCAGTTGGTCAACATCAGCACTGCACCGACGGCCCATATCCATTCCCCGGATAGCCAGCCAGCAACGAGACCCGTTATTCCGCTTGCCATCGCCAGCCCGCCCTGAAAGTTAAAGGCACGCGCATAGCTTGGGCCCCATTGCGCCAAAGCGTTCCGGTCATCAAGCAGCATGCGTGCGGGGTGTTCCGCAATGTTAATATAGGTCGCCGCACCACAAAACGCCGCCGCCAACGATAATGCAATTGCACCTAGCAGCATCATTGCCCCTGCCTCCTGCTCATCAAGCCTTGATCAAATATTTCTCGCCAGTCCGCTTGGCATTATAGGCCTGTACGATTGCCGGATCGAGTGCCTCTGTGAGTGAAATCCGGTGGCTATAGTGGCTTTTGAATGTAGTGGTCAGTTCGTCGATTACACGCTTGCGCATCCGACCGACAATTTCTGGTCCCGCCTTAGACATAAATGGAGTCAACAGCCAGCCATTAAGTCCCCAGACGAAACCAAAACTGCGGTTCAGAATTGTCGGACCCGCGTCTAGGGCACCGTAAATATAGACTTGCTTCGCAGTGTCAGAACCATAACGGCTATATTGCCCCATGCGCTTAACGGCGGCTGCTTCCATACAGGTCAGCATTTGGCTCGCCATCTTGCCACCGCCAATCGGATCAAAGCCCATAAAGGCCCCTGTTTCGACGATGGCTTCGGTCAATTCCGCCATGAATCCGTCCGATGTCGAATCCAGAATGTGGGTTGCGCCGACCGCTTTCAATATTTCCGCCTGTCCCGGGCTGCGCACAATGTTGACCAACGGAATGCCATCCGCCTTGCATATCTTGACCAGCATTTGCCCCAAATTTGAAGCTGCTGCCGCGTGCACGAGGCCGCTATACCCGTCCATCTTCATCGTTTCGGTGAAGCTTAATGCTGTCAACGGATTGACGAAACAGGATGCACCATCTTCAGGATCGGTTCCTTCAGGCAACAACATGCACATGCCCGCCGCCAAGCAACGATAGTCGGCGTACATTTCCCCACCAAACATCGTGACCATTTTGCCAAGCAGCGCCTGCGCCTCGGGTGAAGTGCCAGCCTTCACCACTATTCCGCATCCTTCGTTGCCGATGGGAAGGGCCGCATCTATCCGGCCTGCCATTGCGCGCATGCCGGGGGCGGATACATTTGCAATCAATGCGGGCAATCCATCGCGTTCAGAAGCCTGCAAGCTGGTCATATCAGCAGCGCCGAATAGCAGCCCAAGGTCAGACGGATTGATGGGCGCGGCTTGAATTTTCACCAAAACCTCATGATCGCGGGGTTCGGGAATGGCGCGCTTTTCGAAATAAACTTCCAATTGGCTGTCGGGGGTTACTTTTGTCACCATCACCCGATTCATATCAACATTGCCTGTCATTTTGTATACTCCGTCACCGCAATATCAGTTTTTCTTTGCAACGAAATAGGCGCAGGTTGAAGTGGGGGCAATGCCCAAAAAGGTGCAGGGCGCAAAAAGGATTATGCAGATTTTATAGCGAAAGCCGTCGCCAATACTGTCACCAAAATCGCAAAAATGCTGATTCCCGTCCACGGCATAAATCCGACATCTTCCAAATCAGTCCGTTTGTGACGCCGCCGGTCTGCCAGCATGCTGATCGCCGCCACCAACGCCGCGGCACTAGCGATCACGACCCATAAGTGATCGTCGAGAAATAAGGACAGCTTGGTCATGATAGCGCGTGCCAATAGCTTGGTTTCCTGTTGGCGCAAGGGGTGGACGACACGGCACAATCGCCTATGGCAGCCCAATGACAGCCGCCCCAAACCAAAACTCCAGCCCTGTAAAGGCCCGCCCGTTGTTGGGTCTGGCTTGCCGGTTGGGGGCGATGGCGGTGCTGGCAATCATGTTTGCGCTGGTCAAATTGGCGGGCAACCATGGTGTGCATATTGTGGAAAGCCTGTTCTGGCGGCAGCTGGCTGGTTTGCCAGTGGTACTGCTATGGCTTTGGTGGGCGGGTGATTTCGCTACGATCCGCACAGATCGCCCGATGGCGCATGGCGTTCGCATGGTGCTTGGCATGGCAGGCATGACACTGAACTTCATGGCGATGTTGATTCTTCCCATGGCAGAGGCCACCACGATTGGATTTGCGACACCGATTTTCGCTACAGCTTTTGCCGCCCTTTTGCTCCACGAAGCGACAGGGAAATATCGTTGGGGAGCCGTCGCGCTGGGTTTTGTCGGCGTGTTGATCGCGGTGCAGCCGGGCAATGTTGCCATAAAGCCGCTGGGTGCTGCGCTGGCATTAGCAGGGGCTTTACTGACTGCAGGGGTTAGCATTCAGATGCGGCGCATGGCGCGGACCGAAAGCTCTGGCGCGATTGTATTCTGGTTCAGCCTGACGTCCTTGGTTCCGTTGGGGTTGCTGTTACCCTTTTTCGGGCGAAACCATGATAGCGAGGGATGGCTGTTGCTGGCGGGCCTTAGCCTTTGTGGCGCAATCGGACAATTGCTGCTCACCACATCGCTGCGGCACGCACCAGTCGCGGCCGTGATGACGATGGATTATACCGCATTGATCTGGTCGGCATTATTGGGGTGGTCGATATTTGGTGATTTGCCCGGCGACACTGTCTGGATGGGCGCGCCGTTGATTATTGCCGCTGGCATTGTGATTGCCTGGCGCGAACATTATTTGTCGCAAAAACGCATCAAGGCAGCGGCGGAATATCCCGTCGGTTAAGATGTACGGGCACCTGCGCACGAACTTCATCGATGCGCGCAAGGTCTATGTCGGCAAAACCCAGCCCTTGGCCTTCGCCCATATCGAGCACAATCTCTCCCCACGGGTCGATAACGAGCGAATGCCCATAGGTTAATCGACCGTCGTCATGCGCGCCTGATTGGGCAGCAGCAATAACAAAGGCAGCAGACTCAATCGCCCTTGCACGCAACAATACATGCCAATGGGCTATCCCCGTGGGCACCGTAAAGGCCGCTGGTACCGCAAAAATTTGCACACCTGAACGGGAAAGCCGACTGAACAAATCAGGGAACCGCATGTCATAACAAATGGTCAGGCCCATCAGGCCAAGCGGGGTTTGAACACAAACTGGATTGTCGCCCGGCCGATACACCGCCGACTCACGCCATCGCTCTCCCGTCGCCAAATCGACATCGAACAGATGCATCTTGTCATAACGCGCCCGAATCACGCCGAAATTATCAATCACCAGCGTGCGATTCGCATAACGGCCGTCATCCAGTCGAACGGCGACCGAACCAAGATGAACCCATATATTCGCACGTCGTGCCGATTCGGCTATGTTCACAATAAAGCCGTTCTGATCTTCATTAACGATATGCGGTGCTGAACGGCTTCTGTTGCGATCAAGTAATAATGCCATTTCAGGCGCAAAATACATTGTTGCGCGATGTGTACCTGCTTTTTCAATCGCCGCACACATTTCCGCGCAATTCTGCCGCATATCGACAGTGGAAGTCATTTGGTGCAGTGCAATTTTGACAGCCATTGCCGCTCTTTTCTGGGTCAGACGTTGTGGGTATCGACGCTACCATGGTCTTGAATTCGCGCAATCCGGCAATTAACCATTTGCGAGAAAACCGAACTTAACGGGCTGTGGCGAAGGGGCAACGTTTTGTCGCAACCACTCGGAAAATTCAGAATAAAACGACTTTCTGGCGATTCAATGCTTGCCTCTCAGCACAGTTTATGCCAGTGGCGGCCTCGGAGTGTTTGACATTACCAAAAGAATAAGGAGCACCAAAATGCGTTTCGGTAAAGTTTCGCTGGCAGTATTGGCCGCAGCAACCATGGTTGCTGCTCCTGTTGCCGCATCCGCCGCAACCGCTTCAAAAGCGGTTTCGGTTTCAAAAGTTAAGCGCGCTGGCGCTGCTAAAGCTGAAAGCAAGCTTGGCGGCGAAGGCGGCAGCACTGGCGTAGTTGTTGCAGTTCTTGCAGCAGCAGCAGTCATTGCTGGTATCGTTATTGCCGCTGGCAACGACGACGACGCACCAACCAGCCCCTGATTGCTGGTTTGACTAAATTAAGAAAGGCGGCCTTCGGGTCGCCTTTTTTTTGCCATTCGTACTCGGATTTACTGAATACGAGTTCCTGAAAGAACGGCATTGCCTATTGTTCGCTAAAGCTGTTAGAATACCCTGTTGTGGCAAGTAACTGCTGGCAACAAAGGAGAAAGCAATGAAATTGAAAAATTTTCTGACAGGTGCAACTGCACTGACACTGGTCCTGATGCCACTAGCCGCAGAAGCTGCAACCACTATTAAACCTTTGACCGCAAATTCGGTCAAGCGTGCAGCGCCTGTTAAAGCCGAAAGCAACTTAGGCGGAGAAGGCGGCGGCACTTTAGCTGCTATAGCAGCTGCGGCAGCTATAATTCTCGGCATCGTCCTGTTGTCCGGCGGAGATGACAATCCAACCAGCCCCTGATTGCTGGTTTGACAGTTTTAAGAAAGGCGGCTTTCGGGTCGCCCTTTTTTTATCCATTTTCGACGCAATCGCCAAAATTCACAACAAATTTAACCGATTAGTCAATTGCTAGCTGATAAAGGACTTATCATGACCAAAAGCCATATCGTACTCGTCACCGGCGGCGCCGGATATATCGGCAGCCACGCCGTTCTCGCACTCAAAGACGCGGGCCATCGCCCTGTCGTCATTGACAATCTGACCACCGGATTTGGCTGGGCTGTCCCCGACGATGTCCCCTTTCACGAAGGTGATATTGCCGACGGCGAACTGGTCGCGCGGATTATCGCCGAACATAAAGTCGAGGCGATCATGCACTTTGCCGGATCGATCATCGTGCCAGAATCGGTGGTCGACCCGCTCAAATATTATCGCAACAACACCGCCAACAGCCGCAGCCTGATCGAATCGGCCATTTCCGCAGGTGTGAAGCATTTCATCTTTTCGTCCACCGCCGCCACTTATGGCATTCCCGAAACAAGCCCGGTACGCGAAGACACACCGACTTTGCCCATCAATCCTTATGGCCTGTCAAAGTTGATGACCGAATATATGCTGCGCGATGTCGCCGCCGCGCATGATTTCAATTATTGCGCGCTGCGTTACTTTAACGTTGCGGGCGCCGATCCCCAGGGTAGAACGGGACAGTCCACTGCGGGCGCGACCCATTTGATTAAGGTGGGCGTTGAAGCAGCCCTTGGCAAACGCGGCCATGTCAGCGTGTTTGGTACCGATTATGCGACCGAAGACGGCACCGGCGTGCGCGATTATATCCATGTCAGCGATTTGGCCGCTGCGCATGTTATCGCGTTGGAAAATCTGTTCGCCGATCCGGCTCGTAGCCACACATTAAACTGCGGATACGGCCACGGTTATTCCGTGATGCAGGTATTGGATGCTGTCGATCGCGTTACCAACCTGACGATTGAGCGCCAATTGGAGGGTCGCCGCGCAGGTGATCCTGACGAATTGATTTCCGACAACCGCGAAATAAAGGCCCGCTTTGGCTGGCAACCGCGATATGACGATCTGGACACCATCGTCTCCCACGCACTGCAGTGGGAACGCAAATTGAGTGAGCGCATATAGACTTGCAGAGTAAGCCTGCGCTTCCCATATCGCGGTTATGAGCGATCAATCACACCATAATCCAACCACATGGTACGGCACCACCATCCTTTCGGTGCGCAAAAACGGTAAAGTCGTGATCGCCGGAGACGGACAGGTCTCGATGGGCCAGACCGTGATGAAGCCCAATGCCAAAAAGGTGCGGCAATTGCACGACGGCAGCGTTATCGCCGGTTTTGCCGGTGCCACTGCCGATGCCTTTACCCTGTTTGAGCGGCTGGAGAAAAAGCTGGAGCAGCATCGCGGGCAATTGATGCGCGCGGCGGTTGATCTGGCCAAAGACTGGCGCACCGACAAATATTTGCGCAATCTGGAAGCGTTGATGATTGTCGCTGACAAAGAGGTGACCCTCATTTTAACCGGCAACGGCGATGTTTTGGAACCCAATGATGGAATCGCCGCTATCGGTTCTGGCGGTAATTACGCGTTGTCAGCGGCGCGTGCCCTGGCCGATTATGAAACCGATCCCGAAAAGCAGGCGCGCCATGCGATGAAGATTGCAGCGGAAATTTGCGTTTACACCAATGACCAGCTCACCGTCGAAACGATGGACAGCATCACGTAATCAACCCCTGCCCCTGAACTGGAGCGGAGAAAGACAATCATGAATCAGAACCTTACGCCCAAAGCCATTGTTGCTGCATTGGACGAACATATTATCGGACAGGCAGACGCCAAGCGCGCGGTGGCGGTTGCGTTGCGTAATCGCTGGCGGCGGCAGCGGCTGTCGCCTGAATTGCGCGACGAGGTAACGCCAAAGAACATCTTGATGATCGGCCCCACCGGTTGCGGCAAAACCGAAATCAGCCGCCGTCTGGCTAAGCTTGCCGATGCGCCTTTTATCAAGGTGGAAGCAACCAAATTTACCGAGGTCGGCTATGTCGGCCGCGATGTTGAACAAATCGCCCGTGACTTGGTCGAGGAGGCCGTGCGGCTGGAAAAAGACCGGCGGCGCGAGTTGGTGCGCGAAGGCGCAGAGGCTGCCGCGATGGAGCGCATCCTGAAGCCTTTGGCGGGCGACACCGCCAGCGAAGCCACGCGAGAAGCATTCCGCCAACGTATTCGCGACCGCCATATGGACGAGGTTGAAATCGAGATCGAAGTCAGCGACGCCCCGAAAATGCCGATGGAAATTCCCGGAATGGGCGGCGGTGTTGGCATGATCAACATTGGCGAAATGATGGGCAAGGCCTTTGGCCAGAACAACCAAAAGCGCCGCAAGATGAAGGTGCCCGAGGCATGGGCAAAACTGGTCGATGAAGAAACCGAAAAGCGGCTCGATCAGGACGATGTGGCCCGCACGGCGATTGCCGACGCCGAAGCCAATGGCATCGTGTTTTTGGACGAGATCGACAAGATCGCGGTTTCCGATAGTCGCGGCGGCGGATCAGTGAGCCGCGAAGGCGTGCAGCGCGATCTATTGCCCTTGATCGAGGGCACCACTGTTGCGACCAAATATGGCCCGATGAAAACTGACCATGTGCTGTTCATCGCCAGCGGTGCGTTCCACGTTTCCAAGCCCAGCGATATGCTGCCCGAACTGCAAGGCCGTTTGCCAATCCGTGTGGAATTGAGCGCGCTGACGCAGGACGATTTTGTCCGCATTTTATCGCAAACAAAGGCCAATCTCCCCGAACAATATGCAGCCCTGTTGGCAACCGAGGAAGTGACATTGAACTTCACCGACGACGCCATCCCCGCGCTTGCCCGCATTGCCGCACAGGTGAATGAAAGCGTAGAGAATATCGGCGCTCGGCGGTTGCAAACGGTGATGGAAAAGCTGCTGGAGGACATCAGTTTCGAAGCCGAGGATCGTAAAGGTGAAACTATGACCGTCGATGCTGCCTATGTCGAAGGGCAGCTGGCGGGGATCGCCAAGGACACCGATTTGTCGAAATATGTGCTGTAATCAGCGCGCGCTAATGGCAGCCTTCTTTTCCGGCTCCACCACCATTTGCCAAGCCTTATCCTCGCGGAAATAGCGTTTGGCGAGTTCCTGGATGCGTGCCGGGGTAACCTTGGCATAATCGCTGTACAGCCGTGACAATGCCGCGAAGCGTTGCGGTGCGTAAGACGCGCCCTCCATCTGGGTGATCCAGAACATATTTCCCGAGGTGGCTCGCTCTACATATTGCTTGGCCGGTTCCACCGCGCGTTTCAGTTCGTCATCATCAATAGGCCGGGCGGCCAAATCCGCCGCAATTTCGCGGGCGAAGGCGAAAAAGCGGTCGCGATCTTTGGGCTGAACCTGACTATACGCCATCAGGAAACCGCCCGAGGCAAATTCATCTGGCCAATTGGAAGCCATGTCCGGGCTATAGCTTGCTGCCTGTTCAGCGCGGAACTTTTCGAACAAGCGATCGCGGAACAAAGCGGCCAGTATCTCCAATTCCCGCCCCTCGCTGATCGCGGACAATCCGCCACCCGTTGGCCAGGCGATAACTGCTACGACCTGATCGGACGGTCCTTTATGTGTAAGGCGCAGTGGTGTCGCCAGCTTTGCCGGGAAGCGCATGGTGCCAGCATTAGGCGGAACCAGCGCGGCTTTGCGCGGCTTTATCGCGCCAAAGCTCTCCCCCAATGCGGCAACAATTTTATCCCGATCGAAATCGCCAAACACCAGCACCTCAATCGGGCCGCTGGCGAGCAGCGGGGCCCAATAAGCGCGGAATTTAGCCGGGTTTAGCGTGCGCACTTGCGAAGGTGGTGGAATTTTCCACCGCATATCCAGCCCGGTGAGCTGATATTGCAAATCCCGTTGCATCAACGCCAGTGCCGACATCGCATAGCCATCATAATCGGAAATGGCATAGGCCTTGGCCCGTTCAACCGCAGCGGGTTGCCAGCCGGGATGCTCCAGCTTGGCGGCAATCAATTTCAGCTGATCGGCAACGTCATCGGCCCGCGTGGTCGAGGCAAATTCAAAGGCATCATTATCGACGGTAAAATTCAATTCGATCCGGCGGCCATTGATCATCTGGTCAATCTGGCTGCGTGTTAACGCGCCGATCCCGTTGTCCGGCAACACCATCGGCCCCGCCCACAACATGCCTCCAGCATTGGGCGCTACCGCCTGAAAACCCCGCCCGAAACGAACCAGCAAACGCACCTGCCCGCTTTCGGCCTTGTTCGGCGACAATATCGCGCGCACGCCGTTGGCAAAGCTGAGTTTCTCGATACCGAAACTGTCATCGACCACAGCCGATACCGGCGGCTTTGCTTTTCCAAGCGGCGGCAAGGCATCAAAACCCAAACTACCTGCTGCCAGTCGCGCCTTGGCATTGCCGCTAACGGGAGCCATCAACGCCGCCGCCAATCGCTTATCGGCATCCGCCGGTGCCGTTGGCGCGGATAAGGTGATGTAAGTGGCGTCGGCTGCGAACAACGCGCGGGTCGCCGCCAATATGCGTTCCGGCGTGACCTTTGGTTTTGTCTGATCAAATATATCCAATGCGGTTTGCGGTTGCACCACAGTTTCGCGAATATCGACAGCGCGGACAATATCTTCTGCCTGCTTCGCCGCTGCTTCGAATGGATAGCTATCAACGCGTGTGCGGAATTCATCGGCAAAAATCGCCAGTTCGCGGGCGATGTCGTCAGGTACAGGAGCCGTCTCCAGCGCGTCGGCAATCACCGCGCGTACATCCTTTACTGCCTGTTCCCAATTGTTCGACAATGGCCGCACATTGACCAATGTGAGATCGGCAGTTCGCGAAACATCTTGTTGCCCGACCTGCGCCAATGTGAAACTGGCCCCGTCGCGTGCCATATTTTCCAGCCGGCGATTGATGATACGCTGCGCCAATCCATCGACGATCAGCTGCTCGTTATAGGCAACGGTATCGTCCACCTGTTGCCATGGCCGCAAATAGGCAATGGCGGCGGTGGTGGGCAAGGTCGGCTCGATGACCGCAACCGAGAGCTTTCCATCCTTTTTAGGCCTGCCAAAATCGGGCTGAACAGCGCGTGGGCCATCACCTTTCCACGAACCAAAATGGCGCTGTATCTGCGTTTCGAGCAAGGCAGGATCAACATCGCCTGCAATCACTACCACGGCATTGTCGGGCCGGTACCATCGACGATGAAAACCGCGCAGCCCATCGACATTGGCCAGCGCCAGCGTGGCCATAGTGCCCGCCGTAGGCCGCTTTGCCAGCCTTTGCCCCTGAAACAAATGTTCGCGCGCGGCATTGTCTAAATCAAGCTGTGCGCTTTCCGCCTCGCGCAATTCCGCCATGACGATAGCCCGTTCAGCATTGACCGCACTCGCCATGATATTGGGCGCGCGCATCATGCCCGACAGCATCTTCATCGATTCATCGAGCGATGCCGGACTGGCACTGGGCAAATCGAGCTTATACACGGTTTGCGTCGTGGTGGTTTGGGCATTGCTGTCCGACCCGAAACTAACGCCGAGCCGCTGCCATATCCGCTTTGCCTCGCCTTCTGGAATATGTTCCGATCCGCGAAATACCAGATGTTCGAGCAAATGGGCATAGCCTTGCTCATTATCCTCTTCGTGCAATGCGCCAGCATCAATCCGCACCCGGATAGCCACTTGCCCCGCCGGTACTTCATTGCGCTTTACCGCGTATTTCAGGCCATTGGGCAGAGTGCCAAAGGTCCAGCTGGTATCCGGCGGCAAATCGCTGCCTTCGTAAAGCCAGGCGGTCGCCTTTGGCGGTGCCTCTGCAACGGCAGAGGCCACCGTGTTTGTCGGCGGAGCCGCAAAGGCGGCTGTCGACACCAGCAAGGAAAGGGTAACGGCGGTGCGGAATAAGGATGTGTTCATCGCAAAAACCTGTGCTGCCCTTTGCATTGATGGCGGATTAACGGCGCGGTTCGTAACTCAAATCCCGCCATCAAAGGTTGGATAGCCCAATTCGCCCAACCCCGCCTGCAACGCATCGCAACAGGCGCGCAAATTGGCGGCATCGGTAGAACGCACCACGAAATTCGCCCCAACCTTGCCTTCGCGGAAAAACGGGTAACTGCCAATCTGGCATCCTTCGTGCGCCTTTTCGGTATTGGCGAGCAAGCCGGAAACTTCGCTTTCGGCGCACCAACAACCGACTTGATGCGACAGCAAAGGCGCGCCGCCTTCTAAAGTGCCGGTCAACGCATCGAGCATTCCCGCTGTAATATGCGGCACCCCTGCCATGATAAAAATGTTGCCATGCTTGATCCCCGGTGCGCCCGACATGCGGTTCTCAATCAAGTCCGCGCCTTCGGGCACCCGCGCCATGCGCAGCCGTGCCTCGGTAATGCCGCCGCGCTGTTCGTAATATTTCTCAAGCGTTTCCGCCGCCACCGGATGCAGCACCACTGGCACGCCCAGCGCCGCCGCGATGGCATCGACGGTGATGTCATCATGCGTGGGGCCGATGCCGCCCGTTGTGAACAGATAATCGTTGCGCGCACGCAGGGCGTTTACGGCCTCGACAATCGCATCCTCAACATCAGGCACCACGCGCACCTCGCGCAGGCGAATGCCCTGCACGTTCAGCCACAGGGCGATCTGGCTGATATTTTTGTCCTGTGTGCGGCCAGACAGGATTTCGTCACCGATGATGATAAGGGCGGCGGTGTAGATGCGGGTTACGGTCATGGGAGGTGGCATAGCGGCTAAAATCATCATCGGGTAGTGATTCTAAGCCCCTCCCCTTCAGGGGAGGGGTTGGGGTGGGGACTCTCAGCGTTGCGCAAGGCCGACAGTCCCCACCCCGCTGCGACTAAGCACCTTAACGGTGCCAAGTCTCGCTGCCCCTCCCCTGAAGAGGAGGGGCAAAGGAATGACCCTCGTAAAACCCCAAAACACACGCTATATCCCCCGACCATGAACCAATATGCCGTTGTCTCCGCCGAAGAAGCTTTCCACACCCGCGATGGCGTTATCAAATTGCATGGGGTGGAAGCCTTTGCCGGAATGCGCGCTGCGGGCCGCCTTGCCGCCGAAATTCTCGACGCGCTGGTGCCGCATGTGGTGCCGGGGGTAACCACCGGAGAGCTGGATGATATTGTCCGGTCGATGACACTGCGTGGCGGCGGTATTCCGGCGACTTTGGGCTATCGCGGTTTCACGCACAGCTGCTGCACCAGCATAAACCATGTCATTTGCCACGGCATTCCATCGGACAAGAAATTGCGCGATGGCGACATTGTGAATATCGATGTGACCCCGATTGTCGATGGCTGGCACGGCGATACCAGCCGCATGTATCTGGTCGGTGATGTGCCGGTAAAGGCGCGGCGCTTAGTCGACGTGACCTATGAATGTTTGATGCTGGGTATTGAACAGGCCAAACCCGGAAATCGAATTGGGGATATTGCGCACGCGATCCAAACGCATGCAGAGGGCCACCGTTACGGCGTGGTCCGCGAATTTTGCGGGCATGGATTGGGGCGCTTGTTCCACGATTCCCCCGAAATCGTCCATGCCGGCCGCCCCGGCACCGGCCCCGAACTGCGCCCGGGCATGATCTTCACCATCGAACCGATGATAAACATCGGCAAGCCGCCCGCAAAGATTTTGGAAGACGGCTGGACAGCAGTAACGCGAGACCGGTCACTGTCGGCGCAGTTTGAACATTCGATTGGGATTACCGAGGATGGGTGTGAGATATTTACCGCCAGCCCCAAGGGGTTGGATAAGCCGCCTTATTGAGGTGGCGTGCAGGGCTTCCCTATTAGTGGCGCTAGCCGCGTTCGGACTGATAAACGTGCCCGCTCATGCATGTGTCGTTCTGGACGCATTTGATATCAATGAAGCACGCAATGCGGATGCGATTGTTGTAGGAAGAATATCAAATTTTGGGTTGGCAAAATCTAGATTCAACGAATCGCACGAGTACGCTGTTTTTGATCTCGGAGTGCAACAATCAATTTCAGGCATCTCTCCTAAAAATATAACTGTCATATGGTCAGCAACGACCAACACGAAGCCCAGCGACTTATCCGGTCAAACTGCTTTAATAGCGTTGGGAAAAAATGAAAAATCCGATCTCATTCAGCAAGGCTACAGACTTAGCGTCAAATCGGACACAAGGGTGGCGTTTTTTCAAAGCCCGTGTGCTCATGCTTTCATCTTAAGACCATCAGATGAGAACGTTTCTGCGGTTGCGAGGGTTTTGAAAGGCGAACATGTAGATCAACGAACGCTAAAAGGTCCTTTGTTTCTTGAACCTAGCGCTTCGACACCCGAGCAGCCTAAATCGCATTGGACGGCCATCAGCGCAGCGCTGGCAGCATTGTTGTTTGCCGGATTTTTGGGTGTGAGCTTGATACGTGGCAAAAAGAGCAAAGCAAAGTAACGCGTATGCACCGGCGCGGCAGCCGTCCCATGCATCCCCGCCTTGATATTCAAACTCTGCACCGCAGCCCCAATAAGGCTTAATCCCCAACCTTCGTCACCCCCGCGAAGGCGGGGGTCCATCACCTGAGCTATCGGTTTACTCAGTGAGCCAGTCGGATACATGACGGGCGGGAGATGGATTCCCGCCTTCGCGGGAATGACGAAGTTGGGGGTTAAGTAGTTCGTCTCTCATTCTCAACGTCATGCTGAACTTGTTGCAGAATCCGTTGTGCAACTCAGAACGAAGAGATGAGAGACGAAATGGACCCTGAAACGCGTTCCGGGTGACGGAGTTTTTACGGTGATCGTGGAGATTACAACCGCAACCCCGCCACCTCATCCAACCCGGCCATGATATTCAAATTCTGCACCGCTGCCCCACTCGCGCCTTTGCCCAGATTGTCGAGCATCGCGATCAGGCGCACTTGGTCGCCTTTGGGGCTGCCCATGACGTAAAGGTCGAGCCGGTCGGTGGGTTCTTGCGTGTTCAGGATCAGCAATTCGGACGGGGCCATTTCGGCGTGGACCTTTACCACTGGCGACGCGGCGTAATGATCGGCAAGGGCGCTGCGCATTTCTTCCGGGCTGTCGCTGCCGGGCATCACCGCGATGGGCAGCGGGATTTCCACCATCATGCCGCGAAACGCCTTTACCACGGCGGGAGAAAATATGGGGGCCAGTGCTAACCCTGCGTGCCGCTGCATTTCGGGCACATGTTTGTGATCAAGATCAAGACCATAGCTGCGAAAGCCGATGTCGGCGCCCTCGCCCGCTTCAAACCGTTCGATCAACGCCTTGCCCCCGCCCGAATAGCCTGAGACGGCATTGACGGTATAGGGCCAGTCATCGGGGATCAGCCCCGCCTTTACCAAGGGAGCGACCAAAGCGAGAAAGCCGGTGGGATAGCAACCGGGGTTCGACACCAGCCGCGCGGCGGCAATCCGTTCATGCTGTCCGGTGCGGAATTCGGGGAAGCCATAAGTCCAGTGCATATCCACACGGTGCGCGGTCGACGCATCGATGATGCGGGTGGTGGCCGACGTGGTCATCGCCACCGCCTCTTTCGCGGCATCATCGGGCAAACACAGGATGACAAAATCGGCGTCGTTCAACGCCTCTCGCCGGGCGGCGGTGTCTTTCCGTTTGGCATCGGGCAAGATGATTTGCGTGAATTCGCTGCGCCCCGAAAGCCGTTCGGCGATTTCAAGTCCGGTGGTGCCTACGGCTCCGTCGATGAAAACTGATTGGGTCATATTAAAATCTTACCTGCGATATAAAACGTAGTGCTGAGCCTGTCGAAGCACGCCTAAAAGGACAGCGCGAGGCGGATAAACATGCTTCGACAGGCTCAGCACTGCGGTGACCAATCGACGGAGATTGGAGTATCACCACACCACCCTCTTCTTTGCCAGCACCGGCGTTTCATGCTCGGCAAAGCGCGCGGTCGCGTCGGCCAACGCTTCCACCGACACCGCCATCGCCGCAGAATTGGCGTGGATCAGGTTTTCACCGTCGGCCATAATGCCAACATGACCGGGGAAGAACACAAGGTCGCCGCGTTGCAACGCGTCGCCGTTGCCCAACGCCACGCCAAAATCCGCCTGTTGCATATCGGCGTCGCGCGGTGCGCTAATCCCTTTCAGGCCGAACACCAATTGCACCAACCCCGAACAATCAAGCGCATCGCCACTGCGTCCGCCCCAGCTATAGGGCACGCCGATCAACTTTTCGGCCAAATCCGCAGGCGATCCATTCACCTGCCCCACCGCAGACAAATGCGCGACGGGAACAAAGCCATTTTCGCAAGCGCGGTATTTACCGCATTCGGTCAAATCACCGCACACAATCTGCGCGCCCATGGGATAGCGTGCCAGCACCGGTGCCTTGATCGACGGGCTGGCGACCAGTAGAGCTGCAGGGGCGCTGACGATATGGGTGGCGGTGAAATCATCGCCCAATTCGGCGACGCGCAAATAGCCCAGATAATCATCGTGCAGGCAATATCCCCAGGCCCAATCGCCCGCGATGTCCAACACGGCAAATTCCTCGCCATGCATCAGCGCGCTGACCGGCATTGATGTTGCGTGCGGTTCTGCGTGGATTTCTGTCACGGGCGCAATGCCGGTGCGCACCATGGGCACGGCATAATGCGGCGCGAACAATTTACCCGCCAGTTTGATGTCTGCCAGATCGCCACGGATCGGCGTCGTGCGCTTGTCACCGTCGATGCTATGCCCGCTGAGGCGGTAGATTTGCCGTTGCGGCGGTGATGATGGCGTGATGTTGCCCAATTTCCGGTCCCTGATAACGTCGGCTGCCCTTAGCGGACAGGGTAGTTATCCGTCAAATAGCGATACACCGCCCGCAACCCAAGTGCCTCGCCGCCCTTTGGCCGTCCCGGCTTGGCACTGGCCCGCCACGCATAAGTATCGAAATGCACCCAAGGCACATCGTCGGGAACGAACTTTTGCAGGAACAACGCGGCGGTAATTGCGCCCGCAAAAGCACCGCCCGAATTGGTGAAATCGGCTATGTCGCTGTCGAGCATGTCGGCATAGGGTTTCCACAATGGCAATCGCCACACCGGATCGCCCGCCGCATCCGCCGCATCCAATATCGCCCCGGCCAACGCATCGTCATTACCGAATAACGCAGGCAAATCCGGCCCCAAGGCTGTGCGCGCTGCACCCGTTAGCGTTGCGAAATCGACGAGTAATGCAGGCTTATCTTCCAATGCTTTATCCAGCGCATCAGCCAGCACCAGCCGCCCTTCAGCATCGGTATTGTCAATTTCGACATACAGCCCTTTACGGCTTTTCACGATGTCACCGGGGCGCATAGCATTGCCCGCAATCGCGTTTTCTACCGCCGGTATCAACAGATGCAGCCGCACCGGCAACCGCGCCTTCATCACCGCCTCGGCCAGCGCCAACGCGTGCGCAGCGCCGCCCATATCCTTTTTCATCAGGCGCATTCCGGCGGCGGGTTTAATGTCGAGCCCGCCCGAATCGAAGCATACCCCCTTGCCCACCACCGCGATACGCGGATGGCGTTCGTCGCCCCACACCATCTCGATCAAGCGCGGTGCATTCTCGCGCGCCGCCGCTTTGCCCACCGCGTGGATCAACGGATAGCCCGCCTCCAGCTCGGCCCCGCGCGTTATCGTCACCTCTGCCTTTTGCGCCTTGGCGATACGCAACACTTCCTGTTCCAGCTGTTCCGGCCCCATGTCGGACGTAGGGCGGTTGACCAGATCGCGGACCAACGCAGTCGCTTCTGCCTGTATCACCGCATCAGCGGTCAGTCCCGGTTCGCGGGTCAGCAGGAATCGTGCAGCACAGGGTTTGGCTTTGCTCTGGTAATCATCAAAACGGTAATGCGCGAGTATCCAACCGAGCATGGCGTCGCCTGCTTCTGCACCTGACAGCCGATACGGGCCAGGCGGCAAAGCGTCGGCGGCCTTTGCCAATGTCCAAAAACCCAGGCTCTGCGCTGATTCCACGACCAGCACCGCCCGCAGCTTTGCGTCTCCAGCCGGTTGCAATATCGCCAGATCGCCCGCTTTGCCTTCGCATTTCTGCGCCGCTGCCATCGCGCGCACTGCCTCTGGTTGGGCAGAAAACCAGGCGTCGAAACCCTCTTTTGTGACGATCTCTATCGTGGTGGCGTCCTGTCCCTTATCGGGCTGGATCAAGCTGTGATATTCGGTCATATACTCTCCATGAAGCACCCCCATAGCGCGTGCTTTATCATTACGGGAGAGTTCTTTGTCGATCATGCGCGTACCGGCGATCCTTGCCATAACCCTGTTGTTCCTGTCGCTGGCCGGATGCGCTGCACCCGAACCCAAAGCGATCGAACCGGCGGAGGACATAGCAGAAGTGATCGATCCCTTTCTGAAGGCTTTGCGTTCCGGCAATCAAACCGAAGCCGAAGGCCTGATTTCAAGCGCGGCAACCGATGAGCTGACCAAGCAATTTGCCGCTGACCATAAATTGCTGGCAGCAGCGGCTCCATTGACGCCGCGTTTCATTCTCGAACAGCCCGATTTGGGCGTCGAGCGCGATAGCAACGAAACAACGTTGGTTTATGCCGCGCGCAAAGATGGCAAATGGACGTCGGCGACGATCCGGCTTAATCGCTATCGCGACGAACCCTATGAAATCGAATATTGGCGGATTACCAACGCTGCACCGCAACCGGTGGTGTTTTCCACCAATGAGCAAAAGGCGTTTAAGGAAATCATGCCGGGCATGGTCTGGGTGCTGATTGGCACTGGTCTGTTGGGATTGTTGTTTGTTGGCGGCCTGATCTGGCTGGTGCGCCGCAGACCGCATCTGGTCAATCCTGAAGCCGAGGCAGAACAGCGCGCCGCCGCCGTTTCCACCCGCGAAGAGGAACAAATTTGATGCGCGCTTTTCCCATTGTCTCGGTGTTGTTGGCGCTTGTCTGCGTTATGCCGCAACTGGCCTTCGCGCAAACGGCGGGCCAGATCGTCGAGGTTACCAACGACGCTTATGAATTTTCCTTCGGCTATCCAGCTGAGGCCGCTGCGATCCCCAAATTGCGGGCGCTGTTTGAAAAGGAACTGAAATCCAGTCAAGCAACGCTGATCAACGAAGCCACCACAGCAAAGGCCGATGCGGCAAAAAGTGATTATCCCTATAACGCTTATCAAAATGGTACGGCATGGGAGGTTGCGGGTAACACCCCGCACTTGCTGTCTTTATCGGGATTTTACAGCAGCTATTCGGGCGGCGCACATGGCAATTATGGTTTTGGCAGCCGTATCTGGGACAAAAAGGCCAAAAAACTGTTAAAGGCCAGCACCGATGTTTTCAGCAAACCAACCGCCGCTTTAGCCCTGATCCGTGACGATTATTGTAAAGGATTAAACACCGCCCGTCGCGAAAAACTGGGTGCGGACTGGCAACCTGATGAAGACGGTGTTTTCAGCCAATGCCCGCCCTTTGCCGATCTGGCGATTGTTTTCCGTGGAGCTGCGGGAAAACCCATTTCCGCGATCGCCTTTATCGCCGCGCCTTATGTCGCAGGATCCTATGCCGAGGGCGAATATGAGGTGGAATTACCGATCACCGCAAAGCTCCTGGCGGCGATCAAACCCGCTTATCGCGGATCCTTCGCCGATCGTTGAGCGTTACCCTAGTGGATTGCTGAACGCCATGATCCCGTCATCGACGGGTTCTTGGGTCAAAATGTGTGTTTCGGTGCGGTAATCCTGCACAGTGCGCCATGGATGACGATCGCCATTGGCGGGCAATTCGGCGGCGGCGCGGGTGAAATAACCAGAGGTGAACTCGCTGACGAACGGCAATCGCGGCATCGTTGTTTCTCCGAGTTCCGGATTAGCAATACGCGCGCCTTTACGGTCCATTTCTGCAAGCAACCGGCATACATAATCGCAGACTATATCGGCTTTTAACGTCCAACTGGCGTTGATGTAGCCAAATACGCTGGCCATATTGGGAATGTCGCTGAACATGACGCCTTTGTAATTGAAATGGTCGGCGATCCGCGTGGGGACCCCATCAATGCTGATCGCCGTTTTGCCTAACGCAACCAAATTCAGCCCGGTCGCGGTCACAATAATGTCCGCTTCCAATTTTTGGCCAGATTGCAGCGTGATGCCGCTGGATGTGAACCGTTCGATCTGATCGGTTACCACCATTGCCCGTCCATCGTTTAATGCATTGAACATGTCGCCGTCGGGTATCAGGCACAGCCGTTGTTGCCACGGGCTATAAGGCGGACGAAAATGGGTCTCAACGCCTGCAACGTTCGGCATTCGTTTACGTGCATGTTGGAACAAATAATCCCCCACTTTGCCCGGACTGGCGCGCGCGCGCTGGTATAAAAACCGCTGCATCGCAACATTTTTCCGGCGGGTGAGCGTGTAAGCGATTTTCGCTGGCAGGATTTTGCGCAGCAGGTTCGCCACTTTATCGCGCGATGGCCGTTCAATCATCCATGTCGGAGTACGCTGCAGCATCGTTACCTGCGCGGCGGTGTTCGCCATAACAGGAACGATGGTAACAGCAGTCGCTCCCGATCCGATCACCACCACTTTTTTGCCGGCATAATCGAGCGATTCGGGCCATTGCTGCGGATGGACAATGGCTCCGGCAAAGTCGCTCTCACCCGGAAATGCAGGGCGATAGCCTGCGTCATAATCATAATAGCCTGCGCACATAAACAGGAAGTTCGCGGTAAAACTCCTCAGCTCGCCGCCATCTTCATCGCGCGCAATCACCGTCCAGCGCGCGGTTCGCGTTGTCCCAATTGGCGGATAAGACTGTGTGCCGAAACCGGATATGTGGGCGAATGCCATATTCATCGGCGGTTTCCTGAACATAGTTCCAAATGGTCGCGCCGTCGGCAATCGACTTTTCATGCCGCCATGGTTTAAACCGATAGCCCAGCGTGTACATATCGCTGTCCGAACGGATGCCGGGATAACGAAACAAATCCCACGTGCCGCCCATATCAGCTCGCTGTTCTAGGATCGCATAACTTTTGCCCGGACATTGCATCGTCAAATGCGCTGCCGCCCCGATGCCCGACAGCCCGGCCCCGACAATCAAGACATCAACATCGGTCGGTGGTGCAGGGTCTGCCATATAATCATTCCTTGGCGGGGTAATACGTCGAAGGCGAAATTACTAACATCGTTTCAAATTGCAACGGAGTTTTGGGAGGCGGGTTTGCGTATATGTGACGGTCCCACGCTGACGACCCTTTGGGTAGGGATTTGCGTTTCGTAGAAGCCACATCGGAAAGGCGGTCCCGCCTAACTCTTCGCTTTTGCCATATTTTTATAAAAGCGGCGCAGGGGTATAAAGGGGCGTTGAGGAACCAGCGGACATCTCTGCGCCCCCTCCCTTTCTTCTCATCTCTTCACTAAATTATTTGCTCTTCGCGCGGGCTTGGGCACGAAAGCTTCTCGCTAACCGAACCTAAAAATCGAAGCATATAGCCTCAAACAATCACCCCGAACAGGTCGTGCTCATCGGCATCTTCTATCTGGGCCTGCACAATATCGCCTGCCTTCACATTATCAGACACATCGCGCAGGAAGACATTACCGTCTATTTCGGGCGCATCGGCCTGTGAGCGCGCGGTCGCGCCAATGCTGCCGTCTTCGTCGGCCTCGCCCACTTCGTCGATGATCACTGGCACCGTCCGCCCAATTTTGGCGGTTTGTTTGGCGGCGCTGATGGCGGCCGTTTTTTCCATGATGCGTTGATAGCGTTCTTCCTTGACCGCTTCGGGCACCGGGTCGGGCAACGCGTTGGCAGCCGCCCCTTCGACGGGTTCGAAACGGAATGCACCCACGCGGTCCAATTGCGCTTCGTCCAACCAATCGAGCAGATATTGGAAATCGGCCTCGGTCTCACCGGGGAAGCCCACGACAAAGCTGGATCGGATGGCAATATCAGGAGCAATGGCGCGCCAATTGCGGATGCGTTCGAGAACCTTCGCTTCATTCGCAGGGCGTTTCATGCGTTTCAATACCGCAGGCGCGGCATGCTGAAACGGGATGTCGAGATAGGGGGTCAGCAACCCTTCGGCCATCAGCGGGATCACGTCATCAACATGCGGGTACGGATAGACATAGTGCAGCCGCACCCAAGGTGTTTGCCCGTCGCTGGTGCGCAATCCGCCCAGTTCGCGCGCCAGATCGGTCATGTGCGCGCGCACCGACCGCCCCTTCCAGTCGCGCGGTTCGTGGCGGGTATCAACGCCATAAGCCGAGGTATCCTGGCTGATTACCAACAATTCCTTGGTCCCGGCGGAGACCAATTTTTCCGCCTCGCGCAACACTGCGTCGATACGCCTGCTGGCCAATTTGCCGCGCAAGGACGGGATGATGCAAAAAGCACAGGCGTGGTTGCAACCTTCGCTGATTTTCAAATAGCTGTAATGACGCGGCGTCAATTTCAGGCCACCTTCGGGCACCAGATCTACGAAAGCGCCGCGTGCCGGGGGGGCTGCCGCATGCACGGCCGATACTACGTCTTCATATTGATGCGCGCCAGTGATGGCGAGCACATCGGGGAAACGCGCACGGATAACATCAGCCTCATTGCCCATGCAGCCGGTTACGATAACCCGGCCATTTTCGGCCATCGCCTCGCCAATTGCCTCAAGGCTTTCCTCTTTGGCGCTGTCCAGAAAGCCGCAGGTATTGACGAGAACAACATCGGCCCCGGCGTAATCGGGCGACATTGCATATCCATCGGCGCGCAATTTCGTCAGTATCCTCTCGCTGTCGACCAATGCCTTGGGACAGCCCAACGATACCATGCCGACCTTCGGCGCTGCTTGAATTTCCATAACCATGATGTGCGGGCCTTTAGGCGCATTTCATTCGCTTGTCACGGTCAGCATTCAGAGGCATGATGCATCGCGTTACAAGGGGGAGAATGTCATGTGGGACATTAGTTGGCTTGCGGTTTTAGTGTCGGCGGCGGTGGCGTTTGTCGTGGGCGGGCTTTGGTATGGGCCGCTGTTCCTGAAAAGCTGGCAGCGCGAGGCGGGGATTTCCGATCAGGATATGCAAAAACGCCACCCCGCGATCATTTTTGGCGGAGCTTTTCTGCTGCAGCTGTTCGCCTCTTATTTTCTGGGCCACGTTTTTGCGACCTATGGTGGGCTATCTAACGTCGCGACTATTCAGACCGCCTTTGGCGTCGCCTTAGCGTTCATCGTCACGGCCTTTGGTGTCAATTATTTGTTCGCGGGTAAATCATTGAAATTATGGGCGATTGATTCTGGTTATTATCTGGTAACATATAGTTTGATGGGCGTGATTTTCGCCTATCTGGGCTGAGAAGGACGGCAAATGGCAAATGCAAATCTGTTGGCGATACTCATCGCGGCGGCTTCGGGCTTTATGGTTGGCGGGCTTTGGTACGGACCGTTGTTCGGCAAAGCGTGGCAACGCGCAATCGGGCTGAGCGATGAAGATGTGCAATCGGGCAATATGCTGAAAATTTACGGCCTGACCTTTGCCTTCAGCGTATTGGGTGCGGTATTCCTTGGTCATTTGCTGGCATTTTTCGATACCGATTTTCAGCATACGATGATGATTTCAGTTGGTGTCGCGCTGGGCTTTATCGTGCCTGCCATTGGGACCAATTATTTGTTCGGGCGCAAGTCAGGCACTTTGTTCGCAATTGACGCCGGATACTGGTTGGCATTTTACGCCGCAATGGGACTGGTTTTCGCACTAATGGGGGCCTAACGTGCTGGCAGCTGCGTCAACGGATCAATAGGTTTCCGGTCGCGGCGCAGTTCGAAATGCAGTTGCGGGGTATCGACATAGCCAGTGTCACCTACTCCACCGATTGCTTGCCCACGCACAACCCGCGCACCGCGCGCCACATCGATGCGGCCCAAATGGCCATAAGCGGAAATCCAGCCGCCGCCATGGTCGATCAGCACCAGCCCCCCGTAAACGCCAATTTCATTCCCGGCATAGACCACCACACCGCCATTCGCTGCCTTTACCGGAGTATCGATGGGCGCGCCCAGATCGACGCCATCATTCACCCTGCCCCCACCCTTCGCGCCAAAGCGCGACAAGAGCGTGCCCGTCAATGGCCAAGCGAAGCTACCCGCAAATTGTGATGGAGTTGCCACCGGCTTGGCAATATCTGGAGCGACTTTGCCCGGTTCAGCGGCAGCAGGCTGGCCACCCGTGACAATATCATCAATGTTCAAGGTGAATCGAGCAGCGGGCGTTACGACCGCACCGTTTTCAACCGGCACCGCCGATACAGCATCAGGAAGCCGCAAATATTGGCCAGAGCGCAACGTATAGGGGGCTTCTAAGGCGTTGAGCGATACCACTTCGGACCAGCTAATGGCATAGGCCCTCGCGATGGCGATCCCGGTTTCTCCGGCAGCGACCCGGTGGTATAATCCGGCGGGAATGATCAATTGATCACCGACCCGCAAAGCAAAAGGCGCAGTCAGGCCATTGGCGCGGGCGATGGCATCGGCCCCTGCCCCGGTTTCATTGCCAATGCGGTACAATGTGTCGCCGCTGCGCACGGTATAGCGCGATGCATCAACCAATCGCGAATTGCGCTCAACGGTGGCCGGGCTCCAGATGGGGGTTTCGGTTGGTGTCGCCGGTATGCTTTCCTGTCGCGGTGCAGCAGTCGGATCGGGCACAGGTGTTTCTGTGCCATCGCCACTGTTGCCGATGCGATAATCACCGGCCCCGCGCGGAATACAGGCGGATACCGAACACGCCACCGCCACCGCCAAAATTGCCCCCGAACTGCGCATTTTTCGTTCCCCTATGCGTACAGCGCACCCAAGCCGGTCAGCGATTCCCGGTGCGTCAGGTCCAACTGCAACGGGGTTACAGAAATATAGCCGTCGTCGACCACTTCCAGATCCGTATCATGCCCCGATGTATGTTCAACGCCATGCAGACCAAACCAGTAATAATCATAACCGCGCGGATCGGTGCCCTTTACAATCGAACCACGGCTGTAATCATGGAAACCCTGCCGCACCACCTGAACACCCTTTACAGCATCAGGAGCGATTGCGGGGAAGTTGATGTTTATCAAGGTACGCGGCGCAAAATCAAGCCGTACCAACGGCTCCAATACCTTCACGCCCCAGCTTTCTGCCGCCGAAAAGGGCACTGCATCGCCCATGCCTTCGCGGCCATAAACCTGGCTAAGGGCTATCGATCGAATGCCCGCCAATGCCCCTTCCATTGCCGCTGAAACGGTGCCTGAATAAGTAATGTCATCGCCCAGATTGGCACCGCGATTAACGCCAGACAGGATCAGATCCGGCTTGGCATCTTCCATTAGCACACCCAACGCCATCATCACTGCATCTGTGGGCGTTCCCGCGACCGAATAATGTTTGTCCGCATGCTTGCGAACGCGCACCGGACGGCTGAGGGTAAGTGAATGACCCGCACCTGAATTTTCATCGGCGGGGGCGACGATCCACACATCATCACTGAATTGACGGGCGATTTTTTCCAACACCTTCAGCCCGGGTGCGTTGACGCCATCGTCGTTGGTAAGGAGAATGCGCATTTAATTTCCTAGTGCTACCCTGATCCTGAGCCTGTCGAAGGATGCTTCGCGGTGGAGCCCGTTCGACAGGCTCAGGACTAAGGTCATTTATCCGATGCTAAAGTTTCAATACCGCCCATATAGGGACGCAGCACCGCTGGCACCGTCACTCTGCCATCGGCTTGCTGGTAATTTTCGAGAACCGCCACCAACGTGCGCCCGACGGCCAATCCTGATCCATTCAGCGTGTGCACGAACACTGTGCCCTTGGCATCCGCCGGTCGATAGCGCGCATTCATGCGCCGCGATTGCCAATCACCGATAGTGGAGCAGCTGGAAATTTCCCGATATTGCCCTTGTCCCGGCAACCAAACCTCCAAATCATAGGTTCGGCGCGCGTTACCCATGTCGCCCGTGCACAACAGCATTTTGCGATAGGGCAGTTCCAATGCCTGCAATATCGATTCCGCCGCGCCGACCATGCGTTCATGTTCCGCAGGGCTATCTTCAGGTCGAACGATTGAAACCAATTCGACCTTTTCAAACTGATGTTGCCGAATAAAGCCTTTGGTATCGCGTCCGGCGGCCCCCGCTTCAGACCGGAAACAGGGGGTTAGCGCAGTCATACGGATGGGCAGATCAGCCTCATCCAAAATCTGTTCGCGGACGGCATTGGTCAGCGACATTTCAGCAGTGGGAATTAACCAGCGGCCATCGGTAGTCTGAAACAGATCATCGGCGAATTTGGGCAATTGCCCGGTACCAAAGGCTGCCTCGGTTTTTACCAAATAGGGAGTGGCGCATTCGGTATAACCGTTCACGCCGGTTTGATGATCAAGCATGAACTGGCCCAACGCCCGGTTCAGCCGCGCCATTTGCCCGCGCAGAAAGGTAAAGCGTGCGCCCGACATGGCGACACCTGTTTCAAAATCCAGCCCCAATGCTGGCCCCAAATCGCTATGCTCCTTGGGTTCGAAATCGAACGAACGCGGCGTTCCCCAACGCATCAATTCGACATTGTCGTTTTCATCCGCACCATCGGGCACATCATCAGCAGGCAGATTGGGCAGGCCTGCGAGCAAATCATCCAGCTCCGCGCTGAGCGCCTTTTCCTGCTCATCCAACTGCGGTAGCTGGTCTTTAAGGCCCGCTACTTCAGCCATTAACGCCGATGCGGTTGCTTCATCACCCTTGCCTTTGGCGGCACCAATCGCTTTCGATGCTTCGTTCCGGCGGGCCTGCCCGATTTGCAATTCTGTCTGCACCGAACGGCGGCGTTCATCCAGGGCGACGATATGGGCGGCGACAGGCGGTGCCCCGCGACGCTTTAACGCAGCGTCAAAGGCTTCGGGGTTTTCGCGAATTATCTTTAGGTCGTGCATAGCCAATGCCTATGCCGCCCCGCCTTGCTTCGTGCAAGGGTGAAGGAATGGGAAGAGTCTGTCTTTTGGGTAAGACCGCTCGGCCCCCAACGCAAAAGGGCGACCCGAGGGCCGCCCTTCTGGGAGTGCTTGACGGAGCCAAGCGGATTAAGCTGCCTTGACGGCCTTTTTCTGAGCGTTGCGACGGCGACTGAACAATGCCGCTGCTGCCGCGCCGAACAAAAGAACCATCGGTGGTGCCGGAACATCGGTACCGCCTGTTGAACCCGGACCGTCTGGATCATCAGGTCCGCCGTGCGACGAACCGCCACGTGACGAACTGTGCCCGCCTGTCGTGGTCGTAGTGGTCGTGCCGAATGACGAGTTGTTGCCGCTCGAGGTCGACGTCGAGCTGCTGGTCGAAGTTGACGAGCTGGTCGAAGACGAAGTGCTGCTCGACGATGTCACATTACCCGAAGAGGTCGATGTGCTGCTCGACGAAGTCACGTTGCCCGACGACGTGCTGACATTGCCCGACGATGTCGAAGTCGATGATGTCACCGCGCCGCTGGATGTCGATACGCCGCCCGTTGAGGTGGATACCCCGCCGGTGGAGGTCGAAACGCCACCGGTCGATGTGCTGACATTGCCCGAACTGGTGTTATTATTATTGTTATTGATGATGATGTCGCCGCTCGAAGCCGGTCCACCCGAAGACGTCGATGTGGAGGTCGATGAGGTCAAGCCACCGCTAGAGGTGATCGTGGTACCGCCGGTCGTGGTCGAAACGTTGCCGCTCGACGAAATCACGACACTGCTGCCGCCGCCGCCGCCGCCAAAGCCGCCGCCACCGCCGAAGCCGCCACCGCCGCCGAATCCGCCGCCGCCGCCAAAGAAGCCGCCGCCGCCAACCATTACGGGTACGCCGCCGCCGCCGAAATCACCCTGCATCATTGGCGGGGGAGGCGCATAAGGCATTGCCATCGGTACCGGCGGCATGGGAGCGCCAGCGGCGCTTGCCACCCGAACCGTGCTGGGTGCACAAGTCGTGGTTGTCGTGGACCGCGTAATTTTCCGTACGCGCTTCACCTTGCGAACGGGAGCGCGGCGGGCGATTTTGCGCGCCTTGACCTTTTTATGGATCTTTTTCTTGGCGTAGCCCACTTTGTGAACTTGCGCAGGAGGAGAATCAGCGATCGTAGCGACCCCGCCTCCCATCAACGCTCCACCACATGTGCATGCGCACAATTTTGCCAAAGCCATGCGTACCGACATAATTTTAGACCTTTTTTAAATCCCTCAGACCCGAACCATTCACCCCTGTTGCGAAGTGACCGGGACTGCCGATGCCCTTAAAAGGACAGAAGATGTGCTCTATCGCAAACACATTAACCCTATTCTGATGCAACACACAAAAAAAAACTGGCCAATTCCAGTGCAAAGAAGCGAAACGTCCCGAACTGGAACTGTTTAACCTAGCAACCGTTAACCGACGGTTTCCTCAATGGCCATGATGCAGTTGTAAACTGACGTTACCCACACCCGTTCGGCATTTGCCGCTTGTGAAGCAAGAATCGCTAATCTATAGCGCCGCCCGTGGGTCGGATTTCGGGTCCGAGAACCCGGTTCGATCCGGGTAAATGGTGGAGATTTTCCTATGGCCGCTGGTGCCAAGTCGGATGTAAATACCAAATCGGACGCTGTTTTAGACGTCGATCTGCCCATCGATTATGTGCCTACCGTTGATGAGCCCTTTATGAATGAGCGCCAATTGCGCTTTTTTGAAATACAGCTCAACAACTGGCGCAACGAGATTTTGAACGAATCGCGCGGGACTTTAAACCAACTGCAAGATGGCCCTATTCGCGAGCCAGACCTGAATGATCGCGCATCCAGCGAAACTGATTGGGGCATTGAATTGCGGACGCGAGATCGCCAGCGCAAATTGGTCGCCAAAATCGACGCGGCGCTGCGCCGTATCAAAGAAGGTGAATATGGCTATTGTCAGGTCACTGGCGAACCCATATCACTCGCCCGCCTGCGCGCCCGCCCAATCGCAACCATGACGCTGGAAGCACAGGAACGCCACGAACGGCAGGAACGCGTTTCGCGCGACGATTAAGCGTTTGACGCGTTTGGGACCGAAGTAGCCCGCCCCATTAAGTGCCGATAAAATTCCCTGAAACATCATAACACTATTGAATATTAAAGGTATTCGAAACCGGACTGCAACTGGCTTTGCGGCAGCCCGATTCTAAACTCAATATGTGACGATCTTCACTTTCTGCCCCACCGTCAAAGCCGTACTGGCGTTCAAACCGTTTAGCGCAAGGAAGCGTTCGGTCTGGTAGTTTTTATACGCCATCTTGCCCGCAAGCGACGCCACAGAATCACTGCGTCCGACGGTAAGCACCTTCAACTTGCGCGCTTTGATCGCCGCTGCCTCGGAATCCGAAAGGCGTGCAAAACTGCGATACATCACGTCAAACGGATCGGCGGCAGATGCCGGAGTGACTGTCAGGAAGTGATATACCTGTGTCGCGCTGGTTTCATAGGCATAGACCGTCACCTTCACAGCGCCATTTTGTTGCTGCACCGTCGATTCAGAATAAAAGGCTGGTACGCCGTTAACGGTGGTCTGGGTTATTGGACCCGCCGGTATCGTCGCGTCTCCTGAAACTTTCTTCAATGCCGCCGCGACATAAGCCGCACGATCGCCATTAAAACTGCCCACCATTGTGAAAAAAGCTTTGCCGCCGTTACCGTTGATTTGCACCGCTTCGGTACTGTTCGCCATGCCATAGCCGGTTGGTGCCGTGAATTTTAGGCGGTAATCACGATGCAGGAAATCCTGCCCTTCGAGAACACCTTCCTTTGGATCATCATCGTACAACATGCCGTCGATGACCTTCATATGGGCATCGGCATTGCGCATGGTCGCAACCGGATATTTGGCAGCGCCCGTCAATGCACGGCCGACACGCTTAATCGGATCGGGGTGGGTACTTGCCCATTCGGGCATTGCGCCGCCAAGATGCCCGGCAACGCTTTGGTCCACCGCGGTTTGCATCGCCAGCGAGTTCAACATCGACGACAGCGCCTTGGGATCATAGCCTGCCTTGCTCAGATACTGGATGCCCAGATCGTCAGCTTGCTCTTCTTGCGAGCGCGAAAACGACAAAGTCCACAATTGCGCGCCTACGCCCGAATATTTCTGCAACCCCTGCCCCAGCAATCCCACAAGTCCGCCATTATCGCCCAGCAATGCACCCACAATCGTACCACCAGCGCCTAAAATGCCCTTCCACCGGGCATCGTTTTGGCGTTTGCGACCATGCCTTGCGTAAGTATGCCCCAATTCATGCCCCAAAACGCCAGCCATTTCAGCTTCGCTGTTGCACAAGGCAACCAGTTGTCGGGTGATGTATATATAGCCGCCTTCAATGGCGAAGGCGTTGTTCACGGGTGAATTCAGGAAGCTGACGGTAAAATCGCTTTCGCTGGTGTCGGCACTGGCCTGCACCCCTATTTTCTTGCCGACCCGCACCACATAGGCGGTTTGCGGGCTTTCATAAACGCCGCCGAATTCCTTCAGGATTTCAGGGTGATATTTCGCGCCGTTCGCTTTTTCCTTGGCGGAAAAGGCCTTGGGTACCGAAGGTGTCGTGGTTTTTTTGGCTTTAGCCGCAAAGCTGGCGTCTGTGGGAACACTACCGACGGCCAAACAGGCGACACCGGCGAGCAACAAGTTGAATTTACGCATATCCGACTCCCTAAATGCAGTCCTATGACTAGCATAGTTCAGGAAATCTCCGCGTAAAAAATGCTTTCGCTTATCGGCCGATTTTCAGAAACTTGGCATGGCGACGTTTCCTGATTTCGTCGCGGCTTAATCCTTTGAATTCCGCCAGATTGCTGGAAATGGCCTGGCCCAAATTGGCCGATGCCAAGGCATAATCACGGTGCGCGCCACCCATGGGTTCGGGAATGATGCCGTCGATAACGCCCAGCGCCAGCAAATCCGATGCGGTCATCTTCATCGCCTGCGCTGCATCCGCCGCACGATCGCCGGTGCGCCATAAGATCGAGGCGCAACCTTCGGGCGAGATCACCGAATACACCGCATGTTCAAACATCAGCACACGGTCCGCCGATGCCAACGCAACAGCACCACCCGATCCGCCTTCGCCTACTATGCAGGCAATCATCGGCACGCCCAGTTGTAGGCAGCGTTCGGTGGAACGGGCAATCGCTTCTGCTTGACCGCGCTCCTCGGCCTGAACGCCCGGAAATGCGCCCGAGGTATCGACCAGCGACACCACCGGCAGCCCAAAGCGATCGGCAATATCCATCAGGCGAATCGCTTTGCGGTACCCTTCGGGTTTGCCCATGCCGAAATTATGGCGCAGCCGGCTCTCGGTATCATCGCCCTTTTCATGGCCGATAACAACCAAACGATGATTGCCCATACGCGCCAATCCACCGATGATCGCTTTATCATCAGCAAAGGCACGATCACCGGACAAGGGCAGAAAATCGTCGAACAATTGCGCAGTAAAATGCTTAAAATGCGGGCGTTCCGGATGGCGTGCGACTTGGGTCTTTTGCCATGGAGTCAACCGCGCATAGGTATCCGACAGCAGCTTGTCCGCCTTGGCGCGCAATTTGGTGATTTCGGCGCTGGCGTCGATTTGGGATTCGTCGGCAGTTTCCTGCAACTCAGAAATACGCGCTTCGAGTGCCGCGACAGGCTTTTCGAAATCCAGATAGGTTGTCATTGCGACGCGTTAGATGCTGTTTCCGCGTCGGTCAACGCGATAGCGTGCGTTTTGCAAGCGGATGGCGTTGATTGACGAGTTCAACAAGCTTGCTTAAATCGACATGCGTGTAAATTTGCGTCGTCGCGATGTCAGCATGGCCCAACATGGCCTGCAATGCGCGCAAATTGGCTCCGCCTGCCAGCAAATGCGTGGCAAAGGCATGGCGAAGCACATGCGGGCTGACCTTTGCAGGATCGATCCCGGCTTCTGCCGCCAATTCACGGATGATCTGAAACAGGCGGATACGGCTGATATGGACATCGCCTTTGCCTGCAGCCGCTGCGGCTCGCGAAGGAAATAAATAGCGCGAATCACGCGATACAAAGGCATGCCACGCCCCCACCGCCTGGCGTGCGCGTTCAGAAATCGGCACAAGCCGTTCCTTGTCCCCTTTGCCAATCAGCATAATATAAGGGCGATCACGGATAATGGAGGTGCGCGGCAGTGCTACCAGTTCGGACGCACGCAGCCCCGATCCGTAAAGCAGTTCGACCAAAGCAGAGAGTCGGTAATCGAGCGGCGACGGTTTGGTCCGCGCCAGCCGCTCTTCGATCACTTTGAACAGCGCCTCCACCTCTTGCTGGTCAAGCACCTTGGGCAGGCCGCGTTGCTGCACCGGACGGGGTAACGCCGATGAAGGATTATCCTCTCGCAACCCTTCTTGTTCCAAAAATCCGTAAAAGCCCCGCAAAGCGGCGGCCTTACGTGCAACCGAACTGGTCGCCAAATGCGCCCAGCCTGCACCCAATGTCGCCAGTGTTTCCTTGGTCGCGACCGCCAATCCACCCGCCAACATATCCGATACCGCCGCCAGATCGCTACGATAGGCCATCAAGGTATTTTTCGCGACGCCGCGCTCAGCCGCCAGCATTTCCAGAAAGCGGCCAATGAGCGAAGCGTCCGCCCCCAGACCCATTCCAGATGCGCTGGCTTCAACCAAAGCTGACCGCTTCGGCGCCAATCATCCGCGCCTCTGCTTCAAGCCCGACACGTTTCAGCGCGCGAACGATGTGGTAAAGTTGATGCGCGGGCACTCGGCTCCAATCGCGTGCTTGCATTCCGGCGGCGGCTAGCAAAACAACCGTTCCGCTTTCTCCACGTTCAGCGGCGGCGGCAATGGCCCGGCTCCAACCGCTTTGTTTGGATAGATTGCGATCCAGCGATTCAGACATTTCGCCCAATGCCTCGGTCGAAGTCCGTCCTAGCCCAGCGAGGGCAGCAGACAGAAGCGCGGTTTTCTGGTAATTTTCGCTATCGTCATTATCGCGAAAATCATCAAGAGCGCCATAATCAAGGGTGCCTGTCCAGCTTGGTGCGCCAGCAGCCAATATGCCCCAACCTAGCGATCCCTGACTGACCGAACCTCCCCAAGCAGATGCCTGATTGTCAAAACCTGCCGTCATCATCGATGCAATCAACTGATCGGCAGTCGCGGCATCGGCAGCCCCGGGCGCAACCAGCGCGGCGGCCCGCGCCGTCAGCACCAGCATGCCGTGCCGTTCATTGTTGTTCTTCGCCCCGTCCCATAATGCCGTCATCGCGGCTACGCGGCCAGCGTCATCAGCTGCCCGATAGGCATTACCCAACTGTTCTGCCTTAACCTGCAAAATATCATCCAGATCGGGATCTTCTGCCGCCACAGAATAAGCATCGACCATCGCACGATTGGACAATGCCCCAAGGGCGGCGGCTTGCGGAGCAACCGACATGCGGGTTTTGGCCGATACCATTGGCAATTGCGCGCGCCAGCCATTCACATGGCGGCCCATCAAATCATAAAGCCGCTCAGGCGCTTCCAGCCCGGTGGCCACCGATAGTCCATGCCGCCAGACGTTGAAACTGACCACTTTTTCCCATTTCACCGAAACCGCGCGCCTGCCATTGGTGCCTGCGCCAACGGCCTTTTCGGTCAGCAACAGATCAATGCCCTTTGCCCAGCCTTTATTGCGGCCTTGATTGAGCAATGACGTTGCCCGCCCTTGTTCACCCGCAAGCGAAGCACATACCGGTACGGCCATCCGCCAGGTAGGCTCAGCTGTCTGTTTGGCACCTTCATCCACGGTCGGGCACATGCCAGACAAATCGCCATTCGCCAGAAAAACCGGCATGGCGACCTGGTACAGCCGCTTGGAATAGCGATCCGAATCGACCTGCTGCACCAACTGACGCGCAACCAGTGCGTCGCCCATGCGCAACAGCAGCCAACTGCGTTCCGCCGCCCAATCCGCGCCGTCGACATTTCCTGGCGTGTTGGTGCGGCTGGCAAGCAGCCTGCGGGTCATGATCATGCCCCAGCGTGATGCCAGCGGCCCGTTGGTTTTGCGCAGTACATCGTTCAAAAAGGCACCGTCCATGCCGCCAAATGCATTTGCGGGAAATCCGCCGGATGCCTCTGATATAATCCCGATCTGTTTCAACGACCGCCGCGCTGTGGGCGGCACATCATAACGAATAACGGTTTCTTCTTCATCTTCTTCCTCATCCTCAGCTTTCTTCTCCTTGCTGCTGGACGATGCCGATGAAGAAGAGGAAGAACGACTGCCAGACGGTGATGATGAAGGCGAAGGGCTGGCAGGCGTGCTCGACGGTCCAGCATTGCTTGGCGGCGGCGGAGGCGGCGGCGCTGGATCGTTAAAGCCCGGCGGCAACAGCGATTCTGGTCCCTGCTGGCCCAATGCGGGCAAAGCAACGCCCACAGTAACCACACCCGCCGCGATAACGCTGGCCGAGGCAAATATCAGCGAAGGCAAACGCCGAAAAAACATATCAATCCTTGTGTTTAACCGGTCGCTGCGTCTCTGCGGGCAGTTGAACCGGTTCCTCGACCCACTTCTGGTTACGTGCGCTACCTAACCATTCAAAGAAAAACAACAATCCCGTGCACAGCAGCAAAAAGATAACGATGAAACCCCAAGGTGCCATCCGCCGGTTTCGTTGCAATCCTGTTCTCCTTGAACGACTTTTGGCAAACGCCTTTGCGCAAAAGCTTAGCCGATATATAGGGCGCATCGCAATGCATTCGACACCACCCTCAAACGCGACAGAAAACAGCGGAAAGCTGCGCCTGAATCGTCCTTTGGTGCTGGTCGGTCTTATGGGTGTAGGAAAATCCACAGTCGGTCGGCAATTGGGTCAGGCATTATCGCTGGAATTCGTTGATTCGGATAACGAAATAACCCGCGCGGCTGGAATGTCGATTCCCGAAATATTTGAACGGTTTGGCGAAGATTATTTTCGCGATGGCGAACGGCGGGTTCTTGCCCGACTGATCGAAAGTGGCCCCAAGGTGATTGCCACCGGCGGAGGTTCCTTCATCAACGAAGCCACGCGCGCGCTTATCAAGGAAAAATGTTTGTCGGTATGGATCGATGCCGACATTGACCTGTTGGTTGCGCGCGTTGCCCGAAAAAACTCTCGGCCGCTACTGATTGGCAAAGATCCGCGCGTAGTGCTGACCGAATTGGCCCAAATCCGCAATCCGATCTATGCCCTTGCCGATGTGCATGTGCGGAGTGATTCCGCACCGCATATGAAAATGACCGAGCAAATTTTGAAAGCCATTGCCACATGCACCGGATAAATGTCGCCATCGCTGATGCCCCTTATGACGTGTGCATCGCACCCGGACTATTGGCCGAGTCAGGACAACATCTTAAAGGCTTCGCCCGCGATGGACGGATTTTATGCATCACCGATGGCAATGTGGCAGAGCATGTCCTGCCGACATTAAAATCGTCTCTCGCCGATGCTGGACTGCTGCTTGAATACTATATTCTCCCGACAGGCGAAGGTGCAAAAAGCTGGAGCCAACTGGAGAAACTGACCGACTGGCTTTTGTCCCAGCATGTCGAGCGCGGCGACCATATTTTAGCATTGGGCGGCGGAGTCGTTGGCGACATTACCGGTTTTGCCGCGCACATCGTAAAACGCGGCTGCCATTTTGTGCAAATCCCCACCACCTTGCTGGCGCAAGTCGATAGCAGCGTGGGCGGCAAAACTGCGATCAATTGCGGCGCGGGCAAAAACCTGGTGGGTGCGTTTCATCAACCCTCTTTGGTGTTGATTGATCCCGATGTGCTTGATACTTTGCCCCGACGCGAACTGGGGGCCGGTTTTGCCGAAGTGGTGAAATATGGCCTGATCGACGATGCCGATTTTTTCCAATATTGCACCGACAATGTTGAAGGCTTTTTTGCCGGGGATCGCGAAATCCGGGCTGAGGCCATCGCCCATTCGGTCGCCAGCAAAGCGCGGATTGTGGCCGCCGACGAGCGGGAAACCACAGGAACGCGCGCATTGCTCAATCTGGGCCACACTTTTGGTCACGCGCTAGAGGCCGAAACCGGCTATTCAGACCGACTATTGCACGGAGAGGCGGTCGCCGCCGGAATGGCCCTCGCGTTCCGTTATTCCGTACGCCGCGGTGATTGCGATGCCGCCGATGCCGTGCGTGTTTCCGATTTGCTCAATGCAGCGGCACTGCCCACAACATTGACATCTGCGGGCGTCGATACGTCCGGCGATGCATTGGTCGCGCATATGCTGCACGACAAAAAGCGCGCGGGCGGCACCCTGCCCTTTCTGCTGGCACGTGGCATTGGCGAAACCTATCTGGCAAAGGACGTGGACCTTGCCGATATCGCAGCGTTTCTGGATATTGAGCGCAGGGCTTAACGCCCTTTCCAGTTGGCTTCCCGCTTTTCCAGGAAAGCTGCCATGCCTTCGGCTTTATCCTCGGATGCCGCCAAAATCTGCCACATGCGGCGTTCGAACAGCAATCCTTGCTCCAATGGCATTTCAAAGGCAGCGTTGACCATTTCCTTGTTCACCATCGCGGCAACACGCGGCATGGCTGCTATTTGTGCGGCTGTGGCCAGCGCATTATCCAGCAGTTCAGCATGTGGCACAATCCGCGCGACCAGTCCGGCGCTTTCGGCCTCGACAGCGTCCATCATCCGCCCGGTAAGGCACAATTCCATCGCCTTTGCCTTGCCAACGGCCCGCGTCAATCGTTGCGATCCGCCCATGCCGGGTGCTACGCCCAATTTAATTTCGGGCTGACCGAACCTTGCCTTGTCAGACGCAAGGATGAAATCCGCCATCATCGATAGTTCGCACCCACCGCCCAAGGCAAAGCCATTGACGGCAGCTATCCACGGTTTGCGCACGGCATTTATAATATCACGTTGCCAGCCATCGAAAAATCCCTGCAGATAAAAATCGGTCGCATGCAAAGTCGCCATTTCAGCAATGTCTGCACCAGCGGCAAACGCCTTTTCGCCCGAACCGGTCACAACAGCACATCCCTGACTATCATCCGCTTCGAATGTCGCAAAGGCGGCAGTCAATTCTTTCAAAACCACACTGCTAAGTGCATTCAGCGCCTGTGGGCGGTTGATCGTGATTAAGGTTACAGCGCCGCGTGTTTCGACCAGCAGAGTTTCGTAGTTCATTCTGACTTCCAAAATTAAGAGTGGGCTTCAATGTTATCCAACAAAGCGGAGAAATGGGCCAAAGACGCATGCTGATGCGCTTCATCGACGCTCGATATTATATTTTCATAAGGGATGGGCTCATCAAATTGATCAGTTGCCATATCCCAATATTTGCCATCGATCTGGTTGTAGAAATGGGTGCCGCCCTTGGTCCGCGTTTTGATGATTTCGCCGCCAAAAAAATGGCGCAAAGCCAGCGCGGTAACGGCGCATTGATTGCGGCAAGGGTTCTCTGGATCAAATACGTCCGCAATTGAATCCTGGGACCAGCATTTTTTAACAGCGTGGTAAAAATCAATCGGATCGGCGAACGTCATATGGGCTTCCATTCGTCCTTCGCTGGTAGCGGTGCAAAAATGGCATCAATCAAATCCGCCGTCACGCCTTCAGGCGTTGCGGGATCCCATTGGGGTGCGTTGTCTTTATCGATAATCACAGCACGAACGCCTTCAGCGAAATCGGGACGTGTCAAAACGCGCGCGCCGATGCGATATTCCATCCGCATATTGTCGGCAAAGTCGTCCATTGCGGTACTTTCCGCCAATTGCCGCAACGCAACTTTGCAGGTTTGTGGTGATTTGGTGCGCAGCGTTGCCAATTCCTTCATTGCCCAATCGCTTTCATCAGCCTCTAGGCTGGCGATAATATCTTCCAGCCTGTCCGACGCGAAATGGCGGTTAATCAGGAACAGATTGTCGACAATTTTTGCAGGCGGCGGCGTGACTGCTAACGTCCCCAATATTCCTTCTACCCGTTCAACATCTTCGGTGCTGATCCGCACTTTGGCCTCGGCCAATTGTTCCGCAGGAATATAATGGGTCGCCAGCCCTAATTCAGCGCATTCCGCGCCATCAACGCGTGCCCCCGTTAACGCCAGATATTGCCCAACACGCCCCTCAAGCCGTGACAAATACCAGCCCCCACCCACATCGGGGAAAAGGCCAATTCCGGTTTCCGGCATCGCCAGCCGCGTATTTTCCGTTGCCACGCGGTAGCGTGCCGGCAATGAAATACCGACGCCACCGCCCATTGTAATGCCATCGATAAACGCGATGACTGGCTTGGGATACGTAAACAGCAGATGGTTCAGCTGATATTCGTCATGAAAAAACTGTCTCCCCGAAATACCATCATCATTCAATGCCGATTCCCGCAAAAAGGCGATGTCGCCCCCGGCGCAAAATCCGCGGCCTTCGGCATGGTCGATGATGACGCATTTCACCTTGCGTGATTTCTTCCACGCCAACAGGGCTTCTGTCATGGCGTGGACCATTTCAAGGGTCAGCGCATGGATGGTCGAAGGGCGGTTCAGGCTAATAATGCCTGCATGGCCCTCAATTCGGGTCAATAGGTCGCTGGTCATGGTTATCCCTATGCCGTTCGGCAGGTAAAGAGTCGAGGTGTGAGCGCGTATTTTCGCTTATTGCCGCAACAAATCACGGCCAATAATCATCCGCATCACCTGATTGGTACCCTCTAAAATCGAGTGCACGCGCAAGTCGCGCCAAAACCGTTCGATGGGATAATCGCGTAAATAGCCATATCCACCAAATAGTTGCAGTGCTTTGTTCACAATATCGCTACCATTGTCCGTCGCCAACCGCTTTGCCATTGCCGAAAAACGCGATTTATCGGGCGACCCTGCCGTTACTTTGGCCGCTGCCAAATAAAGCAACGCGCGCGCGGCTTCTAGGTCGGTTGCCATATCGGCTAAAGTGAACTGCGTGTTCTGGAAATCTGCAATAGGCTGCCCGAATTGCTGGCGATCTTTGCTGTATTTAATCGCCTCATCCAGACAACGCTGCGCGCCGCCCAAAGAGCAAGCACCGATATTCAACCGTCCGCCGTCTAGTCCAGCCATAGCAAATCGGAATCCGTCACCCTCTGCGCCCACGCGATTCGCTACCGGCACGCGGCAATCCTCGAATATGACTTGAGCGGTGGGCGATGCGTTCCAGCCGAGCTTCTTTTCGGGCGCGCCGAATGAAAGCCCCGGTGTATCCTTATCCACCACCAGGCAAGAAACACCCTTCGCTCCATTATCGCTGGTGCGCACCATCACCACGTAAATGTCGTTATAGCCTGCACCGCTGATAAATTGTTTGGTCCCGTTCAACACATAATGGTCCCCATCCAACCGCGCGGTTGTTTTCAATGCGGCAGCATCGGAACCCGATCCGGGTTCAGTCAGGCAGTAACTGGCAATTTTTTCCATGCTGACAAGGTCGGGCAAATACCGCGCCTTCAATTCTGCCCCGCCGAAACTGTCGATCATCCAAGCGGCCATATTGTGGATCGAGATATATGCGCTGGTCGCGGGGCAGCCATAGGACATGGCCTCCATAATCAATGCCGCTTCCAACCGGCCAAGGCCAATGCCGCCATTTTCTTCGGCGATGTAAATCGCGCCAAAACCTAGCTCACCTGCGGCTTTCCAAACATCGACCGGATAATGATGTTCTTCATCCCATTGCGCAGCAAAGGGCGTAATGCGGTCGGCAGTAAATTTGCGCGCCATGTCTTGTATGGCGATTTGGTCATCGGTCAGGTCAAATTGGGTAGTCATTTTGGTTCCGGTTCAAGGAAGGGATTAATGATGGTGAGTTGGAATAAATGTCAGGAATTATCATCCGCAACAGATTGATGTCATGCGTAATATCTGCCAAGTCACGGCGAAGTTTGCGTCGAGCAGCAAAAGCATATTCGTTCAGCAACTGCACACTCAAAAAAGTAGCCGATGCCAAAACTTTTTTGGCCCGCAACGACTTTTCACCTTCTTGCGCTAGCGCATAAAAAGCGATGTTGGTATCAACCGTTACCACCTGTCCATCGCGGGACGCCAATTTGCCTCTTCACGATCAAATTTCCAGTCAGCAGGCAAAATGAAACGTCCCTTGCGCATCTCTTCTAGCGCCGCCAGGCGACGGGCCTGCGCCGCTTCTTCGTGGGCAGATCGCAATGCCGCACCCAGCAATTCCATATCGATAGGATCGCCTTCTTTTAGAGCCAGTTCTTCAACCAACGCGCTTGGAATCCGAACTGCCAAGCTGCGTCCCCATTTTCCAAGATGCATTTTCGTCATATCAGCCTCGTAATATCAATCTGTGATATGCCATAAATTTTGACGCTCGGCAATCACGTCACCTTTAACACCCGCTCCTTGAACAATGCGTTCATCACCTCAACCTCGTTGCGTTCGAACCAGCGCGGGCCTTTGGTCCCTTTTTCCCATGAAAGCATCTGGATCAGCGTTCCGTTCGCATCGGCGATGACCGGCGCGGGTAGCTTGCCCATCGAGTCAGCATAGGCCTGATCGGCGGTGATGATCGTCCAGCCATCCTTACGCAGCGCCTCGATCAGATCCTCTATGTACAATGCCGCCAAATCGGTTTCGTGGAGCAGCAGCATATGCGCAGGAGCGCGACCCAAAGTGCGCCGCGCCAATCGGTCAGCAAAATTTGCCGATTGCACATGGGTTTCGACATAGAGTTCGCGCAAAGCCGCCGTGTCGACGCGCTTCCCAGCTTTTACCGCTTTGCGCGTCAGGCTTTCCAGATACCAGTCCCAGCCATCGGCGGTGACATAGCCGTTGCGCAACCTCCGCACCTTTAACCCTGCCCGAATGACATCGCGCTTCGCAACATTGCGCCCGCCTTCGTCCAGTTGCGGAAAGCGGAACCAAGGGCGGTAACCGCGTTCGGTTTTCAGCCACGCTTCGGCGGCGTCAATATCGGCCAGAAAGCGTTCAGCAGGCACATCGGACAGGATCGGATGTGTAGCGGTGTGGTTGGCCAGAACATGCCCGGCCCGCGCATAATTGCGCAATTGTTCCGCTGCGTCATTGCTAGCGTCGATCCGGCCTGGATTGCTGAAAAACGCTGCCTGCTTCACCCCCGCCCGTTTGAGTGCCGCGATCAGCATCGGCGGGCGAATGGCTGGGTCAAGGAATGCGCCAGGGCCGCGCGGGGCATCGTCAAAACTGATCGCGATCCGTTTTTCGCCCGGCAATGTCCTTTGCCTCAACTCGCCCGACTGTCCATGGGCCAGCAAAGCCATAGCCAATGCAAGCGCGGCAAACGCCGCTAAATTGAACAACGCAATATAGCCCCAGGGCAGCCCAGCAATTTTGCGGAAAATCTTGCTCACGAAAAACAGCCCTGTTGAGACAATTCTCCGTAAACCTTTTCAAGACTTTACCGGTTTTGCCAGCGTTATTTTACACGCACCCGTCGCAGAAATGTCTCAAAACCGGATTGTTCCGATCACCCTCACTCCATATTCGGAATGATAAAGCTGTTGCTACCGTCTGCGGAGCCATCGCGCCAACGGGCGGTGCTTTTTTGACCTTGGTCCAGAATTTGATGCTTCGAAGGCAACTTTACCGCTTTCTTAAAATTGGCCGCACACACGCTCTTAAGGACTGATTCCTAGCAAACGCTAGCAGGATAAACCAAGGATGGCCCGCTTTAGCCTATGTGACAATTCAGACACACACGTAACAAAATTGCGCCGCGATGTTAGCCAGTTTCTTTACACTTCCATGACCATTGGGCTATTCCTTCACTATCGAGGGTCGTTGCGTGTTTTTTTGCATCGCGACGTCACGATTTCACCAGCCGGGTCTATTCACCCGGGGCAAGAAATAGAGGACTGGAATCCATGAGAATTTTCACCAAGCTTGCGACCAGCGCAGCCCCAGCCGTAATCGGCCTGGCGCTCCTGTCCGCTCCGGCGTTCGCGCAAGACGAAGCTGCTGCGGAAGGCGAAGAAGCCGCATCAAACGAACCCATCGTTGTCACCGGATCGTTGATCAAAAACCCCAATCTGGTTCAGGCCAACCCTGTCAACGTAACAACCGCTGACCAGATCGAACTGAAGCAATCGAACACCGCTGAAGAAGTGATGCGCGAACTGCCCGGCGTTGTCGCCAATATCGGTTCGGCTGTGAACAACGGTAATAACGGTGCATCGTTTGTCGATCTCCGTGGCCTTGGTTCAAACCGTAACGTTGTTCTGTTGGACGGCAACCGCATTGCACCTGCCGATCTTCAGGGTCGTGTCGATTTGAACAACATTCCGCTGGCTCTTGTCAGCCGCGTTGACGCGCTGACCGGTGCTGCTGTGACCACATATGGCGCAGACGCCATCACGGGTGTTGTCAACTTCATCACGAAGAAAGACTTTGCTGGCGTTGATTTGTCGGTATCGAACCAGATCACCGGTAAAGGCGATGGCCATTTCCTGCGCGGCGATTTGACCGTTGGTGCAAATTTCGATGATGGCCGCGGTAATGCGGTTTTGAGCATCGGTTATCAGGAATCAGACCCCGTCTATCAAGGCGACCGTGATTTCTCGACCTTTGGCATCAATTCCTACACCGGCACCGTTGGTGGTTCGGGTACTTCGGTTCCGTCGCGCGTAACGGGAACCCGTCCGCTGGTTGGTGGCGTGCCAAGCGCGCTTGCTCGCCTGACACAGACCGGTACAACTCTAGTTGGCGGTGTCGTTACTCCTGTGCTCGCGGTTGTACCCGGCGGTGTTGACAATGGCGGCACACGCCAGATCAATGCGGCAGGTCAAGCTGTTGGAACATTCGCGTTCTTCAACTTCAATCCGTACAACATCTTCCAAACGCCATTCGAACGCTACAACATCTTCGCGCAGGCGAATTATGAAGTCAGCGACGCTGTGGAAGTTTACACGCGCGGCATGTTCTCAAAGAACAACGTGAAGACGATCATTGCACCTTCGGGTTCCTTTGGTTCGGGTGTCACAGTCAACCTGAACAACCCTTATCTGCCAATGGCGCTGCGCAATCAACTTTGCGCCTTTAACACGGCTCCTGTCGTGACCGGCGTTGATGCTACAGGCGCTGCCATTTCTGGGCAAGCAAGCTACACACCGCGCTTCACTCCTGCAGAATGTGCAGCTGCAGCTACCGCGACTGGTGCGACCGATCCGAACTATCGCACGGTCAATTTCAACCTTGCCCGCCGTGCGATTGAAAATGGTCCACGCATCAGCGATTACACCACAACGGTGTTCGATTATCGCCTTGGTGTGCGCGGCGCGATCACCGATACAGTCGATTGGGACCTGTCGGCATCCTATGGCGAATCCGAAAACGTACAGTCGATCCAGAACTATCTGTTGACGTCGCGCGTTCGCCAGAGCTTGCTCGCCAACAACACAACGACCTGCCAAACCGCAACCGGTGGCTGTATCCCAGTAAACTGGTTCGGCCAGGGTGGCGAAATCACCGATGCCCAAGCCGATTTCTTGTCGGATAACAGCACAACAACGGTGAAAACCAGCCTGTCGCAGGTTCGCGGCGTCGTGTCGGGTGATCTTGGCTTCTCGTCGCCAGGCGCAGAAGAGCCCCTCGGTTTCGCCCTTGGTGGTGAATATCGTAAGTATCAAGCATCGCAGGCAGCAGACGTTCTTGCCAAAACCCCCGGTGAACTCGGTGGTGCAGGCGGCGCTGCTCCTGACATCAACGGCGGCTACGATGTGTATGAAGCTTATGCTGAAATCATCGCACCGTTGATCGAAGGCAAGCCTTTGTTCCACAGCCTGACATTGGAAGGCGGCGCTCGCTATTCCAAATACACTGTCAAAGGCGGCGGCACCAACACAACGACAACCTATAAGGCTGGCTTGAGCTGGGAGCCTGTTGAAGACATCAAACTTCGTGGTAACTACAGCCGCGCTGTTCGTGCCCCTAACGTTGCCGAATTGTTCAGCCCGCTTAACACCGGCCTGACCACATTGGCGACTGATCCTTGCGCAGGTGCCGCCCCCACGACCAACGCCACTTTGCGGGCTGTGTGTATCGCACAGGGCGCTCCTGCGGCGACGATCGGATCGATCTTGCTGCCAACCGCAGCACAGGCGAACTCGACCGGTGGCGGTAACATCAATCTGGATCCAGAAACCGCAACAACTTGGACCTTGGGCGCTGTATTCCAGCCCAATTTCCTGCCCGGTTTCTCGCTTTCGGTCGATTACTACAGCATCAAAGTAAAGGATCAGATCGGAACACCGACCTCTGGTGACGTAATGGGCGCTTGCTTTGGTTCGCTGACTGCGGCCAGTGCAGCTGACCCTGCTTGTACGACAATCCGTCGTAACCCAGTAACAGGTGGCCTTGACGGTGATCCGGCAACCACTTTGGGTCTGCCGCAATCGCTCAGCAACCTTGGACGTTTGTCGACAGCCGGTGTGGACGTGATCGCAAATTATCAGCGCGATCTCGGCTTTGCCGAATGGAATTCGGGCTTTGTGTTTAACTACACCGACCACTCACGGTTCAACGCAAACGTATCAAACCCAACATCCTTGAACCGCGATTGCGTTGGCTTGTTCAGCCCCAACTGTTCGTTCACCGGATCGTTGCAGCCGAAGTTCCAATGGTCGTGGCGCAATACGGTTACTCTGGACAAGATCGACATCTCGTTCTTGTGGCGTCATATTGATGGCTTCAAACAAGAGCCAGACGATATTGCCAATGGCCGTGGCCCCGGATTTGTCGGTGATGTTGTAACGCCTATCACTACAGTCTATTTGAACGCCGCGTCGATCCCAGCAGCCGATTATTTCGACCTGACGCTGCGCTTCAACGTGAATGACAATCTGACCTTCACGGGAACCGTGCAGAACCTGCTCGACAAACAACCTCCGGTTGTGGGTAGCTCGATTGGTTCGGTCGCGTTCAACAGCGGCAACACCTATCCGTCGACATACGACGCGCTGGGTCGTCGTTTCGCGGTAACGGCCCGCCTGAAGTACTAAGCTTCAATCAGGCTTGAAAAACGGGGCGGGCAGAAATGTCCGCCCTTTTTTTTAATCCTCTCCGGAACGGGGAGGTGGCAGTCCGCAGGACTGACGGAGGGGCCGCTATCCGTCGCGCCAAAGCTATCGGTTCAAATCTACCCGTATTCTCTTTTCCGCACCCGACCCCTCCACCACTTCGTGGTCCCCCTCCCCGTTCCGGGGAGGATTTGAGGAAGCATCGCTTGACACCGACCTTCCCCACCCCCTTCTAACATGCCCCATGAACCCAAATCTCGCCTCTGCCGCTGCCGATGCCCAACGGGCGTTGAACACAGGCGCGCGTTCGCCTGATCTCTACTCGACCCTCGGCTGGTTCGCGCTCCAATCGGGCGATGTGGACTTGGCGCAGCAGCAATTTGGCCATGCCCTTGGCTTGTCGCCTTCCGATCCCGAAGCCTTAACCGGAATGGCACAGTGTTTGCGGCTGCAGGGGCAGTTGCGCGATGCGATCCTGCATTGCGACGCGGCTATCCGCGCCAACCCCGATTATGCCGATGCATGGCTGGAACGCGGTTTCGTGTTCGCAAGCGGCGGATCGATGCCATCGGCAAAGGCCTGTTACCAAAAGGTCATCGACATTGATCCCGCGCAAGCAGCGGCACATGCCGGGATCGCCTCCATCATGGCGCGCGATGGCGACAGCGCCGAAGGCCGCGCCCATGCAGCGCAAGCTTTGTCCATTGATCCGCATAACGCCATCGCCGCAGCGGCCCTCGCCACGATGCAAATCGAAAGCGGTGAAGCCGTTGCGGCACAGGCCCTCATCACGGGTGTTTTGGCCATATTGACCGAACCCGATGCTGACCGCGCGATGTTGCTGGGATTGCTGGGCGATGCCTGCAACCGCCTGGGTGAAACGGCCATGGCGTGCGATAGTTATGCCCAGTCAAAACAATTATTCGCCGCAATCCACGCTCCGCGTTTTCAAGGCCGCGAAACCCACCGCGAGTATCTTGACGGGATCGGGCGTCAATTGGCGGCAATGCCGGTTCGTCATCCCGTCCCGGCCGACATCGCTCCAGCCTGAAGGAGCCGCTGATCGGCATCTGTTTTTGCTCGGCTATCCGCGTTCTGGCAACACTTTGGTTGAGAATATATTGGCCTCGCTGCCCAATGTCGTCGCGCTGGAGGAACGCCCGACTTTGGTCGAAGCGGACATGGCGTTTTTAACCAGCGCGGACGGCCTCGCAAAATTTTCTGCGTTAACCGAAGGCGAACTGCAACCTTATCGGCAAGCCTATTGGTACAAAGTCGCCGCCGCTGGAATAAAAGCCGAAGGGCAATGTTTTGTCGATATGGACCCGTTAAAGGGATCGCGCCTGCCGCTGATTTCGCGTCTGTTTCCCGATGCTCGCGTGCTGTTAATGCGGCGTGACCCACGCGATGTTGTTTGGAGTTGTTTTCACACCCATTTTGCCCTGACCAATGCGGCGATGGATTATACCACGCTGGAACGCGCCGCCCGCCATTATGACGCGATGATGCGGTTGATCGATAGCGCGTTGCGCCGCCTGCCCCTCAAAGTGCTTCCCGTTTCCTACGAAGCCCTTGTCCGCGATTTCGACACCGAAACGCGCAAGATATGCGACTTTGCGGGGCTTTCATGGAGCCCGGAATTGCGTAGTTTTGATCGAACCGCGAAAACCCGGGGCGTTTCTACCGCCAGCGCCGGGCAAGTCCGCAAAGGTCTGTATGATGGTTCGCGTCAATGGGAGCGTTACGCCGAATATTTGGAACCGGTATTCCCGATCCTGCAGCCATGGATCGACCAATTCGGCTATTAAAGCAGCGGGTAAGGGGCTTCAATCGGCACACCGGCCGTTTTCGCCACGGCCTTGGCCCAGACCAGCACCATATCAATTTCCGCACCATAAGCCGCACGGGCTTCGGCATATTCCCGTGCGCGCTGCTCACCGGAAAAGGCAGCGCCCGATTTGGAATGCTGCGCAAAGGCGGGGCCGGACACGATGGTCTCCACGTCTTTCGGGCTGGCGGCCAGTTCGTAATGCGCCAAAACCGATGTTATGGCAGCTGCGGGATTACCGGTCATGCGATCCGCGTCTAGCGAAGCAAACCGCCCCTTCCCCCATTTCTCCGCAAGCCGCGCAAAATGCGCCTGTTGCGCCAGCCAGCCAACAGCGGCGATTTGCAAATCACTTTGCCGGAAATAATCTTCAGGTGCGAAACCCAGATCGACAAAGCCTTCACGCAAATAGCCTTCAAGCAATTCGCGCACCCATAATCGGCAGTGCAGCCCTTTACGTGCCACGGAAATCAAAAAGGTTTCCAACTGCGCGTACAGAAAAACGACCTTTGCCGATGGGCGCAACGCCATCAGCAATTCTGCTAGCGGATTGATGATATTCGACGGCTTTACGATCACCGCCTCACCATCCGCAAACGGCCGGGCGAGTAGCCGCAACGTCGCATCTGCCATTCGCGCGACGGCCCTTGGGTCAGCACCGCGCCGACGGAAACCGACGATGTCGTTCACGGTCAATGGCTCGCTAATCCCCATCGCCAATCCGGGCCGATCCAGCGCGCGAGTGAGCATTGTTGATCCGCAAAATGCAGAATGAAACAGAAAGCTGATTTGCCCCTGCCCCAATTCCGCAAGGCATATCTGGGTGGGCACATCCCGGATCACTGGCTTTTGTCCGATATATTCGTCGGTCAGAAAAGGAAAAGCGCGGTGTTCTTCACGATCCAACGCAAGGAACCGAAAGCTATCTTCGCTTTCAACAAAGCGGTGCGCGTAGAAACACGGATTTTCCAGCGCGAAAGAAGCGGCAACAGACATCGCCAACAGCGTTAGCATCGTTGTCGCCTATCGCAACTCCCGACTTGCCGCGCCTGCGTCCGCTGACTAATGCTGGAACGATGAGCAATCCCGATACAGAGACCGCGCAATTGGCCAATGCAGAGGGTATGGCAGCGATCAGAGCCGGTGATTTTGCGACGGCGATTTCGGCATTTGAACGCGCGACGCAGGCCGATCCATTTGCCGGACCTTTATGGCGCAATCTGGCCCATGCGCACCGGTTAGCCAATCGAGAAGCGGAGGAAAAGGCCGCACTCGACCATGCATTGTCGCTCGACCGCACCGATTTCATCGCACAATTGCGGACGGCACAATGGTTGCAACGCAATGGCGAAGAAACCCGCGCTTTGCTTGCTTGGAGTGGAGTTGAACAGCTCGCATCGCATATGCCGCAACTATCGCCCGCCATTCGTGCAGAGGTCCATGACGGCAAAGATTATTGCGCTGCATTGCGCACCCGATTGGATCGCGCCGCAGACGCCGTGTTAAATGCGAGCGAAACGCGCAACGAGACCGAAAACCGCCGTATCCGCGCTTTTGTCGATACTGCATTGGGTAAAAGGCAGGTTTTTCAAAACCATTGTGATGGTCTGTATTATCCGTTCTTGCCTGCCGACGAATTTTTCGACAGGCAACATTTCCCGTGGTTGGATCAGCTTGAAGCGGGAACAGCCATGATCAAGCAGGAATTGGAAGCGTTACTGGCGACACCGGGAGACACTCTGCGTCCTTATGTCAAACTGGATGAAGGCACACCTGAGAACCGCTGGAGCGCATTGGATGGCTCGCTTGATTGGGCGGCCTGCTTTTTATGGGAATATGGCAAGCCGAATGACGATGTCCTTAAACGCTGCCCGCAAACAGCCCAGTTGCTTGACAGTCTGCCCTTGGCACGGATCAAGGGTCGGGCGCCCAATGCCTTTTTCTCGCTACTCAAACCGCAAAGTCTGATCCCTCCCCATACCGGGGTTACCAATACCCGCGCGATCATCCATCTGGCGCTCGACATACCGCCCGATTGCGGATTTCGGGTCGGCGGTGAAACCCGGGCGTGGCGCGAGGGAACCGCTTTTGCCTTTGACGACACTATTGAGCATGAAGCGTGGAACAACAGCGACCGCCGCCGTGCGGTGCTGATCATCGACAGCTGGAACCCGCATTTGAGCGATGCTGAGTGCACGGCCATCACGCAATATTTTGCCGCAGCCGATGACGCCCTTGATGGCAGCATGATGATGTGACGACCAAACACTGCTTGCCGGTACTATGGTCGTTTGATATTCATCTGCGCAATATTGATATTGCAAAAGGCCAGTAAGCCCATGTTGAACAGTCTATTTTTAATGCTTGCCGCTACGACCGCAACCCCGTCGGCACCTGCCAATCCTGCACCGGTAAACGTTACAGAACCTAATCCCAAAGCAATGTCACAACAGGAAATCCGCGACCACAATGCAACGCTGCCACGGACGCACCCTTATTATATCCGCTGTGTGAAATCTGCCGATACCGGTTCATTGGTCAAACGCCGGGCAAGTTGCCGCACCAACGAACAATGGAATTTGGCCGATGCGGCGGGTAATCGCGAGGCACGCGATGTTGCCGATCACATGCGCGGCAAGGCTGTCAACAGCAACTGATCAATTGCCCATCCGCACCACGCGGATTGCCGGTTTTTCATTGATGTTGGCCATGAAGCTGCCAAGTGACGCTTTTCGAATCCGAATTTTGTCGCCGATTTTTGGATATTGCGGACGCCCGTCGGTTTGCTTCCAGCGCGCACCATCAGCGAGTTGCACGATCATCAAGCCATCCGGGGCTGCGCGAAATGCGGCGATGGTGCTTTCGATTTCGGTCACCTCCTCACTATCGCCCCCGCCAAATAATTTCAGCTTTGGCAGACCCAGTCCGAAAAGGCCCTGACGCGCTTCCTTCATCGTTGCCCGGTCTGCCACTACCAGCTCTTTATCGCGATTGGCCGCGGCCATGCTCTCGACAGTTTTATCATAGCAAGTCAGACGTTCGGTGGGATCGGACACCGCTTTGCAATCGAGAACAGCCTGAAACACCGGAGGCGGCGCAACGTCATTATCCTTCGCCGAAACAACAGGGGTAATGAATATCAACAGGGCAGCGGCGGGCAAAACGGACGAACGCATAGGAAAACTCCTTTAAACCGACCTATTATCTACGCCGCAGCCCGTACCGCCGTCAATCAACGCTTTTTTCAAAAAGGGACTGGCAGGAACTCCCTGCCCTTGCTAAACGCCACGCTGTTCACGATGCACCCGTAGCTCAGCTGGATAGAGTGTCGCCCTCCGAAGGCGAAGGCCACTGGTTCGAATCCAGTCGGGTGCACCATTTTTTAAATCACCCGCAGTGGACCGCACGTTTTCAAAAAAAATAGACGATCTTCAGTCCAGACACCAGCTGGGTTTGTCATCCCGCATACAATCGTTGCGGTTCATTTTATCCAGATAAAAAGCTGTTCGCGGCACTTTGCCCCACGATATTTTAGGCTTCACCGGCCCCGCCACATCATCTTCTTCGAAGATGGCAATGCCGCTGGTGGTTTTCTTACGACCAGTCAAATAATTGAGGCTGGTTTCATTGCCTGTGCCGCCAGAGCGAGAGAACGAAAACACTTCCGCCCCGATCAATCGGAAACCGTTCGCATCTTTGCGGAATTTGAAGGTACGTTTGGTCACGCCATAACTGCCGCAACTCAGCCAATAATGCAGACGGACCGACAATATACCTTTGGCAATGTCAACGCCGCCTTCTTCTAGCGGATCGGCAAGGCAGGGTGCGTCGGCATCCCCTTCGGATGGCAGCAATTCGGCGGCATGGCCTATACGCGAATAATTATCACCCGATTTTCCCAAAATGAGCAAATGCCGCGGGTTCACATTCAACGTCTCGGGCCCAAGCCCGTCATTGGCGATTTTTTTGGCAGGATCGGTTTGTTCGGCAATCAACACCACATTGCCGCTATGTTCGGCGGACAATTTGCCCTCAACGGCGCTGATGACTTTCCACCCCTTGGGGACAAAAGCTGACCAACGCGCCAGATCGGGTTCGGCCCGAAGTGGCGCACTTCCCGATAGGATTGAAAGCGCCAAAGCGGCAAAGGCAAAGACCCGCATGTCCGTAATTACTCCGGTTTTTTGGCGACGCCCACCATGGCGGGACGCAGCAATCGATCTTTGATCATATAGCCTGCCTGCATTTCCGCAATCACCGTGCCCGGTTCTGCATCTGCACTAGGAATTTCGACCATCGCCTGATGCTGATTCGGATCCAGTGGCATTCCCATGGCAGCGATGCGGGTAATGCCGTGCTTGCCAAAAACGCTCTCAAGTTCGCGTCCGGTGGCTTCCAGTCCTGTTACCAACGGTTTCATTTTTTCATCGTCGCGCAATTCGGCAGGGATCGCCTCCAATGCACGGGTCAGATTGTCCGAGACCGATAGAATATCACGGGCAAAATTGGTCGCGGCATAAGCGCGCGCATCGACTGCTTCTTTTTCCATCCGCCGGCGTACGTTCTGCACCTCGGCCTGGGCATAAAGAATATCTTGCCGCGCCGATTCCAGTTCACCCGCCAGCTTGTTCAGCTCGGCTGCCGCGCTATCGCCGTCATCTTTCATCGCTTCGGGCACGCCTTCCATTTCCTTCATGGCTTCGGCATCTGCGGATTTGTCGTTGTGTTCAGTCATTGCCCCAAACTCTCAAATAAATATCGGTGCTGGCCAAAAGCCAACTGTTGTGCGGCGCATATAGGGACTATGGGCAATTCATCAAGCGTCGATCATGCCATTAACCGGCTAAGCGCCTGCGCCGTGAAATCCACCATAGGCACGATACGCGCGTAATTCAGCCGTGTCGGGCCGATGACTCCAACCACCCCCACCACTTTGCCGCCAGCTTCGCGATAAGGGGCGGCAATCACTGACGAGCCGGAAAGCGAAAACAGATTGTTTTCCGATCCGATGAATATTCGCGTCGCCTGCGCTTCACGCGCACTATCGATCAGTCGCGCGATTTCTTCTTTGCTTTCCAGTTCATCAAGCAACTGGCGCACGCGATCCAAATCGGCTGCCGCAGCTTCATCCAGCAATTGCGATTGGCCGCGCACAATCAAAACAGGGCGGTCGTTGGCATCTAAAGACCACAGCGCCAAGCCATTACGGATCAAATCGGCGCTAACGGTATCCAACGCGGCCTTTTCCTGCCGGATTTCCACATCCAGCCGCAGCAAAGCATCCGACAAAGTCAATCCAGACAGTCGCGCGCTGACATAATTGCTGGCCTCGGCCAAGGCGCTATCACTAATCGCGGCGGTTATTTCGACTAGCCGGTTCTCCACCGAGCCATCAGCCCCCACCATGATCGCCAGCGCCTGCGTTGCCGAAAGACGTGCGAAACTGAACTGCTTCAACACCGCTTCCCGCTTTGCCACCATGATCACGCCAGCACAGGCCGACAGACCCGACAATGCAGACGTTGCCGCCGCCAGTGCGTCTTCAATCGGCCCATTGCCATCCAGCCGGGATTCAATCGCACGGCGTTCGTCCATTGTTGGTTCCGACGCCTGCATCATGCCATCGACAAACAATCGCAGCCCGCTTTCCGTCGGCATCCGCCCCGCGCTGGTATGCGGCGAGGCAAGCAAGCCTGCTTCCTCCAAATCCTGCATCACATTGCGGATTGATGCGGGTGACAGGTTCAACCCGCCAATTTTGGATAATGTGCGCGACCCCACCGGCGCGCCGGATTCCAGATAGCTTTCCACGACAACGCGAAAAATGTTGCGCGTTCGATCATTCAGTTCGGTGATGGGTGCGTGACTCACAATCCGATAGTTAGCGTGCGGGGCTTGCAAAGCAAGGGTATGCGTTTATGGCCTGCCAATCCCCATTTAGGAGTTACCCCCATGCGACCATCCGGCCGCACGCCAGACCAAATGCGTGCCATTGCAATCGAAACCGGCTTTACCAAACATGCCGAAGGATCGTGCCTGATCAGCTTTGGCGACACCCGCGTGTTGTGCACCGCCAGCGTTGAAGAACGCGTGCCACCATTTTTGCGCGGCAAGGGCGAAGGCTGGGTAACGGCAGAATATTCGATGTTACCGCGCGCCACGCATACCCGTGGCAGCCGTGAAGCGGCAAAGGGTAAGCAAACTGGCCGTACACAGGAAATTCAGCGATTGATCGGGCGTTCGTTGCGCGCGGTGGTCGACATGAAGAAACTGGGCGAAATGCAAATCACGCTCGATTGCGACGTATTGCAGGCCGATGGCGGCACCCGCACCGCCGCCATTTCTGGCGCATGGGTCGCGTTGCGCATTGCTGTCAACAAATTGATGGCAGCGGGCAAAATCAAGGAAGACCCGATCATTGGCCGCGTTGCCGCCGTCAGCTGCGGCATTTGCGACGGCACGCCTGTGCTTGACCTGGATTATATTGAAGACAGCAACGCCGATGCCGACGCCAATTTCGTGCTGATCGAAGGCGGACAGATAGCTGAAGTGCAAGCTACCGCCGAAGGCGCGACCTATGACGAAGAAGCCCTACTGCGTTTGCTGCGGCTGGCCCGCATGGGCTGTGACCAGATTTTTGCGGCACAGGCAGATGCCGTGAAGTGAGTAAGGCCCTTTCCCCTTTTGGGGAGAGAGGTTTTAGGAATACATTATGACCCACCGCAAACTCGCCCCCGGCAAAATCGTCATTGCCAGCCATAATGCTGGTAAAGTGCGAGAAATCCGGGCGTTGCTCGCACCATTTGGCATTGAACCAGTTTCGGCGGGTGACCTGAACCTTCCGGAGCCCGAAGAGACTGGCACAAGCTTTGCCGAAAACGCCTTGTTAAAGGCACATGCGTCTTCCCAAGCGTCTGGCCTGCCTGCACTGGCTGACGACAGTGGCCTGTGCGTAGCGGCTTTAGACGGCGCTCCCGGGGTATACACAGCAGACTGGGCCGAGCGGCAGACGTTTGAGGGCGGCCCCGGGCGCGATTGGTACATGGCCATGGGCAAAGTTGAGGGCAAGTTGGCCGAATTGGGGCCAGAGGTCGATCGCAGCGCCTATTTTACCTGCACCCTCGCGCTCGCCTGGCCCGATGGCCATGCCGAAATATTTGAAGGCCAGGTCCATGGCCATTTGGCTTGGCCTCCACGTGGAACATTGGGCTTTGGCTATGATCCGGTGTTTGTTCCGTCAGGTTTCGACCGCAGCTTTGCCGAACTCGATCCGGCTGAAAAACACGCAATGAGTCACCGCGCCGATGCATTTCAAAAATTGGTTGCGGCGATATTCTGACAAAAGAAAACCGGCGCTTCTTAACGAAACGCCGGTTATTCTTTTTAACGATGGATCAGCCGATCAGGGGCTGGTCGGCGAATCATCACCACCCGATGCCAGCACAATGCCGCCAACGACAGCAGCGGCACCCAGCAGACCAAGCAACCAACCATTACCGCCCTTTGCTGCCACTGGAGCAGCGACCGGAGCCGGGGCGACCGGCGGCGGCGGTGTATAAACAGGAGCGGGAGGCGGTGGTGGTGCTGGTGTGTAAACCGGTGCAGGCGTCGGCGTGTAAACCGGCGCTTCAATCATAGGAGGCTGCGCAACCGGTTTAGCGACCGCGCGCGGCTTAGCCTTGGCAACGCGTGCCTTTGGCTTCGCTTTGGCAGCAGCTTTCTTTTTCGGGACATAAATCGGGTTTGACGCATCGGCGAGTACGGCGACAGGAACGCCCACTACCGAAAGCGCGACCGTGCCACCAATAATCTTGGCAGACTTGGACCAGTTAGAAAAAAACATCTGTCGCTCCCCTTGTGCGAATCATGTGAAATTGGGTCGTCGGAAAGCGGTTAATGGTATTTTTACCATAATTGCAAGCAGTAGCAGGAAATTTGACATGTCCCGGCGTTTACTTACGATGACGAATTGTAAAATTATCTCCAATTCTGTTTCCTGCGGGCCAATAACGGCAGACAAGATAATCATCATCTTTTGAAGATTTCAAAGCGCAACCTAGTTTTTGAGTTTGCGGCCAAACCAACTGCGTATAATGCCCCACATCAACCCAATTGCCAGTTTTGGACACGTCAGGAAAACGGCCGGATTTGGTGATTGCCGCCTCGGCGATCCAATAGGCTACCATTTCACCCAATGGATAGGCGCTGCGTGTTCCCATCCACAAATTTTCGCCCTGCCCCTTTTTTTCCAGTTCATTTAACGCATGTTCGAATTGATTATGCGATGAAAGATGTGCAGCCCATTTCGCGGCATCGGATGCAAGGCCCGCATCCCACACCAACGGCGCGCGTCCCTGAAACGTCCGTTCTACATTATGCGTATTGAGCATTTCCGCCTGAAAATTGTCGACTACGACAGGAAGTGGCTTGGGTTTCAATGTGCGCTTTTTGGGAGCCGCTTGCGCCAATCCTATCATAAAGAATGCGGCCAAATGCAGCGCGACAAGGTTGACAATAGCGTGAAAACAGCGGTTTGACGGCGACATGGCTCTAGCCCTTTATATCCATTGGCCGTTCTGCATAAGCAAATGCCCTTACTGCGACTTTAACAGCCATGTCCGCGATGGTGTGGATCAGGCCGCTTGGCTGAACGCGTTATTGGCCGATATGGCACACGAAGCCAGTTTAATGCCGGGCCAACCATTAAGTTCGATTTTTTTTGGCGGGGGTACACCTTCGTTGATGCCCCCTGCTACGGTCGCTGCGCTGATTGCTGCAGCAGAACACTATTGGAGATTTGCGCCCGACATAGAAATTACTTTGGAGGCCAATCCATCTTCGGTGGAGGCGGCCCGTTTTGCCGACTTAGCATCGGCTGGGGTCAATCGGGTTTCGCTCGGATTACAGGCATTGGACGATAACGCGCTGCATTTCTTGGGGCGCGCGCACAACGTGGACGAAAGTCTGGCGGCGTTGAATATTGCGCAACGCCATTTCGCCCGCGCCACCATCGACCTGATCTATGCCCGCCCCGATCAAACGGCAATAGCGTGGCAGGCAGAGTTGAAACGCGCCATCGGATTTGGCACCGACCATATGTCGCTTTATCAACTGACCATCGAACCCGGCACGCGTTTTCAGACGATGGTGCAAAAGGGCGAATTTACGCCCTTGGATGATGACGAAGCAGCCGAACTATACGAACTGACACAGGCAATGATGAACGCCGCTGGTCTGCCCGCATATGAAATCAGCAATCATGCAAGGGTTGGGCAGGAAAGCCGCCACAACCTGACCTATTGGCGGTATCAGGATTATATCGGTATCGGCCCCGGCGCACATGGGCGGCGCGGCAATATGGCAACACAGCGCCACCGAAAGCCGGAGAACTTTCTGAATGGTATCGCCCGCAATGGCCATGGATTGTCCATCGAAGACCCCCTCGACCCAGTCACGCAGGCAGTCGAAGCGTTGCTGATGGGATTGCGATTGCGTGAGGGCGTTGATGTCGAAGAACTATCCCGCCGTTTTGGCCTGCTACCTGCGCAGATGCTCGACTTTTCAGCTGTGGATAAGTTGGTGGATATGGGGTTTATCCACAGGGGAAAAAGCCGAATTGCGCCCACGGCCAAGGCGATGCCGCTGCTCGACGCGATATTGCCGCAGATTGTGATTACCGACGCAGCATAAACATGGCTCAGAGCTACGGTTTTGTTTGGATTTGAAATGCTCTAAGCTAGGATATGATGACAGCTTCTTTCGCCCTCATCCCCGAATACCGGTCCTTTTTGGCCGATAATCGCCGCCGGTCTATCCACAGCGTCCGCGCCTATGTGGCGACGGCTGAACGACTGACGGCGTTTCTGGCCGAACATCTGGGCGAAGCCATTGACCGCGAGCAATTGGCAGGACTGGACGTGGCAGATATTCGCGCGTTCCTGGCGTATCGGCGCGGGGACGGGTTAACCAACCGCTCAACCGCGCGGGAACTTTCCGCCGTGCGCAGTTTCCTGCGCTTTGCCCTTGGCCCCGATGCGCCGATCCCGATCCTGAAAGGCCCGCGTGTACAACGCAGCCTGCCGCGTCCGGTTGATCCAGAAGCAGTGTTGGCACTGGCAGGGGATGCATCGGACAATGCCCGTGCGGATTGGATCGGCGCGCGCGATTGGGCAGTGCTGTTGCTGCTTTACGGTTGCGGGTTGCGCGTCAGCGAGGCGACCGATTTGACTGGCGACGTGTTGCCCCTCAGCACCACATTGCGCGTGACTGGCAAACGCAACAAAGTGCGCATTGTGCCCTTGTTAGACGGCGTCAAGCGAGCAATGGAAGGCTATATCGATCTGTGTCCCTATCCTCCGGCAAAGGGTGAGCCATTGTTTCGAGGGGCGCGCGGCGGGTCATTATCCCCTGCGTTGATCCGCCGCGCGGTGCAGGGCGCGCGCAAGCGATTGGGACTGCCCGAAAAGACCACCCCCCATGCCCTGCGCCACAGCTTTGCCACGCATTTGCTGGCGGGCGGTGCGGATTTGCGATCATTACAAGAACTGCTGGGCCATGCGAGTTTGAGTTCGACCCAGATTTATACCGCAGTCGATACCGCCATGCTGTTGGATGAGTACGAGAATGCGCACCCACGGGCTTAACCCCGCGCGCGCCACCGCCATAATCGCCAAAAATATCCGACCACAATCAACACGATAATCCCTGTCGCCAACGGACCGACGATCCGTTCAACATCGTCAAACTGACTGCCCAGAAAATAGCCTGCTCCCGCCAACATCGCGCTCCACCCGGCGGTACCGATGGCGGAGAAGAGCAGGAATTGGATGTGCCCCATGCGGAACAATCCGGCGGGGATGGAAATCAGCGAACGGAAAGTCGGCAACATCCGCGCGATCAGGATGATGATGTTGCCGTGCCGTTCGAACAAGCGTTCGCCGCGCTCAATTTCGTCCCAGTCGAGCGTCAGCCAACGGCCAAAGCGGGTCACAAAAGCGCGCAATCGTGCTTCTCCCACTTTGCGGGCCAGCATAAACCACAGCCAGTTCCCCAGCATGGCCCCCGCCGTTCCCGCACCGACTACGCCCTCAATCGCCATGTGCCCGCGCGATGCAGAAATGCCCGCAACGGTCATGATGACCTCGGATGGCACCGGCGGAAACACGGTTTCGAGGAACATCAACAGCGCCACGCCCCAATATCCGGTCGTGTTGACCAGGTCGATTATCCAGTCATTCATGGGATTTTATCGTGCGCCGCGTTCCGCCAGCCGCGCATCAATCGCGCTCCAGATCATCGCGGCGGTATCGGTGCCGTTGAATTTGTCGATCGCAACAATCCCCGTGGGCGACGTCACGTTAATCTCGGTCAGCCACTCGCCGCCAATCACATCGATACCGACAAAGATCAGTCCGAGTTCCTTCAGACGAGGCCCCATCGCCGCGCAGATTTCCCGTTCACGCGCCGTCAACTCGGTCGCCTCTGCACTTCCTCCTACGGCCAGATTGGAACGAAACTCGCCCTCCCCCGGACGGCGGTTGATCGCGCCAGCAACCACACCATCGATCAGGACAATACGTTTGTCGCCCTTTGCAACATCGGGCAGGAACGGTTGCACCATGTGCGGCTCGGGCCAGGTGTTGTTGAACACCTCCATCAACGCGCCCAGATTATCACCTTCGGCAGGAACCCGGAAAATCGCTTTGCCGCCATTGCCGTGCAGTGGTTTGATAACGACCGCGCCGTGCTCCTTTTGAAAAGCGCGGATTTCGTCTTGGCTGCGCGTAATCAAGGTTGGCGGCATGAAACGGCGGTAATCGAGCACCATCACTTTTTCCGGCGCGTTCCGCACGCTGATCGGATTATTGACAACAAGCGTTTCCGCTTCGATCCGCTCCAGCAAATGGGTGGCCGTGATATAGCCGACATGGAATGGCGGGTCTTGGCGCATCATGACCACATCCACGTCACGCCCCAGATCAATCCGCTGCGCATCGCCAAAACGGAAATGATCGCCTGCAACCCGCTGAACATCATGCACCGGACGTGCCAGCGCGGTCAGCCGATCATGGGCATCCAGCGTCAACGATCCGACATCATAATGCCAGATGGCATCCCCCCGCGCCTGCGCCGATAACATCAGGGCGAAGCTGGAATCGCCGTTGATGTTGATCCCGTCCATCGGGTCCATCTGAAACGCTACGCGCATGCTCATGCATCAATCCAATCTATCCGTGCCACACATTGACCAGATGGTGCGGCCAACGCCATGGCGCAACCAATATCACATCAATCTGCGCATTTTCTGTACCCTTGGCAAAGCGCGGATACAGCAATTCCGCCGCTGCTGCGACCCGGCGCAATCGGTATTCGTCGATGGCCAGCGCCAAATCGGCCTGCGAGCGGCGCGTTTTCACTTCGACAAAAGCAATCGTGTTTCCGCGCTTGGCGACGATATCGACTTCGCCGCGTACCGTCTTCACCCGCATCGCCGCGATCCGCCAGCCGTGCAGCCGCAAAAACCAAGCCGCGAGATTTTCGCCCTTGCGTCCGCGTGCCTCGGCAGCCTCACGTTTGCGGGTCATCCCCGGCCCCTCAACGCCACAGCGCGTTCATACAAATCCGCACGATCCAGCCCAAAGCGTTTGGCGACCAGCCCAGCGGCTTTTGACACCGGCATGGTCAACAACGCCTCCGCCAGCGCCGCATCGGCATCGCCTGCCTCTACCGGTATTTCCAGCGGCGGACCGACCATCAGCACGATTTCGCCTTTGGGGGTATCATCGGCATAACGCGCGGCGAGTTCGGGCAGGGTTCCGCTCACCACCTCTTCAAACTTTTTGGTCAGTTCGCGCACAACAACGGCATCGCGCGATCCCAACACCGTCTGCATCACCGCCAATGTCGCCCCCAATCGCGGTCCGCTTTCATAAAACAGCAACGTCGCTGCAACGGAGGACAGCTCCAATAGCACATCCTCTTTTGCTTTGGCTTTGGACGGCAGGAAACCTGCAAACAAAAACCGGTCGGTGGGCAGTCCGCTGATTGACAGCGCACCAATCGCCGCACTTGGCCCAGGCGCTGTGGTGACGGGAACACCTGCTTCACGCGCGGCGCGCACCAATTTATAGCCCGGATCGGAAATCAACGGCGTGCCTGCATCCGACACCAGAACCACCACACCAACGCGCGCAGCATCAAGCAAGGAATCGCGGTCCGCCGCACTGCTATGGTCGTGATAGGGCCGCATCCGCTTCTTTAAACCCAAGTGATGCAACAGTTTTCCGGTGACCCGGCTGTCCTCCACCGCAATCAAATCTGCTGCCGCCAAAAGGGCAATTGCACGGCGCGATATATCGCCAAGGTTGCCGATTGGGGTCGCAACGATGTAAAGCCCCAACTCGAAGACATTTTCCAGCGTATCAAGCGCGATAGTCTTTGGGTCGATGGGAATAGATGACATGATTTTGGCTAATGCAGCAACCGTGGCTTTGCCGCAACCCGTGAGCAATGTGAATGCGATGGCAATCAAGCGACTATTGGCGCTGTTGGCGCTGTTGTTTTTGGCAGCCTGTCAATCGGTCATTCCTAAAGGTGGCCAGACCACCGCCCCTGCTCCTTCGGATTCGGCCAATGTCATTGCAAATGATGGCGATCGGCACCGGGTGGCGTTGTTGCTGCCTGTGACCGGCCCTGACGCCGAAGTCGGCAAATCCATTGCCAACGCCACCACGCTGGCGCTGCTCGCGACGCGCAATACCAGCATCCGCATGTCGACTTATGACACTGCCTTGGGTGTGGAAGCGGCCGCGCGTAAGGCTGTGTCCGATGGCAATCGCCTGATCCTGGGACCATTGCGCAGCGATGATGTGGTGGGTGTCGCCAATATCGCGCGTCCTGCAGGCGTCCCGATCATCAGTTTTTCCAATGTCCGCACCCCTGACACTGCGGTCATCCCTGCAGCCTAGGACTGTGAGACGTCCGGCGCGAGCGCTCGGCCTCGAGGGGTCCGTGCCGGTTGACGGCCACGTCACCGAAGTACTAGGAAGGTCCTCTCCCGCCGATCGTGAGGACTCGCATGGAGATCGACGATGACGCACGCGAAGAGCTCCGCCTCACGCTGCAAGTCGTGCCCCGTTGGCGGCTCTCCGGGGACGGCTGGCGAACGATCGAACAGCACCTCCTCGACGTTCAGGCGGCCCTCGAGCGGAATGACCGGATCGCCTTCTACCGTCACCTCCAGGAGCTCGACCGAGCGGCCCCCACTCGACTGGCGCAGCTGACGCCCGATGCCGACCCGGGCAGGGCGGCGATCGATCGCACCGCCGGAACCGGTGCTCGAGCTGCTCAACTCACTGGTGCACGCGCCGGCCGACGGCGAGCCCGGGAGGGGTCCGTGAGCCCGGCCGGCACGAACGAGTCGATCGCGTTCGTCGAACCCAGCCTGATCGTGCATGCCTTCGCTCCGCTGACCGCCGGCCCGGACGATCGAGGGGTCGCCGAGGCATACCTCCGTTCCCTGTGGACCGCCTGCGAGCGCCTCGGCATGACCGAGGCGCCGTTGCCGGGTGTCGGCACGCCGTTCGTCTGGCCCGCCGGCGCATCGGATGCCTTCGCCGTGGTGGCCGCACGGGGCGCTCCCGACGCGGGTCCGCGTCGGCAGGCGCTGCTGTTTCGCCGACACGACGTGCTCGGCGTGGCGATCGCGCTTGAGGATCCGGCATCGTCGAAAGAGCTCGAGGGGTGGCGCGAGCTACTCGACATGTGGCGCGACGCCGTCGGTGACGAACCCGTTCCCGGTGCGATGCTCGGCGAGACGTTCACCTTCCTCTGCAGCTTCGACGCGGTGGCGCCGACCCCCAACGCGTTGAGCTCAGCCGTCGGGCAGGCGATGCACGCGTGCGGACTCCCCGTCTGGGACGCTCCCTACGGGCCTGAGGATGACGTCGTCCTGTGGGATGGCGATGGACCCGGGGGCCGACGGGTCGCCTCCGTCCTTGCGCCGCTCGGCAGCCGCGACGAGCTCTCGCGGCTGTTCTGGTGGACGGGTGAGCGGGAGATGCCGCGAATGACGCGATACCAGATGCACGCCGCCAAGCTCCGGTACGAGGAGCGGGTGCACGCCCTGAGGAAGACGAAGCTCGACACGGTCACCGCGAAGGTCGAGCGGGCGATCGACGACGTGCTGGCGGCGCATCGCGACCTCGATACGACCTCGACCGCCTCGATCGCAGCCGCGGAAGGACGCCTGATCGAAGCCCAGGCAGATTCGGCGGGTCTGGTGATCCAACTCTCGTACCTGCGCGCGCTCAAGCGGACGATCGATATCGCGAGGCACAACCTGGCACTGATCGCTCCGGGTGACGCCGCACGCGCGCCCGAGACGATGGTCGATCGCGATCGCGCGCTCGCCTCCCGCCTCTCCGAGCAGATCGACCACGACGTCGGCTACGGTGAAGCGGTTCAGGAGCGGGCGCAGCACGCGAGCAGCCTGTCGTCGCTTCGCCTGCAGCAGGCGGAACAGCGGCTGCAGGCCGGTCGGTCACGGCTCGTGCTCTACCAGACGGCGCTGTTGAGCTCGCTACTCACCGGCATCGGTGCGATCGCCACGTTCGACCTCACGCTCGACGTGCCGGAGCAGCTGCGACTGCCGCTGCTCGCCTCGCTGGTCACGCTGCTGCTGGCAGCGCCCGTCGTCGCCGTCAGCTGGCACGACGGCTTCCGACCCCTGGATCGCGTCGTGATCGGGTTGTTCGGCGCATCGCTCTCGTGGCTGGCGCTCGCGGCGGCCTGGCCGGATGCCTCGTGGTTCGCCGGCGCGCTCGCCGCCGCTGCAGGCATGGGGGTCTCCCAGCTGGTCGCCGGCCGGCGCGCGCGCCGCGAGGACATCGCTACACGTTGAGCGTGCCGCTCAACGAGAACGTCGCGCGCTCCGGCTCGGTGAACCCCGGGCACATCACCCGGATCGTGAGTCGACCCTCGATGCGAGTCGCCGTGTGGACGTCGGCGACGGCCTCCGCGGCGGACACCGTGAAGTGCAGCGAACGGGTCAGGACCGTGCCGTCGCAGTCGAGTCCCTCGTCGACGCCCGAGTAGGAGCGCCCGTCCCTGGTCAAGAGCCAGGTCTTCTGCCCGCGGCCCTCGACGGTCACCTCCGCGTCGCACGCGTCGGGGAAACACGTCGATGAGAACAGCCAGTCCTCCGCCGGCCAGACCGTGCCGATCTCACGCTCGGTGGGGTCGGCACCCCACAACGACTGGATCTGCGGCCCGTTGCGATCATCGATCAGGGTCATCACCATCGAGTAGCTGCCATCGAGCGCCGCGTCCTCGAGCGTGAGGCTCGCGGCGGTGGGCGAGGGGTCGCCTCCTCCTTGTCGCTCAGACGCGCTGTCCCGGCTCCCGTTCATCGTGATGAACCCAGCCACGAGCCCCGCCGCAAGGATGGCCGCGGCCGCGAACCAGGGCGCACGGGGACGACGCCGAGCCGGATCCGTCCCCGATGTCTGGCCGTTCGCCTGTCTCGACCGCGGGGATCGCCGGAGGCGGCGCGATCGAACGGACGGGCTCTGGCTCCGGTTCGGGCTCGAGGACCGGCGGGGGCGTCGCCGGCAGGGCGGTGGTGTCCAGCTGGAAGAGCACACCGTCGGGTGCCCGCGTGTAGAGGACCGGCGTCCCCCACTCGAGGGAGTCGCCTCGCGCGAAGCTGATCGCCTTCCTCGATTCCGCCACGGCCGCGTCGATCGGCATCCCGCGCGCGACCGATTCGTAGAACGTGCGCGCGAACTCGACCGCCGCGGCATCACCGATCTCGTACTGCATCGCGAGCACCGCCGGGATGCCGCGGCGCACGAGGATCGACGCCGTGCCGGAGAAGATGTCGCGCGAGCTTCCGGTCGCGCCCTCGCACGCGTTCAGTACGACGAGCCGGAGCGTCGGATGGTCGGCCAGCATCCGCGCGAGTTGCGTGGCACTGAAGGGGACGGCGCCTCCGTGTTCGTCGACGAGGGCGACCGTGCCCTCATCGCGTGCAGCGTCGAACCGGCCGTGACCCGCGAAGTGGAAGAGGTGCCATGTGCCTTCTTCCAGCCGTCGCTGCAACGTGCGCCAATCACCGTCGAGGATCCACTCGACCTCGATCACGCCGCTGCCGACGAGTTCCGAGAGCGCCGTCTCGACGCGCAGCCGCTCCCGCTCGATGTTCAGCGCGGGCAGGTCCTCCGGAGAGGCAACCATCGCGAGCATCCGCAGGGGCGGCTCCACCTTGAGCGGAACGACCGGGGTCGCCACTTCCAGGTACCGCACGACCGGGGAGTACTTCGAGAGCGAGAGGTATTCGCCGGCGCGCGCGTCGTACATGAATTCCCAGGGCAGGGTCGCCACCTCCGGCGCCTGGATCCGGAGCTTGATGCGGATCCCCTTGCCGGCCGCCACGGCGTCACGGCGGCTGACGTCGAGGCAGCTCCGCACATCACCGGCGAACAAGGAGTCGAAGAGCGCGGCGCCGAGACGCTCGACCGTCGCGTCCTCCGGCGACGCCATGCGGCGCACCGTCGTGGAGGAGCTGAGCAAGGCGAGCTTCAGTGATTGCAGCTTGTTCTCCAGCTCCAATCCCTCGAACGGGAGCCGCAGCGTGCCGCGAGGCTCGCCGGCCGGCGAGCGGAGCACCGCGACAGGAAAGCCCTCGCTCCCTCTGGGTCCGATCTCGATCTCCAGATCGAGGTACTCGACGTGCGGATGCTCGCTCAAACGCTCAAACTAGTCCCACCGCGGGTTCCGGACAAGCGATCGTTTGCGCGACTGTCTGAGCCGCCCCGGTCCGCTATCCTTCCCGCCGATGACCATCGGAGAGCTCGTGGCCGCCGCCGTCGTCGACCAGCGGGTGTGGGAGACGCAAGGCAACACGCTCGCCCGACGGCGTCTACCTCGTCGGCCAGCCCGGGCCCGCCCTCCCCTTCGTGGTGTTCCGCGCCTGGAAGGTGCCGATCGGGTTCGTGAGCGAGGAGATGCGGCTGATCGGGCCCTCGGGCCGAACGATCTTCCGCTGGGGTCCCGAGGTGCGCCGGATGGTGGGCGCGATGGACCTCACGACCGAGGTCGACACGGTCGAGGACGCCGTCTTCGACGAGACCGGGACGTACGTGGCCTCGTTCATCCTCGATGGCGAGATCGTCGGCGAGCTGGAGTTCCCGGTGTACGTACAGTCGGCGCCGGCCAAGCTCGACAAGGAGACCGAGGACGGGCTGAAGAAGTCCGACGTGATCTGGATCGGTACCGACCGTGGCGGTCGCAGGCGGACGGTGCCGGCGTGGTTCGCTTACAGGAACGGCAAGATCCTCGTCGTGTCGCAGCGCGAGCCCGGCCCGGAGGAGCAGACCGTTCCGGGCGTGCCCGAGGCGCACGAATTGGTGGTCGTGACGCGGCGCAAGGGTCGCGACACCTCGCTCGACGAGTTCACGGCGGCGCAGCGTCGGCTCGAGGGCTCGGAGTGGGAAGAGGCCGCGAAGGTGCTGGTCGATCGGCGTCGGAGCCGCGCGGGAGCCCCCGGCGACTCGCTCGCGCGCTGGCGTGGGGCCTGCGACATCGTCGAGCTGACGCCGAACGTCTGAGGTCGGCTCACCTCGCGGTGGGCTCGGTCGTGCGGCGTTCCCCTTGAGCGCAAGGCATGCGCCATCTCTGCCGGACGAAGATGTGAAGGGGTCCACGACTGCATCCGCGGTCGCAGTCGTGAAGGGCTTGACGTCCTCCTCCGAGAGACACGCAAGGGGTCGTCGCCGGGTTCGCGTGTCACCTGCGCGAGGTATGACAGCCAGTCCATGGTCGAAGTGAACGACAGGACGGCGCTCGCCTCCGGTGACGATCCGCCTTACTTCGTGCACCGCTCCGGCTACGACCTCATGGTCGCCCTCCGACGAACGCAGCACCGGATCGAGGTGGCGATCGACCACGCCCTCTCGGGTCACGGCATGACCTACGCGCAATACCGCGCCTTGACCGTGCTCGCCACCGCCCGCTTCGCGATCGACATCTCCGAACTCGCGCCGCCGTCTGCGGGTCACGCGCCAGGCCGCCCGCTACTCCGTCGAGCACCTCCGGCTGCAGGACCTCGTCGAAGTCGATCACGACGGCTACCGGGCGACCGTTTACGTCACTGAGCACGGCCGCGCCCGGCTCACCCGCTGCCGCGAGGCCGCCTCCGGGCTCGAGGCCCAGCTCGAGCAGGCGTTCACGCCCGAGCGGCGGGCACGACCTCGTCGACCTGATCGGCGAGATCGACGACGCGCTCAGGCCGCCGCCGAGCCCGCTCTGGTGGCTCACCGATTGAGCGGGCGACCGACCGCTTCGGCGACCCGCGCGATCTGCTCGCCCGAGCGCCACCATCTCCTCGGGCAACAGCGCCTGCGGGCCGTCAACCAGCGCCTGCTCGGGCTCGGCGTGCACGTCGATCATCACCGCGTCGGCGCCGGCCGCGACGGCCGCGAGCGCCATCGGCGCCACCAGGTCGCGCTTGCCCACCGCGTGCGACGGGTCGACGATCACCGGCAGGTGCGACTCGCGCTGGGCGACCGCCATCCCCGCCAGGTCGAGCGTGTTGCGGGTCGACGGCTCGAACGTGCGGATCCCGCGCTCGCACAGGATGATCTCGGAGTTGCCGCGCTGCGCCACGTACTCGGCCGCCTGCAGCCACTCGTCGATCGTCATCGCGAGCCCGCGCTTCAGCATCACGGGCTTGTTCGTGAGGCCGACTTCCTTCAGCAGCTCGAAGTTCTGCGCGTTGCGCGTGCCGACCCGGATGCAGTCGGCGACCTCGGCCACGTGCTCGACCTGGCGACACGTCGACGACCTCGACGACGAACGGCAGCCCGGTCTCGCGGCGGCACTCCTGCAGGATCTCGAGCCCCCGCTCCCCCAGCCCCTGGAACGAGTACGGCGAGGTCCGCGGCTTGTAGACGTCGCCGCGCAGGATCGTGGCGCCCGCCGCCTTCGCCGCCTTGCATCGCGATCATCGCCTGCTCCTCGTTCTCGACCGCGCACGGGCCCGGCGATGATCGTGAACGTGCCGCGCCCCACCGCGGTCGCCCCACCGTGCACCTGGTGGCCTCGGGATGCAGGTCGCGCGCGACCATCTTGTAGGCCTTGCCGATCTGGATCACGTGGTCGACGCCGTGCATCTGGCGCCAGTCGACGGACGCGCAGGCGCTCGGTGTCGCCGACCAGCCCGACCACCGTGTGCACGGTGCCGCGCGAGACGAACGCCTCGCCGCCGGCGTCGCGCGCGCTTCTCGGCGACGGCCTCGATGTCGGCGTCGGTCGCGTCCTGCTTCATCACGACGACCATCGTGTCGAACCTCCTCGTCCTGCCCGGACGCGACCCCGGGGAAGGAAGAACCCCGGGTGTCCGGCCCGGGGTCGCTGTCTGCTGGTGGCTGCAGGCGACTACGCCGGGCCGGTGCCCGCGTAGGTGAACCAGTAGCCGAAGAAGCGCTGCATGACGGCCGTCATGGTGCGCAGACCGCCGGCCGCCGCCTGGCAAGCGACGGCGAGCGCGCTCGCTAGGATGCCGCGCCGATGCCGTCGCTCACGCGTGCTCGACCACCCGCTCGCGCGACGACCTGCTCTCGCGCCTGCGCGACTCGGACGACCGGCCCCGCCGGCTTCCGGGCGCTCACGCGGCGCCTCGGGCTGGCTCCTCGTCACCGAGGCCACCCGGGACCTCGCCACCGAGACCGCTCACGGTCGAGACGCCGCTCGAGCCGATCGAGGGCACGCGGCTCGCCGAGCGGCTCGTCGCGATCCCGGTGCTGCGCGCCGGGCTCGGCCTGCTCGACGCCGTCACCGACCTCTACCCCGACACCGTCGTCGGCTACCTCGGGATGGAGCGCGACGAGGTCACGCTCGAGCCGCGCGACTACTACGCGAAGCTGCCGCCGATGGAGGGCCGCCGCGCGCTGGTCGTCGACCCGATGCTCGCGACCGGCGGCTCCGGCAGCGCCGCGGTCGCGCACGTGAAGGCAGACGCGGACCCGACGTCGATCACGTTCGTCTGCGTGGTGGCCGCGCCCGAAGGGGTCGCGCGGCTGCAGGCCGATCACCCCGACGTGCCCGATCGTGGCGGCGCGCGCTCGACCGCGAGCTGAACGAGCAGCGGGTTCATCCTGCCGGGCCTCGGGCGACTTCGGGGACCGCCTGCACGGCACCGTCTAGCCGTACGGACTAGAGCCCGCTGCCGCCCTCGTACGCGCGGCCGGCGGCCGCCGGCGGCCGCACCTTCCCGACGAACCCCGCCAGCACCACGATCGTGACGACGTACGGGGTCATCCGGATGAACTCGGGCGGGATCAGTCGGATGATCGGGCGCGTCGGCGAGCCGGAGCGGGATCGCCTGTGCGAAGCCGAAGATGAACGCCGACCACCATCAGGCGCTTCGGGTTCCAGTTCGACAGGATCAACGCGGCCAGAGCGATGAACCCGAGGCCCTGCGTCTGGCCCTCGCTCCAGCTGAGGTCGACCTCGACCGCCAGGAACGCGCCCGCGAACCCGGCGAGCGCGCCGGAGAGCAGCACGCCCTGGTAGCGCAGCGGCGCCACGCGCACGCCGAGGGACCGCGCGGCCTCGGGGTTCTCGCCGCATGACCGCAGCCGCAGGCCCCACCGCGTCCTGTAGAGCGAGTACGTCACCGGGAACACCAGCAGGAACGCGACGATCACCATCGGCGACAAGCCCGTGGAACGCCCTCCCGAGGCCCCAGCGGCAGGCTCGAGAGCACCGGGATGTCGACGGGTTCAGGTGCGGCTGGCCCGGAGTCCGACTGCGTGGCCTGCCCGAAGAAGATCGTAGGACAGGAACCGCGCGAGGCCCGACGCCACGAGGTTGATCACGACGCCCGACACGATCTGGTCGACCTTGAACGTGACCGTCGCGAGCGCGTGGATCGAGGCGAACAACGCGCCGCACGACCATGCCGATCAGCAGGCCCATGATCGGTCCCCACGGCAGGCCCCAGCCCAGGCCGTCGGGTCCGAGGTGAAGTAGAACGTCGCCCCACGAGCCCGTCACCGTGCCGATGATCATCATGCCCTCGAGGCCGATGTTCACGATGCCCGAGCGCTCGCTGAAGAGCCCGCCGAGGCCGGTCAGGTAGATGATCGTGAAGTACGTGAACGCGATCCCGATGCGCGGCGCCGAGGTCGCCGAGCGGCATCAGCGGTCCTCCTTCGCGAGGCCCTCGATGTCGGCGCTCGCGGCGGCGTCCTCGAGGTCCTCGACCTCCGCGGCGCGCCGCAGCTGCCGCGCGCAGAGCCGCCGCCGCGCGACCTGGTAGTGACCACGACCGAGAGGATCAAGATCCCCTGCAGGATGATCACGAACTCGCGCGGCACGTCGGTCTGGATCTGCAGCGCGGTCTCGCCGCGCGCCAGCACGCCCCACAGGATCGCGGCGAAGACGATGCCCGTCGGGTTGTTCTGCCCGAGGAACGCCACGGCGATGCCGCGTGAAGCCGAGCCCGCCTCGTAGTCCGCAGCGGCAGGTAGCCCTGTGTCGCCGAGGAGCTGCTGCATGCCCGACGAGCCCGGCGAGCGCGCCCGGAGAGCAGGAACAGCTGCATCTGCACGCTCGCCGATCGAGATGCCGCCGGCGCGCGCCGAGCCCGGCGACGCGCCCACGGCGCGGGCCTCGTACCCGAGCCGCATCCGCTTGAAGCATGAACCAGACGATCGCCGCCGCGACGAGCGCCATCGGGAAGCAGCCACGAGAGGTGGACGCTCGGACGGATCCCGAAGAAGTGGCCGAGGTCGGGGATCAGCGCGTTGTCGGGGAACGGGTCGGTGCGCAGGTTCACGTTGAACTGCCGCTGCCGGCGTCCGTGTACTCGGAGCGGGCCGTTGATCGCCCACGCCACGAGGCTCACCGCGATGCCGTTCAGCATGATCGTCGTGACGACCTCGTGCGCGCCCGGTCTTCACCTTCAGGATCGCCGGGATCGGCCGCGTAGGCCATCCCGCCGAGCATCGCGAACAGGACCACCACGACATCAGGAGCGGACCGGGGATGAAGTCGAGCGTGAGCGCGGCCCACGACGCGATCACCATCGCCGACGATGTACTGCCCCTCGACGCCGATGTTGAACATGCCGCCCTTGAAGCAGACCGCCACCGCCAGCGCGGAGAAGATCAGCGGGCGTCGCGTTGGCGAGCACGTAGCCGAAGCCGTTCTTGTCGCCGAACGAGACCCGAGAGGATCGCGCCGTAGACCGTGAGCGGGCTCTCGCCGTAGAGCACGATGATGAGCGAGCCCAGCAGCCAGCGCGATCACCGAGCGCGGCGACGAGCGCCAGCGACCTGCCCGCCGAAGCTCTCGAGCCACTCGGGGCGCTCGCGCCGCGGACCTGCGGCAGCGCCGCGCCGTCGCGGCCATCAGCCGGCCTCCTTCACGGTCGCGCCGCCGAGCATGCCGCGGCCGACTTCCTCGGCCGGCGCGTCGGGCGGGTACTCGCCCGTGATGCGGCCCTCGTACATCGTCACGATGCGGTCGGAGAGCGCGTAGATCTCGTCGAGCTCGGCCGAGATCAGCAGCACCGCGCGGCCGGCGGCCTTCTGCTCGAGGATCTGGCGCCAGACGAACTCGATCGCGCCGACGTCCAGCCCGCGCGTGGGCTGCGCCGCCAGCAGGAGCGCGGGGTCGGTCTCGAGCTCGCGCGCCAGGATCAGCTTCTGCTGGTTGCCGCCGGACAGCGTGCGCGCCGTCACCTCGATGCTCCGCGCCCGCACGTCGAACTCCTTGATCAAGCCGGTGGGCGAGCTCCTTGATCTTCCCGAGCAACAAGATGCCGAACCGCGCCCGAGAACTCGGCGTCGTCGTGGCGGCCGATCACGGTGTTCTCCCAGAGCGTCATGTCGAGGACCAGCCCCTGCTCCTGGCGATCCTCGGGGATGAACGCCACGCCCGCGTTGCGGATCTCCTCGGTCGTGAGCTCGTGCAGGTCCCGCCCGTCGAGCTCGATGCGGCCACGCGTCGAACGTACGCAGGCCCATGATCGCGTCCGCGAGCTCGCGCTGGCCGTTGCCCTCGACGCCGGCGACGCCGACGATCTCGCCGCGCGCGGACCTCGAGCGACAGGCCGTGCAGGCGGCCGCCCTGGATGTCGTCGACCTTCAGCGCGACCTCTCCGAGCTCGGCCTCGGGCTTCTCCAGCCGGAACAGGACGGGCCGGCCCACCATCATCTCGGCGAGCTTGGCCTTGTTCGTCTCCGCCGGCGTGGTCTCGCCCACCACGGCGCCGCGCCGGAGCACCGTGATGCGGTCGGCGATGGCCAGGACCTCGTCCAGCTTGTGGCTGATGAACACGATCGTCTTGCCGTCGTCACGCAGCCGCCGCAGGTTGTCGAACAGGTCCTTGGCCTCGGCGGGGGTCAGCACCGCCGTGGGCTCGTCGAGGATCAGGATCTCCACCCCGCGGTAGAGCGCCTTCAGGATCTCGACCCGCTGCTCCTCGCCCACCGAGAGGTCCTCGACGATCGCCGAGGGGTCGATCTGGAAACCGTACGAGCGCCGCGAGCTCGGCCACCTTGGCCTCGGACGCCTCCGCGATCGAGGATCGGACCGCCCTCCATGCCCGAGGATGATGTTCTCGGCGACGGTGAAGGGGTCCACGAGGACGAAGTGCTGGTGGACCATCCCGATCCCGAGTGCGATCGCGTCGCGCGGCGAGGCGATCTTCACCTCCTCGCCCCGCACGCGTGATGCGCCCGCCGTCGGGCGGGTACAGCCCGTAGAGGACCCGCATCAGCGTGGACTTGCCCGCGCCGTTCTCACCGATCAGCGCGTGGACCTCGCCCGGCGCGCAGGTCGATCGTGACGTCGTCGTTCGCGAGGACGCCCGGGAACCGCTTGGTGATGCCCTCCATGACGACGAGGGGCGGGGCGCTCACGCGCCCCGCCCCCGCACCGTCAGCCATGACTGATGCCCTCGTCCCTCAGGACTTCGCGGGCTCGGTCGGAACCTCGATGTCGCCATCGAGGATCTTCTGCTTGTAGGCCTCGACCTGGTCGACGATGTCCTGGCCCATCAGGTCGGGGTTGCTCGTGGCGTACGAGATGCCCTCGTCGGCGAGACCGAAGACCTGGGCGGTGCCACCCTCGAACGTGCCGTCGGCCACCGCCATGATCGTGTCGTACACGGCCGTGTCCACCCGCTTGATCATGGAGGTCATGATCCACGGCGCCTGGTCGGCCGACACGACGTCGTACTGGTCGGAGTCGACGCCGATCGCGATCTTCTCGCGCTCGGCGGCCGCCTTGAACAGGCCGTTCCCCGAGTCGCCCGCAGCGTGGTAGATGATGCACGCGCCGTCGTCGTACATCTTGTTCGACAGCGCCTCGCCCCGGATCGGTGTCGTCGAACGCCTTCGTGGTGTCACCGATGTACTCGACGAGCACCGTCGATGTCCGGGTCGATCTCCTGGACGCCCGCGGTGTAGCCCGGCCTCGAACTTCCCGATCAGCGGGCCCGGTCTGGCCGCCGAGGAAGCCGATCGTGTCGCAGTTGAGCTCTTCCGCCTTCAAGGCGGCGGCCACGCCCGACCAGGTAGGAGCCCTGCTCCTCCTGGAACGTCAGGTCGGTCACGTTCGGGATCGCGTCGGCGTCGTTGGCGAGCCCGCAGGCCGTGCCGCAGGTCGCGTAGCCGTCGATGATGCCGAACGACGTGTCCGGATAGTCGGGCGCGATCGCGTTGATGCCCGTCGGTGAACGCGTAGCCGGTGCCGATGACGAGGTCGTAGCCGTCCTCGGCCAGCGACTGCGTGTTCTCGTCCAGGTTCGTGCCATCGGCGTTCGACTCGAGGAACTTCGTGTTGGCCTCGCAGACCACACCCTCGTCGATCGCCTTCTGCAGGCCGATCTGCGACAGGTCGTTGAACCCGTTGTCACCGAGACCGCCGACGTCGAGCGCGACGCCGACCCTGATGTCGGACGTGCACTCCTCCGGCGCTCCCGGTGGTGCCACTCGCCGTGCTGCTGCTGTCGTCGCTGCACGCCGCGGCCACCAGGCCGAGCGCGACGACGGGCAGGGCAAGCGTGCGTAGCCATTTCGGCATGTACGTTACCCTCCGTTCGTTCATCCCCGGGACCGGGAGCCGGTCCGCACGGGATTGTCCTCGGGGTTCCCCCGGACCGTCAAAACGGCGGGGCCCCTTCTTGGGAGACTACGAGACCAGGAGGTGGAGTGGATGGGCGACCACGACGGGTTGACGGAGCAGCTGCGCGAGCGGTTGGCGACGTCGCCGTTCCACGGCTGGGCAGGGATGTCGGTGCTCGACGCGCGGCCGGGCGAGGTCGAGATCGCCCTCGACGCCGAACCACATCACCGCAACCTCCAGGGGCTCCTGCACGGCGGGATGATCGCGACGCTCGCCGACACCGCGGCGGGGATCGCGGTCCGGACGCAGGCTCGAGCCCGGTCGGTCGCACGTCACCGTGTCGCTCGACGTGCAGTACCTGCGGCCGGGCGCGCCGGGGCGCATCGTGGGCCGTGGGCGGGTGGTGCGGATGGGGCGGTCGCTCGCCCACGCGGCCGCCGAGGTCGTCGACGCCGAGGGGCGCCTGCTCGCCACGGCGAGCGCGACGATCGCGCTCGGCGAGCGAGGACCCCCTAGTACTCGACCTCGATCTTCTCCATCGCGGCGGGCAGCTGCGCGAGCGCGCCCTGCAGCCCGAGCAGCAGCCCCATGTTGCCGCCGATCTTGATCTTCCCGGTCATGAAGGCGGTGACGGCCGAGAGCTCGCTCTTGGCGAGCTTGACGGCGGTCTCGTAGCTCTGCGTGATCGTCGCGTCGGGAGCCTCGAGGTCGCCGACCCCCATGTCGATCGTGCCGTCGGCGAAGGTGATCCAGTAGTGCGCCTCGTCGCTCGCCGGTGATGACCTGCTGGATCTTGGCCTGCTGGCCGGCCGACGGCCTCGCGGAAGGCGTCGTTCGCGTTGAGCTCGGTCGTGAGGGCCGCGGCCCATTCGGGTGAGAGGAACTTGACGGCCATCGTGGCCTCCTTCTTCGCGTCGGGCGGTTGCGCGGGAAGTATAGGGGCCGGGGCGATCAGTCCCGGTCGAACCACTCCGGGTTCGTCAGGTGCGCGTCGTCGGACAGGAACCACGCGCGGCGCTCGTCGCCGTCGATCAGCACGGTGTTGATGCTGGTGTTGGCCGGAAGGAAGAACATCTCCTGGCCCGCGATCCCCAGGATCGGCGCGAGGAAGGCGTTGATCACGCCGCCGTGCACGAACAGGTAGAGGTCGCCCTCGCGGTGCTCGACGAGGATCACCTCGATCGCGGCGCGCACGCGGGCCGCGAAATCGGCGCCGGTCTCGGCCTCGGGCGCGAGGTGCCAGGCCGGCTGCTGGGTCCGGAACAGGTGCCGCGCGTCGGGGTGCTCGTCGAAGATCTGCGAGAAGTCCTTGAACTCCCATCCCCCGCCGTACCACTCGCCGAGGTCCTCGCGCTCGACCACGTCGACGCCCGCCGGGCCCGCGTACGCGCGGGCGGTCTCCTTCGCGCGAGCGAGCGTGGACGAGTAGACGGCGGTCGGCGACGGGAGGTGACGGAGTCTCGCGGCGAGCGCCTCGGCCTGCTCGCGCCCGGTGGCCGAGAGCGGCGGGTCGAACGCGACCCCGCGGGACGTCTCGAGCCGGGCGTCCGAGGTGTAGTCGGCCTGACCGTGCCGGATCAGGTAGAGGCGTTGGGTCACGCGGTCGGCCCCGTGGGGACGGCGGCGGGCGCGGGCTTCGCGGGGTGCCGCGCGCGCCAGTCGGCGGCGTACGCCTCCACGTCCTCGCGCAGCCAGATCCGGCCCGAAGCGAGCGACGTGATCGGCTCGGGGAACGAGCCACGGTCGATGTAGGTGATCACGCGCCGCTTGTCCCAGCTCATGATCTCGGCGGCCTCGGCGACACCCACCACGGCGGGGATCGCCTCGACCGTGAGGGTGACGTCGTCGCCGGTGACCTTGCGGAGCTCCTCGAGGCACTGATACCGGCTCATCCCGGTGACCTCGATGTAGGCGGGCGCATCGAGGATGCGCGCGTACCAGCGACCCCCCGCCTCCCACATGCGTGCCCGCGCCTCGAACGACATGCGCGGCATCG
>CAVUII010000004.1:0-1556188 GCA_963741605.1 uncultured Alphaproteobacteria bacterium
GGGGGTGTGGGGGTCGGAGGTTCGAATCCTCTCGTCCCGACCAATAAATCAATGACATTTGCGAAATCAAAATGCCCCAATGAAAGGGTCATCTATCGCTGCTGCTGCACTGGCAATCAGGCGAATGCATGCTTGCGCTTATACGGGATTGTGGGTCACAACGCCAATATGGCCAAATCGGAATCCGAGCATCTGCAAAATGAATTTACTGGGCAGCTGGCACTGCGAGTCCCTAAGCCACGCGATGCACGGGCCGTGCGTTCGGGATTGGCGTTGCGCGAAGCGTTGCTCGCGTTACTCCTGCAAAAACCGTTTGACCAAATCACCGTGCGCGAAATTTGTGCGTATGCGGACGTTCATTATGCCACCTTTTTTCGGCATCACACGACGAAGGAAGAACTGCTCGACGATATTGCAAAGGATCAGATCCGTCACCTGGTCGCGCTGACTTTGGCGATCCGCAACCATGAAAACTATCAAAGCGGATTTCGCGCATTATGCGTTTATGTGGAGGAACACCGTTCGCTTTGGGCAACTTTGCTCAACGGTGGTGCCGGGTCAACAATGCGCGAGGAATGGGTGCGCCAATCGCTAGAAGTGGCTGCTGCCGAAACAGCAGTCCACGATTGGCTGCCGATTCAATTGGGAACGATTTGCGCTGCTACGCTAATTGCGGAGACGCTGGCGTGGTGGGTGGCGCAACCTGAAACGGCCTATAGCGTGGATGATGTGGCTGCTATTTTGAGCCGTTTGTTGATCGGAACAATTATTGCGGCCGAATGAAGTGAGCAGCCGAAAAGCGACTTGACGCTGCCCATTGGCGCCTTCTATGCGCCAATGTGTCGCACAAAAATGCAGATTGGAGACAGGCCGTGCCAAAGCTCGAAAATCGTGATTATTTCTCTGACCTAGAAATCGCCAAAGATCCTTACCCGTTCTTCGAAGCTGTACGTGCCCATGGCCCGATCTGGAAACCAGCGGACAAGGATTATCTGATCGTTACTGGTCATAGCGAAATGATAGAAATTCTGAACAACCATCAGGATTTCTCGGCAATTATTGGCCTTGCCGGCGCAGGTGCGGCTTTACCGTTCACGCCAGAAGGAAGCGACATTGTTGATCAGATAGAGGCCGCGCGGCCCAGCATATTAGGCGGCGATCAAGTGGTGATGCTGGATGATGAGCCGCACACCAAATTGCGCTCGTTGATGAACCGGCTGTTCACGCCTTCGCGATTGAAGGCGAATGCAGATTTTATCGCGCGTTATTCCGATGAAATCGTGCGCGCATTTGTGGCCAAGGGTGGTGGTGATCTGGTGAATGAGGTGGCGACGCCCTTTGTCACGATGGTGATTGCCGATCTGCTGGGGGTTCCCGATGAGGATCGCGATACCTTCATGGCGTTGATCGATGCTTCACCCGCCCCCGGAAATCTGGACGCCAGCCTGAACAGCCATGATATTGATACCCATCCGATGGTGGCGATGACGGGCTATTTCTATCGCTATATCAGCGAGCGGCAGGCGAACCCGAAGGACGACATCCTGACCGAATTGGCTTTGGCCGAATATTCCGATGGCACCAAACCCAGCATGATGGACCTGATGACTTTGGGTGTGTTTATCTTTGGAGCGGGCCAAGACACCAGCGCAAAATTGCTCGCCAACGCCATGCGCTATATCGTCGACGAGCCGGGTTTGCAGGCGCAATTGCGCGCGGACCCATCGTTGATCCCGGCGATGCTGGAAGAAGTGCTGCGGCTCGAAGGATCAACCAAGCAATTGTCGCGCCTCGCCCGCCGAGATACCAAAATTGGCGCTTTGCCGGTTAAGGCGGGAACCAAGATATTGCTGGGTATCCCCGGAGCCAATCGTGATCCTGCGCGCTGGGATGCGCCGGCTGAATTTCGCCTCGACCGGCCAAAAATCCGGGAGCATTTGGCATTTGGTCGCGGTAAACATGTGTGCATCGGCGCGCCGCTTGCGCGGGTGGAGGTGCGGATTATTTTGGAAAAATTCTTCGAACACACCAGCCATATCGATCTCGACGAAGCTGCCCATGGTCCTGTTGGCGCACGCGATTTCGATTTCGACCCCAGCTTCATCATTCGCGGATTGACTTCTTTGCGGGTGAAAATGACAGCTTAGAGCATGATGACGTTAGTTTGAACCGCCGTGACGGAGCCGATTTTGGCCGAGTGCTAGGAGTGAGGAGGGAGCCATGCCGTTGCATAGAGACCGACGAACGACGCCGCAATCGGCCAAAAGGGGCCAGCCCTGCGGGTTGCCGCAGGAAGCCCACCGGGCAGCGCCACGTCGCTTGCATGGGCAACCAGTCCGCGCTGCGCGCCGTTCCTTGCCGGAGCACTTCCTGCGGCAATCACGGCGGTTCAAACTAACGTCATTATGCTCTAAGGCCGCATCACCCAGCCGCCGTCGATGTGGATTACCTGACCTGTGATCCAGGAACCAGCGTCAGAGCAGAGCAAAATCGCGGCACCGACCAGTTCGTCGGGTTCGCCGCGTGGGTGAATGGCGCAGGTCATTTCCAGGAATTTGATGAAGGGCGAATCATCCGGTACCAACAGTTTGCCCGCGTCCGATTTCACATTGCCCGGCGCGATGGCGTTGCAGGTAATGCCTTCTTTGCCGAACTGTTTGGCAAGGCTGGTGGTCAATCCAACCAATGCCAATTTGGTGATGCCATAAAGACCGGTCGCAGGAAATGCGCCGCCCGATGTCTGATTGAGGATGCGCCCGCCACCGCGCGCGCGCATCGATGGCAACACCGCTCTGGCGCACAATAAGGCACCATTTACATTGACGGCAAAGGCCCTGTTCCAAGCCTCCATCGAAACCGATTCCGCGTTATCGTAGCTGACGTCGACCATCAGGGCTGCGTTGTTGACCAAAATGTCCACCCCGCCAAAGGCATCGACTGCGGCTTTGCCCATTGCCAAAGTCGAAGCCTCATCCGCGACGTCCACTTGCACCGCCACAGCTTTACCGCCCGCCGCGACAATCTCGTCGGCCACTGCCTTGGCGCCTTCACCGTTCAAATCGGCGACAATCACGCTTGCACCGGCATTGGCAAAGCCCAAGGCATAGGCACGGCCAATCGAATTACCGCGGCCACCAGCTCCGGTGATGATGGCAACTTTGCCGTCGAGGCCAAACTGATCCAAAGTGAACGCCATGTTTTACCCTTCCGGAGCCGCCAGGCTCATCCATATGTTTTTTGGTTGCAAGAATTCGTGTAACCCTTCGATGCCACCCAACCGGCCATGGCCGCTTTTCTTGAAACCGCCAAAGGGACAGTTGGGTTGCATCGCTTCGCCCGATCCGTTGACATGGATCATGCCTGCTTCAAGCTGACTGGTCACATGATGTGCGCGGCGCAAATTCTGTGTGTGGACATAAGCACCAAGGCCAAATTCGGTCGCGTTGGCCAAAGCGATCGCTTCTTCTTCGGTATCAAAGGGCGTCACGGTCAACACGGGGCCAAACACTTCATTTTGGGCAATGCCGCAACCGTTCGGCACGTCCGCCAATATGGTGATGGGCAGGAAATAGCCGTCGCCATGATCACCGCCCAACCGCGCTCCGCCGCAAACGAGGCGGCCACCATCGGCCACGCCTTGATCGACCATGCCAAGAATTCTGTGCAACGATCCTTCGGAAATCACCGGACCGACATTTGTCGCGGGGTCAAACGGATCACCCACTTTGATCGCACCCGCAATACCGCCCAATATTTGCAAATACTGATCATAGACCGATCGCTGCACCAACAGCCGTGTGCCGTTGACACAGCCCTGTCCGTTCGAAGAGACCGCACCGCTGATCCCCTTTTTCGCAGCCAACATCAGGTCGGCATCATCAAAAACAATCACTGCCGATTTGCCGCCCAGTTCAAGGCCAACGGGTTTCAGGCTTTGCGCCGCGCTAGTCAGTACTTTTGTTGCAGTCGCGCCTGATCCTATAAATTCGATTTTGTCGACGCCGGGATGGGCGACCATCGCTTCCCCCACATCAGCGCCGCCGGTTACCAGATTGACCACGCCGGGCGGAAAGCCCGCCTCCAGCATGAATTCCACCAGCTTCATGGCCGAATAGGGTGCCAGATCCGGCGATTTGAGCACTACGGTATTGCCCGCCGCTAACGCCGGGGCGAGTACCATTGTCGCTGCGAATAACGGGCCATTCCACGGCACGATGATGCCGATCACGCCAAACGGTTCAAACGCGACATAATCATGCGCAGGTGCCCCCCACATCGGCACAACGCGACCGTGAATCTTGTCGCAATAGCCCCCGAAATAACGGAATTTCTGTGCGGCATCATAGCCCATATAGGGGGCCACCATCGCCACCGAACCGTTTTCGGAAATCAACCCCGGGGCAAATTCGGCGGAGCGCGTTTCGCACAATTCAGCCAGTTTAAAAAACAGATTGCGGCGCTTATCGCCCGGCATCGCCTTCCATGCCGGAAGGGCAGCCCGGGCAGCGGCAACCGCGCGGTCGACATCATCGGCATTGGCCATCGCGATATCGCGCGTCACAGTGCCTGTACCGGGATAGATGTGCGGTTTCACATCGCCCGAACCGCCGGTGTAACGATCTGCGCCGATGATCAGCGAATGTTGCGGCAAGCTGTCAGCGGTCGGTAGCGTGAAGGCCATCTTTCTCTCCATTGCGAGTCGATTGCCGCTATAGTGCGCCAAAGCCCTGACCTTGAATCGCTTGAGCGATCATTCCCGACACTCCGCAAAAGCGAGAATAATGGCGGGTCAGCGAACGCCTGACCAAATAGTTCCACCGAATAACAACGGGTTAGACTAAAAATATCCGTTAATGCATTTTTGCCTGTCCTACAAAGTACCTATTTGGTTATTTTGATTCGCATAACATAGACAGGATGCGACATCATGCCCCAGACCAACCTCTCCACCGCCAGCAATATCGATCAGTTGATTGACGAAGTCATCGACCGCGAAGGCGGTTATGTAAATCACCCGGCGGATCGCGGCGGCGCGACCCATTGGGGGATTACCGAGGGGGTGGCCCGGCGCAATGGCTATACGGGCGATATGCGCGCGTTACCGCAAAGCGATGCCGCAGAGATTTACAAGCAGCTATACTGGTTTGCGCCTCGCTTCGACGCGGTAAGCGAACGCCTGCCGGCTTTGGCGGCCGAGTTATTCGACACTGGCATCAACATGGGCACCGGCACGGCAGCCGCCTATTTGCAACGGGCGTTAAACGCCCTGAACCGCAATGGAGCCGATTATGGCGACATATCCGTGGACCGACACATTGGTCCGGCGACGCTGGCGGCGTTGGACGCGTTTCTGAACAAGCGAGGCAAAGGTGCAGAAACGGTGCTGATCAAGGCTGTCGATGCCCTGCAAGGCGCGCATTACCTGCGGCTGGCGGAAACCCGCCCATCGCAAGAGGCCTTTCTGTACGGCTGGCTCGCCAACCGCGTCGGTGCCAGCTGAATACTCCCCAACAGGAAATGCTGTTGCCCCGCTAACCCGCATTACAAAAGGAAGATATGATGGCCATTATCGAGAGCCTGATCGGCCCCATCGCCAGCCTGATCGACAAAATCATCCCCGATCCCAAGGCGCGCGACGCCGCCAAGCTGGAGTTGCTCAAACAACAAGGCAGCATGGAAATGGATGCCATCCGCACGCAATTATCCGCAATTATTGCAGAGGCCCAAGCCACCGACCCATGGACCAGCCGCGCCCGTCCCAGTTTCCTTTACGTCATGTATCTGATGCTGCTTTGGGCGATCCCGATGGGGCTGCTGTCCGCATTCCGCCCCGAAGCCGCCAGCAACATTGCGACCGGCATGAACGCCTATCTGAACGGCCTTCCCGAACCGCTTTATGCGTTGTTCGGGACGGGTTACCTTGGCTACACCGCCGCGCGGCAATGGGGAAAAGTGAAGGGCGTGGAAAAATGAGGATGGCTTTATCGACCGTTATCGACCGCCGCCTGAAAATTGCCATGTCTGGATTGGCTCCCACGGGCCGCCCCGGTAATAATGCGCGGCCAACCCGATGATCGCCAATGCGCGGGGTGAAAAGTCAGCGGATAATTGCGCGTGGAGCGTTTTTGCTACCGCTGGCTCCACCTTGTTCTGAACGGTGATATGCAAACGGGGCCGGGCCTGATCCTGCGGGATCAACAGGCCGTGAAACGCATCGGCCAACGCATCGCGCACCGCCAGTAAAACAGGGCATTCCACCCGATAGGCAACGCCGCGCCCTAACAGCATGACCGCAGAAAGCGTCGCCGGTGGGGCGGCATGTTCGCGGGCGATGGCCGCTAATTGGGTTTTGATCTCAGCCAAATGCGTGGGCGGTAAATGATGGAACAGGGTAATATGCGCCGTCAAATAATTGCGTTCAGGCGGGAAATGCGCACGGCGCAACGCATCGGCCCAGACCTGATCGCTTTTCCCCATTTGCGCGGTGATAATGATGGGGGCAGGTCTATCCATAACCTTGCGCTAAAACAAAGGGCGCGAAGCAGCAAGCCTCGCGCCCTTTGGCGACCCGTCGGGCATCCGTCCCTTTTTACAGCGAACACGGACTTCCGTGGGATAGGCTCGCCGGGGGACACGGAGGGAGGGGGTTTGTGTCAACCCCGACGATGCACATCATTTAGCGTAAGACTATTGGCGGGCAAAATGACTAAAACCATTCTGACTAATCGACTGGTTCGATTTACGGACTCGTAAAGCCAGCAGCGACTTTGCGGACATTACCGATATGCGCCGCGATTTCCGCATCGGGCAGGAATGAACCGGTGAAGCTGTTTTCCGCCAACTGTAGAATCTGCGCCGCTGATAAATCCAGCGCATCGGCAACCGCGATAAAATTGGCGTTTACATAGCCGCCAAAATAGGCGGGATCATCCGAATTTACCGTTGCGCGAATACCAAGATCGAGCATGCGGCGGATCGGGCTGTTCGCCATTTTATCGATCACACACAGCTTCAGGTTCGATAGCGGACACACGGTCAGCGTTTGGCCATCGGCAATAATGCGTTTTACCAATGCGTCATCTTCCAGCGCGCGATTGCCATGATCGATCCGGTCGATGTGGAGCAGATCGAGCGCCTCCCAAACATAAGCAGGCGGACCTTCTTCGCCGGCATGCGCGACAAGCTTCAATCCTTTCGCTTTGGCCTCGGCAAAAACGCGCGCGAATTTGGCAGGAGGATGGCCGACCTCGGATGAGTCAAGGCCGACACCTGCTATGCGATGAAGCCAGGGTTCTGCCTCGCGCAGAGTCGCAAAGGCTGCGTTCTCATCCAGATGCCGCAGGAAACACAGGATCAGCCGATGACTCATGCCAAAGCGCGCAGCCCCTTCGTCAAGCGCGCGCAAAATGCCGCCAATCGCGATGTCAAAGGCGATGCCGCGTTCGGTATGCCCCTGCGGGTCGTAGAAAATCTCGACATGGCAGACATTGTCGGCATGCGCGCGTTCAAGATAGGCAAAGGTCAGGTCAAAGAAATCCTGTTCCTTTTGCAGTACCCCCATGCCCTGATAATAAATGTCCAAAAAGTCCTGTAGATTGGAAAAGGCATAGGCTTGTCGCACGTCTTCGACAGTGGCGAAGGGGATGGCAACTTGATTGCGTTCGGCAAGCGCAAACAACATCTCGGGCTCCAACGATCCCTCAATGTGCAAATGCAATTCAGCCTTGGGTAGAGCCGCAATCAATTGATGCCGCAGCTGCGATGCAATCGTCATTGGTCGTGGTCCTGTTCTTCCTCGCGCAGGATCACCGATGCCCCTGCCTTGTTATTGCGGATTTCTTCCTTGGTCAGCCCGTTAATCTCGTGCGGGAAAACCAGCCAGTCGTCGGTTTGGTGCACGAAAAAATCGGGCTTCAGATCGGTCACGTTGCGCGCCGGTTTGTAATACACCGTCGCGATCTTCACTGTGCGCGGCATATTGTGGCGGCATCGCAATGCCAGTTCGCGCAAGAACGCCCGGATTGACCGACCGCTATCAAACACATCGTCGATCACCAGCAGCGCATCATCGGGATTCAGCGTGTCAATCAGATACCCCAATGCGTAAACCCGCACTTCGGGTTCCTGTTGGTCGATGCCGGTATAGGACGACGTGCGCACCGAAATATGGTCGCAAACAATGCCGCGATATTCTAGCAGTTCCTGCACCGCGATGCCGATAGGCGCGCCTCCGCGCCAAATGCCCACAATATGCGTCGGGCGGAAATCCGAATCGCTGATGATATTGGCAAGGCGGAACAAATCCTCCAGCAGCCGGTCTGCCGACAGGTAAACCTTGTCGACGCTCACATTTCCCCGCGCTCTTTGCGGATCGCGTACCATTTTTCCACATTGGCGTTATGCTCTTCCAACGTGTTGGCAAACACATGGCCGCCTTTGCCATCGGCCACAAAGAACAAAGCCTCGGTTTTGGCAGGGTTCAACACGGCTTCAATCGCAGCGCGCGAGGGATTGGCAATCGCCCCTTTGGGCAAACCGACCATCGCATAGGTATTATAATCATTCACCGCAGCTATTTCGGATTGGCGAATGCGGCGACCCAGCGGCTTGCCCTTGGTAATCGGATAAATGATCGTCGGATCGGCTTGCAGCATCATGCCTTTTTTGACGCGGTTGGAATAAACCCCGGCGACGGTTTTCAATTCAGACTTTGCCGCCGTTTCCTTTTCAACGATAGACGCCAGGATGACCGCTTCTTCAGGGGTTTTCGCCACGCTGTCGGCGCTTTTGTTGGGCCATAATTCGGCAATCGCCTGCTTCATCGCCGCCTGCATCCGCAACAAAACCTGCGCTCGGCTTTCGCCTTTTTCAAAGGCATAGCTGTCGGGCAGAATCGATCCTTCTGCGGGAACAGGAATGTCACCTTTCAGCAGATCATTCGCCATCAGCCGTTCATGGATCATAATCGACGGCATCCCTTCGGGCACGGTCACCATGCGCTGCACGGTTTTTCCGCCCGTCAAAATCGAAAGCACATCGGCATTGGATGCGCCTGCGGGGATCAGGAATTCACCTGCCTTGATCGTACGCGTTCCCGCCAGAAAGCGGGCGCGATTGACAAAGGCACCAGCGGATTTGACGACGCCGCCCTTTTCCAGTTCTTTTGCTGCCAGCGTTATGCTCGATCCGGGTTTGATGACGACGGTAACATCGCGGTCGGATGGACCTGTCGCCGTCCAACCATAAACAAAATTGCCGCCGACCAGCGCCACCAACAAGGCCGCGAAAATCAATACCCATTTTGCAATGCGCCGCATGAAATCAAATCGCTTTCATGATCAGGCTGGCATTGGTGCCGCCAAAACCAAAGCTGTTGTTCAGCACCGCTTTCACATGCCGCTTCTTTGCGACCAACGGCACCAGATCGACGCCTTCGGTGCCTTCATCGGGATTGTCCAGATTGAGCGTTGGCGGCACAATTTGGTCACGAATGGCAAGGATGCAGAAAATTGCCTCAACGGCCCCTGCCCCGCCCAGCAAATGCCCAATCGCCGATTTGGTCGAGCTCATCGAAACCGTGCTGATCGCATCACCGAACAGCCGCTTTACCGCGCCCAGTTCGATGGTGTCCGCCATGGTCGATGTGCCGTGAGCATTGATATAATCGATGTCCGACGGCGTCATCCCCGCCTTTTTTAACGCCATCTGCATGGACCGGAATGCGCCGTCACCTTCGGGGTGCGGGGCAGTGACGTGGTTGGCGTCACCAGACAGGCCGTAACCGACAACCTCGGCATAGATTTTCGCACCGCGTGCCTTGGCATGCTCATATTCTTCAAGCACCACGACGCCAGCACCTTCGCCCATAACAAAACCATCGCGGTCTTTGTCATAGGGGCGGCTCGCCTGTTCGGGGCGATCATTATAGCTCATGTTCAAGGCGCGGGCCTGAGCGAAACCGGCAACGCCTATGGGGCAGATGGTGGCTTCTGCACCGCCTGCGAGCATGATGTCGGCATCGTCATCGCGGATCATCCGCGCGGCATCACCAATCGAATGGGCACCTGTGGAGCACGCCGTCACCACTGCATGGTTTGGCCCCATCAGTCCGTATTTGATCGAAACCTGACCCGAGATCAAATTGATCAAGCGGCCATGCACAAAGTGCGGCGAAACGCGGCCCGGTCCTTTTTCAGCCAGCAACAGCGATTCGCTTTCAATTCCCGGCAACCCGCCAATGCCCGAACCAATCGAACATCCCGCGCGCAATTTGGTGGCATCGTCCATTTCGGTCAGGCCCGCATCTTCCAATGCTTGGCCAGCGGCATCGATGCCGAAGATGATGAACGGATCAACCTGTCGCTGCACCTTGTGATCGACGCGTTTGTCAGGATCGAAACCAAAGACATGATCCTTTGGTTTTACCTCGCAAGCGATCTGGCATTTAAATTCGCTGGCATCGAAATGGGTAATTTTGCCCGCACCTGATTTGGACGCGAGGATATTGGCCCAAGCCGTTTCGACATCCGCCCCCAAAGGCGTGACCAAACCCAGTCCAGTAACTACGACACGACGCATTCGATACTCCCATGAAGCGATTTAGCGCCCATTTGAGGGAATTGGAGCGCAAATGCAAACGGCTTTCCAGCGGGTTTACCCCGGACTGGAAAGCCGTTTGAAACTTTCAGATTCTTACTGCCATCGGCAGCTTCAAATCAGCTGTTCGAATTGATGAAATCAATCGCGTCTTTAACAGTCGAGATTTTTTCCGCAGCATCGTCAGGGATTTCGACATTGAATTCTTCTTCAAACGCCATCACCAGCTCAACAATGTCAAGGCTGTCTGCGCCCAGATCGTCGATGAAGCTGGCTGCTTCAGTCACCTTGTCGGCTTCAACGCCCAGATGTTCAACAACGATTTTTTTGACGCGTTCTGCAGTATCGCTCATAATTTTGCCCCTTCAAAGCTTGGGAGAATGAATTTCAAAACAGCCCCTAATACCCCGTCGCGCCGCTGGCAAGGGGGGGATTCGATGCATGGTCTTTGAAAATACTGCAAATACCCAAAAAGATTGGAAACTCTGCTTTTTTCAGCGCCCTTATCCGCCAATCTCCACTGTGTTTTTTGGTGCGAAAAGCCCCCAAAATCACAAATTCTGAAATGACTCCATGGCTATTCGGTCGTTTTGCCAGCGGCAAAATTCAACCGCACGCGTTCTATGAGTATTTTGGTGCCCAAAAAGGACATTGCCTCCTCAAAAGCCTTTGCATTATCGACTGGGAAGTTGGATTTTTTAAGTTCGCTGCGCATCACCGCTTCAGCGACCGATGGATCGGGATCAGGTCCGGCGATCAACGATGCCTTGTTAGCCTCAAAATAAGCGTTAATCGGATCGACTTTGCGCCCCCTTCTTGTTTGATAATTGTCGGTTGAAAGCCCGCCAACACGTTCATAACGGTGTAGAGCAACGCATTTTGCGTGTCGGTATCGTTCCATTCATGCCGTGCCGCGCAGCCCAACATCGGCCCGGCTATTTTTGCAGGTAGGGCTTTTTCCGAAGCACCTTTTTCTTCGTTTTCGCCAAAATATTGCAGCGCCTCAAATCGATCTGCATCCGACCATTGCGACAAAATACAGTCGATTTGCTCCAATGGAGCCGCGTGCGCCGAAGGTGAAACGACGATGCTGCCCAGAAGAGCAATCATAGCAATAATGTGCTTCATGCCATTTTCCTCCCGATAAAATGCTTATAACTCCAGACCTTACAGCATCGCCATCCCGCCATTCACATGAATGGTGTGCCCCGTGACATATCCGGCTTCTTTACTGGCGAGATAGGCAACGGCCGCGCCAATATCGCCGCCCTCGCCCATGCGCCCCATCGGTATGCGCGCGTTTAGTGCCTCTTTCTGTGCGTCGGGCAATTCGGCGGTCATGGCGGTTGCGATAAAGCCGGGGGCGACACAATTCACCGTCACATTGCGGCTGGCGAGTTCTGCGGCCAGTGCCTTTGACATGCCGACAAGGCCCGCTTTGGATGCAGCATAATTGATCTGCCCCGGATTACCCGTTGCACCAACGACGCTGGTGATGGTGATGATCCGGCCAAAGCGCGCCTTCATCATTGGCTTGGTTGCGGCGCGCATCAGACGGAATGCGGCTTCCAGATTGATACGGATCACTTCATCCCATTCCTCATCCTTCATCCGCATGGCAAGGTTATCGCGGGTAACGCCTGCATTGTTGACCAGAATGTCAATCTTCCCCAGTTGCTCCAATGCCGCCGGGACCAGCGCCTCAACGCTGGCTTTATCGCCAAGATTGCACGGGATCGCGACATGGTCACCGCCAAGCGACGCACGATACGCCTCCAATTTTTCAACATTGCTGCCAGAAACCGCCAACCGCGCGCCCTGCCCGGCTAACGCCGCACAAATCGCACTGCCAATTCCGCCAGATGCACCGGTGACAAGGGCAGTCATGCCTGTAAGATCAAACATAATTATTCTCCCGTAAATTGCGGCGAACGCTTTTCAACAAAGGCATTGATCGCTTCGTCATTGTCCTTGGTCACATGTGCCAAAGCCTGCATGGCAGCGGACATTTCCAGGATGTTTTTCAAATCCGCTGTTTGCGCCTCGCGCAGCAGCCTTTTGGTCATGCGTACCGCATGGGGCGGGTTGGCGGCAATTTTGCCTGCAACTTCGCGTGCCTTTGCCATCAAATCCGCGTCAGGAACGACATGGCTAACCAGACCGATTTTCAGCGCCTCTGTGGCATCGATAGTCTCGCCAGTTAGCGCCAGTTCTGTGGCGCGGCTAAAACCAATGATGCGCGGCAGCAACCAGGCACCGCCGTCACCGGGAATGATACCCAATTTGACGAAACTCTCGGCAAATTTCGCGCTTTCGGCGGCAACGCGCACATCGCACATGGTCGCAAGATCGAGCCCTGCGCCAATGGCATGGCCGTTCACCGCCGCCACAACCGGTACTTCCAAAGCCTGAAACATCAACGGCAGCCGCTGGATGCCATATTTGTAATTGCGCCGCGTCTCGACAGGATTACTCGCCCGCAGACCCCCGCTATCCGGGCGCATTTGCTTCAGGTCGCCGCCTGCAGAAAAGGCTGAGCCCGCGCCGGTCAGGATTACGCAGCGTACCGACATATCACGGTCCGCCGCGTCAAAGGCCGCGCATAACGCATCAACAACGGCAACGTCCGAAATCGGATTGCGCTTCTCGGGAAGGTTCAGGGTGATGGTCAGGATCGGGCCATCGCGGTCTTGTAGCAACATCTCAGATTTCCTTCAGCAACGCCTCAATATCATCCATCGCAATCAGACTGGTCGTCGCAACATCATCGCCCGCGCTGCGCTTGACCATCGGGGACAGCACCTTGCCGCCAAATTCGACAAAATGGGTAACGCCCGCCGCCGCCATGGCAATCGCTGATTCCCGCCAACGAACACGGCCCGTTACCTGTTCAACCAGAAGGCCACGAATAGCGTCGGGATCAGAAACCGGAGCGGCTGTCACATTGGCAAACACCGGCACAAACGGCGCGTTGATGGTCGTCGCGGCCAATGCTTCTGCCATACGGTCGGCGGCAGGCTGCATCAGCGGGCAATGGAACGGGGCGGAAACGGGCAGCAATATGCCGCGTTTGATGCCATGCTCTTTCACCAGTGCAATGGCGCGATCAATGGCAGCCTTGTGCCCTGAAATGACCACTTGCCCGGGATCATTGTCGTTCGCCACAGTACAGGTTTCACCCTCTGCCGCAGCCGCCGCCAGCCCTTCGGCCTTTTGAATGTCGGCACCCAGCAGAGCCGCCATCGCGCCAATGCCCACCGGCACCGCAGCCTGCATCGCCTGTCCGCGCAATTTCAACAAGCGCGCCGTTGTCGCCAATTCCAAAGCGCCTGCTGCGCACAACGCGGTATATTCGCCCAGACTATGGCCTGCCACAAAATCCGCCTTTGCCGACAACGTCACGCCGCCTTCCTTTTCCAGCACGCGCAAGGTCGCAATGGCATTGGCCATAATCGCAGGCTGGGCGTTTTCGGTTAGTGTCAGGTCGCCTTCGGGGCCATCGCACATCAGCGCGAACAGATGCTGCCCCAACGCGTCATCGACCTCCTGAAACACTTCGCGGGCAACGGTGCTGGCCTCGGCCAATGCCTTGCCCATACCGACAGCCTGGCTGCCCTGTCCCGGAAAAATAAATGCGCGCATGATTTGATCCTGTATTTGCAAATGTTGTCAGCCGCCTATTGCCCGACAAGCTTTTGATGCAAGCCTGCTAAAGATCGAGCCAGTCTTCGCGCCCATAGCACACCCTAACAATCAGTATATTATTGGCATCATCAATTTCATAAACAATAACGTGCGATTGGCAAGGATAGGCGCGAACAGGTGGCCGAACCTCATTGCGCAATCTTGCGGCGAACGGATGTTCAGATAGGAACTCGCAACACCGCTCTATTCTGGCATGATAGGCAATAGCCTGCATCAACGACCAATTCTGCGGTGCCACTATAAACCATGTGATCAACATCGCGCTGTGCGGCGTCAGATAGACGAAATGCCATCAATCGTCTTTGTGCTGCTGAAATCTTGCCAAAGCTTTGGCTCGAATTTCTTCCATAGTCAGCGATGATATTCCACTAGCCCGCCCTTCATCAACAACCTGCTGAAATTCAGCAATTTTCTCCGCGCTGATTTGTTCGCGGCGGATCAGGTCGCGGACATAATCGCTACTGTTGCTATATTTTCCGTCCTCGGTTTGCGCTTCTACCCATGATTTCATGGCATCGGGAAGCGAGATATTCATGGTTGCCATTGGAGGTCTCCTTTGACTGGAATATGGCAATTTTGGCAAAGTTTGTCAAACTTTGCCATCAACCCAGCAAGCCAAAGGGAACCACCTTATTATCCACATCATGGCCAATATCGGCGCGACCCAGATAGGCAATGTCATATTTGTCGCACCAGCGCCGGGCAATGTCTTCGGCGCTTTCGCCAAAAGGGCGGTCGTTTTCGGGGATGTCGCTAACGCGGCCCAACCGCAACCCCGCCAGCCCCGCATTGCACAAATGCTCCACCACATGGAAAAAGGCGCGGTCAAAAGCGTATAGATATTCGCTGACTTCCTCGATCATCAGCACATGCCCCTTCAGATCGGGCATCAACCGTGTTCCCGCCAACATCGCCAATGTCAGCAGGTTAAACGCGGCGTATTTCTGTCCCTTGGTCAGATGCGGCTCCAATGTAGAAATTTTGCCATCAACCAACCAGTCAAGCGCACGGGCGATGGCGACCTCTCCCCCATCACGCCGGACATCGGCCACCATCGGGCCGTGCGTGGGAAAGCCTATCCCGGCGCGGTACAGAGCCGCCAAGACATTACCGCCGTCGCTGTATCCCATATAGACCTTGTCACGCGCACAATCGCCAAGATGGTTCACCGCATCGCCGATAAACCGGCACGCGCCATAGCCCCCGCGCGCGAACCAGATCGCGTCGATCCCCGTATCATTGGCGAGCGACACAAAGGCATCATGACGCTGCTGGTCGGTTCCCGCAAAATGGCCATTTTCCAAAAAACACTGATCGTGAAAAATGAGTTCGGCCGACGGGTGGGTCTGCGCGGCAAGGGCAATCACGCGGTTGGCATCGTCGCGGGTAAAGGCTGCCGAGGGGGCACAAATTCCGATTTTCATGTGGCGCTCCCATTGCCAAAACTCTTCTCGCGCAATAGCGGGGCAGCATGGCAAAAAACAAATCCTATTTCTTCTGCGGCATTGGTGGTTCGGGCATGTTGCCGCTCGCCAATATCGTTCGTGATGGTGGTGCAAAGGTTGCGGGGTCTGACCGCGCGCTCGATCAAGGGCGGCTCGCGCCCAAATTCGAATGGCTGCAATCTTTGGGCATCGATATTTTTCCGCAAGACGGCAGCGGGCTGACATCTGGCGACCAGATTTTGATCGCCTCTGCTGCGGTTGAAGACAGCGTGCCTGATGTTGCCCGCGCCAATGAGCTCGGCTGCGCCCGGATGACCCGCGCCGAATTACTCGCCGAATTGTTCAACGCAGCCCCGCGCAGTGTGGCGATTGGCGGCACCAGCGGTAAATCGACTGTTACCGGTATGATCGGCTGGATTTTGACCGATGCGGGGATGGACCCGACGATCATGAATGGCGGGGTGATGAAGAATTTTGTCTCGTCCGACACCCCCTTTGCCAGCGCGCGCGTAGGGCATGCCAATAAAGATGGGCAAAGTGTGTTTGTGTCCGAGGTGGACGAAAGCGACGGTTCGATCGCATTGTTCCAACCCGAAATCGCGGTGCTCAACAATATCAGCCTCGATCACAAATCGCTGGACGAGTTGCGCGAGCTGTTTGGCGATTTTGCCCGCAAGGCGAAACACGCAATCTGGAATGCCGACGACATTGAAAGCGTAGCTTTGCTTGCCCCCATGGCGCTGAAAAACACCGTCAGCTTTGGCTTTGCCGACCGCGCCGATGTGCGTGCGGTCGATGTGATCGACATGCCATTGGGCAGCCGCTTTACCCTGCGCGCCAATGGCGAAAGCTGGCCGGTGACGCTGCAAGTGCCGGGACGCCATAACATTTCGAACGCGCTAGCCGCGATTGCCGCGTCGCTGGCGCTGGGCGTTCCTGCTGCACAAGCCATTCACGGGGTGGAACGGTTCAATGGCCTTGCCCGCCGCTTTGACATTGTCGGTATAGCAGGCGGCATTACGGTAATCGACGATTTCGGGCATAATCCCGACAAGACCGCAGCGACGCTTGCCACGCTGAAAGCCTTTCCAGGCCGCATTATCGCGTTCTTTCAGCCGCACGGTTACGGCCCCATCCGCGTGATGGGCAGCGAACTGGCCACAGTTTTTGCCAAACATCTCAATCGCGATGATCATTTGATCCTGTGCGACCCCGTCTATTTCGGCGGCACCGTGGACCGGCGGCTGGGCAGCCAGTCGATCACCGATGCCGTTGTCGCGGCGGGCAAACAGGCAGAACATATTCCGTTGCGCGAAGATTGCGGCAACCGCATTGTCGAACTGGCCGAACCCGGCGACCGCATCGTCATCATGGGTGCGCGAGACGACACGCTCAGCGCCTTTGCTGCGGATGTGTTGGCACGGCTTGTAAAAGCGAGTGTGTGAAACAGGCCATGTGACTTGCGGCAGTCACATAGCTTTGCCATGAACGGTGCATGATCCAGAAATTCTTGCTTGCTAGTGCTATCCTCGCCTTGTCCGGTTGCGCCACGACCGGCACGCGTCCTGAAAACACCGAACCCGTCAACGTCCGCATCATCGGCATCAATGATTTCCACGGAAATCTTGATCCACCGAAACTGGCCGTGCCTGTGCTGGATGCCAAAGGCGATGTTTCTTATATTCCGGTTGGCGGCGCGGCCTATATCGCGTCGGCCGTCGACATGTTGAAATCAGACGCGCCAAACACTGTTGTGGTGGGGGCTGGCGATCTGATTGGGGCAACGCCTTTGTCGTCCTCGCTCTTTCTCGATGAACCCGCCATCATGGCCATGAACATGATCGGGCTTGAGTTCAACGCCCTTGGAAACCATGAATTTGACCGCGGCCCAGACGAGCTTAAACGTATGCAAAATGGCGGCTGCGAGAAAAACACCCGCGCTGAACCGTGTCGCATCGACCGACCATTTTTGGGTGCTAAGTTCAAAATGCTCGCCGCGAACACGATCCAGCCAGACGGCAAAACGCTATTTCCGCCTTATGCCTTGAAAAGTTTTGGCCGAGGTAAAACGAAGATAACGATTGGTTTTATTGGCCTCACGCTTACCGACACCAAAAATCTGGTCATGGAGGAGCGGCTGAAAGGCATCCGGTTTTCAAACGAGGTTGAAACGGCCAATGCACTTGTTCCTTCGCTAAAAGCGGCGGGTGCGGATGTTGTTGTGCTGTTGATTCATCAAGGCGTTTTTCCGGCTAATAACGCCAATGATCCGCAATGCGGGGGCATCAGCGGCGATTTGTTGCCCATTGTCGATAAGCTCGATCCGGCGATTGCTGTAGTGGTATCTGGTCATACCCATCGCAGCTATGTCTGTGATTATGCCAATATAAATCCCGCACGCCCGGTGCTTTTGACAAGCGCAGGGAAATATGGCGAATATGTAACGGGCATCGACCTGAGTTTTGATCCGCAGACAAAGAAGCTGCTGTCGAAATCAGCGCGGAACACTGCAGTACAAAGTGAGGGGTTCACCGGCGCCCGAGGACCAGTCGCACTAAACCCCGCATTCCCTATTTTCCAGCCAAGGGCCGATGTTGCGACGTTGGCACGGCGTTATGCGGATGCCGCAACAATTGAACAGAACCGCGTCATTGGCTCGCTTGCAGGACCTGCACCCCGCAAGAAGACTGCCGCTGGCGAAAGCATATTGGGTAACCTCATCGCCGATGCACAGCTCGCAGCGATGAAGCGTCCTGAAACCGGCGGAGCGCAATTGGCGTTCATGAACCCTTACGGTATGCGTGCCGACATTATACCCGATGCAGAGGGCAATGTAATATTTGGTTCGGCATTTTCCGCCCAGCCATTTTCCAACCAGTTGGTCGTGAAATCCATGACCGGCAAACAGATCCGTGATGCTTTGGAACAACAGTTCTTCAACATGAAGTCTGTGAACATCCTGTCTCCATCGTCGGGCTTTCGCTTTGGATATGATAGCGCGCGCCCCGCTGGACAGCGCATTTTATTCGCAACTCTGGACGGTCAACCACTGCAGGATAATACAGAATATCGCGTCGCGTTGAGCGATTTCCTGGCTGGCGGTGGCGACAATTTTGCCGCGTTCAAATCCGCTAAGCAGATCGCCGTAGGCCCCGTCGATGTCGATTCCTTGATTTCCTATCTGGCGCGCGATGGCGTAACGCCACTCCCGTTACTCGACCGGGTCGAAGGCAGCATCGAACTCAAAGAAGAATAATCAGGCTATCGGGTATAGCAGGCATTTCAACGGGAAACCCCCTCGTCAGACTTAGAGTCATGGTAATTCTCAACACCAGCGAACGAGTTTTTTGGCGCTCCCGTATTTACCTATTCTGAAAGTCCCGGTCAAACGCGTTGTCCCTTGCATTCTCGCGCCCTCACGCCTAAAGGCCCAGCTTCGCTCAGGTCCGCCTGACTGAAAAAGAAAGCCGGAGGGGCGTATGCATGGTGCTGCGTCAGCGATCGGTCAAGAACAAGGAAAACGCCCATGCCGTTGTACGAGCATGTTTTTTTAGCGCGTCAGGACCTGTCACAAGCACAGGTTGATGCGCTGGCTGAAAATGCCACCAAGATCATCGAAGAGAATCAAGGTAAGGTTGTAAAGACCGAAACTTGGGGTCTGCGTTCGTTGGCTTATAAAATTCAAAAGAACCGCAAAGCGCACTTCGTGATGCTGAATGTCGATGCCCCGGCCCCCGCTCTGCACGAGCTGGAGCGTCAGACGCGCGTGAACGAAGACGTCATCCGTTACATGACCATCCGTGTTGAAGAACATGAAGAAGGTCCATCGGTTATGATGCGCAAACAAGAACGCAGCGAGCGCAGTGAACGCGGCGGCTTTGGTGGCGATCGTGATCGCGGTCCGCGCCCAGACCGTGGTGATCGTGGCGACCGCCCCGATCGTGCCCCTCGCGCACAAGAGGAGATCTAAACTATGGCACGTCCATTTTTCCGTCGTCGCAAATCCTGCCCGTTTTCCGGCAAAGAAGCGCCGCAGATCGATTACAAAGACACACGCCTGCTTCAGGGTTATATCTCTGAACGCGGCAAGATCGTGCCATCGCGCATCACTGCCGTTTCTGCAAAGAAGCAACGTGAGCTGGGCCAGGCCATCAAACGCGCACGCCATCTTGGCCTGTTGCCCTACATCGTTAAGTAAGGAGACGACCCATGGAAATCATCCTGCTTGAACGCGTGGAAAAACTGGGTGCGATTGGTGACATTGTCACTGTGAAGGACGGCTATGCCCGTAACTTCCTGTTGCCCAACAAAAAAGCGTTGCGCTCGAATGCCTCGAACAAAAAGGTTTTCGAAGCCAACCGCGCCAAGATCGAAGCCGACAACGCGGCCCGTCGTGGCGATGCCCAAACCCATGCAACCAATGTTGAAGGCAAACAGATCGTTCTGATCCGCGCTGCTTCCAACACCGGTCAGCTATACGGTTCGGTATCGGTGAAGGACATTGTTGACGGCCTGAATGCTCAGGACGCCAAGGTGACCAAGGGCATGATCGTGCTGGAACGTCCGATCAAATCCCTCGGCGTTTCCGATGTGAAGGTTGTTCTGCACCCTGAAGTTTCTGTCACGATCACCGTCAACGTCGCCCGTTCGGACGACGAAGCCGAGCTGCAGAAAACCGGCGTCAACGTCATCGACCAGATGTTCGAAGACGATCAGGCCGAACTCGCCAGCCAAGCCATCGAAATGGCCGAAGCCCGCGAAGCTGCAGCCGACGAAGCCGATGAAGCCGATGCCGCACGCATCGAGAAGCTGAAAGCTGATCAGGCCGCTGCGAAAGCTGCCGAAGCCGAAAGCGCCGGATTGTCCGCCGACGAAGCTTAAGCCACACGGTATCGCCGAACAAATGGGCCGCCCCGTCGAAAGATGGGGCGGCCCTTTTTATTGTAGCCTTATCGAAACGTGCTGATAAACATCAAGCAATTGGTTCGAAGGGGGCGATTGCAATGCGCAGAAGCATCAGATTAAAGCTATTGGCTGCTGCATTTTTGATCTCGGTTCCCCAATTTACAGTTCACGCTTCCCCACCCCTTAGTGCTTATGGCGAATTGCCGGGTTTTGAACGCGCCGCGCTTTCACCGTCGGGCGACCGCGTAGCGATGATCGTCACGATCAATGGTAAGCGATCATTAGTATTGACTGATAAAGGCAATGTCCTGCGGGCGATTGAATTGGCCGACATCAAAGTACGCGACATCGAATGGGCGAACGATGAACAGGTTCTTGTCGATTATTCACAAACCGAAAAGCTTTATGGCTTTACGACAGACAAAGCCGAATTTTACCGCACCTATGTCATTCCGGTCGGAACCGGAGCGCCCCAGATCATTTTCGCGAAGCAAAAGAGTATCGCCAGTGCGACTTTTGGCTGGCACGGTATCCGCGAAGTAAATGGTAAGACGTTTGGTTTTTTTGGCGGAGTCCCGATGGAGGAAACTTCTGGGTCATCGGGAGCGAAAGAATATTATTTTGCCGGTGGATGGCCCGCTTTATACAAAGTTGATCTGTCGAATATGAAAACAGACCGGTTGTCCAATCGACCAATCGAAGGCACCCAGCATGACTATTTGATCGATGCCAATGGCACGTTGGCTGCCAAGCTGATATTGGCTGAGCAGAGTGGTAACTGGCGTATATTAAACGCAAAAAATGAAGAGATCGCTCGCGGCGTTAGTAAACAGGGTGGCGTTCGGTTGCTCGCTTTTGGCAAAAACGGTGCAAGCCTCATCTTTCGTCAAGAGGATGAGGACAGCCAAGCCAGAGAATTTTATGAGGTTCCCTTGGCAGGCGGGGCGGTTACGCCATTCTTACCCAATGTCGATGTGGATCGCCTATTTATCCACCGTCGCACCGGAGAGTTAATGGGCTATCTGTTGGCTGGGGCCGAACAGAAAACACGATTTTTCGATCCCGCGCAGGATAAGAAAATTGGCAAAATCGTAAAGGCATTTCCCAAACTTCAGTACGATCTGGCCGATTGGAATCCCGCCTTGTCCAAGGTTTTGGTGACAACCAATGGCAATTCCGATTCCGGAACATGGTGGGAAGTGGATCTTAATGCACTGGCGGCAAAACCGTTAGGATTCGCCCGCCCCCAGATTAACGCCCCCGATGTTGGCGCGATCAGCACAGTGGTTTATAAGGCTGTGGACGGGCTGGAGATGGACGGCATTTTGACGTTACCAACCGGAAAAGCACCTAAAAATCTGCCGGTAATAATATTACCACATGGCGGCCCTACGGCACATGACGAGCCAGGGTTCGACTGGTGGGCACAAGGACTTGCATCGCGCGGCTATGCGGTGTTCCAACCCAATTTTCGCGGTTCCACCAACCGCGATGCAGCATTTGTCAAAGCGGGGCATGGTGAATGGGGTCGCAAGATGCAAAGCGATATTTCTGATGGGCTGTCCCATCTCGTGACGCAAGGCATAGTTGATCCGAAACGCGCCTGTATTGTCGGCGCAAGCTATGGCGGATACGCGGCACTCGCTGGTGTCACACTACAAAAAGGCCTGTATCGTTGCGCGGTTTCGGTTGCCGGGGTCAGTGATCTGTCTCTGATGATCAGCACCGATATGCGCGAAAGCGGAAGCAATCCGGTGCTGCGACGCAATCTTACTACGGAAATTGGCAAAGGACGCGAGCTAAAAGACATTTCTCCCCGTCGCTTTGCCGCGCAAGCCGATGCCCCAATTTTGCTCGTACATGGCAAAGACGATGTCGTCGTACCCTATAAACAAACTACGGTAATGGCCGATGCCCTAAAAGAAGCTGGCAAGCCACATGAGTTAGTAACGTTGGTCGGCGAAGACCATTGGTTGTCAAAAAGCGTGACGCGACAGAGGATGCTTGAAGCCGTGGTCAGCTTTGTCGAGAAACACAATCCCCCCCAATAACGCCACCCTACCCTGCCATCTTGTTCCACAAAATCCACACCCACACCGCCATTGTCATAGCACCGCCCGCCAATGACGCGGGGATGGCGAGCTTTAGCAGTCGGTCTTGGGTGTCGATGGATAGGATGAAGGCGGCGAACAATGCTTGGCGTTTGCCGTTATGGTCAGACAGGCTGTCGCTATCGAATTCCTCGCCCAGCAATAATGCGCGCAGGCAGTAATAGCTGGATACGATAAACGGCAATATGCCGATGATGCTGGCAATGGTCAGAACCGGTTGCGTGGGGGCATCGAGGCTGAGCGGTGCGCCGGGGCTGGCGGATATGGGATGCGTGCCGATGGTAATCAGCAACGCGTTGAACGCCAGCATCGCCCCCAACCGGATCGACAGATCAAGGTCGCGGTTTTCGAGGAATTCCAGATCGGCGATAAAGCCTGGATCAACCTTGTCCCCGCGCATTTCCTGAAAGGCGCGGAAACGGGTGCGGAATGATCTTTTCATGGAACCACCCCTGCCCTTAATAACCCATCAGGCTCATCACTTCCTTACGGCTCGATTGATCATCCATGAAACAACCGATCAGCTTTGGAGGTAACCATGCCGACGCCGTGGACCTTAACCCCGCGGCCGGTCATGCAGCCATGTTGCGCTTCGATCACCACCGCCACGCCGTGCGGTTTCAGATGGTCCCAGATGCAATTGGCAACCTCTGCCGTAAGCCGTTCCTGCACCTGCAATCGCGATGCATAACCGTGCAATACGCGGGCGAGTTTGGAAATGCCAACCACGCGGTCGGTGGGCATATAGGCAATCGAAGCCTTTCCAATGATCGGCGCCATGTGATGTTCGCAGTGCGACTGGAACGGAATGTCTTTCAACAACACCAGTTCATGATAGCCGCCGACTTCCTGAAAGGTGCGCAGCAAATGTACCGCAGGATCGCTGCCATAACCGTTGCAATATTCGCGCCATGCCCGGCCAACGCGCGCCGGGGTATCGAGCAAACCTTCACGGGTCGGATCATCACCAGTCCAGCGGATCAGCGTTTTGATCGCATCCAGTACGTTTTCAGGAACGACGATTTTGCCGCTTTCGTCTATTTCGTCTTCGCGCAAATTATGCCCCATGGCGGCTCTCTCCCTTATCCGATTTTTTGTCCGGTCTTTGCCCAGTCGGCCAGAAATCCTTCGATGCCTTTATCGGTCAGGAAATGTTTGAACAGCCCCATGATCACTGAAGGTGGCGCTGTCATTACATCGGCACCGATTTTGGCAGCTTCGAATACATGCATGCTGTGCCGAACGCTGGCGACCAGAATTTCGGTATCGAACGCGTAATTATCATAGATCAATCGGATGTCGTTGATCAGGTCCATACCGTCAAAACCATTGTCATCATGCCGCCCAACGAAGGGCGAGATAAAGCTGGCACCGGCCTTTGCCGCCAGCAACGCCTGATTGGCGGAAAAGCAAAGCGTTACATTCACCATCGTGCCGTCGTTGGATAGCGCCTTGCAGGTTTTCAGGCCATCAACGGTCAACGGCACCTTGATGCAGACATTGTCAGCGATTTTACGCAGAACCTCTGCCTCTTTCATCATGGTCAGATGATCGAGTGCGACGACTTCAGCGGATACCGGGCCGTCGACCAGCGCGCAAATTTCGCGGGTTACTTCGATAAAGTCGCGGCCCGATTTTGCGATCAGCGACGGGTTGGTGGTTACCCCGTCGAGCAGGCCCGTTGCGGCAAGTTCCTGAATGTCGGCAATTTCGGCGGTGTCGGCAAAAAATTTCATGGCCAATGGCGGCTTTCAGTCTTTTAGAGAATCAGTGCTACTCCCTTGCCGATAACCCGAACGGAATGCCAATGGTTATCGGGAGAAATTTACAACCCGCTTGCAACAGACCATGTTAGTGATGCGTAATAGTTATGGAGACCAGCAATGATGCATTCGGTTAATCGGCGTACAATGATGGCGGGTGTCGCCGCGACAGCAATGATGGTTCCGTTGGGGCCGTTGATGGCGGCGAGCGGTATTACGCCGCTCAACAACCTGCTGGGCAATGCATCGGACAGTGCGCTGGATAAGTTGGCGAAGCCCGGCGCGTTTTATGCCGACAAGGCGGTGCGGATTTTGTTGCCCGGCGGGAAAGCTGTTTCGAAATTATTCGCTTTGGGCAGCAAGGCCGGATTGACCGATGGTTTGGTCAAAAGCATCAACGAAGCTGCCGGATTGGCCGCTGGTGAGGCAAAGCCGATTTTCCGCAGCGCGATTGGCGGCCTCAGCCTGTCCAATGTACCGGGGATCGCCAAGCAAAAAGATGGCGGAACGCAATATTTGCGGACCAGTGCTGGTACTGACTTACGCGCCAAAATTGAACCCTTGATCGATGGTGCGCTGACCAAAGTGGGCGCGTTTAAACAGCTTGAAAAGCTTAGCAAGGCGGGCAGCGTCCTGTCCAAATTCGGGATGGACCGTCCGGGTCTGACCAAGTCGGTATCGGATCAGGCAATGAACGGCATTTTTTCCTATCTGGGTAGCGAAGAAGCGGCGTTCCGTGCCAATCCACTCAAGGCTGGAAAAGATATTCTTAGCGGGTTGGGGCTTTAAATTCGCACACCCGCTATTTCACCAGCCCGAACACGCCCATCAGCAGCGGATCATTGGTCTTGCCGGGATTGGCGCGGATTGAAGCCTCTTCCGCACCAATGGCGGCCCAGATGGCATCGTCGGCCTTTCGTGTAATGTCATTGGCCAGCGCGCTGAAATCAAATCCGGTTACCGATTGCACGGCTTTGTTGATCACCTGATCATCGAACAAGCGCAAGCCATCGCCGATCCCCGGTACCATCGCATCGACCAGCGCCATCCCCATCTTTCCGCGCAGGAACGCCGAGGCCGCTTGCGGCCCGCCGCGCACGATGGAATCAGCAGCCTCGATTGAGACCGTTCGCACCGCATCGGCCACCAATGGTGCTGCGCGTTCCGCCCCTTTTTCGGCAGCACGATTTAGCTGTTTCTGCAACTTGTCGCGGAATGGTTTGCTTTGCAGAACCAGCGACGCAAGGCCCGTACCGCCCGCCCCGCCAAATTTGTCAGGCAAGGCAATGCGGGCGACCGAACTGTCATAAAAACCACCAGGTTGCAGCAACATGGCAAAGGCATTTTGCGACGACAAAGTCAGCAAACGCCGGATGACTTCGGTCAGGCTGAATCCAGGCAATGTCTGACATCCCGGCAGCACCAACACCGCGCCCGCCGCACCTGTTAACAGCAATTGGCGGCGATCTAAATTCATGGTCATTTTGGTTCCTCCTGTGCCCTATAACGCGTTGATACCAAAAATATTCCGTCTGCACCATGAACGAAAACGCCGCCGCGTTGGCTCAAGCGGTTGCGCATTTTTTGCCTGCTGTTCGTTTGCAACAGGTTCAGCGAGCCGATGGTCGGGCGTGGTATGGGCTTGGCATTTTGGTGGTGGCCAAAGCTTCGACTTAATCGACCGGCAGATTTTGTCGATCTTGGCCAAGGGGCTGAAGCGCAAGGAACCCAAGCCGTGCCCGATGCCAAAGCGAAATTTATCGCGCGGGCAAAAGACGCAGGGGAAACGGGGCTGGATTAAGATCGCCATCAATACACAGGATTTTCCGCCGCACAGCCGCCTTGCGCTTTCGAACCGCTATGCTAGCCAAGTAGTCGAGAGCGTAACGGGAGAGTGTTTTTGGCCAACGAAAATATGCCAGACGGCAGCGAAAATGGAGCCCATGAAGAGGTGACCAAGGCCAGTGGCTATGCCTGGTATGGGCTGGGTGTGCTGGTGCTGGTATATATCCTGAACTTTATCGACCGGCAGGTGCTGTCGATACTGGCGAATGACATCAAGGCCGATTTGAACCTGACCGATGGCGATTTGGGCTTTTTGTATGGCACGGCTTTTGCCGTGTTCTACGCGCTGTTCGGCATTCCTTTGGGTAAGCTTGCGGATACATGGCACCGGGTACGTTTGTTAAGCGCGGGACTTGCGGTTTGGTCCACCATGACCGCTTTATCGGGGTTCGCCCGTGATGCCACCACGCTTACTGTGGCACGGATCGGCGTGGGCGTGGGCGAAGCAACTGCCAGTCCATCGGCCTATTCACTGATTTCGGACTGGTTCCCCAAAAAGATGCGCGCCACTGCGCTCGCCATATATTCATCGGGGCTTTATCTGGGCAGCGGGCTTAGCCTGTTGATCGCGGCGTTGGTGGTTGAACGCTGGAACGCGGCCTATCCCGGTGGTGGGCCATTGGGGCTTGTGGGCTGGCAGGCGGCGTTTCTGGTGGTGGGCATTCCCGGACTGTTGCTCGCCCTGCTGGTGCTCACCCTGCGCGAACCGGTACGCGGGGCGATTGATGGCATCGCGACGCCCAAAAACCCGCAACCGTTCAAAGGCTTTGTCGAAGAACTGTTCGCGGTGATCCCGCCCTTTACCATCATCGGCGCGGCGATGCGCGGCAGCGGGGCGTTGGTACGCAACCTGTTGGCATTGGCCGCTTTTTATGCCGCTGCATGGGTGCTAACGTCGCTTACCCATGTCGAGGGGCAATGGGAATATCTCGGGCTTAGCCAGCAATGGCTGTTCCTTGGCCTTGGCTGGTATGCGATTTTCAGTTGGGCCAATAATTTGCGCAGCAAAGACCCTGCGTCCTTTGCTTTGATTTGGGGCAATCCGGCGTTTCTGTGCACGATTTTGGGCTATGGCTGTGTGGCTTTTGGTTCTTATGCCGGCAGCTATTGGGCAGCCCCTTATGCCGAACGCATTTTCGAGGTGTCGAAAACAGAGATTGGCTGGTTGATCGGTGGCCCCGCCGCCATTGCCGGTTTTCTGGGTGTCATCATGGGTGGACGCATGGCGGATTATCTGCGCACGCGGATTGATGCCGGACGCATTTTGGTGGTGGCATTCGGGCTGCTGGCACCAATCATCCCCTTTGTGATCGCCTATACAACGGTATCATCGTCGATATTCTATATCGCACATTTCATCGCCGCTGTCTTTACCGCCAGCGCCTTGGGAGCGGCAGCAGCCACCACGCAAGACCTTGTGCTACCGCGCATGCGGGGCACCGCGACCGCCACCTTCTTTTTGGCAACCACGTTGTTCGGTCTGGCGCTTGGCCCCTATATGGCAGGGCAGGTTTCCACGATCACCGGTAGTTTATCGACGGGGATATTGTCGACACTGGCGGTCGTGCCATTGGGGATGATCCTGCTGTATTTCGCCTATCGTCTGGTGCCAGAGGCCGAACGCAACGCCACTGATCGCGCGCGGGCCGCAGGAGAGCCAATTTAATCGCGCGATTAAATTCAGGCTTGACGCTGCTGACACCTTGCTGTTGTTGGTTGCACCTTCGCCCATTTTGAAAAAGGCTCCCTTATGTCACTCGATGTCATCCCCCGCTCTGCCTATTCCGATGACCATGAAGCCTTTCGCCAAACAGTGCGGCAATTCCTGCAAAAGGAAATTGCGCCGCATGCCGAAAAATGGGCCGAGGATAAAATCGTCCCGCGAGACATTTGGCCCAAAGCAGGCGCATTGGGTATGCTGTGCCCCACCGTTCCCGAAGCCTATGGCGGACTGGGTCTCGATTTCGGTTACAACGCCATCGTCGACGAAGAATCCGCTTATTATGGCCGCGTCGCCACCGGATTTTCGCTGCAATCTGACATCGTCGTCAATTATCTGACCAGCTATGGTTCAGAAGAACAGAAACAGCATTGGCTGCCCAAAATGGTGGCAGGCGAAGTGGTTACCGCCATTGCCATGACCGAACCCGGCACCGGATCAGACCTGCAATCGATGCGGACCACCGCCAAAAAAGACGGCAATCATTATGTCATCAACGGCAGCAAAACCTATATCACCAACGGCCAGAATGCCGACCTGATCTTGGTCTGCGTCAAAACCGACACCGAAATCCAGCCCGCCTATAAGGGCATTTCGATTGTGCTGGTCGAGGCGAATCGCGAAGGGTTCAAACGCGGGCGCAATCTGGACAAGATTGGCATGGACGAAGCCGACACGTCCGAACTGTTCTTCGAAGACGTGCGGGTGCCAATGACCAATTGTCTAGGCGAAGAGGGCAAGGGTTTTCTGTATCTGATGAGCGAACTGCCGCAAGAACGGCTGTCGATTGCTGTCTCTGCTCAAGCCAGCGCGCAAAAGGCGTTTGACGATACCGTGGCGTTTACCCGCGACCGCAAAGCCTTTGGCAAACCCGTGCTCGATTTCCAGAATACGCGTTTTACCCTTGCCGATCTGAAATCCAAATTGCAGGTCGGTTGGGCGCATCTGGATTGGGCGCTGGCGCGGCATTTGAAAAAACAACTGACCCCCGAAGAAGGCGCGGCGGCCAAATTATGGCACACCGAACTGCAATGGGAGGTGATGGACAAATGCCTGCAACTGCACGGCGGTGCTGGCTATATGAACGAATATGCCATAGCGCGAGCGTGGCGCGCAGCACGCGTGACGCGGATTTTTGGCGGGACGAACGAGATTATGAAAGAACTGATCGGGCGAAAGCTTTAATGGCGCGGCCCGCACTCTATCGGCTCGATATTGCCAGCTATCGGCATTCGGCGGCGACGCAAACACGCTTTGGCGATATGGATTTCCTCGGCCATATCAATAATGTTGCCTATGGCGCGTTGTTTGAAAATGGCCGGGTGCGTTTTAACCAGCAGTTCACCGAACCCGACAATCGGCAGAAGGGTGATCGGTGGCTGGTCGCTGCTGTCGCCATCAACTACATTCGCGAAGGGCATTTTCCAGAAGACGTCATTATCGCATCGGGCATCGGCCATATCGGTTCCAGCAGTTGGGTCATCGAACAGGCCGCATTCCAAAAAGGCGCTTGTATCGCCACCTGTGATACCACGCTGGTTTTTCAAGGCGCAGACGGCAAAGCAAAACCAATCAGCGATAATTATCGCATGGAGTTGCTGGCGCAGCGGATGAACACGACTGATAGAGCTTTTTAGCACAATTTCCTGGCAAACAGTGCCGTTCGGCCAGTCCGGCAAATCCTTTTGAAAAGCGATGGAAAAGCTGCATCGTTTCAATCGATACCACTTGACAGTCCTAGGCCAAAACACTCTATTCCTTCCCATCATGCCATGAGTCCTTTCATGGCGAGAAAGTGCTTTGCCATTGCTTCGCACTGATTTTTGAGGAGGTTTTCAATGCCCCGTACAACCCGCCGTGCCCGCCCGTTGACCGACGATCATATAGATCGCCCAGCGCCAGAATTGGAGGCAAGCAATTTCGCGCTTGCCGGAGTGGAACCCAACTCCTTCAGCCTTGATCCATTTGGTGGCCAAGGCTTCACTTATCGTGGCCGACCGATTGTCGATCTTGATACCGTGATCAGCCAGATCGATTCAGGAACCAGACTGCATGCGCCGAACGGCGTGGTAACCTTCACCTTCTTGGAAAACAGCCACCTGACCGGCATTTACAACAACCCCAATTTCGGTTTCACCGCCGGTCTGGGTGTCGGGCCATTCAGCGAAGCACAACGCGCTGCTGCGCGAACCAGCATTCAGATGTGGGACGATCTTGTTGCCCTTACTTTCCGCGAAACCAACGGATTGGGCGCAGACATCCAGTTTGCAAATTCCGCCGATCCTGCGCAGGCTTATGCTTATTATCCGCAGCAGCAAGGCTGGCGCTTCCAAAGCGATGTGTTTGTTGCCGACCCTGAAATCAACGGTACCAATAACTGGTTCAGCCCCGGCGGATATGGCAACACCACATTGATCCATGAAATTGGCCACGCCATAGGCCTGTCCCATCCCGGTGCCTATAATTTTGATCCCAATGTGCCGCAAACCTATTTGGGGCTTGCCGAATATGCGCAAGACAGCGAGCAATATTCGATCATGTCGTATTGGTCGGGCGAAGAAACCGGTGCTTCACAGGTCAACTGGACTCAGTTTACCGCTGGCAATGCTCAGACACCGATGGTGCACGACATTCTGACGATACAAAGCATCTATGGAGCAGACCTAACAACGCGCACCGGTAGCACCACTTATGGCTTTAATTCAAACGCTGGCCGCGCGATTTTCGATTTCTCACAAAACCCCTATCCCTATCTATCGATTTACGATGCAGGCGGCAACGACACCATTGATCTATCCGGTTTCAATTCGAGCAATTTCCTCGATCTGCATGCGGGTTCGTTTAGCTCGGTTGGGCAAGCCTTACCAACGCTGGCCGAGGTGAACGCCGGACGATTGGCGCTGGGTGAGGAACTTGGCTTTACGATCAGTGCAATTTCGGCCACCAGCTATAATAATGTCACCGCATCGCGGCTAAACTTTGCCCGGGCCAATATCCTGAACGATACCGGCATAAACGGCGTGGTCGCCACCGAATATAGCAACCTGTCGATTGCCTATGGAACCGTCATAGAGAACGGCACCGGCGGCTCGCAGCGCGACGTAATTTGGGGCAATGAGGTTGCCAATGTCCTGCGCGGAATGGGCGGAGACGACGTTCTGGACGGTTATCAAGGCGCAGACACGCTCTATGGCGGCAGCGGCAATGATGTTTTCCAATTCTCGCATATCGAACGGGGAGACAGAATTGCTGACTTTGCCGCTGGCGACCGGATCGACCTTCGGCGCACGGGCGTTGATTTCACCTTTGTTGGCAATGCAGCATTTTCCGGTGTGGCCGGGCAGTTGCGTTATGCCAATGGCGTCCTCGAAGGCGACGTCAATGGTGATGGCGTCGCCGATTTGAGCATCGCCGTTTCGGGTAGCCCGGCGTTGCTGGTAACCGATATTTTAATCCTCTGATTCAGTTCGGTCCCCTTTAAAGAAAGGCCCGGTTTCGAGAGAAGCTGGGCCTTTTGGCTCTAATCCACAAACACCGCTTTGCGCTTTTGCATGCCGGCGGCAACCGCTTCCATCTGATTGGGGGTGCGGATGACAGCTTTTTGTTCGCGGCTTTCAGTTAGCAACAGTTCGGCGTCACTGGCCTGGGCCAAGGCATTGGCAATGCGTTTTGATCCGCGAATGGCGTGCGGGTTTTTGCCCGCTATCTCCCGCGCCAGTGCCAATGCTTTGGCATAAGGATCATCGGCGACATGTGATGCAAAGCCCAATGCATGCGCTTCGGATCCGCTGAATTCTCGATTGGTGTAGGTGAGTTCGCGGATCACCTCGTTGCGCACATTGCCGCGCCATAATGGAAATCCTGCCATATCAGGCACCAATCCCCATTTCATTTCCATGATCGCACAGCGGGTATCGGGGTGGACAATCCGGATGTCGGCACCCGATAATATCTGAAACCCGCCGCCAAAGGCGACGCCATGCGCAGCCGCAATTACCGGAACGGCAAGTGTCCGCCAACCCCACGCCACCTGTTGAAAAATATTAGCGTCATTATGCGTGCGGTCCATCAAATCCTTACCAGCACTCGCCCCGCCCGACGCCATACTTGCAAGATCAAGCCCGGCACAAAACGCCTTGCCTTCGCCAGACAGGATTACGACACGCAGTCCCGCCATTGCCTCCAATTGCGCAATCGCATCGCAGATCGCCGCGAACATCGCCGGATCGAGAGCGTTCATTTTGTCAGGCCGGATCAAGCGAACGTCGGCAATGCCATCATCCAGCATAGTGATTGAAACGCGGTCGTTCATGTCGATGTCTCCAAAGCCTTTGCATCAAATTCCAGAAAGCACTGTCCAACCCAATCGGGCAAAACCATGGGCCGGTGCGTCGCCAGATCGACATGCACCGCGACCAGTTCGATCGACGCCCGCAAATCGTCTTTGCCCTCAGCATTGGACCCGTGGATTTCCACCAATGTCGTCATGCTGGTTCGCCCGATTTTTGCCGTTCGCGCGGTGATGGTCAGCAACTCATCGGGCAAAATCGGCGCTTCAAACAGCACTGTCGCCTTGCGCACATGGAACTGCATCGGATCGCCATCGGCCTTCGCCTGCCAATCAACCGCACGCCAATATTCGGTGACGGCGACGTCAGCATAATCCAGATAGCGCGCATTAAAGACCACCCCTTGCGCATCGGTTTCGGACCAGCGCACGCGGATTTCATGGTGAAATGCAAAATCAGTTTTGGCCATGGGCTTTCGATGCCCGATGATCGCAGTGGTGGCAAGTTCGCTACGGAATAGCGGGGTCAACACGGATTGGGCTTGCGTTGGTTGATTTAGTTAGACAAAAAGACAAATAAAGTATCGAGGAATATACCGATGGATTGGATGTTTTTACCATTTAGTCGCTATGCTGAATTTAGCGGTCGCTCGTGTAGAGCTGAATATTGGATGTTTGCGCTTTTACAGACCGCCTTGATAGTGATTGTCGCTTTATCGCTTGGACTCTCCGGCGCGTTAGACCCTGGCAGAATCAGCGATAATACAGGTGGTATTATCGCAGGTATTTTGGGCCTGATTTATTTACTGGTGTTTTTCATCCCGGGGATCGCAGTGACCATTCGTCGCTGGCACGATCTCGACCAATCAGGCTGGTTCCTATTGCTTTTTGGCGTCCTTGGGATGATTCCCATTATCGGATTATTGGCCGGTCTCGGTAATATTATCTGGTTTTGTATGCGCGGCACAGAAGGCCCCAATAAATATGGCGAAGATCCAGTGAGCTGAAAAGCTTGCAATTTACTCCCGCTCCAGCAACTCCATCGGCACATGGATGGTGCGGATCGCCAGCCGCACTTCGGCCATGAACATCACCAATCCGCCCAGCAGCAACAGCATGGCGACGATGAATGCTCCGCCAATCGGCATGGCCAACGCCTGTTGCCCCGCGCCCATCAGGAACAACATGGCGACCATGATACACACCACGATGCCGCAGGCTACACACAGGGCAATCGAGCTGTTGATAATCCCCATCCGCCGGTCAAGCATCCGCAGTTCATGCACCAACCGTGCATGGGCGGGCCCTTCGGTTTTTTCATAACGGTCGATCAGGTCGCGCGAGCGATCCACCACCCGCGCCAGACGTCCGGTAACGACGTTCAGCAAACTGCCCATCGCTACCAGCAGGAATACTGGCGCGAGGGCAATCTGTATGGTTTGGACAAGTGCCTGCAACGGACTAAATCGCCTTCGCTTGTCCCGGTGTGTTGACGCCCATTGATTGCAGATAGCGTTTGATGTTGCGCGCGGCCTGACGCAGGCGATGCTCGTTTTCGACCATGGCGATGCGAACAAACCCTTCGCCATCCTCGCCATAGCCGACCCCCGGCGCAACCGCGACTTTGGCATGGGTCAGCAATTGTTTGGAAAATTCAAGACTGCCCAAATGCGCCAGCGCAGGCGGCAATGGGGCCCAGGCGAACATTGATGCACGCGGCGGCGGGATTTCCCATCCGGCGCGACCAAAGGCCTCCACCAGAACATCGCGGCGTTTGTGATACAGTTCGCGGTTCTTTTCGACAATGTCCTGCGGGCCATTGAGCGCCGCACACGCCGCTGCCTGAATGGGAGTGAAAGCCCCATAATCGAGATAGCTTTTCACCCGCGTCATCGCCGCTATCAGATGCGCGTTGCCCACGGCAAAGCCGATACGCCAACCAGCCATCGAATAAGTTTTGGACAGCGACGTAAACTCCACCGCCACATCCTTTGCGCCCTTTACCTGCAAAATCGATGGTGTCGGGTTGCCGTCAAAATACAGTTCGGAATAGGCAAGATCGGACAATATCCACACCTTGTTCTCTTTTGCCCACGCCACCAGCCGCTCGTAAAACGCCAGATCAACGGTCTCTGCCGTGGGGTTCGACGGATAGTTCACGACCAAAATCGACGGGCGCGGCACGGTGAAGGCCATGGCGCGGTCAAGCGCGCGGAAATAATTGTCATCGGGCGTTGTCGGCACCGATCGGATGGTGGCTCCTGCAATGATGAAACCGAATGTGTGGATGGGGTAGCTAGGGTTCGGCGCGAGCACCACATCGCCCGGCGCGGTAATCGCGGTGGCAAGGCTCGCCAGACCTTCTTTCGAACCCATGGTTACGACAACTTCGGTTTCAGGATCGACATCGACGCCAAAACGGCGGCCGTAATAATTGGCCTGTGCCTTGCGAAGGCCAGGTATCCCCTTAGATGCCGAATAACCATGCGCGTCTGGCTTTTGCGCGACCTCCAGTAATTTTTCGATCACGTGCGGCGGCGGCGGCAAATCGGGGTTGCCCATGCCAAGGTCGATAATGTCCTCGCCAGAGGCGCGGGCGGCCGCTCGCATCGCATTCACTTCAGCGATGACATAGGGCGGCAGGCGCTTCATGCGATAGAATTCTTCGGACATCATACTTCCTCTTGGGACTCCCGTTTTCTGGATAAGGATTGTTGGAGCCGCCTACATGCGCGAAGTTGGTCTGCTTTTCCAGTGAAAGTAAGTAGAGCCCCAGCTTATGGGAAATATAACCGTAGCCCTGATCCGAAATATCCTTGATTTTGAATCGTCACCCCGTGCTTGACACGGGGTGACGTAATATTGGATATGGCGGCTATCAGCCCATCACCGCGGACGATCACCCCTTGGTTTGAATTTACCACCCGGTTTTCCCGATGGCGGACCGCTTTTGCGGAAAGGCTTTTTGCCGTCCCCCGCTGGCCTGTCACCGCGCGGTGCGCCATAAGGTTTCGGGCTGGGCCGCAATTGTCCGGAATTAGGCGAACCTTTGCCCTTGCGGTGGCCGGTGCGTTCCATCGCTTGCGGTGGACCGTCGGCCTTGAATATTTCGACATCATTGTCTTCATCATGGCCCGGCTGCGATACTGCCTTGGCAAAGCGTTGCGCGGCGGCGGCGGCGATGCCGACATGGGTTTCGTCGTTGCCGATGCGGATCGCCCCAATGTCGTTCTTGGTTACGCCACCACGGCGGCACAACAAAGGCAACAGCCATTTAGGATCGGCATTGTTCCGCCGGCCGACATTCAGTTTAAACCACACCGCATCGTCAAATCCGGCGCGCTGATTGTCTTTTAACCGTTCGCGATTGCCATCGTCGAGCATTTCAGCAGCGACCGGCATTTTCGCGCGGTGCAGCCGCACCAGTGCCGCCGCTATCTCTTCCGGCGAACGCTCGGCAAGCAATTTTGCGCCCAAGGCCAGATCATCCTCGTCGACTTCAACCGGGGCGAGCAAGGCTTCGATCAAGCGTTCCTGATCCTTTTCGCGAATGTCGGCGCTGGTCGGCGGCTTGATCCATTCGGCCTCGATCCGCGCCCCGCGCAACATGCCCTCAACGCGCTTGCGCCGCTGATAGGGAACGATGAGTACTGCTGTACCTTTTTTGCCCGCACGGCCCGTACGGCCCGAACGGTGCTGCAAACCTTCGGCATCGCGCGGCAATTCGACATGGACGACCAGCGACAAATTGGGCAGATCAATCCCCCGCGCCGCAACGTCGGTTGCAACGCACACCCGCGCACGACGATCGCGCAAGGCTTGCAACGCATGGTTGCGCTCGCTTTGGCTATGTTCACCGGACAAGGCCACGACGCTAAAGCCACGCTCGGTCAGATTGGCGTGCAGGTGGCGCACATTTTCGCGGGTCGCGCAAAACAGGATTGCTGTTTCGGCCTCGTGCAGACGCAACAAATTGACGACAGCGTTTTCAATGTCCGGCGGCGCGACCGTTACGCATTGATAGCTAATATCCCCATGGCCGCGATCTTCGCCCACAGTCGAGATGCGCAACGCATCACGCTGATAGCGTTTGGCCAGCGCCACAATCGGTTTGGGCATTGTGGCCGAAAACAGTAATGTGCGCCGCCCTTCTGGCGTAGCGTTCAATATTTCTTCCAGCTCTTCACGGAAACCCATGTCGAGCATTTCGTCGGCTTCATCGAGCACAGCGACTTTCAACGCCGACAGGTCAAGCGCGCCGCGTTCCAGATGGTCACGCAACCGTCCGGGGGTGCCGACAACGATCTGCGCGCCTTGGTTCAGAGTGCGACGTTCTTTCGATGCATCCATGCCGCCTACACAAGTTGCGATCCGCACGCCCGATTTGGCATAAAGCCACATCAGTTCGCGACTGACTTGCAAAGCGAGTTCGCGGGTGGGAGCAACCACCAACGCGGCGGGTTCGCGGGCGAGACTGATCATCCCGCCATCCAAAATTTGCGACGCCATGGCCAAACCAAACGCAACGGTCTTGCCAGAACCGGTTTGCGCCGAAACGACCAGATCGCGCCCATCGGCTTCTTCGGTCATTACGGCGGATTGAACAGGGGTGAGCGCAGTATAGCCGCGCGCGGTGAGCGCTTCGTCGAGAAGCGGGGGAAGGGTGTCAAATGTCATGATGCGAAGCCCTTTGCGCGTCTTTTTGACAAAAGTCGATGCTGCATCCATGTTACAGCAAAACGGCATAATAAGCTGATGGAGAGAGCATGACTGATTCCCCCAAAATTCCGCCTTTTATGGACCCCGAAGCGTTTACCAAGATGTTTGACGGAGTGGGGGAAAGTGCAACCGATCCGTTGGCTGCCTATCAACACGCTCTAGACGCTTGGGGGGCGGTTCTAAAGCCATTGGCAGCGGCTGGTCGCGACAAAGTCAACCCGCGCGACCGACGATTTTCAGCTGAGCAATGGGAGCATCCGGTGTTCGACCTGATGCGACAGGGCTATCAGGTCATGTCGGATTATATGCTGGGTGCCGCCGACCAACTGGATTCGGTTGATCCGCAGGACAAAGCGAAAATCGCCTTTGCGATTCGCACTATGGTAGAGGCGATGAGCCCCTCCAACTCGCCCTTTACCAATCCTGTAGCGTTGGAAAAAGCCATCGCCACTAAAGGGGCAAGCCTATTGGCCGGAATGGGCCATTTGATGAACGATTTAAAGCAGGGGCAATTGACGCACACAGCTCCCGGAGCCTTTGAACTGGGCCGCAACATCGCTTGCACCCCAGGCAAGGTGGTCCACCGCACGCCACTTTATGAGCTTATTCAATACAACCCGGTGACCGAGGAGGTTGTCGAAACGCCGCTTTTGATTTTTCCACCATGGATCAACCGATTTTACATTTTGGACCTGACCGCTGAAAAAAGCTTCATCAAATGGTGCACTGATCAGGGAATCACGGTTTTCGTTGCCTCTTGGAAATCCGCCGATGAATCGATGCGCGATCTGGTCTGGGATGATTTCATCCGTGCGCAGATCGATGCCATCGATACCGTGCGCGCCGCGCTGGACGTGCCATCGGTCCATACCATCGGTTATTGCGTTGCCGGAACCACCTTGTCCGCGACCCTGTCTGTTCTTGCCGCAAAAGGAGAGGCCGATAAGGTCAAAAGCGCGACCTTTTTCACGGCCCAGGTTGATTTCAGCAAAGGCGGAGAGCTGCTGAATTTTGTCGACAACCAACAAATGCAAATGATCGAGGCGCTGGCTTCCACCAATGGCTATGTCGACGGCCGCTATCTGGCGCTGACGTTTAACTTGCTGCGGGGAAATGATCTCATCTGGTCAACAGTGGTCAAAAACTATCTGTTGGGCGAAGATTATCCGGCATTTGACCTGCTGCACTGGAACGGCGATGTCACCAACCTGCCGGGGCGCTGGCACCGCGAATATCTGGCAGATCTGTACCGTGATAACTTGCTGGTGGTGCCGGGAGCGATCACCGCGCTGGATGTTCCCATTGACCTGACCCAAGTGAAAACCCCCTGCTATATTCAGGCTGGCCGCGAAGACCATATCGCCCCTGCCGAAAGCGTATGGAAAATCCGCGAACATTTCGCCGGGCCATTAAAATTCGTGCTCGCGGGCAGCGGCCATATCGCGGGGGTGGTTAATCCGCCAGCCGCGCAAAAATACCAATATTGGACCAACGAAGCGAAGGACATTGAAACGCTTGACGCCTTCATCGCCTCCGCCACCGAAACGAAAGGCAGCTGGTGGCCGGATTGGGCCGAATGGCTAAAGGCGCATGACCCCAAAACCGTCAAGGCAAAGGGTGCGCGGAAACCCGGCAAGGGTAAGTTGGAAGCAATCGAGGATGCACCGGGGCTATACGTAAAGTCGCGCTAGGGTCTATCGGCTACCGATTCGGCCCTATAAATTCCGTTCGTACAGCCAATAATCCTTGTTGCTGGTCGACTGGATTGTTTCCGCGATGGCGTTCATTCCCTGATTGTCGTCCAAAATCCAACCGATCTCACCGCGTGTCGCACCATAGTCTTTGACGGCATTCTGGCGGATATGCTCGATCATCATAAACGCCAATTGGCTGGCCATGCGGCTGCTTTGCAGGCGTTTGACCACGCCCATCAACGGTACCCGCATCGTGCGCACTTGTGGTTTTCCGACGTTAAGCCACCACAAAAGTTTCGCCCAGTTGAATGGCAACAGCTTACCATCAAATTCGCGCAGCTTTTCGTTCAGATCGGGTAACACGATCATAAAGGCTACCGGTTCTCCATCATATTCGGCGACCATGATCAGGTCTTCAAAGACAATGGGTTTCAGCTTTTTGCCGACATAGGCAATCTCTTCATCGGTGATTGGTATAAAGCCCCAGTTATCTGACCAAGCGTCATTCAAGATCGAAAGGATCAACGCGGCTTCTTGTTTAAATCGGCTTTTTTTCACCTGACGAATGCGGATGCGGGCGTTTTTTTCGCCCGCCGCCACAATGCGCTGCACCAGTTCAGGAAACGGCTCTGTGATCCCGATCTCCCAGGTCTTCAGCGATTTGACGTGCGCATATCCCGCCTTTTCAACCCAGGCCTGATAGGCAGGATTGTCATGTCCCATCATGATCGTGGGCGCATGATCATGGCCGCGCACCAGCAGGCCAGGTTCGTCCCACACCGAAAGCGAAAGCGGCCCCAGTGCGCGATGCATGCCGCGTTTGCGCAGCCAATCCTCCGCCTGCGCGATGAGCAATAGTGCCGTTGCTTCATCCTCGGCCTCCAGCATACCCCAATTGCCCGTGCCCGGCCCCATGCCCTGTTCAACCGGCTGTGCCAAAGCAAGTTTATCAATATGCGCAGAGATGCGACCGACGACACGGCCGTCACGCCGGGCCAAAAACAACTGTCCCTCCGCGTGCAAGAAAAACGGGTTTTTATCGGGGTTCAGCAGTTCTGCCACATCTGCGCGCAACGGCGGCACCCAATGCGGATCATCCGCGTACAAACGATAAGGCAGATCGATAAAATCGGTCAACGCGCGCTTGCTGCTGACTTGCGCAATGCGTAACTCACCACCGGACATGTTTATTCCCTGTTGTCATTTTTCCGCCTTATGCTGGCCCTTACGGATTAGGGCAACCGATCATAGCCGAAGTTTGGCCGCCAATTTACCCAGCCCTGCTTTGTCTTCGGCCAATAATCCCCATTTCAACGTCAACCAAAGCATGGGCCAGAACAAAATCAACAGGGCAATGGCGCGGACCCGATGACCAAAGCCGCCAAAAACTTCACCCAACACCCACAATAAAGCGATGCAGATAATGGCACCCGATAAAGCCCGCCAGAAACCGTCCGCAAAAGGGCTGATCCTGTCAGAGACATAAAGCTCTATCATGGCCAGTAGCGAACTGAGCACCACCGCGACCGACACCGCAATCGCCATCCCCGTTGCCCCATAAAGCGGCACTAGCCACCAGCCTAAAGCCAACCAGACCGCAAGGCCGATCAGGCTGTTGATCAATGGCAAAGCGCGGTGGCCGACCATTTCGATAATCGGCGTCGCCGGGCCAAAAGCGGCTTCCAACCCGCGGGCGATTAACAGGCATATAACCACCCACAATGCCGCTTGCGCGCCGGGGGCAAAGGCGGTCAGCATGTCAGCGCTGAGCAGCACCATCAATCCGGCAAGCGGCAATGCCAGCAGCACTGAAATATGCGTGGAAAAACTGTACAACGGCGCAATCTCTCGCCGGTCAAGCGCCGCTTGGGCAGAGGCAAGCGGGGCAAGCACATAGAGAAAGGATTGCCTTACGATCAGCGGTATCGACGCGATTTTACGGGCAATGCCAAAGAGGCCAGCCGCAGTTGCGCCGCCCGCGCCGGGTATCATGGCGTTCAGTAGCACCGGCGGCAGATCGTTATAGGCGCGGCGAGCAAGCGCAGGCGGCAACATGGCGAGGCCCGTTGCAAACGCCTTTTCCTGCAACGCCTTAGGCACAGGAGCGTGCCATAAAAGCGACGGATCATAATAACGCGCCAATAACCGCCATGATAGCCATGCAGTCAACGCCAGCGACGCCAGATGACCGAACAAAAGCCCCTCCAGCCCAAATCCGGCAACGAAGAAGCCGATGGCAAAGACCAGCCTGGCAATTTGTTCCCAGAAAATCCGCAGCCGAATTTCCGGGCCGAACGCGCGCATCGCGCGTGCCGCCGCAGTTGCGGTTTCGACAAAAATCCACAGCGGCAGGCTCCATGCAAAAATCGCTATGGCGCGGGGTAATGCAGCGACGTCTTCGGGGGCGGCGGCAATTTTTGTGGCGAGCCAAGGCGCGCTAAAGGACAGGATGGCAGCGGCTGCTATTCCCAATCCCGTGCTCAGCACCAAGGCAAAGCGCACTGCCCCGTGCTGTTCAATACGGTCGGCGGCGGTTGGCACAATACGCTGCAACGCCTGCCCCATCGCCAGATCGAGCAGATTCGCCAATATGTTGATAACGGCCCATAACACGACATAAACGCCGTATCCGGTCAGCCCGAACATCCATGTATAGGCAGGCTGTGATACCACTTCGATCAACGCGCCCAGCCGCGCGACGGCGGCCAACCCGGCCCCTTTTGCCACGTCGCGGCGATCGATAGTTTGGGTCTGCGCCTCGACCAGCGCCTCTTCTTGCGGGCCGCTCATTCCTCTGTGCGGACCAGAACGGTTTCGCCAATCAAAAGGAACAACAGAAAAGGAGCCCAGGCGGCAATGAAGGGCGGATACGCCCCCAAATTCCCCATAGCGAGGGCGAAATTATCGGCGACGAAATAGGCAAAGCCCAATGCCATCCCAATCACCGCGCGCAGGAACAAAGCCCCGGATCGTGCCAGACCAAACGCTGCAACCGCGCCCAATAACGGCATGAGCAATGCCGAGAGCGGCCCCGCAATTTTGTGCCACAACACCCCTTCCAAGGCATCGGTGCGTCGGCCCGCCCCTTTCAGATCGTTGATCGCGCGCTGCAAAGGTTGAAACGCCAGCGCGTCGCCATCAACCTTTGTCCGTTTAAACCGGTCCGGCTCTATCCCGCGCCCCATGATCAGCGTGGGCAACCGTTGCTGGCTGGCGGCGGTTACGTCAAACACCCGCACAGTATCCAGTTTCCACGCGCCATCGATGTAACGCCCCGTGTCGGCCCGGATCACCTTTTTTAAACTGCCATCGGCGCGCAGATAAACACGCACATCCGTCAACACCGTTGCGGCGCCTTTGCCCGCCACAATATGCGCCTGAATCAAATCGCTGCCTTCGCGCACCCAGACATTGCGCCTAATGCCATCATCAATGGGCACGTCTTTATATTCGGCATCCTGCCAAGCCTTTAGTCGCGCAGTATTGGGGGCAACGATGCGTTCGTTAAAGGCAAAGGAGATGCCCGCAACCAAAAGGCTGGCGAGCACCAATGGCGCCAAAATCTGGTGCGCCGATAGCCCCGCAGCTTTCATTGCCACAACTTCGCTATTCTGGCTGAGCGTAGCGAAGGTGATCAAAGTAGCAAGCAACACTGAAAATGGCAAAAATCGGGCAATGATCTGCGGCGCGCGCATTCCGATATAGCGCCACAAATCGCCTTCGCTGTTGCCGGGAACTCCCAAAATCTTGCCGCTTTCGCCCAATAGATCAAGCGTCTGCAAAATCAGCACCAGCATCAGCAGCACCGCGATGGTGCGCACCAAAAACAGCTTCGCCATGTAGAAACTGATCTGGCGCGAAGGGAAAAATTGCAATTGCACGGGCTACGCCTCCGCCGGGATCAAGGGGCTGCGTTTGCGGCCAAAGCGGAACAGTTTGCGGATTGCCTTACCCGCCTTATCGGCAACGCGCTCCAGCGCGCCAATCGGCTGGCCGCCCGGCACATGCGCAATCACATAATACATCCATAATATCAGCGCCGCAAAAAAGGCAAAGGGTACCCATAACGCCAATACCGGATGGATTTGTCCCATGCCGCCCATGCTTTCGGCATATTCGTTGATCTTGTGATAGGTCACCACCATCACGATAGAAATGAATACGCCCAGCGCCGAGGTCGATCTTTTGGGTGGAATGGCAAGCGCCACGGCCAAAAATGGCAACAGCAACATCATTGCCACTTCGACCATGCGAAAGTTGAAATTGGACCAGGCCAGATTGCGGATGCGTTTGGGCTTTGCGGTATCGTTGCCGATCTTGATCAGTTCGGTCAGCGTATATTCGCGGTCTTTGCCGCCGCGCGTGCGGAATGCCTCGATTTGCGGCAGCGAAATTGGCACGTCATGGTTGGAGAAACTCAGCACCCGTGCATTGCGGTAATGGGGTGCGTCATGCACCAAGGTGCCGCTGGTTAGGCGCAGGATGATGGTGTCTGGATCATCGGTACGCAGAAACTGCCCTTTTTCCGCGGTGACCGCGATCGATTGCCCCTTTTTATTTTCGGCAAACACAAAAAGGCCGGACAGATCATTGCCTTGATTGCGGCTTTCTTCGATCCGCATTGTCAAATTCTCGCCCAGATTGTTAAATTCGCCGACCTTGATCGACGCCCCCAACGCACCTGAACGCAGATCAAATCGCAGTTCTTCATACAAATAACGCGATGTGGGTTGCAGCCAGCCGACTATGGCAAAATTGACTGCGGCCAAGGCGATGGCGTACAAAAAGGGGACCCGCAACAGCCGCCAATATCCCTGCCCCACGGCGCGAAAAATATCGATCTCTGATGACATGGCAAGGCGACGAAACGCCAGCAAAATCCCCAATAACAGCCCGATTGGGATACCCAGCGACATATATTCCGGGATCAAATTCGCCAGCATTCGCCACACCACGCTGACCGGCCCGCCCTCTGCTGCGACAAAATCAAAAAGGCGCAACATCTTGTCAAGCAACAGCAGCATGGCCGCCACTACAAGCGTGCCAATCATCGGTACGGCAACCAGCCGGGCGATATAGCGATCCGTGGCAGTGATAAATTTCAACTTATGGTCGCCCTGTCACCCTAATTTGGCCGCAAATCGCTCCGATAACGATCAATAGGATCAGGAGCAATATCGTTGGTTGTCCTACGGCAGCCCGCGCAAATGTTCTACGGAGAAAAGTAGTAATGGTTAATCGTATTGCCACAATGTCAGTTTTTGCGATGCTCGCGCTTACCAGCGCGGCCTCGGCAGGATCGGTCATTACCAACGATATGGCCAAATGCGCCGCAGGTAAAGGACCGGCGATCAAGGTCGTTGTCCATGGCGTAACAAGCGCCACCGGAAAATTGCGCGTGCAATCCTATCCAGCCACAAAGGCCGCATGGCTTGCCAAAGGTCGCTGGTTGAACCGGATTGAGACCGGAGCAAAAACCGGATCGATGAGCTTTTGCGTGCCCGTTACAGCAGCGGGCAGTTACGCCATTGCCGTTCGGCACGACAAAAACGGTAACGGATCAACCGATATTTCAAAAGATGGCGGCGGTTTTTCCAACAACCCGTCGATCAACATTTTGAACCTCGGCAAACCTGCCGTGAACAAGGTCTCGTTTTACGCAGGCCCCGGCGTCACGTCGATCGCCATCAACCTGAAATATATGTGAGGAACCGTATCGCGTCGTGGCATTAGTAGCGCTTCTTTCCAATCCACACTCGACCGGCAACCGTTCGCTGTTGCCCGAGGTGCGCTGCTTTTGTGCCCGTAATCCGGACATTTTCCATTATGAAGTCGAAGAAGTGGGCCAAATTGCCCGCGCTTTGGAAATGATCGCGCGGGTCCAGCCCAAGGTGCTGGTGATCAACGGCGGCGACGGCACGGTGCAAGCGGCCTTGACCGAACTTTACCATGGCGGTCATTTCGAAGGCACGCCACCGCCCGTCGCTGTTTTGCCCAATGGAAAGACCAATCTGATCGCCCTTGATCTGGGCGCAGAGGGTAATCCCATGCGCGCGCTGGAAAGCATATTAGAATTGGCACGCGGCGACCTGACCGACCATATCGTCGCGCGCGAACTGATCGCGCTCACCGATGGCAATGACAATGCCCGTCCGGTGATCGGCATGTTTCTAGGCGGCGCGGGCCTTGCCGACACGATCCTTTATTGCCGCCACAAAATTTATCCGCTGGGCCTGCCCAACGGCATCAGCCATTTTTTGACCTTTATTGCGGTATTTGCCTCGGCCATTTTCGGGTTGAAGGCGGATTTCTTGCCGCCGAAAACCAACAAGGTGCGCATTTCGCTGTTGCGCGATGGCGAACTGTCTGGGCGTTTTTCGGTGTTGGTGGTGACAACGCTGGAAAAACTGCTTCTGGGCGGCCGCGTTGGCGGCGGAGAACCCGGCGGGCGGTTGAAGTTACTCGCGGTCGACCAACGCCCCCTTGCCATGTTTCGCGTGGTGTGGGCCACGCTGATCGGCCTGTTGGGCAAGAAACGCTATGGCGGCGTGCATCTGGGCGAAGGCGATATGATCCAGATCGACGGCGATCACAGCAGTGTCGTGCTGGACGGAGAGGTTTTCGAAGCGCGGCTGAACCACCCCATTATCTTGCGTTCAACCCCGCCGGTTCCGTTTTTGAAACTGGCGGCCTGATACAAGCGCCTTTCGAAAGGCGCAGGGCTAATGGTTTAATTTTCGGCTATTTGCGATTATAACGAACCCCATGCATTCGCTCAAACAACTGGTTGCCGATGAATTGGCGGTTCCTGCTTTACCGCCGGTACAGGCCTTTGCCGCGCATATCGCGGCACAATATGGCCCGGCAGCGCGGGCCGTGTTGTTTTACGGATCATGCCTGCGCAGCGAACAACTGCAGGGCCAAATGCTCGATTTCTATCTGATCGTGTCCGATTATGAAGCCGCATATGACAAGGCTTGGCTGGCAAAATGGAACCGGCGGCTGCCCCCCAATGTGTTTCCGTTTCAGCATGAAGGATTGGCGGCGAAGGTTGCGATCCTGAGCGAGAAGGACTTTCACGATCTGAACCGCGGGCAAGCCTCGGCGGTGTCGGTGTGGGCGCGCTTTGCCCAACCGTCGCGGCTGGTATATACGGCAGACAAGACAGCGACCGATATGGTGGCCTTGGCCATTTCGGGGGCCGCGCCAACCATACTCAATGCGGCCTTGGCGCACATGGCGCATGACGATGATATACTGGATCTATGGTCGCTGGGCTTTGCCATGACCTATGGGGCCGAACTGCGTGCCGAACGTAGAGATCGCCCGGCATCGGTGATCGAATTTGATCCGCATCGTTACCTCATTTTTGGTCGGGCAGCCTTGCAACATACCCCCATACCGAATGCTGTGGGCGACGATGGCAAGGTTCATTTGTTGCCTGATCCCGAAGCCAAAGCGGTTATCGAGCGCGACCGCTGGCCAGCCCTGCGGCGACGTGGCAAAATGCTCACCGTGGCGCGATTGGCCAAGGCCGCGTTCACCTATTCGGGCGGGATTGATTATCTGGCGTGGAAAATCAACCGGCACGCGGATGCCAAGATAGAGATCAAGCCATGGCAGCGGAAATGGCCCTTGGTCGCGGCGCTGGTGCTGGTGCCGAGATTGTGGATTAAAGGGGCGGTGCGGTGAAATTTGATCGGCGAACATGCACGATCAACTGATTCGAATTTTATCGACAGACATTTTGCGCATGCGGGCATTGCAAGCGGTGCGATCGGTTGAATTGCCCGATGGCTGGATCGGCGCGGGGTTCGTGAGAGATGCGGTTTGGGACCATTTTCATGGTTTTGATCCGCGTCCGCCCATCGGTGATGTCGACGTTGTTTGGTTTGATTCTGCTCAAGGCAGCGATGACCAGAATATCGAAAACAGGCTGGCCGCGCTTGAACCCGGCTTTACCTGGTCGGTTAAAAATCAAGCCATGATGCATCTGCACAATGGCGATGCGCCCTATGCTTCTGTGTCAGATGCGATGCGCCACTGGCCTGAAACTGCAACAGCTGTTGCTTTAAGAATGACACAATGCGGAGAGTTGGAAATCATTGCGCCGCTTGGGCTGGATGATCTATTTGCGCTAGAACTTCGCCCAACGGAAAATTTCATCTCTCAGAAACGAGATATATATTTGGATCGCATCCAGGCCAAAAACTGGCTCAGCCGTTATCCCAAGCTGATAGTTAAATAATCCCCACAGCTTTCCCCGCGCGTTCAAACCGGCCCAATATATCCTGCACCTGTTCGGCGCTATGTTCGGCGCACAGCGAACAGCGCAGCAGCGTCATGCCAGCAGGCGTTGCGGGCGGGCGCGCCAGATTGACGTAGAGCCCTTCGGCTAGCAACGCTTCCCACATCATCGCGCCTTTTTCGAGGTCGGGCATGATGACCGCGATAATGGCGCTTTGCGGGGTGTCGGTGCCAAGGGTGAAACCCAATGCCTTCAACCCGCCATGCAGCACCTTTGAATTTTCCCACAAATGCGCGCGTTTGTTTCCGCCGTGCATCAGTTTACGCACCGATACTGCGCTGGATGCCATTACGCTGGGCGGCAAGGCAGCAGTGAAGACATAAGGGCGGCAGACAAGGCGCAATATTTCAAACTTCGGATGGTTCGATACGCAGAAACCGCCTACGGTACCGACGCTTTTACTGAAGGTGCCGATGACGAAATCGACGTCATCCAGACAGCCTTGCTCCTCTGCCACGCCGCGTCCATTGGGGCCGATAAAGCCCATGGAGTGCGCTTCATCGACCAGCACCATGGCACCGGCTTCTTTCGATATGCGGACCATTTCTTTTAAGGGCGCGATGTCGCCCATCATCGAATAGACGCCTTCTAGCACCACCAATTTGCCCGCATCCGCCGGCAAACGCTTCAGCCGTTTTTCCAGCGCCTCAATGTCATTATGCCGAAACGCGACGATTTCGGCATCGCCCATTTTACAGCCGTCATAGATCGAGGCATGGCTGTCTATATCGAGGATGATATAATCGCCTTTGCCAGCAATGGTGCTGATGATGCCCAAATTGGCCTGGTATCCGGTGGAGAAAACCATGGCGTGATCCATGGCGTAAAATTCGCGCAAGGCGGCTTCGACATCGCGATGCGGATCAAAGGTGCCATTCAGCACGCGGCTGCCGGTGGTGCCTGCACCAAAATCGTCAAACGCTTGCTTGCCCGCCGCGATCACGTCCGGGTCAAAGGTCATGCCCATATAATTATAGGTGCCCAGCAAGATCGTTTCCTTGCCGTTGCAAATGGCGACGGTGGGCGACAACACCTTTTCCATCACCAGCCCGAAAGGATCGGTGACACCTGTTGAAAGCAACGCCTCGCGCTGCTGGATCAGGGGATCGAATTTTGAGAAAAGGTCGGTCATCAGTTCTGCCTAAAAAAACTTTTCGTCATCCTGAACTTGTTTCAGGATAACACGCGACGGTGGTTTGTTATCCTGAAGCAAGTTCAGGATGACGAAATAGAGGATGGTCAATCCGTTAGCTTACTCACCGCATCGACCAGCTGACCGACATTTTCAATCTCAGCCTGCATGTTCATGGTGATGACGATGTCGAACGCATCCTCAACCTCGGCAACGAAATCCATCACCGTCAGGCTATCCCATTCCAGATCACCCGCAAAGGTGGTGGCATCGGTAATATCGACGCCCTTTTTGTTAAAGGGATCGATGAGCGCCTTTATCTTGTCGAACATGGCAGTGCGGTCGGTCATAATGAATAATCCTGAAGTGTTATTGCGCGATGGCAGTCGATTGCGGCGGCAAAAGGGCATGTCTGCGGCAAAGCTATAGCCAACCCTGCGCTTTATACCAACGGGCGGTGGATTTGATGCCGTCGCGGGTGGCGATCTGCGGCTGCCATAATGCAGCGGGCGGAGCGGCGTTGCGATCGATCACCCAATCGGGATGGCTCATATAGCCTGCACGATCGGGGGTCAGCTTTGCCCGTCGCCCTCGCAATAGCCGATCTGCCCAAGCAGCGGCAAACAACAGAGGGCGAGGAGCGGATACAGTGGTTACGCGTTTACCCAAGGCCCAGCCGATGGCGCGGGCGAAACGATCGTGGGTCCAGCCGCCGGGTTCGTCATCATCAGCCTCGAATATCCTTGCGGTGGCGTCTTCATGGGGTGGCAAAGCAGCGACCAGCAACCGTGCCAGATCATCAACATGGATCCACGATCCGCGCCCCTTTGGTGGCAACAGGCAAAAGCCGCGCGCTGGCCATCTGGAACATCTCCAACACATCGCGATCACCGGGTCCATAGACGCCGGGCGGGCGGATGATCGTCCAGTCGATCAGGCTGGTGGCGACCAATTTTTCGGCCTTTGCCTTGCTTGCTCCATAAAGTGACAGCGCGGGTTCGCGGGCGGACAGCGACGAGACATGAACAAAGCGGCTGATACCCGCCGCCTTTGCCGCTGCCAGCATGTTTGCGGTGCCGGTGACATTCCCTGCCTCAAACTCCGCCGCCGTCGGCACATTCACCACGCCGGCAATGTGCAGCACCGCGTCTGCCCCTTCGCACAAAGTGTTGAGGCTGGCCATATCATCGAGCGTGCCGCTGACCCAAAGTACACCGGCGCGCTTTGGCTGGTCCCGGCGGGTCAAGGCGCGGATTTTCCATCCGGCTTCGAGCAATCTGTCGAGTGTCGCAGAACCGACAAAGCCAGTGGCACCGGTCAGGGCGACGACGCCGCGCTTTGCCGTCACAACAAAACCATCTGGTCCCGGTGAACCAGCACCTGACGCGGGACAGCGCCCAATATCGCTTCCAATTCCCCCGACCTTTTGCCGCAAATCAATGCGGCATCGGCGGCGTCATATTCGGATAACCCCCGCGCCACAATTTCGCCGTCTACGCCGATAATGTCGATCACATCGCCGCGTTTGAACGCACCATCCACGCCATTTGCCCCGGCGGGCAGCAAGCTGCCGCCTTTGCGCAACGCCTTTGCCGCGCCTGCATCGACAATAATGCGGCCCTTGACCGACAGCCGTCCGCCAATCCAGCCTTTGCGCGCATTGCCGCCAGAACGCGGTGCGAACCATGTTGAAGGCGCGCCTTTATCCAGCGCCGCCAAAGGATGATCGCGCAAGCCCGATGCAATAGCGAGGCCTATCCCTGCCCGCGTGGCAATATCGGCAGCATCCAGTTTCGACGCCATGCCGCCCGAACCCATGCCCGATGATGATCCGCCCGCCACCATGATGCGGATGCGCCCGTCAATTTTCTGCACTTCGGAGACCAATTGCGCTTCAGGGTCCTTCGGGTCACGATCATACAGACCATCCACATCCGACAAGAGCACCACGCCATCTGCTCCTGCCGCCTGCGCCACGCGCGCCGCCAGCCGATCATTATCGCCAAAGCGAATTTCAGCCGTCGCCACGCTGTCGTTTTCGTTGATGACGGGCACGGCCCCCGCCCCCAGCAAACGGTCGAGCGTCGCGGTAATGTTCAGATAGCGGCGACGATCTTCCAGATCATCGAGCGTCACCAGCATTTGCGCCGCGGTCAGCCCCTGCGCGCCCAGCAACTCGGCCCAAATCCCCGATAGCAAAATCTGCCCGACCGAAGCCGACGCCTGCGCATCGGCGAGACTGGCCCGACCACCCTTTTCGAAGCCCATCCGCCGTGCGCCAAGAGCAATGGCACCTGAGCTGACGACAACGATCCGTTGGCCCGCCTGATGCCGCGCGGCAATATCGGCGACCAACGTTTCCAGCCAAGCCCGCCGCACTGCGCCATCGGCTTCGACCAGCAACGATGATCCGACCTTGACGACCAGCATCGGGCAGGATGCGTGGCTTAAATGGGCGACCATGTCCCGTCCGCATTATCGCCAGTGGACCCTTCGACGCTGCTTTTATCGGGCAGTGCCATCAACACGCGGTCGAGCACATCGGGAACGCCCTGTCCGGTCGCGCCCGAGATGGAGATCACGGCTTTCGCCCCTGCCGCTTCCAATTGCGCCGCAATATCGGCCATGATTTCAGGATCGAGCAAATCGCCCTTGTTCAGCGCCACAATCTGCGGCTTATCGACCAAGTCTGCACCATATTCGGCCAGTTCGTCGCACACCACATGCCATGCCGCCACCGGATCATCGCCGGTCGCGTCGATCAAATGGATCAAAATCCGGCACCGTTCGATATGCCCCAGAAAGCGGTCACCAACCCCAGCCCCTTCGGCGGCCCCGGCGATTAGGCCCGGAATATCGGCCAGCACAAATTCGCGGCCCTTATGGCTGACGACACCCAGTTGCGGGCGCAATGTGGTAAAGGCATAGGCCCCGACCTTTGCCTTGGCGTTCGACACTTGATTGATAAACGTCGATTTGCCTGCGTTGGGCATGCCGACAAGCCCGGCATCCGCGAGCAGTTTCAGCCGCAGCCAAACATACATTTCGGTGCCGTCTTCGCCGGGTTGATGCTGGCGCGGGGCGCGGTTGGTGCTGGTTTTATAGCTCGCGTTACCGCGTCCGCCCATACCGCCGCGCAGAAACGTGATCCGCTGTCCGATGACGGTTAAATCCGCCAAAAGCCCGCGTTCTTCGTCATCAGCCAAAATCTGCGTTCCCAACGGAACCTTGATCACCAGATCTTCGCCACCCGCACCGTAGCGATCACGCCCCGAACCGCCGCCGCCGCGAGGAGCCTTGAAATGCTGAGTGTAGCGAAAATCGATCAGGGTGTTGAGACCCGCGACCGCTTCAAAAATAATATCACCCCCACGGCCGCCATTGCCGCCGTCGGGTCCGCCATATTCGACATATTTTTCCCGCCGGAAACTGACAGCGCCTTGGCCGCCGGAACCCGAACGAATATATATTTTGGCTTGGTCTAAAAAATGCATGGGCTGCCCTTAGGCGAGACAAAGCCAAATGGCCAGCGTAGCTGGTTAACTGTGCACAACTGTCCGCTAAACTAGCAATCACCCAACCGCTTCATCTCGCGCGAACCTATGATACGAAATTGCGCTCCGTTGCCGGATTTTTCGCGTAACGTCATATCTACCTGATAATCCAGTCGGATATGATTGGCGGATTCGACTGCTGTTCCGGTAAACAGCGCGCTGCTGCCTACGGGATCGATTCCGGGAACTTCGACACCATTGCACATTCCGCGCAAGACAGCGCGATTTCCGATGCGCGTCACCGTTGGGGCATTACAGTCTTTCAGTTTGCCTGTTTGCAGCATAACCGATTTCAGGTCCTCGCTTGACCGCATTTTCGGTTCCTGACAGCTTTGCGCTTCTGCATCGGCAGGCAGTCCGGGAATTTTTGATCGGTCGGTGGCCGCGCCATTAAACTGCACCGACAATATCCGGCGCGAATCGCTCCACTGCCCTGCCAGAGGAATATTGTCCGGATCGTCGCTTGCAGTCGAAACACCGCCACAGGCGGGTAGTGCCAGGACCGACAATATGATTGTAATCCGTTTCATCGCCAAACTCCGATTCCTTGACGTAAACTGCATAGACAAGCAATCTTTACATTTATTTACTGCGGCGTTTGTTTGGTGGAGTGCTCCGCTTCGTTCTAAAATTTGGATGGGGCGGACTTTACCATAACAGGACAATGGCATCGGTGCATTGTGTTGCGAGCACGCGGTCGTATCCCAGATGCCATCACGATCTTGCCAGACAACTTTTGGGCGGCACGCAAAGCGACGCGGGCGCGCGGCTGACTATCTGTTCGATAGACAGCTAATGATCGATTTCGAGATATGCCAGTACAGCTGATCTCAGCCAACAAATGGCCTCTGCGTCGTCACCGGAATTCAGGGAAAATGGTGGAGCCTAGGGGAGTCGAACCCCTGACCTCTACACTGCCAGTGTAGCGCTCTACCAGCTGAGCTAAGGCCCCATCCGGCCACCCATCAAGGGCGGCTGTTGGTGGGGGCGCCATTAACGGGCGCCCCGCATCATATCAAGTCAAATTATTGCTCGTGACCTTCTTCGTCACCAGCGGCAACGCCCAGATCATCATCGCCGCCCAGATCGACGTCGTTATCCGGCGAATCATTGCCGTCGACCGCGTCGACATCAATGTCGAGATCGTCATCGGCCAGATCGGCATCGTCTTGCTTCTTTTCGGCTTCTTCGAACGGCAAAGGCTGTTTCGATTTCAGCACAGGTTCGGGAGTCCACTGGTTGCCGCATTCGATGCATTCAACCGGTTCATCCTTGGTCAGATCGTAGAATCGCGTGCCGCATTTCGGGCAAGTGCGCTTTGTTCCCCATTCAGCCTTCACCATGGTGGGCCTCTTATCCTTTCAAATTTCTCGAAAAACGACGTTTGCCATGCAAAGCATCGATCAAATCGGCGTGGCCATTGCCACAGAGTTGGCGGACTGTCAAAAAATTCTCTTTGACAGAGGGTAAAGCCAAACGCCATTGCGCCCTATCATGAGCCATTTATCCCCCACCCCCGAACTTTCGCGCCCGCTGGCCCATTGCGCGGGGCCGTGCGCGTGCCCGGCGACAAATCGATTTCGCACCGGTCGCTGATGCTGTCCGCATTGGCCGTTGGCGAAAGCCGGATCACCGGATTGCTGGAAGGTGAAGACGTATTGTCCACCGCCGCCGCCATGCGTGCCATGGGCGCAGACATTACGCGCGATTCGGATGGCGTGTGGGTGGTCAATGGCGTGGGCGTCGGCGGTTTGCTGCAACCCGAAACCGCGCTGGATATGGGGAATAGCGGCACTTCGACGCGGCTGTTGATGGGATTGGTTGCATCCCACGCGATTACCGCGACCTTTATTGGCGATGCGTCGCTTTCCAAACGCCCCATGGGCCGCGTGATCGACCCGCTGTCGCTGACGGGGGCGGAGTTTACCGCGTCGCCGGGAGGCCGCTTGCCATTGATGGTGCGCGGCATCTGTCCGGCTGTGCCGATCAGCTACCGTTTGCCAGTCGCCAGCGCGCAGGTGAAGTCGGCGATCTTGCTCGCGGGCCTCAACACGCCGGGCATCACCGAAGTGATCGAACCAATCCCGACCCGCGACCATAGCGAGCGGATGCTGGCGGGCTTTGGCGCGGAACTGACCGTCGAGGTCGATGCAGACGGCGTTCGCCATATCCGCCTGATGGGCGAGGCTGAGTTAAAGCCGCAAACCATCGAAGTCCCCGGCGACCCGTCGTCCGCCGCCTTCCCGATTGTCGCGGCGCTGATTACCCCGGGCAGCGAAGTCACCGTCACCCATGTCGGCATGAATCCGACGCGCACCGGCATTTTCAAAATGCTGGAGGCGATGGGCGCGGATTTGACCTATACCAACGAACGCGTTGTCGGCGGCGAACCGGTGGCGGACATCACAGCGCGGCATAGCGTGCTGACGGGTATCGAAGTCCCGCCCGATGTTGCGCCGAGCATGATCGACGAATTTCCCGTGTTCTTTGTCGCGGCTAGCATGGCGCAGGGGCGCACGACCACCAGCGGTCTCGACGAACTGCGCGTCAAGGAAAGCGACCGGCTGGCGTTGATGGCAACAGGGCTGACGGCTATTGGTGCGATTGTCGAAGAACGCGAAGACGGGCTTGTCATCACCGGCAGCGGCGGCGAACCTTTGGAAGGAGGCGCAACCGTTGCCAGCGCGCTGGATCACCGGATTGCGATGAGCTTTGCGGTGGCGGGGCAGCATTGTTATCACGGCGTGACGGTGGACGATGTGTCGCCAATTGCGACGAGTTTCCCGACATTTGAATCTCTAATTAGGCAGTTAGTGGGGCTCACCTGAGTAAGTTACAACTCGCGCTATTGACCTAGTTTTGGGCTGGAGGGCTTTTTGGTCTGATTTAGGCTTAGTCTGACTTGGCCAAAAGCCAATGAAAGCCATGAGTAAAGTCGTTACATAAAGCGCAGGGTACCCAATAGAATCAAGAGTGTCGGCAGACATATACCCCGTTCGCTGCATTAGAATCAGGGACATCACGAAAGACGCCGGAATAAGCGCGATCCATCGCGGCCATCCAATATCCGTCAGGCGTCCCATTGCAACGAGCGTCATGATAACCAGTGCAAGCGGGCCAAAACCGAACTCGCTGGCAATTCTCATTATGACAAACGCGATAAGTTGGAACAGCCAATATCGGCTTCTCGTGACGGGGCGAGCCAGAAAATCAGTCACTGTTATACTTCCATTGTATTTCAAGCTTCTAGCTAGCCGAAGCATGCTAATTATTGGTAAACTGATAAGAGTGGGGGGCTACTCTACTATTTGCAGTCCAAAATGCCATTTTGACAGATCTCCGATCCGCTGCCAAAGGCCGTTGCCATGATAATCGCCGTTGATGGCCCTACCGCCTCTGGCAAAGGCACAATCTCCAAGGCGCTGGCTGCGCATTATGGCTTGCCGTTCCTAGACACGGGCTTGTTGTATCGCGCGGTGGGGCAGCAAGTGACGCTCAACGGCGGCAATGCTGATGTCGCCAAGGATGCGCTGGCTGGATGCGCCTTTCCCGATAGCCTGCTTGAAGACCCTGTGTTGCGCAATGAAGAGGTGGGCGGGCTTGCCAGCCGCGTGTCGGTGCATCCTGCGGTGCGCGCAGCGCTGAACCAGCGACAGGTGGATTTTGCCAACCAGCCCAAAGGCGCGGTACTCGATGGCCGCGATATTGGCACCGTTATTGCCCCGCATGCCGATGTGAAGCTGTTCGTCACTGCCTCAGCCGAGGTCCGCGCACATCGCCGCTATGAAGAGATGCTGTCGCGCGGGCTGGATGTCGATTTTGACAATATCCTTGCCGATATTCGCAAACGCGACGAACGCGATACGGGGCGGACCGAAGCGCCGTTGAAACCCGCTACAGATGCGACCTTGCTAGATACCGGTGATTTGACTATAGGCGCAGCCGTTCAAGCTGCGATTGCTGCGGTGGAGGCTCGCCTCCGCACGGTATAAGTGGCGGGGCGCTGCGGGCCAACGAACCCGTCATGCTGAACTTGGTTCAGCATCCATTTCGCCTAACAGACCAAAGGTCGAGACGGAGTTATGGACCCTGACACAAGTTCAGCGTGACGGCGATTTTGGATTGCAACCCTCTTAAAACGAACGCTTTATTGCTATTCGGGTAATAGGGCATTTCTGGTCAAAGACCATCGGAACCAACCGATTGGCCGGACAAAAAGTACGTAAGGAATTTCATCCCATGGCAAGTTCGCCAACCCCTACGCGCGACGATTTCGAAGCGCTTTTAAACGAATCACTTGGTGGTGCAGAAGGTGGCTTTGAAGGCCGCGTCGTAAAAGGCACCGTTACCGCAATTGAAAATGATCATGCGATGATCGACGTCGGACTGAAGTCCGAAGGCCGCGTGGCGCTGCGTGAATTCGCGATGCCCGGCCAGAAAGCCGAATTGAACGTCGGTGACGAAGTCGAAGTTTATGTCGATCGTGTCGAAAACCTCAGCGGTGAAGCTGTGCTGTCGCGTGATCGCGCTCGCCGCGAAGCTGCTTGGGACAAGTTGGAAGGCGAATTCGCCGCTGGCAACCGCGTTGAAGGCGTTATCTTTGGCCGCGTCAAAGGTGGCTTTCACCGTCGATCTGGGCGGTGCCGTGGCCTTCTTGCCCGGCAGCCAGGTTGACGTTCGCCCCGTGCGCGACGTTGGCCCGTTGATGGACATCGCGCAGCCATTCGTCATCCTGAAAATGGACCGTCGCCGTGGCAACATCGTTGTTTCGCGCCGTGCGATCCTCGAAGAAACCCGTGCCGAACAGCGCACTGGCCTGATCCAGAATCTGGCCGAAGGTCAGGTTATCGAAGGCGTCGTCAAGAACATCACCGATTATGGTGCGTTCGTCGATCTGGGCGGCATCGATGGCCTGCTGCACGTTACCGACATCAGCTACAAACGGATCAACCATCCTTCGGAAATGATCAACATCGGCGACACTGTGAAGGTGCAAATCGTTCGTATCAACCGCGATACGCAGCGCATTAGCCTGGGCATGAAGCAGCTGGAATCGGATCCATGGGAAGGTGCCGTTGCGAAATATCCGGTTGGCGCACGCCTGTCCGGTGCCGTCACCAACATCACCGAATATGGTGCCTTTATCGAGCTGGAAGCCGGCATCGAAGGTTTGGTCCATGTTTCGGAAATGTCGTGGACCAAGAAAAACGTCCATCCCGGCAAGATCGTTTCAACCAGCCAAGAAGTTGAAGTGCTTGTGCTCGACGTCGATCTAGAAAAACGCCGCATTTCGCTGGGCCTCAAACAAGCCCAGAACAATCCATGGGAAAGCTTTGCAGAAAAGTTCCCTGTGGGCACGCAAGTCGAAGGCGAAGTCAAGAATGCGACCGAATTCGGTCTGTTCATCGGCCTCGATGGCGATGTCGATGGCATGGTCCACATGTCGGACATCGCATGGGGCATTTCGGGCGAAGAAGCCCTGCATTTGCACCGCAAGGGCGAAATGGTCAAAGCCGTTGTCCTTGACATTGATGCCGAAAAAGAACGCATCTCGCTGGGTATCAAGCAGCTTGAAAAGGGTGCACCAGCAGCAGGCGGCACCAGTGCAGCTTCGGCTGGCGGCCTGAAAAAGGGTGGCACAGTCACGGTTGTTGTTCTTGAAGTTCGCGATGGCGGCCTTGAAGTGCAGGCAGGCGATGATGGCGCAACCGGCTTTATCAAGCGTGCCGACCTTGGTCGTGACCGCGACGAACAACGCCCCGACCGTTTTCAGGTTGGTCAAAAATTCGACGCAATGGTCACTGGTTTCGACCGTTCGAAAAAACCCAACTTCTCGATCAAGGCGCTGCAACTCGCCGAAGAGAAGCAGGCTGTTGAACAATATGGTTCATCCGATTCGGGTGCATCGCTTGGCGACATCCTTGGCGAGGCGTTGAAACAGCGCGGCAGCTAAAACACCGAAAACCGACCGGTTTAGGTCAAAAAAGGGGGAGGTTGGTCCAAACGGACCAGCCTCCCTTTTTTGTTAACTATTTTACATAATTCTAAAATCACATTGTGCCACTATGGCTTTTCTGCCATCATGAAATTGCAGTGGGTCTGCTATGGTTTTTTCTTTAGGTTGCCGTGGAGGCAAAGTGCCATGATTCGCTCTGAACTAGTAAAAAAAATTGAAGCCGAAAATTCTGGTCTGACGCCGGAAGAGGTGGAACGTATCGTCGATCTGTTTTTCAATCAGATCATTCAACGACTGTCAGAAGGCGGTCGTGTAGAATTGCGTGGATTTGGCGCATTTTCGACCCGCGATCGCAATCCGCGTACTGGCCGAAACCCGCGTACCGGAACATCGGTAGCGGTGCCTGCAAAGCGGGTACCCTATTTCAAACCGGGCAAAGAAGTGCGTGAACGCCTAAATCGGTAAGCGCGTTGGGCTTGACCCGAATCCATTGATAGTGTTTGCGTTTTCGGGCGCAGAATGTCTTTAGGCTTCTGCGCCCTATGCGGACGTGGCGAAATGGTAGACGCAGCAGACTTAAAATCTGCCTTCCAACTGGAAATGCGGGTTCAAGTCCCGCCGTCCGCACCAAAATGGCGACTGGTCAAAAACAGTCTCGGGTGTCACTTTCCATAAAAAGGGTTTCCTAGGGAATCATCCCTGCCTAAAGTCGCGGCAAATGCTGCGCTTATGCCTTATCCTGATGGTCCTGCTTTCTGGTTGTTCCCCGGGACAGCAAGGTCGCACCGATAACGCTCCGCTCATCCGCTTGACCGACAATGACGCGCGCGGGCTTGATCCGCAGATTGTTTCTGATCTGTCGTCAACCCGGATCGCATCCGACCTGTTCGAAGGCCTCACCCGTTTTAATGCCAAAGGCGAGGCAGAGGCTGGGTTGGCGGAAAATTGGACGATCAGCGCCGATGGCCGCCTCTGGACGTTCCGCCTGTACCCGGCGCTGAAATATTCAGATGGCACCGCGATCAATGCTGCTGTTTTTGCAAAAGCCTTTTCCCGCATTAGGGACGCAAAAAATGGATCGCCGCATGGCGCGTTGTTCGCGATTATTGCGGCGGTCGAGGCACCGGATGATCGCACGGTCACAATCCGACTGTCGAACCCCTTCCCTGCTCTGCCGGCGCTCCTCGCGCATCCGGCCATGGCGTGCACTGCCATTTCACCGCATCGAAGCAGCAGGAGATAAATGGACGGCGGACCGGCCATTGGTGACCAGCGGTGCTTACCAGCTGACCCAATGGCAATTGGCACAGGCCCTGACGCTGTCTGCCAATCCGCATTGGCACGATGGCACACCGCAATCGCCAACGATGATCTGGCGACCAATGGATAATTTAAACGCCGCCATGCGCGCGGTTTTGGCAGGGGCGGCCGATATTGGCAGCGATTATCCGCCGACGCGGCATCATTGGTTGAAGAGCCATCATAAGGAATTGGTCCACAGCGCGTCCTATCTTGGTACCTATTATTACGCGTTCAACACCCGCAAACCACCCTTTGATGATCGCCGCGTCCGGCTTGCATTGTCGATGGCGGTCGACCGGCAATGGTTGGCGGATAAAATGGTCGATGCGGGTAACGAACCGGCATGGGGCGTGTTGCCCCCTGCATTGGCAGGTGGATTTCCCTATCGCCCGATTTGGGCAGATTGGCCGCGCCAACGCCGATTAAACGCGGCGCGCGGATTGCTGGCAGAGGCGGGCTATGGCCCCGGCAAACCGCTGCGCTTTGAAATCCGTTTCAACAGTTCGTCCGAACACCGCAAGGCCTCGGTTGCCATGGCCACGATGTGGCGTGACCTGGGGGTCGAGGCCAGTTTGCTGAACAGCGAGGCGAGCCTGCATTTCGATAGTTTGAAACGCGCCGATTTCGCTTTGGCCCGTTCGGGCTGGATCGCCGATCTCGCCGCCCCAGAAAACTTCCTGGCCGTGCATAAAAGCGATACCGGCGCACAAAATTATTCTGGCTTTTCCAACCGCCAATTTGACACGGAATTGAATGCCGCGCTTGCCGAAGCCGATCCGAAGATTAGAGTGCAAATGATGCGCGACGCCGAACAGACATTGATGGATGAAGCGCCCATTTTGCCGCTATATTATTACGCGTCGCGCAGTTTGGTGTCGCCACGCGTGCGCGGCTGGATCGACAATTCGGCAAACGTCCATCCGAGCCGCACATTGGGGGTAAAATGATGCGGGTCCGCATCGTGTTGGCGCTGTCGCTGTTGGCGGGATTATCGGCCTGTGACCAAGGCATAGACAATGAACGGCTGCGCGCTGATGTTATCGAAGATAGCCCGCGTCCGGTGTCTGTGGCGCAACACCCGCTGTCGCCCGCCTCATCCTATTTGCGCAACGCAACGGCACAGGGCCTGGTCGGTTTTGACGCGCAGGGCCGCGTAATACCGGGTCTTGCGTCGCGCTGGATCGTGACCGACGATGATCGCAGCTATATTTTCCGGCTGCAGAAAACGCGTTGGAATAATGGGCGTGAAATTCGCTCTGATGAGGTGGCAGCGGCGTTGCGAAACCGCATTGCCGAATTGCGCAATGGGCGCTTTGCTAGCGATTTGACCGTGGTGGACGACGTTGTATCGATGACCGGTAAAGTCATCGAAATCCGGTTGCGCGCACCGATGCCCAATTTGCTCGAATTATTGGCCCAGCCCGAATTTGGCTTGATCCATAAAGGCACGGGATCGGGTCCGATGCAGGCCAAGAAACAAGGGGCGACGCTGGCGCTGCAAATGCGGGTGGACGAGGCTGATGGCACGATTTCGCTTGATGGGCGAACCATCACTCTTCGCGCCACCAAAACCAGTGAAGCATTGGCCCGTTTCGCCAATGGCCAAACCGACATCATCCTCAACGGACGATTCGAACATGCGCCCTTTGCGACGGCCAGTGATGCGTTTGGTGCATCCCCGCAAATCGATCCCACCCCCGGCCTGTTTGGGCTGTTGTTCGAAGAAGCAGGGCCGTTCCTGTCATTGGCCGCCAATCGAGAGGCCATTGCAGCGGCAATCGACCGACCGCGAATGCTGACTACTTTCGATATTGGCACCTGGCGTGAAACACTGTCGCTGTCGCCGGAAACATTACGCAATCGCGGATCGGTTACGCGCCCGGAATGGAACAGTATGAACATGGCTGAGCGCAAGCAATTTGCCCGCCAGACGATTGCCGCGTGGGAAGGTAGCAATGGGCAGGTGCGGGCTTTGCGGATCGCGCTGCCACGCGGCGTTGGTGCCCGCATATTATTTGCCAATTTAAAGGCAGATTTAGCCGCGATAGGATTGGACGCCGAACGCGTTGGTTTTACCCAGCCCGCCGATCTCAGCCTGATCGACCGCGTTGCGGATACCTCCAGCCCGGCATGGTATTTGTCGCAATTATCCTGTGCAGCGACAAAAATTTGTAGCAGCCAGGCAGACCGGTTAATTGCAGAAGCGCGGCTGACCGATGATCGCGAAGAACGAAAGCGATTGTTGGCAGAGGCAGAAACCGAATTGCAGACGCTACGCAATTTCATTCCCATCGCGCATCCGCTTCGTTGGACTCTGGCGCGTGAGGGACTTTTGGGATTTGCGCTGAACCCACGCGGCATTCATCCCTTGCAATATCTGGGGCGCGATCCAACATAAGTCAGGAAGAGGATTAGCTATGCCCGTTTCACAAGACCAATTTGAACAGATTGCCAAATCGCTGCCCGGAATGGGCCGGGATCCGCATTCGGTGCGGCAAAGGGTGGAGGCGCTCGAACAGTTGCTGGAACGCAGCTTTCACATACCGGGCACCAAGATTCCCTTTGGCCTCGATTCGATTGTGGGACTGGTCCCCGTTTTGGGCGATCTTGTGACTGCCGCCATGGGCGCGTATATGGTGTGGGAGGCCCGCAATCTGGGGATGGGGAAATTTCAGCTGCTGCGCATGGCCGCCAATGTCGGTATCGATACTGCACTGGGTGCGATACCATTGGCGGGTGATGCCTTTGACTTTTTGTGGCGATCAAACAGCAAAAATTTACGGATCATCAAAAAGCATCTGGATAAACATCATCCCGGAACGCGGGTGATTGAAGGCTAACGCCCACCCCGCCAAACCTTTACCTCCGCCCCAACAGGCGCTCCCCGGCTATGTACCGGACAGCGCATGGGTTTGAATTTCTTGTCGAGGCAAATCCTCACCTCTTCCAGCCAGCCCTTGCGATCGGTTTTCACCTTGATCGCCTCGCTCGGCAATCCATCATTATTGGCGACAAAGGCATCGGCTAGCCCCGCAGCAGTCAACGGCTTGCCCCCTTTATCGCCCTGCCGCGACAACCGGTCCATGTCGGGAAAGGTTATTGCAGTGAACAGCAATTTGGCCGCCCCGAAATAGGTTTCGGGTTTACGCGCCATACAGGTACCGTGTTTGGCCCATTCGTGCTGTAACAATTGTTCAGACGGCGTCATGCAGATATTTTCGGCAATCACTTTGCGCGATAATGCAGGGGCTTTGCGGCACCATTGCGGATAATCCCTCCCCGCAGCTTCGGGCCAAAGCCCGTGCAGGACAAAGCCAAAATCGCCAATCTGGCCGTTGCATTGCAGCGCCATAGTCGGGTCTTTCTCGCGGCCCTTGCAAAATTCGCGGCTCCAGCTGAGCGCCAGCGTATAGCCCGCAATCGGGGTCCGCCGGATTTCCTGCGGTTTTGCATATTCAGGGGTGGGGCGAGCGAGGTTGGCCGGGGCCTTGCATTGCCATGCCTGGGCTTGTGCGGATTGGCTGGGCCATGAGGTAAGGGAAACGCAGAACATTATTGCTGCTGTTGCAACAATACCAAACCGTAGCCCAGAGCCTTTCGAAAGGTCATCCACAGCAACGCGCTCTTCGACCGGCTATGATCCATTTTTGATGCCCGTTTTTCAAACAACATCAAAATCCAAGCCAATATCTGCAGCAGGCGCGCTTTGCGTCAACCGCCCGACCGAAATAAAGGTCACCCCTGTCGCCGCCTTGGCGTGGATCGTCTCCAGCGTCACTCCGCCCGATGCCTCGGTCGGCACGCGCCCGGCAACCAGCGCCACGGCTTCGGTCAATTGCGCCACGTCCATATTATCCAGCAGCAAATGGGTCGCACCCGCCGCAAGACCCGGTTCGATCTGTGCGATCCGGTCGACTTCCAATATGATGCGCTGGACCCCTGCATCCTTTGCCCGCCGCACCGCCTCAACGACGCCACCCGCAACCGCGACGTGGTTGTCCTTAATCATTGCGGCATCCCACAATCCCATGCGGTGGTTGGTCGCCCCGCCCATCCGCGTTGCGTATTTTTCCAGAACGCGCAGGCCCGGTATGGTCTTGCGTGTATCGAGTAAAATGCAACCGGTGCCCGCAATGGCATCGACATATTTGCGCGTCATGGTGGCGATGCCAGACAAATGCTGCGCAGTATTGAGCGCCGATCGCTCCGCCGTCAGCATCGCCCGCGCATTGCCGCGCAGCCGCATCAGGTCGGTTCCAGCGGGTACCATCTGCCCTTCGCCGACCAACACGTCGATTTCCATGTCGGGATCAAGATGGCGGAAAAACGCGACCGCCAATGGTAGCCCGGCAACCACGATGGGATCGCGACTGTCCATCACCCCGGCGAAACGCATCTCTGCCGGAATCACGCTTTCGGATGTTACATCGCGTCCAGTGGGGCCAAGGTCTTCGGCCAAAGTGGCGCGGATAAAGGCATCAAGATCGAATTGGGGAAGGGTAAAAGTCATAAGGTCACGCTAGGCGATCAAACCCTGTTTAGGGAAGACAAAAAAGGGGGCGGCAGAATTGATCTGCCGCCCCCTTTTTTTCAAGAATGACAGCGTTTACTGAACCGTCACTTCAACACGGCGGGCCGCGCTGTTGTCTCCGCTGGTGTCGGTCGAATCAGCAGGCTTCACCATTTCGATTGACGCAGCTGGAATGCCCACAGCTTCCAAAGCCTTGGCCACGCCCTGTGCGCGCTTTTTCGACAGTTCAGCATTGATCGCGGCATTGCCGGTAGGATCATTAAAGCCCGAAACCGCCAATTTGGCACCAGCGTTGCTGCCCACATAGGCCTTTACCTTGGCAGCCGCTGCTGTCAGGTCATTCGACACATCGGATTTTCCGGTATCGAAATAGACGGTCAGCATTGGTTTGCCGTCACGTTCCGCCGCAACCACGCCTGAACCCACGGGAGCCGCCGGAGCAGCCGGAGCAGCCGCTGCTGCGCCTTCAACCGTTTCTGTGGTTTCTGCCGTAGCCGCAGTTTCAGTTGTCGCATCGCCTGCAACCGGCGTTGCTTCTTGATTTGAACAACTGCGTAACAGCCAGAACAGCAATGCGAGAACCAGCGCCGCCAGCAGCAGCCATTTCAGCCAACCCCAAATGCCCTTGCCTTCGCCATCATCATCATAGCCTGACGTGACCGCAGACAATGGTGCCGACGCCATGTCACCCAATTTGCCAGCCGCACCCGATGCAAGGCCCGCTGCACCGGCAACGGCACCACCGACAGCCGCAGCCGCGCCGGTTGCAACACCAGCAACGCCAGACGCCGCATCCGACGCAAGATTGGCAGCACCCGAAACAGCGCCACCCACGGCATCCGATGCCGCACCCGCTGCTCCAACAACAGCACCGCCGACCGCCGCAGCAGCGCCCGTGGCGGCTCCTGCAACGCCCGAAACCGCATCGCCAACGGCACCAGTCGCAGCACTGGCTGTGCCCGAAACCGCGCCGAGACCAGCGGCAGCCAATCCAGCAACAGCAGCGCCCGCGCCACCGGCTGCACCCGATACGCCACCAAAGACATTCAGCAGGCCGAATTGTTCAGCGAGCAAATAATACACCGTCACGCGGTTCTTGGTGCGGTCTGCCTTCATCCGTTCGGCGACCGAAGCGATGGCATCGTCCAGAACCGAATCCGGATCGGTAATTGCCAGTTTCTTTTTCAGGAAATTTTCGCGAACCAGCTCGCGTTCTTTTTTGTCGGCCATTGCGACCAACTGTCCGTCGCGGCTTTGCAAAGCGATTCCGCAATAACGGACAATCGCATCAACCACTTTATCATCGGCGTTTGCCGCATAAATGCGGACATCGGCTAACCAATCTACTGCCATTTTCTACACTCCAGAAAAGGGGCAATAGCGCCAAATACAACGCCTGCCCGACCCCTTCCGCCCCGCGCCATACTCAGCGACTCGGATTGCGGAAAACTGGATCGAAAACTAGGCTCTCACAATGTTAACGCAAGTAAATTGCTTGTAAATACAGGTGTAACTCTGTTTGCAACGGTTTCTAAAACGCCGCCCAGCCATTTGCTTTCAACCATCGATCCACCGATGCCCCGCCCTCATCATCTCGACTGCCCGGCACGGTAAGCATGACTTTGCCATCGGGGCGCACCAGTTGCACCTCGTCATAGGCCCCGTCTTCGGGGTTTTTGGGATAGAGATGCCGATACACCAGCAAATACCCGCGATATTTTCCGGTACGCATTATGCCGCGAATCGACCCGTCGATGACAAATTTCTCCGCGCCGGTTTTCACGTTGATCTGGTGGATCGCCATCGACGTTACCCACGCCTCCGCCTCGACATAAACGAAACCGCCATTGAGCGAAAAATGCGGATTCCAGATCGCCGCCATTGTCGTGCGCCGGTCATCCGCCGGGCGCGGTTGGAACACCAGGCGGGATTTCCCCGTTACGCCATCGCCAATCCACAACGCCGTGCGCGTGTCATCATAAGCTGGCGTGCCCTGAACCAACATTTCCACCATCGCCACGGTACGATCATCCGGGGCGAGCGCCGCCTGCACGACCTTGACAGGGCCGGTCAGCGGCGTGGGGGTGCCGTCGCCGTTGTAATACACCGCCTTGCCATCATCGGTGATCGAGACGTCAGGCTGGTTTGCCTGTGCGGGAGTGGTGAGGAGGAGAAGCGTCAGGGCGAGGAGGCAGAGGCGGTTCATGGCTTCAAGGTTAGACCAGTCTCGACCCTTTTGGAAATCCGAAACATCGCAACGCGCATATTGACAAAAATAGCATTTATGCTATGTCTGGTTCCGTGATTTGGACGGTGACTTATCTCGATGCAACGGTTGCGCGCGAAATCGCCGAACTGCCCAAGGATATGCAGGCGAAGTTACGGCGGATAGCCGATATGATCGAGCAACTTGGCCTATCGGCAATGCGCGAACCATATATCAAGCATCTGCAAGGCAAGCTTTGGGAGATGCGACTGACCGGACGCGACGGCATATCGCGGGCAATTTACGTGACTATGTCTGGACAGCGCGTGGTGATTGTCCGGGCATTTCGGAAGAAAACACAAAAGACGCCGCGCAGCGAAATCGAATTGGCCCTGAAACGGGCGGAGACATTGACATGACAAAGACCATACCTCTTTCCAAACTGAGCGATGAATGGTTCAAAGACCCCGAATTTGTCCGCGAATATGATGCGCTGGAGGAAGAATTTGCCCTCGCCAAAGCATTGATCGCAGCGCGCGCCAATTCAGGCCTGACACAAGAGGAAATTGCACAGCGCATGGGCACAACACAAAGCGCAGTTGCGCGGCTGGAAGGCGGTCGCTCGCGGCCTTCAACGACGACGCTGGCGAAATTCGCCAAAGCGACGGGGACGAGGTTGCGGGTTAGTTTTGAGGCTGTGGGGCGGTGATTTCCTCCCCTCTCCCTTTACGAAAGAGGGTTGTGCGGACTTATGACCCCGGACTTGACCCGAGGGAATTAGCCGAAGCAGGATGAGGGTATGTGGCGCAGGCGGCGCGCAAGCTGCACCCCCCTTTCCAAATCCAGCTAGGCGGACAAGCCGCCAAACATGTTTATTCTCTCCCATAAGGGGCGAGAGGCGGTTGGCGGCCAGCGTGCGTTGGCTGGATGGGACTAGCACTATACACGCGTTATAATGCCAGCAGCCTTCCAGTAGCCAGAAGTATTGCCGACAAACCAAAATTCGCCAAATTGCCTTCGACACCGGCGATCGTGATCATTCCCAGCCCTTCGCGCGTCGGCGTGATTTGTCCGCCAAAGAGCGGTGCGGCAATACTGCTAATGAAGAATGGTCCCAAAGCAGCACCGGACAGCAGCATCGCCAGGCAAATGCCCAACTCCCGCCCAACACGGCCACTCCACAAAAAATAGAGCGCAAGCACGCCCAGCGCCGACGTCGTCAATACCTGCGTCACCAAATGATTGCGCGCATGCCCGGGCCAATCGGGATTGGCGGCATGTGTCCGGTTGAGGTCCGCAAACAGCGGAATGACGGTGTATTGCAGGATGGCGATGGTCATTACGATCATGCCGAGACTGCTCATGATTTGGCCCCCAAATCCCCCTTGCCCACAGTCCCACTTGCCATTTCCAGCATCCGGTCCAAGCTCTTCTTCGCCGCCAGCCGGATGCCTTCATCCATTTCGATTTGCGGGGTCAGGTCGCGCAGGGCCAAATACAGCTTCTCCATCGTATTGAGCGCCATATAGGGGCAGATGTTGCACGCGCAGTTGCCGTCGGCTCCCGGTGCACCGATGAAGTTTTTGCCCGGCAGCGCCTTTTCCATCTGGTGGATGATGTGCGGTTCGGTGGCGACGATCAATGTGTCGCCTTCGAAATTTTTGGCGAAGGTCAAAATGCCGCTGGTTGACCCTACATAATCGGCATGGTCGATGATATGCGGCGGGCATTCGGGATGGGCGGCAACGGGGGCGCCGGGATATTGCGCCTTGAGTTTCAGCAACTCGGTTTCGCTAAACGCCTCGTGCACAATGCACACGCCCGGCCATAACAGCATTTCGCGGTCGAACTTGCGGGAAAGATAGCCACCCAGATGACGGTCTGGTCCAAAAATGATTTTCTGTGATCGCGGGATTTGCGCGAGGATCGTTTCGGCGCTGCTGCTGGTCACGATGATGTCAGACAACGCCTTCACCTCGGCGGAGCAGTTGATATAGGTCAGCGCGATATGATCGGGATGCGCCTCGCGGAAGGCCTTGAATTTGCCCGGCGGGCACGCATCCTCCAACGAACAACCGGCGGCCATATCGGGCAAGATCACGGTTTTCTGCGGCGACAATATTTTCGCCGTTTCCGCCATGAATTTCACCCCGCAAAAGGCGATAACATCGGCATCGGTTTCCGCCGCACGCTTGCTGAGTTCGAGGCTGTCGCCGACAAAGTCCGAAATTTCCTGAATGTCGGCGCTTTGGTAATAATGGCCAAGGATGACGGCGTTGCGTTCCTTTTTCAGCCGCGCGATTTCGGCGACGAGGTCGAGGCCTTGAAGGGACTCGCGGGAGATTGGGGCGTTCATTCAATTTGCTCCGGAATTTGGCTGTATTTTGCGTTTTTCAATTTTACCTTCGCACAATGTGGTAACTCCACAAAGATATTTCACACGAAGAACGCGAAGATTTTAATGAGGTCAATTGATAATGCGGCGTCAGCCGCCTTCATCTCCACCATGATGGATGAGAGGTGCTTCGCAAGAACATAATTCTGACATCTTCAAAATCTTCGCCTTCTTCGTGTGAAACAAATCACTTCCGCACAATTTCCTTAAGCGGTGTCGAGACATCCCAGCGCGTCGTAACCTTATCGGCGGGTTCGTCGTCGGCGTAGGCCACCACTTTCGCCTCGATGCCCGCCGCCCGCAACGGTGCTGAAAAATTCTGCGTCACCGCGCGTTTAAAGGCATCGCGCGCCAGCCCCATCGGCACCGGCCCTTTGGCCTGACGCAGCAATTCTGCCTGTCCTTTGGCGCGATTGGCGGCGTCCAATGTGCGGTCAACATCGGTCAACGTGCGCAAAATGCCGCCTTCGCCATATTCCTGAATGCTATTCAAATCGATCTGCGGCCCGGCAACTTCAATCGGCGGCAGGCGCACTTGCAGGGTTTTGTTTTCCGCATCCCAGCGGACATCATCATCGCCCAGTTTCGCCATATCGATTTCATAGCGCACCAGCCCTTGCATGATCAGCGTCTTGCGCGCCGACAGGCCAAAACGGTTCTGCTCGCTGGTGACCACGGCGGAGTAGTTTGCGGCAAAGGCAGAGAGCCGATTCTGTTCGCGCATGGCATCCAGGCTGGAGGAGGCCACGGTTTCGATATTGGGAGACAGGCTGCGCGTGACGATCCACGACAGCGCCATCAGTAAAAGGCCAGCAACGCCGAAACCAATCAGGACGCGCGGCATCAGGCTAGACTTCATATTTTATCCATAACATGCGCGCTTAATAGCGGAACTTGGCGTACAAGAAAGCGGGAAAGGCTAAGGGCCACCCGCAACCGAGTCAGCGAAGGAAATCATCACTCGCAATTGGGCAAGCAGGGGCGAGGCAAGGCCGATCCCGGCAATGGTGCCTGCTCCCCATAGATGGGCAGGATGGACCCGACCGCGCACGGTCCAATCGAAGGCGGCGGCAATAGCGATCAGGGACAATTGCGCCAGAATGATTGCTGTCCATGAAAAACCAATGGTCAGCACCGTCAGGCGTCCAAAGGCGGGGGCGATGATGCAGACCGTGGCGGCCAGCATCAATCTGCGATGCCAATCGCTGCGCTTGCGAAATGCCAATCCGGCCCCGACCAGTCCAACGAAACCCAGCACGCCAAGCTCATCCATCACCAACAGCATCGCGGCGGAAAAAATTGGCGGCGGCGATCGATGGGCGGCAACGCTGACATAGAGCAACACGGTGCCTATCACGACCATCCCAATTGCCCAGCCAGCCATGATCTTTCCCATCCGGCGATGGGAATCGAGCTTGCCCTGCACCACCAGCCAGTTCTGGTTGAGGTAAAGTGCGATCCAGCCCATGTAAGCCACTGCGTGAACATGAACCCACCACGGCGCATTGAAGCTGGATATTCCAACCATGATATAGCCGCCGAAACCGGCCATCACGATTCCGGCAATCGCAACAGCCATACTTAGATAGAACCGGCGGTCGCGGTGCTCAACGGCGGCTGATTTACGTTCGGGCGTGTCGGTAATCGTGGTCATGTCTATCCCTTTCTCAAAAAGGAAAACGCGACCCAGTCAAAATATGGTCATTAGCGATCAAACATGTCAAGCGGCCAATACAAGCTGCCATATATCCCCTGTCGAATACACCCGCCGACGCCGTTCGAGATCCACCAGATGCGCAAGCACCGAGCGCCCTGCCGCCCCTTCAGTCTTGCGTCCAGCCCCTTGTACATCGCCTCCACCATCACCGGAATAGCCTTCGGCCCCTTGGCAAGTTCGCGCAAAATCTGTGCCTCGCGTTGACGCCTGTGGCCGATCATGCCGCGCACCAATTGCCGGGGTTTTTCCACCGCCGGGCCGTGCGCGGGATAATATATGCGGTCGTCACGATCATAGAGCTTCTGCAAACTCGCCATATAATCGGCCATATCGCCATCGGGCGGGCTGACAACGCTGGTCGACCATTTCATCACATGGTCGCCGGTGAACAACGCCCCGCTTTCCAGCAACGCATAGCACAGATGGTTGCTGGTATGCCCCGGTGTTGCCACCGCCTGTAATGTCCAGCCGTCGCCCGCAATCTGTTCGCCATCCTTCAATATGCGGTCGGATGCGTAATCAGGATCAAAGGCACTGTCCCCGCGCGGGCCATCATCGGTCAACACCAATGGCGCGCAACCAATAATCGGCGCTCCGGTTGCTGCCTTTAACGGGGCGGCGGCGGGCGAATGATCGCGGTGGGTGTGGGTGCACAATATGGCAGTGACGCGCTTTCCGGCAACCGCACGCAAAATCGCCTCTACATGGCCTTCGCCGTTAATGTCTTTCGGATCGCCAATGCTCATCCCCGAACCCGCAGGGCCGGGATCGATCACGGCAACGTCATCCCCTGCGCCCACCAGCCAGGTTTGCGTGCCGGTATAGGTATAGGGTGACGCATTGGGCGCAAGCACACGGCGCACCAATGGCTCGTGGCTTTCGGTTTCGCCTGCGGTGATCGTGTCGGGCCAATTGTCCATGACAGTGATATGGCGCATCGCTGGGCAAAGAAAAAGGGTCAGGCGGAAAATCTGGAAAATACCCAAAAATTTGGCCGCAAATCGTCGGCAAATTTTACAGCCGCCAAAACGTTAACGCCGCGCTAACCATCTAAGTCTATGTTTATCGGGTAATGCGCAAAACTGGCACAAGAGCTGCATATGGATAGATGTTCATTACCCACCCAAATGCTACGGACGGGTTGGTTGCTAACTGGTCTCGCACCAACCCGTCCCGGCAATTTCTCCCCACAATTTGCAAACCATCCTGCATTGATCGCATGGGGCAATGCTTTATGCATGGGGGCATGAGCAATTTAGCCAAACCTTCACCCATCCGCCGCCTGGGCACAACAGACATTACCATCTCTTCGCTTGCCTGGGGTCATTGGCGGCTTGTCGGGCATGATGTGGCGGAGGTGACCGAGGCCTGCCACGCCGCATTGGATGCGGGCATCACCCTGTTCGACACCGCTGACATCTACGGCACATCGGAAAGTCATTTTGGCGCGGCGGAAGAATTGCTGGGCAGCGTGCTGTCCGAAAACCCCGGCATGCGCGACCGGATTGTGCTGTCGACCAAAGGCGGGATCGTGCCCGGCATCCCTTATGACAGCAGCGCGGAATATCTGGGCAAAGCCATCGACGCCAGCCTGTCACGATTGCAAACCGACCGCATCGACCTGTGGCACGTTCATCGGCCCGATGTCTTGACCCACCCGCAGGAAATTGCACGCGTCGTTGAGGATGCCGTGCAATCGGGTAAAATCCGCGCCTTTGGCGTGTCCAATTTTACGCAAGGGCAGATCGCCAGTCTGGCGCATTTTTTGACCGTGCCCTTGGCCGCAACCCAGCCGGAATTATCGGCGTTGTGTATTGATACCATAGAGGACGGTACGCTGGATCAGGCGATGTTGATGGAGATGACGGTGCTCGCTTGGTCGCCCTTGGGCGGAGGCCGCATTGCCGACCCGCAAACCACGCGCGAACGCGATGTTGCGGCGGCATTATCGGGGGTGGCAGCGGCGCATGGCGTGTCGCGGACAGTAGCGGCACTCAGCTGGATCATGGCGCATCCTGCACGGCCCGTGCCGATCATCGGCACGCAAAATCCTGTGCGCATCGCAGAAGCAGCGGCGGCGTTCGATGTGCAGTGGAGCCGGGCGGACTGGTATGCCGTGCTGGTCGCCGCGCGCGGGGTGGCGTTGCCATAGGGTGGGGCAATTTCGCTGTTTACCTAAACCGTGGTGCTGAGCTTGTCGAAGCACGCCTTGCGGGGAAACGCCCTTCGACAGGCTCAGGGCTACGGTAATATTTTGCCCTGCATTATTCGCAACAGCCCGGCCCTTAATCCCCCATGCCCGCCAGCCGTGCGGCTTCATCTTCGCTAATCAACGCACCGATCATTTCGACCAGACCGGCGCCTTCCAAAATCTCCGGCAATTTGTGCAGCGTCAGGTTGATCCGGTGGTCGGTGACGCGGCCTTGGGGGAAATTATAGGTGCGGATGCGTTCGCTGCGGTCGCCGGAACCCACCATCGCCTTGCGCGCTTCGGCCTCTGCTCCTTGCGCCTCGTCGCGCATTTGTTCGTAAAGGCGGGCGCGCAAAACCTGCATCGCCTTTTCCTTGTTCTTATGCTGGCTGCGGCCATCCTGACAGGTGACGACGATGCCCGATGGCGCATGGGTTATCCGCACCGCGCTGTCGGTGGTGTTCACATGCTGCCCGCCCGCGCCCGACGCGCGATAGACGTCGATTTTAAGGTCGCGGTCTTCAATGTGGACGTCAACCTCGGTGGGTTCGGGCAGAACAGCGACCGTTGCCGCGCTGGTGTGGATGCGCCCGCCGGATTCCGTGACGGGCACCCGCTGCACGCGGTGGACACCGCTTTCAAACTTCATTTTGGCGAACACGCCCGCGCCCGAAACAGAGGCGACTACTTCCTTGAACCCGCCGACATCGGCGGAATTGGCAGAGATCATCTCGACCTTCCACCCTTGCGACGCGGCATAGCGTTCGTACATGCGGTACAGGTCGCCTGCGAACAATGCCGCCTCATCGCCGCCGGTTCCCGCGCGAATTTCCAGCATCGCGGATCGTTGATCGGCAACGTCTTTGGGCAACAAGGCGATCGCCAGATCATGCTCGGCCTCGGCCTTGGCCAGCGACACGTCGAGCAATTCCTCCACCGCCATATCGCGCAAATCCTGATCGCCGGACGGGTCCTTTGCCATCATGTCCAGCGTTTCCATTTCGGCGCGCAGACGGCGGACTTCCTTGGCCAATCGGGCCACCGGTTCCAGCTCGGCATATTCTTTGGACGCGATGACAAAGGCGTCGCCCTCCATCTGCCCAGACGCCATCCGCGCCTCAAGCTCAGCAAAGCGCGCCTCGATCTGGCCGATACGTTGGGGGGATATTTGGGTCATTCTGGGCTAGTATTCGATGCCGAGCCTCGGCTCAATGACAGCTGTCGCCCAAACCATGCCAAGCAAACTGGCTGTGGTGCTTAAGTTGCACCATTTTCAGGCCGCTCTGATTTCAACACGGTCATCGAACAGCCTCCTCACCTGACTTCAGAATGTTTCACTTTCATTGTGCCGGTTGCATAACCTCGGTTTCGCCTACTAATAATCACAGCAGTTGCACTTTGCCGCTATCTGCTCGCTGCAAATGCGCTTCTTTAGGTTGCCTTTAAAGGTCATGTCGCAATATAATCCTTTTCGGCGAAGAATATTGCGATTAATGCTGCGCACCATCTATCTTCGGCTTGTCTGGACTATTACGGATAATAACGTAATCCGTTCAGGCGCTTGGTCGCATCGACCAACATCGCCAACCGCTCAATCCCCGCAGCCCAGCCGACCGCAGGCGTCGCAGGCCCGCCCAAATTCTCGATCAACCCGTCATAGCGGCCGCCGCCCAGCACGGTCCCTTGCGCGCCCAGCCGGTCGGTGGTGAATTCGAACGCGGTGTGGCGGTAGTAATCTAGCCCGCGCACCAATTTGGCGTTGCGCGTCCATGCGACACCCGCCGCGTCCAGACCGGCGGTCACGGCGCCAAAGAAATCCTGTCCCTCGCCGCTAAGATACGCATCGATCAACGGCGCGGCGTGGCAAATCGCGCGGTCGCCCTCGTCCTTGCTGTCGAGGATGCGTAAGGGGTTTTTCTCCAGTCGTGCCAAGGCTGTCCTTGGACAACGCATCCTTATGATCATTGAAATATTCGATCAACGCCGCGCGCCACGCATCGCGGCTCGCCACATCGCCCAGCGTGTTCAGTTCCAGCGTAACCCCATCATTGATGCCCAGTTCGTGCAGCAACTGATCCGCCATTACCAGCAACTCAACATCAGCCTGCGGTTCCGCCGCACCGATAATCTCGGCATCAATCTGGTGGAACTGACGATAACGACCCTTTTGCGGGCGTTCGTAACGGAACAGCGGCCCGTGTGTCGTCACCTTCATCGGCGCGTGTTGTTGCCAGCCATTGGTCAGATAGGCACGGGCAATGCCTGCGGTGAATTCGGGGCGTAAGGTGATGCTGTCGCCACCGCGATCATCAAAGGTGTACATTTCTTTCGACACCACATCGGTCGCCTCGCCAAGGCTGCGCGCGAACACCGCCGTCGGCTCAATCACGGGCAATTGCAGCCCCTTAAACCCGTAAAGCCGCCGCACGCGGTCAAAGGTCGAAACGACATGTGCGAAGCGTTCCTCGGTTTCGCCGAACATATCCTGCGTGCCGCGCACGGCCTGTGGGGTCTTGATCTTGGTCATGTCGCGTGCCCTAGCGGGTTTTGCGGGGGTGGGGAATAGGTGGATTTTCTCTCTATTCGCCGCGCGTGAGAGGGGACTAGACGAGACGCGTTGCTTGATGCAAAAACTGCAAATGTCGCAACGCCTTTACGCGATCGCACTCGCCGCGATCTTCCTCACCCCGCCCGCCACCGCCCAGACAGCCGCGCCGATCACTGCGCCTGCCGATACTGCCGATACTGCCTATCCTGGCGTGATGCGGCTTGAGGTGGACGCCACCGACACCGCGCGTGCCATTTTCCGCGTCAAACAATCGATCCCAGTGGCCACGACTGGAAAGCTGACCCTGTTATACCCGCAATGGTTGCCCGGAAAACACGGCCCGCGCGGCGCATTGGCGGAGCTGGCGGGATTGAAATTCTTTGCCAATGGGCAACCGCTTCGTTGGACCCGCGATCCGGTGAACGTCTATGCGCTGCATATCGATGTGCCCGGCGGAGCGGGACAAGTGCAGGCCGAGTTTCAGTTTTTGTCGCCGGTGCGCGATACCGAAGGGCGCATTGTCGTGACCCCCGAGATGATGAATGTGCAATGGGAACAGGTCTCGCTGTATCCTGCGGGTTTCAAAGCCAGCAAAATCCGCATCCGCCCTTCAATCACCCTGCCCGCTAGCTGGACGGCAGCCACGGCGCTGGACGGAGCGAAAACCAGCGGCGACCGCATCGATTATGCCGAGACCGATTATGAAAGCTTCATCGACAGCCCGATGTTCGCGGGCAAATATTTCCGCAAATGGGATTTGGGCAACGCGGTCACGCTGAACGTCGTCGCGGATGAAGCAAAGGCGTTGGAGGCAAAGCCCGAACAGATCGCCGCGCACCGGGCCTTGGTCGAACAAGCCGTCGCCTTGTTCGGAGCAAAACATTTTGATCGTTATGAATTTCTGCTCGCGCTAACCGACAAAATGGGCGGCATCGGGTTGGAACATCATCGCAGTTCGGAAAATAGCCGCGAGCCCGATTACTTCACCGAATGGGCCGAAAATGGTAGTGAGCGGGGGTTGTTACCGCACGAACTGGTGCACAGCTGGAATGGCAAATTCCGCCGACCTGCAGGGCTTGCTACACCCGATTATGCAACGCCCATGCAGGGCAATCTGTTGTGGGTTTATGAAGGCCAAACCAGCTATTGGGATCTGGTGCTCGCGGCGCGTTCCGGCATCCAGTCAAAGGAAATGGTGTTGGGCGAATGGGCCAAATATGCAGGCACCTATAGCGAAATGGCGGGACGTGACTGGCGGTCAGTGGAGGACACCACACTCGATCCGATTTTTGCCGCCCGCAAACCCAAACCCTTTGCCAGCCAGTCACGCGGCGAGGATTATTACAATGAAAGTTCGTTGATCTGGCTGGAGGCAGACATGACCATCCGCCAATTGTCCAAAGGGAAACGCAGTCTGGATGATTTCGCCCGCGCCTTTTTCGGGATGCGGGATGGCGAATGGGGCGTGCTGCCGTACGACTTTGCCGAGGTCGTTCGCACGTTGAACGCGGTGCAGCCCTATGACTGGGCCGGATTTCTGGACAAACGCCTGCGCCAACCCGGCCAGCCAGCGCCCTTGGGCGGGTTTGAAAAGGGCGGGTATCGCCTTGTCTGGAAAGAGGAAGCCAATGTTTTTGATAAGGAGCGAATGAAGGAAGGAAACACGCTCGACCTGGCGCATTCTCTGGGATTGGTTCTGGATAAAGACGCAAAGGTTTCGGCGGTGCAATGGGGCGGCCCGGCGTTCCAAAGCGACATTGTCAACGGCGTGAAAATCATCGCGGTGAACGGCGTTACCTATAGCAAAGAACGCCTGTTGGACGCGATCAAGCTGGCCAAAGATGGAAAGACCAAAATCCCCCTGTTGCTGCTGCGCGACGACCGGTATCGCACGGTCGAAATCGGCTGGCATGGCGGGTTGCGTTATCCGCATCTTGAGAAAATTGGTACCGGGGTAGCGCCAATGGATATGTTGATGGAAGCGAAAAGGCGATAGCGCATTTACTGTTTGAAGTTGGGGATCCGCAGTGCAGAGCCTGTCGGAGCACGCCCCACAACATTGGCAATCGGTTTTGCACGCGATACGCCCTTCGACACGCTCAGGGCTATGGTGTTGTTTCGAACACCTGTTGTCGTTAAAGGGCACGCACACTCTCCCCCCTGATAAGGACTAAAAATGCGTATCGACCTGATTCCCGCCGGTGATAATCCACCCGAAAGCCTGAACGTGCTGATCGAAGTGCCGATTGGCGGTGAGCCGGTGAAGTATGAATTCGACAAAGCATCGGGCGCATTGTTCGTCGACCGTTTCCTGCACACCCCCATGCGCTATCCCGCCAATTACGGCTTTGTGCCGCACACATTGGGCGAAGATGGCGATCCATTAGACGCGCTGGTTGTCGCGCGGTCACCGATCGTCGCTGGGGCGGTGGTCAAATGCCGTCCAATTGGCGTGCTGTTGATGGAAGATGACGGCGGCGGCGACGAGAAAATTCTGTGCGTTCCGGTGAACGAAACATTCCCTTATTATGCCGATGTCGTCACCTATACCGACATGCCCCCCATCGTACTCTCGCAAATCGAACATTTCTTCACCCATTACAAAGATTTGGAACCCGGAAAATGGGCCAAGCTAAACGGCTGGGGCGATGTGGACGAAGCCAAGCGCATTGTTTTGGAATGCATTCAACGGGCAAAGGACGTGGACGCTTGAACAGATTGATCCTGACTGCCGGGCTGGCGCTCATCCTCACCGGTTGCGCCACCCCCGAAAACCGTGTTCGTACCGCGTTGACCAAGGCCGGGTTGTCAACGCCCGTTGCCAGTTGCATGGCCGACCGGATGGTCGATCGACTGTCATTGTGGCAGTTGAACAAACTGCGCGGTCTGGAAAAGCTGAAAGGTAAAAATGCCGGTGCGGTAACAATCGACGAATTCGTAAAGCGCACCAAGGCGTTACAAGACCCCGAGATATTGGGTGTGGTTACATCATCTGGGCTGCTGTGCGCTTTTAAGGGGTGACGGCATTTCGCAGCGCATAATAGTAAAAACCGCAGTCCTGAGCTCGTCGAAGGGCGCTTGGCCGAGAAGCGCGCTTCGTCAGGCTCAGGGCTGCGGTTTACGAAGGACCTAAGCGTCGCTCGTCTAACTCTGATTGTCGGGGCATATTCGAACTGCTAGGCGCAGACGATGAACGATATGACCCCAGCAACCATCGCACAAATCGCCGTGGAACCGACCGAAGCCACCACCCCCATCGCCAAAGCTGCCAAACCCAAATTGGGTAGTCTGGCGATGATCTGGCACTTCGCCAGGCGCTATCCCAAACAGATATTGTTCGCCTGCATCGCGCTGGTCGTTGCCGCGTCGTCGACACTGGCGATCCCGATGGGGTCTAAGATGATTATCGACAAAGGCTTTATCGAAAACGGCGGCGATGTGGCCCCGTATTTCCAGTTGTTGCTGGGTATTGTCGTCATATTAGGCATCTCGACGGCGTGCCGTTTCTATTTCGTCAGTTGGCTGGGCGAACGGGTTGTCGCCGATATTCGGGTGGCGGTGCAGAGCAATCTTCTGGGCCTTGCTCCCCGATTTTTTGAAGAAAACCGTCCTGCCGAAATTGCCAGTCGAATGACTGCCGATACATCGATCATCGAACAGATTGTCGGTACCACCGTCTCCGTCGCGTTGCGCAATATCTTTATTGGCATCGGCGGAATTGCATTGCTGTTCAGCCTCGCTCCAGCCCTAACCGCAATATTGCTGTTTGGGATACCGATCGTCGTTTTGCCTATCGTCTATTTAGGCCGCCGTTTGGAAAAGGCATCGCGTAGCAGTCAAGATCGGGTAGCTGACGTGGGCACGATCACGTCTGAATCACTCGGCGCGCTGAAAATCGTACAAGCATTTGGGCAGGAACGGCGCGAACACGGACGTTTTTCCAGCGCGGTTGAAGATACTTTCACTGCTGCAAAACGCCGCATCCGCCTGCGCGCTTTCTTGACAGCGGTCGTAATGGCGTTAATTTTCGGCGGCATCACGATGTTGGTGTGGGAAGGGGCCGATCAGGTTGCTGAAGGCCAAATCTCCGGCGGCACGATTTTGGCGCTGGTGCTTTATGGCGGCCTCGTCGCGGGTGCCTTTGGTGCCTTGACCGAAGTTTACGGCGATTTGGTGCGCGCTTCGGGTGCTGCCAGCCGTCTTGCCGAACTGATGAGCGCAGAGCCAGACATTGCCCCGCCTGCCAATCCTGTGACAATGCCAACACCGCGTGGGCAGTTGGAGTTTCAAAGCGTTTCCTTCCGCTACCCCACGCGACCCGAAGTTTTGGCTCTGGAAAACTTCTCGTTAAAGGTTGATCCGGGTGAGACCGTGGCAGTGGTTGGCCCGTCGGGTGCAGGCAAATCGACATTGTTCCAACTGGCGCAGCGTTTTTACGATCCCGAAGCGGGTTCAGTGCGGATTGATGGCGTGGCCCTGACCAGTGCCGACCCAGCCGAATTCCGCCAACGCATGGCACTGGTACCGCAAGACACGATCCTGTTTGCTTCGTCGGCGCGCGACAATTTGCGTTATGGCAAATGGGATTCCGATGATGCAGCAATCTGGGCGGCGGCGGAACAGGCCAATGCCGCAGAATTTCTGCGCACATTGCCCCAGGGGCTCGACACGTATTTGGGCGAAGGCGGCGCGCGGTTATCAGGCGGACAGCGGCAACGCATCGCAATTGCGCGCGCCTTGTTACGCGATGCCCCCATATTGCTGCTCGACGAGGCCACCAGCGCGCTCGATGCCGAAAGCGAAAAATTGGTGCAGGACGCGCTGGAACGCTTGATGCAAGCACGCACCACAATCGTAATCGCCCACCGGTTGGCCACGGTAAGGTCGGCGGATCGGATTATTGTGATGGATCAGGGGCGCATTGTTGAACAGGGCAATCATGCCGTCCTCTCTAAAGCTGGCGGACTATATGCTCGGCTCGCCAGCTTGCAATTTGATGCGTAAACCGATTTATAAATAGCGCCAATCACGCAGAAATACGCTGTTAAACTAGGCAAGTTTGATTGGCGGTATGGCTAGTCGCGAGATGGATCGCGGTTAGTTGCTTGATGGGGTTTTCCGTTCTTTTGCCAGTTCAAGGCTTTAAATGCGCCACGGGCCAAAGGGCGTGTGCCGATTCCACCAAAACCATATTGACGGATAGGGTTCGCTATAATCCGCCTGGAAAATTGAGTACCGCGCAGCCGGTAAATTCGGAAAACCGCCGGATGCGAGCACAATCGCTGCGAGCAATTCACGACGGTGCTGTTAGTTTCAATCTGTGAAGGTTCGAACCATCGCGGAAGGTACTGCTCACGGGCGGAAAAAAGATCAATATTGATAGGGTAATTGCGTTCGGTGACTAACAATTGTGTGTTGCGACGGACCGGAACGGTGTCATCAAACAGGGATTGAACAGACGAATCATCGACACAAAAATTCAAGCGACAAGACCGAATTTTACCGCATTCCAAACATAAAAAAAGGGCCGGTCAATGACCGGCCCTTTTTTATTCAGTTGCCTGAAATCAGTTGCCCGAACCTGGTCCGTAGCTGACTTCAACGCGACGGTTTTGCGGTTCGCGCACACCATCAGCGGTTTGTACCAACGGAGCCGATTCACCAAATGCTTCCGTTGCAATGACGCCACCGGGAACACCGTTGGTTTCAAGGTACGAACGCACATTGGTGTTGCGACGCTGCGACAGGCCAACGTTGTACGACGTCGAACCCGATTTATCAGCGTGACCGGCAAGCATCACGCGTGCGTTTCCGCAATTGCGATACTGCGCTGCAGCGTTATCCAGAACCGAGGCAGCATCCGGACGGATGTTGTCTTTATCCCAATCGAAGAACACGATGTAAGGACCGGTGTTGCAAACCACTGCCGGAGGCGGCGGTGGGGGAGGTGGCGGCGGCGCGACATATTCAGTCGGCGGCGGCGGTGGTGGTGGTGCCACTTCAACAACTTCTGGTTCACCACCAAAGTTGTAGACAAGGCTGCCCATCAAGCTGTGCGAACGGAAACGCGTATCAACATCGCGACCAAGACGATCGACCAAATTGACCTTCGATGCGTTGAAGAAACGATATTTCAGACCAACATCCCAGCTATCGGACAAAGGTGCACGAATGCCTGCCAATGCCTGCCATGCCAATCCGGTATCCGAATCAGCCAACCAAGCTGGACCTCCGAAAGTCTGGTGAACGTCAACGCGAGCTACGCCCACACCGCCGCCAACAAAGCCTTGCAGGCCATCATCATCACCAAAGTCCAACAGACCATTGATCATGAAGCTGAGGGCATTTGCATCACCGCTCGTGTTGTACGTTCCTGAAGGCTGCAAAGTCGAACTAGATCCACCAGGAATTGCAGCAACTGAGCTGGCGAAATCCTTCAGATCGGCTTCGCGATAGCCAACTTCAGCTTCAAGGCGGAAACCGCCAAAATCATAACCGACTACGCCGTCAAAGTCATAACCTGTGCCAGTGCCAGCGGCACCAACAATCGGCGCTGCGCCGATTTCCAGATCCAAATCTTCAACAAGCATGGCACCGCCGTCTACTCCGACATACCACTGACCGTCACGGGCCATAGATGGTGTTGCCAAAGCAGTAGAAGCGAGTGCCAAACCAATGGCTAACTTACGCATCAACTTTCCCCTTCTTTTTCTAAGGAATGAAAACCAGTTTCCGTCCTACCGAGTTCTGCCATGCCGTTGCAAGCGACCTTTTGGGGTAAACTGTTGCCAAAATGTCGCCTTTTCGAAGATTCATTAATTTACCCGCACGCAAACGACACGAAGATAATCGTGTAAATTCCGTGCAATGGTAGATTTTCGAACAACATAGACTAAAATGACAATAGTCCAGTTAACCGCAGATGGGCAAGCAGCAAAACCAGTGCGGTTCGACATTCAGCATCAATGTTCAATCCACCTGTCGGATCAGCAATCATTGGCCCGGAAATCCAATCATTATTCCTAAAAATCAACATATTGTAGGATAATCTGTCACGCACAAGCATTCCGTCGGTCGGCACTAAAAAGCGCCAGCTTTCGCCAGTCCAATACGCAATTTCATTTTCCCGGGTCTGCCAGTCACCACTGGCATTCGCATCGACGAGCCAGCATTGGCCAGATTGCGCACTCGTCAATGCTGCGGGGGGCGTGCCCAACCGGGCCTCCACGACAGGGTGAAGAAGCGCGTCGATTCTGGTCAGCGCTTCATTATGGGTAATTTCTTTTTGCGCTTGCGCCAAAACCAGTTGGGGCAACGCATGGCGTGGAGTCTGCATAGCTAAAATGCTCCTGACTATGGGCGATCAAATGTTGACCGATATATAAAGGGGGTTTGATCGAGCGTAACGCCCCACTTGCCTGACTTCGAACGACAGATCGGTCAGACTGGCGGCTGTGACAGCGGCCAATGCCGTTGCACTGAGGACAAAATGCTCTTCCGGAACTTGCCAAGAAGCGAGGACACTCTGGTTTTCGATCACGTCAATGTCGAACAACAGCGCGCCTTCACCTTGGGGAATATCGACTTCATCCGACCAACCGGGATCAACCCGACTGCGCCGAACCCAAGATAAAGCAACATCTCCATTGGCCGCGACGGCGATATGGCCATGCGCAGGGATGGGAGGCCGCAACGCATTGGCAGCAACAACCGCGTTGGCAATGACAGGTGTCGAATCGCCAAGTCCAACGGCTTCGAGGTGAATGTCCTCTCCCCTAACCAAAGGTATCGCGTCGACCGCACGCAGAGTTTCGGATTCCAACAGCAAAATCTGCGTGCCGAGCGAATGGGGTACAATTTTGTCTTCGGTACCCGCCAACCCGCGCGCCAGCCGCCGCAACCGGAAACGCTGTTCGCCCAAATATTCAGCCGTGCCGTAACGAATAATTTCGCCGTTGATCCAGATGGCTGGCGCGCTGGAAGAAAGCGGATCTCCAGTGCCGGGCGGCATCGAAGCAATCATATTGCCTAATCGAACCACTGGCGCATTATGTTCGTCCAGCAATTGCGCCGAATGCACTGTCAAAATGGTCTCCAACAGCCCCATCGTTGCCGGTTGCGCACTGCCACCCAAATCAATCAAGCGATCACCATCACGCAAGGCAATGTTCGCGCCTTTCCAGCCTGCTCCGGTTCCAGCAGCCGCCACAAAGACTTGCGGCAGTCCGGGATCGGTCGGAAGTAAAAGCGGTAAATCGACCACCATCAATTGTGTTGGCCCTATAATTGCATCGGGCTGTCCTGTGGCAATGCCAGCATCGGTGCCAATTGATGCAGCGGAATATCGATCCAACCAACTGATCGCCTCGATGCGATCAAAGCCAGAGAACTTCTCAATTTCATGGATGCGAAAGCGACTTCCGCCTTGCGAAATCCAGTCCCCGATTTGAACACCAGTTGATGGCCCAATAGCAAAAAGGCTGATTCGGCTTCGGCCCCTGTGTTGCTGCAATAAAGCGAGATCAGCGAAACGTTTTGCCTGATTGGCATTCATGGCTGCGGGACAATCGATAAGCGTCGTTATGGCACCCACGCGGCCGCGCTGACTTTGCTGCGTTCCCGCCTGAAAATCTCTGGCGGGTTCGAAATGCCGCAATGCCAAATTATTCGGTGCCGCATTTTCGGGTTGCCGGGATTTTCCAGGTCGCTCCAACGCATTGCCCGATGCATTGGCAACAGGAACCAACTCCGCCAATTGCTGATTTGCGCCAAACCAATCAGCGACAGACAGGGTGTCCATTTGCGGACGGACAAAAACAGGAGCGGCATCGAACAAGGGGCGCAAAGCGGAAACGATGTCGGCACCTTGTAACGCATATCCGGTTACGGCTTCCAAACTTTGACCGCCGATCTTTCCCCCCGAAGCCATGCCGGCAATCGTTGCAAGAGAGACACTGCCATCGCGTTCGAACAGTTCAAAGGTCAATGACGGAATACGGTTTCCATAATCCGCAAGCTGCAGATTCTCGAACACGGCATACGATAACCCGCGATGCGCTGGGCAACGCTGAATGCCGTTGGCAGACGCCATTAACGGATCTGCGGTTTGATCGGCATGGCCTGCATAAAATCGAAAACCGGTTTGCACTTTGAAATCGCCCGCACCGCCGCGCATCAGATTGCCGTCGGCCCAAATTCTCCCGACCCGCAGCAAAGGTGCGCTGGAAAGAGCTACGGCGAAATTGGCGACATAGCTGAAATTGACGACTGCGGGCTGCCCCTTTCCACCGCCACTTTTGACGCGTTGTTCGACCAGATCGGTCGCCCAAATCACCGTTCCAGCCGCGCGCATGGTTCCCAGAATTGCCGGAAATTGCGTGCCATAGCTGGAAGTCTGGATTTGCAGTTCTTTCAGCCGGGCTCCTTCGCGGGGCTTACCACTGCCTAATATTGCCATGTCTATTTGCTGGCCCAGCATACCACCAATGGCACCGCCAACAGGGCCACCAATGGCGGTGCCAACCGCCGTCAAAATCAGCGTCGCCATGTTTCAATCTCCCTTTAGGCGCCAAAGCTGTGCCAAATCCCAAGGCGACGGATCGGGCATGTGAACGACGCGACCAAGCCCTGCATGCGCGTGAACCCACCCTTGCTCGGCGCGGACCAGCAGATGATATTGACGCGGAACACACAGAACCACGCCGACATCGCCAGGCTGCACATCCGTGATTGCCGCACGCACAAGGCCATTGCTTTCAAAAAACGCAGAAAGGCGGTCGCTGAAATTTCCGCGAAGGGTGTAATCATGCGGGGGCACAATTTTTTTGCCCGCTTCGTTCAGGCAATGCGAAACCAAACCGACGCAATCGAGTGCCACCCCCGGCATTCTTCCGTGCGACCGAAATGGCACGCCTATTTGCGCCATTGCGGCATCGACTATGGCGGCGTGCATCAATTGGCACCCGGATAACGGGTCAACAGATCATTTCCGGGCAGATAGGGCTCGCCGCGAAAATTCACGGCATTGCCAAATCTGTCGGCGCAGGTCGCAATGGTTTTATCGCATCCTTGCAACAGCTCTGCGCGGGTGGCGGTCAGAATTGCATATTCGGGTGGCACCGCCAAATCGACTTCGCCATTTTGCTGGCGCACTATATCTGCTGTCAGCCCGCAATTCTGTCCTTCAAGCCAACGCAGGGTGCCATAAGTATATTGCTCCACACCCAATGACGTTGAGGGATCGACCAACAGACGGCTGCCCATGCTTGACTGGATTTGCACTTCGGTCACAAATCTCCGGCGATTAAGGCCGCAGGCTTTGTCGCAAAAATTTGCGCGGCATGTTGGCGAACTAAACGGGGCAACCGATTGGCCGAGTTGCGCGGCGGGGCCATTGAACACGGTTTCGAACCGATCACCCGTATAGGAAATCGTACCCAATGTTCCCGACGCCAGCATGTGCATGGCGGGTTCGGCCAAAGTCCAGTCGAAGGAAAAAATGTCTAGCGCCGCGCCGTCCCATCGACCGGCGGCTATGTCGTCGGGCGTTAACGCATCTGCCGTTAACGCGCCGCGCACTTCCAGACCGCCTTGTTCAAAACCCATGCGATCAACGATGCTTGTCGGTTCCAGCCCGGGTGACGCCTGTAACAACAGTCCATCGACCAGCATATCGCGGTCGTGCGAGGTAAAACCCAAAGTCACGCCGTCTCCCCGCTCAAGCCGCCAGCCATAGCTTTGCGCTGTAACGGGCGTTGCCAAAATTTCGCTGATCATGCGGCTTCCTTGATTTCCAACAGCATGACACTGGAAATATCACCGGCAGAAAATGTCGCGCGACTGACGTCCAATCGGTCCTCTGCAAAGCGAACCGGAACATCAAACCGGAAACCTGCGGTAACAACCGCGCCCACCGGCGGAGGGGCCGCAAATTGCAAAATGCCTTTGCTGCCCAGCGACCATAAGGTGGTTGGGATGCCAGCAATGGCGACTACAACCGACGATGCCACCGGACGCGTGATGCGTCGCACTTGCGCATTCGGTATTGGCCCGTACTGTTTGACCAAAGGAAACTCGGTCTGAATGCCGTCACCGATCCCCAAAATCTGGTCCAAAGCCCCAGGTTCCGCATCACCATCATTTGACTGGTGATCGAGCGGATCGGAAAAGCGAAAGCCGACCGCAGGCCCCATTCTAGCGCGAAAAAAAGCCAGCAGAATGCGTAGCTCGGTTTCGGAGCGGATGCCGGGGGCGACGTCAAAACTTAAAAGGGCATCGGCCCAATCGGCGTTGCGCCGTTCATGGCCCGATAAGGTCGTGATCACTTGCGTGGAAAAAGTCGCGCCAACCTCTGCCCGCGCGCCAATTTCAATCGGGAAGGTCACATCATCGAATGCGCGCACTGTATCCTCCTGTTCGTTGTCCGTTTCAAAATAGGTGAATCCATCGCGCGCCACCTGAGGCAGTGCCCAGACATACGTCTGTGCCGTGCCGCGTTCGCGCGACAGCTGGCATGCCTTTTCAATGGCGCGCCATTGGAGCCGGTCTTCGGGGCGCAACACAAAGCCCGAAAAATAATGCTGTTCGTTTATGGGGTAGCCAAGGCGCGATACGGTCGCGTCAATCGCGACTTGTCCGCCTGCGTGATTGCCGCTGGTGACCCAGTCATAATCCTCCAGCTGCAACACATCAAACGCCGGTGCGGCCCAGCCTACCGGTACATTGGCGCGCTTCGCCTCTGGTGCATCGGGATCAAGCACCGTTGGTAGATAGACCAAAATGTGGCTCACGAACGCTGCCGCACCCGCCTCATCCCGAACAGCCGCGACCAAAGCCGCCGTCGATGCGGCCAGCAATTCTCCGGCCCGGTCGAGCATGTTGTTCTGCGCCGCATTTTTAGGACCGCTAATGTCCGCAATGGAGACCGAAAGCGCGCCAAAGGCGGCGCTCGCCGCACTGTCGTACAGACAGATACGGCCATCGGGCATGATCCACCACCACGGCTCGCCCACCTGAAATTTAACCGGCAGGTTCGCCAGTTTCTGGATATAGGCAAAGGCGCGGCCGACGGCCTGCAAATAGCCCATCGCGCCATTATGCGCGGGCGAAAGCAGCGTCGATGGCGGCAACCAGCCGGTTAAGGCAGGGTCGCCATTTTCGGCGCGCTGTTTCCAGTCATTCCAGCAATGGGCATCGAACAATTCATAGCTGAGCGAAAAGATCAGATCAAAACCCATCGCTTTTGCGCGATGGGCTAGATCAAGGTGCCACGCACGACACGGCGTGTTTAACGCGCCGCCGTTTAGGCTAACATAATGCCCGCCCGACAGGGGATCGAGCCGAAAATAATGGCTCATCCCGACATAATGGTTGATCGTGCCGCGATAGCCGAGAGCGCGAATTTGGTGCAATAAGCGTTCCGGCGTCTGGTTATAGGCATCATCATAGCCCGTCGCCATTTTCAGCGAATGTTCGGGTACCATCACATTGCCGGTATCCAGCATGACCCCCGCACCATCGCACCGGATTTGCGACATTTCCACCCAGCCTTCGACGCCGGCCGGAAAATTGGTCGCGGTGGTTGAATATCCCGGCGGCACCAGCGAAATGAACATTCGGTCGATGTCGCCCGCGAATACCGGATCGGCTTCATCGGGCAGCAAATACCCGCCTTCAAGTGCACTGAACGGCAAAGTGATGACAGCGTCGGTTGCTGTACCCGCGGCATAATTCCACAACCGCACATACCAGCTTTTGGGCAGCCCCGCCGCGTCGCGCCCCTCGATCGTTAGCGTCGGGCCATTGATCGCATCCAATGGCATGATACCGTCAGACTGCCAGCGAAACGACACCGTCAGTCGCCGGTAATCGCGGTTGGTTTCATAAGCGAGCAAGGGGTGATCCCAGCGATCTTCGCTTTCCCAAATCAAACCTGCAAGGTCGTTGCTGCGATAAAACACCGTGTCGACCCGCAGCAATTCCGGTCCGGTCGTGACCACGGACGCCATCATCGGGCGCGGAAAGTTCAGCGTCCAATAGCGCGGATCGAACCGCATCACCGGCACGGAATCCTGCTTGCGACGTTTTTCGCACAACCAAAACGGCATGGCTTATTCCCCCGCCCTGTTCAGCGCGTCGCGCACAGCCCGCGCCATCTGCCGCGATGAACGGCGCAAGGCATCGGGGGCGCTGCCACGGCCATTGTCAGACACACGGATCGTCATGTTTATCTGCGCCGACCCATTGCTGCCCGTTCCGGTTTCGATGCGTCCGGCGCTGGTGGGCACGAACAGTTCAGGGCCTTGTTCGCCCACACGATAGGCGCGGCCAGGCGATACCGGACCGCCTGTCGCCCGCCCCGGTGCCCCGAACAGGCTGGCAACGGTCGTGCCCAGTGACAGGAGCAATCCGCCCAATCCACCACCCGATCCGCCACCGCCACCCAGACTATCAAGGCCAGCGCGAAGCGCCGAACTGGCGATTTCCGACAGCACCGACAATGCCACGCGGCGCAAATCTTCAAAGCCAAATTTGCCGCGCTGGATTGCGCCGATCAGGCTGTTTTCCAATGTTCGGCCTGCGCGTTCCAAGCCGCCGGCAAAGGGGCCATCCAACTCGGCACGCATCGCAGAAACGTCGCGGGCAAAGCCTTGCGTGTCGGCACGGACGGCGACCACCAATCGTTCGATTTCCTCATCCATCGGGATATTGCTCCATCATTTTTTTGAGCGCGCTTTTATCCACGGCGCCTTCGGCCTGCGGGGCCATTGCGGCAAAGATTGCTACCAATTCCGCAGGGGTTGCCCGCCAGAAATCATCGGGCTTCCATCCCAGCAGCACCGGCACTTGCCCCGCCAATCGCGCGGCAGATTGGGCAAAGGTCATTGCCCTGCCAATATTTGCCCGAGCAGTGTTTTCAGCGCGGGCGTAGCAGCCGCCAATCCGCGCGCGGCGATGTCTTCGCAAAAGGCGTTACGGGTCAGTTCGGGCGGGGCATCATCGCGGCAGTGCCAGAACAAGGCCGTCATTTCGGAAAGGCGCAATTCGCCCGAAGCGGCGCGCTCGACAAGGGCGAACAGCGGACCCAGTTCGTCCTCTGCGGCGACCAGTGCAGCAAAGGTCGGACGCAGTTTCACACCGCCCGCCATTGCCTCGCCGCGCAGTTCGTTGGCGGCCATCACAACGTCACCACCTCGCCCGAACTTTCGAGCGAAAGAGTATAGCTGCGTTCGCCATTGAAATCGCCCGCATAGTCCAACCGCGCGACCAGGAATTTGCCGCGTAGCCGATCCCCGCTTTCAAAGCTGAGTTCATAATCATCGAGCACGCCCGACAAAGCATTGGTCTTAATCCGCGTTTCTGCAACTGAACCTGTGAACACACCCGCGCCAGAAACCGACACCGAACGAACGCCCGCGCCAGACAGTAAATCCCGCCAGCCGCCAGAGCCCTTGTTGGTGGTGACAACCGCATCGCCGTTGATGCTTAATTGTGTGGTGCGCAGACCGGCGACGGTCGTAAACACCGGCGCTGCCGCACCGTCACCGATTTTGAGCAAAAAGGCGCTTCCCTTTTCTACAGGCATATTGATCTCCTTAAGTGAATGATATTTGCGGGGTTAGGCGGCCAACAACCGCACCCGATATTCGATCAGCGCCGCCATCGGCCCTGCCGGATCGCGCGACACCAATTGCCGCAAGAAAACGCAGCTCGCGATCCGCCATCCGGCCAAGTCGCGGGGCAAAGCGGCGACCGCATCTTCGACATGGCCCGCCAATTGCTGAAGCCGGGTCGGCTCGTCGCCATCGTCCCAGATGTTCAGTGCCAAACGAACTTCACGGCCCGTTTGCGTTTTGGTGCTCCAGTCGGTCATCAGCCCGTCGGCAACGGCAATATAGGGATAGGCGGCGCGCGGCGGCGGACCGTCGAATACACCGCTCAACGTTGCCGCCAGTGCAGGATGCGTTTGTAAAACAGTGACCGTCGCCGCCTGCAAAATTATGTTCGCGTCGCTCATCGCCAGAAATTCCTCAACAGGGTGTTTTCGATTATCCGGCGGCGCAGACCCCGCCCTGAAAGGCGCAGGCCATGCTCGGTCGGTTCGGTTCGCACGCCATCAGGCGCGCCCTTTGCCGCCAGCCGATCCACGGCGCGCTTTACCGCCAAGCGTTCGAACCGCTCCTTTTGCTGCAACAAACGGTCCAGCATCAGCGCGCCTCCACACAGGTCAGCACCATTTGCGCTGGATTGCGCGGGTCGCTGATGACGCCGCGCACCCTCAGATACCGCCCACGCCACAGGAAGCGCGTGCGCATGTCGATGCCTTCGCGCTTGCGCAGGATCACTTGCCAGCGCGGCGTTGCCGATAGGCTGTCGGCCAGCGTCAAATCGGCGGGGATCAAAGGCGAGACCCCGGCCCACGCCGCCCCTTCGTAACTGTAGCGCCCCACAGCGCCGCCCAGCGCGTCCCGGTCTCCCAGACGACGTTCGATGGTGACGCGCTCACGCAGCGCGCCTGCAAATTCTGTCATTATCTGTTCCTTGGATTAAGCCAATCGTAGCCGCCGCCACGGCCGCAACAGCGCGCTCACCGCATCGGGCAGTCCGCCATCATTCGGGTCATCACGGTGGGCATGAAAATGAGCGGCCAAACGTAGAATGCCGAGCCGCATTGCTTCGGGCAGAGTGGCCCAGCTTCCCGCGATACCCGCCTGGTAAGCCAGTTCCACTCTGCCCGCCGCACCGGGGATTTTCACCCGGATCCAGCCATCGCCGCGCGCATCGACATCAATCGCATAGGCATCAGCGGTAAAGGCAAAACTTGCGCCCTCTGCGGGCAATCCCGTTGCACCAACTGCCGCCACAAACGGGCTGCCGTGCAGGCGTTGCCATGCAGTCGAAGTGGGGAGTATTTCGCGCACATTGCGGCGGATCAACACCAGCCCCAAATAGCGTTCGGCCTGCGCCAATGCGGCAAGCAATAACGCCCCCAAAGGCGCATCCTCTTCTTCATTTTCCAGACGCAAATAAGCCTTCGCCTCGTCCAGCATATCGCCGTCGAGGCTGAGCGGATCGATGCTCAGCATGAGATTTCCTTTTTAGATGATGCGCCGACCGAATGCGGTCAGATTGGCTTTTAGCGTCACCGCAGACGCGGCCACTTCGCTGCGGAACTGCAATTGCACGGTTCCGCCGGTTGCACCGATGGCCACCACAAATCGCGCCGTGATGGGAGTGTTGGTATTCGCCGCGCGCACACTCGTAGTCGCGCCGGTGGTTGCATTGTCGGCAATTTGTTCAACACCGCCTAATGTCGTAGCCGAAATGTTGGCGACAATTTGGCCCACCACACTGCCCGATGGAATATCGAGCGCCATGGCAATGCCAGTAGTGGTCGCCGCCGCAGTAAAGGCACCGATCACCTCGACCAGATAACTGGTGTTCGCGGTCGCCGCAAAAGACAGCCCGGTTGCCGCCGCCAGCGTCACGGTGCTGTTGGCGACATCGGCAGGCAATTTGGTCCACGTCCACGGATCACTACCCCCGCCGCCCCCTGCTTCGCTTTGTTTGGCGTGCGGGGCATGGGCATTTGGGGCGGTGCCAACGGTCAACCTTGCCTCGTCGGTAATGAGATAGACCTCACCGGATTTTAACGCATTACTGCTGGCAGCCGCATCAATTTGCGCGCGTGTTCCGCGCTTGTGGGATAAAGAAGGCATGGGTTTATCCTGTGTTGAAAATTATCACCCGTTGCTAAAATACGCCACAATCGACGTCGCCAACCGCGAGTGTGACAAAGCCATTGCCTGCATCCTTGCTCCAGCTCATTGAGCTGTTCATGCGCAACACGCCATCGGTGCCGTTGGTTCCCCAAACATAGCCAGAGGTTCCCCCCGCCACGACAGCCGCCTTTTCATCCAGATCAGACGCCGGAATGTTGAGTGCGGTGCGAAAGGCGTTGATGGTGATTTTGCCCTCTTTTTGTCCAGCCGCCGAAGCATCGTGCAGGATCAGGTAATCGGCGGCACCATCAACAGCGGCAATGGTCGTCAGGTCATCAATGGCAGGTACCACCGGCAGTTTTGCCGTGGCTCCCGTGGCGATATGCAACGTGCCGCGATCGGTGGTGAAATGGGCCTCACCGGCCAGCATCGCAGCGGTGGGCAAATTGGCTTTTAAGCCGCGTTTGATTTGTAATCTGGGCATTTTCTATCCTTTGAATGTGGGAAATGGTTTCGCGCAGAGGTCGCAGTGGAGGCAGAGCCCGCAGAGAATCCCTGTGTGCGGCGAAGCCGTTTTGCCACCGATTGTATCGCCGAAATTCCAAGGTTGAATTCAAGGCGGGAGCCTTCGTCTCGGTTATACTTCTCTGCGGTCTCTGCTTCCTCTGCGACCTTTGCGCGAAACAACAAAATTCAGTTGAATGTTCCGCCGTCAATAATCTCGGGCACGGGTCCCTTCCGGACCCTGTGGCCCCACCGGCCCTGCACTACCCGGCGGGCCGATCACTGCGGCAACGGGGGTGAATGGCGGCGTTATGGCTTGCGCCATCATCGCCCCATCCGGCCCGCGCCATTGCGCCCGCAATGCCGGACCGGGCGATCGCCAGCGCAAGACAATCATGCCGACACCGACGGGCGCAATCGGATCGCAACGCTGTCGGTCACGATCACCCCGCCCGCCACCTCCAGTCGTGCGTCAGCCAAATAGCTGCCAGCGGAAAGGCCAGCGGAGCTTGCGGCATCAACCGTCAGCGTCCAGCCCGCCGGAATGTCTCCGGCTGCTGGACGCGGGCTGATCGCAAAGTTCGCCGCCACCGGCGCGCCATCTGGCACGCCGGTGCGACCGGGCGGAACGACCTTCATCGCCGCACTGATCGCGGTAACGGACAGGGGGTCACCCGTCACCGCATCCAGCGCGAGATTGATCGTCTCGCCGCGTTGGAAAATATAGGGGGTCATATTTCTTTCTCCCCTCTCCCCTTGGGAGAGGATATGGAGCCTTGGCGGCTTGCCGCTTAGGCGGAGTTGGTGAGGGGCTGTGCCCAACAGGCGGGACACAGCCCCTCACCCGGTGCGACTAATTCGCTTCGCTCATAAGTCTCCCGAGCTCTCCCATTGGAGAGGTCAGCTCAAAGCAACCTTCAGCAGCTTGATGCTTTCCGAATTCGAAACCGCCCCGCCAATGCGCTTGGTCGCGTAGAAATTGACATAGGGTTTGTTCGAATACGGATCGCGCAAGATGCTGGTTTCACTGCGTTCGGCGATCAGATACCCGGCTTTGAAATTACCAAAGGCAATCGGGAAGCTGTTGGCGGCGACATCGGGCATGTCCTCGCTTTCAATCACGGGATAACCCAGCAAAGTATCGGGCTGGCCCGTGACCAAGCCCGGGGTCCAGATAAACGCGCCATCGGCGGTTTTGAACTTGCGGATTTTGGCCAAAGTCGCGCTGTTCATCACCCAAACCGCACCCTGGCGATAGGGCGCACGCAGCGCATGGACCAGATCGAGCAGCTTGCTTTCAGGATTGCTCGACGGCAAATCCGCCGCATTCGCCGTCGCCAGATATTGCAACGTACCAAAGGCACGCACATCATCTTTGGTCGCCGCCGTCGCATAAGTCAGAAAGCCCTTGGGTTTATCCACACCGTCACCATTCACAAAGGCGCTGCCTTCCGATTTTGCAAATTGCGACGAAATTTCATCGGCAAGCCACGCCTCGACATCGAATTGCGCGTCATCAAGCATCGCCTGCGTAGCCGCCGGATTGGCATAAAGCTCGCCAAAGCTGGGGACGATTTCGTTGAACACCGGTGTTCCCGTATTGGGCCGCGCCGCGACCTCGGATGCCCAGCCCGACGCGACACCATTGGTGGTCACCAACTTTCGGTAACCCGCGCTGCCCACGCGCACCACATTGGCCACGGCGCGAATGGGCGAAATGGATTTCAACGTCGCATCAATCACCTCGTCAATTTCACGCGGCACAGCAAAGCCACCATCGGCAGGCACATTGCCCGCAAAGCTTTTCAATTCAACATCACGGCCCTGCCGCAAATAGCCATCGACAAAGGCACTCTTGCTGGCACTGACAACGCCGGTTGCCGACAATTGCGGGCGGGTAACGGCTACAGCCTCCACGGTCGAACCCACCGCATCAAATGCCGCCTCAAACGGGTCGGCTTTCACTTCATAATCCATGTTTTTCTCCAAAAAAAAGCCGCCCCGAAGCGGGACGGCTGACAACAAAAACCCACACAAAGCGGGTAGAAAATTATAACTCTGCCTAACTATACTCGGCTGGACGGATGATTGTTTTTCCTTTTACCTCAATTGTTTCCGGTAATCTGCATCGCTCAATTTGTCTTTTGTTCAGTTTCAACGCGCGATGGGCAATAGAGCGAATATGCTGCCCATGCGGTCGGTTCGGCGGAGAAACTGCCACGATTGTCTTTGTGTTCAAATTTTTCTTAATCATCTGCAGCGGCGGGACCAGATCGGTGTCGGCTGAAATCAAATAGCAAACATCATAAAGGTCATCATATCCATCCGCGACCAGATGTATGGCGATATTGACGTCCGTTTCCTTTTCTTCTGGGTGCTTCCAACTATTTCCGCATTGCCTGCACGTTCGTGGCTGGCCTTTGAACCGTCCTAATATGCATTCAACGCCTTCCGCCTTTAAAAAAGCCATATAGGTTTCGTGCCGCTTTACAGATTCAATCCCGCGCTTGTGCGCCAATGCAGAAAAATATTTTATTCCTACAATTTTTTCATCTTTTTTCGGGATCAGCAAGTGAGCAATTTGCGTCAATGAAAGCCATTTCAGTTTTTCATCGCGTAAATCTTTGATCGAATGGTATAGGTTGAACCCATCGACGTAAAACATTGCTCTTTTCATAACCATTGTAGCATTATTACAATAGGATATTGCTTAGGCAATAAAAAACCCACGGGCCGAAACCCGTGGGGGCCAATGGCGTACCATTGGTGTGAGAATTATGTCCTTACGTCATTTTCATTATCGTATCAATAATATTCCTATTCCACAGCCAGCACCCGCGCCAGCGGCTGCATGGGATGGTTGACCACGCTGACCTCGATCAGATCCAGGTCGTTAAGTTCACGATATGTTCCCTGTTGGAACTTGCGCACGCGGTATCCGAATGACAGCCCTGCACCATTGGCGATGGGCGGCGCTTGCGGATCCATTTGGGCGATGACGCGCAATCCGCGGGCATCCTCCTCCAGCCGCTCGATATAGCCGATCCGGCGGCTGCGATCATGCTGCCATAACAAAGGCAACCCGGCCTTGGCCGCGCGGGCAAAGGCACCTTTGCGCACAATGTCGCCGCCTTTATCGGGCGTGTCGAATATCGCGGCATAGCCAGCAAATTTCATTGCGACACCAACCCGCCAAGCCCCAGCTTGATCGCCAGGCCAATCACCAGCACCGCCAAAACACCGCGCACCAGCCATTCCACCACCGCCTTACGCGCCGACCGCTTGGCATCGCGCCACGCCGACAGCAACTCGCGCAAATCGGCCATATCCTTCGCCGCACTTTCATCGGCGAGGCCCAGATGCGCGAGCGCACGTGCGGCACCGGTTTCCGATGCCTGAGCGAGAAGCTCGCCAAGCTTGTCATTTGTGATTTGCATTTTGGGTTCCTATAAGCCCGTTAAGGGCAAAGCATTATTCGCCGGAAAGATCAGCTTCGGTTATCTCGGGCCAGTCGTGTGGCTTCTGATCGACGATGGTCTTGTCGCCGTAGCGCGCAGCTAGCGCTTGCTTGAGGCGGTCGGATGAACTGTGTTCGGGATCGTGCTGTTCGGCATACTCAAATTCTACCGAAAACTGTCCGTCAGAAACTTCATAATGCATGACGACCGGCCATTGCGGTGGTGTCCAATCACGCCAAAAATCCTCCATAACATCGGAAAGTTCTTTTGAAGGGGCGTAAGAAACAACACGGCTTCCCTCATCGCGAAAAACTCCAACAGAATACAAGGCGTCATCGCCCTCGGATTGCAAATAAATGCCGTTCAGGTCTGGACCTATTATGCCAGCCAATTTCTGACCAATTTCAACAAAATGCCCCTGCATTTTTTCGTTTTCCATCTTACATTCCTTTGGGACGATTTATATATTTCCGATATTGTGTTTGTTCACCGGCGGTTCGGTACGACACGTCAATTCTGTCCGGCCTTTTGGAACCTGCTGAATAATAGGCTTGAATATCGACATAAACCCTTTTCCCGCTTTTTAGGTTATTCCGCCACTGATTTTCCAACTTAGCATAGCCGCTGCGGTTGAAGCTGGCGTCCTGCGCAAACAAGTTGATCGCTTCTTTTGGTCCGCCAAATTGCCGTCCGATAAAGTGACCACCATGATCACTGTCTAGGCGATCTGGTTTGCCTTCGTCACGTTGCGCAGTTGGGTTGCGGAGTTGCCCAGCATCAAGTCGCAACTCACCTCTCGCGCGCACTGTTCGGTTATGTTCGTCGAGTTCGAAATGATAGCCATTGGCCTCGACTTTTCGAGTCTTGGGTTTCGGCGATGTGGCCAGCGTTGGTTTTGCAACCGCAGGCGAAAGAGGTTTTATCTGTTCCTTTTTCGGTTGTGTCGGATTTTGTCTGTGCGCGTTTGGCTTTGGCTTACCCCAACCACCGCTCGTACCGCCGCCGCCGAAGCTGCCGCCACCGCTTATGGGCTTTACCGTCGCCGACGCGACACTTGCGCTGCCGACACCCGCTTGTGATCCATAGCGGGCACCTTGACCTTCACGAGTAAACTTGCCGTCCTGCGTGTCTTGCTAAGGGTTGAATTTCTGTTCAAATATACCTGTTATGTTCTTTTCAAAATCTGACGAAGTTAGGGGGATCGATGCAATCAATTCTAAACCAGCCATCTCCCGCTTCTCATCCGGCGTCAGGAAATCCGCCGCGCTCACCTGTGCCCATAACCGTTCCCGATCCTCGCTGATCGCGCTCACCTGATCGGTGTCGACCGCTAGCGACAATTCGGCAAACCAGGGACGCATCCCTTCGGCCAAGGCGTCCAAAATCTTGCCCGCAAGCGGCAGGATCGTTTGGTGCCACAGCGCCTTGTTCGCCTCGCGGTAATTGGCATAGGTCGCATCGCCGGGCAGGCCCAACAGCACTGGCGGCACCCCGAATGCCAGCGCAATGTCGCGCGCCGCCGCCGCTTTCAGTCCGGCAAAGTCCATGTCGGCAGGCGACATCGATAGCGACTGCCATTTCAAACCGCCCTCCAGCAACAGCGGGCGCCCCGCATTACCGGTGCCGGAAAATTGGGCAGCCAGTTCATCCTTCAACCGGTCAAACTGTTCGCCTGAAAGCAGCTCGGTCCCTTCATGCACCAACGCGCCGCTGGGGCGTGCGGCGTTATCGAGCAGCGCCTTGTTCCATTTCGCCGACGCATTGTGGATCGCAATTGCGCCCGATGCTGCGCCAAGGCACCCCAGGCCATAATGGTCATCCAGCGGATGATGCGTGCGAATGTGCACCAGTTCATTCGCGCCCAGCCGCGTCACCGCCTCGCCTGCTTTATACCGGAACGCCGCCGGCCATCCGCGCACATCGGCCTCCACCGACACCCGTTCGGGGCGCAGCGCGTATAGTTCACAAAGTGACCCATCGGGCGCGGTCAACAATTGTGCATAGCCATTGCCGTGCAGCAAAATCTGCGTCGCCAGTGTTTCCAGCAAACTCTGCCCGCCTGACGTCGCCATAATCAGCGCCCGCGCGACATCATCACTGGCTTTCAGCGGCGCCGACGCCACTCCTTGCGCCACCAACCGTACCGCTCGCTGTGCGACAGGATTGTGCAAATACCCTTCCCGCACCTGCGCCTCGTAACTTTGCGGCCAATCGCCCAGCGACCCACCACCAAAGCCCCGCGCCCCAAAAGGACGCGCAAGCGAGACATGCGTTTTGGCCGGACGCAGCAAGCCACGCCCGGCTGACTTCCAGCCGAAGATTTTCATTTTTTTGGTTTTCCTAAAGGTTTATTTTTGATCAGCGCCCGAAATGAGAACGTGGTCAGCACTCACAAATCCGGCAAGACGCTGATTCCCAATTTGCTTATTGTCGTTTGCCAGAAGTTTGAACTCAATTCCACCATTTCGAGCGACGGTGTTGCGTACGGTTTTCGCCCTAGACTTTTGGATTTTTTCAAATTCACCCGCCAAATACAGTTTCGCTAGTTTTGAGATTTCTGCAGCCGCTGTCGCCTTAATTTCAAAATGATTCTGATCTACTGCCGGGACATAAGTGGTGCCTGGCGTCATCTCTACTTCAATACCTATCTTTTCAATTTTCGCCTTGGAGACTCCTACAAAGAACGAAGATTCGATGCTTTGCTTCACGCTCAAGGCAGCGGCCACCTTCTCCAATTCAGATTTTTCGGCAGCGGCGAAGACCGAGAGCCCACCAACATCTTTCACCTCATCCGCCGTCATCATGAACGGCGCGATTGCCCAGACAGGAATGTCTCGAAGCGCCGGTACGGCACTTTGCACTTTAAAGTGATTTTCCCACCATTTCAGATAATTATCGTCAATTCTCCGGTACAGAATCACGCTACGACCGCCTCGAACGCGCTTTCCATCATTTTGCGCGCAAATGGGCTGTCTTCCTTTTCCAAAACAATTTTTGCATTCGTTATATCGCTGTCAGATCCGGCAAGAACGAGCACTCGAACTGCGCCGATCCGAACCCCTACATCATTGCTTTGCAAATTTTGTCGCGCGATTTCCAGTGTGCCAGCAGGAAAACACTCAATGTCAGCTGCTTCGTTCAGCAATTCATCCAGCGTTTTGGTTTCCGGACCAATGGCGCTTCTAAGGAGAAGTGAGAATTGAGCAGTGAGAATATCAGCCCTCATGTCGGTGCCAAAAAATTCTGTGCGTTGCTGGCTTACAACCTAAATCGCTGCAGCAACAGTTTCGACACGAGCAGACAACATGCTCATTTCTTTTGCAATTTTTTGTTGATTTTGCAATGAATTCATGCTCGCTTTTTGCAACTCTGCCATTTGACGGCGCATTTCATCATTACTGAAAAGTACTGTAATTTCGTTAGCAGTCCCGTTCAGCCGAGCTGGGCGGTAGTCAACGCGACTTTCCTTAACGTCTGGCATTTCTGCTTCATTGGGCAACGGATAAGCAATCGATGCTGACGGCAAAGTAAGAGCCGCGGCGCCCAAAAATCCTGCACTAGTCGATGACTTACTCACTGGCTTGCAACCCTTTGAAGCTCGAACTTTTCAGATATCTAGCAGTTTCGCATAGCTCATCAAGAAGGCTTGGAATTTTTGTTGATTCTAACCTACTCTCAAGAGCAGTATTAGTGTCGATTTGATGGACCAACCTCCATTCAGTCTGCCCTCCATTCATAGGATTTACTGATCCGCTTCCGTCGGATGCTAGAAACATGTTTACAAAAGAGACACTTTTCAATTGGTATAAACGATTGATCGTGAGCGCGTTTTGAACACCAGATTGGCTCGGAATATTAAGCTTAATATCGAATTCGAGGCAGTTTGCGGGAATCATTTCCGCAAATGCTTGGTCCGCTCCAAATTTTACCGTTTCGGCTAAGCTAGCCGCCTTATCAAATCCGTTTACAATTACGGCCAAACGACTGACATTGATAGTTGCGCAAAATCTTTTTACAGGTTCGAGCAATTGACTTAGGCCTAAATCAAAATCAATTCCAACTCCATCAACAGGAAGCTGTTGCTGTGGTGATGCTACAACAAAATCGGCCCTTCCCGGTGTAATCTGCGTGTGCAACATAAATTCTGGGAGTGCGATAGCAGCGACACTAACAGCCGGATTTATCGCATTAAACGCCGAAATGCTGTGGTCAAACGTAGCCGTGACAACCTCGTTAGCAGACTTCAACGGTTGATCTGAGAAGATTCCAATTTGAATGTTCTCTACAATTTGCATTACATTACCCCAGAATCGCTATAGATTGCTGCATAGTGCTTTCTAATATAAATGCAAAAATTCACAACACCCTAACCCTCGGCACCCTTCCCCGCACACCCAGCATCAGTTCCGTCATCGCCCATACGCACGCATCCGCCCGGTCCGGCGACCTTCCCGGTCCTTCATAACCACCCCCGGAAATCAACCCGCACAGTTCGTCTTCCAGTTCGGGAAACGCGCCTGCGTGGAAGGCCCGCCGCGCTTCATATAATGCGACCACCGGTTCTGCCCGCGCGACCTTTCCCCGGCTGGCGTGCACCTTTTTCACCGGCATACAGACATCCGCTGCTTGCAAAGTCGAGACCACCATGTCGCCGCCTTGGTTGGCCTCTGCAATCACGCGGTCCGCATTCCATGCCTCTGCCGCTGCCGCAACCGCGCGCGCCCATCCTTCGGGTGAGCGGCCCTTTACGCTGTGGTCGGCAAGCACATAGCCATGGCCATCAATGCCCAGCCCCACAGCGATAATTCCGCAGGCATCGCCGCCAGCACTGGCGGGTGGATCAACACCGATGACCACGCGTTTCATGGCGGGGGGCGAGGCAACGCGGCAGTTCTCAATCAAATCGCGGCTCCACAAAGCCTGTTCATTATCCTCCAGCAATTCGCCCTGCAATTCCTGCCGACCCAACCGGGCCATGCCGTAAACATCGTGCATCGCCTGCCGGTAGCTGACGGGCAAATGCGCGCGGTTGGCGGCCATTGCACCTTGGGTTAGAATAACACCGTTTTCCTTTATCAAGCGCCGCACCAAAGGCACGTTGCGCGGGGTCGTGGTTGCTATGATCCGCGGCGCATCGCCCAAACGCATGGTCATCGACAGATTGTCCCATGCGTCCACACCCTTGTCCCATTTGGCAACCTCGTCGGCCCAGGCCAGATGATGTTCAGGGCCGCGCAATCCATCGGGTTCAGACGCCGCAAAAACACTGGCCATGGCACCAGACGGCCAGACCAGACGTTTCAACGATGGTTCCCAAATCGGGCGTTGCTCGTCGGGCGCAATCGCCAACAGCCCGCTTTCCCCTTCGATCATCACCGAGCGCGCCTCGTGCAGCGTGGCCGCGACCAAAGCGATCCGCAAGGCACCATCCGCTTCTGCCTGCGCCCTTATCCATTCGGCGGCCATACGGGTTTTGCCAAAGCCGCGCCCCGCCATGACGAACCATGTGCGCCAATCGCCCACTGGCGGATGTTGGTCATCGCGCGCCCAGAACGCCCAATCATATTCAATTTGCCAGCTGGGGCGTTTCTTTGCCTGTGCCTTGAACCAACGATCGCGGTCCGCTTTGCTCCATTGCGCGACGCGGATCGCCTCACTCTGCGGTGCGGCTGTCATCACTTAACCCTTTGCGCATCGCGGCAAAGCGGGATTCCAGCCGCTGCTGCACTTCTTTTGGGTCGCGCGACCTTTTGGGTGTCGGGGCCAGATCACCGCGCACAGATGCCCGATGTGCGGCGAGCAAAATCGTGCCCAGCCGAACCTTCATCTGCCGCTGTTTCAATGTACTATCCTTGATCGTTGATCCTGCAGGCCGCAAAGCCTCTGCCAACAAATCCGCTTCCAACCGGGCATAGCCTTCGCACAGAGCCGCCAGCCATTGCGACCGGAAATCAGGAGATTTTTCACGCAATGCGTAAACCGGTGATGTCGAAACGCCTGCTGTTTTGGCCGAAGCCGTCACATTGGCGGTCTTTGCCAAATGCAACAAAAATGCGCGTTGGGCGGTGACACCAAATGCCTTTTCTGTTGCTGCGGTTTTCGCTGCAAATGCCATGCTCCATTCCTTTCGCCCATCAAAAAGGGCCGGCGGCAGTTTCGATTGTTTGGCCGCCATGCGGCAACGGCACCAGCCCACGCCCCCACCCGACCTCCCCAACAGTATATGTTATGGGAGGTCGGGTGGGGGAGCGGGCTGGTGCCGCTTTCAAACAACCGAGCAATGCCCCGGCCCGAATCGGATTTTTCCAATATCGCAATATGTGCCAGAACGGCGTTACGATGTCAAATAAAAAGTTCCTATATGGTTATTTTATTTTTGCTGATTAACCACGCAGCTTGGCCAGTCCAGCCGTTTCCTGCGCAATAATCGACGCAAAACTGGGGCGCGTCGTGATCGCTTCGACCCAGGCATAGGTTTTGGGCCATTTGGTTTTGTCGACAGCCACCGGGGCATGTTCGTAATTGACGAACATGGTCGCCACCGAAATATCGGCAACGGTCAAACGATCGCCGACCAGAAATCCGTCTGCCGCCGGGGCAACGCTTTCCAGATAATCAAGCACCTTGGGCAGATCGACGGTTTCGCCTTCGATTGCCAGTTCTTCGTTGCCCGGAATTTTCATAAACAACGGCGCGACTACGCGGTTGAAGAAACATTTGAAGGTCACTTGGCTCATCACCGTATCGGCAAATTCTTCGAACCAGATGACGCGGGCGTAATCCTCTGCGCTGGTCGGGTTCATTGCGCCGCCGGGATATTTGCGTTCCAGATAGGCAATGATCGCGGTCGAAATCCGAAATCGCGAAATCGCCATCGGTGAAGCCGGGCATTTTGCCCAAGGGGCTGGCGCGCAAAAATTCGGGGTCTTTATTGGCAAGGCCGATTTGCTCCACAGTCAAATCCAGCCCGCGTTCAGCGGCATAGACCATGACCTTGCGGACAAAGGGGGAGAAGGAGGAGCCAAAGAGTTTCATGGGAATGGGGCCTTTCTTTTGTTCAGAATCTAAAACCGAATATTCAGTATCATTTTGCAACTGTATTCCAGCGGTGACAATAAGCAATTGCCGCACGGCGAAAAATGCCTAGACCGCAAAGCCATGCTAAAAAAACTTTATGACTGGATGATGGCCAAGGCCGCCCATGCCCATGCAGAACGGTGGTTGTTTCTGTTCTCGTTTGTGGAAAGCAGCTTCTTTCCCATCCCGCCGCACCCCCTGCTCGGGCTGATGTGTCTGGCGCGGCCCGACAAGGCCTTGCGTTACGGGCTGATCTGCACACTGGCGTCGGTGCTCGGCGGATTGTTCGGATACAGCATCGGCTATTTCGCGTACGAAACCATCGGCGTTTCGTTGCTCAAAGCCTTGGGCCTGTGGGACAGTTTTCCGGCGGCGGCGTGTTATCTGCGCGAATTCGGGCCGGAGATTATCCTGGTCAAAGGCGCGACGCCGATCCCGTTCAAGCTGCTGACGCTGACAGCGGGCTTCATCCACATGAACCTGTTCGACTTTTTATGGTCCAGCGTTTTGAGCCGTGCATTCCAGTTTATGCTGGTCGGTTTCCTGTTCTGGAAATTTGGCGCGCCGATTAAATAGTTTATCGAAAAACGGCTGGCGCTGGTCAGTGCGGCGTTCATCATCGCGGTGGTCGGCGGCTTTGTGGCCTTCACCATGTTGGCGGGCGGCGGCGGCGCTAAGGCTGGCGACAAATGTTCGGGCGTAAAGACGATGGAACAGGTGTTCGAGCGGACGTGAGGGGCGTTGGATTTTACAAAACCGCAGAGCTGAGCCTGTCGAAGCACGTCTTCCCGCATAGAGCTGGCCTTGAAAGCGCCCTTCGACAGGCTCAGCGCTGCGGTTTTTAATCGGCGATAATCAAACCACTCACTCCGGCGGCAAAGCCAGCGCGAGCGATTCCCCCAGACGCAAACAGCGCGCCATTTGTGCTTCGGGGCTCGGCAATTTTTTCACTTTGAGCAAATCTTCGGCGGTTGCTGGCTCGGCTGGTTTGCCGACAGGCATATTCTGCGATTTGGCTTCGAACCCCTTCAGCAATAACGCAAAGGCCATGGCGTCGCGGCTTTCTGCGCCTTCGCGGGCGACAATTTCGGCATAAGCGGATTTGACCATCGCCTGACAACCCCGAATGCGGCGCGGGTCCGCCAAATCATCGCCCAGCTGCGCCCGATAAAGCGCGATTGCGCCCGGATCATCGGTGGTCGCAATAACAGGCGCTGGTGCCGCCACAGGCGCTGCCAATTGCCGGTCCATTTCCGCCACACAGACCGCAACCTTGTCCGCGACAAAGCCATGCGGATCACTGGTTTTTCCGGCTTGCTCCTGAATCGCGTAGACCGCTTCCTTGATGGCCAAGGCAATCACTTCGCGCGGCTGGCCGCTTTCTTCCATGATGCGGACGCCGACCTTTCCGGTCCAGATTTTTCCGCGCTTGCGCAAATCCGGATATTGGGATGCCGCCTGCTTGCTTGGAATATTCTGTTCCTGCGCAATAATGCCCAGCGTTGCGACACAACCAAGGTCGCGTTGCTGGATGTCGGTCAACGGCAAAGGCGAAGCAGGCGCAAGGGTCAGCGCCAAAAGGGCAGTCATGGTCATGGCAGGGTTGCTAACATTGCCAATGCCTGAACCGCAAGCAACAGTTTTGTGCGATTGCATTTACCGGTTTTGGAAGCCATGTCTGCGCGCGATGACCACCCTGCTTTCATTGCTCGAAAAACACAGCCGACTTGCGATGCTTATCGCGGGTGGACGTTTCGGCGACCGGATTTGCCCCTTTGAATTTGTGGCCGGTGACGATGGTGTGCCTCGCTTTGCTGATGCACATTTTGGTAAAGGCCGAAAGCGGGAAACGCGCGTTTTTATTCGGCTGGCTGTTTGGCGTTGGGCAATTCACCATTTCCAACAACTGGATCGCCACCGCCTTTACCTTTCAGGCGAATATGCCCGCCTGGCTGGGTTGGTGTGCGGTGCCGTTGATCGCCTTGTATCTGGCGGTTTATCCGGGGTTGGCGGCGTGGGGGGCCTGGCGAATTCGTAATGCCGTCGCCCCGGTGAGCGCAGGGACGACATTGACCACAACTTTCATCCTCGCCTTTGCCGGATGCTGGATCATCTCCGAATGGTTGCGATCATGGGTGTTTACCGGATTTGCTTGGAATCCGTTGGGCATCGTGTTGTTGCCGATCAATTTTGCGGGCGGCGCGCGTTATTTCGGCAGCTATGCTTTGGGCGGGATTGCGATTGCCATTGTCGGTTTGGGAATGCTGGCTCTAAAAAAGCAAACACGCCAACAGGCGTTGCTGATGATGCCATTTTTTCTGTTTACCACCTGCCAATATATCCCAAGCGGCCCTGCGCTGACCACGTCCACTGCCGTCACCATTGTGCAACCCAATATCAGCCAAGTCGATAAATACGCCGAGGGTTTTGACGAAATCAATTTCGCGCGATTGGCGCAAAACAGCGTTCCCAAAAATGCAAAGCCCCGCCTTTTGCTATGGCCCGAAGCCGCCATTCCGTGGAAGCTGGAAAGTGGCTATCCGTTCCGCTTTTATCAATTCCAGCCCGGCGAATCTGCGGTCGGCGCAAGGACCATGTTGACCCGGCTCATGAATCCGGGCGATGTGTTAATTACCGGCGGCGACCGGCTGGAATTTGATGACGACGCACAGCTTATCGGCGCGCGGAACAGTGCGACGGCGATGGATTCCCAAGGAAAAATCTTAGGCCATTACGATAAGGCGCATCTGGTTCCCTATGGCGAATATCTGGCGCTGCGCGGGTTACTGGAGCCGTTGGGCGTTGCGCGGCTTGGTGCCCGGCAACCTCGATTTCTGGCCGGGCCCGGGGCCGCAAACCATGGCTTTGTCGTTCGATGGACGCCGAATAAAAGTCGGGCTCCAAATTTGCTATGAAATTATTTTTTCCGGCCAGGTCGTTGACCGCGCCAACCGCCCCGATTTCATTTTCAATCCTTCCAACGAAGCGTGGTTCGGCAGTTGGGGTCAACCGCAATTTCAGGCACAAGCCCGCCTGCGCGCGATTGAGGAAGGGCTGCCGGTGGTCCGCACCACCCCGACCGGGATCAGCGCGATTATCGATGCCGATGGCCGGATCGTGAATAGCCTTCCGTTTAAAACAGCGGGCCGGATCGATGCCGAAGTGCCCATGGCCAAAGCCCCTACGCTGTTCGCGCGTTACGGCAATATCCTGCCTCTCGGTTTTGCCGCGCTGTTGATCGCGCTTGCATTGTTGCCGCTTGCCCAGCGTCGCACTTTGCGCTAACGGCGCTGCCGCACATAAAGAATTCTTTATACGCAGAAACAGCCAATGACTGGAAAAACCATGCGCACCAATTATCTTTTCACTTCTGAATCCGTATCCGAGGGTCATCCCGACAAAGTATCCGACCAGATTTCCGACGCCATCGTCGATCTGTTCCTGTCGAAAGACCCTGAAGCCCGCATCGCTTGCGAAACATTGACCACAACCCAGCTTGTTGTTCTGGCCGGTGAAATCCGCTGCAAGGGCGTTTACGAAAACGGCGAATGGGCCGCTGGCGCTCAAGAAGAAATCGAAGCCACCGTCCGCCGCACGGTCAAGGAAATCGGCTATGAACAAGACGGCTTCCATTGGGAAAAGCTGGAATTCATCAACCGTCTGCATGGCCAATCCGAACACATCGCGCAGGGCGTCGATGCCGGCGGCGAAGGCAGCAACAAGGATGAAGGCGCGGGCGACCAAGGGATCATGTTCGGTTATGCGACCGACGAAACCCCCGACCTGATGCCCGCCACTTTGTATTACAGCCACAAGATTCTAGAACGCATGGCGGCAGACCGTCATTCCGGCGCGGCCCCTTTCCTTGAACCCGATGCCAAAAGCCAGGTGACGTTGCGCTACGAAGGCAGCCTGCCCGTGGCCGCAACCGCGATCGTTGTTTCGACGCAACACGCGCCGGGATATGACGAAGGCGCAAACGAAGCCGAGCTGCACAATTATGTGAAAAAGGTTGTTTCCGAAATTCTGCCGCCCGTGTTGCTGCGCGAAACCGAATATCACATCAACCCCACTGGCAGCTTTGAAATTGGCGGCCCTGATGGCGATGCTGGCTTGACGGGTCGCAAGATCATCGTGGATACTTATGGCGGCGCAGCCCCCCATGGCGGCGGCGCGTTCTCCGGCAAAGACCCTACAAAGGTTGATCGTTCGGCAGCGTACATTACGCGCTATTTGGCGAAAAACATTGTGGCAGCGGGTTTTGCCACGCGCTGCACCATTCAGTTGGCGTATGCCATTGGCGTATCCAAGCCATTGTCGCTTTATGTCGACACCCACGAAACCGGCACCGTTGGTGATGACGCCATCGAAACCGCGATCATGGGCATAGCGAAACTGGGCGGGCTCACCCCGCGCGCGATCCGCACGCATCTGGGCCTGAACAAGCCGATCTATCGCAAAACCGCCGCTTATGGCCATTTCGGTCGCAAGCCCGAAGGCGACAGCTTCCCTTGGGAACGCACCGATCTGGTCGAAGATTTGAAAGCGGCGCTGGCTTAAAAAATCATACGGTTAGAATGGCCGGGGCGGTTTCACTGTCCCGGCATTCGACCACGCGGTTGCGGCCGCTGCGCTTTGCTTGATACAACAGATTGTCGGCACGGCGCAGACCATCAGAAAATGCCTCGCCCGAACCAAGCCGGGCCACACCAAGGCTGGCGGTGATTTTCCAACCGTCGGCCAAGGCATCGAAATGCATCGACGAGATCGCGGTTTTCAAAATTTCCGCAAGTTGCGACAATGCGTCAACATGGCTTTGATATACAATCACCGCGAATTCTTCTCCGCCGATACGGGCTACTTCGCCAAATCCTGACACATGATCGCGCAATACACGCGCCGTTTCGGTAAGCACCATGTCGCCCCCGCCATGACCGTAGCTGTCGTTGACAGATTTGAAATGATCCAGATCGAGCATGATGACAGCCCCTATTCTGCGCCCACGAACTGCTGCATCCTCAATCGCGTTATCCAGACCGCGCCGATTAAGTGCGCCGGTTAGCGAATCTACCGATGATTCCCGTTGGTTCCGTTCGACCAGATCGACAATGATCGCCAGCAACAAAATCAACGCAATCGACATCAATGCGATGCCCGATGTGAAATAGAACAATGTCATATAATCGGAAAAACTGCTGTTTTTGGTGTAAGCTGCCAGTTGGTCAAATCCGAACCACATCACGGTGCGCACGAAATAACAGACCCAATTGGCCACGATGATCGCTGTAACCGCGCGATCCAACTTTCGCTTTCCATATTGGCTAAGCCGCCATGCACCGATGGCCACCAACAACACCGCTACCAAGCTGGCATTGGGCACCCGGATCGCAGGATCATTGACGATGAAAGTATAGCCAAAATTGATGGCGCTACCTGCCAATATGATCGGCCAAATCCATAACTTCGGAATCTGGTCGTCATGCCGCGATAAAAAGGCATCGACGATGCAAACCAGCACCATCCAGTGCAAAGGGACGGCAAGGGAAAAGAACCACCACGGGAAATAGTGCCGTTGGCTATCCAGCAATATGGCAAGAAAGGCCAAGCCAAATGCTACCGCCCCCAGTCGCGCAGTCTTTCCGCGCCGGTCGAAACGCGACACGGTCCAGAAAATTAACGCAATCACCGCAACGGTGACCGGCAATATCCAGAAAAAAAGTGCTAAATTCTCCACACGCGTCTGATACTATAGACCGTCTAAGGTTTGGTTAATTGTAAAATACTATAAATCAAAAGCATAATAGGTTCTGGCTCATCCGCCGTTGAAAGACCTTGCGTTCAGACGGCACCCGATTATTTGGCGGGAATGACGGCATATAAAGACGGCGACCCCACCACTATCAACCGGCTCTATGGCCGTTCCAAAGGCAAAAAGCTGCGGAGCGGGCAAGCGGACCTTATCGAGAAGTTGCTGCCACAAATCGCGGTGCCAATCGAAGGGCCGGTGACGGCGGAGCTATTATTCGGGGAAGATCGCCCCTTGCATTTCGAAATCGGATTTGGCGGCGGCGAACATATGGCCGAACGCGCCGATATGCTGCCCAATCATGGCTTCATCGGATGCGAGCCATTTATCAATGGTGTAGCCCAGGCGTTGATGCATATCAGCGATTGGAACAACATGGGACCGCTGCCCAATGTGCGGTTGCATCTGGGCGACGCGCTGGATGTGTTGCGCCGCGTGCCCGATGGCGCGCTCAGCTTTGTGTATTTGCTGCATCCCGACCCATGGCCCAAGGCCCGTCATGCCAAACGGCGGATGATGAACGATGGTCCGGTGGATTTGATCGCTGCGAAGCTGAAACCCGGCGGCGAATTCCGCTTTGGCACCGATCATGCCATTTATGTGCGCCACGCCCTGATGGTGATGCAGCGTCACCGCGAACAGTTCGAATGGCTATGCGAAAGCCCCCAGAATTTTCAAAAACGCCCCGGGGGATGGCCCGAAACCCGATATGAACGCAAAGCAAGGACCGTGTACGGGCACGAGGTCTGGTATTTTCGCTATCGTCGGAAATAGGGCCCATCAATTCGCGGGACTGGCGTCGACCTTTTCGATCCATTCGGGAAAAAATTGCGGCGCGCGTTTTGACCAGCCGGGCGCGGTAGCCACGGCTTCACTGATTGATTGCAGCAACAATTTGCGGCGATCGGGCTGTAAATGCGGCATCGAGGCCGCCGCGCAAAAGGCGGAAGGAAGCCACGGCCTCGCTTCGGCACCGACAAGGCGTTCGTACAGAAAACGATAGGCGGAAAAGCCATCGATCCGCCCCTGCCCCAAATCAAAGGCGGAGACAGAAACCAAAGGCACCAAAAACGGTTCGGCATCGCTTATGGCGCTCGAATCCGGGATCAACGCACGGATTTCGGGAAGGCGATCGTAAAAGCTATATTGTGCCTTGATGCTCGCGGCCTCGACACTATCGCGCGACCATAATTCAATCGCGTCTTTGCGGTCAAAGGCAACGTCAAGCGAACGGCGGATATAGCGTTGGCTGCCTGCGGCGAAACTGGCGAATTCCTTGATTTCTGCCAAGGTCATCATGCCTGGTGCGGATGTGCTGCTGTCTCTCATCGTCTTTGCCCCTGTGTCCGTTAAACACACGCACTGTCTCGCATGAATATGGTTACCGGGATGTTAACGAACGGCCAAACTGTTTTTGATGGCTCTGTCGCTTCGATCAACACCGACGGCTTTTCGACAAGGTGCGGCGCGAGGGGCGCATTTGCCAGAATTTTCGCCTATGCTGCCGGATATGCAGGTTTTCACCTCCACGCGCCGTGCTTTGGTCGGCCACAAAATGGCGTTTCTGACCATATTCGGATTCTGGGTGTTCCACGCCTTGATCGTATCGCTGCGCGCAGCCGTCGTCGATCTACCCGAACAGGGTGAACTGGTGTGGCGACGGATCGTCGTGATGGGGGTTGGCATTTTTCTGACATGGCTGCTCTACCTGACACTCCGTCAGTTCGACCGGCGGCAATTGGGCGTTCGTGTGGCGACGGCATTTTTGCTTGCGGTACCCTGTGCCATCGCCATTGCTGGGGCCAATTACTATATCTTCAATGTCTACGATCCGATCAGCATGTTCGAAGATCCGACCATCCAGCAACAAGTGGAGGATTTGCGGCGGCAAACTGGTTATGATATTTGGCAGGAAATCGGCGAAATCGCGATCACCCGCTATTTCTTCATCATTGCCTGGTCATCGCTTTATTTGGCGCTGGGTTACGCTCGCGAAGTGCGTGAAGCGGAACGCGCGGCGGCACGGTACGCCCAAGCGGCGCAGGATTCGGAATTGCGTTCGCTGCGCTATCAGGTGAATCCGCACTTTCTGTTCAACACCCTGAATTCCTTATCCAGCCTGGTCATTACAGGGCAGAATGACAAAGCCGAGGCGATGATCCAGAATCTATCCAGCTTTTACCGAAGCAGCCTGTCGAGTGATCCGTTGGAAGATGTGACATTGGCCGAAGAGGTGGAGATGCAGAAACTCTATCTGGACATAGAGGCCGTTCGCTATCCTGAACGGCTGCGAACCGTTATTGATATTCCCGCCGATGTCGAAACGATCACCCTGCCCGAAATGATCCTGCAACCATTGGTCGAAAACGCTGTGAAATATGGCGTTTCGCGCAGCCATCGTCCGGTAGAGATCACTATTCGCGCACGCCGCGTTTCCGGCAACGTGGAAATCGGTGTCCATGACAATGGGGAAGCCGATCACGGCCATTCGCATGATCGGGACGTTCAAAGCAGTGGTATTGGCCTTGTCAATGTCCGCGATCGGCTGGAGGCCCGTTATGGCACCAGTGCCCGGCTGGAAACGGTTCAGCACGGCGGCGGCTTTTCTGTTATTTTGACGATTCCAGATGGCGGTCAACATGAATGACGCAGCTTTGACAACTTTACGCACCATCATCGTCGACGATGAGCCGCTGGCGATCGAAAGGCTGCAAATCTTATGCGCTGCTCTGTCACAAATCAGCGTGGTGGGAACGGCCAATGATGGTTTGGACGGGCTGCGGCTGGCGGGTGAACAGCATCCTGATTTGGTGTTCCTCGACATTGAAATGCCCCGGATGAACGGAATTGAAGCGGCGCGGTCGTTGCAATTACTGCGGCCCGCACCCGCCGTCGTGTTGGTCACCGCCTATGATAATTTCGCGGTCGAGGCCTTTGATCTCGACATTGCTGACTATCTTCTCAAACCGGTTTCTGCGGCGCGGTTGGAACGCGCCGTGCAACGCGCCGCGGCGGCACGTGAATTGCGCAATGGCGCAGAATCTGTCGGGTCACAGGGCGATTACGCCAGCGAATTCTGGGTATCCCACCGCTCTGAACTAATCCGCGTCGCTTCAATCGACATCGAACGGATAGAGGCAGAGCGCGATTATATGCGGCTGCATGTCGCTGGTCGCAGCTATTTGCTGCACCAGACCATATCCGCGCTCGAAACGCGGCTGAACCCGGCACATTTTCAGCGCATTCATCGCAGCCATATCGTGCGGCGTGATTTGATTACAGGTTTACGCCACGAAGGCGGCGGCGTTTGGCACGCGTTGCTGTCGGGCGATGTTTCGATGCGGATCGGGCGCAAATATCTGGCCGATGTAAAACGGCTGGCAGGGAAATAAACAATCACACCCCAGGCCGACCAAAACGGCCTCTTATGATCTGTCATCATGTTGTAACGCAAATGCAGCGATGTGTTCGCCGTCAAGTGCACCGCAAGGTTATCCCCACCCAAATTTAGTCGTGGAAAAATTTCTTGCGCAGTTCGTCGCATATCCCCTTGCGCATGGGATCAGCCTTAGAGAGTCCACGCGTCGCTGCGTCGCAACAAAATTTTGCGTCGACGAATGGAATCAGAGAAGCGACGAACCGAGTCGTTAATTAACGATTTACCCTCTTGCGTCTGAAAATGGTTGAGGCACTATAGGTAGCGGTAGGCCCAGGGGGGCATAACAACAATTTGTGTCAGTCACTGCAGACCGTGATTTTGCAGAGCGGTGGTGTTTTCTGCCACGCAAGCAGATTTGATACAAATTTTACCCCCCCATTTGGTCACAAAATGTTATGAGGGGCGCTTGCTCCTCGAATCGAACAAGTGAAGAACATCTTGCTTGGCGAATAATGTGGTTAGGGTTCCGATCAACGGGGTGACCGGAGCCTTTGGATAACGGGGATTTTTGAGCGATGGATTTTAGAGACACGGGCGTGGGTGCCGGATCGGGTGAAATGAGCGACGTTTTGGAAGCGATGATCAAAAGCGAAACAGTGGCCGAGGCCAAAGCTGCGCCGCAAAGCGACAGCAAGACCGTTGACGCACGCCGCTTCACGATCATCACCGATGTCTCGCGTGACGTTTTGCTCACCGAATTCGGCAAGGAAACTTTGCAGGACCGGTATTTGCTGCCGGGCGAAAATTATCAGGATCTGTTTGCGCGCGTCGCCGATGCTTATGCCGACGATCAGGATCATGCCCAGCGTCTGTATGATTATATCTCGAAGCTCTGGTTCATGCCCGCCACCCCCGTTCTTTCGAACGGCGGCACCGGGCGCGGCCTGCCTATTTCATGCTATCTCAACTCGGTGGACGACAGCCTTGAAGGCATCGTCAACACTTGGAACGAGAATGTCTGGCTTGCAAGCCGCGGCGGCGGCATTGGCACTTATTGGGGCAGCGTGCGCGGTATCGGCGAGCCTGTTGGCCTGAACGGCAAAACATCGGGCATTATTCCATTCGTCCGGGTGATGGACTCGCTGACGCTGGCGATTTCGCAAGGGTCGCTGCGTCGCGGGTCCGCCGCCTGTTATCTGGATGTATCCCATCCCGAAATCGAGGAATTCCTCGAAATCCGCAAACCGTCGGGCGATTTCAACCGCAAGGCGTTGAATCTGCACCATGGCGTGCTGCTATCCGACGAGTTTATGGAGGCGGTGCGCAGCGGCGCGGAATTCAACCTGAAATCACCCAAGACCGGCGAAGTGCGCAGCACCGTTGATGCCCGCGCCTTGTTCCAGAAACTGGTCGAAACGCGGCTGGCCACAGGTGAGCCCTATATCATTTTCAGCGACACAGTGAACCGGTCGATGCCCAAGCATCATCAGGAACTGGGTTTGAAAGTATCGACATCCAACCTCTGCGCCGAGATTACCCTGCCCACGGGTCGCGACCATCTCGGCGGGGATCGCACGGCGGTTTGTTGCCTGTCTTCGCTCAATCTCGAAAAATGGGATGAGTGGAACGGCAACAAATCCTTCGTTGAAGACGTGATGCGCATGCTTGATAATGTGCTGAGCGACTTCATCGAGCGTGCCCCCGCCGAGATGGCTAGGGCAAAATACTCCGCCGGGCGCGAACGCTCGGTTGGCCTTGGCGTCATGGGCTTCCACAGCTTCTTGCAAGCACGCAACCTTGGCTTTGAATCGGCCATGGCCAAATCGTGGAACATGAAAATCTTCAAACACATCCGCGCACAGGCCGACGAAGCATCGATGATGCTCGCCACCGAACGCGGGGCCTGCCCCGATGCCGAAGAACGCGGCGTCATGGAGCGGTTCAGCTGCAAAATGGCGATTGCCCCCACCGCGTCGATCTCGATCATCTGCGGCGGCACCAGCGCGTGCATCGAACCGATCCCGGCCAATATCTATACGCACAAAACCCTGTCGGGCAGCTTCATCGTGAAGAACCCGTATCTGGAAAAACTGCTGCAGGATAAGTCAAAGGATTCGAACAACGTCTGGAACACCATCCTTGAAAAAGGTGGTTCGGTGCAGCATCTCGATTTCCTGACGCCAGAGGAAAAGGACACGTTCAAAACGTCGTTCGAAATCGATCAGCGTTGGTTGCTGGAACTCGCGGGCGACCGCGCATCCTATATCGATCAGGCGCAATCACTCAATCTGTTCATCCCCGCCGATGTGGAAAAATGGGACCTGCTCATGCTCCACTTCCGCGCATGGGAACTGGGCATCAAGTCGCTTTACTATCTGCGGTCGAAATCCATCCAGCGCGCCGGCTTTGCTGGCGGCGTTGAGGCGGACAACACAGCAGATGCGCCGAAGATCGAGCTGATGGCAAGCGAACAGACCGATTATGAAGAATGTCTGGCGTGTCAGTGAACGTCCTAACTCCCTCCCCCTTGTGGGGAGGGTTGGGGTGGGGGCGCGGCGCGTCTGCGCCGCACAAGAATCCACTGCTCTAGCCATGAAACGCCAAGCACTCCGCCCCGATGCTATTTCTCGCGCACGCCACTTGCGCCGAGAAATGACGCCGCAGGAGCGCAAATTGTGGCGGGCATTGCGTCAAGGTTTTCCGGAGGCACATTTTCGCAAGCAAGTTCCCATGGGTGCTTACACTGTGGATTTTGCGTGGCACGAAGCAAGGCTGATTATCGAGGTCGATGGCAGCCAGCATGGCAGTGACAAAGGCAAGGAATTTGACGCCAAGCGCACCGCCTTTCTGGAAGGTGAAGGCTACAATGTCCTTCGTTTTTGGAACAGCGATGTCGACCAGAATTTAAACGGTGTTTTGGAAACTGTTGCCGCAGCGTTTCCCATCAACATCGAAGAACAATATTGGCGCACAGACGTGCGCCGCCCCCACCCTGCCCTCCCCACAAGGGGGAGGGAGCCAAGAAACACGTTGCTTTGGAGTCCGTTAGATGTCCCTTTTAGAAGCCCGCAGCACTTACAAGCCCTTTGAATATCCATGGGCGTATGATTTCTGGAAACGCCAGCAACAGATCCACTGGTTGCCCGAAGAGGTACCACTTGGGTGAGGATTGCCGCGATTGGGCGCAGAAGCTTTCGGAGCATGAACGCAATCTGCTCACGCAAATTTTCCGCTTCTTTACGCAGGCCGATGTCGAGGTGCAGAACTGCTATCACGAAAATTACGGCCGCGTGTTCAAACCCACCGAGGTCAAGATGATGCTGACCGCGTTTTCCAACATGGAAACCGTGCACATCGCCGCGTACAGCCATTTGCTCGACACCATCGGCATGCCCGAAAGCGAATATTGCGCGTTCCTGGAATATGAGGAAATGGCGGCGAAGGTCGATTATATCCACCAATTCGGCGTGGACAGCGACGAAGACATTGCCCGCACCCTCGCCATGTTCGGCGGCTTTACCGAGGGGCTGCAACTGTTCGCCAGTCGTTCGCGATGCTGATGAACTTCCCGCGCTTTAACAAGATGAAGGGCATGGGGCAGATCGTCACCTGGTCGATCCGCGACGAAAGCCTGCACTGCGAAGGCATCACCAAATTGTTCCACGCATTCTGCGCCGAACGCAATTGCCTGACCAAAGCGGTTAAGGAAGACATTATCGATTGCTGCCAAAAAGTCGTGCGATTGGAAGACGCGTTCATCGACCTCGCGTTCGAAATGGGCCCCGTGCCCGGCATGACCGCCAAGGAAATCAAACGCTATATCCGCTACATCGCCGATTGGCGCTCTGGGCCAATTGGGCCTGCCCGCAATCTATATGGTCGAGGACCACCCCCTGCCATGGCTCGCGCCATTGCTGAACGGTGTGGAACACGCCAACTTCTTCGAAACCCGCGCGACCGAATATTCCAAGGCATCAACCCGCGGCAATTGGGGTGAAGTATGGGACAGCTTTGACCGCAAAAAGAAAAAGATCATCGGCATCGAGCCAGCGGCGGAAAATGACGAGCGTGGATATGTTTGAACAGGCTGGGGTTGCGGCGGAGTGAGTTTATTCGAGGTAGACGATGCAAAAGCCATGATGAATTTGGAAAAGCACCGTTTACCTCTCAGTGCTGCAATATTGCTTTTCGATGGCCCGTTCATTGAGGAAGAGGATAATCGAACAGATTACGGCGAAACGCGCTTTGTAGCCACAGGTCCAGTGGCCCGATTTGCCAATCGTATATGTGTTGCTGTATATACATGGCGCGGACCAGTTCGCCGGATCATCAGTTTCAGGAAAGCCAATGACAAAGAAGTCGGAAAATATAAGGCAAGTATCTCGGGAAGAAGCTGACGCTGCGGCCAAGGCTTGGGCCACGCCCGAGAATTTGGCTTGGTTCGACGCATTGACCGACGAGGACATCGCCCTTCAGATCGCCGACAATCCTGATGCTGCGCCAGAACTGGACGATGAATGGTTTGAGAATGCTCGGCTGGTGATCCCGTTGAAGAGTAAGAAGGCGGCGTGAAGAGGAATGACTTTTTCGCCTGAACCGCTGGCAGTCCGTTTTGACGCCGACAATTTCTGGGTTGATCTGGAAGATGGCCGCACCATCGGCATTCCGCTTGCATGGTTCCCTCGGCTTCTGAACGGCAAACCCGAACTGCGCGAAAAATTCTTCCTCAGCCCCGATGGCATCCACTGGGACGAACTGGACGAGGACATCTCGATTGCCGGATTGCTGGCGGGGAGCGGAGATCAGACGGTTGCGCGGAAAGCGGCGGCGTGAATTTAGTATTGTGTTCTCGGAATTTAGCGCAAAATGTCAGCTGATGTTACTACCGTCAAAAAGCTCTACGGTTTCTCATACAATGAATGTGCCTACCCAAACTGCAGTCAGAGGCTAGTAGAGATTGACAGCACGACGGGTAAGGCGGTCAACTATGGTGAGTTGGTTCACATTCATGGGCAAAAGCCCGGAGCGGAACGATTTCTCCAAGATGTATACAACGATAAGGATAGGCTGCATGGATTCGAAAACATTCTAATCCTATGTGCAAGACACCATCACCAAGTCGATCAACCAGGTGCAGGTGCCCACTATAACGCTGACATGCTTCGTGAATGGAAAATGCAGCACATCCAAAATAGATTGGTAACTGAATTAGATCGGGAGTGGATCTATGGGGGAAAAACCCTTGTTTTTAACCAAGATGGTAAGAATTTGAGTTTGAGTTATTGGATTACAGAACAGGGCGAGCTTCGCTTTCATACGCCCGAACAACTGGCGCAATGTGACGCCGCCAGAGACTTAGCACTTTTGTTCTCTCAGATGTCTTCGATAACGAGCATACTGGATCAGGCATCGGGAGAACCTGCCAACTCCTCGCATCAAACCGAGAATGACGGCTATATGCGTATATTAAAACAGCGCAGCGGGGAGTTGAAGCATAGCTGGATTAAGAGGCCCGTCGGCAATCAGTATGAGAGCATGATGCACCGTATCCACGACAACCTCACGCAGTGTCCCGACATAACGCTCACCGAGTTATCGGAAATCGGTACTGAAAAAGGGGTTATGAAAACTACTCTAATCGTAGGAAACGCCACATCTGAACGTATTACTGCAACATTAGAACAAGTTAGATTTGATGCACGGAGAGTAGAGGACTGAAAATATATTACGGTGACAGAAACGACGGATTTACAGCAACAGCTGCAACAACCCCCAAATTCCCTCACTCCTACAAATCCGTTTCACGCAGGGCCGCAAGCGACGCGGAGCGTCAACACGCGAAGATTTTCAAGAGGTCATCTTAAAACGCAAGTGTCCCGTCCGTCCGCAAACCTCTTAAAAATCTTTGCGTCCTTGCCATTGGCAAGTTTATCCTGAGCGCCTGCCTTGGCAGGCAGTCGAAGGGCGTGAAACGAAAAAACACTGGCCTGTCCGGTAATTGTTGGGGTGCACTTAGCACCTAAATTCCCTGCTCAGCCTTGACTGGAACATATAAAGAACACATGATCTGTCAATGTTTAGCAAAGCGGCCCACTTGAAAAACCCATCCAATTGGGTTATTGACTGAAATGGTAGTTGTGCACCGCGAAGCTGGCATGCGTTTTGTCATCTTTAAGGATGATCACGAACCCGCCCATGTCCATGTCTATCATGGCGGCACAGAGGTGAAAATTGCTTTGGGGATTGATGGCAGTCCTCCCAAAGAAATCCGGGGCTATGGCATGCGCAGCGCCGATATCCGGAAGGCCTTGCGGGTGGTGACGGCACTACAGGCGACGCTGCTGGAGAGATGGGAAGAAATTCATGGCCGAGGTTAAGAAAGTCAAAAAGCCGATACTGACCAAGGCCGATTACGAAGCCGCCATTGAGCGTGGCCGTATCTTCCGCGAAACTGTGCCTCACGCCGTTGCCGCCCGCTACGACCCTGTATCGGGCCGGATCATCGTTGACCTAACCAACGGGTCAACCTTTGGCTTCTTCCCGCAAATGCTTCAGGACATGGAGCATGGAACGCCCGAACAATTTGCCGAGGTAGAGGTGCTGGGATCAGGCTATGGCCTGCACTGGGAAAGCCTTGATGCCGACTTCACCGTTCCCGGACTGCTGAACGGTGTGTTCGGCACCGCCAAATGGCTGGCGAGCCAAGCCGGTAAAACCAGCTCCCCCGCCAAAGCCGCCGCCGCACGGGCCAATGGCGCAAAAGGCGGGCGGCCAAGGAAAGCAGCTTAAGGCGATTACGGCGACAGGTGCTATAACAGCCCATCATCGGCATCGCCCAACAGCGCCCTCCAAAACGGGAAAGAGGCCGAGAGGCAAAGAGGGGTTCATTCTCGCCAAAACCCCTCTTTCTCTCTCGGCCTCTTTTACCTGTTACGGCCTGACGGCGGAAAGGAACAACACCCCGCAGACAGTGTAAACCTGTAACCTTCCGCAAACTCACTACCCGTTCATCTCCCCCTATCCCCCGCCTCCCTATCCCGCTATGGCGTCGCGCATGGCCGATCTTTATCTCAAATCACTCAAATCCGAACGCCGCAGTTTATGGGCCTCTGCCCGGCTGAAAGGCCTGCCCAAGGATTCGCCGGAACGCATGCGGATCGCCAATATCGATGCCGACATCGCCGCGCATAAGGCAAAGACTGAACAGCGGCAGGGCGGAGCCAAACCGGGCAAAGCCAAATAATGGCGGCCATGTATGTGAACGAATGACGGCTTCTGCCATGACTGTTTTCACCCCCGCCAACATCGTTTCCGCATTCATCATCCTCAATGTGTGGACCTTCATGCTGTTTGGCATAGACAAGATCCGCGCCGAAAATGGCAGCTGGCGGGTATCGGAGGCTACGTTGTTGTTCTGGGCGTTTTTGGGCGGCTCAATCGGGGCCTATGCGGGGCGCGCGGTGTTTCGGCACAAAACGCGCAAGCAGCCATTTTCCAGCCATTTGCACCAGACCGCCTTTTTGCACGTCATCGCCACCGGCATCGCAGGAGGATGGTTTTTGGCCTGAAGGGGGCGCGTGGTTATCCCGCAGCGCGCAATATCTTTTCCATCTTTTTGCCCTTGGCCAATTCGTCGACCATTTTGTCGAGAATGCGTATTTCGCGCATCAACGGCTCCTCCACGGTTTCCACGCGGACGCCGCATACCACGCCGGTAACCAGCGCCCGCGCAGGGTTCATCGCGGGGGCTTGGGCGAAGAAAGTCGCAAAATCGGTTTGCTGTTCCAGTTGCTCTGCAAAGCCATCGGCAGAATATCCGGTCAGCCAAAATAATATAGCATCAACCTCTGATTTGGACCGCCCTTTGCGTTCCGCCTTTGCCACGTAAAGCGGATAGACGCTGGCAAAGCTGGTGGTGTAAATGCGGTGCGCGGCCATATCGGATGATCCGTTCGGGTCGGGGTTTTCGGTATGATGACAGCAACGCAAATTGATGTCACTAGGGTCAGGACCAATTTTGCGCCGTAATGTGCCCCTGCCCTTTGGAGCTTTCCATGCCCGAATCCCCACACCCCGCCACCGCCTTCAAAATCCTGACCGCCGACCAATGGGAGCAGTTTCAGACGGACGGGGTCTTTCACGGCGCGCCGGTTGATCTGGCCGATGGCTATATCCATTTGTCCGCCGCCGACCAATTGCAGGGCACGCTGGACAAGCATTTCGCCGGGCAAGACGGGTTGGTGATTGCTGAGGTTGATCTGGGCGTGTTGGGCGACACTGTGCGGTGGGAGGTATCGCGCGGGGGGGCGTTGTTCCCGCATATCTATGGCCCGTTGCCCATGGCGGCGGTGCGCGGAACCCGCGCGGCCTCTTAACCGGCTGGCAACGCGTTGCTGTTAACCATGCCCACATGATAATCGTCATGGGCCATATCCGGGTTCGACCCGAAGATACCGAATTGTTCCGCCGTCGCTTGGCCGAACATGCCGCCACCGTGCGCGGCTTTGACGGTTGCTTGCAATATAGTATCGCCGATCGACATGGGAGACCCCGGTCTGTGGTGGATTAGTGAGCGTTGGCGCGACAAGCCCGCTCAGGCCGCGCATATGGCAGGGGAACATATGGCGCGGCTCAACATGATGATGAAGCATGTGAAACTCGCCGAAGCGCGCGTTGAACAATATGAAACCGATGATCCCGGGAAATGGGTGATCCGCACCTGAAATTAGCTGCGCCAAACAAAACGCTGGGTCGTTTCACCGGCCAACTGCCCCATTTCATCAAACCGCCGTTCGCTTATCCTGCCCTGTCCGGCGCGGTTAATCGCCACGATGGTGCTGCACCGCGTGCCGTATACGGGGGCGTTGATAAAGATCGGTTCTTCCGCATCATCGCCTGCCGGACGCAGCAACGCAAACAGCGCGTCTAAATCGGTAGCGGGCCCACAAAGCCAATCCGCAAGAGCCGCCTCCAACCGTTCGCGCCGGGGCCAGGGGTTGTCGGGCATACCATTGGACAGGCTGTGGATGCCTTGTGCTAACGATCGCTGCTCCGCCAAAGGCCGGTTGGCCGACAGTGTGGCTTGCGATGCTGAAACCGTCAGCAGGCAAAAGCCGTTAAAGCTGTCAAACAGGTGCAACGGTGGAACCACCCCTGCGATCAGCCAATCAGATACCAATGCGCCGCGCGATTCCTTATGGGGATCGGGTCCCTCTGGCGAACGGATGTTGGTAACAACCGCCAGCCGACCTTCCTCCGAAACGCCCAGCCAGCCGCCACCCGACACCAGATCGCGTCCGCCCAGAATATGCGGCGCATCATTCCAGCGGGCGAGCGGTGAAGACGCACGCGCATGATATTCGTCACGGTTGGCGACCAACAACAGCGGCCAATCAACATGGCCATGAAGCGCAAGTGCGACAACACACATCGCTTAATCCTCCATCGCGATAATCGCTGCACTCGCCAATGGCTTCACCAACGCCTTGGCCGTTTTCCAATCATCGTGCAGCCAGCGTTCCTGATCGGCGGCGCGCAAAATGACCGGCATCGATGCCGACGCGCCTTTGCCTTCCACCGGCAACAGCGCAACCGCCGGATCGGTGGTGAGCATCGCGAATACCGGCATATCAGTCAGGTCGCGCCAGATGCCCGCAATGGCAAACACCGGCTCATCCGCCACCGCATACCAGCGCCGCTCTGCTCCCGTGCCGCTTTCAAATGCCGTGGCGGGGATCAGGCAGCGCAGTTCGGTGTGCCGCAAATTGCCGATCCAATAGGGGCTTTCCAAATTGCGCACAGCCGGAATCCAGCGCGGCGGCCCTGCCCCTATGCCTTCGGTCGGTTGCCCCGGCGGCGGATAACCCCAATGCATCGGCCGGATAACGCGGCCCCCGCCGCGCCCGCCGCGCGTGATGACCGGCGCGAATTGCCCGACCTCTGGCATGCCACCTTTCCACGGGTCCGGCCCCATATGCGCGTCAAACGCCTGCGCAATATCGGGCGATGGCACGTTCAGTTGGTAACGAATGGCCATATACTTCGTCCTTGGTGGCTATGATAAACCGTAGTGCTGAGCCTGTCGAAGCACGCCTAACGGGGAAGCGTGCTTCGACAGGCTCAGCACTACGGTTTTAAAAAAACAAATCGCACTCTACAATTTCAGGATCAATCGAACGCTATCGCCCGCGACCAACCCCTCTGCCTTGCGCACGCTGGCCTTGACCGGCAGCATGTAACCGCCCGCTTCCTTGGACGGAAATATCGATGTGCTCCATTCGGTATCGCCAATGGTCGCGCGCACCTTGATCGCACCAAATCCGCGACGGCGGGGCGATCCTGTGCGTTCCAGCCGGTCCAGCAGATCCGCAACCCGGATCGCCTCTGCCACGTCACCCGCAATGGTGATGAAATGCCAACTGGCTGGGGCTTTATCGCTGGTCCAGATCCAGAGCTTGTTCGTGGTGGTGAAGATTTCGGTCACCTTACCCCAACATCTTTATCGTCATCCCGAACTTGTTTCGGGATAACATGCCAGCGTCGCGTGCTATGCTGAAACAAGTTCAGCATGACGAACCTCGAGGAAACATCACTTGATCTTCCGCCGCACCGGCACCGGAATGTTGCAAATATCTGCGCCGCCCGCTGGCCGAATGAAAAAAGCATCGCGGCGGTTGGCGCGGGCATCGGCATATTTGGCGAAGCTTTCGCTTTCGGTGGAGAGATATTCGTAAGTCGGGAAGGGTTTGTCGCTTGCCATTTCGCTCGCGATCCGCACCGACAGGATCGGCACGCGCTCCTCGGCATTCTCGTAAAAGCCCAAAGCCCCCGTCCCGCGCGGCAATGCAGACAGGTGCTCGATCCCCTCGATCACGCGGCCAACCAGCGCGATGTTGCGGTCCAGATGGCGCGGGGCGTGACCGATGACGGTATAGAGTTCGGCGCCTGTGCCGGTGTTCGGCGGCAGATCGCGCCCGACACCGACCATGCCGTAGCAGTGGACGGGCCAATATCCTGGAAAATCCATACCAAAGTCTGAGACATCCCCGGCAAATTGCCAGCCTCGATAAAATCCATTCGGCGCGCCATAGGCATCAATTCCCATAACGCTTTCAAATTTTGGCGACCTATCTTGAATACTCGACCCGCCAGTCAGGTGAATGTCAGTGATCCCGCGTTCACGAAAATACTCTCTCTCCGGCACAACAGCCAATCCCTCAGGCAGAGCCTTCTTCTCTGTCGCATCGCCCCATTGCACGACATAATTGTCCTGCACCCGGTTCACACTCGTCCCGTCCCAGAATTTTGCCGTCGCCAGCTTGCGGATATTGCCGATCCAGCCTTGGCTGAACGGCGCTGGCATCAACTGGATCACCACGCGGCGTGCCTTGCCTTTCGAGTCCGCCGCCAAATCCATCACCAGCAGGTCCGATGGCGCAATTGCTACCCACTCCGTGGCCTCTGCTTTGGCGACAATCTCTCCAGGGGACGGATAGCCTTTGGGTTCCGCCTGAACAGGTGCGGGCGCGGCAACGACAGCCCCGGACGCTTTCCGCTTCGCCGATTGCGCAGGAACGGCGGCAATCGCTAAGGTAACCAATGTGAATATAAGCTTTTTCATGCCGCCATCATGGCAAAATTAGAACGCTTGCGAAACCTGCAATCTGCCACTAGGGAAGCGCCACCCGAAAGGGATGCGGAGACGTGGCAGAGTGGTCGATCGCGCACGCTTGGAAAGCGTGTATAGGGCAACTTATCGAGGGTTCGAATCCCTCCGTCTCCGCCAAATTTTTTCCAATGCCCCAAAAGCGCACGAAAGCGCAGGATGAGGGGTACGCCCAGCCTAAGCGACGCAAACGCTAGGCGTCCGACGCTTCGAACAATCCGGGATTTGGTGTGGGATGCGGCATGGTTTGCGGGCCGCCGACGCCAATACCCCATTGATCCATGACCATGGGCGCGGGCGTGTGTACTTTCGCCTGCCATGTCGCATCGTCCACCTCTGCCAATTCAGAGGTATATTCCACCGCAAAGCCGTTGGGCGTCAGGAAATAGCTGAAGGTGTTATTGCCCGCTGTATGTCGCCCCGGACCCCAAACAATATCAACGTCTTTCAATTTCAATCGGTGAATGCCGCGCATCATTCCATCCAGGCCCTCCATGTCATAGGCGACATGATTGAGGCAGGCTGGACCCGGCAGAAACGCAATCCGGTGGTGCGCGCTGTTGCAGCGCAAAAAGCTCATAAAATCGCCCAACCAGTCTGACAATTTGAAGCCCAACACGTCGACGAACCACTGCGTCATTTCTTTGTGTTGGGGCGAATGGAAGACGATATGACTGATTTTTTCAGGCACACCATCCCAACGATCGACTTCGCCTTTGTTGCCAAGGGCAACGTCGCTCGAAATCTCGAACATCATCCCATCGGGATTGAAAAAGCGGAAACCATATCCTCCGCCAGGTGTTAATAAAGCGCGCGGCGCGTGGACAATTTTGCAACCCGATGCTTCCACGCGTTGCGCCAATGCATCGACATCGTCTTTGCAGGCAGCCGCCATCGCCACAACGTCGACCCGATTAACTTCGCCCTGCCGCAACCGGACAACATGGTGCTCATCATGGCCCTTGGCACGGAACCAAGCCATTCCATCTTCTGTGGGCACCGGATCCAGACCCCAGACGTCAGTATAAAAAGCGCGCTCGGCCTCAAGATCAACCAAGCTATATCCAACATAGCGGATATCTGTCACTTTACTCATCACGCATCCTTATGAAGAATTCCGGCGAGCCGCACGTTCTCAAAAATTGAGTCGGCCCCGAAGCTGCTATAATCTATGCAACGATCAGCATATCTAATTTTGCAGCATGAAGCAGGCAATCCTGTTTGGAAAAGCGATTGTTCGAAATCCAAATATCGGCAAAATCGGTTGGACCGAAAAATTTGGCTGTTATTGCATCACTCGCTTAGTTCGGAGGCGGAGGCGCAATTCATGCCTCATGCGCTGACGAGACGATAAGAGGGGGTAATTGCAGTGGAAGACAATCTCTCCGATTGGATCGGCAAAAGCCAGTCGGTCGTCGACCTGTTTGATCCGGGCCGCAGCAATGCATTGAACGCGGCGCTGGAAAAGAAGCCTTTATTGTTGATCGGAGAGCCGCTTCCGGCGCTGTATCATTGGCTCTATTTCTGGACCGTCACTCCGCCTTCGGGATTGGGTGCTGATGGCCACCCGGCAAAAGGCGGATTCCTGCCGCCCATATCCTTGCCGCGCCGGATGTGGGCCGGGGGGCGATTGCGTTTCGTCGAACCCCTAATTCTTGGAACCACGGTAACGCGGACGTCGACGATTTTGAATATTACCGCAAAATCAGGGAAAAATGGTGATCTGGTTTTCGTGACGGTCGAACATCGCCTGTCATGTGACGGCCGCGATGCCATTATCGAGGAACAGGACATTGTCTATCGCGAGGCAGCAACCGAAAACCCAGCTTTGCCAAAATCCTCCGCACCTTCCTCTGATGTTTCCCCTGATGCCCCATTTTGCGAATTTATAATGCCCAATTCAATATTGCTGTTCCGCTATTCAGCCCTGACGATGAACAGCCATCGCATCCATTATGATCAACATTATGCCCAACAACAGGAAGCCTATCCGGCGCTGGTTGTTCAAGGGCCATTGCAAGCAACACTGCTGGCGGATTTTGCCACCCGTAAACTGGGCAAGCCACTTTCGCATTTTGAATACAGGGGTCAATCACCGGCCTTTGAAGGATTGCCGCTTTATGTGTGTGGCGAGGAGCAGGATGGCGCGGCAGCTTTTTGGACCGAGCAAGGCGGCGCGCGCTCGATGATTGCGCAGGCGTCCTAACATACGGCAAAATCGCGTAAATACAGGTCGCCAGCAAGCTAACTGTCCTTCACTCGCAACGCAATTAGCACGACCGTGATCCGCTTTCACGAGCCGTTCTAACGGAAAATCAGACAAATACCATGGGCGCGGTCAAAGTGATTGATGGCTCGCGGTTGGCGATGCTGGGCGACGGCTCTCATATGGTCAGCCTTCAGCACAATAATTGAGACAATGCGGCAAACGGGGCTTGATATGCGTGACAAATATAAGGAAACGTCGCAAGGCGGCCTTGCCGCTAACGTCGTTGAATGCTGAACTGGAGACTTCCGATATGAAAACCCGTGCCGCCGTCGCTTTCGAAGCGAAAAAACCGCTCGAAATCGTCGAACTTGATCTGGAAGGCCCCAAGGCCGGCGAAGTTCTGGTGGAGATTATGGCGACGGGTATCTGCCATACCGATGCCTATACGCTCGATGGTTTTGACAGTGAGGGAATTTTTCCGTCGGTACTGGGCCATGAGGGCGCAGGGATTGTGCGCGAAGTGGGCATAGGCGTTACCAGCGTGAAGCCCGGTGACCATGTCATACCACTTTACACTCCCGAATGCCGCCAGTGCAAAAGCTGTCTTTCTGGCAAAACCAATCTGTGCACCGCGATCCGCGCCACGCAAGGTCAAGGCCTGATGCCCGATGGCACCTCGCGGTTCAGCTATAAAGGTCAGACCATCTTTCATTATATGGGCTGTTCAACCTTTTCCAATTTCACCGTTTTGCCCGAAATTGCGGTCGCCAAAATCCGCGAGGATGCACCGTTTCAATCAAGCTGCTATATCGGTTGCGGCGTTACCACAGGTGTCGGTGCAGTCATCAACACCGCCAAGGTACAGGTCGGCGACAATGTGGTGATCTTCGGTCTGGGCGGAATTGGCCTGAACGTCATCCAAGGCGCGCGTCTGGCGGGGGCAGGCAAAATCATCGGTGTCGACATCAACCCAGACCGCGAAGAATGGGGCCGCAAATTCGGCATGACCGATTTTCTGAATTCCAAAGGCATGTCCCGCGAAGATGTCGTCGCGAAAATCGTCGCCATGACAGATGGCGGGGCGGACTATACTTTCGATGCGACCGGTAATACCGACGTGATGCGCACCGCGTTGGAAGCCTGCCATCGCGGCTGGGGTACTAGCATCATTATTGGTGTTGCCGAAGCAGGCAAGGAAATTGCCACTCGCCCATTCCAACTGGTAACCGGACGTAATTGGCGCGGCACAGCCTTTGGCGGCGCGAAAGGCCGCACCGACGTTCCCAAAATTGTCGACATGTATATGACCGGCAAAATTGAAATCGACCCGATGATTACGCATGTGATGGGACTGGAGGAAATCAACACGGCTTTCGACCTAATGCATGCCGGCAAATCGATCCGTTCAGTCGTCGTATTTTGATTTAGAGGAGAAAAGACATGTATAGCCATATGATGGTGGGCAGCAATGACATCGCCCGATCAAAGACATTCTACGATGCGACCTTTGCCGCGATGGGCGTTAAGCCCGCTATGGAAGACGCCAAGGGCCGCCTGATCTATATGCACGATGGGGCAATGTTTTTGGTAACACCACCCATTGACGGCAATCCTGCGACCCATGGCAATGGCTGCACCATCGGTTTTGCCATGTCTCCTGAACAAGCCAATGCATGGCATGAGGCGGGACAAGCCAATGGTGGCACAGCCATTGAAGACGCGCCTGGCGTGCGCGAAGGCAATGGTATGAAGCTTTATCTCGCCTATCTGCGAGATCCCGATGGCAACAAATTGTGTGCGCTCCACCGTATGCCCTGAATTGGAAGACGAGCGCCGACTCTACACTGACCTGCAGTTCCTCGGAATCGACTATGTCACCGAGGAGCATCAGGCAGTGTTTACCGTCGCTGAAAGCTGCGATCTGCATCATCGCCTTTCAGGGACACATAGTAAGAACCTGTTCCTGAAGGACAGCGATAATCGGTTCTGGTTGGTCACGGTGCCAGCGGACATAAGGGTTAACCTGAAAGCTTTGCCGGCGGTGATGGAGTCGAAACGGCTCAGCTTCGGCAAAGCAGATGATTTGCTTCGCTTATTACGACTGATGCCGGGTTCGGTCACACCTTTAGGTGCCATCAATGATATTGAACAGGCGGTCATGATCGTGCTCGACCGCGAAATCGCGCAGAGCCAGAGGCTGTGGATTCACCCTTTGCGCAATACTGCCTCGTTAGGACTATCGGGTGATGGCTTAACGCAAGCATTGTCGCATTGGCAGCATCGCCCGCTGATTGTTGATGTCCCACGGCTTGTGCAAAGCGATGCAGCATGAAGACAGTTTTGATCCTGTGGCACAGTATGACCGGTGGTTCGCAGGCCCTCGCCCAAGCCGCCGCAAAGGGTGTTAAGTTGTCATTGGAGGTCTCGTCAAATATCGTGGCCGCCGCCAGTGCCACGCCAGAGGACCTGATAGCAGCGGACGGCTATATTTTCGTTTTCCCCGAAAATCTTGCTGCAATCAGTGGCGTGATGAAGGCCTGCTTTGACAATTGCTATTATCCCTGCTCTGGGGAAAATCGAAGGGCGGCCTTATGCGATCATCGTTTGCGCAGGTTCAGACGGAAGCAATGCCGTCCGGCAGGCCGAACGCATTGCCACGGGATGGCGATTGAAAAAAATTGCCGAGAGCCAGATCATTTGCACCCACGCCCAAACGACCCAAGAAATTCTGGCGCCCAAAAATATTTCAGATCATGATTTGTCTCGCGCCCACAATCTCGGCGCGGCGAATGGCCGAGGGGCTAGCGTTGGGCGTATTTTAGGCAGGCATCGTGAAGGAGACGGGGTCACCGCCCCATCTTCTTCGCCCGCCGCCGTTGCACGCTGGAGCCGATCCCCATGGCTTCGCGATATTTGGCCACGGTGCGCCGTGCAATGTCAAAGCCCTTGGCTTTTAGCAAATCAACCAAGGTATCATCGGACAAAATATCGTCAGCCGTCTCGACATCGATCAAGGCCTTAATGGCTGCCTTTACCGCTTCGGCCGATGCACCGTCACCATCGGCAGAGGCAACGCCGCTGGAGAAGAAATATTTCAAATCAAATGTGCCGCGCGCGCAAGCCAGATATTTATTGCTGGTTGCACGACTGACAGTGGATTCGTGCATTTCAATGGCTTCGGCCACTTGCCGCAAGGTAAGTGGTTTTAGTCTGGAAACGCCTTGGCGGAAAAAACCGTCCTGTTGTTTTACAATTTCGCCCGCCACTTTCATAATGGTGCGCTGCCGCTGGTCCATTGCCTTGATCAGCCAGTTGGCATCGGCAAGGCATTCGCCCAGCCAGCTTTGCGCGGCCTTGTCTGGGCCCGCACTGCCGCCCAGTTCAGCATAATATTGCCGGTTGACCAAAAGCCGCGGCAGATTCGCACTGTTCAACTCAATCGCCCACCCGGTTCCTTGCGCGGTAATGAATATGTCAGGCGTTACCGCCACCGCGGTATCCGCCGTATCAAAGCGCAGGCCGGGCTTTGGATCATATCCGCGCAACTCGATCAGCATGTCACGCAGGTCTTCGTCATCAACACGGCAGAGGCGTTTCAGCTGGTCAAATGCGCCTTTGCCAACCAGATCCAGATTGTCGATCAACCGCGCCATACAGGGATCGTACCGGTCGGCTTCTTTGGCCTGTAGCGCGATGCATTCGGCCAGATCGCGCGCGCCGACACCCGTTGGATCGAATGTTTGAAGCACCGTCAGCGCAGCGTTGAGGTCATCCAAGGTCACGCCCAGCCGATGCGCAGTGGCCAGCATGTCGGCACCCAGATAGCCGGTAGGCTCAATCGCCTCGATGAGCTGTTCGACCAGCAGCAATTCGCGCCCCGCGCAATTTTCGCCGGCCTGATGCAGCAAGTGATCCCGAAGCGACATGGAAGGCCCGGCAAAGCTGTCAAAATCTGGACCATCGGCAAAATCGGCCCCAGCCGTCGATATGCCGTTCAGCCCCAGCATACCGTCGGCAGAACCATCGGATGTGGGACTGCGTTCCTCAGGCTCGACGTCAAACTGATTGTTGGCAAAATCGGTGTCGAGTGCTTCATTTGCTGTTCCGAAATCGCCGTCAGACATCATTTCGTCGCTGCCCTTATTTTCGGCAGATACAGGCAAATTTTCGGGTGGGGTGTCAGCGTCGCTGCTGTCGCCAGCGGCGATTTCAAGCAACGGATTACGTTCTAGCTCTTCTGCAACGAAAGCATCGATTTCCAACGAAGACAGCGCCAGCAGCTTGATCGCCTGTTGCAACTGCGGTGTCATCACCAGCGATTGCGACTGGCGGAGGTCAAGGCGGGGAGCAAGCGCCATGGTGGATGTCAGGCCGTCAGACCGTCACATCGAAAAACCTTCACCCAGATACAGGCGGCGGACGTTGGCGTCGGCAACGAGATCCTCGGGCGAACCGGCAAACAGCACCTGACCATCGTAAATGATGCAGGCGCGATCAACGATGTCGAGCGTTTCGCGGACATTATGATCGGTAATGAGCACGCCAATTCCGCGCGTCTTCAAATCCTTTACCAAATCGCGAATGTCCGAAATGGAAATGGGGTCGATCCCTGCAAAGGGTTCATCCAGCAACATGATCGACGGGTTAGCGGCCAATGCACGGGCGATTTCGCAGCGCCGACGCTCACCACCCGATAGCGCCATGGCCGCCGATTTGCGCAGGCGTTGTAGCCCAAATTCGTCGAGCAACTGGTCTAGCCGTGCAGCCCGCGTCGCTTTGTCCGGTTCGGCCATTTCCAGCACGGACGAGATATTCTGTTCGACTGTCATACCGCGAAAAATAGAGGTTTCCTGCGGCAAATAGCCCAAGCCCAAAACGGCACGGCGATACATCGGCAATCGGGTAATATCTTCGCCATCAAGCATGATGCGACCAGCATCGGGCTTTACCAACCCCATGATCGAATAAAAACAAGTTGTCTTGCCTGCGCCGTTGGGGCCAAGCAGGCCCACCACTTCGCCTTTGGCTACCGACAGTGAAACATCGAGCAAGACGGCACGGCGATCATAGCTTTTGGCTATCGAAACGACAGCAAGACCGGATTGCATAGCAGCATCAGTCACCGCTCCCGCCGCCTGTTCGTGCCGCAAATGGCCGTCATTGGCGCTGTCCATCAAACTCATGCCCGCACACTCTTTGTTGGGCGGCTGCGTGGCCGCCATGGGTTATTTCGCCTGTCTATACCGGCAAAACGGCTAATGAAAGCTTGCTTTGATCGCAATTGGCAGGATTTTTGCTTGGACGCCAAAGCGAATACCGTCAGGCAGCATGAAATGACGTAATCGGAGCCTTTAATTCTTGCGTTGCGGTACCGTGAAAGTTCCGGTGACGCGACCACCGCTGTTGGTAATGCCCGGAGCAGGGTTGGCCGCACCGCCGCCATTAATGGTCGACCGACCCGAATTCAAATCAATCACGATCCGGCCACCGTTCAAACGGTTCGACCCCTGGGTCAATTGCACATTGCCCAACAAAGTGATCAAATCGCTATCAAGGTCATAGATCGCAGCTTCGCTTGTTGCCCGCAAATCGTCTTTGTTGATGATTACGCCGCCCACGGCATCCAGCCGGTGCACATCGATACCGCCGCCGCTGCTATATGCGGCGGTCACGCGCGCCGCAGACAAAGTAAGTCCCGCTTGCGTTGCCGTAACGCCTCCGGTCAATATCACGCGATCAGCGCGATCCTGAAGCTCAATGGCGCCTGCGGAAAAATCCACTGGTGCATTGCTGTTATGATTGCGGATGACCTGTGCAGGTGCGGCACCACCGATAAGCGCGGCGGTTGCACAAAAGCTGGCGGCCATAATTCCAAGAAAACTGTAACGCATGATAAGCCTATCTAATCGCACTTTGGTTGATACGCAAATGCGCGCCGCCTTCTAGCCGGACAATCCGGCTGTTCAGGTCTGCGCGCAATTTGGCGGCGCTAAACGTGCCCACACGCGTGCTGCCATTGACCGCCCCAAAACTCTCCAAGCGTTTGCTTTTGAGGACAAGCGCCACATTATTGGCGATCAAGGAAAATCCGTTACCGTCATTGAAAGTCAGCGGACCGTTTGTGGTCACAATTTCCTTGTCCATATCATAGGCACCTTGTGCAGCGGCGATTTTGGCGATCCCTTTATCCATCACAATTTGCCCGTTCAAATCGGACAGCCGGACGATCGGCTCGCTTGAACTTTTCTGAACAGCACTTCCTGCGCGCAAGGCAAAGGGACGGCCCTTGGCATCTTCGCCGCGATACAGTGCCTCTGTCACCTTCATCCGTTCACGCGCCATATTCACTTCGTCCTTTGCCAAAACAAAGCTCATTTCGCGTGTGTTGGAAAAGGGGCTGACAAGCAACAACGCCAAAACAACGCCAATTACGCTCGGTAAGGCGACACGCAATAAACGGATCAGCCGGTCGTGCGATCCCCCTGGCGCCGCAAATTTGCGCCGTTTTGATCGTTGCCTGTCTGCTTTTTCGGACATGCTAACTCTGTTCCACCTTGTGCATGAATATTAGCTGTGCGCAAAAATGTCGGCTTCGGGCCATCCCGCCAGATCGAGACGGGCACGGTGCGGCAAAAAGTCGAAACAGGCCTGCGCCATTTCCGTCCGACCTTCGCGGTCCAGACGGATAATGAATTCGTCGCGCAAACGGTGCAAAAAACGAACGTCGCTCGCCGCATAATCTTTTTGCGCCTCGCTCAGTGTTGGCCCGCCCCAATCACTGGATTGCTGCTGTTTGGAAATGTCGGTTCCCAACATTTCCTTGACCAGTTCTTTCAGGCCATGGCGATCCGTATACGTGCGGATCAGGCGCGACGCAATTTTGGTACAAAACAACGGAGCAGCAGTAACGCCAAGATAATGTTCGATAGCGGCCAGATCAAAGCGTGCGAAATGGAATAGCTTTATGCGCGCCGGATCGGCCAAAAGCCGTTTCAAATTGGGCGAATCATAATTGCTACCGGGCGCAAAGCGCACCAGATGTTCATCACCGCTACCGTCCGAAATCTGCAACAGACACAGCCGATCCCTTGGGGTGATCAATCCCATCGTTTCGGTATCGACAGCCAGCGGCAACGTTCCTTCGAGAACGCCTGCCGGCAAGTCTTCTTCATGTAGAAAAACGCCCATATTTCTGTTCCGCCATTCTGATTATTATTCGCGGTCTCTGTGCAACAGCCGGTCAACAGAAGCAAGTTTTTGCCCGCGAAATTACGCGTGCAATATTTTCTTTCGACGATGAAGCGAATCGGGTATAGGCTGAAATAGCGAAGCATGAAGGCATCGCACGGGATATGTAGGCTTATCGCCCTATACTGCATGGAACGATTATGACGGGCGACGGGAAAGTAACAGCTTCAAAATGAGTTTTAATGACAAGCGCCGTGGCCGCGGTAGGGACAAGCGTGATCGCTTTGGTGACGATAATTTTGGCGAAAGCCCGGCATTTCCTGGCGAATTGCGCGGTGGATCCGGTGGCCCCGGCGGCGGTCGGCAGGGTGGATATGATGGTCCCCGTGGCGGCGGTGCTGGCGGCGGTGGCGGAGGCGGTGGCTTCCGTGGTGGAGCGCCACGAGCGCCCTCAATGCCTGCACAAGTCATCGGTTCCGGCAAGGGTGTTGTCAAATTCTTCAACGGCCAGAAGGGATTCGGTTTCATTCAGGTAGATGACCGTCCCGACGACGTTTTTGTTCATATCAGCGCGGTCGAACAAGCTGGATTTTCCGCACTGGCCGAAGGCCAGCCGCTGGAATTCACGCTGGTTGATCGTGGCGGCAAGGTTTCGGCTACCGATTTGGTGATCGAAGGCGATCCCATTGCGGTGCCGGAACGGGCTCCTCGCCCAGATCGTCCTGCCTTTGATCGCGGCGGAGACCGTGGCGGTTTTGACCGTGGTGGCGACCGTGGTGGTTTCCGCGGTGGTGATCGTGACGGCGGCGCTCCTCGCGGCGCGCCTCAGCGCGAATTGACTGGTGAACGTGCCAACGGTACCGTGAAATTCTTCAACGCCATGAAGGGCTTTGGCTTCATTCAGCGCGATGACGGCGGCGAAGATGTGTTCGTTCACATTTCGGCACTGGAACGCTCAGGCCTAGGCCAGGTCGATCAAGGAGACCGTTTGGCGTTCGACATTGAAATCGATCGTCGGGGCAAATTCTCGGCTACCAACGTTTCGCAAGCGGGTGAATAACCAAGGCTGATCGCAACATACTTGCATTCAAAAAGGGCCTCCATTGCGGAGGCCCTTTTCTTTTGCGGTTACCCCATTGTTTCTTGCAAAAACCAAGCGCGCTGTTCGGCTTGATCGGTCCAGTCGTCGATTAAGCCGTCGGTTGCATTGTCGCCGGCCTCGCCCGCAAGGTCCTTGGCGGATTTAAGCGCCGCGACCAAATGACGATTATCGGCCAGCAATTCCTTGAGCATCGCCGACGCATCCACTGTGGCCGCATCATTATCCTGGATCGACTGCGCTTTACTAATGGCACCTATAGAGGTCAGCGAGCGTTGACCAATTTTGCGAACGCGCTCTGCCACCAGATCCGTCGTCGCTAAAATCTCAGCTGCCTGTTCATCGAATAGCAAATGATACTCGCGAAAATGCGGCCCTGAAACATGCCAATGAAAGTTTTTCGTTTTCAGATACAGCGCATAATAGTCTGCCAATAGGCCGTTAAGTGCAGCCGCAAGAACGGTGGTACTGTTATTTCCCATATCGGGCTCCCATCAAAATGATGCACCCAATATGGAAAGTTGCACGTGCGGTTTCCAGTTGAAAAAATGATGCAGACTAATCGATTTAGCCGCCGCGCCCGCACCGATGAATTACCGTGTCGGCACTGGAACTTCTCCGCGATAGTCATAAAAGCCACGCTTGGTTTTTCGACCCAACCAGCCAGCCTCCACATATTTGACGAGCAAAGGTGCCGGACGGAATTTGGAATCGCCGGTGGTGTTGAACAGCACCATCGTTATTTGCAAACAGGTATCCAGCCCGATAAAATCGGCCAAGGTTAATGGCCCCATCGGATGGTTGAGACCGATCTGACAGGCGGCATCGATGTCGGCGATGCTCGCAGCACCTTCGCCCAATGCAAAACAGGCTTCGTTCAGCATGGGCATCAATATGCGGTTGACGATAAAACCGGGTGCGTCCTGCGCCAAGACCATGCGTTTGCCCAATGCTTCGCCGAATCGCTCCACTTTGGCGACGGTTTCATCGGATGTGGCAAGGCCGCGGATAACTTCGATTAGGCCCATCACGGGCACTGGATTGAAGAAGTGGATGCCGATAAAGCGCTCGGGATCGGGCGAAGCTTGTGCCATGCGGGTGATTGGTATCGACGACGTGTTGGATGCCAATATTGCTTGATGACCCAACACTTTTCCAACATTTTCAAAAATCGAGCGTTTAATGTCTTCGCGTTCAGTCGCTGCTTCTATAACAAAGTCAGCAGTGGCCATGGGCTCATAATCGCCTATGGGCTCGATGCGGGCCAACAATTGGTCCATTTCACTTTGTCCAATTTTTTCGCGATCTACCTGTCGCGCCAAAAGCTTTGCGATTCCGGCCTTGCCGGCTTCTGCGCGTTCTAGGTCAATGTCCGTCAGCAAAACATGGTATCCTGCGCCTGCGCTTACCTGTGCAATACCTGCACCCATTTGTCCTGCACCAATGACTGCAACTGTTCGCATTCTACACTCCTGTCCGGGGGTTGTTTCAGTTTCACCGGCCCACTAGCGCATGTGCCGCGAAGGCGATAGACAGACTTTCAAACAGAGGAAATGCTATGCCTATCCGTTTTGCACGCTCAGCGTTTATAGGCTTAATTGCTGCGCACTTGTTTGCCGCCTCCCCTGCTTTTCCGAGCCCCCCGGTTTTAGGAGAACAAAAATACTTTAAAGACTGGGCGGTTGGCTGTGACAATGAATCGAATTGCCGTGCGGTCGCAATGATGCGCCCCAACGAAGGGGAAGACTGGCTTTCGGTTTCGGTATCGCGCGGAATAGCTGCGGATCAGCGGCTGACGATTTCAGTATCGCCACGCAATAACGTTAAAGGCATATTTCAGCTGCGCGTGGATCAGCGTTCGATTTTAACCGGCGATTTGCGCGATGAATTTGATGCAGCCGAAATAATGGGTCGTGATGCCGACAAAGCAATCCGGGTGATGACGCGAGGCCGCGAATTGGTGTTACGCATTAAAGCTAACGGCGTATCCGCTTCTGCTTCGCTGTCCGGTATTGCCGCAGCGCTGCGCTATATGGATGAACGACAGGGCCGGGCAGGTACCAAAGATGCTTTGCTGGCAAAAGGGCGAAAGCCATATGTACCAGCCTTTGTTGCATCCCAGCCGATCATGGCAAAGCGAACCGGTGATGACGCAGCCCTACCAGATACATCAGACATCGTGGCTTTGGCTGAACAATCCATCTGCCGTGACGAGCGTGATGGTATTACGGAAGACTATGTTTACAGCCTGGGGCATCGTGCCGGTCAAACAACTACGCTGATTTTGCTCAATTGTGGCACCGGAGTCTATAATCGAAAAATAGCGGCGTACATCGGAACGCGAAGCGAAAAAAAGAATTGGCAATTTGCGCCTGCTTCCTTCGATTTCAATGCAAACCCAAACGAAGAGACCACCAGCCTTGTTATGTTGTTAAACGTCCATTGGAACCGCGAAAAGCAGATATTGAGTAGCTTTGCAAAGGCCCGGGGAATTGGCGATTGTGGTGCGGCGCGCGACTATGTTTGGGATGGAGCACAGTTCCGTCTCATTCGTGTAGAGACAATGGACGAATGTCGTGGAGCACGGGAATGGTTGCCACGTTGGACGGCGTCCGTGGTTTATACTGAATAGCTTTCAGTATCTGGCCAAACGCGCGCAAATCGCTTAGGCGCTGCCCTCGCATTCAAACCAATTGGGGATTTATGGCGCAATCGCTTCGCATCGCACTGGCTGGACTGGGTACTGTCGGAACCGGCGTTATCCGTTTGGTCGAGGAAAACCAGGCGTTAATTGCACGCAGGGCTGCACGTCCGATTGAAATCGTGGCTGTGTCTGCGCGTGACCGCAGCAAAGATCGCGGCGTCGATCTGACCCCGTATCGCTGGGTGGACGATATGGGGGAGTTGGCTACTGCTGCCGACATTGATGTCGTTGTTGAACTGGTCGGTGGATCCGATGGTCCTGCGTTAACGCTGGCACGCGAAACACTTGGTGCTGGTCGCGCGCTGGTTACGGCGAACAAGGCCATGATCGCGCATCACGGAGCAGAGCTTGGTGCTTTGGCCGAGGAACGCGGCGCGCCGTTGAAATTCGAAGCGGCAGTTGCCGGTGGTATTCCTGTCATTCAGGGATTGCGCGATGGCGCGGCAGCGAACCGGATCGATCGGGTTTACGGAATATTGAACGGCACCTGCAATTTCATCCTCTCCGCCATGGAGCGCGATGGCCGTGACTTTGCCGATGTGTTGGCGGACGCCCAAGCCAAAGGCTATGCAGAAGCCGATCCCAGTTTTGACATTGATGGTGTGGATGCCGCGCACAAGCTCTCTATTCTTGCGTCATTAAGTTTCGGATCGCAGATCGACTTTGATGGCGTTGAAATCGGCGGAATCCGCAAATTGCTCGCGGCGGACATCGCGCAGGCAAAGGCACTGGGTTATCGCATTCGCCTGATCGGGTTAGCCGAGGTGGACGGCAGCAATGGTGATGCCGCTTTATATCAACGGGTACAGGCTTGTCTGGTTCCTATGGAGCATCCTCTCGCCCATGTGACGGGCGCAACCAACGCTGTGGTCGCAGAAGGTAATTTTTCGGGTCGTTTGCTGTTCCAAGGAGCAGGCGCTGGCGATAAGCCTACTGCGTCTGCGGTGGTTGCTGATCTGGTCGACATTGCCCGCAAGGAAACTGGCCCTGCCTTTTCCATGCCGACTGCGGAATTGGAGATACTCCCCCGTGCAGCATCGGCACATCGCATAAACAAAACCTATTTGCGCATGTTAGTGGCAGACAGACCGGGCGTGCTCGCCGAAATCGCCGCTGCCATGCGGGATGCCGGTCTGTCGATCGAAAGCCTTATCCAGCGTGAGATTGCCGACGGATCGGCATTGATCAGCATGGTGACCCATGAAGCGCGCGAACAGGCCATTACCGACACATTGGCCACGCTTGCGGGTTCAGACAGCTTGCTCGGCGATCCTATGGTGATGCATATTTTGAGCGATTAAATTGCAACCGTGCAAATATCTTTATTGCGGATCAGGTTCCTGTTCGCTGTCTTCGGCAACAATTTGATCCGGTTCAGGTAAGCCTCTTAATACCTCTTCCAAAGGAATGGCAGGGGGCGGCACGGAACCAAAGCCCATTTTAACGCCGCCTTGCATTTGGCGAACGCAACCCGTTCCTGCGATGCACGCGGCAGCACGCTCATTTTGCGCCGCACTGTTGGGATAGCGTGGATCGGACCGCTGGTTTCTGAAGATGCGCTGGCTTTTTGTGTCTTCGGATTCACCGCAAACCACAATAACGGGATCATCATCAGGCTTCAAACAGCCGTTGCGATCCATCGCCGTCAGCTTTTTCGAACGCGCAATCATTTCCGGGCCGTGCACCGGTTTTTCGGTTTCAGCTGACGCAGGATCGCCACTTAGGAACAGCGATATTACATAAAGCATGATCGCAACTCTCGACATCGCGGCACTCCTTCCCTATCGAAGCGCCAGCTTCGACCAATGCCCCGATGTCAATTGACCATCCCCATGGTCGCTCGATGATAATATATTGTTTAGGAAAGCTTTATGACCGCCACAAGTGCAATTCTCGACCGCCTTCTTGTTCTCGAAATGGTTCGCGTTACGGAGGCAGCGGCAATGTCTGCTGCCAAATTGATTGGACGCGGGGATGAAAAAGCGGCGGACGCTGCAGCCGTCGAGGCAATGCGCGCGGCGCTTAACGAGTTGCCCATGGACGGCACCGTGGTCATCGGTGAAGGTGAACGCGACGAAGCACCAATGCTATATATCGGCGAAAAAGTTGGCTCTGCTCAGGGCAAAGGCCCCAAAATTGACATCGCGCTGGATCCGTTGGAAGGCACGACGATTACTGCCAAGGCTGGCCCGAATGCGCTTGCTGTGCTGGCAGTAGCCGAAGAAGGCAATCTGCTGAATGCGCCTGACGTTTATATGGACAAGATCGCGGTTGGCCCCGGATACACGCCAGGCATCATCGCACTCGACCGATCAGCCACCGAAAATGTGCAAGCCGTTGCTGCGGAAAAGGGCGTTTCAGTCAATGAAATCATCGTTTGTGTGCTGGATCGGCCACGGCACGAAAAACTAATCGCGGAACTGCGCAATTTGGGATGTGGTATCATGCTAATCCCCGATGGAGACGTCGCTGGCGTTATTGCAACGACCAATCCCGACACCGGCATCGATATTTACATGGGTTCGGGCGGGGCTCCCGAAGGCGTGTTGGCTGCCGCCGCCCTGCGCTGCGTCGGTGGCCAATTCAAAGGCCGATTGTTGTTCCGCAACGATGATGAACGCTTGCGTGCGCGCAAATGGGGCATTGAAGATCTAGACAAGATTTATGATCTGGAAGAACTGGCCAAGGGCGATTGCATTTTTGCGGCCACTGGTGTGACGAACGGATCGTTGCTCGAAGGCGTTCGCCGCACCCGCGACGGAAAGATCACCACCGAAAGCGTGGTGATGCGTGCATCATCGGGCACTGTGCGCTGGGTGAAGAGCGAGCATTTGCGCAGTAACTGAGGCTATTGGTGCGGCTTGACGCGCCAGCAGTTACCCTACCGTTCCTTGGTCGCGCTAAACACCAGATCGGGGTTCTTTTCCTGCTGGTAGCTTACGTCCCAAACCGACCGCGCCATAAACACCGGATTGCCATCGCGGTCTTTTGCCAGATTGGCGACGTTGAACTGCGCGAAATTTTTGATCGCGGCGTCGCTGCCGTTCAGCCAACGGGCGGTGTCGAACGGGCTGGCCTCTAAAAAGGCATCAACCTTATATTCCGCCTCCAATCGCGAAACGAGCACATCCAGCTGCAACTGGCCGACCACGCCGACAATCCAGCTGGAACCGATTTCGGGATAGAACACCTGGATCACGCCTTCTTCGGACAGGTCATCCAATGCCTTGCGCAATTGTTTGGTTTTGGTCGGATCGCGCAGCGCAACGCGGCGCAATATTTCTGGCGCGAAATTGGGTAGGCCCGTGAAACGCACGTCGTTCTTTTCAGACAGCGTATCTCCCACCCGCAACGTGCCGTGGTTGGGTATGCCGATGATATCGCCGGGTTCTGCGCTGTCGGCGATTTCGCGGTCTTGAGCGAAAAACAGGATGGGCGAATGGATCGCGACGGGTTTGCCAAGGCCAGACGGTGTCAGCTTCATGCCGCGTTTGAACGTGCCCGAACACAGCCGCATAAAAGCTATCCGGTCGCGGTGCTGCGGGTCCATATTGGCCTGCACCTTGAAGATGAAACCGGTAACTTCCTTTTCCGACGGATCGATCACGCCTTTAGAACTGGGCTGCGGACGCGGCGGCGGGGCGTGGGCGGCGATGGCGGTAATCAGGTCGATGACGCCAAATTCTTTCAAGGCAGACCCGAAATACACCGGCGTCAAATCACCGTTGCGGAATGCGGTCAGATCAAATTCGGCATAGCCCGCCTGCGCCAGTTCTGCCTCTTCGCGCAGCCGCGCAACGCCCATCGGGGTCAGTGCATCGTTGAGGGTGTCGGCATCCAGCCCTGTATGGTCAGAAACCCTGCCTTCGAATGCTTTGCTATCGCCGCTGGGTTGGCTCAGCCGTCCGCTGGCGAAATCGTAGATGCCTTCAAACTCACCGCCCATGCCCACCGGCCAGTTCATCGGGCACACATCCAGTGCCAGCGCGTCGGCGACTTCGTCCAATGTTTCATAGGCGGCGCGGCCTTCGCGATCGACCTTGTTAACAAAGGTAATGATCGGAACCGAACGCAGTCGGCACACCTCGAATAATTTGCGCGTTTGCGGCTCGATCCCCTTGGCGGCATCGATCACCATGATTGCCGAATCCACGGCGGTCAGCGTGCGATAAGTATCTTCGCTGAAATCCTCATGCCCGGGGGTATCGAGCAGGTTGAAAACGATTCCGTCTTTCTGGAACGTCATCACCGAACTGGTTACCGAAATGCCGCGCTGTTGCTCGATCTTCATCCAGTCAGACCGCGCCCGCCGCGCCGCGCCACGCGCCTTGACCTCGCCCGCCAAATGGATCGCGCCGCCCTGTAGCAACAGCTTTTCGGTCAGCGTCGTCTTACCCGCATCGGGATGCGAGATGATGGCAAAGGTTCGGCGGTTCAGGGTCATTATTTCTGTCCAAATTAAGGTCTGTCACCCCCGCAAAGGCGGGGGTCCATCGCCTAAGGTGCCAATTTTCGCGGCGGGAGATGGATACCCGCCTTCGCGGGTATGACGATGAATATTATGTACGGAGCACCGCCCCCACCTTCGCTGCTGCACTGACAATCTTGTCCGAAATCGCTTTCAGGTCCTCATCGGTGTAGCTTTTCTCGGCGGGCTGCAGCGTCACTTCGATAGCAAGGCTAACATGTCCTTCGGGAACACCCTGCCCGGCGAACCGATCAAACAACCGCACGGCAGTGATGTTTGCTTTGTCGCTGCCTTTGATAACCCGCACCAGATCGCCCGAGGGAGTTTCGGCGGCAACCAGAAAGGCGAAATCGCGGTTCACGGCTTGCAACACAGGCGGTGAAAACGCCGGACGCATAAAGCCAGATGCTTTCTTTGCCGGAATGGCATCCAGATAAATCTCCGCTGCCATAACGGGACCATCCAGATCAAAAGCCTTGGCCATCGATGGGTGCACCGCTCCAAAGCTTGCCAAGACCGTTTTAGGGCCCATGCGCAACGTGGCCGATTGGCCGGGGTGATAATGGTCACCAGCCTCGCCCATGACCATCAGGCTGTCTGTTGCGACCCCTGCAGCAGCAAGCAGCGCGACAACGTCTGCCTTCACATCATAGGCATCAAACTTGCCCGATTTGCCCGTTGCCCAACCCCGTGGGGCCTTATCGCCGGACAGAACGATACCCAGCGTCAGGCGTTCGGCATCGGCCAGATAACGCCGACCGATTTCGAACAACCGCACGCTGCTCGCCCCGCGATCCGCATTGCGGCGCGCCGCCGAAAGCAAACCGGGCAGCAACGACGGGCGCATCACCTTCATGTCTTCTGAAATCGGATTGGCGAGCGTCCATGTGCCACCGCCGAAAGCATCCGCTTCCTTTTCGGGCAGGAACGACCAGTTGATCGCTTCGTTCAGGCCCCGCGCCGCCGCACTGCGCCGCATCTTGCGTTCCAGCTTTTGCAGCGGCGTTGCGGTTGGCTTGGCTACACCTTCGGCACGCGGTAACGGCGTGGACGGCACATTGTCGATTCCGAAAATGCGGACGACTTCCTCCACCAAATCGGCCGGGCCATCAATGTCGCGCCGCCATGTGGGAATGGTGACTTGCCAATCGGGGCTGACGGTAAATCCCAAAGATTGCAGGATCGCCTTTTGCTGCTCCACCTCGACAGTGACCCCGCCGAGCGCCGCACAATAGGCTGGATCATAGGCCAACTTACGCGGAGCCAATGGCGGTTCGCCCGATTTGACAATCTCGCTGGCGACTCCGCCACAAATCTCAAGGATCAACGCCGACAGTAATTCCAGGCCATAGCCCATAAAGCCGGGATCAACCCCGCGTTCGAAACGGCTGCGCGCGTCGCTGGTCAGCGACAAAGCCTGTCCGGTTTTGGCAATGCGTTCGGGGGTGAAATAGGCGATTTCGAGCAGTACATCAGTGGTGGCATCAGAACAGCCCGAATGCTGCCCACCCATGATTCCGGCAATGTCGTGCACGCCGTTATCATCGGCGATCACGGTCATCTCAGACGACAGCGCATAGATTTTCTCGTTGAGTGCCATCACCTGCTCACCGTCCTTCGCACGGCGGGCGACCACGGCACCGTTTAATTTTGCGAGGTCGTAAGCATGCGCCGGACGGCCATGATCGAGCATGATATAATTGGTGATGTCCACCAATGCGCTGATCGGGCGCTGCCCCGCAGATTTCAACCGCGCCTGCATCCAAGCCGGTGAAGCGCCGTTGGTAACGCCTTTAATTACCCGTCCGTAAAAAGCGGGACAGCCATCGGTGTCGTCTGTCCGAATTGCAATCGGGCACGGATAATTGCCCGCCACGACCGGCGTTTTCAGCGGCTTCAATGTGCCAAGCCCCGCCGCTGCCAGATCGCGGGCAATGCCATAAACGCCCATGCAATCTTGCCGGTTGGGGGTAATCGCAACGTCGATCACCGGATCGTCAAGCCCCGCCCAATCGGCATAACTGACGCCCTTTGGCGCATCATCGGGCAATTCAGCGATCCCGTCATGGTCCTCGCCCAATGCCAATTCGGCAAGCGAGCACATCATGCCGTTCGATTGCACACCCCGGATCGCAGTGACTTTTAATTCCATACCGTTCGACGGCACGGTAGCCCCGGCAGGCCCGAAAATACCCGTCATGCCGGCGCGCGCATTGGGCGCTCCGCACACGACCTGCACCGGACCGTCTCCTGCATCAACAATCAGCACTTGCAGCTTATCGGCCTCTGGATGGGGGGCGGCGCTGCGCACTTTGGCGATGCGAAACGCGCGCAGAGCCTCGGCAGGGTTTTCGATCCCTTCCACCTCAAGACCAATGCGGTTAAGCGCATCAGCGACCTGATCGATTGTAGCATCGCTTTCCAGATGCTCTTTGAGCCAGCTTAACGAGAATTTCATACGCCCACTCCTCCGCTAAGCGTGGGTACATCGAGCGCGTTGAAGCCATAATGCCCGATCCAGCGATTATCGCCGTCGAAAAAGGCGCGCAGATCATCCATGCCGTATTTCAGCATCGCCAACCGGTCGACGCCGGTGCCAAAGGCAAAGCCTTGCCACACATCGGGATCAAGCCCGCAAGCCTCTATCACTTTGCGGTGGACCATGCCCGACCCAAGCACTTCCATCCAGCCTTCGGCCCCGCCAATCACGCGTTTGCCGTTGATGACAGAGTAGCCAACATCAACCTCAACCGATGGTTCGGTGAACGGGAAGTAACTGGGACGCAGGCGCAGCACGACATCATCGCGTTCGAAATAGGCGCGCAAGAACGTCTCCAGCGTCCATTTTAAATGGCCCAGATGGATGCCCTTGTCGATCACCAAACCCTCGATCTGGTGGAACATCGGCGTGTGTGTCGCGTCGCTATCGCTGCGATAAACCCGGCCGGGCGCAATGATGCGGATCGGCGGCTCTTGCGATGTCATCGTGCGGATTTGCACCGGTGAGGTGTGCGTACGGAGCAGCATTGCGCGGCCCTCGGCATCGGTGTTGGGGAAATAAAACGTATCATGCATCGCGCGCGCCGGATGCGTTTCCGGAATATTCAGCGCGGTGAAATTGGTCCAGTCGTCCTCAATCTCTGGCCCTTCGGCAACGGCAAAGCCCATATCGGCAAAAATTTCGGCGAGTTCGTCCATCACTTGGCTAACGGGATGCACTGATCCGCGCGGGGCTTCTGGTGCAGGCAACGTCATATCCAGCCGCTCGGTCTTAAGACGCTCGTTGAGAATGGCGGTTTCGAGATTGGCCTTTTTGGAGGCGATGGCGGCGGTTACCGCTTCCCGCAGGCCGTTGATTACGGGGCCCTGTAACTGCCGCTCCTCAGGCGACATCCCGCCCAATGTTTTCAGCAATGCAGACACGCTGCCCTGCTTTCCTAATGCGTCAATCCGCACGGTTTCCAAGAGGTCAAGGGAACCGGCCGCATCTATGGCGGCAAGCAGTTCGGTTTGTAGCTTTGCTAACTCGGTCATCATGGTCCGCCTGCATAAGCAAATGGGCGCGAACGGCAAGTGCCGCCCACGCCCATTTGCGCATAATTCGAAAGGGATTTACGCGGCTTTGGCCAACGCGCCCTTCGCCTGCGCAACGATGCTGCTAAATACCGCAGCTTCGTTCATCGCCAGATCGGCCAGAACCTTACGGTCCAGCTCGATACCGGCCAGTTTCACGCCATGCATGAATACGCCATATGTCAGACCCTCGGTGCGAACCGCAGCGTTGATACGCTGAATCCACAGAGCGCGGAAATTGCGCTTGTTTACCTTGCGATCGCGATATGCATATTGGCCAGCCTTTTCGACAGCCTGCCGCGCGATGCGGATGGTATTTTTGCGACGGCCATAATAGCCCTTCGCCTGTTCAAGAATATTCTTGTGCTTGGCGCGGGTGGTAACACCCCGTTTTACGCGTGCCATATCTTAGCGCTCCTTATTTCAAACCGTAGGGCGCCCAGAGGCGAACATGTGCCACATCCGAATCGCTGAGCACGTCAGTGCCGCGGTTCTGGCGGATGTATTTTGCATTATGGCTCATCAGGCGGTGGCGTTTGCCGGCTACGCCGCACTTTACCTTGCCTGTTGCGGTGAATTTGAAGCGTTTCTTCACACCGCTCTTGGTCTTCAACTTGGGCATTTTGGTCTCCTTTGGAAGTCCGTGTCAGATGAACATGGCAGCCCTGTTAGCCAGCCCATCTATTCGGAAGGCGCGCGACTAGCGGGATTCGTTCAGAATTGCAAGGAATATGGGGCGCATTATCCACCCGGCCTTTGCAACCCTTGCAAGGGATCTCCCAAGAACGCCATTCTTGCCTTTGCAGCAGCTTCGATGACTGGATGCGGCTGTGCCAGATAAGCGCGGGGACTCATCCCGAAAAACAGCCGAAAATCGCGATTGAAATGCGCTTGATCATAATAATCATCGTCGAGGGCATCAATCCAATTGCTATTGCGATCACGCATCACCACGGCAAGGGTCCGCAGGAATCGTTGACGTCGCAAAAGCAATTTGGGGGGGAAGCCGAATATTTTAGAGGACATTCGCTGGACTTGCACGACGCTTCGCTCCAATCGCTCCGCAAACTCGGCAACTGTTGTGGTGTGCGGATCGATCATAACCAGATGGGCTGCACGAATGCGACCTGCATCGGCAGCGTTGATCAACGGCTCCTTGTCGAGCACTTTAAGCAACATCCTGTCAAAAATCGTCGCAATCTTGTCCGGGTCAGCAGCTGCCTGGATTTCTGCCCAATAATCCATAAACCGCACCGGCGTTTCTACGGTGTCTGCTGGCCCGATACGGTTAGCCCAATTAGAGGCCGGTTCGTTGATGAACATGCTCCAACCCAAAGGCAGAAATCCGATGCTCGCAACCCGCGAGGACGCACTTAAAAATGGCGAAGCCAGGCTGGTGGGGCCCACGAAATGAGCGGGTGGAATCGGGTGCATCGGACCTGTATAAATACCGCCGCGCATATCACCTTGATACCGATACCGCACGCTCGCCCATTCGGGACTAAGCCAATCCTTTACCGCGCCGTCGGGACTATTGATTTCAGTAAAATAATAGGCTGACAAATAGGGGAGTAGGCGAGGATGCGGCGCGATGAAACGCGTTGAACTGACGCTCATTCCGCCAGCGCAATTCCGGGTTCGTTACCGCCCGGCAACTGCAAACCTTGCAATGCCCCGCCCAGTGCCTGCATTCTTTGTCGGGCGGCAGCCGCAACGATTGGTCGCGGCAATGCCAGATATTGGCGCGGAGACAGGCCGAAAAAGCGCCGGAAATCACGATTGAAATGGGCCTGATCATAATATTGGGGATCGAGTATTTCACCCCATTTTGACCTCGGTTCGCGCAAAACCATGGCCAACGTTCGCAAAAACCGTTGCCGACGCAACAAAAGCTTGGGTGGAAAGCCAAAGACACGTTTGGAGAGGCGTTCGAGTTGCACCATACTGATATTCAGCTGATCGGTCAGTTCTGCAACGGTTGATACATCCGGATTGACCAATGCTCGGTGAACCTGTTCGATCCGTAACTCTTCATTTTGATCGACGGGTTCGGTCTCGGCGAGGAGAGCAAGCAACTTTTCGTCAAAAATTGCGGCGACTTCTGACAATCCCTTGGCAGATTTTACGGATTCAAACCAATTGGCAAATTCTGTTTTCGATTTGCATTCGCGCGCATCCAAACCAGTGTCGGCAAATCGAGAAGCAGGCAATCCGACAAACCGATGCCACCCCAGCGGTAACAGACCAAAGCTGGCAATCCGCATGGTAATGCAGGAAATAGGAGCAGCTTTGGTCGTAGGACCAGAAAGCACGACAGGAGGCATCTGTATCATTGGAGCCGGAAGCACACTTCCTCGCACCGCGCCTTCGCATAAAAATCGAACACTGCCCCATTCCGGATGTAACAGATCTTCCACTTCATTGCCGTCGACGCTTTGGACAGCGGCAATATAATAGGTGGTAATATAGCGCCGCAAGTCGGGATGGGGCGACGCAAAATGCGCGCTAGTGATAGCGTCGGCTGTTGTCACCCTTTAACCCTGTCTTGACCTAAGTTGGCGCAGAAAAACCTACTGTGCAACATTTATGATTTTATCGATTTTGCTCGTTTAAATCAGCGATTGCAAGGCCCGAATTTACAAATGTAAAGCAAGATCAATGCGCACAGGCTAATGCTTCGACAACATCATCCATGCGCGCCGAGTCACCAAGTGCGATAACATGCCCGGCAGATGCGGCGTGCAATGGCTCTCCGTTCCAGTCGCACATCAACCCGCCAGCCCCCTCGACCACGGGAACAAGGGCGGCAAAATCATGCAATTTCAAACCTGACTCAACCACAAGGTCAATGTGGCCAGATGCCAGAAGTGCATAATTATAGCAGTCGCCGCCAAACAGCATCCGCTTGTGCGCGGTTTTCGCAGCAAGGCTCATGAAATGCTCGCCATCATGCTGGCTAAAATATTGCGGACCACTTGTTGCGAGCACCGCATCGCTCAATTCTCGGCAGCGGCGCGTTGAAACAGGTCTCCCGTTCAATGTTGTTGGCTGTCCAGCCACCCCGACCCAGCGTTCACCAGCGATGCATTGATCAATGACCCCCAATACCGGCCAGCCATCTTCCAGCAGCGCAATCAGGGTACCAAAAATCGGTCGCCCCGCCATAAAGCTGACGGTACCGTCAATCGGATCAATCGCCCAACTGCGCCCTGATGTGCCGGTCTTTTCGCCATATTCTTCTCCAATGATGGCATCATTGGGGCATTCCTTATCGAGAATCGCGCGAATCGCCGCTTCGGCTGCGCGATCTGCTTCGGTCACAGGGGACGCATCACTTTTTACTTCGTGGTCAAAGCGCGAGCGGAAGAACGGACGGATTGCTTGTCCCGCTGCATCGGCAAGACGAATGGCCAAATCCTTATCGCGCGGGATCATCAGTCGAACAGGCTCGATACCGAACTTTCATCAGCAATCCGTTTGATCGCCTCCCCCAACAACGGCGCGATCGGCAGTTGCCGGATTTTATCGCTGTCGCGCGCGCCATCCGATGCGATAATCGAATCGGTAATCACCAATTTGCGCAACGAAGAGGCGTTGACCCTGTTCACTGCCTCACCCGACAAAACGCCGTGGGTAATATAGGCGACCACATCCGATGCGCCCGCTTTTTTCAGCGCATCGGCGGCATTGCACAATGTGCCCGCGCTGTCGGCAATGTCATCGATCAAGATGCAGAACCGGTCTTTCACATCGCCGATGATGTTCATCACCTCTGACACACCAGCTTTTTCGCGGCGTTTGTCGACGATGGCCAGCGGCGCATCATCCAGCCTTTTGGCGAGTGCGCGGGCACGCACCACACCGCCAACGTCAGGCGAAACGACGGTGATATTTTTATCCTTGTGCCGCTCCAAAATGTCAGCACTCATCACCGGAGCGCCGTAGAGGTTATCGGTCGGAATGTCGAAAAAGCCCTGTATCTGTCCAGCATGCAGATCAACTGTCAATACGCGGTCTGCGCCTGCTTCGGTGATCAAATTTGCAACCAGCTTGGCCGAAATGGGTGTGCGGGGGCCGGGCTTACGATCTTGGCGGGCATAACCGAAATAGGGGAGGACAGCGGTAATCCGCTTGGCTGATGACCGGCGCAACGCGTCGATCATGATCAGCAATTCCATCAGATTATCGTTCGCCGGATGGCTGGTCGATTGCATGACAAACATATCTTCGCCGCGCACATTTTCGTGGATTTCGACAAAAATCTCATTGTCGGCAAAGCGGCGCACGCTCGCATCGGTCAACGGAATGCCCAGATAATCAGCGACACCTTTCGCCAAAGGTAGGTTGCTGTTGCCTGTCATCAATTTCATTATTTTTCCCCGAATGCGGACCCAACCACCGAATCGAAGCCGCTCTAGCGACAGGGGGGCGAACTGACAATCGCCTTGGCTGTGACAAACACACTACGACAACAATCAATCTATCCAACCGTTGCGCCGCAGCAGTGCGAGCTTTTCGCGGGCCACGGGAATTTCACGACCGTCGACCAAAACCAGCTTCGCCGTTCGCCCATCGCGCTTTAAATGCGCTATCGCTGCCTCTGCCACCCACCAGCTGCGGTGCACCTGCATGCCCGGCACAACGCCCATTTCTTGAATGGCATCGCCCAAACGGATGAGGACCAGTTCTTCGCGCGCCGTGCCAATAGCGCGGACATAATGGTCTTCGCTGTTGAGCGCCAAAGGTGTGCCGAAACCAGCCGACAAGCGATCTTCGAAACGAACCGGTTCAGAAATTTTGGGCGCTGGCGGGGCGGCGGCTTCTCCGCTGGCGGCAACCGGGATCATCTGCCGCTTTTCCAGCAACAGCACGAACATTCCGTTGATCAAAAACCCGATGAACCAAACCTGAAAATACAGCGGTAGCAATCCATCCAACTGCCCCGCAGTTATGGGCCCAGCGCCTGACAGCAAATGAGAGACCAGCAAGGTCATGGGGATCGATGCAATTACCAAAGCCAGCCCCACAGCTAGAATTTGCGGGATCGCAATCGCTTCGCTCAACCACTTTCCAGCGACGATCAAGGGCCGGAAAATCGCATAGCCTGCCAATACAAAAACCAACCAATATGCTATGCGGAGAACCGTCGGCATTTCATAGGTGCCAAAGGGGCCAAACAGCCCGAGCACCAACCCCGCGACCATCGTCAAAAACAGTTCGATCCAAATTTTCTTGGTCATCCGTTGCAAATGCCTGCCACTTGGCGAAGCGTCAACTGCGCGTGTCACCGGTTTCACGCATTTTAGAACGCGGTTGGCGAACTCCGCATTGCGCACTTCCCGCAGAATGGCAGCAAGCAGGTCCCGATCCTATTCCAACGAAAGTTTCAACCATGACCCATCCGTGTTGCCGCCTCCCACCGCGATTACCCGCAATTTTATCATTGGCTCCATCGCTTTTGCTGTGCTCGGCACGTTATTGTTTATGGCCAGCGCATCGTTGATTTCTGGAGGCGCGCGGATCAATTATGATGCCACCCCTTGGGCGCTTCGAATCCATGTCGCCACGGTTATCCCTGCGCTATTTTTGGGCGGCCCGATATTGTGGATGCGCAAAGGAACGCCGCTGCACAAGATACTGGGCCGCATCTGGGCGATGCTGATGGTTACTACCGCCATCTCCAGTTTCTGGTTACAGGGATTAATCGGTACCATCGGCCCGATCCACTTCTTCTCGGTCGTCACCCTCATCTCCATTCCCCGCGCCATCTATTTTGCGCGCAAGGGGGATTTTGTGAAGCATCAGCGGTCGATGACCGGCCCCTATATCGGGCTGTTGATTGCCGGGCTGTTTTCATTCTTGCCCGGACGCATGTTGGGGCAGATTGCTTTTGCGCTGCTTTGAACCGAGCCCTTGCCCCCATCGCGCACCTCCCATAAACAAGCGGCATGACCGACACACTCACCATCGCCCTCGCCCAGATCAACCAATCGATGGGCGACTTGCCCGGCAATGCCAAAGCCATGCTCGAATGGAGAGCCAAAGCGGGGGCGGTGGACCTGATCCTGTTTCCCGAACAGCAATTGATTGGCTATCCGGCTGAGGACCTTGTCCTGAAACCCGCCTTTCAACGGGCAGCGGCAAAGGCGTTGGATGACCTTGCAAAGGCAACCGCCGACGGCGGCCCGGCGATGCTGGTTGGTTCAGTTTTTGTTGAAAACGGCGCGCTGTATAACGGTATCGCTTTGCTCGATGGCGGTAAAATTGCGGCAGTGCGCTATAAGCACGAACTACCCAATTATGGCACCTTTGATGAAAAGCGCATCTATGCCGCTGGCCCACTGCCCGAGGTCATTCCCTTTCGCGGGGTGAAGCTGGGTGTGCCGATTTGTGAGGATGGCTGGTTCCCCGCCGTCTGCGGTCACCTTAAATCCCAGGGTGCCGAAATCCTGCTGTCGATCAACGGCAGCCCGTATGAAATCGATAAGGACGAGCGGCGACTGGACGAGGTCATCCGCGCCCGCGTTGCTGAAACCGGCCTGCCTTTGGTTTATCTCAACCGCATTGGCGGACAGGATGAGCTGGTCTTTGATGGCTGCTCGTTCGTGCTCGATGCAAATGGTGTCCCCGTCCACCGCCTTCCCGATTGGGAAGAGCATTTACGCATCACCCATTGGACGCGCGGGGCCGATGGATGGGACTGCGAGGGCGGCGAACTTGCCACTTGGTCTGAACACCCGGCGGATGTGTATAGCGCCATGGTGCTGGCGCTGCGAGACTATGTGGATCGCAACCGCTTTCCCGGCGTGTTGCTGGGGCTGTCGGGCGGGATCGACAGCGCGATTTGTGCGGCGATTGCGGCGGATGCCTTGGGGCCGGAGCGCGTGTGGTGCGTGATGCTGCCCAGTCGTTTCACGGGGCAATTGAGCCTCGATCTGGCCAGTGAGTGCGCCAAGATGATCGGCTGCAAGCTCGACACTATCCCGATTTCCCCCGCTGTCGATGCCTTTGACGAGATGTTATCGGGCAGTTTTGCCGACCGCGAAGTCGACATCACCGAGGAGAATGTCCAGTCGCGCATCCGCGGCGTTACCCTGATGGCGCTGTCCAACAAATTTGGCCACATGCTGCTGACCACCGGTAATAAAAGCGAAATGAGCGTGGGCTATGCCACCATTTATGGCGATATGGCGGGCGGGTATAATCCGTTGAAGGACGCTTATAAAATGACCGTCTTTGCCATTTCCAACTGGCGCAACAAACACAAGCCGCGCATCGGCCTTGGTCCTGATGGCCCCGTTATCCCGCAAGCGATTATCGACCGTCCGCCCGTCTGCAGAACTGCGACCCGACCAGAAAGACAGCGATAGCCTGCCGGAATATCCGGTACTCGATGCCATCTTGATGGGGCTGGTCGAACAAGACCTGTCGGTCAATGAAGTCGCCGCGATGGGGCATGATCGCGCTGTGGTGCAGCGAATCGAACGCCTGCTTTACATCGCCGAATATAAACGCCGTCAGGCACCACCGGGGGTCAAATTGGGGTCGCGCAATTTTGGCCGCGACCGCCGTTATCCTATTACGAATGCCTTTCGGAGTGGATGAAATTCGCCCATCGGAAAAGCCCTGATTTGCAGGGAAATAGCGTGGCAGAATTGTTCTGCCACGCCACCAGTCCGCTTAATAACGCCAGCTTTTTACAACATGGTCACTGCCGCCAGAAAAAAGTAATTTGCCGGTTGGCCCAAATACAACAGAATTCACTGAACCCGTATGGCCATCGGTCGGCGTTGCTGTGTTCCAGCCACCCGCAAACACTTTGGTCGTCGCCCCTAAAATTCCGTTTGGCATGGAATAAAGGCGAACAGATTTGTCCCAATTGGCTGCTGCAATCTGTGTTCCATCGCCGTTAAATGCGATGCTGTTTATCGGCTGACCATCGGTAATCACCTTTTTCAAACTTCCGGTTTTCACATCCCATAATTTTAATTTGCCCTGCCAAGGCGTGTTGGTACCGCCGCCGGTCGCAAGCGTTTGACCGTCGGGGCTGAAGGCAACCGATCGCGCATAATCACTATTGCCCGGCTGGCTGTGGCTATCAAAATTGCCGCGCTTTTGGCCTGTCGCCACGTCCCACACTATGACTTCGCCATTGACACCAGCCGAGGCCAATTGGGTACCATCGGGGCTGAATGAAACCGAAGTCGCACCGCCAATCAGATTTGGAATAGTCTGCACAACAGCGCCAGAATTCGCGTCCAAGATCTTGATGTCGCCAACATGATTTGGCGAAAGCTGTTGCCCTGCATTTGCCGCAGCGATCAATTGGCCATTCGGACTATAGGCCAATGTGGTCGTCATCGATGTTAGATTATAGGTACGAATTTCCACGCCTGTTTGCGCGTTAAACACCGCAACGCCCGGTGCGCTTCCCGTCGCGACGGTTTTGCCATCCGGGCTAATGGCGACGGCCCGCACGGGCGATTGAAATTTTGTAGCACCAATGGCGGAAAGGTGATGGTTCTTCATATTGTGGCGCACAGTGCCCGATGAAATATCCCACAACCGGGCGATACCATCCTGATTACCCGTGACAAAAAAGCTGCCATCAGAACTGACCGCGACCGAATTGACGCTCGGATAGGCGGCGTTTGGCACGGGGACATTTCTCCAACTTTGCGTGGGAGATAGAATCACTGGCTGGCTAAGTCTGGCCACGCCGCCGCCCTTTTTTGCCGCTTGGCTGGGTGATTTGGCCGTCACCTTTTTGGCATCGGCGGCCAAAATATTGACCTGTCCTGATCGTTCTTCATCATAAACGCCAATATTGGAAATATCGCTAAAGGCACCCGCAGTGGATGCAGTAAAAATTGTTGCAGATAATAAAATTCCGATGACCGAAAATTTGGGCATATTGGCAATTCCTAAATGGATGAAATGTGAGGGCATATCGGCTTGGTCGTATTCGCGTCGAAATTGGTTCATTCAAAGAATCGCGCGCCCCAACCCTTCTCCATATTCCGCGTCGGAACCCCCGCAACACCCCCGCATTCCAGACACAGCGCCTGTGCGCCCTTTGCAGTCATCAGCATGTCCAGGTCGGCGCTGATTTGGGCGAACAGCAAATGTTGTTCCCATGCCGCGCGGGCGAACAAGTCCATGGGTGGCATTGCATTATCAGCCTGCACTAATGATCCCAAAAGCCCAGTGGCAAAATCGGGTTGGGGTTCGATGAAGCGCGGGTGCCAATCGCCCTTGTTGAGCTTTGCCAGCCGCGCAGCCTCAGCAAGCGCGTCGTCGATGTCTCCCATCCGGTCAACCAAGCCCAATTGCCGCGCAGTGCCGCCCGCCCAGACGCGGCCTTGCGCCATGGCATCGACCTGTTCGACCGTCTTTTTGCGCGATGTGGCAACACGCGAAAGGAAATCGCGATAGCCCTTTTCAATCACACTTTGCACCAGCCGGTGGAATTCAGGGCTGATCCCACCCATCACATTGGGTTCGCCCGCCAAGGGTGATGTTTTTACGCCGTCGGTGGTCACGCCCCATTTTCGCAAGGCATCCTCGCCGCTGGGGATGACACCGAATATTCCGATCGAGCCGGTGATAGTGGAAGGTTCGGCAAAAATGGCGTCCGCTGGCGTCGAAATCCAATATCCGCCGCTCGCCGCCAGATTGGCCATCGAAACCACCACCGGCAGTTTCTTTTCCTTTGCCGCCATCAACGCCAGCCTGATGCGCTCAGACCCCGTTACCGATCCGCCGGGGGAATCGACCCGCACGACCAAGGCCTTTAAATCATCATCCTTCAACGCGTCATAAATCAAGTCCGCGACAGTATCGCCTGCGGCTGTGCCGGGGCCTGCTTCGCCGTCGACAATGGTTCCCGACACCGTGACCACACCAATCGGATCGCCGTCATTGCCGGGTCGTTTGGAGGCCAGCAACGCTTCGGGTTCGGTCGCGGCATATCCGCCAATGGTTTCCTCGCGATCTTGCCCGACCTTGGCGGCGATATGTTTGCCGAATGCGATGCGATCCCCCAATTTGTCGACCAAGCCATTGCTGACCGCCCATTGCGCCAGATCCCCCTTTGCGCCCTCGACCGTTCCGCCGGGATCGTTCAGCAATGCATCCAGTTTCGCTTTGGGGCGGGCCTTGGCCACATCGGCGCGCCATTGGCCCCAGATTTCGTCATAGACCGCCTTCGTTGCCTCCCGCGCTTCTGGCGACATGTCGCTGCGCATATAGGGCTCCACCGCGCTTTTGAAGGTGCCGACGCGATAGATATGCGCCTTTACCCCCAATTGATCGAGCAAGCCTTTGTAATATAGCCGCGCGCCGCCGGGGCCAGTGGGCAATACCCCGCCCAACGGATCGACCCATATTTCACTGGCATGCGCGGCCAATTGATAACCATCATCGGCGTAGCCGCTGGCAAAGGCATAAACCGGCTTTCCGGCTTTCTTCACGGCATCCAGCCGTTCACCAATGGCGGCAAGGCTGGTTTGCCCGCCACCCATGAACCGGTCGAGATCGAGCACCACCGCTTTGATCCGGCGATCCGTTACGGCCAGATCGAGCGCGCGAACGATGTCGCGTTGCCGGTATTCGCGCACCGGTGCCTGTTGCGCCATCAACGCTGCGATGGGATCGATAGCTGCTGGTTGTTCAGAAATGACGCCGTCGATCTTCAACAGCAATGCGCCGTCGCGCACCGCGCCGGGATTGGGTCCGCTGGAGAGGAGCGCATAGAGCAGCCCGAAGAACAGCAGCAGCAACAGCAACGCAAGGCCATCCTTGATCGCCACCAATATGCGCCACGCGCCTTTTAGGAATGTCATATGTCGTCCTTACCCCTGAATACGCGCTTAGCTAGCGATGACTTTACCTTAGAACCGTCGCCTCGTGCTCGACACGGGCCGATGAAATTGGTCCAATCGACGGCCATAAAATCCAATAGGCAATTTAGGGTGGCTCCCCTGATTTGCCAGCATCAATCTATCAATGAACGACGCGCGCGCACAAAGGGGGCCGCTCCTGTACGAAGCGACCCCCTTCTTATTGCATGGGTCAGCAGCCAGACAGCCGCTGCCGGGAGAGATTTGCTGTTACCAGCAGCCGATCCCCCGAACGGAATTGCCCGACCCCAAAACTGAACCATGAGACATCGGATCACCTCCTTTCGACTGTTGATATGAAATAGCGTGTTGCATCAGATTGCCCTCCGCAGTGCCAGTTGTGAATCAACTGATTCTGCGAAACAAGACTTGTATTTCATTTTTTTTAGGGCAAATATCTGCGTTCGCGTGACGGGGCCAGAACGGGCCCCTTTTTTATGCGCGGCAATCCTCAACCACACGGTTGATTTCGGCCCATACCGGAACCGCAATGTTCACATCCCCCCCGGATTCTATCGCAAAGCGACCCCGGCTATAGGATATGGCCGCCAATATCGGATCGGTCGGCATAATGTCTGATGCCAGATAGCGTGGGGTGCTGCCTGTGGGAGCCGCCGTCAGCGTTTTTGATTCCGAACTCGTGCGGATCGTCATTTTAATATCGACGTTATGGCTGGAGCGCGACAAATAGATGCGGCCGCGCCCCTTGTCACAGCGCAAGGTCAGCACCGCGTCGCGCCCTGTTTCGCCAAAATAGGCAATCGAGCCGCGTTCATCGGTGCGGTAAACCCAATTGCCAGCGGCCAATGGCCAATCGGTCCAATGCCCGGCGGGTTGCCGCAACGGCGGGGGCGGTACGGTTACCGGAATGGCTTTCACGGGCGGTTGCGCAACCGGACGCGGCGGCGGTACGACTTTAGCGCCCGAACAGGCGGCAACGAGCAGGGCAGGCAAGATCAAATAGCACGACATTTTCATGGCTAAGCTTATGGCCAATTATGAACGACTAAGCTAGGCCCACTTTGCTATGCCGCCGTCTAAAATCAGGATCGATCAATTGCTCGTCGAACGCGGGCTTGCAGAAAGCCGCACGCGCGCGCAGGCTTTAATCATGGCCGGACATGTCCTGTTAGGCGACAAGCGGGCAGACAAGGCAGGGATGCAAGTGTCTGCGGAAGCCGAGATCAGCGTGAAGGGGCAAGACCATCCCTGGGTGTCACGCGGCGGTGTTAAACTGGCGCATGCCCTGTCGCATTTCGGATTAAATCCGGCAAGTGCAGTGGCCATTGATGTCGGATCATCGACCGGCGGCTTTACCGATGTGTTGCTGACAGGCGGCGCGACGCGGGTATATGCCGTGGACAGCGGCACAAATCAGCTGGCGTGGAAATTGCGCAACGATCCGCGCGTGATCGTCCACGAACAAACCAGCGCCCGTATTTTAACCGCCGATCATATTGGCGAGCCAGTGAACTGGATCGTCTGCGATGCCAGTTTCATTGGCCTGGCCAAAGTGCTCGAACGCCCGTTAAGCTTTGCCGCACCCGGCGCGGTTTTGGTCGCGTTGATCAAACCGCAATTTGAGGCAGGCCGCGACGAAGTGGGCAAAGGCGGAGTCGTGCGCGATACAGCAGTTCACGCGCAGGTCTGTGCGGCGGTGTCGGACTGGGTATCGGCGCAAGGATGGTCCGTAAAGGGCATTACCGAAAGCCCGATCACCGGGCCCAAGGGCAATATCGAATTTTTGATCTGCGCGGTTTTGGATTCATAGCCGCATTTAACACGCGATCCGGTATCGACTTTCGTCTTGCACTGCACAAGTTCCCTTAAAAAGACCAAGCCAGCCATCCACGCTCTGTTCTCTGGCCCCTTGAGCCGATGCTCGCGCTGCGCGTGACATATGCGCCAGCGGCAAAATTTTGAACAGCCTCAACGCCGATTGTAAGATATGCGGATTGCTGCAATCGACGATCAATCCATTGTCGGTCACTTGTTCTGGCAACCCGTCAATATCGGACACCAGCAACGGGCGCGCCGCACGCCGTGCCTCCAATGCGACCTGCCCGAAGGTTTCGTTCCGCGAAGGCACCGCGATGATATGGCATCCATCGAGAAATCCAGCGACGTCTTCGACAAGTCCGGCAAATCGGATATGCGGGTGTCCGTCGGCCAATGCCCTCAACGCAGCTTCTTCTGGGCCGTCGCCACCGATGACGAGTTCCAAACCATTATCGGGGCCAATTTCAACGAAGGCCGCAATCAAACGGTCAAACCCCTTGCATTCGTGCAGCCGTCCATAAGTACCAACGATCAAGGGCGCATTTTTGGGAAAGGCGGGCGGTGCCAGCGCATCAATTTCGGGATTGGCGGTATAGGGATAAATTGTGCGAAACGTCTCGGCGGGCAGCGATGTAAGATGCGTCATCCAATTTCGCTGTGCGTTGGAAACGCATATAATTTCATCGAACTGCCCCAGCGCCAAGGACAACATTTTTTTGAAGCGCGCCGGATTGGGTACATTCCGGTGAAACCAATTTTCGCCATAACTATGCTCAACATGCATAATCCGCGCATGCGGGTTCCGCCGTTTCAGGCTCGCTATATAGGGTAAGCGCCGCCAATTTGGCGGAAAATGCGTCAGGATCAAATCGGCGTCGAAGGATTCAGCACAAAGCCGATCCGGCTGAACCGCAACAGTCGAAACCGATGCGACCGCGCGAATTTCAGGCTCATCGAAAATGCTCAACCCCTTGGTCACACCACCCAGGTTGAAATCATCCAGCAGATTGACGATCTTCATGCCAGCACCTCCGCACCGGTCCATTTGCGGGCAAGGCGGCTGGCAATGGCAGGGCTTAACAACCGGACGGCCCATGCCGCCAAAATCGTCATGACCGTCTTTTTCGGCTCGCGCCAAAGAACGATAGGTGCTGCGGCCAAAGATTGCCCCATTAACGACGTGGCAAAACTGCCATCACCCATCTGCACGGCGCGGCGCGCAAGGTAACGCAATTGGAAAGCCCGCGCGATCGCACCATGCCGGGCGATGAATTCGCCTGCATAACTCTCTGTCTTGTCCAACATCCGCTGCCAGGATTCAAACTGACGGACGATATTGGCTGACAATCCGGCAGCGACGATCCGATATTCGGTCAACGGCGGCGCAATGCCTTCAAATTGGCAATCGAGTGTGAGAGCCAGCCGGATCCACAGTTCAATATCTTCTGACTGCCGAAAGGATTCATCGAAATAGCAAAGCCGATCACTGTCGGTTGGATGCGCGAACGCGGCAGCATCCAGCACCGATTTTCGAATAACCGCCGCCGAACCATTGCCGACTGGGTTGCGGCACAGAATGTCCTCGGTTGTGATGCCCAACAATTTCGGGGCCTGCCTTTGCTTGAGCGGACGGCCATGCTGATCGATGAAACGCGACGCGCTGTAACTGACGCCGATATGCGGATTAACGTCGAGATGGATAACGTGCAGCGCCAGCTTTTTGGGGTCCCAGCGATCATCGGAATCAAGCAAGGCAACATAGTCGCCGCTGGCATGGGCGATCCCGGTATTGCGCGCACCCGCCAATCCACGATTGCGTTGTTGGATGATGGTTATCCGCGGATCAGAGAAACCTTCGCAAATGGCGAAACTGCGGTCGGAACCCCCATCATCAATGATCAACAATTCGAAATCTTGATAGGTTTGATTCAATACCGATTGCACAGCCTCTGCCACATAGGATTCGACATTATAGACCGGCATGATCACGGAAATTCTGGGCGGCTTAATCATGAAAAATTCCTCATTTTAACAGTCAGGCGAATGCCCATTGGCGAATAGGTCGTGGTAGAATGGGGGCGACAAAGGCCGCAATCAGCGTCATCCAGCCGCGCTTGCCGTCTTTCAAAAAAGCCGTCCGATCACATTTCATCCCTTTGCAGACAAACCGGATGGCAGCACGCGGCGGTGCCCCCATGCGGAGCGCCCTGCGCGCGAGGTATCGGAAATAAATGGCCTGTGCCGACCGGAATGGAATTTGATTGCGGTACCGGAATGCAATCAACAGCCAGCCCCGGTACATCGCCGCCAAATTGGTCGACAGTCCATCGGGGCTTAGGCGGTACCCAACCAGTGTTTCGTCAACACCCTCGATCAAGGCCCCTTTGGAAACCGCGCGCGCCAGCCATTCCTGATCTTCGGCGTGGCTCATATCTTCGCGAAAGGGCCCGAACAGATCCAGTTGCGACCGTGCCAAAACGAAATTGGACATTGTACAAATCGGATTTTCGCCGATCAATTCTGTCAGCGTCAACGCGCCCCGAACGATGGTCGACAAAGTCCGTGCTTCAGGCCCTGCTTCGGTATCCAAAAAGGCAATGCGCGCATAGCTGGCCGCCAAATCTGGTCGTTTGCAATGGAGCTGAAAGTGTTTGGAAAGCTTTGTCGGAGCCCAAATGTCATCGGCGTCAAGAAAGGCGATGTATTCGCCCTTGCTCATTTGCATGCCCAAATTGCGGGTCGCAGATGCACCATTGTTACTGACCGAGATGACATGAATGCGTTCATCTCCCTCAGCGAGTGCCATGGCCACTTTCAGACTGTCATCGCGCGAGCCATCATCAATCAGCAAAATTTCAAAGCGCCCCTCGGTTTGGGCGATCACCGATGCGACGCTGGCCGCCAGCGTAGCCGCCGCATTGTAAACGGGGACGACAACCGAAAAACAAATGTCGGTCATATCAGCAACTCCTTGCCATTTTGGCGATGCGCCGCAGGGCGACGGTAACGGAAGACATAAATGGAATAGGGAATGGAGACCGCACACAGCCCGGCGACCCACAGGCTTGCCGCCCATTGCATGCCTCCAAATGCTGCCCCCAGCGCCAAACCGACAAGCGATACCGCACTTGTCAAAAACGCGGCCCCCGCATCGATATGGGCGGCACCCTCGGCGCGCATGCTGTTCGACGCCAATATGTTCAGCACCATGGGAATTCCGGCGAGACACAACGTCGCGACAAGTGAGCTTGCATCGACCCAGCGGGCGCCAAAGACCAACGGAACATAAAAAGGAGCCAGCAACACTTGCAGCATTACCAGCGGCACCACCATCACCGTTGCCGCCATCAGCAATGTGTGGATCAACCGGGCGCGATCCTTGCTATTTGTCACACCGCAAATCATCGGAAAGGTCAAAGTGCCAAAGGCGGTGATGATCGACGAAAGCAATCCGATGCCGGCATTGAATGCAAAGAAATAGGTACCAAGCGCCTGCACCCCAAGCAGCGCGGCGATGATCAACTTGTCGGCCTGCGTCCGCACCGCCACCATGATCTCGCTGGCCAATATGGCAAAAGCCTGCCCTAATAATGCACGCGCCGGAATTTGGTTTGTAATATGGGTGGGCCGCCATGGCTTGGCGCGGCGCATCGACAACAACCAAACCGGCGCAGTCAGAAGTTTCGGTAGCACGATCGACCAAGGGCTTGGCCATGCCAATACCAGACAGGCCGTTAAAATATGATCAGAAATGGTCTGGAAAGCGCCAATCCGTGCGGTGGTTGTCGCCCTGCCACCACGCATCAGCAGATAGCATTGCACCAGCCCGCCCGGCATCAGCAAATAGACAAGGCTGAGGATCGCCAACATGCCGCCCGTTGCCCCATCGGCAAATACTGTTGCGACGATAACCGCGAGCAATATTTGCAGGACCGTAAGGCAGATACACCAGCGCCAGAATATGCGATGGGCGGTGATGCAGGTTGCTTCCAGCAATTCCTGGGGTGCCGCAATAATCTGCTGACCAACGCCGATATTGGCCAGCACGCGCATCAATTCAAAGATCGTCAACGCCAATGCCGCTGCACCCAATATTGCAGGCGACAAACGCTGTGCCATAATGATGACAGCGACCAGCCGGACCAGCCGGACAGCCAATTCTGCGCTGGCAAACGCCGCAATGCCGCGCACCAGCTTTTGGGTTGGCGCGCCGCCGGGCAGCGTGTTCGATAGTGATGCGAGCAACGTCATCCCGATAGCAATCCAAGGACCGTGCCAGTTGCTCACATTGGCGGAAAATGGCGCGCTTTAAATTTTTGCGAAAGGCCGTAGCGACGCAGGATTCGCAATTTGCATCCCGCGAACGTTGCAAATTGCAGCCTCCGGTTGGAATTACGCGGGCATTTCGCCAACGACCGCGTGGATTTGCAGGACTCTGCTGGCCCATCGCTGGCGCAAGGTCAATTGGCATAGTCTCTGCATTTCGACTTTGGACAAGGAGATCCAATGTTCGAAAAATCCATTATCATTGCAGACGCGACCCCCATTGATGCCGCCTTTTCCCGCCAAATCCTGTCGCAATTGCATTTGGCGGACGGGACAGCGCAAAAGCCCATCAAACGGATCACATTATTCGGGCTGGAGCTGGTTCAGAGCTCGCTTGCCGAAATTGCGGATGCGTTGATGATGCGCACCATAATTGGACCGAAAACGGTCGTCCAATTCATCAACGCGCATTGCGTCAACACGCTCAAAAAATCGGATGATTATGCTGCGTCATTGCAAAAGGCCGATCTGCTGCTGCCCGATGGCTCAGGAATGCGCATTGCGAGCAAATGGTCTGGAAAGGGCAAAATCGCCAATTTGAACGGCACCGATTTGTTTCCCGAACTTTGCCAGCGCGCGGCTCTGCATGGTCAATCCATTTTTGCACTGGGCGGCAGGCCGGGCGTTGCGGAAAAGGCGATGCAGTTTATACGAAAGCAAACGCCGGGGTTGCAGTCAGCGGGGCATCATGATGGGTTTTTCAAGGCCGATGAAGAAGACGCATTGATCGATGCGATCAACGATTCAGGTGCGGCGGTGTTGCTTGTCGGCCTTGGTGTTCCCGCGCAGGAAGCGTGGATCGCCCGCAACCAGAATCGGCTTCATATACCCCTGATTATGGGCGTAGGTGGGCTGTTCGATTATTATTCCGGCCGCCTGAGCCGCGCGCCGAAAGTGTTGCGCACTTTGGGCCTTGAATGGTGCTGGCGGCTAGCATTGGAACCAAACCGATTGGCAAAACGCTATCTGGTCGGAAACCTGATCTTCCTTGCCCATGCCTTTGCCGAAGCTTGGAAGGCACGGCAGATATTCGTGCGCCTGCTCGATTTCGGCAAACGCATCGTTGATGTGACATTGGCCGTACCGGTCTTGTTGGCTGCGTCGCCGATTATGCTAGTCACAGCATCATTGATTAAATTGCAAGACGGCGGCCCCATATTTTTCCGCCAAACGCGGATTGGCACCCGTGGCCGTCCCTTTTTGATGCTGAAATTCCGATCCATGACGGTCAATGCCCCGGCATTGCGCGCCGAATTGCTCGATCAAAGCGATCGCGACAGTATTTGTTTCAAGATGGAAAATGACCCGCGCGTTACCAAAATCGGGCGCTTTATCCGGCAATATTCAATCGATGAATTGCCGCAACTGATCAACATCATTCGCGGCGACATGTCGCTCGTCGGCCCGCGTCCGGCGCTCGCTGAAGAGGTTCTGTGCTATGGTCGTTCGGATATGACGCGATTGCGCAGCATGCCGGGATTGACTGGAATCTGGCAAACAAGTGGCCGGGCCAATATTCCCTTCAAGCGGCAAATGGCGATGGACGTTCTGTACGTTCGCAAAAAAAGTGCGCTGCTCGATACCTATATTTTGCTAAAGACCATTCCAGCGGTGTTGTTCAAACGCGGCTCTTATTGAAGATGGACCCCTGTTGAACGGAACACGCGCATCAAGCGCTTGAAGTAATTTGCAAAATTGCGAATAGGACCATTTTGGACATGGAATTCATGGGCCATCGCGCCATCACCATTTAAGCCTCGCCCGTTCGTGAAGAATTAAAGGGGCTTGGGGCTTTGGATACGCGCTGTTTTTCTGCAAATTACCGGCATCATCTTCGTCTGAATTGCCCCAGCAGTCGGGTGATATGACGATGCAAAACCCTGCCAACACCGGCTTGATCCTGATTGTCGAAGACGATCACGCGGCGGCATCCGCCTTTGCTCTGCAGGTGGAGCATGCCGGATATAACGCGGTTCACGCTAGCACGATGTGTGAAGCGATGGAGATCATCCGAGGCAATCTTCAGAATATCGCTGCCGTTATTCTGGACCTGGGGTTGCCGGACAAAGACGGGCTGGATCTGATGCGAAATAATCCGGCATTCGGCGCGAATTTTCCCGTGATCGTTGTCACAGCCGATGGCAGCATCAACCGCGCCATCGAAGCGATGCGACTGGGCGCGTTTGACTTTTTAGTAAAGCCCGTCGCCACCGCGCGCTTACTCAACACCATCAAAAGCGCATTGCAGTCCCGCGAAAATCAACGTCCCCAATTGAGCCAGCCACTGCCGCCAAACGGCGAGGGCTATATGGGTTTTGTCGGCACATCGGCACCGATGCAGCAGCTTTACCAGCAAATCGCCAGAGTGGCACCGTCGCGCGCGGGTGTGTTGATCACGGGTGAAAGCGGCACGGGCAAAGAATTATGCGCCGAAGCCCTGCACAAAGCCAGCACCCGCGCCCTGCATCCCATGATCGCAATCAACTGCGGTGCGATCCCCGAAAAACTGCTCGAATCGCAACTTTTTGGCCATATCAAAGGATCTTTTACCGGAGCCACCTCCGATCAGATAGGTGCCGCGCAAATGGCGCATCGCGGCACATTGTTTCTTGACGAAATATGCGAGCTGGAATTGCATCTCCAGGTGAAATTGCTTCGAATTCATCCAAACCGGATGCGTCACGCGGGTAGGATCACCAAAGGCGCAGGAAGTTGACGTCCGCATCGTGTGTGCCACCAATCGCGACCCCATTGCCGAAGTAAAAGCGGGCCGCCTGCGCGAGGATCTCTATTATCGATTGGCCGTTATTCCCATTGAAACACCACCGCTGCGGGCGCGCGGCAACGATATTATCCTGCTTGCCGAAACATTCCTGCAACGCTTTGCCACAGAGGAACACCGCCCGTTTGATAACTTAAACGAAGATCGTCGCGCAGAATTATTGGCCTATGATTGGCCGGGCAATGTTCGAGAATTGCAAAACATCATGCGCCGTGCGGCGGTTATCGAAGACGGCCCTTGTCTCAATCGGCCGCTGATCCAGCCATCGGTCACAACCCGCCCTTGGGAAAGTGACGTCCCCAAATCGCTTTCGTTTAATCGGTGGGACAATTTCGTTTCGTCCAGCGTGACCAATAGCGATGATTGCAGCCATTTAACGCTGGATGAAATCGAACGATCCGCCATCGATCAAGCCATAGCCTTTGCCAATGGCAGCCTGCCGGTGGCCGCGCGCAATTTGGGGATCAGCCCCTCCACTTTATACCGGAAAAGAGAACGCTGGGTTGCGGCGAATGTCCACACAGCCTGACCGCGATCATTCTCAAATAGGGAAACCACCCTTTGCATTGTGCGAATATACCCGTTTGCAAGGTGCAAAGCGCGGTCGCGAAGGGCAGAGGGAAAGTGGTCTATCCAACTGTTATACATATGAATTTATAACCGTGCAGCGGTTGGCACGGGGTTTGCGAAGATATTAGCAATTGACACTGGGGCCAGCCTGAATGTTTCGCAATTTTCTGATTATCGTGGCGTACTCCCAATGCCTGTTGGGGTGCGCAAATTTAGCCACTCCCCAAAACCGGCCGGGTAGTGCTTATGGGAGCCAGCATTCTGGGAATGATGGGGCTACGGCAATGCCGCAATGCCATTCCGCATCGGTTCCGACGGAGCTTTTGCCCGACCGCTACGTTCCGCCTGCTGTTTTGCAAGGCACGAGTGCGCAATTGGCCATCGGGGATCGTCTGCGCCTTGCAATTTCAGGCGACAAAGACCTGTTAAGCGGTGCCTATATCGTCGGCAGCGACGGCATGTTGCAGTTGCCGCAACTGAGGCCCCTGCGCGCGGCAGGCCGTGATATAATCGATATTCAACGGGAATTGGAACAGAATCTGATCGATCTACGGTTGATCCGTCCGCTCTCAAACGGTGTCAGGCTGCACATGGTTGAACAGGCACCCGTGCCTGTTTCGGTTGCGGGTGCCGTGTTTGAACCAGGCACTGTTCGTATTGGAGAACGGTCCCCCGAAGTGCGCAACGTCAATTTGGGCAGCGCGGTTTCCGGAGACCTTAATCCCGGCCGGATGCTCAGCACGGCCTTGCGCGCGGCTGGTGGTATCCGGCCCGATGCCGATGCCGGTGGTATTTACATCAAGCGCCTCGATCATATGGTCGCGGATCGACATGAGCGGGGCGGTGGACGGATCCTTTGCCAACGACCTGCCGTTGATTGCTGGCGACAGAATATTGGTCGTGTCGGTCGGCTGTCTGCAACCCGGACTGGTGCGCCCCAGCCCGGTAACCGCGCCGGGGATACGCGTGTATCTTTCGAACCTGTCGCGTCCGGCGATGCACAATGCCGGTTCAAGCATCAACAAGGAAACCACCAGCCTGCCGTATGGCACACGGATGCTGCAGGCGCTGGTTACCGCCAATTGCGTGGGTGGATCGGCGATGAATGCGGGCCGGTCTGCGGTGTTAATTTCGCGCAACCCGACCAATGGCCAATCCATCGTTGTTTCACGCTCCATCGAACATATGGTACGCGCGGCCAATCGCGACGACATCGATCCCTATCTGATGCCCGGCGATGCGATTGCCTGTTACGATAGTACCGCGATGAACGTGCGCGATCTGGTGGCAATGTTCAGCGAAACGGCGTCGCCCTTTGTCCTTGTCAAAAGCCTCGGCAATTGACTTACCACCAGAAAATCGAACAGCCGCGAAAGCTTGTGCGTCTGCAGAAAATCGTCGTCGATGGGCTGCCTTCGGTCGGTCGTTATCGCCGTTATGCGGTGACGATCGGGCTTCCGTTATTGGCTATTTGGCTGCTGACCGCGCTGTATCTGTTTGCCGCCCCGGAAAAATATGAAAGCACTGTATCGCTGATCCTTCCCGGTTCAGGGTCCGGCGGCAGTATGAATGTCGACAATATCGGCCAAGCCCAATCGTCCGCCGCATCGGCTTTTTCCAGCACGACATTGAGCCCGACGGAAAACTACAAAAGACTGTTGATGGCCGATGTGACGCTGCGTTCCGCCGCATTATTGGCCAAAGAGGAGCCGACGGGTTTTCCTTCGCCTACCGTCAAATTGGTCGATCAGACCAATTTGATCGAGGTCCATATCGCAGGATCCAACGCCGCGCAGGCACAAAAGCGGGCCAAGGCGTTGCTTGATGCCTTTCTGGTAAAACTGGACGGACTGCGTAATGATGAGGCCGAAAAACGCGGCACTGCGGATTCAGCTCACCTGAATGAACTGGCTAATAAAGTTCAGGAAACCCAGCGCAAATTGTTCGAATTCCAGACAAAGCACGGACTGGTTTCGATAGACCAGTTCAATGCCCGCATTGCCGGGATCGATACGCTGCGCGACAGGGCGCTCGAAATGCGTGCGGCGGCACGACAGGATTCGGCGCGTGCACGGCGGTTGCTGACGACGCTGGATGCGAACCCCCAACAGGGCAATAAAATCCTCCGGTTGAAATCGGACCCGGAATTTCAGCAACTCGCCGCGCGCCACGCAGCATTGTCATCCGACGCCGAGCAGAAATCAGCGTCATTGGGGGAAGAGCATGCTGATCGCGCGTTGATCGAGAGCGAACGTCAAACGGTGCGCGATGCGCTGGCCGCCCGTGGCGCGGCGCTAACCGGCCTATCACCGCAGCACGTGCTGCGGTCGCTGGATGTCGACGTATCTGCAGGGCGTTCCGAATTGATTGCAGGCATGATCGACGCTGATGCGCAAAAGGCGGGCAGTCGGGCCGCGCTCAATCAGATTCAGGCCGAATTGGGCACAAGGCAGAAAAATGCCCCTGCGCTGGTCATCCAGGCATCCGAACTGACCGATCTTGTCCGCGATCAACGCGTTGCAGAGGCTGTATTCTCATCGGCATTGGCGCGCCTTGATACCAACAAGCAGGATCGGTTCGCCTCTTACCCGTTGGTGCAAATTTTGGAGGCCCCGTCGTTACCGCGCGCACCATCTAGTCCGTCGACCATGCTTGCCCTTGCAGGCGCAATTGCCGCGAGCTTTATCCTTCTCTTCGGGAGCGCCTTGATATGGCTCAGACAGCCGATAATCCGGCACTTCTTCCCGAACGCCTGATAGCGGGTGCGATATCGGGAACCTGGATATTATGGTTCGTCGGCGGATTGTATATCGCGGGACCAGCATTGGGCTGGATTCTTGCGCTCATACTGGTTTGGCGCGCTTATATTGCTCCCGCCGGACGACGACCAGACCTGCCTTTCGCTGCGGTCTTTTGGGGACTGGCGATGGTTGCCATGCTGTTCATTCTTTGGGCGGGCCATGCGGTGAACAATTTGGGCACCGGTCAAACAATCAAATCGTCCATCGGCTGGGCCAAAGGTTGGGCGTTGATGGCGTTGTTCGTCATCGCCGGTGCCGGGTTGAACATCCGGCCGGAATCGATTTACCGCGCGGTATGTCGATTGGGACGGATTACGTTACTGCTGTTACCACTGTTCCTGATCGCGCCTATGCTCGGCCTGCCACAAACCCTGTTCGTTTCGCCGTTGAAGATATTGGGCGGCGCGGGCGATGAATATTTTTCGGTCGTGTTGTACACTTTGGAACCGGGGACAAATGCGGCGCGGTGGCAGTTTTTTGCGCCATGGTCTCCCGCTGCGGGCATGGTCGGAATCGTCCATTTTCTGTGCGCTATGGAGGAAAAGAACTGGCGCTGGAAAGCAACCGGCATATCGGCGGCATTGGCAATTATCCTGCTGTCCCAATCGCGTCTGGCGTTGGTTGCCTTGATCATTATTGGGCCTGCCAGTTGGGCTATAGTCAATTTCCGGCGACCATTTGTGTGGGCCAGCACAGCGATTATGGTTTTATTGTCGGGATGGATGGGACCGTTTTTGCTCAATGTGATTGCCCAGGCCCAATCCGATTTCGCCGGAGCGCGTGCGGATTCGTCGCGCGTTCGTGCTACATTGGGTCGGATTGCCATCGAACGGTGGGAAAATGAAGCCTATTGGTTCGGGCATGGCATCGTTGAAAATGGCCCTCATCTGGTCGAGTATATGCCCATCGGTAGCCATCATAGTTGGTACGGATTATTGTTCGTCAAAGGCCTGACCGGATTTATCGCGCTGTTTTTACCTTTAGTTGTCAGCCTGTGCGTTCTTGTTTCGCATGGAAATCCCGCTGCCCGCCGGATCGGATTGTCGATGGTGTTCGTGCTGATATTTTACAGCTTTGGCGAGAATCTTGAGGTTCTGGCCTATCTGTACTGGCCCGCTTTGGTGCTCATCGGAATCGCGTTGCGCAAAGCCGCCAAATAATGAATTTTCCGCATAACTGCTATATCGATTAAGTGCCTAACCAATGTGTGCTTTTGAACCTATATCTGCTTGCTGAATTGAATTTGAAGCTGGGAGCCGCATATGAGAACGATCAAGGTTAATGGTCAGGACCGGCAGATTAATGCCTCTGACGACACGCCATTGCTCTATGTATTGCGCGGCGAGCTTGACGTTATGACGTCCAAATTTGGTTGCGGTTTGGCGCAGTGCGGGGCGTGTTCTGTGCTGTTGGGCGATGAAGAAATCCGTGCCTGTGTCACGCCCATTTCTGCCTTGGAGGGCAAGGAAGTGACCACCGTTGATGGCTTGCCTGCGCGTTGGGCAAAACGCAATGGAGGGTCCGTAATCGAAGGATACGCTGCATCCGGTGCAAGAAGCGTGGATCGCCGAACAGGTTCCGCAGTGCGGCATCTGCCAGTTCGGGATGATGATCAAAGTCACCGAGTTACTTGAAAACAACCCCAAACCCACCGACGCCGACATCAAGGAGGCGCTGACGACTAGCGGCCCATCTCCGCATCTGTGCCGCTGCGGTAGCTATGCCGCGATCCTTGATGGCGCGCACAAGGCCGCAAAGCTGATGGCTGCAGGAGGTGCGGCATGAGCACCTCAATCAACATCCATGGCGCAACTTTAAGCCGTCGCGGTTTCCTTGCAGCTGGTGGTGCGTTGGTGGTGGCCGTTAGCGTCGGTCCAAATCTGGCCAAAGCTGTAACGACAACCTCGCTCGATGCAAAAACGCTCAATGCCTGGATTGAAATTCACGCGGACAACAGCGTTACCATTCGCACCGGCAAATCCGATTTTGGCCAAAGCTCAATCTACACGGCCTATCGCCAAATCGTCGCCGAAGAACTGAACATGCCAATGTCGGCAATGACGACGGTCATTTCCGGGGATACCGATCGCACCCCTGACGGCGGTGGTACTTTTGGTCTGTTGCGATATGCCGCGAGTAACATGCGCAAAGTTGCGGCCTATACCCGGGAAGCCGCTTTGACATTGGCGGCGAAAAAATTGGGCGTTGCGCAGTCTGAACTGACGATCAAGGATGGCATCATCTCCGGCGGCAGCAAATCTGTAAGCTATGGTGATCTGGTACGCGGACAGGATTTTCTGCTCAACATTCCACTTATCGGCGATTTAATGTCGCCCATTGGTCTGTTTGTGGGCGGTGAACCCCCCATCAAGAAGCGATCCGAATATACCATCATCGGGCAACCGGTGATGAACCCCAGCATCCGACCCAAAATCAAGGGCGACATGCCCTATGTGGGGGACATAAAACTGCCGGGCATGCTCCACGCCCGCACGATCCTGCCGGCGACATTGGGATCAACGCTGGTTACCGCTGGCAAAGTGGATAGCGCCCAATATCCGGGGGCAAAGCTGGTGGTCATCGGCAATTTGGTCGCGGTTGTGTCTGCCAATGAATGGGAAGCCGTTCAGGCGGCGCAACAGGTTGCAGCCGACACCAAATGGACAGAGTGGAAGGGATTGCCCGGGCACGAAAAGCTGTTTGATCACATGCGGACTAACATCGACTGGGCAACGTTCCCGGTTAAACAGGGACAAGCCAATAAAGGGGATCCCGCGAAATCCGCCGGGGCAAAGATGTTGAAGGCCAGTTATAATCTACCCTATCATAAACATGCCCCCATCGGGCCGATGGTCACATTGGCGGATGTGCAGCCTGACGGCCTGATTACTCTTCATACCACCAGCCAGAATGCCCAACATCTGCGGCGGATGATCGCCAAGATGATGGCAATTTCCGAAGACAAGGTCGTTGTCCGCACTTATCCCGGGCCGGGCCATTTTGGCCGTTCAAATGGCGGCAGCGCGGGTACCGAAGACGAAGCAGTGCTATTGTCAAAGGAACTCGGTAAGCCCGTTCGTGTGCAATGGATGCGCCCCGATGATATGCAATGGTCCACCCAGTCATCAGCGATGGTGACCGACATTGAAATTACCCTGGACGCAGCAGGAAAAATCGCGACTTATGCAGCTGACCATCGCGGCCCGCCGATGCAGGATGATCGCCTTGTGGGCGCGTTGCTTGCAGGTAAACCGGTAATTGAATCGCCCAGTCCAACGTCAACCTACGGCTTTCAGGGCGGTCCCATCGATATTGCCGACGCATGGGTTTACGGAACTGTGGAGCATGTGAAAGAGCAAGGACATGGCACGTACCAGTTGGGCGAAAAGGAATCACCGCTGGCCGTCGGTCTTCGCGATCATTCGATGCGCACGCCGATCCAGTTCCAACAGAATTTTCCGCGCGAAGTCGCTATCAGCGAAGCAGCGGCGTTGGCCAAAGCCGATCCGATCCAGTTCCGTCTCGACCATGTCGATGATCCACGCTTCAAGGCCATATTAGGACGGCTGCGCGCCGAATCCGGCTGGACCACGCGCCCTTCCCCTGCCCCCAAAGCCAGCGCCAAAGGCAAAAAGGTTGTGCGCGGTCAGGGCGTCTCGATCATGCTTCGCGACAATGGCTATTGGGCCTGTGCTGCCCAAATCGCAGTTACGCCCGCAACCGGGATCGTGAAGATCGAACGCGTAACACTCGTTGCCGATCCCGGAATCGTCGTAAATCCTTTGCAATTAAAACGGCAAGTACAGGCCGGTTGCCTGATGGGGGTCAGCCAAGCATTGCACGAAGAGGTGACCTTTGATGGAGGTGCGGTAACCTCGACCGACTGGTCGAGCTATCCGATCCTGACCATGGCCGAAATGCCTGAACTGCGTGTGATTATCGCCGGTGATGAAAAGGCGGAAGTCTATGGGCAAGGCTCGGAAAGTGCCAACGCCCTCGCTGCCCCCGCCATCGCCGCTGCCTTTTTCGACGCAACGGGCAAGCCCGCCCGTCGTATTCCGTTGAAACCCGAATATGTGAAAGCGATGCTGGCGGCTTAGGCGACCTTCACCGCCCGACTGCCGCCATACCCTGTGCCGTATAGCGTTCGCCCACTATGGTAATCTGGCTGGCGGACGCCTCTATTTCAGCAAGCTCGTCCGTTGTTAGGACGATGTCGACAGCCGCCAGATTTTCCTCCAACCGATGCAGCTTAGTCGTTCCCGGTATCGGTACGATCCACGGCTTTTGTGCCAAATTCCAGGCAAGCGCAATCTGGGCGGCAGTTGCGTCTTTGCGAGCACCAATCGTTTTGAGCACTTCGACCAGCGCATAATTTTTGGCCATGGCATCGTCGGTAAAGCGCGGCAAAGTACTGCGGAAATCATTCGCGCCCAGATCGTCGGCTTTGGTAAAGGCACCGGTCAGAAATCCTTTGCCAAGCGGGCTATAGGGTACCAGACCAATGCCCAATTCCTCGCAAGCCTGCATGATACCGTTGGTTTCTGGCCCGCGTGTCCACAGCGAATATTCGTTCTGCACGGCGGTTACCGGCTGCACCGCATGGGCACGGCGCAGGGTTTGCGCGCTGGGCTCGGACATTCCAAAATGTTTGACTTTGCCCTCGGCGATCAGCTCTTTCACTGTGCCTGCGACATCTTCAATCGGCACGTCAGGGTCAACGCGGTGCTGATAAAACAGGTCTATCGCCTCAATGCCAAGCCTCTTCAACGAACCCTCACACGCTTGGCGGATTTTTTCGGGGCGACTGTTCAGCTCCATGGTCAATATGCCGTCGGGCTGGACGTTAAAACCGAATTTGGTCGCGATCACCACGTCGTCGCGAACCGGCGCCAGCGCCTCACCGACCATGAGTTCGTTGGTGAAGGGCCCATAAACTTCGGCTGTATCGAAAAAGGTCACGCCCCGGTCTGCTGCTTGCCGGATCAGCACGACACCATCATCCTTGCTCAATTTATGGCTGTAGCCAAAATCGATTCCCATGCAGCCAAATCCCATAGCGGCGACGGTGAGGCCGGAATTGCCAAATGTACGTTGTTTCATAGAGTACGCTTTCAAGCTTTGAGGAGTTCAGGTTTGATCGGTTGCGAGCGAAGCCGCACGCCGGTTGCCGCGAAAATCGCGTTGCACAAAGCAGGCGCAACGGGCGGCAATGCGGGTTCGCCAAGGCCAGTCGGGGCATTATCGCTTTTGATAAAATGCACATCGACGGGCGGTGCTTCGGGCATACGGATCAAGGGATAGCTGTCGAAATTGCCCTCTTTGACCGCGCCGCCTTCGATGGTGATTTTCTGGTAAAGCGCAACCGAAAGCCCGTCTATCACCGAGCCCTGCACCTGATTGACTGCGTTCAACGGATTGACGATCTGTCCGCCAATATCGCCAACTACCCAAACCTTATCGACCTTTGGCGTGCCGTCGGTTGCGACCGTCACCTGCACCACCTCGGCGAAATAGCCCAGATGACTCCACCATTGTGCGATGCCCATCGCGGTGCGTTTGGGAAGTTTGCTGCGGCTGGCCCAGTTGGCTCTTTCGGCCACCATCTGCAACACATCATGCGCGCGTTTGGGTTCATATTTCCCGCGCACGCGATCCATGACGGGCTTGTCTGCGAGCATTTCCAATTGAAACGCCAGTGGGTCTTTGCCCGCCAAATGCGCCAGTTCGTCGATGAAGCTGATAAAGGCAAAGGCGAACGCATTGGATCGTGGTGCACGAAGCGGTCCGATAGGGACGCCCAATGGCATTTCCGTAAAGCCCAGCGCATAATTTTCGACCAGGCCAGCGGGAAATTCATGTGGCGGAATGTCGGCATCGATCTTGAAGAAGCCTTCGGCAGCGTAAGTGACGAAATGGTTTTGCCATGCAGTAATCTTGCCGCTGTCGTCCAACCCAGCACTGAGATAATGAAAACCTCCAGCGCGATAATAATCATGCTGGATGTCATCCTCTCTGGACCAGATCAACTGGACGGGAACGCCCGCCTCGCGCGCAATCCATGCGGCCTCAACCATGAAATCGTTGATTGCCCGACGCCCGAAACCGCCGCCACCGCGCAGTATGTTGATGCTGATATTCTCTTCTTTGATCCCCAGTGTTTTGGCGACAAGCTTGCGGCCCGGATCAGGGAATTGCGTTGCCGTCCAAATTTCTAGCTTGTCACCCGTAAAGCGCGCGGTGCAGTTCATTGGCTCCATCGTGGCATGGGCGGCGAAGGGATATTCATACGCAGCCTCATGCCGCTTGGCTGAACTGGCCAAGGCCGCAGCTACATCGCCATCGTTACGGATGGTTTTGGTGGGTGTTGCCTTGCTCAATTCCAGTGCGCGTTTGGCAAAGCCTTCGCTGCTTTGGCTGGAGGTCGGATGATCGGCCCATGCGATGTCGAGCAAACCGCGCGCCTTTTGCGCGGTCCACCAGCTATCGGCGACCACCGCAACACCGGGGAGCAATTCGTCGATCACATCGCCGCCTTCGACGGTGAAAACCTTGTGCACCCCGGGAACTGCGCGGGCGGCATCCAGATTGGCGGATTTCAATTTGGCTTTGAATACCGGCGCCTTGGCATAGGCCGCATATTTCATCCCCGGAAGGCGGACGTCGATGGCAAACAGCGGCTGCCCAGTGACAATTTTTGGCCCATCATATTGGCGTACATTGCTGCCAATAATGCGGAAATCCTTGGGGTCTTTTAGCTTCAAGGATTTTGGATCGGGTATGGCTTCCTTCGACGCCAATGTCGCAAGGCTGCCATAGGTCGCGGATTTGCCGCTCGCTTTATGGAGCACCTTGCCGGTTTCCGTGGTGAGTTCTCCAGCCGGAACACCCCAGCTTTTGGCCGCCGCTGCAATCAGCATCGCACGCGCGGCCGCACCCACGCGGCGCAATTCTTCCCAGCCCATCGTGGTGGCAAAGCTGCCGCCCGTCATCTGGTTGCCAAGCGCCGGATCAAGGCGCGTATCGGCGATGCGGACGTTTTTCCAATCAGCATCAAGCTCTTCGGCGATCAACATGGGGAGCGAGGTTTTGATGCCCTGCCCGATTTCGGGCTTACGCGAAGCAATGGTCACGATGCCGTCTGGCGCGATACTCAGGAATGCATTGAGCTTTGCCGGGCCAGCGGTTTCGGCGGCAAAGCCGCGCGCGGGGATGGCAAAGGGAATGATCAGGCTGCCCGCAGCAATGCTTTTCAGGATGTCGCGGCGTGATGATGGGAAGGTCATGGCTTATGCTCCCTTCTGGACAGGAGATGCGATCCCGGCGGCTTGCTTAATAGCAGCCCGGATGCGGATATAGGTTGCACAGCGGCAGATGTTGCCCGCCATCGCTTCGTCAATATCGGCATCAGCTCGGCTTGGGTTTGGATTGCAACAACGCCGTCGCCGCGACTATCTGCCCAGCCTGGCAATAGCCGCATTGCGCCACATCCAGATCGAGCCATGCCGCCTGCACGCGCTTTCCAACCGGGGTCGCGGCGATACCTTCAATCGTCGTAATTTTGCCCGAAACCGAGGAGGCGGGGGTCACACAGCTGCGCGTCGGCACGCCGTCGACCAGCACCGTACAGGCCCCGCATTGCGCAATCCCGCAGCCGAATTTGGGGCCGGTGATGTTGAGCGTGTCGCGCATCACCCACAACAGAGGCATGTCTTCATCGACATTGGCTTCTCTCGTTTTGCCGTTGATGTTCAGCTTCATGTCTCACTCCTCGTATTCAGCCCATTTATTCGGTATCGCGTTATCCAATTGACACGCACAGCGGTGCAATTTTCCTTATTACACCATCGCCAATCCACCGATAAGCCGCTAAGTTCGGTATGAACCTATCTTGGATATTCATATATGCTGCGCGATTCCTTGGGCGATCTTTCGGTTTTTCTGGCAGTGGCTGACGAACGCAGTTTTACCCGCGCCGCTTCCCGTCTGGGCACGTCGCAGTCGGCGGTCAGCCATGCGGTGCGGCGGTTGGAGGCGCAATTGGGGATCAAGCTGCTGTCGCGTACCACACGCAGCGTCAGCGTGACCGAGGCGGGCGCGGATTTGCTGCACACATTGCGCCCCGCTTTTGGCGATATTGGCGCACGTTTGCAGTCAATCTCCAAATTCCGGGATCGGCCCGCCGGTACCGTGCGCATCACGTGCAGTCGCCATGCCGCCGAAACGTTGCTGTGGTCAGCGGTCGACCGCATCATGGCAGAATACCCGGATATTTGCATCGAACTGTCGCTCGACGGTGCGTTGACCAATATTGTTGCCGAGCAATTTGATGCCGGCGTCCGTTTGGGCGAAAGTTTGGAAAAAGACATGATAGCCGTCAAGATCGGACCCGACCTCCGGCTGGCGTTGGTGGCATCACCCGATTATTTGGCCCAACATCCTGCCCCAGTCACACCGCGCGACCTGACCCAGCATAATTGCATCAATTTGCGTATGGCGACACGCGGCGATTTATATGTCTGGGAATTTGAAAAAGACGGGCAAGAACTGAACGTCCGCGTGGATGGCCAGTTCATCATCAATGATTCCGCTCTTGCGATCCGCGCCGCAAAATCGGGGCATGGGCTGGCCTATGCGTTCGAAGATTTGATACTGGACGACGTGAAATCGGGGGCGCTCGTCCGCCTTTTAGAAGACTGGTGCCCGCCCTTTGCCGGGCACCACCTTTATTACCCAGACCGGCACGATCTACCCACCGCCTTCTCCGTGGTGATCGAAGAATTGCGGTACACCGGCCCATAATGACAAGCCCTTCGTCCAGCCCGGATGGTCACCGCGAATGGCTATTCCGCGCGGAACCGACCGATGACAAATGCCGCCAAAGCGCAGATCAACAAGGGCACGCAATAGGCGGCAAACAATGCCCATAATGGGGCCTTTGCCGCGATCAAAATGCCACCCATCCACGGGCCAACCACAGCACCGCTGCGACCAATACCCATGGCGATGCCAATGCCGGTTGCACGGCACCGCGATGGATATACCGACGCCGCCAATGGCCACACGCCATTATAGCCACCCTGCAAAGTAACCCCGATGATGAAGGCAAGCCCGAGCGCCAATGGCAATGTCAGCGATATGGTCGCAAAGACCATCATCGTAACCGCGGCCGATACCAGCAAAACCGGGATCAACTTACCCAACGGCACGCGCACCGCCAACCAGCTCATCGTCATCGTCCCGACGAACGCCCCGAAGTTGTAGATAGCACCGGCATAGATGCTGTCGGTTTCGGACAATCCGGCCTGAATCGACAGTTTCGTGATCCAGCTCAGGATGAAATAGAGCACCATCAATCCAAAAAAGATCGCGGCCCAAAGCCACAAGGTGCGATGCCGCAATCCGGGAAGGAACAATTCGCCCAGCCGGACGCGTGGCGCCTCGTCAGTCGCGGCAATCACATCTTTGTTGGGCAGAATAAACCAGGCGACAGGCAGCATCAGCACCGTCAGCCACCCGGCCCATAACAACAGGCTTTGCCAGTGATAGGATTTGAGCAAAGCTGCCACGGCAAAGCCGGTAAACACCGCCGCGAGAGGGAAGCCCGCCTGCACAATGCCGACCGCCAAATTCTGATCGCGCGCCGGGGCCGATTCAGATGCCAATGCGGCCATCGCAGCCAATACCGTGCCGATCCCCAATCCCACAACGACCCGCGCCGCGACCAATGCGCCCAGACTGGTGACATAGCCGCAAATAATCATCCCGACAGACATCAACGCAAGCGCCGCCATGATGATACGTTTCCGCCCGAAACGATCCGCCAGTGGCGCAATCAGCAAAGCGCCCAATCCCATTCCCAACAAACCCGCGCTAAATACACCGCCCATTGCGGAATCCGGCACGCGCCAATCATCCTGCAGGGCTTGGCGGACAAAGGTCATGATGTTGACGTCCATGCCATCGACCATGTTGATCAAAAAGCAAAGTGCGACGATCATCACCCCTTGCCGCGTCCAATGCGCGGCGGCGTTTGCGCTTGTTGTTACAGGCTGTGCCATTTTTCTTTTACTCCCCTCAAAACTTTATTCAGTCGCGAATCCGCCCCGATACCGGCGGTGGCGGTGGGCTACTTTTTCCTTCGGCCAGCAAAGCCAGTGCCTTGGCATTCGGCCAGTCGATGATATTGCCCCGAAAATCAAAACGCATAAGCTTTGGCTTTTTCGCATCAAAGGCCGTCCAGCCCGGATTGCCCGATTGTGCAAATTGAAGAATAGCCGCTGACATTTTATCGGATAAGGCCCGATCATCATCGCTCCAATCGCGCGTTTTGCGAAACAGATTCAAGCTGTCCAGCGTGCGCAGAAAATAGGGGACTTCGCCGGTGTGATACGCTCCAACGGTTGCCGGATCGTGGTCGGCAAAGCGAATACCCTCTGAATATGGCTGCCGCCGCGTGAAATAATACCCATAAGCAGGTGCCTTACCTTGGTGCCCACTTGCCGCCGCCCATAGATACATTTGTCGCCCCACCGACATATCGCGCATCAGATCGACAAGTGCGCGTTGCACCGCAGCATCGTCTTTTACCGGATAAGCTTTGAGTATTTTCTCGGCATTGACGGGAAAGGCGGTCCGCACCACTGCTTCATATTCGGCCACGTTATTTGCAGGCCCCAAATTGGCGAAACGTTCGTCGCGGGTGAAGCCAACCATGATGGGCACATCGTGCTGCTTAGCCACCGCGTAACTTTCGGCTGCTGAACCAGTAATGTGTGCGCCGTCCACAACGATCGCATTCCCTGGCGTAACGGGCGATGCCGCAAGGATACGATCCCCGCTGATGTCGCGCATTGATTCCACCGAGGTTGCGGCAAGCTTTTCCTGTAACGCAATGCCCGCAGCTTCGCCTTTGTTCAGGGGCACTGGCCCCATCTGTCCGCCATGCACGCTACCGCTCATCCCGACGATTTTGTGGAACAGGCCTTTGGCCCGCTGGTCGATCTGCAGCAACGAGACCGACATCGACCCCGCAGATTGCCCCATGATCGTGACATTGCCGGCATCTCCGCCGAATGCCGCGATGTTGCGCTGCACCCATTCCAGCGCCGCGACTTGATCCATCAAGCCATAATTGCCCGAATGGCCGCCGCCTTCTTTCGTCAATTCAGGATGCGCCAAAAAGCCCATCGGTCCGACGCGATAGGCAATGTTGACACGGACCACGCCCTTTTCCGCCAATCCCTCGCCCGAATAATTGGCCATGTTGGCCGAACCCACAGTAAAGCCGCCGCCATAAATCCAAACGATTACCGGCAGTTTTTTTCCAGATTTCAGTTGCTTGTGCGGAGGTGCCCAGACATTGAGATACAAGCAATCCTCACTGGTCGCTTCGGTACCGAAATAATGGTTCATCGTGCGCCCACGACCCGATTGCAGACACATCGGCGCGGCGCGATCTGCATGATAGACGCCGTTCCAGTTCTGGACAGGTTGCGGTGCTTTCCAGCGAAGCGCGCGAACCGGCGGTGCCGCAAACGGTATGCCCAGCCAAGCGCGAACACCCGATGCTAGCGTGGTACCTTCGATTTGCCCGTTGTCGAGCGCAACCAAAAGCGGCAATTCTGATTCGGCACGCAGTGGTCCTGCGCCGAACAACGCAGAAATGGACAGCAAAGCGCCAATCGCAAAAGATTTGAAGTTCACGACGCCCTCTCCGTTGTGCGAACTATTTCGTACACGATAGCCAATGTAGCCTGGATAGGCAAATAAATGCGGCGCTCGTGAATTTTCGGGCGTTACTACCCTCGTTTAAACGGAGCCATTGCACCCAGAAAGGCAATCTCCTGTTCCATCGCCACGGTTTCGCGATCCAGAAAATCGGCAATAGCAGCGCGAAATCCGGGGTCGACGATATAATGCGCAGACCAGGTCGGCACCGCGACATAACCGCGCGCCAATTTATGTTCGCCCTGCGCACCGGCTTCCACCCGCGCCAAGCCATGGCTGATGGCAAAATCAATCGCTTGATAATAGCACAGCTCAAAATGCAGAAACGGGATGTCTTCGCTGCATCCCCAATAGCGGCCATAAAGGCAGTCCCGGCCCAGAAAATTCAACGCACCCGCAATGATCCGATCATCCCGCGACGCGAAAAACAGCACCACCTGATCCGCCATCATCCGCGGTATCAGTTCGAAAAATTCGCGGGTCAGATAGGGCCTGCCCCATTTTCTCGCACCGGTATCCTGATAAAATTGCCATAGCGCATCGATATGGTGCGATTGAATTTCTGCACCCTGTACCACCTCAATCCGCACCGCTGCTTGCGCCGCCGCCCGCTCTTTGCGGATGGCGCGACGCTTTCGCGAAGACAGCGCCGCCAGAAAATCATCGAAGCTGCCATAGCCATCGTTGCGCCAATGAAACTGGCTGCCGGTCCGCACCATCCAGCCTGCTGCGGTGAACAGCGGCAATTGCTCCTCTGTCACAAAGGTGGCGTGGACCGACGACAGGCCGTTATCCTGCGCCACTGTTTCGGCGGCTCGCAGCAATGGGACTGCGGAGCTTGGTCGTTGTAATAATATACGTGGACCGGGAACCGGCGAGAATGGCGCGGCAATCTGCAGCTTTGGATAATAACGCCCGCCTGCGCGTTCATAGGCATCGGCCCAATGCTGATCGAACACATATTCGCCCTGGCTGTGCGATTTCAGATAGCAAGGTAAAGCCCCCGCCAATGTCCCATCGGCATTGCGCAAAACGATCGGCGCTGGCGACCAACCCGTCCCCGGCCCCACACTGCCCGACTGTTCCAGCGCCGATAAAAAGGCGTGCTTAGTAAAGGGATTGCCGGTCGGGTCGAGAGCATCCCATTCGACGGGATCGAGCAAGGAAACGCTTTTACCAATTTCGGCCAGATGATCCTGCGCCATAATGCGCGCCTCGGATCAGGCCCGGATCTGCACGATGGCGTCAATTTCCACGGTCGCGTCGAGCGGCAATACGGGAACGCCCACGGCACTGCGGCAATGTTTACCGGCATCGCCGAACACTGCTTCCATCAAATCCGACGCGCCATTGGCCACTTTGGGTTGGCCGGAAAATTCAGGAACCGAGGCAACAAACGCCCCCAGTTTCACAATACGTTCGACCCGATCTAGACTGCCCAATGCCTTTTTCATCTGCGCGATCAGCATCAATCCACATCCGCGCGCAGCGGCCACAGCCTCTTCCTCGCTGCGCAATGCCCCCACTTTGCCCGTCATCAACGTACCGTCGACGAAGGAAATCTGGCCCGAAATATATAAAAGACCCCCCACCTCAGCGGTCGGCACATAAGATGCGACCGGAGCAGCGGGCTCGGGTAGGATGATGCCCAGTTCGGCAAGGCGGGTTTCGATCATGCGGATATTCCTTCAATGATGGGGGCCGGTTGGCCGGATAGCAATTTTTCGCGGACCCAGGCTTCGGCATCTACCCAATGGTCGATCCGCGCGTGGGCGGCAGGCGCAGGGGCGATGTGGCGCGACAATTTTGGTTCCCCCACCATATGCAATCGCCACACATCCGGCACCGCCTCTGCCACCGATTGGTGGTGATTGAACAGATCATCGACGAACAACGTCGATGCCGGACGATATTGCTCGACGATCTTGGTCAACGCATTACCCTTCCCGCCTTGATTGGTGAAAACGGGCACGTCGATGCCGATGTTTTTCAACTGTTCGGCACGCGCCACTGCCCGGTGATCTTGCAAATTGGTGAGGATAACGACATCGGCGATTTCGCCCAACCGCCCGATCGCCTCCACCGCGCCATCGATGGGATATTGCCGGTGCATTTCGGTATCGAAAAACGCGTTCAATAATGGCCAGACCGCCCCGGTTTCCACCTGTGTTCCGTCATGTTTATGGGTCAAGGCATATGAAAACTCCTGCCCCTCCAGCTCAAAATGGATGCTGTGTGCCTCATCCAGCCAGTCACGAAACGGCACCACCATGTGCATCAGCACTTCGTCGCAATCGCTGATCAACAACGGGCGGTTCATGCCTCCAGCTCCTGCCGCGCCGCGACAAGTGCTGCCGGGCGAACCGACAGTGCGTCAGCGCAGGCTAGCAAGTCGGGTTCATAATTTTCTAGATAGCGCAATATCGCAGCCTGAAGTGCCGGTGAACCTATCGCTTCGCGCAAACCGTCCGGGGTGATTCCCGTCAACGACAGCATGCGTTCGGCACGGTTGCTGTCTGCCAATATCCACGCCAGCGCGTTGAGAGCGAGGGCCGATGAATCGCCTTGATCGGACCTTTTGTGATTGCCATTTGTTTCGAGCATGGCTTTGGCTTAAGCGAAACCGCGCGCGCTGCAAAGCGGCAAGCGATGCCTTTTTTACGGCAGTGAATGATTTTGTAACGGAAAGTGGGCGTGTGACGAAAAAGATACTGATCGTCGAGGACAATGAATTGAACCTCAAATTGTTCACAGACCTTTTGCGCGCCCATGGTTTCGAGGTCGAAGGATTGCGCGATGGTCGTTCTGCCATCGAATGGACCCGTGCGGTTAATCCCGATTTGGTGATCATGGACATCCAGTTACCGCACATCAGCGGATTGGAACTGATCGAGACCATGCAAGCCGATGCAGAATTGCGCGCGGTGCCCGTGCTAGCGGTTACAGCCTATGCCGGAAAAGGCGATGAAGAACGCATCATGGGCGCGGGTGCGCGGGGCTATCTATCGAAACCGGTAGGAATGAAGCCGTTTCTGGAGGCGGTGCGGGCGATTACCGGATGACAGGCTTTGCCCGCCTTGTGGTGTTAATCTTTGCGTGGATCACTTTTGTAACCGTTGCTGCGGCACAAACCCCCGGTGCGCCGCATAATGTAACGGCTGCTTTACAGGCGGAAACGACAAACGCCACGCCGGGTGGATCGGTTACTTTGGCGTTTGTGATGAAGCCCAAACCCGGCTGGCACGATTACTGGCTAAACCCTGCCGATGCCGGTGGCCCGTTGACGGTCGAATGGCAATTGCCCGCAGGGGTCACTGCGTTGCCGCTACAATTTCCGGTGCCAACGCCGTTGTTAACTGCTGGTTTTATGAACCATGTTTACGACCGCGACCACGCGATCTTGGCCGACCTGAAGATTGATCCCGGCATCGCCACCGGTACCGTTTTACCGATCAAAGCCAAGGCATCATGGTTTGCCTGTTCCGACAGCCTGTGTCTGCGTCAAGATGCCGAACTGTCAGTACAACTGACGGCGGGAAACGTCCGCACACAACAGTCTGCGCAATTTGACCATTGGCGGTCCGAATTGCCTGTGGCATTGGATCGCGCGGGTCGATTTGCCGTGACCGGAAAAACTCTACGGATCGCAGTTCCTTTGCCAGCCCAAGCCGAGATCGGCCCCGTCCATTACTTTGCCGCTACGCAAGATGTGCTGGATTATGCAGCACCGCAAATTGCGCGGCGTTCGGGCGATTGGCTGATCGTCGAAACCACGGCAGGCACCAAGCGCGCTGACAGTATCGAAGGGGTATTGCGGATTGGCGACCGACGCGGTTTATGGGTGCGCGCTATCCCCGGGGATGTGCCCGCTGGTGGCCTGTCCATCCCGGTAGTTGACCGCGAGGGCAAACAAGGTGGCGCAGCATCGCTGGCGGCACTGCCGCTGTTGTTATTCGGCGCGCTGGTTGGTGGCTTGTTGCTGAACATCATGCCTTGCGTTTTCCCGATATTGGGACTGAAGGCGCTGGCACTTGCAAAAGCGGGCGGAGATGAACGCGCGGCGCGGCGCGATGCGTTGGCCTATAGCGCAGGCGTGATCGTTAGCTGCCTTTTGCTGGGCGCGGTGATGCTGGCACTTCGCGCAGGCGGGCAACAAATCGGCTGGGCGTTTCAGCTACAACAACCCATCTTCGTGCTATTCCTGTTGCTGCTTATGGTTGCCGTCACCTTGAATCTCGCAGGTCTGTTCGAATTGCGCAGTTTCGATTTCGGCCACAAATGGACAGCCTCGAACGGAAGCCCAGGCTCATTTGCCACCGGCGTTTTGGCGGCCTTGGTCGCAACGCCGTGTACGGGCCATTTATGGCGGCGGCGATGGGTGCGGCTTTGTTATTGCCAGTCGCGCAGGCATTGGCGTTGTTCGCAGTGCTTGGTCTGGGGCTTGCTTTACCGTTTCTGGCAATCGCCTTTATCCCGGCGCTGCGCAGGCAATTGCCAAAGCCCGGCCCGTGGCTGAACCGGTTTCGCCATATGATGGCCTTCCCGATGGGGCTGACGGCATTGGCGTTGCTGTGGCTGTTGTGGCGGCTGACTGGTGGCACAGGCTTGGTGATCGGCTTGGCCGGTTCCATGGTCCTTATCGGTGCACTTATGCTGCGGAAACGATCCGCCCCATTGCCGCTTTTGGCGTCGGCAGCGGTCTTTGCTCTCTTGGTCATATCGGGCGGTTGGGCTTTGCCTGAGACCATCGATGCCCCAAAAAAATCCGCCACCCGACTAATCGCCGCACAGCCCTTTTCCGAAGCGGGTCTGGCAACGTTGCGGCAACAGCGTCGCCCGGTCTTTCTCTACTTCACCGCCGATTGGTGCATCACGTGCAAAATTAACGAAGCAACTGCCATTCAAACCGAGGCAACTGCCAAGGCCTTTAAATCGGCCAATATCGTTATGATGGAAGCTGATTTTACCCGCAATGACCCCGCAATAGCAGGTTTTTTGACGCGGCATGGCCGCTCGGGCGTACCGCTTTATCTTTATTATGCGCCCGGCGAACAGGGAACGATTTTGCCACAGCTTTTGACAGCCGATTTTCTGGTCAAACTGGGAAAAAATATGTGAGCGGGAGCAGGAGTTGCAGCGGGGGAGCACCCCTTCCGCGCGTTTCCTGCTCCCACTCTTGACGGTAAGTTGCGACCCTAGAAGGACTCACCGGCAATTTCGATCCGCACGATCTGATTTGCACCGATCACCGTTATGCCCCGCGTACCGGTGATCCCGATCAGTGGGACCGAAGATTCAAAACCAAGATCGTCGCCAGCCCCGCCCGCTTTTTCAGCGTCGGCGGGGCTGGCAATCATGGCGACCTCTATTCCCCAATAGTCGGGCCGCCCGAAATATATGCGTGGTGCCAGTTGCGCCTTGAAACCGCGCGCAGGCAACCGCCCCTTCACCCACAAGTGAAGATGGTCATGCGAAGGCACATGCCGAAGCTCTGCCCTCTCAAAATCAATAATCTGCCCATTCGGCACGCTCGAAAGCGAGCCGCCAGAATCGGCGCCCATAAAAACCTCGATAAAACTTGAAGGCTCGCGAACGACATCCACAATTCTTATCGGCGGGCCTGATGAAGGTTAATTAGTCGACAATATCTAAAATGGAAATAGCTGCGCCCGTAAACAAATGTAACACGACGTATTGCGGTGTATTTAATCGCAAATTTTATCAGGAATTGCGCACATTCGCCTACTTGCCAGACAATCCGTCTCCGCGCATAGCGCCATTCATGGAATCAATCGCTTTTACGGAAGGCGGAAAGGCAGGCCGCGCTTTCGCTCAAATCGCCGCCAATTGGCTTTTGACAGTTGCGGCACTCGTGTTTCTAATCGTGGTCGTTGGCGGCATCACGCGGCTGACGGAATCGGGACTATCCATCACCGAATGGCAACCGATCATGGGCAGCATCCCGCCGCTGAATGATGCGCAATGGGCAGAGGCATTCCGCAAATATCAGCAAATCCCCGAATATATCGAAATCAACGGCCCAGCCGGGATGACCGTTGACCAGTTTAAAACGATCTTTTTCTGGGAGTGGATTCACCGGTTATTGGGGCGGCTAATCGGTTTGGCGCTTTTCCTGCCTTGGCTCGCATTGATGCTATACCGCGCAGTCAATGGCTCCCAAGCACGCTGGTCGTTGCCGCCTGGCTATGGCTTGCGGATTTTCGCATTGGGCGCGCTGGTCGCTTTACAAGGGACGATCGGCTGGTGGATGGTGGCATCGGGATTGTCCGAACGGACCGATGTTAGCCATTTCAGACTGGCCATCCATCTGCTGACGGCGCTTACCATATTGGCAGGATTGATCTGGACGGCGCTGGATTTGCAGGCGGTATCGAAAAATTCCAATGCCCGTCCTGCGCGGATGACCCGGTTAGGAGCGTTGGTACTCGCGGTATTGGTGATCCAGCTGCTTCTGGGCGCTTGGGTTGCGGGATTGAATGCGGGCTATGTGTCCAACAGTTGGCCGTTGATGAACGGACGGCTTTGGCCAGAAGGAATCGACTGGGCCAAAGGCACAGGATTTGCCTTTTCCCATGATCCCTATCTGATCCATTTCCTGCATCGCTGGTGGGCATGGATAGCGGTCGCGGCATTGGTGGTTTTGGCGCGGAGATTGCGTGATGGCACAGATCGAAAAATTTCCATCGCCATTCACTCGGCCTTTGGCGTGCAGATTTTACTGGGGATCGCAACGGTTATGACCGGCATGAACATTGTGCTGGCGGTGCTGCATCAGGCGGTTGGCGCATTGGTTGTCGCCAGTACCATTTGGGGCGTTCACCGGCTCGGACAAGCAGCAACCAAAAGATAGGGTATTATTATACCCGTCTGGAAATGGCCGGATTTGCTTGACTATGACTGGTTCCAACGCCATTAGCGCGCCTCTGCTGCACCGGAATTGGATTCGGTGCCGGTTAATCGCAATCGGAGGTTCGATAGGACACCCATGAAAACGCTGTCGAGAATTACAAAATCGATACGCCCGCAGGACGTAGAAAAGTCATGGCACATCATTGATGCCGATGGCCTCGTCGTCGGACGCGTAGCATCGATTATCGCCAACATCCTGCGCGGCAAGCATAAGCCAAGCTACACCCCGCACGTTGACTGCGGCGACCATGTTGTCGTCATCAACGCTGAAAAGGTGCGCTTCACCGGTAAAAAGCTGGGTGACAAGGTGTATTACCGCCACACTGGCTATGCCGGTGGGATCAAGTCAATCACCGCTGAAAAAGTCTTGAGCGGTCGTTTTCCGGAACGCGTTCTGGAAAAGGCTGTGGAACGCATGGTTCCCCGTGGTCCTTTGGGCCGCGATCAGATGCGCGCGCTGCATATCTATGCTGGCGAAGCCCATCCGCATGACGGACAGCAACCACAAGTGCTCGATGTCGCTTCCATGAATCGCAAGAACAAGGTGGGTGCATAATGTCCGAAACCGCAACGTCTCTCTCTGATCTCGAAACGCTGGGTGCAGAAACCTCGGCTCCGGTTCAGCCCGCTGCGCCATTGCGCGAAAAGGAAGTCGATGCACAGGGTCGTTCCTATGCAACCGGTCGCCGTAAAGATGCGGTTGCCCGCGTCTGGCTGAAGCCCGGCAGCGGCAAGATCATCGTCAATGGTCGTGACCAGACGGTGTATTTCGCGCGTCCAACATTGCGTCTGGTGATTAACCAGCCGTTCGGCATTGTCGACCGCGTCGATCAATATGACATTGTCGCAACCGTCAAAGGCGGCGGACTTTCCGGTCAAGCCGGTGCGGTAAAGCATGGCATTTCGCAGGCGCTGACCAAATTCGAGCCTGCTTTGCGTAGCGCAGTTAAAGCGGCCGGGTTCCTGACCCGTGACAGCCGTACGGTGGAACGCAAGAAATACGGCAAGGCGAAAGCGCGTAAGAGCTTCCAGTTCTCGAAACGCTAAATCGACCTTATTTTGGTTTTTCGAAAAGGGCGGCCTCGCGGTCGCCCTTTTCTTTTGCGCGGGCGGCGCTATCCCGTGGCAATGGGGAAGATTTCACTGTTCGTATTGCTGGCTGTCCTGATCGGCGGCGGTGTCTGGTTTTACCGGCTTGGCGGGCCGGGGCAACTGGACCTTGCTGACCGTTGGTGGCCAGGAATGCCGGAACACTCAGGTCTTGTCGGCCTTGGGGACAATAGCGACGCCTTTTTGCCAACAGCATTTGGAAAGGGCACTCCGCACGAAGATTGCGACGGCCCAAAATTCCCGACGCTAATCTTCATCCACGGCGGATCGTGGCGAGACGGCAGCCGCAAAGACTATGGCTTTGTCGGCCGCGCCTTTGCGGCACGGGGTTTCATCACTTATGTGATCGATTACCGCAAACTGCCCGAACACCGATTTCCGTCCTTTGTGGAAGACGCGGCAAAGTTCATTGCCGACACACACCGCCAATTGCCGCCAAATGGTTGCCAGGATCCGAAGCAAATCTACATCATGGGACACAGCGCAGGCGCGCATATCGCGATGCAATGGTGGCGCTCGATCCACAATGGCTAACGGCGCAGGACAGTGACCCATCGATCATCGCGGGCGTTATCGGGCTTGCCGGTCCCTATGATTTCTACCCCTTCACCAGCGAAGCCGCAGTTGAAGCGATGGGGCATTGGCCCAAACCCGAGGAAACCCAGCCGATCCATTTTGCGCGAAAAAATGCCCCGCCGTTGTTGCTGCTGACAGGTGACGCCGACACGACGGTCAAGCCGCGCAACAGCGTTGCCTTAGCCAAAGCGATGACCGAACGGGGCGGGAATGCGACCGTCAAGCATTATGCCGGGATCGATCATGCAGAGATCGTCATGGCCGTGTCGCGTCCGTTTCGCACCAAGGCTCCAGTCATCGAAGACGTTGCCGAATTTGTCGCACAAATCAGCGCAAAGCCAAATCCCTAGAGCGGGAAGACATATAGTGGCACCGTAGTGCTGAGCCTGTCGAAGCACGCCTCACCGAGAAGCACTCTTCGACAGGCTCAGAGCTACGGTATTGGTTCGATCTAATGCCATCGCGCTCTAAAGCGCGGGCTTTAAGGCCATTTGCAACCGTTCGATTGCATCAGTAAACCATTGCTCCATTTCCGCATCGGACACAGCATCGAGCCTTGAGATTTGCGGCATCGACAGCCCAATCCGCAAGGTTGCTCCCCAGTTACCGCCGGGCAGTTTGACGCATTTCACCGGCTGACCCAGCCGAATATCATGCGCAATCAGCCCTTTGTGAATCCGCACGGCATCGTCAAAATCCAACTGTCGCGATTGGGCACCATTTTCGTCGTGACACAAATCGAGCGTCACCAAGGTGCGCATTTCAATCGGGTGTTCCATTGGTTCGCTGGCATCTTCCAGCGGCGCACTGGCGACTTTTCGAACCTGAAGCGCAGTGGCAAGTTGATCGGTCGCCTGCCCAAAGCAATCGACGACGCGCTGCACCCGTTCAATCGGCAGCCGCTGAAACCGTTCCAGTTCAAACAGCGACGCCGCCAGACGCAAAGCCAATCCGGCATTGCCGCTATCGTCACAAATTTCGCGCCCCTGCCAATGCGCGGGAATTTCGGCGCGGCGGAAAATATCGGCCATGCCTGCGGCTATCGGTGCGGCTTGATCGATAAAGGTCGGCGGTACCAAGGCAAAACCGCTGAACGGCGGACCACCCATGAATTTCGATCCGGTGAGGAAAACGATAATGTCGCGCGCCAGATAATCATGGATCGCCGCCGTCGTTATCCGTGCCTGACACGCGTCCACCACAAAGGCGACACCATCGCCAAAACGGGCGCGCAGCCGGTCTATGTCATCCAGGTGCGGTAACACCAGTCCGGTTTTGGAACCGTGAACCACATGCACCAACGGATATTGCCCTTTGGCAATGGCGGCTTCAATCGATGCTTCCATCTGCGCGCTAATGGCCGCGCTTCCAAATGCCTCCCCTTCGGCATTGCGCACCGGGAAATCACCCATTTCGATGGGGGGCAATCCGGCGACAGGGTCTTTGGGTGCCACCGCCACGCCCAACGCGGTTTCATGGGCAAAGAAACATCCCGCCGCGCTATAAATACAGCCAGAGCCGACTTCGTCTGCTCCCAACAGCAAATTGGCGATGCCGCTGGCGCTGCGGCCAGCAACCGCCAACAGCGCAACATATTCCAGATCGGTGCCCGATGGCGCGAAGAATATCGGTGTTTGCGCAGGCAAGGCATAAGATTGCCGGATCGATTGCCGCGCCGTTTCCAAATAGGCGGCATAGCCTGCCGGTTCGTCCAATGCGGCAATATCGCTGCCATATCGCTGTTCCAGATACGCATGCGCCTCTGCGCTCAAATCATTGGCGGTGGACGATGCAAAGGCCAGCACAGATCGCGGATAAGGCGCGCTGAAATACCGGTTCAGTCCGGTTTCGCTGTCGAGCAAGATGCGGGCATCCCCGCCCCGTGTCATAGTTGCAGCCAATGGCGAAACGGAGGATTGGGTCAAAACGGCCTGCGCAGTAAAAGGAGAAGTCGCGCATCTATAACCGCGCATCTGCAATTAGGAAATTGCGAATTTTGCCAAAGCGGTTATGGCGCGGCCATTGGTCATCTGGCGCATCACGCCCGCCACGTAGAAGGACATGACATGACGGCACAGCCCACCCGAGTCACCGCAACCGCCAAACGCGATCTCAAAATCCTGTTCATTGCCAAACACGCGCTGGGCGATGGCAGCCTGGACAAGCAAGACGGCAACCATTCGCCCTATCACTACGAACTGAAGTCGATCCTGTCGGGCCTGTTCGATCAGTTGAGCGTGGCCAACAGCTATGACGCTTTATTCACTAATCCCGGCGTCGATTTTGTCTTCCCGATGCTGAACCGTGGCGGCTTTTTCAATTCTGAAATGCTGTGCCCGTTGCTGTGCGAACGATTGGGCGTGCCGTATCTGGGGGCGAACCCCATATTGCGCGGACTTGCCGATGATAAGCATCTGACAAAGCTGGAAGGTGTGGCGCGCGGTGTGCCGACCTGCGATTGGGCGGTTTATCGGGCTGGTGCACCAGTAGAAGAATCGCGCTGCCCCAAAGGCGACCGGTTCGTCATCAAGCCCAATAACAGCTCCGCCAGCTGGGGCATTGGCGATGCGCGCGATTGGGACGGCGTTAAAAAGGCAGTGCTTGGCATCCATGCCGAAGGGCATGACGCCATTGTCGAGCCGTTTATGAATGGCAGCGATGTCGAGGTGCCGGTTATTTTCAGCAACGGCGCGCCATATGTGATGCCGCCGATGCTGTTTAAACAAAATGATCCGTCGCACCTGCGCACCCATGCCGAAAAGCGCGATCTGGTGGAGCGTGAGCATAAATACACGCTCGTCCCATTCGAGGCCGATGCCGCGTGGGACAAAATCCGCAATATGACGCTGACACTCGCAGAAATATTCCGGCCGTTCGATTTTGGCCGTTTCGAATTTCGCTTCAACGAGGCGACCGGAGAGATCAATCTGCTAGAGGTCAATCTGCAGTGCAATCTATGGTCGGAGAAGGTTTATGGCCGATCCGCCGTGTTGATGGGCTGGAGCCAAACCGACCTGATTGAAACCATCGTCGCCGAAAGCCTGATCCGGCGCGGTTTGATGGTACGCGAAGGATAAGAATGGTCATGCGAAGTTTTTCCCTCGCGATACTGGCGGCGCAACGGGCCGGTGTGGTCAACCCGCTGGCCGAAGCGCATAATGTCAGCCACAAATGTCTGGTGCCAATCTGCGGCAAAGCCTTGATCGCGCATGTGCTGGATACCGTGACCGCCATGCCCGACACCGGCACCATCCGCATTTCGGTGGAGGCCGATGCCCATGCCGATCTGGAAAGCCTGGTCGCGGGCTACCGCGTGTCGACCGGCAAAGTGATCGAGTTGGTCCCTTCGGCAACAGGAATTGCCGATAGCGCGATCAACGCCTTTGACGGGCTGGATGGCCCCTATGTGATAACCACCGCCGATAATGTGTTGGTTACGCCAGCGGCGATCCGGGCGATGGTAACCGCGCTGGAAACCGCTGATGTCGCCGCTGGATTGACCAGCGAGGCCGCCATTAAAGCCGTCCATCCCGAAGGACAGCGCCGCTTTTATGAATTTGCCGATGGCGGCTATTCGAACTGCAATCTTTACGCCATCGCCGATCGCGATGCTTTTGCCGCCGCCGAGATTTTCCGCGAGGGCGGGCAGTTTATGAAAAATCCCCGCCGCCTGATTACCGCCTTTGGCCTGATCAATATCCTGATGATGAAATGGAAATGGCTCAGCCTGAAACGCGCCTTTCAGCGGATGTCGAAACGGTTTCGCCTGCGCTTTCAAGAAGTCGTTTATGCCGATGGCACATTGGCCATCGACGTCGATAATGTCCGCACATATGACATCGCGGCAGACATATTGGCGAAGCGATTGGCGCAAAAGCCCTGATTGGGGGTTGATTCCACACGCGGGGCTTGCTTAGGGGCTATGCAGCGCGAGGCATTTTTCGAGACGCGACCGGAGTTATAGCCAGATGGCCGATTTTTTCCTGCCCAAGAACAGCACGATCCAAAAGGGTCAGGCCCATGCCGCCACCACCGGCGGTAAAGCCAAGAAGTTCAAAGTCTATCGCTACGACCCCGATTCGGGCGAAAATCCGCGTTACGACACGTTTGAGGTCGACACCGACAATTGCGGCCCGATGGTGCTCGATGCACTGATCAAGATGAAGTCCGAACAGGATAGTTCGCTTACTTTCCGCCGGTCTTGCCGCGAAGGTATTTGCGGGTCGTGTTCAATGAACATCGACGGTAAAAATGGTCTGGCCTGCACCACCGCGATTGAGGATTGCAAAGGCGATGTCACCATCACCCCGTTGCCGCACATGGAAGTCATCAAGGATCTGGTCCCCGATTTCACCCATTTCTACGCGCAATATTCGTCGATCAAGCCATGGTTGCAAACCGTAACACCAACGCCATCGGGCAAAGAACGCCTGCAATCGCCCGAAGATCGCGCGAAGCTGGATGGCCTGTACGAATGCATTTTGTGCGCGTGCTGCTCAACCAGTTGCCCGTCTTATTGGTGGAATGCTGACAAATTTCTCGGCCCCGCCATATTACTACAAGCCTATCGCTGGCTGGCCGATAGCCGCGACGAGATGACCGGCGAACGTCTGGACGATCTGGAAGATCCGTTCCGCCTGTATCGCTGCCACACAATCATGAACTGCGCCAATGCCTGCCCCAAAGGACTGAACCCGGCCAAGGCGATTGCCGAAACCAAGAAGTTGGTTGCCGAACGGCAGATTTGATTGCGTTCAAATTCCGATCTCGCAAACGAATTGATGGTGAAAAAAGACCGTAACCCTGAGCCTGTCGAAGGGTGCTTAGCCGTTAAGCGCCCTTCGACAGGCTCAGGGCTGCGGTACTCTTTTGTGCGGAATAGTTTTTCACTTCGGCTTGTTGGTAACGGTCATTAATGGATCAATTGGCCCCCGCCTTTATCGACGATCCCGATCCCGATCATCCCGGCTGGCGGCATTGGCGGTTGAGCGACGACCGGCGCTATAACCATCAAATCATTGGCAAATTGCTGATCCGCAGCGAAAGTCCGACACAGGCAAGGGTAAGGATGTTCCCTGAGATGCGGCACAGCAACATTGCCGATGCGGTCCATGGCGGCACGACTTTGGGCTTTATTGATGTGGCATTGTTTGGCGCGGCACGGGTTTTTGGATTGGTCGAGGCAGGGGTCGCCGTGACGCTCGATCTGTCGGTGCAATTCATTGGCGCGGGGCGAATCGATGAACCTTTGGATGCCGTGGTTGATTTGCTGCGCGAAACCCGCCGTTTGATATTCCTGCGCGGGCTGGTGGTGCAGGATGAACATATGGTCGCCAGTTTCAGTGGCACAATTCGTAAAGCATCGGCCCGCACATGACCGTCGCATCGCGCTATCAGGCCTTGGTAACCGCAGGCGAATTACGCGCCGATCCCGATCAAGCCGCCGCCGCGACGGCACTCTCCGGCCTACAAGCAAAACTAGAGGCCGTCCCCCCGCGCGGTAGTACCTTATGGCGGATGTTTGGCAAAAAGCCCGAACCAGCGCGCGGGCTGTATTTATGGGGCGGGGTTGGGCGCGGTAAATCGATGCTGATGGACCTGTTTTACGACAGCGTCCAAATTCACCGCAAACGGCGCGCGCATTTCCATGAATTCATGCTCGATGTCCACGCCCGCCTCAATATCGAGCGCAAAAAGGAATTGGGCGATCCGATACCCCCCGTGGTTGCGGCCCTTGCCGACGAAGCGCGGTTGCTGTGTTTTGACGAAATGGTGGTCAACAACATGGCCGACGCTGCCATCATGTCACGGCTGTTCACCGGGCTTATCGATGCCGGAGTCACGGTGGTCACTACATCAAACCGGCATCCCGATGATCTGTATAAAGACGGGCTGAACCGGCAATTGTTTCTGCCCTTCATCGAACTCATCAAAGTACGGCTCGATATTTTGACGCTCGACGGCCCCGTGGATTACCGGCGCGATCGCTTGGGTCAGGTTCGCACCTGGCTCGTCCCCAATGGTGACGCTGCGACCGCCGAATTGTCCGCTGCCTTTTTCCGATTGACCGATTACCCCCCCGAAGACCGCGCGCATGTGCCCAGCGCAGAAATAGACGTGGGCGGCGGGCGCATGTTGCATGTGCCCAAAACGCTAAAGGGTGTCGCGGTGTTTTCGTTCAAACGGCTGTGCGCTGAAGCGCGGGGGGCATCAGACTATCTCGCCATCGCGCGCCGTTTTCACAGCGTGATCTTGGTGGGCATTCCTGTGCTCGGCCCGCACAACCGCAACGAAGCCGCCCGCTTTGTGACCTTGATCGATGCGCTTTACGAATATCGCGTCAAATTGCTGGCCAGTGCAGATGCCGAACCCGATGCGTTGTACCCCATCGGCGATGGCCGTTTCGAATTCGACCGCACCGTTTCCCGGTTGATGGAAATGCAATCCGAAGACTATCTGGCGGAAGGCCACGGTTCGCGTTAGGATAGCCCAAGGAGATTTTCATGCGTTTGCTTTTGCCCCTGACCGTAGCCCTATCACTTGCCGCCCCCGCCATTGCCACGCCCTCGCAAACCGCCGAGCCTGCCGACAAGTGGCAAGTCAATGGCCGCCGGATTTTCAGCGATATTGTTGCCATCCCCTCGGTCACCAACCGCCCAGCCGAAGTAAAGCGGCTGGTATCCTATTTGAAAAAGGAATTCGAAAAGGGCGGCTTTGAAAACATCGTGGTCAAAGATCACGATGGAACGCAATCGATGATCGTCCGCTGGCGTACGCAAGTGAAAGCGAAAAAGGGTAAAGGCCTGAAACCCATTTTGCTGATGGGGCATATGGATGTGGTCGAGGCCAAACGCGAAGACTGGTCGCGCGATCCATTCAAGCTGACCGAAGAAAACGGCTATCTGTACGGGCGCGGCGCGACTGACATGAAGAACGGCATCACTGCAATCACTAACGCCTTGATATGGCTGCGCGCCGAAGGGTTTAAACCCAAACGCGATATCATTGTCTTCTTTTCGGGTGACGAAGAAACCGGCGGCAACGGGGCGTTGAACGCAGCCACCAAATGGCGCGATCTGATAGACGCAGAATATGGTTTGAATGCCGATGCGGGTGGCGGTGCCTTTACCAAAGATGGAACTTTGGTGGGTTTCGGCCTGCAAACTTCGGAAAAAATGTATCAGGATTTCAGCTTCACGGTGCGCAATCCGGGCGGACACAGCTCAAGGCCGCGACCTGACCATGCGATTTACGAACTGGCCACCGCGCTCAAAAAGCTGGAGGGGCACCGCTTTACCCCTGCACTCACCGAAACGACCCGCGCTTATCTGCAATTCCGGCAAAAACGCGAGCAGACCGGGTTGGGCGATGCGATGCGCCGCTGGCTGGCGAACAAGGATGACAATGAGGCCGCCGATTTGATCGAGGCCGATCCATCCGAAGTGGGGCTAACCCGCACCCGCTGTGTTGCCACTCGATTGGAAGGGGGGCATGCCAATAATGCCCTGCCACAAATGGCACAAGCGACCGTCAATTGCCGTATATTGCCCGGCGTAGAGGCCGCAGAAGTGCTGGCTGAATTGAAATCCATTGCCGGTTCGGGCGTTGATATTTTGCCGATTTCTGATGCGCGTCCTTCGCCGCCTTCACCCCTGCGCCCCGATGTCGTCAGCGCCTTTACCCGCACAATCCGCAAACGCCATCCCACGGCAGAGGTCGTCCCGCAAATGTCGCAAGGTGCCACCGACGGCCTGTTTTTCCGCTCGGTCGGTATTCCGGTTTATGGTGTCGATGGAACCTGGATCGTGACCCCCGACGACGAGCGTGCGCATGGCCGTGATGAACGGGTGCCCGTGAAAAGCTTCAACGACAGTCTCGATCATTGGCATGATCTGGTGAAGGAACTGGCGGGGTAAAGCGCCGCATTGCTTAATAAAGTTTCGGTCCGCAGAGGACTGCCTCTTGGGCACGGCTTTGCGTTTCATAGAAGCCACAAAGTGAAAAAGCCAATAAGGGACGCAGTTTTTGCGGCTCATGATCATTGCCATTGGCACGGTGTGTGTATCAAAAGGCGCAAACTCTTTTTCCTTTTTCCCTTCGTGGCTTTTATGAAAATCCAAACGCCGCCATGTCTTAGAGCATGATGACATTCGGTTGAATCACACCGTTAGTGCTGAGCCTGTCGAGCCGAAGGCCACCGCAGGTGAACCACGTCTCGCGGAACTGCGAAACGCCGTTGGCCTCTGGCCGCCTTCGGCTCGACAGGCTCAGGGCTACGGTTTAACTTAATGTCATCATACTCTAAAAAAATCACGTCACCCCGTGTCACGCAGGGGGCGACGACAATAAGATCGCTCCTTTTCAGCGGGGCATAGCGTCTCCGTGTAAGCCAAAATCACACCCCAAAAGGCTGCCCCGCCACAATCATCGGTTGGGCCATATTCTTATCAAAGCGGTGCGGAGGGGGAGGAGACGAAGAGGAACCAACGCAACATTTCTGCGCCTCCTCCCTTTCTCCTCGTCTCTTTTCGATATTATTTGCGCTACGCACCGAAACGGGAACCACTTGCCCCGCCCTATTGAGACGGCTAATTCAATAAAAATGGCCCGTTTAGGATCTATTACCGCTATTGCGAACTGTTATCATAAAAAGCCCTTAACCTGTGGCCTTTATAGGGTTGCGGCACGCGGCGAATCGGCTTAACGCGGCGGCAATTCCCTTTTTGGATCGTTCGATATGGGTTCGAACGTCCAGCATGCCCCTACGGAAGGACAGTTGGTTATGGCCCGCAAGAAAATCGCGCTAATTGGCGCTGGCAACATTGGCGGCACGCTCGCCCACCTCGCAGCATTGAAAGGCCTTGGCGACATTGTCCTGTTCGACGTCGTCCCCGGCGTGCCACAAGGCAAGGCGCTGGATTTGTCGCAATGCGCCCCTGTTGAAGGCTTTGACGCAACGATCACTGGCAGCAACGATTATGCCGACATCGCAGGCGCAGACGTCATCATCGTCACCGCTGGCGTAGCGCGCAAACCGGGCATGAGCCGCGACGATTTGCTCGGCATCAATTTGAAAGTGATGAAGGCCGTTGGCGAAGGCATTGCTGCCAATGCGCCGAACGCATTCGTCATTTGCATCACCAACCCGCTCGACGCGATGGTCTGGGCCTTGCGCGAATTCTCCGGCCTGCCGCACAATATGGTGGTCGGCATGGCAGGCGTGCTCGATTCCAGCCGCTTCAGCCATTTCCTTGCCGATGAATTCAACGTGTCGGTGAAGGACGTGACCAGCTTTGTTCTTGGCGGCCATGGCGACACGATGGTTCCCGTGATTGCTTACTCGACAGTATCGGGCATTCCGGTTCCCGACCTGATCGCGATGGGCCTGTCCAGCCAAGAAAAGATCGACGCCATTGTTCAGCGCACCCGCAGCGGCGGCGGCGAAATCGTCGCTTTGCTCGGCACGGGTTCGGCCTATTATGCGCCAGCCACCAGCGCCATTTCGATGGCAGAGGCGTATCTGTACGACAAAAAACGCGTGCTTCCGGCGGCCGTCAACCTGACCGGCCAATATGGCATCGACAATCTGTATGTCGGCGTTCCAGTGATGATCGGCGCAGGCGGCGTAGAGAAAGTCATCGAAATCGCCCTCGACGACGAAGCCAAAGCGAACTTTGCGGTCAGCGTTGATGCGGTGAAGGAATTGTTGGTGGCGTGTAAAGCGATTGATTCGAGTTTGAATTGAAGCCGAAATGGGTGCGGGAAGTTTACCCCTTAGTTATATTTTTCTAGCAGTGGCGAATCACGGCTCTTGGTCGGATATATCGTGGAAAAAACCGCTACATGATGTCCATATTGTTACCTTTTGCTTTAATCGCTTCGGCATTGCTCGCTTTTGGACGAGGGGGTGCCGGAGGTATATTCGGGTTTATTTTCATCCCCACCGCATCAATACTGACGCTTTGGGCAGTTGGCGTTGTAGTTTTTGACTTATTTTATGGGCCAGATGGAGCGGACAACGTTTCAAAAGGCTCTAAACCGGAGAATTAAATGAGCATCCTAGTAAACAAAAACACCAAGGTCATTACCCAAGGGATGACCGGCGAAACTGGCACTTTCCATACCGAGGCGGCGCTTGCCTATGGCACGCAGATGGTTGGCGGGGTTACCCCGGGCAAGGGCGGAACCACGCATATCGGATTGCCGGTATTCGATACCGTTGCAGAAGCGGTGCAGATGACCGGCGCGGATGCGTCGGTTGTGTATGTGCCGCCGCCATTTGCCGCGGACTCGATCCTTGAGGCCATCGACGCCGAAGTGCCTTTGATCGTCTGCATCACCGAAGGCATTCCGGTGCTGGATATGGTGAAGGTAAAGCGCGCGCTCGTCGGTTCCAAATCGCGCCTCATCGGGCCCAATTGCCCTGGCGTCTTGACCCCCGGCGAATGCAAGATCGGCATTATGCCCGGCAGCATTTTCTCGGCTGGCTCGGTGGGCGTCGTCTCGCGTTCGGGCACGCTGACCTACGAAGCGGTGTTCCAGACGACCGCCGAAGGCCTTGGCCAGACCACTGCTGTCGGCATTGGCGGCGATCCCGTCAACGGCACCAACTTTATCGACGTGCTGGAGCTTTTCCTTGCCGACGATGCAACAAAATCGATGATCATGATCGGCGAAATCGGCGGCAGCGCCGAAGAAGAAGCTGCCCAGTTCCTGATCGACGAAGCCAAACGTGGCCGCAAAAAGCCGATGGCTGGCTTTATCGCGGGACGTTCGGCCCCTCCGGGACGCCGCATGGGCCATGCTGGCGCGATTGTTTCGGGCGGCAAAGGCGATGCGGAATCGAAGATCGCGGCGATGGAAGCGGCAGGCATCCGCATGTCGGCTTCGCCCAGCGATCTAGGCCGGACGCTTGTGGAAGTGTTGCGGGGTTAACACCCAAATCCTCCCCGAGCTTGTCTCGGGGAGGGGGACCGCGCGCCGAAGGTAACGAAGGCGGTGGTGGAGGGGTGGCGGACGCAGTCCGCCGTCTTCGACGGCAGCCCCTCCGTCACTTGGCTATGCCAAGCGCCACCTCCCCGAGCAAGCTCAGGGAGGAATTGAGGAAGACGGATATGGGTTACGAAGGTCACGAATTCGAGAGCGAAAGCGGCCCCAGCTGGCAGCGCCCTGATTGGCGTGCTGGTGATACCGATACGCTGACCGCCGCGATGGACCCAACGCAGATGGCGGTCGAAATCAAGGCGGCGGCAAAGGCGGCGGGCAAGCCGGTCAGCGATACTGACGCGGTGGCTGCAGCAGGCGATTCGATTCGCGCAATGATGTTGGTGCGCACCTATCGCGTGCGCGGGCATCTGGCCGCCAATCTCGATCCGTTGGGGCTTTCGAAACAGGATATTCCGGCCGACCTCGACCCTGCTTATCATGGATTTACCGACGCTGACCTTGATCGTCCGGTCTATGTCGGTGGCACATTGGGCTATGACTGGGTGTCGGTACGCGATCTCGTCGCCACGCTGCGCGCCAATTATTGCGGCAATGTCGGCCTGGAATATATGCACATCGCCGATGTCGAGGAACGCCGGTTCCTGCAAGAGCGCATGGAAGGCAAAGACAAAGCGATCAGCTTCTCCCCCGAAGGCAAAAAGGCCATTTTGGGTAAAGTGATCGAGGCTGAGCAGTACGAAAAATTCCTCGCCAAAAAATATGTCGGCACCAAGCGGTTCGGCCTAGACGGCGGCGAAGCAATGATCCCGGCATTGGAGGCAATCATCAAATATGGTGGCTCGCTGGGTGTGCGTGAGATTGTCTATGGCATGCCGCATCGGGGCCGGTTGAACGTTCTCGCCAATGTGATGGCGAAACCGTACCGCGTCATCTTTCACGAATTTTCGGGCGGCAGTTCGAACCCCGATGATGTCGGCGGTTCGGGCGATGTGAAATACCATCTCGGCACCAGCACCGACCGCGAATTTGACGGGGTGAAGGTGCACATGTCGCTGGTCCCCAATCCGTCGCATCTGGAGGCGGTCAACCCCGTCGTGCTGGGCAAGGTTCGCGCCAACCAGACGATCCGGGATGATTTGGGCAAGGGCAATCACACGCAAGTTCTGCCGGTTTTGCTGCACGGCGATGCCGCCTTTGCCGGGCAAGGCATTGTGTGGGAATGCCTCGGCTTTTCGGGCATTCGCGGATACAATACCGGCGGCTGCATTCACTTCATCGTCAACAATCAGGTGGGCTTTACCACCAGCCCGCAATTCGCCCGCTCGTCGCCCTATCCAAGCGACGTAGCAAAGGGTGTGCAGGCCCCGATTTTCCATGTGAACGGTGATGATCCCGAAGCGGTGACCTTTGCCTGCAAAATGGCGATCGAATTCCGCCAGCATTTCCACCGTGATATTGTGATCGACATGTGGTGCTACAGGCGGTTTGGCCATAATGAAGGCGACGAACCCAGTTTCACGCAACCGTTGATGTACAAGGTGATCCGCCAGCATATCGACGTGAGCGCCGTCTATGCCAAACGGCTGATTGCCGAAGGCGTAATCGATGGCAATTGGGCGGCAGAACACGCCACGCGTTTTGTGGCGCTGCTCGAACAGGAATTTACCGCTGGCCAGAATTACAAAGCGAATGAAGCCGATTGGTTCGGCGGTCGCTGGAGCGGACTGAACAAGCCTGCCGATCCAGAAACCGCGCGGCGCAATGTCGAAACTGGCATGCCCAAAAAGCTGATGGATGCGCTGGGCCGCACATTGACCAATGTGCCCGCCGACCTGACGATCCACCCAACGCTGAACCGCGTGCTCGATGCCAAGCGCGCAATGTTCACCGATGGCGAGAATTTTGACTGGGCGACCGGCGAAGCCTTGGCCTTTGGTTCGCTGTTGTCCGAAGGATATGGCGTGCGCCTGTCGGGTCAGGATTCGGGTCGCGGTACCTTCAGCCACCGGCACGCGGTCTGGGTCGATCAGGCCGACGAGCGCAAATATATTCCGCTCTCCACTTTGCCCCATGGCCGGTTCGAAGTGTATGACAGCCCCTTGTCCGAATTCGGCGTGCTGGGTTTCGAATATGGTTTTGCCGGGGCCGATCCGAAAACACTGGTCTTGTGGGAGGCGCAGTTTGGCGATTTCGTCAACGGTGCGCAGACCATTATCGACCAGTTCATCACATCGGGCGAGAGCAAATGGCTGCGCGCCAATGGTTTGGTTATGCTGTTGCCGCATGGTTATGAAGGACAGGGGCCGGAACATAGCTCGGCGCGTCCTGAACGGTTTTTGCAACAATGCGCAGAGGATAATATCCAGTTCGCCAATTGCACCACTCCGGCCAATTATTTCCACCTGCTGCGCCGTCAAATGCACCGCAGTTTCCGTAAACCCCTGATCGTCATGTCGCCAAAGTCGCTGTTGCGGCACAAAATGGCGGTATCAAAAGCAGCGGATTTCCAAGGCGAAAGCCACTTCATGCGGATATTGTCGGACCCATGGGCTCCAGCCGATACGGATGTGAAGCGGTTGGTATTGTGCACCGGCAAGGTCGCGTTTGACCTGATGGAGGCGCGCAATGCAGCAGGCGACACCAACACCGCAATCGTCCGGTTGGAACAGCTTTATCCCTTCCCCGGCGAGCCTTTGATTGCGCGGTTAAAACGCATGATCAATTTGGAAGAAGTGGTTTGGGCGCAGGAAGAACCGAAAAATGGCGGATATTGGTTCTTTGTCGAACCTTATATCGAAGAATGCCTGACCGCTGCCAAAACCAAATCATCCCGCGCGCGTTTTGCCGGACGCAAGCCAGCGGCTTCACCCGCAACTGGTTTGATGAAGCGCCACCAGGCTGAACAGGCGGCACTGGTCGCCGACGCATTGGGCCATAATGTTCGCGCCGAAATCCGCCGTCAGCGCGGTTCGACCACCAAAGCTTAACCTCCCCCCAGGAGCCAAGAATATGAGCACAGAAATCAAAGTCCCCGTATTGGGTGAATCGATCAGCGAAGCGACATTGGGCCAATGGTTGAAAAAACCCGGAGAAGCCGTGGCCGCCGATGAACCGATTGCCAGTCTGGAAACCGACAAGGTCGCGATCGAAGTGCCTGCCCCTGCGGCGGGCGTGATGGGTGCGCAACTTGTGGCCGAAGGTGCAACGGTGAATGTCGGCGCGCTGATCGGAACGATTGAGGCTGGCTCGGGCACGGCTGCGGCCCCGGCGGCGGCATCGGCGCCTGCCGCCGCAGCACCCGAACCGGTCGCCACCGCCGAAGTCGCCGACCTGCCTTTGTCGCCAGCCGTGCGCCGGCTGGTACTCGAATTGGGGCTGGACCCCAGCAAGATCAAAGGCAGCGGCAAAGATGGCCGCCTGACCAAGGAAGATGTGTTGGCCGCCGCCAAATCAGGCGGAGTGGCACCCGTCGCGACCGCCGCTGCTGCTCCTGATGCGAATGCAGCTCCGGGACGGCAGGAAGAGCGCATCAAAATGACGCGTCTGCGCCAAACGGTCGCTCGCCGCCTGAAGGAAGCGCAGAATACCGCCGCTTTGCTGACCACGTTCAACGATGTTGATATGTCGGCAGTGATGGCGACGCGCGAACGCTACAAAGAAACATTCGAGAAAAAGCACGGCGTAAAACTGGGCTTTATGAGCTTTTTTGCCAAGGCCGCTTGCCTTGCGCTGAAAGATTTTCCTGCGGTCAACGCGCAGATCGATGGCGATGACATCGTCTATTTCAACTATGTTGACCTGTCGGTTGCCGTCAGCGCCCCCAATGGGCTGGTCGTTCCCGTGGTCCGCAATGTTGAACAACTCTCGTTCGCCGAGATCGAGAAATCGATCGGCAATCTGGGCAAACGCGCCAAGGACGGATCGTTGACCGTGGCCGACATGACCGGCGGCACCTTCACCATATCCAACGGCGGCGTGTTCGGCGGCCTGATGTCCACCCCGATCATCAACCCGCCGCAGTCGGCCGTGCTCGGCCTGCACCGCATCGAAGATCGCCCCGTTGTGCGCGATGGCGAGATTGTCATCCGCCCGATGATGTATCTGGCATTGAGCTACGACCACCGGATCATCGATGGCCGCGAAGCCGTGACTGCGCTGAAAACGATTAAAGAAGCGATTGAAGACCCCACCCGTTTGTTGATTGACCTTTAAGGGACAAGACCATGGCAGATTATGACCTGATCGTTATCGGTGCCGGACCCGGCGGTTATGTAGCCGCGATCCGCGCCGCGCAGCTGGGTTTGAAAACCGCCTGTGTTGAAAGCCGCGAGACGCTGGGTGGCACTTGCCTCAACGTTGGCTGCATCCCCTCCAAAGCCTTGCTCCATGCGTCAGAGCTGTATGAAGAAGCGCATTCGGGCGCGTTGGCAAAATTTGGTGTTGATTTCAAATCCGTGTCGCTGAACCTCGATCAAATGCACGCCGAAAAGACCAAAGCCGTTGGCGAACTGACTGGCGGGATCGAGTTTCTGTTCAAGAAGAACAAGGTGGATTGGCTAAAGGGCAAGGCCGCGTTTGTTTCCGCAAATGTGGTTGAGGTTGCTGGCAAAACCTATTCCGCCGACAAGATCATGATCGCCACCGGCTCGTCTGTTACGCCTTTGCCGGGGGTCGAGGTGGACCAGAAGGTTATCGTCGATTCTACCGGTGCGTTGGCATTGCCCAAGGTTCCCAAGCATCATGGTCGTCATCGGCGGCGGGGTGATCGGGCTGGAACTGGGCAGTGTCTGGCGCAGGCTGGGCGCGCAAGTGACGGTCATCGAATTTCTTGACCAGATTTTGCCCGGCATGGACGGCGAAGTCCGCAAAGAAGCTGCAAAGATATTCAAGAAACAAGGCTTCACCATCCGCACCGGTACCAAAGTCACTGGCGCGACGGTTAAAGGCAGCAAAGCAACCCTGACCGTTGAACCAGCGGCAGGCGGCGCTGCCGAAACAATCGAGGCCGATTGCGTTTTGGTCTCCATCGGCCGCCGCCCCAATACCGAAGGGCTTGTCGCTCGACAAGGCAGGCGTCATGCTCAACGCGCGCGGGCAGATTGAGGTTGGCCATGATTTCCAGACCAATGTCCCCGGCATCTATGCCATTGGCGACGTAACCCCCGGCCCGATGCTGGCGCATAAGGCGGAGGATGAAGGCATTGCTGCGGCTGAATATTGCGCGGGCCTGACCGGCATCGTCAACCATGATGTCATTCCCGGCGTCGTCTATACCATGCCAGAAATCGCCGATGTCGGCCTGTCCGAAGAGGAAGCCAAAGCCAAGGGCCTCGACATCAAAGTCGGCAAATTCCCGATGATGGCAAACAGCCGCGCGAAAACCAACCGCGACACTGACGGCTTTGTCAAAGTGATCGCCGACGCCAAAACCGACCGTGTGCTTGGCGTTCACATCATCGCCTCGCTTGCCGGAACAATGATCGCCGAAGCCGCGCTCGCCATGGAATTCGGCGCAACATCCGAAGACATAGCCTATACCTGCCACGCCCACCCAACGCATAGCGAGGCGCTAAAGGAAGCGGCGATGGCGGTGCTGGGTAAACCGATCCATATGTGAACATGGATATCGGGGTACCCACAATAGCCCCGGCGCTGATTTCCGCGCTCGACCTGTTCGGTATCGCGGTGTTTGCCGCGTCGGGCGCTTTGGCGGCGGCGCGGCGGGGGCAGACCTTGGTGACCTTTGCCTTTTTCGCGCTGACCACTGGCGTGGGCGGCGGAACGGTGCGAGATTTGCTGATCGGTGCGCCAGTGTTCTGGGTGCATGATTGGACCTTTCCGGCGACCTGCCTTGGCACTGCATGGCTGGTCTGGATCACCCCATCACGGGTGTGGAATGATCGCGCGTTGGAATGGTTCGATGCGGTGGGGCTGGCGGTCTATGCGGTGTTCGGCGCATGGAAGGCATTGAGCCTGGGCATCGCCCCGTTGCCTGCGATGATGATGGGGGTGATTACGGCGTGCGTCGGTGGCATCATCCGCGATCTGCTGGCGGGGGAGCCATCAATCCTGTTGAAGCCCGAAATCTATGTCACCGCCGCCGCGCTGGCATCTGGCATGTTCGTGTTGCTCGATTGGGCGAGCTTGCCGCAACCGGTGGTTTGGCTGGCAAGCATCGCCAGCGGTTTTGCCTTACGCGCACTGGCGATCTGGCGCGGTTGGGGTATTCCCGCTTATCGGGGATAGACCAACGGGAAAACCAGCGCCTTATCCGCCCGATTTGCCGAAAAACGTCTCGCTCCAATCGCCTTTTGCCCGGCCCGAAAAATGGGGGCCGTGAAAGGGATAACCCATAATGCCCTGCGCCCAGTCAATCGACTGACCCCAATCCTGAAACCAATCATACATCATTGTGCGGTGCTTTATCGCCCAAACGCCGTCGCGCTTTTCAAATTCATCCAGATATCGCCCGCCAATGCAGCTATCCTGTTCGCCTGTGCCATCGCCCATATCCATGCGGTGATACGACAGCACGTGCGTTTCGGCCTTTGCGGATGCGCCATTCAGATCAATCACGGTCTGCCCCAATACATGCTGCGTATTGGTAATCGCTTCCGCGCCGGGCACGACCCAGGCCAGATATTCGGGGAATGTCCCTTTATACATCGCATAATCAAAAGTGGAATCGGGCCAGAAACAGGCTTTCAAAATATCTGCATCGCGCCGGTCTTCCCCCCGCGCCAGGCGCGACACACAGTCACGGATACCATCGCGGTCGAGCATTGCCTGCAAAGCTTGGGTGATTTCCATGGGCGCCATTCTCCTTGTTCCCGGCTGTTGTCTGCGCACAGTATCGGCAACCCGTACACACGCAATCGCCAAGCGTCAGATAACGCTGGGACGAACCACCGAACGCTTCTGCTTTAAAAGAATTCGATCAAAGTTCGCGCGCCATCGACGCGGATCAGGGCCTTTTGCGACCGCACCTCTTGCGCGTTGACGGTCGCCAGGGGTCTTTCAAACGCGACCTCTTCGGCGGCAACAATGACGACACTCGCACTGGCCACGGCACGCGCGACATCAGGCTTGGGCGCTGGAGACTGCGCCACAACTGCGATTGCCAATAAAAAGACCGGAGTTGCCATACCCCAATTTAAGCTTTTGTTTACCCTGTTGGACAAGGGCGCAAGATGGTTAACTGGTCCCTAAAAAGACCAAACATCGCAATTTGTTGGTCGCAATTTCCACTATGCCCCGAAATGTAACACCGGGCATGGCAAACTTTACCCGAATATGCCTGTTGCGCACCTTATGCCCCTTTGCTACGGGCGCTGTCCTACCTGTCGGGGCAAGTGCGGCCATGGCGGAATTGGTAGACGCGCAACGTTGAGGTCGTTGTGGGCGAAAGCCCGTGGAAGTTCGAGTCTTCTTGGCCGCACCAGACAGTCCGGATTGCCGGTCGCCCCTTTTTCCCATGCAAACAAAAAAGGGCAGAAACCTCTCGGTCCCCGCCCTCTTTTTTGTGATTATCGGCGCGCGGCTTTTGGCGTTATCCCCTGCTGATTTCGCTGCCCAATGCGCCATATTTTTTCTCAAACGACACAACATCACCTTTCAGCAACAGCTTGGCTTGATCGACCCAATTGTCACGGCGGATGCGCCCTGCAAAAGCGCCCAGTTTCGAATCAATTTCAGCAATGTCGCCCGCGCTCCAATTGGCGACCTGTTCAAAGCTGGTGACGCCCAAGGATTTGAGCAACGTATTCAACTTGGGACCAACGCCTTTGAGCAGTTCCAGATTGTCTGGAATAACGGGCTTCGCCGCCGGTTTTGGTGCGGCCGCTGCTTTTGCCTTGGGCGCTGCCTTTGCCGGAGCAGCGGATTTCGGCGCAGCGACGGGAGCCGTTTTTACCTTGGGCGCAGCCACTTTGGGTGCAGCAGCTTTCTTGACAGGAGCAGCAACCGCAGCCACTTTGGGAGCAGCGGCTTTCTTGACAGGAGCAGCAACCGCAGCCTTAACGGGTGCGGCCTTTTTGACGGGTTCGGCTTTCGCCTTGGGCGCTGCGACTGCCTTTTTAACCGGCTCTGCCTTTGCCTTTGGCGTTACGGCCTTGGCAACGGGGGCCGTTTTAGTTGGAGTCGCTTTGGCTTTGGCCACAGGCTTTGCTTTGGCCGTGTCCATCAACGCAACAGCCGCCGGTGCGGCGGCGATGGGTGCCGCGACCACGGGTTCGGCAACTTTGGCCTTGGGGACAGCGACGGGCGGTGTTTCGATACGCGGGGCGGCAACATCGGCCTCCACGCGGGTGCGGGCCCAAGCCCACCAGGCCGTGGCGACACCGATCAGAAAGGCCACCAGAAAGACGGGCCAATTGGCTGAAATCAGCTCAAACATGAAAAATACTCCCCTTGATTGTTAAGGCCGGAACAGGCGCAAATCGAATGGCGCATCACGCGCGACGACCGCTATCCTTCCAGATCATCCAACCCAGACCCAGCCCGACACCAAAAGTGATGAGCAACAGCAATAATGTTTCGAACAATAATGCCATATCATTGGCCTCCTTCTGGAGCCGCGCCTGCGGCAGCGACGGTAAATACAGTGCGACGGTTTTTGGCATTGGCAGCCGAGGTTCGGGCGTTTTCAATGGGCTGTGATGAGCCATAGCCCTTGGCAGTCAGCCGTTCTGCGGGAACGCCCTTGTCGGTCAATGCCTTGGCAACGGCCTCAGCGCGCGCTTGCGACAAGGTTTGGTTGACGTCTGCACTGCCGGTTAAATCGGTATGACCCTGAACCTCAACCGCCGTTCCAGCACAGGGCGTCAACGCCTTGGCCAGTTCATCTATAATCGCGGTGCTATCGGCGGCCAGATAGGCGCTGCCCGATTGGAAGTTAATTGTCTTTCCCGTCATCAAAGTGTTGATGTCGCCTTGGCACGCAGCCACAGCTTCTTTGGTGGCAGGCACTTCGGCTGGTTTAGCGGCAACCGCTCCATCATCATCCCAACGCGCGTCGGCAACACCGGGAATGGCTTTCATCGCGGCGATCAGCGTGGCCTTTTCCGCATCGCTTTTGTCGCCCGACAAAATGACTACGCGTTTAAGCGCCGGTTCGCGTTCCATGCTGACCGACACGCCGTCGGCACCTTGCGCGGTCAATGCTGCTTTGGCTTGTGTTTCCAGCCCGTCAACAAAGGCTGTTCCATGGCCAAACACGCTATGTGCTCCCCATGCCAACAGCGCGGTTGCAGCTGCTCCGATCAGGATTTTGGTACCCGATTCCATAATGCGACTCCCCTTTTCGCAAACGATATGATTCTTTGCTTGTGCAGTGCTTAACCCCCTGACGCAAAGAGTCCAGAGGCAGGGCGTTGGCGGTGGGTCAGCCGATACCGCTTATTCGCCAGATTGCTCACGCGCAATTTCGCGCCAGCCAATGTCGCGGCGGCAAAATCCGGTGGGGAATTCGATGGCAGCAACGCCATCATAAGCGCGGCGTTGCGCCTCGCCCACGGTCGCGCCCGTTGCGGTAACATTCAGTACGCGCCCGCCAACGGACACCAAATGTCCGTTCTGCAGCGCAGTTCCGGCATGGAACAGCTTAGCCGAGCCCAGTTCGCCCACCGCAATCGTGCCGCCCTTTTCGGGGGTACCGGGATAGCCATTGGCGGCCATCACCACGGTCAGCGCGGTATCGGGAGCAAAGGCGAAATTCGGGGCATCGGCCAGTCCATTTGCGGTTGAGGCGGCATAGAGCAACGCCACCAGATCGCCCTGAAACCGCATCATCAGCACCTGACATTCGGGGTCACCAAAGCGGCAGTTATATTCGATCAGTTTCGGGCCTTCATCGGTCAGCATCAGTCCGGCGAACAGCACGCCTTGATAAGGCATGTTGTCCCGCACCATCGCCGCAACGGTGGGCCGGATGATCGTTTCCATCACCGTCGCCTCTAAAGCAGCGGTCAATACGGGTGCAGGAGAATAGGCCCCCATGCCACCAGTATTGGGTCCGGTATCGCCGTCGCCCACGCGTTTGTGATCCTGTGCGGAACCAAAGGGGATAACGTTCACGCCATCGCTGATCGCAAAGAAACTGGCTTCTTCGCCGCACATGAATTCCTCAATAACGATTTCGGCACCGGCATCGCCAAAGCCGCCGCCGAACATATGCTCCACAGCATCACGGGCCTCTGCTTCGGTTTCGGCGATGATCACGCCTTTACCTGCGGCCAGACCGTCGGCTTTAATGACCACGGGCGCGCCAAAGCGCGGCAAGTCCGCCAGCGCCGCTGCCTTGTTCGTGTGCCGGGCATAGTCCGCAGTCGGGATATTTTCGCGGGCGCACAGGTCTTTGACGAAACCCTTGCTGCCTTCCAACTGCGCGGCTTTTGCGCCGGGTCCGAACACTGCGATGTCCGCTGCGCGCAACGTATCACCTAGACCATCGACCAACGGAGCTTCTGGCCCGACGATGACAAAGGATACAGCATGCGCACCGCAGAACGCAACCACGGCGGCATGATTGGTCACGTCGACGTCAACCAATGTCGCATTTTCCGCGACGCCGGGGTTGCCGGGGGCGGCATACAGTGTATCGCACAAAGCCGATTGCGAAAGCCGCCACGCCAGCGCATGTTCGCGTCCACCCGATCCGATTAGCAAGATATTCAAATGCCCGACTCCCCATATTCCGACGACAATCCATCCGGCTCGCGGCTGTTAGCCGAGGAGACGCAAGGCAGCAATGCCCCCGCATTTTCCGTCAGCGAAATTTCCGCCTCGTTGAAACGTGCGGTAGAGGACCGTTTCGGCCATGTGCGGGTGCGCGGTGAGTTGACCGGCATAAAGCGCGCGGCATCCGGGCATTTCTATTTCGGGCTGAAAGACGCCGATGCTAAGCTGGATGGGGTGATGTGGAAAGGCAATGCCGCCCGCCTGCCCTTCCGCCCCGAAGACGGGCTGGAGGTGATCGCGACGGGTAAGCTCACCACTTATGCCGGGCGTTCCAGCTATCAGATTGTGGCCGACCGATTGGAATTGGCGGGCGAAGGCGCGCTGATGCTGTTGTTTGAAAAGCTGAAGGCACGATTGGCCGCCGAAGGGCTGTTCGCACCCGAGCGAAAGCGCCCCATCCCCTATCTGCCGCGCACCATTGGCATTGTCACCTCGCCCACGGGTGCGGTCATTCGCGACATGCTGCACCGGTTGGCGGATCGTTTCCCCAGCCATGTGATCGTCTGGCCCGTATTGGTGCAGGGCGAAGGCGCTGCGGCACAAATTGCAGCCGCAGTGCGCGGGTTTTCTGCGCTTCCCATCGATGGCCCGTTCAAACGGCCCGATCTTTTGATTGTGGCGCGCGGTGGCGGGGCGATTGAGGATTTGTGGTCGTTCAACGAGGAAGTGGTGGTTCGCGCGGTGGCCGAATCGAGCATTCCGGTGATTTCTGCTGTTGGCCATGAAACGGACACTACCCTTTGCGATTTTGCTGCCGATCTGCGCGCGCCGACGCCTAGTGCGGCGGCGGAAATGGCGGTGCCGGTGCGGCTGGATCTGGCTGAACGGCTGACACAGTCTGCGATGCGATTGACCGGCGGTGTGCGGCGGTTGTTGCAACGCGCGACCGAACGGCTGGAGGCGCAACGGCGCTTGATGCCCAAATTGACCGAACTCGCCGCCCCCAAGCAACAACGCGCCGATGAATTGGCCGAACGGTTGCGGCGCGGGCTGGAACGGCGCGCCGATGCCGCACGGATTGCGCTGGCAGGCGCTGCCACGCGGCTAAACCCGGCGGTGCTGACGCGGCAAGTGTCGGTGCGGCGCGAACGGCTGGCGGCGCTCCGCTTACCGGCGGCGATATTGCAACGGCGCGTAGTTGACGGTCAGGGCAAGCTTGATTCGCTTGTGCGGCTTTCGGATACTTTGCATCCCGAGGCCCCGTTACGGCGCGGCTTTGCCCGCATTACCGGAGCCGATGGGCGGACGATTTCGTCGATTTCTGCGGCGAAGGCGGCGGGGCAAGTGCAGATCGGCTTTGCCGATGGCGCCGTGGGTGCTGTTGGTGACGGGAGGCGCGGCAGTTAAGCCTGTGATACCCAAGGCAACGCCTACTCCTCAAACCCATCAGCAAGACCTATTCTCCGAATAATCCCCCCATTGCCCGTTCATAAAGCATCGGGTAAAAGGCCGTCCATGTTGATGATGAACCGGAACAAGCTGGCAAAGCTGCATTATATGGCGGGGCAATTCCGCATTTTGACAACGGGCGACCATGTGTTGTGCGCGATAAGTGGCGAACCCATCCCGCTGGATGAGCTTCGCTATTGGAGTGTCGAAAAACAAGAAGCCTATGCCAGCGTCGATTTGTCCGTTCAGGCGGCATTGGGCAAGCAATGACGATGGCAAATGCGCGGCAAATGACTGCGGCGTTTGCGGCTTTGGCGCTGGCTATGGGCTGCACCGCCAGTCCATCGGCCCAGCCCGCCCCCAAGGCTGAACCACGCCCCGTTGTTACCGCCGCAGTCGAAGCTATTCCAACGGTGCTGCCCGCCCGCACCGATTTCTGGCTTTCCAAAGACCCGCTACAGGGTTCGGTCGTCATTGGCCGCGCGCCCAGCGATGCCGCATCGGTCAGCTTTAATGGGACAGCCGTTCCGATCGATACCGAAGGATTTTTCGTCATCGGCTTTGATCGCGATGCCGAAAATAGCGCCAGCCTGAGCGCAACATTGCGCAACGGCAAAACGGTCGACCGTTATCTGCCCGTTCGTCCAGCGGCGTGGAAGATTGAGCATGTGAAAGCCAACCCCACCGGCGGCGCAGCCACCACCGCCGAATTTCAGGCGCGGCGCGGACCCGAATTGGCCCGCATCAATGCCGCGCGCGCCAAACGGGTTAGCAGCGATGGTTGGCGGCAGGATTTCATCTGGCCGATTGATTATTGGGCGATTGCGGGCGGGCGGATTTCCGGCCTGTTCGGTTCTCAGCGCATCTATAACGGCAATCCCGGCAGCTATCACAGCGGTATGGACATCGCTGCCGCCACCGGCACCGTCTTTCGGGCACCTGCAGACGGTGTGGTGGTGCTGGCCGCCAAAGGCGCACCCTTTACGCTAGAGGGGCATTTGCTGATGATCGACCATGGCATGGGATTGAACAGCGCGTTTCTGCACTGTTCGGAACTGCTGGTCGATGAAGGTCAGGTGGTAAAACAGGGGCAAATCATCGGCAAAGTCGGTGCTACTGGCCGCGCGAGCGGTGCGCATTTGCATTGGGGCATGAAGTGGAATGCCGCCCGCGTTGACCCCAAACAACTGGTACCTGCGCGATAGGTTTTTGCGGACTGTAAAGGGTGTTTTTCCGATTCAGATTATCCAAAACCAAAAACGCTGGCTAGACCGCAGTTAATCCTCGTTCACACGCTGTGCGCGCAGCTTGTCGATCTTGCGTCCGTCCATATCGACAATCTCAAAATACCAGCCATTGTCGGTGAAGCTTTCGCCTTCATGCGGCAAATGCCGTAAAATGTGGAGCACATGGCCCGCCGCCGTTGCATAATCGCGGGTCTCCGGCAGGTCGATGTCCAACGCCTCTGCCATCGCATCCGCCGCCATTGATCCGGCGATCAACAATGATCCATCGTCGAGCGTGATAATATTTGCGGCACTGCCCTGTTCCTGATCCGATGCGAATTCACCGGCGATCGCCGCCAGCAAATCATTGGGCGTTACAATGCCTTCGAAATGGCCATATTCATCGTGGACCAGCAACATGGGAACTTCGGCCGAACGCAGGCATTCCAGCGCATCCATTGCATCAAGCTGATCCGGCACAATTTCGGCGCGGCGCATTATGGCGCGGATGTCGAGCGGTCGGCCATCCATCAATACAGCCACAATGTCGCGGGATTGCACGATGCCGATTATTTCATCCACGCTTTCGCCCACCACCGGCAAACGGCTGTGCGACGATGCGATGAGCAACGCGCGAATGTCCGCTTCGCTGGCATCGACTGAGATGGAATCAACCTCGGTGCGCGGGGTCATCACTTCGCGCACGGGGCGGTCCGCCAGGCGGACAACGCCCGATATAACCTTATGTTCGTGTTCTTCGATGATCCCGGCATGAGTCGCCTCAGTAAACACCACTTTCAGCTCTTCTGCTGTCAGGGCATCGCGGTTGTCACGGCGCAGACCCAGCAACTGGAATATGGTCGCGCTGGATCGATCCAACAGCCAGACAAAGGGCGCGGTGAACCACGCAATCCCCTCCATCGGACGCGCCACCAGCGCCGCAATTCGTTCAGGCGCGATCAGCGCGAATTGTTTGGGAACCAGTTCACCAATCACCAGCGAGACATAAGTAGTAATGCCAATCACGATGCCGAAACCGCTGGTCATCGCCCATGCCCGGTCCATCCCCATCGCGGCCAGCCGTTCGCCCGTGGGATTGCCAAGACTGGCTCCCGAATAGGCACCGGCGATGATGCCGATCAAAGTGATTCCGATTTGCACCGCAGACAGGAATTTGCCGGGATCACGCGCCAAACGCAGGGCTGCTGCGGCCCCAGTGCTGCCGCCTTCTGCCATGGCCTGCAACCGCGCCGAACGGGCCGACACGATTGCGAGTTCGGACATAGCGAAAACGCCGTTGATCATAATCAGCACCAAAATGATCAGCGCATCGATCCAGGGAAAAGGAGAGAGTTCCATATTGCCCCCTCGCTTTACAGTGGCTTTGTGCTTTTTGGCAAGGACGCTGGCTTTGTCAGGTGACAGCAAAGGCCATGCTGCCTATGCCGCTCGCATGTCTAGCCTGCGTCCCACCAGCCCTGCATTCGCCTTTGCCGTTGCTTCTGCCGGCATTGGTTTCTTCTCGTTAATGGACGCGGCGATGAAGGAATTGTCGCTGAACATTGGCGCGTATAATGCCGTGCTGTGGCGTAACTATATCGGGGCCGCGTTGGCGGGTGCGTTGTTTTTAGCGCAGCGCCATCACTGGCCTTCACGTGCGAATTTGCGGATGCATTTGAAACGCAGTGTTGTGGTTGCGGTGATGGCGGTCAGCTTTTTCTGGTCGATTGCGCGGTTGCCATTGGCAGAGGCCATTGGCCTTTCCTTTATCGCGCCCGTCATCGCCCTCTATCTGGCGGCGATTTTGTTGCACGAAACCATCGGCAAAGAAGCGATCATAGCATCAGGTGCCGGGTTGGCGGGCGTCGCCGTTATTCTGTTCGGCAAATTTAGCGGCGAATATTCCGATGATGCATTGTGGGGGGTGGCGGCGGTGCTGTTTTCTGCCGTGGTTTTTGCCTATAATCTGGTGCTGGCGCGCGAACAGGCGCAACTGGCGGGTGCCGTCGAGATAACGTTTTTTCAAAATTTGCTGACCGCTGCTGTGCTCACATTGGCGGCTCCTTGGTTTTTGGACCCGTTGCAGTCGCATTGGGTGCCATTGCTGACGGGATCGGCCATTCTTGCCATTATCTCTTTATTGCTGCTCAGTTGGGCTTATGCCCGGGCAGAGGCGCAAGTTTTGATACCGGTGGAATATACCGGATTTGTTTGGGCGGTCTTATTTGGTTGGATGTTTTTCGCCGAACCGGTCACCCCCACCACATTGATCGGCACGGCGTTGATTATTGGCGGCAGCCTTGTCGCGGCGCGCGCGAAGCCGCAAAATGCATAGTTGACGGAAACACAGGATTCTCAATGAGGGTCCGCGTCCGGCTTGACCGTATAAAATCTAAAGTTTAATCGCTTGATTAAATCAGCAACAAGGAACCCATCATGGCAACAGCCTATATCATCGACGCCGTCCGCACCGCCGGTGGCAAACGCGGCGGAAAACTGGCCGGATGGCACCCAGTTGATCTGGCTGCCGCAACGTTGGACGCCATTGTGGAACGCACCGGCATTGATGGCACCCGCGTTGAAGACGTGATTATGGGATGCGTCAGCCAAGGCGGACAGCAGGCAGGCCAAATTGGCCGCAACGCTGTTCTTGCCACCAAAAGGCTGGGCGAATCAGTGCCCGCCGTTACCATCGATCGGCAGTGCGGATCGTCGCAACAGGCGATGCAATTTGCCGCACAGGCCGTGATGTCTGGCACGCAGGATCTGGTAATCGCAGCGGGCGTGGAAAGCATGACCCGCGTGCCAATGGGGTCCACCGCAGCCTTCCATGCCAAAGAAGGGCTGGGCACCTATAAATCGCCCGGCCTTGAAGAAAAATATCCCGGCGTGCTTTGGTCACAATTCATGGGTGCAGAAATGCTGGTGCAAAAACATGGCTTCAGCAAAGACCAGCTCGATCAGTTTGCGCTGAACAGCCATTATAAAGCCATTGCTGCGACCAATGCTGGCGCGTTTGACAATGAAATCATCGGGCTGGAAATTGAGACGCCCGAAGGCCGCATCATCCACCGCATCGATGAAGGCATCCGTTTCGATGCAACGCTCGAAAGCATCGCAGGCGTCAAGCTGATGTCCGAAGGCGGCGCATTGACAGCGGCTTCTGCTTCGCAAATTTGCGACGGTGCATCGGCCACCTTGATCGCGTCGGAACAAGCCGTGAAGGATTATGGACTGACGCCAATCGCGCGCATTCACAATCTGACCGTGACGGCAGGGGACCCGATTATCATGCTCGAAGAACCCCTGTTCGCCACCGACCGCGCCTTGAAACGCGCGGGCATGAAGCTGTCGGATATTGATCTGTTCGAAGTGAACGAAGCCTTTGCCTCGGTACCAATGGCATGGCTGAAACACACCGGGGCCGACCCCGAAAAGCTGAACGTGCACGGCGGCGCGATTGCCTTGGGCCATCCATTGGGCGCATCGGGAACCAAATTGATGGCGACATTGCTGAATGCGTTGAAGCGTCATGACAAGAAATGGGGCCTGCAAACTATGTGCGAAGGCGGCGGCGTCGCCAATGTCACCATCGTCGAGCGGCTGTGATCGCCTGCTTCTCCAATTTAGGAACACAACATGAAACTCGATAACACAATTTCCGCAGTTGTCACCGGCGGTGCATCGGGATTGGGTGCCGCCACGTCACGCGCCTTGGCGGCCAAAGGGGTGAAAGTCGCCATTTTCGACATGAACGAAGAAAATGGAATGAAAGTTGCCAGCGAAATCGGTGGTACTTTTTGCAAGGTCAACATCACCATCGAAGACGAAGTCGACGCCGCCTTTGCCAAGGCGCGCGAAGCCCATGGGCAGGAACGCATCCTGGTCAATTGCGCTGGTGTCGGCAATGCCATGAAAACCGTCAGCCGTTCGAAGGAAGACGGGTCGATCAAACATTTCCCGTTGAGCGCATTTGAATGGGTGATCCAGATCAACCTGATCGGCACCTTCCGCTGCATCGCCAAATCGGCGGCAGGAATGCTATCGCTCGATACGCTGGAATGCGGTGATCGCGGGGCTATCGTCAACACCGCATCGGTGGCCGCCGAAGACGGCCAGATCGGCCAAGCCGCTTATTCCGCATCAAAAGGCGGCGTTGTCGGTATGACCCTGCCGATTGCCCGCGACCTGATGAACGAAAATATCCGCGTGAACACTATCCTGCCCGGCATTTTCAAAACACCATTGTTGATGGCTTTGCCTGAAAAGGCGCAAGAAGTTCTGGGCGCTTCGGTGCCGTTTCCCAAACGGTTGGGGGAGCCATCGGAATATGCGCAGCTGGCGTTGACCATGATTGAATGCGGCTATTTCAACGGTGAAGATGTCCGTCTGGACGGCGCCTTGCGGATGCCACCGCGCTAATATCAACACGTCCGCCACACTGTATTGGAAGGCCTATAATGTCAGAATTTCAGCACATCCTTTATTCCGTGGCGGACAATATTGCGACAATAACGCTCCATCGTCCGAAAAAAATGAATGCCTTTACCGGCACTATGGCGCGAGAATTGATCGCGGCATTTGATCTGGTCGATGCCGATGATGAAGTTCGTGCCGTCATCGTCACCGGCCATGGTGATCGCGCGTTTTGCGCTGGGGCCGACTTGACCCCCGATGACGGCCCAGTGTTTGCCGATGACGCCGAAATCACCGACCTGTCCGACCCCCGCGTGCGCGACAGTGGCGGCACGGTTACCTTACGCATTTACGAATGCAAAAAACCGGTGATCGGCGCAATCAATGGCGTGGGCGTAGGCATTGGCGCGACTATGCAATTGGCGATGGACATCCGCATCGCCAGCAATACCGCCCGTTATGGCTTTGTCTTCGCGCGGCGCGGGATAACGCCAGAGGCAGCATCCAGTTGGTTCCTTCCGCGGCTGGTGGGCATGCAGACCGCGCTCGAATGGTGCATGACGGGGCGTGTGTTCACTGCCCAAGAGGCGATGGAACGCGGGCTGGTCCGTTCGCTCCACGAACCCGCTGATCTAATACCAGAGGCGATCCGTATCGCCCGCGAAATTGCTGATAACTGCGCGCCGGTATCGGTCGCGCTGACACGGCATATGCTGTGGCGGCTATCGGCGATGCCCCACCCCATGGACGCCCATAAAATCGACAGCCGCGCCATCTTTACCCGCGCCAAGGCCGATGATGCGGCAGAAGGGATCAACAGCTTTCTGGAAAAGCGCGCACCCCAATTTCCGGGCCGTGTTTCCACCGACATGCCAGACTTCTTCCCTTGGTGGGATGATCCGCTATACAGTTGAAAGGGGGGAATAGGCTATGGCTTCATCGGGTCCAACACTTGTCGATAATGGCTCCGACGCGGGCGGCGCGCGGGCGCAGCTGATTGAGGCTGCCAGCCAGATTATGCGCGACGGCGACACCATTGATCTGTCGCTGTCCGAACTGTCGCTGCGCGCCGGATTGAATAGCGCGCTGGTCAAATATTATTTCGGCAACAAAAACGGTCTGATGCAGGCGTTGCTGAACCGTGACATGGGCAAAATCGTCGCAGATTTATCAGCCTTGGTGGGCAAAAAAATGCCCCCGGAAGAAAAATTGCGGCGGCATATCGGGGCCGTCATCGATACATATTATGCTTTTCCCTATCTCAACCGGCTGATGATGCGCATGATCCGCGATAGTGCGCCTGTGGAAGCCGCGCGCATTGCCGAACGCTATTTGCGTCCGATTTCGCATGCGTATGAACTGTTGATCGCCGAAGGGGTTAAGGCAGGCAAGTTTAGGCCCGTTGATCCGAAGCATTTCTATTTTACCGTCACCGGTGCCGCCGACCGTTTTTACATGGCGCGACAGGTATTGCGCCATTGTTACGACCGGGACGATCTGGGCACAGACATGCGCGACAGTTATCGCGAACATACCGTTGAATTGATCATGCGCGGTATGCTGGCCTAGGGTCATCTGTGGACGTCCCTTAATCCGTTTCGCCTTTGCCCAAAGCGGCGTATGATAACCCGTCCCATCAAGGAGTCGGCACAATGACCCTGTTTGATAAAACCCCTGCCATTTTAATCGCGGCTTTATTGGCCGCCTGTGCGCCGATGGACGGTGCCGACACGCCCGCCCCGATCGGTCCGAAACAAGCCAAGTTGCTTGATAAGGAATTGAAGGGCAAAATTGCAGGCACACCAGTCAATTGCATCAGCAACAGCAACGCGCATGATTTGATCCGCATCAGCGACGATATGTTGCTCTACCGCGTCAGCGGAAAGCTCGTTTACCAGAACAAGCTACGCTCAACTTGCCCCGGCCTTGCCCGCGACGACGACATTTTGCAGATCGAGACCTTTAGCGGTCAATATTGCAAAGGCGACTTTATCCGCCTGGTCGACCGTATGAGCGGCATGCCCGGACCGGTGTGCAGCTTCGGCGAATTTACGCCCTTTCGTAAGGACGCGAATGTCGCTTCGGAATGAATTGATTTGAAAGGATGGCAATACCGCCCCCGGTATCAGGGGCGGCGTCCCATTGCCTATTGCACGGTAATCGTCACCGCGCGCCGGTTTTGTGCCCATGCGGTTTCGTTCGAACCCGCAGCAAGTGGCCTTTCCTTGCCATGGCTGACCGTTTGAATACGGCTGGCATCGACACCCAGCGACGCAAGGTAGTTTTTGGCGGAATTAGCGCGACGTTCGCCAAGGGCCAAATTGTAATCACGCGTTCCGCGTTCGTCGCAATGGCCCTCAATCACAACGCGGGCATTGGGATAGCGCGCCAGCCATTGCGCCTGGCTTTGTAGGGTCGCCTGATCTTCGGCGTCGATATTGAACCGGTCGGTATCGAAAAACACACTGTCCGAGCTGATCGAGGCAACGAAATCGGCCTGGCTGCCGGGTACAACCTGTCCCGCCCCGCCCATCGACCCATCGTTCGCGCCATTATCACCATAGCCTGTGCCGTCAGCGGCGGGCGGTAGATCGGCGATCTTCTTTTTGCCGCATGCCACCAGCATCGAACTGGCCAGCAGAAGCAACCCAAGAGTGCGCATTTGTGATTTCATCATCATTCTCCTTAATGTCTGCCCCGCGTGGGATTGCTAAATCAGGGACGGATCGGGCCCCATGCCGGATCGGAACCATCAACGGGTGTCGGCAGTTTCCGTTCGTTTCGTCCGGTCAGGTCCACCTGCCAGACAGTTGTTTTACCACTATTCTTCTCGGTACGAAAGAACTGGATCAAACGGCCATTGGGGGCCCAAGTCGGGGCCTCGTCCTGCCAGCTGTTGGTCAGCAGCCGTTCGCTACTGCCGTCGGGCCGCATCACACCAACGCGGAAATCTCCGGCAATGCGGGTATAGGCGATCAAGTCTCCGCGCGGGCTCCATTCAGGCGTCGCATACCGTCCGGCGCCATTGCTGACGCGGCGTTGGTTGCTGCCGTCTGCTGCCATGACATAGACCTGCTGGCTGCCGCCACGGTCGCTTTCGAACACCACCTGACGGCCATCGGGAGAGAAACTGCCGCCCACATCGATACCGGGAGCGGTTGTCAAACGCACCGGCGTACCGCCGCTAACCGCAATTTTATAGACATCGGTATTGCCGCTGACCGCCATCGAATAGAGGATGGTTTGCCCATCGGGTGACCAGCGCGGTGCGAACGTGGGGTTTTTGGATGCTGTGATCAACCGTTGCCGCCCGCTATCAATATCATACACGTATATGCGCGGATTGCCGTCTTGATAGCTCAAATACAGGATCGATTTATAGTTGGGCGAAAAACGCGGGGTCAGCGCGGTTGCGGTTCCGCTGGTCAGGAATTTGTGGTTCGCGCCATCCGAATCCATCACCGCCAGCCGCTTGACCCGTTTTCCCTTGGGGCCAGTTTCGGCGATATAGGCAATGCGGCTGTCAAAAAACGGACTTTCGCCGGTCAGTTTGGAATAAAACGCATCCGAACATTTATGCGCGGCGCGGCGCCATTCGGCGGGCGGCACGACAAAGCCCAGCCGGTTTACCTCTTGCCCGAAGTTTACATCGTACAAATAGCAACCGACAGTCAGGTTGCCGTCGCTGCCGACCTTGACGAACCCTTCAATCAATTGATCGGCGTTGCGGCCTTTCCAATAATCATACTGGGGTGCGGTCACTTCGCCCAATGCAATGGCGCGCAGGCCAGACGGACCAACGGGTTCGAACAGCCCGGATGAGCGCAAGTTGGCAGATATTACTTCGGCGATCTGACGACTAAGATTGGTGGTGTTTCCGGCAATAGTATCGGCAGGGTTGGGCGCGACAAAAGCGGGTACAGCAACGCGCTTCATATCGGCCACATCGACTTCAACCAATTCCGGCCCTGCGGGCGCTGGGGTGGGTGTTGGCGTTTGCGACCAAGCCGCACTTGCCAAAGCAGCAGTGCCCATCGTGATCAGTATTTTGAAGCGTCGCATAGTTTCACCTCGATTTGAAATGCAATGGCCAGTTTTTCCATTGCTCATAGTGTTCGGTCGGAAGATTGCGATACGGCGATGCCGCTCTGGCCGAATTGATGGCACAGCGTTTGTGCATGCCCGCCAATGGCCGGTTTAAATCGTTCAAGCCATCTTGACCAACAAAAATCGCGTCGATCAGCCCTCCCGTTTGGTCGATCCGCAAACTCAAACGGGTTACAATCTGATTGGCATCGACACCGCCTGGTGCGCATCGGCGGAAATACAGCGCAGTCTGCTGCCCGATCGACAGCGAAATCATTTTTCTGTCGATAGCTTTTGCCTGCTTTGCAACATCAGGCTGTTTGCTTGGCTTGCTCAACTGCCCTTTGCATGTCGATGGTTGGCAGGATTGCGGCGTCGGCGCGCGCGCATGATCGACAGGCTTAGGGGTCTGTATCGCGGAGGCCGGTGTCGCGGGAGCAGCCGCTGCCAACAAAAGGCCCAAAGTCGACGCCGATGAAAAAGTGATGGCCAACATCATCGCGTCTTGAATTTCATTTGCCAGCTCGCCCATTGGGAATAGCCTTCATCGGGCAAGTTTAGATACGGGGATGCCGCGCGGGCCGCATCCATCGCGCATTTTTTGTGCAGCGGCGCTTGTGGCCGGTTTGAATCATTCACGCCGGACTGGCTGTTAAACACCACGTCGGTCAGCCGTTTGTCCTTGCCGATTTTCAGCGTGACCAATGTCAGCAATTCACTCACATCCACCCCGCTTGGCGCACAACGCCGGAACAACGGCTCAATTTCAGCCCTAAGGCTTACGTTTACCGCCGTCGCCACTTGGCTTGACGTCAGACTGCCACTGTTTCCTGCATTTGCCACGGCCTCGGCCAACGCACGATCGCGCTTGGCCTTCGCCTCAGCAGCGGCTTTGCGCCGTGCCGCTTCTGCCGCCGCTTTGCGCTTGGCTTCGGCGATGGCTTTTGCTTTCGCGTCGGCTTGCTGTTTTTGGCGTTGTAATTCTGCGGCGGCATTGCGCCGTGCTTTGTCCGCGCGGGCCGCCGCCTCTTTCGCGCGGGCTTTTTCCAATGCTGTGGCGTTAGCTTTGGCGGCCGCAAGCTTTGCCTGTTCTGCCGCGCGCGCAGCGGATTGCGCTTCAGCGGCGGCCTTTTCCGTGCGGGCTTTGGCTAAGGCTTCGTCGGCGGCCCGTTTTTGTATCAACTCTTTTGCTGCCGCCAATTCGGCGCTGTTATCAACGGGCTTGGCTTCTGCTTCGGTCATGGCCTCGGGTTCGACCGATGGCTCTGCGCTTTCGGACATCACGGCTGCTGCGGGCATTGGACCCGGGGCTTCTTCGCCCACAATCGTTACTGTCATCGGCGGCGGCTCGACAATCCGGTCCGTCGCCATGAACAAACCCAATGCCATGCCAATAACCAGCAAACCGTGGCCGCCGACCGCAGCGCCCAGACCAATTTTTTCTTCGCGGTCCATCGCCATGGGCTATTCGACTTTCGATGAACCGGTGGTGACCAGATTAACTGAATTCAGCCCAACCCGGTTCAATTCCCCCATGACCCGCATCATTTGGCCATAGGCAATTTCGGTATCGCCGCGCAGCATGATGGGTTTGGGATTTTTCGGATCCTGGGAAGCGGCAATCTGCTCCAATCTCCCGACCAATTCGGACATTTTAACAGGTTCGCTATCGACGAAAATCTGGCCTTCTTTGTCGATAGAAATATCCAGCGGATCCGATTTTTGTTCCAACGGATTGGCCCGGCTTTCGGGCAATTCCACGGGAACGCCAGACACCAGCAAGGGTGCGGTCACCATGAAGATGATCAACAGCACCAGCATAACGTCGACCAGCGGCGTAACGTTGATCTCTGCCATAGGCGTGCGCCGGTGACCGCGCCGCGAACGACGCCCGCCAGAGGAGGAAAAGTTCATGGCCATCGATCAGGCCTCCCGCTCCAGTTCGCGGCTCAACGTGCCGTGAAAGCCATCGGCAAAGCGGCCCAGCCGCGCCTCGTGCTGGTTCACGCGGTGTGAAAAACGGTTATAGGCGATGACGGCGGGAATGGCGGCGAACAGCCCGATAGCGGTCGCAAACAATGCCTCTGCAATGCCGGGCGCAACCACGGCCAGCGAGCTGTTTTGTTCCGCCGCAATCGCCGAAAAACTGCGCATGATGCCCCAGACGGTACCAAACAAACCAACAAAGGGTGCAACGGACCCAACGGTGGCCAGGTAGTTCAGCCGGTCCGACAGTTTATCGCTTTCCGCTGCAATCGTCGCATCCATGGCGGTGGCCAACCGCTCGCGAGTCCCGGAACGATCAATGCTTTTGCCATTGGTCGAACGCCGCCATTCAGCGACCCCGGCGGAAAACACCTTAATGATCGGCAGTTCGTCTTTGCCACGGCTGGCGTAAAAGGCATCAATGTCGCCCGACTTCCAGAATTCGCGCTCAAACTTTTCGGTTTCGCCATTGAGCCTGCGGATACGCACCACAAACGACAGGATAATCGCCCATGACCAGATACTGGCCAGCGCCAAACCGACCATCACGAACTTCACAATCCAGTCAGCATCCAGAAACAGCTGGATTGCATTAAAGCTGGCACCCTTTGTGGCGACCTGCGCTGTTGCCTGGGAGAGAAACGTCAAATCCATGCTTTGTCCTTATCCTTGGCCCGGTGCCATGTTCATAATATCAGTGAAAGCTGCAATCCATGCCTTTGGCTGACGGCGCGGACGGCCATCTGGAGCGAGGAATGCTGCGGTGACGCGGGCATCGGTGACTAAGACATCGCCGCGCATGACTCGTTGATGAATGACGACGCTGGCCCCGCGTACCGTGTCCATTGTGCTGACAACCAGCAAGGCATCGTCAAACCGTGCTGGTGTGCAATATTTGATCGCCAGATCAGCAACTGCGTAAACCCCTGTACCATCGGCATGTGCACTACGTTGATCTATGCCGGCACAGGCCAGCATGTCTGACCGTGCCCGTTCCATGAAATGCAAATAGCGCGCATGATAAACCAGCCCCGAAAAATCAGTGTCCTCGAAATAGACGCGCACCGCGAACAGATGCGCGTTACCATTAAAATGGCCAGAATAGGGCTGCGGTGCGTTCATGTGACACAGCGTTACCGGACGGGTACGAGCGCGCAAAGGGGGAATGGCGCGGGCGGACTCGGTTGGTCGCGCCATCAACTCAACTCGCCCTATCCTGAAATATCAAACAACCCATCCTGCGACGCGACCGGCGGGTTAAGCCCCAGATGCTTCCACCCCGGCCCATTCAACGCCCGACCGCGCGCGGTGCGGGCGATAAGGCCCAGTTGCAACAGATAGGGCTCGACCACATCTTCGATGGTGTCACGGGGTTCAGACAGCCCCGCCGCCAGCGCCTCAACGCCGACTGGGCCGCCGCGATATATGTCGGCGATCATCATCAAATACCGCCGGTCCATCGCGTCCAGCCCCAGATGATCGACCTCCAGCCGGTTCAATGCCGCATCGGCGATTTTGGCGGTGACGATCCGTTCGCCTGCGACATTGGCAAAATCGCGCACACGGCGCAGCAACCGTCCGGCAATGCGCGGCGTTCCGCGTGCCCGTTTCGCAATTTCGCGGGCACCATCGGGCGCGATTTCCAGCCCCAGCAACCCCGCAGCCCGTGTTACCACATGCTCCAATTCGTCATGGGTGTAGAATGTCAGGCGAATGGGAATGCCAAAACGATCACGCAGCGGCGTGGTCAACAATCCCTGCCGCGTGGTCGCACCGACCAATGTAAACGCGGGCAAGTCAATCCGCACCGACCTCGCCGATGGCCCTTCGCCGATCATGATATCCAGCGCGCGGTCCTCCATCGCTGGATACAGGATTTCCTCGACCACGGGATTCAGCCGGTGAATTTCGTCGATGAACAAAACATCGCCTTCTTCCAGATTGGTGAGCAACGCCGCCAGATCGCCGGACTTTGCGATGACAGGGCCGGAGGTGGAACGGAAGCCAACGCCCAATTCCTTTGCCACAATCTGCGCCAAGGTGGTTTTGCCCAACCCCGGCGGACCGAAGAACAGCACATGATCGAGCGCATCACCACGCTGCTTCGCGGCCTCAATAAACACGCGCAAGTTCTCACGTGCGCCCGCTTGCCCGACAAATTCGGACAGCGTTTTCGGGCGAAGGGCCGCGTCAACGTCCTCAGGTTTGCGAAGGGGGGTGAGGTGGGGGTTATCGGTCATTTTTTGAGTTTCATTGTTATCGCGAGAGCAACGCCTGCAAACGTCATAAACCCCGTCGCAATCCAATACGCAACAGCAGTCCCTTGCTTGTAAAGATCATCCGGATTTTCGGCATCCGTACATTTTTCAATCGCTTCCGCTGTTTCCTTTCCTCGACGCGCACAGGAGAACATCTTTCGTTCCTTCATTATGTCCATCGACCCATCAGGATAAGGTGCCAATTTTCCCTGATATGACGGATCAACGGACCTATTGTAGCGAATTAAATTCACAATTGGCTTTCCATGATCGTCTTTAACCGGATCTCCTTCGTCATACAGCCAAGGATTCACGACTACATAAAGCCCCGAACCTGTAGGGCCAAAATATTCACAAGAAGTCGAATTACGAAAATCAAGCTCTATCGATTTTTCTTCATACGAGCCATGTAAAACTCTTTTGACCGGAAGGGTTACTTTTCCTTGATCCAGCGAGCGCAATTCGTCTTCATCGTAAGGAACATCAACCTGTAATTGAATAGCTCCTGCCGGAACAGTTACCACTGCACGACTTCTCGTGACCTGAGATTCGAATTGGCCATCGATGCAAGCAAAAGAGGATGCTGGAAATGAAGCCACTGAGCCAGCGACAGCAAACAACCGCAACGAGCGACCTAGCGCAGGCGATCTCATCACTTCCCCTGTCCCCTCAACAGCCGCTTAGCGTCCATCGCATGATGCAATATCCGGATGATGCGAACCACGTCATTATTCACAGCATAAAAAATACGATGCCTGCGGTGCATCAAACAGCGATAGGCTTTGCCATATTCGGGCACAGCCTTCCCCGATAGCGGGTGGTTGGCAAGCAGATCGAACGCACTGCGCAGCTTGCGGGAATAACTATCCGCCACTTCTTTGCCGAACTGCTGATAACCCCATTCGTCGATTTCGACCATGTCGACCCGCGCAGCTGGGGTCAGAATCAGCTTAGCCATGCCGTGCGTGGCGCTCAGCAATAATTTCCTCAAGAACCTCTCTGGGGTCCTTGTCTATCACACCCGAAGCCTCGCCCTCTGCCAGCATCGCTTTCACCCATTCGACATCATCGGGTTCAGATTCCTGATCGCGCCGGACCAGATCCCGCATATAATCGCTGGCGCTGGAATAGCGCCCCTCGGCTACACGATGATCGATCCAGCTTTTCAGCGCGGGCGGTATTGATACGTTGAGTTGTGCCATATGGTTTTCATACAGATTTGTAGGAATATGTCTATCCATCACCGCAAAGCCCTCTTCAAAACCAATTTCACCCGCAAGATTCCTTCCAGTTTTCTGCAAACGCCGCTTTCAATTCCTCCGCTTCGGTGTTGCTTTCAAAACCCGCTGGATAATGTTTGGCGTTAAAATCGAGAACCGCATCTTCATTGACAGGTGCATAAATAAATCGCGTGAAGCCAAGTTGCGTGCCGTCTTGCAACGTACCATCCACCTCACCGCAAACCACACCCAGCGATTTGGAATCTTCATCGGTGCTTAAGCGCACATTTCGGAATTTTGCGGATTGCGAATCAAGCAATTGTTTGGCCGCCGAATTTTTTGCCGCCTCAATTAACGGCACCGAATTTTGCACCGGCTCGCATGCCGTCAGCAATGCCATGATACACACATAAGCAAATCGAATTTTCACCGCGAAGCCCGTTTCAACGCCAGCCTGACCAGCGCATCCAATGTCGCATCCGCCCCCAATTCCTCAACCGCCTGCGCCACCGCACTTCCCGCCTCGCCGGGTTTGAAACCTAGTCCAGTCAGCGCAGATACCGCGTCGCTGGAATGGCCGCCGCCGCCGCCCGATGCCATGATCTTCGCGCCACCGCCGATCCCTGCCAGCGCCCCCACCTTATCCTTCAGTTCATTCACAATCCGGCTGGCGAGCTTTGGCCCCACGCCATTGGCCCGCGCCACCATCGCGCTGTCGCCGCCGCCGATGGCGCGTTTCAGTTCGTCCATGTCGAGCGCGGATAAGATGGCAAGGCCAACCTTTGATCCCACGCCCTGCACCCCGATCAATATCCGGAACCAGTCGCGTTCGTCACGGGTGGCAAAGCCGATCAGCCGCATGTCGGTTTCGCTGACCTGCATTTCGGTGAATACCGTGGCGAAATCGTCGACCTTGCCCAATGCCGCCAATGTCCGCGCGCTGGCCTGCACCAGATAGCCGACGCCATTGACGTCGATCACCAGACTGTCGGCGCCGGTTTCATCAATGCGGCCATAAAGTTTTGCGATCATATGAGCCTCTTAATCAGGTTAGTGGGCTTTGTCGAAGGGCTTTTTTCCTGTTTTGTTCCCACGGTGTAGCACCGCTCCAAAGGGCGGGATTTTGCGTTTCATAAAAGCCACAAAGGAAAAAGGGAAATAAGGGCGGCAGCCCTGTTATCCGAACGCTCGGTTGTCATTGTGACTCGGTACCAAACAATGGGCCGGGTCCCTTCTACTCTTTTTGCCTTTTATGAAACGGAAATCCCGTCCGCAATCACCCCCGGATATGGTGCGCATGTGTGATCGCCACGGCCAATGCATCCGCCGCATCTTCGCCCGCAAGTTTTAGCCCGGGCATCAGCACGCGCAGCATCGCCGCAATCTGCGCCTTGTCGGCTTTTCCGGTGCCAACCACCGATTTCTTCACCAACCGTGCAGCATATTCGGTCACCGGAATACGGCTCCGCGCTGCACCCAACAAAACCACGCCGCGCGCCTGCCCCAGTTTCAGCGTGCTTTGCGGATTTTTGTTGACGAATACTTCTTCGACGGCGGCAAAATCGGGGCGGAAGTGTTCCATCACCACCCGCAGTTTTTCGTCGATCATCACCAGCCGGTTGGCCAATGGCAATTTGGCATCGGTGGTGATTTCGCCATTATCGACATGGCTCAATCGAGAGCCTTCTTTCACAATAACGCCCCAGCCTGTGGTACCAAGGCCGGGGTCCAAACCCAATATGATCATGACGGGATTACTTCGTCCGGTCCGGCCAGCGGACATTCCAGATCAGGCCCAATTTCTCCAGCCCCCAGATCACCCAGCCGCTCATATCAATCTCGTACCAGGCAATCCGCGTGCTGGCGGCGCGCGGGTGTCCGTGATGGTTGTTGTGCCAGCCTTCGCCCAGCGTGAACAGCGCGATCAGCCAGTTGTTGCGCGATCCATCTTTGGAATCGTAACGCTGCCGCCCGAAAATATGGCCAAAGCTGTTGACGCAGGCAATGGCGTGCAATGCCAGCACCGCGCGCAAAAATCCTGCGATCAACATGGTTCCAAACACCGCATCGGGCCGCCCCCATGCCAGCGCCCAAAGCGTAGGCAATCCGATGACCGAAAAGAAGAAAATGGGAATGCGGTATTTATCCACAAACACGATGGCGTCATCTTCGACCACGCCTTTGCCGTAAATATTTTCGTCGGTCATGCTGCTATTGAAGACCCAGCCGAGATGCGCGTATTTCCAGCCTTTATAGCCGCCGGTATCGCGACCATGATCGTCGTAATAGGGGCTGTGAATATCCCCCACTCGGTCGCTATGCGCATGGTGCCGGCGATGTTCGGCAACCCACCGGCGCAGCGATCCAAAACTGCCCAGTTGCGCCAATATGCCAATGGCATAACGCATCGGTTTTGACGTATCGAATGCCTTGTGGGTAAAGAACCGGTGATACCCGATCGACATCGACAAGATATTCATCACATAAAATGCGGCAAAGGCGCTCCATTCAACCCAGCCCGTGGGTTGGGTCGCGATCCACCAAATCGCCATGAGGGCGGGCACATTTTTGGCAAACAGATAAAAGATATGCTCGGCATTTTTGGCACGAGCGGCGGGGCTGTTGAAGCGCACGCCGCGCAATGCCTTTGCGATCAACGCGCTTTCGGCGCGGCTCGAGCGCGCACGGCCAATCAATGGATCGACGGCATCCGGCGTCCGGTCAACGGTCGGTAACTGTTCGTACTGTGTTGCCATAGCTGCGCTGCCCCGTGAATCTGGCTCAAGGGTAAGCTACCGCAACGATAGGTTTTTGCAAAGCGATTAACCATTCAAACGCGCCGCCATAGCCAGCGGCGCGCTTATTCGGGCCGGATCGTGTTAACCCAATTTCGCCATCACTTCGTCGGAAACATCATAATTGCCCCACACGGTCTGGACGTCGTCATCCTCTTCCAAGGCGTCGATCATTTTCAGCAACGTCGCGACATTGGTTTCGTCAACCTCAACCGAAAGATGCGGCTTCCATGCCAGACTGGCGCTTTCTGCGGCACCCAATTTGGCCTCGAGAGCCTTGGCGACTTCATGCAAACCATCCATGGCGGTCCAGATGCTGTGTTCGTCTTCGCCCAATTCAACATCGTCGGCACCGGCATCCAATGCCGCCTCGAAAACGGTATCAGCATCGCCTGCGCTGGCCGGATAGGTGATCAGGCCAACCCGGTCAAACCCATGGCTAACCGCACCCGAAGCGCCCAAATTGCCGCCGTTTTTGCTAAACGCCGTGCGCACATTGGTCGCAGTACGGTTGCGGTTGTCGGTCAATGCCTCGACAATAACAGCAACGCCGCCGGGGCCATAGCCTTCATAGCGGATTTCTTCATAGTCTTCGCCGCCCGCTGCCGCCGCTTTGTCGATCGCTCGCTGGATATTATCCTTGGGCATCGATTGCGCTTTGGCCGCGTTGACCGCAAGCCGCAGACGCGGGTTCATGTCCGGATCGGGCATCCCCATTTTCGCGGCCACGGTGATTTCGCGGCTGAGTTTGGAAAACTGCGCTGACCGCTTTTTGTCCTGCGCGCCTTTGCGATGCTGGATATTTTTGAATTTGCTATGGCCTGCCATGGCTCTCTTCTTTTCGGCTGGAATGAATGGGTAGGCGCGCCCTTACATCAGGGATGGGGGATTGGGCAAGGTTAGGTGGGCGATTTCTGTGGTATGCAATGAAATGCCTCAACTGTCAGCGCCGTTCCCAATATCAGCGCAGGCAAATAAATAATCGAAGCGGCAACATCGATCAGCATATTTTTGCCCGCGGCAAAAACATAAAGTGCTTCACTGATAAATGTCGTCGGCGCGGTGACCAGAAAATACGCCGCAGCTAACGGCAAATAGCGTTGCGACCAAAAGGTCAGAACTTCACCCGCGCGCGGCCCGGTAGCATCGATGGCCCTTCCTGAAGCATGGACGAGAAGTGGAACAGACAATGGCGGGAGACACGCGAACGCTAACGCTTCTAAATACGAATATTCCTCAGCACCATTTGCGATGAACAGGCCCAATACTATCGCTAATGTCGGCAAATAAGCGAGCAGGCCCCATCCAAGCCATGGCCAAAACGCGCCGAGCCTGTCGGTATAATCGGAAAGCCCTCGCGTGAGCCGCCAACTTACGTGGAGAATCAACCAGCATATTGCAATCTTAGCCACGAGCCATGCGATGCCCGGTAGCACTGCAGAGTCGTCTGCCCAAAATTTGTCAGCAAATGGCTGCGAAACCGGGAATGCCACAGCAGACAGAATCACGAGAATCCATAGGCCCACCGAAATCTCTGACCGTTTTAACCGGACCAAGGTTGCGGTGAGTAACGTGCGCAATTGCACTATCACCCAAATTTCACCGCTGTGCCGGTCGCACTCACCATCAGCATCGATCCGGTTTTGCCGAGTACTTCGTAATCCAGATCAATACCGATCACACCATCGGCCCCTTTGGCTCGGGCTTCTTCGGTCAGTTCCTTCAAAGCGGTTTCGCGGGCATCGCGCAGGCTCAATTCATACGCCCCCGAACGCCCGCCCACAATGTCGCGCACGCCCGCAAACAGATCCTTGAAAATATTCGCGCCGACAATGACTTCGCCGGTAACGACACCCAGATACTCGGCGACGGGGCGGCCTTCGACAGTGGAGGTTGTGGTGAGCAGCATGACGGGACCCCTTGATCGCGGAGCAAGACCCATGCCCTGCATCCGTGATCAAAGATTATGCCCCGGCGATTTAACAGGCAAGCCTTTGTTGGCCGTCTGCTTTAATATTCAAATTCCGGCTTGTGCATGCCGGTGGGCAATTGTTCGACATGCTCTTGGGAGGTGCGATAGGCCCGGTACGCCCCATACAGCGCCGCTGCCGCCACGAGCCCGCCCGCAATAGCCGTTTTCGGGTTCTGCCGCGCAAATTGCGCGGTGGCACGATAGGTTTGCACGGGATGGATCCGGCCCGCTTGTTGCGCCAATATGGCACCTGCACCGGTAACCACACCCACCGCCTTCATGGCATTTTCGCGCATGTGATCATCAGCGGCAACGGTGGCTATCCGTTCTGACAGCCGTCCGGTGGCACCCGCCAGCCAATCGGCCCCTTTCACCAACCGATCCGCCGCTGCCTCTTTCCATTCATCGGCATGACGGGTGATGTACATGACAGTTTTTTCCGGACTGTCAGGCTTCACCTCACGCTGTTCAGGCTGGGATTCCTGGTTTCTTAACTTTGATGACTGAGTCGCCATTTTACGATCCTCTTCATTGCAGGACCCTGTTGCGGCGACTCTCATAGCAGACTCAGCCTGACAATGCCGCACCGGTGTGACGGAGCGGCTTCGCAGTGAGACAGGATGAAAACATTAAAGGCTGTAAGGCCAAGCCAGCGGCTTAAGCTAGACCAAGCGCCGATTTATAGGTTTCCAATATCGCTTCCATTTCCTGCCGGTCATCATTGGTCATTTTGCGCAGTCGCACAATTTGACGCATGATTTTGGCGTCATATCCCTGACCCTTGGCTTCGGAATAAACGTCGCGAATATCGTCGGCGATTCCCTTTTTCTCTTCTTCGAGGCGCTCAATGCGTTCGATGAACAGGCGTAACTGGTCGGCGGCGACATTGCCTTCAGACATATTATTCTCCGGTTTGTTTGGGGGCCTAGATTGGCCCAAATCAAGTTGCGCCCCGCTTAATGCCCAGACGCGTTCTTCGCCACGCTTTCCTGCATGCGTTGCAATTGTTCTGGGGTCGCTGCCGTTTGATAGCGGGATTTCCACTCGGCAGCGGGCATGCCGTGTATCAACGCTCGCGCCTGCTCCTTGGACAAATCGCCCTGTGCCTCTGCCACCCAATCGGCCAGACAATTTCGGCAAAATCCCGCAAGACCCATCAGATCAATATTTTGCGCGTCGTGCCGGTGCTGCAAATGCGCAACCAACCGGCGAAAAGCGGCGGCAGCGGCGGCGTCTGAAATCTGGTTGTCATCGTGCATAGCTATGCGCCCTTCCCGTTCGACTATCCCCCCGTTATGGGGATGGTGACCATTAAAATCCAGAGCGCGAAAGAGCGACATCCATGCAATATCACAAACCGCGTATGCGCAAAGTCCGTATCCTCGCTACTTTAGGCCCGGCAAGCGACACACCGGAAATGATCGAAAAGCTGTTTCGCGCAGGGGCCGATGCCTTTCGCGTGAATATGAGCCACGGCGAACAGGCCGACAAAGTGCAATTGATCGCCAACATCCGTGCGTTGGAAAAGACGTATAACCGGCCCACCACGATCCTGGTCGATTTGCAGGGACCAAAATTGCGCGTCGGCACTTTTGCGGGTGGCAAAGTAGAATTGGTAACCGGCGCTGAATTTCGTCTCGATACCGATAAAACCCCCGGCGACGCCAGCCGCGTGCATTTGCCGCATCCCGAAATTTTCGCCGCGCTAGAAATCGAGGCGCGGTTGCTGCTCGATGATGGCAAGATGGTGCTGCGCGTGACCGAAATCGGCCCCGACCATATCAACACGCGCGTCGAAGTCGGCGGCATTCTGTCGAACCGCAAGGGGTTGAACGTACCCGATGTCGTTGTGCCGATTGCCGCGTTGACCGAAAAAGATCGTTCCGACCTTGCCTTTGCGCTGGAACAGGGCGTCGACTGGATCGCCATGTCCTTTGTGCAGCGCCCCGAAGATGTGGCCGAAGGCAAGAAGTTGATCGGTGGCAAAGCGGCATTGCTGGCGAAAATCGAAAAGCCCGCCGCCATCCACCGGCTGGACGAGATATTGGAACTGGCCGACGGCGTTATGGTCGCGCGCGGTGATCTGGGCGTGGAAATGCCACCCGAGCAAGTACCACCATTGCAGAAAAAGATTGTCTCCACCGCGCGCCGCATGGGCAAGCCCGTGGTCGTTGCCACGCAGATGCTGGAATCGATGATCGTATCCCCCACCCCAACCCGCGCCGAGGTGTCTGACGTTGCCACCGCAATCTATGACGGGGCCGATGCCGTCATGCTATCCGCCGAAACCGCCGCCGGTGCCTGGCCGATTGAGGCGGTGTCGATCATGGACCGCATTGCGCAACAGGTTGAAAGCGACCCCGATTTCTTCAAACGCATCCACTTCACCGAAACCCCGGCAGACGCCACCACCGCAGATGCTTTGGCAGAAGCGAGCGGGCGCATTGCCGATACGGTCGAAACCAGCGCGATCATTTGTTTCACCTCATCAGGTTCCACCGCGCGCCGGATTTCACGCGAGCGGCCATCGGTGCCGGTGCTGGTGCTGACGGCGTCTAAATCGACGGCACGGCGGCTGGGGCTGTTATGGGGGGCCTTTGCCGTTCCCACTAAAGACATTGGTTCATTCGAGGAAATGGTCGCGAAGGGCAAACGCATGGCGCTGCGTTATTCGCTGGGAAGTGCAGGGGCCCGGTTGATCATGATGGCAGGGGTGCCGTTTGGCACGCCGGGTTCGACCAATGTGCTACATGTAGTGCGGCTGACCGGCGATGAGTTGAAAGGGCATTGAGTGGCCGTCGGTTAGCGCGTTGCGATTAAGTTTGATGTAACAGCGAAGCCCTGAGCCTGTCGAAGGGCGCTTTACCGACAATCACCCTTCGACAGGCTCAGGGCTTCGCTGTTAAGGGGTGGGGCATCGGCCATCAAGGCAGCAACAGGCTGCCATCGCCATAACTGTAAAAGCGATACTCGTCGGCAATCGCATGGGCATAGGCGGCTTGCATGACATCGCGCCCCATCAGCGCCGACACCAGCATGAACAGCGTGGATTTGGGCAAGTGAAAATTGGTCATCAATCCGCCAATGGCTTTGAAGCGATAGCCGGGCGTTATAAAAATTGCGGTATCACCTTCGAACCGATGCAACACGCCATCGTCCCCTGCCGCACTTTCAATCAGACGCAAAGAGGTTGTGCCAACCGGGATGATCCGCCCGCCAGCCGCGCGCACCGCGTTTAGCCGCGTGGCCGTTTCCGCATCGATCCGGCCCCATTCGCTATGCATGACATGGTCGGCGGTATCGTCGACCTTGACCGGCAGAAAAGTTCCGGCACCCACATGCAGCGTCAGCGTTTCATGGCGAATCCCGGCGGCATCTAACGACGCCATCAGTGCAGGCGTAAAATGCAACGAGGCCGTGGGGGCGGCAACCGCGCCGTCTTTTTGCGCAAACATTGTTTGATAATCGCTACGGTCGCGCGCATCGGTATCGCGCTTTCCGGCGATATAGGGTGGCAAAGGCATACGCCCTGCGCGTTCGAGCAGCACCTCCACTGGCTCCTCGCCTTCGAACGCCAAAATGAAGCTGCCGTCGGGAAAGCGTTCGGTGGCAATCGCTGTAACGCCGGAACCAAATTCGATGCGATCACCCGGTTTCAGCCGCTTGGCATTGCGGATAAAGGCCTGCCAGCGGCGCAGAGTCCAATCGCTTATGGAGCGTCGCCCCAATCCGCGCCTCATCGCCTTTAAAGGTGCGCCGAACGCCCTCCAATTGCGCGGGGATAACACGGGTATCGTTGAAGACCAGGCAATCGCCAGCACGCAACAACGAGGCCAGATCACCGACATGATGATCGCTTAATTGTCCATCGCCCGAAACACACAGCATGCGCGCAGCATCGCGCGGTGCCACCGGACGCAGTGCGATACGTTCGGGCGGAAGTTCAAAATCAAACAAGTCTACGCGCATGGCGCGCGATTCAATTTTGAATCGGGCCAGAAGGCGGAGGACCGGATGGCCGTGCTTCGGGCGCTGGCGTTGTCTGCAAAGCGGCAAAATCGGGCGGCGACACATTGTCTGCACCGATCGACGCCTGCACGATGCGATCCGGCTGCGCAGGCGGTTCACCGCGCGCAATGGCATCAGCGAACTGCATGCCCGCCATGACCCGCCCAAAAACGGTATATTTGTTATCAAGTGCAAAGCGCGGCTGGAAACAGATGAAAAACTGGCTGTTGGCACTGTCGGGTTCGTTGGTTCGCGCCATCGACACGGTGCCGCGCAGATGCGGCATCGCACTGAATTCCGCTTTCAAATCAGGCATGGGCGAACCGCCTTGCCCCGTTCCAGTCGGATCGCCGGTTTGCGCCATGAACCCTTCGATCACACGGTGGAATACTATGCCGTTGTAAAATCCCTGCCGCGTCAAGGTCTTGATCCGCTCGACATGCCCCGGTGCCAATGCCGGATTGAGCAAAATCGAAACCCGTCCGCCGGTGGACAGATCGAGATGCAATATATTTTCTGGATCGACAGTCGGCGCTGGCGCAGCAGTCGTTTGCGCTGAGACCGGACTGGCTACCATGGATAAAGCGAAAAACAGGCCTGTCAAAACGGTAAAAAGGCGGGAAATCATGGAAATGTTGATCCTTATTGTGCCGATATTGCTAGGCTCTTAGCGTGAAGGCCTGTCGCTGTCATGAATGAATATGGACGGACAAAAGCAAACCGGTCTATAGCGCCTTCCAATATCCACTAAGGGAGACGGTGCGGGTGGTATATTTTTCACGCAAAAATGCAATGAACGGTGCAATCCTTTGCATTGCGGCGCTGGCAGTCAGCGGTTGCGCAGACAGCGGTGATGGCGACGGCGATGGCAAAATTTCACGTCAGGAACGCACCGAAGAAATGCGGCGCGATGGCTATCTGGCGATGACGCCGGGCCGATGGAAAACCGATGTGCATTTTGACGATATCGACATCCCGCAACTTGCAGCGGTGCAACGCAAACAGATCGCATCCGAAGCAGGTGAACAGGCCGCGCGTTATGCGTGCCTCGGCAAAGCCGAAGCGGCACAACCCGGTGCAGATTTTTTTGGCGGGGTTGGCGCGGAAAATTGCACCTATACGCGGTTCGACATCGCTGGGAACAAGGCCGATATGGCGCTGAGTTGCAACATGGGTGAAGTCGGCCGTGCGGACATGGAATTAAATGGTACCGTTGGAGCGAATGACTTTCTGTTCGATACCAAGGTAATTGTTCATCTTCCTATGGTCGGAAAAAGCCGAAAAATCGTGATGGCGGGCAAAATGACAGGAAAGTTCGAGGGAGCCTGCCGCGGCGATGAATAAGCCCGGTGCTTTTGGGCGGATCGTGGCCGCTGTAATATTTGTTGCAGCGTTTTGCGCCGCTTCTCAGGCTCAAAACGATATACCAAAGCCAACGCCGAAACCGGCTATCGTCAAAATCAGCTTTGACCGGAAAGCTATCATCCATAGTGACCTTAGCGGAGAGGCGGGCGTTATTGGCCGTAACGTAAAGGCCGATGATCCCGTCCGTGTCGCGTCGATTTCCAAACTGGTGGTCGCCTTGGCGGTGATGCGGCTGGTTGAACAAGAAAGACTGAATCTCGACGCCGATATTGGCACCTATTTATCCTGGAACGTGCGCAACCCTGCCTTTCCCAACGCGCCTGTCACGTTGCGCCAACTGCTGACCCACCGCAGCGGCATTCGCGATACGGTCGATTACATCCTGCCCCTGGACGGGGAATTGGCACCGGTACTGGCCAATCCGCAGGCGTGGGAAGCCCAATATCCACCGGGATCCTATTTCAAATATGCCAACCTCAATTCGCCTTTGATTGCAGCGGTAATGGAGGGTGCAACGGGCGAACGTTTTGACCGGTTGGTCGCACGGCTGGTGTTAGAACCGCTGAAAATCGATGCCTGTTTCAACTGGGGTGCTGGATGCAGCGCCGGCCGGCGCGCTCAGGCTGTAACCTTGCTGCGGACCAATGGCGATTTGGCTCGCGATGCTGCTATTTTGGGCGAAGACCCTTGCCCTGTCGCACCTGCTAGCGATGGTAATTGTGATCTGAAACGATATGTTTTGGGGAAAAATGGCTCCTCTTTCAGTCCGCAGGGCGGATTGCGGATTTCGCCTAACGGGCTGGTCCGCATTGGGCAATTGATGCTCGATAGAGGAAAGCCATTATTATCAAAAAAGTCTTTTGCCGAAATGACCCGTGTCCAATGGCAATTTAACGGGGCCAATGGCGATGATGAAAACGGCTATTTTCTGCGCTACGGTCTGGGCGTCCATCTCCACAGCGACAGTAAAGGGCAGCAATGGCTGGGCCATGTTGGCGAAGCCTATGCATTGCGGGCAGGATTTTGGGTTAATATGCGGTCGAAACGCGGCATCGTCCGCTACGTAACGATGGTTCCCGCCGACACCGCGATAGGGCATTGCCTCGAATTCTGCCCATGATAGGTTGCAGATCGCAACAAATTCGATGAGGAGCAGTCCATGCTGGGTTACATTACAATGGGGTCGAACGACTTGCCCCGCGCGCGCGCATTTTACGACGCATTGCTAGAGGTAGTCGGCGCAAAGCGCGTCATGGAATTTGGCGAAGACATGGGCGGATTTACCCTTTGGGCAACCAGCATGGAACACTGCGGTCTGGCCGTCACGACGCCGTATAACCGCCAGCCTGCCGAAGTCGGGAATGGCCATATGGCGGCACTGGTTTTGCAGGAACGCGCACAGGTCGACGCGTTACATGCCAAGGCATTGGAACTAGGCGGCACCTGTGAAGGACCGCCGGGAGTGCGCGGAGACGAAGGTCCACAGGCATTTTATGGTGCCTATTTCCGCGATCTCGATGGTAATAAACTGGCCGCATTCCGCATTGGAGCCGCATGATGAAAAAGGCATTTTACCTGACCCTGTCTGCAGCCGCTTTGCTGGCATCGCCTGCAGTAGCGAAGCCCGATTATGCAGCATCCATTGCGGCGGATTATGACAAGTCTTTGGGGGCGTTGTGGGATCATTTCCACCGCAACCCCGAATTATCGTTCCGCGAATTTAAAACCGCTGAACGCATGGCGCAGGAATTGCGCGCCGTTCCCGGTGTCGAGGTGACCGAAAAAGTAGGCGGAACCGGCGTTGTCGGTGTGCTGAAAAACGGCAAAGGCCCGGTTATCATGCTGCGCGCCGACATGGATGGCTTGCCGGTGCCCGAACGTTCCGGCCTGTCCAACGCCTCGACCGCGCGGCAGGTGGGCGTTGACGGACTGGAAATGCCGGTGATGCACGCCTGCGGCCACGACGTGCATATCACCTCTATGGTGGGCACTGCGCGGCAATTAGCGCGGTTGAAGGATCGGTGGAAGGGAACGGTGCTGTTCATCGTTCAACCTGCCGAAGAACGCGTTGGCGGCGCGCATGCCATGGTCGAAGACGGGCTTTATACCCGTTTCCCCAAACCCGATTATGCATTGGCATTCCATGTTGCGGCTGAATTGCAGACAGGGAAAATCTCGGCTTCGGAAGGGATCCAATATTCGTCTGCTGATAGTGTTGATATTCGCGTCCACGGTATCGCCACCCATGGTGCGTCGCCGCATCTGGGCAAAGATCCTGTCTATATCGCGTCACAGATTGTTGTCGGATTACAATCGATCATCAGCCGCGAAAAAGGGCCGCTGGATGCTGGCGTGATTACGGTCGGGGCGTTTCATGCGGGGCAGAAACACAACATCATTTCCGAATTTGCCGATCTGCAAGTCACTGTCCGCGCGAATAACCAAGCCGTGCGGGACAAATTGATCGCGGCGATTGAGCGGATGGCGCATGGCATTGCAAAAGCCAATGGCGTACCCGACGATAAATTGCCGACAGTGAAAGTAGCCGAATCCACGCCTGTTACCATCAACGACGGCGCGTTGGCGCGGCGGCTGAACGCCAGCCTTGCCAACACATTGGGCAAAGATGCGGTCGCTCCGTTTGAACAAAAAGGCATGGGAGCTGAAGATTTTGCGTTCTTTGTCGACCCGAAACATGGCATTCCCGGTTATTATTTCGCCGTGGGTGGCACCAATCCCGATTGGATCGCAGCGGCCAAAAATGGCGGCCCCGCGATTGCCGGTCACCATTCGCCCTTGTTCAAAATCGATCCCAAACCTGCGGTAACATTGGGATCAGAGGCCATGGTCGCGGCGGTGCTGGATTTGGCAAAACCTTAAGGGGCAATTCTAGACTATGTTTCCGTTTCGAAACCGTAGCCCGCAGCCCATCGAAGGGTACCTAGCCTTGAAGCGCCCTTCGACGGGCTCAGGGCTACGGCAACTTTGCTGCCACCTGTTTTTGTATAGTCTTTAGACTCAACTATGAAACCCAACAGCCGCGCATTTCCCTTGTTGCTCGCGATGGTTGCGGCAATGGCCGCCATTTCCGTAGCCCTGTTGACGGACGCCGACCCGGCAACACAGGCCAATCTGGCCGCCCGCTGGACGGCGCGAGCCGCCTTTCCCTTTTTCCTGATTGCCTTTGCGGCGGGCAGCCTGAAACGCCTGTGGCCCAATGCGCTCACCCACGCATTGGTGCAACGGCGGCGGCAATGGGGTTTGGCGTTTGCATTGGCCTTTACCGTCCATCTGGCGGCGCTGGCGATTAACCTGTTGGTCTTTGGTGCCTATCGACCGGTATTTGTGCTGATAGGGGGTGCCGTCGCATATGGTTTCATCTACCTGATGGCGTTGACGTCTAACAACGCGTCGATGCGCACATTGGGCCGCCATTGGAAAACGCTGCACTTCATCGGCATCAACTACACTTGGGTGGTTTTCACCCAAAGCTACGCGCGCAGCCTGTTTCTGGACGATCCCGATAAAGTGGTAACCGCCGCAATATTTCTGCCCTTGCTGCTCGGCGCAATGGGTCTGCGCATCTATGCCGCGTTGAAACGCGCGCCCGCGCGTGGCATGGCAGACGCATGACCGAAGAAACACCCCCTGCCTGCTGGCTATGCGACCGTCCCTTGGGCGAGGTCATCGAGCTGCACCTGCCTGTCCCCAAAAACCGTGGCGGCAAGGCCAAGGTACAGGTTCACCCGATCTGCCACCGCACCATCCATGTGCATTGCAGCAACAGCGAAATGGCGCGAAGCTTCAACACGCCAGAAACGCTGCGCGGCCATGCGGAAATCGGGAAATTTGTTGACTGGGTCGCTGGCAAACCCGCCGATTTTGATGCCGCGACGGCTAAACGAAAATAATATTAATCCCGCAGCAATTCGTTGATCGCGGTTTTGCTGCGGGTTTGCGCATCGACGCGCTTGACGATGACCGCGCACGACAGGCTGGGTCCGGGCGAACCGTCGGGTAGCGGCTTGCCGGGAAGCGCTCCGGGAACCACGACCGAATAGGCGGGCACGCGGCCCACAAAGATTTCGCCGGTGTTGCGGTCGATGATTTTCGACGTTGAACTGATGAACACGCCCATGGAAAGCACCGCGCCTTGCTCGACGATCACGCCCTCGACCACTTCGGAACGCGCGCCGATGAAGCAATCATCCTCGATGATGACGGGGCCAGCCTGCAATGGTTCCAGCACGCCACCGATGCCTACGCCGCCCGACAGATGGACGTTTTTGCCGATTTGCGCACAGCTGCCAACGGTCGCCCATGTATCGACCATAGTGTTTTCGCCAACATGCGCGCCCAAGTTGACAAAACTCGGCATCAACACAACGCCTTTGCCGATAAACGCGCTGCGGCGAACGATGCTACCTGGGACGGCGCGGAAACCCGCGTCGCGAAACTGGCTCTCGCCCCAACCGTCAAATTTCGACGGCACCTTGTCCCAATAATGCGATCCGCCGGGGCCGCCGGGAATGGTGGTCATGTCGTTCAGGCGGAAGCTCAGCAGTACGGCTTTCTTCAACCATTGATTGACGCTCCAGCCATCGGCCCCCTTTTCGGCAACACGGCACGCCCCGCTGTCGAGCAGGTTCAATGCTTCGTTCACGCCATCGCGCACTTCACCAGTGGTGGTCAGGCCGATGGCGTCACGGTCGTCCCATGCTTTTTCGATGATCTGCTGCAATTGGTCGGTCATGATATGCTTTCTGTATGCTGGATTTGGGCGAGCCAGAGGCTGACATCGCCGATGCTGTGGTCGATATGGCTTTCGGCGGCGCTGCTATCAGCTTCATCGCCATGATTCACCCAAATTGTTGTCATCCCCATCGCTTTTGCGGGGACGAGATTGTGCGCGCTGTCTTCGATAAACAACGCTTTGGGTGCCTCGATATTCAGTTCGCTGCACAATGCGGTGTAGCTGACCGGATCGGGTTTGGGCCGGTGGGCCATCCGGTGAATATCAAACATGTCTTCAAACACCCCGTCCAGCCCGCAGGCATTCAGCACGCGCGCGGCATAAGGTCCATCGGCATTGGTGAAGATCAACTTACGCCCCGGCAGTGCCTCGATATGCGCGCGCATTTGGGGCTGTGGGCTAAGCCGCGACAGATCGACATCGTGGACGAAATCAAGATAGCCGTGCGGATCAAGCCCGTGTTCAGCCATCAGTCCGCCCAAAGTCGTTCCATATTTGCGCCAATAATCATAGCGGATTTTGTGTGCAGCGGCGGAATCGATGCGGAAATAATCCTCCACGAACAGGGCGATCCTGTCGCGGATTTGTGCCATAATATTCGCCTCTGGCCCGTATAATGTCAGGTCCAGATCGAATATCCAGCAGTCAATGTGCGACAGATCGGGGTTCAAACCGTAAAGCTTTCGCCGCAACCGCACGCACCCTTTGCATTGGGATTGGCAAAGACGAAACCGGCGGCGAATTCGTCTTCGACCCAGTCCATATTCGATCCGACCAAATACAGCACCGATCCGCCATCGATGAAAAACGTGCCGCCCGGCGTTTCAATGCGTTCGTCAAAAGCCACCGCTTCGTTCACATAATCCACCGAATAGGCAAGGCCCGAACAGCCGCGACGCGGGGTGGATAGTTTGACGCCAATCGCACCTTCGGGGGCCTTGGCCATCAATTCCGCAATCCGCGCCTCTGCAGCGGGCGTGAGGGTGACGGCGGCGGGCAAGGACCTGCGTGTTTTTGTTTCCATTGTCATTTACTCCAAACCGTAGCCTTGAGCTTGTCAAAAGGCGCTTCAAAAGCCAGCGCATGCCGATAGTCGTGCTTCGACAGGCTCAGCACTACGGTATTCAGTTACAGCATCCCCAATTCCAACCGCGCCTCATCGGTCATCTTTGCCGGGTCCCAAGGTGGATCCCAAACCAGATTAACCTCTGCGTCGCCAACCCCGGGCACAGCACCTACGCGCAGTTCCACCTCGGCGGGCATGGATTCGGCGACCGGGCAATGCGGCGTGGTCAATGTCATCGTCACCAGTGCATGGCCGCCGTTGATTTCAACACCGTAAATCAGGCCGAGGTCATAGATATTGACCGGAATTTCAGGATCGAAAATCTCTTTGAGCGAAGCCACCACCGCTTCATACAAATCGCCCTCGGGTTCACCAACCGCCGGGGCCGCAGGCTTTTGCGCCAAGAAACCTTCAAGATAGTCCTTCTTGCGCTCCAGCTTGGCCGTTGGCGTTTCCGCATCTTCGACACGCGCTTTGGGCGGCGCCTCGACGCTGGTCACTTCTTCGATTTTGATCGTGTTTTCAGTCATCCGAATATCTTCTTCACCCGTTCCAGCCCGCGCACCAGCGCAGCGACATCGCTTTCATCATTGTAAATTCCAAAGCTGGCCCGCGCGGTCGCGGGTACGCCCAGATGCTCCATCAGCGGTTGAGCGCAGTGATGCCCGGCGCGGATGGCCACGCCTTCTTCATCCAATATAGTGCCGATGTCGTGCGGATGCACCCCTTGCATTGAAAAGGAGACAATCCCCGCCGATTTTTCGGGGCCGTAAAGGGTGACCGAATTGAAGTCGCGCAGAGCCTCGCGGGTTTGCGCCGCCAGCGCGCTTTCATGCGCGAAGATGGCCTCTGGGCCGATGGCATCGACATAATCAATCGCCGCGTGAAGCCCGATGACTTCGATAATCATCGGGGTCCCCGCCTCAAACCGACCCGGCGCAGGCGCATATGTCGTTTTCTCGAAAGTCACACGGTCAATCATCGCGCCGCCACCCTGCCAAGGGGGCATGGCGTTAAGTGTTTCGGCTTTCGCCCAGAGCACGCCGACGCCGGTTGGGCCGTAAAGCTTATGGCCCGAGAAAACGTAAAAGTCGCAGCCCAGTTCAGCCATGTTCAGCCGCATACGCGGCGCGGCCTGGCATCCATCAAGCATCAGCTTTGCACCAACGGCATGCGCCGCTTTCGCCGCACGCTTTGCGCCAAGGATCGACCCTAACACATTCGACACATGCGCCAACGACACCAACTTGTGCCGCTGCGTCAGGTTTGCCTCCAGCCAATCGAGATCGATCAGGCCGTCCTCGGTCAGCGGACAGACATCTATGATGCGCGCCGACTTTTTCGGCCAGCATCTGCCACGGCACGATATTGCTGTGATGCTCCAGCTGGCTCAGCATGATGCGGTCACCCGCCATCACATTCGCCGGTCCCCAGCTTTGCGCGACTAAATTGATGCCCTCGGTCGCGCCGCGCACGAAGACGATTTCGTTTGGAGAAGCCGCGCCAATGAACCGCGCCACGCGCTCACGCGCTGCCTCAAATGCTACGGTCATATTCGCCGAGCGAGCATAGACGCCGCGGTGGACGGTGGCATAATCCGCGCCGCCCGCGCGCATCATCGCATCGAGCACGGTTTGTGGCTTTTGCGCCGTTGCGGCGGTGTCGAGATAGTGCCAGTCCAGCACGCCAGGAAAATGCTCGCGCAAATCATGCGACACAGCCCCGCCTTCATTTTCCCAGCGGGCAACGGCGCGTTCGGTCGGAGCGACGGCGTTCACACCAAATCCCCCAATTTCGCCAGCGCCATTTCGGTCAACATCGCCTCGTCCGCCGCGCCTTCGAACACGCCCGCAACAAACGCCTGCAACATCAGCTTCTTGGCATCCGCAGGCGCAATACCGCGTGCTTGCAAATAGAACAGCCCCATCGGGTCGAGTTCACCAATCGCACAGCCATGCGCGCATTTGACATCGTCGGCGTAGATTTCCAGTTCGGGCTTGGCATTGGCGGTCGCACTGCGGTCGAGTAACATGGCCTTTACCGATTGTTCGGAGTCCGTGTGCTGTGCGTCCCGCGCGACAGCGACTTTGCCCAGATAGGTTCCAGTCGCCGTGCCAGCCAATACGGAACGTACAATCTGCGAAGATGTCGCTCCGGGTTCGGCATGCGTAACGGTGGTGACAATCTCCAACGTCTGCTTGCCCCCGCCAATCTGCACCGCACCGAGCTTGAAATCGGCACCTTCGTGCAAAGTAACGTTGAGTTCAACCCGCCCATAATCGCCGCCGATATTGAGCACATGGATAGCCGCGGTCGCGCCTTTGCCGATGGCGAGATCAAGCTGGTGGATTGAACCACCATCCTGAACAATCGTCCGCACGAAATTCCCGCCCGCAGGCACAACGACGCACTCCGCTAAAGGCAAAGGCCATGCGCGCGCCAGCGCATCCAAATCCGAATAGCGAAACGCCTCGTCGCGACGGGTCGGAAGTGCAGTCACAGCACAAGCCCCTCTGCGGTCTCTGCTTCCTCTGCGTCTCTGCGTGAAACCTGCGACGTTTTTGTTTCGCGCAGAGACGCAGAGGAAGCGCAGAGGCCGCAGAGAAAAGGAATGCCTGCGGCGCTCATGCTGCCAACTCCCGATACCCATCCCGCTCCAGTTCCAGCGCCAGTTCGGGGCCGCCAGTGCGCGTGATGCGGCCATCGGCGAGGACGTGGACGAAATCGGGCTGCACATAGTCCAGCAACCGCTGGTAATGCGTGATCAGCAGCACCGCTTTGTCGGGTCGCCGCATGATGCGGTTGATGCCGTCGCCAACGTCCGCAAAGCGTCGATGTCGAGGCCGCTGTCGGTCTCATCAAGGATCGCAAGGCACGGATCGATGATGCCCATCTGCACCATCTCGTTGCGCTTCTTCTCGCCGCCCGAAAAGCCGACATTCACCGGGCGCTTGAGCATATCCATATCCATGCCAAGCGCGCCCGCCTGTTCGCGCGCGACCTTCAGGAATTCAGCGCCCGACAGCGGAGCCTCACCGCGATGCTTGCGCTGCGCATTCAGCGCTTCGCGCAGGAACTGCACGTTCGACACGCCGGGGATTTCGACCGGATATTGGAAGCCGAGGAATAGACCAGCGGCGGCGCGTTCGTGGGGTTCGAGGGAGAGGAGGTCAATCGCCGTCCCCACCAACAAAATCACCGTCGCCCCGCACTTGATGCGGGGCTTGGCTTTTTTCCTCGCCGTCCGAAGAAAAGCCTAACCCCGTGTCAAGCACGGGGTGACGAGGTGGGGGTGTAAAAGTAACCGAACCCTCGGTCACCTCATAACCGGGCCGCCCGGACAGCACATAACCCAGCGTCGATTTCCCCGCACCATTCGGCCCCATAATCGCATGGATTTCGCCCGCATTCAGCGAGAGCGTGAGGCCCTTGAGGATCGGCTTGTCGCCAACATTGGCATGGAGGTTATTGATTATCAACACGGCAGACATACTCACACGAAAGAGTTGTCCAGCTAACTGGACGTACGACATCATCGTCACCAAGCGTGCGATGGCTGACTTTCAAAACCCGCACTTCATGATAATACTCTGGATAGGCAACCTCGATTGTTTCACCTTCCCGAGGAAGCACCATAAATTCCAGATGTTCTCCTATTGCATCAGTGTCATTGCCAACGGGGCATTCGACATACGCTCTTATCATCGAAAACTACCTTCCATATCTTCCTTAAGCCCCTCCCCTTCAGGGGAGGGGTTGGGGTGGGGACTCTCGGTCACGCGCAACGCTTCAGAAATTAGCGTCAGCACGCCTTCCATATTGTGCAGGACATCAGCGTTGGTCACATGGATCACACGGTAGCCGAACTCTGCCAGTTTCGCATCACGGCGTTGGTCTTTTGCCGGATCGTCATGCGTGTCGCCATCAACCTCGACGATCAAATTGGCGGACGGGCAGGCAAAGTCGGCGATTGACCAACCGATGACCTCTTGTCGCCGGAACTTGGCTCCCTCCAGCTGACGGTTCGATAAATGCCGCCATAGCCGCTTTTCCGGTTCAGTCGGGTTGCGGCGCATTTCTTTGGCGCGGGCGTGTAGTTCGGCGAGGCGTTCGGCGGGGATGTTCCAGTTTTTGGCGCGGCCTATGGAGGGGGTGGAACCCATGCGCTTATCGTAATCCGCTGCTCTTAAGCCCTTCCCCTTTAGGGGAGGGGTTTGGGGTGGGGACTGTCGGCCTAGCTCCACATCTGAAGTAAGGAGTGAACCGCTAGTCCCCACCCCAACCCCTCCCCTGAAGGGGAGGGGCTTAGGTTGTATTTTGGTTTCGAGGTCGTTCATCCAACCGACCCCTCAAGCGAAATGCCCAGCAGCTTCTGTGCCTCAACCGCAAATTCCATCGGCAGTTGCTGCAGCACTTCCTTGGCAAAGCCGTTGACGATCAGCGCCACGGCTTCCTCGGCGTTCAGCCCGCGTTGCATCGCGTAGAACATCTGGTCGTCGCTGATCTTGCTGGTGGTCGCCTCATGTTCGATCTGCGCGCTGGGGTTGCGGACTTCGATATAGGGGACGGTGTGTGCGCCGCTCAACGAGCCGAGCAGCAGCGAATCGCACTGGGTGAAGTTGCGCACGCCTTCGGCATTTGGCGCGACGCGGACGAGGCCGCGATAGGTGTTGTTGCTGTGTCCGGCGCTGATGCCCTTCGACACGATGGTCGAGCGCGAGCCCTTGCCATTGTGGATCATCTTGGTGCCGGTGTCGGCTTGTTGATAGTTATTGGTCACCGCGACCGAGTAAAATTCGCCGACGCTGAATTTTCGCCGTTCAATACGCAGCTTGGATATTTCCAAGTCACCGCGCTGCCGGTTTCGACTTGGGTCCAGCTTACCTTGCTGTTCCGCCCCTGACACAAAGCACGCTTGGTGACGAAATTATAGATGCCGCCTTTGCCCTCGGCGTCGCCGGGATACCAATTCTGCACGGTCGAATATTTGATCTCGGCATCGTCGAGCGCGACCAGCTCGACCACGGCGGCGTGCAGCTGGTTCTCATCCCGCATCGGCGCGGTGCAGCCTTCGAGGTAGCTGACATAGCTGCCCTTGTCCGCAACGATCAAAGTCCGTTCAAATTGCCCGGTGTTTTCGGCATTGATGCGGAAATAGGTGGATAGCTCCATCGGGCAGCGCACGCCTTCGGGGATGTAAACGAACGTCCCGTCGGAAAAGACCGCGCAGTTGAGCGTGGCGAAGTAGTTGTCGTGCATCGGCACGATCTTGCCGAGATATTTCTTCACCAGATCAGGATATTCCTTGATCGCTTCCGAAATGCTGCGGAAGATAACGCCAGCGCGTTCCAGTTCGGCACGGAATGTGGTCGCAACCGACACGCTATCAAACACCGCATCCACAGCAACACGGCGTTGCGGCAATCCGCCATCTTCGCCGCCTTCGACCCCTGCCAGCAATTTCTGCTCAGCAATCGGTATGCCCAGCTTTTCGTAAACACGCAGGATTTCAGGATCGACCTCGTCGAGCGAACCAAGCTTCGGCTTTGCCTTTGGCGCGGCGTAATAATAGGCGTCCTGATAATCAATCGGCGGCACATTGAGCTTGGCCCAATCGGGCGGCGTCATGGTCTGCCACATCGCAAACGCTTTCAGCCGCCAGTCGAGCATCCATTGCGGTTCGTTTTTCTTGGCCGAGATAAAGCGGACGGTATCTTCGTTCAGCCCCTTGGGCGCGAAATCGGTCTCGATGTCGCTTGACCAGCCATGCTCATAATCGGCAACGCTGGCGGCGGCATCCCATGCGGCCTGATCTTTGAGGTCGATATCGTCAGTCATGGCTTTACCGCCCGAAAAGGTTTCGCGCAGAGGCGCAGAGGGGAGGAAGAGATCGCAGAGAGAAATCTCTGTGGACCCTGCTTCCTCAGCGAACTCTGCGCGAAACGAAAATACATCTTCATGCCCCCGCCGCCAAGCTGCTAAGCGACACATCGGCCAAGGCCCCGCGCACCGCGTTGTTCACAATCGCCCAATGGGGCTTTACATCGCAATCGGCCTCTATCGTGCAATGGCAGGTTGATTGGTTTAGGCACGCCGTCATCGCTATCGGCCCTTCGACCGCCTCTATAATATCGGCCAGCGTGATCGCGGCGGCGGGGCGTGATAGCTGTATTCCGCCCCCCATCCCGCGCACAGAGCGTAGCAATCCGCCTTTAGAAAGGATGCTCACCAGCTTCTGTACGGTGGGCAGCGCAATGTGCGTTTCTGCCGCCAATTCCGTTGCGGATGTACGCGTGCCACCACAATGGCGTGCCGCCGCACCCATTACCACCACTGCATAATCTGCCATATTCGAAAGCCGCATTTCATGTGCCTTTGGGCGCGAATCCATAATCGGATAAATTCATTCCGATTTATTATGTGGACCGTTTTACTCCGAAAATCAACCCGCGCATTTATTGGGGTTCGACGGGTTCCTGCTCTTGTTCGCCCGAATCGCCGCTATCGCGGTTGCGGCCCAATGCGCGGTCGATAAAGGCTTCGTCGAGCGGTTCAGGGTCACCCTGACCGCCCGGGTCCCCTTCGATGGGAACGGGTTCGCCCTCGATGGGCATGCCATTATCATCGACAAAGTTTTCCAGCTCTTCTTCGCCCAACGCCGGTTCTTCGCCCTCTAACCGTTCAGGGAAGGTCACATCGGTCGCGAAATTTTCGACGGGGCGTTTGGCAACGGCAATCTTCATAAAGCTGGACCATGCAGAGGCGGGGGCCTGTCCGCCCTGCAAATTGCCTACCGCGCGAGCATCGTCGCGTCCCATCCAGACACCTGTGGTGAGGCCGGACGAAAAGCCCAGAAACCAGCCGTCTTTGTTGCTGCTGGTGGTGCCGGTTTTGCCCGCGACCGGTCGGCCGATTTGGGCAGCACGACCTGTACCGGCGGCAACCGCCGATTGCATCAGATCGGTCATGGCGCCAGCCACATAATCTTCGACCAGCTGAATTTGCCGCGCCGGTTTGTGGCTGTAAATCACTTCGCCTTCGATCGTCGTTACTTTGGTGATGGCATAAGGAGTAACACTGCGCCCCTTTGCGGCAACGGCGGCAAAGGCGCGGGTCATATCGATCACGCGGGTTTCAGATGACCCCAATACCATTGCCGGTGTCGTGGAGATGGGCGTGCTGATACCGAAACGCCGCGCCATATTGGCAATGGCGCTGGTGCCAACTTCTTCACCGATCTGCGCCGCAACAGTGTTTTTCGAATAGGCAAAGGCGGTGCGCAGGCTGATTTCTCCGGCGAAATTGCCGCCGCTATTTTTGGGCGTCCAGCCGCCAATCGTGACCGGTTTGTCGACGACCTTGTCTTCGGGACGAAAGCCAGCCTCGATCGCTGATAGATAGACGAACAATTTCCATGCAGAACCCGGTTGCCGCAAAGCGGTGACAGCGCGGTTATAATTGCTGGTCGCATAATCGGTGCCGCCCACCATCGCACGCACGGCTCCGTCGCGGTCGATGGAAACCAAGGCCCCTTGTGCGCCGCGCGGGGCATGGGCGCGGATGGCCGCGGTTGCCGCGCGCTGCATCCCCAGATCGATGGTCGTCCACACATCAATCGGCCGTTCGGTTTCGTCGATCAGCCCATCCAATTGCGGCAACGCCCAATCGGTGAAATAGCGCACGCTATCCTGCGCCTTTTCGGATGCCAGTTTGACCTTGGCAGGTTTCACCTCCGCTGCCTGCGCCGCAGTGATCATGCCCGCATCTTGCATGACTTCAATGACCACCCCGGCGCGACCAATGGCGGCCTTGGCATCGGCGGTGGGTGAATAATTGGACGGCGCCTTGACCAACCCCGCAATAATCGCCGATTCGGCAAGCGACAGGTCTTCCGCCCCATGGTCGAAAAATTTGCGGCTCGCTGCATCCACGCCAAAGGCACCGCCACCGAAATAGACCTTGTTGAGATAAAGCTCCAGAATCTGGTCCTTGGAAAACTTTGTCTCCATGGCAATCGACAAAATTATCTCACGCAATTTGCGGCCGAATTCGCGTTTGTTGTTCAGGTAAACCGTACGCGCCAACTGCTGCGTTATCGTCGATCCGCCCTGCGCCCAATGGCCACGCACCGCGCGCACATAAAAGGAACGGGCGATGCCAAGCGGATCAACGCCGGGATGATAATAAAAGCGGCGATCCTCCACCGCGACCATCGCATCGCGCATATCCTGTGGCAACTCATTCACCGGAATCCACCGGCCAAAACTGGGGCCAAGCGATTGAATTATCGTACCGTCCACCGCGCGAACGCGGATCATTTGGCCGTTGGGCGATGTCTTCAGCTTTTCAAAACTGTCAATCTCGCCGCGCGCAATCGCGACAAAAATGCCGAGTATGACAAGACCGACCAATCCCAAAGCCACACCGATTTTCAGTGTCAGCAATATCCAGCGGCGCAAGGGCAACCCCTTTTTCAATTACTGCCCGAAAGCGGGCCTTGCCATCTGTTAGCTGTTGGCCGCGAATCCGTAAAGCGCGATTAAATAAGGACGCAAATTGTATCACTTAGGCGAATAGTCCGATGACGGTCGACGCGATTTTCACACGATGTTTACCAAAAGGGACGCAGGGTTTCAGACTATGAGTGCGATCCGATTATGGGCGTTAGCAGGCGCGATAATAGGCTGTGTATCAACACCAGCCGCCGCGAATGATTCGGTGTGCGTCGGGTGCGCCACCACGACAGCAAAAGAAGAAGCCGCCGAGCTGCGGATCGAAATCCGTACGCAGTTAAATTTCAGCCGCGCCACAGTGGGCAAATCGGGCGGACAAATCGCCATAGATCCTGAAAGCGGCAATCGCCAAATGGGCGGCAGCGCGGTTGATCTGGGCGGCATGGCGTTGGCGGGCACGGCAGTGGTAACCGGCGCACCGGGGCGGCAAGTCCGCATTGATTTGCCAGACACTGTGCGCATGACCAACAATCGCGGCGGTGCATTAACGATCCGCAATCTGCGCACCAATTTGACCACGATGCCGCGCCTCGATTCGTTTGGAAAACTCGAATTCGCCTTTGGCGGCGATTTGCACATTACCGGCGGCGCGTTTGGCGATTACCGCGGGCGCATTCCGATTACCGCACAATATGAGTGATTGTTGGGCCTAACGCGCGCGGGCGGCGGCGCGGGCGATGCGCGACAATTCCTGTTCCAAAATTACCGCGCCCATTTCGGCAGGGGTCGCCATCAATTTGGCCTCCATCGACAGCAAATGCGTGTTGAGCGACGCCAGCCGGGGTGATGTCCACCGGTTAACCTGTCGCACATAGGCATCCTGATCTTTCCAGAAAATGCCGCGCGTACCCCGCACCAAGGCTGCGGCGTTTGCGCCCTTGTCGATTTTGGCGCGCAATCCGGCCAACATCGTTATCCGGCGCTGCATGGCACGTATCACGCGAATACCATCCAGACCCAATACCCGTGCGGCAATAATTTCCTGCCCGAAGGCGCGCACTTCGCCGCCCATTACCTGACTGACCAATGCGCCTATATTATCCTCGGCAGTTTCGGCCGCCAGTGCCGTCAACGCCGCTGGTTCGACCTGCGCCGGACGGGCAGGATCGGCATCATAATATAAAGCCAGCTTTTCAATCTCGCTTGCCGCCAATGTCCGGTCATTGCCGGTATAGCGGGCAATTTGCGCCGCCAATGCGTGATCCATCCGCAATCCGGCATTGCGCGCCATATTGGCAATCCGCTCGGTCGCCTCGGTTTCGCTGGGCGAATAGCAAATATAGCTCAGCGCCAATTTATGCCCGTCCACCAGTTTCAACAGCTTGCTTGCCTTGGTCAAATTACCGGCGGTGGCGATTACCGGATTGCCCGCCTGTGCGGCATCCAACAAATTGGCAATGGCATCGACGCCCTCTTCGCGGGTAAAATGCAGACGAATATAGCGGGTGCCACCAAACAACGACGAGGAGGACGCTTCATCGAGCAAAAATGCGGGGTCGGTGCGCAATTTGGCGCTGTCTATGTCTGTGGCATCGGCATCATCAGGCAATTTTGCCGCCATCGCCTGCGCAATCGCGGCAATTGCCGATTCATCTTGCCCGTAAATCAAAAACAACCGCAGTTCGGGTCGCTGGGTAATCGCCGCGACAAAATCTCCCTCGCCCAGCTTGGGCGCTTTCATGGCGTGGCGCGCGCGTAAAGCGACAGGCGGGTGACGATCTGTTCCGCAACTTTTTGCGTCAGATTTTCCAACGCGCTGTTTTCGCCCGCAATGGTCGCATATTCGCTTGCCACCACATCGATTCCGGCATCCGAACCCGCCGTCGCATCCAGCACGGTTTTGCCACTGGCCAGTTCAACCAATTGGTAGCGCGCACGCAATGTGCGGCGTTCCCGCGTGATAGTATCATCAGCACGCACGCCAAATCCTTCGATCTGGTCGTCCAGTTTCACCACGAGCCGATACCGCGTTTCGCCCGATGGCGCGGCCCCCAGCCGATCACTGATCGCGTTGCGCATCAGCCAGCCATTTTTACCTTCAATCGGTTCCACCATCACCGAACCCAACAGGCTGACCACCTGTCCTTGTTCTCCGCCACTATAAAGCGGTTTCAGGCCACAGGCGGAAAGGAAAAGGCTGGCAGCTATTGCTAACCCGATCCCCAAAACACCGTTCGTGCTGAGCCAGTCGAAGTACGGTTTGCCCGCTCGTGCATCGGCAAGATCCGCACTAACGGTATTGGGGGTTTGCATCTTCATATCACAATATTCACCAGCCGGTCGGGCACGACAACCACCTTTTTGGGGGTTGCGCCATCGATCACACGCTGCACCTTCTCACTCGCCAGCGCAAGCGCCTCTAGTTCGTCCTTGGGCGTGCCCTTGGCGACGATCAGCGTGTCGCGCAATTTGCCCATCACTTGCACGGCGATGGTCACTTCGTCATCGATCAGCAAAGCGGGGTCGTGCGCGGGCCATGGCTGTCCTGCGATCAGGCCTTCATTGCCCAATGCCGCCCAGGCCTCTTCCGCCAGATGTGGCAGCATCGGCGCGACCAACAACGGCAAGGCTCGGATCGCGGCGTTGCGCGATGCCGACGGCTTGGCTTTTTCGATGTCGTTTACAAGGCCATGAACCTTGGCAACGGCTTTGTTGAAATGCAGCGCCTCAATGGCTTCCGCGATTTCAGCAATGGCGCGGTGCAGGACCTTGTCGAGGGCTTTGTCCTCGCCGTCAGCGTCCACCAATCCATCCACCAGCCGCCAGATGCGATTCACAAAACGCCACGTCGCCTCAATCCCGCTTTCGGACCATTCGAGATCGCGTTCGGGCGGGCTGTCGGACAGCATGAACCAGCGCACGGCATCGGCACCATATTGATCGAACATCGGATCGGGATCGACGACGTTCTTTTTGGATTTGGACATTTTCTCGATGCGGCCGACCTTAACCTCGTTACCAGTCGCAATCTCAAAAACCTTCTCGCCTTTGCGCTCTACTTCTTCTGGAGAAAGCCATCTCTGAAGTGTGATTTCCAACTCCTCAGTGAACATTCCCGTTTGTTCTTTGTGGTGACTGGTTTCGGACCATTGATAAGTCTCATGCGTCACCATCCCTTGGGTAAACAGCGCCGCAAACGGCTCGGTAAAACCAATCTTCCCCATCCGCTCCAACGCCCGTGTCCAGAAACGCGCATAGAGCAAATGCAGAATCGCATGTTCGATTCCGCCAATATACTGCGCCACCGGCATCCAGCTTTCGGCCTCTTCGCGGTCGAACGGCTTGTCCGCAGGCTGGCTGGCAAAGCGGATGAAATACCAGCTCGAATCGGCAAAGGTATCGAGCGTATCGGTTTCGCGCCGCGCCGGTTCCTGACAATTGGGGCATTTCACATGCTTCCATGTCGGGTGCCGGTCGAGCGGATTGCCGGGGACATCGAAACTGACGTCCTCGGGCAACACAATCGGCAATGACTGGCGCGGCACGGGCAATACGCCGCAGAATTCGCAATGAATGATCGGGATCGGCGTGCCCCAATAGCGTTGGCGGGAAACGCCCCAGTCGCGGAGACGATATTGCGTTTGCCCCTCGCCCCAGCCTTCTTGGCCAGCCTTGGCGATGACGTCGGCTTTCGCTTCGTCCACCGACATGCCGTCCATCCAGTGGCTGTTCACGATTTTGCCGGGGCCGGTATAAGCGACATCGCCGTCAAAATCGCTGTCGGTCATGATCGCCATCGGCAACAACGCGGGTGACCGGCAGATCATATTTGCGCGCGAAATCCAGATCACGCTGGTCATGCGCCGGGCAGCCAAAAACCGCGCCGGTACCATAATCCATCAGCACGAAATTGGCGACATAGACCGGCAGATGCCAGCTTGGGATCCAGCGGATGCTCAACGCTGAGGCCGGTGTTGAAACCCATTTTCTCGGCGGTTTCAATCTCGGCCGCAGTGGTCCCGCCCTTTTTGCAATCGGCGATGAAATCCTGCAATCGCGGCGCATTGCTGGCGAGCGACTGGGCGAGCGGATGGTCGGCGGCAATCGCCAAAAAGCTGGCCCCGAACAGCGTGTCGGGCCGCGTGGTGAACACGTCGATCCCGTCATGCGTGCCCACCAGATTGAAGGTGCAGCGCAGCCCTTGGGATTTGCCGATCCAGTTTTCCTGCATCAACCGCACCTTTTCGGGCCATTGATCCAAGCCATCTAGGCCTTCGAGTAGCTCCTCGGCAAAGTCGGTGATTTTCAAAAACCACTGGTTCAGCTTCTTGCGCTCGACCAGCGCGCCCGAGCGCCAGCCGCGCCCGTCGATCACCTGTTCATTGGCCAGCACGGTCATATCCACCGGGTCCCAATTGACCTCGCTTTCCTTGCGGTACACCAGCCCCGCTTTGTACATATCCAGAAACAGCGCCTGTTCATGGCCGTAATATTCGGGCTCGCAGGTGGAAAGTTCACGGCGACCAATCGATGGCGAGACCCAGCCGTTTCAGCTGTTTCTTCATCGATGCGATATTTTCGCGGGTCCAGTTGCCGGGATGGACATTTTTTTCCATCGCCGCATTTTCGGCGGGCATCCCGAAACTGTCCCAGCCCATCGGATGCAGCACCGCATGGCCCGACATCGCCTTATAGCGCGCGATGACATCGCCCATGGTGTAATTGCGGACATGCCCCATATGGATGCGCCCCGATGGGATAGGGGAACATTTCCAAAATATAGGATTTCGGGCGCGGATCATTGGCGGGAGGCGCTTTGAAAACCTCCTGCTTTTCCCAGATTGCTTGCCAATGTCCGTCCGCTTTGAACGGATTAAACCGTGACGCCATGGTCGCTGTTACTTCCTGAAAATCGTCGCGCCTTCACACGCGAAGACGCTTAGGAACGTCGCCTTAGCCTGCGATGGCGCTGCGTCGCAAGTCGCGCGCCTTGGTCAGGATGATCGCTTCCAGTTTTTGCACAGTCGCTGCACGCAGCGGAGCTGCGACCCATTGGCCGTTCTGGTTCACTTCGCGGGCACCGGCAACTCGCAACGCATCGGCGCGCAGGTCTTGGTCGAGGATGGACACCGTCAACTTCATCCGTTCAGCCGGGCTGTTGGGGTTCACATACCAATCGGTCACGATGACGCCGCCCGATGAATCGGTTTGCACCAACGGCATGAACGACAATGCATCCAGCGACGCGCGCCACAAATAGCTGTTCACGCCAATCGACGTCACCTTGCTTGCGGCAAGGTCGGTTTCAGGCCGATCTTTTCCGCCGCATGCCGAAAGCATTGCCGTGCTTGCCATCAAGATCAGGGCCAGTCCCTTAAGACGCATGTTTGTTCCTTAATTTTGTCAGATGCTGAGACGCCTCTATAACGGCTTGCTGGCTTGGGCAAGCTTTCCCAACGCTGAACCGGCGAAGGATTTTGCGGCAAATCGACCAGCCGCGCAATTGCGCGGATAGCGGCGGCGGCCCAAAGCCAGCGCAACCGATTGTGGACACTGGGCAACAGTAGCAAAAATTATAGCTATCCAAGGGAAATTATTTTGTCTCTATGCCAAATTCTGTATAGTTTACTTACGATTGGAGTCGCTGAAAAGTGTCATGAAACAGGGTAATACAGAATCTGCGCCGAAAAAGGGCCGTTTCGCTACCATATTGGTTGGCGGATCGCTGCTTTTGGCGCCTGTGGTTTTCCCTGCTTTCGCCGCCAAAATCAGCGTTGGTCCAGCCGCAGCACCATCTTGGATGGAACGCTTCACGCCATCGGGTGTTGATAGCCGTCTGGCCGCGAAGATGCAGCGGGATGCCGTTGGCTCGAATCAAGCATTTCCGTTTACCCCCGCTGGATCAAACAGCAAACGCGATGGCACCATTACGGTGGCCGCGCGCTCAAACAGCCTGTTGGCCACCAACGCCGTTTCGGTGCGGTCCGCCATTTCCGATATGGAAACCGGTCGCGGTGGCACGGTACGCCTGAACAATTCCGACTATCGTCTCAGCTCGGCGCGCGGATGGCAGGGCTTTACTTTGCCCGCAAAGGCCATCGCCATTGATCAACCGCGCCTCGATACGCTGGTGGGTAACGGTAATTTCCGTCTCGACGAAAACGACACCAAGAAAAAGCCTAGCCGCTTTAATGCCGACATGTCGGTCGCCAAAGTGGGTAAGGCTGCCAATCCGCGCGGCAATGCAGCCGCAGGTGACTATGCACTCGATGTCGCCGGCAGCTTCTCGCTTTCGAAACGCATCGATCTGACGGCGGGTGTCCGCTATTCCAGCGAACGGGATCGCGTCGATCCCGCCGCCGACAGCCGCGCTGATAGCGAAGCGGTGTATGTCGGCACCAAAATCCGCTTCTAACGCGGTTTTGCTTTCCTGATCGCAAAGGCATCGATCGCGGCCCAGCCGTGCGCGATCCGATGTGATGTTTTCGCCGCCTGCGCCCGGTTCATTCCGCCCAAAGCGATCAGCTTCGCCGGATAGGCCAGCGCCGCCAGTTGCCGAAATCGAACAGGCCCAAGTGGCCGTAGCCCGGGATGGCTGGCAGTGCTGTAAATGGGAGACAGCAACATCATATCCGCGCCCTGTTGGTGTGCATTCCTGATTTCGACAACGTTATGCACTGGCATGCTCAAAAATTTGCAAGGGTGACGCTGCCGCCCGCTCTTTGCGCCGTGCTGGCCATCGCTTTGCTGGAACGCCCCATGGCGCGCATCGCCCGCGACCAACAATACATGCCCCCGGCGCACTGCAATGCGCCGGATGCGAGCGAATAAACGCGCGCGCTCCGCAACCGGCAATTCATAATGACGGAATATCACGCCCGAACCGCATGGCAGTTTTTGCACCGCCGCGAACAGCCCTTCGCCCAGCCGGGCATCGGTCATCAGCCAAATTCTGGGTATAGGCTTTTTGTATGGCTGGTGACGCGGCATCGGGGCGGCTATAGCGCGCCACTATGAAAGACGCGACTCCCGACCGGCTCGAAATGATCCGCACCGAAATTCAGGCTGCATGCCGCATTGCGCATCGCAAAACCGGCGATGTCAATTTGATCGCGGTATCCAAAACCCGCTCCGCCGATGAAATTCGTCCTTTGCTTTCTGCCGGACACCGCTGCTTTGGCGAAAATCGGGTGCAAGAGGCAGCGAGCAAATGGACAGAATTGCGCGCGGACTATCCCGATGTGCAATTGCACCTGATCGGCCAGTTGCAATCGAACAAGGCCGACGAAGCCGTTGCCCTGTTCGATGTGATCCACACGCTCGACCGCCCCTCGCTGACCGAAGCGTTATCGGCGGCAATGCGTAAATCCGGAAAATCAGTGCCCTGTTTCGTGCAGGTCAATATTGGCGAGGAACCACAAAAGGGCGGCTGTGCAATCACCGAACTGCCCGAACTACTGCGCCTTGCGCGCGCAGGCGGCATCGACGTCGTCGGACTGATGTGCTTGCCGCCCGCGGACACAGAAGCCGCCCCCTTTTTCGCATTGCTTGCCGAATTGGCGGCGCGCCATGGGCTGTCGCAACTGAGTATGGGGATGTCGGATGATTTCCCCGTAGCCATCCAGCTGGGCGCAACCCACATACGGGTCGGCACCACGCTGTTTGGCGCACGGTCAGGCTGAAACCGTCTCCAACGGGAAACGCAACAGCCGCTGCGCGGTTGGCACCAGTGCCTGCACGACCCCGCCATCAAATACTTCGGCATAAGCCGGATCGCGCACATCGAGCCCGCCGGTCAGCGCGCCAAAGGCAGGGAGCAGCAATTTGCGCGCGCTCATCAGGAAGCATCGGCGCGAAACCATGCGCCCGCGCAGTTCCTGCCGGTATTTCGGATGGTAATGGCCCGATATTTCCGCCCCCGCCCAGTCTGCTTGTGCCGCATGGCGCAGCATGATTCCGTCACGGTGCATGTCCTGTACCACCCGGCCGCCCCAAACTGCCGAAACATCGGGATCGTGGTTGCCAACGATCCACACCCAATCAAGCTGCGCTGTCAGCGAGGTCAGCCGGTCAACCGCCGCTCCGCTCAGCCGTGCTTCGCCTGCACTGTCATGAAAATTATCGCCAAGACACAATATCTGCGCGGGTTGGTATCGCGCCACCAATTGCGACAGCACGTCCAATGTGGCGATGCTATCATATGGCGGCAACATCTGCCCGCCCGCCGCATAGGCGCTGGCTTTTTCCAAATGCAAATCCGCCACCAAAAGCGCGCGGTGGGCAGGCCAATATAATGCTGCCTCCCCTGCGGCTTCGAATATGCTGCCGCCAAAATTAAACTGCCGTCCCATCCGCCATGCTATGCGGTGGTGGTTGCCGCTGTGCAAGTGGTGTACTTTCGAACCACCTTAGGCAATTAGGGTCAGGACCTATTATGGCAATGCGGCGATGCGCACCGGCGGGCGATATGCGGCCCCGCGCGGCATATCAAATGCCACCCGTCGGTTGGTAAAATCGATCACGATCCGGTCAAACAAGCGCATGGCATCCATGCCCAATAAAATCGCCGGCCGCCGATCAAGCTTTAACGCCTTAAACGCGTAATTATTGGCAAAGGTAACGGGCAAATCGGTAATCGAAACGCCGCCTATGTTGATATTTTTGATCTGCGTAAAATCACCCGCCAATTGCTCACCGGTCACACTGCGCATTGTGACCTGGACATAATCAAAACGCCGATCACGACGGCGCAATTTGTCGCGCAGGGCATAATTGGCCATGCTGCTTTGCGCGCCAGTATCCAAAATAATGTCGACCTTAACCCCGCCGATTTCAGCATTGGACAGAATCATCCGCCCTGCGCGGCGGGTGGCGGTAACCACGATCATTCCGGATTCGAGTTTGCCGGGGCGTTTGCGTTTGGGCGATGGCAACACGTCCATTTTTTGCCCTTTGAAATCGAGCAAAATTTTGTGGTCTTCCAGACTGTCGATGCCCAGCAAACCATAAGCCCCCAGATTGCTCCGCTCCAACCCCGGCGCTTCGATCATTTCGATGTTGATGCTGTTCATCGCCAGTTTTTCAATGACATAGGAATCCGCCGTCGAACGGCCGGTTATCGTTGCCAATGCCAATTTCGGGCCCGATTCGAGCAGCAGGCGTTTGGCAAGATCGGTGGCAATCACGGTGCGTTCGGCACCGGTGTCGATGATGAAGGGATACGGTTCGCTGCCATTGATCCGCACCGGAACCGTCATGCGGTCACTGCGGTCGATAGCGATGTCCTGAACAAAGGCCGGGGGGATCGCCGTATCATCGGCAGCGATGGCAGCGACAGCTGCTGGATCAGCACTCTGCGTTTCGGCATGGGTTGGACCAAGCGCCAATATTGCCGAAATCGCAGCCGACACTATATACCTGTATTTGCGAACGTCCTTCATCATCTCCTCGTCCTCCGCAAACAATCTACGCCTGTTACGAGGTCTTAACAAGAAAACGGTGCCGGCTTTTCGACGAACGGCGATCACGGGGTCATGGCCAACCCGGCAAGGCTTTCCGCTTCCATCAGCAACGCATCATCGACAGACCCTTGCGCCACGCTTTCGCGCCCGATCATCACCATCAACGGCACCGCCATCGGGCTGACGCGATCAAGGGTGACATGCAGCATCGTATCTTCTGCGCGGTCGAGCAAATTACCCAAGCGGCCAACGTCCGTCAATCGCTGCCGCGCATCAGCCCATGCCGCCTCCAGCAACAAATGGCCGGGTTCGTATTTGCGCAGTACATCATAGATCAAATCAGTCGAAAAAGTGACCTGCCGCCCGGTTTTGCGCTTCCCCGGGTGCTGCCGTTCGACAAGGCCGGATATGACGGCGACTTCCCGAAAAGCGCGTTTTAGCAAATAGCTGTTCTCCACCCAATCAACGAATTCCTCCTCCAATATGTCAGGCGAGAACAACGACGCCGGATCGGTAATCGGTTCCATGCCCCACACCCCCAGCGCATAATCATTGGCGACAAAACCCATAGGTTTCAGCCCGCGCATCTCCATCCGTTTGGTAACCAGCATCCCCAATGATTGGTGCGCGTTCCACCCTTCGAATGGATAGACCACCAAATAATGCCGGTCATCATGCGGGAAAGTCTCCGCGAGCAATTGCCCGGGTTCCGGCAGCGCGCTGCGCCAATCCTGCATTTCCAGCCATTCGCGCACATCATCGGGAAAGCGCGCCCATCCGGCTCGGTCGACCAACATCGCACGCACCCGTTCGGACAGGTGCGTGGTCAGCGGCATCCGAGCGCCCATATAGCTTGGGATATTCGACGCCTTTTTGCCAGCGCGCACGATCAAGTCCAGATCGCGGATCGATTCAACCTCCAGCATCATCCCTGCAAAAATGAAGCCGTCGCCGGGGCGCAAAGGTGCGGCAAAATTTTCCTCCACCCGCCCCAATTTACGCCCGTTGCGGAAGCGCACATCGAGCATGGGGGTATCGACGATGATCCCGGCGTTGAACCGGTGCTGGGCGGCGAATTTGGGATGGGCCAGCCGCCATGTGTTGGCCCTCTCCCCTTCAGGAGGGAGGGAAACAGCCACCAATTTCCTGAACTTGTCATATGCTTTCAACGCATAGCCACCGGTCGCGACAAATTCGACCACCCGTCCAAAGGTAACGGCATCAATGCCGCTATAGGGCAATGCCGATTGCACCTCATCAAGCAAATCCGCCTCGTTAAAGGGCGCGGCACAAGCACACGCCATCACATGCTGCGCCAACACATCATAGCCGCCGGGGCGGAACACTTCGCCATCGCGCTGTCCGGCGGCGACGGCATCAAAAGCCGCTTGTGCCTCCAGATATTCAAAGCGGTTGCCGGGAACAAGCAATGCCTTGGACGGTTCATCCATCCGGTGGTTTGACCGACCAATGCGTTGCAGCAACCGCGACGATCCCTTGGGCGCGCCCATCTGGATCACGCAATCGACATCGCCCCAATCCACCCCCAGATCAAGCGAAGCCGTGCACACCAAAGCGCGCAATTCGCCCCGCGCCATTGCCCCTTCAACCTTGCGCCGCGCCTCTACCGACAGCGAGCCGTGGTGAATGCCGATGCTGTATTTGGGATCATTCGCGTCCCACAATTTCTGAAAGATATATTCGGCCAAAAAGCGGGTATTGCAGAAGATCAGCGTCGTCCGGTTGCGGCCGATTTCTTCGATCAGCTGCGGCACTGCATATTGTCCGCTATGCCCCGACCACGGCACGCGACCTTGCGGCAACAGGATTTGCAAATCCGGGTCCGCTGCCGCTTCGCCCTCAACCAGCCGTACCGTTTCTATATCGCCATAAGGGGCCAGCCAGGCGCGGTAATCATCGGGGTCGGCAATGGTCGCCGACAGGCCAACGCGCTGCACCGCAGGGGCAATCCGCTGTAATCGCGCCATCGACAGCGACAGCAAATCGCCGCGCTTCGAATTGGCAAAGGCGTGAATTTCATCGATGATGATCCGTTTCAACCCGGCAAACATCAACAGGCTGTCTTCATGGCTGAGCAACAGCGACAGTGATTCGGGTGTGGTCAGCAAAATATGCGGTGGTCGGCTGCGTTGCCGCGCTTTTCGATCAGACGGAGTGTCCCCTGTGCGGGTTTCGATGCGGATCGGCAGCCCCATTTCCTCAACAGGGGCGAGCAGATTGCGCTGCACATCAACCGCAAGGGCTTTTAACGGGGAGATATAAAGCGTGTGGAGAATATCCTCACCGGACAGGGCAGGAATGAGCTCAACCAAAGTCGGCAAAAATCCCGCCAAGGTTTTCCCCGCACCCGTGGCCGCCACCAGCAAGGCGTGCCGGCCGTCCGCTGCAGCATCGAGCATTTCAAGTTGATGCCGCCGGGGCGTCCAACCGCGCGCGGCGAACCAGTTTTCGATCTGTAGGGGAAGTGTGGTTGCCATGGTGCAACGCCAACTTAGGCGGTGTGACCCTAAGCCTGCAATCCCCGGCGCAAAATAGAATTGGCGACCTTGGCCACCTCGGCAATCGGGCGGTCCTGTTCGACCACGCCATAACGCAGCCCCAGAAACACGTTCATCCCGACAATGGCCCATCCATGCGCCTCGTCAATCGGTCCGGCAACCTCGCCGCGCGCTTCGGCAGCGCGCAGGCGTTCGACGATGCGGGTGACGGTGGTGGCATAATGGTCGCGATAAGCTTCGGGTGCGACGAATTCAGCCTCGTCGATGATCCGGTAGATTTCTTTATGCTGACGGGCGAATTCGAGAAACGAAGCCAACGCCCGCCCTTCGGCATCGATGCCGTCACCAACCCCCGCCAAAGTGGGTGCCACGTGATCGCGCACTTGGCCAGACATGTCCTGCACCAGCGCCCGGAACAACGATTCTTTCGAATCGAAATACGTATAGAAACTGCCCAACGCCACCCCGGCACGCGTCGTGATGCTAACCACCGAACTGTCGTGAAAGCCTTTTTCGCCAAATTCCGCCGCCGCCGCATCCAGCAGCGCACGCAAAGTGCGACGTCCACGCTCGGTGCGCGGTGTTTTGGCATCCCCCGTCATTGTGGCGCTTATGTCACGCGCTGGAACCATTTACAAAGGCCGATCACATCTAAAGTTGAAAGGTGGTTCAACTTTCATTAAAGACAAAATCCAGAAGGCGCAATCGCCCCGTTTTGACCGCAGGAGAGTTTTATGAAAATCCGCACAGTTTCGCGCACCCTATTGCTGAGCAGCATCGCACTTGGCGCTTTTGCCGCCGCTCCTTCGATGGCATTCGCACAAGACGAAGCAGTCGCCGATGAAGGCGAAGACAGTGGCGAAATTATCGTCACCGCACGCCGCCGCGAAGAAAGCCTGCTGGATGTGCCCGTCGCCATCACCGCGATTTCAGGGGACGCATTAACGGCACAAGGCGCGGTTGACCTGACCGCACTGCAAAGCAAAGTCCCCAGCCTGACGATGCAAATCGCGCGGGGATCGAACTCGACGTTAATCGGCTTTATCCGCGGCGTCGGCCAACAGGATCCGCTTTGGGGTTTTGAACCCGGCGTTGGTCTGTACGTCGATGACGTCTATGTCGCCCGCCCACAGGGTGCCGTGCTCGACATATTTGATGTGCAACGCATCGAGGTGCTGCGCGGGCCGCAAGGCACGCTTTATGGCCGCAACACCATTGGCGGCGCGATCAAATATGTGACCAACAAATTGGGGCATGATTTCGGCGGCAAAGTGCGCGCGTCTTATGGTGCCTTTAACCAGATCGACCTTTTGGGGCAGGTAACGGTACCCATTGGCGATGCCCTGTCCATTGGCGGCGCTGTCGCCATGTACAAACGCGATGGATACGGCAAAAACCTGACCACGGGTGCGGATCAATATGACAAGGACGTTATCGCTGGACGCATTTCCGCTGAATTTGCGCCTTCGGACACTGTCTTCATTCGGCTAGCCGCAGACAAAACCGTCGACAAATCAAACCCCCGCCACGGCACCCGTCTGGTCGGCAATGGCGGTGCTGCTGCCTTTGTGCCAACCGCCAGCGTCTATGATACCCGCGCCGGAATTGGTGATGATAACAAGGTAATGACACAAGGCGCGTCGCTGACGGGAGAATTCGGCCTTTCGGACACATTGACCTTCAAATCGATCACAGCCTATCGCGATGGCCACACCAACACGCTGATCGATTTCGACAACACCGCCGGACCGATCCTCGACATCCCGGCATTTTACGATGACCGCCAGTTTACACAGGAACTCCAACTGCTGATCGAAGGCGATCGGTTGCAGGGTGTGGCGGGCCTTTATTATCTCGATGCCCGCGCCAGCGGTGCGTTTGACACCGTGCTGGGCCTTGCCAATTTGACCACGGTTACGTCGGGAACCGTCAAAACCAAAAGCTATGCCGCCTTTGCCGATTTCAGCTTTGACCTGACCGAACAGCTGAAGCTGTCGGCGGGCCTGCGTTATACCAAGGATGACAAGACCGGTTCGGTCTATCGCCAGAACTACACCGGCATCCGCAGCCCATTATTTGGCAATGCCGCTGCCGTCCCCGGTCTGGTCCGCACCAATTATACCAACAGCCGCGATTTCAAGAAACTGACCCCGCGTTTCTCGATCAGCTATCAGCCAAACGACAACGCCAATCTCTATGCTTCTTATGGCAAGGGTTTCAAATCGGGCGGATTTGACATGCGCGGTGACGCGGTGTTCACGCCAACCACGGTCAATGGCTATGCGCCCGAAACCATCGATAGCTTTGAAGTGGGCTTCAAGGGCGCGTTTCTGGATCGCAAACTGTTCACCAACATCGCCTTGTACAAATCGAAGTACAAAGACCAGCAGGTCACGATTCAGGTTCCCAACATCATCACCGGCGGCATCGCCAGCTTTGTCGACAATGCCGGTCGGGGTGACATTTCGGGCGTCGAAGTGGAAATCCGTGCCGTTCCCTCACCCAATTTCTCGATGAATGCAGCGGTTGGATATACCAAGGCGGATTATAAGGAATTCCTGACCCTGATCGCGGGTGGTACCACCCCCGTTGACGTATCAAACGCGCGCGAATTCCAGAATACCCCGCGCTTTACCGCCAGCGCATCGGCCACAATGTCGGGTGATTTTGCCGGTGGGACAATTTCATTCACCCCAGCAGTCGCCCTGCGCAGCGATGCCTATATGTTTGAAATCCCTACCCCGGCGCTCGACCCCGATGGCTATTTTCTGGTCGATGCTTCCGCTGGCTGGACCACCGAAGACGAAAAAATTCGCCTGTCGGTCAACCTGCGAAACCTGACGAACGAAAAATACCGCGTGGGTGGCTATAACTTCCCCGGCGCGTTGTTCGGCAATTCGATCATCGGCTATTATGGCCCGCCACGTACCGCGACCTTCAACGTCGAATACCGTTTTTAACGAAAACCCAACAGGGTGATGCGGAAAAGGCCGGGGCAGAAATGCTCCGGCCTTTTTATTTAGGCGATACTGGCAAACCAACACTGCTCAATATTTGGTGGCGAACCAGATGATATGGCGTGGCCCTTTGCCGTTGGTACGTGCGCGCACGGCGACCTCGTCAACAGCGAAGCCCGCTTCCTTCAGTCTGTGATTGAATTTCTTGTCGGGTGCCGCAGACCAGATCGCCAATACCCCGCCGGGTCGCAAAGCGCGCATTGCCGCAGCCAGCCCAACGGGGGAATACAGGCTGTCATTGCCTCTGCGCGTCAGCCCGTCGGGCCCATTGTCGACATCCAGCAAGATAGCATCATAGGTAGCGGCGTTTGAGCGGATCACCTGGCCGACATCGCCCATGGTTAAATTGACACGCGGATCATCCAGACATCCGTCAGCAACCCCCGCCATTGGCCCGCGCGCCCAAGCAATGATCTCCGGCACAAGCTCGGCAACCGTCGCCTGCCCCTGTGGTCCCATCATCGCCAGCGCCGCCCGCAGCGTAAAGCCCATGCCATAGCCGCCAATCAACAAATGCGGCGCGGCATTATCCGGCAACCGCTCAAGCGTCATTTCCGCCAGCGCGATTTCAGAGCCATTCATCCGCGTGCTCATCAATTCATTGCGATCGAGCACAATCATGAAATCATCACCGCGGCTATAAAGCTCCAGCGTATCGCCCCCGGGGACATGTGCGGTGCCAAGATGTGTGCGTGGTATCATAGTGAGCAGGCGGTGGCGCAAGTGCGATGGGTTGGCAAATGGAAAGCGTGGGGAAGAGGCGTTTCAATTAGCGTTGGCGAAACCTTCAACCACCCTAATTCGTCATTCCCGCGAAAGCGGGAATCCATCACCTGACTTATAAATTTACAGTGCCGGTGATGGACCCCCGCCTTCGCGGGGGTGACGTAATCTGGATTGAAATTAACAATCGGCTAATTATTGAAATCTCACCGACCACGATTGTACTCTTTCTCAGCGTCATCATAACGCTGAATAATAATCGGATCTGTGACACAGCGCGTAAGAGGTCCGCCTTGGCTTTTCGAGTATTCCGCGACTGTAAGCACAGGCACTTCGGCGCGATCCGCGTTTGGATTATGTAAGCTAAGCATCTCTCGATCACGAATTGCGAGATTGCAGATTCCTTTGATCGAAGCAGCGCGAATAGTCTTCACAACATTACCGAACGTCCACTGCTGTTGTTGCTCGACATCAATCCAATAACTTGGGCCATCAATGTTCGGTATGGTCAACCTTGCAAGCAAGACGAGATTAGCAAGTTTTCCATCTCGGGTGCGCCATTGGCCCTTCCGATCCAAATGGAGCCAATTTTTCGTTCGATCTGCTTTGCTAAGATGGACCCAAGTAAGACTTTGCTCCAAAAACAATCGGGCGGCTTTGGTCAGGGTTTTCAAATAAAAAAATGCCAAATTGGCAAGCAGCAGAGCCAATGCAATTAACAGGTTATATTTCCAATTCAGTCGCAAGATGTGCCCAGCATAAGAGATTGTAGGTTGTTTTTAATGCCCCGCCTGCTCGCCGCGTTCCAGCCCGCTGGCCTGTAACTGCGCATCGATCATCGCCATCAGCCGCTCCAGCCCCGCCTCGCTCGAAGCCTCCGCCCGCGCGACCAGCACGTCCTGTGTGTTCGACGCGCGCAGCAGCCACCAGCCGTCCGGCGTATTCACCCGCGCGCCATCGGTGTTGTTTACGTCCGCGCCGCTTGCTGCCAAACGCGCCAGCACTTCGTCGATCACCGCAAACTTGCGGCTCTCATCCACTTGGAAGCGCATTTCAGGCGTGTTGATCATCTCGGGCATGGCACCGCGCAGCTCGGTTACGCTTTTGCCCAATTTGGCCGAAGCCGCCATCAGGCGAAGCGCCGCGTAGATCGCATCGTCAAATCCGTAATATTCGTGCTTGAAAAAGATATGGCCGCTCATCTCGCCAGCCAGCGGTGAACCCGTTTCCTTCATTTTGGATTTAATCAGGCTATGCCCGGTTTTCCACATCAGCGGCTTTCCGCCCAACGCCTCAACGCGGTCGAACAAGGCCTGTGACGCCTTTACATCGGCGATAATCGTGGCACCGGGAACCTCTGCCAAAACATCCTCGGCATAGATTTGCAACAGCTGATCACCCCAAATTACCCGACCCTCGCCGTCAATCGCGCCGATGCGGTCGCCATCACCGTCAAAAGCCAATCCGAAATCGAGGTTCTTCTCCGCGACAAGCCGCTTCAAATCGACAAGATTGGCTTCGTCGGTGGGATCGGGATGATGATTGGGAAACTGGCCATCCACATCCACAAACAAAAGATGATGCTCCCCGGGCAACATCTTGACCAGTCGCTCGATCACCGGTCCCGCCGCGCCATTGCCCGCATCCCAACCGATGCGGAACGCTTGGGAGGGTGCAGCTTGCGCGATACGGGCAACATACTGGTCCATGATGTCCATCGTGCGAGAGGTACCCTCCCCCCCACTTGCCTGGCCACTGTCCCAATCCCCTGCCGCCGCCATCCGGCCCAGTTGCTGAATGTCATCCCCGAAAAAGGGTCGCCCTTGGAAGACCATCTTGAAGCCATTATAATTGGCGGGGTTATGGCTGCCGGTTATCTCGATCCCGCCATCAACATCGTCCAATACTGCTTCGGCATAATATAGCATTGGGGTGGGCCCCATGCCGATGCGAACCGCATCCAGCCCAGCCTCTGTAATGCCGCGCACCAGCGCCTCTTCGAGCATGGGCGAACTGACACGGCCATCATAACCCACCGCAACCGCTTTTCCCCCGGCGCGCCCTAGCAATGTCGCGAAGCCGCGACCAATGGCATAGGCATCATCGGCCCCCAATGTTTCGCCAATAATTCCGCGAATATCGTATTCACGCAGAGAGGTGGGATGAAAAATGTGCGGCATAAAGGCTCCGTCAATAATAGGACTCGATCTGGCTACTATAATTGTGATTTAGTTTCCAAATCTTTCAGTAAAACGTCTCGGGCATGGTTCAATTCGCTTGCTCGCTGTTGCGAACCGCCCCGATCTGGATGATTTTCTGCTATCAGCAGCCGATGCCGTGCGCGAATTCGGTCAGCATCATCATTTGCCGATACGCCCAGCATCGAACGCGCCTTGACAAGAGAATACGCCTCACTTTGCGATGATCGCGTTCCAAATAGCCGCCACGTTAACCCGCGATACCAGGTGACGCCTGCACCCAACGCGCCCAACCCTAGAACCCATTGTCCGCGCACCGCCAGAAATGCCCCGGCAAGCGCCAGCAATATCGGTGGCAATTGCGCCCATATGATCCGCCCTGTCCACAACGCCCAGCCGATCACAGCCGCCACCAACAGGAGCAACGGCAGCATCAGAGCAAAGCAGGCTCGGCTGCTTTTGCGCCAAAATCTGGCAGCGCCAGCGCAGAGACCAGTTCGCGCAATTCCTGCCGCGCCACGATATGCGCGGTCCCCAAATTGCCGAGATGGCCCTTGTCCACCAAAGTCAGGCCTGACGGAAACAGCTCGCGATAAATCACGCGCTCATTCAGCCCGCAGATTGCGCGAAATCCAGCGCGTTTGGACAATTCGGCAATTGCTTCGGTCATGCGCTGTTGGTTGCGCGCTTCCATATTGTGCAGCCGATTGCGCAACACCACCCAATCAATCGTCACCCCGTCTGATTTGGCCCGCGCCATGCGCGCTTCCCAAATCAGTTCGGCATAAAAGCTCAATTTTTTGACCTTGAAATTTTCGGCGTCAACTTTGCCGATCAGATCAAAATCGACAAAACTGTCGTTAATCGGCGTCACTAACGTATGCGCGCGGGTGGCCACAAAACGGGCATATTTGTCATCGCGGCCCGGCGTATCAAAAATCAGGAAATCGCATTGATTTTCCAGCTCGTGTACCTGCTGTTCCAGCCGCGCCTGCAATTCCTGTTCGAACACTTCGAAACGCGGCATGGGCAAAGCAATGCCGCGACGCGCCATCGTGTCACGCCGGTTTTCCAGATAGCGATACAGGGTTCGTTGCCGCGAATCGAGATCGAGGCAGGCGACTCGAGCGCCGCGCGAAGCGAGTGCAATGGCAACATGGACAGCCGTGGTCGACTTTCCGGTTCCGCCTTTTTCATTCGCAAAAACTATATGATGTGTCCTGGCCATATGCCAGCCCTGCCCCTTCGATAAGTTATTCAGCTTGAACCCGAACGCTGCTAATGCGGCGCGGTCAATCGAAGCCATAACCAAGGCGAATCAGTCGTGCAAATCATCAATCAGCTTGAAATATTGAGAATGGCGACCGCCGGTCTTCGAACGAATCAAAAAAGGCTGGCGCTGGTGCCCACAATGGGTGCCTTACACGACGGACATTTGCAGCTGGTGCGCGCGGCAAAGGCGCATGCGGATGCCGTCATTGTCTCGATCTTTGTCAATCCGAACCAATTTGGACCCAATGAAGATCTGGATGCTTATCCCCGCACATTGGAAGCAGATGTCGAAAAACTCCGTCCGCTCGGTGTCGATCTGGTTTGGGCACCCGCCGCTTCGGAGGTGTATCCAGCAGGTTTTGCAACCTCGATCCATGTTGAAGGCCCCAGCGCCCATTTTTGTGGCGGTGCCCGTCCCGGCCATTTTGATGGCGTGGCCCTGATCGTTTCCAAACTGTTTAACCAAATCACCCCCGATGTGGCGTGCTTCGGAGAAAAAGATTTTCAGCAGCTCGCGGTCATCCGCCGCTTCGTCCGTGATCTGGATTTTGGAATAGAAATTGTGGGTGTGCCGACCATGCGCGATCCCGATGGTTTGGCAATGTCGTCCCGCAATGCGTTTCTTTCTGCGGAAGATCGCAAGGCCGCGATTGCCTTGCCTATTGCCTTGAACATGGCGGCAAATGCCGTGCGTTCGGGCGAAGATGTCGGTGTGGTTTGCGCACGCGCGCAATCCGACATTGTCGCTGCAGGTTTTAAAAGCGTGGACTATTTTGCACTCGCGGATGCCGAAACACTGACTTTGGTCGATAAAATTTCCGAACGGCCCTTGCGCCTTTTGGCTGCCGCCCGCATCGGAAAAACGCGCTTAATCGATAATATTGCGGTATAAATTCTAAATCTCCAGCACCATCACCTTGTAAATTGCACTTACGCGTTAACCATTTGTTGACCATATTCCGGTGAAGTGGCCTCGACAGTAAACGGGGGTCTAAACGTGATGGCTAACAGTATCAAAAGTGCAAATTTTCTCATTGAAAGCCGGTTGGCAGATGCCGCACGGGGCAGTGTGGCGGCATTGTTCGATTTGGGGGTTGCCTTTTCAACCGGAACCGACGGCACTGAAATCGATCTGATCGAAGCGCATAAATGGTTTAATCTGGCTGCCCTGAACGGCAGTGAAGAAGCGATGACGTGCCGTGCAGAAATATCCGACGAAATGACCGCACGCGAAATTGGTGAAGCCCAAAAACAGGCCCGCGCCTGGTTACAAGCAACCGAACGCCGCGCCGCTTAATAATTACGCCCGATAAAAACCGCAACGGCGCGAATAGCCAATCCTATTCCTGCGGCGTTGCGTGGCGCTGTTGCCAGCCTGCGATGGATTGGGCGAGGCGATTTACCGCGATTTCGCGCCCTGCGGTACGATTAAGACCCAAAGACGCGCTTAACGGTCCGCCCAGCAATAAGTCGCCAAGGGCCAGCAGCACCAATTCCATGGTCAGCGTGTGCAAATCCAGATCAAGATGTCCGCCTTCGCCGATACTGTCGACCAAATGATGGATTGCCTCAACAACCGGGTTCAATGCATCTTCGTTGCCCGATAGCAGCATCCAAGCCGCCAGCGCACCGCCGCCGTCGCGATCAAAGGCGTCAAATATCAAATCCACCAGATAGCGCGCGGAAACTTCACCTTCGCGCGCGCCCAATATCGCTTCTCCAATCGTTGCGCAGATGCTTTCCGAATGATGCGCGGCAAGTGCCTTTTGCAAACCCGATGCAGAACCGAAATGGTGCAGCAAATTGGCGTGCGTGCGGCCAATGCGGGCACTAACGGCTTTGAGCGTGACCGCCTGTGGCCCAGCCTCAATTAACAGCGCACGCGCCGCTTCGAGCGCCGCTAATCTACTAGCCTCCGGTTTCAAACGGCGGCGTTGACGGGTCGCAGTGGAAGCCCCAGGTTCCTCTATTGACATATTGTCAGTTACCTTATGGTTATTGTTATAATTTACTTTGCCGCACCCTGAGAGTAAGGGACATGTCAAGTACGCTCCTGTCAAGTTCGATATTAAAAATGCCTATCTCCGATGGACGCAGCGGCGCCGGAAAACCCCCTACATTTGCGCGATGTGTTGTCTGCAGCATCAGATTTATGGCTATGGCAAATTCATTCGTTAAATACCGAAATATGCTTCTTGTTCGTCGTCTTTGCAGCCGACCCATTGCTCGCCTTATCAAACGGCAACCGTTTGCAATTGCGGCCATGCAAATCTCTGTAAATTAGCGAAAATTTGAAAAGCTAACGCCGCATTAACCGCATCGATTAAAGCTAAATTGCCAACGTCTGCGGTAATGGCGCTTTATGGAAACAGCAACTTCGACCAGTGCTTGCGATCAATCGACACACGGCAAGCCGTTTCAAGCACGGCGCTTTCGCGCCCGCAATCTTGCAATCCCTAACCGGCTTTGGGTCCGTAATGATCCGTATGCCACGGCGTTTTTCAACGCATTATCGGCCGTTTTTCCCATTGGTGAGGCCTTTATGATTGAAAGCGTTCGCCCGTGGAAAGATCGGGTTCCCGAAAAACTGCGCCGAGACATAGCAGCCTTTATCGAACAAGAAGCTGCCCATAGTCGCGAACACATCGGTATGAACAAGGCATTAGATAAAGCGGGCTACGATATTGCGCCGCTCGACAAAGCCATCAAACAATTTGTCGCCTTCTTTACCGATGCAAGCGATGTCACCAAATTGGGTGCGACGATGTGCATCGAACATCTGACGGCCATTGTTTCGGCTGAACTCATGCGCAACGCCGAACATATGCAAGGCTCCGATCCTGAATTGCACAAATTATGGCTGTGGCACGGCATCGAGGAGATCGAGCATAAAGCTGTCGCCTTTGACGTGTGGATGGCAGCTACTGCACATTGGAGCCCGGCACGCCGCTGGCTGGTGCGCACATCGTTATGCATCGCTGTTTCGACCAGTTTCTTGATCAACCGGACGCGCGGCCAGCTTGAATTGTTAAAGCAGGACGGCATTCCGGCAAGGCGCGCTTTGCCAAAGCTGCTGCAATATGGCTTTGGCAAAGGAGGCATAGGACGGGCGCTGCTTCGCCCCTGGGCGGCATTTCTGCGCCCGGGTTTTCATCCATGGCAGATTGACGATAGCCCGTGGATCATCAAAGGTGAAAATCTGCTCGCCGCCTTGCAATTGGTGACAGAAGGTCAAGTCAATATTCCGCTAACGCGCGAACGACAAGCGCCACTCGCAACAGTGGCGTAAGCTTCCACTGCTACAAATGCCGTTATGCCGCCCTTAATTTCGGCGCGTCCGGCGCTGGTCGGATAATAGGCGGCGGTTCGCGCATCACACCTTTGCCGCCGTCACAGCCTTCGCCCAAGTCTTGCGCAAACAGCACCGATGTCGTTGCATGGCCGCGACCCTTGCTGTGGCGCATTTCGCGCTTTCCGGTTGGGATGAAGCCTGCCTTTCGCAGCACCCGCCCTGAAGCCGGATTGTCAACGAAATGGCTGGCAAGCAAACGCTGATGGCCAAGGGCACGGGCGGCGTCGACCATGGCTTTGGCCGCCTCGGTTGCGATCCCTTTGCCCCAATAAGGGCGAGCGATCCAATATCCCAATTCGGCCTGGCCATTGCGTTCGGCAAGGCCACACGTTCCTACAAGCCGCGGCACACCACCGTCCCGTAACCAGATGAAGGCGCATGGATATTGATCAGGATGCTGCAAGGCAGCGAATTCCATCGCGTCGGCAAAGCTGTAGGGCCACGGAACGGTAGCCAGATTGCGGATGATTTCTTCATCGGCGACTGCTTTGTGCAGCGCCTGTGCGTCTTCGGGCCAGCTGGGCCGCAACAGCAATCTCTCGGTAATCGCGAACATGCGTAACACTCCTTCATCCGCTTGCCGCCCCCTAATGATCTTTGATGACCATATGACGACATTTGGCCCCAAAAGGGCCGGTTTTGCAGGGAGAAAGAGGCAAAAAGAAAGGGAGACCGGTTGACCCGTCTCCCTGTCTGGTGAAGCGTTTCTTTTGAGAGATAAGCTTCCGGGTCATCCAGTTGGACAACCCGTTATCGATTGTCCGATTATTCTGCGGCGATCGCTGCCATATCGACCGACACATAATTGCGGCCAAGTTTGCCCGAATGGAATCGCACGCGGCCAACGGTCAGTGCAAACAAGGTATGATCCTTGCCCATGCCAACATTGGCGCCCGGGTAAACGCGGGTGCCGCGTTGACGAATGATGATGTTTCCGCCGATCACTTCCTGACCGCCGAATTTCTTCACACCAAGGCGGCGACCGGCTGAGTCGCGACCGTTGCGGGATGAACCACCTGCTTTTTTATGTGCCATGGTCTAAACTCCTGTACGCTTATTCGGCTGTTTTGGCTGCGGCCTTTTTCGGCGCAGCTTTTTTAGCGGGTGCTGCTTCGGCAGCGGCTTCGACTTTTTCAGCCTTGGGAGCAGCAGCCTGCGCCTTGGCTTTTGGGGCAGCGGCACCACCAACGGACATGATACGCAGCAGCGTCAACGACTGGCGATGGCCTTGCTTACGGCGATAATTGTGGCGACGACGTTTTTTGAAAACGATCACCTTCTCGCCGCGTTCCTGCGCAATGATTTCAGCCGACACGGTCAAACCGTTGGCGTCTTTGACCTCGCCACCGTCGCCCGCGAGCAACACATCATCCAGCGACACAGTGTCACCGGCAACTCCTGGCAGCTTTTCAACTGCAATCTTGTCTCCGGCGGCGACGCGATACTGCTTGCCGCCAGTGCGCACGATAGCGAACATGGCTTTTTCTCAATCCGTTTTAATCTGCTTTTCGCCCGTTTCTGGGCGTTTTCTGACACGCAACAACAAGGACCGAGTCCCGAAGGCTCGCGCCAGAGACAGGGCGGCTAGTGTATTGAGTTCGGCTTTGTCAACGGCCATTGCCGATGGAAACCCGGCAAAGCAGCAAGCGCGACTGGCTTGCATGACAGGGCATGCCCGCATAAGACCGCCTTTATGCCGAAGACTGTACGCTCTTATCCGATTATCCTGTCCGCCGCCACTTTGATTTTGGCCGCATGCGCGACGCAGAAAGGCGACTTTCCGTCGCTATCCAAACGGCCTTATGAAACCGAAAATCCAATTGAAGCGCCAGAATCTGCGGCTCCTGCTCTGACCACCAGCTTGCCATCGGCACTGTCCATTCAAACCAATGCATGGCTGGCGCGAAGCCGCGCTGCTGATGCTGCATTTGCACGCGCGCTGCCTGCGGCCCAATCTTCGGCCCGCGCCGCTTCGGGTGCGTCCATGGGCAGCGAAAGCTGGTCGCAGGCGCATGTGCAATTGTCCAGGCTCGACGCGACCCGTGCCGATTCGGTCGCTGCCCTGGCTGAATTGGACCGATTGATCGCGACTCAGCGCGAAAGCGGTTCCGATGCCGGGCTGATCGCGTTACTCGACGGCGTTGGGCAGCAATTGGGGGAGATCGTTGCCAACCATTCGCGCGAAATCGCACGGCTCGCCGCAACGATTGGGCGTTAAACGACCAAGTCTTCCAGCATCCGCCGCGACACCACGCGCAATCCATCTGGAAAACGTTCCATTATCCCCCGCCGCAACAACGCCGCCAGCGCCCGAGATGCGGTTTCCCGGCTGGTATGCACTCGTACCGCAAGCGCGGCGATGACCGGCGCTGGACATATCCTGCCGTCGTCATCGGCGAGTTGCAGCAACAACCGGTAGAAGCGCCCTGTTGCACTCAGCCCGATTCGCGCCGCCATCCGATCCAGCACCAGATCGAGCTGCCGCGCCAACAATCCTGCAATACCCGCACCGATTTCGGCCTCGCGTGCCGCCAGTGCCGCCAAATCGGATGTAGGAAAGGCGAGCAAAAGTGTGGGGCCCGTCGACAGGATTTCAGCGCGGTGGGTGGTCGGCGTTGGATAGGCCCCGAATATTTCGCCCGGACCATGCAGCGCCAATTGCGCCTGCTGACCTTCGGCACCAAAAACCTCGATGCTGACAGCACCCTCGATCACCAGAAACAAATGCGCGGAAAGATCACCATAATGCGCGATTGGGGACCGGTGCGGACTTTCGCGAACAAGCGCCAGTTCGGCCAGCCGCGCAGCCGCAGGTGGACTGCAACCAAAACACGCTGCCAATGCCGCAATATGGTCCGCTCTGGCCACGCACCCCCCACTTGACGCGGGTGCAGAATAGAACCGGGAAGGATTATTTTACAATAGAAAATCCACAGAAAATCTATGGTGACGACCGTTACAGTTTATGTCCCGTTCGCGTCTTTTTGGTTTCCAGATAATCCCGGTTGTGCGGATTGGGTGCGATGCTCAGCGGCAGCCGCTCACTGACAACGATGCCCTCGGCCTGCAATCCGGTAACCTTTGCCGGATTGTTGGTCAGCAATCGCACATTTTCAACGGACAACAGCCGCAGCATATTGGCCGCCACCGCGAAATCGCGGGCATCAACGGCAAAGCCCAGCCGGATATTGGCATCAACGGTATCAAACCCCTGATCTTGCAACGCATAAGCGCGCAGCTTGTTCACCAGGCCTATCCCGCGCCCTTCCTGCCGCAGATACAGAAGCACACCCCATTGCGCGCCTGCAATCTGGCGCAGCGCCTCATGCAGTTGCGGTCCACAATCGCATTTCAAACTGCCCAGCACATCGCCGGTCAGGCATTCGCTATGCAGCCGCACTACGGGTGGGTTCTGATCGCGCTTGCCCACAACCAGCGCGACATGATCAGCGGCATCGGCGGCAGACCGAAACGCCACCAGTTCAGCATCGTCCGCTGCCGCTACCGGCAACCGGGCGCGCGCGGCGATGCGTAACAGCGATGCATCGACGAAGGCGGCGCAATCCGCAACGCTGGCGATCGCCATCGCCTCGGCATCGTCGCGCAGGATGTGATAGGCCGGCAACAACCCCGCCTCTCGCGCCAAATCCAGTGCAGCAAGGGCGGCGGCTTCATCGGACAGAGCTTGCGCCCGAAACGGGCCTTTCATCGGATAGGCCAGATCAAGGGCTGGGTCGGCAATGGCCATGGCGCGGGCAGCATCCAGATCGGCAGGGGCGGCTATCGCAACCGGAACGGCAATATCAGCGGCGGCGAATTGATTGGCCAGCTTCAGCGTTGCGGCCCGCGCTTGCGACAGCAAAAGCGCCATTGTGCCACCCGATTCTGCCAAGGCCGGATCGGTCGCCGTTTCCACCGCCATCAGCGTGATGGCCGCCTGCGGCCCTACGACCCGGATCGGCCAGCCCCGCCGCAGCGCGTCTATCGCCCGGGCAGCCTGTCGGGGATCGGCTGCATTCAAAGAGTAAACTCCGTGACGATGGGGACATGATCCGATGGTTTGGCCCAGCCCCGGCACGGTTTGACAATCTGATGGCCAACCGCGCGATCCTGTATATCGGGCGTTGCCCACATATGATCGAGCCGCCGTCCGCGGTTAGAGGTTTCCCAATCCTGCGCGCGGTAACTCCACCACGTGAACAGCGGTTCGGCGGGCGGTATAAAGCGCCGTGCCAGATCAACCCATTGCCCGGCGGCTTGCATTTTGGCCAAAGCTTCGATTTCGACGGCGGTGTGGCTCACCACATTCACCAGCTGCTTGTGGCTCCACACATCGGTTTCCAGCGGGGCGATGTTAAAATCTCCGGTCAGGATCGTCGGTTCTTTCACCTCGCCGGACCACGCCGTCATCCGCTCAATAAAATCCAGCTTTTGCCCGAATTTGGTATTGACCGCGCGGTCGGCAACTTCACCACCTGCGGGCACGTAAACATTTTCCAACTGCACGCCCGCGACTTCGACACCCACATGACGCGCCTCGCCATTGGCCTGCCAATCATGAACCCGCTTTTTCTGCATCGGAATCTTGCTGATAATGGCAACGCCGTGGTGCATCGGCTGTCCGTTGACGGCCATATGGTTATACCCCAGCTGACGAAACGCGCCTTCGGGAAAATCCCCGTCGACGACCTTGGTTTCTTGCAGACACAATATATCTGGCGCGTCCTCGCGCAGATAGCGTTCAACAATCTCAATACGGAAACGAACCGAATTGATGTTCCAGGATGCGATACGAAGAGTGCTTGCCATGCCGCGCTGCTTAAGGATGCAAAACGGCATCGGCAAGACGCTATCGGCAGGATCATCGCGCCGATGCAGGTCGCAGTTCAAACAGAAAGCGCGTCAGACCAAAAAAGCAAAGCCCCCATCCCGGGGGCAATTGGGATGAGGGCCAAGCTTGCGTTCGTCACGCTAATATCGAAAACCACCGTTTTGCACCGCGGGCAACAGGGGGAAAACCGCGCAGTCAGCAGGCTTTCGATGACTGCAATTTACCTGATTTTCCTGTCGCCAACATGAACAACTCCGTTCAGGCATTCATCTGGTCGGCGCAATGGCTCGACTCATCGCCCCACCTGCAAATCATTTGCGACGGGTCGGGCGTGGATCCTTCCAGCTGAAGCTGGATTGGGCAATTGGCGTGTTAAATTTCACATTGCTGAGGCGAATCGACGTGCGGTTGTTTTTCGAATCGAGCGCGACCCAGCCATTCAAGGTATAGCCACCCGGTGCCCCTGCTTGTTTGACGAAGACCATCGTCATGGTACCATATTCCGGCCGTTTGGCATCACGCACTTCGACGCTGACGACATTGCTATCGCCGGTTTGCACCCGTTTGCCAAATCGCGATAGATCTTTGCCGGGATCGAGTAGGGCGGCAAGCGGGCTGTTTTTAATGGGCCAGCGTTGCACCTGCTTCACTTCATAATCGATCAACGTCAGCGCCGAGCCATCGGCTACGATCAACAACGGCACACCCTTTTGATATTCAAAACGGACATGCCCGGGGCGCTTCAACAACAATTTGCCCGACAGCGATTTGCCGTTGCGGTCGGTTTGGGTGAAATTGGCGCTCATCGTCGACACGGCCTGCATGTGGCCGACAACCGCACTCAGATCATTGCTGCTTTGCGCAGGCGCGGCGGCGCTGATAGTCATCAGCACCGGGGAGAGCGCAAGCGCGGTAAGGGCATATTTCATATTAGGTCCTTTGTCCTTTAGGACTTTTGACTAACGGGCGGCGGTTGAATGGCGACTTAATGCCAATCAAATCGGTTCGCCATTCCGGTCGCGCAATACCTCGCGCCGCCCGATATGGTTGGGGGCGGAAACATAGCCGTCTTCTTCCATCCGGTCGATCAGGCGCGCGGCGCTGTTATAGCCGATGCGCAATTGCCGTTGGATCCAGCTGGTCGATGCCTTTTGGCTTTCGAAAACGATCTGGCATGCCTTGCGATAGCTCGCGTCCTCCGGGCTGTCGTCATCGCCGATACCATCCAGGGCAAAGCTGCCCTCGTCGGGTTCTTCGGTTACCGACTGGATATAATCGGGCTGCCCCTGTCCGCGCCAATGGTCTGCCACGCGGCGGACTTCGTCATCGGACACAAACGGCCCGTGAATACGCGTCAACGCCTTGCCGCCCGCCATATAGAGCATGTCGCCTTTGCCTAGCAATTGCTCGGCACCCTGTTCGCCCAAAATGGTGCGGCTGTCGATTTTGCTGGTCACATGGAAACTGATCCGCGTCGGCAAATTGGCTTTGATAACGCCAGTAATAACGTCAACCGATGGCCGCTGCGTCGCCATGATCAAATGGATACCCGCCGCCCGCGCCTTTTGCGCCAGACGCTGGATCAGGAATTCCACCTCTTTACCCGCTGTCATCATCAAATCGGCCAGTTCGTCGACGATCACCACAATCTGCGGCAATGGCTGAAAATCGAGCTGTTCTTCTTCATATTGCGGCAGGCCGGTCATCGGGTCATAGCCGATCTGCACTTTATGCCCCAATGGCGCGCCCTTGGCCTTGGCAGCTGTGACCTTTTCATTGAAACCACCCAGATTGCGGACGCCCAAAGAAGACATCATCCGGTATCGATCCTCCATCTGCTCCACCGCCCATTTGAGCGCGCGGATGGCCTTGGCGGGTTCGGTCACCACGGGTGACAGCAAATGCGGGATGTCGTCATAAATGCTGAGTTCCAGCATCTTGGGATCGATCATAATCATCCGGCATTGATCAGGCGTCAAGCGATAGAGCAGCGACAGGATCATGCTGTTCAGACCCACCGATTTACCCGAACCGGTGGTACCCGCGACCAACAGATGCGGCATCGGCTGCAAATCGGCGACCACCGGATCGCCGGAAATGTTCTTGCCCAGGATAATCGGCAATTGCCCCTTTTGATCGGCAAAGGCGCTGGACGCCATCATCTCGTGCAGCACCACCGCCTCGCGGTTGTGGTTCGGCAGTTCGATGCCGATGACCGTGCGGCCCGGCACAGTCGAAACGCGCGCCGACAGGGCCGACATATTACGCGCAATATCTTCCGCCAATTGCACCACGCGCTGCGCACGGACACCCGCGGCAGGCTCCAGTTCGTACATGGTGACGACGGGGCCGGGGCGCACCGCGACAATCTCGCCCTGCACCTTGAAATCTTCCAGTACCGATTCGAGCAGCCGCGCATTTTTCTCCAGCGCCGCCTTGTCCAATTTGGGGGCGGTGGTTTCGGGCGGGGGATCGAGCAGGTCAATCGATGGCAATTTATAATTGCTCAGGAAATCGCCCTGCTTTGCCTGACTGGAGAAGCTGGCTTTGGGCGGAGCCTTTGGCGCTTCCTTGATCTCCACCGGATTGCGCGTGCTGGCGGCAACCACAGGACGCGGCCCCGCCGCCGGTTGGCGAACGGGCTCTGCCTCATCGTCGCCGTCAGCATCGGCCATTGCCTGCGCAGATTTTGCCTTGGCACCGCCAAGCATCCCCGCTTTGGGTAATGGCAATGAAGGCAAGGATGGAATTCGGAACAGTGGCTTTTCCAATTCCAGCGATCGCAAAACCAGCGCCATTCCACCGATCAGCGACGCCAGTATCAACACCACCCGCGCCAGTCCGCGCCAGCCGTCACCCAGATTGGCAATCAGGCGAACAGCACCGTCATCCAACAACAACGCAAACACACCGCCCCATCCAGCAGGCAGGCCAATGGCGGTGCCATGTTGCCAATGCGCCATGCCGAAACCGATCAACAGCATTCCCGACAAACACAACAGCAATTGCCGTTTCCAGTTCGGCTGGGGCACATCGCGCCACAACCGGCGGGCAAAGACCAAAAGCAAGGGGAACAGCATGATCGCCGGCAGGCCGATTAAAAACAATGCGCCATCGGCCAGATAGGCCCCCATTTGCCCCATCCAGTTTCCGGCGGCACCGGCAGCGGCACTGTTAAAGGCTGCGTCTGCGGGTGAATAGCTAAGCACCGCCACCAAAAAATAGCAGGCAAACAACAGCAACACAGCCGATCCGATCAGCGCGCCACTGCGCAATAGCGAAAGCCGCATGGTTTGCCGCCAATCTGCGGCGGGTCTTGAGATGCGCGTAGCCATGATAAGGCGGTCCCGGTACAATCTTATAAGGTTAATACACCCTTTGCGGCAGCGGGGGACTCCGCGTCAAGAGTTTGCCGGATTTTCGATGCTTTTCATGGCCCTGCGAAACGCCTATCTGGTGGTCCATGCAGGAAATGAAAAGCGACATCATCATCATTGGCGGCGGCATGATCGGGCTGGCACAGGCGTTGGCCTTTGCCGCGCACGGCATCCGCAGCCAAGTTATCGACCGCACCGATCCGCGCGCGATGCTGGCTCCGGGTTTTGACGGCCGCGCCTCTGCCATATCCAGCGCAAGCATGGCGATGTTTACGGCGCTGGGGCTTGGCCCAGTGCTCGCGGGCAAAGGCTGCCCTATCGAACAAATCTGGGTTAGCGATGGCCTGAAACCCGGTGAGATTGATTTCGTACCCGATGGCGATGACGGTTATCTGGGCATGATGTTCGAAAACCGGCTGGTGCGCGAAACGCTGTATCAGGCCGCATCCGCCCATCCCGACATTCAATTGCACATGCCCGTCGAAATGGGGGCAATCGAGCGCAACGATGCAGGCGTAACGGTCGATTTGTCTAACGGCACACGGCTATCCGCGCCTTTGTTGGTGGTGGCCGAGGGGCGCAAAAGCGACACGCGCGACGCCGCCGGAATTCACCTCGCCCAATGGCAATATAATCATGAAGCGATGGTGACCGCGATCAACCACGAATTGCCGCACAATAATATAGCCTATGAAATATTCTATCCGGCGGGCCCGTTCGCAATTCTGCCGATGCTCGACGATGCCGATGGACGCCACCGGTCGGCGATTGTCTGGTCGGTTTCTCGCACCGATGCGCCCGGTTATCGCAAACTATCGCCGCGCGCTTTGGCGCATGAGATTGAAAAGGCGATGGGCGGATTATTGGGCAGTGTTACCATGACGGCACCGGTATCCGGCTATCCGCTGAATTTCCAGCATGCCAACCGCATCACCGACCAGCGCATGGTTTTGGTGGGTGACAGCGCCCATGGGATGCACCCCATTGCCGGGCAAGGATTGAACCTTGGACTACGCGATGTCGCCGCGTTGGCGCAGGTCGTGATCGAAGGGATGCGGCTGGGGCTGGAGCCAGGCGACCCTCAAATATTGGATCGCTATTCCCGGTGGCGCAGTCTGGATACCCAGACCGTGATGATGGCGACTGATACCCTGAGCCGCCTGTTCGGTATTCCCGGAAAAACCGCGTCTGCCATTCGCCGCTTCGGCTTGGGCACCGTACAGCGCACCAAACCGCTCAAGGCGTTTTTCATGGCAGAAGCGCGAGGGGAAGCGGGCAGCCTCCCCAAGCTCTTGCAAGGCGAACTGGCTTAGCTGTCCGTCGTTACCGGAACCAACCGGATTTCCACGCGGCGGTTTGATGCGCGGCCATCTTCGGTGGTGTTGGATGCACGTGGTTGGCTTTCGCCGTAACCTTTTGCCGCCAATCGCGCCTGGATCACGCCCTTGCTGGTCAAATAGCTCGCGACCGAATTGGCCCGTTGTTCGGACAATGTCTGGTTATAGGCGTCTGATCCGGTTGAATCGGTATGGCCCATCACATCGACATAGGTTTTATTATATTCGGTCAGCGTTGATGCCACCTTATCCAGCGTTGAGCGGAAATTGGGGTCGAGATTGGCGCTGTTGACGGCAAAGGTCACTTCCGAGGGCATATCAAGCACCAGTTGGTCGCCATCGCGCGTCACGCCAACGCCGGTACCGGCGGTTTGAGTCCGCAGTTTCTTTTCCTGCTGGTCCATATAATAGCCCGCACCTGCACCGGCGACGGCACCAATGCCCGCACCCAGAATTTTCTCGGTCCGATCCTGCCGTCCGCCGATCAAATCACCCAGCAGATACCCGCCAAGGGCACCGCCCAGACCGCCAATCGCTGCTTTTGAAATGCGCTTATTGCCGGTTTCGGGATTGGTGGTGCAGCCCGCCAGCGGCAATGCCGCGATAATCGCTGCCGTCATCAATTTGGTCCGCATAGTCATGGTTCAAACTCCTTATTTCTGAGCGTGCTTTAACCATAAGCCGGATGAACCGAATATGACGCCACCTGTCAATTTACGAAAAAGATTGGGAAATCCTATCCGCGACCACGATAGCTGGCGACGCCCTGATCGGGCAGCCAAAGCCCCAGTGGTGGCACGCCCGATTGCCAGAACACGTCGATGGGGATGCCACCGCGTGGATACCAATACCCGCCAATGCGCAGCCAATGCGGCTTCATTTCGGCAAACAGTCTTTGCCCGATTCCCACGGTGCAATCTTCATGAAAAGCTGCGTGATTGCGAAACGAACCGAGGAACAGTTTCAGCGATTTGGATTCAACAATAGTTGCATCGGGCGCATAATCGATCACCAGATGGGCAAAGTCCGGCTGTCCGGTCACCGGGCATAACGACGTGAATTCCGGCGCAGCAAACCGCGTAAGGTACAGCGTTCCGGGTCGCGGGTTGGGCACATAGTCCAATTCCGCTGTTTCGGGCGAGGCTGGCAATTGGCTATCTTTGCCAAGGAATTTAGGTTGAGAATTCTGTGTCATGCGGTCTATCTACCGCGTCGCACGTTCCGTGTCATTCTTTCTGGCTATTCACCATGCATTCAGCGCCCCTCCGCCCGATTTCGTTCATGCGTTTTGTCCTTTTTAAACCGGTCGCTTTGGCGATGTTGGTATTCGCGGCCAGTGGCCTTTCCCTTCCGCTTGCTGCGCAGGAAACCGCCACGCAAACGCCGCCGGAATTGCGCGAATTCCGGCTGGACCCCAAGCCGGAGCCTGCGCCCGAAAAAGCCGAACCCACGCCCGCACCGGTCGCAGCCGAACCAACACCCATCGTGACGCCAAAGCCAGCGCCCACAAAATCCGCTCCTCCGCCTAAGCCAAAGGCCGCAGCCGCCACGCCAACAAAGGTCGACGTTGCTCCCAAAGCCGCACCGGCAGAGCCGCTTCCCCAAACGGACACGAATGAAATTGCGGCACCTACCGCCGCAATCGACACTCTGCCTGCTTTGCCTTCGGCAGAAACGCCCGCTGCGAAAACGGAATCGGCGAATGAATCATTGGCATTGCCAGCATTGCCCGCATTGCCAAATATTCCTTCATGGGGCTGGATGATACCGCTTGGCCTGTTGGCTGTCGGCTTTGCCTTTTGGCTGTTTCGCCGCCGCAAGGAATCCCATAGCGATGGCGATGGGCCCGAACTAGACGATGCCGCCGCCTCGCCCGCTGCTGCACTCCCCCCGCCTTTGGAAATCCCGCCCACAGTGCGACTGGAAGCGAACTTTGTTCCCGAGCAAGCACAGCTTAGCATGGCCAATCTTACGATCTCTGGTCGGCTATCGATCCGGAATCTCAGCGCGGGGCCGCTACGCGATATGACGGTGCGCACCACGATGATCTCGGCGAGCGAAGGGCAGCGTGAGGCCATCCGCAAATTTCATGCCGATGAAAATCGCGGGCATCAGGAAAATATCGGCGATGCCAAAGCGGGCGAGGAAATTGCCCTGACGCTGGAAATTCAGCAACCCCGCGCTGAATTGCAGGCGTTTGATTGGCGCGAACGGCAATTTTTGGCCCCGATTGTTTTGATCCACCTCAGCAGCAAAGGGCCAAAGGGAATCGAAACCCAAAAGCTGACCTGCCTGATTGGCCGCGAAGGCGATCCGGAATCGGAGCGGATGAAGCCGTTTCACATTGATCGTGGTCCCCGACGCTTCGATCAATTGGGGTATCATCCAATTCAAATTTAGCGATCTCCGCCTTTGCGCTCGACATGGCGTAAAAGCGGTTTATCTTGCACTGCACAAGAATCGAAAATCGATCGGTAAATGCGCGGGCAAGGGAACGGGAAAGCATGGAATTGCTGGTGAGCACCGAGTGGCTGGCCAAGGAGATCGGCGCGTCCGACCTTCGCATCGTCGACGCGAGCTGGTTCATGCCAGACAGCGGACGCGATGCTGCCACCGAATACGAGATCGGCCATATTCCCGGCGCGGTCTTTATGGACCTTGCCGAAATTTCCGATCTGAACAGCACTTTGCCCAATATGCTGCCGCCGCCCGAAAAATTTGCCAGCCGCATGCAATCGCTTGGCCTTGGCGATGGCAGCCGCATCGTTGTGTACGACGATAGCCCCCTGCACAGTTCGGCGCGCGCCTATTGGATGTTCATGCTGTTCGGCGCGCATGATGTCGCGATCCTCGACGGCGGCATGGCCAAATGGAAGGCCGAAGGGCGAGCGTTGGAAAGCGGTAAACCCAGTTTGCGCCACCGTCACTTTACCGTCTGGAAAGATGGCCGCAATGTGCGCGACAAGGCCGATGTCGTCGCCAATCTGGATAGCAAGGCGGCCCTGGTGGTGGATGCACGCGACTCTGGGCGTTTTACCGGCGAAGAGCCTGAACCGCGCCCTGATTTGGCATCGGGCCACATCCCCGGCAGCCGCAACCTGCCTTATGGCGAACTGTTCAACGCCGATGGCACCTGGAAACAGGGCACGACTTTGACCGAAGCCTTTGCCAAGGCCGGGGTCGACATGAACAAACCGATGATCACCTCCTGCGGATCGGGAATGACCGCCGCTGTCGTTTTGTTCGCCGCTCGGCTTGCCGGCAAAACCGATGTATCGCTGTATGACGGCAGTTGGAGCGAATGGGGCCTTGATCCCGAAACGCCCAAAGAAACGGGTGCGGTTTGAGCACAGACGACAAAACCCCACGAATGCCCGCAACCACCATCGTCACCGGTGGCAGGCGAAAAGCGCACACCGGCCCCGTCGTTAACACCCCCATTTGGCGCGCCAGCACGCATTTATATGAAAATGTCGCCGCGCTCAAAGCAGGCACCGGCAGTAACGAAGATGGCCTTTTCTTTTACGGACGGCGCGGATCGCCCACGCAATGGTCGCTGGCCGAGGCGCTGACCGAACTGGAACCGGGTGCCGAAGGAACCATGCTGTATCCGTCTGGCGTGGCCGCAATTGCCGGTGCGTTGCTGTCGGTATTGCAGCCGGGTGATGTGCTGTTGCTGAGCGATAACGCCTATGATCCCAGCCGCAGCTTTGCCGAAAATTATCTGAAACACTGGGGGGTGGAGACGCGCTTTTTCGATCCCATGGCAGGGGCCGATATTGCCGAACTGTTTTGCGACCGCACCCGCGCGATTTTGCTTGAAAGCCCCGGCAGCCTGACCTTTGAAGTGTGCGACATTCCCGCCATTTGCGCCGCCGCCAAGGCATTTAAGGGCAAGCGCGAAATCGTGACTTTGCTCGACAACACCTGGGCCACGCCGTTCTTTTGCACCGCGCTCGACAAAGGTGTCGATATGACCATATTGGCCGCGACCAAATATATCGTCGGCCACAGCGATGCGATGATGGGCAGCGTCACCACGACCAAACGCTGGTGGACCCCGCTGCGCCGCACCGCCCAAATGCTGGGCCAAGTGGTCTCCCCCGATGATGCCTATCTGGCGGCACGGGGTTTGCGGACATTGGCGGTGCGGATGAAGACGCATGAGGCGTCGGCGCTGGATTTGGCCCATTGGCTAGCGGGGCGGCCTGAAGTGGCCTCGGTATTGCACCCGGCGCTGCCCAACTGCCCCGGATATGCTTATTGGAAGCGCGATTTCACCGGCTCTGCGGGGCTGTTTTCCTTTGTACTAAAGGGCAGTGCCGATCAAGCCGCCGCTTTCATCGATGCGCTGCAACTGTTCGGCATCGGCTATAGCTGGGGCGGTTTTGAAAGCCTTGCTTTGCCCGTATATCCAGAGAAATACCGGTCAGCAGTGCCGTGGACCGCAGAGGGTGCGGTGATCCGGTTGCAGATTGGCCTTGAGGATGTGGACGATCTACGCGCGGATTTAGAAGGCGGTTTTGCGAGCTGTGTGCCGTTGCTAGGCACCTTGAAGCTCAGCTCGGTTCTCTCAAGCGCCCATCGCCTCACCCACGGCAATCAACCGCTTTGTCGCCTCGGCCTGTGGATTGGCGAAAATCGTCTCGCGCGTTGCACATTCCACGATGCGCCCGTTTTCCATCACCGCAATCCGGTGCGCCACGCGCCGCGCCAGTGCCAGATCATGGGTGATGAACAGCAACGATAGCCCCCGTTCGCGTTGCAGCTTTGCGAACAATCCCGTCACCCCATCGGCAACCAACGGGTCAAGCGCCGACGTCGCTTCATCGAGCAACAGCATCGCCGGATTCGCCGCCAGCGCCCGCGCTATCGCCACGCGCTGCGCCTGTCCGCCAGAAAGCGCCGCTGGTTTGCGGGTCGCAAATTCGGCAGGCAGGCCGACTTCGTTGAGCAATTCGTCAATGGGCGCGGCGACCTCTGGCAGCAGCCATTTGACGGGCTCCAATATAATATCCTTTACGGTCCAGCGCGGGTCCAGACTGGCAAGCGGATCCTGAAACACTGGCTGGATCAGGCGGCGATGCTCCGCAGTCCGCTTTGCGCGCGGCGGCAAGGGCACCCCCTGCCACAAGACCGCCCCCGCCTGCATCGGCCCCAACCCTGCAATCGCGCGGCCCAATGTCGATTTGCCCGAACCCGATCCACCGACCAGCGCCAGCGTTTCCCCCTTCGCCAAAGTCAGGCTGGCATCGGCCACGGCATCCAACCGCCCGCGCCGCCAGCCGGGTTTGGGGAAATGCACAGAAACAGTGTCCGCCGACAGCAGCACCTCTCCGGGTTCAGGCAGGGGCGCGAACGGTTCTGTCAGGCGCGGGGTTGCCGCCATCAGTCGCTGGCCATAATCGGTGGTGGGCGCGTGCGCGATGCTTTCTGCCGAACCGCTTTCCAATACGCGCCCTTTGTCGAGCAACAATAACCGGTCGGCATGCCGCTCAATCCCCGCCAGATCATGACTGACCAGCAACATCGCCATGCCCCGTTCGCGGCAAAGGCGTGTCAGCAATGCCATAATCTCCCCGCGCAACGCCGCATCCAGCGCGCTGACGGGTTCGTCTGCGATCAAATAATGTGGGCCATGCGCCAATGCCGCTGCAATCAGCACGCGTTGCCGTTCGCCGCCTGAAAGCCGGTGCGGATATTGCGCCAATCGTTCGGCAGGCCGCGATAGCCCAACCGCCTCTAGCATTGCCACCAACGCCGCCTTGTCTGGGCGCGGTCCACCTGCCTGGCCCGCCGCCTCGATCAATGCCTGTGCAACCGTGCGGTGCGGGGTCAGCGCGGTCAGCGGTTGCTGAAAAACAAAGCCCAATTTTTCGGCTCTGATCCGTGCCAGATCGCGTTCGGCCATGCCAATCAGCTCGATCCCATCCAGCATCGCAGAGCCGCTTGCCACCCCGGCACTCAGGCCAAAGGGTGTCATTGCTGTCATGCTTTTACCCGCACCCGATGCCCCCGCCAACGCGACGATTTCGCCGGGGCGCAAAGTCAGGCTGATGGCATCGACGATGCGGGCCGCACCGATGTGCACCGACAAATTGTTGATCTGATACCCTTCGCTCATCGCGCGGCATCCGCCAAACGGTCGCGCAAACGTTCGCCTGCGATGGTCAAGCACGCGACCAGCACCACCAATACCCCGCCCGGCACCAGCAACGCCGCCGGGTTCATGTCCATTTCCTCCGCGCCTTCATTCACCAAAATGCCAAGCGACGTCAGCGGTTCTTGCACGCCAAGGCCAAGGAACGAGAGGAAGCTTTCGATCATCACCACCTGCGGCACCGTGAGCATCAAATAGGCAATGGCGACGCCCGCGACATTGGGCAAAATGTGCCGCCATAATGTAGTCCGACCGGGCGAGCCCGCCGCCTCTGCCGCCAGCACAAAAGACCGGTTGCGTAATCCAATCACTTGCCCGCGCACCACCCGCGCCATCGTGAGCCATTCGACAAAGCCGATGCCCAGAAACACCAGCAAGATCGATCGCCCAAACACCACCATCAACAAGATGACCACAAACATAAAGGGCAACGCATAGAGCCCGTCCACAATCCGCATCATAATTTCATCGGTGCGCCCGCCAACCCAGCCCGCCACCGCACCCCATGCAACGCCGACCACCAACGCCACTAACGCAGCCGCAATCGCCACCGACACTGTGATCCGCGTCCCCATCAGCAACCGCGCCAACCGATCCCGCCCCAGATCATCGGTGCCCAGCAAATGGCCATCGCTGAACAGACCTGCGCGCACGCTGTTCCAATCAATGGCGATATGGTCATAGGGCAGCAGATACGGCCCAATGACTGCGGCGAGGATGATGAGCGCAATGATGACGAGTGCGGGTTTCATGGCGCGGTGGTGCCATTTGTTTCATGTGGAGGCACGGAGGAAAAAGCGAATAAGGGATTATGATGCATGGCTGTTGAGCACGCGGTAAAGACCGTCTTTAAAAGTCTCGCAGCCAAAATTCATAATAAGCCCAAAGGGCTTTTTCATCAGTCTAATATATGTGAGCGTTTGACGAATATAGAGTGGTGTATTTTGAGCGGTCGATTTCAATTCGATAAGCAATTTGCCCTCCAGCAGTAAATCCGCTCGAAACGCATCGGGTAGTGATAATCCATCCACCGAAATTGAAATCGCCTTCTGCCGCTCAACTACCACGCCCGATCGAAGCAATCTGTGTTCTAACACTGCCTCATACACCGATTCGAATAATCCTGGCCCCAATTCTCGATGGGTGCCAAGGCCAATATCGACGGCAATTCCGGCTAAGCGTTCCATTTCATCCCGTTCGCGGCTCACTCTTTTGGCTCCTTTTCCTCTGCGCCTCTGTTTGAAATAATGGGCGCTAAATCCGCGGTCGCAACCCAATCCTTTTTCCCTTTGTGGCTTTTATGAAAACGATAAAGACTCACCCCTCCCGCATGCGGGGGTCGAGCCAGCCGTAGATCAGGTCGGCGAACAGGTTGAATATTATGATCAGTGCAGCATAAAGCGTCACCACACCCAGCACGAGCGGGTAGTCGCGGTTCAATGCGCCTTGCACGAAATAACGGCCCAGTCCGGGTAGGCCAAACACAGTTTCGATCACCACCGCGCCGGTCAATAATCCCGCCGCCGCTGGCCCCAAATAGCTCGCCACCGGGACCAGTGCCGGTCGCAACGCATGGCGGCGCAGCAAAGTCATGGGCGCAATGCCGCGCGCTCTGGCTGCACGGATGTGGTCGCTGCCCAATTCGCCCGCCAATCCCGCTCGCGCCAATTTGGCAACCGCGCCCATGGTGGGCAATGACAATGCGGCCACGGGTAACAGCAACCAGTTCCAGCCTTCATTCTGGCCCGATACGGGCAACCAGCCCAGCCATAATCCAAAGATAAGCGCCAGCAACGGCCCCGTTACAAAAGTCGGGAAAGCGGTCAGCAACGTCGCGCCCAGCATGATCGCCTCATCCTGCCAGCGCCCCGCCCGCAGTGCTGCCCATAGCCCCAATATTATGCCCGATATGGCCGCGACCAGCAGCGCTAATCCACCGATCAGCAACGACACCGGCAATGCCTCTGCAATCAGGCCGCTCACGGTAAAATCGCGATAGACCATGCTTGGCCCGAAATCGCCTTGAAGAATGCGCCCCAGATATAGCCACACCTGTTCCCATAATGGCTTGTCGAGGCCATAAGCAGCCTCCAACGCGGCGCGGGTTTCAGGGGCCAATGGGCGTTCGCCATCAAAGGGACCGCCGGGGGCAATGCGCATCAGGATGAACGACAAAATGATGATCGCGAGCAAGGTCGGGATCGCCGTCAACAGCCGTCTTGCAATCAATTTGCCCATGGCCAAAGGATTGGCGCAAAAGCCCGAACCCGTCCAGCATCAAATCAAATGATGTGCCAAGCCCGAAGCGCCAGATATATCCCGTAAAGCAGCATCGCCGCGCCGCCAATGCGCCGAACCTTATTCAGCGGAACCAGCGCCGCCAATCGTTCCTTTAGCAGAATGGCTGGCACCACTGCCGCCATCATCCCCAACCAGCCGCCAAGCGCCGTCAGCCCCCAGGCGGGGGTGGTCGCGGCATTGGCGACGATCAGGAATTGCGATTTGTCGCCAAATTGCAGGATGAACAGCCCCAGAAACGCCGTCCAGAACGGCCCCGTGCGCCAACCGCTGAGCAGATCAACCTTTTTGCGCCACGCCAGCATCGCCAACCCGGCGGAGGCAAAAGCCAGGCCGTTGAACAGCCGCACCGGATCTTCGCTAATATACTGGTCAATCACCGAGCCCGCTGCTGCTGACATGCCAATCGTGATCGCACTCGCCAGAACCAGCGCCAGTAAGACAGGCCGGTCATTGCGAAAACGCAGCGCAAGCGCCGCCGCCAATATCTGCGTCCGATCGCCGCATTCCGCGAGCAGAACGGATAAAAATGTCGTGAGCAAACTTTCCATCGCTGCGCCTTAACGCACGTGGCCGTTGGAATCAGCCGCCAAGGCGAATCGCCACCGATGCCAATAATGCTTCGGATGCGGACGGGTGCAAATGGGCGACACCAATGGCATCTTCCAATATGCCAAAGAAACTGTCGGTGACCATTTCACAGCGGCCGCGTTGCGCGGTGCGTTGCAAGGCGGCCTCGAATGTGGCGGTAATTTCGGCGATGGCACCCAGTCCGGACCGCCGCGCCAATTCACGAATATGTTCCAGCCGCATCAAAAACTGCACCGGATTGGCATCATAGGATGTCATACGCAGGGTATCGACCAGCTCGCGCAATTGCGCCCGGATCATCAGAAATTGGTCATAGTCCTGTTTCATTTGCCCGCCCTGCTGTTCCGCACCGTGATGGGCCAACATGGTTAATCTTTCATGAAAATCAGGAAGCAGAGGAGCGGACTTGACTTTTGCCCGCGCCGGGGGCAATTGGCCGCAGCTTTCGGGGCGGCGTGTGCCGCCCTCATTTGTTTAGTCCGTATTACCCGAAGGAACAGGCCATGGCGAAGCCAGCCACCATCAAGATCAAACTCATCAGCACGGCTGACACCGGATTTTTCTATGTCACCAAGAAAAACCCGCGCAATCAGACCGAAAAGCTGACTTTCCGCAAATATGATCCCGTCGTGCGCAAGCATGTCGAGTTCAAGGAAGCCAAGATCAAGTAACGGTTTAACCCGTTTGCGCTGCGTTTGATGGCGCAGCAAAATTCAGGGGCGCTTAGGCGCCCCTTTTTGATTCGCGCGCGTTATCGATTCGCCAACTCTGTCCGATTCGCAAATCGCAGCAGCAGAAATCCGGCAATCGCCGATATAAGCGATCCCATCAGCACCCCGACTTTGACCGAATCAGCCTGAACCGGATCGGCAAAGGCCAATCCCCCAATGAACAAGCTCATCGTGAAACCGATGCCGCACAGCAGCGCCACACCATAAAGCTGCGACCAACTGGCATTTTTGGGTCGCGCTGCCCAGCCCAGTTTCACACAAAGCCAAACACTGCCGAAAATACCCAGTTGCTTGCCGAGGAACAGGCCCAAAGCAATGCCCAGCGGCAAGGGCGCGGTCAGTTGTTCAACGCCAACGCCGTTCAAAGCAACACCGGCATTGGCAAAACCGAAAAGCGGAATAATCACAAAAGCGACTGGCCGCGCCAGCAGATGTTCCAGCCGGTGCAAAGGCGAATCGGTCGCATCGGGTGCCCCCATTGTTCGCCGGATCGGGATCGCCATGGCCGCCATCACCCCGGCGATTGTCGCATGCACCCCTGACATCAATGTCGCATACCACAAAAAGGCTGCCAGAATCAGATAGGGCCAAAGCACCCATATTTTACGCCGGTTAAGCGCCAGCATCGTCAGCCAGATCACCGCCGCCGCGCCCAGCGCCAAAACGTTCAGACCCGCCGTATAGAAAAACGCGATGATCGCGACCGCCCCCATATCGTCCACAATCGCGACAGTGGTCAAAAACAGTTTGAGCGACGCCGGTGCCCTGCTGCCCAATAGAGCCAAGACACCAATCGCAAAGGCAATGTCGGTCGCTGCCGGGATCGCCCAGCCGCGCACCAATTCGGCTTGCCCGCCGACGGTCAATAGATAGACCAAAGCGGGAGAGACCATCCCGGCCGCAGCGGCGATGACCGGCAATCGGCGATCTGCCCAGGTTGAAAGGTGTCCATCGACAAATTCGCGCTTTATCTCCAATCCGACCAACAGGAAAAATACCGCCATCAGCGCGTCGTTGATCCACAGATGGACCGTCATAACCCCCAGTTTCGGCGACAATATCGGTCCGGTTTCGGCATGGATAAAGTGAAAATATTCGCCCGCCCATGGCGAATTTGCCAACAGCAACGCCAAAGTCGCCGCCAAAATCAGGATCATCCCGCCAACAGCTTCGCTGTCCAGAAACGTCCGCAACGCGGAAAGGGGCCTGCGACCCAAAGACGATAAGTGTAACTTAAGCATGCACAAACAAAGGCAGCAATTCACCGAAGTTGCAAGCATAAGCGGGACAGGCGTAAAATTGTTGCGCGCGCTTATCGCTTTCCGCTAATAATATCCCGTTACATCAAATGCGGGGTTCTCGAAAAGTGTGCGGGGGGCGAGATTGCAGCAGGTATTTTCCCATCCGCGTGCCGGATCAAAGTGCCATGGCTTTTGAATTCCGCACCCATATTGGTGCATCGGCTGGGCCGCGTTTGCCCAATGAAACGACAGCATTGGCGACACCCGAATGAGTGACATTCGGGCCGACAGATTAACCGACCGGCAAAAGGACTGCCTTAACCTGGTGGCCCAAGGCTATACGTCGAAAGAAATTGGCCGTCAGTTGGGGCTATCGCCATCAACCGTCGACAACCATATTTTGGCGGCGATGCAGGTGCTAGAAGCGCCCAGTCGCGCCGCTGCCGCGCGCGTTTTTGTCTCTGCGGATGATAGGCAGAAAATACCTAGTCAATCGGCAGAGCTTGCAGATCACACGATTTTACCTTCCACCGTGGGGATAGCGGAAGCAAATGGCTGGTCTCGATGGGGACGATTGGCCCTGGCCCTTCCGCCCTTGGGAGGGCAGGAAAATGACCTAGACTGGACCGAAAGAACGTTTCGCATTTTTCAGGTTGCGGCTGTTGCACTTGGCGTGTTGCTGAGCTTTACATTGCTTGTCGCGGGCACGTTCGCAATCCTTAAATAAGCCGATTTTACCCAAAATTCAGACACAGGAAATGCGCCGGCCATGCCGAACGCACGGAGATGAGCTATGCAGAAAATTGAAGAAAATGTTGGTCAGCTGGTGGCAGCCGATGCCAAGGGCACGATTTCCGCGCTCGACAATGCCATCCTTTCGGAACTGAAATTATGCACCACTGTAATGGAAGCAATTCAGACGACGAGCCTGCCCATTATTTCCAGCCAAAAATTGATCCACTCCATGGCGTCGGGTCTCAATCACATTGTCGCAGGGCGCGGTGAAATGGCGGCAACGGTCCGGCACCTGACAAGCATCAAACGCGGCAGCAATTTGGCACCGCAAAGCTTTGGCTGCCCCAACGGCTTGGCCGATGGCTCCGCAGCTGATGGATCGCGCGCAGAACCACTGCGGGTCATTGCCTGATCATTTTTCCGAATTTGCCTTTGGCCAACGCCGCGAAACGAGATTAACCTGATCAACATCCATGTTACTTGTATCTATCCTCTTTTGGGCATTGTTGCTGCTGTGTTGCAGCTTCGCAGCCGTTGCGGGTGGGCCAAGTGGCAGGGTCGGAGCTGTCATGATGCTATTTTCTGCCATCGTCACATCCTATATCGAACCCACAAGCGGTTGGTCGCAAACGCATGTTCCGGTGATGGTGGTCGATATGGCCTTGCTCGCTGGTTTATACGCACTGGCAATGAACAGCCGGGTGTTCTGGCCCATCTGGGCGACGGGATTCCACTGTCTGACGGTGACCGGGCATTTTGCCACTATCGTCATGCCCGATTTCCGACTGGGCATCTATCTGCGCTTCAGCGGAATTTGGTCTTTGCTGGTTTTGATGTCGATGGTGATTGGAATCTCGATTGACCTGACCCGGCGACGACGAATCCAGAGGCCTTTGTAGCTGGCTAGCCTTAACCAAAGCCACTTTTAACAATCCGAATTTTCATGCCAATGCGGAGGCGCTGCCCCGCATCAGGGGGAACGCGTGCCAATGCTGGGTGGAAAAAACAGCTTCTGGGACATTATCGCGAGCGCGCAGCATGAATTGTTGCTGTTCAGCGCGGTCTGGTTCCTGATTGGCGCGGCGGACGATCTGCTAGTCGATTTGATTTGGGGCAGTCGTGCTTTGATGCGCCGCCTGACCCGTTATCGCATTCATCCGCCGCTGCGCGCGGCGCAACTGGCTGCGTCTAAAAGTAGCGGAATGATGGTGCTATTTGTTCCGGCCTGGCAGGAAAGCCGCGTCATTGGTGCCATGCTGGCCCGCACCAAATTGAGCTGGAGCGAACAGGATATTGCCTATCGCATTTACGTGGGTTGCTATCCCAATGATCCCGCCAGCATCGCCGAAGTTTTGCGCATTGCTCGCTTTGATTCCCATATTCGTTTGGTGCTGTGCGAAACCAACGGTCCAACCACCAAGGCGGATTGTTTAAACCGACTTTGGCGTGCGCTGATCGCCGACGAACTGGCCGACGGCACCAAAGCAAAAGCCGTCATCCTGCACGACGCCGAAGATTCTGTTCATCCCGAAGCCTTGCGCGTTTTTGACTATTTGATCGAAAAAGCCGCCGCCGTGCAATTGCCGGTGATCCCCGTTCGGGTTCCCAATTCGCCCTGGATCAGCGGTCATTACGCCGATGAATTCGCCGAGGCTCATGGCAAATCGCTGGTCGTGCGCGAAGCCATTGGTGCATCGCTACCGCTTGCCGGTGTCGGCTGTGCCATCGAACGCAATCGGCTGGGACGCATCGCGATCCGTCGCGACGGTGAACCGTTCGATGCCAGCAGTCTGACCGAAGATTACGAGCTGGGTTTGGGGATCGGCCAGCAAGGTGGCAAAGTGATTTTGGCACGGCTGCTCGATCGGCATGGCCGCATTGTCGCGACCCGCGCCTGCTTTCCTGATCGTCTGGATGTCGCCGTTCGGCAAAAGGCGCGCTGGATGACCGGGATTGCCCTTGCCGGTTGGGATCGGCTGGGCTGGCGCGGTGGCCCTGCCGAAATCTGGATGCGGTTGCGCGATCGCAAAGCCGTGTTTGCAGCCATTGTGCTGACCGCCGCCTATATCTGCATTGCCCTGACAACCGTGTTGTTGCTTGGCCAGTTGGCTGGACTGGCACACATCCCGCCTTTGTCCCACACTTTGCGGCAATTGCTTTACGCCAATATTGCGATGCTATTGTGGCGGCTTGCCATGCGCAGCATATTTGTAGGCCGTGAACAGGGATGGCGCGACGCGGTGCGTTCGATACCCCGTTCGGTATTGGCAAACATCATTTCGATCATGGCCGCCCGCCGCGCATGCTGGCAATATTTGCGCCATCTGTTGGGCCACCGCCTGACATGGGACAAAACCGCGCACAGCCACTTTCCTGAAAGCACCAGCCGCCATGGGTGAAATGCGCGGTCGCCCTCTTGCCTGGGTTTGCATTCTCGTCACCGGATGGGTGGGCGGTCGCGCTTGGATTGCCGACACCGCAGTGCCTGGCCAAATGATACCCGCAGGGCAGGCCACCGCATTGCACGCGCCAAAGGTCGTTCCGTTAGCAACCAAAGCAGTATTTGAATGGCGCACGCCAAAATCGCCACGCCAAACCCGCCATCCATTAATATTTACCCATTCCGTTACCCCTGCTGCCAGACCCTGGGCCGCAGGGGGCCAGCCTTCTGGCTTCCCCACACCGCTACGGGTCGCAGCGGAGGAAAGCCCCATGAACAAGCGAGGGACCACCCCCCTAACGCTTGTTTCGGAAACGAAGGCTGGCACCTTTTTTCGTGCGTCGAAAAAGCAAACCGATGGCGCCGCACCAAACCGCATGACATTCTATGCGTTCAGCTTTTGGCGGGCGGGCGGTGGCAATGGCGCAGCGGGCTTCGCTCCGGCGGCGCAATATGGCGGCAGCCAGACGGGCATGATTGCAACATGGGACATATTGGGCAAAGCAGGTCGTGGACCTGCCCTGCTCGCCCGTGTCGCAACGACCCCCGATGGCCGTGATCGCGAAGGTGCGCTCGGCGCGCGGTGGCAACCTGACCATCGCTGGCCCGTCAGCCTGTCCATCGAAAGGCGCTTCCGCGATGGCCAAAAAGATGCCTTCGCCGCTTATGTGGCAGGCGGATTCTCCGAACATATTCTTCGCGAACGGATAAAAATCGACGCCTATGGTCAGGCCGGGTTGCTCCACCGCGATGCCCCCGGCATCCGCCCGACGATTGCGTTTTACGATACCCAAATCCGCGCCACCCATCCCGCTTTTAATGTGCACAAAACACCGGTCGCCATTGGCGTGGGCGGATGGGCAGGCGGGCAAACCGGCGCGTCGAGGCTGGATCTGGGGCCAACGGTGAGCATTCCTATCGATGCCGGACCCGCGCTGCTACAATTGCAGCTCGATTGGCGGTTCCGATTGGCGGGCAATGCGCGCCCACGCGACGGTCCGGCGCTGACCGTCTCGACAGGTTTTTAGCGGACTTTCCTTTTGCGCTGAACCACGGCAAACTGTTGCCATGAAATCTTTTTCGATTGCCCTGATCTTATCTGCCGCTTTGGTCGTAACCGGCTGCAACACGCCCGCCCAAAACACCGCTCCGCCGGTCCTTGCGGGAATAATACCCGTCACCAGCGCGCTCGATGCCGCCGCCGCCCGCTATGTCCAGATAACATTGGAAGCCGGCACGCATGAGGCAGAATATGTCGATGCCTTTTTTGGCCCCCCGGAACTGAAAACGGCTGCCGAAGCCAAGCCGCGATCGAAGGCGCAATTGATCATCGATGCCCGCGCGTTAATCGGCACTCTGGATCGGCTGATCGCCGATGGTCGCCCTGCCATGCTTACGGGCGAAAATGGACAAAGGGCCCGGGCACTGCGCGGTATGTTGATCGCGGCTGAAACCCGACTGAAAATGCTGGACGGCCAAAAATTTCGGTTTGATGCTGAAGCCAATGGCCAATTCGCCACCATCCCGAAATTGCAACCGCTGAGCCATTATGATGCCATATTGGCAGGCCTCGAAAAACAAATTCCCGGTTCTGGCCCGCTTGCCGCGCGGGTCGATGCATTCAACGAAAATTACGTGATTCCCAAAGCGCGGCTAAAGGCGGTTTTCGACGCTGCCATCGCCGAATGCCGTAAACGCACCGCCGCCCATATCGCCCTGCCCCAAGGCGAAAGCTTCATCATGGAATTTGTGACCGGCAAACCTTGGTCGGGCTATAATTATTATCAGGGCGGTTACAAAAGCCTGATCCAGATCAACACCGATCTGCCGATCCGCATCAGCCGCGCGGTCGATCTGGGTTGTCATGAAGGCTATCCTGGCCACCATGTTTTGAACCTGATGATCGAGAGCAAATTGGCGCGCACCGAAAATGGCGGGCGCGGCTGGAAGGAATTTGAGGTCAATCCGCTGTATAGTCCGCAAAGCGTGATCAGCGAAGGCAGCGCCAATTATGGCATCGACCTGGCCTTTGCTCCCGCCGAACGTCTGGCCTTTGAACGCGATGTTTTGTACCCGCTCGCCGGCCTCAACCCACAATCCGCCGAGGCGTTCTGGAAAATGCAACAGGCAACCGAGGCGCTTTCGGGGGCGCGGTTGACCATCGCCAAGCTGTATCTCGACGGCGAAATCACCCGCGCAAAGGCGTTGGAATTGACCCAAAAATATCTACTGCTGAGCCCCGCGCGCGCCGAACAGCAGGTCGGCTTTACCGATCATTATCGCAGCTATGTGATCAATTATGGCTGGGGCAAGGAATTGGTGCGCGATTTTATTGAACGTGGAAAACCCAATGCCGATGAACGCTGGCGGCGGATGGAATCAATTTTGAGTCGCCCGGTTTTGCCCGCCGATTTGATGCCATAATCAAGACAAAGCCTTAACCACCACCGATTGGCTGATCATATTGGCGGTGCCAAAAATCGTCATAAAACTAATGTCGGTTGCATCACGGCCAACGGCAATGCGCACCAGATTGTGTTCAGGAGCCAGCCGCGTGGGATCGACCAGATGCCAGCGGCCATCCAGATAGACCTCGACCACCGCGTGAAAATCGGGTGGATTTATCCCCAAAGCATAAGCCGAAACCATCCGCGCCGGAATGTCCGCCGCGCGGGCAAAGGTAATCAGCAAATGCGCAAAATCCCGGCAAACCCCGTGCCGTGTAATGAACGTGTCGGTCGCACTGCCGCCATTGCCCGGCCGCCCCGGTGCATAGATGACGTGGCTGTAAATCCACTCCGCCATTTGCAACACGCGGTCACCCGGGGTCTTGGCGTCAAAGCGGGTCGCAACAAAATTGTCGTGCCGGTCCGATGGGCAATAACGGCTGGGCATCAGATATTCGATATACGCAGGCGGCAAATCCGCCAGCGCCACGGTATCAAGCCCCGCAATGTTGGTCGGTGCGCGATTTATGGTCGCGGTGGCGGTATACAAAATATCAATCCGCCCCTCTGCATGCAGCCACGTACGCCGCCCTAGCCCATCCATCCCTTCGATCGTTTTCAACGGCGAACAATCGCCCCCGACTTTCAAAAGGTCCGTCATAAGTGTCTGATCCGCCAACCCGGGAATAACCTCCACCGCCAACAACACATCGGACGCGCGCGGCAGGTGGTAGTTGAGGGTGGCGTTGATTTGGACGGTGGTCATGGGATTAGATCAAGATCGAGAGATTGCCACCAATCCTGTGCACCGTGGATGATGCGGAAAATACGAACGCGATCTTTTTCTGGTCGGTAAAATATCAGATATTCTTGAAAACCCGTAATGCGCCATTTGCGCAAATCGCCCAGTTCGGCACTGTAGGAAGCGACGGACGGTCCAAGATTCGGGCTCTCGCCAAGAGCGACAAAGCTTGCGCGAGCCGAAGCGACGAAACGCAATGCCAAATCCTTGCCTGCCTTTGCCTCAAAATAATCGGCAAATGCGTTCAGGTCCCGCTGTGCAGCGGCACGCAAGACAAATCTGGCGTTGGTCAACGGCTGGCGATCCGGCTGCGAAGCTCGTCCCAATTGGCATCAGTCCACTCGATGTCCTCGCCCTCAAGCCCTTCGAGCAACAATGCCTCAAGTTTTTCCTGCGCCTTGGCCTTGGCTCCAGCCCGGACGAGGGCGTCAATGCATTCCGAAACAGAAGCATAGCTGCCATCCGCGACTTCGGCGTCAACAAAGGCTTTTGTGTTGTCAGAGAGGGAAATGCGGATGTCGTCCATAGGGACAAGGATAACCGTTAACCGTTTTTGAAGCAAGAACGGCGGGCTTTCTTCCCAATTCATGCTCGCTCAACATATCCATCTGTAATATATTGACAATCGTCTTAATATAACCTATATGGTTATATTAGTCAGCCAAGAGGGAGAGCTCGAATGGCAATTAAACTTTCAGATTCCGAAATCAGATTCTTCACCTTGTTGCTTCGACTCATTGAGTTGACCCCAAGCAAGCGAATGAGTGAAGCGCAAATCATCGATTTGGGCGAAAAATCTGATTGGCTGACTCACGATGAACGCGCCAGTGTTCAGAGTAGATCGGATTCGCGATTTGCAAATCAAATTCACAATGTCGTTTCTCATAGGGATTCGAAACGGAATCCCATTCGGGGAAGTCTGATTAAGTGGGACCATCACACATCGGTGTTCGCAATGACTCAAAAAGGGAGCAAATTTCTTGATGATGTTGCTGCTAAGCTTGGGTCCTCGACGCCGGGAGATTATTCTGTAATCGATGATTGGCTTCGGCAGTGGGCCAATTCCCAAAAAAATCAGACGGTTAAGTTGCCGCTGGGTTTACAAAAATCATTCAGTCGGGACTGCCTGATATCGGCCACCTGAAATATCGTCGCGTCTTCGGCCTTATTGATCGCGATGATCGTTTTGCTGTCCTTCATCTCCCTCCGGATGCTGAACCGCACTGTCTTCCGATCTCAGCCCGTCCCGACAATCTCCAAAGCCTCCGCAACACCAACAATCCGCATATCCCCAACCGCACCAACGCCTAAAAACGGCTTGTCACCGGTCACGATCAGATCCGCGCCAGCCGCCAACGCGGTTGCGATCACCCAATCATCGTCGGGGTCGGGGGCGATTGGTTTGGCCAGTGCAGCGGGTTCAACTATCCGGCAAACCCGGCGATAATCTGTTAACAAAGCAGCGATGCCACCCGAAGTTGCTTCCAATTTTCGGGCATGCTTGTCGCGGGCCAAAACATCAGCGAATTCTTCGATTAACACTTGGCTGGTGTGTAGCCAGATTTCTCTAGCCTTGGCTAGTTGCAACAGCTCGAATGGCTTGCCGCCCCATAACATGGCGGATACGACGACATTAGTGTCAAGAACGCAGCAAATCACTGTCCCTGCGACTTGCGTTTCTCCGTCCGCATTGCGCGAATTTCGACAGCAAGTTCTTCGGGCGTCAAGGGCTTGTCATCGGCTATTGCTTGCATTTTGCGGGCATTGTCGAGCAGGCGGTCAAACGCCATTCGCGTCTCGGTTCGCATTGCACGAACTTCCTCGGCGACATCTTCGGGAGTCATTGCCCGATCGTCAAACCCGATTCCCAAGCGGGCACGCAACATATCCTCTAGCTCGTCTTGCGACAGTAATCCAGCCACGGCGGCCTTCCTCGCAATGTCGTCCGAGAGGATGATTTCAAGTTTGGTCATTCGCGTTCAATAGCCGAAAATACGCCATTTGTCCATAACCACGAAAAAGGGCGACCATCGCTGGCCGCCCTTTCTAATTTCTTGTTTTGACGGATGCGCTCAAAGCTTCCCCGTCAACTCCGGCACCGCATTAAACAAATCCGCGACCAGCCCGATATCGGCCACCTGAAAAATCGGCGCGTCTTCGTCTTTGTTGATCGCGATGATCGTCTTCTGAATCCTTCATCCCCGCCAGATGCTGGATCGCGCCAGAGATGCCGACGGCGATATAGATTTCGGGGGCAACGATCTTGCCGGTTTGGCCGACTTGATAATCATTGGGGACATAGCCCGCATCAACCGCTGCGCGCGATGCGCCGACGGCGGCTCCCAATTTGTCGGCCAGCGGCATGATCGTCGCTTCGAACGTAGGCCCGTCTTTCAATGCCCGTCCGCCCGACACGATGATCTTTGCTGCGGTCAATTCGGGGCGTTCCAGCTTGGCGATTTCTGCGCCAACAAAGCTGGAGGTGCCAGCATCTCCGCTACCCGATACGGCCTCTACCGATGCCGAACCGCCGGTGGTTTCTGCCTTGGCAAAGGCGGTGCCGCGCACCGTGATGACCTTTTTGGCATCCGATGATTGCACCGTTGCAATGGCGTTGCCCGCATAGATGGGCCGCGTGAAGGTGTCGGCGCTTTCGACGCTGAGGATGTCCGAAATCTGCATCACATCCAACTGGGCGGCAACGCGCGGGGCGATGTTTTTGCCGTTGGAGGTGGCAGGGGCGACAAACGCGTCATAGCCCGCCATCAGGCCGGCAATCAACGGCGCGACATTTTCTGCCAGTTGATGCGCATAAGCGGCATCATCGGCGAGCAGTACTTTAGACACACCTGCGATTTTGGCGGCGGCATCGGCGGCACCCTGTGCAGCGGAACCCGCAACCAGTGCATGCACTTCGCCCAATTGGCCAGCGGCAGTTACTGCAGCCAAAGTCGCGTCTTTTACCGACGCATTGTCATGTTCGACGTAAACCAGGACAGCCATTATGCGACTCCCATTTCTTTAAGCTTTGCGACCAGCGCATCGACATCGGCAACCTTGATCCCTGCGCTGCGCACAGGCGGCTCAGCGACCTTCAATGTGGTCAGCCGCGGCGATACGTCCACGCCATAATCGGCGGGTGTTTTTTGCGCGAGTGGCTTTGACTTGGCCTTCATGATGTTGGGCAAAGACGCGTAACGCGGCTCGTTCAAACGCAAGTCCGTGGTAACAATCGCGGGAGTCTTAAGCGATACCGTTTCCGAACCGCCATCGACTTCACGGGTCACCGATACGCTGTCGCCCGATACTTCCACCGCGCTGGCAAAGGTGCCTTGCGGACGGCCGGTGAGCGCGGCGAGCATTTGGCCGGTTTGGTTGCTATCATCATCAATCGCTTGTTTGCCAAGGATGACGAGGCCGGGGGCTTCTTCGTCCATGATTTTAGCCAGGATTTTGGCAACGCCCAAAGGTTCGACGTCTTCGGCGACAACAAGGATCGCACGGTCCGCACCCATGGCGAGCGCGGTGCGTAGCGTTTCCTGCGCCTTTTCAGGGCCGACGGAAACCGCGATGACTTCGGTCGCGACACCTTTTTCACGCAAACGCAGCGCTTCTTCGACCGCGATTTCGTCAAACGGGTTCATGCTCATTTTGACATTCGCCAAATCAACGCCAGTGCCATCGGCTTTCACCCGCGGCTTTACGTTATAATCGATCACCCGTTTTACGGGGACGAGGATTTTCATGGGACTGTTCCTTCTCCAATCGAATCACCGAACCGGCACCATAGCCGGAGGCTAAAATACTCTGCGTCCTATGCTTGACGTTTACGTGAACGTCAAGCTGGAAAGCTCTCGCCCCTTTAGGGGAGAGATAGACTTGGCTTGGCGGCTATGCCGCTTAGCAAGTCTTGAGAGGGGATGTGCACATCGCGCCAATCCCCACTCTGCTGCGACTAGCGAGCAAGCTCACAAGTCTCGCTCCTCTTCCCTAAAGGGGCGAGGGGAAATCAAGCCGCAGCCCGAACCTGCGCCACAATTTTCTGCGCCGCATCGCCAAGGTCATTCGCCGCAACAATCGGCAAGCCGCTGTTCGCCAATATGTCTTTGCCCTGCTGCACATTGGTGCCTTCAAGCCGCACGACCAAGGGCACCGATAGGTTCACTTCCTTCGCCGCCGCAACAATACCATCAGCAATGATGTCGCATTTCATGATGCCGCCAAAGATGTTGACAAGGATGCCTTTGACCGCTGGGTCCTTCAAAATGATCTTGAACGCTGCTGTCACCTTTTCCTTGTTGGCGCCGCCGCCCACGTCGAGGAAGTTGGCGGGGAATTCGCCGTTCAGTTTGATGATGTCCATCGTCGCCATGGCAAGGCCTGCACCATTGACCATGCAGCCGATGTTGCCGTCGAGCTTGATATAGGCAAGGTCATATTCCGACGCTTCAACCTCGGCTGGGTCTTCTTCGGTCAGGTCGCGCAATTCGGCCAAATCTTTGTGGCGGAACATGGCGTTGCCATCGAAAGCGACCTTGGCGTCAAGCACCAGCAGTTCGTCGCCACCCGCCCCTTCGCACACGGCAAGCGGATTGATTTCGATCTGTTCGGCATCGGTGCCAATGAATGCAGCATAAAGGCCGCCCAAAACCTTTGCGGCCTGTTTTGCCAGATCGCCGGTCAGACCCAATGACTTTGCAACGCTGCGGCCATGGTGCGGCATAATGCCGGTGGCCGGATCGATGGTGATGGTGTGGATGCGTTCGGGCGTGCTGTGCGCGACTTCTTCAATATCCATGCCGCCTTCGGTCGAGGCGACAACCGCAATCCGGCTGGTGGCGCGATCAACGAGCAACGCCAGATAGAACTCCTGTTTAATGTCGGCACCGTCGGTGATGTACAGACGGTTGACCTGCTTGCCCGCTTCGCCGGTCTGGATGGTGACCAGCGTGTTGCCGAGCATTTCTTTGGCGTGCGCCTCGACTTCATCCAGATTGAACGCCAGACGGACACCGCCCTTGGCATCAGGACCCAATTCCTTGAACTTGCCTTTGCCACGGCCCCCTGCGTGAATTTGCGATTTCACCACATAAAGCGGTCCGGGCAATTGCTTGGCAGCGGCAACCGCGTCTTCAACGGTCAATGCGGCAATGCCCTTTGGCACGGCAACGCCAAATTTCGCGAGAAGTTCTTTGGCCTGATATTCATGGATATTCATGGGAGAATGCGTCCTTCAGCAACAAGATTCGCTGGCCGCTTAAGCACAGCTTGGCGCATAAGGGAAGGGGTGGGGTGTGCCTTTTATGCCAGTAATGCACATATGCTGGGGCATTTTCGCAAGGTGGCTGCATCGATAAAATGATGCGCAGCAAATCCATTGGCGCTCGCCGCCACGACATTATCCAGATTATCATCGATAAACAGCGCCTCCCCAGTTTGCAGGCCAAATCGCGCAAGTGCCAATTGGTAAATCGCAGGTTCGGGCTTCACCAGTTTTTCTTTGCCCGAAACGATGATGTCGCGGAACAGATCGAATATCGGCTGTGTCGGGCGAAACATATCCCAAAGTTCTGCGCCAAAATTGGTGATCGCGTACAGCGGCACGCCTTTGGCGGCAAGATCCCGAACGATTTCAAACGCACCCGTTACCGGCCCGGGGATGGTCTCGTTAAACCGCACGGCATAAGCATCGATCAGGGCAGCATAGGCCGGAAATTCGGCTTTGCGTTCCGCCACCATATCGGCAAGCGGCCTTCCGGCATCATGCTGAAAATGCCATTCCGGCGTCACCACATGGGTCAGAAACCAATCGAGTTCGCTTTTGTCCGCGATCAGTTTTTCAAACAGGCAGCGCAAATCCCATTGCACCAGCACGCGGCCAACATCGAATACGACTGTGGTGATCCGGGTCATAAGGGCATGCTATCGCTTTGGGGGCGGGGTCGTGCGATCAAAAATGACAGCAAAAAACCGCCCGCGAACTGGCCGGGGCGGTTGTTGCTTTGGTCGCGTGCGACCGACCCTGTCGAAATCAGCCCTGCCGTGCCTTAAAGCGCGGCTGGGTTTTGTTGATGACATAGGTGCGTCCACGACGACAAATCACGCGGTTATCGCGGTGACGGCCCTTGAGCGACTTGAGTGAGTTGACGACTTTCATCGGTTTTTTCCGTAAATTTGGCGGCATGTGCCGGGAATTGAAGGCGCGCATCTATGGAGGAGTCGGTGCAAAGTCAAGCGGCATTGCCGCAAAACCGCACAGAAGAGTTGTTACATGCAAGGGCTTCCCTTGGCGGGCCGAACGCGGGATAAGGCGGACAGAAAATTCACCGGGGTCGCCTTGCCATGAAGTCTTGTAATCTCCTGTTCGCCGCCGCCGCCATCTTAACGCTGTCCGCCTGCGCCATACCGACAGGGCCGGTGGAGGTTACCCGTTTCAATCGCGCATCCGATGGCATCGTTTATGGCAATGGCAGCTATGCGGTATCGGCAACCGCTGCGACGAACGCCAAGGACGGCCTCACTTTATCCCCGTACCTCGCCGCTGTTGCCCGCGAAATGCAGCGCGTGGGCTATCGTGAAAAAGTCGACGGCAGCGATGTGATTGCGGAAGTGTCGGTTGATGTCCGCAAAATGGATATGCAGCGTCGCAGCCCGGTTTCGGTCGGCGTTGGCGGCTCTACCGGCAGCTATGGTTCCGGTGTCGGCATGGGCGTTGGCATTGATCTGGGCAGTTTGGCGCAAGGCGAACGGATCGAGACCATATTGAAAGTGCGCCTGCTGCGCCGCAGCGACAATCTGGTCATCTGGGAAGGCCGCGCATCGCAAGCCGCCAGTGCAAAATCCCCCGCCGCGCAACCGGGCATCGCCGCATCCAAATTGGCCGAGGCCTTGTTCAACGATTTTCCGGGCAAATCGGGGAAAACGGTGACGGTGCCTTGAGTGGGTTTGCCGCAAGCTAATGAATACCGCAGCCCTGAGCTTGTCGGGGACGAAGTCGGCCAGCGGCTAACGGTGCTTAAAGTGAAGCGCCCTTCGACAGGCTCAGGGCTACGGTTTCTTATTTGAAAAAGTCCGCTATTAGTTCGCCATGACCATATACAGCATCAACGCCGCGTTCGACAGCGGCAACATCATCGTCCACTCCATCGACGGCAGCACCGCAACGCTTTCGATCCGCAAAGACCGCGATTCGGATTTCCTGCAATGGTTCCATTTCCGTGTCGTTGCCGAGTCCGGCGTGGACATCATCCTGCGCATTACCGGCTTGGAAGGCAGCGCCTATCCCGGCGGCTGGGATAATTACCGCGCCTGTGTGTCCGAAGACCGCGATTATTGGGGCCGCGCCGATACCAGTTACGACAAAGCCGAAGACGGCGGCACCATGACCATCCGCTATAACAGCGTCAGCGGCCTCGCCTGGTTCGCCTATTTCGCGCCGTACAGCATGGAACGCCACCACGATCTGGTCACCGAAATCGCGTTGTGCGAAGGCGTGGATTATCGCTGCCTTGGTACCAGCATCGTCGGTCAACCGATTGATTGCCTGGAAATGGGAGAAGGCGACACGCATGTCTGGCTTTACGCGCGGCAACATCCCGGTGAGACACAGGCGGAGTGGTGGATGGAAGGCGCGCTGGATATGCTGACCGACCCATCGGACCCGCACGCGCGGATATTGCGCGAAAAATGCCGGTTGCACATTGTCCCCAATTGCAACCCCGATGGCAGCAGCGGCGGCCATTTGCGCACCAACCATGTCGGCGTAAACCTGAACCGCGAATGGGCCGAACCCAGCGCCGAACGCAGCCCCGAAGTGCTCGCCATCCGCAACGCCATGGACGAAAGCGGCGTGCATTGGGCGATGGATGTTCACGCCGACGAAGCCATCCCTGCCGCGTTCATGGCGGGCTTTAATGGGATACCAAGCTGGACCGACGCGCAAGGCGAACGCTATCAGACCTTCATCGACCGGCTCGCAGCGCGCACCCCCGATTTCCAGACAAAGCTTGGCTATCCGGTTTCGGCCAAGGGCAAAGCCAATTTGACGATGTCCACCAACCAGCTCGCCGAACGCTTCGGCGCGACTGCGATGACGCTGGAAATGCCGTATAAGGACACCACCGACAACAACGACCCCGACCAAGGCTGGTCACCGGAGCGTTGCAAGTTGCTGGCGCGGGAGTGTTTGGCGGTGTTGGCGGAGATGGTTTGAGGTGATTTTGAATCATGCAGAAAATCAGACAAGCTATTTTCCCCGACGATGCCGCAGGTGTATTGGACATATGGCGCGAATATGTTGACAGCCCGAATACAAGCCTCAGTTATCAGAATTACGAGGCCGAATTCACCAATATCCCCGGAAAATATGCAAGCCCTGCAGGAGCAATTTTGATTGCTGAGGAACGATCTATAATAATTGGTTGCATTGCCATGCGGCGAGTAACGCTAGACATCTGTGAAATGAAACGCTTGTATGTTCGGCCATCCGGCAGAGGACAAAATCTTGGTCGGAAACTTGTTAAACAACTGATTTTGCAGGCGCTGCAAAGCGGTTATAGAGAAATGCGGCTCGATGTTCTTGCGGAATTCAAGCATGCGCAAGCTCTATATGCTTCAATGGGATTTACCGCGGCAGAACCTATTTCACATAACCCAGTGGAAGGAACCCGTTTTTTGGGGCTGATACTGTAACCAATCAAATCTTGACATTGCACAAAAATCGGTGCAATGTTTGGCCTATGGAAATAGTCACCTACTCTGAAACTCGTGCCAATCTGAAAGCCATTATGGATCGTGCGGTCAATGACCATACGCCAATCGCAATCACGCGTCAGCGTGGCAAGCCGGTAGTGATGGTCGATCTGGACGATTGGAACGCGATGCAGGAAACCATGTATCTGATGTCCACGCCCAACAACGCAAAGCGTTTGATGGAATCTATTGCCGACGCAGAAGCGGGGCGGAACATGATTGAAGTCGATCCTGAAACTATGCAGCCAATATGAAATTGTCCTTCACGCAAAAAGGCTGGGAGGATTATTTGGTCCTGCGTGACGATGACAAAAAGGCGCATAAGAAACTTGATGCGTTAATAGCAGAGTGTCTGCGCCATCCCTTTTTTGGCACTGGAAAACCAGAGGCATTGAGGAACAACCTGAAAGGTTGGTGGTCGCGACGCATCACTCAAGAACACCGCATTGTCTATCGCGTAATAGGCGAAGGCGATGATCAAATTCTTGAAGTGTCGCAGTGCAGGCACCACTACTAGCTCCCATGCACATCACCCCCGACGACCTGACCGGCCCGGAAATCCGCGCGCTCCTCGAAACCCACTTCGCAGGAATGCTCGCCAGTTCGCCAAAGGACAGTTGCCACTTTCTGGACTTTGAAGGGTTGAAAGGGCCGGGGGTTACATTCTGGTCGGTGTGGACAGATGACACACCGGACGCGCAGCTAATGGGGTGCGGGGCGATGAAGCAGCTGGACGCTTCCCACGCTGAGGTTAAATCGATGCGCACCCATGCCGATCATTTGCGCAAAGGTGCGGGCGCGGCGATGTTGGTGCATATTATCGAAACCGCCAAAGCGCGCGGGTATCGACGGTTGAGTTTGGAGACCGGATCAACGCCCGATTTTGACGCGGCGCACGCGCTGTATCTGCGCCACGGCTTTGAATATTGCCCGCCTTTTGCCGATTATGTCGAGGATCCGTTTAGCCGGTATATGACCTTGGAACTATAATATTGTTCCTCATTTGTTCTTTACTTTTGCGAACGTAATCGCTATAGCCTTGCCCGATGATTTGGGAAGGTGTCGGTTATGAAATCAGCGGTTTTGCAAGGCCCCATCGCGGTTCCGAACCCCCGCAAGCCAACGCGGCGCGATTCCGATAGCGGGAAATTTGTGGCCGCCGATGCCCCTTTGTCTGAAAGTGATCAATGGTTGGAAGAATTAGAACGCCTGATCGTCCCCGATTTCACCTGACGCTGGAAGGTTACACCGGGTTACAGTGTCGGTTTTTGCGATGGAGAGAGCAGAGGAATTTCCAATAAGAACGCATGCATGACCGTTATTGCGTGCTTCCCGCGAATTTGTCGCGACAAGACATTGTATTTATTGAATTTAAATATGCCAAAACGCCACGGCGCGCACCACCCCTTTTTCCTTCTTTCCTTTGTGGCTTTTATGAAAAGTGGCTTTATGAAAACCAATTGCCGCCACCCCAACGCATCGCCAATTGTGTAACGCAATCCACCCCGCTAAACGCGCCACGAATCCCCCATTAAAGGACGCCCCAATGCCCAAGCTCATCCTCATCCGCCACGGCCAGTCGCAATGGAATCTGGAAAACCGCTTTACCGGCTGGTGGGATGTGGACGTCACCGAAAAGGGCGTGGGCGAAGCATGGGCGGCGGGTGAATTGATGAAGGCAAAGGGCATTGCCCCCGATATTTGCTTTACCAGCGTGCAAAGCCGCGCGATCAAAACGCTCAATCTGGCATTGGAAGCCATGGGCCGTTTGTGGCTGCCGGTGACCAAGGATTGGCGGCTGAACGAACGGCATTATGGCGGGCTGACGGGTTTGGACAAAGCCGAAACGGCGGCAAAGCATGGCGATGAACAGGTGCATATCTGGCGGCGCAGTTTCGATATTCCGCCACCCCCGCTGGATGCGGATTCGCCCTATGACCTGTCGAAAGACCCGCGTTACGCAGGCATCGCCATTCCCAATACCGAAAGCCTGAAAGACACCATCGCCCGCGTGCTGCCTTATTATGAAGCCGCGATTGTTCCCGAATTACAGGCCGGCAAAACGGTGCTGATTTCGGCGCACGGCAATTCTTTGCGCGCATTGGTGAAGCATCTGTCGGGCATTTCAGATGACGATATTACCAGTCTGGAAATCCCCACCGGCCAGCCGATTGTCTATGAACTCGACGACGCGCTCAACGCCGCCGAGCGTTATTATCTGTCGGAGCGGTAACGCCCTTATTCAGGATATTTGGCGCGTTTCTCGGCGTACATGGCGCTGTCGGCGTCGTTCAAAATCTGCTCCGCTGTCATCCCGCTTTTGATCGAGGCATGGCCGACCGAGGCCGATATGGTGAAGCGGTTGCCGCCCACATCAATCGGCAAATCGCTGAGCAAATTGCGGATGGCCTCTGCTTTTTGCGCAACCGTTTCGGGATCGATGGAATCGAGCAGCACCGCAAATTCATCACCACCGACACGCGCCGCGACATCGGATTTGCGGACAATGCCCGAAAGCGCAGATGCCACCGCCAGCAACACGGCATCGCCCGCACAATGGCCGTAACGATCATTCACCGTCTTGAACCGGTCGACATCGCAAAACACCAAGCCATAAGTGCCGCCATAGCGTTCCGCCCGGCCACACCAGCGATCCAGCGTTTCGAAAAAATAGCGACGATTATAGAGCGGCGTCAGCGTATCAGCCGCAACCAATCGCTCAAGGTCGGCGAGGCGAGCCTTGAGGTGTTCGTTTTCTTGCTCCAGTTCCTCCCGAGAGACACTGGATGGTATGGTACCATCTTGATCCATTATCGCCCCGGTTTGTAACATGCGACCCGGTTAGCGCCCATTTTTTTATTGCTTCAACTGCAAATGATCAAAAAATGCAAGTGTTTACCGTTTTTGACAAATGCGCACGGGCAATTGCGGCAAAGCGATGCTGCCGCTAGAGACGATAAATATAACGAACGAAATAGGGGAATTAAGTGGCCGAATCTGCACCACTTATCGGTATCATCATGGGCAGCCGTTCCGATTGGGAAACGATGCGCGAAGCGTCCGCCATTTTGGCGACACTGCATGTACCGCATGAATGCCGCGTGGTGTCTGCCCATCGCACGCCCGACCGGCTGTATGAATATGCCAAGGGCGCGGCGGCGCGCGGGCTGAAATGCATTATCGCCGGAGCCGGTGGTGCCGCGCATCTGCCGGGCATGGCCGCCGCAATGACGGCGCTGCCGGTGCTGGGTGTTCCGGTGCAATCAAAGGCTTTGGACGGCATGGATAGCCTGTTGTCGATTGTACAAATGCCCGCTGGTATTCCCGTTGGTACATTGGCGATTGGCAAAGCCGGGGCCACCAATGCCGCGCTATTGGCGGCCGCGATGCTGGCGACAAACGATCCGGCCTTGGCGGAACGCTTGGCCGAATGGCGTGCCGCACAGACGGCCAGCGTAAGCGAGAGCCCCGAATGACCATGCTCGCGCCCGGATCGACCATCGGCATATTGGGCGGCGGCCAATTGGGCCGCATGCTGGCCATCGCGGCGGCGCAACTGGGCTATCGCTGTCACATCTATGCCCCCGAAGCGGAATCGGTTGCAGCAGAGGTGTCTGCTGCATTCACCTGCGCCGCCTATGATGATTTGGATGCGCTGACCAAATTTGCCCGCGCTTGCGATGTGGTGACTTATGAATTTGAAAATGTGCCGGTTGCGCCGTTGCGATCAATCGACACCATATCGCCGATCCGACCGGGATTACGCGCACTGGAAATCGCGCAGGATCGGGTTGAAGAAAAACTGTTCGCCGCCGGATTGGGCGGGCGAACGGCTCCCTATGAAATCGCAGGGGATCGGCAAGAAGCCGTCAGCGCCGTTGAAAAAGTTGGCTTTCCGGCGATATTGAAAACCATCCGCATGGGTTATGATGGCAAGGGACAGGCGCGGGTCACATCGCCAGACCGATTGTCCGATGCTTGGCACGAATTGGGCCGTCAACCGGCAATTGCTGAAGGCTTTGTCGCCTTTGATGCCGAATTTTCGGTCATTCTGGTGCGCAACGGCAATGGCGATGTGCGCTATTGGGATTGCACCCGCAATCGCCACGAAAATGGCGTGCTGGCGCGATCAAGCCTGCCCGCTGGTCCGTTGATCGAAAGCCAGCAAGGCGAGGCCAGGACATTGGCGACGGCGATTGCCGAGAAACTTGAATATGTTGGCGTTTTAACCTGCGAATTTTTTGCGACTGCCGATGGCCCCATCTTCAACGAAATGGCCCCGCGCGTTCATAATAGCGGCCATTGGACCATCGAAGGTTCCGCCACCAGCCAGTTCGAAAACCATATCCGCGCGATTTGCGAAGTACCGCTGGGCGATACCGCCTGCCTTGCCGAACGGGTGGAAATGGCCAATCTGGTGGGCGATGAAGTCAACCGGTGGCAGCAACTGTTCGGCGATGACGATGCCAATGTGCATCTTTACGGCAAGGGCGCCCCAACGCCGGGGCGCAAAATGGGGCATGTGACGCGGCTGTATCGATAAGCCCATATTCTAAGCGGGTTGGGCTTGTATCGGTTGGCCAAAACGGGCAGTGGACAGCATATGAACCATCCCGAAATCATTCTCTTCCTCGCCCGTGCCAGCAACGGCATTATTGGCAATGAAGGCAAAATTCCTTGGCGCATACCAGCTGATCTACGGCGCTTCAAACAGCTGACCACGGGCAAGCCGATGATCATGGGGCGCAAGACCTTTGACAGCCTGCCCGGCCTTCTCGAAGGGCGGCGTCATATTGTGCTGACCCGTGATCGGACGTGGGACGAAGAAGGTGCCGAAGTGGTGCATTCGGTTGAAGAGGCGCTGAAACTGGCCAATGCGCCGCATGTCGCGGTAATCGGCGGCTCGGAAATCTACCGTCTGTTCCTGCCGCATGCCGACCGTATCGAATTGACCGAAGTGGACGCAAGCCCGGTGGGCGATGCATCGCTCGATCCGTTCGACCCCGCCATCTGGACCGAAACCGCACGCGAAAGCCATGCCGCCGAGGGCGATAACCCGGCTTATGATTTTGTAACTCTGCTGCGCAAATAGGGGCAGCGATGCGTAAGTCTTTCTGGGCATTATTGGCATTGCTGGTGGTTGCGATCATCGGCTTTTTCGGCATCGCCCCGGGCTATGTCGAAGCCGATATGAACCGGATTGATGGCAAGCCGCTGGTCAAGGTCAGCCCGCGTGCGATGGCCTTGCATAAAAGCCTGAATATTGTCGATCTGCACAGCGACAGCCTGATGTGGAACCGCGATATTACGGAGCGCGCCAGCCGGGGCCACATGGATTTGCCGCGCCTACAGACAGGCAATGTCGCGTTGCAGGTTTTCTCATCGGTGACGAAAACGCCCAAGGGCCAGAATTACGATGGCAATGGCGCGGACAGCGACAATATCACGCTGCTGACGGTCGCGCAGTTGCAGCCAATGCGGACATGGGGCTCGTTGCTGGAGCGGTCGCTTTGGCATGGAACAAAGCTCGATCTGGCGGTGGAATCGTCTGACAATGGTTTGCGGCACATTCGTTCGGTTGTAGAACTGGACCAACTGGCTGCAGTTCGAAGCAACTCGCTAGGCGTCAAGCGCAAACAGGTCGGCCTTGTAACAGCGGGATTCGTCCGTCCCGTCGGTGCCCTCCTCTCCATCGAAGGCTTGCAAAATCTGGAAGGCAAAGCCGCCAATCTCGACCGTCTATATAACGCCGGGTTCCGCATGGCGGGGCTGACGCATTTCTTTGACAATGAACTCGCCGGATCGATGCACGGCATCAAAAAAGGCGGGCTTACTCCCTTTGGCCGCGACATCGTGGCGCGCATGGAAGCCAAGGGGATGATCGTGGACATTGCCCATTTGAGCCACACAGGCGTAGCCGAGCTGCTCGCAATGGCGAAACGTCCGGTGGTGTCCAGCCACGGCGGAGTGCAGGCAACGTGCAAGGTCAACCGCAACCTGACCGATGACGAAATTCGTGGCGTGGCCAAAACCGGCGGCATCATCGGCATCGGTTATTGGGATGGCGCGATCTGCGATACGTCTCCGGCCTCTATTGCCAGGGCGATGAAGCATGTCCGCGATTTGGTGGGCATTCAGCATGTGGCGCTCGGCAGCGATTATGACGGCGCGACCACCGTACGCTTTGACACATCAAAACTGGTGCAAGTAACACAGGCGCTGATCGATGCGGGCTTTACCGATACAGACATTCAAGCCGTGATGGGCGGCAATGCCATCCGCGTGCTGCGGAACGGATTGATGCCAATGCCCGGGGCGGATGCGCTATGACCATCCCGCGTCTGTCATCCCGCGACCCCATGCCCGGCCCCTTACGCGGCGCGGTTGCGGCGCTTGGCAATTTCGACGGTTTCCATCTGGGCCATCAGGCAGTGGCTGGCGAAGCAATCCGCCAGGCCAAAGCGGCGGGGAAGCCCGCGATTATCGCCACTTTCGATCCGCATCCCGTGCGCCATTTTGCGCCTTTGGCAACGCCATTCCGGCTGACCAGTCTGGATCAAAGGCAAAGGCTGTTCGAGGCGGCAGGCGCGGATGCGATGCTGGTGTTCGAATTCGATGCCGAAATGGCCGCAACCAGCGCCGATGATTTTATCGCAAAATTGCTGGTCAAACGGCTGGGCCTGTCTGGCGTGGTCACCGGCGAAGACTTTACCTTCGGCAAAGCGCGTGGCGGCAATATGGATGTTTTGCGCGAACACGGCGCACCCCTTGGCCTGAGCAGCACCGCCGTCGGCCCGGTAACCGATGCGGGCGGGGTTATCTCATCCAGCCGCATTCGCGAGGCATTAAAGGCCGGTGATTGCGCCGCCGCCACAACGTTGCTGACTCGCCCATTCGCTGTGGAAGGCCCTGTCATCCACGGCGATAAAAATGGCCGAAAATTGGGTTTTCCCACCGCCAATATTTTTATGAGTGGCTATGTTCGTCCCCAATACGGCGTCTATGCGGTGCGCGGGCGGTTGTCCGACGGCACGGTTCTGGATGGTGCGGCAAACATCGGCATCCGTCCGCAATTTGATCCGCCCAAAGAATTGCTCGAACCGCATTTCTTCGATTTTGACGGCGATCTGTACGGGCAAAAAATCGAAGTCGAATTCCACAGCTTTTTGCGGCCCGAGGCGAAGTTCGATGGCCTCGACGCACTCATGGCGCAAATCGGGCAAGACTGCGCGGATGCGAAGGCAATTTTAAAGGGGCAAAAATGAACAAGGCATTGGGTTGGTTGCTGACCATGGCAGCATTGCTGTTTTTGGGTCTTACATTTTTCCACGCAAGCTGGCTTGCCGATGATCCTACCGGCGGACCGCGATTATTGGCGGCGCGCGGGGTTGCCCCTGTCGTCGACGCCAGCGGCTGTACGGTTAACGGCAATACCGGTTTTCGCGCCGTGTCGGTTGGCCCCGATGTTGGCGCGTTACAGGCCGCCGCCGGATCGATGGCCGATGCCATCCGCATCCCATTGGTGTTAAGCGCCGGGCAATTGCTGGTCGCGCCGCAATTTGACCGCAGCTGTGCCGCCGACAAGGCAAAGCCGCGCGGCACCGCAGGCGAAGTGGTCGCCGCCATCACCAAACCCGAATTATTCTGGCACATTGCCGGGGCTGACACAGCAGCGGCTTTGCTGACCATGCTGCCCGCCGATGACAAACGCCATCTGTTCATCGGCGATGCTGCGGCGGTCAAAGCGATCAAGGCCGCGCGCCCCGCCGCCCGCGCCTTTAGCGTTGCCTCTGCCCGGCAATGTGCATCCGATTACAAGCTGTCCGGCCTGTGGGGCAGCATGCCCGCCAGTTGCAAAGACGGGGCGATGCTGTTGACGATTGACGATCTTGGCATGACATTATGGGGCTGGCCCAACCGCCTGATCGCCCGCGCGGCGGATGCCAATGTGGTGATCATCGTGGCGGAAAAAGTCGACGGCGAAACGGTAACCGGGCTGACCGATGTAACCCATTATGGCGACATCGCGCACAGTTTTAACGGCTATATCTGGATCGATAATATCAGCGAGCTGGGGCCTGCGTTGCGGCGGTAGAGACTTGGGGGCATGGGAGTAGGCCGGATGGCAGGATGGAGAAAGCGTAAGATCGCCGTGGTCGTTGCAGCTGTCGCGTTGGCCGGTTTAACATTGCTCAACGCAAGCTGGCTAGCGCCCGACCCCAAGGGCAAGGCGACGATCATTTCGCATCGCGGCGTCTATCACCTTTATGACAAGCGCCGCGCCTTTGGCCGCGATACCTGTACTGCACAATATAGCGATCCGTTCAAACACGCGATTTTCGAAAACACGCCAGCCTCGATGCAGCGCGCGGTCGCCTTGGGCGCGGACATGGTCGAGATTGACGTCGCGCCGACCAAAGATGACAAGATGGTGCTGTTCCACGATTGGACCGTCGATTGCCGCACCAATGGCAAAGGCGAAACACGCGACCTGACGCTGGCCGAGCTAAAGGCGCTCGACATTGGCTATGGCTATACAGCGGATGGCGGGCAAACCTATCCGCTGCGCGGCAAAGGCGTGGGCCAGATCCCCACCGTCGAAGAAGCGCTGGCGGCGCTTCCGAACACACCATTGTTGTTTAACTTCAAATCGAAATGGCCGCGTGAAGCGGACCAGCTTCATGCCATTTTGAAAGCATCCGGCCGCGATAGTGCAAAGATTGGCGACGCCTTTTACGGCGGCGAACGACCGGTGCAGCGGATACGCGAATTGATGCCCACAAACTGGTCGTTCAACCTTAAGCAAGAGGCTGGCGCCTGCACAAAGCACTATGCGGCCTATGGCTGGACAGGAATCATCCCCAAAAGCTGCCGCAACGGTGTGCTTGCTGTTCCCATCAACTACCGCTGGGCCTTTTGGGGCTGGCCCAACCGCTTGATCGCGCGAATGGAAAGCGTTGGCGCGAAAGTGATCGTTTTTGGCCCGTTTGAAAGCGGCAAATCGAATGAAGGTATCCATACAGCCGCCGAATTGGCCAGCATTCCGCCTAGCTTTAACGGCTATATCTGGGTGGAGGATATGGAGCAGATTGGCTCGGCGCTGAAACCAAAGCGTTAAAGGCCTGTGTGAACTTCGCGAACCGTGATCGTTTTCAGGCGTTGCTCCGGATCGAAGATGAAGCGCATCTGGAGATCGGTTGACACCAAGACCGTGCTGCGAACTTTGCGAACGATTGCCAACATGTCGGTGTCACCCGGACTGTCCTTTACCGGCGCAAGCTGATCAACCGCAACGGGTCCGTCGCTGGTCAGCTTATGCGTATTCAGATAGTCGGCAACTTGTTGCGCCGTGCTGCCGGTCGGCAATGCCGCCGATAGCTGTGCCTTCAATGTCTCGACATTCATTGGCGCTTCCTGCGAACAGCCAGCCGTGGCGACGATCATTATCGGCGCGGCAAGCCATTTCATTGCGGCATTGGCAGTTGGGTGTTCCATGCAGGGGCCCACTGTACCGGACGAACGTCGGGATAACCAGCCCGTTCTAGTGCTTCACGAACGGTCGAATTGCTGTTCTGGTTGAGCGGCATATAATTGATCCGTGCAGCCTCTATGTCGTCCATATGACGTTCGAACTGAGCCTCGATGCGGTCACAACTTCCGACTAGGCGATCAACAACCTGCGTTCCGCTTGGCGTGGTGGTCCAATCGACCGTACCGGGGCGATACGCGCCATATTCGGTCACAATCGGCCCATAAATGCCAAAGCGTGCATCGAATTGAGCCGTGCCGCTGCCGCTCGGGCTGTTCAATCCGGTGTTGTTCGCCTGTGGTCCACCGCGATAATAATTGGTCGAATTGGCATCGGTGGTCACGATAAAGGCATGGTCGGCACCCAATGCGACGGGTTTGTACCGAACCTCTATCGTGCATGTTTCGGCAGCGGCTGCGGGCTGCCGCACCAGTGAATCGGTCGCAACGCGATTTCCCGTTGTCTGATCCAGCGAACGCAGCGCCTGCCCTTGTTCCATTGGCGAACCTGTGGTGGCCTGTTTTGTCAGCGACGCAATTGACGATCCGCTGGAGGGATCGGACTGCATGCCATAAGTGCCGTTGCCCAATGACCCGGACAACGAAGACGAGCTGCCATAATTGCTGCTGGAATCCGAACTGCAACTGTTGGTGGAGCTCGACGCGCTACAACTGTTCGTGCTTTGGCTGCTGCCCACTGAACCTACGGTCATTGTCGTCGCTCCTGAAACACTTCTGATCAAGTGCAAGTAAACACCCTATCCGGCACCCCCGCCATAGACAGAATGCTTAGGGGCGAAACAGGAACAAAACCAATTGTGTCGGTAAAGACTAGAGTCACGCGGTGCGATGCTCTAGGGGCACTATCGATATGACTGACGTACCTGCAAAAACCGACTATAAAGACACCGTCTTCCTGCCGAAGACCGATTTCCCCATGAAGGCCGGGCTCCCGCAAAAGGAGCCGGGCATATTGGCGAAGTGGGAAGCGGACGGGATGTATCACGCCTTACGTGAAGCCCGCGCTGGGCGCGAGAAATTCATCCTCCACGATGGCCCGCCTTATGCCAATGGCGACATGCATATCGGCCATGCGCTGAACCATATTTTGAAAGACATGGTCTGCCGCACGCAAAGCTTGCTCGGCAAAGATGCGCCTTATGTGCCCGGATGGGATTGCCACGGGCTTCCGATTGAATGGAAGGTTGAAGAGCAATATCGCAAGAAAAAGCTGAACAAAGATGAGGTGCCGGTCAAAGAATTCCGCGCCGAATGCCGCGCCTATGCGCAAAAATGGGTCGATGTGCAGCGCGAGCAGGTCAAACGGCTGGGCGTGCTCGGCAATTGGGATAAGCCGTATCTGACAATGGATTTTGATTCTGAGGCAACGATTGTTTCGGAGCTGTTGAAGTTTGCGGATAGCGGTCAGCTGTATCGCGGGGCAAAGCCGGTGATGTGGTCGCCGGTGGAAAAGACTGCTTTGGCCGAGGCTGAGGTTGAGTATGAGGATATCGTCTCGACGCAGATCGATGTGGCGTTTGAGATTGTTGAATCGCCGATTGCAGAGTTGGTCGGCGCTCATGCTGTTATCTGGACAACGACGCCTTGGACGATCCCGGTCAACCAGGCGATCGCTTATGGGGCGGATGTTGAGTATGTTGCTCAGAAAATGCGTGGTTTTTTGGATCTGACTTCGGGACGGTCTAATACCGACTGTGATGCTGAAGCCTTCAACAGAAAAATTCCAGTTGGGACAGTGATTCTGGTAGCAAAAGAATTGGGCGGTAAGTTTCTAGATCGCAGAATCGACGAGCTTTCGCGTGGGTTACCAAATAGATTTTCGGAAGAGTGGGAAGTGATTTGGGAAGGCAAAGGCTCAGACCTAGCCGGAACTATGGCCCGCCATCCCATGCACAACCATCTCCGTCGCCCCGTGCTTGACACGGGGTTAGGCTTTTCTTCCGAGGGCGCCGAAAAAAGCCAAGCCCCGCATCAAGTGCGGGGCGACGGGGAGGGGATGAATGACACCGATTGGGAACGTGCGCTGGAGTTCTACGCCCGCCCCCGCCCTTTCCTCGACGGATCATCCTTCGTCACCACCGAAACCGGCACCGGCCTTGTCCATATGGCACCCGACCATGGCGAGGATGATTTTGATCTGTGTAAAGCCAATGGCATCGAACCGCAATTTGCAGTCGAGGGCGACGGCAAATATCGCGCCGATTGGGGCTGGCTTGGCGGACAAGGCAGCGTCATCAATCCCAAATTCAATGCACCCGATGGCCCGATCTGTTCGGACCTGCGCGAGGCGGGCGGTTTGCTCGCCGCGAGTGCCGATTACAAACACAGCTATCCGCACAGCTGGCGGTCGAAAGCCAAAGTCATCTATCGCTGCACCCCGCAATGGTTTGTGCCGATGGATAAACTCTCTCCCCTTCAGGGGAGAGAAGGGAGCAGCGCAGCTGCGGAAAGAGAGGGGGAGTTCTATCGGCTCGCAGACGCTCGCCCCCGCTCCTAACCTCTCCCCTGAAGGGGAGAGGGACTCATTACGCAGCCTTGCCCTCGCCGAAATAAACCGCGTCCGCTGGGTGCCCGAAAAGGGCCGCAACCGCATCGGCGCTATGGTCGAGGGCCGTCCCGATTGGGTGCTTAGCCGTCAACGCGCATGGGGTGTGCCGATCACTTTGTTTGTGGATCGCAAAACCGGCCAATATCTAAACGACGCAGCCGTCAGCGCCCGCATTGTCGCCGCGATCAAGATCGAAGGCGTCGATGCGTGGGAAGCGGCGCGCGCGCAGGAATATCTGGGCGACGCGTATAACGCCGATGATTACGAACAGGTTTTCGACATCCTCGACGTCTGGTTCGACAGCGGCTGCACCCATGTCTTCACGCTGGAGTCCGGCAAATGGCCAGAGCTTAGCTGGCCCGCCGACCTGTATCTGGAGGGCAGCGACCAGCATCGCGGCTGGTTCCAAAGCTCGCTGCTGCAAAGCTGCGGCACACGCGGGCGCGCGCCTTATGACGCGGTGCTGACCCACGGCTTCACGATGGACCAAAAGGGCCTGAAAATGTCCAAATCGGTCGGCAACACCGTCGATCCGCTCAAGGTCATGGAAACCAACGGCGCGGACATCATCCGCCTGTGGGCGCTGTCGGTGGACTTTACCGAGGATCACCGGATCGGCGACGAAATCCTGAAAGGCGTGGCCGACCAGTATCGCAAATTGCGGAATACGTTTCGGTATTTGCTGGGTGCGCTTGGATGGGTTTTCGGATGCCGAGAAGGTGGCTGTTGAGGACATGCCAGAGCTGGAGCGTTATGTGCTGCATTTGTTGGCAGACATGGACGCGAAGTTGAAAGTTGCGGTCAATGATTATCGACTTCAACAGCTACGTCCGCCTCTTGGCCGATTTCGCCAATGAAGACCTGTCGGCCTTCTTCTTCGATATCCGCAAGGATTGCCTGTATTGCGACGCGCCGTCGAGTCTGAAGCGGCGGGCGTACCGGACGGTGCTCGACATCCTGTTCCACGCGATGGTGCGATATGCCGCACCGGTGTTGGTGTTTACGGCTGAGGAAGTTTGGGGGACACGGTTCCCGGATGCGAGTTCGGTGCATTTGCTGGAATGGCCTGGGGTTCGACGCTGATTGGTTCACCCAGTGATCGCCACGGGGCAGGCATCAGCCGGCGGTTCAAGTAGAACCGCGGATGCAATTGATGGTCACATTGGTATGATCGTGGCTCGCAAAACTTCGTCGTGATGTGACAGAGGCAATTGAACCTATTGCGCCGGGAGAAAACTCATTGGCTCTAGTCTTGGCAGACGCAAGTTGACATTTTTCTCAGTTGGACCGAACATGCAACAAAGTGCGCTCGATTTGCTCGACATGGCCGAGGTCTGCATCGTTAGTGAATTTGGATCGGCGCGCAGAAACACCGCAAGTCCTAGTCACCAAAACCACCCACAACAAATGCGGCCGATGCTGGCGTCACCTCCCCGAAGTGACCGAAGACGGCGCGCTGTGTGGGCGGTGTGAGGATGTGTTGCATGGATAATCTCAATCAAATCCTCCCCGGAACGGGGAGGTGGCAGTCCGCAGGACTGACGGTGGGGTCGGGTGCCGTCTCGCTCTGTCTGTCGAAATTGTGCGCGCTTTCAACCGACCCCTCCACCACCGCTTCGCGGCGGTCCCCCTCCCCGTTCCGGGGAGGATTGAAGCTATGACACCCAACCCCAAATTCCGCCTGCAAGGCATCATGCTCGCGTCGTTCATCTTCATCGCCGATCAGGCGGTGAAATATATCATGATCGGGCCGTTGGCGCTGCAAAGCCGGTTGAAAATCCATATCCTGCCGATGTTCGACCTGACCTGGGCCGAAAATTACGGCGTCTCTATGGGGTTCCTTGAGGCACAAAGCGAAACGCAGCGGTGGATGCTGGTGGGCCTGACGGCGGCCATTGCCCTGATCGTTGCCGTCTGGATGTGGCGCGAAAAACTGCGCGGCGATGTGTTGGCGCTGTCGCTGGTATTGGGCGGGGCGTTCGGCAATATTGTTGATCGGGTGCGGTATGGCTATGTCGTCGATTATGCCGACCTGCATTTCGGCGCGTTTCGGCCTTTTTATATCTTTAACTTGGCCGATGCCTGTATCACCATCGGGGTGGTAATATTGCTTGCCCGCGCGTTCCTGATGCGCGAAAAGGGCGACGAAAATAATCCCGACGTTCAGGATGCGGCAAGCCAGTCCGCCCTAGGCGAATAGAAAATCGGGTGGAGTGACCATGAAGAAAATCCTGCTTCCCCTCGCCGCCTGCACCCTGCTTTCCGGGTGTGGATCGACGGGACTGTTTGATCGAGACCGGCCAGATGAATTTGCCGTGTCCAAATCCGCGCCGCTGGCGGTACCGGGTGAATTCACCCTGCCCGCGCCGCAACCGGGCGCTGCCCGTCCACAATCCACCGATACCAAGGCACAGGTGCTCGACGCGATGTTCGGCAACTCTGCCTCCAAGCCATAAAGACGGATTGCATCAGCCATGAAACAGAAATTCGTCTCGTCCGCAGGAACCCTATTGATCGTGCTTGCGCTGTCTGGCTGTGGTTCGTCCATGAACCTGTTTGGCGGCGGCAAAAGCCGATACCATTCCGGTGAGCCGCGCTGCACCGTTGGTGGTGCCGCCCGATTTCCCGCTGCAACCCGCGCAAGCAACCGTCGTTCGCACGCAAGATGGCGTGACGCAGGAACAGGTTACCGAAGCGATGTTCGGCGGTGCCGCACCGCGCTCCGCCGGTGAACGCGCCGTCATCAGTGCAGCAGGCAGCGCCGAATTGGGTATCCGTTCCACCGTGGGTGATCCGGCCACGGTAACCGTGAACAAAGGCACCGTCACCCGCGACATCATCGCCGCCCCCGAAGGCGACGGACAGACCGCACAGGCGGCTATTCCGCAATAGGATTGACCTAGACTAAGCGTGGTGTTCCCTTTGGCTTCAACAGTCGTCTGATGCGGACACGTGTCACTGGACGCCGTATGGGGCCATGTTAAGCGGGATTTTTTGGTACGCGCCGACTGTGCTGGAAGAATTGACTTTTTGCCTCAGTTAAACTAAGTCAAGTGGACTAAGTTTGTTTTTTGAGGAGAGCGAAGATGCTCACCGTCAATATTCATGACGCAAAGACCCAGTTATCAAAATTGATCGCAATGGCCGTAAAGGGCCAGCCGTTCATCATCGCAAAGGCTGGAAAGCCGATGGTGAAAGTGGAGGCGATTGGGCCCGACGCTTTGCCGCGTAAAAGTCGCTTGGGCGGGCTTGTCGGAAAAGTTGGCCCCGTTCCCGATGATTTTGACACCATGTTTCAGGATGAGATTGCTGAAATGTTCTATGGTAAAAAATGACTGTTTTGCTTGATACACAGCTTTTGTTGTGGTCCCAAGGTGAGCCTCACCGCATTCCAGACTGGCTCGCAAACCAGCTGGAAGACCCGGAATATCTGCCTTATTTTAGCGTGATTTCAATTTGGGAAGTTGCAATCAAGGCCACGCTAAAACGACCCGATTTTGCATATGAGCCGCACGCAATTCGGTCCGTTCTGATCGATTTAGATTGGCGGGAACTGCCGCTAACAAGTGATCACGCGCTTGCCGTGTATGAATTGCCGCTGCTTCACGGCGACCCCTTTGATCGTGCCTTAGTGGCGCAGGCAAAAATAGAAGGGTTGGAATTTGTAACGGCAGATCGCGCCCTGAAAGGCTACGGATCGCACATTCGAGTTGTTTAAGCCCGCACCCCTGCTTCCTCCACGCCCGCGCTGTTATGGCGCAGCGCCTTAAGCACGGTGTCCACAATCTGCGGCGCATTCAGGCCCGCTTCGTCATATTGCTTTTGCGGCGCTTCGTGATCCTGAAAAACATCGGGCAGCCGCAATGTACGGATTTTAAGGCCCGCATCGGTTAGCCCCAGATCGCTGGCGAGCGTCAACACATGCGCGCCAAGCCCGCCGACCGACGCTTCTTCCACGGTCACCACCACTTCATGGCTGGTCATCAACCGGCGAATCAAATCTTCGTCCAATGGCTTGGCAAAGCGCAGATCGGCAACAGTGGTCGACAGCCCCTTGGCATCCAGCGTTTCGGCCGCCTTCATGGCCTCTGCAAGGCGCGTTCCGAGCGACAGGATTGCCACCTTCTTGCCCTCTTTGACGATGCGCCCTTTGCCGATTTCCAAACGCACCGGAACGGCGGGCATGGCGATACCCGTGCCGTTACCGCGCGGATAGCGAAAGGCGATCGGGCCGCTATCGTGGCACGCAGCGGTATAGGTCATGTGCGCCAATTCCGCCTCGTCCGACGGCGACATCACGACAAAATTGGGCAGCGACGCCAGATAGGTAATGTCAAACGAACCGGCATGGGTGCAGCCATCTGCCCCCACCAGCCCGGCACGATCAATGGCAAAGCGCACCGGCAGATTCTGGATCGCCACGTCATGCACCACTTGGTCGTAAGCGCGCTGCAAAAAGGTGGAATAAATCGCGCAAAAGGGCCGCATTCCCTGCGCAGCCAAACCGGCGGCAAAGGTCACGGCGTGCTGTTCAGCGATGCCGACGTCGAAACTGCGGTCGGGATGCGCCTGTGCGAATTTATCAACGCCAGTGCCCGATGGCATGGCCGCAGTAATCGCGACAATTTTCGGATCGCTATCGGCCAATTTGGCCAGCGTTTCGCCAAAGACATTCTGGTAAGCAGGCGGGCCGCCGCCAGCGCCTTTATCCTGTTTGCCGGTGATCACATCGAATTTGACCACGCCGTGATATTTATCCGCCGCCGCCTCTGCCGGGGCATAGCCATGGCCTTTCTTGGTCACGACATGCACCAACACCGGCCCTTCGGCATTGTCGCGGACATTTTCGAGGACAGGGATCAGCTGATCCAGATTATGCCCATCGATGGGCCCGACATAATAAAAGCCCAATTCTTCAAACAGGGTGCCGCCCATCGCCATGCCACGCGCATATTCCTCTGCCCGCGATGCCGCATTGTGCACGCGGCGCGAAAGTTTGGCGGTCAGCTTGCTGGCAAATTTGCGCAGACCCAGATATTCGCTTGATGATACCAGCCGCGCCAGATAGCCGGACAATCCTCCCACCGGCGGCGCAATAGACATGTCGTTATCGTTCAGGATCACCACCAATCGGTTACCCGCCGCCTGCGCGTTGTTCATCGCTTCATAAGCCATGCCCGCCGACATCGCGCCGTCGCCGATAACCGCGATCCCCTTGCCCGGCGTGTTCGCTAGCTTGTTGGCAACGGCAAAGCCCAGGGCCGCCGAAATCGAAGTCGAACTGTGCGCCGCGCCGAACGGATCATATTCGCTTTCGCTGCGTTTGGTAAATCCCGAAAGCCCGCCACCAGTCCGCAAGGTGCGGATACGATCGCGCCTTCCGGTTAGGATTTTGTGCGGATAGCATTGGTGGCCCACATCCCAAACCAACCGGTCTTCAGGGGTGTTAAACACATAATGGATGGCGGTGGTCAGCTCGACCACGCCCAACCCTGCGCCCAGATGACCGCCGGTCACCGAAACCGCGCTGATTGTTTCAGTCCGCAATTCATCGGCCAATTGGCGCAACTGCGAAGGGTCCAATTTCCGCAGATCCGCCGGATAGGTCACCGTGTCGAGCAGCGGCGTTTGAGGCGTATTATTCATACAAAGCAGCTTTAACGGGTAAATGCGTGACTGTCAGTCACAATCGGCACACGTGCCACGCACTTCGACGACGGGGCGCACGGCGCTGAATCCTGCCGCTTGTGCTGCCTTGCGAACATTGCCGGTCAGGCTGTCGTCATCAATATGGGTGGCATTGCCGCAACTGTCGCAAATCAGGAAAATGCAATCGTGCAAACATCCCGGATGGGCATTGGCCAGATAGGCATTGGCGCTTTCAACCCGGCTGGCCAGATTGTTCGCAACGAACAGATCCAGAATGCGATAAACACTATTTGGGGCCACGCGCTTGCCGCGCCGCTGTGATACCAGATCGGCAATGTCATAGGCCGAAGCCGGTTTGTCGAAGGTAGCAAGCACCGCAAAAATGTCGGCGCGCATATCGGTCCATTGCTCACCCGCCGCTTGCAACGCGGCCTGCGCGGCATCTGACAGCGAATCGCCGGCATGTTCGTGATGATGATGGACAGCAACCATTTGCCAAATCTATGCGCTTTGCCGCCAAAGGGCAAGGCGGCTGCTTAACTGCGTGCGCGCACGTTTAACTGGTGACCCAGCGCCAAGATCGACAGGCCGACAATTGTCACAATAATTTCCGGGCCACCATGCGGCATCGATGCCGCCCCCGCCATTGTTCCGATGCCAAGGCCGCCAATGGCGGCAGGCAACATAAAGCCATGCTGCATCACGCCTTGCACCAACGCAAAAATGCCAAACAGGATTGCCAGGATCAGACCGACTTCATGGATGATCGGGCTGATCAACAACCCAGCCGACGCCACCAGCGCCAAAAGGGCGGATGTCGCCAGGCAATGCACCAGACACAGGCCTGCCAACCCCATGCCGAGGTTATCCCAGCGCCCGTTGCGCCAAATGGAGATTAATGCCGATGCCATTTTGTATCTGAAGCACCCTATGCCATGATTCGCACGACGTTACAACATTACATTACTCGTCGCGCCAAAAATCTCCCTGATCGAAAGGTTGACGGCCCGTTAACCATGTCACTTAGCCGAACCGCCAGACTAGCCTGTCATATGGGCAATGATGCGGATCGGAATTTCAGTCTTGCTGGCTTCGGCCTTGATCGGTGCCAGCCCGGCTGCGGCCCTGAATGAAGGGTTGCAATGCGTGCCCTATGCGCGCGCGTTATCCGGCGTTGAAATCCGCGGCGATGCCCATAAATGGTGGGACCAGGCCGATGGACAATATGCGCGCGGAAAAACCCCCCGCGTGGGTGCTGTCATGGCGTTTCGTCCGCACGGTGCCATGCGACTGGGTCATGTCGCCGCCGTTCGCAAAATTGTCGATGCGCGCACGGTTTTGGTCAGCCATGCTAATTGGTCCACGATCAACGGCGTTCGCGGTCATATAGAGAATGACGTCCGTGTGGTCGACGCGTCCGAAGCCAACGACTGGAGCCGGGTGCAGGTTTGGTACAGCCCGAACAACGCCATGGGCACCACGCAATGGCCGCTGCACGGGTTTATCTATCCGGCCAAACAACGCGGATGGGGAGAAGCAAAAGCAGCGGTGTCCGCGTTACTGGGCGGACGAGCGATGCCTTCAATTGCGGTTGCGCCGAATGTGCCGAAGCACACTTCTGCTGTGGCAGTTACCGTTCCTGCAAAAGCCAAACCTACCGCCTTTCGCCTGTCATGGGGCTTGAAGAACGATTTGGATAAGGCAGCGAAGTTAGAGGCGAAGTCTGATCGCGTCGATAGGGAGGAGCGACGGTATACGAAAGCTTAGGCCGCCTTCTTTTGCACCGTCAGTTCAAGTCCAAGCACCGATAACACCGACGTCAGCGTTTCCAGCGTCGGATTGCCGCTATCCGAGAGCGCAGTATAAAGCGCCTGCCGCCCGAGGCCGGTCTTTTTGGCGATCTCGCTCATCACCTTTGGATCGGGCAACATCACCTAAGGCGCGCGCAATGTGCCTAGGGTCATTCCCCTCCATTGCGGCTTCGAGATAATAGAGAATCGCTTCTTGCGAAGTCAGGTGCTCGGCGGGATCAAAGGGGAGAAGTTCAATGGCCATCGTTGATTTCCTTCGCGATCTTTTGTGCTTTGGCAATGTCGCGGACTTGGCTGTCCTTGTCACCGCCATTCAACAGGATGATAAGCACATCGCCCCGCCATATATAATAAACGCGATAGCCGGGGCCAAAACGCATCCGTAATTCTTGCACCCCAGCGCCAACCGATTTCGTGTCCCCCAAATTGCCATTGGCAAGGCGCTTGAGTCTATCATCAATCCTCACCTGCGCCTGAAGGTCGCGTAACTTTTTTAGCCAATCGCGAAATTCCGGCGTTTGGAGGATTTGGATGCCTTGTCCTGTATAAGGGACATATAGAGATTTGTCAATTTCCGATGGCATGTCTCAATTGCCTACCCTGTGCCTTCATGCACATCTGAAAAGTACTTATCGGCACGCATTGTCGATTGCAGCGAGTCCATAAGCGCATCACGCGAACTCTCTCCACCGATCAAGTTTCTGACGAAGCCCACCTTCTTAATCCAAATATAGTTTTCGCTTTCGTTGGGTCCCATGGCAACCAACAGCCAAAACTTATCTAACCCCAATGAACAGAAAAACTCCCACCCATAATCCTCATGGTTTCGTGGCGTTTCGACTTCATATCCATGCGATTTGAGCGCCATTGATACGAACCGGGCATTCCACGCATTGCCTGGCGCAAGCACGTTTCCTGCATCGTCAAACTCCCAATCATCAGGTGCCTTGGATATAAAGGAGATTGATCGACTTTTGCCCACCTCTCACCACCCAAACTTCCGCTGCGACTTCCCGAACCGCAATCCCCACGCCCCCAGCTTCCCTTCTTGCGCCCGCCCCATCAATCTCCCAAAAATCGCAGCTTTGGCCAAACCCCACGCGCCTTCGCCGCAAAGCGCGCGTCGCACGTCACCAATTCGCAATCCAGCTCCATCGCCAGCGCAAGATAGATGCAATCTTTAAGCGGATGGCCCAAATCGATGGCAAGATTGGCGACCCCATCAATCTCCTTTCCGGCTAACCGAACGAGCGAAATGGCTCCGTTTGAAACCAGATTAGAAAAGGCCCCGATTTTTTCCCGCATGGCGTTGCCCGTCTGCTTGTCGCTATTGGCTTCCCGGACCAGTGCGCTGACAACTTCGACGGCAAAGATATCAGGTGCGGAAATTTTTCCTGCCTCCGCTTCGATCAAGGTGATGGCGGATTCAGTTCCCGCTTCGTCGAGGAAGAGTTTAACGGCCAGACTAGCATCGACAACGATCACCAGCTGTCACGTTCTTTTCGCACCAGGGAAACGGCATCTTCGCCTGGAGGAAGTTTGATCGGGTTCTTCCGTTTCATTTCACGCAAGTCCGCAACCCATGCTTTGATGTCGAAGGCCTTTGCCTCTCGATCCAATATCTCACGCACCTCTGCTTCCAGCGAACGATTATTCGCTTTGGCGCGCTTGCCCAGATTTGCATACGTGACGTCGGCGAGTTTTCGAACTGTCAATGTAGCCACAAAAGTCTCCTTGCATGCTTTTTGCTAGCAAATCTGCATGCAAAATGCAAGCGTCACCGCCCAAACTTCCGCTGCGACTTTCCAAACCGCAATTTCCGCGTCCCCGGTTTCCCCTCCATCGCCCGACCTTTCGGCGCAGCGACCCTTTGCTCGTGCGGCAGTCCCAGTTCATCCGCCTCCAAGCCGCGTATCTCGTCGCGCAATCGCCCTGCTTCTTCGAACTCAAGGTCGGCTGCGGCGGCGCGCATCTTTTTCTCTAGCTCTTCGATATAGGCGCGCAGGTTATGGCCGACGAGATTGTTGGCCCCTTCGGCGTCAATCTCCACCAGCACACCGTCGCGGTTGGATGTGTCCGCCACGATATTGTGGATGTCGCGCTTGATCGACTCCGGTGTGATGCCGTGTTCCAGGTTATATGCCACCTGCTTTTCGCGTCGCCGGTCGGTTTCGCGGATCGCGCGCTCCATGCTGCCGGTCATCCGGTCGGCATATAGGATCACCCGACCGTCTACGTTGCGTGCGGCGCGGCCGATGGTTTGAATGAGAGACGTTTCCGAGCGCAAAAACCCTTCTTTGTCAGCGTCCAATATGCACACCAGCCCACATTCGGGAATGTCCAATCCCTCACGCAAAAGGTTGATGCCAACCAGCACATCATAGACCCCCAGCCGCAAATCGCGGATCAGCTCGATGCGCTCCAATGTCTCGACGTCTGAGTGCATATAGCGGACGCGCAAGCCCGCCTCGTGCATGAACTCAGTCAGATCCTCGGCCATGCGTTTGGTCAGCGTGGTGACCAAAGTACGGTATCCCGCCTCCGCCGTTTTGCGGCATTCATTGATGCAATCTTGCACCTGATCCTCAACGGGTTTGATCTCCACCGGCGGGTCAATCAGCCCGGTGGGGCGGATGACTTGTTCGGCAAAGACGCCGCCAGCCTGCTCCATCTCCCACGCCCCGGGGGTGGCCGAAACAAACACAGTCTGCGGGCGCATCACCTCCCATTCGTTGAACCGCAAGGGCCGGTTATCGATGCAACTGGGCAGGCGAAATCCATATTCAGCCAACGTCATTTTGCGGCGATGGTCACCGCGTGCCATGGCGTTTAATTGCCCCACGGTCTGGTGGCTTTCATCGACAAACAGCAGCGCGTTTTCGGGGAGATATTCAAATAATGTCGGCGGTGGTTCGCCGGGTAAACGTCCGGTCAGGAAGCGCGAGTAATTCTCTATCCCTGCACAACTGCCGGTGGCCGCGATCATTTCCAGATCAAAATTGGTGCGCTGCTCCAGCCTTTGTGCCTCGAGCAATTTGCCCTCTGTCACCAGCTCCGCCAGCCGGTGTTCCAGCTCAAATTTGATGGCATCCGCCGCCTGCTTCATCGTTGGCCCCGGGGTGACATAATGACTGTTCGCATAGACACGGACAGTATTGAGCTTCGCGCCCGATTTACCAGTCAGTGGGTCAAATTCGGAGATCGATTTCAACCTCATCCCCAAAAAAGCTGATCCGCCATGCGGTATCCTCAAGGTGAGAGGGGAAGAGTTCCAGATTATCGCCGCGCACACGGAAATTGCCACGCGCAAAGGCGGCGTCGTTGCGCTTATACTGCAGGGCAACCAGCTTGCGGATCAAGTCGCGCTGATCGTGCGCTTGGCCCGCTTTCAGATCAAAAATCATCGCCGAATAGGTCTCGACCGAGCCGATGCCGTAAATGCACGACACCGAGGCGACGATCAGCACATCGTCGCGCTCCAGCAACGACCGCGTCGCCGAATGCCGCATCCGGTCTATCGCCTCGTTTACCGAGCTTTCCTTCTCGATATAGGTGTCGCTGCGCGGCACATAAGCTTCGGGTTGGTAATAGTCGTAATAGCTGACGAAATATTCCACCGCATTGTCGGGGAAGAAGCTTTTGAATTCGCCGTAAAGCTGCGCTGCCAAAGTCTTGTTCGGCGCAAGAATAAGCGCAGGGCGCTGCAATTCCTCCACCATTTTCGCCATCGTAAAGGTTTTGCCTGAACCAGTGACGCCCAACAGCACCTGATTTTTCTCACCCGTCAGCGCGGTTTCGGTCAGCTCTTTTATCGCCCGCGGCTGATCCCCGGCGGGGCTGTATTCGGATTGCAGCACAAAAGGCCGCCCGCCTTCGGCCTTTTCCGGTCGCGACGGTTTATGCGGAACAAAGTTCGCGTCCGTTTCCGGTTCCGCAAGTCCACGACGAATAATAAGTTCAGCCATGTTCGCGTTATGTGCTGTTTTGGGAGCGGGGGCAAGGGGGATGGTCGCGTTAGGTTTATGAGAGCACAGCTCGCCAACATAAAAATGGACGTGCCATCATTGCGCAGGCTCACTGTGGCAAGCCGCAAGTTACCAAGCGTCACCCGCTTAACAGAGGCAAACGGTTCATAGGGCTTTATTGCGGCGAAGAGACGGGTGCAAAAAGGCCGGTAAACGGAAAATCGGGCCAAACCAGACGCCACAACTGGCCACTGCCCACATGCTCAAACCATGCTTCTTTAAATGTATTAGCACCCAGATAAGGCTGTTTCACGACCGTTTTATGGGCGATCCCATCCGCAACTTGGCCATCCAACCAGCGTAAGAAACGATCAAACTCACCTTGAGATTGAAAATTGTCGATCATGTCCCAAGGGCACGTGTTCATCGGACTACCCATGCAGGATTGATATTGGGAACGAACACCTGATTCCCGCCCCCAACAAGTCCGCCTTGTGGAGCGGCAGCGCCCTCATACAGCGTAGTGCCCGGTGGCACCGTAATTTGAACCACGCGCGTTGCATTATTGCCCCAAGCCGGGTTCAAAGCTGTATCCACGATAGATTGCACAGGGCCAGTGGGCATGGTTCTCGTCCAATAAGGGCCAAGTTCGCGGGCGTTGCCGCCGTACACTCGATATAATGTCGTTGGCTCATTTGTCACTGTTTGCGTGTAGGTTCCACCCCTAAATGTTGCTGCGACTTGTGCACCCAATGGGCCTGGGCCTGTCAGTCCGTTAAAGATCGATCCGTTCGAAACAGCAATGCCACCGCCAACAGGTGCAACCGGGTTTAATCTGGGCGGCGTTACAACGGGCTGAGCGCCCAACCGCAGCGATTGCGGCTCTAGCGGCGCGCCGCCAACGGTTGAGGGACGATAGCTGGGCTGACCGCCGGGAGGCGTAAAGCCATTCCGTGCGGCAGTCGTCCCGCCGACGGCACCACCAATGCCTAGGCCAATATCGAGCAATTGACCACCAGCAGTGGCTCTACGCAGCTGATCTGGCGTTGCTCCATTGGCCCGGGCAAATTGATAGGCTGTCGCACTCCAAGGGTAGCCGATCCCCGGTTGATGGCTGTTCCACATTTGCCGATCGAGTGCAGCATATTCCGCCTGCAACGCCATTTCCGGAGTATATTCCCGCATTTGCGGCTGTGTGCTTTGATATTGGATCACTGCCCGGGCCATGGCATCGGCGTTGTGATAGCATGTGCCGTTATAGCTGAAATCATTGGGATTTGCTGTCGCCTGCGCTGCCGCGCCCTGCGATAAAGCTGTTGCGCGTCGATCGAGTGTTTCCAGCAGACGGGCTGCCGACGGGCTCGCAAGACTGGGATAATCTGCTATCCGTTGACGCAGATCGGCCGCGAGCGAACCCATGCCATGGCCGAGCTTAATATCATTAAATTCTGATTGCACCATTTCTACGGTCGTAGGAAAACGAGACATCTCAATTCCCATTGCCCCGCGCATTTCTGTCTCAATCTGCGCCACCGTCGCCTGTGGATCAATCGGTCCAAGCCACCTGTCCAGCGTAGAAAGTCCAATTTCGGTGTGCGGAAGCTGCCGCATCCATTCACCAACAGGCTGGCTTCCTGTCCGCGTCAGCCAGTTCTGTCCGATGGGCTCAAAAAAGCTGCTCCCGACCGGCGGTGGTGGTGGTGGTGATGCCACACGGTTTACACCAGAGGTCGGCATTTCGGACATTTGACAATTCTCCCTTTCGCCAAGGATTTTGAGCCAATTTTCTGGCTTCGCATAACGACGAATCGTTTAGGGCGCGCTCCCCGCGCGATCGCGCCAGCTGATGCACCCCGACTTGACCATCAATCGCTAGAAAAACCGCCCCTTTTCAGCCCCCGCTCACCCGCTTGCTCAAATCCCGCACAGGTCCGAAACCGATTAACGCCGCACCGACAAAAGGCAGTGCGACCAGCCACAGCCGCACACCTGTGACGCCAAGGGGACTGGCGATGCTGATTGCAGCCGTGAAGCCGAGACCGACGCAGGTGAGGATCAGACCGATCACCAACCGCCAATGGGGCACGGGGGCTTCTCGCTTTGGCGCCTTGCTGCCTTGTTCAAACCGGGCGAACAGAGCGATAAGGGGAAACAGCGTCAGAATGTATAACGCAAACCAGATAGGGCGGGCCAGCCACCACGCGCCGCTACCGGGCGCGGAATGCAGACCGACTCCGCCCAACAACCAAGCGGCAACCATTACTAAGACAAAAGCGGTCAGGTGCCACAGATACACCGTCATGATCATACCGTTCAACAAGACAACGCTGGTCCAGATGCGCATATTGTCCAACATGCGCCGTCCCATGGGTTGCAGCGACAAAGCAAGGCCTGCTTGCGCCACGCCCAATGCTAGCAGCGCCAGCGTGGGGGGCATCGAATTGCTGAGACCGCTGCCCGGCACGCCGATCATCGCCACCGGATAGGGGCCAAAACGGACAAGAGCGATGAGCGCGATCAGGCCGCCCAATCCCCACAACGCGGCCTTTTTCGGTTTGACAAACTGTCCCGCATTCCAAGCATAGCCCAGCTGATGCACCGCCAGCCAGACAAAGGCGAAGTTGAGGAAGTTGATCGTGGGAACATGAAAAGCCAGGCTCAATACGTCAATGACAATAGCGCCGCCGACAAAGCCCCAAAAGGAACCGATGCCAAAGCGTTGCCACAGTGCAAAGCTGAATGGCACCAACGCGGACACCATCAAATAGACCGACAGAAACCACACCGGAACCAACGCGAGCTGCGACGCCATCGCCACCACTTTTCGGTCCACGCCCGCTGCGGTGCCGAAAAGGGCGAACAACGTCCAGATGAGAAACAGGGGCAATACCGGGTTGATCAGGCGCTGTACCCGGCCGCCGAACCAGTCGGCATAATGGCCGTTATTGCGGAGAGTCGCCGCCCAAGAAACGCCGTTGGAAAAGCCGCCAACAAGGAAGAAGATTGGCATCACCTGAAAACCCCAAGTCAGCCATTGTGTCCATGGTATGATGCCAAGCAAATGCCCGCCTTCCACCGCGCCGTCCTTCATATGCGGGGCGGCGACCAGCCAATGGCCAACAACCACGGCAAGGATCGACAGAGCGCGCAGGAAATCGACATAGCGATTGCGTTCTGGTGGTGCCTGTTCGGCCATCGCGCGGGCGCGGCTCCACAGGGTACGCGTCGGCTTTGGAGTTTCTGCCTCAGTCATATGTTACCTTTTGAACAAAACCCGATCCTCTGGCCCAAAGCCCCAGCGCCAGATAACCCACAAATAACCGCCCAATATAGCAGGGATGCCCAGCGCCAGTTCCGCCCATTCGGGCAGTTGGATAGCCACCGCGCCAAGGATGAGAGCCACGGCAACTGCAGGCAGTAACGACCAGCGCCAGATCGACAATGGGTGGTCAAGCAACCGCTCCAGCAGCCGTGATTTGGCGATTGATCCGACCGCCAGCGACAGCATCAGCGCGGCGGCAACGGCAGCTCCTTGTAAAAGTCCGCGATCAACAGGCGGGTTCGGCCACAGATCGAGCAGCTTGATAAAAATCACGCTGAACCCCGCTTGCACCGCCAACATGGCAACGCTGAGCAGCAGGTTGCGGTGCCGCGCCATATAAACCAGCGCGCTTTCGCTGACCACGGCGGTGGCGGCAGCGACTTCGGCGGCGAGTAGAAAGGCAAGGGCAAAGGCACCGCCGACAAATTCAGGGCCAAACAACCCCATCACGCCCTCGCCGGGGATGCCAAGCGCCAGCGCGATCCCCGCTTGGGCGGCAATAATCCAGAAACAGACCTGTCCCGTCTGGCGCGCAATTTCTCCGTAATTTTTCTCTTTGAGGTTGCGGGTGATGACGGGCCCCAAAATAGGATCGAAACTGGTTTTCAGCTTTTGCGGCAGGCTGGCCACCTGTTGGGCGGCATAATATATCCCGGCAACCGCCGGAGTTGCGAACAGGCCAAGAATGAACAAATCCAGTCTGCGGCTGCCCCATTCGATAGCGTCCGCAGCCGCTAAGGGCATATTGCGCCGCGCCATTGCAAAGAGTTCGATGGGTTGCGGACGCCAGCCCCAAGGCAACCCATAGCAACGCCAGAGCGGCCAAAGCGCCGTCACCATCGCCGCCAGCATGGAGAATATATAGGCAATGATCAGTCCGTCGCGCAGCGAATAAAATGGCATCAATGGCCAGGCGAATAGCCCTGCCGTAATGCTGATCGTCCAAGGTTCGACTATCGCCCGCGCCTTAACCGTCGAAGCAACATCGAAGCGGTAAGCCAGCGCCGCCAGCGCAATGTCGGTCATCACCACGGCAAAAACAACGACAGGAAGGAAACGGTCAAGCCCGTTTATCGCACTGTTGGGAAACATGATCTCGGGGATTGCAACCAGCACCGCAGCGCCCAAAGCAGACGCAAAAAGACTGACCAGCATGGCATCGGCCACCACATGGCTGGCAGGTTTTTCTTCGCGCGATAGAAGCTCGGCAAGTCCGCGCCGCAGCCCCAACGTCGCCAGTTGTGCGACAAATTCGACTGCCAAAACCGCAATGCCGAAACGGCCCAGGGCTTCTGCACCAAAATAGCGTGTGCCAATGATCAGGAACGGAATGCGGGCCGCAAGACGAAGCAGAAAGCCAAGCATGCTGGTTCGACCACCTTTGGCCAGCGCCTTGATGTCGGCATCGTCCGGGCTAATCGCTTCCGTCAAACTCCCCTCCGTTTGCGGGCGTGGGCGATTGGCTTAGCCGCCAAAATGCGCGTTGTCACCTTTCGGCCTTTAACGGGCGCGCCAATAACGCCTCGACGACGGTGCCCACTGTCGCGCTGCCATCAAGCAAGGCACATACCGCAGCGACAATCGGCATATCGACGTTCAACGACTTTGCCGATTGCAACAACACAGGGGCAGTATGCGCGCCTTCGGCCACTGTCCGGCGGTCAGCGAGCAGGGTCGCAGCACTATGCCCTAGTCCCAGACCACGTCCGAGCGAAAAATTGCGGCTGTTTTCCGAACTGCATGTCAGCACAAGATCGCCCAGCCCCGAAAGCCCCGCCAAAGTTTCTGACTTTGCTCCGCGCGCCAAGCCATATCGTTGCATTTCAGCAAAACCGCGCGCGATCAACGCCGCGCGGGCGTTCAGCCCCAGCCCTGCGCCGTCGACCACACCGCAGCCAATGGCGAGAACATTTTTCACCGCGCCACCAATTTCGGCACCGACAATGTCGTCGCTTAGATAGGGCCGGAAATGGGGTGCGGCGATGAGTCTTGAAAGGCGTTGCCCAAGCTCTGCATCGGCACAGGCCAGCGTGATCGCGGTCGGCTTTCCCGCCGCCACTTCGTGCGCAAATGTTGGCCCGGACAGCACCGCCAGCGGATTACCGGGGCGCATTTCGGCGGCGACATCGGACATCAGCAACTGCGTATCCGCCTCTATCCCTTTGCAACACAGGATCAGCGGCTTGGTGTGCTTGGGTAGGGCCGCCAGCGTGCTGCGTAAATGCTGTGCCGGGGTGACCAGCAACAGCGCGTGGCAATTAGCCATTTCCTCCAGATCGGTGGTCGCGCGGATACCTTCCGCCAATGCGACATCGGGCAGAAAGGCGTGATTACGACGGTCGGTGTTGATGCCTTCAACAACATCGGCCTCCCGTGCCCAGATCAGCGCATCACCGTGCACCTGTTGCATCACGGCGGCGAGCGCCGTGCCCCATGCGCCACCGCCGACGATGCCAACCGGATATTGATATGCCCTCATGCCCGCACTCCTGCTCCGCGCACTGTTTCTGCATCGGGATCGAGTGGCCAGCGCGGCCGCGCCACAACGTCCAGTGGATCGGTCAATCCGGCGGCAAAGCGTTCCGCCCCCGCCCAAGCGATCATCGCGCCATTATCGGTACACAGCCAATGCGGCGGCGCGACAAAACGCATCGCGTGCCGTGCCGCCAACCGTTGCAGCATTGCCCGCACCGCTTCGTTTGCGGCGACACCGCCCGCCACGACCAATGCGTTTAAGGGATCAATGCGGGCTAGGCTATATTCCAACCTGTCTTCCAGACAATCGACCGCCGCCTGTTGGAATGACGCCGCAATATCCTCAACCCGGTGCAGCCCGCTATCATGCGCGCGCAGCACTGCGCTTTTCAAACCGGCAAAGCTGAAATGCGGTTCATCTGCCCCCTTTAACGGGCGTGGCAGCGGTACCGCCTTTGCATCGCCAGACCGCGCCGCGATTTCCACCGCCGGGCCGCCGGGAAAGCCCAGCCCCAAAATCTTGGCACTTTTATCAAACGCCTCACCCACGGCATCGTCGATGGTGGTTGCCAGCCGGTTGTAATCGCCAACGCCGTTCACACGCAGCAACTGGCAATGCCCACCCGACACCAGCAACAGTAAATACGGGAATGCGAGGTTCGCATCGATCAGGCGCGGCGACAAAGCGTGCCCTTCCAGATGGTTGACCGCGATTAACGGCTTGCCCGCCGCCATCGCCAATGCCTTTGCCGTGACCAGTCCCACCATAACCCCGCCAATCAATCCCGGCCCGGCGGTTGCGGCAATGGCATCTACGTCGTCGAGAGTCATTCCGGCATCGGCAAGCGCCGTCGCCACCAAGGGTGTCATCAAATCAGCGTGGGCGCGGGCGGCAATTTCAGGAACAACACCGCCAAAGGCACGGTGATGATCCTCCTGCCCCGCCAAAGCATGGCTCAGGATCGTACGGTCAGAGCGGACAATGGCCGCCGCCGTTTCGTCGCAACTCAATTCAAGGCCAAGGATGATGTGCATCCCCTTCCCCATAAGCACCGGCCCCGCTATGGACAAGCCGCATGACCCCTGACGCACAATCTCCGCTCCGTATCGGTACCCGCAGCTCCCCCCTTGCCCTGATCCAGGCTGAGATGACGGCGGCAGCATTGTGCGCCGCGCATGGCTGGAACGCAGATCAGGTTCGGCTGGTGCCGATGCTTTCATCCGGCGACAAGGAACAGAATCGACCGCTTGCTGAAATTGGCGGCAAGGCATTGTGGACCAAGGAGCTGGAACGCGCTTTGCTGGACCATACCATCGACCTTGCCGTACATTCGATGAAGGATGTGGAAACGGTGCGCGCCGATGCCTTTGCCATTATCGCCATGCTGCCCCGCGCCGACGTGCGCGACCGTTTGGTGGGGGCCAACTCAATTTTGAGTCTGCCGCACAATGCGCGTGTCGGCACTTCCAGCCCGCGCCGTGCAGCGCAATTAAAGGCGCTCCGCCCCGACCTGATTACCGCCACCATCCGGGGTAATGTAGCAACCCGTTTGGCAAAGGTGCAGGCAGGCGAATTCGATGCGACCTTGCTTGCGGCCGCCGGATTGGACCGTTTGGGAATGGCTGATGTTGGGGTTCCTATTGATCCCAAAGAAATGCTGCCCGCTGCGTCGCAGGGGGCCATCGGTCTGGATTGCTTGGTCGCACGGTCAGAGATCGTCGCGCTGCTGTCTGCGATCAACCACACTGAAACGTTCGCCAGTGTGATGGCCGAACGGGCCTTTCTAAAGGCTTTGAACGGAACCTGCCATTCGCCGGTCGCTGCACAGGCGCGGATCGAAGCTGGCCGTGTCATTGTGCGCGGGCAAATATTATCAGAGGACGGCGCCGAAACGCATGACGGCGAAAGCGATGATCCTACCGCCCTTGCGCAGAAATTGCTGGCCGCAGCAAGCCCTGTGGTCACGGCGCTTTTCACACCGTGAAATTGCTCATCATCCGCCCAGAACCCGGGGCCAGTGCGTCGGCTGCGCGCGCGCAGGCGGCAGGATTTGACGCGGTTGTGCTCCCGTTTTTTGCCGTTGAACCCCGCAATTGGGATGTGCCAAAAGCCTCTAATTTTGATGCCCTATTGCTGACCAGTGCCAATGCTGTTCGTCATGGCGGATCAAGTCTGACAGCATTGTCCGAATTGCCCGTTCATGCCGTTGGGCACCATACCGCCGATGCCGCAAAAGCCGCTGGCTTCACTATCGCTTCGTCCGGAGAGACCGGTATCGAAGGCGCGCTCGATAACGCTTTACGTTTGGACCATGCGCGCATCTTGTGGCTGGCGGGAGAGGATCGCCGCGAACCGAGCCATGTTTTGCAACCCGAAATCCGGACAGTCTATGCATCGGAACCAATGGCTCTGCCCGATGATGCATCGGCAACCCTGCGAAATGTGGAAATGATCGCATTGCATTCACCCCGTGCCGCCAAACAATTGATGACGGTGATTGACGCCCTTGGCTTTGATCGAGGCCAATGGCTGCTCGTCGCATTTTCACCGGCGATTGCCGCAGCCGCCGGATCAGGCTGGCGCGGCTTGGCGGTCGCCAAGGAACCAAATGACCGCGCCTTATTGTCGGCAGCCATAGAGCTTGGTAAGCAGCACGGCTTCGCAATAGCCCGAAAGGCACAATCATGAATATGCGTTCGATCGCGACCCTGTTGGTGCTTGCCTTTGTGGGCGGAGCCATAGCCTTTGGCTGGTTCGCGTCGGGAAATGATGCCCCCTGGATGCAGGATGAAAATGCAGCCACCGCCCGCAACACGACCAGCGCGCAACGGATTGGCAATCAGAATAATGCGATGACGGCAGGACCGACCTTTATTCCGGCGCAACCTGTGGTGGCCGACAGTGCCCATACAGGCGCGATGTTGTTGGCAATGGCGGCACGGCGTTCCATCGAAAATGGTAAGCCCATTGCTCCGTTGTTACCGCAATTACAGGTAACATTTGGCACAACCCAACCACAGGCACTTGCTGTGCTAGCCAAAACAGGCGAACAGCCCCTGTCCAATGCCGCCTTGCTTTCGGAAATTGAAATTCTGGCACCTGCATTATCGCGGCCTGCGGGCACAGGCTGGAAACGGATCAAATATGAAATGGCCACGATGTTCGTGTTGCGCGATAGTGATCGGGCAACGCCGCCATCGATCGCCCGAACGGCCCGTATCCGCCAAAATTTGATCGCGGGCGAGACTGAAACTGCTGTTCGTTTAGTGCGCGCCATGCCCGGAGCCGCTAACGCCGCTGATTGGATCGCCAAAGCCGAACAGGCGATTGCTGTGCAGCAGGCATTGGACATACTCGATCATGCCGCGATCAAATCGATTACGGCACCAGCATTGCCACTGATTACACCGATAACACCCGACAAAATATTACCGCAACTTCCCGCAACCGACGCTTTAGAAACCATCGATGGCGAATAATATTGGTCGGCCCGCTGACCTGGCCCCACCCGGATTGCCGTTGCTGGCGCGCGAGATCGCACTTTTTGCTTATATGCGAATTCGCGCCACTTTTGCGCCTGCGGTCAAAACCAAAATAGTCGGGAAAGGCGAAACAGTCGTCGTCATCCCCGGCTTTATGGCGTCGGACAGAACCACAGCACGATTACGCCGATCTTTGGACAAGGCCGGGTTTGTCAGTGCAGGATGGGGGCTTGGTCGCAATCAGGGCATCCACGTCAACACACTGCAACAGTTTGATGATCGCCTGTCCGAAATCACCGATTCACAATCGGTCATTTTGATTGGGTGGAGTCTGGGCGGGCTGATAGCCCGCGAATATGCAAAATATGCGCCGCATCGCATATCCAAAGTGATCACGCTGGGCAGCCCGTTCTCTGGCCACAGGCGCGCCAACAATGTGTGGCGCCTATATGAAATGGTGGCTGGTCACAGCGTCGATGACACGCCCATTCCGGTGTTGCTTCACGAAAAGCCGCCGGTTCCGACCACCACCTTTTGGTCGCGCAACGACGGCGTGGTCGCGCATCAATCGGCGCGCGGTAACGAACGGGAATCCGACAAGCAGATCGAGCTATCGTGCCAGCACATGGCCTTTATCGCGGACACCAAAGCCATACAGGCCGTGATCGACGAAATTGCCGACCTCGCCCAACTAAAGACACTCGCCTTTGCTTTCGCGCGGGAAAAGTTCGCAATTCCATTTCTGCCGCCCGCCTTTTCCAGCCCGAATATAGCTGAACGCCATCGACGCGCGGTCATTCGATTCCAACGGCAACCCTTGCGGCATCAACGCCTGATCGGCCCACGCAAAAACCTTACATGTCTTGCGGCTATCGCATGCATTTTCAGCCATGCGGGTCAAAGATGCCGCGTCTAACAACGGATCGACATAGATCAGAAACACCTCTTTCGCAGGGTCCTCCACATCCAGCGTCGCCGAAACACGCTCAAGATCAGGGGCTTCGGGGAATGTTTCTGCATCACCGGTTTCCGCCAACAGTTCTTCTGCAGGGGCCGCCTTTCCGTGCGCTGGCGATAGCCCCCCCAATTTGGCAAAGGATGTTTCAACGCCAGTTACTGCGCGGCGATAGGCGGCAGGGGTTCCCCAATATCCGTTGAAGCGGAAAAACAAATGGGTGCCTTCAACCCGGATTTTATCGAGCTTTGCGCTCCATGCTGGCAGCACCCAATCGGTGTGATAATGCGTGGCAAGCCCCACAGGCGCGTACACAAGGCCTTTCAACATCGCTTGCGCCAACCCGCGATGGCGCGCCCATGCCTCGGCGGACGGCCGCCGCGCCATTGATCCATCACAGGTATAGCTAAACTGGCAACCCGTTCGCCGCTCATGCCCCTGAAATACAACGCCGCATACCGTATTGGGATAGGCCGGATGGCGCGCGCGGTTCAGCACCACTTGCACCACCGCCATCTGCCCCGAGATTTTTTCTGCCCCCGCCTCGTAGAAAATGGTCGCTGCAAGACAATCGGCCGCACGGTCGAAATCGGCGGGGCTACCTTTAAAAATAAAGGCGGATGCAGGCGGCACCGGCGATTTGGACAATGGCATTTCGGCGTTGGCTTGCCGCGCGGTTTCCGGGTCCACTTTTTTCAACAGAAAAGGTTCGACTGGCGGCGGAGGGCCAATTTTAGCAGTCACTTCATAGGGGCTATTATCGCGGTCAAACAATTGTCCGGACAGCAAACCGATGGCAAAGGCCGCCAAAATCGCGATCGCGGCATAAAGCAAATAGCGATCCTTGGCCGCCCAAAGGTGCCATTGGTTCAGCTGAAGCTCGCTGATTTCGGACATGTCAGCTGAGGGAGGATTCACTGCGCCATATCCTTGTAATTGAACGGAGCAGCCCGCCAATCAGGCTGGTTCCTTCGGCATCGATCAGCAGCTTTCCGGGAACGGGCTGGATCACAGCCGCGCTGCGCCGCTGGTCAATGGGGGCGACGAAGCGAAACCGGTACAGCGCGTCGCGCGCCTTTAGCCGTTTGCTACTGTCTTCATTAACGGCAATCGGCCCGCCATTGGTCGACGCCAGCATCGGTTGATCGAGCATCTCCAAAGCGGTGGACGCGGTTTCGATCAATCGGGCGGGCCGCGAAGGGTGCGACAGATCGTCGGGTATGAAGCGCGCCATGGCCTTTGGCTGCACCCGCCACACATCGCCTTCCTCGATATAGGCCTGAATGTCGAAGCGATCCGGCGAGATAATCCGCGCCACTGTTTCAGCCCCGCCCAGCCACCGGCCAGCATGCATATCGGGCGACAAGTCCGCAATCATGCCTGCATTGGGTGCTCGCAAAATCAATCGCGCCCGCCGCTGTTCCGCCCCGGACCCAGCCATTTTTTGTGTGGCAAGTTCGCGCTCCAAAACGGCACGGTTCGCCAGATCGCGTTCATCGGCAGGCGCACGGGCAAGCTGTTGTTCCAATTGCCGGATGCGGGTCTCGCTCTGGTCGCGATGAGCCGTGATCTCCGGAGCACTCAGTTCGGCGATGATTGTTCCTGCCTCCACCCATTGTCCGTTACGCACAGCAATGCGTTCGATCCGCGCCGGATCCCCCGGCACCACCGGCACCGCCTCCATGGGCGCGAGGATGGCAACGGCGCTAACATGCCGGTCAATCGGCAAGCACGCGAGCAGCAGCAATGCGCCACCAAACCAAGGCCACCAGCGTCCCCGACCCTTAAAAATCCGGTCACGCCTTGTATACCATTCCTTCATCTCGACCCAAAAGGGGCGGACAACGAAAACGGCCATTTCCACAACAAACAGGATGATACCCAACATTTTGAAAAACATGTGATACACCAGCAGCGCGATGCCAATAAACAGCACCAGCCGGTATGCCCATGTCAACCACGCATAGACAATCATCCCGCGCTCTAACCGCTGCGGAACAACCTCGGGTGGCGCTTCGCCCAGATCAAATAACAGCTCGCGCATTTTCCATCGACCAAGCGCAAATCCGCGCGGTTGCAGGTTGGATACACCCAGAAAATCCGCCAGCACATAATAGCCATCGAACCGCATGAACGGGTTCAGGTTGACGGCGAGGCTCATCACCCAACTAGACGTCGCGAGCACAAACAGCGTGCTGCGAAGGCCGCCATCGGGAACAAGCACCCATGCCAATGTCGCAAGCGTTGCAACCATCAGCTCAGCGGTTACCCCGGCACAATCAATCGCCAGACGCTGCCGCCGGGAACGAAGCCGCCATGCGCTGGTGGTATCGGTGTAGAGCACCGGAAACATCACCAGAAAGCTGACCCCCATGCTCGGTACACGGCAACCATAACGCGTTGCGGTATAGGCATGGCCAAGTTCGTGAATCACTTTCACAGCGGACAAACCAAAGGCGTAGGCGATCAGCCCGTCCCAGCTGAAAAAATACAGAAAGGACGCCAGAAACGCATCCCATTGCCGCGACACGAGGTAAAATGCGAACAGCGCCAAGCCCGCAAAAAACCATACCGCGCGCATCGAAATCAGCGGCGCAACGGTGTGTAAGGTACGCTCCAGAAACGGACTTGGCCGTACCAAAGGAATGCGGAAAAACAGATAATTATCGACCAGCCAGCGCCACCACGCACGTTTCTGTGCCTTACGCTGTTGCACGAACGTCGCGACAGTATCGCCAATCGGTGACTGGGTCAGCTGGTTGGTGACCGAAAAGTCGACAATGCGGGCCAAAGCCTGATCAGCAGCTTCGCCCTCAACACCTTCTTGCGCCAAATCCCCGGCGACTTGCTCCAGCTCATCATTGGCCCAGCGCGAAAAGATGCGAAACTCGATCTTGCCCAGCTGGAAAAAAGCATGGCGCACCGGATCGAACAGTGTCCAGCTGGGCGCACCGTTTACCAACGGTGGTCCGGGCTCGATCCGTAATTCCTGCCGCAAGCCCGGGATGCGGACTTGCTTGGGCTCCAATGCAATCGCGTTCATAAGCCCAGATATTGCCGCACGCTGGCAATTGGCCGACGCAGCAAAGTGTAGATAAACGGCGCACGCTGGCCATAAAGCTTCGCGGTTCCTCGCGAACCAATGCGCGGGGTATCGCCCAACGGTTTAGCCGTTATGGCAAAGGCCAATATCCCCTCAGCCGTCGGCCGGGCCAAATAGCTTGCATGTTCGATGCGGCCATTCAACGCCCATAGCGGCTGTGCGTCGAGCCAGATTTTGACGTCCGCTCCCGGCTCAAGCCGCATCTGCTCACGCGTCGGCAAATCAATACGGTAGGCGATCTCTTTTTGATCGGCGATTTGCAGGATTGGATCACCCACATTCACCGCACGCCCCTCCCAATCGCGGCGGTCGCTGTAGATTGCCATGCCTGAACGCGGTGCTTTGATCTGTGATTTGCCCATCATGTCCCGGGCATAGGCAAAATCCGATGTGGCCAGATCGAGTTCGGCCTTTAATGCCCCAATCTCACGCGCCTGTTCGGGGTCAGCAAAGGCGGCGCTGGTGGAGCGTTCGACTTTAGCACGCGCAACCTGAACTTTTTCCTGTGCCTGTTGCAGTTCGTTGCGGACTTTTATGTCCTCAAAAGTCAGGACGGGCTGCCCTGCCTTCACCATAGTGTTCGGCGCAACTTCAACACGAGCAATGACACCAGCATAAGGCGCAGAGACGATAAAAGGTTTGGCGGGGACAACTTCGACCGGGGCAAGAGCCGTCATCCGCACCGGAAACAGCGCGGCGATGAGCAAGGCTGCGGCAATCCAACGCTTTGTGGTAATGTCCAGCTTCACAAAGCGACGCACCGGCTTCCCTCCGGTTAAGGCCAACCAACTATGCCCGATCGTTTCGCCCATCCGGCCAAGACGCACGCCTTCATTTTCCGTCCAGGGCGCTGATCTTGCCAGCAACAGTCCCCCAAATGCGGTGCCGTCACGGGCTCTTACGGGGAGCCAATACCATGCGTGAAAGGGATATTCGGCGACAGCTGCATCCTCGCTCAGACTGTCTGCATCGACCATTTGCGCGCTATCGCCAAAACCATTGGCCGCTTTTTCGATTGCCTGGATTAGCGGCGCGTTGCGATCAACCATGGACAGGCTGGAGGCCGCTTGCACGGCAAAGCCATCGCGCACCATCGCGCGGCGCAATACGAACATCTGTTCATAAGTAACCAGACTGCGGCTTTCGTTGGCGACGAAATAGATCAGTTCTTCGACGCTTGCCTGCCGCCGCACTTCACCCTCATACCGCAGCAATTCGGCAAGGCCCGGATTGTCGGGCTGTGCGGGGCGAAGCGGCGTTACCGCTCCAGAAGGTTCAGGAAGGCTTGCCATCGCTCTTTTCCACGGCGGCTGCGGCCTCAGGGGCTGCGACTTCACCGCCATTGGCGCGCGGATCATCAAATGTCGCCGTACCGCTCATTCCGGCAAGCACCAACCCGTTCCGTTCGGTCACAACGCCGGTAACGCGAATTGTTTTGCTCACCGGATCCACCGACGCGCCAAAACGCTTTACCTTGCCGCGAATGGCGTTGCCCGTCTCGTCAATTTTGAAAGCAAATCCTGCCCCCGGTTGCAGCCAGGTCAGCCATTTGCTGGGAACGATCAGTTCCAGTTCAACATCGCGGCCACTTTGAATTTTCAGCAACGGCTGGCCGCTTGCCGCGATTTCGCGGGCATGGGCGATCTGTTCGACGACCTTACCGGCAAAAGGTGCGCGAACTTCACAATCGGAAAGTTGCGTGGCAACGGCGTTGGCCTCTGCCAATGCCTTGCCCAGATTGGCCTTGCTGACCGCCACTTCATTCTTGCCGACCGCCTCATATTGATCGAGCTCGACATTGGTGTCGTAGGTTTTTTTATAGGCTGCCGTTGCTGCTTGCGCGGCATTTAATTCAGCCTTTATCTGCGAACAATCGAAACGCGCGAGCAAAGCACCTGCTGGAAAACTCTGTCCCTCGCCATAAGGCATGGCGACAATCCGCGCGGTCATTTTGGAGGCAATGGTGGATTCGCTCGTCGGGTTGATCACACCGCGCACCACATTAACCTCTGGCGCTGGCTCAATCGCCACGACCGCCTTTATGTCTTCAGACGCAGGAGCAACCGCCGCAGCCTTTGCCTTGTCATCGGGCCATTGCTGCTGATCGTTTTGCCCGCCAATCCAGATACCGAGACCGGCGGCGGCGACTGCGATCAGCCCAACCGGTCCCCATTTGCGGAGATTGCCTTGGCCGCCTTCGGAATTGGCGGCATTTTCATTGTCCATGGATCAACCTCAGTTTGGCTTCATCGCCAATGCGCGATCATCCCATAATTTGGCAAGCGATGCACGCAATGTCTGCACATTTTCGCGACCGGTGACATCCGGGCTGAAATCGTCAATGCCCATTGAGCCAAATAAATTGGCATAGGCATTTTGCGAGTCTGCATAGGCAATATCGTACTTCACTTCGGCGACCAGCGTGTTCATTTCTTCGCGTAACAGTGTCTGCTGGCTCATCGCGCCCGCCTTATGGCCTGCCCGAATTTGCGCCATGATTTTATCCTGCACGCGCATCTGGTGCGATGCTGTTGAAAGCTCCTCACTCAAATGCGCAAAGCGGGCGCGGGCGACATGCACTTGCGTAATCACCGCCATCGTCAAAGCCAGTTCGCGCTGTTGCAGCAGATCATCCTGCGCCTTAACCGCCTTTTTCTGGGCGGGGTAGCGGAAGAGATTGAGCACATTCCAGCTGGCGCGTGCACCCCATTGCATCCAATCGCTATTCTGGAGGAAGTCGTTGGAATCGACGTTCACACCCAAAATACCCCGGAAACTGGGTAGTGCCGAAAGCAATGCCGCATCCAATTCCTTGGCATTGATCCGCTGACGATAGCTGACTTCGCGCAATTCAGAACGGTTTTGCAGCGCGGTGAGCATCATGTCTTCACCGCTATATTTGACTTCGGGCATGGCCTGACCGCGATCGGGAAGGACAAGGCTGAATTCGGTGCCGGGTTTCAGGTTCATCAAAGCCGCGAGCTGCGCCTTTGCGATCACCAATTCGCGTTGCAGACGGCGTACGCTGGCCTGAATTTCCACCAGTTCGCGCTGATAGGTCAAAGCCGTCAGCGGGGCCGACAGCCGCCGTTCGGCCAGCCGTTCCGAATTTTCCAGCGTCGCGGTGACCGAATCTTCCAGAAACTGCAGCTTTTCGAGCAAACGTTGCGCGCTGACCGAGCGCCAATAGGCGGTACGGACGTCTTCGATGATGCGGTTGGCGACCTTGCGGCGGCGTTCCTGGCTGATCAGCACTTCATCGGCATTTTGCTTGGCGCGCACATAGGAAAGCCCGAAATCGAGTACATCCCAGCTCATCGTCAGATCGGCGGTGTACAGATTTTTTTCTGCCGATGTTGATGGCTCGAGCGATTGCCGACGGGTAATCAGCGACAGCGAACTGGCCCCTGAATAATTATTACGGCCGGCATAGCCTGCGCTCGCCACAAGCTGCGGCAACATATCGTAGCGCGACAGATTGAGTTCGCGAGATTTCAACGCCTCGTCCATCATCTCGACCTTGTAATCGAGATTATACTTCAGCGCCCGCGCCATGGCTTCATACAGATCAATCGGTGCTGCGACCGGTTCTTGTTCCGCATCAACCCGCTCGAAATTCTTTTCCGCAGTTGTCTGCAAATCCGATGGTGTCAAAGGCTCAGGCTTTACAGCGCAACCCGCGAGCAGGGCGGTTACCGATAGTCCGAGTAGCAATTTCAGTTTCATCGTTCGATCCCTCAGGCTTGATTGTTGAAAGCTGCTGTCAGGCGGGCAGCTTCGTCGTTGGCGGCAACCGATGCGGAAGCCAGTGTTTTTGCGAGCGGTTCGGCAGCGGCAATTTTCTTGCCCGCCAATGGTGCATCGAGCTGAATTTCGCCCGTGGCACCTTGCACGACGACCGCAATATCGATCACCTTGCCATCGGCGCGGATTGCGCGGACGATCAAGTGTATCTCATCGGCATCGACAGGCCGCTCGATAATGGCGAGACCGCGTTGATCCATGCGGATCCAATCGGGCAGCGGCGATCCGTCGCGGTTACGCAATTGATATTCCACAATGCGCGGTTCGCCATCTTTGCCGATGTCGCGGACTTCCATATAGATCACCCGGTCACGCACGACGGATTCGATCATCAATTGTTCGTTGCCGGTATCGAGCTGACGCACCGAAAATCCGGTCAGCGACTGGACCACAAAATCGCTCCAGCGCGGATCGAACAGGCGGTCATGGCCAAATCGCAGATCACGGATGCGATCCAGATACTCCACGGTCTGCGTGACCGGCTGACCTTCGCTGTCGAGTTCAGGCGTACCGCCCATCCAGCTGATGCCGTTCACTGCCGTCAACAGCGGACGATGTCCGAACAGGAATGGCGTTCCGTTTAGGCTGCGGAAATCATTCGCGGTTTGATCAATGATCAAGGGCACGGAAATGAATTCGGCCTGTTGATCGCGCAACCTGTCAACCCGCCAGCCATCAGGAATACCCGGCGCGGTGTTGGCACCGATCAAGGCATTCATATCGGCCGCCGCTTCGATGACATCGATGATCACCACCGACCGATCAAAACCCCCGCGCCCGTCGCTGACGACATAGACGATCTCGGCTGGGCCAGAATAGCCGTAAGGCGCGACATAGGTAATCGTGCCATTGGCGTTGATCGTGATCGTGCCGACATCAACCGTTGCAGAGAAAATCGAAGGGCGGTCGCCGTCAATGTCGGTGGTATTGGCAAGCACCGGAATGACATTCTGCACGCCGCCAATGGTTGTCAGCACCTCATCGCCATCGACCGGCAGTTCGTTGATATTCACGACATTAACCGTAGCGACTGCTGTCGCCGTTCCGCCACGACCATCGCTGATGGTGTAGTTTATGGTGGCCGGGCCAAAGAAGTTCGGCGCGGGCGTAAAGCTGATGGTGCCGTCGGCGTTGATCACGACTGTGCCGTTGGGTGACGACGCTGTAGTAACCGCCAGGGTATCGCCATCCATATCGAAATCGTTCGACAACACCGGAATACGCGCGGTGGTGTCTTCGTCCATCGTGAACACATCGTTGCGGGCAACCGGCGGATCGTTGACCGCCGTTACATTCACCGCAATCGTCGTGGTCGCCGTTCCACCCTGTCCGTCGCTCACCGTATAGGTAATCGTCGTTGGTCCGTTGAAATTGGCGTCGGGCGTAAAGGTGATCGTACCATTGGCGTTGATGACCACATTGCCATTGGGCGATGTTGCCGCCGTAATCGCCAACGGATTGCCATCAACATCGGTATCATTGGCAAGCGGTGCAATCACCACCGGCACGTCTTCAAGCGTCGTGGCGGTATCAGGACGCGCGACCGGCGGGTCGTTGACCGGCGTTACGGTTACGGCGACCGTAGCTGTTGTCGTTCCGCCCTGTCCGTCGCTGATCACATAGCTGATCGTTGTCGGCCCGTTGAAATTTGGATTGGGCGTAAAGGTGATCGTGCCATCGGGGTTGATGACAACCGTACCATTGGGTGATGTTGCCGCTGTCACCGTCAAGGGGTTGCCGTCCGCGTCGGTATCGTTCGCCAGAACCGGGATTGTTACCGGGCTGTCTTCTGGCGTAATCGCATTGTCATTGCCAGCGACCGGCACGTCATTGACCGGATTGACCGTGACGGTGACCGTTGAGGTCGCAGTGCCACCTTGGCCGTCGCTTATCGTGTATGTGACCGTATCCGTGCCGTTGAAATTGGCATCTGGAACATAGCGCAATGTGCCATCGGGCAGGATCGTTACCGTGCCGTTTTGCGCGGTCGCCGCAGTGACCGTCAATGGATCACCATCCAGATCGCTGTCATTCGCCAGCACCGGAAGCACGACGGGCGTGTCTTCGTTGGTGGTTGCGGTTGACGGGTTGGCCACCGGCACATCGTTCACCGCCGCTACAGTCAGGGTCAGCGTCGCCGTTGCGGTGCCGCCATTACCATCGCTGATCACATAAGTGACCGTGGTCGTGCCGTTGAAATTCGGATTGGGCGTAAAGGTAATCGTGCCATCGGGATTGATCACGACCTGTCCGTCTGGCGTACTCGCGCTGGTAACCGTCAGCGGATCGCCATCGACGTCGCTGTCATTCGCCAACACGGCCACCGTGACCGGCGCGTCTTCCGGCGTTGTTGCCGTATCATTGGCCGCAACCGGCGCATCATTCACCGGCGCGACAACCACAGTGATGGTTGCGGTTGCAAAACCGCCATTGCCGTCACTGATCGTATAGGTGATGGTATCGACACCGTTGAAATTGGCGTTGGGGGTATAGGTGACCGTTCCGTCTGGGTTGATCGTAACCGTCCCGTTGGGCGCAGTCGCACTGACCACAGTCAGCGGATTGCCATCAAGATCGCTGTCATTGCCAAGCACGGCAATGGTGACGGGCGTGTCTTCGTTAGTGGTTGCAGCATCGTCCAGCGCAACCGGCGGATCATTTTGTGCGCCGACCGTTACCGTAACAGTGGCGGTCGAGAAACCACCATTGCCGTCGCTGATCGTATAGATGATCGTGTCGGTGCCGTTGAAATTGGCATTGGGGGTATAATCGATCGTGCCATTGGGCAATATCGTTACCGTCCCATTGCCCGCACTCGCCACCGTTACGCGGATCAGATCACCATCAGGATCGCTGTCATTCGCCAGCACATTGATGTTGACCGGGAAATCCTCTGGCGTTGAGGCCAAGTCGTTCACCGCAACCGGCGGCGGGTTGGTTACCGTCCAAGCGAATGTCTGGCTGCTGGTCAGGCCGCCTGCATCGGTCGCCGTCACGGTAACGCCATAAACGCCACCGACGCCGCCTTGGCTCGCAGCTGGATCAATCGTGCCGCTGATAATCCCGGTGACTGGATCGATGACCAAGCCAACTGGAAGACCCGTGGCACTGAACGTCAGTGTCGCGTTGTCGACATCGCTGAAGTTAGCGGCAACGGGAACCGAAACCGTGGCACTATCCGGATTGGTGAGCGGCGCGATGGGCGTCGAAACCGGCGCATCATTAACGGGGCCTACCGAGACGGTAACCGTCGCGGTCGATGTTCCGCCATTGCCGTCACTGATCGTATACGAGATTGTGTCGGTACCGTTGAAATTGGCGTTCGGCGTGTAGGTGACCGTACCGTCGGGATTGATGACGACGACACCATTGCCTGCATTCGCGGCGGTTACGGTCAACGGGTCGCCATCAGGATCATTGTCGTTGCCAAGCACCGCAATGGTGACTGGCGTATCTTCGGCGGTCGTCGCTATATCGTTTGCGGCAACTGGTGGCGGGTTGGTGACCGTCCAGTTGAACGTCGTGCTAACAGTGCCGCCATTGCCGTCATTCGCCGTAACAGTGACACTGTAGATGCCGCCCGCGCCGCCTTGGCTCGCCGCTGGATCGATAATTCCGCTGATGATGCCTGTGGCGGAATCGATCATAAGCCCTGCTGGCAATCCGGCAGCACTGAAGCTGAGCGTATCGCCGTCCAGATCGGTGAAATTGCCTGCGACCGGAACCGAAACGCTGGCTCCATCTGCATTGGCGAGCGCCGGAAGCGGAGCCACCGTTGGTGCATCATTGCCGGGGGCAACCGTAACCGTGACGGTCGCCGTGGAGGTGCCGCCATTGCCATCGCTGATTGTATAGGTGATCGTGTCGGTGCCGTTGAAATTAGTATTTGGCGTGTACGTGATCGTACCATCAGGGTTGATCGCGACGGTTCCGTTCGGCGCACTTGCCGTGACCACGGTCAATGCATCGCCATCGGGATCGTTGTCATTGGCCCGTACCGATATGATGACGGGAACTTCCTCACCGGTCGTTGCCGTATCGTTCGTTGCAACCGGTGGCGGGTTGGTGACTGCCCAGTTGAATGTCGTGCTGACCAAACCGCCATTGCCATCGCTGGCGGTAACGGTGACGGTGTAAATGCCACCTGACGCCACCCTGGCTTGCTGCTGGATCAATGACACCGCTGATGATGCCGGTGACCGAATCAATATTAAGGCCCAACGGCAATCCGGCGGCACTGAAGCTGAGCGTATCGCCGTCCAGATCGTTGAAATTGGCCGCGACCGGAACCGAAACATTGGCACCATCGACATTGGCAAGCGCCGGAAGCGGTGCAACGGTCGGGGCGTCATTTCCAGAGGCAACGGACACGGTGACTGTCGCAGTCGCCGTTCCGCCATTGCCATCACTGACCGTGTAGGTAATCGTGTCGGTGCCGTTGAAATTGGTATTTGGCGTGTAGGTGATCGTGCCGTCAGGATTGATCACAACGGTGCCATTGGGGGCACTCGCCGTGGCTATGGTCAACGGATCGCCATCAGGATCATTATCGTTCGCCCGCACCGCGATGGTAACCGGCGTGTCTTCGTTCGTCGACGCGGTGTCGTTGGTAGCGGTCGGCGCAATATTGCTGATCGTCCAGGTAAAGGTGGTCGATGAAACGCCGCCATTGCCGTCGTCCGCAGTAACGGTAATCGAATAGACCCCGCTGTTGACCGCGCTCGCACCCGGATCGATTGTACCGCTGATCAAGCCCGTGACAGGATCGATTGACAGTCCGGTTGGCAATCCGGTCGCGCTGAACGCCAGCGTATCGCCTTCGCGGTCGCTGAATTGCGCACCAGCCGGGATGCTGATGGCATCGCTGTCCAAATTGGCACGATCCGGCAAGGGCGTCACATCGGGCGCGTCATTGACCGGCGCAACAGTGATCACCGCCGTTGCGGTCGAGAAACCGCCATTGCCGTCGGTAATCAAATAGGTAACCGTTGCTGTTCCGTTGAAATCGGCATTGGGGGTATATGTCAACGTGCCGTCGGGGTTGACCAAGACGCTGCCATTGGTCGCCGATGCGGATATAACCGTCAATGGATCAAGATCGGGATCGGTATCATTGCCAAGAACGGCGAATGTAACCGGCGCGTCTTCCGCCGTGGCGGCCACATCATCAACCGCATTCGGCGCGGTATTGCTGATCGTCCAGGTGAATGTGGTCGACGTAACGCCACCATTGCCATCGTCGGCGGTTATCGTGACCGCATAAATACCGCCACCAATGGTGCTGGCATTATTGGCAATCGTTCCTGAAATTGTACCCGTCACTGGATCAATCGTCAGCCCTGCAGGCAGTCCTGCCGCGCTGAAACTCAGTATATCGCCTTCGGTGTCGCTAAATGCGGGGCCAACCGGAATGCTGACCACGGCACTGTCAATATCGAACAGGCTCGGAAGGCCAGGCGTTGCTGGCGCATCGTTCAATGGGCTGACGGTTACCGTGACCGTAGCCGTCGACGTGCCGCCTTCACCATCGCTGATGGTGTAGGTGATGATGTCGGTGCCGGTGAAATTGGCATCAGGCGTATAGGTGACGGTGCCGTCGAGGTTGATGACCACGCTGCCATTGGGGGCCGATGCGCCCGTGACCGTCAGTGTATCACCATCGGGATCGTTGTCGTTGCTCAAAACTGCAATGATAACCGGCGCATCTTCGTTGGTAGTCGCCACGTCATTGGCGGCAACCGGCGCAGGATTGGTAACGGTCCAAACGAATGTCGATGTGACAGTACCGCCATTGCCGTCATTGGCGGTCACGGTGACCGTGTAAACGCCATCGCCATTAGGGCCGCCCAGTGACGCGCTGTTGTCGAGCGGACCCGTGATCACGCCCGCTGCACTGATCGTCGCGCCCAGCGGTAGGCCGGTTGCGGTGAAGGTCAGCGTGTCGCCGTCGAGATCGGCAAAATTGGGCGAAACATCAATAGTGACGGAGTCTGCATCGCTGTTGGTTTGCGATGACAAAGGCGGGTTGGCGGTTGGCGCATCGTTAACCGGATTTACGGTGACATCGACGGTCGCGGTGGCGGTGCCACCATTGCCGTCACTGATCGCGTACGAGATTGTTGTTGTACCATTGAAGTTAAGCGCAGGCGTAAAGGTAATCGTGCCATCGGGGTTGATCACCACAGTACCGTCGGGCGAAGTCGCTGACGTAACCGACAAAGGATCGCCATCGGGATCGTTGTCGTTTGCCAATACCGAGATAATGACCGGAGCATCTTCATTGGTCGTCGCGACATCATTCGCTGCGGTCGGCGCAGGGTTGGTAACAGTGTAAACGAAACTGGTCGTCACGGTACCGCCATTGCCGTCACTCGCGGTAACGGTAACGGTATAGATGCCATCGGCATTGGGGCCTGCTTGCGAGGCCGCAGGATCAATCGTCCCGCTGATCACGCCCGCCGCGCTGATCGACAAGGCCCAAAGGCAGTCCGGTGGCGGTAAAGCTGAGCGTGTCGCCATCCAGATCGCTGAAATTGCTCGCAACGGAAATCGAGACCGTCGCGCTATCTACGCTGCCTTGATTGGCAATAGGCGCATCGACGACAGGGGCATCGTTAATCGGGGCCACAGTGACATTGACGGTTGCGGTCGACGTACCGCCATTGCCATCGCTGATCGCATAAGTGATCGTTGTTGGGACCGTTAAAGTTTGGCGCGGGTGTAAAGGTAATCGTGCCGTCGGGGTTGATTGTGACCGTGCCGTCAGGCGACGTTGCAGACGTTACCGTCAATGGATCGCCATCGGGATCATTGTCGTTGGCCAACACGGCGATGGTAACCGGTGCATCTTCGTTGGTGGTCGCGACATCATCGGCAGCCGTCGGCGCTGGGTTGGTGACGGTATAGACGAAGCTGGTCGTTACCGTGCCGCCATTGCCATCACTGGCGGTAACAGAGATGGTGTAGATGCCATCGCCATTCGGCCCGCCTTGCGACGCTGCAGGGTCAATCGTGCCGCTGATCACGCCCGCAGGGCTGATCGACAGGCCCAAGCGGCAGTCCGGTGGCGGTGAAGCCAAGCGTATCGCCATCCAGATCGCTGAAATTGCCTGCAACGGGGATCGATACCGCTGCACCGTCGACAGCACCCTGATTGGCGATGGGCATATCAACCACGGGCGCGTCGTTAACAGGGGCTACCGTGACATTGACCGTCGCGGTTGTTGTGCCGCCATTGCCATCGCTGATCGCATAACTGATCGTCGTCGCGCCGTTGAAATTTGGTGCCGGGGTAAAGGTGATGGTGCCGTCAGGGTTGATTACCACGGTTCCATCGGGCGATGTTGCCGACGTGACCGTCAGCGGATCGCCATCAGGATCGTTATCATTGGCCAGCACGTTGATCGTGACAGGCGCATCTTCGTTGGTGGTCGCGCTGTCATTCGCTGCGGTCGGGCCGGGATTGGTAACGGTGTAAGTGAAGCTGGTCGTTACCGTGCCGCCATTACCGTCGCTTGCCGTGACCGAGACCGTATAGATACCATCGGCATTGGGTCCGCCTTGCGAAGCGGCCGGATCAATCGTGCCGCTGATGACGCCCGCCGCGTTGATCGAAAGGCCAAGTGGCAATCCAGTGGCGGTAAAGCTGAGCGTGTCCCCATCCAGATCGCTGAAATTACCGGCGACCGGGAAGCTGACCAAGGCACCATCGGCCTCTGTTTGCGCGGGCAGCGGCGTATCGACCACTGGCGCATCATTGACCGCGTTCACCGTAACAGTGACTGTCGCAGTCGATGTGCCGCCATTGCCATCACTGATCGTGTAGGTAATCGTGTCGGTGCCGTTGAAATTGGCGTTGGGGGTGTAGGTGACCGTTCCGTCGGGGTTGATCACTACTGTACCATTGGGGGCCGTCGCGCTGATAACGGTCAGCGGATCGCCATCTGGATCGCTGTCGTTCGCCAAAACCGCCACAGTAACGGGTGCGTCTTCGTTGGTGGTCGCCAAATCGTTGGTGGCAGCAGGCGCCGGATTGGCAACGGTATAGGTAAAGGTCTGGCTGACTGTGCCGCCATTGCCGTCGTCTGCCGTCACTGTGACCGAATAAATGCCATCGGCATTCGGGCCGCCCTGTGACGCCGCCGGATCGATTGTTCCGCTGATGATGCCGGTGACGGGATCAATCGTCAGGCCCGTTGGCAGGCCCGTTGCGGTGAAACTGAGCGTATCGCCATCAAGATCGCTGAAATTGCCTGCAATCGGCAGGCTGACGACATCGGCATCATCGCTGGTTTGCGTTGCGATGGGGGTGGTCGTCGGCGCATCATTGACCAAGCCGACCGAAACCGTGACAGTCGACGTTGAAAAGCCGCCTTGGCCATCGCTGATGGTATAAGTGATCGTATCGGTGCCGTTGAAATTGGCGTTGGGCGTGTAGGTAACCGTGCCGTCTGGATTGATTACGATGGTACCATTGGGCGCTGTCGCGGCTGTCACCGTCAATGGATCGCCGTCCACATCGGTATCGTTGGCCAACACCGGAACGACCACTGGAGTGTCTTCGGCGGTACTGGCGTTGCTTGGGTTGGCAACGGGCGCGTCATTCACGGCATTCACGGTCAGATTGACGGTTGCGGTCGCAGTGCCGCCATTGCCATCGCTGATTGTGTAAGTGATCGTCGTTGGACCGTTGAAGTTTAGCGCGGGCGTAAAGGTAATCGTGCCGTCAGGATTGATCACCACCGTGCCGTTGGGCGACGTCGCCGCCGTTACGGTCAATGGATCGCCATCAACGTCGCTGTCATTGCCCAGCACGCCTATGGTAACGGGCTGGTCTTCGTTGGTGGTCGCGATATCATCGACCGCAACCGGCACGTCGTTAACGGGCGTTACCGTAACGGTTACCGCTGCCGTCGATGTACCACCATCGCCATCGCTGATCGTGTAGGTGATGGTATCGGTGCCGTTGAAATTGGCGTTGGGTACATAGTTCAATGTGCCATCGGGATTGATGGTGACGGTGCCATTGGGCGCACTTGCCGCCGTTACCGTCAACGGATCGCCATCGGGATCGGTATCATTGCCCAGCACATTGATCGCCGGGATCGGCGTATCTTCGGCTGTGGTCGCGCTATCGTTTGTGGCGGTTGGCGCGGGGTTGGTGACGGTCCCTGTAAAGGTCTGGCTGGTGGTGGCACCACCGGCGTCGGTCGCGGTAACCGTGATCGAATAGACGCCGCCATTGATCTGGCTCGCATTGGCGTCAATCGTGCCGCTGACGATACCGGTGGCAGGATCAATCGCCAATCCAGCGGGAAGTCCGGTCGCGCTAAAGGTCAACGTATCGCCGTCCAAATCGCTGAAAAATGGCGCTGCATTGGCCGAATAGAACGCGCCGTCAACATTGGCCTGGTTCGGAATGGGCAGCGAGGTCGGGGCATCGTTCACCGGTGCCACATTGATCGTCAATGTTGCGGTCGCAATGCCGCCATTGCCGTCGCTGACGGTATAGGTCACCGTCGCAACGCCATTAAAATTGGGCGCGGGGGTGAAGGTCACCGTGCCATTGGCATTCACCACAACCGTGCCGTTTGTCGCGCTGGCCGATGTAATAACCAGCGGATCGCCATCGGGATCGACATCGTTGGTCAATACAGCAACGGTTACCGGCGTATCTTCAGGCGTCGCTGCGGTATCGTTGGTCGCCATGGGCGGCACATTCTGCACGCCAAAGACAAAGCTGGTGGTCACTGAAGCACCCGACGGATCGGTTGCCGTCACGACCACGATATAAGGACCATTTTCCGAAGCATCGGCGGCCAAAGTTCCAGTGATCAGGCCCGTTGCCGGATCGATAGACAGGCCCGTTGGAAGTCCGGTTGCATTGAACGTAAGCGCGTCGCCATCGACATCGCTAAACGCAGGCGCTGTCGGAATGCTGACTGTGCCGCCATCATCGCGATTTTGGTTGGGCAAGCCAACAGTGGTGGGGGCATCATTGACTGGGTTGACCGTGACAGTCACCGAAGCAGTTGAAACGCCGCCTTCACTGTCGGTGATGGTGTAGAAGATGGTGTCGGTGCCGTTGAAATTCGTGTTGGGCGTATATTGCAGCGCGCCATTCGGCAGGATCACCACCGTACCATTGCCCGCACTCGCCGCCGTTACCGTCAGCGGATCGCCATCGGGATCAACATCATTCGCCAAAACCGGTATCTGGACTGCGGTATCTTCGTTGGTGGTCGCAACATCGTTCACCGCACCCGGTGCCGGGTTGGTAACGGTCCAGCTAAAGCTTTGCGTTATGGTGCCGCCACGCCCGTCATTCGCCGTCACGACGATGGCATAGGCACCGCCGCCCAACTGGCTGGCGCTATGATCAATCGTGCCGCTGATTACGCCCGTTACCGGATCGATGACCAAACCAGCCGGTAGCCCGGTGGCCGTAAAGCTGAGTGTATCGCCGTCAGGATCGCTGAATGCACCCGCGACAGGCAGATTTATGATTTGACTGTCCAGGTTGGTCTGGTTGCCAATCGAACCCGATGTAACTGGCACATCATTAACGTTGGCAACAGCCATGGTGATTGACGCGGTCGATGTGCCACCATTGCCATCGCTGATGGTGTAGGTGATCGTATCGGTGCCGTTATAGCCCGGATTGGGTGTATAAGTGACCGTTCCGTCGGCATTGATCACGACCGTGCCGTTCAGCGCGCTGGCACTGGTAATCGTCAACGGATCGCCATCGGGATCGCTGTCATTGGCAAGCGGACTGATGGTAACCGGCGTGTCTTCGGCGGTCGAGGCGCTGTCGTTTGTGGCTGTTGGTGCAGGGTTGCCCACGTTGAAGGTAATCGTCTGGGCAACGGTGCCGCCATTGCCATCGGACACAGTAATGGTCGCGGTGTAGACGCCGCCATTGGTTTGGCTGGCATCGGGCGTAATGGTTCCCGATATGACGCCGGTCACCGGATCGATGCTCAGGCCCGGCGGCAGTCCGGTAGCCACAAAGCTCAGCGTATCGCCATCCACATCGCTGGAATTCCCAGCGACAGGCACCGAAATGGTCGCGCCATCGACGGTGGTGGTGGGCGCAATTGGTGTTGCAACCGGCGCATCGTTGACCGGATTGACGGTAACAGTGATCGTCGCGGTCGAGGTACCGCCATTGCCGTCGCTGATGGTATAAGTAATCGTTGCCGTGCCGTTGAAATTGGCGGGCGGAGTATATTGAACCTGATTGCCAACAATTGTCGCAACACCCACGGTCGCGCTGGCGGCTATCACCGAAAGCGGATCGCCATCGGGATCGCTGTCATTGGGCAGAACGGAGATCAAAACCGGCGTGTCTTCGTTGGTCGAAGCGGTATCGTCGACCGCATTCGGCGCAGGATTGGTAACCGTCCAGCTGAAGGTTTGCGTTGTAGCAAGCCCGCCTGCATCTGTGGCGGTTACGGTTACCGAATAAACTCCACCTGCACCGCCTTGCGATGCCGCAGGGTCGATAGTGCCCGATATAACACCCGTTGCGGCGTCGATTGAAAGACCCGCAGGCAAGCCCGAAACGGTATAGGAAAGCGTGGCGTTATCAACATCGGTAAAGCCACCAGCGGTCGGCACAGAAATGCCTGCTGCGGCATCGACATTGTTTTGCGGTGCCAAGGTTCCAACGGGTGTCGGCGCATCGTTCACGGCGCCAACGGTGACCGTTACCGTCGCGGTTGCAGTGCCGCCTTGCCCGTCGCTGATCGCATAAGTGATCGTATCGGTGCCGTTGAAATTCGCATTGGGTTCATACCGCAATGTGCCATCGGGGTTGATGGTCACGGTACCGTTGGCCGCACTTGCACTGGTTACGGTCACCGGATCGCCGTCTGCGTCGCTATCGTTAGCACGCACATTGATCGACGGGATCGGCGTGTCTTCTGCCGTGGATGCGGTGTCGTTTGCGGCGGTGGGCGCTGGATTGGTCACGGTCCAACTAAAGGTCTGTGTCGCCGTCAATCCGCCCGCATCGGTTGCGGTAACGGTGACCGAATAAACCCCGCCCGTTCCGCCTTGCGATGCCGAACGATCAACCGTTCCCGTGATAAGTCCGGTCGCGGGGTCGATGGTCAATCCCGCTGGAAGGCCAGCGGCGGTATAGGCGAGTGTCGCGTTATCAATATCGGTGAAGCCGGTAGAGGTGGCAACGCTGACGCCGCTTGCTGCATCAACATTGCTCTGCGGCGGCAGATTGCCAACGGTGGCTGGCGCGTCATTCACGGCGTTTACCGTTACCGGAATCGTTGCCGTTGCCGTGCCGCCTTGTCCGTCGCTGATCGTATAGGTGATCAGCGCAGGGCCGTTATAGTTGGCGTTCGGGGTAAAGGTGATCGTGCCATTGGCGTTGACGACAACTGTGCCATTGGTGGCCGAAGCCGAAACAACGGTCAAAGAATCGCCATCAGGGTCGGTGTCGTTGGCCAAGACGTTAACCGTCGTACCGGCAGTGTCTTCGTTGACGACAAGTGTCGTATCATTGACCGCTGTTGGCGTGGGATTAGTTACGGTCCAGCTAAAGCTTTGGGTGACCGACTGGCTGCCATCCGAACGGGTCACGACGACGTTGTAGATGCCGCCGCCAACCTGGCTGGCGCTGCGATCTATCGTGCCGGTAATCACGCCCGTTGCGGCATCAATCGACAATCCGGCAGGCAGTCCGGTGGCGCTGTAAACTGCGGTCGGACCGTCAATATCGGCAAAGCCGCCAGCTGTGGCAACGTTGATCCCGCTGGCGGCGTCAACATTGGTCTGTGGCGGCAAATTACCAACGGTGGTTGGTGCATCATTGACGGCAGTAACGGTGACCGGAATGGTCGCCGTAGAGGTACCGCCTTGTCCGTCGCTGATCGAATAAGTGATCAGCGCAGAACCATTATAATTTGCGTTCGGCGTAAAGGTTATCGTGCCATTGGCATTGACCACAACAGTGCCGTTGGTCGCCGAAGCCGACGTTACTGTCAGCGGATCGCCATCAGGGTCGGTATCGTTGGCTAAGACGTTAACCGTGGTTCCAGCCGTATCTTCGTTGACGACCAGCGTCGTATCGTTGGCCGCTGTTGGCGTGGGGTTGGTGACCGTCCAGCTAAAGCTTTGCGAGGCCGACAGGCTGCCATCCGAACGCGTGACGACGACGTTATAGACACCCCCACCGGATTGGCTGGCGCTGCGATCTATCGTACCGGTAATCACGCCGGTAGCCGCGTCAATTGACAATCCGGCAGGCAGACCGGTGGCGCTGTAAACTGCGGTCGGACCGTCTATATCGGCAAAGCCCCCTGCGGTCACCACATTGATCCCGCTAGCCGCGTCGACATTGACTTGCGACGGAAGGGTGCCGACGGTGGTTGGCGCATCATTTACGGCATTGACGGTGACAGGGATCGTCGCGGTCGATGTGCCGCCCTCTCCATCGCTGACCGTATAGGTGATCAGCGCAGTACCGTTATAGTTTGCGTTCGGTGTGAAGGTTATCGTACCATTGGCGTTGACCACAACAGTGCCGTTGGTCGCCGAAGCCGACGTTACCGTCAGCGGATCGCCATCGGGATCGGTATCATTGGCCAAAACGTTGACCGTGGTGCCCGCTGTGTCTTCGTTGACGACCAGCGTCGTATCGTTGGCCGCTGCCGGTGCCGGGTTGGTAACCGTCCAGCTGAAACTTTGCGTAGCCGATAGGCTACCATCCGAACGCGTCACGACAACATTATAAACCCCGCCGCCCGGCTGGCTGGCGCTGCGATCAATCGTGCCGGTAATCAAGCCCGTTGCCGTGTTGATCGACAGCCCCAGAGGCAGACCGGTGGCGCTGTAAACTGCGGTCGGACCGTCTATGTCGGCAAAGCCCCCTGCGGTTGCCACATTGATCCCGCTGGCTGCATCGACATTAACTTGCGACGGAAGCGAACCCACGGTTGTTGGAGCGTCGTTAACAGCGGCGAATGTGATGGTCGAAGTAACCTGCGCCTGTTCGCTGGTTGCATTGGCGGTCAGTCCAGGGTCAACGCCTGTATTGCCGCGATCATTGAATACATAAGTGACAGACGTTGTACCGTTGTAATTGGCTAGGGGACTCAAGGTGAGCGCGCCGCTGTTGATTGCATTTACAATTGCTGCACGTTGCCCTTGCAAAATGACCGCTCCGGTCCCGTTGTTCAACACGGTAACGAACGGTGTCGAGGCAAAGTTAAGAGTGCCGACGCCAGCCGGAATGGAAATTGTCAGCTGAACCGAAGATGTCCCCGCATCGACATCACCCATGGTCAGTCCATTGAGAGTCAGTGCAGTGTCTTCGGAGCCACTATAGCTGGCCGGCGCGGTAATGGTCGGCGTATCGTTGACCGCGATAACATTGATGGTCGAAATAGCTGTGTTCGAATTCAGGGCGCCGTCATTAACCGTGACGTTTATCGTCCGCAGCGTGGTATTAGGGTTTTCGGAGGTATTATTAAACTGGATCGCGCGGATCGCGGCGGCATAATTGGCTTCGGTGGCACTTCCGGTGAGGGTTACGGTATTTCCAGAGATCGTATATCCGATACCGCCAGTCAATGTACCGGTGGGTGCGGCGCTGCCATTCACCAGAAATTGGTCGCCGGTTTGCGGGTTGGTCAGCGTTATGGTCGCCGATTCCATATTGGTATCATTGCCATCGCGGATAGTGTTGTCGGTATCGGCAATCGAGACGGCAGCACCACCTTCAGTAAAGACCGTGGTGAAATCGTTCCCGGCGGTTGCATCAGTCACGGTAATCGCGCTGACCGCGTCGATCCACATATCATCATTCGCGCCGCCCGCAGACGAATAAGCAAAGACAAGATCGCCGGTATTGGCGACTGTGGTTGGCAGGTTGATCGTTACGTTGGTGGCAGTCCACGCGTTGAAAGTTGAGGACGCAACCGTTGCAGGCGATCCTGTTGCGCCGTTCAAATAAGTGATTGTCGCCGTGCCGGGAATTGTGCCCGGCGTGCCTGTCGTGATCGTTGCGTATATAACGCCGCCTACTGTAACATTGACGGTCGCCGCAGTTGCCGCATCAGGGATGCCGTTGTTCCAGCCGAAATTGAATGACAATTGGGCCGCGCCGCTGGGTCCGTTGCCCGATGCCCAACCGGTCAATCCAGATTGGGTTAATGTGCCCGTTGTATTGTCCGTACTCCATGCCCAACCGCCATTGGCCGTTCCGCCCGTTCCTGTGGCCGTCCAGCCAGCACCACCCGGCGTGCCGCCATTGGTTATCATCTGCGATGTTGTTGTGCCGGAATTTAGATCAACGACAGGCGTATCATTGACGTCGATTGTGACGGTGGCCGTATCCAATCCACCATTGGCGTCGCGCACCGTATAAGTGAAAGTTTGCGTTCCATAGAAATTGGCGCGCGGGGTGAAGGTGAACGCGCCTGTCGCGGCATTAACAATGGTCAGCGTGCCATTGGTCAAGGCAATCGGCGTGCCCGCTGTAAAGGCCGCGCCATTTACCGCGTTAATGGTAAGCGCATCACCGCGAATATCACTATCCGCACCCGATCCATTATTGGCGAGCAAATTACCGGACAAAGTGGCGTTTTCGTTCATCCCGAATGCGTCGTCTTGCGCAATGGGTGGCGCATCAAGAGTTACGCCCAGTTCAAAACCATCCCCAAAGGATGCGCTAACGGTGAATGTGATGGTTGTGAACGTACCATTCACACGCACACTGCCTGCGGCAGTTCCGGTTGCTGAATTCGCACTCGATTCAGCGCCCGTTGAAATAACCCCAGTCGTTCGGATAATCGTGGTCGCCGTTACCGCGAAATGGGCCTGATTGCCCAGATCGGTCAGCGTGGCACCCGGCGTTGTCAAGGTCAGCAAAGCAGAGTTGGTAGTCTGGCTGCCAGGGACGCCGGAATTCAAACCACCCAAACGATCAATATTGATAATCGGGTTGGTGACGGCTTGATCAAAAGTAATTGTAATGGTGGCGGTGCCATTGGCAACGCCTGCGTTGTTGAAAACGGTGATCAATGACGGCGTACCAGCAATATTGGTTCCCCATGTGCCGACAGGGAGAAGCGGGTTGAACGTGTTGTTGGTTGTACCCGTCCATGCAGCTGTTCCAGCCGCTAGAGTGATTGTAACACCAACACCGTCAATTGTTTGGGTGCCAACATTGCCCGCAACTGTCCAACCAGCACTATTGGTTAGCTGCAAAAGTCCTTCAAATTGCTCTGACACCAGCACGTTCGCTTCGATAGCACCTGTTCGCGCTTCCAGCGTCCAATCGCCACCCAAAGCCGCCGCGCCTGTGTCATCGGTCGATGCCGCCACATCCGCGCCAGTGGCGATCGCCAAAGCATCGATAAAGCTTTGACCCGCATCATCCAGGCTGACGTTGCAGCCATAGATCAAAATATCCCCATCAGCAGACAGCCGCGCACCAATGGCCGCCCAAACCGAAGCAAGTTCGCCAGTGATGCTGTCAATGCCAATTGTGGTCGTGCCCAGAGCGAAATTATTCTGACCGCCATGGCTGACAAAATGGATGGCATCCAAATTGGAGCGGCCAGCCAGCGCGGTCATCACTTGCTCGATGCCATCGCGGGTACTGTCAATCAAAACAACTGTGCCGCGATCCTGCCATTCAGCAACCAGTGCATCATAGCCCGCAACGGATGTATCGATGAAGATGATCGCGTTGGGCACCGCGTCGATCGATGCCACGCCGCCAAAGCCGAATTCGTCGCCTAGACCGGTTTCGTTCGAAACCATTGGGATGCTTGCATCCCCAATTGCGTAAAATGATCCCAGAATGGACAGGTCATTGTTAAAAATCGGATCAGCCGTTTCGATGGTCGGAACCGACGAGGGCGTCTCAAAGGAATGATAAGTTGTCGATGACGAAGCAGGCTGCGGGCCCGAAAGGAAACCATCACCCAAAATCGTGTCTGCGCCAAACCGGACGAACACATCATTTGGCAGCGGGGCAAGGGTATCAATGGCCGTGGTCACCGCAGCACCATCAAACATCATTCTCGGCTCAAGCGCCAACAGTGACGCTGGCCCTTGTGGATGCTTGCTGGTTATGACTCCGCGCTGCTGCTTTTTGCCTTTAACCCGCATTTGCTACCTCTCACATTGCCGACATCAATGTCCGAAGTCCGTCCCAATTTGAGACATGTTGATACATCATCGTTGCCAGTTTCTCACACATTCCGCAAACGCTTATGTGTGAAAAGTTAAGAGTTTAGTTACAAATGGAGGAAGTTTGCATCCGTTTACAATTTGCTTTTCTGCTAACTTTCAGAATTGATTCCTGTTTTTCAAAAATGTCACAATATTACAAATTCGTAATATTATTTGCCGAAGACGCACCAACCGGTACATTTCGCTGGTCAGCCGGTTAAAAAATGCGCGACATTTGCAATAACAATGCTGTCAATTATCTGAAATTAAACTTGAATTTCGCCGAAAAAATACCTTGCGGCGGATAGAATTCATTCCGGTGCGGACAAAACGTTCGAAAATTCATAACGGAGATGACTTATAAAATTTCCGGAATTGGTGAATAACGCTTTACCACGTCTTCATTTAAGAACTGAATGCTGTCCTTCGGCTTTCGGTTTACGGCGGCCCCGATCAACAAAATCGCTGGTCCGTCGGTAACACTGCCCCCGACAGCAATGGGCAGCAGATCCAATCGACTGTAAACAATACGTTCGTTGGGCAGCGAAGCATTCTCAACGATCAACGCCGGGGTGTTAGCGGAAAGACCTGCCTTGACCAATTGCCTCGAAACATCCGGAGCCGCCGCTTTGCCCATATAGATGGCAAGCGTGGTGGCAGGATCTGCCAGCGCCGCCCAATCGAGATCAAGCGGCTCTCCCGCTTTGGCATGGGCCGTCAAAAAGGTCAGCTTGCGCGCCAGTCCCCGCAGGGTCAGCGATACACCAGCCGAAGCTGCTGCCGCACTAGCAGCGGTGATGCCCGGGCAAATTTTAACCGAAACGCCCCGCGCCGCGCAGGCGTCAATTTCTTCGGTCGCCCTGCCAAAAATAGCCGGGTCGCCGCCTTTTAAACGGACCACGCGCTTATTGGCCAAAGCCGCCTCGACAATCAGGTCACAAATCGTGCGCTGATCTTTGGAGTGGCGACCCGAACGCTTACCAACATAGATTTGTTCGACATCCGATGGAATGAGATCAATCACCCCGACCCCAACCAGCGCATCGTAAAATATGATGTCGGCAGCGGCGATCAACTTTTCAGCCTTGCGCGTCAACAGGTCTGGATCGCCGGGACCTGCGCCCACCAGCCAAACGGTGCCGGGTTCGATCAGTTCAGGCATAGACGGGGTTCTTTTCGGTTTCCAGCAACCGCGCAATAGCGGGGCGGCAAGAACCGCAATTGGTTCCCGCGTTCAGCGCCGCGCCAACGGCTTCGACGCTGGTCAAGGCATTGGCGCGAATGGCGTTGAGGATGGTCGTCATGCCGACATCAAAGCAAACGCAAATGATCGGCCCTCTATCAGCCTGCGGTGTCGCAGGACGCCCTGCGAGCAATTCGACAGGCGATGCCTCCTCGCCGCCCAATTGTTCGATCAGCCAATCGCGCGGAGGCAAGCCGCCGCCACGCGCGATAAACAGGGCGGCTTGCAGATTGCCATTGTCGATGCTGGCCGCGCGAATGATTCCGCGTTTTGCATCGCTTACTTCGGCGCGATCGCCCTCGGGCAATAGCGCCAGTAAGGCATCGGGTTCCCCATCGCCCGCGAGTTCGATCAGCCAGCCGCTCGCCACCCGTATCCGTGTCCAATAGGCACATTCGGGCAAGGCGGGCAACGTCTTGCTCACCAGAAATCCCTGCCAGCGCGGTTGCCATGTGCGGATCGTGGCGGGTGTATTTTTAAACCCCGGCTGGCCCGAGATGGGATCACGATCTTGGCCCGGCAACAAGCCAGTGCGCCCGCCGCCGCTCGTCTGGTCGGTCCAGTGCATCGGTACGAACAGGTCCATTCGTCGCTGGTTAAAGGTGGAGGCAACGCGGAAGATGCTTTTGCCTTGGGCGGTTTCGACCACCGCCAGCCCGCCATCGTCAAGGCCAAAGCGCGCCATCATGTCGGGATGCACCTCGACCACAGGTTCGCGGCGGTGTTGCGACAGTTTCGGGGAAAGCCCGGTTCGGGTCATTGTATGCCATTGATCGCGGTATCGCCCGGTATTGAGGCGCAATTGGAATTGTTTGCTGTCGTCTGCACGCGGCGCATAGCTGACGGTCACCAGTCGCGCCTTGCCATCGGGCGTAGAGTAGCGACCCGAAGCAAGCGGAGAAATACCGCCCCATACAAACGGCTCTAATGCGCCATATTCGACGTCGCTTATTGCGGCCTTATCCGAAATATCGAGCAAGCGCGCACCCGCATTTTCAAAGCCGGTTTGGCCTGCATATTCGCGAAAGACAGCGGCGTTGGTTGGAAAATCAAACGCATCAGCCCAGCCCATGCATCTGCCCACTTCAGCGATAATCCACCAATCGGGTTTGGCTTCCCCGGGCGCGGCAAGGAACCCGCGTTGCCGCGAAATCACCCGTTCGCTGTTGGTGACCGTTCCATCCTTCTCGCCCCAGCCGAGCGCAGGAAGCTTCACATGCGCGAAAGCCGTCGTGTCGGTGTCGGCGATGCAATCGGACACCACAACCAGCGGACAGGCGGCAAGCGCGGCGCGTACGGCATGGGCATCAGGCATCGACACCGCCGGATTGGTCGCCATAATCCAGATCGCCTTGATCCGGCCATCGGCGACGGCGTTGAACATATCGACGGCCTTCAGGCCCGGTCCGGGGCAGATCGTCGGCGATTTCCAAAAGCGTTGCGCCTTGTCGCGCTCGGCATCGCTGAAACCCATATGGACGGCGAGGGTCGAGGCGAGGCCGCCCACTTCGCGTCCGCCCATCGCGTTGGGTTGCCCAGTGATACTGAACGGTCCTGCGCCTGTTTTGCCAATGCGTCCTGTCGCCAGATGCAGGTTGATGATCGCATTGCCCTTGTCGGTACCAACGACCGACTGGTTTGCGCCTTGGCTAAACAAGGTAACGGTACGCGGATAGGTTTCGAACAGGTCACACAATTGATCAAATTGCTTTTGCGATATGTCGCAGGCTTTGGCGACGTCCACTTTGGGCGCGTCCCAAAAACCATCGGGCACCGAAACATGCTCCGCCAGATAGCCGCCATCCAATTTCCAGCGCGCTTTCATTTCTGCAAGCAATCCGGCGAACAACGCAACATCGCTATCCGGTGCAATAGCAAGATGCAGGTCGGCGCGCTCGGCGGTTTCGGTGCGGCGTGGGTCAATGACCACCAATTTGGTTCCGCGCTTTTCCCGCGCCGCTTCGATCCTTTGCCAGATCACCGGATGACACCATGCGGTGTTCGATCCGACTAATAGGATCAGGTCTGCCTCCTCCAGATCGCTATAGCTACACGGGACGATGTCTTCGCCAAAGGCGCGGTTGTGTGCGGCAACCGCACTTGCCATGCACAGGCGGCTGTTTGTGTCGATATTGGCCGAACCGATAAATCCTTTCATCAGCTTGTTGGCGACGTAATAATCCTCGGTCAGCAACTGGCCAGAGACGTAGAAGGCCACGCTGTCCGGCCCGTGCTCGGCGATAGTCGCTTTGAAACGGTCAGCGACATGCGACAGCGCTGTATCCCAATCGACCCGAACCCCGCGGATTTCGGGATGGAGCAAGCGCCCCTCCAATCCAATGGTTTCGCCAAGGTGCGTGCCTTTGGAACACAGCCGTCCGAAATTGGCGGGATGGCCTATATCTCCCTTGATCGTGGCGCTGCGCTCACCCGTTGCGGTGGCGATAATGCCGCAACCGACACCGCAATAGGCACAGGTTGTTTTTACCGCCGTCACGCAGACACTTTAACCGAAGCCAGCACGGCATCGCGTTTCAAAAACATCCGCCCGCCGTCAATCTTGACCGGAATGGTCGGCACGCACCCTTCATCCTCACCCAGCGCCTTTCCGGTGATCAGGCTGATCCGCCAATTGTGCAATGGGCAGGTCACGGTGGTGTCATGGACAATGCCTTGCGACAACGGCCCCTGCTTATGCGGGCATTTGTTGACCAGCGCATAGACGCCGCCATTGGCAGTGCGAAAGATTGCAATCTCGTCGCCGCCGCGCACGGGCAAGGTGCGTGCACCCATGGCAGGGAGTTGGTCGAGCGGACCGATGTCGAGCCATTCGGGATTCATTTGATTACTCCAAAAACCCCTCTCCCCTTGAGGGAGAGGGAGCGAGACTTATGAGCGAAGCGAATTAGTCGCAGCGGGTGAAGGGTAAGCGCACTTTCAGCGCGCGAAATGCGGTGCACCGCAACCCCCTCACCACGAGTTGCTAGGCAGCAAGCTGCCAAACCAACACTATCCTCCCCCTCAAGGGGGGAGGAAGAAGGATTCGCATTCATGCCAGCACCATTGGCCGGACTTCGGCCAAATGCTGGTGCAGTTTCGAGTCCTCGCCAGCTGCCCGCTTGGCCCAAGGATCGACCTGATAGATGCTTTGCGAAAAGGCGAAGCGTTCGGCCAATGCCTTTCGCCCTTCGGCATCTTCGACGATGCGGGACTTCACATAGTCCAGCCCGACCCGTTCAATCCACGGAGCGGTGCGATCTAGATAGCGGGCTTCTTCGCGGTAAAGCTGGATAAAGGCGGCGCAATATTCCAGCGCCTCCTCCTCGGTCGCCACTTTGCACAAAGCATCGGTGCCGCGCAGATGGATGCCGCCATTGCCGCCAACCAATAGCTCATAGCCGCTATCGACGCAGATCACGCCGAAATCCTTGATCGTCGCCTCGGCACAATTGCGCGGGCAGCCCGACACGGCAATCTTGAACTTATGCGGCATCCATGATCCCCAGGTCATCTGTTCGGTCTTGATTCCAAGGCCTGTGGAGTCTTGCGTGCCAAAGCGGCACCATTCGGAACCAACACAGGTTTTCACAGTGCGGAGCGACTTGCCATAAGCATGACCCGAGACCATCCCCGCCGCGTTCAAATCGGCCCAGATGGCGGGCAAATCTTCCTTCTTAATCCCGAACAGATCGAGCCGTTGCCCACCCGTTACCTTCACCAACCGCGCCTTATATTTATCGGCAGCATCGGCAATCGCGCGCAGTTCGTTGGGCGTGGTCACCCCGCCCCACATGCGCGGGACGACCGAATAAGTGCCGTCCTTTTGGATATTGGCGTGCATCCGTTCATTGACGAAACGGCTCTGCTGATCGTCAACCGCCTCGCCCGGCCAAGCGCAGAGCAGATAATAATTGAGCGCGGGGCGGCACGAGGCGCAGCCATCGGGCGTGGTCCAATGCTGCGCCTGCATCACTTGCGGGATTGATTTCAGCTCTTTTTCGACAATCGCATGACGCACATCTTCATGGGTGAAACTGGTGCATTTGCACATCGGCTTCACCTGCCGTTCGCCGGCAAATTCATCACCCAATGTCAGCGCGAGCAGGCTTTCCACCAGACCCGTGCACTGCCCGCAACTCGCCGACGCCTTGCAGCCCGAACGCACCGCATCCAGATCCTGAGCACCACCGTTGATACAGGCGACAACCTTGCCTTTCGACACACCATTACAGCCGCAGATTTCGGCATCGTCTGGCAACGCCGCGACCGCATCAAAAGGGCTCGCTCCCGCTCCTCCGCCACTGGCAAAGGCTTGGCCGAAAATCAGGGCGTCACGGATTTCGGAGACATCTTCCCGTTTTTTCAGAAGGTCGAAATACCAGCCTCCGTCTGCGGTATCGCCATAAAGAACTGCGCCAACGACCTTATCGTCCTTGACGATCACGCGTTTATACACTCCGCGCGAGGCATCACGCATGACGATGTCTTCGCACCCTTCGCCGCCCGAAAAATCTCCTGCGGAAAACACATCGATGCCCGAGACCTTAAGTTTGGTGGAGGTAACCGAGCCGGAATAGCCCGAAGGCTGCGCCACCAACCCGTCGGCCAAGCTCCGGCACATATCCCAGATCGGCGCGACAAGGCCGTACACTTGCCCTGCATGTTCGACACATTCGCCGACCGAAAGGACATCGGGATCGCTGGTCACCAAATCATCATCTACATGGATACCGCGCCCAATGGCCAGCCCCGCATCGCGCGCCAGCTTCACATTGGGGCGGATGCCGACAGCCATCACCACGATGCTGGCGGGTATGTCCTTACCGTCTTTCAGGCGGACGCCTTCGACTTTGCCATCGCCATAAATCTCAGCGGTATCAGCCGTCGTCAAAATTTGCTGTCCGCGCTTTTCCAGTTCGGTTTTCAGCAACCAGCCTGCGGCTTCATCGAGCTGCCGCTCCATCAACGTGTTCATCAAATGGATGACGGTGACTTTCATCCCGCGCAGCGAAAGCCCGTGTGCGGCCTCCAATCCCAACAGCCCGCCGCCGATCACCACCGCATCGCCGCCGCCGGATGCCGCGCGCAACATCGATCCAACATCGTCCATATCGCGGAACGAAATAACCCCTTGCAGATCATGCCCCGGAACCGGGATGATGAACGGATCGGAGCCAGTAGCAAGGATCAGCTTGTCATAGCTTTCCACACGGCCACTGCGCGAAGTAACCGTCTTGGCCGCCCGATCAATCGCCACCGCCGGGTCACCCGAAACGAGCTCTATGCCATTATCGTCATACCACGCTTGGTCGTTGATGATGATGTCTTCAAAGCTCTTCTCCCCCGCCAACAGCGGAGACAGCATGATGCGGTTATAATTCACCCGCGGTTCTGCCCCGAAAATGGTGATCCGGAACCGGCTGCCATCGCGTTCAAGAATTTCCTCGACCGCACGACACCCGGCCATGCCATTTCCGATAACTACGAGGTGGGGTTTGGTTGTATGATCAAGCATGTATGAGACTTTCGATAATCCCTCTCCCCTTGAGGGAGAGGGAGCGAGACTTGGTGACGAAGGAGCCTAGTCGCAGCGGGTGAGGGGTAAGCGAACATTCAGCCCGCGCCTCACGATGCGCTGCATCCCCCTCACCAAGAGTTGCTAGGCAGCAAGCCGCCAAGCCAACTCTATCCTCCCCCTCAAGGGGGGAGGAAAACAGAACTGAACTACAAAACATAGTCAAACTGGAACCATAATTTTCGCGTGTCGGCGTCACCGGCGAAATCGGCGGCACCCTTGCGATTGTAATCGGCGATTTTGGCGAGGAAGCTGACTTTTTTGCCGAGTTTCCAGCCGATCTGGGCATTCCATTCGCTGCCGTAATCAAGCGACAAACGATCGGAAGTGTAGCTATGCCATGTCACCGCCGCGTTCAGCCCGGGCAGTGCTTTCATTTTTGGAAAGGCTTTGGACAGGCCCAGATACAGGTCGCGCAGGCCTTGTGGCGGGGTCACCAGAAACTTGTCCGCCGTTCCATTAAACTTATGCAGCGTGGCGAGTGGGGTTTGGAAACTGGTCAGGGCAACGCCGCTATCTGCCCCTAACACTTCATAGCCGCCGACCGCTTTGAACCCAGCCACTTCGGCGCTTGCCTCGGCAAGGATATAATCGGCGGAATAATCATTGGGGTTGCGATGCATATCGCTTTGCCGTGCATAGCTGGCGATCAGGCCAAGCTTGGCTTTGCCTAAAGGTACGCTGACGTTACCGCGCAAACCAAAGGTCTGGCTCGACATGCGAAAACCGCTGACCAAGGCCTCGTCCATATCCACGCGATAGACGAAACCCGTCAGTCCGAAATTTTTGCCCTTATAGCCCAGATTGGCAAAGATATTATCGCCGCCCACTGCTGTTTGCCGTGCACCAAAGCCATCGACGCCCCAGATCGACCGTTGACTCCAGGCATAGGTCACATCGGCCTTCACATTTTTGATGCCCGAATATTCGGCGCGCACAGCGTCAAAAGTCTGCTCGTTCTGGCGGAAACCAACACTGCCCACAAAACGCTGATCATCCAGATTGATCCGTTGCCGCCCTGCCGTGATCACCGTTTTGGGAATACCGATAAACTGGATTTGCGCGCGGTTAAGCTCGATGTTTTGCGGGTCAGCGATGATTGGCCCAGCCTTGCCATTCACGCCGCTGTTGTAATCCTCGACAATGGCGAGCGTCGCTTCGCTTTCAACCAAGATAGCAAACGGCCCTTTTTTGCCTCGATACCTGCACGCATCCGCAGGGTCAGCGCATCGGCCTCTACCGCGACACCGGCTTGATCGACATTTTCATATCGCAACCGCGCGTCGATCAAAGGCTTCAACTCGACTTCGCCCGCAAATGCAGGGGTCGTTGTCGCGGCGATGGCCGACATGGTGATCAAAATAGCTTTTTGCATTTATTGTCTCCCTGAATTTGGTGGACCCAGGGCATCTTCTCCAATTGGTCTCATGCTGCTTCGGCATGCGATCCATGTTCATAGTCAGCGAGGAATTGCAGAACCTCTTCGCGGTAGGCGTAGAATTTCGGGTGTTCGAACAACGCTTTGCGGTCGCGTGGACGGGGCAGATCAACCTCCAACACCTTGCCGATGGTGGCGTTGGGGCCGTTGGTCATCATCACCACTTTGTCGGCGAGCAAAATCGCTTCGTCGACATCATGGGTGACGCAGACCGCCGTTACTTTGGTGCGGTCCCACACCTCCATCAACACATCCTGCAAATCCCAGCGGGTCAGGCTGTCGAGCATGCCAAAGGGTTCGTCGAGCAAGAGCAATTTGGGCGAAAGCGCAAAGGCCCGGGCAATGCCGACGCGTTGCCGCATGCCATTCGACATTTCGGCGGCCAATTTGTCGAGGCTGTCGGCAAGGCCGACCCGTTCCAGATAATAATCAACGATTTCGCGACGTTCGGCTTTGGATGCATGCGGATAGACGCGGGCAACCCCTGCCATCACATTTTCCCGCGCAGTCAGCCAGGGCATCAGGCTGGGCGATTGGAATACCACGCCCTTGTCCGGCCCCGCCCCATCAATTTCGCGCCCGTCGAGCACAATGCCGCCGCCCGAAATACTGTTCAGCCCGGCCGCCATCGTCAGCGCCGTCGATTTGCCGCAACCCGAATGGCCGATCAGCGAAATAAACTCGCCTTTGTTCATCAACAGGTTGAAATTTTCGACAACAGTCAGCGGCCCTTTGGGGGTGGGGTAGACTTTGGAGACATTGTAGAATTCAAGATAGCGCCGCTCGATCCCCGATTTTGCGGCATCCAAATAAGCTTGCGGCGGCTGCATCGCGGTGATCGGGGTCACATCGGGCAATGTCTTGCTGGCATTGGCAAGCGCCGTTTTGGCATCATTCAACCCGCCAAGATAATTGGCGATGCGGTTGCGCAGTACCTTATAGGCGGCATCATGGTTCAGCGCCGTGCGTTCGCGCGGGCGGGCGATGGTGACCGGAAAAATTTCGCCCAAAGTCCCCGTGGGTTCCAACACAACCACACGGTCGGCGAGCAACAAAGCCTCATCCACATCGTTGGTTATGAGGACAATCGTGCGTTTTTCCTGTTCGCGGATACGATCAATCTCGGCCTGTAATTTGGCGCGGGTCAGGGCATCAAGCGCCGACAAAGGCTCGTCCAGCAGCAGGATTTCCGGCGTCATCGCCAGTGCCCGGGCCACCGCCACGCGTTGCCGCATTCCGCCCGACAATTCGGCAGGCTTGCGGTCAATGGCATGGGATAGCCCAACCAAATCAACCTTTTCGCGGACCAATGCTGCGCGTTCGGCCTTGGACTTGTCCTTGTGCACAGCATCCACGGCGAGCGCGACATTGCCCTCAACCGTCAACCAAGGGAACAGCGAGTAGCTTTGAAACACCAGGCTGGTTTCGCTGCCGGGGCCATTGACGGCTTTGCCCCGGATCGCAACTTCACCTTCGTCTGGATCCTGCAATCCGGCGATCAGCGAAATCAACGTGGTTTTGCCAGTGCCCGAAAAGCCAAGGATCGCGATGAACTCCCCTTCCGCCACCGCAAGGTTGATGTTGTTCAACACTGGGGTTCCGGGATAGCCCTTGCTGACATTTTTCAGGGTAAGGATCGGTTCCATGCGCGTCGTTCCTTTAGCGAGCAGCGTGGCGGGATGCGTAAGACTGGATAGCGCCCATCAACCGGTCGAGCGCAAAGCCGATCAGGCCAATCACAACCACCGCAACCATGATCCGGGCCAGCGATTTTTCGCTGCCATTCTGGAATTCATCCCAGACAAATTTGCCAAGGCCGGGATTCTGCGCGAGCATTTCTGCGGCGATCAACACCATCCAGCCCACGCCCAGCGACAGGCGCATACCGGTAAAGATATAGGGCACGGCAGAAGGCAGCACGAGCTTGGTCAGTTTCGCCGTCCAGCTAAGCCGCAACACGCGCCCGACATTGAGCAAATCCTTGTCGATGCTCGCTACACCCACGGCGGTGTTGATCAATGTAGGCCACAGCGAACAGAGCATCACGGTGATCGCCGAAATCACAAAGCTTTTCGCAAGCATCGGATCGGCGCTGGTGATGCTGGCCGAGACCACCATCGTGACAATTGGCAACCATGCGAGCGGACTAACCGGCTTCATGATCTGCACAATCGGGTTGATCGCGGCGTTAAAGGTTTTGGACAGACCCGCCACCAATCCGACCGGCACTGCCACCAGCGACGCCAAGATGAAACCAAAAGCGACCGTTTCCAACGACGTGAAAATCTGGTCGATAAAGGTCGGTGATCCCGACCAAGCACTGCCCGCCGCGACGACCGCAGCCGCCTCGACCCGCGCTGCTGAATGTTCGGCCATCAACACTTTGAACTGTTCGAAGACTTCGCCCGGCCCCGGAAGCGCGCCCAAAGACGTTTGCACCATCGGCGCGAGTAAAGCCCAAAGCCCCAAAAATACGCCAATGCCCAATAGTGGCGGCCAGCTTGCTTTGAAAAGCGTCTGTCCATCCGGCAATTTCAACTTGGCCAGCAACGCCGGAACCTGCACTTTTGCAGGCTCCGGTGCGGCTTCAACCGGGTTGTTCAAGTCGGTTTCATCCATTTTCTGATCCACAATTTTGAGAATGGCCTGTGCCATTTACTTCACGCCTGCCGGAGTAACCTTTTGCGCGCCTCTCAAACCGATGGAGAAGCTGGCAAGATAGGCATTGGGCTTGGTCGCATCGAAGGCGATGCCGTCAATGAATTTGCCCTGTTCCTTGCGAATTCCGCTTTCGTCGGTCGGGAAAGCATCGGCGGGTGCCTTGCCTTCATCTACCAGAGACTTTGCGGCGGCCATGTAGAGATCGGGGCGATAGACCGATTTAGCAGTCGTCAGATACCAGCTATCGTCCTTGGCCTCGGGGATTTGGCCCCAGCGGCGCATTTGTGTGAGGTACCAGATGGCATCTGAGTAAAAGGGATAGCCCGCCTGATGGCCGAAGAAGATGTTAAAATCGGGCGCCGGCCGTGTGTCGCCGGGAGCGAAGGTAAACTGCCCGGTCATCGACGCCGCAATCACCTTGGCATCGGCCCCGACATAATTGGGCTTAGCGAGGATTTCGACGGCTTCAGCGCGGTTTTTGCCATTGTCAGCATCCAGCCACATTTGCGCCTTGATGATCGCGCGGATCAGCGCCTTGACCGTTTTCGGGTTTTTTTCGACAAATTCCTTTTTCAATCCGAACACTTTTTCCGGATTGAAATTGGCGATGTCGTGATCGGTGATGACGGGCACGCCGATTTTCTTGGCGACGGCGGCTTGGTTCCACGGTTCACCAACCGAATAGCCGTCAATCGTGCCTGCTTCCATCGTCGAGGGCATTTGCGGCGGTGGAGTCACTGACAATTGAATGTCCGCACCGGTGGTTCCGGCAACGTCGCCCGGCAGATAAAAGCCGGGGTTCAGGCCGCCCGCCGCCAACCAGTAACGCAATTCATAATTATGTGGGCTGACCGGGAATACCATTCCCATTTTCAGCGGCTTGCCTTCGCCCTTTAATTTTTCAGCGACAGGTTTCAAAACAGCAGCAGAAATCGGATGGGTTGGCTTGCCATCGGCCCCCTTGGGCAGGGTCGGCTCGATCATCGCATAAACTTTGTTCGACAAGGTGATGGCGTTGCCGTTCAGATCAAGGCTGATCGGAGCCACAAGATCGCCCTTAACGCCCAAGCCGATTGACGCCGCAATCGGCTGTCCGGCGAGCATGTGCGCTCCGTCCAGCTGTCCGCCAATCACGCCGTCAAGCAGTACCTTCCAGTTGGCTTGCGGCTCGAGCATGACCGTCAGGCCTTCTTCGGCGAAGAAGCCTTTTTCCTTGGCAATGGCGAGAGGGGCCATATCGGTTAGTTTGATAAAGCCCAATTTGAGGGCAGGCTTTTCCAGATCGCCTTTGGCAACAGGAGCGGGCGCATCGGAACCGCCACCGCATCCGACCAAAGCAGTCGTCATTGTCAATGCAATCGCCAATCCAAGAAACCGTTTTGTCATGTCATGCCTTCCCTTAAAAGTTGAACTCAGTTTCGATGCCTCGCCAAACGCAAAAAGCCGCCCACACCCCGGATTTCCCGTATGCGTGGCGGCGTTGCCATCGGTCGTTGCTGAGGGATCTAATAAAACACGCCATTGTGTTTCGCGATCCCGATTTGTTTGGCCTATGTGGCCGTCGAGAAGATGTTTGCCTAAATTATAATCAACTGGCAAGCAAAATATTGCACTGCACAAATTTTAAGCATTTGCTCGTTACGCAAGCAGCAATGCATAAGCAGCAGGATCAAAATTTTGCCCGTCAAAAAAGCTGTCAGGCCCTAAAATAAGGCGGCCTTGTGTTGTGCCGACGCCCAGAGAACTGGCAATCGATCCTTCTAATTTGGCACTCGCTCCTGGCAATGGGGCCCCCAACCCGCTTAGTGCGGCGCGATAAACATCGGGCCGAAACACATTTTGGGCGGCATTAAAATCTGCCGCATTGGCAATAACGTGCCCTGCCGCTGCCATTTGCGCATAAAGCCAAGCCGCTTGGCTCACCCAAGGGAAATTCGCCGCCTCGCGATGTTGAAACATGAAATCTGGAATGTGCACGGGTTCCGCATCGCGCGCGAACAACACTTGATCCTGCACCACGCGCTGAATTGCAGCGATCGATCCATCGAGATATTCTGGCCTGGATAATAGCGCACCGATCTGTTCAACGCGCGCCGGATCGATAAAGGCAATTCCCGCCCGATAAAGTGCGCGGATCAACCGGTGCGCGGTATCGCTTTCTGCCGCCAGCCAGCTTGATTTCATCGCCAATACTTTTTCAACACCGCGCCGCCAAATTTGGGATGTAGTCGCAATGACGACGCCGACGCCTCTTTCCACGGCGACGCTGTTCCAAGGTGCCCCAACGCAAATGCCATCGACTTCGCCCGATGCGAGCGCATCCGCAGCAAAGGGTGGCGCAACCGTGATAATTTCGACATCTGTGGCAGGATCGATTCCGCACCCTGCCAACCAGTACCGCAACATATAATTATGGCTGGAATAGCGATGGACGACGCCCAGCCGCAACGGCTTGCCTAACGCTTTTGCATCTTGGGCTAGCTTTTTCAGCTTTGCACCAATGAGGTTTATGTCGCCGGGACCGCCCACATTCGTGATTTTCGCGGCGAGTTCTGGACGAAAGGTAATGGCATTGCCATTTAGCCCCAAAACAAACGGAACCGCCAAGGGCACAGCAGGGCGGCCCAGCCCCAATGTGGTCGCGATGGCCAATGGCGCAACCATATGCGCCGCTTCGCTATGTCCATAAAGCAATCGGTCTTGCACTGTGGCCCAGCTCATGTCTCGTACCAGAACCAGGTCAATGCCTTCATCTTCGGCATAGCCCAATTCACGCGCCAATATCGGCAATGCTGCGTCAACCAGCGGCAAGAACCCAAGACGGATCATATCCAAACTCATAATCCCCCCATCAATTTTTCGGCCGTCAGCAGGGCATCCGCAACATCGGCAACGCGGCGTCCGCTATCCATCGCCGATTTGCGCAGCATGGCGTAAGCAGCAGGCTCGGCAATGCCGCGCTTCTTCATCAACAATGCCTTGGCCGCATCCACAGATTTGCGTTCAGCAAGCGCATTGCGCGCTTCATCCAATTCCGCCTTCAACCGGGCAAAAGCATGGAAACGTTTGATCGCCAGATTAACGATCGACCGTATGCGCTCCGCCTTTAGGCCATCGACAACATAGGCCGATACCCCGGCATCGATCGCCGCTTCGGTCGCGGCATCATCGGTTTGATCGACAAACATGGCAACGGGCCGGGCCAGCGCCCGCGACACCGCAAAAAGCTCTTCCAATTCGTCGCGCTGCGGATTGCCAAGGTCAATCAGGATGACATCGGGTGCAAATTCTTCGATCCGCGACACCAAACCGACCCGCTCTGACAAAAGAATGACGTCGGTCAGGCCGGATGCTTCCAGACCTTCGCGGATAACCGCAGCCCGCGCGGGGCTTCCATCGACGACAGCAATACGCATTTTGTGCACTGCACCATAGACGAGCAAGGTCGTCCGGCAAGTGTAAATTGCGCGATTATGCCTTGCGCGTTACCGATGTCACGGAACTGCACATGCAGCATTTTTCCTTGCGACGTTCAAATCCGCCTGCACCGATGAGTTCGCGCGCGAACCGAGCCGCTTCCGCCTTTTTGGCCAGTTTCAAGCTGGTGCACAAACACGCGTCGCAGATACCGTTCGGGCTCAATCTCGCGATCATCTTTTTGACTTTTTCAAACATCTGAACGGCTGTCCTGTGTGTTCGCTCTAAAGGCGTCCGAATTTAATTTCTCGGCGTCGATGGCCGAATCGCTAATATCGCAGCCTTTGGGCCATAGCGCCAAATCGCTAATCAGCGCCATAATCTCCCGATTGGCATCCAGCCGGGTGCGCGCAAGTTCGGGTATGCGGCGCACGTCCAAATGCGTTAGCCCAAGCAGAAATAATTCGCGGTACGCGACCCGTTCAGCCAGCCCTTTACCCAATCGGCAACCGATCATTGGAGCCAGCAATTGCAAAGCCGTTTCGATCCGGCCCTGATTCTGGCTGGCCTTTTGTCGGAAACGGTTTTGCATCACGATCCAGTCGAGATCGCCCAATCCTTTGCGCAATCTGGCCGCGCGGATTTCATTGACGGCAACCGCGAAACAACCCGTCGAAAGTATCTCCAGCGTAATGGGGTGGAAATGCCCCAGAAGGTCCAGATCGACAAAGGAACTGTTGACGGGTGTTACCAACCGGTCGGCAAGAGCAATGGCGCGGCGCGCGATGGCAGAATCATAGCCGGCAGCGTCGACGATAATAACATCGCATTCCCACCCGACGCGGCTAATTTCCTGGCAGAGCATGGCACCACTCTGCACCTGCAAAACATGCCGCCGCGGCGACGGTAGAGCTATTTTAAGGCGGCGCGCCGTCGCCTCCCGATTTGTCAAAACCCGCGACAAAGTTTGCTGCCGACGATCCAGATCAATGGCTGCAACCGATAACCCCGCATCGGCAAGCGCCACGCATAAATGAAATGCGACAGTCGATTTCCCCACGCCGCCTTTTTCATTGGCAACAACAATGACACGGGCATTGGGTTTGGGGCGACCAATGACATCGGCGACGATGACGTCGGGATCTTCGCCATCAAGAGCAATATCGCGCCTCAGACGGCCATTATCCAAAATGCGAATGCCGTCCATGTGCCTATTGCCTGCCTCGGTATCGCTAGCGGCTAAACAGTCTCCGGGGGGCAGGTGCGACCCAGCGCCCCCCGGAGAAGTCGTCCACCAAACCCGGTGCGCGGGAGTGGGCGGAGCGAAACCAAATTAACGCGCGAATCGAAGCGGCTGTCCGTTAACCATGTGCGACTCATTTGCTGGCGCGGCCGCAGACAATGGCAGGTGACATTATCACCACACACAGCTTTTGATGCACACTTGACCCCCGATCGATTCTTTCAAAAGTCAGACTATTTCAATGGAAGGATGCGAACTTCCAATTATCAATACCCGATTCCGATGCCCGAAGATTTATTTGGAAATTTAGCATTCGTCTAGTAAAAATTATGCATTTTTTGGTCTATTATAGAGTATGATACTTGTTTTTACATTTTATTATATCGCGTAATACATGAATTGTTTAAATATATTGTCTTGGAAAATAGTATTATTGGTTCCAATAAAATGAGCATTGAACCACATCAAAATTCATATTAGAGGACAGCGTCATTGGGTCGGGGCGCGCAATGCAACAGTTCAAATTAGAAAAAGGCCATTATATCAGGGCATTATGCCTGATTGGCCTCGAAGACATTGTCGCGGAGGCGGGCGGTGAACTCTCTGCCGTTATGGCTGCCGTGGGACTCGATCCATCTGCCCTGCGCAATGTCGATAGGTTAATTTCGTTCCGCGCGTTCATCGCACTGATGGAGAAATGCGCGACCGAATTTGATCTTCCTGATTTGGGCTTGATGTGGTCTAATCGGATGGCACCAACCTACCCCAATACTGGCCCAATATTGGCATTGGCCCATTTTAACCGCACAGGGCGCGAATGGTTGTCGGAGGTACAAGCCTATTGGGCCTACCATACCAACGCTTTTTCGTTTGAAGTGATCGAAGAAGTTGAACCGGGAATCAGCGCCTTTCGCGAAAAACACTATTTTCTAGGGTCCAAGTCGCGCCAGTATAGCGAAAATATGATCGCCAATATTGTGGCTATTGCCAAGGCTGGGCTAAATCGCCCTTTCGAATTTGCGGAAAAAATTCGTTTCAGCCACGGTCGACCCAAAGACATGTCACTGCATCAAGAAATTTTCCAATGCCCATTGGAATTCGGTTGCGAACATGACGAGGTATTGTTTTCCACCAAAATGTTTGACTATAAAACGGGCGGATTATTATCACCTTTACGTCCATTGGTGCGTCGCTATGTGCAGTCGCGGATTGACCGGATGGAGTTTTACGATGTCGGCATTGCCACCAATGTCGCGCTAACGCTGTCCAGCTTGATTGGCACGGGTCGCACCGATTTGGCGTCAATCGCCAATGCCATGGAAGTTTCGCCCAAAAAGCTACAACGGCTTTTGGCGGAGGAAGGAACCAATTTCAGCATCATCGCAGAGGGCGTGCGCGAAAAACTGGCGCAGGAAATGATGGCGGAATCGTCGCCACAAGTCGCGCAAGTTGCCAATTTTCTAGGCTATTCGGGCAGCGCCGCCTTCACCCTCGCCTTTCGCAAATGGACGGGATTGAGCCCATTGCAATGGCGCAAATCAAAGCGCCGTCCTTAAAGTCGAGGCTGAAAAGTCGAGGCTGGGGTCCGGCCCCTAATCTTCGAAAACAGAAATCGCGCGCGATGGGCATTGATCGGCTGCCCGGCGCACCAGATCCTCAAGCTCGGTCGGCACTTCGGCGACCAGTACATGGGCATAGCCATCGTCGTGCAGTTCGAAAGCCTCGGGGCAGACACCCACGCAGATCCCGAAACCCGCGCACACTTCCGGATCGACACGGACTTTCATTCTGCGCCCGCCTCCAAGGGATCAAATTCCAGATTGATGTGCGTATGCCCGCGCAGGATAAAGGTTGGCAAATAGCTGTAGCGCCTTGCGTCACGCGGCCCATGCACCGCTTCGGAAACGCGAATATCGCTGGTCCGGTCGAACATGCGGTTGAGCGCAACCACAGTTTCCGCCCGAGCCAGCGGCGCACCGGGGCACGCATGGCGACCAGCGCCAAAGGCCACGTGATGCCGGGCATTTTTGCGGTCCAACTGGAACTCTGCGGGGTTTTCGAATTTGCGGGCATCGCGGTTGGCGGCGCTGTTGGCGATATAGAGGAATGTACCTGCGGGCATATCGACACCGCCGACGCTGGTCGGCTTTTTCGTTAGGCGGAAATCGCCCTTCACCGGGCCTTCGATGCGCAAACATTCCTCGACGAAATTCGGGATCAGACTGCGGTCTTCGCGCAGGCGCTTTTGAATGTCGGGGCGATCGCCCACAATCTGGAAGGCATAGCTGAGCAAGCGCACGGTGGTTTCTTGTCCTGCCGCAAACACATTCGCGGCAATGCGCGCGACTTCGATCGGTTCGGGCACCGCGCCACCGGGGAAGGTCGCCTTGGCAAGCCCGGTGAGAATATCCTCTTTCGGATTGCGCCTACGGTCTTCGACATAATGCGAAAATTTGCCGTATAGCCATTCCAGCGGACCGTGCGTGACCTCGCCATCGGTGCCGCCGACCACCGCGCCGCCGCTTTCCTGTTCAACCCGGATCAGGTGCTTGCGAAACTCGATCCGGTCCTCCGCTGGCACACCTAGAAAATCGGCAACAACCAATACGGCAAAGGGTTGAGCGAAATCGTTCATGAACTCGCATTCGCCGCGCCCAAGGAACGTGTCGATCTGGCTGTCGGCCAATTTCCACATGAATTCCTCATTCTCCTTGAGGCGCTTTGGCGTGATCAGTGACATCAGCAACGCCCGATGCGCGGTGTGCACCGGCGGGTCCATCGTCGGCAGTTGATCGTAAAAGGGGGTTTGGTCGCGATACTGCTCGATCAGTTCGGAAATATCCTTGTCGCGGTGATCGTCGAGTGGAATGGGGCAACCCGCAAACGGCCCCGTGGTCGACATGATCGACGAAAAACGCTCGGGATCGTTATAAATCTCAAGGGCTTCATTATACCCTGTGACCATCACGACGCCCTGATGCGGCTCACGATACACCGGCGATTGCGCCCGCAGATAATCAAAATAGGCGTAAGGATCGGCGATGAACCGGTCGCTGCGAAAGAAATCATGCGCTTCAAATTCGTGGGCAGTATCGCTCATATTCTCTCCTTTGGGGCGCCGCTGTCAGACCATCGGATCACCACCGCCTCACCTGTGGCTTAAGGTATAACAACGTCCATATGGATCGGCTACCAGTCCGCACTGCACAGGGCCGCTTATCGCCCGAACGATCCACCCCTGTTGGTGGCGTTCGCCAGACAAAGGTGCGCGGTCTAAAACGCAGCGTTCGCAAGGGCGATTATCCGCCGCGAAGTTTTGCATCCTGAAATTTGCGCGAAAGTTTTTGGAGGCCGAGCCGGAATCGAATAGAGAGATAATTATGATTATTTTCCAGTTATTTGCTCTTTCATTAAGAGCAAGAAGGCCCCCAATAAAGCCCCCAGAATATTTCGCTGGAGCGTTGATCCTATGGGAAAGCATCATCGCCAAACCATCGCAGCATCTAGTGGCATTTTCCAGCAATATCTAGCCGCGTGCCTTGCTGGCATGGGACAAGCTACCCGATAGTTCTGCTGGTGGTATTGATTTGGCGAGATGTGCGCCACACTAGCGCGCACTTTGCATATGATCCTATGCGAAGTTGACAGTGAATGAAGCGGAATGCAAAACTTCGCTATGCCATTACTCACCAAACCTCAGGTATTTATCATCGAATCCCTCACGCTGAAGGACGAGGAATTAAAACGACAGGAGGGTAAGATACTATCCCGTATGTTGCGGTTGATGGAGAAGCGCGAAACCAAATACTATTACATTCGGACCGAGCGTGAACTCGACAAGATCATCAAGATTTTCGGGAAAAGCAAATATCGTTATCTGCATATTTCTTGCCATGCCGACCGGGAAGGCATCGCCACAACGCTGGACGAGGTTTCGTATGAACGTCTGGGCCAGAAACTGGCACCGCATCTAAAGGGCCGCCGTGTCTTTGTTTCTGCATGCGAAATGGCCAATCCCGACTGCGCAGAAGCGTTGCTATTGAATACAGGGTGCACTTCGCTGATTGGGCCAGCGAAGCGCATCAACTTTGACGATTCCGCAGCTTTCTGGGTGTCGTTCTACCATCTGATGTTCAAGCACGATCAGGGGAAAATGCAGCATCCAAAATTGAACTCATATGTAAGGGAGCTAGCGCGGCTCTTTGGCGAGCGTTTCAATTATTACCGGAAGGATGAAAACGAAAAGGGCTATGTCCTCATCAACAAGCCCAAACCTAAGAAGGTAGCTGAGGCGACGTGAAAGCCGAATTTGGATATTATCCGCAACGGCTTGATATTGCGGTCGGTGATGTTGCTATTGCGACCCTGCCCGATCTGGATGAGTCCATAAAGGACGTGACCGAGGACGGGTGCGTGCATACCCATTGGATTTATAGTGGTCCTCAGTGCAAAAAGTACCTCGGCAGATCAATAGTCGAATTGCCTTATCCTGCCCGCATATTTGGACTGCCTAAAACGCACAGCATCGAACACTCGTCTGCCGCCAATCAAGAACATCTCGATTTCCACGTGTGGGTCTTGTCGTTCTTCCTCGATATGAGGCTTACGACCACGGACGCCGGTTTTGTCGACGCCACGCCGATAAGGTCTGGAAAGCTGACTGACTTCGTGCTGTCGGGCGATAAGACCGTAATCCTGACTCTGGCAGAGGCTTTCTGGGCCGCGCACCGTAATATGCCGGAAAATCCAAAACGGTGGGGAGCAGCGGTTCATGCGCTCTTTCTATCGCACTACCCTCAGTCACTTCAATTCGAGCGCTTCATCTATCTCTATACAACGCTTGATGCCTGTTTTGCGCTGATGTCGGCGATATCGCCGCCAGCCAAAAAACCAAACCACTCAGAGCGCATAGCGTGGATGTGTGATCAGATTGGAATCGCCATTCCTTCATGGGCGAATGCGGCAAGCGCTGGGTCGGCTGAGGTGGCGAACATTCGTAATCCAGCACTACACGAAGGTCTGTATATGGGCGAAGCACTCGGCTTTGCATTGCACGGAATTGGCCAGAATGGTAACTTGATACTGGAAATGCAGACTCTATGCTGCCGCTTTCTTGCCGCTCTGATTGGCGTAAAGGACCGGTCATATATTGAAGCTGGTGTCACCAGCCGACAAAGGCAGCTTCTGAGACTTTAGGCTTTAAGCGGATATCCTAAAGGTCGGATCAGAGCATGTTGACGAGGAACGAGACTCGTTGGCTGGCGTGACATTCCAAGAGCCCCTGCCCGCAAGATATGAGCACGGAACCAGTCGATCAACGATCTTAGGTTACGTATTGTTTCGGCCAATGCGAGGCAGAGGATGGCCGGTCACATGTTTCACGTGGCCGAGTAGACGTTGGAGCAAGGGCAAGACCCTATCACGAGTAAAACCACCGTCGTCGAGCGCGGCACCTTCCCAACGGGGATTTCGCCATTGCCCATAAGGCGATAAAACAACCGCCAGACGTTCCATATCAGAGCAATTATATCCAAAGCCTGATGTGTTGGCACATTGCAAAGATTTGGAAACATCAAGGCCGATATGCTTGGCGCACCAAGTGTCAGAAAAGCCGACATCGAGCAGGTGCCCGCTAAGAGCAAGCTGCGCGACTATACCCGATTGATAAAGGATATCGTTCGTGCGCATATGAATGCCGCGTTCAAGCGTTGCAAAGAAGCTCTGGGCATTGTGGTAACGGATGCGGCTGAGATGCCTGCCCCCGCGCGTCCGGCATAGTACAAGAGGCTGGTCACCGTAATCAGGCCGTAGACCTATCAGACTATTGTTGCCGGGCGTTATGGCGCCAGCAGCTCCCGCCGCTAAAGCGCCCAACATCATGCGCCGCGATGTAATTGGAACAAACTCACCCATAAGTGGCCTCCTGTTCAACCCGATTGATTCGTCGGCGGCAACGTCTTGAGCAGCCACCAAATCGTTGCTTGTATTAGTAAACGGTAGCGTATACTCAATAAACGACGTCGTAAAGTCAAATAAACGGTTGCGTCAACGGGTTTGGCTTGGAGATTGTGATGTCGTTCCATAACGAAGAGGGCATGGGACGCCCGCCGCTTGGAATGAAGCCGACAACTGTCAGGCTTTCAGTTGACACGATCAACCGTATCAAGGCGCTGGTTGGCAATCGCCGCGTTGCAGTCTTCATTCGTGAAGCCGTGGAAAAAGATTTGCAACGGCATGAGGCTCCGCCACCGACACAAGAATAGACCGCTGCGCTATCGGAGCGCTGCACCAATGTTGCTGTTTGGATAAATCACCGTCTTAATGTTCTCTTGCGAACAAAGCGGGGCGGCAAAGCCGCCCCGCTGGGTGTTCATTCGCTAGCGTCATCGTCGGCTGGCTTGCCGTTGGCCTTGGCGAGGATTGCAAAGCCGTCGGCGATCATATCCACGGTGTAGCGGGTTGAACCTTCAGCCTCGTAGCTCGACTGGCGGATGCGCCCGGTAATGCGGACCAGATCGCCAGTCGTAGCTTTGGCGAGACGGTCGCGCATTTTGCCGAACAGGGTGACACGGTTCCAGTGCGGGTCGGTCTTCCACTCGTCGCCGCCGCGGCGATTGTAGTTGGCGGCAACCGAGATGTGGGTGACGTCCTTGGCAGCGTCGATCTTGCCGATGCGACCGATGATGTGAAATTCTGCGATATTTTGCACGGGGTTTCTCCTGATTGAGTGTCAGGCGAACTGTCCTGACGGACATTAAAGGGCCGCGCACCGCCTGCGCGCAAGCCAAAAAACGGAGGCTCCATTCATGGAAACCGTAGGCGCAACGCGCCGGTTTTTTGCTTGCGAGTATGAAGGCGGTGCCAAGCGGCCACACGTCCGTAAAACAAGGACAGAGGCTGATACGCAGTAAGGGGAAGATGTGCAGACTGTCGGATTACAATTTGGTAACAGCAACTGATGGTACGCCACACGAGGCCTACATATCCGCAAGCATATCCGAAAAATAGCCGTAAACGGCGTTGCGGGAGTTTCACAAACTATGTGCTGTAGTGGCCGCTTGGCCCACTTGCGCGAGCCTGTCTGCCAAGGCGTCAAGGATAGTTTGCCGCCTAGCGGGACACGCACTGCCCCATTCAGCAATCTCGCCCGGCGTCCGCCCACATCCGGTGCAATAGCCGCTGACAGCGTCGATCTCGCAAACCTGATTGCACGGTGACGCGGGAACGCTATTCATGGCTTCAAGCGGCAGCCTTGGGGCGTAGTGACAAATCGAGCCGGATATCGTCATAGGTTGTGCGCGGTGCAAGCGCCCTATTGGGCCGCTTTTCCATCCGCACAAGGCCGTAACGCTCCATCGTCTTCAATGTGCGCGACAGGTTGGACTTGGCGCGACCGGTGCGATCAACGAGCTCTTGCAAGGATTCAGGTTTTTCCTCGGCGATGACGCTCAATAGCTCGCGGTTGCGGTCTGAAAGAACTTTGGCAACGCTCTCGATGGAGGTGAACCAGACCTTGGGAGATTGCGCCGTCGGCTTCAACTCACCGCGCGCGATTGCCATCGTGCGTGCCTTATAATCCGCAGCACTGGCTATTCCGATTTTTAGCGTCGTCATATTATCACTCCTTTTATTGCCAAGACCGCTTCGACTTCACTCCAGAAGTCAGCCAATAAGCTGGCTGCGTCGGCATAGTCGTAAGGCCTGACCGTTCGCAGCCGGTGTTTGTGGTCAAACTCGGCTGCGCGCTTTGCCCCTGGCCCCGATCCCGACGTAACCGAATGCGCATTGTCGAATCCTGACGAGTCGCGTACCATCCTTGTCATGGAGGGTGAGCGAATAGCGCAGGCCGTGAGGCCGCGCCTGCGACACCTTCGTCCGCTTGACCTCGAACTTGACCCAGTAACCGCCCGATGGATCGATGAAGAAGATTTCGCCGTCGAGGCAAAGCAAGGCATCAAGGCTCGAAATCAGGGTGGGTAGCCACAGTGCTTTAGTTATCATAAACTGATAACTAATCAAGCTATGACTTCTCATTGTATTTGCGCGGCAGCCACAAGCTGCCGCGCCCTGTCCAACACGGGCGGGCCACTGGGCCCATCCTCTCAATCATCAAGCCGCTTCCTCCTCCTCGAACTCGGCGGCTTCGTCGTCTTCGCCATCCTCGTCGTCGAACACAGGACGCGCCTGCGCAACCTCGACGGGCGGCTCTGCCACCACAAGAGCGGGAGGGAGCCACCCCCTTCCCGGCATGCGTTCGGCAGCGGCGACGGCAAGTTCGCCCTTCTTCATCTTGGCGCAATTGTCGGCAGCAGACTGCCCCAGTTCCTCGGCCATGATTTTGAGAATGACAGGTTTTGTCAGCCGGTCGTAAAAAGCGACCGGTGCTTGCCATTTGGCTGCAATATCTACCCCGCTGGCAAAGGCTATTCTGTCAAAGCGGTGATGGCGAGTATCACGGCGTGAGCCGGAAGGTTCGCCGCCGTTGATCTGGGTGGCGACAAGCAACGCCAGCAAATGGCCTTTAGCGTCGGCGTCCATCGCTTGAATGGCCGCGAACCGGTTAACCTCTGGCACTGCGGCGAAGTCGCCGCCCCCGATCTCATCGACCGATGCAATCTTGGCCATTGCCACCATGTCGTCGGGAACGGTGGCATTGAACCCTTCGAGCCGAAGCGACAGCGGGGAGTAATAGGAGGGTTCGTTGTGGATGCCCTGTCCGACAAGACAATCGAGCAAGATGTCGAGCGCCAGCGCGGGATTGGTCGCAACCGCTTCCTGTACCGCCAGCGTCTTGATCTTCGACAATGTCTCGATCATAGCGCCTGAATAATCAGGTTTGATGGCGGGGGCATCGCCGCTGCTGCCTTTGGCAATCCGCTTGGTGCGAATGGCCTTGGTCTCGATCTCCCCTCCATTGCCGACGAACAATATTATCGCACGATCTGCCTTCTGCGCGTCGGTGAACACGCAAAGCCGATTTTCAAGAATACGGGCTTCACGTTCCAGCCCGTTGAACACTTTGTCGCCCCATTGGTTGCCCTTGCCCAGTTCGGCAAGCCGCACGTCGGCTGCCTCCTGAATACGGGCGCGCTCGGTCACTTCGGCCTCGGTCGGCTCGCGCTTTGCTTCGGCATGAACGGTTACAAGGTTGTAATAGTCGTCGGGCCGTTCAAGCGATGCCCGAACATCGTGCCATCCATCGGCACGATAGTTTGTTTCTACCTCTGCCATTTTGACTGTGGCAAGGGTGTCGACCAACACAGGGTCGTCAGCATAGCCATCACCGTCCGTCGCAAACAGGTCGGCGGTAATCGTTCCACCTGCCGCAACATAGGCATCCGGCCCGACGAACAGGAACAGATTGCTGTCAGTTCCCATTTTCTCGCTCGTCAACATCCGCCGGATTTGATGCGCGCTGTTGCCTAACCGCTTCAACGCCTCCCTCTGGCGGTCGTGATCGTCGGTCAGGGTCAATGCCTGTGCTGCCTCCATGCCGATCTCGTCACGTGCCAGACAGGCAAGTGCATCGGGGTGTAACGCTGATAGCCGCAACACCTTTTTGACGTAGGATACCGCCACCCCAAACCGCGCTGATATGTCTTCGGGTGACAGACCGTCGCGGCAAAGGTCGCCATAAGCGATTACCGCATCTGCACTGTGCATAGCCTCACGGCTCACATTCTCGGCCAGAGACAGTTCGACCGCTTCGGCCTTATCACGCACGTCAACGCTAACGGGATGGCTTGCAGGAATCGCTTTGGCCTTTTCAAGCTGCTTGAACGCGCGGTAACGCCTGCCTCCTGCGGCAACCTCGAACCGGTTGCCTTCGGCGTAAACGACAAGGTTCTGCAATTGACCATGCGCCAACATATCGGCGGCAAGCTGGTCGATGGCTTTGGGCTTCACGCGCCTCACGTTCAAAGGCGACAAGCGAAGCTGCGAGAGTTTTACAGTCTGTAGGGTCATGGTCGTAATCCTTGATTGGATGATTGAATGATTGATTTCTCGGTGGTCAGAACATTTCGACCTGGTCGCGCATCGGGTTCCAGAATCCAATATCGAGCGGCCTTTGTTCACGGCGGGGCTGCATGGGCTGATTGGCAAGCCAGCCAAGCCGTTCCCCCACACTGACAGGGGCAACACCGGCCATCATGATCTGGTCGGGGTCGGGTGGCGCGATCTGGGTCAAGGCTTTGCGTTTCATGGGACTTGCTCCGGTCAATATTCATCGGACAGCATGATGGTCAGGACGCGCCGCGTAATCGCGGGATTTGCCGCATCGTCGCTGGCAAACTTCAAATCGCGGTCAAAGTAATCCAGTTTCCACAACACCCGTTGGCGTTCATCGTCGCGCAATCTGGGGCGCTCGGTCGTCCACTGGCCGTGCCCAAGCTGATAGATTGTCCCAAAATCCCTTTCACCGTGCGGGTCGTTGTCCTCGTCAAAGGCGTCGTAGGTTTCGATAAGTTCGCGCACCTGTGACTGGTCGGCCTCGGGCAGCGACCGGAAACCAGCAGTAGCAAAAGCCGTGCAGGCGATCCCTATCGCGCTACGGGCCAAGTCGTTCAAACGGGCAATCCTTGCTGTCTGCTCACGCGCTATTACGTTGGATTGGACGGCGGCGCTCATTGCACCCGTCCCTGTGCTTGTTTGGCGCGTGTTTGCTTGGTGCTGCGTGCATGGCGCTCTTCGCATATCAGGACCAACGCCCCGAAATCCTCGCGCTCGCCAAGCCGGTCGGCAATCTTGCGCACACAGGCTAGTGGCAAGCCGTTCTCATGGGCCAGCCCACGCAAATAATCATCGCGGCATTCGGCGCCACAAGCACGGTAACTCAAAAGCAAATCACACATCTCAAACCTTCCTTTCCTCGGCAAAAGCCGCAATCGCTCTGCGACATGCGGCTCTGCCTTCCGGCGAGGATGGGAGGGGGAGGGTAAGCTGAATCGTCACCCGTGGCGCGGGCCAGCGGGCGCGTAAGCGACCGCCACACGGGGGTGACTATTTCAGCTTTGGGAAATGAGAGGGCAAAGCCCTTGGCGTTCCCGCCCAACAAACAAACGGAGCTGGTCAGGCTCCAGCACTTTCAGGAAATGGAGGCGGTTAGCCTCCCTAGGCCGCACAGCGGCAAAACAACGGCACCCTTGTCACGATCGAAGCCAGCCGGACGCTCTGCGCCCGGACCTGTGGGCCAGCGGACGACCGGCAATGAGAGATGCAAGAGTGCCAGCGGGTCAGCCAATTAACGCCGCTTTCTGGCAAGCGTGCGCAGCCAGTGCGCGACCTTAAAAACTCCCGATCAACTATGCCGACTGAGTTGCTCGCGAGCGACGCCGTGTCAGTAATAACGAACCGGAATTCGTCGCTACTAATAGTGCATCCGCGTAATCAGCAAGACGGCCGGAGCGTTCCCACATGAGGCATCAATCCACGCAAAAGGGATGCACAAACTAGAAATCTTCCAAAGCTACGGTAAGTGCTCGCGCTACTTATAGTACCGGCATCTTCGGTTTTGAAAATTCCCTCAATTAACTATTTGTACCATATTCAGCCAAGGTCTGAATACAAATAATCCGTAAACTAATTTGGGAGATTCCCTAATCTCGGAACGGGGTGAACAAAGGTGAGCCGAGATAAGACAGCGGATCAAATAACCATATTATCATGGTGCTCTCAAAGTTGGCATAACTCAATAAAACATCAAATTTCCTGCCCAACCGTAGCCGCAGAAGCAATAACGTAAGCGCAAAACCAAATAGGAATTATAGAACGCTGCTTCATTGATGGATGTTAGAGCTAGGTACTTTGGCCACATGCTGAGGTTTGGATTTAAGAAATTTTCGATATGCAAATTTGCACATTCGTAAAAATATGTTAGCCAAAAATAACGTAAATATTATTTTTAACAGTAATATGACGAATGAAAGTGTTTCAACTGAAATAGGTCCATACCATACTTGCATCTGAGCTACTCCCAATCTTCTTTGGATAAAGCAAAGATAATAGAGTACGAGCGGAAAAAATCAACGGGCACGTGGTGAACGTCACGAGGCACAAGCCGGTCACAGGATGATTGAATATTTGTGGTCCGGTCGGCATGATGGCGTGGCCTTTCTTTTCGTAAATCGTTGATGTAGGTTTTTCGATCCTTCTGGGTCGGGTTCTGGATCAAGCAGCCGGAGCTCACGGTTCCAGTTAGTCTAAATTCGTTGATGGTAACTGTGCCCAAGCCGATCTTGATGCAGGGAGGGGTCGTGCTGATGGTGCAGGTGGCCAACTTCGGTTTAACATCCATGGCCTAATCTGCCACGAGCGACGAGCAAACATGGAAACGAGCGCTCAGAATTCAGGAAAAGAGATGAAAACCGGCAATATGGAACCTCAAGAGCCTCACCATCATAGAAAATCCGACGCACCACAGCTAAATTTTCTCAGATCACCGGGTTGTGTGAGGTGCCCAATTTTTTTTGGGCATAACCACTGCGCAGAGCCGTCATAAGCCGCGTCTACTATGACGCTCTCAACCAAACGTAAATCTGTAGTCCACGGAATGCGTCTACGTTGATAGCTAACGAGAGCTGTTCAGCCAAATTTTTCTAAAAAACGCACCTCGTGACGGTCTGGAAGATAAAAAACGGCCAGCCTGCACAACAGTAATCAGTTCGTGCTGAATCAGCCCAGAAGCCCAAAGCTGGTGTTATCGTGCAGGATGATTTTGTTTTTCCATGGGTATTAAATGGCATCAAGCAGGCCCGTTATTTCAACTTAACTCACGTCGCCCACGACGGCAGCGTGAAGCTACCGCGAAGCAGTGCTTTCGACAACACTCAGTCTACGTGAGGCGATGTATTGGACCTTTAGCATCAATTGCGCCGAAGCCAGAACTACGCTACGTAACTCCATCTTGCACTTACACTGCCGCGAGCAATGCGCTGCTGCTGAATAAGTGCCTCAGATGAAGGGGCGGTGCCGCATTGATCAGGCAGATCGGCGCACTAATTAGCATGCATCGGACGGAAAGCTGCGGTCCGAACCATATAGCTCAGATAACGATGTTGATGGAGATCACCTATTAACAAAGCAATGGAATTTGATTTGTTGTAGGGGAATTCAAGGCTACTCACCGTTGAATGATTATGGGAATTTTGTCCAAATTTTATACGTCTAGGATATTAGCTGTAATACAATAATTTATGACTATTTTGAGTTACGGAGGCTTGAAAAATGAATGTGTACAATTATCTAATTCTATTTGTACCATTTTTTATTTTGATGATTGCAATAGAATGTTTTATTGGTCATATACGTCAGATAAAGATATACTCTATAGATCAATCACGTGCCTCAATTGTTATTGCTATTGTCCAGAATGCACTTAGTTTGTGGCAATTCGGTTTCATAGGTGTCATTTGGCTATTTGCCTACGAGCATCGAATATTGCAGATATCTACTGAAGATTTCTGGTATTTTCCAGTACTTTTTATTACGACAGACTTTTTATACTATTGGTATCATCGCTTTAGCCACGAAATCCGATGGCTGTGGGCGACACATTCGGTCCATCACTCGACGGAAGAAATGAATTTTCTCGCTGGCTATCGATTTGGCTGGACGGAGAGGATTTCCATGGGACCACTCATTTACTGCCCGCTGTTCCTGTTTGGCTTTCATCCTACTCATCTGGTTTTCATGCTCGCAATCAATCTCATGTATCAATCATGGTTGCATACCAATCTAATCGGCAAATTAGGATGGTTGGAAGGTATTTTGAACACACCGTCGTCCCATCGCGTTCATCATGGTATAAACGCTGATTATCTAGATCGTAATCTGGGGGGTATCTTAATGATTTGGGACCGAGTCTTTGGGACATATACAAGGGAACATGAGGATGTTCCGGTTGAATATGGACTGGTTAACCCCTCTGGATCGACTAACCCTATGCGTATTGCCTTTCACGAATGGATTAGCATCATATACGATCTGAGAAGGTATCAAATGCGCTACTGGCCCATGCTTATATTTGGACCGCCTGGGTGGGCCCCGAACGGTGTAGGCCTCACTAGCGCGCAACTGCGTGCGCGCTATCGCAATGAATGCCTCCATGATGAGCCCGTGCGTATTGGGCAAGAAACAGCATAACCATTTGAGGAGTTCAACTTGCTCGTCTATCCCAAAAAGCTTAAGGGCAAACCGATGTTTGTGGGGGGGCTAACGCCAATGCAGCCAAATCGGGAAGCTGCAGCTGCGTTGCATGTGCCTTTGGTCGGCAAAAGGGTCGGGCGTGAATTTTTAATCTGTACCTATTGATATCAAGCGCTCTGTGGCCAAGTCCGCATTAGTAGCTCCGCCTGATCGTCGGCTAGCAACTTTCGCGTAGCTGGATCCGCTATCTTCGGCACACGTCGTAGTGTTGAAACGCAATGAACACGTATTGCGCCAATATCTCCCTAAAAGTGCATATCGGCGCGCCACATCGGGTTGATGGGGATGCCTAGCTTAGCACTTGTCGTTCGTGTCATTAAGGTGCCAAAACCAACCCGTTACAAGTTCAATCTGCGTTCTAATAAGGCATTTATGCCTAAGTGGAGCCACTGTTTCAAGTCTCTCCATTTCACCATTTCACCTCCACCATTAGTCATAAAAATTGGGCCAGATGCACAACAGTTGATTAGTCCATCGTTACGATCTTCAAATTCTTTTTTTTGCATTTTCGGACTTTCATCGATGCACATTCATTATTAAAATCAATTTTCTTAACTCTACGATGTGATTGTATCTTTAAATACAATGGTTATTTTCAAATAAACTAAATATGACTTTAAAATATATCTCGAAAAAAAGAAAACATTATTGTAATTATCTGTTAGCTCTGCCTGCACACTGCATTGCAGCGTCGGCAAATACCGACAGATTACAGCCAATTCTAGGGCCACCTAAAAATAAGCGAGTTTTCCCCAACCACCACACCTGCCTCATCAAAACGCCGCTCCGTGATCATGCCCAGACCTGCATGATCGACGGCAATTATGCTGCTACAACGCGTTCCGTAGATTGAATCAACCATGAATAAAGGTTGCTCTGCATCATCAGCTTTGGGCCGGAGCAGATCGAAAAGCTGTAGGGGAGCATCGGCTTCAGTAGACAGCCAATTGCCGAGGGCGGCCTGAAGCCGCTCTCGTCGCCCCCAGCGTTCGCCTAGTATCCCATTGGAAAGGCTATGCAAACCAGCGCTAAGTGACAGGCGCATGGGTGTGGGGTGGTTGGATAGTAGCTCGGCTTTTGCGCCGACCGCCAACAAACTAAACGCATTGAAGCCAGCTAGCGCGGCATCGTTAGGCAAGGCCCCGTGTATGAGCCAATTAGCTACCAATAAGCCGCGCGATGCTTTGTTGTGATCGCGCGGTACGCTGGTGCTAATATTTGTGACAACCGCGACGCGTCCTTTTTCCGACAGGCCAAGCCAGCTGCCCCCTGAAACCAAATCACGGCCGCCGAGCACATGTGTAGCATCATCCCAACGGCTCAATCCCGCAGAGGCACGCAGGTGGAATTCGTCGCGGTTTCCAGCGAGCAACAACCGCCAGCGCGGATGGCAATCAAGAGCGAAAGCGAAAACGCACATGACACATTTCCTAACCGTCAATAGCAATTTGCGTTAAAGTAAAATGTTATTTTATATGGACTTACTAGTCATTTGAACTGACAGGGTGGATGTTTAGATGCAGTGGCAAGATCGAAGGCTTTCGCAAATATTGTTTCGTAGACAAAAATTACACCATGATGCACGGTAGTTCCAACTGTGGACTGTGTAACCAGAAAGCTTTTGTAAGTTATACGGAAAGAAATAAAGCTGAATTAGATTCAGTACTTAATCTTTTGGAGCATGGCCTTATTCTGAAATTAGAGTGATATTGTCATGCCGAATACGGCAGTGAATCTTATAAAGTTTTTAGATAGTTTTTGTCAGCTTATCGTTACTTGACCGCGATATAATTTTCTCCGGGAGTCGTCGCTAAGCGGCTCCCGCGCATGTAGTGTATTTTGATTGTCGATTAGCAGGAGGTCCCCTTCCTTCCATTGGTGCCTATAGATGAAATGCGGTTGCCATAGGTAATTACCAAGGGCTTGAAAAAAGTCCGTGTTTTCAGCTTCTGTATTTCCACGCACTCGTACTTGCCAGCTCGCGTGCCAGCCGGCTGGAAACGGAAGTGCCAAATTAAGCGATTCTATGCGGCCGTAGTTCCTTTTAGTTGGGATCGAGTACCAACTCTCCGGAACCGTCGGAAAATAACCGCGCTCTTCGGCAAAATATTCAAAGGTGCCGTCTTTAATGACTTTTCGCAGCGCGTCCGGCATAGCTTGCCAAGCAGCCGACTGATCACACACTACAGTGCTCCCAGAATCAGGTAGGATGTCTGCCTCGTGGCAATATAAGACAATGAAGTCAACTTGGTTCCCGGCGAGCAAACCATCCGTATGCAGAGGAATAGGGCCGCGTCCAGTGATGACCTTCTCCTGTTCTCTGCTTCCGTCGAGGTGCAAAATATCTTTATATCCGTACCCGAATTCCTTTACCTTTCCTTTATGCACCAGCATGTCACCGAGCGAGGTAAGCATACCTGAGAACTGCTCCTTCGAAAGCCGCAGGCCTTCAACAAGTAATGTGCCGTGCGTCAGCAGCATTTTCCGCAATGACTCTCCAGAAGGGCAGATTCCTCCTGTCCCCACCAAACGCATCCCTAGCCCTGTTTCAATAAGGTTACTCATATTACACCTCATGCCAAAAGAACATCACCGTAAAAAACTTCGTCCGGAAATCGTGAAAGTACAGCGCGGATTCATAAGCGCAACAACTAACATAATGGAAAATTAGGAATCTTATTACTATCGTGCGAAGCAGCAAGTCAAGCCGTTCGTAAAATTGTGAACCGGACCGTGCACTTCCCCGTAGGCATTCAACCCTGCAATTTTTTACTCGAACGAACGGATTGCGACACTTAAGGGTAAAACGGAGCCCCTTCCCTTACACAAAACATTTATCGTAGGCAAAGCGGCGCACTTAAATTGCGCTGCGATTTTGAATAGGAGATTAAGATGAAAGTTCGTTTCAAAGCAGCTGAAGAACAAAATCTTTCAACAATTCAAGAATGTGCAGAGCAGGCTTATCGTCCTTACGTCAAGCATATCGGTGTCGAGCCAGCCCCCCTACATACCGATTATGCCCATCATATTGATAAGGGAAATGTTACTGTGATTGAATCTGAAAATGGCGAATTTGTGGGGTTTATGCTATTATATTTAGCTGGAGATAGCCTCGTAGTTGATAACGTTGCTGTATTGCCGTTGTATCAAAGGCAGGGCGCTTTGATCGATGTTTGCGTAGAGGTAGTCCGGGTTGCTCGAATTGCAGGCGTACAAAATATTCGTACTTATACTAACGAAAAGATGACACGTAATGTCGCAATGTATAAGAGGCTCGGGCTATCAATCGAGCGCGTTGAAGAAAAAATTGATAGAACGGCAGTTCACATGATATTCTCTTTAGATCAACTTCATAGCGAAACGGCGTCGCTCACTCGTTGGCTTGTAGCTCGATTTTCATCCAAAATTGGCATGCAATAGCTCGTTTGAATGATCTGGTCATGGTTCTGCAGCTTCCCTGTAGCTGCCGATTAGCGATGAACGCAAAGCCATCGCTGCGGTGAGCGATCCCACCGTTAACAAAATCCATATAAGCGCTGACATACTACTTAATTGAATTACCAGACCTCCGACCAACGGTGTCGTGTATATCGCCAAATTGGAAACAGCACTTAGCAGTGCGAGCGGCTTAGCGCGAGCGGTTGGAAGAAAGAGGTCGGTTATCCATAGCGCTATGAGCGGCTGAGCAATCGCGTGCCCTAGCCCGAATGCAATGCCTGAAACTATTATTTGAGGACGGCTAATGTCCATCAAAAGCAAACCCAGGCTGACCGACATAGCTGCGAGCGCTGATGCTAACAGCGGTAATCGACCCATCCATTGCAATTTCGCCGCGATTGCAAGCCGCGTGAGCACCAGAGTGATGGCCCAACTCGCGAAAAAATATGCTGCGGGTACTTTATTGTCATGAAGCATAAGGGACATGAAGGCTGGTGGGAAGCCGAACAGCAGGCTTGCTGAGACAGTGTAGAGCCATGGTTCGCGCAAATCACGACGAGTAATCAGATTGCTGTAAGTCTCTGCGGTCGAGATTCGGCGTTCGCCGTTGGGGCTGGGTAAACCAAGTGCAAGAAGCGATGCGATGCCGGCCGCCGCTGCTAGGACGTAGAAGTATTGTGTCGTGCCGTTACTCAACGCTATTTCGGTGGCGGACGGTCCAATTACAGTCGGGATCGTGAACATTACGATAAATATGCCGAACAGATAGTCGTCTGTTGTCGACAGCGTATTCCTGGCGGAAATCATCGCAGACGGGGTAAAAAGACCAACGCCTGCACCAAGCAGTACGCGGCTTGCGAACATCACGGCGAAGGTGCTTGGCAATAGTTGCAGGACAGCAATTGAAAGTGCTATCGCCATCGACGCGATTACAACCAGCTTGCCAGCGCCGAAACGCTCGATGAACAGCCCGGCCCCAAGATTGGAAATGAGCATAGGTGGGCCAATTGCGGCCATTGCGATGCCGATCTGCGTCGATGACAGTCCCTGAGCCCTCATCAACACTGGTTGATAGACATTTGTTGACACGGAGAGAAATGCGAGAAAGGTGATCACGCATATCAAATAGTATTGTTTACGCGCGGCTATGTTAGCAAAGCGACTTATGTTATCGCCCATTTACCACTTCCTCTCCATGCAGCGGAATATCCTGACGCGTGAGGAACACACCAGACAGAGTAACCTTTTTAGGATATCTCCACCGATTGCAATCGGATACCGGTTTTAATTTATATTCCAAGTGTTGCTCATAATCACACGTGCAATATACTGATCCGCAAACTTGTCCGACACTACCGGTGTCTTTCTTATTGTTGATAATGTATACGTAGCACGATTTAGGCGATAGCAGCGCAATAGGCAAACACGGCCGAAACTTGAATTAGCCCTTAAAAAGCACGGCTACCTGTTGTGCTAACTTCCTAGTAAACGTGCGAGCGAATGAGAGACCGATTGCGATAACCTTTCTTTCGGTCAATAAACGGACTCGTTTGGTAGTGCCATGCTGACGCCCCCCCCCGAGCACATCGTTTCATCCAATACCGCATAATGCCTGAAATTAGAAATGTCTGATATTACTCCCTTGCAGGTTTTATAGCTCCTTAAGCAAACCATACGAAATGAAAAAGTCAACTTGTAAAAGCACCGCATCGCATAACAATATACTGTCGGTTGGTTCTAAACGAAAATTACAGATGAGCTGGCAACGAACCTCTACAATACTGGCCTGCCTATCTCAAATGGATTTACAACGAAAGATTAACAATCTGCAATTGCCTTAAGTACTACTTTCCGACAATCGCCTTCCTACCTTTGTTCAATATGTTTCGGAAATGAGGCTGCGCCCCACCCGCCTCGAAAGCCGCGCAGTGAACGTCCCGGGACACGCTTCCCGCTTCATTTACGACGGAAATGAACTCTTTGTTGGCGGCATTTTTCGTGCGGCGCATCGCTACTTCTGGGTAGAGCGCGAATCTTTTGGCTACTTCGATCGCCTTAGCTTCACTTCCCATATTTGATACGACTTCATTCAGTAGATTCATTTTCGATGCTTCCGCAGTAGAGATTGGCTGGCAACCATACACTATCTTTGTCATTGCTGCCCGACCCAAAGTTCGATCCAAAAGGGCAGCTCCGAATGTGCAAGCGATTCCTTTCTCCAACTCAGGCATCAAGAGTACCGCATCTTCACCAGCTACACGCCAGTCGCAGCAAAGTGCTATCTGGAATCCTATACCCACTGCATGTCCCTCTAGGGCAGCCACAGTTGGCTTCGACACCGACAAGATTGCGACATATAATTCCACGATCCAGTCAATCCATGCAACCACTTTCTCCGCGCTATCCATAGAACTAACCTCACTGAAGTCACCGCCTGCACAGAATTGGCGGTTTCTTCCTCCGGTTAATATGATTGCCTTTACTCGGTCATCTTGTTCGGCATCTCTGCAAGCAGTAATCAACTCGTTGCCCATTTTGTTACTCATGGGATTTGTAAGGCTAGGGTGATTGAATGTGATAACCTGAACATTGCCTTCTAGTCGCTTCACAATTAATTCGTTTTCCATCTGAAACCTTTCTCGCATGACAATCTAGTAAATTTTGTCGCAAAAATAGCCTTTTAACTTGTTCAGCTAACATCAATAAGTAAACATAGAGAGTGTTATATCTTGTCTGCAGGCTAAGATATCGGTCACATAGATTAAAATGGTGCTTAACAAAAACTGTCAACAACTCTTGTATCAGTACGACTAAGTACAGTATGTTCCATTAATATTAATGTACTCATGCGTTAAATCGCAGGTCCAAACCTTTGCAGATCCGGGCCCATCACCAACCCCCATGCGAATTGGTATCTCGCACTCGAATAATTTGCTCCTTAGGAGATCGTCGTTAAGCTGAGACAGCCTTTCTCCGTTGACAGCAACCTGTTCTCCCGCAAACCATACTTCTGAAAGATCTTGGTTTATAGGTTCAAGCGAGCGGCCCGCAGCCATAACAACTCGCCCCCAATTAGGATCACCGCCAGCAATCGCAGTTTTCACAAGAAGCGAGTTGGCAATAGAGAACGCAATCCGTGAAGCGGATTCGTCAGATACGGCACCGAAAACCTCTACCTCAATAAATTTGCTCGCTCCTTCGCCATCTTTCACAATTTGATGGCTGAGATCCATGCACAAACTATTCACAGCAGCAACGAAATCCTTCGCATGTTGTTCATTTAAGTCAGAAATAATAATATTCCCCGCAGTTGCAGTTGCAGCGAATAGCACGGTATCGCTGGTTGATGTATCGCCGTCTACCGTAATACAGTGAAAGCTTTTACGGCATGCTTGTTTCAAAATAGAATGTAACGCGTCGCACTTCACTGCTGCATCGGTCGCAATATATACTAACATAGTCGCCATATCGGGCATCAACATGCCAGATCCTTTAGCGACTGCATTTATTCGCACGTCGGTATCGCCAACTCGCACACTACGATGAGCAACTTTGGGATATGTATCCGTTGTCATAATCGCATCCGCGAGTTCCCGCCATGCATCTTCCGACCTATTGGCATAAACCGACGGCAGAAACTCCGTCAGCTTATCAGCAGATGGCGGCACTCCGATGACGCCTGTTGAACAAACAAAAATCTCCTCTTGAGAACAATTGAGCAGCTCGGCTGCTGCCTGAGCAGTGCGTGAAACAACTGCTCTGCCAATTTTTCCGGTGAAAGCATTCGCATTTCCTGCATTAGTCACGATTGCCCGAATATTTCCTTTCTCGGCGGCCGCGCGGCACCATTCTACAGGCGGGCCTGCTGTGGTAGAGCGCGTGAATACCCCCGCGACCGTAGTGCCAGCTGGAAACGCGATAATGCTGAGGTCGGGGCGATCAGTATATTTCAAACCACACGCGCCCACACCAATCGATACACCGGACAGTGGCGGAAGGACGGGATATGTTACAGGGGTAAAAGGCGACGGCTTCATAAAAACTCCTTGTAAATTACAATTGCTGGCTAATATACGCCCTCTACGTCTCCTAAGTCCGCGAATTGGGGAGAATAAGGATCTCCCACCCAGTCCCAAGGAAACTTCTCAGCCCATACCCCATTAGGGCGCACGCGCGTAGCGCGATCCCGCTCGATGAAGCCCGGAATGAGGCTATCGTCCGAAAATCTCCACATTCTGACATCGCCTTCCTCATTATAGGCAACAACGTTTCCCTGCTTATCAACGATGTCAATTAGTATCTCTGGCGAGGATGGGATGTACGTAATTGCATCCTGTGCAGAGGTTGATGGCGCCTGAAAACTTACACCTGTTGTCGACGTCCCATACATTCCTACGACTGGGACGTTCTTAAACACATCCTCTCGTAGCAGCCTCTGTGTGTCACGGCCCATCCGAGTTCCGGCGTGAAGAACTGCGCGCACATCCCGAAGAACTGAAGACGCGATATATTCGGGCATCATTTCGAGTAGACGGGACGTACCATAAATGATGTCAATCTTCTGGTAGTTCATTACTGCGGCAACTTGGTCCCAGATATGCCGAATATATCTATCAGCAGCAGCGCTGTTACCCTCACGAAGAAAAGTCTTGACGATCCGAGGGTCCAAATCAATTGTGAAACATTTTCCTCCTCTTTGTTCTGCATAAGACACTACCATTCGACCAATGGTATGTGGACCGGTGGGGCTTATGTACATCCAGTTTGCGTTTCTAGGAAAACCATACTCATCCATAAAGTGATCAGAAAATTCCATAACAAACTGCCAGTATTTGCTGTCCCAGTTCCCTCTTTTTGGCAAGCCGGTAGTACCTCCTGTTTCAGATACCCATATCCAACGATCGCTATCTTGAATTGATTTCGGAATAAAGCACTCGATGGGCCGCTGACGAGCCGCAGTCTCATAATGGTCTTGGTCTTCTGCATCAACGAAATGAAGTCGCTCAAATACATCATCTGGCGTCCGGATCTCACGAATGGGGTCCATCTTATGGCGGCGCGCCCAGTCCAACCAGTAGTCCGATCCGCTGCCAGGATTAAAATGACGTTCGATCACGCTCATCACGCGATCGTCGCATAGCTGTTCCAAAGGATTTGTCATTTTTCTTCTCCGAAATAATTTCTTGAACTTACCGTTTTCTTTGTGAAGAGATAGTCAGAAATAAATCCTTGGTGCGGTTCAGCAGGGTCGTCTTTGCGGCCAATATCTTCGTTGATCAAAATTTTGTGAATTGTCTTATCTGTTAATAATTTATCGAGTAATATCCCATTATTCCCGATAAAGTTTACGGTTAAAGAGTTCGCACAGTATTCAGGGATTTTATCTCTATCTGCTCTTGCTACCGTAAGAAAAGGAAATGGTAGCTCTGCGCCAAATAACGGGTCATCTGGAGAAAGCGACAGGACGGTAGGGCGCAAGAAAACTTTTCCTTCGTTCTCTCGAATAACTCCTTCCCCTGCATATCGCTCAGAATGATCGACAGCCCCCCTGCGCATTGCCTGTTCTATGGCGCCATTTAAAGCCTCTGCCATCGCGTGGTCAGGAAATGATGGTATTACCGCCGTGGGATCGTTGAGATCATATACATCGTAAGAACTCAGGGCTTGCGCCAATTTATCGGCTGCGCCGATGGCGTCACCTTCGGTCAGTACCGCCGTAAGTTTAGTGCAAACCCTTCCGCAGTTGTGCTTTGCCATCCCCGCTAACCTGCGCCACATTTCATCAATAGTGTAGTCGTTTTGCAACACGGCCTTGCCTCGGCCTAAATGGTAAGAAAAAACATCTTTGTTAGTTCCTTGAAGAAAGTTTGGCAATTTTCCGGGCCAGATCAGTTGATCAGCCCTAGCCCAAATGCCCTCAGCTTCCACGAACGCCAAGGAAACAGCGCCGTCCGGAAAACCCGCCTGATATAGTGCCGCCACCAACCGACCAACTGTGGGTGCTAAACGTGCGTCGGACACTAATAGGACGGGACGACGCATTGCCAATGCCTCCAGCCACACAATGTTAATGCTGCTAGGGGAATTGTCAGGAATCCTGATCGCGACAGTTCGCCCGTTAGGTGTGAACCCATATCCCGCTGCAGTCTCCCAACTTTGATAGACCCCACCTAAGCCATCAGGTGATTGGCTCGCCACAATGTTTCCAATCCTGCCCATGAACGCTCGAAGATCAGCCAGGGCATGCCTTACAGCTCTTGCCGTCAATCCCGTGCTAGCTACCGCCCTTTTAACATGTGCCTCTGCCGTCTCTCCCATCACAGAATGGGCGTCGCTATAGAAAATATCACCGGCGCGCCGGAACATTTCGTAATATTGTTGCTCCGGAATATCACGCAAAGTCTCAAATGCCTTCTGAGCAAGTTCAACCATCCTGCCTTGGAGCAACCGAGGGGCACGTGACAGTCGTTCTACCATGACTCCGTCGGCGAATACTTCGAATACTTCTTGTGCAAAGTAAAGTTCGCTGCCTACGAAACACGGATATGGCTTAAAACTCTTATCGCTGGCGAGTATAGACATCCTCAAGGCCTCCAAAAGACGATTAATATGTAACTCAGATGCCCTTAGCATCGTAACAACGCTTGCCAATCCCATATTTATGTAGCACACGCAATGCCTTGTAAGAACTTTGTCGGGATAAGATATGCGATCCGGTGCGGGCACTCTGTTGTATGGCGAATACGATCCTTCCAAGGGAATAGAGGAATTGTCGGTTACAGATGTGCATGTCGAGCGTTCAGGCTTGGGCCTTCGCCCATTTGCGTTTCGTATCGGTGAGGCCATGGTATTAGGATATGGCGATGCTTTGCATGCCGAAGAAGAACGGCTTGCTTCGGATGACATTGATGATGTTCTCGATTGGTGCCAGCGCCAATTTTTGCGATTTGCGGCGGTTGTATGTGCTGGCAGTGTGGTCACCTTCATTTCTGATCACATGGGGATGTGCCCACTCAATTTCTGCTTTGTGAACCGCAGCGTTCGATTTTCTAACTCGGCTCGGGCGATAAGTACGGTCGAAGGCGCTGAACGCATCCGCGAATTTCTGGAAGGAAAGCCGCTCCCCGAAGCAGGAACTACCGTATTCAGCGGAGTGAAGGCCGCTCCGCCCGGTTCTATTACAAGCTGGGTTTGGGATAATGGCGAATGGTCGCAAACCGGTCATCGACGATATTTCTCCTTACCGGAACGGACAACAATCTCAGACCCCTCTTTAGCAATAGAGGCAATTCGAAACGCCCTCCCCATGGCGGTTAGAACGATGACCAAGGGAATTAATGAGGTGTGTGTCTCGCTAAGTGGTGGGGTAGATTCCACATCTGTCGCCTGCTTGGCGGCTCAGGCAGGTGTTCGACTTAACACCTATACCATGGGTACGAACTTCGGAGACGAATTTCGAGAAGCGGGAGAGACCGCAAGAATCTTAGGTTCAAACCATCATGAATTGCGCATGTCGGCAAACGATCTTCTAGAACTCCTGCCGGGGCTTCTCAGGAGCTATGAGGTGTGGGACCCGCTAACTTTACAGATAGCCGCGCCTGCTGCCTTCATCTATCGCTCTGTATCGAGTGAAAGCACCGTATTTTTGACAGGCTATGGTGCTGACTTGGTTTTCGCAGGAACGCTTCCCACGCAATGGAGCGAGGACGCTCTAAATGCCGCAATTCGGGTTCAAGTTGAAGATACGAGAAGAACTAATGAATTCAGTCCGGTGTCGCAAGCCATGTACAACGTCACTGTGAGATATCCTTTTTGGAGTCCAGACTTGTTGCAGGCAGCGTTGCAAATATCAGCTCCTTTGAAAGTACAGGAAGGTATCGAAAAATGGATTTTGCGTAAAGCGATGGAGCCTTACATTCCCGCCGCGGTCGCGTGGCGAAGGAAGATCGGCATTCATGAGGGGTCTGCGATGCATTCACTTTTTTCGCAGGCGCTCGGTACATCTGATTATTTCGAGCAATCCAGAATTTTGAGAGAAATGGCGGTTTCCGAGTTTGGCAAAAACTAACGGTTCGGGAGTTAGAGTAACATAGCATTATTTTGTCGTACAGACTTGACTCATTTGAGGTGCCCTTTGCCGTTAGCAGCGATGGCGATGTTTGCCGTGCGGAAGCGGCATACGTAAGACAGCTTCCCCGGACGGGCTCTAAGGACACGGAGTCCGCTACATGATCCATTTTAAGCGCTACCCCTCGACGAATGCCTTTATGCCTCGTCGCAGGCGCCAAAATCGGGTTCGGGTGCCAGCTTATAAAGATAAGGCGTCCTTGTAGGTCGAATGTATGAACCGGGCGATCAAAGAGGCCCCGGTCAAACGTTTCTATAGTAGCCGTCAGCAGCGCGAGAACCGATCCGCCTCACCTATTACATTTGCGGGCGGTGATTGAAAGCACTCAAGAACCTCATACCCATCGAATATAACTACAAATATAAACAATCGAGCCATTCAGACTTACACCACTTCGACGGCGTGAAGTTTTGAGGGCATTATAGCGTCGAGATGAAGTGTCTACTTAATTTGATCGATAAAGCCTGCTATTTACAGACCCTTTCGTTCATCTATGAAAATGTTTACCAAATTATGAGACGCGTAATGTAGCCAAAAGCTAGATCAAACCATCAGATTCATTGCAACGCGCTCCCCCTGCCGTAAGAATTAAAGAGATTACATAATATTATGGGAAGACTTTTATCTGCTTAAATTTATAGGAATAGACTTGCAGCCGTTTTGCACTTCATATCTCAGACAGTGCTCAATACAGAGCGTTGCCTGACGCTTCAATTATCGTTCCATTCCAACTCTTACTGTTTTTGCTATAAACTGCATCGCTGCACCGGCGACAGGAGTTGCACTGGATATAGCCATCTGCTTCTCGCCCGAGCGCTCCATAATGCCGGACACCAGCTTTGCCCGATCATCGGTATAAACCGCTGCCGACACCTTCGCCCGCGATATGCCAACATACATCATCTTTTGGTCAACAAGATTAGTGGCGCGACTATCGGCGTGGATCATGACTTTATCGGAGGTCCGGCCTTGTGCGGCGTGGGCAGTCTGGACATAACCGTGGCGGAGATGCTGGTCGTTAGATTTAGTGAGATCGAGCGTCTGGAATTTGCCGGTGTCAAGCCGGACGCGGGCGGTCTGATCTTCGGCATTGACCGCCACGACTTGAGCGCGCCCGCCATTCTCGCGGGATAAATTACGGTCGTTGCGCGTGAACTCTACCCGGTCACCCTTCATCAATTCCACGCTGCCGGGAGTGAACGCCTCACTTTTGGATGCACCCCATTGGCGTGGTCGCCAGTCAACGGTTTGGCCGTTCGCCTTTTCGAGCGCGACCGCATTCTTGGCGGGATCGATGCCCGTCACAGTCACTGCCTCACGCTTGGCAATACCTTTGTCAGCATAATCCCGTGCAAATCGGACGACATCGCCAACCTCGTAGCTGCGTGCATCGCGCGCTTCCGCTATGGTAAGCCCTTTGGATTCCAGTGTCCGCATTGTGATGGCTTCGCCAGTCAATCGGCCACTGGCGACAAGCTGCGTCCTGATTTCAGCATTCAAGGCATCGCGGCCTGCGCGCGATGGATCAATGACGATAGTGCGGCGCTGGTCTTTGGCAGATAGCGCGGCATAATCCTTCGCCATCGCCTTCATGCGCTCGATTGGGTCGGCACGAGCGATGATCCTGCCACCGCCACGATCAAGTGCGTCGAGTGCGCGGCGAGCATCGCCCTGTATTGAGGCTTCGACCGCCTCCTTGGTCAGCGGATTGGTCTGGCGGACGATCTCGGCGAGCTTGGCGGTTGCCATGCCCGCGTCCTGCAATTGGGCAAAGGCGGCTCCAGCGCCAACCGAACCAAGCTGTTTGACGTCGCCTACAAGAATTACTCGCGCCTTGGCCTTTTCGGCGGATTCGAGCAATGTTGCGGTATCGCGCGCAGAGAGCATCGACGCCTCGTCCACTATCCAAACGCTGCGACCATTAGATGCAATAGGGTGCTGACCCATCAAATGCTTGGCAACGGTTTCACCATGCGCTCCAAGCGCTTCGCCCAATGTCCGCGCCGCCGATGCTGTCGGGGCAAGCGCGGTCATATCGTAACCCTGCGATTGCGCCTCACGGGCCACGGTCGCCAAAACCGTCGTCGTTTTTGCGGTTCCGGCATAGCCTTGCACCGCAGTCACGCGGTTCTGACTGGTGAGCAAGGCTTTCGCCGCCTTTTGCTGGTCTGGAGTCCAGGGATGCTCGGATGCGAGCGCTGCGCGGGCAACTGCCTTTGCCGCCTGCACCGGCGTCTGGATCGCAGCAACACTGCCGCGCCCGTTCGCTTCTGCGCGTAACAGCCGCTGCTCGTTCTCGATGTTGCTGGCGGTCGTGAACCCGGCAAATTCCGCACCGCGCCTGTCGATAAAGGTGCGAGACGCAAGCGCGCCGTCCTTCATCGCCCGGTCCATTGCAGCGCCAATCTGGGTTTGTGTAACAGTCCCCATCCCGAACCGTCCAGCTTCCTTTTGCAAATCCGCTGCCGAAAACACCGACTGACGTTCCCCCAATTTCTCGGCAGCGAACGCGACCGCCTGATGTGCGGTGATTTCACCTTGAGCAGTCAGCATTGGTGCATGTTCTGCTTGTGCCGCCGTCTGTTCGGCCTTTGCAACCAAGGCCAATCGCGCTGCCTGGTCAAATCCGGCGCTGTCTGCCGTCTCGCGCCAATCCTTGACCAAATCGGCGCGGTTCACCTCTTCCTTCACCGCGCGGGTATCAAGCGCGGCGATCTGCTTCTCAGCAGCTGATGCGGTTTCGCGCGTTTGGCCGCGCTCGGCAAGTCGGGCCTCCACTTGGGCCGCGCGTTCGCTGAATGCTTTGATGGCTTGCGGAGAAACGCCCTTGATCTCGAACAAGGAGTCCTTGCCCGGTTCAATCTCGTAACCCAATTCCCGCACGTTGACAGCCAGTTCCTGCCGATACACCGCGCCGATGGCCTTTTGCAGTTGATATAGTGCGCGCGGTTCCAAGCTGCGCCAATTGCCATCTGCATCGCGTGTGGCATTCATAATGACATTGTGCGTGTGCAACTGCGGGTCTTGCGCCCTGCTGGTATCATGCCGGAAGCTTGCGACAGTCAGATTACCCGTCTGCTGCCGCTCGACGGTCCCGCCTTCCCGGATGCGGGTAGCCGCGCTATGTCGCTCGGCAAATGCCAGCGCACTTTTGACCGCGCGGTCGTGCGCGCCAACAAGCCGCCGGTCGCCTGCAACTTCGGCCATGATCGACACCGACTTGGGCGCGCTCATGGTGACATCCCATCCGGGGCGGTGCTGAACCTTACCGTCGCGCGTGGTTCCCAGTTGCTGGCCATCCGGCATTTTACCATCAAGCATCTCACGGAACTGATCGCGCTTGACCTCGCCTGACAGGCCAAGTGCATCCGCGCCTGCACCCCGCCATTCGCTCGGCGCTAGTCCGTCCCCGGCGTAATAGTCATCGGCCTCATAATAGCTCGACGCTTGCGCAGAGCTGCCAAGGGCGCTGATAGTGGCGACCATCAGACCGGCCCATCGGCACTGATTGTGACCTCGGCGGCAGCACCCTTGGCAGGCAGCTTGCTCCATAGAGAGCGGCTGACATCGACCGCCACAAAGCTGGGCTGGCTCGGGTTGCCGCGCGCGTCGATATGCGAACGGGTCAGTTTGATCTTGGCGACCGGCAAGGCGTCGGGCAGTTGCAGGAAGCCGTGATGCGGTTCCAGCCGCATATCGCTTTCGATCACGGCTGCGCGGACATGCCGCACAGCGGCAAGCGATGTTCGTCCGCTGCTCGGTCCATAATCAAAGCTATCCGATCCGCTGCGGATTTCGACCTCAACATCGCCGATATTGTCCGACGCCCATTTGCGGGTGTCGCGGTCGATCAGCTGCAAATAGAGTTTGGTGTTGCAGCATCCGAGCAGCGCCTCGGCACTGTCGCGGCCATAGCGCCGGTGCATCTGTCCGATGGCCTGAAAGGTCAGAACGACACTGGCCCCGAATTTGCGACCCTCGGGCAACAGCCGGGTGAGATTGTCGACGCGGGGCAGGTCGGCGAGCTCATCAAGGAAGAACCAGAGGCGACGACTGGATGATGGCTCCAGCCCCAAAGTCGCACTGGCGGCGCATTCAAGCCAGCAGGCGAGCAACGGCTTCATCGCCTCAAAATAGTCTTCCTTCCGGGGAACGAAGATCCACGGCTTGGGGCCTTGGTGCTTGTCCAGCCCGTTGATGAAGTCGCGAAAGGCAAAGCTGCCATTCTCTCCCGGTTCGCGCCACAGGAACTGCAACAGATTGGAGGCCTTGGCGAGCATGAACAAGACGCTGCCGGTCGCCCGGTCGGCATCATCCTCAAAGGTGCGCGCCGAGGATGTACCTGCCAGCCATACCTTCATCTCTTCCTTGGTTTTGGCCTGCAAGGCGTTGAGCAAATCGGGCAGCGTGGTCTTCCCTTCCGCGTTCAACACCCGCAACACATTGGCGACAAGGATGCGGCTGGTTTCCAGCCAGACATCATCATCGCGCTCGCCGGTTTCCGACACAAGCTGGCGCGCAATGCGGTCGGCATCTGCCGGGTGGGCGATCTCGGAGAAAGGCGACCAATAGGCTGATCGGGCGTCGAACGGATTGAGGATGATATCGCCGCGCTCTGGCCGGTAGTAATGCGCGATGAACTCGCCGCTGGTGTCATAGACCAAGGCGGGTTCGCCGCGCGCCTCAACCTTGTCGAGCATCTGGCGCAAGACGGTGGTCTTGCCAGCGCCGGTCGTGCCCAAAAAGGCGAAGTGGCGACATTCCAGCCAGTCAGGAATGCCAACGGTTGCGACGCGGATGGACCGGTCATTGGTCGCCCCTTTGGTCAATCGCCGCAACTGGCGCTCGGTCACGATCTGCGTGCCCGCAATATATTTGTCGAGCGCAGCCTTGCGGCCCCGGTCGCGCATCCAGATGGCCAGCCCGAAACATAGGCCAAAGCCGATCAACCCACCCGCGACCGAACCCAAAATCGCTTTCGTCTTCAAATCGTCCCAACAGCCAATCCAGACAGGATCGCTGGCAAGGATGCTCGCTCGCACCGGGCCGGTTTGGCCGCCCGAACTGATGGTGATTGTTGGGTCGGATTTGCCGCTGGCTATCCATGTAACCAAGCTGCCTTGACCATGCTGCAAAGCGCATTTGAATTGCCACGGTTCGACGGTGTTGATCGGAACGCCGATACCACCCAGCGCAGCAACGCCCACAGTCGTCCAAAGATAAAACCTCCAACGCGCGGCAAAGCCGGAAATGGCTTGGCGGAACAGCCCCTGTCCACGCAACAGATTGTCGTGATCGTGGCTCATGACAGCACCTCCGCTGCCAGCGCGCGCTGACGCTTGTAGGATGCCTGCGCCGCTTCGCTGGTTGTAGAGTCTGACTTCTCGGCATCGCTATCATTGCGAAGCGCTGCCCGCCTTGCATAGGCATAGGCCGCGCTCGACGTAAACAGGCTGCGGTCAGTCAGTGCTTCGATGACAGAGAGTCGCAACTCAATTGCGGACAGAGCTGCGTTGTCAGGAGTGGAAACAGGCGCAACCGGCTTGGTCGTGATTGCCGTCAATCCGGCTTCGATGACACGGGCGAGGGCCTGATAACGGGTCAGCCCGCGTGCTTCCGCAATCCGCCGGATCATGGTTTCCTGACCAGCCGGGACGCGGATTGATAGTTTTATGCGATTCATGGGAGTTTCTCCGGGAGCGCGCCATAAGCGCGCTCTGAAATGGGCGAAATTGCTTGGCTTGGCCGTCGCTGTCCCCAAAGGGCGCGCGGATAGCCCGACGCGAAATCGGCGGAAATCAGGCATGCACCCGTGCGTAGGGTGTGTATCTGAAATACTGGCTCGATGCGTAGCATCGCAGCCATTCCGCCTACCTTTCCAATGTTGGTGTTCACTGGGCATCGACCGTCTCGCTTCGAGCTGTCGGGTTTGCCCAAGCGATCATCGACGCTATCGCCTGCGCGTCGTCGGTGGCCCGGTTCGGTTGCGGACAATAGGGCGATGCCCGCTCCAGCGTCCGGGTCTCCGCAAGGAAGCGGAAGACAGTGCGGTCGATCTCGACGCGCAGTCGCTGTTGCAATTCACTGGTTTGAATGGGGTCGAGGCTGACCCAGCCCACCTCGGTGAAAATTCGACTGCCGAGCGGGAATGTCTTTCCGGCAATCTCGTGGTGCGGACCTTCGATATAGGTGATCGTGTCCGCGCCCCTCAGGATTTCGATGCAAGGCCTTGTGCCCAGAAAAAACGGACGAAGCGCCGTCTGCAAGGCGTGCCCATCATCGTTGTCCGCCAGCAGTCTTTCGACGAGCGGCTTCAGGATGATTTCAATGTCACGGGGAAAATCGATGCGGTGCGTAACCCGGCGCGATGTGCGCATGGCGTGATCCTTTCAAAGTGATGATGAGTTAAATCTGCGTGGCAATGGTGACGATCTGGCGCGGCCCTATTGGCGCATCTGTTCAACAAGCTCGCCATTGGCCAGCCGGTTGATCGAAGCTGTGGTCAGCAGCGTTCGCCTGCCGATCTTGATCGCTTCCAAGCGACCTGATTTGAGCAGGCCGTAGATTGAGGACCGACCAACGCCCAACACCTTGGCCGCACCGTTTACTGAGATTGCTATTGGTTCCATGTTCGTCTCCTTGGTCGCCAAATGGTGGCGAGAGACGTGTCAGGTTGCACAGAGTTGCCAGTGGGTCGCACGGTAACCCGAAGGCCGCTGGCAACCGCGCTTGTTTGGAGATTTCGGAATCACGGCGAAATTGGGAAGGGCGGAAATCCGGGATTCTTCGGAAACGCGAAAGGCTCTATTATTTTTTGCGCGCGTGATTTTTCTTCAACGCTGCTTCAATTTCCTTGGCAAACTGCCGCAAAGTGGTGTCTTCGGGGACAGTAACGCCCACCAAATCATCTTCGTCAGCAGCACAGACATCGCGAATCGCATTCATGACCTTCGATGTGCTGCCATGTGCGCCAAGATCAATGCCGTTCAATGCGGGATGACCGAGAAGGCGCAGCAGGATCGTCGCATAGTCGAATTCCTTTTTGCGACCGCCCGCCTTTGGCTTCGCGTTGATGGCCGCCATGATTACTTCCGCATCAGCGTCAAAGTAGATCATCTTTGACAGCCACAGTCCGTAAGGCGGCACGCAGCCGGAACGGATGCCAGCGTATTTTGAAAGGGCCAAGCCCCGCAAAGCGCCGAAGAACTGACGGCGATCCAGATAGCGCTTGCCGTTGTTTGCGCGGTAGACAAATGGCTCGGGGGCGGTTTCCTGCTGGAGATATGCAAAGAGCTTTTCCAACGCATCAACGGACGCTTTGCTCGCTCCGGCATAAAGACCGGCCTTTGGTGGACCGAATGGTGCGAGGCCGTATTGGTAACTTCGCCAGAAGAGGAGCGGAGCCAACGCAGCGGCGGCAAACAGGGTTACAAAAGCGAGGCCAGCGTAGCCCCAATCTTCACCGGCAAATTCTGCTTTGATCCAGACAGTCAGCGCGACCGAGAAGAGGAGCGTGAAAAGACAAAAAAACGAACCACAAAAGATGAGACGCCATCTGATCGCCGAGTCGATTGCAGCGGTGATGTGATCAAGTTCATCAAGTCCGTCTTTGATATTTCGGTTGAGAACCCTTGCGGCAATCCTCCGTAATGATCGCGCTTCGTCCCGGTCGTCCATCTGGCTATCTCCGAAGCGCGCTGCAACAGCGAGCTAAGCTGCCAGCCGGTTGATTGTCTCCCATTGATCCTTTCCTTCCCGAAGCTTGTCGATGTAATCACTCCACCATTGCGCCATCAAAACCCGTTCCTGCCAATAGGCAGACTGATTGTAAATGCGCCGAACGCTTCCCGCCACCATATGCGCAAGCGCGCGTTCGATAGCGTCGGGATTCCATTTACCGGACTCGTTCAACAGCGAAGAGGCCGATGTGCGAAAGCCGTGCGCCGTCATTTGATCTTTCGAATAGCCCATGCGCCGCAAGGCTGCATTGACGGTGTTTTCGCTGATCGGCCTTTGCAATGTGCGTATCGAGGGAAAGACATATCGTCCTGACCCGGACAGCGAACGCATTTCCTTCAGGATGGCGAGCGCCTGAAGCGAAAGCGGAACTGCATGCGGTTGGCGCATCTTCATTTTGGCAATTGGAATGGTCCAGACCGCCTTGTCAAAATCGACTTCGGACCACTCCATCTGGCGAATTTCGCCAGGACGCTGAAACACATGCGGTGTCAGCTTCAAAGCGTTCATGACCGACGGATCGCCTTGATAGCCATCGATCACCTGCAACAATGTGCCAAATTCTTCTGGATCAGTAATGGAAGCAAAATGCTTCACCTTGGGTGATGTCAGCGCGCCGATCAAAAGATGGGCGGGGTCGGATTCGGCCCGTGCCGTCGCGACGGCATACCGAAAGACCCGGCTGGCGAAGGCACGAAGCAGATTGGCGGTTTCCAGTCTGCCTCGCCGTTCGTGTTTGCGAAGCTCGTGTAGAAGCTCCTGCGGCTTGATCTCGGTCACGGGGCGTTTGCCGAAATCACTGCCCAGCAATTCGACGAACCAGCGCATCTTCTTCAACGTTGGCTGGGCAAGGCCCTCGCGCGCCTTCTTGTCGATCAATTCTTCGGCAACGCTCGCAAAGCTGTTGCTCGCCCGAATGCTCGCCTCAATTCGTGCCTGCCGCTTTGCAACATTGGGATCGACCGCGTGCGCAAGTTGCTTTCGAGCCGCATCGCGTGCCGCCCGTGCCTCTGCCAGCGTGATTTCGGGATAGGACCCCAGCGCCAGCTTCCGCTCAACACCATCGATACGATATTTGACGCGCCACAGCTTGCTCCCGCCGGGGTTGATCAGCAGGTAAAGCCCTTGCGAGTCTGCCAGCTTATAGGCCTTGTCCCTCGGCTTGGCCTTGCGGATTGCAGTGTCTGTTAGCGCCATTTGGGGGCCTCGCTTCAAATGGGGGCTTTACGAGGCCCCCAAATTAGGCCCCCATCGACCACAGTTTCTGGCAAACAGGGGCAGCCACTGACAATCAGTAGATGCCTCAAAACTAGCAGAAAACTGGGAAATTTCAATCACTGACAGACATTCTCAGTCAGGATTTTGGAGGCCCGAGCCGGAATCGAACCGGCGTGCAAGGATTTGCAGTCCTCTGCGTCACCACTCCGCCATCGGGCCTCGCGAGAGTGTCAAAAAATTGGCACTTGTGGTGTGAGCGAGCGCTCCTAGCGATTGACCAAGCATTATGCAATCCGCTTTTCCGTCTCGTTTATACAATCTGTATTGCCAAATGGAGCAAGCCTGGTGCCGCATTCGCAATAACCGGCGACATTCGCGGCAAGAAATCGTGTATTTGTCGGAATCCATCTTGGCCTTTGCACGGCGGCGCTTTAGAAGGCAAAAATATGCTGTATTGTTTTGGCAATACAGTTATGCCAATTTGCAGATCGACTTTGGACTACAAGTCATTTTGCATGGTTTAATGGAGGCATGATGCAGTCGGAAAATATGCGCCGCCACATGGTTGATAGCCAGTTGCGGACCAGCGGCGTCAATGAACCTTGGTTGATAAAAGCCATGGGCGCTTTGCCGCGTGAAAATTATGTCCCGGCTGAACGTGCCGCCACCGCTTATGCGGATCGGCCGGTGCCGTTAAACGCCACACGGATGCTCAACGCGCCCGTCGCGGCGGGATTGATGTTGCAGGCAGCGCGCCCGACTGCGACAGATCGCGTTTTGCTGATCGGTGCAGGCACGGGATATTTGGCGGCGCTTCTGCTGCCGCTTGTCAGCGCGCTGGTTGCGGTTGAAGACGACAGTGCACTGGCGAAAATCGCACAAAGCCAAGTTCCTGCTGCAACCGTGATCAAGGGACCATTGGTGCGCGGCGCACCGGACCACGCGCCCTATTCGCTTGTGATCATTGACGGAGCCATTCAAGTAGCTCCCCGCCGCCATTATCGAACAAATGTCCGAAGGGGGACGGATCGTCACCGGACTTGTCGAAGGCGCGGTTTGCCGCTTGGCACAAGGCGTTAAAATCGGATCGAACGCAGCTTTGCGGCCATTTTCTGACGGCGAAGTCGCGCCTTTGCCCGCATTCGCGCGCGCGGCGGAATTTGTATTTTGACCGTTCGCCTGAACCGCATGTCGCTGTTGTTGGGTGCGAGCGTTGCGCTGGCCGCAGCACCCGTTTCTGCCGATACCCTGCGTGAGGCATTGGCATCGGCTTACGAAACCAACCCCACGCTCACCGGTGCTCGTGCTGGTCAGCGTGCCACCAACGAATCGGTACCCATCGCGCGCGCGCAAGGCCGGCCCGATGCGACAGGTTCGCTTTCTTATACCGAATTGTTTCCGCGCTCGGATGGCACCAATTTCACGCCCGACAGATCCTTTAGCGGACGGACCGATGTTGTCGTTCCGCTCTATACTGGCGGGGCCGTCAAGAACGCGATTCGCGCGGCGGAAAACCGCGTGGAAGCCGGTGTTGCCGGACTGCGCGCCACCGAAAGTGCCATATTTTCCGCCGTCGTCGGTACGTATATGGACGTTATCCGCGACGAATCGATTGTATCGCTCAACCGCGCGCAAGTCGGCGTTCTCCAAATCAACCTGGAAGCGACGCGGGACCGGTTTGAAATTGGCGATCTGACACGCACCGACGTTGCCCAATCCGAAGCGCGACTGGCATTGGCCACCAGCAATCTGGAGGCCGTGCGAGCGAACCTGATCCGATCAAAAGAAATCTATATTCAGCTGGTAGGCAAAGTGCCCAATGATCTGGATGCCCCCCCGCCTTTACCTAATTTGCCGGCAACGCCCGATGATGCGGTTGCCGTTGCTTTGCAAAGCAATCCCGATTTGATTGCGGCGAAGGAAATCCGCGAGGCTGCGGGCTTTGACCGGCGCGGGGCCGAAGCATCGCGGCTGCCGCAAGTGGCCGGATTTGGTGGCGGTAGCTATTCAAACAATTTTGGCAGCATCGATTCGGGCACATTGCCTGCTTTTGACAAATCGTCGAGCTCCGCCCAGATCGGCGTTCGCGCCACCATTCCGCTGTATCAAGGTGGCCAGCCAGCGGCACAGATTCGTCAGGCGCAGGCACGGCTTGGCCAGGCCATGGAGCAAGAAATTGCCGCCGAACGCGAAGCCATTGCGCAAACCCGTGCCGCCTATGCCAGTTGGCGTGCATCGCAAGACGTGATTGCGGCATCCGAACGGGCAGTATCCGCCAATGAATTGTCGTTGGAGGGGGTCCGCGCAGAAAACAGCGTTGGAAACCGGACGATTCTCGACATTTTGAATGCCGAACAGGAACTGCTGAACAGCAAGGTTCAACTGGTTGCGGCCAGACGCAATTCCTATGTAGCTGGTTTTTCGCTGCTCGCGTCGATGGGCCGCGCCGAAGCCCGCGATCTGGGATTGGAAGGCGGCCCCCTTTACGATCCGATGGCCGATTATGATGCCGTCAAAGATACATGGAATGATTGGTCGTCAAAACCCGATCCAGCAACCGTTGCCACCCGCACAGTTGACACTCCGGCGCAAAAAGCGGAAATAGAGCCGCTTCCCCAATATTGAGGGAATCGCACAGGGATTTTAAGGGGCTTGGCTGACGATGGCTGATGAACGCAGCGAACCGTCGATGGAGGCAATTTTGTCGTCTATCAAAAAGATCATCTCAGAGGATGATCGCAGTCGCTCTGCTGCGCCCCGTCGCTCGCCCCGCACGCCTGTGCACGAACAGGCTGAATCGGATATTGCAGACTCCGCATCCTATGACGATATTCTAGAACTGACCGACGCCGCCGATGAGGAAGAGTTGCTCGATAACGGCAAGGCTGAACGGTTGGCGCAAAGTTTTTCGGTGCTGAAAACACTGGCTGAGCCCGGCGTATCCCCGCAAATCGTGCGCAGTGGCGAAACTTCGTTGGAAGGATTGGTCCGCGAAATGTTACGCCCGATGCTCAAAGATTGGCTCGACGATAATTTGCCGAATATGGTCGATGCCTTGGTTTCGCGCGAAATCGAACGGATCACCAAAAAAGGGTGATGCGCGGTCCCGCTTTGCTTTTACGGACGCTGACGACAATCGGACTACAGACGCCTGTAAAGGCCGCCGTTAAAATCTCGAATATCCAACGATTGTAAAGGCTGGGAAGACCGCGTTGGGGTCTATTGCCCCCTTAAACTTGCCGATCTGGTGGCGGTTATGAAAGCGGGACAGCTATTTGCCGGGCGCGGCGGTAACGAAGAAATTCTGTAAGGCGCTTCTTTATCGCCCGCCAAGTGCCCAACCCACGCTCACTTGCGACGCGGCAAGCGGAATGTCGTGGCGCAGCTGGCTGAAATCCACCGTGGCACCCGCCGCCAGGCTTTTGACCGGGGCATTCATTTTCCAGTTGAACACGGCCCTGCCGCTCGCGTCTTTCAACGTCACCATCATATCGGGTACCGATTGGGTTTTGGCCGTTGGATTGACGATAGATCCGCTGGCAATGAAATAGGGCGTTCCATCGGCAGCCCGACCCTGTTCCAGATTATCGTGCAAAACGATTTTCAAATCGGGTTCGCGGACAGACGCCGAAAAACTGTTGTCGAGCCAGCCAGAATACCAAAGCGCACCCCCTGCAACCGCGATAAACAGCGCAAACGCACCCGCCGCATAGGTCATGATTTTCGCCGGATTGCGCCGGGGACGGAAAGGGGGTTCCCGATCAAACTGGCTGCGTTCGGGCAAAGGGGTTTCTTCGAAAAATTTGGGCGCAACCGCCGGTTCGCTGCGCGCTTCGGGTATCATCGTGACTGTCGGGGGCGGCGGTGGTGGCTCTGCCATGGCGGGTACGCCGTCCATGGCGGCAAATCCGGGCTGTACCCAATCTGCGTTCAGATTTGCATGCGGCAAAGGATCATTGTTGGCGTCTGATGGAGCAACGGGTGGCACTGCGACGGCGACCGGCGCAGCTGCAACCGGTTCAATCGCGGGCGGCGCAACGGCATTTGGGCCTTCTTGAAACCAGCTATGCCGGCAGCTGGCGCAGCGCACTTGGCGACCAGCACTGCCTATGGCGCTATCGGGTACCACATATCGTGACCGGCAGGATGGACAAACGAGCAGCATGCAGGCTGCATAAACATGAGCGTAGGTCATCATGCAACCCCGCACGGCTAAAATAGCTGTGGAAGGCAGCAGTATTTGCCGCGAATTGAGACATCTGCCACAGAAAAACTATTTCTTAGGCTTTGCGCGAACGTCACTTATGTGCAATGCGATGCCGCAATGCAAAGCGTTGCCGAATTTGACAATGTTGGCCTTCGGTATGGGACCGGCGCGGAAACGCTGACCGACATCAGCTTTACGCTGTTCCCCGGTAGTTTCTATTTTCTGACCGGCGCATCGGGGGCGGGAAAAACCTCGCTGCTCAAGCTTCTATATCTCGCACATCGGCCAAGCCGGGGTGCCATCCACATGTTCGGGCAAGATACCGTAACGATGACACGCACGCGGCTTCCCGGATTTCGCCGTCGCATTGGCGTTGTTTTTCAGGATTTCCGGCTGGTTCCGCATTTGTCGGCCTATGACAATATCGCGCTTCCGTTGCGGATTGCGGGCATCACCGAGCGTGACCTGACCGGGCCGGTCAATGAAATGCTGTCATGGATTGGCTTAACCGAGCGCGCAGAGGCCCGTCCGGCGACGCTATCGGGCGGCGAACAACAGCGCGTCGCCATTGCCCGTGCGGTGATCGGACGGCCCGAAATTTTGGTGGCCGACGAACCCACCGGCAATGTCGATCCCGACATGGCACTACGCCTGTTGCAATTATTTGCCGCGCTCAACCGATTGGGAACGACGGTGGTGGTGGCAACCCATGACATCCATTTGCTTCAGGAAATCGAAGGCGCACAAATGATGCGGCTGGATCGCGGACGGCTGTCTGATCCTACCGGTGCGTTGAAACACCCACCGCGTCCTTTGGTATTGCGGAACTGATATGGCACTGGGTGTCGCTCGTTTGTTGTCTTTCGCCCGTCCGGCGCACGACCGGAAATTGATTCCCGATGGGCGATATTCCGGTGCCATGCCTTGGGTGATGGCGATCATGCTTTTTTTGACCGTACTCGCCGCCGCCGCCGCATTGGCCTTTACCGGTGCTACAGGACGCGGCAGCAGCGATTTGGCGCGCGAGGCAACGGTGCGGATTTTGTCCGCCGATCCAGGGCAGCGGGTCGATGACCAACAGCAGATCGTGCGATTTCTGAAACAAGCGCGCAGCATTACCGACGTCACGGCTGTTCCCGCAAGGGAAGCCCGGGCATTGCTGGAGCCGTGGCTGGGCGAAACCACCGAAGACAGCGATATTCCGGTTCCCGCGCTGATCGATATTCGCTTTTCCGCCCCACCCACCAAAGCCCAGCTGAATCAACTGCGCCAACAGTTGAAAAAGCTGTCCCCCGATGTGCGGGTCGATACCAATGCCGAATGGTTGCAGCCCTTTTTCGATCTGATGCAAACCATGCAAATATTGTCCGGTGCGGTCGTATTATTGTTGTTGATGGCAACGGCGGCAACGGTGGCGCTGGCGGTGCGCGGGGCGCTCAACACCCATCGCTCGACAATCGAGATAATGCACATGATGGGCGCCACCGATTTGCAGGCGGCCCGATTATTTCAAAGGCGCGTTGCCCTTGATGCCCTGTTCGGCGGCGTGGTCGGTACCGTCGCGGCCATATTGGTCATGGCGTTGCTTGGCTCTCGCGTTACCGCGCTGGAGCCTGCCTTGCTCGCCGGATCGCAATTTCCGCTTTATGGATGGCCGGTGATTGCCGCCATTCCCTTGCTTGCAACCGGCCTGGCCATGGCGATGGCGCGATGGACGGTACTTTCCGTCCTGAAAAAGATGCTTTAAGGGCGCTGATGTTGTGACCAAACGCCTTTTCGCCTTTGCCTTGCTCGCCTGGATTTTGGGCTTTGTCTGGTTCGCCCTGTTTTTGCCGCAGGCAGCATCGATGAAGGCAACCGACGGCGTTGTGGTGTTAACCGGCGGGGCGGGGCGGATTGATCGCGGCTTGCAAATATTAGAGGCGGGCAAAGCCAAGCGCATGCTGGTTTCTGGTGTCGATCTGGACGTGAAGCCCGCCGAACTCGCGGCGCAATATGATCGCCCGATGCGGTTGTTTGATTGCTGCATCGATTTGGGATTTCGCGCGGTCGACACCCGTTCGAACGCGCTGGAAACGGCACGATGGGCCGCGCGCCACAAAATCCGCACCTTGCGGCTGGTGACGCATGATTGGCACATGCGCCGGGCGCGGCTGGAACTGGATCAAGTTCTGCCCGAAACCGTCACGGTCGTGAATGATGCCGTCGCCACGCAACCCAGCCTGACGGTATTGTTCAAGGAATATCACAAATATTGGCTGCGCGGTTTGGCTGCGTTGTTGGGCATTTAAGCCATGGCGGTGCTGCGATCGCTGGTGTTCATGCTGGCTTTTTACATCGGTTCCGCGCCCTTTGTAGCAGGCGCGGCATTGGGCGGCCTGCTGTCTAAACCGTTGTTGCATTGGTCCATCCAACGCTGGACCAACCAGCACCGATGGTGCGCACAGCACATATTGGGCATCAAAATTGTATTTGACGGTACATTGAATCCACGTCCGGTTATCTATGCGATCAAACATGAAAGCATGTTCGAGGCAATTGAACTGCCCGGTCTGTTCGGCTTTCCCGCCGTTGTCGCCAAACAGGAACTGTTCAAAATACCGTTATGGGGCCGCGCCGCCGCCGCCTATGATATGATCGCGGTTGACCGTGATGCAGGTGCTGGGGCGCTGCGCAAGATGATCGCTTGGGGCCGCGAAATGCGCACATCAGGCCGCCCGATCACAATCTTTCCCGAAGGAACACGCGTTCCCCATGGCGAACGCCCCCCGCTGCAATCGGGCTTTGCCGGCCTGTATAAATTATTGGGAATGCCCGTAGTGCCGGTTGCGGTGAACAGCGGAGTTTTGTGCCCGCGCGGCAGCCTGATCCGCCACAAAGGCACCATAACCTATAAAATCGGCGAAGAAATTCCACCGGGCCTGCCCCGCGCAGAAATCGAAGCCCGCGTCCACGCCGCGATCAACGCACTCAACGATTAGGGTGTAGGCTTCTTATACCCATGAAGGAAACTGATCTGCGCTGCTCACAACGCATTGCGATCCTTTGTCACAAAGCCATCTCTCGGTCAGGGTCATTTTATAAAGGTCTAGGCCAGAGGCTGCCGCACCTTGGGATGCCGCTTTGGCGACCGCTTTCAACTGATCATCTTTGCCCGCTGCGGCCTGCATGTACCCATCGATCAATGCTGCCTGAATCATCAATGCCTCTGCCATTTCCTGTTTTTGTTCGTCAGTGGCATTGGCAAATGCGGACGAATTCGAAAGGCCATTGGATGCTTGCGCGGAAACAGCCTGATAGGTCGCGGCATTTGCCGTCGAATGGTCACCATGTGCCGCCTGCCACGCACTTACCCAATAAATCGCGAAGGCATGCGCTGCATTATCCGCACGAAGCCCAATCCCTTGCATCGCATCTGACACGGCACCAATAAAATCCGTGGATGCAAACAATTGTTCCAATTGCGCTGCACTTGCCGGATCAACGACACGCGTTTTTTCGACAAAATTTGCAAGATTTTTGCGGGTGAGCGACTTTAAAGGTCGATATTCCAATCTGGCAGCGGCTTTGCTGGATGGGGCCGGATTTTCAGCTTTTTTCACCGTGGACATATCGGAAATGACATCGTTCATCACCGCGACGTTAATGCTATTATTGTTCGCGTAGAAATCGGTGCCGGGATAGGAATAGGCACCATAATCCTGCGCCTGCGCCGTTGTGCCCAATGCCAGGCCGATGATAATGAGAGAGCGAAACTTCCTCACTTTCCTCAACCCTTCCTCCCCATCGCCTTACCAATCAAGAACGCTGCGCCGAGGCCAGCGCCTGCGGCACCCGCGATCAGGGCGTAGTTGGGAGCGGAACTGTCGTCGCGCGTGCCGCCGGTATCGGTGCTGGCCAAGGCCGTCGCATCATCCCCCACCGCATCCGAAGCGTCGGCCCTCTTGCGTGGCTTAGCGGGGACAAAGCCATCCTCGGTCAGCGTCATTTTGTCGAGGTCTAGGCCGGTTGCCAATGCCACCTTACGTGCGTTATCTGCGACTATTCTTTTTTGGCCTTCATCTGTGCTTACGCCCGCTTGCATGGCAGCAATTAACGCGGACTGCATAAACAACTCTTCAGCCAATTTTTGCTTATCTAATTCACTAGAGGAAGATATCTTTTGTATAGAAAGCATGTTGATCTCAACTTGGGCTTTAACAGCTTGGGCACTTTTCCTATCGAACGATGACTCCAAAATTCCATGCGAAGCTTCCCACATGCTAACCCACCAAACTGTGTACGCATCCGCCAAATTGTTTGTCTGCAAACCAAATGGAGCAATGCCGTTCGAGATCGTTTTAAATATGTCACCGTCTGTCAAAAAAGAACGAATCTCCGCCTCGGACCCTGGATTCAAAGCACTGTTTTTATTTATGAAACTTTCAATATTTTGTCGCCGTGAAACCATAGATGGCTTAAACGAAAGAGAGATTTGCGGGGAATTTTTAACGATTTCCCTGTCAACAGTCGGTACATTATGGCGTTTAGCATCATCTTGTTGTTGATATGCCCCCACGTAAAATCGCGGAGTCATATTGATTGGCGGAACATAAATCTGAGCTGATGCAGTTTCTGCATAATTAAACCCACACAGTGCAAGCAATATAGTTATCAAATTTTTCACAACATACTCCATTCGCCCCTATCTCAAATAAGCACAAAAAAAACTCGCACAAGCATACAATGCTTGTGCGAGCTAAATTTACGATTAAAAATCAACCTTTGGAGTTTCGGTGACACTTCACTTAACTCCTAAACTCTTTCAATCATCTCGACCGAGAAGTTGAGAGTGTTTGGAGTTCAATTCTAACGAAATAATTCAGCCCTTCTTCCCCATCGCCTTACCAATCAAGAACGCCGCGCCGAGGCCAGCGCCTGCGGCACCCGCGATCAGGGCGTAGTTGGGGGTGGAACTGTCGCCGCTTGTGCCGCCGGTATCGGCACTGGCCAAGGCGGTCGCGTCATCCCCCGCCGCATCCGAGGCATCGGCTTTCTTGCGTGGTTTGGCGGGGACAAAGCCGTCTTCGGTCAGGGTCATTTTGTCGAGGTCTAGGCCGGAGGCGGCGGCACCTTGGGACACTGCTTTGGCGACGGCGCGAAGTTGGGATGGGTCGCCAGCCGCAGCCTCCATATGCGCGGAAATCATCGCCGCCTGGACGAGCATCGCCTCAGCAAATTCCTGCTTTTGAGCGTCGGTCGAACGAGCGAATTCTGGAGAAGATGCAAGGCCACGAGCGGCCTGTACCTTCACGGCCTGCGCGCGTTGGTGAGTTTCTTGGCTGCCCACAATACCGCGAGAAGCTTCCCACGAATTGATCCAATACACCGCAAACGCATCGGCCACATCGTCGACACTGAGGCCGTATGGTGAGATTCCCTTTGCGATCGTATCGATAATGTCATTGGAAGCGAAAAGCTGTTGCAACTGGGCAGCAGTTTCGGGATCGGTGGCACGCGTTTTGGCGACGAAACTGTCTAAGTTTTCGCGTCGAACAGCTTGTGAAACGCGAAAAGTAGTAGCTACCTTAGTGGTTACCGATGTTTTCGAAGAGCTTTTGGAAGCTAGGCCTTCGGCAAATATGCCGTTAGAGATATGCTGATTCATCAGCATCGCGGCGGATGCTGGTGGAGCAAAGATTGGCTGCATCTGTGCGGTTGCGATTTCTGGAAACAACAATCCAAGGGTAATTACGGCTGTGCTATAAAATCAATTCATCCTGTTTCCTCCACGAGATCGGGCCGCAACAATGTGCGGCCCGATAGTTTACTTAATAGGCTGAACCAGTGATGAATTACCCCTTACGAGCATTAGTCACATTCGCCTCGCCAATCGATTTGATTACGTTGGTCGCTGCGTTGGAGACCATGGAGAGCTCCTGAGAATATGCCTGCAATAACGTCGACTTGCTGCTGATTTTCGTGGTTTCTGCGCTAACAGCGCCTGCGCTGTCCTTGTCATTCCCATTAACGCCGTTGATGTATCCAGCACGCGTATCTGACGTCATAGCCGAGATTTCATCTGCCAAGCCTTTCATTTTTAAGGCTTTATCGTCCATTACTTTGAATTACGGTGACACGTTCGATATACACTAATTAATTCGTATCGCTGGCCTGGGATTACAGTGACAGTGCACTAAACCATCAGCCTTTGCGGCCAACGGTTTTGCCGACCCAATACATGCCGCCAAGGGTTGCGCTGCCGAGGGCGGCGAAGAGGATGTAGTTGGGGGCGGCGTCAGTGCCGCCGGTATCGGCGCTGGCCAAGGCGGTCGCATCATCCCCCACCGCATCCGAGGCATCGGCTTTCTTGCGCGGTTTGGCAGGGACAAAGCCATCCTCGGTCAGCGTCATTTTGTCGAGGTCTAGGCCCGATTTGCGGCTGCCTTCTAGCGATGCCGTTGCGGCTTGTTCGGCCAAGGCTGGGTCGGTTTTTGCCTGTTCAGATGTTGCGTCTAAAATCGCCGCAAGGGCCATGAGTTCCTCGGCGGCCGCTTGTTTCTGTGTATCGTTCATCGATACAAATTGTGCGTTGCCCGAGAAGCCCAGTTCAGCCTGCGCCGCAACCGCCCGCATTTTGGCCGCAGACGGAGCATTATAGACTTTGTTCGCCAAGCCCCAATAGACAACCCAATAGAGCGCATAGGCATGGGCGACATTATTCCGTTGCAAACCATAGCGATCCATCACTCCGCCAACAGCGCCAATGATGTCGGTGGAGGCAAAGAGCTGTTCCATTTGAGCAGCAACAGCTGGGTCGGCTTTACGCATGTTGTCGGCCAAGGCCTTCAGATTCTGCCGTGTGCGAGATGAGGAGGCCTTAAACGTAAGGTCAGGTTTTTTGGGAACGGAACTAATTCGACCAGTAATGACTTGTGCGGAGACATTGCGATTCGTTCTGATCGCTTCATCCTGTCCCGCTTGCACTGAACCCCAGGCGACATTGCCTAAGCTTTGGGCGAGAGCAGGAGAGGCAAAGGCGATTGATCCACAAATTATCAACGCTACTGATCGGAAAATATGCATAGCAAACTCCAAAAAAGACGACTCCCGTGATCGAGAGTCGTCCCTTCTGATTTTTAAATCAAGCTTAGTTTTTGCGGGCGATTGTAGAGGCCGCATCACCAATCGATTTGATCGTATTGTTCATAGCTTGCGACACGAAATCCAGTTCCTTGCCTACAGCCTGAAGTTCGCCCGTTTTGGCGCCATATTGCGAATTCTTAGTATCCAAGCCGCCAAGCTCAGTTGTCAACTTGTACATTTTGTTGAGCTTCTGGTCCATGATTTCGCCCATCATGGTTGCAATCGCCACCAGCAAGCTTTGACCAGCCCGTGGCCCCATAGGCTTGCGCTTGGTTTCTTTATTGGAGGATTTCAGGCCCTCGTTGACCAGCTGAGTTAGTGTATCAGTCAGGCTATTAGCAGCCTCGGTTCCCGTCCGGGCAAGCATACCCATCTCAGACGGCGACAAATTAAACTGCTCTCCGAACTGGCCGATCATTTCTTGCATTCCACCCGCAGAATTTGACAGTCCATTCGCCGCATCCAGTCCAGCCCCATTGTTAAATGCAGCCATCGCCATACTGGCAACAGCTGGTGGCAATCCCAATTGTTGACACGCTTGCTGAATAGCCATTTGCACAGCAGCCTTTACGATCATTTGTTGTGCCATTACCGCCAACGAAGCGCCGCCGGTTGCGGCCGCCAAACCCAATTGCGCGATGGTTGCAAAATTCAGTTTAATTCCCAACATCATAATTCTCCTACCAAAAAATCCATTCGGGACCGGGGATGTTCCGACCCTTCCCCATCTTTATGACGTGGCTTGCCGAGTCGTGCGCTCCGCAAATCGTTTAGGCAGGGTAATCATTTTGTTTAGGGGGCTGGGAGACGGAAAGGATGAATTGGCGGTTTAGCGTGGGTATTGGATTTCGGGCGGCGCTATGCACCGTTGAACGGCAGCCGTATCATTTGGCCTTGGCGCATTGACGCTTTACATAGCTGAGCGCATCGGCGTTGCTTCGCGCCATCGCTTCTTTTGCCATCAATTTGGCGGCGCGCTCCATCATCGGCGCATCGGCGCACAGATCATAGCCGCCTTTCCATGCGGCCTCGATCACCAGCCGTTCAAAATACATGGTTTCTGTCATCAAGGGCTGTTCATTGCGCTCGACGCTTTCTGCCCAGACCAGAAGCGCCTCTTTGCCGCGCGCGCCCAGCAGTTCTGCACCAACCGTAGCCCGGGGTGGCTTTAGAGAACGATAATATCGATAGACTTCGAAAATTTCGCGCGTCGTCATTTTCTCTGTGCGAACAGGCCATTGCTCTTCAGGATGATTCAAAAGGGCAGGCTGAGGCAGGGGATCGTCGCCGCAACCAAAAAGCAAGAGCGTGAATGGTATTGCGGCCTTTAATGCACTGGCCGGACGATAGTTCATGGATGGGCTTTAGCCCAAGCAATCGCCATTGGCTCGCCCAATCTTTTATGCGCGATCACTTCCATGATATTTTTGTCATGTCCGTCGCCGCCGATCAGGATGCTGCCGATCACGCCGGAGATGTAGTGCGATTCAAAATTGCCCAGCTGATATTGCGACGTATGGGCGATTTCGGACCAAAAGGTTTCCCTGTTCGGATTGGTCGCTGCTGCCCAAAAATCATCGCGAACATAGACGACATTGCCGCGAGTAATGGCAGGATTGCCATTTTTAAGCGCTCGCTCAACGATCCAGCCATGGCCCTTCATGCCCTTTACAAACACCACCTTCTCCAGATGATCGGCGGGCATTGCATGTTTTTCCAAATGCGAACGGGCATGAGCAATTTGATCGGTAGTGAGCGACAGGCGTGTACCTGTCGGAACGTCCGTTGCCGCTATGCGTGCGCTGCTGGCGGCGGCTGCGCTCGATCCAAAAGTGCCAATGATACTACCCATGCGCGATACTCCCACTCTCGGCTCGCAACTAAGCAGCGGCACTTCCTTTAAACATCCGCAAATCGTTTAGGCGGGGTAATCGATTTGTTTGGGGAGACAGAACCAAAAGAGGCTGAATGGCCGAAATGCGTGGGGGAAATTTAGGTGCTGGTTAGCAAAACCATAATCAATATGGCACCAATGGCGGTGCCAGCGGCGAGAAATAATTGCCATTTGATATTATCCCAAATTTCCGCCTTCACCTTGGCATCAAACTCCCGGACCGGTGCACCGAACATGGCGGCGTTAGGCATGCGCAAAATCCGACCGTCCTGCATTATCATAGCAAACACGCCATGGATGCCCCAATGCTGTTGTTCGAAATGGCTGATGAGGTCTCGCTGGTATATACGTCCATCAAAGCAAACATGCTGTTCGGTCACTGCCAATGGCGCCTTTCCCGCGCGTCTTGCCCATTGTAGCAACAGCATTACCATCCAGCCGCCCAGCCAGATGAAAATGGCAAACAACACAAGCGCCGGATAGATGCTGCGGTTTTTGCCCGCAATGGTGATCTCATGGCTGAACATGTTGGAAAAAGTCACGCCGCTGTCAGCCAAAGCATAGACACCATAAGCGATGATCGAGAGCGAAAGCGCAAGAAAAGCCAGCGGAAACAGAGGGCTGAAACGGGTGAGTTGATCGGTTTTGCGCTGTTCGCGCAGAGCATCGATGTCTGCCAGCGTTACAACTCCATCACATTTCCATTGCATCTATTTTATGGACTTCCCGTCGAAGTGATTGGCGGCCGCCAGTGCGGCCTTATCGGATGCCCCGGTTATCCAGTCAATGCCTCCGGCAATTGTCCCGCCGATTACACCGCCCGCAGCAGAGCCACCGGCTGCTCCTGCAATTGCGCCCGGCCCAGTCGGTGCAGTGGCGAGGCCGCCGATGACGCCGCCTGCAACGCTGCCAATTCCAGAGCCAACGGCAGAAATTCCAAGGCCCGATGCCTGTCCGGCACCGACGCCCGCCCACGCAGCGCCATGCGAAAAGCCCTTGGCGCGAAGCTCATCATATTTCAGTTTGCCATCAACAGTAGCAAAAAGGATTTTGGCGGGCAGCGGCACAAATTTTTGCAAGGCTTTTGATTCCACGCCAATCGCCGCTGCACCGTGTAGCGCATCCGAACTAGAGGAAACGGCTTTTAAAACAGTTTGCCCTTGGGCAGAGCGTTCCGCCTGCTTGTTTGGATTGGCCAAGCCGTTGCCCACCAACCGTTGTAGCTCGCCCTGCCGCACTGGTTTCAAACGGCCATTGATTTCGGCAAACGTGTTTTGCGCCAGCCGGGGGTTGGTCTTTGCCAAGGCTTTGAGTTCGCTGGCAACGCCGACAAGATCGAGCGTCTTGTTTGGCAAACGATGCCGCTCGATGATGCGGTTTGCCGCTTCACGGCTGCCGTCCGACGCGAAAAGTGCGTTTGCTGCTTTCGGGGCCAAACGGACGGCGGGTGATAATGCGAAACCGGACATGGAATATTCTCCTTGCCCGATCAATGCGCGATAATCGGGCAAGGCGAAATCCACGAATCGTTTAGGTTGCTTGAACAATTCGTTTAGTTTTGATGGTTTTCGGGGTCAAATCCGGGATGCCGGTGCGCCAAACCGGGAGGGGATTTAGTGGCATTATATTTTGGGGGCTGTGAAGAGTGCTACTTAATCCAAAGGGTGAAACAACAGTCCCGCCAGGCACATCAATTCGCGCATGCCATCCAGTTCGACCTTGCGAATCACATTGTTCATATGGGTGCGCACGGTGTTTTCATTGCTGTCGAGCAACATGGCGATGTCGGCATTGGCGCGGCCCCAGCCGAGCATGCGCAGCACAGCGGCCTCCATTCGGGTTAATGCCTGCAACTGGGCGACAAAGCTTTCGGGAACGCGGGTAGCGGTGACCGAAAATTCGCCGATGACGATCATCCGTTCGGCGACGCCCGATGCCGCCTCTGCCTGTTTCAGCATGGCTACCAGCCGCAACAGATCGGCGGTATCGGTTATCCCTTCGCCCGCCGGAGCCGCAGCGCGCGGTGGCGGTGGCTTTGCCGGGCGTGCGCCGAGCGCCATCGAATCGGCCAGCGCCCTTTGTTGCAGCAGATCATTGGGATGCAGGCGCATTGCCGGGGGCGGCGGATCGTTGGAATCAGTACTCATTCGGCACCCCTTTATCCGCAGCCGGGCCGGGCGATGTAGCGGGTGGGACGGTGGCTGGTGGGGTAACGGGCCGGGCGGTTTGCCCCAACAGCGCGCTGGCCACATCGGTGCGGCTCGACAAATCGCCAATAACCGCCTGCGCCATGGATGGCAGAATGACGATGATCACCAAGGTCGCCGCCACCGCTTTAATCGGCATCGACAACGAAAATACGTTGAACTGTTGGGCAAACCGATTGAGGAAACCCATGCCCAGATCGATCAAGTACAACATGGTCAAAACCGGCACGGCAAAGACAAAGGCGAGGGTCATCAACCGCCCGAATTCGCCTTCGTACAGCACCACACTGCGCGGTTCGAACTGCATGACGCCCGGGCCAATCGGCCAGATTGCATAGCTTTGCATCACGGCCCCAACCAACAGGGTCAGCCCGCCCATGGTGACGAAAATAACCTGCGCAAAACGGCCGAACAATATGCCGTTCAGCGACGTTTGTTGCCCGGTCAGCGGATCCATGACCTGCGCCACGGTGGCCCCCACTTTGGTATCGATAATTTCACCCGCCGCTGTCATGGCCCACAAAATCGTCCCGAAAAACAATCCGATAATGGTACCGGCCGCCGCTTCCTTTAGCAACATCAATGCCCATGCCGCCGCCGACAGATCTTTAATTGCGAAATCAGGGGCCAGTTGCATGGCGACCAGCCCCAAGGTGATGATGATGCTGTTGCGCACCGTGGCGGGCATCGCTTCTTTGGAAAAGACCGGCACAAACAGAAAGGAAAAGGCGAAACGGGCCGAACTGACCCCGACAAGCAGCATCTGGTCCAACCACGGGATCGAATCGACCAAGGGCCGACCAATTCCGGGGTCCATCGCCTCGATCATCGGAACATAACCGGGAAGCCATCAAAAATAGCTTCGGTGTAGGTGATCAGGCTGCTGGCGACCAAACCGGCGGTCAGGAAAATGGCAACGACAATGGCAAAGAATTTCAGCGTATATTGCAGCGTCTGTTCTTGCAGCTGGGTTGCCGCCTGAATGATCGCGACGATCAACCCCACCACCGATGCTGCAATCACTGGCGGTGCCGACAACAGCAGTACCAGCCACATCGCCTCTATCGTCAGGCTGACAAAATCGCCATTCATCGCGCGTGAACCTGTGTTGTGGGTGCCTGTGGGATCGAAGAAATGCTAGGCATAAGACAGCACCAGTCCATGGGTCAGCTTCACCCAGCCATCGACCAGAACGAACAACAGCAATTTAAACGGCAGCGATATGGTGGTGGGCGACAGCATCATCATTCCCATCGCGAGCAGGATGTTCGAAATCACCATGTCGATCACCAAAAAGGGCAGAAAGATTAAAAAGCCTATTTGAAAGGCCAGCTTCAATTCCTTGACCACAAAGGCGGGGATCAGAATGACAAAATCGCTTTCCTTCAAATCGCCTGCCTTGTCCTTGCCGCCGATCCGTTGCTGGGTGCGCAGGAAAAATGTCCGCTCCACCGGATCGCTATGTTTGCGCAAGAATGTGCGCAGCGGTTCTTTGGCGCGATCAGCCATGCCGAAAATATTGCCGCTATTCTCCAGCGGGCTAGGCCCGCTTTCAACAGTGTCGCCTTCTATGGTGGTTTCAATACGGGTTTCGCCGGTCGCGGAATCGTACATTTCCCCAAGCGTCGGGTACATGACATAGACCGTCAGGATCAGCGCCAATCCGTTGAGCACAACATTAGGTGGTACCTGTTGTGTACCAAGAGCATTGCGCACCAACGTGAGTACGACAACGATCTTGGTAAAGCTGGTCACCATCACCGCGAAAAACGGCGCGAGCGAAATCAGGACAACCGTGATCAGCGCAGAACCGGGTGTGAATTGCGAAAGATCCATTGTTAATCAGCTCCCATGCCGGTTTGCGGCGAGGCCACAGCTGCAAAGCATTCATCAATATGGACCGCAAAATTTTCGCCCATCTCAACAATCTCTCCGCGCGCAACGCGCTTTCCTCCGACCAACAGTTCCACCGCCAGGCCATGTGACAAAGGCGATAGCGGAAGAACCATACCCGGAGCCATCGCCGCCAATTGCGCCGCATCCACGGCCTGTTGCGGCAATCGCAACGTTATCGGCACGGCAAAACCTGTCGTGGCCGGTGGATCAATATCTGTCATCGTGTCATCCTCAAAATCGCCAAATTCACCCGCGCGCCATTCGCCGCTATGGGCGTCAAACCGGCCAGTAACCTCGGGCGTGGCGGAGCTCACCAAAGTCGATAAAATGAAGCGCGGCAAAAGCAGCAAGTCTCCGGCTGCTAGCCCTGCGGCAACCGCAATCGGCAGGCGTGCAGCCTGACATTGCAGTGTAACGGGAACCGGCACCGAACGCGCTGGATACGAAATGGCTGCCGCACGATTGCGCCATATCTCCGCTTCAACATCTCCGGCAACCAGCGCCAAATGGACTGCGCTATCGCTTTCATATAAATTGACAAAAAAGGCATCTGGTTGTGCAAAGGCGCTGTGTTCCAGTGGCCCATAACCTTGCGGATCGAGAGCGATTCCCAGTTGCCGCTCCACATGCGACAAGAGCGCATCGGCACCGTCAAGCGCGTCGCACAATTGATCAAGCGCCGTTGGATCGGCAGGGGCAGTGGACAGGGCGAAGGCGCAATCGGAATTGACTGCGAAGACATAGGCGCCAACCGCTGCCTTAGCAGCCAATTCAACACGAGTTCCTTCCCGGGCCAGCAAATGCAACAAGGCATTGCCCAAAATGGCGCGATCAACGGCAACCTTTGGCAAAGATTCAAGCGCAGTACAGGGTACAGAAGCCATTAGCGGGGGCTTCCTCCGTTTTTATCGTCCGCTGGCCACCGCGCGAGCAGCGAAATGCCGCCTGCCGTCACCCCCAGCAGCAGCCGCTCACCATCGAGCTCGATCAAGGTCACCCGTTCGCGTTGCCCCAATGGCAGCGATCGGACAAATTGGATCGCGTCGCGCGGCGATGCTTCTCCGCTCACGCCCAATTGCCGGTCTTGCAGCTTTTTCAAAAGCCATATCGCCCCCCAAGCAAGCCCCAACACGAAACCAAGTGCTAGGACGATCGCAAGGATCGAGGAAATGACTGCACCAAAACCCATAATATTTTCCGTTCCTTAGCTGTTGGTCGTGCTGGCTGTTGCCGCAAGGTGTGGCTCGCCTTGATTATCCATATCCTGCCACAACGGGGCATTGCCCGTTCTCGCCTTTTTTGCCCACAGGATAATTTCGGCGATGGCATCAAACATATCTTCGGGCACGATTTCGCCCACTTCGCCACGCGCCCAAAGCCGCCGCGCTGTGGCAACGTTGCGGATGATCGGTACACTATTCCGTTCCGCCTCTGCACGCATTGCCGCCGCCAATGCGCCGTCGCCGCGCCCGGCAATCACCGGAACCGGGCATTCCTCGTCATCATAATCGAGCGCAATGGCAATATGGGTGGGGTTCACCAGCAAGGCCGCAGCACCGCCCGCCGCCCCAACCGCATTCTGGTTGGCCCATTCCTGATGCATTTCGCGCCGCCGCCCTTTGACATGGGGGTCGCCTTCGTCGTCTTTCATTTCCTGTTTGATATCGCGCATGCTCATCTTCATTTTTTTGATGAACTTATGCTTTGAATAAAGCCGGTCAGCGACCCCTACGAGCAGGAAGACGCCAACGACCATCGCAAAAAACTGCAACGTCAGCGAATAGGTCATATCAAGCGCGACGCCCGCAATTTGCTGGCCATTACTATGCAACGGGGTGGTACTCGCCAAACCGATAAACTGCCCTGCCTCTTTCAATCCAGTGCGGATCATCACATAAATGATCAATGTGATGAGCAAGACTTTGATCAAAGTCTTCACCATTTCCACCAGACCGTCCATGCCGAACATGCGCTTCAAACCCTCAACCGGGTTCATGGAATCAAATTTCGGTTTCAGTTTTTCGGTGGTCATAATGGGGCCGATTTGCAGAAATTCACCGCTGGTTGCGATGATGGCAACGGGCAGCAAAATCAGCAGCATCAATTTTACTAGCAACAAAGCGGCTCCAGTGCCCAAGGTCCGCAGTGCCTGATCAAAAGGTAACGTCGTTGCGCTGGCAATGGTTTCCGTGAAAAACAGGGCAATTTCCCGGGCGACATAAGCCGAGCCGAGCGCGATCAATAGGAACCAAACCAGCGTAAGCAATCCGGCTGTGACGTCTTTTGATTTGGCGACGTCACCCTTTTTGCGCGCCTCCCGTAACCGTTTGGCGGTCGGAAGCTCGGTTTTGTCACCGCTATCGTTTTTGTCCGCCATGGCGTGACCTGAGCCCTCTCAATTCCACTGACAGGGCATAATTGATCACGAAGGACCGCACGCCAACCAGCGTTCGAAAACGAACGTAAGAGGCGATACCGACAGGAGCCCAGCTGTTGGGGCAAGTGCGACTCCTAGGCAAAACATAGCCCTCCCGCTTCACCCCTGTCAACGCGTTCAAATACAAAGCATAACAATGCAAAATGCCGTTTGACGGGCGTTTTCTACAAAACCGCCAAAGACTGCGACTTTGCGGTGGGTCTATTAACACAAATGTCATTTTTAACCAAAAAAAGTGCAGCAATTTGAAACAATTGTGACGGAAATTACAGTTGATCAATTGTTAATTTTCCTTATGGTCGTCCCAATAGGGCAGCCGCTCGCAAGGGCGCTGGTGCGAAGATACTGCTGTTGGGGCATCGTAGTTCATCTGTCTCCCGCATTGTGTGGGGGCTGTGGGGATCATACAATGCATTCAGTTTGTCGATATTCGCCTTTGAGGCTCCGTCCGATTATTCGAACGGGATTATCCGCAATGGCCTTGCTGGCTGCGGCAGGTTTGTTTGCGCCCGTTGCCGAGGCAAAATCCAAAAAGGCACAGGCTGACGAGGTTATCGAACCTTGCCCAGTCGACAATACTTTGCGCACGGCAGATCCGAAACTGCTCGAACGGTTCCGCGCGCTTGCGGGGTGTAAAGATCAAGTGCTTTACGCCCCCGCTTCTCAACTGGATTATGTCGAAGCCGATGGCCGAATCATCGTCGCTGAAGGCCGTGCAGACAGCGACGATGTTGATGCCGAAGAGGACGGCGAAGAGGGCGAATACAGCCTGCAATATGCCGACATCAAGCCGGGCATGTCTTCGAAAGATCACAAGGTTGCAGATCCCACCCGTAAAGGTGCCAAGGGAAATCCCAATCGGCAGGATTCGAATTTAAACGACGAAAAAGGCGCTTCGGTCGAAATCTACGCCTATGATTCGCGTTCCAGTCCAAAATCGCTTGCGGGTACTGGCACAGTTGTCCGCATTGTTCCGGCAGCCGAGCCCGAGATGCCGGCAAGTGCTTTTGCGCCCGGACTTTCCGACGGTGGAACCAATTTCGCCAGCGGTGGTGCGCCATCGAGCGGCATATTGGCGATGCGCCCGCAAAGTTACCGCACCCGTTTTGACGGGATCATTGCACAAACCGCCAACACGCACCGCATCGATCCGCTTTTGCTGCATGCCGTGATCCAGCAGGAATCGGGCTATCGCCACACGATTCGCAGCCATGCCGGGGCGCAAGGGCTCATGCAGATCATGCCCGGCACAGGCCGCATGCTGGGGGTGCAACCCGCGCATCTCAACGATCCTGCGACCAATGTAGATGCTGGCGCGCGGCTTTTGCGCCGTTTATATTTCAAATATAGTGGCAATTTCGATTTGATCTTGGCGGCCTATAATGCCGGTGAAGGCGCTGTGCAGAAATATGGCAACCGCGTGCCGCCGTATCGCGAAACGCAGAATTACGTTAAAATGGTGATGCAGCGTTATAACCGACTGCTGGCTGAGCAAAATGGGGTGGCAGTACAGCAGTGAGCCGTTTCGCCCAATCCTTACCTTCCTGGCTGCCCGCACCCTCAAAAGGGATGACGGCGCTTTGGTTGCCCTTTGCGCTGGTGCTGATGATCGCATTGTTCATCGTGCCCATGCCGCCCTTTGCGCTCGATCTGTTCATTGCATTTAATTTGATCGTCAGTGTGCTTTTGCTGTTGAGCGCCATGTATGTGGTGAAGCCGCTGGATTTCAGTTCCTTCCCGACGGTGTTGCTGATCACCACCATGTTCCGCATCGGCATTGCCATTGCGACGACAAAAATGATCTTGCTCGAGGCGCATGCTGGCAAGATTGTTCAGCAATTTGGCGAAATGGTCGCAGGCGGTGAGCTGGTCGTTGGCCTTGTGATCTTCCTAATCATCTCGATCGTGCAGTTCATTGTGATTTCCAAAGGTGCCGAACGCGTGGCAGAGGTTGCCGCACGGTTCAGTCTGGACGCCATGCCCGGCAAGCAATTGTCGATCGACAGCGATTTGCGTTCCGGCCTTCTGACCAAAGATGAAGCCAAGCTGAAACGGCGCACTTTGGAAATGGAGAGCAAATTCAACGGCAGCCTTGATGGTGCGATGAAATTTGTGAAGGGCGACGCCATCGCAGCCATCGTCATTGTGTTGATCAACCTTTTGGGCGGTCTTGGCGTTGGCATGTTCAGTAAGGGGATGGAAGCCGGAGAGGCACTGGAAACCTATGCGATCCTAACCATTGGCGATGGACTTGTCTCGCAATTGCCTGCATTTTTCTCCGCTCTCGCTGCGGGCCTTTTGGTTACGCGCAGCACCGATGACGAAGGCGGACAAGAGCTCGCCACGGCGATTGCCGAACAGGTGGCGGGCAAGCCGCATGTGTTGCTGATCGCTGGCGGCGTTGCGATCTTGCTTGGGATTATTCCAGGCTTTCCCACGCTTATTTTCATGGTCATAGCAGCAGGCTTGATCGGGGTCGGACTTTGGAAACACCCCGCCACCAACGGCAAAATGCGCGAGCGTCTTGGTTTGCCGCTGGAAGTGCAATCACAGCCTATTGGTCAAGCGCGGCTTGCGGCACCCGAACTGGCCCCGGTCGAAGCACTGCAGTTACGCGTTGGCATTGCAGCAAACGGTGACGATTATATCCGGCTGACCGAATTGTTGACCGAATCGAACGCAGCACTGTCGGCCCGCAGCGGCATTCCCATTCCTTCGATGCATGTCTTGGCGGATCAGACAATGCCCGCCAATGGCTGGTCTTTATCGGCGCACGATGCACCCTTGGGCCACGGTGTGTCCGAGGCGGAAGACGTCGCCAAACATATTGCGTTGATTACGGACCATCTGCTGACCCGTAATCTGTCTGTTTTCCTGGGGCTTCAGGAAGTGACGGATATGCTCAACCGACTGGGCGAAACCGCACCTGAAGTCGTTAAAGAAGCCGTCCGCGCCGTGCCGACCGGCAAAATTGCCGAAGTGCTCCGCCTGCTTGCCGACGAAGGCGTGCCCTTGCGCAATTTGCGCGACGTGATCGAGGCGCTGGCCGATGTCGGGCAATATGAACGCGAAGGCGCGCCAATGGCGGAACGGATCCGTATCACTGTCCGTCGCCATTTGATTGCTCCGCTTTGCGATGACGGGCGTTTACGAGCGATTATGGTGGGCAGCGAAGTCGAAACGGCGATCCGCAGCACATTGACCGATGTCGACGGGCAAATGCGCCTCGCCATCAACCCCATGCAGATGCGCGCCATGATCGGCTTGCTCGACGAACAATGCCGCGAAACCGGTGCGCGGGTTATCCTGACCTCGCAAGATTTGCGGCGGCCGTTGCGCTTGATGATCGCCGCAGACTTACCCGATGTGTCGGTCATCGCTTTTAACGAATTGAATCCGGCAGTGCCATTAGACATTGCTGCAGAACTGAACCGGGCGCCCGATATTTTGGCGCATGATAACCAAGCGGAGTATGCATAATGCACGGGACTATGGTCGCTTTTTCCCGCAAAATAGCTTTAATGGCTTCGGTCACCCTATCGTTGGGATGGGCGGTAACGGCGCATGCTGCTGAACCACCGTTTCCAGCGAAGCGGCTGTCGCTTTCACCTAACCAACAGCCCATTGCCGACACAATCAAAGATCTGTTCGCCCAATCAGGATTGAGCGTTAAGGTGTCGAGCAAGGTTACGGGCAAAGCCGCTGCACGCTGGATCGGCTCGCCTGCGGATATTTGGAAACAGATTTCAAAAGCCTATAATGTCGTTGCGTATTATAATGGCTCAGTCGTACGGGTTTATGACGCCAGCGAAATTGCCAGCCGTACCATAAATGCAGCGGACCCCAATTCGGTGGTTCAGCAGGCGCAAAAATTAGGGCTGATCAGCGCTGGCAACAGCGTTAAAGCCAGTAAGAACGCTGTCATCGTTTCGGGCGTTCCGGAATTTATCGAAAATGTCGCGCAACTGGCAAACCGTGCCGCACCACCGCCACCGGTTGTAGCACCACCCGCCATTACGCCTGTGGCACCACCACCAGTAATTGCCGCTGTTCCAACCACGTCAGATGTGGTTTCGCCGTTGAACAAGCCGTCGACACAGATGGTCGCGGCACCGCCTGCTGCGGGCGTAGCTATGGCCGCTATGCCATCTTCGTATAAGCTGGAATATAATGTTGCCAGTCGGGCATCGCGAGGCGATCCCTATGAAATCCGCATCTATAGTCTGAAATATGCCAAAGCCGCCGACAAGGTGATCAACACCGGCGACGGAACCCAATTGTTCCGCGGCGTTTCCAGCATGTTGCGTGAAATGGTTGGATTAAGCTTGGATTCCATCGACGATACTGTTGGTCGTGCGAGCCCGAATGGCGCGCGAAGGCTGGAAGAAAGCGGTGGCGGCAATTATCAAAACTATCCGCAACAAAACCAACAATCATCCGAAAATGCGCATGATTCCGCGCCCAGCCGGTCGAACGAAGGCCCGTTGATTGCAGTTTATAATGCTGGCAACGCCGTATTGGTGCGGGATTTGCCGACTCGCATGGCAAAATACGACGCGCTTATCGAAGCGTTGGACAGACAGGTTGCACAGATTGATGTGCAAGTTACGATTATCGACATCGATACCACCAAATCCAGAAAACTGGGCATCTCATGGGAAGGTGCTTTCAATTTGGGCGGCAATATCGTTGGCATTAACACAGACCAAGCCAACGGAGCCAATGTCGGCGTTCGCTATAATGATCGCGAATTTTCCACGCAGACCAATTTTTTGAACGCCCAGATTTCGGCCCTGAGCCAGCGAGGTGTATTGAAAATCGTCAAGCGGACCAACATCTCGACGCCTGAAAATATTCCCGGAACGAGCGATGCAAGGCAGGTTATTCCCCTAAAAGTGAATGGCAGCCAATATCAAAATGGATCGGTCGTCGAATACCGGATCGGCATTTTCCTCAACGTAACCCCATCTGTGGCCAAAGAACGTGATGGTCTGAATACGCAGATGGAAATCGACATCCGCGACGGAAACATCGGCGGCTATTTACCCGACGGAACGCCAACCTTTGAACAGCATTTGCTGACGACAACTGCATTTGTCCGGCAAGGCGAAAGCTATGTCATCGGCGGCTTCAGTGCAGAAATGAGTTACGACGGTACATCAAAAATCCCGGGTCTTGGCGATATTCCATTGGCAGGACAATTGTTTCGCAAAAGTACAAAGGAAAGTTCGGTCAAAGAGCGACTGGTGATTTTAACGCCGCGCATTCTTTCGAACAGACCCAATAATTTGGTCGCGGCTTCGCCTGATGAAGACGAGGCGGAGGAGCCAGAAGAGGTCGAAGAATTGAGCAGCCGAAAACTGCCGACAAAGAAAGTCAAAGCCAAATCGAAACCCCGGACGATCTGATCAACAATTATGAACGCGCCTTCCTCTCCTATGATGACAACTCAGTTGGTCCTCCGCGTAATTGGCGGACGGCAGGCTGGTGCCGAATATCGATTGGCACCGGGGGTCAGCGCGAGCATTGGCCATGGTTTCCAACATGACATTGTGCTGCGCGTGCCAGCAGCGCGCGATTGTTCGATCCGGCTGGATGTTGCAGGGGCAGTCGCTACTCTGCAAGTGGTTGCAGGAACGGTTACTTTGCTCGGCAGGCCCGTTGCTGCGGGGCAAAGCGCGCAATTGCCGCTATATGTGCCCGTAACCATTGGCGATGCCAGCTTTGCCATTGGCGACCCCATAAGCGATCGCTGGCAAGACGCATCCGAGCTTTCCGAGGCGAAATTGGCACCCGCCGAAACCACCGAATCAGATGCAGTGCCAACGGCGTTGCCCGACATCGCCAAAAACGGATTGGCCGAACAGGCCCAAGGCGCGCTGCAAATATTCAGCCAACGCTTTGCCCCCGTTGTTCAGGCTTTGGCGGTAGAGCGGCGATGGCCGATTTATGCTGTCGTGGCGGCCACGGCGTTGCTGGCATTATTGTTGTTCAATCCGCTGAGTAATTGGGTTGGTCAGCAATATTTCGGGGCAACTGCCGCCGAAAATATGCTCCACAAAGCGGGCTATTCCGATGTTTCAGTTACCGAGGCAGCCGATGGCAATTTGCTGATCAAAGGGCTGGTTCGCAACGATGCGCAGCTGACCCGTCTGCGCAATCTGGTCAGCGAACAGCGCCCTGACGCGGTTTTCGATGTAACGACAATGGACGGCTTGGCCTCTGGCGTTACCGACATGCTGGTGGCGCAAGGCATCGATGCGGAGGCACGCCCTGGTCGCGGCAAGACATTGATTATCGCCAGCGAATACCTGCCCGGAGACCGTCAGGAAGAACTGGCTGTGCAGATCCGCAAAGACACGCCGATGTTGGCGCGCATCGTTTTCAACATCGATGAGAATCGGGGCGAGCCGATGCTGCAATATTTCTTCGCCAGCGACAAATACGGCATTGCCAGCTTTGTCGACGGTGACCCCGCCTATATCAGCACCGCCGATGGCACCCGCTGGTTTAAAGGGGGGGCGGTGCCGACGGGACATATCATCACCGAAATCGGCAATGGCCGCGTGCGTTTTGAACGTGACGGCAAAATCGAGGAATTGAGCTTTGGGTCCGCCGTTACGGAGCCCGAAGGTGTCGCGGAGGCTCCCGGTAACGGGCGTTACCGCTGCACCAAAAACTGAAACCATGAATGAAGTATCGACAAGTGAAAGGAAGACGAAATGACGAATTCTGTTGATCGTGCAAACCTGAATTTTCTGGCGGCGACCCCGTCGATGGGAAGCAACAGCCGCAGCCGCAATTGGTTCGAGGCCTTTGCCAGCGCCTGGGGCAATGCATTGGACCGTCAGGCCGATGTCATTGTGCAGCGTTCGGAAGCATTGGGTGGCGATGAAGGGGCAGATCGTCCTTCAGACATCACCTTGCTGTCGGCCGAATCGATGCGGATGAGCTTTTTGGCGCAAAGTTCGCATACCTCGCTCGACAGTGTTTCCAAGGCATTGGAAACCATGGCACGGAAAGGCTGATCATGGCCGTAGAAGCAATCACCACATTGTCATCGGTCGTTGCGGCGGCTGGCAAGGCAGATGGCGTCGGCAGTGCCGCCAAAAGTGCGGGCGGCGAGCATCTTTCGGTCAAGTTTTCCGAAGCCATGCAACGAATCGACCATGTCGCGCCCGGCAGCAGCCAAATCGCCGGGCCCGTCAAAGGGCTGTTTGATGCGCTGGATCAGGTCAATGTACAAGCTCGTTCGGTGTCCGATTATGCCATCACCGCCGAAGCCAGCGGTGGGCAATTGACCCCCGGCGAAATTGTGCAACTGACCATGAAATGCCAGGAATTCATGTTCCAGTGTCAGCTGACATCCAACATCGCCAACCGAGGTTCGGATGGCGTACAACAACTGTTCCGGCAACAGGGTTGATCCTGTCCGGAACAGATTGAGGGGCAATTATGGTAACGACGGCGCACAAGATGCCGCTCCGGCTTAGCCGGACTTTGAAACTATGGCTGCTGCTTTGTGCAGCGTTGTTGGTGATACTGCTTGGGGGCTGCAGTCAGCAGCCGCTTTATGCCGACCAGAGCGAGTTACAAGCCAATGAAATGATCGCGGTGTTAAGCGAAGGTCATATCGAGGCGGGTAAACAAGCCGGGGAGGAAGGGCTGTGGACGGTCACGGTCTCTCAAGGGGACTTTGCCAAGTCGGTTGATCTGCTGCGCGCGCGCGGACTGCCCCGCGAAAAGTTTGAATCCACCGGAACGTTGTTCAAACCCAGCGGAATGAGCGACCCGCCGCTCGCTCAGCGCGCGCGCTTAATCTATGCGCAAGAGCAAGAGCTGAACCGCATGATTAGCCAATTCGATGGTGTGGTCAGCGCGCAAGTGAAGCTCGCTATGCCAGAACCGGAACGGCTGAGCCAAGAGTCCAGGCCGACCTCTGCATCGGTTATGGTCAAACACCGGACCGGATTTGACCTACGTTCAAAGGGCGCTGCCATCAAATCCCTGGTCGCCAATGGGGTGGAGGGGCTGGCCTATGACAATGTCTCGGTCGTCATTGAACCGGCCCAGCAATTGCCTTTGGTAAAAGCAGCGGACGACAGCATAAGGTTTGCCACATTGGCTAAGTTTGCCGCTGGCATTGGCGCAGTGTTATTGTTACTCTTTGCTTTGCGCGCGCTCAATCGGCGGCGGCGACGCAAGGTGACGGCTGTTACCTTAACCGAAAGCGTTATCGATTGACGCAAGCGGCGGCCTTTGCCCAAAATAGGAGTGATTTGCTGCGGCAAAAACTGACCTTTTTTCGCGGATGCGAAGATAGTGGCCGTGCTGCGCGCTTCCGACACCGCGTGGGCTCTTCAGCGGCAGGCCAAGGCCACGATCCCGATTTGGCGACTATCGTAAAAATTCCGGATTGGGCCGTCGCACCAACTGCCGTGCAAAACAAACTCGCCAAGGCGATTGCCGTTTTAAATCACCGTTCTGCCATTGACCAAGAATTATCGGGAACCAAATTAGCAGCCCTTGCCGAAGCAGTTGGGGCGGAATTGTTCGACCAACTCTATGAATGTGCAATGCCAGATCGGATGCCACCAGCCGGCGCAAGCGAACTTCCAAGACCCGAAGATCTGGTCTCCATCGGCCAAAATTATATGGAACGCGCATTGCCGTGCGAACTTTCCGGGCGGTTTACCAATGCTGCCAACGATCCGCAGGCACAAGCGTTATGCGCAGCGGCCTATGCGTTAATCGTACCGACGCAAGGCGAAGCGCCATGAGTCTGTTCTTGATCCCTGACAGCGATCTTGCGCTGGAAAGCCCGCTCATCAAAGCCCGCGACCGCGAACAATTCACCGATGCGCTTAATTTACTGGCGGCGGCAAAGGCACAGACCCGTGCTGTGGAAGCACGTGTGGTCGAACAAACCCAACACGGTTATGATGCAGGAATGGCGCAGGGATTGGCCGATGCAGAGGCGATGCTTGCTCAAGAAATTACCAGCTTTGCAGAGGCAACAGCGCGTTATCGTCGCGATCTGGAAGCGCGCGTGGCCGAAGCCGCCTTCGCTGCAACAGTCGCTGTTATTGGTACGATCGACGATGCAACGGTTGTATCCGCGATTGTTCGCCAGCAACTGGCCAAACGTGATGCCGACGAGGCGTTAACCGTCGCCGTTGCCCCATCGGCTATCGAACAGGTATCACCTTACCTAACAGGGTCGCCCAACGTTACGCTGATTGCTGATCCAGCAATGGCATCGACCGATTGTCGCATCACCGCAGCCGAAGGGCGAATCGTGGCAGATCTCTCTTTGCAACTGGATATGCTGCGCCAGCGTTGGGGTTTGGCCGCAGAGCAAGGCAACACTACATGACCAGCACCCCGGCACCGTTATCGCTGGTCGCGGCTTTGGGACAGGCTCCTTTGGTCGAGCAGCGCGGGCGCATTATCGGAGCGGTTGGAACATCGATCCGGGTGCGCGGTGTGCGCGCCCGCATTGGCGAACAATGCAGGCTCGTTGATCCGGGCAGCGGTGCCAGCTTGTGGGCCGAGGTTGTCGGCTTCAGTGGCGAAGATGCCTTGCTAACGCCACTGGGCGACCTGCGCGGGTTATCCGCAGATAGCGACGTAATCTTGCGGGCCGAAGACGATGGGGTTCCTTTTGGTATTGAGCTGGCTGGCCGGGTTTTGGATGCCCGGTTGGAGCCACTGGACGGTTTGGGTCCTGTTCCGCGCCACCGCATGCGTCCGCTCCAAAGTCCTTCGCCAAACCCGATGCTGCGCCAAATGGTCGATCAGCCGATGGAAACCGGCATTAGGGCGATTGATGGATTGCTGACTTTGGGTGTCGGCCAGCGCGTTGGGATTTTTGCCGCCGCCGGTTGTGGTAAATCGACGCTGATGGCGCTGCTCGCGCGGCAGGCAAAAGCCGACATTACCGTGATGGCGCTGATCGGGGAACGCGGCCGCGAAGTGCGTGAATTTGTCGAAGATGTGCTCGGCCCAGACGGTCTTGCCCGTTCCATCGTTATTGTTGCGACATCGGATCGTCCGGCAATGGAACGTGTCCGCGCTGCACAGGTTGCAACCGCGATTGCAGAGGGTCTGCGCGACGAAGGGCGGCATGTGCTGTTGATGATGGACAGTATCACCCGTTATGCTCGGGCATTGCGCGAAATTGGATTGTCAGCAGGAGAGCCGGCCGTCCGCAGAGGCTTTCCGCCATCGGTTTTTGCCGAATTGCCCAAATTGTTCGAACGCGCCGGAACCGATGAAAAAGGTGCAATCACCGGCATCTACACGACTTTGCTCGAAGAAGAAGAAGGCGATCCTATTGGCGAAGAAGTAAGGTCGTTGCTCGATGGCCATATCACATTATCACGCAGACTGGCGGGGCAAGGGCATTTTCCGGCGATAGCCATTTTGGATAGCCTGTCGCGTCTGTTTCCCAAATTGGCGAGCGACGAACAAAAGGCCGCCGCACAACAAATACGCACGTATTTACAGAAACTCGACGATATAGAATTGATCGTGCAGATGGGCGATTATGAACCCGGTCGTGATGCCATTGCCGATCAAGCACTGGAAGTGCGCGATGCAATGAAAGAATTCCTCCGACAATCGGGCGATGATGTGACCCCTATGTCACACGCCATTGCCCGCATGCGCGCTTTGGGTGGTACCGATGGCTGGTAACCTCTCGCTTCGCATGCGCCAATTGATTAGCGTTGCAGAAGCCCGCACCAAGCGAGCAGCAGATGCCGTGTCGGTTGCGCAGCAGGCGGTGCAGGCCGCGCGCTTCGTCCAGGATCAAGCGCAAAGTGCGCTTTCGCAGGCATTGGCCGAGCAAACCAAAGCCAAACAAGAATTTGCTGCACAACCGAGTCATGAGCAAATACGCTTATGGGGCGCGCATTGCGATCAAATCGTCCAAACTCGCTTGGGCGATGTCGAAGCGGCTATGGCCGAATTGTCCGATGCAGAATTGGCAACGGCGGCGGCCATTAAATTCTGGCAGCGCCAACAATTGCGACAGGACCATATTGAAAAGCACGCGCATCAACTGGCGCGTGAGGCCTTGCGGACGCAAGAGCGCAAAAGCGAAGATGAATTACAGGGCAGCGGAAAGGCAACTATGATGTTGGCATCGGCACTATGACAATGGCCCGCGGCAGCACCCCCCTACCCCCAGCCGGTACAGCGCGACCCAGCGCCAGCAACAGTCCGGCCCTTCGCTCACCGCTTGATACACAGCGTCAGGGCAACGCTTTTCAGCAAAAGATGGACAGCCTTTCCCGCGACAGCGAGGCAGAAGAAAAAAGCGGATCGCCAGAGGCCGGTAGGGAAAAAGCCAAAATCATCGAAGAACGCGAAAGCGGCAACGGACAGTCAGAGCAGGAACAGCGCGAAGCCGCTGGTAATACCGCTGCGGGCGGCCATGCATCCTTTCGCGCTATCATGGTAAAGGCACCTGCAAAAATCGAAGCTCCCATGCTCCCGCCCGAACATTTGGACCGCATCGCCGCCGCCATTCACGAATTGACCGCCAACGGGGTCGAAGCCAGTTTTCAACTGAAAATGCCCGCTGGACAGGCCATGATCGATGGTGCCGTGCTTGGTCGCGATGCCGCAGGCCGCATTACCATTCAGCTGATCGCCAATGCGGCGATACCGCCGGGCATGGTTCAGCAATTGCAACAGGGGCTAACGCAGCGTTTGCGCGAAAAGCAATTGCGTCTGGGTAAAATCGGCGTGTCGGAAGCGCCAAAGCGCGCAATCGCCGCTGCCGGCAAAGGATAAGACTAGGGTCAGGACCTATTAAATATACCTTCGAGGTTTGAGGCCATTTTGTTCAGTGTTAGGCGGCAAGCGACGAGAATATGTCGATCTTTCCGAGCTTGCCAACGACGCAATGGACAAAATTGGTAAAATCCGAAGGACGCCAAAATGGCTTCGGTCTCGAAGTAAAATGCCCTTGCCGGTAGAATGACTATCGACGGCGGGCATTTTACTCCGATACCTTTGCCATTTTGGCACCTCGAAGGTCTATTTAATGGGTCCTGACCCTAAGCCGCCTCGGCAATAATGGCGTGAGTGGCCGCATCGACTTTTTGGGCGAGCCCGGATAAAGTCGGCTTCCCGCCATTTTCGGACATTTGCGTGATTACAGCCTGTAATTGCATTAAAGACCGGCTTTCAGGTCGCGCTGCGAACAACGCTGCGCTTTCCTGTACAAAGGCATGCAATGCGCGGTTCAGTTCGCCTGCATCGGTTGGGCTGCCCGTCACATCTTTTGCCAAATCGGCAACAAGTTCGTCGATTTCATAGGGATCATTGCCATTGCCTTGCCACGATCCGGCATTTTCATTGCCCGCCAACCGCAGTGCCGATCCGATATTTTGTGCCATTTTTCCAGCAAGGCCGCTCATCAAACTGCCCGCCAAAGCACCTGCCGTTGGTCCATTACTGCTGGCGCCAGCGCCGCCGACCGCATTGGCATTCCCAACTGATGATGATCCAACCCGTGTCATTGCCAAATATTCCCTATGCGTACCGACTGCAATCACATTACGCCACAATCCCGCTATCAATGCCATAGCAAAAGCGTCACATCGGCGCGCTAAGCAAAACGATTACCCATGAAACCGGATTGGACCGTATCTGCGCCGAAAAATGTGAACGGTAACCGCCTGGTTTCGCGTTAGTGTTTACGTCCGAAATCAGGAGCATCATCATCTTGTCCTTGCTCAACAATCGAACGGCGTATGGCGCGCGTTCTTGCAAATAACGCTTCCAGCTCATCACCTTTGTCCCAGCGTATAGCCCGTTGCAAAGCACTAAGGTCCTCGGAAAAGCGTTGCAGCATTTCCAGCACAGCTTCCTTGTTCGCGAGAAAAACGTCGCGCCACATCACTGGATCAGAAGCGGCAATGCGGGTAAAATCGCGAAAACCACCTGCTGAATATTTAATGACTTCGCTTTGAGTCACGCCTTCAAGATCGCTGGCGGTGCCAACAATGGTATAGGCGATCAAATGCGGCAAATGGCTGGTGACGGCCAACACCAAGTCATGATGGCGCGCATCCATAATTTCAACATCTGCGCCCAGTCGGCCCCAAAAACTGCTAACCGCCTCCACAGCTGCAGGGGGCGCATCGCTTGCCGGTGTTAAAATGCACCAGCGCCCCTTGAACAGCGAAGCGAACCCCGCATCCGGACCACTTTTTTCGGTTCCGGCCACAGGATGTGCAGGAATGATGGTTGCGCCCGGCAATGCAGCAGACAACGCCTCGGCAACGCTTTGCTTGCTACTGCCAACATCGCTGATAATCGCATCGGCGGGCAAATCATCACGAAATGCTGCCGCCACGCTGCCCATCGAGCCAACCGGCACACATAACAGCACCAAACCCGCGTCGATAACAGCGGTGCCGGGCAGATCGGTTACATCGTCACAAAATCCAATTTGCCGCGCCCTTTCGCGCACATCGGCATCGGCATCATAACCAGTCACCCGAACGCCGGGCATTAGATCTTTGATGGCGCGCGCCACCGACGATCCGATCAGACCCAGCCCGATGATCGAAACGCGGGAAAAGGGCAGCATCAGCCGTTCGCTTCCAGCACAGACCGCAGTGCCGCCATTACCCCGCGATTTTCCGCTTCGGTACCGATGGTGATCCGCAGGCCATTGGCCAAACCCTGCCCCGGTAACCAGCGGACAATATAGCCCGCGTCCATCAACCCTTTATAGGCAACTTCCGCGCCGCAGGGACCGCCGAATACTACCATCAAGAAATTGGCCCGGGAAGGAATCACCTTCAAGCCATGGTTGGACAAGGCTGCAATCTCGGTCGCCATCCAGTCCCGCCATTCGCTGTTGTGGCGACGACTGTTGTTGACGAAATCGGCATCGGAAAGCGCGGCGATTGCAGCGGCTTGTCCGGCACTGGTCACATTAAAAGGCGCGCGAATGCGGTTCAGTGTGGCGATCAATCCGGGCTGTCCATAAGCCCAGCCGATCCTTTCTGCCGCCAAGCCAAAGATTTTCGAAAAGGTCCGTGTGATCAAAACATTGGCGTGCTTGCGCGCCAAATCGAAAGCGGCCGGACCATCCTGTTCCAGATATTCGCCATAGGCTTGATCAAGGACCATCACACAATCGGCAGGAAGGCCTGCATGGAGCCGGGCAATTTCTGCATCATCCGAAAAAGTGCCCGTCGGATTGTTGGGATTGGCAATAAACACCACCCGCGTTCGATCAGTCACCAATGCAAGCAACGCATCCACATCGGTGCCATAATCCTTATCGGGTGCAATCACGACATTGGCGGCACATTTTCGCGCCGCAATATCATAAACCGAAAATCCGTAGCGAACGTAGATGACGTCGTCACCCGCGCCCGCATAACCCATGGCGATCAGGTTCAGCAGTTCGTCCGATCCCGTGCCGCACACAATCTGGTCGGCCTCTAACGAATAGGTTGCGCCGATTGCTTCACGTAGCAAATTGGTGGCAGGATCGGGATAGCGCGCCAATGTGGTCTGCGCTGCGACCAACGCGTCACTTGCCATCGGGCTGCATCCCAAAGGATTTTCATTCGCCGACAATTTTATAAGGACACGCCCGTCATCACCCGTTGCCTTGCCGGGTGTGTAAGCGTCAATGGCTTGGATCCATGGTTTTGCACTTGGTTCTGTCATGCTGCGCGCCATAGCGTTGCCAGCGCGACGCCGCAACCAAGCTATTGTTTTAACCCGCCGCCCTGATATGTCGCATCGGATGACTAATGATGGGCGTTTTGGCCTCGACAGGCGGACTAAACTGCTGGGGCCGGTGAGGCTCGACAGTGGCGCTAGTTTTGCGCCTGTTGAATTCGCGTATGAAACCTATGGCGAACTGAATGCTGATCGTTCGAACGCCATCCTGATTTGCCACGCATTGACCGGCGACCAATATGTCGCGTCAACGCACCCGGTTACCGGAAAGCCGGGATGGTGGACGCGTTTGGTGGGCGAAGGAAAACCAGTCGATCCGGCGCGACACTGTATTATCTGCATCAATGTTCTGGGCAGTTGTATGGGATCGTCTGGCCCCGCCAGTTTTGATCCCGGCACAGGTGATCCCTATGGCATGGAATTTCCGGTCATCACGATTGCCGACATGGTCCGCGCGCAGGCCATTTTGCTTGATCATTTGGGAATCGAGCGACTCGCCTGCGTAATTGGTGGATCGATGGGCGGCATGCTGGCGCTGACCTGGGCGTCGCTGTTTCCTGATCGTGTGCAGTCGGCAATCGTCATCGCCTCGACCGCGCGACACAGCGCGCAGAATATCGCCTTTCACGAGGTTGGACGCCAGGCCATCATGGCTGATCCGCATTGGCAAGGCGGGCAATATTATGGCTCGCTTGATCAACCCAGCGCCGGCCTCGCGGTTGCGCGCATGGCGGCACATATCACCTATCTGTCCGAAGCAGGCCTGACCGAAAAATTCGGACGCCGGTTGCAGAACCGCGATGCCAAGACCTACAGTTTCGATGCCGATTTCCAGATTCAAAGCTATTTGCGGCATCAGGGGTTGAGCTTTGTCGAGCGGTTCGACGCCAACAGCTACCTTTATATCACCCGTGCCATGGATTATTATGATCTGGCAGAGGCCCATGGCGGTATTTTGGCAAAAGCGTTTTCGGGAACGCGCACCCGGTTTTGTCTGGTGAGTTTCGATTCTGATTGGCTGTATCCGACATCTGAATCGCGTCGCATCGTTCACGCCCTGAACGCAGCGGGTGCCGCCGCCAGCTTTGTCGAATTGTCCGCCCCTTTTGGCCATGACAGTTTCTTGCTCGATTCGCCTGAGATGAACCGCATCGTGGACGGCTTTCTGAAAGCAGGTGGGCTGTGACATTCGAACTGTCCGACGATAAATCCCGGCTGGATATATCGCGAATACATGCTTGGCTGGCCTCCAGCTATTGGTCGCCGGGCATTGAGCGTGAACTGGTGGAGCGCGCCATAAACGGCTCGCATTGTTTGGGTGCCTATCGTGACGGGCAGCAATGCGGCTTTGCGCGCGCAATCACCGACCACGCGACCTTTGCCTGGATCGCCGACGTCTGGGTTGATGAAAGCGTGCGAGGCATGGGATTGGGTCAACGCATCGTCAGCTGGTTTTTGGACCACTCTGCTTTCGCCGGTATCCGCCGCGTTGGATTGGTGACCGCCGATGCGCATGGCGTTTATGAAAAGTTGGGCTTTCACAGCCTGTTGCGCCCGGATCGCTATATGGAACGACTGTCTCCTGAAGCGACAGCCTTGCTGAAGTTGGTTGAATCATGAGCAGAAAAATTCCGCACAACTACACGATTATCGACGATCAAGCTGAAATTGATCCCATCGCAGCGCATGCATATCTGACGCGCAGCTACTGGTCGCTAGGCATCAGTCTTGAAAAGGTCGAAACCGCGATAGCGAATAGCTTTAGTGTTGCCGTTCGCTTCGGCGAAAGCCAGATCGCGATGGCGCGGGTGGTTACCGATTTTGCCGTTTTTGCCTATCTTGCCGATGTCTATGTCCTGGAGGAGCACCGCAGCCAGGGTCTGGCACAGGCCATGGTTTCGCATCTTCAAGCCCATCCGAAACTGCAAGGTTTGCGCCGATGGATTCTCTTCACCCGTGACGCGCATGAAGTGTATGCCCGATCCGGTTGGGAACCTCTCGATAACCCTGATCGCGCAATGAAACTCGATTTTCCGGATGCTTTTGCATGACAACTCTTCGCCCAGACCTGTCGATCATTGCCGAACATGTGCGCAAAGGCGCGCGGATATTGGATGTTGGCTGCGGCGACGGCGCATTAATGGCCGCATTGCGCGACCATAAAGGCGTTGACGCGCGCGGACTCGAAATTGAGTCCGCCAATGTGGCGTCGGCTGTAGGGCGCGGTCTTGCCGTGGTACAGGGCGATGCCGATAGCGATTTGGCCGACTATCCCGACGATGGATTTGATTACGCAATTCTGAGCCAGACTTTACAAACGACCAGGCGGCCTGACATTGTTCTGGATCATTTGCTGCGCATCGGGCGTCTGGCTTTTGTCTCTTTCCCCAATTTCGCCCAATGGAAAATCCGCTTTGCCCATATGTTCGGCGGACGGATGCCGGTAACGCGGCAATTACCCGATCGTTGGTACGACACACCCAATATCCACCATGTGACCATCGACGATTTCAAGGCGTTGGTGAAGGAGCGCGGCTACCATATCGAAGGACAATGGTATTTAAGCGGCGATAAGATCAGCGGCACAACCGGTGCCAATTTGCTCGCCGAGCACGCGGTGTTTTTGCTGCGGCGCTAACCCAAAGTCATCCGGTCGCCGCGAATATTCACATTGGGAATGCGCGACAAAAAGGATTGCCCCAACAACGAAACATCCAGTCCATGCGGGATGATGATGGCGCGCACGTCCCGCACTTCCAAATCGCCGATCCGCACGCGCGATAGCATGATGGGTTTGCCGATTACATCACCGCTGGCCCCGCGACCCACCAGTTGCAGCTCAGCCGGATACCAGGTCTGCCCCAGTTTTTGCGCATCGGCAGCGGTCAGCGCGATCACCGAAGCGCCGGTATCGACCATGAAATCAATCGCGGCCCCATCGGCATCGCCGCGCGCATAAAAATGCCCGTTTGTTGCTCTGTTAAGGGCGACGCCCGACTGTTGTGGCGCGGCCTTGGGCTGGGCGACTGCGGCAATGACCGGTGGCGATGGTGGAGCGGACGGTGCTGGAGCAACGGCGGGCGGAACCGAAGGCGCGGCTTCAGGATGCTCGCTTGGCATGAACCAACCAATCAGCACGGCGATCACAAATAATGGCAAAACCTGCTTCAAGCCCATATCGTCGGCTTAACGCCTTCACCTTAAGGCGCGGTAAATCCCGCGAAATGGCGATAGACACTATTTTCATTGCGGCTGGCGGCATCCCGCCATGTGACCGCATCTTTTTTGTTCAACAATGTGCCTTGGCTCGAGAGGATCGCGACCGTCGGCGTGCCTTTTATTGATTTCAAACCCAAGCGGCGGGCAACGTCCAGATTGCGGTCCCGGCTGCCGACATCGACATAGACGAGTTCGTAACGCGAACCCAGCATTGCGGCAAAATGCGGAGTTGCAAACCAACCGGCCAAAGTGCGGCTATCGTGGCACCAATTCGCACCGAACAGTACCAAGGCCATTTTACCCGACGATTTGGCCCGCGAAAGTGCCGCATCAACATCGGCCATTGCCGACGCTTTGGAATCGAAAGGCCGCGCTTCGGGATGGGCGCGTGAAACGACGGGTTCAGGATCATCCGCGAAGGTCGTGGCAAGCGGCGAAAGGTGCAGCGCCAGTAATAATAACGCCATTATCCGGCCTTTGCCATTTGCAACAAAGCAGGTCCGTCCACACGAAAGGTCGTCCATTCATCCATCGGTTGGGCGCCGAACGACCGGTAAAAGGCGATGGCAGGTTCGTTCCAATCAAGCACCCACCATTCGAGCCGCGCGCAATCGCGTTCAACGGCGATGGCTGCCAGTTTTTTCAAAAGCGCCTTTCCCAACCCCGAACCGCGCGCCTCGGGCCGGACGAACAAATCCTCCAGATAAACACCGGGCTTGCCTTCAAAGGTTGAAAAATTGTGGAAGAACAGCGCAAAGCCCTGCGCGAGGCCGTCGATTTCGCCGATCAGCACTTCGGCATAAGGACGCGGCCCGAAGAGACGATCTCCCATCGCCTCCAGATCGAAACGTACGGCATCCGCCAGCCGCTCATAATCGGCGAGATCGCGGATAAATTGTCCGATTAACGGTAAATCATCACGGGTGGCGAAGCGAATTGTAAGGGTCATATTAAAATCCGAATAGCCCGCCCGCGCAACCCTTGGCAAGACTGGGAGTGTATGCGTTTTGCCGAAATCCTGGGTTTCAAATCTCGGATTTAGACTTATTTCCCCGACCAAACCGGTTTGCGCTTTTCCGAGAACGCCTTTGGCCCTTCTTGCGCGTCAAGGCTGTTATAGGCGGTTTCATGCGCGGCCCATGCCGCCTCGAGCGCATCGGCGCGGCCCATTTCGGTGGACAACATCACAGTTGCCCGGCCCGCCGCTACCGATAAGGGCGCACCTTCCAATACTTCATGCGCCAATTCCAACGCGGCATCCATCAACGCCTCGGGCTCGGCCAACCGATTGACCAGCCCGATTTCATAGGCGCGCTGTGCCGTCAGTGGCTTACCAGTCAAAATGATCTCCATCATAATCCGTTGCGGCACCATATGGATCAACGGTGCGGCCCATGGGCTGCCCCGCCCGACCTTGACTTCGGTGATCGCGAATTTGGCGTTGGTGCTGGCGACACACAGGTCGCAGCTTTGCGCAATCATCCAGCCGCCGGCAAAGGCCGCGCCGTTGACTGCCGCAATTGTGGGCTTGGTGAGGGTAATGTTTTCATACGGAACCGGAAACATATCGCGCGGCGGAACGCGCAATTGTTTCTCGACCATTTCCTTCAAATCGCCGCCCGCGCAAAACGCCTTTTCGCCCGCCCCGGTCAGGATCGCGATGCGGAGCGCATCGTCCTTTTCAAACCGGTCCCACGCGGCGAACAGTCCGTCGCGCACTTCTTTGGACAGACAATTGCGCTGTTCGGGGCGGTTGATGGTGATGATGGCAATGCCGTCTTTACGGGCATCAAACAGGATGGCGTCGGTCATTTCAAAACCCTCGTGAACGTATATCATAGGCCGCCCGGTCCAATTCCTCGCGGAAATCGGGATGGGCGATGGCGACCAAGCGCCGCGTGCGTTCAGCCATATTCTGGCCTTTTAATTCCGCCGCGCCATATTCGGTGACGATCACGTCCACATCGGTGCGTGCGGTGGTGACCGGTCCGTTAAGGGAGGGCACGATCTTGCTCAGCGTTCCGCCCTTTGCTGTTGCCGATAGCGCGATCAGCGCATGGCCGCCGCGTGATCGCGCGCCTGCACGAACGAAATCAACTTGGCCTCCGGTGCCGCCCAGATACGCACTACCCGATTGTTCGGCGTTCACTTGCCCGGTCAAATCCACCTCAATCGCCGAATTGATTGTCACCAGATTATCGAGTTGCGCCAATATGGCGGCATCATGGGTATAGGCGGTTGAGCACATGCGTATCGCGCCGTTCTGATGCGCCCAATTGTATAGCTTCTCCGTACCGATCAGCGCGCCGTTGATCGAAACGCCGGTATCAATGCTTTTACGTGCGTTGGTGATGACGCCAGCCTCGACCAGATCGACCAGCCCGTCGCCCAACATCCCCGAATGGACGCCCAAGTCTTTGCGATCATGCAGCAGACGCAATATCGCGTCAGGCACAGCGCCGACACCGGTTTGGATGACCGATCCATCGCCGATAAAGGCGGCGGCATAACGCGCAATGGCTTCGTCGGTTTCGCCGATATTGGCGGGAGCGACCGCAACTGGCGTGCGCGATACATGCACCGCGACATCGATTTTGGACGCGGGCAGCACCGGACCATTGGTGAACGGCACCGCTTCATTCACCTCGGCAATCACCAGCCGCGCCTTGGCGACCATCGCCTCGACATGGTCGGCGACAAGGCCATAACTGTGATTGCCATCGGCGTTCGCTGGGCTGACCTGCACCATCGCCACATCGCACGAAATGATGCCTGCGGTAATCATCGGGCCAATCTGGCTGACATGGCACGGAATGACCGACAACACGCCTGCCTTTGTCATCATCCGCAACTGGCCGATGGCGCCCATGCTGGACAGCGAAAAAGCGGCGGCGGTTTCAGGCGTGAACAGCCCCGAAAAACTGGTGGCGATAAAGGTGGACAAGCCGCCAATTCCCGCCCCTTGCGCGATCAACGCCTCCACCAAAGTCGTAGGCTCGCCGCAGGCTTGCCCCAGAACGATATGGTCACCGGGTTTCAGAAACTGGCTAAGATCAAGCGTGTCGGCTTGTACGGAGACGGTCACAATTTACCCGCCTGCTTCAGCAGTGTTTGCGCACGCGACAAATAGGGCCGATCAAGCATTCCGCCTTTATAGCCAATCGCGCCGACGCCAGGGTTCGCGGCGAATATGGCGACGATTTCCTGCGCCTCGGCGATTTCGGCTTCGGTTGGGGTAAAGGCCGCGTTGATAACATCGACCTGCGCCGGATGGATGGCCAGCATCCCGCGATAACCGTCACGCCGCACTTTTTCGGCGCGCAAACGCAACCCGTCCAGATCGCGGAAATCGCCTTGAATCGTTTCAATCGCCGTTACGTCTGCGGTCGCCGCGCCCAATAATGTCAGGCTGCGCGCCAGTTCATAGGTGAAGCTATAGCTGCCATCGGGGTTGGTGTTCGACGAAGCGCCAATCGAGTCGGCCAAATCCTCACGCCCCCCAGGTCAGCGCCACAACGCGCGGTGCACCTTTATAATCGCCGGTGTGGAACATGGCTTCGGCAGTTTCGGTAATCAGCACGATGACGGGAGTGGAACCTTGTTCGATACCGTTCGCCACCTCCAGCGCCGACAGATAGTGATCCAGCGTCTCAACATCTGCGCGGCCATAGACCTTGGGCAACATGATCCCGCCGGGGTGCGCGGGCATGATCGCCGCAAGATCAGCCAGCGTATAGGGTCCATCGAGTGGATTGACCCGCACCCATAATTTCGCCCGTCGTTCGGGCCGCGATTGAATGCAATCATGCACCATCTGCCGGGCCAGTACCTTATTTTCAGGCGCGACCGCATCTTCCAGATCGAACAGCGCAATGTCGGCGGCGCTATCGGCAGCCTTCGCCATTTTCTTTTCGCTGTCGCCGGGCGCGAACAGCCAACTGCGGGCGGAAATGGGTTCGTGGCAGTATGTCATCTGGGTAAAGTCCTTAATAGGATTTTGGCAATTCCAACACCCGTTCGGCGATGAAGTTCATAATCTGGTGTGGGCTAACTGGCGCAATACGGGGGATCATCACTTCGCGCAAATAGCGTTCGACATGATATTCCTGCGCATAGCCCATGCCGCCCATAGACATCACCGCGGTCATACACGCTTCGTAACCCGCCTCTGCCGCCAGATATTTGGCGCTGTTCGCTTCGACGCCGCAATCGGCACCCTTATCAAACAGGGTCGCGGCCTTCATCACCATCAGATTGGCGGCCTCCAGCTGCATCCACGCTTTGGCCAGCGGATGCTGTATGCCCTGATTCTGGCCAATGGGCCGACCAAAAACGATGCGTTCGCGGGCGTAGCGCGATGCCTTTTGAATGGCGATGCGGCCCAGCCCTACGGCCTCTGCACCCAGCAATACGCGTTCGGGATTCAATCCTTGCAACAGGATTTTGAACCCCTGCCCTTCGGCACCAATCCGGTCTTCTTCGGGAATGAACAGGTCCGTGATGAACAGCATGTTCGATCCCACTGCATGCCGCCCCATTTTGGGGATCAGCCGGTGTTCGATATTGTCGCGGTTCAATTTGGTATAAAACAGCGTCAGCCCATCGGTCTTTTTCTTCACATCTTCCAACGCGGTGGTGCGCGCGATAATCAGCATATGGTCGGCGACATGGGCATTGGTAATCCACACTTTCTCGCCATTAACGCGGTATCCGCCCTCCACCTTTTCCGCCCGCGTTTTCAGGCTGGTGGTGTCCAGTCCGGTATTGGGTTCGGTGACGGCAAAGCACATTTTCTCCGCGCCCGAAATGATCGGCGGGATCATGCGTTTTTGCTGTTCTTCATTGCCGAACAACATCACCGGTTCCAGACCGAATACAGGGCCGTGGATCGCCGACGCCGCCGTCATCCCGCCGCCCGATTCCGCCACCGCCTGCATCATGATCGCGGCCTCGGTTATGCCAAGGCCTGCACCGCCGACGCTTTCGGGCATGGCAATGCCTAGCCAACCGGCCTCTGCCATCGATTTGTGGAATGCAACGGGAAATTGCGCATCACGATCCCGCTCCAGCCAATATTCATCGGGGAATTGCGAGCAGTGCTTCAACACCGCATCGCGGATATTCTGCTGGTCATCGGTAAGGGCGAAATCCATGATGGCGTTCCTGATCGTTCAAATTTTGGCCAAGGGCTAGCAGTGCCGTTCGCTGCATACAACCGCCCGCCCCGCCGATATTGGCGGAACCCGCGCGAATTTGATTGGAATCCGCGACAGCGATCCATTAGCCGCACTAACGATAGACATTGGAGTATCGCATGAGCAAATCCGCAAAAGCCAAAGGCCCGTTGTCGGGCGTGCGCGTGGTTGATCTGACCGCGATGGTCATGGGGCCTTATGCAACGCAGATCATGGCGGACAATGGCGCAGATGTGATCAAGATCGAACCGCCACAAGGTGACGACACACGCTATATCTCTGTCGGCCCCGAACGCGGATTGTGCGGGGTGTTCGTCAACGTCAACCGGGGCAAACGCAGCGTGGTGTTGAACCTGCGCAAGGACGAAGACAAAGCGACGCTGACCAAATTGATCGCGACCGCCGATGTCTTCATCCATTCGATGCGATCCAAAGCCATTGCCAAATTGGGCTTTGCCTATGACGATGTCGCCGCGATCAAGCCCGACATTATTTACGTCAATGGTTACGGCTTTGGCCGTCGCGGACCCTATGCCGATCTACCCGCTTATGACGACACCATACAGGCCGAATGCGGACTGCCCGCAGTGCAGGAAATGCTGAACGGCGAACCCGGATTTGTGGGTACGATCATGGCGGACAAGGTTTCCGGTCTGCATCTGTTGTACGCGACCACCATGGCGCTATATCACCGCGCCACCACCGGCGAAGGCCAAGAGGTTGAGGTGCCGATGTTCGAGAGCATGGCGAGCTTCATGCTGGTAGAGCATGCCAATGGCGCGATCTTCACACCCCCGGCAGGCCCCGCATTTTACCCCCGCGTGGTTTCCCCCAATCGCAAACCGTATAAGACCAAAGACGGCGCTATTGCGGCGTTAATCTATAACGACAAACATTGGGCATCGTTCGTGGAGGCCGTGCAGCCCGATTGGGCCCACGATGAATTTGCAACGCTAGAGGCGCGCGCGCAGAATATCGATTTCATCTACGGCAAGTTCGCCGAAACTTTTGCCGCGCGCACCACCGACGAATGGCTAAAACTGCTGACCGAACACAATATTCCCGCCGCCCCGTTACGCTCACCCGAGGAATTGCTAACCAACGCGCATCTGGAACAGGTCGGCTTTTTCGAAACCGTCGACAGCGACTATGGCCCGCTACGCTTTCCCGGCAACCCCACCTGGTTTTCCAAAACGCCCGGCGCGGTGCAGGGGCCAACGCCTAGGCTGGGTGAGCATACAGATCAGGTTTTGGCCGAGTTGGGGTAAACTACCCCCCAACCCATTCACTGTTCAACGCGCGGGGTGACATGTACTTGGTCTTGGTCCAGCCGCCATCGACTACAATCGTCTGCCCGTTGAGCATCTCTGCCGCGTCCGAACACAGGAAAGCAATCACGTTTGCGACGTCCTCCACTTCGGAAAGCCTTGGATAAGGGGTGGTTTCCACATTCACCCGTTTGAACATTTCGTCTTCGAAACGATGGGCGACCATTTCGGTCATGGTTACACCGGGGGCGACGTTGTTCGCGCGGATTCCTTTTGGGCCATAATCGCAGGCGATATGTTCGGTCAGCATGTTAAGCCCCGCCTTTGCTGCGGTATAGGCCCCGCCGCGCCGTCCGCCGATAACGGCATAAGTAGAGGTGACGTTGACGATGCCCGACCCCGGCTGCATGTGCACAATCGCTTCCCGCGCTAACCGGAATGGTGCGCGCAGCATCAATCCCAGAAAATAATCGAGCAGTTCATCATCGGTTTCGTGCAACGGTTTGGGGCTGCCTGCACCTGCATTGTTCACCAGAAAATCGATCCGGCCAAAGCGTTCGAGCGCAAAATCGACAATCGCGCGCGGGGCTTCATCCGTGGTAATGTCGGCGGACAAGGTGGCAACGCGCGCTGGATCGCCCAATTCGGCCTCCAGCGCGGCCAGCTTTGCAGTATCGCGGCCCACGCCGACAATCGCCAGTCCCGCTTCGAACAGCTTTTTGGCGGTGCCCAGACCAATGCCGCTGCCTGCTCCGGTGATGATGGCGACTTTCATGAATACCTCTCAATCGATGTTCACCACGGCTTAGCGCATGGCCGCTCCGAATCAATTCGTCATCCTGAACTTGTTTCAGGATAACGCACCGGCGTCGTTTGTTATCCTGATCCAAGTTCAGGATGACGATCGACGGGACTGGCGATAGGAACAATGATCAAGGCCGGATATAACGCTAGGACCAAGACCATGACTTCAGCCCTAAACGGCATCCGCGTAATCGACATGAGCCGCGTTTTTGCCGCCCCTATTGGCGCGCAAATCCTGGGCGATTTGGGCGCGGATGTCATCAAGGTTGAACGCCCCAAGGTGGGCGATGACGGGCGTGGTTACGGCACAGCTTGGGTGAAGGGAAAGGACGGCATCGACACGCGGCAGTCGAGCTTCTTCACCGTATCCAACCGCAACAAGCGATCAATCACTGTCAACCATGCAAAGCCCGAGGGGCAGGAGATTATCAAGGCATTGGTCAAAGACGCCGATGTGTTGATCGAGAATTTCAAGGTCGGCGATTTGGCGCGTTATGGACTGGATTATGACAGCCTGAAGGCAATCAATCCCCGGCTGATTTATTGCTCGGTCACCGGATTTGGCCAGACCGGGCCGAAGGCGGCGCTGCCCGGATATGACGGGCTGTTTCAGGCGACCGGCGGGATGATGGCGGTGACGGGCATTCCCGATGGGCAACCCGGTGGCGGGCCGCTGAAGGCCGGACCGAGCCTTGTCGATCTCATCACCGGCCACAATGCCGCGCTGGGCATCATGGCCGCATTGATCCACCGGACGAATACTGGCGAAGGGCAGTTTATCGACATTGCTTTGCTCGATACATCGGTGGCGATGGTTAGCCACATCATGCAAGATTATCTGATTTCGGGCTTCCCGCCTCCGCGCCTCGGCAATGGTGGTAATGGCGGCGGCCCGGCGGATTTGATCCACGCCAGCGACGGTATCGTCTATCTGACGGCGGGTACCGATGAACATTACCGGCGGCTGACGGTGTTGATGGAACAACCAGAATTGTTCACCGATGATCGGTTCGACTCAAACTTCAAACGCGCACGATCCGGCCAAGCCGAATTGATCGCAATCATCAACGCGTGGAGTCGCCAGTTTCCCACACGAACACTGCTGGCCATGCTTGACGAAGTCGGTATTCCGGCGGCAAAATATAATGAATTGTCCGATGTGTGGGAGGATGAACAAGTCAAGCACCGCAAATTACGCGCAACGACACCGCATGCCTTTGCCGAGGCGGGATCGGTCGATCTGATCGCCAGCCCCCTATCGCACATGTCCGAAAGCCCCGCTGCTATCCGCATGGCCCCGCCTATGCTGGGGGAACATGTGGACGATGTGTTGACTGGCCTGTTGGGCTATAGCGCGGAAAAGATTGCCGCGTTGCGTGCGTTGGGGATTGTTTAACGCGGCAGGCCAGAGCGATCAGGCTAGACCACTTTTTTCGGCGCCCCCGCACCCATGAACTTTGCCAAATTCATATGCAGGCTGGCGGTGGATCGCTCCATATAGGGATTGGGTTGCGACCCGCGATAGCCGGCACTTTTCATGCCCTGCTGCACCGCTGCCATATTCGTGAAATCCTGTTGCAACACCGGGGGCCAGTCTTGCGGTTCGGTGTATTCCCATGTCGTCTCCGGCGCTTCGCCTTCGGGATAGAGTTCATAGACCGCCGCTTCAAAATAGCATTTGTCAGGATCATTACCATAAGGCCGCGCCATGTAGCACAGCATGTTGTTGACCGCGTGACCGATCTGGAAATTGGGGAAAATCTGCCATGCGGTTCCGGCCTTTGCGGTGTGCAGCGGATCAACCACCGGCCAGATCACGCCGCGCGCTTCATCGGCGGCGCGGGCCGAGGCGATCCAGTGCCGTGATACGTCGGCAGCGGGCGTTTCTTCGGGCAATTCATCAACCAGCCGCCGAGCCGCCTCAACCAGAGTCATCGTGGTGTTGGTGTTGGCATTTTCCCACGTGAAATCCTGCATTTCTGCCGTAGAAATGCGCGCATCGCCGATGCCGGTGCGAAGCTTGCCCGCATCTTCTTCCTGCCCCTTGGCCGCTTCATAACCGATATGGCTGTGCAGCCCCTGATTGCGCGCCCATCCGCGAAACTGGCCAAAGGCATTGAATTCGGGGTGGGTGGTTGAGACGTGATAGGTCTCGTTAAATGCCTCCATCGCGACTTTCCAGTTGCAATCAAACACCACCCATTTGCGCCAGCGCGGTCGCATATTTTGCAAGCCATAAGGATCGAGCATGTCGGGCACCACGCCCAGCCATTCGGACAAGGACAGGCAGTCAGGATCCATATTGATCCAAACCCAGCCGCCCCATGTTTCGCATTTGATGGTCGACAATGCGGTGCTGTTTTCGGTCAGCGAGCCCTGCCAGTCGTCCTTGTGCTGGATATAGGTGCATTTGCCCAGCAAATTATACGTCCAGCCGTGAAAGCCGCAGATGAAATTCCTACGATTGCCACGGGCGTTGCGCGCGCCCTTTGGCGTGTCGATCAGCTTGCGTCCGCGATGGACGCAGACATTGTGAAAGGCGCGGACCGTTTCGGCATTTTCGCGGACCACAATGACCGAATCGTCGTGAATATCAAAGGTGATGAAATCGCCGTCCTTTGGCAGGTCTTCCAACCGCCCCGCCTGCAACCAGCTTTTGCGCCACAAACGATCACGCTCGGCGGCGGCATAATCGGGGCTGATATAGGCTTGGGGGCTGATCGTGACCGAATCCACCAATTCGTCTGCGGTTTCGACTGTGTTGCTGATGTCTGCCATGCTGTCCTCATGTGTTGCCGCTCAGACTATGCGGCATTGCGCCCTTTCGCCAGTGCGCAACGCCCCGTCATCGCCATGGCGAAGTTGCATGGGCAGGGAGCGACAGCCCGCCTTATTCTGACTAAGCAAGGACCGGCAATCAGGAGCGGAATGGGTATGCGAAGTCTGGAAGGCAAAATTGCGCTGGTCACCGGGGCCAGTCGCGGCATTGGTAAAGGCATTGCACTTGCCCTCGCCGAGCAGGGAGCCACAGTTTACATCACCGGTCGCACCGTTAACGAAGGCGATTATTATCTGCCCGGCACCGTGGGCGAAACCGCACGGCTGTGTGACGAACGCGGCGGCAAAGGCATTGCTGTCGCTTGCGACCATGCCGATGACCAACAGGTCGCGGCGCTTTTCGAGCAGATCAAACGCGATTCGGGCCGCCTCGACATCTTGGTCAACAACGCCTTTTTGCTGCCCGATGATTTGCTGGAGCCCAAAGGATTTTGGCAAAAGCCGCTGTCGAACTGGGATATGATGGATGTCGGCGTGAAGTCGAATTATGTCGCGGCGTGGTATGCAGCGCAGATCATGGTGCCGCAGAAATCGGGCTTGATCGTCAACATCTCTGGCTATGCCGCCGTCACCTATACGTATGGCGTGCTGTTCGGCACCTCGAAAACCGCAGTGGGCCGGATGAGCCGCGACATGGCGATTGAATTGAAACCGCACAATGTCGCCTCGGTCACGTTGTGGCAGGGGCTGACGCTGACCGAAAAGGCCAAGGATAATCTGGCCAAGGTCGCGGAAAAAATGACCACGTCGATCACCGGACAAAAGGGCAGCTCGGTCGAGCACCCGGGCCGGGTGATAGCCGCATTGTATAATGATCCCGCCGTCATGAGCCGCAGCGGAGGCGAATTTATCACCGCTGAAATCGCGCAAGAATATGGGGTCACCGACGACGACGGAACATGGGTTGCCTCGATGCGGGAGACCCGAGGGTCGCCGTTGTGGCAGCCGGTTTGAGTTTAGATAACCTCAAGTCGAACAATCACCGTCACCCCGTGCTTGACACGGGGTTAGGCTTAGGACTGCCGCCGAGCCAATAAGCCAAGCCCCGTACCAAGCACGGGGCGACGATATAATTTTTGAAGTGATCGCGTGTTAAAGGAGAGAAGAATGTCTGAACTACGTTTCGATGGTCGCGTCGCCGTCATTACCGGAGCAGGCCGAGGGCTTGGCCGTTCTTATGCTTTGTTGCTGGCTTCGCGCGGCTGCAAAGTGGTGGTCAATGATAATGGCAGCGCCACACGCGGGGACGAAATTGTCGCCAATCCAGCAGACGAAGTTGTCGCCGAGATCAAGGCGGCGGGCGGCGAAGCCGTTTCCTGCCCCGAATCGGTTGCGACACCCGAAGGTGCCGCCGCGATCATCCAGTCTGCGATCGATAGCTGGGGCCGGATCGACATCTTGATCCACAATGCAGGCAACGTCCGTTACGGGATGATTGCCGATCTGAGCATCGACGATTTCAACGCGGTGACCGACGTCCATTTCAAAGGCGGGTTCTATCTGGTCAAAGCCGCATTTCCGCACATGGCCGCCGCAAAATATGGTCGCGTCGTCCTAACGTCTTCGTGTAGCGGCCTGTATGGCAGCCAGACCACGGTCAATTACGGCATGTCAAAGGCAGGGTTGATGGGGCTGAACAATGTGCTGGCATTGGAAGGCGGGCCAGTGGGTATTCAATCGAATACGATCATGCCCGCCGCCGTGACCCGCATGGCCGATGGTTTGGACACCAGCCAATATCCCCCGCTGGACCCAGAATTGGTCGCGCCGATGGTGGCGTGGCTGGTGCACGAAAGCTGCCCGCATTCGGGCGAACATATGGTCGCAGGCGGCGGCCGCATGGCCCGCGCCTGGACCATCGAAAGCAAAGGCGCGTGGCAGGAAAATTGGAGCACCGAAGATGTCGCCGCGCAAGATGACGTGATCCGCAATTCAGATGCGCAATGGGTGTTCCCGCCCTATCCGTCGGGCATGATGGATCATTTGGGGCAGACTTTTGCCTGGGCGCACCGCAAGGGTGCCGACGCATGAACGCGGACCGTTTTCAGGAACTGCTCGACCGGCAGGACATTCTCGATTGCCTGACACGGTTTTGTCGCGGCATGGACCGGTTCGACCGCGAATTATATCTGTCGGCGTTTCACAATGATGCCGAAATGGCGGCTGGCCCCTATGTGGGGGATGTTGCGGGATGCTGGGATTGGGCCAAACCGATGCACGAAGCCGGACAGGTTTTGACGCACCATGCCTTGCTGAATAACACTGTCGAAATTGAAGGCGATACCGCGCACAGCGAAACCTATTACCAATTCGTCGCCCGAAACCATCCATGGGAAGAGGGCGGTGGGGAAACCGTGATGCTAGCAGGTGGGCGCTATATTGATCGGTTGGAACGGCGAAGCGGCACTTGGAAAATCGCGCTGCGCACCAACATCATCGAATGGAGCTGCCTGCAACCATCGCTGCCGCCACCCTTTGCCGATGTGCCAGACATTACCGTAAACGGCGTGTCGGCACGCGACAAAAGCGACCCCAGCTATGCCCGACCATTGAAGAATTTGCGCAAGGTGCAAAGCCCGGTGTGACGTATTGAAAAGCAGCACGAGACCTGCCGCAAATCGGTAGCGCCGAATGGAGACCGAAAAATGCCTGAAATTTCGTTGCTTACTGTGGCCGACCGGCAGCAGATAACCGATCTGATTTACCGTTATTGCCGTGCGCTGGACCGGATCGATCATGATCTGGGGTACAGCATTTGGCACGAAGGCGGCACTGCCGATTATGGGGCAGACGTTTTTGTCGGCAGTGGCCGCGACTTCATCGACCATGTTTGTCGCCAACATAGCGGGCTTTTGACGCACAGCCATCAAATGTCGAACATCATCATCGAACTGGACGGCGACACTGCCGCCAGCGAATCCTGCGTCACTGCCACGTTGCGGATGAAACGCGATGACCGATTAATGCAGATGATGGTGTGGAGCCGCTATGTCGATACATGGTCCCGCCGCAATGGCCGTTGGGGAATCGACCACCGTATCGCCATTATCGACATGGATGAAATTCGCGAAGTCACACCCTTGAGTGGTCGGTCGATGGGCCGCCGGGACCGACAAGATCCATCCTACGCCGTCCTGCGCAAAGCCGTTTAAAGGAACACGACAATGAAGGCCGCTTATATCCAAAACGGTGCCGTCCGTGTCGGCGACATGCCCGATCCGATGCCGTCAAAGGGACAGGCATTGGTGCGCACGCATCGGTGCGGACTGTGCGCATCGGAACAGCATTTTTTGCATGCAGGGCAGAATGTGGTCGATCTGTCGAAGAAATTCGGTGGCCCTTATGCGGCGATCGATATGACCAAGCCTTTTGTACCGGGACATGAATATGTTGGCGAAGTGATCGATTATGGCGCAGGCAGCAAACGCACTGTAAAGCCGGGGCGGATGGTGACATCGGTACCGATTATGCGGCAAGCGGGTTCGCATGCCGTGATCGGGTTCAGCCATGATTGCCCGGGCGGCTTTGGCGAATATATGCTGCTCGACGAAGATATGCTGATGGAAATTACCGGCGGACTGGATGATGATCGCGCAGCCATGATCGAGCCATTGGCGGTAGGGCTGGAACATGTTCGTCGTGGCCATCCGGTTAAGGGCGATGTGCCGCTGGTCATTGGCTGTGGAGCCATTGGGCTGGGCGTAATTGCTGGGCTTAAACTGATGGGCATTGGCCGGATTATCGCCGCCGATTTTCACGCCACACGCCGCGAAGCTGCGTTGCGGATGGGGGCGGACATTGCGCTCGATCCACGCGAAGTGTCACCCTATACACCGCTGCCCGACCTCAACGGGGCGCAGGCCAATCTGGTTTATGAATGTGTGGGGCGTCCCGGACTGTTGCAGATGCTGATTCAGTCGGTCTCCTTTGGCGCGCGGATCGTAATGGGCGGATATTGCATGGAGCCCGAACAATTGTTCGTCTTTGCCGCCCAGAACAAGCGCCTGACCGTGCATTTTGCCGGGGGCGAGGAACCACAGGATATGGAATTGGCCATGCGCAGTATTGCCGATGGCAAAATCGACGTCAGCAGCTGGATCGGCGAGCATATCGGCTTGTCGGGCGTTGCGAATGCCCTGGCCGCAATGTCGGGGCCCGATGCGCCGGTGCGTTCGGTAGTCGACCCACGCAATATCGCCACTGCGTAGCACGGTACCATAGCGCGCTGCCGCGCTTGCGGTATGACAGGCGCAATTCTTTATTGAGAGGACAATATGACCGATCTTTCCAACAGCGCCGTGCCAAACGCCGAAGTGCTGCTCGACATTTATCGTCGGGCGCTGCGTATCGAGCGCAATGATGAGGCGATCCGCAAAACCATCCGCGCTGGACGTCTGACCATGCCCTATTATTCGGCGCGCGGTCAGGAAATTATCCCAGCTTGCATCTCGGCGCAGCTGACCAATGAAGACAAGATTTGCACCATCTATCGCGGCATTCAAGACATGGTCGCAAAGGATATGCCTTTGCGTCCGTTATGGGCAGAAATTGCCGGTCGCGTCGATGGCACTTGTAAAGGCAAAGGCGGGCCGATGCACCTTACCCATCCCGAAAGCGGGGTAATGGTGACCACGGGGATCGTTGGATCGTCAATGCCGATTGCCAACGGCATGGCATGGGCGGCAAAATTGGACGGCGCAAAATGGGTAACCATCGCCTATTTCGGCGACGGTGCATCGAACATTGGTGCGTTCCACGAAGCCCTGAATCTGGCGTCGGTCTGGAAACTGCCGGTGATCTTTGTCTGCGCCAATAATGGCTTTGCCGAACACACCCGTTACGAAGACGGCACCTCGGTTGACCAGATTTCAAAGCGCGCCATTGGATACGGCATGCCCGGCGTCACCGTTGACGGTAACGACCCAGACGCCATGTACGCCGCCGCCCATGCCGCAATCAACCGCGCGCGTGACGGCGAAGGCCCGACCCTTATCGAAGCGATTACCTTCCGGTTCCATGGCCATGTTTTCGGCGACGACGACAAATATATGACCAAGGAAGAAAAGGCAGCAGCGATTGCGAAAGACCCTTTGCCCGCCTTACGTGCGCGCCTGATCGCCGATGGCATTGCCACCGAGGAACAACTGGTCGCGTTGCAGAAATCGATCGAAGACGAAATTGCCGACGCCGAGGCCTTTGGCATGGCGAGTGAATTGGCGAGCGTGGATGAACTGCGCCGCGATGTGTTTGCAGAGGAGATCGCAGCATGAGCGGCGAACCCAGAAAAATGACCGGAATGCAGGCGATCAACGAAGCGTTGTCGCGCGCGATGGAGGAAGATCCCAAAGTATTGTGCCTGGGCGAAGATGTTGCCGATAAAGAAGGCGGCGGCGTTGTGGGCATGACCCGCGGGCTTTCCAGCAAATTCGGCACCGACCGCGTCAAATCCACGCCGATCACCGAACAAGCGATCATGGGCGCCGCCATTGGTGCGGCGATGTGCGGGTATAAACCCGTTGCTGAAATCATGATGATGAACTTCACCACTGTGGCGATGGACATGATCCACAACCACGCGGCAAAGCTGCGCTTCATGTCGGGCGGGCAAAGCCAAGTACCCTTGGTCATCCGCACGTTGACCGGTGCCGGTTGGCAAACAGCCGGACAGCATAGCGATCATCTGGAGGCCTGGTTCGCCCATTCCCCGGGGATCAAAGTGGTTATGCCGTCGAACCCCACTGATTATTACGGTCTAACACTGGCGGCGATTCAAGACCCGGATCCCGTCATCATCGTCGAAAATGGCCGCACTTTATTTGTGCCAGGCGAAATCGCTGCCGATCAAGGTCCGATCCCATTGGGCAAAGCAAATGTCGTGCAACAGGGCACCGACGTGACCCTCATCTCTTATTCGGGAACGATGCTCACGTGCTTCCAAGCATTGGGGCCATTGGCCGAAGCCGGGATTTCGGTGGAGCTGATCGATCTGCGCACCGTATCGCCATGGGACAAGGAAACCGTATTGGCGTCGGTGCGCAAAACCGGCCGTGCTGTGGTTGTCCACGAAGCCGTCCGCGCCTTTGGCGTGGGGGCAGAGGTCGCCGCGACGATTTCCGAAGAAGCGCACAGCGTGCTGAAAGGCCCCGTCCGCCGTTTGGGCGCGCCCTATTCAGCTGTGCCTTTTGCCAAGCATTTGGAAAACGCCTTCCTTGTGCAGCCGGAAACGGTTGTGGCAACGGTAAAGGAACTGGTCGGCAAATAGGTTTGGCTGTATCGCGAGGATATGTAAACCGTAGCCCTGTTAGGCTAGTGAAGGAACCCCCATGACCCCATCCCCCAGTTTCGCGCTTCTCCATGGTGGCGGACAAGGTAGTTGGGTTTGGGACGCCACGGCGGATCACTTGCGCGCCGGCGGCGCACAGGTAATGGCACTCGACGTTCCGGGATGCGGCACAAAACGTGGGCGGGACATTGACGGAATCGATGTGGATGCCATCGCCGCCGAATTGCTGGCGGACATCGCCCTTCTGGACCAGCCGATATTGGTCGGCCATTCACTGGCAGGGGCAATATTGCCGCGCATGGCGGAGCAAGGTTCGGGGCAGATCGGCCGATTGGTCTATCTCAGCTGCACCGCACCCTTGGCTGACAAAACCTTTCTCGATCAAATGGGGCTTGGCCTGCACGGGGCCAATGACGAACAGGTTGGCTGGCCAGTGGACATCATGACCTCCAGTCTGGAGGACCGGTATCGGTTGATGTTTTGCAACGGCATGACAACCCAAGATGCCGACGCCTTTTTGGCGCGATTGGGCGAGGACAATTGGCCGTCGGACGTGTTTGAACGCAGCGATTGGCGTTACGACCATTTGCGGGCCGTGCCCTCCAGCTACATCGTCTGCGAAGCTGACCAAAGCCTGCCCCCGCAATGGCAACGCCGCTTTGCCCAGCGGCTGCATTGCGACACTGTCCACAGCATCGATGCCGGTCATCAGGCAATGATGACACAGGCAAAGGCATTGGCCCGGATGCTATTGGAATTGGCGGATCAGCGCTGAGAGAATATCAACCGTCTGCCAATTGTCCCAGCGCACCTTTGGGTAAAGACGCAAGTGCCAGGCTGCTCAAAATCATAAAGCCTATGGTCAGCCACAGGAACGGTGTATAATTGCCATAACTGTCAAAGATCATGGCCGCAGCCAGTGGCCCGGTGGCCGTTCCCAGAGAAAGCGCCGCCAACAAGCCCCCATAAAGTGCCCCGAAATTCTTCAGGCCGAAATGCCGTGTGGTCAGGAATACCACCACGTCTACCTCCGCACCCAAGGTCAGCCCGATCAGGATTGCAGCGCCCGCAGCGCCTATTGCCCCAGCGCCGCTCGTCATCAGGATCACGCAACCCGCAACCGGCAACAAAAATATCGACGCCCCAACCAGTGACGGCGTAAACCGGTCTAGTAGATATCCGGTTCCCAGCCGCCCGGCAATTGACGCAAAGCCAACCAATGCGGCGAGCCCCGCTGCCTCCAATTTGTCCATACCGCGATCAGTCAGAATAGGCACAAAATGGACCGTGAGTGCAATGATCGTAAAAGTGAAAAGCGCGCTGGCGACCAGCAACCGCCAGTATACCGGCGACCGCAGCCCCTCTTTGAAACTGATGCCCGAAATCGTGGCACGGTCGGGCGCGGGCGCATCGCCTGGTCGGTTGCCACCATCATGCGCACCGCGAAAAAACAGGAAAAGTACGGGCAAAGCAACCACCGCCCAGATCGCCGCCTGCACCGCCATCGCCGTTTGCCATCCATAATTGGCGATCAGTTTCGTTCCGAGCCAGGGAAACAGTGCCTGCGCCACCGAAGCACCGCATAAGGTGACGGCAAAGGCCATGCCACGCGACGCCTCGAACCGGGTGGCGACTGCGCTGGTCCAGATGGTCGCCTGCACAAACAGCGTGGCAACCGCGAGCACACCCCATAACAGATACCAGTTCGCTTTACCGCCGGTCGCCGTGCCCAGCAGAGCAAACGCGGCGCATGTCATCAACACGCCCGCCAAGCCTAGCCAGCGCGGTCCCATTTTGTCGACCAGCAAGCCCATGGGTATTGCCAATGCGCCGCCGATCAGCACCTGAAACGTCAGACCCGAGGTGGTCAGCGTGCGCGACCAGCCAAAACTTTCACTGACCGGACCGATAAAGGGGCCAAGACCATAAATATGGATAACACTGGTGGCATATCCCAATGCCGCTGCGATCGGCAGCATCGGATAGTGCCGCCATTCCTGCGCCGCACCCGTTTCCAGCATTTTTTCTCCCCCTATTATATATGTTCAGTCGCGCCGCTTTGGCCGATCAATCGCTGCTTTTATGGACGCCTTAGAACCTCGGGGAAGGCCAGATTTCATGGCGTTATCCATGTGCCGCCATCGACATTAATCGTCTGACCGGTGATATATCCTCCGGCGTCACTTTGCCTGCAAGCATCACGTCCTTATTCCGGCTTTTTCATCAGTTCGATTTCAGCTTTGGCAGTTGCCATGATCGATCCCGATTGGTTGGTCATTTTGCAATCGACCGCAACCATGTGGCGCCCGTCTTCGTCGATATATTTGTCGAGGATATTGCCGGTCATAACCGTGATGTCGCCGGTTAATGCGGGGCTGCGATAGTTGCAGTTCGAATGCCGCACCATGCCCCATTCGCTGGCCCAGCCGGCAAAATAATCGGTGATCCACGCGCCCATTGATGCACCATAACCATAGCCGCGCGGCATGCCGATGAAGCGCGCCCAACGGGGGAACAAATGCCCGCGTGACGGGCCAATATAGGCACCATCGGTGTTTTCAGGATTGATTTTTTCTTCGGTCGGGTCCTGTTCCGGCCCAGCCATTGGTCCGGTAAAGCCCAGTTCGGCCATGTTCAGATCGGTACGGCGATGCATCGATCCCCATTGCGTGAAGGTATAGCTGCGCCATTCGGTGGTGAAGCTGACGATGCTGTGCGGGCCGAAAACGCGGGTGGGCAATTCGGTGTCGGTTTGTACGTCATCCCAATAGCGCGCCGAATGCCCCAGATCGTGCATCATCTGGATCCATTCAAATTTGCGGGCCTCCAGCTTTTCCAGATCATCGTCGGTCCACACCGGATCTTCATGGCCTTCAGTGGTGCCATGCTGTGCGGCCTCGCCCGCAGACTGGTTATAGCGGATCGAGGTCGAACGCTGTTTCGCCACCAGATCGCCATGCTGATTATAATAGAAATTGTCGCCGCGCTGGAAACAGGTGGGGCCGAAAGAGGAGGTATCTTTGATCTTATAATCAAACGGCACACGTTCGTTCCAGATGCGGTCACCGCCCTTGACTGTGGGGCCATAGAACCACCATTCATCGCCGCCAAACAACATGTGCGAATTGGGGATCAGGCCGATACAGCTGGGAGCAGAGCCATGGCCATCGTCCATCGTTACCGGAAAACTTTGCGGTGCGATCAGTTCGCCATAGCGGCTTTCCATGGCAAACATGGAGTCATAATGCAGACGGTTGGGGTAATGCATTGCCTGCACCCAACGGCGAATATCGTTGTTGGCGAACGGGTCCACCATCCGCGCTGGTTGCATCGGTTTGCCGATAAAGCGGTCCAGATCGGAGCAATCGAGAGTGGACGAGGTCATAGCATTTCCTTGGGCTTTGCGCATAATGCGGGTGATGACCCTTCTTTCAGTGTCGCGTGCACAAATGCAACGGTCCGACCATCGCCTTACCGATGTTTGCGTAATTGCCGCTATTCGACGACGACGCGAACCCGCGCCAGATTTTCCACCAGTGCATAAGGCGTGCCGATGGCGTCCTTTCGCTGGGCGCTGGCTTTGGCGGTAACGAAAAAGGTGCCGGGTGTGTCGAAACGATGCCGGGTTTCAAATTTGGCTTTGGTCCGTTTCGCCGCCTTGGCCAAACCGATGGCGGGGACGAACGCACCGGAATCATCAAATGCCCATTCCAGATTTTGGACAAAGGCATCGCCCGGGGGTGCATCAACCTGCGCCGCAAATCTCACGGTATCACCTACCTTCACCCGGGCAACCGCGCGGCCATTGGCGGTTAATCGCACAACAGGTTGCACGCCTTTACGGTCTGCGGCTTTGCCGGACAGGATCACTTGCCCTTCGTCGAGGCTATATCCGCTGTTGTCCGCAGGCTTTACGCCCTTTTCGACCCAGGCCGAAACATCGCGCAGCGCCTGTTGCAGAACGGGCAGATAGCTGACCACCCGGGTGCGGGCATCCTTGTTTTCATTATAACCGTGCAGCGCATTTTCGGTAAACCACACGCGGTATTTGTTGGGGGCTTCAGTGCCATAATTGGCGTCGAATTTCTTTCGGTACCAATCGGCATTCCACGGCCATGCTTCCCGATCGAGCCCCGATTCAACCACGATGATTTTGCCGTTAAATTTTCCACTCGGAACGCTGCCCGCTGCCCCGCGCGTGAACAACGGACCCAGCAACATTTTGCGTTGCGGATAAAGGGGCTTGCCATCCACCCCGCGAAATTGATCATAGGTATAATAGCTTGAATCGGGCACTTGGTGGCGGTGATAGGTTTGTGCTGCAAGGAAGTTTGAATTGTCGACGCGTACCTCATCGCCGGGTTGAATCTGCGCCAAAGTGGCAAGGTCCCCCACCACGCCCAGCGTCACGATATTGCCGCCCAATGCCAACAGCGCGATCCGTTTTCCCTTTGCCCCGCCAGACAACACATAAAGATCGCCGCCGATGAAGTTTTTATCGGGTGGCGTTTCGGCCAGTTCAAAAGCAACAGGCCGCGAAGCATTGCCGTCAGTGACCAGTTTTTGCCAGGCCAGGTCCGCCGACCCGCGTCCTTCGCCGCGGGGTTGCCCGGGCAGACGCTTCGGATTCAGCCCGCGCGTCTCCATTTGGTCCCAGCTTAAAGGCGTTGCGATTTTGGTGACAAATTGCAGCCGTGCATTGGCAAGGCTTTCGGGCCTATCAAAACCGAGATAGCCGGGCTGTGTCCAGAAATCGGTAAAATAGCTCGGGTCCGCCATCATCATGCCCTGATAAATGGCAGTGAAGGCGTGGACGCCCATTTCCTTATGGCCGAACCAGCTGTTGGGCGGAAAACCCATGCGTGTTACTTCGCGCAAGGCCGCTGCCTGTTCTTCGTTCAACCCCTGATAGGGATCGCCGCTGCCGCCTGCATCCATGGCGTCGACAATCTGCGGAAATTTGTCTTTCAATATGCGCATGGCATGCATCCGCACCGAAAAATTATTGGGCGATGCCATGGGCGATCCCAGGACAAAGGGTACCGCACCATCCCATACGCCTTGGGTGTTTTCCATGCTGCCCATGGTGCGATAACCGCCACCACTGCCGCCATAGAGATAGCCATAGATGCGCTTTGCGCCATACATTTCTGCCGCGATCACCCGCGAATAGCGCGCTGCAGCAGCATTGGCACGATAAGCCCCAATCGCCGGATCTGCCATAAAGGCAGGGCCAGCCGTGGCCCCATTGCCGCCGCCATTGGTTTCGACAAAATACGCGCCCGATGCTGCTGCAAAACCGATATTGTCATCGCCGGCCTGCGCCGTTTGCGACAGATTTTCGCTATCGGGAACGGGTGTCACATATTGGAAAAAGCGACCTTGAAATCGGTCTTTGGGCGGCAAGTAAAACGAAAAGCGCATGTCTGTTCCGGTGAAGCCACCATGCACATAACGATGCCGCACGGGCGTATCGCGCCATTCGTCAATATCGACATAAGGGTTTGCGAACATCGGATCGGCGACCGAATTGTTCGCTTTGGGTGCCGTATCGGCTATCGCTGCAACTGGAACTGGTGCTTCAGAATTGGCCGGTGCAATTTGGGCGTGGGTCAGGCACCAAAGGGAGAGCGAAGCAGCCCACAGCCGATATGATTTCGAACGCATTCGTCTCTCCTTTGCGGGTCAGTTACCCAATCGTGCCAAAACATCCCGTCCGGCAATTTCTTCCCAATAATCCGCATCGCCGCCCAATGCCGTGTTCAGCATCGCGCGTTTCAAATACCGATGACAGGGGTGTTCCGACGTAAGGCCAATGCCGCCATGCAGTTGCAATGCATCCTCGGCAATGTCGGCATAAACTTGGCACGCATGCGCCTTTAACGCGCCCATCTGGGCCAGCGTTGTCGCAGGATCATTGGCGCGCGACCACAACAGTGCCTCTGCCGCAACCCGTTTGACCTGCATGTCGGCAACCCGATGTTTCAACGCCTGAAACATGGCAAGCGGGCGATCAAATTGTTTGCGCATATTCAAATAGTCGATGGTTTGCCGCAACAGGGCCTCGGCCCCGCCGAGCGAATCAGCGGCCAGCATCAAACACAGTTGTTTCTTCAGCCGGTCTGCCAAGGAACGCGCGGTATCGCCGGTGGCAATCGATGTTCCGCCGCCTTTGGTTTCCACACTGAACAGCCGCCGTGTCTCATCCCATGTCGCGTTCGGCGTAGTATTACAGGCATCATGCGGTACCAAAAATATGCCATTTTCGTCGCCGACCAAAATGTGGCTTGCCGCATCCGCATCGCAGGCGAAATGGTCAACGGTCATTTTTTCGCCAGCCATCGCGCGTTCGAGCAGCGCCGATTGCCCCGCCGCTGCCAACGCCTCAATCACCAGCATCTGCGATATGGCAGGGCCCGGCACCAATGCCCGGCCCAATTCGATATGCACCGCCGCCAACGCTTCCAGCCCTAGCCCCAGCCCACCCTGTTCCTCAGTCACGGTCAGCATCAGCCAACCCAAATCCGCAATCTGTTGCCAGCTGGCATCGGCATCGGGGGCAATATTGCCTTCGCCCAATGCTTTGCGCGCGCCATCTTGTAATTCCGTCCGAGACAGACTCATGGTTGCACCCACCCCTTTGGTTCGCGCGGCATGCCCAGCATGCGTTCGGCGATGATGTTGCGCTGCACCTCTTCGCTGCCGCCCGCGATGGTCCACGCGTAGCTGTTCATAAAATCGGCCATCCAGTTTCCGGTGTTCAAATCGCCAAAAACAATAGGTTTGCGATATTGTTCGGTAAGGCCGCCCAGCCGCACCCCCAGTGCCGACCAAGCCCGCAGGGCGCGGGAATAATTGTTTTTCACAATCGAGGCATCGCCCACATTTTCGATACCGTTCATTCGGTTTTCCAAAAATTGATCGGCGATGGCGCATGTCGCATCGACCTGCGCTGATAGCCGACCGAGATCACGCATTATGCCCGCATCATCCTGCCGCCCATTTTGCCGGATCAATTCCGCGATCCGCCACAGGCTGCCGCGCAACCGATAGCCTAGCTCCATCAGCGTCAGCCCGCGTTCGGATGCCAAAGTCGCTTGCGCAACGGCCCATCCGGCACCTTCTTCGCCCACCCGTTCCGACACCGGAACCTCGACATTATCGAGAAAGATTTCGGCGAATTCTTCATCGCCTTGAATCTGGTGGATCGGACGAACGGTGACGCCGGGTGCCTTCATATCCATCAACAAATAGGTGATGCCCGCTTGCTTTGGTCCGTCGCTGGACGTGCGCACCAACAGCAAACATTTGTCGGCATATTGCGCCATTGTTGACCAGACCTTTTGGCCATTGACGACATAGACGTCGCCCCCGCCCCGCGAGGAAATGCGCCGTTCCCCCTTGCATTTCAATGCCGCAAGGTCCGATCCGGCCCCCGGTTCAGAAAAGCCCTGACACCAGGTTTCGCCTTTCAGAATTGCGGGCAGATACCGCGCCTTTTGTTCCGCACTGCCGCATTCGTGCAGCGTCGCAAAGGCGTGGTAAGTGGATACAAACGACAGCAGCAAGCGCGGCGTATCGGCCTGTGCCAATTCTTCATAAATGATTTTTTGTTCGGCCAGGCTGCGTCCGCCACCTGGCCATTCGGCGGGCCAATGCGGATTGGCGAAGCCGCCCTCCACCAGCTTTGCAAACCACGCCCGTTGCGACGCGGCAAATTGTTCGTGGGTTGAATCGGCTGTGCGCCATTCCTGCGGGGCGTTGGCCGATAGCCAAGCGCGCACGTGCTGCCGGAACGATTCGAGTGCGTCGGTCAAAATGCGAACCTTTCCATTGGCAAATTCACGTCCATTTCGTCTTAAGCGCAGGGCGTCGCAATGCTGGCCTTGATATATCGGCAAGGCGATGCCGCCCGCCAGAATGCGCTAAACCGCGATCTCGATCATGCCATCAGCGATGCGCACAACAAAGGTCGCGATGGGGTTGATAGCAGGCGGATTGAGCGCCTCTCCCGTTTTCAGATCAAAGCGCGCACCGTGAAAAGGGCACGCAATCCAGCCCCATTTCACGCGACCGCATTCGAGTGGCTGTTCAGCATGCGAGCATAGGTTTTCGACCGCAAAAATGCGTCCGTCATGGTGGCAAAGCAATATCGAACGCCCATCAACGTCGACTGCCTTTTGCGTGTCAGCGGGCAGCGCATCCAGCGCGAGCACCGCCGTAAAACCAACCTCAGCCATTGTGGTCTTTACCTGCCCCGTTCGTTGCGCTTCACAATGCAACGGTCTGTGCCGCCATTAACAGCACAGCCAATCCGCTACAGCGATCATCTCCGATATATTGCAATATATGTTGTAAATGAACAGCCATGTTGATTAGTGATTGCCGTATCAGTTTAAGGAGTGGAAATGAGCTGCAAACCAACGCAGATACCGGCAGACGACCAGGTTGATATTGCCGCGCTGCGCGTGCGCTATGCTGCGGAACGCAACAAGCGGCTGAATGCGGATCACACCAACCAATATGTCCGGCCAACGGGTGCGTTTGAGGCGGTGTATCAATCCGACCCGCACACGCCGTTCACCGCGCGCGAAGCCATTTCCGAAGAGATCGACGTTGCAATCCTAGGCGCAGGCTGGGGCGGGATTATCGCTGCAGCGCATTTGACCAATGCGGGCATCACCAATTTCCGCAATATCGATCAGGCCGGGGATTTCGGCGGCGTATGGTATTGGAACCGCTATCCCGGAATCCAGTGCGACAATGATGCCTATTGCTATCTGCCGTTCCTGGAAGAAACCGGCTTTATGCCGTCGAAGAAATTCTCCGACGGTGCTGAGATCCAGGGCTATTGCCGGTTAATCGCCGAAAAAAAGGGCTTTGCCGAACAGGCATTGTTCCACACCCTGATCACCAGCCTGAAATGGGATGACAGCATCAAACGCTGGCGGGTTTCCACCAATCGCGGCGACGAAATTCGCGCGCGCTTTGTCATCATGGCCAATGGCGTGCTGAACATGCCGAAGTTGCCGGGGATCAAAGGCATCGAAAGCTTCAAGGGCAAGATGTTCCACACCGCGCGGTGGGAATATGACTATACCGGCGGTGAATATGGCAATCCCGTGCTTGACAAATTGGCGGACAAGACCGTCGCGATCATTGGCACCGGGGCAACCGCCATTCAGGCGGTTCCGCATCTGGCGAAATATGCCAAGCAGCTTTACGTTATTCAGCGCACGCCATCGACCGTCGATGAACGGCCCAATCCACCGACGGATCTGGAATGGGCCAAATCGCTGAAGCCCGGCTGGCAGGCCGAACGCCGCGCCAATTTCCACCGTTACGCCATGGAAGTGCCGCAGCCCGGTGAGGCCGACCAAATTTGCGACATCTGGACCGAAATAAACCGCGATCTGGCCGCACGGCTTGCCGAAAAGGCCGATCCCAACCTGACCATGGAGCAATTCATGGAAGAACGCGAAAAGGTGGATTACGCCGTGATGGAACGGCTGCGTGCCCGCGTGGAAGCGATCGTCAACGACCCCGCCACGGCAGAGGGGCTGAAACCCTATTATCGCGCCATGTGCAAGCGACCCTTGTCGAGCGACGATTTCTATCCGGTATTCAACCAACCCAATGTGACATTGATTGATGTTGCGGATACCAAGGGTTTGGAAGAAATCACTGCCAACGGCTTCGTGGTTGATGGCAAGCAAATCGATGTCGATTGCCTGATCTTCGCCAGCGGCTTTGAAGTGTCGGGCGATCTTGACCGGCGCTGGGGCATCGACAGCATCGAGGGGCGCGATGGCGTTTCGCTGTATGACGAATGGCGCGACGGTCCAAAAACCCTGCACGGCACGATGGCGCATGGTTTTCCGAACCAGTTTTTCATTGGCTATATTCAGGGCGGCCTGAACGCCAGCGTCACCCTGCAATTCGGCAATCAAGGCCTGCACGCCGCGCAGATTATTGCTGATGCGATGCAAAAAGGGCTGACGTCGGTGGAGCCCAGCAAAGAAGCGCAAGACGCGTATCTGCAACATTTCGCCGACATCGAAGTCGATACCAGCGCGTTCCAAATGGAATGCACACCGAGCTATTTCACCAATGAAGGCCAGGTAAAGGCACCGTGGAGCCTGTTCCGCGGCTATGGCCATGGCTGGGATGCGTTCGACAATCTGCTGCAAGACTGGCGCGCCAAGGGCGACCTTTCGGGCATGATAACAACCGCGTAAACCGCCAAGGAGACGGGATGTGAGCGTAGTTCCACATGCGACCGGCGAACCGATCACCGCCGAAGATATGGATAATGAAGTCGGCGCGACCTATCCGGTCGAAGGCTTTTTATCGCGCGAATATCTGGAGCGGGAAAAGTCGCTGCTGTGGCCGAAAATCTGGCAGATGGTCGAACGGTTGGAAGATTTTCCAGAGGTTGGCGACTGGATTACTTATGGCGTGGCCGATGAATCGGTCATCGTCGTGCGCGTGGCCGAGGGCGATGGCGCAGAGGCGTTTCGCGCCCATCACAATGTCTGCCCGCATCGTGGCCGGCAATTGGTTTCGGTGCCCGAAGGTGTGCATTCGGTGCGCGGCAACAAACGCAAAAACTTCGTCTGCGGCTTCCACGGCTGGACCTATGATCTGGACGGTACCAACACCTATATCCGCGACCAACAGGATTGGCACGACGGGCTGACCCCGGAAATGACCTGTCTGTCGACCGTCAAGCTCGATGTCTGGGGCGGCTATATCTACATCAATATGGATGCAGAATGCGAGCCGCTGGAAAGCTTTATGGGGCGCGGCGGCGAAATATTGTCGCATTTCGACCTGCACAAAATGCGCTACAAATGGCGGCAATGGGCGATTTATCCGTGCAACTGGAAAACCGCGATCGAGGCGTTTCTGGAACCCTATCACGTCGCTGGAACCCACACGCAATTGCTGGCCTATGGCGATTATTACGCGCTGTCGAAACAATATGGCTGGCATTCGGTATCCAGCTACGACACCCGCGAAGACAAATTCAAGATGAGCCAGAGTTCGGGAACGGTCCGCGCTGGAAAGGGCGATGATGCCCGCATTTCAACCTATGAATTGATCCGCGAAAACTACACCACGGTCAATTTTGCGGCTTCGACTGAAACACTCGTTAACGCCGCCAGCCGCTTGGTCGATGAACTGCCCGAAGGCACGCCGCCGCAGGATGTGATTGCCCATTGGATGCAATCCGCAAAGGCCGATGATGCCGCGCGCGGGGTGATCTGGCCAGAGGTGCCCGCCGATATTCAGGCCGAATCGGGTCTGGCTTGGGGGCTATTCCCCAACCAGAACATCCTCCACGGCGTCACCTTTGCATTGTGCTACCGCGTACGTCCGTACGGCGATGATCCCAACCAGTGCATTTTCGAAAGCTATGCGCTCGAACGCTTCCCCGTCGGCGAAGTGCCCGCGACCGCGTGGGTCGAGGCCGAGCCCAATGCCGAAAACTGGGGATCGGTGCTGGTGCAGGATTTCAACAACATGGAATTTGTCCAAAAGGGCATGAAATCCAGCGGCTTTCGGGGACCACTTGCCCAATCCGCATCAGGAACAAAAAGTTATCAATCTACACCGCAATCTCGCCACGTTCATGGGCAGCGGTCACCCAAGGAAACTGATATGAGTTATGAAGACGTAGCCGCCGTGGAAAGCAAAGGCGGGGTCCCCGTTTACAAACGCATCCTTGATTTGTTCGAGGCCGAAGGGATCAAGACTCTGTTCGGCATTCCCGATCCCAACTTTGTCCATATGTGCCTGGAGGCCGAACGTCGCGGCTGGACCGTGGTATCACCGCACCATGAAGCCGCCGCCGGTTTCATGGCAGAGGCTGCATCGCGCATCACCGGTAAACCGGCATTGTGTTTCGGCACATTGGGCCCCGGCATGGCGAACATGATGCCCGCCATCCAATGCTGCAAAGTTGAAAACAGCCCCGTCATTTTCTCTGGGCGGACAGCGCGCCCGCGTGACCGAGCGCCGCGTGCGCCGTGGCCGCATCCAGTTCGTCCGGCAGGAACCGATGATCGAGGATAGCGTCAAATATTCGGGCGCGATCGAATATGCCGACCAAACCGACGAAATCGTGCGCGAAGCCATTCGCGTTGCCATGTCGGGAACGCCGGGGCCTGCCTATATCGAATATCCGTCGCACATTATTTTGGAAGAACTCGACGTTCCCGAAGTGTTGCCGCCGCACCGGTATCGCCTGACCAACCAAGGGGCAGACGGCGACCGCATTGCCGAAGCCGCAAAGCTGATCCGCGAAGCCAAAAACCCGATCCTGCTCGTCGGCCATGCCGTTCATACGTCGAAATCAGGCGCGGCGGTGCGCGAACTGGCGTTGAAAATGAACTGCCCCGTTGTCCAAACATCGGGCGGCACCAGCTATATCAAGGGTCTGGAAGACCGCACCTTCCAATATGTATTCTCCGATGCGTCGATTGATGCGGTCGAAGAATGCGATGTGGTGGTCGCGCTTGGTACCGAATTGGGCGAGCCCGTCCACTTTGGCCGCTGGCGACATTGGCACGAAGGCGAAGCAACCCGCAAATGGATTTACGTGCAACAGGATCCCACCGCGATTGGCGTAAACCGCCCCATCGACGTGCCGTTGGTCGGCGATTTGCGCGCCGTGGTGCCGCAATTGAGCCGCGCCCTTGGTGATGCCTTGCCGCCTGCAAAGGGGCTGGCCAAATTCATGAAAGACGGTGCCGACGAACTGGAAGAACTCGCCGCCGAAACGCTGACCAAAAGCGATGGTACCGGCGACGTTGCCGTGCACACATCGCGCTTCATCGTGGAAGCGACCAAGGCGTTCCCGCCCGAAGGCATCATGATCCGCGATGGCGGCGCGTCGGTGATCTTTGGCTGGACCTATAACCAGTGCAAGCCGCACGACGTGATCTGGAACCAGAATTACGGCCATATCGGCACCGGCCTTCCTTATGCCACCGGCGCGATGCTGGCGGATCAGGCCGAAACCGGCGTATCGCGCCCCGGCATGTTGGTAACATCGGACAGTTCATTCCTGTTCCACATCGCCGAGCTTGAAGTCGCGGTGCGCAAGAACCTGCCTTTGGTGTGCGTTGTTGCGGTCGATTTCCAATGGGGGCTTGAAGTCGGTGTGTACAAGCGCACTTTTGGACTGGGCACCGCTGAAACCGGCACGCATTGGAGCAATACTGTACGGTTCGACAAAATTGCCGAGGGCCTTGGTGCACGCGGCGAATTCGCCAAAACCGCCGATGACATCGGCCCCGCCATCGCCCGCGCCTATGCGCATATCGCAGCAGGCGGCGGTCCTTCGGTGATCCATGTGCCGATTGATCCCAAGGCGAATTCCGAAGAAATGCCGAAATACGAACGTTTCCGCACATGGTATGCCGAAGGAACGCAGTAAGAACTAACTCCCTCCCCTTTAAGGGAGGGGCTTTAGCGAGGAGAGAGACCAGTGCGAAATTACACCCAATTCTATATCGATGGCCAATTTGTCGATCCGGTCGAAGCCAAAACGGCAGAGGTCATCAATCCGGCAACCGAACAGGTTTCGGGTGTCATTTCGCTGGGCGGTATCGCCGATGTCGACAAGGCCGTGGCCGCCGCCCGCCGCGCCTTTGACAGCTGGTCGAAAACCAGCGTCAAGGAACGGCTCGACCTGTTGCTGTCGATTCAGGCCGAATATGCCGTGCGGATGCAGGAATTGGGTGAGGCGGTTACCGAAGAAATGGGTGCGCCTTTGTCGCTGGGCTGTGGTTTCCATGTTGGCCTTGGTGCCGGACATTTGCAGACCGCCATCGAGGTTTTGCGCGAATTCAAATTCGAGGAGCAACGCGGCAATACCACAATCTTGAAAGAAGCGATTGGCGTTTGCGGGCTGATCACCCCGTGGAACTGGCCGCTGAATCAGGTGACGGTAAAGGTATTTCCCGCGCTTGCCACCGGTTGCACATCGGTGCTGAAACCACCGCAACTTGCGCCCTATAGCGCACAGATTTTGGCCGAGATTATGCACAAAGCAGGCACCCCCGCAGGCGTGTTTAACATGGTGCAGGGCCAAGGCAGCGTTATCGGTGCGGCATTATCGAAGCATAAAGACGTCGACATGATCAGCTTCACCGGCTCCGAACCCGTTGGCGTGCAAATCACCAAAGACGCCGCCGATACCGTGAAGCGCGTCGGCCTGGAACTTGGCGGGAAAAGCGCGTGGGTTATTTTGGACGACGCCGATATGGCCGCCAATGTCGCGGCGGCCACTGGCGGCATGATGGTCAACGCCGGGCAAACCTGTTCCGCAGGGTCACGGTTGCTGGTGCCGAATGCGCGCATGGCAGAAGCCATCGCCGCTGCCCAAGCCGGTGCGGCAACGGTGTCCGTTGGTGATCCCAAGGGCGACGTTGGCATGGGTCCGGTCGTGTCCAAAGCACAATGGAACATCATTCAGGGCTATATCCAAAAAGGGCTGGATGATGGCGCGCAAATGATCTGCGGTGGCCTTGGCCGTCCCGATGGTTTGGACATTGGCTATTATGTGAAGCCCACGGTGTTCGTGACCACCAACGATACGACAATTGCGCGCGAGGAAATCTTTGGCCCCGTGCTGGTGATCATCGGTTATGACGACATCGACCACGCGGTTGCCATCGCCAATGACAGCGACTTTGGCCTTGGCGGTTACGTCAGCGGTCAGGACAAGGACGCAGCAGTCGCCATCGCCCGCCGATTGCGCACAGGCGCTGTCTGGATCAACGGCGGCTTTGATTTCCACGCGCCCTTTGGCGGATATAAACGGTCAGGCAATGGCCGCGAATGGGGCGAATATGGCTTCCATGAATATGTCGAGGTGAAGTCGATTATGGTGGGTTAATCGCTTCCATCGGAGAGGAACGATAATGACAATTTCAGGACGCTATACCGGACCTGCCCCTGCAAAAGCCGCTAAAGGCTGGACGGTATCGCGCATGACCCCGCCCAGCCGCTTGGCCGGTGCCAACGGCCTGCGCACCGGAGCCGATGGCCGCATCTATGTGGCGCAGGTTCCCGGCAGCTGCATCAGCGCGATAGACCCCGACAGCGGCGCGATTGAAATGATCAGCGGCATCGACGGCAAAATCACCGCGCCCGACGACATTGTGTTCGACGACGCGGGCAATTTATTCGCAACCGAACTGACGCTTGGCCTTGTCTCGATGCTGACACCCAAGGGCGAATACCGCGTCATCCAAGGCGACATGCCGGTCGCCAACCCGATCACCATGCACCAAGGCCGCCTGATCGCGGGCGAATGCCGCCCCGGCGGCCGTATCTTCGAACTTGATCTAAACGGCGGCGCACCGCGCACAATCCTTGACGATGTGCTGATGCCCAACGCGTTTGAGGTTGGCCCCGACGGGCGGCTCTATGCGCCGATCATGGGTACCAACGAAATCTGGGCGATCGACCTGACCACGGGCAAGCATGACGTGGTCGCGGGCGATCTGGGCGTACCCGATTCGGTCAAGTTTGACAGCAAGGGCCGCATCGTCACCACACAAGTGCACAGCGGCCAAGTGCTGCGGCTAGACCTGCAAAGCGGCACCCGCGAGGTGCTCGCTGATCTTGGGCCCGGCCTTGATAACGTCACCTTTATCGGCGACCGCATTTTCGTATCGAGCATCCCCGGCGAGGTGACCGAAATATTGTCGCCCGGCAAAACCCGTTCGGTGGTGCCGCGCGCGCTGCAATGGCCGACAGGGCTTGCAGTGGATGGCAATGGCGGGCTGTTCATCGCCGATGGCGGCTTTACTTATATGTTGGGAGAAGGCGGCGTATTAGAGCTGGCGGGTATGTTGTTCAGCCCTGGCTTTCCTGGCTGGATGCGCGGTGTAGCCTTTTCCAAGCCTGGCGAATGGGCGTGTTCCACCTCCAACGGCCATGTCGCCCGCTGGCGTCCCGCCGCAATGGAAAGCGACTTTATCGGCGAAGGGCTCGATTTGCCTTATGGCGTTGCCTGTGTGGCCGATGGCAGTGTTGTGGTCGCCGAATGCGGCGCGGGCCGGGTGCTATGCTTGAACGGCGGCGCACCCGAAGTTTTGGCCAGTGGCCTCGATCAACCCATGGGTATCGCCATCGGGGGCGACGGCAGTATTTACGCGAGCGAAGCAGGCGCTGGCCGCATCGTCAAAATCACCGGTGGCCGCGCCGAGGTGCTGGTTGACGGCCTGTCCGAACCGCAAGGCATCGCTGTCCATAACGGCACGCTATACGCCGTTGATGTCGCCGCGCACAATTTGGTCGCGGTCAATTTGGCGAGCGGAGCGCACAGCACCATCGCCCACGACCTGCCCGTTGGTGCCCCCCCGGGCATCACCCGCAAAATGCTGGGGCCGGTCGGCAATCTATCCGGCCCGATGAACACCTTCACCGGTCTTGCCTGTGGCCCCGACGGCACCGTCTATGTTGCCGCCGATGGCGAAGGCAGCGTGATCGCGGTGCGGAAGATTTAAGCGATGACGATGATACCCAAAGGCGACGCGACACAATAGCAAATGCGTTTCCGATGCTGACGCGAACGGTTGTTGCGGCTATAGGCGCCGGATGAATACACCGTTGAACTCACCAAAAATGCCGGTCTGTGTCGCCGCGCTGTATCGCTTTACACGCTTTGAAGATTGCGCCGCAATCCAAGCACCGCTGGCGCAAATGTGCCGCGATCTCCACATCAGGGGCACGCTGTTGCTCGCGCCAGAGGGGATCAATGGCACCATTGCCGGTTCGGAACAGGCGATAGCGGACGTGCTTGAGCATATCCGCAGCCTGCCGGGATGCGCAGAGCTCGACGTCAAACTGTCGGGCGCGTCCAATATGCCGTTTTACCGCATGAAGGTGCGTCTGAAGCGCGAGATCGTGACCATGGGGCAGCCGGGCATCGATCCCCTGAACAGCGTTGGTACCTATGTGGCACCACAGGATTGGAACAGCCTGATCGCCGATCCTGACACCATCGTTATCGACACGCGCAACGATTACGAAGTCTCGGTCGGAACCTTCAAAGGCGCAATAAACCCCGGCACCGCCACATTCCGCGAATTTCCCGATTGGTTCCGCAAAGAGCGTGACCGATTGATCGGACAGGGCAAGCCTTTGAAAGTCGCGATGTTTTGCACCGGCGGCATCCGCTGCGAAAAATCGACCGCCTTTCTGAAACAAGAAGGGGTGGAGGACGTTTATCACCTCAAAGGCGGCATATTGAAATATCTGGAAGAGGTGCCGGTCGAAGCCAGCCTGTGGCAGGGCGAATGCTTCGTTTTTGATCAGCGGACCACCATCGGCCACGGCTTGGTCGAGGGCAACCACAGTTCGTGTTTTGCCTGTCGCCGCCCCATCGACGAAGCTGCGCGCCAATCTTTATTGTTTGAAGAAGGCGTCAGCTGCCCCGCGTGCCACGCGGAAAGGACCGAGCAACAGCGCGAATCCAATCGCGAACGCAACCGGCAATTGGCGCTGGCCAAAGCAAGTGGCCGCGTCCACATTGGCGCGGACCTTGATAAAGCGCGTGATGAGCCTGCGACCTGATCCCATCCTCTACAGTTTTCGCCGATGCCCTTATGCGATGCGGGCGCGGCTGGCACTGCGCATCAGCGGCACACGCTGCGAACTGCGCGAGGTAAAGCTGTCGGCCAAACCGGCGGACATGCTGTCAGCGTCGCCCAAGGGGACGGTGCCGGTGCTGGTTTTGCCGGGTGGCCATGTGATCGACGAAAGCCTCGACATCATGCACTGGGCCTTGGCGCAGAATGACCCCGAAGGCTGGCTGTCCCGCGAAGACACCGCGTTGATCGCGGCCAATGACGGCGCATTCAAACTGCATCTGGACCGGTATAAATATCCCGAACATTATGGCGAGGATTCTCTGGCCCACCGCGCCGCCGGATTGGAAACGCTGTTGGTGCTGGAGGATCGCCTGTCCGGGCAAAGCCATTTGTCCGGTGCACTACGCGGATTAACCGACGCCGCCCTATTGCCCTTCGTCCGCCAATTCGCGCGGGTCGACGCAGACTGGTTCGCGGCCCAGCCATTGCCGCATCTGATGGGCTGGATAGCGGATTATCTGGCGTCGGATTTGTTCACGGGCATCATGGCGCGCGTACAGCCGTGGGTGCCGGGGGAGGATGGGGTGTGGCTTTAGGTTGCCTTTCCCTCCGGTGGGAGAGGGTTATTTAGCCTGGGGATTATTGCGACTGGACCCGTAACCTCGGTAACCCCAGGGGGCGGCAAACTTTACAAACTTTACCGGAAGTGGCGGTGTTTCTGTTAACTTAGATAAACTTTGTAACCTTCCACGCAGCAAAGCCTTCCCACAAATCGAATGGAACATTATAGAAACATTCCGCGAATGTCAATTTGAAATGCCGCCCGTTAACCCATGCCCACGCAACCCTGCCCAACGCCCATCGTCCAAACCGCGTCGGTGATGATGGGTAAAAGAGGCCGAGAGAAAAAGAGAGCGCAAGGCCCGCCAAAACCTCTCTTTGCCTCCTGTCTCTTTTACACTTTATCACGCTCACAACGCCGGCAATGCAGCTTAGTGGATGCGCCAAGACGGCTAATTTAGGGGCTATTGCAACTGTCACCGTATCCCACCGTATCCGAACTGTCACCGTATCCGAGAAGCGTAGAGGGCAAGGAAATTGAACCTCAACCACAATGATTGACGTTTATCCTAAGCATCAATAACATCCGGTACATAAGAAAAATTGGGTCGCAAATGAAGTCAGCTTTGAGCGGGCGGTGATGACCGATGGCTAATATTAAAAAATACTATAAATCCCGCCGCACGCATTGGCGTAGTGACCGTGATTTGGCCCGAATTCACCGAAACCTGCCGTGGAACCAAAACAAGATCAGATGGGGATTAGTCGCTTTGGTTCTAATCGGCGCGGGCGTCGTAACGCAAGTGGTCATCTGGGAATTTCAAAGGATTGAAGCGCGCTCGCTGGCTTTGTCCGCTATACCTCAGAGCAAGGTTTGGCGAAGTTGCGGGGAGGTTCGTGCCTCCGGCGTTGCACCGCTTTTTACAAATGATCCCGGATATAGTCTTTTTCTCGACGCCGACGGCGATGGCGTGGCCTGCGAACCTCATCTGCGAACGAGCATAAGGGAGCTGCGTTGGCGATTGTGGCAACGGGTCGGATGACGGCTAAATAAGTTAGATTGTATTAGCTATTGTTGGATAGACTGCCGATCAATGTCAGAAGAACAAACAGAAATTTTTTGGGATAAGGTCTATACCGAAGTCAACGCTTGGCGCGGGGAATGCATGCATCATATCGCCTGCGCAGAAAAAGCTGTGACCGACACTTTGTTCGTATTGGACGCCGTTAAACCTGAAGGTGCGAAAATTCCGCTTAGGCATCTAATTGGGCAAAGGTTTGAAGATTTGTCCGTGGCCATTGGACCAGATGGACCTTTCGCCGACGTTGGCAAAGCCGTTCACAAATCCATTGAAACCTATCGTCAGCACGAGGCGTTTCGAACCTTGCTTTGTCACGGCGTAGCTCAAGTGACGGTTACCAGAAATGGCACTTGGCTATTGGTCATCCGGAGTCTTTCCATCCGTGCACGGCAGGCGGAGTTCACAACCGCAATCTTTGAAAAAGGCGAAGCGGAAAAGAAATTGGCTCTGCTGAAATCTGACGGTCAGAAACTGGCATCGGACCTTGGAAATCTGCGAAAGAAGTTACAGGTTAAACCGTGATCCTTATTATGCGGCCCTAACGGTAGCAAAACAGTGACATCGTATTGGGAATTACTGTGAAAGTTGTAATAACCCCTAAACTTCCTGATCGAAACCGCTTATCATTTCCCCTATAATTATGTTTTTAATGCAACTGTTACCGTAAATTCGTATATATTTCACTTCGATTTAATTTTACTTGATATTTTTGAAATAACGTTAATTAAAAAAACTGATATTGAAACAATGCTTCCAAACAAAATTACGCTGAATAACTCTAAATAAAAAGATCCGTCTTCAAATAGGTTTAATTTCTGAAGGTAAAAAACAGCAAAAAAAACTATCACTGAAAATACCAGAAAAAATATATCTTTTTTCATTTCGATTTCCTGCAGTGCAAGTCTGAGTATGTTCATAAGGTATTTTATCCAGAATGACGGGAATGATGGTGACAGTTACAACAACCTCCAAACTTTGTCATCCAAACCGCATATCATTTCCTCTAAAATTAGGTGGTTATCGTAACTCAGACATATCAGACCAGCCTCCGACTATAAAATCCGCATCCAATCCCGAAGATACAACACCAACTCACCCCGCAAAGCCCAGCACTATCAGCATGGCCTCTTCGACCCGCTCCATATCGTCGATTGTCACAACGCCAAGCCGCTTGCCTAGCTTGCTCTTGGCGATGGTCATGATCTTGTCGACCATCAGGATGGATTTCTCGCGTAACCCGTTTTCTGCTGTTGGCGAAAATGGGATTCGTGCCCTCAACCCCGGTCCGTCATAGGACGTGATAAGGCAAACGATCACCGAATCGCTTTCCGTCAGCCGGTCGGATTGCACAATCAATACGGGTCGTGGCTTGCTGGCATAACCAGGTCCGCCCGATTGGGTCCAGATTTCACCCCGTTTCATTCGGGTGGGTTGTCGCCCCAGTCATAGGGTGGAATGGAGGCCAAGACTTCTTCAGACAGAGCGTCGATTTCGTCCATGATGCCCGATTCGCGGTCGCGCCGGTTCATTTCCAGCACCTCACGCGCAAATCGCGCCTGCACCTCTGGATCACTCAAATCTGGCACCCAGATTTGCTTTAGCCGCAACCCCTTGGCACGTTTTGCGGCGCGGTAGCGGGCGGTGCGTTGTGCGCCGGTCAGCTTTTCGTGAACGCCCATGCTTTGGTCTCCGTTACATGTGACGTAGCAGAAAGGGGGGTTGGGTGCAAATTCGGTTCGTCCAGCTTAGAATAAACCGTAGCCCTGAGCTTGTCGAAGGGCGCCTCCCGGCCATAGCGCCGTGCTGAGAGGCGTGCTTCGACAGGCTCAGCACTACGGTGATTTTCGAACCGTATCAGTTGAAATCACGCATCCCCTCACTCATTCAAATTCGGCCGCAGATATTGCCGCGCTTTATCCAGCTCGATCCCGCGCCGCTCAGCATAATCCGCGACCTGATCGTCGCCGATTCGAGCGACGCCGAAATATTCGGCCTGCGGGTGGCCGAAGTAAAATCCGCTGACCGCCGCAGTGGGCAACATCGCAAAGCTTTCGGTCAGGGTAATGCCGGTTTTGTGGGTGGCATCGAGCAAGCGGAACAATGTGGGTTTAAGGCTGTGATCGGGGCACGCGGGGTATCCGGGCGCGGGGCGGATGCCGCGATATTGTTCCTTGATCAACGCTTCGTTGGTCAATTGCTCGTCAGGCGCATAGCCCCATAGATCCTGGCGCACATGCAAATGCATTCTCTCGGCAAAGGCTTCGGCGAGGCGGTCTGCCAGCGCCTTCAACAAAATATCCGAATAATCGTCGATATGCGCTTTGAATTCAGCCAGCTTGGTACCGATGCCGTGCCCAGCGGTAACGGCAAAGCCGCCAATCCAGTCGCCATCGGGCGAAATGAAATCGGTAAGGCACATATTGGCCTTGCCCGCGCGTTTGGCGATTTGTTGGCGCAGGAAAGGCAGGCGGACATGCTCTTCGGTTTCCTCGATATAGACGACCACATCATCGCCTTCACGCCAGCATGGCCACAGCCCCGCCACACCGCGCGCGCGTAGCCATTTTTCGGAAATGATCTTGTCGAGCATTTCATTGGCATCGGCAAACAGGCTGGTGGCACTTTCGCCGACGACTTCATCGGTCAATATTTGCGGATAGGTGCCCGCCAATTCCCATGCGCGGAAAAAGGGCGTCCAATCGATATAGGCCCGCAGATCGTTCAAATCCCAATCGTCATAGACATGGACACCGGGTTTGATCGGCGGTTTGGGTTTCAGGCTTTCGTCAATTTCAAAGCCATTGGCGCGGGCTTCTTCCAATGTCGCCAGCGGCTTTGCGGTTTTGCCTGCGCGCGCTTCGCGGATATGTTCATATTCATCGCGAGTATCGGAAACAAACTTGGTCGCCATCGTGTCGCTGACCAAAGTGGAGGCCACACCCACCGCACGGCTGGCATCAAGCACATGCACTGTGGGGCCGGAATAAGCGGGTTCGATACGCAATGCGGTATGCGTTTTACTGGTGGTCGCGCCGCCGATGAGCAACGGCATCGTCATTTTGGCGCGCTCCATTTCCTCTGCCACCGTCACCATTTCATCAAGCGACGGCGTAATCAGACCCGACAGCCCGATCATATCCGCGTCGTTATCGACCGCCGATTTCAGGATTTCCTGCCAGGGCACCATCACGCCCAGATCGACCACTTCAAAGCCGTTGCATTGCAGGACCACGCCGACGATATTCTTGCCGATGTCATGGACGTCACCTTTGACCGTGGCCATGATGATGCGGCCTTTGCCTTTGGAATTCTCGTCCTTCTCCGCCTCGATATAGGGGAACAGATGCGCGACCGCTTTTTTCATGACGCGCGCCGATTTCACCACTTGCGGCAGGAACATCTTGCCGCGATCCGAACAGGTCGCCGACGACGTTCATGCCGTCCATCAACGGCCCTTCGATCACCTCAATGGGGCGACCGCCGCGTTCCTTGATCGCCAGCCGCGCCTCTTCGGTATCGTCAACGACATGCGCGTCGATGCCCTTGACCAACGCATGTTCGATCCGCCGTTCCACGCTCCACCCGCGCCATTCGGCGGCAGCTTTTTCCTGCGCCGCATCGGTGCCCTTGTAACGCTCGGCAAGCGCGATCAGCCGTTCGGTGGAATCGTCACGCCGGTTGAGGACAACGTCTTCGCACGCCTCGCGCAATTCGGGGTCGATGGTATCGTACACATCCAATTGCCCTGCGTTGACAATCGCCATGTCGAGCCCGGCGGGTATCGCGTAATACAGGAACACGCTGTGCATGGCCCGGCGCACCGGTTCGTTGCCCCGGAAGGAGAAGCTGAGATTTGATAGCCCGCCCGAATAATGTGCGTGCGGGCACAGGACGCGCAGTTCTTTCAACGCCTCGATAAAGTCGACGCCGTAGTTATTATGCTCCTCAATACCCGTCGCGACCGCGAAGATATTGGGATCGAAGATGATGTCTTCGGGCGGAAAGCCGATTTCCATCAACAGATCATAGGCACGTTTGCAAATCTGCACCTTGCGCTCTTTGGTGTCGGCCTGCCCGGTTTCGTCAAACGCCATAACGACGACAGCGGCACCATAAGCCATGCACAAACGGGCGTGATGCAAAAAGGCATCGACGCCTTCTTTCATGCTGATGGAATTGACCACCGGTTTACCCGAAACGCATTTCAGCCCTGCCTCGATCACGCTCCATTTGGAGCTGTCGATCATTACGGGAACACGGGCGATGTCAGGCTCAGCCGCAATCCGTTTCAGGAACGTTGCCATCGCCAGTTCGGAATCGAGCAGCCCTTCGTCCATATTAACGTCGACGATCTGCGCGCCGTTTTCCACTTGGTCACGCGCGACTTCAACGGCGGCTTCATAATCGCCCGCCATGATCAGCTTTTTAAACTTGGCGCTGCCGGTGACGTTGGTGCGTTCGCCGATATTGACGAAACGGGCGGTGTTGGATGTAGTACTCATTCAATTTTCATTTGCTGCAATTTTTCTGTGGGTATGCAAAATACATTTAGATAATCATTGTTTTCGAAACTAGCCGAATGCAAATTTGAATCCAAAATTGTATATTGACGATCTAAGAAGAAATTCATCATTTCTGGTTCTGAATTTGCAAATTCAATCATAACAATTGGTCTGAATTTATCAGTAGTTTTGATCATACCCTTTAAAATTAAAAATTCGGCACCCTCCGCATCGATTTTGAAAAAATTTGGTTCTATTTTTTTTTCATTTACATAATAGTCAACCGTCGTGACCGGAACTTTTTCAATAGACTTATTTACACTGATTGATGCATTTTTTTGATTTTCTTCAAGAATTTTAATATCAGATATTAAGGAATTATTTTGTCCACTTAAATCTTCAACAAAAAAATCCGCAACGCCAACGGAGTTCTGAAACTGCCATTTTTTCGAGCGTGATATTTTCTAAATTTTCAGTGTTGTTTTTAATGTATCGGTAATTATTGCCGCCAGGCTCAAAAACATGAACGCTACCATTTTTTCCAACTAAATTACTCATATATACAGATATATAGCCAATATGGCCGCCAATTTCAATAACCGTATCGCCAGTTTTAAGGAGTTTTTTGATAGAAAGCATTTCACTGCGCTCTCTATTTTTGCCATGCCACCAGTAATTTTTATGCTGGAAAGAGTGAACTCTCATTTTGTGTTCAGATACCCAGTGATGGGTAATATTAAAATCAAACTGTACTAGTCTCATCGCTTTAAATATTAGTTTTTTTATTAGCATAATTGCGCCTTTCGATAAATTCAATATAATGACGGTTCTAAATCATAGCAAAAGGTTCCAGCCCCGCCAACCGGGTAAACACCGGCGCGGTTGGAACTTGTCTTGGTGCGCGGTCAGCGACGGCCTTTGCAATCGCGGCGATATGTGCGGGTGTGGTGCCGCAGCATCCGCCCACCACATTGACCAGCCCGTCATCGAGCCATTCTTCAATCAAGGCTGCCGTCTGTTCGGGTAGTTCGTCATATTCGCCCAATTCATTGGGCAGACCCGCATTGGGATAGGCCATCAACAGCACATCGGCCTGTTTCGCCAGAGGCACCAGATAGGGCCGCAACAAGTCCGCACCGAACGAACAGTTCAGCCCGATGGTCAGCGGCTTGACGTGGCGGATTGTCGCCCAAAATCCTTCGACGGTATGGCCAGACAGATTGCGTCCGGCCATGTCGGTGATTGTCATCGAAATCATCAACGGCACATCGCGGCCACAGGCATCCGCCGCCTCTTGTGCCGCCATCGCGGCGCATTTGGCATTGAGCGTGTCGAATATGGTCTCGATCAGCAGGAAATCGACCCCGCCTTCGATCAAGGCGTCGCATTGCTCTCGATAGTCTGCCTTCAACGTATCGAAATCAACTTCGCGGAAGCCGGGATCGTTGACATCGGGCGACAACGACAGCGTTTTGTTCGTGGGGCCTATCGATCCAGCGACAAAACGGCGGATGCCGTCGCGCGCCTCGGCACGGTTGGCGCAATCACGCGCCAGCAACGCACTTTCGATATTGATCCGCTGCACCAGATGTTCGCATCCATAATCGGCCATCGCCACGCGGGTCGAACTAAAGGTATTGGTCTCGATCATATCCGCGCCGGCATCCAGATAGGCGTCGTGGATACCACCGATAATGTCGGGACGGGTAATCGACAGCAAATCGTTATTGCCCTTTTGATCCTTCGCCAGATCAAGGTCGCCGCGATAATCGGCCTCGCCCAATTTGTGCGTTTGAATGGAGGTTCCATAGCCGCCGTCAAAGACAAGGATCTGCTGCGCCGCACGGGCGGTGAATATTTCGCGGGGAGTCATGCCGCTTTCTCCTGTAAGTCTGATGCCGGGCGCTTACCCAGTAAATGGCAAATTGCGTAGGACAATTCTGCCCGGTTCAATGTGTAGAAATGGAACTGCCGCACTCCGCCCGCATAAAGGCGGCGGCACATTTCAGCAGCGATCGTTGCCGCCACCAATTGGCGCGCAGGCGGATGATCGTCCAGCCCTTCAAACAAATGCGCCATCCATGCGGGGATTGCGGTTCCTGTCATTGCCGACATGCGTTGAATCGCGGCAAAATTGGAAACGGGCATGATGCCGGGCACAATCTCGGGGTTGATCCCGGCGGCGTTCACGGCATCGCGGAACCGGAACAATGTTTCGGGTTCGAAAAAGAACTGCGTTATCGCACGCGTGGCCCCTGCGTCCATTTTGCGTTTCAGATTGTCAATGTCGGCTTCGGGATTTGTGGCCTCGGGATGAGTCTCGGGATAGGCGCTTACCGAAATTTCAAACGGATGCAGCTTTACCAATCCTTCAACCAACGCAGCGGCACTGGCATAGCCATCGGGATGCGGCTGGAACTGGCTTTTGCCATCCGGTGGATCGCCGCGCAGCGCGACGATGTGGCGCACGCCTGCTTCCCAATAAGCATGGGCGATTTCGGCAATTTCGTCTCGTGACGCTTCGACACAGGTTAAATGCGCGGCAGCAGGCGTATGTGTTTCCTTGGCGATGCGTGCGACGGTATTATGCGTGCGTTCACGTGTGGTGCCGCCTGCACCATAGGTGACCGAAACAAATCGCGGCGCGAGCGGTTCCAGGGTCAACATCGTGTCCCATAATTGCTCCTCCATCCGCTCAGTCTTGGGCGGGAAGAATTCGAAACTGATTTCGGCATCGCCTGACAATCCGGCAAAAAGCGGAGCATCCAGCGCGCGACGGGATTCTTGCATCTGGTTTAGGGAGAGTATCATAATGCGTTCCTGATCAGAGAGTGTTCTTTTGGCAAGAAGCCGGTTGATGCTGCGGCGCGTTGGCCCAGCCAGATTTTCACCGCCAGCTTGCCGCCCTCCAGCGTTTCTTGCCGGACAAGCGATAGACCGGCAGCAGCAAAAGTGCGGCGTATGGTGTCATCCGAAAAGCCCAAACGGGCATGGGCGTGGACGGTGCGCAGTTCTTCCAGATTATGGGCATCGAAATCGACAATCATCAACCGGCCATCGGGTGCCAGCACACGCGCTGCTTCTGCAATCACGCGTTCAGGGTGCTGGGCATAATGCAGCACCTGATGAAATAATATCGTGTCAAACTGCTGGTCGGGAAAGGGAAGCGCATTGAAATCTCCCAAAACGATTTCGGTTTTGGACTGAAGTTCGGTCGCATTGGGCAATCCGGCAATTTTTGCCCGCGCCAGCCGCAACATTTCGGCACTATTGTCCAGCGCGACATAATGTTCCGATTTTCGGGCGAACAATTCGATCATCCGGCCGGTGCCGGTACCGATGTCCAATGCCCGACCAATGGCGCGATGCGACAGCAATGTCGCCATTGCCCCTTCCACTTCGCGTTCGGACACATGCAGCGAGCGCAGCGAATCCCATTCCGCCGCGTGGCTATCAAAATAACGCGCGGCCATTTCAGCCCGTGCCGACCGCACCAGCGCCAGTTTGGACAGGTCGCTTTGCACGATTCGCGATTCACCCGTTCCGGGCAAGCGAAACAGCGGCATAATCGATGGATGGGCAAGCATCGGGCCGGGGCGCAGAAAAACCCATGCGCCTTCGCGGCGGCGCTCGGCAATTCCGGCTTCATCCAATATGCGAATGTGCCGCGAAACACGCGGTTGGCTTTGCCCCAAAATCTGCACAACTTCGCTGACCGACAGCTCCAATTGACGGATCAAAAGAGTGATTCGCAATCGCGTCGGATCGGCTAGCGCGCGCATTATGTTGAGTAACGGGTTCATTCCGTCATCATATAAAGAATTCTTTATATGAAGTCAATTGACGCAAATGTGACATTTTTGACTTTTTCAGTTATCATAATGAACCCACGTGCGGCTCGCTTCGCCGATTAGGCGAAAAAAGCTGATTGCCATGATTTTGGGAAGCCGCTACCTAATCCAGCCGCAAGCCCAGCTAAACCAAAAGTTCAGCCGCTTGTCTGGTTGTTCATAGTTACTTTTAGGGGGTTTCCCAAATGAAAAAGATTGCTGTTTCTCTTGTACTCGCTTCGGCGATGGCTCTTGCTGCTTGCTCAGGCGCTCAAGAAGCTGGTGAAGAAGCTGCTGAAGCTGGTGCCGAAGCTGCTGAAGCTGGTGCCGAAGCTGCTGCAGAAGGCGCTGAAGCTGCCGCTGAAGGCGCTGAAGCTGCTAAGGACGCCATGGGCGCCACCGCCGACAAGGCTGGTGAAGCTGCTGCTGCCGGTGCAGATGCTGCTAAAGAAGGCGCTGCTGCCGCTGGTGATGCTGCTGCAGCCGCTGGTGACAAAGCCGCTGACGTAGTGAAAGCTGGCGTTGAAGCTGCTAAGGAAGAAGTTAAGAAGTAATTCTTCTCTTCTTTGCCTCACGGCAAAAAGGTTTGAAGGCCGTCCTGCCCAGTGCAGGGCGGCCTTTTCCTTTGCAGAACGCAATATCGCTATGATAGGCCAAGGGGCATGAGAAGAATGCGCCGCAAATTCCCAATAGCCGCCGCACTGCTGCCGGTAATCGGCATGGCATTCGCCCTATCGGCCTGTGGTAGCGCCGAAACCGATCCCGGCCCGGGCGGCGTCAACGCTGGCGATGCAAAAGCATTGGATAAGGCGGCTGAAAAACTGGATGCGCGGCAAAGCAATCCCGGCGCGGTGCAACCCAAAGGGTAGTTGCGGGCCAATCGGATAGCCGCAGTAACGGGGTCAATTCCAAAACAAATACGGGTTGACGAGGCGATGCAGGATCATCGCGCGATAGGGCCAAAGACACTGTAACCCTGTGTCACCTTTCACAAAGTCACTACGCGTTAACGTGATGTTTACTGATGCCAGGCGGCGATGGCGCGGGATACGGCCTGCATCAATTCCATCCGTTTGGGTATCGAGGCGGTGGTATCCGCCATCATCACTGCCACGGCATAGCGGGTGCCATCGGGCGCGGTCATAATGCCTACGTCATTATAGCCGGTGGAAACCGATTCCAGAATTTGGCCGGTCCCGGTTTTATGGCCAAAGCGCCAATGCCCCGGCACGCCCGCGCGCAGCCGGTTGGGGCCGCTTGTTACCCGTTCCATCAATCCCAGCAGCATCCGCGTCGATGCCGGTGCCAAAATCTCTCCACGTGCCAACCGGTCCAATGCCTTTACAATCGCCTCGGGCGATGCGCCATCAACCGGATCGGCCAAATAACGGTCAAGCGACAGCTTTCGCTGTTCATAGGGAACGGCGGCGCGGGCTGTGAAAAAATTATTCCCCAAAGAATAGCTTTGTTGCCAGACCAGGCCTGCAATACTGCTTTGCATCTGCCGCTCACCAGCTCCGAAGCGGATCTGGCCCAAACCCTTGGCGGCGATAAATTTGCGAACAGCCTCTGGCCCGCCAACGGTGCGCAACAGGCTGTCATTTGCGGTACAATCGCTGGTCATGATCGATTGTTCGAGCAACGACAGCACCGATTCGTTGAGTTCGCCATTGGCCAGTACCCGCGAACGGATCGGCTGGTGAAACAGCGTCAAATCGTCCCGCGTGATCCGCACCAATTGATCCAGCTTGATTTGCCCGCGATCGACCTGATCGAGAACCGTCATCGCCACCCAAAGTTTCGATACGCTTTGCTGGGGGAAAAGCTCCCCTTGTCGTTTGCCCGTCAACCAACCGCCGTCGATGCGTTTGATGGCAATGCCCGTGCGGCCCGGAAAACTGCGCCAATATTCATGGATTTCGGCATCCAGCTGCGGCGGCGCGCTTTGCGATAGCGAAGGCGCAGGGCGAGCCGGCGGGGTTTTGATCGTAACGACGGGGCGTGGAGCCGGTGCCGGAACGGAACGCGGAGCAGAGCGCGGAACCGGGCGCGGCTTGGGAATGGCACTGCCTGCACAGCCTGCCAGCAGCATGGCCGATGCAATAAGCGCCGCAAAAGCCTGCAATGTTTTGGATCGGATTATGGTCGCACCTGACAATGAATGGGATTCCTAATTCTGCTGCGCGGTAGCGCGTTGCAAACGCTGTGCAAAGCCAACATGGCGGCTTTGCGATGAACGATTCCCTAATGGCGGTGAGACGTTTTACCTGTTGCGATACAATAACGCTTGACCTTGCACCCCAGCCGTAGTTGTCGCGTTCGGGTATCTTTGGGAATATTTGGAAAAATCAGATGGAAAATGAAAACGGAATCTTCATCGGCGCGGGCTTTTCCAGCAAAGGCGCGCGCGAGGCGCAATATCTGAACCTGAAACGCGCCAACCGCCACGGCTTGATCGCGGGTGCGACCGGCACGGGTAAAACCGTGACTTTGCAAGGCATGGTCGACAGTTTTTCCGCGATTGGCGTTCCGGTTTTCGTGTCTGACGTAAAGGGCGATTTGGCGGGGATGGCAATGGCTGGTTCCCCCACCTCCAAAATGCACGACATCTTCACCGCGCGGGCCGCAGAGATCGGTTATGAAGGCTATGCTTATGCCGACAATCCGGTGGTGTTCTGGGATCTTTATGGCGAAAAGGGCCATCCAATCCGCACCACAGTATCCGAAATGGGGCCGCTGCTGCTGGCCCGCATCCTGGATTTGAATGAAACGCAGGAAGGCGTTTTGAACATCGCGTTCCGTGTGGCCGACGACGAGGGCATGCTGCTGTTAAACCTTGCCGATTTGCAAGCGATGCTGGTTTGGTGTGCAGACAATGCCGCGCTAATTGGCACCAAATATGGCAATGTCACAAAAGCCAGTGTTGGTTCGATCCAGCGCCAGTTGCTAACGCTGGATGGTCAGGGCGGTGCGCGTTTTTTTGGCGAACCCGCGCTGGAAATCAGCGACTTCATTCAGGTGGACGAAAAAGGGCGCGGCCATGTGAATATCTTGGCCGCCGACAAATTGATGGCCAGCCCCAAATTATACGCCACTTTCCTTTTGTGGTTGCTGTCTGAATTGTTCGAAGCGCTGCCCGAAGTGGGCGACCCTGAAAAACCCAAATTGGTCTTCTTCTTTGACGAAGCGCATTTGCTGTTCGACGAGGCCCCTGATGCATTGATGGACAAAGTGGAACAGGTCGTCCGCCTGATCCGGTCCAAAGGTGTCGGCGTCTATTTCATCACGCAAAACCCCATCGACATTCCGGAAAAAGTTGCGGGCCAATTGGGCAACCGCGTGCAACATGCCCTGCGCGCCTTTACCCCGCGCGACCAGAAAGCAATCAAAGCGGCTGCGGAAACATTCCGCATCAATCCCGATCTGGATGTGGCCGAAGCCATTACCGAATTGAAAGTTGGCGAGGCGCTGGTTTCCACGTTGATGGCCGATGGCGCGCCGTCGATTGTGCAGCGGACATTGATCAAGCCACCGCGTTCGCGGGTCGGCCCGCTCGACGCCAAGGAGCGCGCGATCATTCAATCGGTTTCGCCTTATGATGGCAAATATGAAAACGAAGTCGACCGCGAATCGGCTTTTGAAATCTTGCAACAAAAGGCCACCGATGCCGCCGCGGTTGCGCAACAGGTCGAAGAACAAGGCGAAGAGGCGGTGCGTGCGCAACCCCGCCAATCCGATTCGCTATGGGGCAAGGTTGGCAAAGCCGCCGCCGGGGCCGCCGCGGCATCGGCAGGCACCATGATTGCCCGTTCGCTGACCGGTCGCAAATCAAGCGCATCGCCCACCAAAAGTGCGGCAGGTGCGATTGCTGGTACGTTGGGCACCGAACTGGGCAAAGCCATTGGCTTTCCGGGACTGGGCCGATTTGCGCGCGGGTTACTGGGCGGATTGATGCGCTGATGCGGACCAGCACGTTTCGCAAAATGGCTACGGCGCTATTGGCCGGTGCGATGCTGTCTGTGGCACGCCGGTATGGGCGGACATTCCCGAATTTCCGGAATTGCGCGAACAGGCCTGGCAAGCGGCGGCGGACAAGGACTACAGCACAGCCCTTAAATTATACCGGCAATTGTCCGATCAGGGCGATCCGGCAGGCATGTACGGGATCGCCATTTGCTATCTGAACGGTCAAGCCGTGAAAGAGGATGAAGCAGAAGGATTAGCCTGGCTGAAAAAAGCTGCTGCTCTGGGCTATGGCGAGGCGCTGGTCGGATTGGGTCTTGTTTATGAAAAAGGCGAAGGCGTTTCCGTCGATCAAGCCAAGGCCAATCAATATTACCGCGATGCCGCCGAAAAGGGCAATGATCGCGGCGCATTATACACCGGCCTCAATCACCTCGAAGGGCTGGGCTTTCCCAAAAATGCCGAAGCCGCTGTTCCTTGGTTTCAAAAGGCGGTGGAGGCGGGCAACAGCGAAGCGATGTATCAGCTTGGCCTGTTGCATCAGGATGGCAAAGGTCTGCCCAAAGATGAAACAGCCGCCTTGGGCTGGTTCAGCCGCGCCGCAGCCAATGACCATGCGGCATCCGAATTTGCATTGGGCGCGGCGCATGAATTTGGCCAAGGCGTTACCGAAAATCCGGGCCTCGCGTTTTTCTGGTACCGGCGCGCTGCCGAACACGGCAGCAACGATGCCTATAATAATCTGGGTCAGGCCTATCGCGTTGGATTTGGTGTCGAGAAAAACCTGAAAGAGGCATTGCATTGGCTGTCCAAGGGCGCAGAAGCAGACGACGCCTATGCCCTGACCAATTTAGGCACGGCCTATTTGCAAGGCGATGGCGTAAAAATTGATCGCGCGCGCGGCATTGCTTTGTTGGAACGTGCGGTCGCCAAGAAACATGTCTGGGCGATGACAGAACTTGCTATCGCTGTTGTCTGATACAGGCGCATCATCCCAAAACCTTACGCGCGCCGTCACTTTGTTGACCAACGCCGCCGAAGAAGGTGATGCCCGCGCCATGCGGCTATTGGGCGCGGCCTATGCCCAAGGCCAGGGGATCAAAGCCGATAGTGCCCTTGCCAAAAAATGGTATTTAAAGGCGGTCGCTGCTGGCGATCCTGAAGCAAAAGCCGAACTGACCGCCTTTGTCGCGCAGGAAAAGCGTTCCAATTAAGCGGATACCAGCGGGCGTTTTGCCTGGGTTGACGCGGCCACATCATGATAATGTAGCCGCGTCGAAGTTCCGTCGATTGCAGATGGGTCGCTATTGCAAATAGTCGACGGAAGCCCCTGTTGCTTTTGGTAAACCGCAAGCAATACGCTATATATACGCTATTAACACAGCTGCAAATTGTAAAAACGCGACATTGTAAAAAATAAGTGCGGCGTTGCAATTGGTGTTTAATCGGGCAATTAAACCGGGTGGAGGAACCTGTCATGCATCAGCCGAATTCTATCCCCACGATGATCAAAAGCCGGAGCGGTTGTTAAGATGAGCCATCCATCGCTCCACGCCCGCAACCATCCCGGCAAGGCTGCGATCATCATGGCCGGAACCGGCGAAACTATTAGTTATGGCGAACTGGACTGTCGTTCCAATCAGGCCGCGCATCTGTACCGTTCACTGGGCCTTGGCCATGGTGACACGATTGCGATCTGCATGGATAATCGCGCGGTATTTTTTGATCTTGTCTGGGGGGCGCAACGGGCGGGCCTTGTCTATGTCGCGATCAGCAGCCGCTTAACCGCCAGCGAAATTGACTATATTCTGGCCGACAGCGGTGCGCAGATAATATTTGCCGCCGATTATCTGGGCGATATTCTGGATGCATTGGTGCAGCCGATACCCCGTTACCTCAGCGGCGCAGCGCGGGCGGGTTGGCAACCACTCGAAGATGCTTTGGCTGCGATGCCCATGACCGCCATCGGCGACGAACGCGCCGGAACCGACATGTTATATAGTTCGGGTACCACGGGACAGCCAAAGGGCGTGCGCTTGGCGCTTCCGGCGGACCCAGATATTAGCGCCGAGATCGCCTTGACTCGGATTGCGGCAGGCGCATTCGGGTTTTCGGCAGACAGCATCTATCTGTCCCCTGCGCCACTTTATCACGCAGCGCCGTTGCGATGGTGCATGTCGGTGCACCGTCTGGGTGGCACGGTGGTCGTCATGGAGAAATTTGATCCCGTGGCGGCGTTGGCGGCAATCCAATCCTTTGGCGTCACCGACAGCCAATGGGTGCCCACCCATTTTGTGCGGATGCTGAAATTGCCGGAGGACTGTGCGCGGTCGTTTTGATGTCTCCTCCCTGAAATGCGCGGTCCATGCCGCCGCCCCCTGCCCGGTTGCGATTAAAGACGCGATGATTGCCTGGTGGGGGCCGATTTTGCGCGAATATTATGCCGGAACAGAAGGCAATGGCTTTACGTTCATCAACAGCGACGACTGGCTGACGCATAAGGGTTCTGTGGGGCGGGGCCTCAACGCCGTGATCCATATTTGCGATGAGGGTGGCCAGGAATTGCCTGTGGGCGAAGAAGGTATCGTCTATTTCGAAAGCAGCAGCCAGTTTAGCTATCATAATGACCCCAAGAAAACGGCGGAAAGCCGCCATCCAGACCATGCCAACTGGTCGATGCTGGGCGATGTCGGGCGCATTGATGCCGACGGTTTTTTGTACCTTACCGATCGCAAAAGCTTCATGATCATATCCGGCGGGGTGAATATCTATCCGCAAGAGATAGAAAATCTGCTGGTGTCGCACCCCAAGGTTGCCGATGCCGCCGTCATTGGTGCACCCGATGATGATCTGGGTGAGCGCGTGGTGGCTGTGGTGCAGCCACTTGACATGGCACAGGCAGACGATGCCCTGTGCGCGGAACTGAACGCCTATTTGCAGTCCAGCCTGTCGCGGGTCAAAATGCCCAAACAGATCGATTTTCGTGCCGAGCTGCCCCGTCACCCGACCGGCAAATTGTATAAACGGCTTTTGCGCGACGAATATTGGGCCCGTCCAACAGAGTGACGGCTTGCCACCGCATGTAAAACGCCGCATGATAGGGCCATGGCAAATATCGTCGCATTTTTGTTCGGTGCCGTCGCGCTGATCCTCGCAATCATTGGCTTCATTCCGCTTTTGGGCTGGCTCAACTGGTTCAATATCCTGTTGGCCGGAATTGGCATCGCTTTCGGCTATGCCTCGGATAGCAAAGCCGGGCGCAATTTCTGCATTGTCGTCGCCGTCATCTGCGCGCTGCGCCTGTGGATAGGCGGCGGGCTAATCTGACCCCGATGTTATGACCCCGCGCGAACAACAGCCGCAGCGCGGCGGCCTGCCTTATGCCTTTTCCGCTTATCTGATTTGGGGGTTTTTCCCCATCTATTTCAAGATGCTGCACGGCTTGGCAGCGCTCGATATATTGGCCTATCGCATCCTTTGGTCGGTTCCGGTCGCGTTCGTCATCCTGCATTTCCGCAAACAATGGGGCGAATTTTTCGCGGCGATAACCGACAGCAAGGCCCGGCGCACGATGATGCTGTCTTCGGTGCTGATTTCGACCAACTGGCTGGTTTATTTATGGGCGATCAATGCCAATCAGGTGCTGGCCACCAGTATCGGCTATTATCTGAACCCATTGGTCAACGTGTTGCTTGGCCGATTGTTTCTGGGCGAACGGCTAACGCGGATACAGGCTGTTGCTGTTTGCATCGCGGTTGCCGGGGTATCGGTGCTGTTGGCCAATGCGCTGGATACTTTGTGGATAAGCCTGACATTGGCCTTCAGCTTTGGCGGATATGGTTTGGTACGCAAAATGTCTCCGGCGGGTTCGGTGCCTGGCCTGTCGGTGGAGCTATGCCTGCTGGCTCCCTTTGCCCTTGCGGTTGCCATATGGTCTGCGACTTCGGCGGCGCAGCCGATGCCCGTCCGAAACCCATGCGCTGTTGGCGCTGGGCGGGCTATTGACGGTGATACCGCTGCTGTTATTTGCCACCGCCGCCCGCCGGATGAGCTACACCGCGCTGGGTTTTGTGCAGTATATCGCGCCGACGACGGTCTTTTTTCTGGGCGTTTTTCTCTATGACGAACCGCTCGATAATAGCCGGTTGATCTGCTTTGGCCTGATCTGGACCGCTATTGCGCTGTTCAGCTGGGATGCGCTGCGGCGGATGCGGGGTTAAACCAACCGCCAGCCGAGTTCGTCTCCAGCGTGAAACGGCACCACCGGCGTTCCGCCGCAATCGACAATCGCTGGAACAACATGGCTTGCGCGCTCCAAAGTCACCGTCCCTGTATTCAAAGGCAATCCATAAAAACGCGGGCCGTTTTCGCTGGCGAAACCTTCCAGCCGGTCCAATGCGCCTTCTTCGTCGAACACCGCCGCATAGCTCTCAATCGCATAGGGTGCGTTGAAAATGCCCGCACAGCCACAGGCCGATTCCTTGGCGGCCACCGCGTGCGGCGCGCTATCGGTGCCGAGGAAAAATTTGGCACTGCCCGATGTCGCCATTTTGCGCAGCGCCAGCCGATGTTTTTCGCGCTTGGCCACGGGCAGGCAATAAGCGTGCGGGCGGATGCCGCCGACCAGCATCGCGTTGCGGTTAATGTGCAAATGATGCGGGGTAATGGTAGCCGCAATCTGTGGCCCTGTTCCTTCGACAAACGCCGCTGCCTCGGCAGTGGTGATGTGTTCGAACACGATCTTCAACCCCGGCATTTCGCGCACCAGAGGTTCCAGTGTGCGTTCGATAAATACCGCCTCACGGTCGAATATATCAACGTCGTGTGAAGTTACTTCGCCGTGGATCAACAACGGCATCCCCACATCCTGCATCGCATCCAACACAGCGCGGATATTGGCAATATCGGTCACGCCATGGGCGCTGTTGGTGGTGGCATTGGCGGGATAGAGTTTGGCCGCAGTGAACAAGCCTTCGCTTGCGCCGCGCCGGATTTCATCGGGGTCAGTCGCATCGGTCAGATAAGCGGTCATCAGCGGCGTGAAATCCATGCCAGCGGGTAAGGCCGCCATAATCCGGTCGCGATAGGCGCTGACGCCCGCAACATCGGTCATCGGCGGCGACAAATTGGGCATCACGATCGCGCGGGCAAATTGGGCAGCAGTGTAGGGCAAAACGGCCTGCAACATCGCGCCATCGCGCAGGTGAACATGCCAGTCGTCGGGGCGGCGTATAGTGATTTGGTCGGTCATCGCTTCCCTTTAGCCGCAGCGCACCCTATCTGTCACCTATGAGCAATCCACGCCTATTTGATCGCGCCATCATCCGCCTGTCCGCCACCGAACCGGGCGAGGATGTGCGCGGGTTTTTGCAAGGGCTGGTGACGCAGGATACCGCTGCCAGCCTGCCCTTATGGTCGGGATTGCTGACCCCGCAGGGCAAGGCGTTGTTCGATTTTATCCTGTGGGATGATGGCGACGCAGTGCTGATCGATTGCGAGGCGACGCAGGCCGAAGCATTGGTGCGCCGGCTTTCGATCTACCGGTTGCGGCGCAAGATTGCGATTGCGGTGGAGGAGACGCTGGGTGTGTTTTGGTCGCTCGCACCGGAGAACGGCACCGCAGACCCCCGTCTGCCCGCGCTCGGTCAACGCTGGATTGCGCCCATTAGTGCAGACGACACCGACACAAGCGACCCCTATCGCAGGCACCGGCTGTGTTTGGGTGTAACCGAAGGCGTCACCGAATTGGGCAGCGATGCAACATTGTGGCTAGAGGCCAATGCCGCCGAATTGAACGGCGTTTCGTTCAGCAAGGGGTGCTATGTGGGCCAGGAAAATACCGCGCGGATGAATTGGCGGCAAAAGGTCAATCGGCGGATGGCGGTGGTGCCCAGTGCACAGGCCGACCCGAAACGATTGCGCGTCGCATATCCCGAACTGGGTCTGGCGGTGGTGCAGATGCGCGTTGAGGATCGCGCGGCAGGCGATTGGCCCGATTGGTTGTCGGCGGTTCAGCATTGACGCGTTAAGGCTTGCCGCCATGAACAAAACTGCTCTGATAACGCTGCTGACGCTATCCCTTTCCGCCACCGCCCAAGCCGATGATGCTGCGCTGGGCCGCGAATTTTACGACAGTCTGGTGCAATGTGCGGCCTTTCACACGGTCGAATCCGGAATGGCCCAAGAGGGAGGAGACGCAGCAGCCTCGCATCTGGCAACCGCCAATGATTATCGCAATGATGCGCGCAAACATGCAATCGATGGCCAACCCGCCTCCGCCGACACCGACATTCAAACTGCAACCGCATTATACCGCAAAATGATCGCTGAGGGCGACGCGCAAGACATGGCCGAAAGCTGGACCCAATTGGAAAGCGCCTGCCGCGAGCTCCACAGCGTAAAGGCGCAACTGGGACAGAAAACTACCGAAAATGCGCGCTGATCACACCGGCGAAATAGTGTCCAGTACCGGTTCGGCCACGGCCTTTATCCGGTTGAATTTTCGCCAGCCGCCTTTCCAATAATACAACAGAGCCAAAAACGCGGAGGATAGCGAACTGGCTGAAAAGCTCCACCAGATCGCCTCTGCCCCATATATCGGATAGCCGAGAAAACCCACGCTGAGACGCACGAACACCGATCCGAATATCAGCATTAATAGTGGTATCAAAACAGCCCCATTGGCGCGGACGATGGACGACACCACCATTGTCACGCCAAACAGAATGAAGCTCCATCCCACCAGCACATTGATATGTTCACCAATGCCAATTGCTGGGCTTGCGGCGGGAAGAAACAGCGCCAACAAAGGGGCTGCAAACAGCGTAATGATCGCCACCAATATAGACGTCATCGCAAAGTTCACGCTGCACCCTGCGATCATGATCCGATCAATGCGATCCCATTTGCCAGCGCCGATATTCTGCGCCGCCATTGCGCTGACTGCACTGCCCACGGCAAAGGCGGGCATTTGCACATAGCTCCACAGCTGGTTTGCGGCACCATAAGCGGCCACGGTATCCACACCTTCGCGGTTGATAAGCCCCATCATTGCCAATTGCGAGACTGACATAATGATCATCGACAGCCCCATGGGCAGGCCTATTGCCATCATCGGTTTCAAATGGCGCAGATCGGGCTTCAGCAATATCAATTCACTACGCCGCAACCGCAGGGGCAAATCCTTGCGATAAATGCGCACGATCAGGAACAACAGACAGGCAATATTGGCGACGTTGCCTGCCATGGCGGCTCCGGCAATGCCCATTTGCGGGATCGGGCCCCAGCCCAAAATGAACAAGGGATTCAAAATCAGGCTCAGAATGACATTCAGGATCGTACTGTACAACGGCGTCATCGCATCGCCCACACCGCGCAACGCGGATTGGAACAGCACCGCCAAAAAAATAAAGGGCAGGCCCAAAAAGCTGGTCCGCAAATACAGATCAGCATTGGCCAATGCCGCCTTGGGCGTGGCCAGCAACACCAAAGTATCGTGGCTGAACAGAAAACCGAGCAGCGCCACTACAAAGCCGGCGATGACGAAAAATCCGGCTGCCGCGCCGATTGTCCGCCGCACTTCGGATAGATCACGCCGCCCCATGGCTTGCCCGATCAAGATCGTCGCCGCCATCGCCAATCCAAATACGGTGGAGAACAACAAAAAGAAGATCATCCCCGCCACCGTCGCCCCGGCTAACGCATTTTCACCCAGCAGCTGCCCCAGATAGATGCTGCTGATCGTCTGGTTCAGCGATTGCAAAATATTGCCGCCCAACGTGGGCAGGGCAAATAAAAACAGTGTTTTCCAGACGGTGCCTTGGGTCAAATCACGGATAGGAGCGGCGCTGCTCATGGGTAGGCCACCCCATGACTTGGCAAAGCCCGCATCAACGGCGCGTTTGAATAGACTGCTTCACTTTCCATTCCTCCGCTTCGCACGGACATACTAACCTAGGAAAGTATTTTTTTCGAAAGCGACGTTACAGCGCGCGTGCGGGGGCGATTTGGTGACCGAGAACCTAACCCGCGATCTCGGCATCCGAAAATCCATTTTTCAAATCGCCTGCCACAAGCACGGAATGGCCCCAGAATAGATCGCCATCATCCAACCAGAATGTGAAGCTTCCATCGCTCTCTATGCTGATGCTCTGCAGTTGCATGGCTTTGGCAAACGCGATGGGCGACAAATCGGGTCGGTCCTGTTGCCAAACGTCGGTCCAAAGCGCGTATAGATCACGTTGAATGGTCATTTCCGCTTTTGCTTGCCATCCCACCGGGTCGGCCAAAAGTTGCCGCGCAATCTGTGCGCCGACGGACAAGTCCTCCCGTTTCATCGCAGAAAGGCTCAGCCCAATATCATGTCCAAGCCAAGGATGTTGCTTTTCAAACAGGTCGGTCAACATGTCGTTGGCCTTGAATTGGCCTAGATCGGGATCAATGAAATCGGGCGGATACAAAATCGGATCAGCGGCGGCTTCAAGCGCGGGATCGCTAACTACGCCAAAATATTCGACTATTTGTGCCGTTGACCAAGATGTCGCGTTCTTTTCCGGCACGGTGACCCGCAGACGCACGGTTGATCGTGGATCGGGCTTATTTTTCCAACGGTCTAATGCATTGTCACCATGGCCCAGCGGCTGTTCAACCCGCAATTCCTCCAGAGTAACAGCACCATCGCCCTGACGCCAGGCTATCAGGTGAAAGCTGCCGATCCATGGTTCGCCCTTGCGCATTCCGGCACCGGCCCCCATCGCGCTGACGACGCCGGTTATCTCCATTGTTTCTGGGGCTCCAACAGCATTTCCGCTCCCGAACAAGGCTAAGGCGGAGAGCAAATATTGGCCAAGACCCCTTCACCCCAACCGCGCCAGCGCCGCGCTCAACCGTTCGACCTCCGCCGTCTTTTCCGCCAAATCGGCCCGCGCCTTTTCGACCGCCGCAGGGGCCGCCTTTTCGACAAATGCCGGATTGGACAAACGCCCATCCAATGACTTGGCTTCCTTGCCCACTGCTTCAATGGCTTTGGTCAACCGCAGCCGTTCGGCACCCAAATCGATGATACCGGCCAGTGGAATCACAAAGGTTGCTTCATCCACCACCAATTGCAGCGCGCCGCCTTCGGGGGCCGGATCGGTCTTGATCGATGGCAATCGGGCGATGCGTTCCAGCACCGCCGCTTGCGCCGCAATCCGCGCCAATGTGGCGGGCGCGGCATCGCGGACATAGGCGTCAAGCTTTGCGCCCGGGGCAATGCCCAGTTCGTTTTTCGCACCGCGCACCTCACTGGTCAGGCGGATCAGCCAGTCGATTTCCGCCTTCGCCGCTGTGTCGATCGTTGCGTCCGGTTCTGGCCATTTCGCGTGGATCAGCAGGTGCCCGTTCCGGTCCCCCATCGCATGCCATAATTCTTCGGTGATAAAGGGCATGAACGGGTGCAGCATGACGAGGATTTGATCGAGCACCCAACCGGCGACATTCGCGGGTTTCTTCCTTCTCCCTCTCCCCATCAGGGGGGAGGGTCGGGGAGGGGGGGAGTGGTAGGGCTGAGCTCACAAAGCTCGCCCCCTCTCCTTCCGCGACTGTGTCGCTCCCTCCTCTCCCCTGAAGGGGAGAGGGACTTAAAACAGGCTTGATCAGCTCCAGATACCAATCGCAGAATGTGCCCCAGGTGAAGTGATAAATCGCATCGGCCATGCCATCGAAGCGGAATTCTTCAAACGCGCGATTCAGCTTTTCGAGGGTTTCGACGACTTCGCCGATAATCCATTTGTTGACCGCCAATTCCGCCTTGGGCGCGGCAATGCTACGCGAGGCAACAATGCCGTTCGATTGGCAGAACCGCGCCGCATTCCACAGTTTTGTGCCAAAATTGCGATAGCCCTCAACGCGGGTCTGATCCATTTTGATGTCGCGGCCCTGGCTTTCCATCGCCGCCATGAAGAACCGCAATGCATCCGCACCATATTGATCCATCAGGATCAGCGGATCGACGGTGTTGCCCTTTGACTTCGACATTTTGCTGCCGTCAGCGGCGCGGACAAGGCCGTGGAGATAGAGCGTCTTCCACGGCACTTCGCCCATGAAATGCATCCCCTGCATCGCCATGCGCGCATCCCAGAAGAACAGGATGTCGAAGCCGGAGATCAGGACATTATTGGGATAATGGCGCTCTAATAAGCCCCTCCCCTTCAGGGGAGGGGTTGGGGTGGGGGCTGTCGGCAGAGGCTGAGCTAGACTGACAGCCCCCACCCCTAACCCCTCCCCTGAAGGGGAGGGGGATTCACCCTCCGGCCAACCCAATGTCCCAAAGGGCCAAAGCGCCGAGGAGAACCATGTGTCGAGGACGTCGTTGTCACGAACTAGGATTATATCCGAGGGGTCATAGTCGGACTTCGAGGTGATAGTCTCGAATTCTTCCCAGCTACCACTCGTACAAATTGATTTTGGAGCGAATCCCAATTGGCTGTAGTATTGCCTTGCACTTTCAATGACATCATCGTCATTCTCTGCGACAAAAAAAGGCTTTTCGATAAACTTGTGTACTTTTTCCTGTCGGTCATATGAGAGGCCTTGTCCATCGGGATAGACGAACGGCCCATACCAAGCCGGAATCCGATGCCCCCACCACAACTGGCGGCTCACACACCAAGGCTGGATATTCTCCATCCAGTTGAAGAAGGTCTTTTCCCAAGACTTGGGCACAATATCGATCCGGCCATCGCGCACCGCAGCCATAGGAGCCTTCGCCAGTTCCTCGGCATTCACATACCATTGATCGGTCAGCCAAGGCTCGATCACCACGCCGCCGCGATCCCCAAAGGGCGTCTGGATCGTGCGCGGTTCGGCGTCGAGCGCATCTTCCTCGCCGTCTTTATTTTTGATGATATGCGGGACCAACAGGCCGAGCGCCTTCATCTCCGCGACCACCGCCTCGCGCGCGTCGAACCGATCCATGCCGACATAGCTTTCGGGAATCAGGCCGTCCGAAGTCTGCACCACATTCGCCTCGGCATCGAACATGTTGAGCATATCGGCGGCCTTAAACCCGGCGCGCTTGCCCACTTCAAAGTCGTTGAAATCATGCCCCGGCGTGATCTTCACCGCGCCCGAACCCAGTTCGGGATCGGCATGGTCATCGGCGACAATCTTGAAACGCCGTCCGGTGATCGGTTGCAATATCTCCTTGCCAATCACGCTTTTGTAACGCGGGTCTTCCGCATTCACCGCCACCGCCATATCGGCGAGCATCGTTTCGGGGCGTGTGGTCGCAACGACGATATGGTCCGCGCCGTTATCAAGGCGAACCCCGTCCGCCAGCGGATATTTGAAGTGCCAGAACCCCCCCTTCATCTCGCGGGTTTCAACCTCCAAATCGGAAATCGCGGTTTTCAGTTTGGGGTCCCAATTGACCAGCCGTTTGTCGCGGTAGATCAACCCTTGGTTGTACAGATCGACAAATACCTTGGTCACGGCACGCGTGAATTCAGGGCTCATCGTAAACTGCTCACGGCTCCAATCCATCGAGCAACCCAGACGGCGCAGCTGGGTGGTGATCGTGCCGCCGCTCTCTTCCTTCCACTCCCATACCTTGTCGATGAACGCTTCGCGGGTATAATTGGTGCGCTTGTCGCCTTTCGCTTCCAACTGCCGTTCGACCACCATTTGCGTCGCGATCCCGGCATGGTCGGTGCCGACTACCCAAAGCGCATCCTTGCCCTGCAAGCGCGCATGGCGGATGAGAATGTCTTGCAGCGTGTTATCGAGCGCATGGCCGATGTGCAGGCTGCCCGTCACATTGGGCGGGGGATTGACGATGGTATAGGGTTCCGCGTTCGGGCGATCCGGACGATACGCGCCGGTGGATTCCCAATGCGCGCCCCATTTGGCTTCAATGTTCGCGAAGTCGAAAGTTTTGTCGATAGTCATCAGCGGCCTTTGCCAGCGCAGGCGCGATTCAGCAAGGCTTTGGGATTTTTGAAGCGTTGGGCCAGATTATTTCACACGAAGAGTACGAAGATTTTCAAGAGGGCGGCGCAGCCAATTTGAGGGGCGGTGACTTTTGTTTGAATTCTACCGTTAGTGCTGAGCCTGTCGAAGCACGCTTTTCGATACTGCGAAACTCCGTTGGTCTCTGGCCGTCTTCGGCTCGACAGGCTCAGGGCTACGGTTCAACTTAGGGTTATCATGCTCCAATTCAACGACGCAAATGCGGGCGTGATTTTTCCTTTAACGAGCCGCCATCTTAATAATCTTCGCGTCCTTCGTGTGAAACAAAATTGCCCAACAGTGCAGAAAATGCCTGCGGCGCATGTGCGCCCCATCATTTCTTCAAATGTTTATCCAACCAGCCAAACACTGTCTGGTGCCATTGGATTGAATTTTTGGCTTTCAATATCCAGTGATTCTCATCGGGGAAAACCAGCAGTTTTGATTCGATCCCCTGCCTTTGTGCGGCGGTAAAGGCAGCGAGGCTTTGGCTGTAGGGAATGCGGAAATCTTTTTCACCGTGGATGATCAGCATCGGCGTTTTCCATTTACTCACATGGTTCACCGGATTCCACTTCTCGGCGTCGGTGCGCTGCCACCAGGGGCCGCCATTTTCCCATTCGTCGAACCACAATTCCTCGGTTTCAAATGCCATCGCGCGCAAATCGAATACCCCGGCATGGCTGACCAAGCATTTGAAGCCATCGGGCCATTGCCCCGCGATCCAGTTCATCATGTACCCGCCATAAGAGCCGCCCAAGGCGCAGGCATTTTTGATGTCGATTTGGCTGTCGATCTTGCCGGCGGCGGCCAAACCTTTTTGCAAATCCTCCAACGGCCAACCGCCCCAGTTTTTGTTGATGGCGTCAGTGAATTTCTGGCCGTATCCGGTGCTTCCATGAAAATCGACCGAGACCACAGCATAGCCTTGTGACGCCATGACGCGCGGGTTCCAGCGGAAAGACCAGCTGTTGCCGAACGACCCTTGCGGCCCGCCATGCACGATGAACGCAACCGGCCACGGCCCTGCCCCTTGCGCCGGTTTGGTGATCTGGCCGAACACTTGCTCGCCATTCGCCCCGCCGAAATCGAAACGCTGAACGACGACATCGTCAATCTCTGCCTCGACGCTTGCGTTCAAATCGGTCAGCCGTTTCACCGCGCCCTTGGCATTGCGGTGATACACATCGTTGGGGCCGGTAACGCTGTTCAGCGTGTACACCAACGATCCGTCGTTGAGCGGGGAGACGTCGCCCACATTGCCGCCGTCGGTCAGCCGCGACACTTTGCCTTTCAGGTCGATCTTGAACACCGGATGATCGAGCACGTCTTGCGCGGTGACGAACATCGATTTGCTGTCGGGTGCCCAGACGATCGAGGCGACCGAGCGGTCCCATGCAGATGTCAGCGCCTTGTCCTTGCCCGATTTCAAATCGCGCAGCATCAACACCTGCCGGTCAGCTTCATACCCCGGCCGCGCCATCGCCGCCCAAGCAAGCCATTTTCCATCGGGCGAAGGGGCGGGCAGCGTATCGGTGGCCAGATTGCCCGGCGTCAAATTGGTCGCGCTGTCGTAGTTCTGGTGCGAGCTGTAAATGTCGAGATTGGTTGAATTTGCCTCATTCCTGTCGGCCAGACGCATCGCATAATATACCGTTTCGCTGTCCGCACCCCATGCCACTTCTTCGCCGCCGCCCATCGGCTTTGACGGCGAATCGCCCACCAAAGGCGCTTTCTCGACATTCGGTTTGGCTTCCTGTTCATCCAGCGGGTGCCCGCCATACAGCTTGCCATCGTCGCCGATACCGTAAGCAAAAATGCGGCTGTAATTGCCCGGGGTTTCCCATGCATCCCAATGGCGGACGAACAACGCATCATATTCGCGGCCCGTACCAGGCCCGGCTTTGGAACGATCCCCTTCGCCTTTGTCGCAATCAAGGCCCGCACATGCACGGTTTACATCGCCCCAGATCGCAACCTTTTTGCCATCGGGGGAAATTTTAAAACCTGAAATGTCGGTGTTGAACTTGCTCAGCTGCGTGGGTGTTTCGGCCACGATTCTTTGCGGCAGGCTGATCCGGTACAGCTGGTTCACACCGCTTTTGTTGCTCAGGAAATACAGGAATTTTCCGTCGGCGAGAAAAGGCAGGATCGGTTTCGTTCGATCCGTCATCGGATGCGATTTTGGTGCCGGTATCCGGGCGATCAATCCATTGCACCATCAGGTCGCTTCGCCGTTTGTTGGCGGTCAGATCGGTTTCCTGTACCTGATAGACCAGCATTCTGCCATCGGGCGAAACGACCGGCGCGGACAGGCGCTTCATCGTGGCCAGATCGGTTTCGGTCATCGGGCGGGACAGGGCAGGAGCCGACGCAGCAATGGCGAGGGCGGCGAGCGAACATGCGACATAATGTTTCATGCGCCCGAACTTATCGTTCCGCGTACAGATTGCAAGTAAAGCCGATGCAACAGCGGATAGCTTGCACCCTAAGCCACAGGCGGCTAACGGCGTCTGGCCATGCAATATATCAGCACCAGAGGAAATGCGTCCAATCACGACTTTCGTGGGGTGACGTTGGCCGGACTTGCCAGCGACGGCGGACTTTATGTTCCGCGCGTCTGGCCGCGATTCACCACCGAACAGATCGCCGCGATGCGCGGGCTTTCTTATGTCGAACTCGCCGCAAGGGTGATGGCCCCCTTTACCGCAGGGGTTATCGACGAAGACGAGCTGAAACAATTATGTTCCGCCGCTTATGGCAGTTTTTCGCATGCCGCGATTACGCCATTGACGCAATTGGACGGGCAGAACTGGTTGCTGGAACTGTTCCACGGGCCAACGCTGGCGTTCAAGGATGTGGCGTTGCAATTGCTGGGGCAATTGTTCGAACGGTTTTTGACTGGCACCCAAACCAAGCTGACCATTGTCGGCGCGACGTCTGGTGATACCGGTTCGGCGGCAATCAGCGCCGTTGCCGGGCGAGAACAGATCGAGATTTTCATGCTGCATCCGCACCAGCGCGTGTCGGATGTGCAGCGGCGGCAGATGACGACGGTATTGTCGCCCAATGTCCACAACATCGCCATCGAAGGCAGCTTCGATGATGCACAGGCGATGGTGAAGAAGATGTTTGGCGATCCTGAAGTGACATCGGCGGTCACATTATCGGCGGTCAACTCGATCAACTGGGCGCGGTTAATGGCGCAGGTGGTGTATTATTTCGCCGCATCGCTGCAATTGGGCGGGCCCGAACGCAAAGTCGCGTTTTCCGTTCCCACCGGAAATTTTGGCGATGTTTTTGCCGGCTATGTCGCAGCGAATATGGGGCTTCCCATCGAACGGTTGATCGTGGCCACCAACGTCAACGACATTTTGTACCGCGCCTTATCAAAAGGCGATTATTCGATTGGTACGGTTACACCCACCGCCGCCCCATCAATGGACATTCAGGTGTCGAGCAATTTCGAACGGTTGCTGTTCGATCTGGAAGGCCGTGATGGTTCCACCACTGGCGCGCGGATGAAATGGTTCGAACAAATGGGCAAAATGGTGTTGTCGTCTGACATGCGCCGCAAGGCCGATTTGTTCCAAAGCGCCCGTGCCGATCCCGACCAGATGACCGGTGCAATGCGCTGGGCCTATGAAGAGTGCGGCGAAACGATTGACCCGCATACCGCCATCGCCGTGCATGCCGCGCGCAACGCGGGCGTGGCAGCCGACATTCCTATCGTCTCGTTGGCCACCGCGCACCCCGCCAAATTCCGCGAGGCAGTGGAACGCGCCACCGGCATGCGGCCGTCGCTGCCTTTGCGCATGGGCAATTTGTTTGATCGCGAAGAACGGTATGACATACTGCCATCCGATTATGAAACTGTGCGCGGATTTGTGCTGGACCATGCCCGCAACGGATAATCCCCCCGCCTTCGTCACGATGGTCAGCGAACCCCGCGCCGATTATACGCTGATCGACAGCGGTAACGGGCGCAAGCTGGAAATTTATGGCGACCGCCGCTTCATCCGCCCCGAATTGCAGGCAATGTGGGCACCGGCGACCGACGACTGGAAAGCCGATGGCGAATTTGTGCCGGGATCGGACGAAGATGGCGGGGGCCGCTGGTATTATGATGGCAAGCCGCAGAACGAAGGCTGGCCGCTAACCTGGAACAACGAAGTCACCTTTTCGGCGAGCTGCACACCCTTTCGCCATTTGGGATTCTTTCCCGATATGGACCCCGTGTGGCGGTGGATGCGCGAACAAATTGCCGGTACCAGCGACCCCGTTTGTATGAACCTGTTTGGCTATACCGGTGTCGGCACATTGGCGCTGTCGGCGGCAGGTGCGCAGATGGTGCATGTCGATGCTTCCAAAAAATCGGTCGCCCAGGCACGCGAAAATGCCGCGCTTTCGGGCATGGCCGAACGCCCGATCCGCTGGATTATCGACGATGCCGCCAAATTTGTGGCGCGCGAGGTGCGGCGCGAAAAACGCTATGACGGCATTTTGCTCGATCCGCCCAAATATGGTCGCGGACCCGATGGTGAAGTGTGGCGGTTGGAAGAAGACCTGCCCGGCCTGATCGCCCATTGCCGCCAATTGCTGGATGCCGATTCGCGTTTTCTGTTTTTGACGGTTTATGCTGTGCGCATGTCGGCCATGGCCTTGGGCAATTTGCTATCGGCGCATTTTGCCGATTTGCCGGGCAAAATTGAATTTGGTGAATTGGCCGTTCGTGAAGAAACACGGGGGCTGTTGTTGCCCACCGCAATCTTTGCGCGTTGGTCAAAGGATTAGGGGATTTATGGACGACCTTCTCACTCTCGAAGTGCATGATCTGCACGTCAACGTGTTGACCGGTATTTACAGCCAGGAAACACATTTGCCGCAACCGCTGCACATCTCGGTCAGCGCCGATCTGGACATCGCGCCACATTACACGCCCGACACGCCGTTATCAGCGTCCAAAAATTACATGACCATCAAGGCCGCAGCCACCGAATTTCCCGAAGGCGTGCATTTTACCCTGATCGAAGCGGTGGCCGATCATATCATCGACCGTCTGTACGCCGCCGATGCGCGCTTTACATCGATTTCGGTGAAGATCATCAAATTGGCCATTGCCGAGGACGGCGAATCGATTGGCATCACCATGACCCGGCACCGCAAGTGACCCCTCGTTCCACCGATCGGCCATTGGCGCTGGTCACTGGCGGTGTGCGGCGGCTGGGCGCGATTATCGCAGCGCAACTGGCGGCGGCGGGTTATGATCTGGCCTTGACCAGCCATGGCGATGGTACCCCGGACGACGTGTTGGCTGCCGCATTGGCTGCGCATGATACCCAATGGCAGCATTTTTCGGCTGATCTGAGCGACATGGCCGCGCCCGATTTGCTCATGCAATCCACCATTGCCCATTTTGGCCGTGCGCCAGTGTTGCTGGTCAACAATGCCGCTGCTTTTGGTCAGGATGATTGGCAGGCGATGGATGCGGACAGCCTTGCAAGCCATTTCCAACTGAACCTGTTTGCGCCTTTGTTGCTATCGAAGGCATTGGTGGCAGCGTCTGCTGGTCCGGTCGCGATTGTGAACATCGTCGATCAGCGCGTGGTCAATCCCAATGGTGATCAGCTCAGCTATACTCTGTCCAAACAGGCGCTTGCAGCGTCAGTGCGATCAATGGCGGCGGCTTTTGGAGCCAAGGCACGCGTCAATGGTGTTGCCCCCGGTCTGGTCATTCCCACCGGCGACTATAATGATGCGCAAATGGCGCGACTGGCGCAGCAGATGCCGCTGGACGCATTACCGTCGGCGCAAAGTGTGGCAGAGGCTGTGCTGTATCTGGCGCGGGCCAAGGATACCACCGGACAAATCATCTTCGCCGATGGCGGTGCACATTTGCGCAGTTTTGCTAGGGATTTTCTGCACCTTTAACCCGCCACACCATGATCCCGTCGCCAAAGACGCCTTCATTTTCCAACCAATCAGGGGTTTGGGCCTGCGCCAGCATCGCGCCCAATCCCTTTGGATCCTTTTGCACATAAAGGCCCAATTCGGCTTCGTCGGGGCAAATGGCAATCCGGGTGATGCCGCGATTGGCAATCAGGCGGCGGGCCTGCTCGGGCGATGATCGGAAGATCAATATCTGGTCACGCATCCCGGCAAGGTTGCGGTGATGGCTGGAAGCCAGAACGCGGTGGCGAGTGGTCAACAAAATCGCTGGTCCCATGTCAAAAGGTGCGATGATGCTCGAATCGGGCAGCATGCTCAGCTTTTTGACCGATGCTATGCTTTCGCATTTTTCGCTGTGCACTTCATTTTGGCCATTGCTGCTGACCGCTGGAACCGGTGCCAGTTTACGCACCACCGGCCCTATTATGGCCCCGGGTATGGCAAGCGCCAGCATCAATATAATCAGCAATATCCGGCGCACCGGAACTTCGCAGTTTTGCCAGCGGGCAAAAAGCTGTGCGATCAAAATCGCAATCGGGATTGCGGCAAAAGCAGCGGCAACCGAGACTGTGCGGAAAACGAAGAAGGACAAAAATGTCGCGTAGATCAGCAGGAATGCCAGCGTGCCAAAATCCTGCTTTGGATAATGTTTGCGCAATAGGGCCAGCGCAGCAAGCCCGGCCAACGGCCCGGCAATCATCGTCCACGCCGCTTCCTGATCCTGCCGCCAGATTGGCAGGCCTTCGCTGACATTCACATACCAATATTCGCGCACCAGCGGATCAAGCCCGGCAAAGGCCCCTTGCGCACAAATGGGAGCTGCCAAAAACAGACAGGCCAGAATCGCCGCTCCTGCTGTCGTGGCCGCCAGCAAACGCCAACCCCGGTGCTGGATTCGGAAATGGAGGACGGGCAACAAAATCGCTGATCCCGCCACAATCGCAATGACATGCATCGGCGAAACCGTGTCGCAAAAATTGCGCGCCATCAGCCCGGCAGATTGTGTACCAAAGAACAAGGCGACGCTGGAAATGGCAAAGGCAACCAGCGACCAATAGAGCCGCACCCCATCTGTGCCCCCGAATATCCAGCGCCAACCCAGCAAAAGGAAAAACGCTGCCGTCATCGGCGCGCCTTCCAAGGATATATGCAGCCAAACCGCCAGCGCCAGCCCCAGCACAGCACCGCCCCCTTTGCGCGATGGCCAATACAACGACCACAACGCCAACAGTGCCATGACGATCTGCCAGCCATGATGGTCAATCCGCATCGGACGGGTCTGCACCAGCACCGCTGGCGTCATGAACACCAATATAATTGCCACAATTCTGGCAAATGGTCCGGCAAAGCGGCCCACCACGGCTGACGCCATGAAGGCAATGGCCCCCAGACATCCGAGGGGAACAACCGTTCCCGCCAGCATTTCTGCACGCGCCGTACCAACGACGGGAGCAAACAGGCTGACCAAAAAAGCTAAAGGCAGCTCAATCAAACGCGACCAGTGCATCGGTGCACCGTCGGGCGGGTTTAATCGATATTGGGTGGTATCAAACCAGCCTTGCCCGCCCAGAAAATCGCGCAGCTGAACCAGGCGAAGCTGATCATCGGGGTCCCATCCGGTACGCCCGCTAATCACCGCACGCGTCGAAATAACCAACAGCATCGACGCGAAAATCCACAGGCCCAACCCTATCGCTGGTGCCTGCAACCGCGCAGGGATTATTCGCCACGCAGCGGATAGACGCGCAAAAAGGCTCAACCTTCGCCCTCGCGCGACCAATCCACCCGGTACACATTGAACGGCCCGACATTGTGGTCTTTAACAAGCCAGTTGGGTAAGTTTCCGCCACGCACCTGCGATCCAAATCCACGGGGTGCCCGTGCATAATAGATCTGCAATTCGTAACTGCCTTCGCAAGTGACCAGATAATCAATGCCGCGCGCTTTGTAGATACGCCGGGCGTCGGCTTCGCTGCCGATAAAGGCGCTGATCACATCGGCCATTGCCTTTTGATTGCGATGATGGCCACTGGCGACGATTTTGTGATCGGTGAACAGCACGACTGCCGGGCTGGTATCAAGCCCCGCCATCAGCTGCGATCCCGATGGCAGTTTCTGCAAAGCGCGGGCGGCGGCTGGCTTTTGGCATTTGCGCGTCAGATCGTCAAAATGCTTGTCCATTGCCTTTGCCTTAGGATCAGCAGCCATTTGCCGATCAAACGACATCCCAACGGCGTAATTGGCGAGCACCGCCGGCATGATCAGCCCAACGGCCAGCACCCGCAATCCCATCCGCACAGACAGGCCGTTCAATTGCTCGGCGCGTTTCATCAGATCAAGGAAAAGCGGTGCTGCCATTAAATTGGCAATGCACAGCGCGTAAAGCGCGACGCGGCTGACAAAGAGCCCAACCATTGCCGTCCCTAAAAACAGCAGTAACAAGGCCAGACGATCTGCCATCGATTCGGGCTTTTTGGCGACAAACAGATAAACCATTCCAACCAGACCAGAGGCGTAGCCCGCCCAGTAATTGGCTGAAAAGGCGGCTTGGATTTGCCACAGGGGTAAACCTTCGGGAACGCGATTATACCAATAGTCGCGGACCAGCGGCTCCAACGCACCAAAGGCATCTCCTCCGCATTGCGGCGCGGTTGCAAACAAGGTCGTCATTCCTGCCACTGCCGCAACACCGCATAGTGCAAGTTTCAATGGCCAGCCCAACGTCAGAGCTTTTGCATTCGCCCCGAATATGCCCAGTGCGATGACCAGGGCCACAGCAGACAGGCTTGCCACGTGAAAGGGCGACAGGCTGTCGCAATGCTGAGCTTCGGTCCAGCTTTCAGTGATGGTGTAGAACAACGCGCATCCACCCGCCAACGCGATTGTCGACCAAGCAAATGTTACATCGGGGCGCGGATAATCATGCTTTGGCCATGGGCTGATCCAGCGCAGCGCAAGAAGCCCGATCAACAGCACAGCAAAAGGCAGGCCTTCAATGGAAATTTCCATCCACAAGGCGCAGCTAAGCCCCACGATAATACCTGCACGGCGTGGTGCGGTCCTGTCAAACAAAGCCGCAAAAGCCGCCATGAACAAAACGATTTGCCAGCCATGATGGTCGATACGCATTGGTACCAGCTGACCCATGACGGGAATGATGGTGATCATCAGTGCTGCGGCCAACAACCCGGCACCGGCCCCAAACAATCGGCGACCAAGGCGCGCATAAATCCACAAGGCCACGCCCAGCGTTAGCAAAGGTACAAGCGCCGAAGCCACCAACTCGGCCGTTTCGCGCTCGACAAACAGCCCCAGCAACAAAATGATTCCCGCCATCGGCACATCAATCAACCGCGACCAATGCATCGGCCCGCCTTCGGGCGGGTTCATGCGATATTGGGTAATGTCCCACCAGCTTTGACCGGCCAGCCAATCGCGAATCTGGACCATGCGCATTTGATCGTCAGGATCACCAAAGCGCCAATTGGCAATCGCCTCGCGCCCCATGATCAGGAGCATAACGCAGGCAGCAACCCACAGCAGCAGTACCCAGCCGCTGAATTTGCGTTCAAGCATCGCCTGCATCGTTCAGGCCGTCCGACTGTTGCGGAAAATCAGGATATTGCGCAGAAAATAGGTCATCTGGAATGATACGCCAATCGCGGCCAATTTGGCCAGTCGCGGATCAAGCCCCATCCAATCACCCAAGCCGACAATGGCCGTAGTAACCGCCAATCCCAACAACGCGGACATGACGAACATCGCCTTTTGTTGGGTCCGTTCAGCAGAGCCGCGTTCAGAAACACGGTCATGGAAAACTTTTCGGCTAGACAAGAACCAGTGCACCAATATGCCCACCGAATATCCCACCGCCGACGCTGCGATACTGGCAATGCCAGCCTGCAACAGCAGCAGAAAAAGCCCCATATCGACAGCCAGCGCGCTAACACTGACGATCAAATAGCGGAAATAGGTAAGTTTGCGCAAAAAGCCCAAGGTCCGGATCATGTCTTGCCCCTTTTACCAAAAAGCGGCCCCCGGCATAACTTGCGCAGGGGCCGTATTTGGGTGATCGTCGTTATGCCGCCTTGCGAGCGGGCTTGGTACCGGCCACATCGTCTTCGGCCTTAATCCGTGTCGGTACGTCACGTTCGGACGTCAGGGCCGCAGCCTGATCTTCGCTCACTGCAACTTTAGCAGCGATCTGCGCCTGTTCGCCTTCGTCGCCCGCTTCATGATATTCAGCGTCTTCGTTGACGTTCCAGATATTGTAAACGCGCGATCCGGCATCGATATTTTCCACCGTCAGCATCGCGGTCATCATCGCATGATCCTGATTGTTATATCGGTGCATGCCGTTGCGACCAACCATGTGCAGCGTTGGATATTTGGTTTCCAGTTCCGACCGCATGGCCTCTACATTTGATGCATAGCTGTCGTCGTACACCGGATAGGCTTTTTCCTGACGGACAACGGCACCACCAACAACATCATCGGGGTTGCATAGGCCAAGGATCGCCATTTCCTTGGTGGCAAGGGCAATCAAATCGGCATCGGTTGACGACCAGAGGCCATCATTTTCGAAGCAGAAATATTCCAGCCCAACGCACGCTATCGAAGGATCGGGTACCATTTCGGGGGACCAGCTGCGGAAGTTTTGCACGCGGCCAACCTGTACCTTGCTGTCGTGGATATAGATCCAGTTATCAGGGAACAGATCATCCGATTTGATCATCAACGCCACCGTCAAGAAGTCGCGATATTTCAAATCGGACGCTTCCATCGAGGTTTGCGGTAATGGATGAATACGAGCAGACAATTCGCGCATCGGCGCCGAACTGATCACATGTTTCGCCTCGATCACTGCTTCGCTGCCATCGGCTTTGGTCGCCGACAGACGCCAGTTACCATTGGCATCCTGCGCCAGTTGCTTGAAACTGTGCCCCATGCGGACTTCGTTACCCTTGGCGACAACAAAATCGCGTGCCGCATCCCACATCATACCGGGCCCAAGGCGCGGATAGCGGAATGTTTCGAGCAGAGTTTTCGTTTCCATGCCGTCATTGGGCTTTTTGTTCATGCCCAACGAACGCTTCAATCCATCCAACACGGCTGCACCAAGGCTAAGTCCCTTGATCCGCTGTGCTGCCCAATCAGCCGACATTTCATCGCAGGGCATGCCCCAAACCTTCTCGGTGTAGGTTTTGAAAAAGATCGAATACAGCTTGTGGCCGAATTGATTAACCGTCCAATCTTCGAACGACCGCACATTCTTGTTCGGTAACGCTTTGGCCTTGGCATAGCTCATCATGCACAAAGTCGAACGGACAATGCCCAGATTGAACAACGCTTCGAAGGCCCGCAGCGGATAGCTGTAGAATTTGCCTTCATAATAGATGCGGCTCATGCGCGGACGCTGGATGAAATCATCGGGCAGAATTTCGTTCCACAGATCGACGACTTCTTTCGATTTTGAGAAAAAGCGGTGGCCGCCAATATCAAACCGATAGCCATCGACTTCAACCGTGCGGCTGATCCCGCCCACATATCGCTCGTCTTTCTCGATGATTGAGACGCTATAGCCTTTTTTGGACAGCAGATAGGCGGCGGTGAGCCCGGCAGGTCCGGCGCCGATGATTGCTACGTCAACGATACCCTGTTGCTTCGTCATTTCAGATAATCCTCCAGCAAAATTGCCTTCGAGAAATCTCTGAATGAAATCTTCTAACAGATGGTTAACGCGCATTTAGAAATTTTAACGCCAGCCTAATTTTTCGCCTTATTCATGCTGCATCGCAATATTTTCTTGCTTTTCCACAGGGGCACGCCCATATGCCTGACCAAGCGCATGCACCGGGCGGGAAATCCGCCGCACAGACTGGCAGCGTGAGGGGCTGAAACAAGCCCCCGTCAGTCACTCGCAAGGCGCATCCCAGAGGCTTCCTTTTTCACGCGGGGTTGTTTCCAAGGGGTCGGTCCAGTCCAAAAGGATTGGTGTCCTTCCCTTACACCCGCTTTGCGCCTCGCGCAGCCAATGGGGCTGCGCGCGCGCTTTGCTTATTTTTTTGAAAGACACTTATGTCCTACTTTGAAGACCTGGGCCTTGCCCAGCCGATCCTGAAGGCGCTTGCCAATTCCGGATATGATACCCCCACTCCCATCCAGATGCAGGCGATCCCGCCGCTATTGGAAGGCCGCGATCTGTGCGGCATCGCACAGACGGGCACCGGAAAGACCGCTGCGTTCGCGCTGCCTTCGCTCCATAAATTCGCCACCGACATCAAACCGCGTCCGCAAGGTGGCTGCCGCATGTTGGTGCTGTCGCCCACCCGCGAGCTTGCCGCACAAATTGCTGACAAGTTTCAAGACTACGGGAAATATCTCGGCCTGAATATACAATGCGTTTTCGGTGGTATGCCGATTTTCTCGCAGAAAAAGAAACTGGCAGGCGGAGCTGACATTCTGGTCGCCACCCCCGGCCGGTTGCTCGATTTGATCGAACAGCGCGCCTTGTCGCTCCGTGACGTTGAAATCTTCGTACTCGACGAAGCTGACCAGATGATGGACCTAGGGTTCATCCATGCGTTGAAAGCCATCGACAAGATGCTGCCAAAAAACCGGCAGAGCCTGTTCTTTTCGGCAACCATGCCCAAGGCGATTTCCGAATTGGGCAGTCGTTTCCTGAACAATCCTGTGCGCGTATCGGTTACCCCCGCCGCGACCACCGCCGAGCGTGTTGATCAGTTCGTAACCTTTGTTGACGCGCGCGAAAAGCAGGCACTGCTTAATTATCGTCTGCAAGACGAAGCCATCGACCGTGCATTGGTTTTCATGCGCACCAAACATGGTGCCGACCGCGTGGTTCGTTGCTTGGCCGGCGCTGGCATCAAAGCGGCAGCCATCCACGGCAACAAATCACAGGGCCAACGCACCGCTGCCCTGCAAGGGTTTCGTGACGGGCATATCCGCATCCTTGTGGCCACCGACATTGCCGCGCGCGGAATCGACGTACCCGGCGTCAGCCATGTATTCAATTTTGAACTGCCCAATGTGCCCGATCAGTATGTTCACCGTATTGGCCGCACCGCGCGTGCCGGTGCCGCAGGTGCTGCCATCAGCTTTGTCGCACCTGATGAGCGGGGTTTCCTGAAAGACATCGAACGCCTGACCAAAATCAAGCTAATGCCCGAAGGCCTTCCTGAAGGTTTCCGCCAGATGGTTTTGGCCATGCCCAAACCCGTCGCCGAAGCACGCCCCGAACAGGGCCGTGGCGGTCGCCCGGGGGGCCGTGGAGGCGAACGTTCAGGCGGCGGTCGTGGCGGCAGCGTTGCGGCACGTTCCGGTCCACGTGGCGGCATGAACCGCGACGGCGAACGCCGTGAACGCAGCCATCCGCCGCAAGGTGGCTGGCAGCCCGACATTCGCCCACGCGCCGATCGTGACAGCGAAGGCGGACAGCGCGCAGAACGCAGCTTTGGTGATCGCCCCCGTGGGGACCGCCCGCAAGGCGATCGCAGCTTCGGAGACCGTCCGCGTGGTGATCGCCCGCAAGGAGATCGTCCACGCTCTGATCGTCCCCAAGGAGAACGTCCTTATGGAGATCGCCCGCAAGGCAATCGCGGCGGTGAAGCACGTGGTGGCGAAGCCCGTCGTTTTGGCGGTGACCGCCCAGCACGCGCTGGTGAAGGCGGCGAACACCGCGCCGACAATCGTCCACACCACAAACGGGGCGGACCGCCGGTCAGTTCCAGCCCACAAGGCCGCGACGGCGAACGTCCGCGCAATTATGGCCCTAAAAAGGGCGGCGCCGGAAAATTTAATGGCACGGTAAAACGCGCTAGTTGAAAATGAAAAGGCCAGTCTTCGGACTGGCCTTTTTCAATTACGCGCTAAGTTCGTTCAATGCCGGAAATGGCGCATGCCAGTGAATACCATCGACAGACCGGCTTCATCGGCGGCGGCAATGACTTCGTCATCGCGCATCGAGCCGCCCGGCTGAATCACCGCTGTCGCCCCGGCCTCTGCCGCTGCCAACAGGCCATCGGCGAACGGGAAAAAGGCGTCGGAGGCGACCGCTGAACCAATCGTTAAAGGCGCTGCCCAGCCATAAGTTTCAGCGGCTTCTTTTGCCTTGATCGCGGCAATACGTGCACTGTCGCGGCGGTTCATCTGGCCCGCGCCAATCCCCGCCGTCGCACCGTCTTTGGCATAGACGATGGCGTTTGATTTGACATGTTTGGCCACGGTCCAGGCAAAGCGGCAATCGGCCAGTTCTTGTGCGGTTGGCGCGCGCTTGGTGACGATTTTAAAATCGCTGTCGGCAACATAACCATTATCGCGTGATTGCACCAAAAGCCCGCCGGTGATTGGCTTTACTGATAAACCACCGCGCATCGGATCGGGCAGATCGCCGGTGAGCAAAAGCCGCAAGTTTTTCTTTTTCGCAAACACCGCCTTGGCTGCATCATCTGCCGAAGGAGCCGCGACTACTTCGGTGAAAATTTCGGTAATCGCCTCGGCCGTCGCCCCGTCCAGTGGACGGTTAACGGCAACAATACCGCCAAAGGCGGAAACGCTGTCGCATTCCAGTGCCTTGCGATAGGCATCGATCAATGTCGCACCCGTTGCGACACCGCACGGGTTGGCGTGCTTAACGATGACCACCGTTGGAGGGCCATCGCGAAATTCGCTGACCAGTTCCAATGCGGCATCGGCATCGTTGTAATTGTTGTACGACAATTCCTTGCCCTGTATCTGTTCGGCCTGCGCAATGCCCGATCCATGTGGGCCTATCGGCAAATACAGCGCCGCGCGCTGATGCGGGTTTTCACCATAACGGAGTTCTTCAGCGCGATTGCCGTTGATGGCCAGCATATCGGGGAACAATTGGCCCTGATCGGCAAAGGCGAACCACTGGCTTATCATGCTGTCATAGGCAGCGGTCGCCGAATAGGCCTTGGCCGCACAGGCTCGGCGAAAATCATAGCTGGTTGCGCCATTGGTTTCTTCCATTTCGGCGATCAGTGAATCGTAATCCGCCGGATCGGTGACAATGGTTACAAAAGCGTGGTTTTTCGCCGCGCTTCGCACCATCGACGGGCCGCCAATGTCGATATTCTCGATAATTTCGTCACGCGACGCGCCCTTCATTACGGTCTGGGCAAAGGGATAGAGGTTGACGATTACCAGATCGATCGCGCCAATGTCATGCTCCTTCATCGATGCGACATGATCCGCATTATCGCGCACCGCGAGCAGGCCGCCATGCACCTTTGGATGCAACGTCTTCACCCGCCCATCCATCATTTCGGGAAATCCGGTCAGTTCGCTAATGTCCATCACCTTCAGCCCGGCATCGCGCAGCGTTTTTGCTGTACCGCCGGTGGAAACCAGTTCCACATTGCGCTTGGCAAGGGCGTGGCCCAATTCCACTAAGCCTGCTTTATCAGACACCGAAAGCAGTGCCCGTTTGATCGTAACATCGGTCATTTTTTCATCCCAGAAAACGCAATAGCCAGCCGAGATTGACGCCGCCTTTGGGCGCTTCGGTGGCGATTACCAATTGTTGTGAAGGGTGCGGGCGGCCCTGTTCATCCACCCAGATACTGTCCTCGACACCCAATGCGCCGCCGGTGCTGGCAAAGGTCCAACTGGTGCCGTCGGGAAGCCGCAACACCGCCGCTGGCCCGCCTTCTTCCAACGCTACTTCTATATCGGGGCCAAGGTGAAAGCGCACATGGACATCGACTTGCTCGCGCTGTTTCGCACGCGGTTCGGGCAGCAGTATATCTTCGCCGCGCAGTTCCAGTCCATCGGACCGCAGGATCAATATCCGCTTGTGCATATGGCCATAAGCACGGGCGTAACCGTCATGGCTGGCTTCGATACGTGTCGCTTGATCGACCTCCCGGCGTTCCAGCCCAACCTCGACCACGCCCCGCCCCAATTGGCCATTCGCCAGAATTGCGGTGGAATTGCTATCGTCCACGCACACAGTGGAATGGGCCGCAGTTGTCCGTAACCCACGCGCCAAACTGGCGGGAATATTGGCTCCGATCAGCCCGGCACCGCCGCAATTCACGATCATCCTTTGCGCCGCGAATGAAAATTCGAAGGCCAGGGTGGACGAACAGCCGACCAACGCCTGTTTGGCATTGGGTGGCGGGCCTGCATCGACCAGCAGCACGCTTTGCCCCGCATTGACGCGTTGATACCCCCAATCGAGAGCCTGACGTTGGGGCCGGGCGCGCACGCCGCTGGCAGCGACCAGCTTTTCTATCCGTTCGGGCCCGACATGGCCGGATCCCTGCCACGCACCCAATCCGCCATCGCTGTGTGTCAAACCGAGCATTGCCGGAACCATCCGTCCAAGAGCATCGGTCAGAAAATCCGGAATGTCCTCATCGCGGGCCACATAGGCCTGGCGCAACATCGACAACAGTGAGATGATTTCTATCAACTGCAGCGGCGCGCGCGAAATTACGCCGCCATCGGGAAAGACGAGATCGTCTAACGCCAGCGCCAAACTGTGCTCCCCCATCGTCCGCCGCGCTTTGCCCTCTGGCAACAGCAGCGAAGCTGCAACCACCCCGGCCCAACCTGTAGTGCGGGCAAAGGGCTGGGTCGCACGACCTGATGATTGATCCAGATGCCGCGCCATGCGGGCAAAATGGTTCAGAATTTTGGATCGATACACCAAGTCGGATGATGTCAGCAAATACGGTGCTGACGCTGCCATATTCAAAAAGCGCCACGCAGTATTGTCGATTCGCCATGCGGGCAGGCTAGCTTTTGCTGCATGCACACCAAGCCAATCATCGGCGATCGAGGCTGCAATTGGCGCACCCTCCGTCCGGTTGGCGGCAGCCGCCAAATCCCGCAACCAGTCAAAACGGTGAATGTAATCGGTAAAAGCGGGCGGTAATGGCAGCTTGGCGTAATCCGCACCTTTTATCGGAAACGACAGGCCTTGAAAATGAAACTGCCCCATGCGGATCGCTTTGCCATGGGCGGCATCGGCAGGCAGCGGATCAAGCGGCACAGCCAGTAATTTCAGCGGCAGCTTTCCCGTCAGCCGCATATTGTGCAACGGCGTGCGCCAGCTCAATTGATAGAGCAAAAGGGAAACTTTGGCGGCGATGTTGCGACTTCCCGATGCAGGGCGCACGGCGAGCGCGGAACCCGTTTGGGTTTCGCTGTCCGCCACGCCCATTATCCCCTTAACGCCGCGATATTTGTGGCATAGGCACTGGGACCACCTTTAAAGGTTGCCGTCCCTGCCACCAGCGTATCCGCGCCTGCGGCAATGGCGAGTGGCGCGGTTTCGATGGTAATGCCGCCATCGACCTCCAATCGAATGTCTTTGCCGGTCTTGTCGATCATCTTGCGGATGGCCTCAATTTTGCGCAATTGGCTTGAGATGAAGCTTTGCCCGCCAAAACCGGGATTAACGCTCATCACCAACACAAGGTCGATGTCCTCAATCAGATAATCGAGCATCTTGGCGGGCGTATGCGGATTCAGCACGATCCCGGCCTGCTTACCCAGCGACTTGATCAGTTGTACCGTGCGATGGGGGTGCGGACCTGCTTCGGGATGGAACGAAATGATATCTGCACCGGCTTCAGCGAAGTCTTGCACAAATTGATCTACCGGGGCGATCATCAAATGAACATCGAACGGCTTTGCACTGTGCGGGCGCAATGCCTTTACGACGGCAGGGCCTATGGTGATGTTTGGCACAAAATGCCCGTCCATCACATCGACATGGATCCAGTCACAGCCAGCGGCATCGATAGCACGAATTTCGGCACCAAGCTGGGCGAAATCGGCGGAAAGGATGGACGGCGCAATGCGGACGGGAACGCTCATACTTGGCGCTTAGCCTCACTCACGGCCTCCGGCAAGTCAAGCGCCCGGTTATACACAGCTAATCCGCCATTTTATCCACGCACTTTTCGAACATAAATGTCGACTGGTCCAATCGCGTCTGCGTTATGGCCTATCTTTGAATAGCCCAATTTGGCGGCGACCCGCTGCGAACTTTGGTTTTCAGGGTCGATGATGCATCGCGTCTCGCGAATTTCGAGCGCGGTATCCGCCCAATCCAGCGCCGCCCGCATCGCTTCGGTGGCATAGCCTTTGCCCCAGGCATCGGGCGCAAACCCCCAACCGGTTTCGGGAAAGTCATTCAGTTCAGAAAGGCCCCGTTCCCATTGCGACAGCCCGCCAACGCCCAGAAGCACGTCGCTTTCGCGATTCACAAACGCCCAATAACCATAGCCCAGCAGGTTCCACAGGCCTATCCCGGCGCAAAATTTGATCCAGCTCTCATTGCGTTCGCGCGGTTTGCCGCCGATGAATTCGGTTGTGCGCGGATCGGCCCACATCGTCGCATATTCCTCCCAATGCGCCATGCTGAGCGGTTCGAGAATAATCCGTTCGGTGGTAAGGGTCGGAGCGATCATGCCCGATATGCTATGCGGTGCGGATAAATCTCGCAACGAAGAAACCGTCCAGTCCGCCTTTATCCGCCAGCATGCCCGGCAAAGTGCGGACGATGCCATCCTGTGCAGTCACCCCATCCGGCAATTGCGCATTGTCCACGGAAGACAGCGTGAAATCGGGGCGGCGCTGCAAAAACGCGTCGGCCTGTGCTTCGCCCTCTTCGGGCTCCAGCGAACAGGTGGCATAGACCAACACACCACCGGTTTTCACATGATCGGCTGCGCAATCAAGCATTGTCGCTTGCAAGGTCACCAATTCGGCAATTTGGCGCGGACCAATGCGGTGCAAAACGTCGGGGTGACGACGGAAGGTACCCGTGGCGGTGCAAGGCGCGTCGAGCAGCACCGCATCGAACAGCGCATCCGAATCCCATTTGCGCAAATCGACCGTCACGGTTTCGGCGGACAGTCCCGTGCGCTCCATATTGTCGGTTAAGCGCGCAAGCCGCTTTGCCGACAAATCAAGCGCGGTAACCGCCCATCCTTGCGCCGCCAATTGCATCGTTTTTCCGCCGGGGGCCGCGCACAAGTCCAGCGCGGTCTTGCCTTTGCCTTCGCCTAACAAACGCACCGGAATGCTGGCCGCCAAATCCTGGATCCACCAATCGCCATCGGCAAAGCCCGGCAAAGTTTCCACCGCATGGCCGCGTGCCAGCCGCACATGGCCGGGGGCCAGGCTTTCGCCACCGAGTTCGGCCACCCATTTTTCGGTTTCGGCATAATTTTTTAGCGTGAAATCGAGCAGGGGCGGATCGGCAAGGGCTGTGGCAGTCGCGCTCACTATTTCGTCGCCCCATGCTGCGCGCCAACGGATCGCTACGTCGGGTAACAATGTGGGGGCAGCGGCCAAAGTCGGTTGTAACCGCCAAAGCGATCCCAGCACGCCATGCACCAACCGCCGAGGGCCTTTATCCACCAAAGGCAATGCCGTCGAAATCGCGGCGTGCGGCGGGGTGCCCAGCCGCAATATTTGCGCCAGTGCCATACGCAACACCATCCGCGCCTTTGCATCCTCCGCCAGCGGCAATTGCGTCTGACTATCGATCAGAAGGTCGAAATCGGGTGCCCAGCGTAGCACTTCTTGTGCAATTGCAATCGCCAGCGCGCGGTCGGCGGGTTCCAGATCGCGAGTTGCAGGAATCACGGCTTGGTCAAGCGGTTGGCCGGTGCGCGTGACGGCATCGAGTATCTGCAAAGCGGCGCGGCGGGTTGGCAGGCCGGGAACATTGGTGGGGCGTGTGTTCATGCCCCGCGCTTAGGCGCAGGCGGGTTTAATGACAACCGAATGTCTTTTCCGGCAATGTCTTTTGTACGGGCAAGCTTTGGGCTATGCTTTAGCGAAACCTGCCACGCACTGGAGAACATCATGGGCCAGCGCCCCGACCATGTAAAACCGCCCGCTTATCTATCAAAAAGCCCGCCGGTGCCTGAGCCCAAAGCGGTGGATCATGTCCCCGACCCCACAGCCGAACGCCCAGACCCTGTGCGATATGGCGATTGGGAATTAAAGGGGATTGCGGTCGATTTTTGAGGGGAAAACGCCCTAAGCAACCGCCACCAAAGCCTTACTTCCCGGCGCTACCACAATATCTGCGCCGATCAAATCCAGCCAGCATTCTGACGCCACAACGTCATGCCCGCCCACCGTCGCGGTTCCGCACAAGGGCACGATCCAGCGCCGATTTCCGCCGATTTGGCAAACGCTGACGTCATCGCCATCGATCACCCACAGATCAAAAAACGGTCCATTCACCAGCCGTGCGCTGCCCTGAATCGTGCCGAACCGCGCATCATTATAAGGCACAGCATGGGAAACTGCGACGCCATCATCCAGGTGCAGCGCGCGCGGACGCCCATAATCGAATAAGCGATAGGTAATATCGGCATATTGCTGCACCTCAACCAAAGTGACGCCCGCACCAATCGCGTGCACCGTTCCAGCGGGGATGTAATAATAGTCGCCGGCCTTCACCGGTTTCCAATCGATCAGCGATTCGATTTCACCAGACAGCGATGTTTCGTACAATTCATGCGAATCCAAAGGTCGCGTCGTACCGATACCCAGCACGGCACCGGGTTCTGCAGCAACGATAACCCAGCATTCCTCCTTACCCGATGCCATGCCGCGCTTTTGTGCCTCCGCGTCAGAAGGATGCACCTGAATCGAAAGTTTTTCCGAGGTAAACAGCCATTTTATCAGCAGCGGCAATGCCGCCTTGGCGTCAGTTTGGTACCAGATTTCCCCAGTCTTTGCGCCGCTGCTGGCGCCAAAGGCTGCGGGCAAATCGTTACGCCCCCAAGGCTTTTCCACTTTTTGCGTCGAAAGGATCATGAAAAATTCTCTAGCACCAACATCTTTCCATATCCTATCCAATTTGCTGCTTTTGCGAGCGAGCGTTGCGCGCTAGGGCAGCTTCAAATTAAAGAGATTCTCCCCAGGCCCCGAACGAACCCATGGAGCCGAATATGTCCGAATATGTAAACCGCGCCGGATTGCAGGTTGCGTCCGTCCTTGCCGATTTTGTCGAAAGCCGCGCGCTGGCCGGTACCGGTATTTCGCCGGAAATCTTGTGGAGCGGGCTTGCTTCGCTGCTGGAACGCTTTGTCCCCATCAATCAATCTTTGCTGCGCAAACGCGATGCGTTACAGGCGCAGCTGGACGATTGGCACATAGGCCAATCCCGGGCCGATTGCCGATATGGCCGCTTATCAGTTTTTCTTACGCGACATCGGCTATCTGGTTCCTGAACCTGCACCTTTCGCCATTGGCACGCAGAATGTAGACGCTGAAATTGCCACTATGGCGGGGCCGCAACTGGTGGTGCCGTCGCTAAACGACCGGTTCGTGCTGAACGCCGCCAATGCGCGTTGGGGCAGCCTCTACGATGCCTTATACGGCACCGATGCATTGGATTCGCCCGCAGCCAAGCCCGGCGGTTATGATGCGGAACGTGGGTCAGCGGTTATCAAGGCGGCAAAGGCGTTTCTGGACTCCACCGTACCGCTCGCATCAGGATCATGGGCAGATTGGACCGGCGAAGGATTTCCAGCTCGCCGATCCATCGCAATATGTCGATCATAAACCCGGCGGCATATTGTTGCGCAACAATGGCCTGCATATCGAAATCGTTATCGATGCCAGCCACCCAATTGGTGCAACTGACATAGGCGGCATAGCTGACGTTGTGCTGGAAGCGGCCCTGACCACGATTGTCGATCTGGAAGACTCGGTCGCAGCAGTCGACGCCGATGACAAAGTGGTCGCCTATAACAACTGGCTGGGCCTGATGCGCGGCGACCTGACCGCAAGTTTCGACAAGGGCGGTAAAACCATGACCCGCGCGCTGGAAGGCGACCGCGTTTGGGGAAAAACCACTTTGCATGGCCGCAGCGTATTGTTCGTGCGCAACGTCGGCCATTTGATGACCAATCCCGCTGTGCGTCTGGCCGATGGATCAGAAGCACCGGAAGGCATTCTCGACGCGCTGTTCACGTCATTGTGTGCGATGCACGATTTGAGAGGATTGGGGCCGCTTCGCAATAGCCGCGCGGGATCGATTTATATCGTGAAGCCCAAACAGCATGGGCCAGAAGAATGCGCCTTCACCAATGATCTGTTCGACGCGGTCGAAGATGTGCTGGGCCTTGATCGGCACACGATCAAAGTGGGGGTCATGGACGAAGAACGCCGAACCAGCGCCAATCTGGCAGCGTGTATCCACGCGGTGCGCGACCGGATTGTGTTCATCAATACCGGGTTTCTCGATCGCACCGGCGACGAAATGCATACGGCAATGCGCGCAGGCCCGATGATCCGCAAAGCAGAGATGAAAGCCTCCCGCTGGATCGCCGCTTATGAAGCGCGCAATGTTCAGATCGGCCTTGCTTGCGGTCTGTCGGGCAAGGCGCAGATCGGCAAGGGTATGTGGGCCGCGCCCGATATGATGGCCGACATGATGGTTCAGAAAATCGGGCATCCCAAAGCGGGCGCGAATACGGCATGGGTACCATCACCCACCGCCGCCACGCTGCACGCCATGCATTATCACCAATTTGACGTATTCGCACGGCAGGCCGAACTGGCCAGTGAACCAACCCCCGGACTTGATCCCTTGCTGACGATTCCCGCTGCGCCGCGCGGTTTCAATTGGGCCGATGAAGATGTGGCACAGGAATTGGAAAACAACGCGCAAGGAATCCTCGGTTATGTCGTGCGCTGGATCGACCAAGGCATTGGCTGTTCCAAAGTGCCCGATATTCACGACGTCGGCCTGATGGAAGACCGCGCGACGTTGCGCATCTCCAGCCAGCATATGGCGAATTGGCTGCTGCATGGGGTATGCACGCCAGCGCAAATCGACGCCGCTTTCGTGAAAATGGCGGCAAAGGTTGATGCACAAAACGCCAGCGATCCGTTATATGAGAAACTGACCGGGGACAGCATCGCCCTGAAAGCAGCGCGGGCGCTGGTGTACGATGGCGTTGCGCAACCCAATGGCTATACCGAGCCTTTGTTGCACAAATTCCGGCAGGAGAAGAAAGCCGCGGCTTAGCGGACTGCCCCTTTCGCCATTTGCGCTTTCTTCCACTCCATCGCGTTGCGGACGCGCCACTCGACCGACGGGTGGGTATAGAACAGGGCCTCTTGCAAGGCGCTCGGTCGCGGATAGCGATATTCGGCAGTTTTCACGAGCGCCGCGGATAAAGCATCGGGCAAGTTCGCAGTGCGCAACGAGTAATTGTCGGCATCGCGTTCACCTTGCCGGATAACGGCATTGATTGCTGGTTGCGCCAAAATACCAAATAGTCCGACGATGAACAACAACACCGGCAGCCCTGTCGGATCATCAATGCGGGCGTTACTGCCAAATGCCTTGGCAAAGCGGGGAAACAGCCTGTCAGCCAAATAGAAACCCACCATTGCAAGCAATGCAAACAATCCGACATTGCGCCAAATATGGCCCTCCACATAATGACCGACTTCATGCCCGGTAACCGCTTTCACCTCATCCAGCGACGCCTGTTTCAACGCAACATCGGAAATCGCAATGCGCGCAGTTCCAAACACCCCCGACACATTGGCCGTAAAATTATTCGATTGCCGAGAGCCATCGAACATCAACAACCGGTCGTGGGGTATCCCCGCATCATCCGCCATTTCCAGCAAAGCGGTCCGCACCGGCCCCGCTGGCACGGGCTTATAATCATTGAACAGCGGCTCGATCACTATGGGCGTTAGCAGCAACATTGCTGAAATCGCCACTGCCGTAAAAGCGCCAGACCACAGCCACCAACGCTTCCCCGCGCGGCGCATGAGTGCATATACACCGAGGAAAAACAAACCGCCCATGACGCAAGTGATCGCAATACCAATCGCGTCCTGCATCAGGAAATCCGACAATGGCTGATCCGTGCGGCCATAGGATTTTTCAAATCCCCATTCCTCGTATAGGCCCCAGGGCAGGCTGATTATGGCTGAAACGAGAAAATAGGTGGCACCGACTAGCCATATCCGCAGCGCCAAAGCGCGCTGTTCAAGCTTTGCGGAAACCTTGTCCAATATCCCAAGTCGGACGATAATCCATGTCACCAGCGCGGAAACGAGCAGCCCCCACAGCAACATCCAATGGCTGGCGCTGGTATAATCCGCCGCCTTTTGAAGCGCGGCAGGCCCAAGTGCGTCGATGTAGCGTGCGGTTTCGGTCGCCGGGTCAAAAGCCATTCAATCTCCTTCCTCTGTCACTGTCTTGGGTATATGATACAGTATCATGCGCAAGCGCGGAAGCGATTTGTCCGCACGTTCTTGAACATTGTGCCGAGCCGGTGCAGACACTATTGCTGGGAGGATGCCAACATGCGCGAATTGACGATCCGGTCGGTCTTTTTGGGCGGTATTCTGACGCTGCTGTTTACCGCCGCCAATGTCTATCTGGGGCTGAAGGTGGGATTGACCTTTGCCACATCGATACCAGCCGCCGTCATTTCTATGGCGATCCTGCGATTACTCCCCGGCGGGACGATATTGGAAAATAACATCGTGCAGACCATCGCATCTGCCGCTGGCACGTTATCTGCGATTATCTTCGTACTGCCCGGTTTGGTAATCTTGGGATATTGGCAAGGCTTCCCTTTCCTGACCACGGCAGCTGTATGCGCCACAGGCGGAATATTGGGTGTGATGTTCTCTGTTCCTCTGCGCCGCGCGCTGGTGACCGGATCGGAACTGCCTTATCCAGAAGGGCAAAGCCGCCGCCGAAGTCTTGAAGGTTGGATCGGATGACGCCGACGGGGCCGCCGACAACAAACGCGGACTGAACACTATCATCGTTAATTCGTTGGCATCGGCAGGGGTTTCACTGTTGATCGCGATGAAGTTGATGGCGGGCGAAATCAGCCATTATTTCCGCGTCGGCACCGGGGCGACCGGCGGTGCTACCACTTTAAGCCTTGCGCTGATCGGCGTTGGCCATCTGGTCGGTCTATCGGTCGGCATCGCGATGCTGTTGGGCATGGCGATCAGCTGGATTGGTCTGGTACCGCATTTTTCAATGGGTATAGCCGGGGCAAATGCGGAAGAAATCGCGCTATCGGTGTTTAAAGAAAAGGCGCGCTTCATTGGTGCGGGCACTATTGGGGTCGCCGCCATTTGGACCTTGCTGAAAATCATCGGGCCGATTCTGTCGGGCATTCGTTCGGCACTGGTGGCATCTGCCGCACGCGCCGGGGGTGAGGTGCTGGAATTGAGCGAACGCGACATTCCGATAAAGCGGGTCGCCGCGATTATCGCTGTCACACTGATCCCCATCGCTTTCTTGTTGTGGCAATTTCTGGCGGCAACTCCATTGGCCGGTCAGGCCGTGCCGCTGATCGCGATGACATTGGTCTATCTGTTGCTCGCCGGGATCGTGATTGCATCAGTCTGCGGCTATATGGCAGGGTTGATCGGCGCATCGAACAGCCCAATTTCTGGAGTCGGCATCCTCGCCGTCGTCGGCGCATCGCTGATGTTACTGGCCTTTCTGGGACGCAGCGACGTGCCTGAAACGACCGAGGCGATGGTCGCTTATGCGCTGTTTGCGACTGCGATCGTCTTTGGCATTGCGACGATTTCGAACGATAATCTGCAAGATTTGAAAACCGGCCAGATTGTTGGCGCGACACCATGGCGGCAACAAGTCGCGTTGGTCATTGGCGTGGTTTTCGGCAGCCTTGCAATTCCGCCGGTGCTCGATCTGCTTAACAACGCCTTTGGATTTGCGGGCAGCGCGGGTGCAGGCGAACAGGCGTTGGCTGCACCGCAGGCGTTGCTAATCTCTGCATTGGCAAAAGGCGTGTTGGGCGGCGATCTCGACTGGCCCTTGCTTGGGCTGGGCGCGTTGATTGGCGTTACGGTGGTCATTGCCGATGAAGTTCTGGGTAAAGCGGGAAAAATGCGGCTTCCTCCATTGGGCGTGGGCATGGGCGTTTATCTGCCGATGGCGTTGACCTTTTTGATCGTGGTGGGTGCAGTGCTGGGCCATTTTTACGAAAAATGGGCTGATCGCCAATCCGACCCTGAAAGCGCCAAGCGGTTGGGTGTACTGGCCGCCACCGGCCTGATAGTCGGTGAAAGCCTGTTCGGTGTGGTCTTTGCCGGGATTGTCGCCGGATCGGGCAGCAATTCCCCGCTCGCCATTGTCGGCGACAGTTTCGCGCCCTTTGCCCTTTGGGGCGGTGCCACGCTGTTCATCGGACTGGTAACCTGGATATATCTGCGCATGCGGCGTGAAGCGGCGGCGTAGGCTCAGCTATCCAAAGGCCGAAACCAGCACTGCCGCACCGCTGGCCAAGAAGACCGCGATGCCGACGAACAGTGCCGCCCAGTCGCGGCGCAGCGGCTTGGCCGCCGTACCTTTGGGCACCTGACGCAGCGACAATTCTATGCGCACGCGCCCGAAGGTGACCAAAGCGATCACATGCCTGCCAATACCGTGAAAATAGCGCGCGCCATGTTTGGAAAATATCAGGTCGGAAGAAAGCTCAAAGGCCGCACGACCGACAAATTTGACAATCTCGGCGGCGGCTTCCTCAGGCATAATGGCGTTATCCTTGCGCGTCGATAAAGCGTTCGGCATCCAGCGCCGCCATACATCCCGTTCCCGCGCTGGTCACCGCCTGACGATAGATGTGGTCCATCACATCGCCGCAAGCAAAAACGCCCGGAACGCTGGTTTCGGTCGCTTGGCCCTCTGCCCCACTGCGGACTTTGATATAACCACCTGCCATATCCAAATGCCCTTCGAAAATACCGGTATTGGGTTTGTGTCCAATAGCAATGAACACACCGTGCAGCGTCACATCTTCGGTGCCGCTACCGTCCGTGGCGGCAATCCGCATTCCGGTAACGCCCATGGCATCGCCCAGCACTTCGTCCAGCGTGTGGTTCCATTTAATCGTGATTTTGCCCTCTGCCTCGCGGGCAAACAGGCGGTCTTGCAGGATCTTTTCCGCCTTTAACTTGTCGCGCCGGTGGACCAAGGTCACATGGCTGGCGATATTGGCAAGGTACAGCGCCTCTTCAACCGCAGTGTTGCCGCCGCCAATAACCGCAACTGGTTTCCCGCGATAGAAAAACCCGTCGCACGTGGCGCAGGCCGAAACGCCTTTACCCATAAATGCGGTTTCCGATGGTAGCCCGAGATATTGCGCGCTAGCACCGGTGGCGATGATAACGGCGTCAGCGGTATAATCACCCGCGCCGCCGGTCAGCACAAACGGACGCTGGCTAAAATCGACCTTTTCAATATGATCATTTTCGATCCGCGTGCCGAACCGTTCAGCATGTTTGCGCATCCGTTCCATCAATTCCGGCCCCATGACGCCAGCGTCGTCTCCGGGCCAGTTATCCACCTCAGTCGTGGTCATCAACTGCCCGCCGATTTCAACGCCGGTAACGATCATTGGCGACAGGTTTGCCCGTGCGGCATAGACAGCAGCGGTATAGCCCGCCGGACCGGAGCCAATGATGATGACGGGGGCGTGACGATTTGCAGACATGAGGCAACTTTCCTAAAGGTTCGAAGATGCGACATAGGCAGCGCAAGTGCGATGGCAAGCCCCGCTGGCACGCTATCCACAAATTATGGCTTCACAATAGGCAATGCGCGTCCTATCAGACCGCGAAATTTAGATAGCAACAGGATAGAATTTCATGGCCAAAATCACCGTCGTCGATCGCAGTGGCAATGCACGCGAAGTGCAGGCAGACAATGGCTTGTCGTTAATGGAAGTCATCCGCGACAATGGCTTTGACGAATTGCTGGCTTTGTGCGGCGGATGCTGTTCATGCGCGACCTGCCACGTCCATATCGATGCCGCCTATGTCGATAAATTGCCCGCGATGAGCGAAGATGAAAACGATCTGCTCGATTCCACCGACAGCCGCAACGAAACTTCGCGCCTTTCGTGCCAGGTTCCTGTCAGTGATGCGTTGGATGGCTTGACTGTTACTATTGCCGAAGAAGATTGATCAGCCACGCATTACGGTGGCAATATCCTCGGACAACACCGGATAGCCAAAGCCGTCGGGCACACACAAGTGCGGTACGCCGTCGCGGTCTTCCATAAAAGTCAGCAATAACTGCACCGGAAAATCAGCGGCATGGGATGCGGCGGCGGCAAAGCTGTCAAACTGCGCTAGCCGCTCCAGATTACGCTTGGTTGGGAAAATTGCCCGCGCCGCGCCGCGTTCGACGCGGTCGAGCACGCCCGCCGCGCTGTCCCAAAACAAGGCGCTGTTTTCGGTATTGTCGACTTTCGCTTCAGCACCCGCGTCGCCTGCGTCAATCAGATAGAAACGCGTATCAAACGACCGCGTTTCACGACCCGGTGGCTTCCACCGCGCCCATGGCACCAATTGATTGAGAATCGGCGTCCAACTGTGCCGCGCACAGATGCTCTGCAAACTCTCGCCTGCGTGCAAAGCCTCACGCGCTTCATGGCAATCGGCAGGGTCGGTGATTCCATCCAGCGCCAATGCCAGACCCGCCTCCTCAATCGTTTCGCGGATCGCGGCCAGCCGGGCGGCAGCTTCGTCCCGATCCAGACCGTGATCGAAACTATCTGCAAAATCGAAATCTGCTGCGTCCACCTTGCCACCCGGAAACACCACGGCACCACCGGCAAAGGCCATGGCCTTCACGCGTTCCACCATCAGTATCAGCGGCGCGCCTCCTTCCGGATTGCGGCGAAAAATAACGGCAGTCGCCGCAGGAGTTGCGGCGATCAGTGCAGAGACGGGATCGGACATATCTCTCCAGTGCATGGATTGCCCGATTTTGTCAGCAGGAATATTTTTCGAAGGGTTTAACGGCTATAGCCGTATAGAGATTATAACAACCGAGCAGGTGAAGGATTTGGTGTTGCAAACAGCAGCCCGCGCTACATTTGACGAGCACAGCGACGATGCCCTGATGGCACGCGTCGCTTTGCGCGATGCGTCCGCTCTGCGCATATTGGCCGATGCGCACGCTGCTTTGCCATGGCGTATTGCTTACCGGATGTTGGGCGACCGCGCCGAGGCGGAGGACGTCGCGCAAGAAGCGATGCTGCGCCTCTGGCAATTGGGCAATGGCTGGCGGCCCGGTGGCCCCGGCGTTGCCGCTTGGCTGACCCGCGTCGCGACCAATTTATGCCTTGATCGATTGCGCCGCCGTCGTTTTTCCAGCGACGAAGAAGCGCCCGAGCGTGCCGATAGCGCACCGCTCGCCGATGTCGAAATCGAAGGCGATGAGGTGCGCGCTGCTGTGGTCCATTGTATAGAGACACTCCCCGAACGGCAGCGCGCCGCCGTAATCCTGACTTATTATGAAGAGCGCGCCAACCAGATCGCCGCCGAATGTTTGTCCATGCAAATCAAAGCATTTGAATCGCTGCTGTTCCGCGCCCGCGCCGCTTTGCGTGGCTGTATAGAAGGCAAGGGTGTGGCGGCAGCTGACATCGGAAAGGTGCCCCTATGACCGAAGCCGATTTCCCTCCGCATATCCGCGCCGCGCTCGACCGTTATGGCGTACCGCCTTTGCCGCAAGGCTTTGCCGAACGGTTGTTGGCCCGCGCCGAAAAGGATATTGCGCCGATTGCACCACCGCTTCCCCTCATCCGCTCGCGTAAGACCATGGGGGGTCGTTGGCGGAGGTCGGGAATCGTTGTTGGTTCGGTTGGTCTGTTTGGCATGGTGACAGCAGCAGCGGCTGCGACCGGAATATTCGGCGATCCGGTCTATGTGCCAGTGGTCAGTGAAGCATTGGCGCAAGCGAATATTGCGCCAGTTGCGCCTAAAAGGGTGAAAATCACTAAGGACAAAGAGACCAAGATTGTTTCTGCAAAGGCAATTTCTTTGCCCCCCAAGGTACCCAAAGAAGTCAAAGCAGATCGCATCGCCGAAGCACGCAGCCAAATTCGCGCCATGTGGCAAGACCCGGAATTTCGCCGCCTGCCAAAACAGCAACGCCGTGCCCAAGCGAGAACGGCCTTGCGTGAGGCCATGGCACATGGTGATTTCAATAAAGATGAGTTAATCCAAACGTTGCGCGATCTTCGGGCAGAACGAATGCAGCAGCGCGCCGAGCGAAAGGCCGCGCGCGCATCCACGCCGGATCGAGAGCGCCCTGCCAGCATGGTGGGCCAACAACGGAAGGCCGAAGTCCGTGCAGCCAGACAAGCCGTTGCGACCGACAGCGAAATGATAGCCGAGCCCCCCATATCGCAACCGCGCCCCGGCATCCAAAAATTGCGCGAACGGCTGCAATCGGCAACGCCCGAAGAACGCGCCATTTTGCGCGCAGAAATCCGGGCGCGGCGGCAAGCACGGCAAGCGGCGCAGGCGGTGCCTGTGCAGCCCGCTCCAGCCGCTGACAAACCGTTACAACCCCCCGCGACAGAGGCAGTTGCCGAACCGCCAAAATGATGGCAGCATAGCGTCTATGGGGATTATCGAAATATTGGGCCTCGCCACCAGCGTCAGCCTGTTATCGGGATGGCGGATGTATCTGACCGTCTTTGCCACTGGCATGGCGATGTACACGGGCTATCTCGATCTGCCTCAAAATCTGGCGATGCTGGATGTGCTGGCCAACCCGTGGGTGTTGGCGGTCAGCGGCGTCGGAGCCGTTGCCGAATTTTTTGCAGACAAGGTCGCATGGCTCGATTCAATCTGGGACGGGCTGAACACTTTGATCCGGCCATTGGGCGGCGCAATGCTGGCACTAGCCGTTGTCGATGCAGGTGATCCGGCATGGCAGGTGGTCGTATTTCTGTTGGGCGGCGGTGCCGCATTGGCCAGTCATGCCACCAAATCCACGGCGAGGGCAGCGGTGAACACCAGCCCCGAACCGGTGAGCAATATCGTGATGTCCACCGCCGAAGACGTGATCACCGGCGGCCTTTTGGCGCTGGCCTTTGCCAATCCAGTGGCCGCAGCCGTTATCGCGGTGGTGTTGCTGGGGCTGGCGATATGGGGACTATGGGCGGGTTACCGGATGTTCCGCCGAGTATTCCCGAAGCCGGCGGCGGAGGGACCACAAGGGCAGATTGAGGGTTAGAACCCGCAACGGCGCCGGTACCTTGGGCAAAGACGATGGGTCCTTGCGGTGTCGCGGTGACGGGGCGAACTGCAGGTTGCGGCAACACCCCGCTATATCCCGCATATAGAAACCCGCCATCGGTCAACGTCGCCAACACCCGGTCGCGTTGATCAGGCTCAACCACAAAACAGCCCTCGCTCGCCCCGGGCCGCCCCCCACGTACCGATACCAACGCGGCACTGAAATAACGCCGCCTTTCCGGTGCATAGCTGTGTACTACGATGTCGCGATACCGCATGGCATTGTTGCTTGCCTCCAGCCCATCAAGCCGCAGCGAACGCCCGTTTTGTCCGCTATATATTTCCGCGCCGCGCGCCGCGCCCAACGATGAGGCGAGGCTATCGGGCGTGTTGCTAAACGTCTCGGCAAAACCATCATCGTTCCGATCAGAGCCGATTCCGTGCGCAACCAATATTGGGCTTTCGAGACCGGTACCATTCACCAGATCAATCACATAAAGCCGCGGTACGCTGCTATGTTTGGCAAAATCGACAATGATGATGATGCCGGGGCCAGCGGCGGCGGTTGGGGCATAGCGGCAGTGATGGGCAATGAAACTTTCCAGCGTCCGATCAAACAACGATTTAGCGAGAACCGGACGCGGAGGCGGTGAAGCCGTATAGAAACGCGCCAAAATCCGCGTCCGCGCCTCGGGCAGCGCAGCACAGGCAATTTCCGGGCGCGGCGGCGGAGCGCCCGTACGGATCAAAACCGGCGAACCGTCGCCCATTCCCGATTGAAAGACGATGGCGGGCGGGGTTTGGGGAGGCGACGCAGGCTGTACGGCTTGCGCTTGCGTCGATAACGCGGCCAGAACCGCCAAAACCGGGATAAAAAATTGCCGCATCATGCCAATCGCCATAGTCAAAAAAAGCTGCCCGGTGCGACCTTATTGGGCGGGATTGGGAATTTGATAGCAGGAAAAATGTAGTGTTGCCAGTGCTTGGCACTGGTTGGTTCAAATTTGGCCGGACTATTTTGCTGCGGTTGGAGGCTGGGTAGAAGTCGGCGCGCCAGCCGGGGCCTTTGGTGTTTCCCCAGCCTTTGGCGTCGCCGCGAGCGCAGCCTTTGCCTCGGTCGCCTTGTTGGCCGCAACGGGTTGGGTCGGTTCGCAAACCGACGGCACATTCACTGTCGTCAACCAGACCAGCGCCATGCCCGCCAGGAAAAGCGCAAACCACACCGGCAGCTTGGCCAGGCTTTCGAGGAAAGTGGCAAGCGCTTTGAGCAGATCGGGCGCTACAGGCGCAATACCCTTAGTCGCGATCCCTTCCGAGCCACCGCCCGCCTTCGCCGCTTGCCATTTGACCCACAGATCAAGCACCGTGCTGATAACCGCAAGAGCAAAAGCCAGAATGAACGCCCATTTGGCGAGGCTGAACAGCGTCAGGTTGAATGTCAGAGTCTGCTCGAAAGCGTCTGCACAAAAGGCGAGGATTTCGGTTTGTTGTGCCATACTCGGGCCCCCATTTAACGATAGACTAGCGAGCAAACAGATCGAAAGGCACTCCAATAAATGCTCCAACTGAAAAATCATTTTTTCCAGTTCGAAAAATTGTTTGTACGCCCGCATCAAGGCCTCCTTCCTTTGATCGCTGCAGATACAACGGAAGTCGAACCTCAAAGTCTTTTTCTTTCAACAAGTAAGTAACCGATGGCGCTATGGCCAAGACCGGTAACGCCTCTTTGTTTCTTAGCAAAATATGCCGAAACCCAATCGTACCATAACCTGTTTCCTTTTTCGTGGGCTTTCCGTCTTGGCCATTGATACAAGTCGACTGTCCACTCGCGTTAGGGGGGCCACATACTGCAGCCTCCGCTTGTGTTTCAAAGCTTCGCGTGAAGCCGCCTCCCGCACGCACGGAACTGTTGCCCCCATTTAATATCCAGCCCACAAACGCTTCTGCGTCAAACCCAACCCTTTTTTCTTTGGTTAACCTGAACTGGGTGCGATCAATAACGCTGTGGATATCATAACCAATTGAACTCTGCATTCCGATGAAGAGCGTTTTGGACGGGCGCGAATACCCGCGAACCCAATCACGATATTCGCTAGCACTAAGTGTAGTTTTCGCGAACTTTCTCTCTATTATGTTAACATCGCTGACAACGCACTCTGATATCGCAACAGGCCCAAAGTTCGCTACGGCAGCGTTCGCCGCAGCTTTTGTTATTGCATCATCCCAGCCCTCAGTCGGCGAAAAGCTATCATACAGCGCTATCAGCTTGGTCACTTGATCTTGCTGGTCAACCGGGATTGGAGGTACCGCATTCCGAATCCATCTGGCCCCGGCGTCAGTTATGCAAGAGCGCGCAAAACGGACAACATACTCGTGACGCCCGATCGGACTCGGTGTGTTTGGTGAAAAGTGATTTAGGCTAAACGAAAACGCGGCCTTGTTGCCGATCTCCTTGAACGAAATTGGCGCATCATTCTCAGCCTTGTTTAGCGGCAATTTGAGTTTCGCAGAGAAATTGGTAAATGAACCGCTGATATAGTTTACTTCGTTCACCACTTTTTCAGTTGGTGCGCCGGCGAAGGCTCCATCCAATGCAAACTCAGCTGTAACGGATCCATCTAAGCTGCTCAATTGAGCGGTTGGAACGATATCGCCGTATCCAAGCCCAAAAGCATGGTCGGCCGAACCAACAGGTCCGCCGCTCGACAACTGACTAATTGTCTCGCGCGTGTCGTTGTCTTCTGATTGGGCGACGATTTGACAATGTGCGCTGCTACAGAATCCTATCGAACAAACAACAGCCAAGCCAAGTTGGCGAAAATTATTTTCATGGATGAACATCATCAAACCTCCACCTTGAATACAGTAAGACCGTGATCGCCTTGGGCCGCAGTTCCGACTTTTGGCGCAGGAGGAAAGGGGCTGTTGGCGTGAGGAGTAAATGCTTGCGCTTCGATAGATGCCGCTCCCAACACATTTTGGAATGCGAAGAAGAAGCGATACTGCCCCGGAGGTAGTGAAATGTTTTTGCTGCTGTTGGGCTTTAGTGCAATTGTCGGAAACCGCTCCGACTGCGACGAAATTTCCAGGAAAATTGAAGTAGTGGAGCAGTTACTGGTGGTAACGCGGACATTTTTCGGGATATTTGGAAATGGAAGCAATGGAAGCAGCATGACGAACTCTCCTTGATCGATTGTTCCATTAGGCCAAAAATTTATTCCCACCCGTGACCCCCATCACACCCCCGACAAAAACCTTCCCCTTGAATTCCGCGCCCGGCCCCGCCAAACAGCGCGCTGCCTAACCTCCCCCTTGCGCCCAACGAACAAATCTGGAACAAGCACGCCCATGTCCCTGACCCACATTAAAGTCCGCGGTGCGCGTGAGCATAACCTCAAAGGCATCGATATCGATTTGCCGCGCGATCAACTGATCGTGATCACCGGGCTTTCGGGCAGCGGCAAATCGAGCCTTGCGTTCGACACGATCTATGCCGAGGGGCAGCGGCGCTATGTGGAATCGCTGTCCGCCTATGCGCGGCAGTTCCTTGAAATGATGCAGAAACCCGATGTGGAGCATATCGAGGGATTAAGCCCCGCGATCAGCATCGAGCAGAAAACGACGTCGCGCAATCCGCGCTCTACCGTTGCCACCGTCACCGAGATTTACGACTATATGCGGCTGTTATGGGCGCGCGTCGGCGTCCCCTATTCGCCCGCGACTGGCCTGCCGATCACTGCGCAGACCGTGACGCAGATGGTCGACCGCGTGATGGCTTTGCCTGAAGGAACACGCGCTTTTCTGCTCGCGCCGGTGGTGCAGGGACGCAAGGGCGAGTATCGCAAAGAGCTGTTGCAGTGGCAAAAAGATGGCTTCACCCGCGTGCGCATCGACGGCGAATTCTACGCGATTGATGAAGCGCCAGTGCTTGATAAGAAGTACAAGCATGACATTGAGGTCGTGGTCGATCGCATCGTGGTGAAGGGCGATATCCAGCAGCGTCTGGCCGAAAGTTTTGAGCAAGCGTTGAAGCTGGCCGATGGATTGGCGTTTGTCGATTTGGCGGATGGGACTGTGGCAGAGGCGATGGCTAAGTCCCTCTCCCGTTCACCTTCGGTGGTCTTCGACTCAGGGGAGAGGTTAGGAGAGGGGGAGTCGACTTTACGCGAGGCTCGCGCTGAGTTTCAATTACAGCCCCCCCTCCCAACCCTCCCCCCTCAAGGGGAGAGGGCTTTAGCAAACGCCACTGGCGGCGCGATGAAAGGCACCGGCCTGCCCGCCAACCGCATCGTGTTCAGCGAGAAATTCGCCTGCCCCGTTTCGGGCTTCACCATCGCCGAAATCGCGCCACGGCTGTTCAGCTTCAACGCCCCACAAGGTGCCTGCCCCGATTGCGACGGTCTGGGTGAGCGGCTGGAGTTTGACCCGCAGCTGGTCGTGCCCAACGAGGCACTAACGCTGAAAAAAGGCGCGGTTGTGCCTTGGGCGAAATCAAACCCGCCCAGCCCTTATTATATGCAGGTGCTGACCAGCCTGGCCAAGGCCTATGACTTTAACCTCGATACGCCGTGGGATGCGCTGCTGCCTGATCAAAAACTGATCATCCTGCACGGAACGGGCGGCCTGCCCGTTGAGCTGACCTTCAAAGACGGGCGCAAGGAATATACGGTGCGCAAAGCGTTTGAGGGCGTCATCGGCAACCTCAACCGCCGCCTGCTGCAAACCGACAGCGCGTGGATGCGGGAGGAATTGAGCAAATATCAAACGTCGCAACCCTGCGAAACCTGCCACGGGGCGCGGCTGAAACCTGAGGCGCTTTCGGTCAAAATCGCGGGCGCGGACATTGCTGGCCCGACAAGAATGAGCGTCGCCGATGCGCTGGCGTGGTTCAGCAGCGTTGACGAACACCTCACCGGCACACAGTCGCAAATCGCCAAGGCTATCCTGAAAGAAATCAACGAACGGCTGGGCTTCCTCAACAATGTCGGGCTGGATTATCTCAACCTGGACCGCACATCGGGAACGCTGTCCGGCGGCGAGAGCCAGCGCATCCGCCTCGCGTCGCAAATCGGCAGCGGCCTGTCGGGCGTGCTCTATGTGCTCGACGAACCCAGCATCGGCCTGCACCAGAAGGACAATGACCGCCTGCTCGCAACATTGCGCCGTTTGCGCGATCTGGGCAACACGGTGATTGTGGTCGAACATGACGAAGACGCGATCCGCACCGCCGATTGGGTGGTCGATCTTGGCCCCGGCGCGGGCGTGCATGGCGGCGAAGTGATGGCCGAAGGGCCGCTCGACGTGATCCTGAAAGCCAAATCGCTGACCGCCGATTACCTGAACGGCACCCGCGAAATCGCTGTCCCCAAGGTCCGGCGCAAGGGGAATAAGAAGAAGCTCACCGTCCACGGTGCGCGCGCGAACAATTTGAAAAACGTCAGCGCGTCGATCCCACTCGGCACCTTTACCTGCGTCACCGGCGTATCGGGTTCGGGCAAGTCCAGCTTCACCATCGACACGCTCTACGCCGCCGCCGCACGCAGCCTAAACGGAGCACGCGTCATCGCGGGCGCGCATGACAAGGTAACCGGCCTTGAACATTGCGACAAGGTGATCGACATCGACCAATCGCCCATCGGCCGCACCCCGCGCAGCAACCCTGCCACCTATACCGGCGCATTCACCAATATCCGCGACTGGTTTGCTGGCCTGCCCGAAAGCGCCGCGCGCGGTTACAAACCCGGGCGATTTTCGTTCAACGTCAAGGGCGGGCGCTGCGAGACTTGCAGCGGCGACGGCCTGATTAAAATCGAAATGCACTTCCTGCCCGACGTCTATGTCACCTGCGAGGAATGCAGCGGCAAACGCTATAACCGCGAGACGTTGGAGGTGAAATGGAAGGGCCTTTCGATCGCCGATGTGCTCGACATGACCATCGAGGATGCGGTGGAGGTGTTCAAAGCCGTCCCCCCGATCCGCGACAAAATGGCGATGCTGGTCGAGGTTGGGCTTGGCTATATCAAGGTCGGGCAGCAGGCCACAACGCTGTCGGGCGGAGAGGCGCAACGCGTAAAGCTGGCCAAAGAACTATCGCGCCGCTCCACCGGACAGACTTTGTATATTCTCGATGAGCCCACCACCGGCCTGCATTTTGAGGATGTGCGCAAACTGCTCGAAGTGCTGCACCGCCTTGTCGAACAGGGCAACAGCGTGGTGGTGATCGAACATAATCTGGACGTGATCAAGACCGCGGACTGGATCGTAGACCTCGGCCCCGAAGGCGGCGTCAAAGGCGGCGAAATTGTCGCGGAGGGTACGCCGGAACAGGTCGCCCAGGAGCCGAAATCCTATACAGGGCATTATTTGGCACCGATGCTCGACAAAGCGAAGTAACGATTTGTCCGCCATTTCGGTTGCGCAGGTGGAAGTTGGCGAAGGCGGTTAATCGCACCGGAAAGAGGCTGGAAAAACGGGAAACCCGTTCGTGGGATACCCAATCAACGCCAAACGTCTGAAGCCCTGGCCAGCATGTCGATTTCATGTTCGCGAGCATGTTCGACAATCCAGCGGATTCGCTCCACCGCGTCCAGCTCCAATGGCCGCGCAAAGCGCACTCCGCACCGCTCACCGCGTACCCAGCTGACGGTGCCCAAAATCTCCATCTCGGCAAAACGCACCAGCGCGGTGGCCCCTGCACGCGGCGGTTCCGCCAATTGAAGGCGGCAGCCCAGCCGTGAGACATTTTCGACGGCACAGCGGACATTGCGGTCGGGCATTACCAACCCCGCTTCCATCCCCGCCTGCAACCGCGCCATCGCCCGGTTACCGAGTTTCCCAAATGATCGCTGAATTCCCATGGGAGCAGGGGTTAGCAGGAGAGGATGAAATTTTGGTTATTGGGGGTTGGGGGTTTTACGCCTTTACCCCAGCCGCGCTGCCACCAATGCCTTTAAATCCGCTTCTGGGCGCGCGCCGTAATGGCTGATCACTTCGGAGGCGCAGACAGCGCCCATTGTTAGGCAATCGTTCAGGCTGCGACCTTCGCCAAGGCCTGCGAGCACGCCAGCAGCGAACAGATCGCCTGCGCCGGTGGTATCCACCAATTGCGCGACGGGTTCAGCCGCAACGACTGCGCGTTCGTCACCGCGCACGGCAATCGCGCCATGTTCGCCGCGCGTTACCACGAGTAACGGCACTTTGGCAGCGATTGCGTTGACGGCGGCGTCAAAATCGTCGGTACCGGCCAGGGCGGTGATTTCGACCTCGTTGGCGAACAAAATGTCGATTCGGCCTGCATCCATTTCGGCCAGAAAATCTGGGCCGTGGCGGCTGATGACAAAGGCATCGGACAATGTGAGTGCTACTTTGCGGCCAGCCGCACGGGCCAAGTCAATGGCGGTGCGCATGGCGGCACGCGGTTCTTCGGGATCCCACAAATAACCTTCAAGATACAGGATCGCCGCGCTTTGGATCAATGCCGGATCAATCAGCTTTGCCGGCAGAAACTGCGATGCACCCAGGAATGTGTTCATCGTCCGTTGCGCGTCGGGCGTAACCAGAATCAGACAGCGCGCGGTTGGGGGCTGGCCGGGGCGAGCGGGAATGTCGAAAGCTATGCCCGTGGCGCGAATGTCATGCTCGAAAACCTCTCCCAACTGATCGTCGGCGACTTGCCCGATAAAGGCGCATTTCTGATCCAGCATCGACAGCCCTGCCAGCGTGTTTGCGGCACTGCCGCCGCTGATTTCGCGTCCGGGGCCCATTTTGCCATACAGCGCATTGGCTTGATCAGCATCGATCAGGGTCATGCCGCCTTTGGTCAGCGCCTCTTGCGCGATAAAGGCATCGTCGGTTTCGGCAATTACGTCGACAATGGCGTTGCCGATGGCGAGCACGGCATATTGGGGGCTGGTCATGTGGTCAAATTTCCTGTTGGTATCCGGCGCGGCCCTAATGCCCGACGTTGCAAAGGGCAAGTATCTTGCCCCGGCGGCTCTGCGGCGGTACAACATCGCAATGTTGCGTGCGCTCTCGCTTGCCTTTGCCAGCCTGTCCGACAAACGGGTCATGTTGATCCTAGCCAAGGTGATGGCGTTTACGTTGTTGCTGTGCGCGGCCTTGGGTGTCGCATTATGGTATGCGCTCGCCTGGCTGTTCAACCGGATCGGATTGAACGATGATGGCACGGTGAGTGCGCTGGCCTCTGTCGCCATATTGTTGCTGAGCGGGCTGTTGTTGTTCCGATTGGTGGCAGTAGCCATCACCTGGATCTTTGCCGATGACATTATCGACGCCGTCGAGGCGCGGCATTATCCGTTTGAGGCGGCACGCGGGCAACGACCCGGGATAAGCAAGGGGTTGCGCATGGGGCTACGTTCGGCGGCGCGGGCTTTGGGTTATAATCTGCTCGCGTTGCCGTTTTATCTGCTGTTGCTGATAACGGGCATTGGTGCGCCGCTGATTTTTCTCGGCGTAAACGCGCTGTTGCTGGGGCGCGATCTGGAGGAGATGCTGATCGCACGCCATGGCCGCGAACAGGCGGCGTTAGGTAAAGGGCCGCGTCTGTTGTTGGGGCTGGCTGGTACGGCGGGGATGATGGTGCCGCTGTTGCAATTCATCGTTCCGGTTGTCGCCACCGCCACTGCCGTGCATATGGCTCATAAAAAATCTCGCATTGTCACAGGAACTTAACGATGAAATACCTTTCCATCACCGCATTGGCGTTGGCGCTATCAGCGTGCGGCACATCGACGCCGCGTCCACGCTCCGCTTCGATTCCCGTCGATAAACCTGCGTCTGCTGTTCCTGCGGCACGCCCACCGGTTGCTGCGCGCGGCCTTGAAGCGGTCATGGGAAAGGACAGCGCGGCGTTGATCCGCCAGTTCGGCCAGCCGCGTCTTGACGTCATAGAGGTGCAGGGCCGCAAACTGCAATTTGTTGGAAAGGCCTGCATTCTCGACGCATTTCTCTATCCTGACGGCAAAAATGGCACCGAGGCCGTGACTCATATCGACGCGCGCCGCACCGACGGGGCCGCAGTCGACAAGGTACAATGTGTGAATGCCCTGAGCCAGCGTTAAGCGGTTGCAACTTCCCATTCTGACCGGACATTTTCGTCGCATTCTTCGTCGCAACGATCCGCTTTTTCCCGCATAAAACCGTTGAAATCAAGCTGCGCCAACGCCCAGACCGCCGCCCCGCGCACCAGCGGTTCGGGATCGTCGAGCAACGCCAGAACGGGATCGATCAAACTGGCATCACCGCTGTTGCCGGCAGCGATCAACACATTTCGAATGAAGCGATTGCGCCCGGTGCGCTTAACCGGTGACGCGGAAAAAAAGGCGCGAAAAGCGGCATCGTCGAGCGTGAGCAAATCGGCAATACGCGGTGCAATTCTCTCTTCCTTTGCAACCAATGCCTTGTTCGCAGCGGCAGCAGAGGCGAATTTGTTCCACGGGCAAGCCGCCAGACAATCATCGCAGCCATAGATATGGTTGCCAATCGCACGGCGGAATTCATGCGGGATGGGGCCTTGATGTTCAATGGTCAGGTATGAAATACAGCGCCGGGCATCCAGCCGATAGGGGGCCGGAAAGGCATCGGTTGGGCAAACCGTCTGGCAGGCGGAGCAACTTCCGCAACGATCATCACTGGCTCCGTCAGGTTTCAGATTAAGCGTCGTGTAAATAGCCCCCAGAAACAGCCAGCTTCCATGGTCGCGGCTGACAATGTTGCTGTGCTTTCCCTGCCAGCCCAGCCCTGCTGCCTGCGCCAGGGCTTTTTCCATCACCGGGGCTGTATCAACAAAAACTTTCACCTCACCGCCCGCTTGATGCACCAGCCAACCAGCAAGGCGTTTCAACGCACCTTTGACGACGTCATGATAATCACGGCCCTGTGCATAGACCGAAATTCGGGCGTGATCGGGCGAATGGGCAAGCGCCATCGGATCATGTTCGGGTGCATAGCTCATGCCCAGCAGGATTACCGAACGCACTTCGCTCCACAATCCAATGGGGCTTTCGCGTTCATCCAGCCGTCCTTCCATCCACAGCATATCGCCATGGCATCCCTCGGCCACCCAGGCGCGTAAACGTTCACCATTTATCGGTGAAAGCTGCGCAGGGGCGGTTCTGCAGACGGCGAATCCTTCTGCAATGGCCCGCTCCTTCAGCGCGTTAACCAAATTTATCTTGTCTCTCTTCACGCGCTGTCCCTATGTCGGGCGGATCACTTTGGGGCGATACACTATCATGCATGCAATTGAAGCACGCGGTCTAGTAAAGATATTCGACGGTTTCCGCGCGGTCGATGGGATTGACCTTAATGTACCGGAAGGCAGCATCTACGGTATATTGGGCCCCAATGGGGCGGGAAAGACCACAACATTGCGGATGTTGCTGGGTATTATCGATCCCGACGCGGGCACGCGGGTATTGCTGGGATCGGATCGCCCGCTGAGCCAATCCCACATTGTCGGCTATCTTCCCGAAGAACGCGGGCTGTATCAATCGATGCGTGCCGTCGATACCATTGCCTTCATGGGGGCCTTGCGGGGATTGCCGCTAAAGGAAGGCGCGCGGCGGGGCCGATTATTACTGGAAGAAGCAGGGCTTGGTGACGCAGCCGACCGGCAAATTCGGCAATTGTCAAAGGGCATGGCGCAAACCGTGCAGCTGGTGGGGACGATTGTCCACGAACCGCGCCTGATCGTGCTGGACGAACCCTTTTCGGGGCTCGATGCGCTGAATCAGGCAAAGTTGGAGCAATTGATCCGCGCGCAGGCCGCCAAGGGCGTGACAATCATATTTTCCACCCATGTTATCGCCCATGCCGAACGGCTGTGCGAACGTGTCGCGATCATCGCCAAAGGTAAAGTCAGCTTTGACGGTTTAGTGCAGACGGCGCGCGACCGTTTGCGACCCCAAGTTCATTTGGAAACAGAGACATTGGATGGACCATGGCGTTCGGCCTTGCCTTCGGACTGCCAACCGCACGGCCATTGGTGGCACTTCGATTTGCCGGATAGCGGCGCGGAACCGCTATTGATCGCATTGGTCGAGGGTAAGGCCGGTATCCGGTCGCTTTCAATCGAACGCCCCGGCCTGCACGATGCCTTTGTTGCCATTGCGGGAGAATCGGTGGCCGCCGAAATGGACCAACCCCAGGCGGAGGACCTGCCATGAAAGAAATCATTCGCGCCGCTTTCGTCATCGGTCGCCGCGATTTTACCGCGATCATTTTTTCGAAAGCTTTTTTCTTCTTTCTACTTGGACCACTTTTTCCGCTTTTGGTTGGCGGGGCCGCTGGCAGCCTGGGTGGGCAAGTTGCGCAGGATATTTCAAAGCCCGTCATTGGCCTTGCCATGTCCGCCGCAGATGGGCGCAAATTGACCGATGCCGCCAAAGAGCTGGGCGCACAACTGGGCGAATCGCGCTTTCCCGAATTTAAGGTTTTGGGACAAGATGCCCTGCAGGCCGATCCAGAAGCCTTGGTCAAAGACAAAGCCAACGGCTTGATCGCTGTTGTCAGTGGCAATTTGGACAATCCGGAAATGACCGGCACCGAGGGACCGGTGGAAAACTGGAAGGGCGAAATCGCGCTGCTTGCGGCCTATGCCGATCACGGTAAGGCCATGAATTTTCCCAAAATTGACATTCAGCTGGTGCGCGAAAGCGCCGGTAATTCGAAACAGGCACAACTGATGACCGCGCAAGCGGCGCAAGTACTGTTGTTCATGCTGACCATGCTGTTGGCGGGCATGGTACTTTCGAATCTGGTTGAGGAAAAATCGAACAAAATCATCGAAGTGCTTGCGGCGTCGATTCCAATGGATGCGGTTTTTCTGGGTAAATTGTTCGCAATGCTTGCCATGGCCTTTGTCGGCATAACGGTGTGGGGGTCCGTCGGTTTTGGGCTAAGCTGGATGTCTGGTTCCGCCCTGCCGACATTGCCTGCACCCGCAGTGGGCTGGCCCTTGTTCCTGATTTTGGGTGTCGTTTATTTTGCCCTTGCCTATTTGATACTCGGTTCGCTGTTCCTTGGCATCGGCGCAATGGCGGCAACGGTGCGCGAGGTCCAAACACTATCAATGCCGGTCACTATGGCACAATTGTTCGTGTTTTTCCTCGCCATGTACAGTGTGCCCAAAATCAACGAGCCTATTGAAACCTTTGCAGCGATCTTTCCGTTCAGCTCGCCCTTTGCGATGATCGCGCGCGCGGCACAGGATGCAACTTTGTGGCATCACTTCGTGGCCGTTGTTGGTCAGGCGCTATTTGTGTGTGCTCGTTTTGCGAATTGGTGTGTATCTTTTTCGGCGCAACGTTCTGAAATCCGGGAATGCCGGTCGGATCAAAGGTAGCGGAAAGCGCCGACTTTTCGGGGTATTTCCGATGGCGGACAAAGCGGCATAAAAATGGGTTTCAAAAACCTACTCGATTGACTTGGTCGCAAAATATGGCAGGCTTTCGATCCAAGGAGACGTCAAATGGCCACTGCCCCCGGAACCGAGAAAGCTAAGCGCGATGATCCCGGCGGTAAGCTGGACTGGGAAGTCAAACAAGCACCGCATCTTTGGGATGTGGCGCAACCCGAGATATATGGAGAAGACCGGTGGCAGCCGGTTTTTGCAGACATGCGCTCCAGCGCACCAATCAACAAAATAGAAGATAGCGATTTCGGCAGCTATTGGAATGTGACGACCCACACCGCGATCCAGCATGTAGAAGCCTTACCCGAAATTTATTCGTCTTCTTACGAATATGGTGGTGTTACCGTCGTAGCCGATGATGGACTCAGGGCGACGATTCCCGAGGACGAGCGCGTCGTCATGCCGATGTTCATCGCAATGGACCGTCCCAAACACACTGAGGAACGGCGCGTTATTGCGCCCGCTTTCACGCCAGCCGAAATGGAACGAACTGCAATTGATATTCGATTCCGTACCGGACAATTGCTAGACAGCTTGCCCGTTGGCACAGCTTTTGACTGGGTCGATTTGGTGTCAACCGAACTAACGACGCAAATGCTGGCCATATTGTTCGATTTTCCTTGGGAGGATCGCCGCAAACTTCCAGAATGGTCCGATTGGGCTGCGGATGTTGAGCTGTTCAGAAATCCTGAAACCCGCAATCAGCGGCTTGCAAAAATTTACGAAATGGGCGCTTATTTTCAACGTCTTTGGGCAGAGCGCAAAGATCGTAATGAAGCCCCGGATCTGATTAGTCGCATGATCCATTCGCCCATGAAGGATATGACGCCTTTGGAATATATGGGGAATTTAATCCTTTTAATCGTCGGCGGCAACGATACCACGCGCCATTCGATGTCGGGCTATGCTTATGGACTACATGTTTTTCCCGATGAGCGTACCAAGTTGGAAAATAATCCTGCTTTAATCCCCAACGCTGTCAGCGAAATCATCCGCTGGCAAACTCCGCTGGCGCATATGCGACGGACGGCAATCGTCGACCACGATCTTTTCGGCGCACCGATTAAGGCTGGGGACAAGGTCGTGATGTGGTATATTTCCGCCAATCGTGATGAAAGCGTGTTCACCGATCCTGACCGTCTGATCGTGGATCGCGAAAATGCTCGGCGTCACCTTTCCTTTGGATATGGCATTCATCGTTGTGTCGGTGCGCGTTTGGCGGAATTGCAAATGCGCATTTTGCTGGAAGAGATGGCAAAACGCCGATTGCGACCTAATGTTATTGGCGAGCCGGAGCGAGTCCATGCTTGCTTCGTCCATGGCTATAAAACGATGATGGTGGAACTTTCGCATTACTGATGCTGAAACTTTTTCTCCATTTCGGGCGAACTCCAACTGATTGGCGATAAAAGGAGTCAGAACAGTGGAAATGGGCAAGCGAGAATTTCTTCTGCTGGGCAGTGCGTCCATCGCGATGTTGGCGCTGGGTTGCGACAATGGTGCCAATGCTAAAACGCGTTTTCCCGTTTCGATGAGCGACGCCGAATGGCGCAAAAAATTGTCGGTGCAGGCTTTCCAAGTGTTACGCCGTGCGGATACTGAACGTGCGTATAGCTCACCGCTCAATAAGGAAAAACGACACGGAAGCTATCATTGCGCTGGCTGTGACCAACGCCTGTTTGTTTCGTCAACCAAATTTGAAAGCGGCACCGGCTGGCCCAGTTTTTACCAGCCGCTAACGGGTGCGACGGGTACCAAAACCGACTATGACATCGGCTATGCCCGTACCGAAGTGCATTGCCGCCGCTGTGGCGGGCATTTGGGTCATGTTTTCAATGACGGGCCAAAGCCAACTGGCAAACGCTATTGCATGAACGGTGTCGCCATGCAGTTCAAAGCGGCATAGTCGGCTTTATTTCTCGTCACTGATTCCGGAAAAATCGAGATCGGCTTGCTTTTCCTTTTTGGGTTCAGCGGTCTGTCCCTTGCTTTCAATAATCGCCAATATGGCATTGGAACGGCCGTCCAATGTCGCATATTCGCGTGCTGATTGCCCGGTAATCGAGTCCTTTTTATCAGGATTCGCGCCAGATTTCACCAACAAGCGCACCATTTCCGGATTGCGCAATTGTACCGCACGGATCAACGCCGTTTCGCCACCGCGATTGGTTCCGTCGATATTGGCTTTATAGCGCAACAACAACATCGCGCCGTCAGCATAGCCATATTGCGTCGCCAACATCAGCGGCGTTAAACCCTTTTTATCAGCAATATTGGGGTTTGCTCCCTTGCCTAGCAAATAGCCGAGCCAATCGGAATCACGGCGCGAAACAACGATATGCAACGCGGTTTCGCCCGAAATGTCTTCGCGTGTATTGATAATAACCGAGCCTGGTTCGCTGATAAATTTTTCGGCTTCGTCGCCTTTGCGGTCTTTTACCGCTTTCAAAAAATTATACCCATCGGAAAACTGTGCATAGGCGGCAGGTGTCGCCAATGCGGTCAAAGCAACCGCCAGCAAAAATCCGCGTAACGGAGAAACGTTTATGGCCATGGCCCCTGTCCTGATTCGTCAAAAGCTAACTTGAATTTCCGTCTTTAACAGACCAAGGCTGGCGCTGCCATGAACAAAAATGTCGCATTATGTCTCATAACGTTGCTCTTCGCTGCATGCGATACCGCGCCTTCTCAACTCCCGCTCAGTCAAGCTCCGCTAGCTGGTGCGCGGATTGGTGGTCCGTTTACGCTGACCGATCAAGACGGGAATAAACGCAGCGATGGCGAATTTGCCGGAAAATTCCGGCTTGTTTATTTTGGCTACACCAAGTGTCCGGACATCTGCACGCCGGATATGCAACAATTGATGGCTGGGTTGAAATTGTTTGAAAAGACACATCCCACGCTGGCAGACAAAGTACAGCCCATTTTCATCACAGTCGATCCAGCACGCGACACTCCCCCGCTCCTCAAGCAATTTGTCTCCGCCTTCCATCCCAGACTTATCGGTCTGACGGGCAGTGAAGCGGAAATTGCCGCAATCGCAAAGGCATTTGCCATCAGCTATGGCAAACAACCGGGAACATCTGAGACTGAATATCCAGTCAGCCACACGCAAATGCCCTATTTAATGGGGCCTGATGGTAAGCCTTTGGCGTTAATGCCCGCCGACGCGTTGCAGACCGAAGCCAACGAAGGAACGCCCGAAGCGGTGGCCGCCGAATTGGCTAAATGGGTTCGCTAGTTTGACCGAGACACCTTTTTGGCAGCGTTCGTTGGACACTCTGAACCGCGCGGAATGGGAGGCGTTATGCGACGGCTGTGGTAAATGTTGCCTGCACAAGGTTGAGGACGAAGATACCGGTCGCATTTATCCAACAAATGTCGCCTGTAAATTGCTCGATCTGAAAACCTGCCAATGTTCCGACTATCGCAACCGCCGCCTTTATGTTCCCGATTGCATTCGTTTAACGCGCGGAAAAATTAGCGATTTTGAATGGTTGCCCTCTAGTTGCGCCTATGTTTTGCGCGAGGCGGGCAAACCGCTACCCGATTGGCACTATCTGATTAGTGGAGATCGCGAGACCGTTCACAAAGCGGGTCGCTCTGTTGCCGGAAAGGCTCTATCAGAATTGCATGCTGGACCGCTTGAGCACCATATTCTCGAACAACCGCTCTGATCCGATCGTCGATATAGAAGGCGAACAGGTACCCGTGCGAATTCGCCGTTCGGGCCGTGCGCGAAGAATTTCTCTGCGCGCTGATGCGATCAACCGCGAAATCCGGATTACCATGCCGGTCTATGCCCCTACTAGCGCCGCTATGGATTTCATTGCGCAAAAACAGCAATGGATAGCCGCACGCCTGCAAAGTGCTCCCAAAGTTGAGCCGCTCACCGACGGCGCAACCGTTGCTTTTACCGGGGAACCGCATCGGATTGTCTGGATCGACGGTGGATCGCGAACAGTGCGACGGATTTTGGGAGACGCAGGCGCTGAACTGCACGTCGGTGGCCCACACGACAGGGTACCCGATCGCATACAACGATGGCTGAAGGCAGAAGCGCGGCGCACCTTCATCGACGAAATTGCTGAATATTGCGAAAAAGCCGACGAAGTCTGTCCACGATTGATGTTGGGTGACCCCCGCAGTCGCTGGGGCAGCTGCTCGTCCAGAGGAACCATTGCCCTTAGTTGGCGCTTGATCATGGCACCGCCTTCTGTTCGCCGGTCAGTGATCGCACATGAAGTTGCGCATATGCGCCATATGGACCACAGCCGCGATTTTTACGCTTGGTTTGACGCCTTATACGAGGGTGATCGCAAAGCGGCCGACCGGTGGCTGAAAATGCACGGAACCGCACTGCAACAGGTTGGCCGCTAAAAGCGAATTAGAGCAGCGTAAATTACATTCCCGTCATGAGAAACGCATTCAGCTTATTACCATCGGGATCGCGGAAATAGGCAGCGTAAAAGGTGTCGCCACGCGGTCCCGGAGGGCCCTCGCAGGTGCCACCATGGGCCAGCGCAATGTCGTAAATGCGGCGAACCTGATCTTCATCCTTCGCTTCGAGTGCAACCATCACTCCATTCCCAACCGAAGCCTCTTGTCCATCAAATGGCTTGGTCAGGCCGATTCCGGCACCACCGCCCGGCGTGCCCCAGGCAATGAAGGTATCAAAATCCATCATCCGACCTGTGCCCAACTCTGCGGCAATCGCATCATAAAATTTCGCACCACGCGCCAGATCTCGCGTACCCAATGTAACATAGCCAATCATCGAATCACTCCTACTAGTTGAGTGGAACATAGCAGGAACAATTAACAATTGTCAAGATTCAACTCATGGCGTTACGATCATATTCGTTGACGCAAACCGTTCGGCACTGCGCACTGTAACGGGGCCAAGTTCAACCATGGGATTCGCTTTATCGAGGATGGCCATTTGCCCAATCACCGGATCCAATTTCACCGCCAAGGCCGTCGCGGGAGCAATTGCCAGGCGATATTGGCCGTAAGGCACGCTTTCAAACAGAAAATATCCGTCAAATTCCGTCAACGCGGTTCGGATGACTCGGTCATTTTTATCGCGAAGTTCAATTTTGATCCCCGTCAACGCTTTGCCATCGTCGCGGATCAGCGATCCGGCGATTTCTCCTGCGGCAACCAGCGGTAACTCCACTTTCATCGGTACGCCCGGGCGTGGAGTCACAACCACACCGCTGGTTGCTGGCTGCACAAACGGATCAGGCAAGCTGTCCGCATCAATTCCGATCAGAATCGGAATAAAGGGCTGTAATCCATCAATAAAGCTTTGCCCTTTGTCATCGGTTGGCTTCGCTCGCCCCGACATGCCGGCGGTCAATTCCACTGCTTTTTCAACGGGTTCGTCAGGCTGACGAATACCATCGGCATTTTCGTCGTGAAAGACAATGGCCAAAGCCTGGCCTGACGCGGCAAGTTTTTCGGATGACATCCGGAAGCCCATTCCACGCGGATCGGGCCCCAACCCAAAGGCCAGTGTCATCATGGCACCGACGGTGCCGTTGGTGTCGCCTTCAATCTGTCCCGTCAGCGCAAATTTATCAAATCGGCGCGTATAGCCGAAAGCCGCGCGCCCCCTTGAGCCCGTCGCTTGATAGCCAATTTCAGCGCGCCAATCGGCCTTTTCACCAGCACGCCATTCGCCGGTGATTTTGGATTCCTGAAAGCCAGTGTCACCAATCAAGCCAAAGCGGGCTTCGCCGCGCAGACGCAAACCGCCTGCACGTCCGCTTAAGCGCAATACCGTGTCGAGCTTGGATGGCGGATCGCTACCAAAAGATCGCTTTTGCTGCTCCCAGATCGCTTCGACCGATGCGTTCACTTTACGGATATTAAACGACAATCGGCTTCTAACGCCCAAAATCACGTCGCCATTCGTGCGTTCGCGATAACTCGCCTGCACATTCAGCGGAATGATGGTCCGTCCGATTTTGAAATCATGGTCAGCGGATAAAATATGGGCACTGCGCAAATTGGTTTCCAACCGCTCGCCCTGAAAACCGCCAAATTGCCATATGGATTCTGCACTGACATTTGTTTGCCCGATCTGTGCAAGCATTTGTCCGCGTAAGCCGATGCCGCCCGCCAGATTGGTCGCCCCGGCAAACTCGATCAAGGCCGGTCCGATCGCGCGCCGGACGAGACCCTCGGCGAAATAATTGCGGCGCCCTTTAAATTGCGACGTCATGAAGGACGCTGCCACCGAAGTTCTGGCATCGATACCGCGTTCTATGCCAAAGCCGCCCCGCAAGCCGCGATAATCGAGCAAAGCAGCCGGGTCGTCTCCGCCAAAAAAGACCAGATCGTTTCCGGCATCCTGCACAGCAGCCCAATAATATGTTTCGCGGGGCGGAATCGCGTCTGGGACCAACGGGTATCATGCGGACATCGCGCCGTTCCTGCCCTTGCGGACCGTAGAGAACAATCTCCATCCGGTTCTGCCCATAAAGCAATGGCACATCCAGAAATTCATAACGGCCATCACCGCGACTCTGCATGAAACCAATCAGCAGGCCATTGCGATACAGTTCGGCATCCCATCCATCGGGAAGTTCCCCGCGAAAACTGGTGCGGTCAAAACTGTCCGGTCGGCTCAGTGGCCGATTGGTCAGGTACAGCCCGCGACCCGGCGTCGATTGCGCCGAAATTGACGTGCCGGGCGTCGATATATCGCCAATCTCGAAATGGGTGGCCTTTAATGGTCCAAGCAAACCGCCATCAGGGTCGCTGCGAAATGCCCGGACGCGCAACCGGTCTGGTACCCCGCGATGGTCAGAGGTCAGACGAGCATCGAACGATGCCGTGGCTATTTCACCGCTGGCAAACAGATCCCAACGCCGCCCGACACGGAAATCGCCTCCATTCGCTGCGCGCCGCAAATCAACTGACGCCACGACGTCAACCGAAGGCGTGCGCCAAAACTGGTATGGATCCTTGGCCTGTGGCAAGGTTTTCAGGTCGAATGCCTGCGCGGAAGGCATTTTGGCGGCACGCGATTTGCGCTCAGCCGCCAGTTCAAAGGGCAATTTGCGATCAGCCTTGATCATCAATGTTGAATTGGAAAGATCGGGCTTTAGTTCAACGTTGAGCCATTGGGCCAGCGTCTGCGTGTCGACACACCAACCCTCGGGCACGTCTCGCACGGCGGTTTCAGAGAGCGTCGCGCGATTGTTCATGATTTGTACTACACTGCTTTCACGGTCAAGCGTGAAGGTGCGGCTTTCTTCGAACAACCAGCCAGTTGCGCGGCGCGACTTTTTGTCGATGCGGACAGGAAGATCAAAAGCCATAACGACGTCGGCGAAATCGACGCAGATTCCTGTGTCTGTTTGATAACCACGCACACCGTCGCCGACGCTGAACTGATTGACTCTGATGTCAAAAAGCCACTCGTCGTCGGGTGTCGCCTTCCACGCGGAAGCCGCCATTGAAGCAGACCCAAAAACAGCAGCGGCGGCAAACGCCGCCACTGCCATCAGGCTTTTGGATAAGGAGGATATACGCCAGCACATGGGGTTGGGCCAATCGCGAAAGCGACCGTTTCAGCCTGCTTTAACGCAGCACCGTCCGCAGCTGCGTAATCAAACCGCCACCAGCTTCAGACGCTTCATAATAAGAGATTACCGCTTCCGAGCCCTTTAGCTTTGCCAGCTCTTCAGGTTCGAGATCGAGCACGACTTTGCGTGAACCCAGTTCGGGATAGACCGCGATGGCCTTTGCGACGATCACCGGCTTGGATTCGCCCGGTTTGGTTACATGAATTTCGCCGAACACCGATTTTTCGCCGCTGCGTTGAAGATCAAACAACAACGCTGGCCCCTCGACATGCGTCCCGAGACGCGCATTTGCAATGGCTGCAGTCGCTTTCAGCGATCCCTTACGGATGATGATCGGAATGCTGATGCCGTAAATGGGAATCAGCTGGATTTTGATCTCGCTGGTGACTTTTGCATCCTGGGTCACGTCACGCGGCTTTGGGATCGCCTGAAACAACAGGTGCGCACGATATTCGCCATCGGGCAAAGTCTCGGTTCCTTGAACACCAACGCGAATTGACTGCGGCTGATTGGGCGGCAGAGTTACGCGTTTGGGCGCATAGCGGATCGCAGTAATTGCGCTTTTTTCTTTCTCGTTCGCGGTACCATCGCCAACATCGGCCAATTTCCCATCATCGGTCATGCGCCGTAACTCTAGCGAAATACGATATGTGGTTTCTTCATCGCCGACATTGTTCAGAATGACTTGCGCGCCACGGCGGCTATCGAGAATGACTCGAGTCGGCGCAACCAGCAAATCACCCTTTGCCTGCGCAGTCTGTCCTGCGGCGAACAGGCCGACTATTGGTACAGCAAATGCCAAACAGGTTTTGAGAAAAGTAGCGCCCCGAACGGGGAAGGCTTTCATGTTGAACATTGAAAAATCCAAAATTTCTGTAGCGTAAAGGATAGAACCCACTTCGATCCACCCTCACTCATGCCAGAATATGGTTACCAAGCGGCTAACAGGGGGTGGCAAAGAAAAGGCCCCGGTCGCTTCGCAGCGTCCAGGGCCTATAAATTGAGCTGACGATCTAAATCGTCGCGCAACCCTTGTTATCGTTGATTTTTCTTATTGGTAGTCGGCAGTGATGTCGAACGAACCGGTATAAACGCCCGCTGCCTGAGCAGCATTTACCGTAAGCGTTCCACCAACAAACACGGCTTCTGGCGTGGTTGACGAATATGTGATTTCGCCATCGGCATCTGACATTTGCAGGCCGGTCAGCGTCATCGGATCGCCTGCACCAATCAGATCAACCGGATTGCCCACTGCAATGCTGATCACAGCGCCGTCGATGGCGTTGCTGATGTGGAATTCACCGCGAGCCGATGTACCGGCCAAGCAAGCAACGCCCGTGCAGGTTGCAACGTCCGAAGTCGTACCCAGAACGACGGTGCCGCCCGATGGTCCTGGTGCGACGGTGCCGAAGTTCAGCGGGTTGTCGACAGTGATTTCGATTGGGCCGAGGACGTTGACGGTCGCGTCGGCTGTTTCGGTGGCGGCATAGGCGCTGGTCGAAGCCATTGCAGCGGCGATTACAGTACCCGCAACCGCGAATTTGATTTTGTTGAACATTGACTGGTCCCTTGTTTGACAAACTTAAAAAAGTAGGAATGCCCCACTGCATTCGAGAGTGTCTTTAGCCAATCGAATCATAAGCAATCGCTTCCCGCCGTGGTTAACGAGCAGTTACGAGAATTGATGAAGATGCGCTGAAATGCCTCGGAAATGGAGGATTCGCGACGGTTTGCACTTATCGGCCCAAAACCGATGCGTAATAATTTTTAAAATTGTTCGCCGGTCAATCGCTGGCATAGCATGTCCAGCTGATCCAAACTGCGATATTCAAATGTGACGGACCCTGCGCCGCCGGATCCGATATGGGCAATTTTGACCTTCAGGCCCAAAAGGTCCCCTAAATGCGTCTCGACCGCCCGGATGTCAGAATCATGGGCCGACAGGGAGTACCCTGCATTGGATTTCGCCTCTGAATCAGAACTAGGCGCCTTTGATCGTTTAACCAGTGCTTCGGTTTGTCGTACCGACAGACCCTGCTTGATCACCAACGCAGCCAAGCGGACCGAATCGTCACTTGGTAAAAGCGCGCGAGCATGTCCCATGCTTAGCTTACCCTCGACAACCAATTCGCGCACCAATTGCGGCAGATCAAGCAACCGCATCATATTCGCCACATGACTGCGCGATTTTTCGACAATAGCGGCCAGTTCGGATTGACTATGGCCAAAATCATCGCACAAACGCCGATAGGCTTCGGCCTCTTCGATCGGATTCAGATCCTGCCGCTGTATATTTTCGATCAGCGCAATCTCTAGCGTATCCGAATCACTCAATTCACGGATAATCGCTTTGATCGTGTGCAATTGGGCCTTTTGCGCCGCTCTCCAACGACGCTCACCGGCCACAATTTGATAGCCTGCACCATGCGGACGCACCAAAATGGGTTGAATAAGACCATGGCGCTTGATGCTTTGTGCCAATTCCACCAGTGCCGCCTCGGCAAAATGCCGCCTAGGCTGAATGGGATTGGGATGTATCTCGGTAATGGATAATTCGGCCACGCCATCATTGAACGAATTGTTCTGCAATGGTGCCTGCGATCCACTTGCAACACTTCCGGCGGTACGCGCCAAAGACCCTTCACCCAAAAGCGCATCCAGCCCACGGCCAAGCCCCATTTTTTTCCTTAAAGGTAGTTTGGATTCCTCACCTGCTTCGCTCACACTACACCCTTTCCTTCACAGGCAGTCGGCCCAACAGTTCTCGCGCAAGACCCATATACGCTTCCGAGCCCGAGCAGCGGTGATCATAGACCAATGCAGGCAATCCATGACTCGGCGCTTCGGATAGCCGCACATTGCGCGGTATCACTGTGTCAAAAACAAGATTACCGAGGCAACTGCGCACATCGTCCGCCACTTGGTCTGTCAAACGATTGCGCCGATCAAACATCGTCAACGCAACGCCCAAAATCGACAAACGCGGATTAAAGCGGTTTTGAATGCGTTCAACTGTTTGTAATAATTGACTTAAGCCTTCAAGTGCGAAGAATTCGCATTGCAACGGCACCAAAATAGAGTCCGCTGCGACCAATGCATTGATGGTCAACAAGCCCAATGATGGCGGACAATCGATCAGACACACATCCCACCGGTCGTTTCCTGCCATCAGCGCAGTTTGCAGCCGATGGGCACGATCCTCATATTCGACCAATTCAACTTCGGCACCCGAAAGATCGACGGTTGCGGGAATGATATCGAGCGCGGGAATAATGGTTGGCACCGCAGAATCGGCGACTGTGGCTTCGCCAAGTAAAACATCATAGCTGTTTGAACGACGATCCGCCGGCTTGACACCCAGTCCGGTCGAGGCATTGCCTTGTGGATCCAGGTCAATCAACAGGCAGCGGCGACCACAAGCGGCCAATGCCGTAGCAAGGTTAATCGCCGTCGTTGTCTTACCAACGCCACCTTTCTGATTTGCAATGGCGATCCGGATCATTGCCACTTTTGCCGTTTTCCTGTTCTGCGCGGTTTTACAAGCGCCTTTTGTGCTTCCAACACCCGTCCGACCAATATACCAGCCTCATTATCGGTAACGCTGGGTTTCACGTGAAAATCGATTTCCCAATTTTCGCGGGCTTCATTGAGTTCAATAGCGGCATTTCGCCCCTTGGGTAGCAGCCAAATCGTTTTACCTGTCGAAAAACGAGTAGCGAGATCAAGCAATTTGGGCAGCGGCGCAAATGCGCGGGCACTTATGACCGCGAAAGCTTTTGTTTCCATCCGTTCAACCGGCATTCCAACAACCGATACGCTGTTCTGCAAATCCAGATGATCGACCAAACGGCGCAGATAATCCACACGTTTTGAACGCGACTCGACCAGTGTCACTGGACGTTTTCCCAATAAAGCAGCGACGACGCCGGGAAATCCTGCGCCTGCTCCCAAATCGAGCCAATCACCGTCTTCTGGCGCAAAGTTGAGTAATTGCGCACTATCGACAATATGGCGCGCCCAGATGTGTTCAAGCGTTGATGCTGCTATCAGATTTTGATCACGGGCTTCGTTCTGAAGAAAGATGACAAACCGCTCCAATTGCCCCCATGTTTCACGTGAAACGGAAAAATTGCAGTCCAGCCAATTTCGAGCTTCTTGTTCTGTCATGCTGCTTGTGATCGCGCCAATGCATGAACGCGCTTTGTTTGAACCAAAATAGCCGACAACGCCGCTGGTGTAATGCCGCGCATACGTCCTGCCGCTGCCAGCGTGTCGGGTCTAGCAACGCTGAGTCTTTCAACCATTTCGTTCGATAAACCGGATATTGCCGCATAATCAAGCGAGGCTGGGATCGTAATCCGCTCATTCGCCACAAGATCGCGAATTTCAGCCGCCTGTCGCTCCATATAAGGGGCATAACGGCCATCTTGCTCAAGCTCTGACATTATCGCGGGGTCGAAGCCTGTTTCACGTGAAACTGTGAGCAATGCCCCCAATGACATTTCAGGGAAACGCAGCCATGAGAACAACGGCATCTTTCCGGCATCGCGCTTTACCGGCAACCCGGCAGCGAACAATGTCTCTGCCCCGAAAACCTCATCCAACGCCAACCGCAAACGCGCACGCTCTGCACTGCGTTTTGCAAAAGCCGCGCGCCGCTCGGCACCCAATGCGCCAATCAACTCTGCAATGGAGGATAGTCGGGTCTCGGCATTGTCGGCCCGCAACCTTAATCGATATTCGGCACGTGCTGTTAACATGCGATAAGGTTCGGTCACGCCTTGCAAAACAAGATCGTCGACCATGACAGCAATATAGCTGTTTGATCGATCAATGGCCGGAAATTCCTTGGCCTGAACCAAACAAGCGGCGCCCATTCCGGCGACCAAACCTTGAGCGGCCGCCTCTTCATATCCGGTTGTGCCGTTGATCTGACCGGCGCAATAAAGGCCTTGATAGCCTTTTACCGCCAAAGACCTGTCCAGCGCGCGCGGATCGATATGATCATATTCGACAGCATAGCCGGGCACGACCATTTCAACGTGTTCCAAACCAGGCATCGAGCGAACCATGGCCAATTGCACGTCTGTCGGTAGCGACGTCGAAATGCCGTTCGGATAAATCAGATGGGAATCGAGCCCCTCTGGCTCCAGAAACACCTGATGCCCATCGCGATCGCCAAAACGGAAAATCTTGTCCTCAATCGAAGGACAATAACGCGGCCCTTGCCCCTCAATCGCACCGCTGAAAAGCGGCGACCGATCTAGGCCACCTCGAATGATGTCATGCGTGCTGTTATTGGTGCGCGTAATCGCACAGAAAAGCTGCGGAACATGCCGCGCAGCAGTCATTGCGGACATAGTCCAAGTGCCACTGTCGGATGGCTGCTCGTCCAACTGTGCCCAATCAATCGTCCGTCCGTCGAGACGCGGTGGTGTCCCTGTTTTCAATCGCGCCATAGGAAGGCCGGCACCACGTATCTGCTCGGCTAGACGAAGAGCAGACTGCTCTCCAATGCGTCCACCCGTCAGACGCTCATCGCCCCGGAACAGCTTTCCTCCCAAAAATGTGCCTGTCGCCAAAATCACAGCCTGCGCAGACAGGCAAGTTCCATCTGCCAATTCCAAACCGGTGACGATATGATTGCTCTTATCGGCAAAGCACAAAGCCGCCGCTTCGCCTTCAACGATATTCAGATTGGCGATTGAATTCAGCTGCCGATGGATCGATTCCTGGAATAAACGGCGGTCGGCCTGGATGCGTGGCCCCTGCACCGCTGCACCTTTGGACGAATTGAGCATTCGATAATGGATGGCGGCATCATCGGCTGCACGCGCTATCAAGCCATCAAAGGCATCAACCTCTCGAACGAGATGTCCCTTACCCAGTCCACCAATCGCAGGATTGCAAGACATGGCACCGATAGTGTCGCGCTGAAAACTGACCAATGCGACGCGCACACCCATCCGCGCGGCAACCGCTGCGGCTTCGACGCCTGCATGCCCACCACCGACGACAATGACATCATATTCCTGTGCGCTGCGCTGAGACATATTTGCCGCCTTAGACGAAGCGAACCACAGCGTCAAAGTCGCTGATAATGTTTCACGTGAAACGCCCGGTCAAAATGCTATTTACCGATGCAAAAGCGTCCAAAAAGGGCATCGAGCATATTTTCAGTGCTCGCCCGCCCCGTGAGAGCATCCAAAGCCATACGCGCCAAACGTAGCTCCTCGGCAATCACAAGCATATCGTTATGAGCGCAAGCACGGGACAAGGCACTACCGGCCTCTGCGATAAATGCACGCTGGCGCTGGTTTATGGCAAAGCCATCAGCAGGTGGCAAAAGCGCCTGCCCAGTTTCCACCAAAAGCTCGATTAAACGAGCGAGTCCCTCGCCCGTTTTTGCCGACAACGCAATTGCCGCTTCGGTCTTGGGAGACACCCAATCTTTCGCATCTCGCTTTGCGGCAATCTGGAATAACCGCGAATGATCCGGTTCATCACCTTCCTCACCCAACCACAGTACAATATCGGCATCGGCCACAGCGCGTTCAGCACGATCAATGCCGATACGTTCGATCACATCATCGCTGTCGTCCCGCAAGCCAGCAGTGTCGGTAAGCAAAAACGGAACGCCCTCAAAGGCAACCGGTAATTCGATTAAATCCCGCGTGGTCCCGGCAATGTCAGAGACTATGGCCGCTTCACGATCCACCAACGCGTTGAGCAAGGTGGATTTTCCACTATTCGGCGGCCCGGCAATCACTACGCGCAATCCATCGCGTAACTTTTCCGCAGCGGGAGTTGATAATAGCGCCGTCATGCCGTCATTCAAAAACACGCAACGTGTTGTTATATTGAGAATTTCTTCGTCTGGAACGTCATCTTCATCTGAAAAGTCAAGCATAGCTTCTACACCAGCTGACAGCGCCAAAATCTCGCCGCGCCATTGCTCAACCTTTTGGCTAAACGCACCCCCTGCCATGCGTGTCGCTGTACGGCGCTGCCATTCGGTTTCCGCAGACAACAAATCCGCAAGCCCTTCTGCTTCGTTCAAGTCTATCCGCCCGTTCGATAAAGGCGCGGCGGGTAAATTCGCCCGGTTCAGCCCGGCGCAGCTCAGGCATTTTTTCCAACGCTGCTTCCACCGCACGAACCACAGCGCGGCCACCATGCACATGCAGTTCTGCCAGGTCCTCGCCGGTCACATTATCGGGCCCGGGAAAGCTGATCACCAAAGCTTGGTCGAGCACCGACCCGTTGTCGGGATCGCGAAGGGTACGAAGCGCGGCAAACCGCGGCGGCGGCAAGGTACCGGCCAAGGCTGATGCAGCCGACAAGGCATCGGCACCGCTAATGCGGATGATGGCGACAGCCGCCGGCGGCGCGCCGCTCGACAACGCGAAGATAGTTTCTGCATTAAGCATTGTGGAATGTTATTTCTTGTCTTTGGAACCCGAAAAGGCCGCTTTCGCGCCAGTTTCGATGAGCTGCTGAAAGAGTTGCAATCCCATCTGGCCCATAGGGGCAATCTGCTTGCCAAGCTCTTGCAAACTATCGAGGCTGCCAGCGCCTTTCATCAGTTTGGTCATATTCTCAACATAGGCCTCGTTAGCGGAAGACACGTCAGGCAATCCCAGCAACCTCCGCGCCTCTTCGGGAGTGCATTCAATCTCGATGTTCATCTTCATGGGGTTTCCGTCCTTTCCCGCGTCAGCCAAAGCCTGATTGCACGCATCACTATAGTTGCATAAGCTGACCACGCAATTTTTAGATTTTCAGGAGAAAGCTCATGGGCGAAATGACCAGTATAAAGGCGTTGGACGAAGATGCCGTATTTGGTGCGTACATGGCAAAGCCTGTCGGGAAAACACAAGCTGCCATTATCGTTATCCCTGAAATTTTCGGTGTCAATCCCGGCATCAGGCAGAAATGCGAACATTGGGCACAGCAAGGTTATCTCGCGGTCGCCATCGATATCTTCTGGCGCTTTGCCCCGGGCGTCGAGCTCGATCCCGATGTCGAAGCAGAGTTGCAGCAAGCCTTTGGCTATTTCGGTCAATATGATCCCAATGACGGCGTGAAGGATATTGAGGCCGCGATCCACGCGATACGGCGCGGCGAATTGGGCGTGGGACCAATCGAAAACATAGGTTGCGTCGGATATTGTCTGGGCGGAAGACTTGCCTATATGGCCGCTGCCCGTACCGATATTTCAGCTTCGGTCGGCTATTATGGCGTCATGATCGATAGCATGTTGAACGAGAGTCACGCCATCGCCAACCCGTTGATGCTCCACATCCCCACCGCTGACGGCTTTGTTGGCCCCGAAGCGCAGGCCGCCATCCACGCTGGGCTGGACGATCACCCCAAAGTCGTCTTGCACGACTATACGGGGCTGGATCACGGCTTTGCAGCGGAAATGGGGAATCGGCGGAATGAAGCGGGTGCGAATGTAGCGGATGAGAGAACAACGGCGTTTTTTGGGAAATGGTTGGGTTGAAAGCTCATGCAGATCGATAGAAGGGTGCTGCTCGGAGGAGCGCTGGGATTTGTCTTGCCCGCAAGTTTTGGCAGTGCTTTTGGAAAACCAAAGTCTAAACCAAAAATTGCCATTACCATCGATGATTTTGCCCTGCCAAGTACAGGCATGATGCCCGTTTTGGAGCGCGATGCTGCCATCCGCCGAACACTAAAGCGTCACCGCGTGAAGGCTGCCGGCTTTGTTGCCGGGATGCGTATCGATAACGCCGATGGCGAAAAAATTCTGCAAAGCTGGTCCGACGATGGCCACATATTGGGCAATCACAGCTATTCCCACCGCTATTTCGGCAAACAAGATGTTGCGGAATATTGGCAGGATGTTGCCAAATGTGAAGCATTGTTGATCGGTTATCCGTCATTCCGCAAATTACTCCGCTTCCCCTATTTGGGTGAAGGAACATCGGTTGAAACTCGCGATGCCATGCGCCGCAAAATGGAAGAAAATGGCTACCGAAACGGTGTAGTCACTATTGATGCGTCTGACTGGTATATCGATCAACGGATGGGCAAACGTATAAAGGAGAAGCCGCAATCGACATTCGCCGCCTATGGCCAATATTATGTCGACCATCTGTGGGATCGTGCGCAATATTATGAACATTTGGCACAGGCTACTTTCGGTGCGAGTATTCCGCACACATTGCTGATCCACCATAATGACATAACGGCGTTATTTTTGGATGATGCCCTGAATTTGTTCAAACGCAAAGGCTGGAAAATCATCAGCGCAGAGGAAGCCTATCGGTCAGCGGCGCTCCAGAAGACTTATGATTCCATGCCTTCGGGACAAAGCCTGATCTGGGCGGCGGCAAAGGTGAAAAATCTGGGAGGACCGCTGCGTTATCCAGCCGAAAACGGGGATTACGAGGCAGTAAAAATGGATGCAATTGGTCTTTAGCATTGGGCCGAAGCAGATCTTCAGATGCGATAGATTGGGGTCGCAAGACCAACGAACACCGCAGCAACCGCATTTGCAAATTGCCCTTCACACCCATGCCATTCGATGCCGAATATTAATAGACGACCACATAGCGAAGCCTGCCGCGCATAAACCCGCAGTTGCCCAACACGCCATCTTTCTTGATCCGAAACGCTCAATCGCGCCCTGGGATGGCAGATTGAAAGCAGCGACGCGGATTTCCACTCAGATACAATCCAGCGTTTGGAACGCGTGGCCTGGTAACAGATTTTGCTTTCGCCGTTCGCTGCGCTGCACACCCTGTGCAGGCCAAGTGCCGCCAATCTCCAAAGGCCGGGTCATTTTAGCGCACCAAACGGGCGGAGGACGACATGATCGTTCTCCAGCACCGTGTGCTCAACCCAGACGTCAGCCGCCGATCATTGCGATGACATAATGGCCAACGCCAAGTTTCGGATCAGTCCAACCTTCATAGATCATCTTGCCTGCAACATAGACGATAACCGCCATGCCCAGCCACGCGATCCATTTATACCGTTCAATATATTCCGCTATAATATTGGCGGCGATCCCCATCAGGGCAACGGCAAAAATCAGGCCGACGATCATGATTCCGGGATGATCCTTGGCTGCCCCGGCAACGGCAAGAACATTGTCCAAGCTCATCGATACATCGGCAACAGCAACCGCCCAAGCGGCAGCGGCAAAGCTTTTTGCAGCGGGTATGCCGCTGTTTTCGTCGCCTGCAACTTCTGGAGAACCTGGCGATTCAGTCGCTTCGCTGCGTTTCAGGTCGCGGTACATTTTCCACGCTACCCATAACAGCAACAGGCCGCCGACAAAGATCAACCCGATGAGGCCCATCAATATATTGACCATCAGCGCAAAGACCACACGCAACACCAACGCCGCGATAACGCCGATGAAAATCACCTTTTTGCGCTGTTCTGCTGGCAAACCAGCGGCCAAAGCACCAACAACAATCGCATTGTCACCCGCCAACACCAGATCGAGCAGGATCACCGATCCCAATGCCGTCCATGCGCTGGTCGTATTCAAATTGGAAAAGTCGTTGACGATATGCCCCCAAATATCGGCGAGACTGCCGAGTGAAGGAGCGGCTGAGGCAATCGCTGCACCCAGTGTAATCAAATCAAGCATTTTAGCCTTCCAAAGTTATCCGCAAGCCGCCATTGGCTTGCCATTCGTCCGGATGTGGTGATTCCCACATCCCTTCCATAAAATCAAACATCGCGCGATCAACATGCATCGCAAAAGTTTCGCCCTGTTCGGCGTTCCGTCCCTGCACCCTTTGCCAGCGGGTTTCGCGCGGTACATCGACAAAATGCACAGCCACGCTCAACCCTGCATCAGCACAAAGCGTGCGGAATTTTTCACGATGCGCTTGTTTGGTAAAGCTCAGGTCGAGAACCGCTGTTATGCCGCGCATTGCCGCCTGTTGAACCATATTGAAAATCATCGATTCGCAGCGATTAACCCGCTCCATCATCCAATCAAACCGGATCGGCTTTGGCTGATCGGGGCCGAACAGCGGCATCATCCATTCGTCGATTGAAAAGCGCAGCGCCCCCAATGTGTCGGCCAGCGTCCGGGCATAGGTTGTTTTACCCGCACCGGTGCAACCGACAACAAGGATGACCTGCGCCATTGGCGAACGCGCCTTACTGATTCATCGAATCGAAGAAATCCTCGTTGGTCTTCGAATCTTTCATCTTATCAAGCAGGAATTCCATCGCATCGATGGTTCCCATTTGCATCAGGATGCGGCGAAGAACCCACATTTTCTTCAGCTTGTCGCCTTCGACCAGCAATTCTTCCTTACGCGTGCCGGATTTGCCGACATCCAATGCAGGGAAAATGCGTTTATCGGCAACCTTGCGATCAAGAACGATTTCGGAGTTACCCGTGCCCTTGAATTCTTCGAAAATCACTTCGTCCATGCGGCTGCCGGTATCGATCAAGGCGGTAGCGATGATCGACAGCGAACCACCCTCTTCAATGTTACGCGCCGCACCAAAGAAACGTTTTGGGCGTTGCAGCGCATTGGCATCTACACCGCCGGTCAGCACCTTGCCCGATGATGGCACAACGGTGTTATAAGCGCGGCCAAGACGCGTGATCGAATCGAGCAGGATGACAACATCGTGCTTGTGCTCAACCAGACGCTTGGCTTTTTCTATCACCATTTCCGCAACTTGTACGTGGCGGGTGGCGGGTTCATCAAAGGTGGAAGAGACAACTTCACCCTTTACCGAACGCTGCATGTCGGTGACTTCTTCTGGCCGTTCGTCGATCAGCAAAACGATCAGGAACACTTCGGGATGATTGTCGGTGATGGCCTTGGCAATATTCTGCAACAGCACCGTTTTACCCGTGCGCGGCGGAGCAACAATCAAAGCGCGTTGGCCCTTGCCTTGCGGCGACACAATGTCGATGACGCGGGCCGACTTGTCCTTAACCGTGGGGTCGAGCGAATCGAGAGTCAATTTGCTATCGGGATAGAGCGGTGTCAGGTTATCAAAATTGACGCGGTGGCGCACAGCGTCGGGATCATCAAAATTGACCTTCAACACTTTGGTCAGCGCGAAATAGCGTTCGCCATCGCGCGGTTCGCGGATTTCGCCTTCAACGGTATCGCCCGTGCGCAGGCCAAATTGGCGCACCATATTAGGGGATACGTAAATATCGTCAGGACCCGCCAAATAGTTGGATTCAGGGCTGCGCAGAAAACCAAAACTGTCGGGCAGCACTTCGATGGTGCCAACGCCCATAATCTGTTCGCCATCCTCAGCCATTTCTTTGAGGATCGCAAACATCAGATCTTGCTTGCGCAATGTGGACGCGCCTTCAATTTCGAGCTCTTCGGCCATCGAAACCAGTTCGGCGGGTTTTTTGGATTTTAATTCTTGTAAATGCATATGCGGAAGTTCGCTTATCATGGAGTTCCGGCGGACAAAGCGGCCGGCTAAATATGGAAAATTTGTGGCGCGTTGTTGTTTTTGCGCCTCACGCCCAGGACGGGCTTGGCGTTCAGATAGGCGCGAAACGCCGCTTAGTCAATTTTTATGTCTGTTGTTCGCATCAGGGGCCAACAGCGAAGTGGTAATCTCGGCTTGCCGTATTGCTGGCTCGAATGATCCCTTTAAACCGCGATCATATGGCTGTTGTTCATCTGCCAGAAAGGTCAATTTGAACAAACGCAAATGAGCGGGGGCAGCTTTTAGGAGGGCCTTATGCCTGTCGTTTCCAAAAAATCCGCCATTCTCATTCCGTTTGTTGTGCTTGCCATGCCAACATGGAGCAGTCTGGCTGCACAGCAACAAGATTCTGAAGACCCCAATATCGTCGTAACAGGTTTGCCTGCGCCCGAAGCCGCCGTTTTGACCAAGGGGCCTGAAATTAAAGGCATCATCTCCGGGCGTAACCAGGACAGAATGAAAGTTACGACCGCAGACGGCAACAGCACGATTATCGCGATTACCGAAACAACCAAGATCAAGGCTGGTGGCGGCTTTTTTGGTGGCGGAAATAAATTGGGCGCGGGATCGGTACTCAATGGCCTGCCAGTAACGGTCAAAACTTTGCAATCATCCGACGGCCTGATTGCCAGCCAAATCAGTTTTCGCAAAGGCGATTTGAAAACGGCGAACATGATTCATACGGGCACCGCGCAACAGTTTGAAGAACAGACCGCGGCAACACAGGCACTGCGCGGCCGCATGGGTGACATCGATAAATATAACATCAAAAGTACCGCCAATGTCTATTTCGACACCGGAAAAGCGGCATTGTCTCCACAAGCCAAATCCGAACTTTGCGCCACTGCTGCGCAGGCCGATGCCACCGATAATGCCCTGATGCTTGTTGTCGGTTACACCGATTCCGTGGGTGACGATGAATATAACCAGGCGCTCAGCGAGAAACGCGCCAGCAGTGTGATCAATTATCTGCAACAGGCGTGCCGGTGGAAACCCTATCGCATGCTAACCCCCACTGGCATGGCGGAATCGGACCCCTTGGCAAGCAACGACACCGCCGAAGGAAAAGCGCAGAACCGTCGGGTTTCGGTGAATGTACTGGTCAGCAAAAGCGTGGATGGATTGTAATGGGGATCGGGGTGGCATTGCAAAATGCGGTGCCACCCGGATTTTCATGAAAACGGTTTAGTGACCACCAATATGACAATGATAGCGGCGGCGATGCCGGGCACTTCGTTCAACAACCGCAGCTGTTTACCCGACAAAGTCCGTTCCCCATTTGCCAGTTTTTTGGCGTAGCTGATGATCCAGCCGTGATAGGCCGATAACCCCAAAACGGCGAGCAATTTGGCGTGGAACCAGCTTTGGTTGAACGCACCGATATTATATGCCAGCAACAATCCCACGACCCAAACAATGATGATCGACGGGTTCAGGATAATTTTGATCAGCCGTGATTCGCGATCCACCCATTGGGTGGATTCTTCGGAACCTTCGGCGCTTTCCTGATGATACACAAAGAACCGCGGGATCATGAACAACCCCGCCATCCAGAAGATGACGAAGATCAAATGCGCCGATTTCAGCCAGTCATAAAGCACAGCGATTGTTTCCATCATATTTTGAGATTCCGAAAGAGACCTAATCCCTGCGAACCAAGCTAAGCAATTTCTCAACATGTTCAATGGGGGTGTGGGGAACAATACCATGGCCCAGATTGAAGATGTGCGGACGGCCTTTAAAAGCGGTTAGGATGCGGGAAACCGCTGTCTCCAACGCTTCGCCGCCCGCGACCAATGCCAAGGGATCAAGATTGCCTTGTACCGGTAAATTATCGGGTAAATTTGTCGCCGCCCAGACGGGATCAACGGTTTCATCAAGCCCCAAGGCATCAACCCCGGTTTCATTGGCATAAGCTGGCAGCTTACCGCCTGCACCTTTGGGAAAGCCAATAATGGGGGTATCGGGATGCCGCGCCTTTACGCCCGCCACAATTGCTGCATTGGGGGCAATGACCCAGCGTTCAAATTGGGCAGGGGATAAAGACCCGGCCCAACTGTCGAACAATTGCACCGCATCAACACCCGCTTCGATCTGTTGGCACAGATATTCGATCGTGGTTTTTGTGATGGCAGTGATCAACGCCCCGAAGCGGGCAGGATCGCCATAGGCCATTGCCCGCGCCTCTCCCTGATCCTTGCTGCCCTGTCCGGCCACCATATAGGTTGCAACGGTCCAGGGACTACCTGCGAAGCCCAAAAAGGTGGTTTGGGTGGGTAACCCTGCCTTAACCTTGCGAACCGTCTCATAGACCGGATTCAGGCGTTCTGGCTGGGGTATCAATTGGGCAAAATCATGGTCGACCAATTTGGGAGCCAATCGCGGCCCTTCACCCGTTTCAAACCACAGATCCTGCCCCATGGCGTGCGGCACCACCAATATGTCGGAAAACAGGATTGCCCCGTCAAAACCGAAACGCCTAATCGGTTGCAAGGTGATTTCGGTCGCGGTTTCGCTGTCATAGGCCAGCTCCAGAAACCCGCCTTTTTCGGCGCGCAATGCCCGGTATTCGGGCAGATACCGGCCAGCCTGCCGCATCAACCAGACAGGCGGTACATCGGGTACAGCTCCGCGCAATACGGAAAGCAGCTTTTTATCGGTCGGCAAAACGGTCATCGTGGAATCCCAAAAAACATAATAATAAAGAATATAAAGATGATGATATATGATGGGCTGTGGGCAGAAGCGCCCTTAATCCGCTTTTGCAGATATTGCCAACAGCTTGACCTGAGCGGCACCACCAATCGTTCACGATTCGGATTTTCTATCCCCGCTGTCCACAGGCTGTGCATTGCGCCATCCGCATGTGGATAGGGTGTTGGCGGGGCTCGGGTAAAATCGGGATGATGTGATGACAAATCTGCCGGATATTTTCTTCCCTTGATTTATCCCCAGCCCACCCACAAAGCTGTGCAAATGTCGGATCGTATTCACCTTCATCTGTTATCGGACTCGACGGGTGAGACCCTTGAAAACCTTGCAAAGGCCGCATTAGCGCAGTTTGACGAGGTCGAAGTGGTCAAGCATTTCTGGCCCATGGTCCGGTCTGAAAGTCATCTTGATCGCATTTTGATTGATGTCGCCGCGCATCCAGGTTTGGTGTTGTTCACGTTGGTCAACGCCAATATGCGGGCCAAGCTGGAAGAACAATGCCGCCTGCTTGGTTTGCCAGCCGTTGCGGCGCTGGATGCAGTAACCGATGCGCTGTCGTCTATTTTGGGACGCGAAGCCAAAGCCCGCCCCGGGCGGCAACATGTGCTTGATGCAGCGTATTTTGCCCGCGTCGAAGCCATCCAGTTCACCATTGCCCATGATGATGGTGTGAATCACCAGAATTGGGAAGAAGCTGACATTGTTCTTGCGGGTGTTTCGCGCACATCGAAAACGCCCACCAGCATTTATCTCGCCAACCGGGGTTATCGAACCGCGAATATCCCGCTGGTTCCCGAATCCCCACCGCCGCCTTCGCTGTTCACCCTGAAACGCCCGATGGTTGTCGGCTTGGTCACAGGGATAGAGCGGTTGGTGCAGGTACGACGCAACCGGTTATTGACACTGAACCAAACGCCCGACACCGATTATGTTCGCGAAGAGAAAGTAAAGACAGAACTGGCCTTTGCCCGGCGCATATTTGCCGATAATGGCTGGCCGGTCATTGATGTTACCCGGCGTTCGATCGAGGAAAGCGCCGCTGCCATCATCAATCTTTACAATGAACGCGCTGCAAATTCGGGCAGCGAACAGGATAATAACGCAAAATGACGGCCCTTATTCTCGCCTCAACGAGTGCGACACGCAAACAAATGCTCGAAAATGCCGGTCTGGTTTTTGACGCCATGGCACCCATGGTTGACGAAGAGGCCTTGAAAGCGGGATTTCTGGCGGAAGGCGCAGATGCGCGGTCTTTATCCGATGCCTTGGCAGAGGCGAAGGCGATCAAACTATCGGCACGCAATCCCACGGCGCTGGTGATCGGTGCCGATCAGGTGTTGAGCTTGGATGACAATATTCTGCTCGATAAGGCACCAACGCCGGAAGCCGCGCGGGAACAATTGCGGTTGTTGTCTGGCAAAAGCCACAAATTGTTCAGTGCCGTGGTTGTCGCGGCGGCTGGCATTCCGGTGTGGCGACATGTGGGCGTGGCACGCATGGTAGTACGCCCGTTGAGCGACGAATTCATCGCGCGGTACGTCGATCAACAATGGGACGATATTCGTTACTCCGTCGGTTGCTATCAACTCGAAGGCCTTGGTGCCCAATTGTTTGCCAAAATTGACGGCGATTTTTTTGATATTTTGGGAATGCCGCTATTGCCGCTGCTGGCATTTTTGCGCGAACGACAGGTTTTGCCCTCATGACATCGCTTTCTTTGCCCTATGCCGAAGTGATCGGCGATCCGATCAGCCATTCGAAATCACCGGTGATCCACAATTTTTGGTTGAAAAAGTTGGGGATTGCTGCCGCGTATCAGGCGCGCCATGTAACGCCACCCGAACTTTCCGATTATATCGCTATGCGCGTGGGCGACGCGCACTGGCGCGGTTGCAATGTTACCTTGCCGCATAAAATTGCTGTTCTTGAACATGTACCCGATCCCGGGGGGGTGCGGGATTCGATTGGGGCGGCCAACACGATATTCCGCGATGGCAGCGGAAAACTGGTTGCGACCAACACCGATGCAGCGGGATTTTTTGCCCCTATATCCGACCGTGAATGGGCAGGTAGCTCTGCCGTTGTTATCGGATCGGGCGGAGCGGCACGCGCCATATTATTTGCTTTGGCGCAAGCCGATATTGGCGAAGTTACCGTGCAAGCCCGAAGTCCGCTCAAAGCAACGGCAATGCTGGCGCATTTCGGATTAAAGGGGCGTGTTGTGGCGGTGGGATCAATGCTTCCGCCTGCATCTTTGCTGGTAAATGCAAGTACGCTGGGCATGACCGGCCAAGATGCGCTTGATTTGGATCTGTCTCCCCTGCCCGATGACGCCATTGTATTCGATATTGTTTACAGTCCGCTCGAAACCGCATTGCTGCGGCAAGCAAAGCAATTGGGGTTATCGAGCTGTGATGGGCTGGATATGTTGATTGGCCAAGCGGCCATCGCCTTCGAATTGTTCTTCGGGCAAAGCCCACCCGATGAATGCGAAGACGAATTGCGCGAATTGTTGCTGCGGTGATGACAGCGGCAAGGAAACCACTGATCATCGGGCTGACGGGTTCGATTGCGATGGGCAAATCGACCGTTGCAGCCATGTTTGAAGACGCAGGCATTCCTTGCTTTGATGCTGACGCAGCCGTTCACCGCCTTCAGGGTCCAGGCGGCGCGTTGGTTGACGAAATCGAAGCCGCGTTTCCGGGAACGACTGGGCCAGCCGGGGTTGACCGGCAAAAACTGGGTGCCGCCGTATTGGGGGATAAGGCGCGGCTTGGCCAATTGGAGGGCATTGTCCATCCGGCAGTGGCCCGGATGCGCGCCGATTTTTTGAAGAAACATGCCGATAGCCTATTGTTGTTATTTGATATTCCGCTGCTTTTTGAAAAAGGGGGGGTGGATTCGGTCGATACTGTCATCGTGGTTTCGGCCCCGGCTGAAGAACAGCGCCGCCGTGCTTTGGCGCGTGACGGCATGACAGCAGAAAAGTTTGATCGCATTTTGTCTTTGCAAATGCCCGATGCCGAAAAGCGCAAACGGGCGCATCACGTTATCGATACCGGCATTAGTCTGGCGCACACCCAGCGACAGGTAACAGAAATTGTGAAAAATTTGCGCATGAGCCTTGCGCGCACTTCATTATAGGCCGATATGATTCGATAGAATGCGAGAGATTATCTTCGACACCGAAACGACAGGCTTTGATCCCCAAAGTGGGGACCGTATGGTCGAAATAGGCTGTGTTGAAATGATTGGCCGGGTGCTGACCGGCTCAACCTATCATTGCTATTTCAATCCCGAACGCCCGATGCCCGCAGGGGCCGAACAGGTGCATGGATTATCGAGCAAATTTCTATCCGATAAGCCGCTTTTTGCGACCCGCGCTGATGAATTGATCGAATATATCGGTACGAGTCCACTGGTGGCGCATAACGCCAGTTTCGATTTCGGCTTTTTGAACATGGAACTGACGCGCTGCGGTCGCGATCCGGTGGATATGGGCAGGATGATCGACACCATCGCCATTGCGCGGGTCAAACATCCCGGTGCAAAATTGTCTCTGGATGCCTTGTGTTCGCGTTACGGAATCGATCGCAGTCACCGGACCAAACATGGCGCGTTGCTCGATGCCGAATTGTTGGCGCAACTTTATATTGAGCTGACCGGCGGCAAACAGATCGGGCTGGGTTTGGGCGATCAAAGCTCCCATGAACAGCAAAGCGATTCAGATTATGTACCGATTGCGGCGAGCAATGGCCCATTGCGGCCCGCCCGCCCGTTTGCTGCAACGGCTGCGGAAATCGAACGGCATAACGCTTTTATTGGCACCATCAAAAACGCGATCTGGAATAACGGCAGCGCCTCTGGATCATAAAATAATTTTACCCGGGCCCATAAAACAGCCCATTTCGAAGCAAGGAGACAAGCAATGGATATTAGAGTTTCCGGTCATCAGTTGGAAACAGGTACGGCGCTGCGGACGCATGTCGAGACCCGGTTAACGGCCATTGCAGACAAATATTTTTCGCGCGCTCTTTCTGCCCATGTCACGTTTGGGCGGGCGCCGCATGACAAATTCAGTTGCGACATTGTGGCGCATGTTATGCAGGGGCTGGTATTGAAAGGCCGTAGCGAAGCCAATGACGCCCATGTTGCATTCGACGGCGCAGCCGAAAAAATCGAAAAGCAATTGCGTCGTTATATGCGCCGTATCCAGGATCGCCACGTCCAGGCCGCGCATGCTTTGCGCCTGGAAGAGGCGGCTTATACCGTGTTTGAGACTGGCGACGCTGAAACCGAAACAACCCCGCCCGAGGCTCCAGTAATCGTCGCAGAAATGAGTGTCGACATACCCGAATCGACAGTGTCAGATGCGGTGATGTTGATGGATTTGCGCAATACGCCAGCCTTGTTGTTTAAAAACACTGGAACTGGACGCCACAATATGGTTTACCGCCGCGAAGATGGCACGATTGGGTGGGTAGAACCAAAAACAACATCGTAAATCTGGCCAGGTCGCTTATTTTTCTTAAACAGATTCAAACTTTTAGGGCTTGATTTGCGCGCTGTGTCGCGGATCAAGGGAATAACAGATGATTCGAATATCAACCCGGCTTTTGGATGGGGCGGTTGTTGCGGGCGTTAACTGTGCCGACAAAAACTGCCTTCTCGATACGGTCGCACAATTGGCGGCGGCGCAATATGGTGTCAGCAAAAATGCGGCATTAGAAGGCCTGCAGGAACGCGAACGTCTGGGGCCGACGGGTTTTGGCGGCGGTACGGCGATACCCCATTGCAAACTGCCCGGAATCGACGCGCCTGCGGGCGTTTTCGTGCGTTTGGCGCGTCCGGTTGCTTGTGGTGCGATTGATGACGAGCCTGTCGATTTGGTCTTCGCCTTATTTTCCCCTGAACAGGATGGTGCCGCGCATTTGCGCGCGCTTGCCGAAGTATCTCGGTTGTTCCGCGATGATAATGCATGTGCAGATTTGCGTGCAGCAAAGGATGCCGCAACCTTGTTTGCGCTGCTCACCAGCGTCAAAGAGCGCGATGCGGCCTGATCGCTTCGACGGGACGACATTGTCCGAATGACAGCAGCGCGTCTTGCCACACATATGCTGGTAGCCGGCCTGATCCGGCAAATCTATGCATCTGGCGATACCGCTGCGGTTATCTTCAAAGGCGATGCGACGGCCGGTGGATTACTCATCATTGGCCGGATAAAGGGCGCAAATCCGTCGCTTTATGAACGTATGCCGTCGCCTTCTGGTGCGTATATTTGGACTGTGATTTCTCCTCAAGATATTGAAACAGAAGAACAATTATCAAATTATCTGGCACGGCGACGATCCGCAGACTGCGATCTTTGGGTGTTGGAGCTAGACGTCGCGTTTCAGGAACGGTTGACCGGACTTTTGGCCGACCAGACTTGACTTTGCTGCGCCGCACAATGATTGGGTTGCGAATGACAGCGAAGGTTGCATTGACGCCCTGGGGTGGGGCGTTCTAGCAAACACGCAAGTCGGACGCGGGAAATTTGGCGCACACTGTTTGAATGTTTTAACGTGCCATCGGCCCCGTAGCCGCACAATGAACGAAAAAAATGTATTCTCTTCTTAAAGCTGCACCTGCTGCGGCTCTTTCGCTTACTCTTATTTCGGCAGCGACCTATACAGACGCCGGTTTCGCCTTCGGAACCGAAGCTAACATGGCTCTTGAAGCCAACACGATCACGATTGATTCCAAGATTCTGGCGGAAAACGAAGCCGCGCGAAATGTGACGCGCACCGATCCGCTCAACAAAAACAGCCACAACATTGTGTTTTCCACCGGCACCGGCGGCTTCGTCCCGCCCGCTGTGCCCGTTGCGGAAAACGCCGAGGCAGAGCTTAACGATACCGCTGAATCGCCACAAAAATTGACAGCGTCCAGCCTTAACGCGTTGGTCGGTAAACATGGTGGCGCAGACGATTTGTCTTCTGAACAACGCTGCTTGGCAGGCGCGGTCTATTTCGAATCCAAAGGCGAATCGCTGCCCGGACAATTGGCTGTGGCCCGCGTCGTCATCGCACGCACCAAGTCCGGTCGTTTTCCGTCATCAATTTGCGGCGTCGTTTTTCAACGCAGCCAGTTCTCCTTTGTACGCGGAGGAAAAATGCCGCGGATTGATACCGGTGGGGCGCATTGGCGCAATGCCGTGGCCATCAGCAAGATCGCCCTTGATAACAGTTGGAAAAGCCCCGTAGAAGGCGCGCTGTTTTTTCATGCGCGCTATGTATCGCCCGGCTGGAAACTGAAACGGATCGGAACGGTCGACAATCACGTTTTTTATCGTTGATCGCGGAAACCTGAATTGACAACGCCGCGCGATACAGATGTGTCGCGCGGCGTTTTGTTTTGGTGTTTTGGACGATCAACCGTCGGGATTGGCAAGCGCAATGCCTCTATCGCGCGCGGCGCGCAGGGTATTGCTGATCAGCGTTTGTAAGGCACTTTCAGCATCCAGAACGGACAGTCCCGCTGCGGTGGTTCCACCCGGGCTTGTAACGCGCGCCGCCAACACATCAGGCGATGCGTCTGACCGCACGGCAAGTTCCGCCGCCCCAGAAACCATATTAAGCGCCATTTTTGTGGACTGTTCCGCCGACAGCCCCAATTCTGTGCCAGCCTGACTCAAGGCATCGATAAAGCGATAGACGAAAGCCGGTCCTGATCCGGCAAGAGCCGTAACCGCATCCATTTGAGTTTCGTCGTCGATCCAGATTGGCTGACCCAAAGGTTCGAGCATGCTGTCAACATCGGCCTCTATTTCGGCCGCATCGGCGCTCCACAACCCGATGGGGGCTTTTCCTAATGCAGCGGCCAGATTGGGCATCATCCGGATGATTGTCCGCGCCGGAAAAGCCGATGACAGCGTTTCCGCGCGTGTGCCTGCCAACACCGAAAACACCATCGCATCTGGCAACAGCAACGCCTCGATGCTGGGCGAAAGGCTTTCAAAAAGCTGGGGCTTGATGGCCAAAACGGCGAAATTGAATCGCGTATCCAACGTACTGGCATCGGCGATTACGGTGATGCCCTGTGGCAAGCCGCTCGCTTGTGGGTCAACAACCACGAAAGACTGTGGAGCATGGCCAGCTGCCAGCCAGCCTTCGAGCATGGCGCGCCCCATATTGCCGCAACCAAACAAAAGCAGCGGATCATGGTGGGTAAAAATATCAGCCATCCGTGCGTTTCCGATCAGTTGTCTAGGTTGCCTTGAATCCGCAAATACACCGTTAATCCCGCCGGTAAAGGCTGGGGAGGTTTGCCGTGATGGCGAACAGCATCGGCGCGGGCGCGGTTGACAATGTCGTCGCTAACCTCTGCATTCGCGCACACAAGATCCGCGCTTCCCAAAAGTCGCGCTGTACGCAATGTCAGCTCGTCTGGGTCATTCGATGTCAACTCGATGGTTTCCAATCGGCTGGGCAACGCAGCATCGGGATATTCGAGCCATGCCTCGACCGCGGCAAAGGCATTGTCGGCAAAGGGATCGAGCGGCCCGCCCGCAGCAAACGCATGATCAATGGCCTGTCGCCTGTTTCGGGGATCGGAAATCCTCAGACGCAACCTGCTGCGTGCAGCAAACATGGCATCGGCCAGCCTCCCTAGGCTCTGTGGCAATAGAGTTTCCAAACGCTGCCGGATTGCTTTCGCCAGGCCCGCCGATGCGCCGCCGGTACCGATAGCGATCAAGACTGGATCACGATCAATAATTGCTGGCGTTGTGAAGTCGCAAAGTTCGGGTCGGTCGACGACATTGACCAGCAATCCGCGCTGTTTCAATTGCGCCGAAATGCTTTCCGCCTCGCTGGCATCGTCCAAAGCGACAAAAGCCAGCCGCGCTGATGTGGACGCGCTATCGACGCAGACCCCGCCCGCCCGTTCAATCAAGCGCCGCTTTGCAATGGCGGCTTCGCCATTCCCCAATACTATGACAGTCTGCCCTTCAAGCGTTACGAAGATTGGCAGCTGGCGCATAAATTTGGGTCAGGACAGCCAGTCGGGGACATGTTCCGCCGCCAAAATCGTGGCGGGCAAAATGCGTTCGGCGACGACGGCGAACCGGTCTCCATCGACCAACACCTCAGGCACGAGCCCGCGGCTGTTATACGTGCTTGCCATTGTCGCGCCATAGGCACCTGCTGTTCGAAATATGGCCAAGTCGTTTGCTTGTACCGTGTCAATTTCGCGCGCCATCGCAAAGGTATCGCCGGTTTCGCATACGGGGCCGACAATATTGGCGGTGATCATTTCGCCGGTCGGCTCAACCGCCTCGAAATCATGCCAGGCATCATATAGCGCCGGTCGGGCCAGATCGTTCATGGCGGCATCAACGATGACGAATGGCAGATTGCCCGATCCCGGTTTCACGCGGATAACCCGCGTCAGCAGTACGCCAGCATTTCCGCAGATTACGCGGCCCGGTTCAAACATCAGTTGAACATTCCAGCCTTTGGTAACGCGTTCAACCATCGCGCCATATTCGTCGGGATGTGGCGGATTATCGCCGTCCTTATACCGAACACCCAAGCCGCCGCCCAGATCGACATGGGTCACGACATGGCCCGCGTGGCGAATGTCAGCGATCAACTTTCCGATTTTGGTAAAGGCGATTTCGAGCGGATCAAGGCTGGTCAACTGGCTACCGATATGCAAGGCCACACCGCGCATATTCAGGCCGGGCAGTGCCGCCAACCTGGCGTAAATTGCCTGTGCCTGATGCAGGCCAATGCCGAATTTATTCTCTGCTTTACCCGTCGAAATCTTGGCATTGGTGCCGGCATCAACATCGGGATTGATCCGCAAAACGGCATCGGCGCGCTTGCCCATGGTCTCTGCAATCGCGGCCAATTCGCGGCCTTCTTCTTCGGATTCAATGTTGAACTGGCCTATCGACTGTTCCAACGCCGCCGCCATTTCAGTCGCGCTTTTGCCAACGCCTGAGAAAACAATGTCCTTGGCGGCAATTCCCGCCGCCAGCGCACGGTTCATTTCGCCTTCGGAGACAACATCGGCACCATAGCCTTCGCGTGCCAGAACTTTGAGCACGGCAAGATTGGGGTTGGCTTTGATGGCAAAGGCGATGTGCGGATTGTCGAGGCCCGACAAAGCGTTCCGGAATACCTGGGCATGGCGAACGAGCGTCGCTTGCGAATAGACATAGACCGGTGAGCCTACTGCTTCGGCAATGCGTGGCAAGGCAACGGATTCGGCGTGCAGCACGCCATCGACATGTTGGAAATGGTCCATATTTTTCGCTTCAGCTTTTGGGAGGAGGTAAGGTATCTGCAGGTGCGGCAGTTTTAGCGGGTTCTTCGACCGGGCCTTCGGAACCCGGCGGCAAATCAAAAGGATCATCTAGCCGTCGTTCCGAACGGCGCATCAGTTCATCGCTTCGGGCAGGGCGTGTCTGCACGCTTGGTTCCATCAATTTGCCTGAATCCGGAACCGCATCTGCGCCATATGCTTTGGCAGGAGCAGCGGAACCAGTGCGCGGCTCCAATGGCCCTACTTTGCCGCAGGCCGTCACCAGCAAAATCAACACGGCAATAGTGCATTTGGTTCTGAGATTCACGATGCCAACTCCTGCCGGGCTATAGCAATCGCCTCTTTTACACGAACGGGAGCTGTGCCGCCAGTGCTGGTTCGGCTGGCAACCGACCCGGACACCGACAGATCGGGCATGTTACAACCGGCAAGGCGCGGATCGATTGCTGCCAGATCGTCGCCAGTCATCGCGTCTAGCCCGATGCCGCGATCTTCGCAGAATTTAACCGCAGTGCCGGTAATGTGGTGGGCTTCGCGAAAGGCGATACCGTGTTCACGCACCAGCCAGTCGGCCAAATCTGTTGCCGTCGAAAAACCACTTGCGGCCAGTAATTGCATTTTCTGCGGCACAAATTCCACGCTGCCGATCATTCCGGTCAGAGCAGCGAGCGAAAGTTCCAACAGGTCATGCGCCTCGAACAACGGAGCCTTGTCGTCTTGCATATCCTTGGAATAAGCGAGGGGAAGACCCTTCATGGTGATCATCAGGCTGGTGAAACAGCCAATGATCCGCCCGCTATGCCCGCGGACCAGCTCGGCTGCGTCGGGATTGCGTTTTTGCGGCATGATCGAGCTGCCGGTCGACCAAGCATCGGGCAATTTCACAAAACCAAAGGGTTGCGACGCCCAGATGATCAGCTCTTCGGCCAATCGTGATAAATGCAATGCGGATTGTGCCGCGCAGGCAAGGAATTCAATGGCAAAATCCCGGTCGGAAACAGCGTCCAGACTATTGGCCATCGGACCATCGAAACCCAGTGATTGGGCCGTCATAAACCGGTCGATGGGAAAGGATGTGCCCGCCAATGCCGCAGCACCCAAAGGCGCTTCGTTCAGCCGCCGGGCGCAGTCCATAAAGCGACTGCGATCACGTTTGGCCATTTGGTAATACGCTAACAAATGGTGGCCCAGCACTACAGGTTGCGCCACCTGCAAATGGGTGAAACCGGGCAATATGGTATCGGCATGCTCTTCGGCGCGGTCAAGCAACGCTGCCTGAAACGCGCGCAAACCGCCATCGATGCGGTGACACGCACTGCGCACCCAAAGGCGGAAATCGGTCGCGACCTGATCGTTGCGCGAACGGGCCGTGTGCAGCCGTCCGGCGGGGTCGCCGATGATTTCCTTTAACCGGCTTTCGACCTGCATATGGATGTCTTCGAGCTCGATATGTTCGGGCACGCCGTTGGCCGCATATTCGGCTTCGATCTGTGCAAGCCCATCGGCAATTGCGGCACCATCGGCTTGGGAAATGATAGCTTGCGCCGCCAGCATTTCGGCATGCGCGCGGCTTCCGGCAATATCTTCGCGCCAAAGTCGCTTGTCGACAGGGATCGACGCGTTTATCTCGCGCATGATCTCTCCGGGGCCGGAACCGAAACGACCGCCCCACATGCTGCTGGAGTCCGATGTGCGCCGGTTAATTGCCGCTTCCCTTCCTGTATTTTCAGCCGTCTTGCTGGCGGGTTGCGATAGGGAAACTGTGCCGCAGGAGCAAGTGCAACCTGAACAGAAAGCGCCAGTAATCGCGCAACAGGCGAAAAGGCCCGAATCCTTTGGGTTGGAAAGTGCCAATGGCATGGCCGCAACCCTGAGCTATGCGCGGAAAGGTACGCCCGCGCCAAACGTGGTATTCACCGGCGCTGATGGCCGCGACGTCTCGTTGAATGATTATGCAGGCCGACCCTTATTGGTGAATCTTTGGGCGACGTGGTGCGCGCCTTGCAAGGCCGAAATGCCAACGCTTGATGCTCTGGCCGAACTCGAAGAAGGCCGGGTTTCGGTAATTGCAGTGTCGCAGGATTTGAACGGGCGTAAACCTGTGCGGCAATTTTTCGAATCGGCCTCGATTGTTAATTTGGAACCATTGACCGATCCCGATAATCGTCTGCTCGCAGCCATCGGTGGCAATCCAGCCCTACCCGTTACCATTTTATATGACAGCCAAGGCCGTGAAGTTTGGCGCGTTACCGGCGGTGTGGAATGGGATGATGCCGAAATCGCCAAGCTGATCGCCGAAGCTGGCTAATCTGCCAGGCCGTCGCGTTTGAAAATCACATCAGGATTCGGCGAACCTTCGGGCATTCGCCCTTGCGAACCGGCATGGCCTCACCCATTGGGCGCACTGTTTGTTTGCAGTTAATCGTCGAAGGGGCTGCGGTTTCAGCAGGCTTGCGGCTTTCTTTGCCGGCATAAGCAACAGACGGCAACGCAACCGAAAAAATCAGCAAGGCTGTGGAAAACAAAAAGGGTTTTGATGCTTTCATGAAAGCCATCCTGCGCCCCGAAACCTTTCTGCCCGATGAACGACTTTGGGAATGGTGGGCGCTAACGGGCTCGAACCGCTGACCCTCTCGGTGTAAACGAGATGCTCTACCAACTGAGCTAAGCGCCCCTGATCGTTCGAAGCCCCTTAGCGAAGAGCGCACCGTTCTTGCAAGCTATATTGGCATGAAAGGCCCCGACTTTATTTCGGTAAAATACGCAACCAGCGATTCCGACGCCGAATCCGATAGCCGGATGAACACGCGCCGGGCATCGTCAGGATCATGTTCCCGCAATAAAATGCCGTCTTCGGTCATGGCGCTGATCCACCGCAAAGCCGTAGTTGGCGGGACCGCAGCCGCTATGCAAAGGCTGGAAACCGAGACTTTTTTGCCCTCTAGCCGAGCTGCGAATAGATCGAGCAAAATGTCCCACGCAGGATCGGCGAACAATTCTGCGTTGAAATGCGCGTCGCGCTTTCGCCTTGATTTCAATAGGCTTCTGATCTCTGATGCTTTGGGTCCATCGGATCGTGTGTTCTGCTGAATGTCTGCGGACAGCCTGTCGAAAATGGCGGCTGGGGCTGGCCGGAACGATACTGGTTTGTCGTTCAAGCTCGATTCGACGGGTTCATCCTGCTCCGCGATTCGCGCAAGTGTTCGGGCAAAATCGGCAAGTTCGTCACTAATGCGGTTCAGTGCGCCATAATCGGTCACGCGATCCTGTTGTTTTAGCCCCTGCATTTTCATCTGCTTCACTGCCCCCGCCAATATCGGCATCGCCTCGATGTCTGGAGCATCCAGCAGGAGATGGCATTGCGATACGGGGAGCACCGCATAAGCGGTGTCCAACATGTCGGTTGCGATCCAGATAACTGCCTGTGTTCCATGTTCGTTCAAATATTCCGAAATGGAGTCAAGGTAAGCGCCAGAACGCTCAATATTGGAGGTAATATCGGTCAGAATAAAATCTGGCGGCTGCAATTGGGATCTTCTCCCATAAATGTGCAGATCATCAGGATCGAACAAAGCCACAATCTCTGCGTTGCAAGACAAGGCAAGCTGTTCGAGCGCGATCCGGCGGGTTCCGGATTTTTGCACGACGGCAACCCTTGGTTTCGGCTTGCCGTAAGAAAAGTCTTTCTGCATTTTTTCGCCCCAGCTTGCAGACCAATTTGCAAGAAGTTTCATTTCAACCGAAATGGAGGAGGTTGTCCAGTGCGCGGCTCGTTTGCATGGGCTGGAACAGGGCGCTATGCACATGCCATTGCGGCGCGTCGGTTGTCCGACGGAAGGCCGGTTCAGCTTAAAGGAATTAGGTCGTGAAAAAGGATAGGAAGATATGGAGTTTTTCAGCAATGCTTTTGGCGGGCGTGGCGATGTCCGTCGCGGTTGAGGCAAAACCTGTCGCACAGGCAAATGTTGAGCCATTGATGTTGCAACCCTGGACAGGGCCATATGACGGAGTGCCGCCATGGGATAAGGTGAAGGCTGCTGATTTTCCCAAGGCATTTGCATCCGCGATGCAAACAACCAAAGGCGAGTTTGAAGCGATCCTGACCAACCCGGCGCCAGTAACATTCGATAACACCATCAAAGCCAACGAACTGGCGGGGGCTTCGGTCAACCGTCTGTTTTCGATCTGGGGCGTGCATTCCTCCAACCTGTCGAGCCCCGAAATCCGGAAAATCCAATCCGAATGGGAACCCAAGATCAGCGCCTTTTTCAACGAACTGAATTTGGATGCGCGCTGGTTTCAGCGGGTGCAATATCTGTATCAACAGCGCGACGAACTGGGCCTTGATAAGGCGCAGATGCGGTTGCTGGAACGCACCTATGATGGGCTGGTCCGCAACGGTGCCAAATTGCTGCCCGCGCAAAAGGCCGAACTGATCGCGATGGAAACCGAGATTTCCAAACAGTTCTCCGAATTTCAGAACAAGGTGCTGGCCGATGAGGAAACCTATATCCTGCTGACCGACGCGTCGGACGTGGCGGGCCTTCCCGAAAGCTTTGTCGCGTCGCTAAAGGCGGCGGCAGATGCCAAAGGAAAGCAAGGCTGGGCGGTCGCCAACACCCGATCGGCGATTCAACCTTTCCTCGAAAATTCGCCGCGCCGCGATTTGCGCGAAAAAATCTGGCGCGCATTTATCAGCCGTGGCGACAATAACGACGCCAATGATACCAATGCGACCATCGCCAAAATCCTGAAGCTGCGGCAAGACAGGGCAAAGCTTCTGGGGTTTGAAAACCACGCCTTTTTCCGCATGTCGGACACCATGGCGAAAAAGCCCGAACGGGCGATGGAGTTGATGATGAAGGTCTGGCCCGCTGCTGTTGCGCGGGTCAAGGAAGAGGTCGCCGATATGCAGGCGGTCGCCAATAAGGAATCGGCGGGCATCACCATCGAGCCTTGGGACTATCGCTATTATTCGGAAAAAGTCCGCAAGGAAAAATACGACCTCGACCAGAACGAACTGAAACCCTATTTTCAACTCGACAATATGGTCGCTGCCATGTTCGATGCGGCGGGCAAGCTTTATGGTCTCAGCTTCACCGAAAATACCGGCACAGTTCCGGTGTTCGAACCCAAGGTGCGCACCTTTGAAGTGCGGCGCGATGGAAAGGTGATGGGGCTGTTCTATCTCGACAATTTCGCGCGGGCTGGCAAACGGTCTGGGGCGTGGATGACGACTTATCGTGACCAGTTCAAATTGTCGGGCACCAACAACATTACGCTGGCATCGAACAACAACAATTTTGTCCCCGGTGCCAATGGCAAGCCGACCTTGATCAGCATCGATGATGCCAGCACGCTGTTCCACGAATTTGGCCATGCCATCCATTATCTGAATTATGACATCACCTGGCCGGGCCTTGGCAACACCCCGCGGGACTTTGTGGAATACCCGTCACAGGTGAACGAGAACTGGCTGCTGACGCCTTATGTGCTCAACACTTATGCCAAACATGCCGAAACCGGAGAGCCGATTTCGCAGGCACTGGTGGATAAGATCAAGGCCAGCGACACCTTCATGCAGGGTTTCTCGACGGTCGAATATCTGTCGAGTGCGATTCTGGATATGATGATGCACAACCGGTCCGATGCCGTCACCGATGTGAAGGCGTTTGAGAAATCGGCGCTGGCCGAAATCGGGATGCCCAAGGAAATGGTGATGCGGCACCGCCTGCCACAGTTCAACCATCTGTTCTCCTCCGATGGCTATTCAGCGGGCTATTACAGCTATCTCTGGTCCGAAACGATGGATGCCGATACCTGGGCCGCCTTTACCGAAAAGGGCGACGTCTGGGATAAGGAAACGGCTGAACGATTCCGGTCGATGTTGCTGTCCACGGGCAATGAAAGCGATCGCATTGAAGCGTACCGCGCATTCAGGGGCCGCGATCCCGATGTGAAATACATCATGAAGAAACGCGGCTTTCCCGTTCCGGCGGAGTGATAAGCTGATCCGGTTGAAGGCGGTTCAGGCCGCCTTCAACGTCCGGCCTGCATGCCGGGTAAAGCGCGGCTCCATCGGTTGGGCAGCGACAGCGGACAATGGCATTGCGGTTGCACAAAAGGCGCATTCGGCCGTGGCGCGGCCAATGTGCCATTGGGTATGGCTGCACGAAGGGCAATGGTTGACGGTGTCCTGATGATAGAGCGGCACCGCGCTGCGTTGCGGCATCATAAAGGCGGGAAGCGGAATGGCCCGGGCGATATTGGCGGGGCTGAAATCGGCGGAACGAATGAACATGACCGGATACTCCCTTGGGAAAGTGGTGGACTTATTGCGCCCAATTGTTGTTTTCTGTCGATGAATTGAGCCTGCGCGGCTGAACAGCGGCTGAACCGACAATCCGCGCATTTTTGCCAAAGAAGACACATGGAGACACGGTTTCGCCCATAAAGTGACACGCAAATCCGCCAATTCCTGAAATTCACAACCGGCGGATGCGCGGCAAGGCGCGTGGATCCGGCTTGGGCAAGCGGTTCCAGAAACTGCGTCGGTGGAGGCGGCGGGGTGAAGCGGGGAGAGTGTATTGACCATGATTCGTAATTTAACCGATATGGTTCGTTGTAGGAAAGAACTATTTTCCAGACGCGGTAAAAAACCCCTCCGTCAGCCCTGCGGGCTGCCACCTCCCCATCTTTTCAAGATGGGGAGGATATTGACATATAACGGTATTTTTGCATATTTGCCCATCTTATCCTCCCTATTGCATAGCAATGGGGAGGTGGCAGCCGGAACGGCTGACGGAGGGGTTATGACGCCAAAGAAACGTCCTCAATCTATTCGAATGGCTCGCCAGCAGCGCAAGGAAATGAGCCCCACCGAACTGTTTTTGTGGCAACATTTGCGCCAGGAACCTGAAGGCCTGCGATTTCGTCGCAACCATCCTTTCGGTCCATTTGCCTTTGATTTTTATCATGCCAAGGCAAAATTGGCTTTCGAGATTGATGGCATCGCGCATGATATGGGTGACCAGCCAGAACGCGATATTAAACGCGATGCCTATGCCGCTGCGCATGGCGTGGAAACGGTGCGTATAGCGGCCAAGGATGTGCTGCAAAATAGTCGCGCTGTGGCGGACGCTGTTGTGCGGGTGACCTTAGCCAAATTGGGAAGGGCTTAACCCCTCCGTCTGCCCTGCGGGCTGCCACCTCCCCATTGCTATACAATGGGGAGGATAAAGGCTGTGCGCGCTATTTGAATTTCATTTCGCGCAGTAATGACGATCCCATAACCGTCCGGATTTTCAGGCGGTCACCCGATGCGGCGGACATTTGTGAATCGGTTTGTTTCATGAAATCGCGATAGGCCTGATTGCGCCGTTCTTCTTCGGCAGCATCGGGCACACTGGCAAATCGGACGACCAGATACAAATCGGGTTCGCCGGGGCGAGGATACACGTTTTCATAAACATGATAGCCGGTGATCCACCCTTTTGATTTGGCGAATTCCTGATTTTTGCGCCATGTGTTTGCCAGATAATTGGCATATTCAAAACCGCCGCCATCGAGGACGTCGATCATCGCGACATCTTCATATTCGCCGGGGGTGAACGGGGAGTTTTGCGCGGTTGCAGGTGTTGCAAACGCCAAGGGTGCAGCCAAAAAGGCTGCGAAAACAACGTTACGCATGACTTAGCTCCTCTATGGTAAGACCGGCACGATGTCGGTCCGCAAAAGCCCTGTCGCGCTAGCTGGCGACCCTATTCGGCTGAGGACAAGGAAGGCGAAAGTTGCGCCTTGTTACCCGCAGAGTCAAATGTAAAATAGCCTATCCACAAGGGTCTATGTCTTTGGATATAAATGTTATTCATCCCCGTAAATCGCGACCATCCTGTTGTCATCTGCGCATTGCTGTGCAGCAGGGACGATAAAGGCACTGCATAATCCCTATTTTGAAAAAATGGGGAGGTAACAGCCGGTACGGCTGACGGAGGGGCTCTTAAACGGCACGCCTATCGCTTCCGTTTGCGTCTGTCCCTTTGCTCAACTATATCGCCCTCATGTCTTCAATCCGTCCGTGGCGCGATATAGCGCGTCGTCAATCCCGCCAGATCATGGTGGGGTCCGTTCCCGTTGGCGGCAATGCGCCGATTGCGGTGCAAACCATGACCAATACGCTCACCAGCGATGCCAAGGCGACGATCGACCAGATCCGCCGGTGCGAGGATGCGGGCGTGGATATAATCCGCGTATCCTGCCCCGATGTTGAATCGACCGCTGCGCTGAAAGAAATCGTCCGCGCCGCCAATGTGCCCATCGTGGCCGATATTCATTTCCATTACAAACGCGCGTTGGAGGCAGCGGATGCGGGGGCGGCGTGTTTGCGCATCAACCCCGGCAATATCGGTTCGGCGGAACGCGTCAACGAAGTGGTGGCGGCGGCCAAGGCCAATGGCTGCGCGATCCGCATCGGGGTGAATGCCGGCAGCCTTGAAAAGGATTTGCTCGAAAAATATGGCGAGCCCTGCCCAGAGGCGCTGATCGAAAGTGCGCTTGATCATATCAAGCTGCTGCAAGATCGCGATTTCCACGAATATAAGGTCGCGGTGAAGGCGTCGGACGTGTTCCTTGCGGTCTCGGCTTATATGGGGTTGGCCGACGCGGTCGATTGCCCGCTGCATCTGGGCATTACCGAAGCAGGCGGGTTGATTGGCGGCACGGTGAAATCGGCTTTGGGTATCGGCAATATGCTATGGGCGGGGATTGGCGATACCATCCGCGTTTCTTTGTCGGCCGAACCCGAAGAAGAAGTGCGCGTGGGCTATGAAATTCTGAAATCACTCGGTTTGCGCACGCGCGGTGTTCGCGTGGTATCGTGCCCCAGTTGTGCGCGGCAGGGATTTGACGTGATCCGCACGGTGCAGAAACTGGAAGATGCGCTGGGCCATATCAAAACCCCGATGTCGCTGTCGGTATTGGGCTGTGTGGTCAACGGCCCCGGCGAAGCGCGTGAAACCGACATTGGCATCACCGGCGGCGGCAATGGCAAGCATATGGTTTACCTATCGGGCGTGACCGACCATCATGTGCAGGATGACGACATGATCGGCCATATCGTGAGGCTGGTTGAGGCCAAAGCGGCAGAGATTGATGCAGGCACCAGCGTCAGCATGGATACGTTGCACGGCAAAGCCGCCTGACGCGCGGGTGCGATAATCGCAGTGTAGGACTTGACTGTCGCTGAAAACCGGGCAGTCGTGCGGACGTGGTCTTGACCCCGGAGGAGGTTGAAATGCGTTTGCCGTTGTTGCTGTTATTGACTGTCTTGTCTCTGTTCAGTTCCACTGCATCGCATGCCGCCAAAAAGCCCGCACCGCCAACGCGCGTGGTAACCGAATTGTCCGATGGCTGGCGCTTTCAATTTGGCGACGCGCCAGACGCCGTAAAGACCGCTGCTTTCGATGATAGCAAATGGGACCATGTCTCCGTCCCCCACACATGGAACCGCGTTGGCGAATATGCGCTGACCCGGAGCGCGGCTACTAACAACAAACAGGGGATTGGCTGGTACCGGTTGAGCCACGACGCCAAGCCGATGGCAAAGGGGCGGCGGATGTATATCGATTTTGCCGCCGTCGGGAATATTGCCGATGTCTGGGTCAACGGCGCGCATGTCGGCCAACATAAGGGCGCATTCACGCGCTTCCGCTTTGATGTGACGTCGCAGTGGAAGCCGGGCGCGAAGAATTTGATCGTGGTGCGCGCGGATAATTCGAAGCCTGCAGTTGGCAGCTCGACCGAGCATGTCATTCCGCTGGCAGGCGATTTCTTCATCCACGGCGGCCTGTATCGCGGGGTGCAGTTGATCGAGGCCAATGACGTGGGGATCGACCTGCTCGATTTCGGCGGGCCGGGGGTTTATGTCGAACCGAATTGGAAAGAGAGAATTCCACCTTCTGGTCAAAAAGACGCGAAGTGGATTCCCGGCATTTCCGTCCGTGTTCGCGCGAGTAGCCCAAAAGCCAACAAGATGCCGATCACACTGCATTTTAAGGTACGTGATCGCGAAGGCCGCATTGTGGCGACCCATGATACCGTACGTGAAAAGTCCATCGGCATCCAGATGAGCATTTTTGCAGGCAGCTATTATCTGGAACTGCCTAATGCAAAGACTTGGGACGGAATGAAAAACCCTTATCTTTATTCCGTTACAGCTGAAATGCGGAATGGTGGCCGTTTGCTCGACTCCGTCACCGTCCCCTTCGGCATCCGCGACTTCAAATTCGATCCCAACACCGGTCTCACCCTCAACGGCAAGCCGCTCAAACTCCACGGCGTCTCGCGCCATCAGGATCAGCTCGGCAAGGGCTGGGCGCTCTCCGCCAAAGACCATGCCGAGGATATGGCCCTCATGAAGGAGATGGGGGTCAACTCCGTGCGCCACGCGCATTATCCGCATGCTGATGAATGGGTGGAGGAGGCGGACAAGGCCGGGATGATCGTCTGGGCCGAGGTGCCTTATGTGACGACGCCGTCGCTTTCGGGCGGGGAGGGCAGCGCGGAGGTTTTCGCCAATGCCGAACAGCAAACCCGAGAGCTGATCCGCCAGAATTTCAACCACCCCTCAATCGCGATGTGGGCGGCGGGCAATGAGGTCGATGCTGGCACGCTATTTGGTGCGACCGACAAGGTGGCAAAACCGCGCAAGCTGCTCGATCACATCAACCGCATCATCAAAGAAGAAGACCCTTCACGCTCGACTGTGTTTGCCGATTGCTGCGAAGATGTGAAAATGCCCGTTGCCGGTGTCGGCTCGATTCCCGAAGGCGAAAAGCTGGCGGGCGCGACTGACCTGATCGGTTATAACCGCTATTATGGCTGGTATTATCCGCGATCCGCTGAAAGCCGCCGAGCAATTGGCGCGCGAGATGGACAAGCTCCATGCCAAGCACCCGACGCTGCCGATATCGATTTCAGAGTACGGCGCGGGCGGCGCGTTTGGCCAGCATAGCGACAATATCCAGACCGGCTTCATCAACGCCATCGGCCGCCCCCAGCCCGAGGAATATCTCAGCTGGCTGCACGAACAAAGCTGGCCGGTGATCCGCGACCGGCCCTATATCTTTGGCAGCTGGGTTTGGAACATGTTCGACTTCGCCAGCGACCTGCGCAATGAGGGCGATAGTGTCGACATCAATACAAAAGGCCTGGTGAGCTTTGACCGCAAGGTGAAGAAGGACGCGTTTTATTATTACAAGGCGCAGTGGAATCCGGAACCGATGATTCACTTAACGGGGAAACGCTATGTGGACCGCGCTTATTCGGTGATGGACGTGAAGGCCTATACCAACACCGAACGCGCAAGCCTTTCAATAAACGGTAAATTAATTGGTGAGGTGAAATGCCCGGACCGCATTTGCATCTGGTCAGGCGTTGCCCTTAAGCCGGGGCCTAACACAGCATTGGCGACAGGATATGTTGGCTCGGAAAAACAAGGCGAATCTGAAGTGCCTCTTGCAGTCAATATTTGGGACGAAGCCATATTTACCGGCCCCGACCCTGCCAAGGGCATCCGTATCAATGCAGGCGATATAGCAGCGAGCCCCATCGGGGGCGGGATATTCGGCTCGGACAATTTCGTTACCGGCGGAGCCTCTGCGGTCCTCAACATGGGCGGCTTTGGCAGTAAGCGTTCCGGCCCCACCAAATCCGTAACCGCCACTCATCCCGCACTCTATGATTATTGGCGCGAAGGCGAAGCGTTTAGTTACGCTATCCCTGTTCCCAATGGCGAATGGACCGTGACAATCCACACTTTCGAACCGCGTGACGGCGCAAACACCGCGTTGATGAGCGTCGCCGCAAACGGCCAACCGGCGCTGCCGGCGTTTAATGTCGCCAAGATGGCTGGCGGTACGCTTTCCGGCACCTCAGGATCCTTCCCCGTCACCGTAACGGGTGGCATACTCAAACTCGATTTTAGCGCGACCGGTGGTAAAGCGGTGGTCGCCGCGATTGAAATTACAAAATAGGAGATGATTATGCGCCGGATATTGGCTTCGATGGTGTTAGGTTCCGCGCTGTTCGTGGCCCCCGCACATGCAAAGGGCTTGCTCGATTGTCCGATGCGCGACGCGCCTTTTTCCGCCGATAGCCCGTTTATCGACCTGATGCTGAATGACAAGGCACGCACGGCGTTGGATGTGGCGATGCCCGGCATGATTAAATCTCTGCCGCCGATTATGGCGGGAACCAAATCACCCAGTTTTGGCTCGATCATGACCGTGCAAAAATTGGCGGCCTTTGGTGGAAATAATAATGTGGATTTTTCCAAACTCGATGTGGCGCTGCGTGCAATTCCGGTGACCGATGTCGACCGTGTCGTCCGGTGCGAACGCTATGATGATGATCGCCCCAAATTCACGATGCCCAAGGGCAAAAAACGCGTGCTGTTGTTTGAAAAAATGACCGGCTTTCGCGACGGCCCCTCGGTGGAGGCCGCAAACGCCGCGTTCAAAAAATTGGCCGAACGCAATGGATGGGCGTTGGTGGTCACCGATAAAGGCGGATCGATGCACCCGGCGGTGCTGAAGAAATTCGACGTGGTGGTGTGGAACAATGTCAGCGGTGATGTGCTCACGCTGACCCAGCGTAAAGTATTTCAACGCTTTGTCGAAGGCGGCGGCGGCTTTGTTGGCGTGCATGGTTCGGCAGGCGATCCGGTCTATTTCTGGGATTGGTATCCCGATACTCTGATCGGCGCGCGCTTCATCGGCCATCCATCCAACCCGCAATTTCAAGACGCAAAGGTGCAGGTTGAAATTTCCGCCAATGGCATTGCCAAAGATCTCGCCCCCGGCTGGACGATGAATGACGAATGGTACAGTTTTGCCAAAAGCGCGCGATTGAACGGGGCCACGGTCATCGCCACCCTGGATGAAAAAAGCTACGCCCCCAATTCATCGCGATTTCGGCAATCAGGTTCTGGCCATGGGCGAGGATCACCCCATTGCCTGGACGCGCTGCGTTGGCAAAGGCCGTTCATTCTATTCCGCCATCGGCCACCGCCCAGAAACCTATTCGGACGAAAATCATCTGAAGATGCTGGAACAGGGTGTGGAATGGGCGGCGAGCAAAAAGGCCAGGGGTTGTTCGTAAGGAATCGCTGACCGGCGGGTTGTTGAAAGCAACGACCCGCCATCCACCGGAAACACCTGTCCGGCGATAAACCCGGCGCGCGCCGATGCCAGATTGCGGCAGACGATACGGGGTCAAGCAGATCGGCTTTTACAAACACCGCGTCCACCGCGAAACGCTTTTTGGCCAAGGCGACCAGTGCCGCCCCCCACTGCTTCACAGCTAAGCTTGCTTCGACAGGCTCAGGGCTACGGTCGTTAATTCACACGCAATTTGAATTCTGTTTCATCCCTTGGTCGGGATGTTGAAATCGCGGCAATAGTCGCCAAAACGGTCGCGGATATAGTCTTTGGTCAGGCCATAATCGGCGAGATCATAGACATGCTTGCCGAAGCGATCCTTGGGCTTGTTGGTCATATAGGCCTGCATCCGCGTTTCGGTTTCTGTGTTTAAGTCGGTGCCGAAATGCGTATAAAGATTGCGCATCGTGCCAATGGGGTCTTTCAACTGATCCTCATATTGGATGTCGTAAATCGCCGACGCCCCATGCTTGGCGCGGAAGGCGTTTTGGCGCGCTACCATCAGCTCAAAGGTTTCGACCATGTCGCGGCCTAATTGTTCGCGATCAACTTCGCTCGACAGCATCATGCGCACGTTCCAGACAAGGCTGCAGGCAGACCCCACCACATCCACCGGATCGCGATGCGTCATCACCAGTTGCGCGTCCGGGAACACCTCGTGCAGTGCATCCAGATACAACGGGTGCCAGGGATTTTTCAGCGTCCATTGCCCGCCGGTTTCCGCCTGCAAGACTTGCAGTAACCGCTTTTGATAGCGGAAGGCAGGGCGGTAATCGGCTTCGTATAAAAACCACTGATGATAATCGGGGATGTAATATTGCGAGTCATACACCTGCGCGCAGAAACTCGGCGACATCGCAAACTGGCACTCGCACGGGGAATCGCCGTCTTCGTGGTGGATGGCGGAGATATGCGGCACATATTTCAGCGACATATCAATCTGGTCCTGCGCTTTTTGAAAGCGTGGCCCCGCATGCAGTTCTTCGCTTTTCGGCGGCGGCACCGAATCAAATGCTTCCCACCGCAGAAAATTTCGGCGCGCCAAATCTTCGGCCAACAGGTTGATGGTCAATGTGGTTCCGGTGCGCGGCAGGCCAAAGACGAACATCGGCTTTTCGACCGGACGGTCGAGCAATTCGGGGTGGGTTTTCAGCCAGTTCTCAACCTTTAGCCGGTTGGCGAGATAACCGGTTACCGTGCGCACAAAGGCCGCCGCGCCGTTTTCGGTCAGCTTTGCATCCTTGTTGACCGAATCGACCAGCAGCTGAAACGGCACCAAAATGCTGTCATCGCCCAGATCGGCCAGCCCGGTTTGCGCCCGCGCATCGGCAAGCATTTCATTGGCGTTTATCATGGTCTCTCCTTCAGGCGTTCAATGCCGCGTCAACTGCTGCAATTTCGGATTTCAGCCACATGGTTTCGCTCAAATTGCTGCTGCCGCTGGCGATCAGCAAATGTTCGTGCGCGGTTTTCTTGACCATCAGTCCGGCGACATTTGCGGGGTCGACGCCCAAGGCAATGTCGAGCAAATGGATCGCCTCCAGTGGGCGACCGCCCTCGACATGCACGCGGGCGCGGTTGATCAATGGATCGACGCCCCCCGTCAGCTCGACCAGATCGGCATGCACGGCAGACCGCGGAACGCCATATAGTTCGGTGGTGCCATCTTCATAATGCAGCCAGCCGGAATATTCCTCCCAGATGGTTTTCACGGCCCAGCTGACCTTGCCGTGGAATTGGCCGATGGTCAGGTCGTCGGGCAGTTTTACCGCTCGCATCAGTTGGTGCACGGTCTTTCCGGCGTTCATACCGTCCAGCGTGTAATCGCGAACCCAGCTGACAGCGGCGTGCATTTTGTCAATGTCGGCGCGGATTTTGGCGGCCCCGCGTATCGGCTCGCCATGGCCGGTAATGATCATCTCCGCCCCCAGATCACGCAGCTTTTCCAGTGAGGCCAAATAGTTCCAGACCAGACGGGGCTTGTCGCCGCGCAAGGTGCACAGGAACGGCATCGATAGCCAGACAGGGCCTACCAGATTGCCGGTGAAGGCGATCTTCTCGTCGGGCATCCAGACGATGATATTATCCACCGTTTCGCCTTCGGGCGCGTGGATCAATTCAAATTTGCGGCCGCCTTGTTCAAAGGACAGCACACGGTCCACCAATATATCGGGGACGATGTTGGGGGCAGGGCGGGGGGTGCTGCCGCGTTTTAAGGTGCTGCCCCACAGCTTTTTACTGCGCGGACCGAAGAACGGCTGCAACCGGTTCATATCGCCCCATGCCTGGTTAAAGCCGGGGCCGCCGATGACGATCGTTGTCGCATCGCTCAATTCATGCACGCCGCCAAAGTGATCGGCATGGCTTTGCGTCAAAATGATGCGCCGCATCGGCCCTGTGCGCTTGGGCGCAAACAGCGTCATGTTGCGTTCGACATTGTCCATGAAGCCGGTGTTGACCAAAAGGTCTCCGTCGGCGGTGTTGACAAGATACGCGTTGGAAACATCGTTCACTTGCCAGACAAAATCGGTGATAGCGATGGCTTCGGTTTGCGTATCGCCTGCCCGCACCAACCCGGCGAGGGGCGTTTTGTTGTCGTCGCTCATGCGCTTGCTCCTGTGAAGTCGATCATCACCTTGGCCGATTGCGGGGTGGCGGCAATTTCCAGCCCTTCGAGCACCCGGTCAAAAGGCAGGCTGTGGCTGATCATGGCCGCAATCTTGTCTTTCAGGCGCGGCATCGCGGCGATCACATCGGGAAATTCATCCGGATAACCCACCGCCGTGGTGATCGTCATTTCCGACGTCAGCATCGGCCCAGCGGGCAGTTCGATGGGCTTCATATAGGCAGCAGTGATCACATGGCGGGCGTGTTTCTTTGCCATGGACACCACATCGGCCAAAATCGACGGTGCGCCTGCTGCATCGATATAGGCATCGGTCAAAGATCGTTCGCGGCCGAAATAGATTTCGGTGCCGTGCAGTTCCTTGATCCGCCCGACCGAATTTTCGCGGCCAGGATTGATCGTTTTGGCCCCCAGTGCCCGCGCGCGCACCAAGCGTTCCTCGGCCAGATCGAGTGCGATAACGTCGCAGCCGCGATCCACCGCCCACATCACCATGCCAAGGCCAATCGGACCGCAGCCGAATATGACCAGCCTGTCGCCTGTCTTCACCCCGGCGCGGTTGACGCCGTGCATGGCCACCGCCAGCGGCTCGCACATTGCGGCAATTTCATAGGATATGCCCTCGGGTATCGGCAACAGGCTGTCGTTCAACCGCGCATCGCGCACCAAAAGCTCTTCGGTAAAGGCACCTTCGGGGCCACCGCTGCCGATAAAACTGGGGGTATTCATCGGGTTGATGATGACGGGTTGGCCAACCGATACGCCCTCGACTTCGCTGCCCACCAACATGATTTCGCCCGCACCTTCATGGCCCAAAGCGGTGGTGCCATCGGCATTCTGCGACATGCCGCCGACCTTGATATAACTCAGGTCAGACCCGCAAATGCCGCACGCCTTCATCTTGACGACAACGTCCTTGGGGCCGGGCACGGGGCAGGCATAATCGTCCAAGCGTACATCGCCGACGCCGTGAATATTGAGCAAACGGGCCATTTTCAGCCTCCCTTAAGCACGGATCATATAGCCGCCGTCGACCTTGATGGTCTCGCCGGTGATGAAGGCGCTGGCGTCGGATGCGAGGAACGCGCCGATGCCTTCGAAATCTGCGGGATGGCCCACACGTTTCATCGGGGTGATTGGCGAATAGGTGCTTTCCAGATATTGCACCGCGGGACCATCCGACGGCCCCATCATCGGCGTGATAATCAGGCCCGGTGCAATGATATTGGCGCGCACGCCAAATTGCCCCATTTCAGCTGCCAGACAGCGGACCACAGCCGCCACCGCTGCCTTTGACGCGGCATATTCCATCTTCCCCGCCAGCCCCTGAAACAGCGACAAAGAACCGCACGCAACCAAACTGCCCCCAGGCTCCCCCGCCTCGGCCCGCGCCTTCATATGGCGCGCGGCTTCGCGCAGGGTAAAGAACGCCCCGTGCAATGCGGTCCGTTGAAAATCATGCCAATGTTCGGTTGTCATTTCGAACACCGAATTATAGCGCGGGCTGGCACCCGAATTGGCGAACACACAATCGATCCGGCCAAAGTCTGCCATGAATTGTTCGTATCCTGCAAGGATCGCCGCTTCGGACGAAACATCGACGATATAGGTTTCGACGCGTCCGGCACCCGCCGCGAGCAACTCCGACTTGGCCGCTGCATTTTTTTCTGCATTGCGCGCCCAAATGGCGATGTCGCCGCCCTGTTTCGCCACCCCCATGGCAAAGCCCAAACCAATGCCACCATTGCCGCCTGTCACCAAAGTAACCTTGCCCGTGCAGTCGAAAAGACCGTCCGCCATCACATTCTCCTATTTGCTTCATGCGCCATCGCGTTTGACGCCCGCGCGTTTGAAACAGGAATGTCTATCACTGCGCGCAGGGCTTCAATGCGGCTGACTATCGACAAAGGGCCATAATGATGGGAAATGGACAGAGTCGAAAGCCTGTATCGAGGATCATTGCGTGGCCGAAACATTTGCCGAGTCGATTTATGAAGCGGAGTTGATTGGAACGACGGCGAAAATTCATATCGCGCGTTTCGTCATTGATCAGCCCACCAATCGCATGTTCCGGCGCGGCAGCAGCTATTGGCTCGACTTGTGCGTTACCCCGCGTCCAGAAATGGCGCGCGGGTGCTATATTGATCGCTGGGGTCCGCACCGTTTTGAAAAACTGGGTGAAGTGTTTTTGGTCCCCCCCGGTGAAACGCTGCATGTCCGCAGCGATACCGGCGGCAACCAATCCTCCATTGTCTGCGAATTGGAGGCATCGGCGGTTGATCAATGGCTCGACGGCCCCATTGAATGGACCGACCGGCGGCTGGAGGCAGGGCTGGATATTGCGATACCGCATATTCGCAACTGCCTGTTCCGGCTGGGTCAGGAAGCCCGCACGCCGGGGCCGGGATCGGCTGAATTTGCCGAAATGATCATCGGGCAGTTGGCGATCGAGGTCGCCCGATATTGCCGCGCCATTGCCGAAGGACCGGTGAGCGGGGGCCTTGCATCATGGCGGTTGCGGTTGATCGAAGAACGGTTGCATGCGCCGGGGCCGATGCCAACGCTGACGGAAATGGCAGCGATTTGTAATATCTCCATCCGGCAGCTAACGCGCGGCTTCCGCACCAGCCGTGGGTGCTCGATTGGAGATCATATCGCCCAGTCGCGAATTGAATTTGCCAAACGGCGATTGGCATCGGACGACAGCATAAAGACCATCGCCTTTGAATTGGGTTTCGCCTCTCCATCCAGTTTTTCCTATGCCTTTCGCCGGGCAACAGGATCAACACCCAGACAATTTCGCCACCGCCAATTGCGCAAACCGGTCTGACGGGGCAGGGCGTATTGCATGGAAGACTTATTCGCCACAATCGAACCCGCATCGCGGGTCGTCCGCCAAAAAAGCTTAACGCGTCCAGACATTGAACATTTGATCGGCGACACCCCGGCGATATTGGTCGAATGCGATCTGGAAGAAGCTGATCTGTCCGCCCTTAACCTGGCCGGTTGGCAGTTTGAGCACTGCAATGTGCGGCACGCCAGTTTTGCCGGGGCGCTTTTGGAAGCCACACAATGGCGGTCGTGTCGTGGTGCCTTTGCCGGGTTCATCGGTGCCAAATTGGCCGAAGCATATTTTCAATCCAGCGATTTCAACAACGCGGCGTTTCGGCGTGCCAATCTGTATGCGGCGCGCTTCATGGCGTGTAAACTGACTGGAGCAGACCTGTCCGAAGCCAGCGCAATGGATGTGGATTTTGAAGAAACCCTGCTGATCAATGCCAAGCTGCCGGGAATGTCGTTTCATAAAAAGACGTTGAAGCGGATCGATTTTTCGCAGGCCGATTTGCGCAAATGCGATTTTCGCGCTGTCCAGTTTGAAGCGTGCAGTTTGCGCGATGCGCAGATGGCGGGGTGCCGCTTTACCGGGGCGGATTTACGCGGTGCCGATCTTGGCGGACTGCGTTTGAACGATGCCTCACAGTTTCGCGGAGCCACCATTTCCCGTGAGCAGGCCGGGCAGTTGCTGGGCGAACTGGGTTTGCTGGTGCGATAGACGGTGTCGTCAATCGCGGGTGCGATGATCGCATTGGGCTGGCTGGTACGCAGACCTGCTATGGCGTTACACTATGTTCGAACCGGCGCTGACACAAGCCCGCCAAGGAGAGATCATGCTGACAGGCCATCATTGGCAAAATGCCTATATCACGCGCAACATCGACAAGGCTGTGGCCGAATTTCAAAAGCGCGCCGAGATTCGATTGTTCATGGAAACCGAAGTGTCGGTGAAATTATGGACGCCCGACGGCGAAGGCGAAGGGCGGCAAAAACTGGCCTTTGTCTGGATTGGTGACATGCAGTGCGAACTGATCCAGCCAGTCGAGGGCGATGTGCTAAAGGTTTATCGCGACGCTTTGCCCGATGATGACAGCATCGTTTTTCACCATGTTTGCCACCGCGTCGATGATTGGGATGTGTTTATGGCCAAGGTTGCACAACAGGAATTCCCGATCGTTTTGCGCGGGGGAACCCCGGGGTTTCTGGAATTCTGCTATCTCGATACGCGGCCATGGCTGGGGCATTATACCGAATATGTCTGGGCGACGCCCGAACGCTGGACACAAATGGGAGGAATTTGACATGATTAGCACAACCCGGCTCGGCACCCGCGATCTGCCCCGCGCCAAGGCGTTTTGGGCCCCGATTGCAGAGATGCTGGGCGCGACGCAGCTTTATGATCGCGAAAACCTGATTGCCTTTCGCGGTCCCGAAGGCAGCATGTTGTTGATTGGGGTTCCCTTTGCGGGCGACCATGAAGTGGGCAATGGCAATATGGCAGGAATGCAGGCAACCAGCCGCGCGCAGGTGGAAGCGGTTCACGCCAAGGCGCTGGCACTGGGCGGCACCGATGACGGCGCACCGGGTGTGCGCGGGGATGATCCCAACGGCTTTTACGGAGCCTATTTCCGCGACCCCGATGGAAACAAACTCGCCATCTTCCGCTTTGGCCCGCCCGACGCATGATCGACATTGGCCGTTATGGGCCATGGGCTTTGATCGCAGGTGGATCGGATGGGTTAGGGGCAGCCTATGCCCATCATCTGGCCGCTGCTGGTATGAACCTGATCCTGATCGCGCGGCGGCGGGAAGTGTTGGAGGAAATGGCGGCAACGTTGCGCGCGGCGCACGGTATTGATGTGCGCGTGGCGGTCGCGGATATTACCGCGCCCGACTTGATCGACCAATTGCGTCCAGTAACCGACGGGTTGGAGGTTGGCTTGGTAATCGCCAATGCAGGCGGAGCGGACAGCCCCAAGCCATTCCTCGACCGTCCGGTGGATTATTCGTTGCGGCTGATTGCATTCAACGTGATGGCGCAGATGCGGCTGGCGCACCATTATGGGGCGGATATGGTCGCACGAGGGCGCGGAGGCGTTTTGCTGATGAGCTCTGGCGCGAGTGCTGTGGGCATGGCCGATATGGCGGGGTATAGTGCCGGCGAAGGCCGCTACCAATGTCTTTGGCGAGGCGCTGTGGGCCGAATGGCAGCCCATGGGCGTTGATGTGCTAACCTATATTATAGGTCGCACTGACACGCCATCGATGCGCGCAACGGAATTGGCACCCGCAGCGGCACCGCCCGATGATCCCAAAGAGATTTCCGGCATTGGTTTGGCAAATTTGGCCAACGGCCCCGTCATCACCCCGCCGCATATGGCGCAAAATATAGAGGCTTTGCGATCCATGCCGCGCAAACAAGCGGCAGAAATGATGCGCAAGGCAGTTCGCGGCGCTTAACAGGAGATATTTCATGGGTACGCCAAGCGATATGACGGGAAAAGCCGCGTTGGTTACCGGCGCGGGCGGCGGCATTGGCCAGGGCACGGCAATCGCGCTGGCGCAGGCCGGGGCCGATGTCAGCATCGTCGATGTAAAGGCCGATGGTTTGGCCGAAACGGCGCGCCAAATCGAGGCTTTGGGCCGCGCTGCCCATGTGCAAATAATCGATCTGATCGAACCCGAGAACTGCCGCGCTGCGGTGGAGGCGGCGGTGGCGCAATTCGGACGGCTGGATGCGTTGTGCAATGTCGCGGGCGTTTTGAAACTGGCGCATGCCCATGAGATGCCCGCCGATGATTGGAACATGGTGCTGGCGGTCAATCTGTCCGCGCCGTTTTTCCTGTGTCAGGCGGCGATCCCCCATTTGTTGAAAGTGGACGGCGCGATTGTGAATGTCAGCTCGCTTGCCGCGCATATTGGCGAGGCTTATTCCGCCGCCTATTGCGCATCCAAAGGCGGGTTGAGCCAGCTCACCAAGGCGTTGGCGATGGAATATATGCACACAGGCATCCGCATCAACGCCATTTCGCCGGGTGGTCTGGCAACGCCGATTGGCGCGAGTTTTGTCCCACCCGAAGGGGCCGATATGTCGCTGCTGGGCCGCATCCGTCCGTTGCGCGGCTTGATCGAGGTTGCCGATATGGCAAACATGATCGCCTATCTGGCTTCCCCTGCTGCGGTCGGTTTCCACGGGGCTGACATCAACATGGATCGCGGAATTACGGCGGGGTGACTAACAAGCCTTCGGACTTCCGTTAGTCCAAGACGGTGCAAATTATCAATAAAAGAGACGAAGAGAAAGGGATGAGGCGCAGAGAGCTTGCGCCGATTTTGCAATGGAGCCTCCCTCTCCTCTGCTCTTATTTTTTCCACGCCTCTTTTATATGAATTGGCACAACGGTTCAAAACTGCGCGGCGAAATCGGTTTGTTTTTTCAGGCGATGTCTTCAAAGCTATTTCAAAACCGCGCTTGCCTCCGCCTCTTTAATTATCCGCGCGGCATCATCTGCCAGCAACCAGCCAACAGTTTGCTGTTGCTCCACCGCTGCCCGCAATTTCGCGACAAAGCCTGCATGGTCGCCATAGCGTTCTTCCAATGACAAGCCGCGGATCGCCCTTGGCTTCGCGTTCGGCTTTGGTTTTTGCAAACGGGATAAAGCCCCCGGCAAAGCCACATCCTCCGCCCGCACCAAACCCCTTGGCTTGTTCATTCCAGCCGGTGTAGGTGCCCAGTGGAACCTGCAAATGCACCGATGGAACGCCGGATATTTCGTTCCCATCGGCGTTCACTCGCGGCACCCGCGACGGCAATATGCGGCGCAGTTTTGGCGGCTGGAGATTGGTTACGCCGCGCAGGTCGCGGGCATTAAAGGCTTTGCCGAAATCATAATCGTGGAAATCGTAAAAATGACCTTCGGGTGACGGCGCATTGGGAATTGCCGGCCAGCCCATCGCCGCATCGGTGGGCGCAACCAGATCACCCACTGCCAGACTGGGGTAACTGCTAGGCAAAGGATCTTTGTGCAGTCGCACCCAATCGACCAGCATCCGGTGCGCGACGCGCAAACTATCGCTGATCGGGTTGGGATTGCCTTTCAAGACGCACCCAAAACCCATGGGTTCGCCATCGACCGGAAATCCTCCAGTCCATGATCCGCCATGGGTGACGCTGGGGAAATAATAGCGGCGGACGTTGACTGGTAGAGGAATGTCGCGCTTTGCATCGGTGCCGACAAAGCCCGGCGAGGCGCGCAGGCCCCAGAATTCCGCAGATCCCAAAGTCTCAATGATTTTGGGGCAGGTTTTGGTCGCGGTGCAGCGGTCGAGCAGACTGGAAGTGCCCTGTTTGCGCGCCTTGTCGGCATAGGCACTCCACCACAATGTGCCTTCGCTACCCGGTTCCCAATGGCGCGCGCCGCCGCCCGGCACAGCAAAGCGGATATTCATCGCCAACTGGCGTGCGGCGATATTGGGGTTGATCCCGTCAAAAATCCGCGCACCGTTTTCGTCCTGATTAAACCCTAGATGCACCATGCTGCGCAGGAAGTTCCCTGACTGCGAATTGCCCGCACCCACGGTCCAACGCACCCCCTGCCGCGCCGGATTGGCATTGCCAGCGTCATCGGGCTTTCCGCTGCGCAAATGAGCGATCAGATCGCGGGTTATGGCAAAGCCAAGGCCCAGCACTTGCGGGTCCTTTGCGGTATAGCCCAAGGTATAGGCGGCGTTGGGATCAAATCCATCTTTCAGGCACAATTGGCTGCCATCGGGTTTGCCAGGGAATGGGACCTCACGACAATCGGCAAAGGCCCAGTCCACTGCTTTCAACGTTTCTGCTTTCTCGCCATTACGTTCAATCATCAATCGCGCTTTTTTGGTGTTGAGCGATACGGGCAAAGGGCGCGGGATCAGCCTGCCAAATCCGGCCAAGATCGGCGTGCTTTTTTCGCCGCTTTGCACGTTGACAAACCGCGCCATCGCACCGCCGGTTACCCCCATCGCCACCGGAACCTTTGCCCAATGCACGTTGTTGCTGGCGACAATATCCCCCTGCCATCCGCTGACTACGCGAATATGGCCATCGGCATCGGCGCGAACGGTGCCGGTACCGCGATTGGGCACATCGTAGAACAATACGCCGCTTTCCTTGGCCGGATCAACAGGACGCGCGACCTCAAAACTGGCGCTATATTCGACCATCCCCTTGGCATTGCGAGGGGCCAAGGCAATGTCGGTGATGATCGCGTTTTTGGAATCAGCGGGATCAACCTCGCCGTAAAATGTGCCGCGCAAGATTTCATAGCCGGGTTCAGCGGGCTTGGTGTTTTCAACCGCAACCCTTGTGACGCGCGCTTCAACAGAAGCCGAGGTGAACGCAACTGCCAAGGCCGATATGGCGACGCCGAAAATAAAGGGTCTCATTGTTTTCTCTCCCGCTACGGTGTTGCCGCCCGCTGCTGGCCATAACCTAAGCACATTATTTCGGCACCGACCATCGCAGTAGCGATAATGGCTGGCGCGCCAGTGTAAAGGGTCGCGCGCGCTCGCCATATCGGTTCTAGTCGGAAAAGGAGTCCGATTAAGCAATAGTGCGGACCGATGATATTTTTCGGAGAGTGTATGCCGCTGACCACCGTCGACCTGACCCCGCAAATCGGGACCGAGTTGAAAACCGACACCGCATCCTTGGTATCGGGCGAACATGCCGCGCAGATCATCGATTTGCTCGAACAGCGCGGCGTTTTGATCGTGCGCGGTTTGCACATGAACGAAGCCGAGCAACAGGCGTTTTCGGAAACATTGGGCGGGGTTCAGGAACAGGGCGGATCGATCATCCAGAAAATTTCGATCGATCCCGAAGTCACCTTTACCGCCGATTATTTGCGCGGGTCATTCTACTGGCATATCGATGGATCGACTGATGTCCGCCCCAATTTCGCCGCGACCTTGAACGCGCAAGTGCTGTCGAAAACCGGTGGCACCACCTATTTTGCCAACACCTATGCTGCCTATGACGCGCTGCCCGAAGCGGACAAAGCGGGGTATGACAAATTGCGCGTGGTCCACAGCATGGAAGTGTCGCAACGCTACATCAATCCAGAACCCAGCGCCGAGGAACTGGTAATGTGGCAACAACGCCCGCCGCGCACCCATCCTTTGGTTTGGCATCACCGTTCGGGCCGCAAATCGCTCGTGCTGGGGTCGACCGCCGATTATGTGGAAGATATGCCTTTTCCAGAAGGCCGCATGATCCTGTCCAAACTGCGCGATTGGTCAACGCAACCGCAATTTGTCTACGCGCATGAATGGCAATTGGGCGATCTGCTGATTTGGGACAACAGCGGCACCATGCACCGCGTGGATGAATATCCGATAGAAGACGGACGCCTTTTGCACCGCACTACCATCGATGCCCGCGAAGAGCTGGTTGGCGGCTGATTGAATTTTCGAGTTTTGGGAGAGGAATACAATGACACGTTCACTTCAGGGGCGCGCTGCCGTGGTCACGGGTGGCGGTTCGGGCATCGGTCGCGCGATTGCGATCCGTTTGGCCGAAGACACCGCAAAAATTGCGATCTGGGACGTCAACGGTGTTGGAGCCGAAGAAACCGCGCAGATGATCCGCGATGCTGGCGGAACTGCCATCGCGCTGACCGTCGATTGTTCGGACAAGGCGGCGATTGCAGAGGCTGCGGCAAAAACCCGCGCCGAATTGGGGCCAGTCCTGATTTTGGTGAACAATGCCGGGATCGCGCCGTTCACTGCTTTCCTAGAATCCGACGATGAGCTGTTCGACAAAGTGATCCGCATCAACCTGCGCGGGCCTTGGTTGATGACCAAGGAAATCCTGCCCGATATGCTGGCGGCGAAATGGGGCCGTGTGATCAACATCACCTCGTCATCGGTGCAAACGGGTTCACCGGCACAGGGCCATTATGTGTCGTCCAAGGGCGGCCTGATGGGTATGACCAAGGCGCTTGCGCTGGAATTTGCGCCAACCGGTGTTACCTTCAACATGATCCCCCCCGGCTTTATCGACACTCCCATGCTGCGCGCAGCGCCCGTCGATGCCGAAGCCTTTGCCAAGACACTGCCGATGCAGCGCATTGGCCAGCCCGAAGACATCGCCGCCGCCGCCGCCTATCTGGCATCGGAAGAAGCAAGCTATATCACCGGCCAAACGATCAGCACCAATGGTGGTCGCTATATGGGATCGCATTGAGCAACATGCGGCTCGCGGGCAAAATCGCCATTATCACCGGTGCCGCTGGCGGCATGGGTGAAGCCGCCGCCCATCTTTTCGCCCGTGAAGGCGCAAAGGTGGTGGCGGTCGACATCGAAGAATCGCGGGTTGAACCGGTGGCGGCCGCGGTGCGTGCAGCGGGCGGTGATTGTATCGCGATTGGTTGCGATGTCACTCAATCGGCGCAGATTATCGACATGGTCGAACGCACAGTGGTAGCATATGGATTGCCCACTGTGCTTGTTCAATAATGCGGGCGTCGATACCGAGGGCAAGAAATCCATTCTGGATATAACCGAGGCCGAGTTTGACAAAGCGATCGAGGTCAATCTGAAGGGCGCGTGGTTGATGATCAAACATGTTGCGCCCAGAATGATCGAGGCGGGCGGCGGTGCCATCGTTAACACCGGATCGGTCAGCGCCGAAATCGTATGCAGCACCGTGGGCTATAGTGCGTCGAAGGCGGGGTTGGTCAACTTGACCAAGGTCGCCGCCGTCGAGCTGGGTAAACACAACATCCGCGTCAACGCGCTCAACCCAGGCGCGACCGAAACTCCGATGGCAAAGCACCAGCGCGCCGAAATGGAAAAGGCCGGATTGCCGACCACCGCCACCCGTGAGGTAATGGACCGGATGGGCGTGTTGGGGCGCATGGCAGAGCCAGAGGAAATGGCGCATGTCGCGCTGTTTCTGCTCAGCGACGAAGCCGGTTTTGCCACGGGCATGACGTTTAACAATGATGCCGGATGGACCGCGTTAAGCGGTATATCGGTACAAAAATTTGCACGATAATCAGACATAAAGCGGAGTGAATAATATGGCAGAGGCAAATCCGGCGACCGGTGGCAATTTCCCGTTCGAAGATAACCGATCCCGAACGCATCCCCACCCCGCGTTATTATGACGAGGCTTTTTACAAGGCCGAGTGCGAAAAGCTGTGGCCGCATGTTTGGCAAATGGCGTGCCGGTTAGAACAAATCCCCAATGTGGGCGACTGGGTCGAATATTCAAACCTAGGCAAATCGGTCATCGTCGTGCGCACCAAGGACGGGGTAAAGGCATTCCACAACGCCTGCCGCCATCGCGGTGTGCCGCTTGGTGAATGAAAACGGCCATGGCAATTGCAAGGCGCAGGGGTTCATCTGTCCGTTCCACGGCTGGCGCTGGAATGCAGAGGGCAAAAACACCTTTGTCTACGGTCGACACATGTTCGACGAACGGCAATTGGATGAAGGCGATCTGGCGCTGCGTCCCTGCCGCGCCGAAGAGGCGTTGGGTTGCGTGTTCATCAACTGGGACGATAACGCCCCGTCATTCCGCGACACAATGGGGCCGTTAATCGACAATCTGGATGCGCACGGACAGGTTGGCCAGCGCGCCGAATGGTGGTTTGCGACCGAGTTGCCCGCCAACTGGAAGGTCGCGATGGAGGCCTTTATGGAAGGCTATCACGTGATGCGGACCCACCCGCAATTGCAACGCGCGGTGCCGGGTCTGTATAACAGCATGTACGGCCACGATACCGGTGGCATCGGTGATCAGGTCAATCCCAATTGGACCAAGCAGCAGAATATCGAAGCGCAAAACCTGAATTTGCGGCTTTTGAGCGAAGGCATGGCGGGAATGATCCACGCCAAGGAAGTCGCAATTGCGGCGCAGATTCCGGCAGATATCTTGCCCGATGATCCCGAACAGATGCTGATGCATTGGTTCGGCGCGGTCCAGCACCAGATTACCGAACAACTGCGCGCCAAAGGCGAGAACGTGCCCGATCTGAATGCAGTCGCGGTTTCAAACCCGATAAAAGCGGTGGAATTTCTATTCCCGCATTATTTCCTGCTACCGTTTTTTACGAGCACATCGGCCTATAGAATCCGCCCAACCGGACCGGAAACGTGCCTATTCGAAATCTGGTCGCTCACCCATTTCGCGCCGGGTTCCGAGCCTGATCCTGTGATGGAGCCGACCGTTTTGCCCTATGATAGCGACAAATTCCCGCCGATACCCCGGCAGGATTATTCAAATATCCCGATCCAGCAAAAGGGGCTGCATGCCTCCGGATTTGATTTCATGCGACTGTCGAAAGTGATTGAAGGACTAATCAGCAATTACAACCGCATCATCGATGGCCATTTGCGCGGCGACGATCCGCAAAAATTGGCCAAGGCCACGCATTTGCTTGGTGGGAATTTCGACGGTCCGATTATTGATCTAGAGCTCTGAAATGACCCTCAGTCATGCCCGGGTAGCGAGGGCGATCGGTGGCGGCGGGATTGACAGCCTGCGGTTTGAACCGACCGCCATCGAACAACCCGGCCCTGGTGAAGCATTGCTCCGATTGAAGGCGGCAACGCTCAATTACCGCGATCTGTTGATGATCGAAGGTGCGTTGCCGGGTCTGGCGAAGGAGCCGGATTATGTGCCACTTTCCTGTGGCGCTGGCGAAGTGCTGGCGGTGGGCGAAGGCGTGACTCGGGTGAAAATGGGCGACAGGGTCAGCCCCTTATTCTCGCTGGGCTGGTTGGATGGCATGATGCCGTCTATGGCGATGTTGGGCGGCAGCGCGGATGGTGTGGCGCGCACCCATGCGGTATTCCCTGCGGACAGTCTGGTCATCAATCCCGATAGTCTGGGCGATTTGGATGCGGCGACTTTGGCATGCGCCGGATTGACCGCGTGGAATGCGCTGTTCCGCGATCGCGAACTGAAATCTTCTGATCTGGTACTGGTGCAAGGGACCGGCGGGGTCGCCATTGCGGCGTTGCAATGGGCGAAGGCCGCCGGTGCGCGGGTGGCGGTGACATCGTCCTCCGATGCCAAATTGGCACGTGCCAAAGCGTTGGGCGCGGATTTGCAGATCAATTATCGCACCCACCCCGATTGGCCCGCGCAATTGCGCGCTATCAACGGCGGCAAAGGTGCGGATGTCATCGTCGAAAATGTCGGGCAATCGGGCATGGCGATGGCGGCGAGTGCGATTGAACCCGGCGGGATGATTTCTGCCGTCGGTCGGCTCGATGGCGGGTCCGGCTGGGACGCGCAGCCGTTGAACGGCGTGCAGATCGCGCGGATCACCGTTGGTAATCGCGTGCAACATGAAGCGATGCTGGCCTTTGCGGCCAAGCACGGCATTCGTCCGGTGGTCGATGCGGTGTATGAACTGGAGCGATTGGGCGATGCCTTCCGCCATGTGAAGAGCGGGCAGTTCTTAGGGAAAATCGCGATTTCTTTGGTTTAAAGTTCTGCCGGCATTAGAATACCGTAGCCCTGAGCCTGTCGAAGGGTGCTTTTTACGGCAAGCGCCCTACGACAGGCTCAGGGCTACGGTTTAATAGAATAGGAAGTTCGCGATTCAGCGCGCCGCAATCAATGCCAGAACCAGTTCGGCATGTTCTTTCCGGCAGATTAGCAGATCGGGCATGTACACGTCTTTTTGGTTGTAAACCAAAGGCGATCCATCGACGCGGCTGATGTGTAGGCCGTGGGCGGCGGCGACGGCGGCGGGGGCGCAGCTGTCCCATTCATATTGGCCGCCGGTGTGCAGATAAATGTCGGCCTCGCCGCGCACGATGGCCATGGCCTTTGCGCCCGCGCTGCCCATGGGGACCAGTTCCGCGTCCAAATCTTCGGCCACCGCCACGGCTTCGGCGGCGGGGCGGGTGCGGCTGACGACCATGCGCAGTTTTTCCGGTGCGGGCGGCACCACCATCGGTTGATCGGTGCGCAACACCAGGTCCAGTCCGGGCAAAGCCACTGCGCCAATCACCGGCACGCCATCAATCGCCAGCGCCACATGCACCGCCCAATCGGTGCGGCCTTCGCCATATTCGCGGGTACCATCGACCGGGTCGATAATCCACACGCGCGATTTGGACAGGCGTTCGTCGGTGTCCTTGCTCTCTTCGGACAGCAGCCCGTCATCGGGGCGTTGTTCGGCAATCGCGTGGATCAGAAACTGGTTCGCCGTCTGGTCCCCCGCCTTACCGAGCGCCTTTAACGACAACAGCCCGCTTTCGCGCACCTGCAGCAATATCTTGCCCGCAACCTCTGCCAGATGTGCTGCGAGATCGGTATCGGTCATTGCGTCACTCATTTTAGGGGCATGATCTGGCGGATGATATATTCGGCGGCTTCGGCTGGGGTCATCTCCACAGTGTTCACACGGATTTCCGGGGCCTCTGGTGCTTCATACGGACTATCAATCCCGGTAAAGTTTTTAAGCGCGCCCGAACGGGCTTTTTTATACAGGCCCTTCACATCGCGGCCCTCGGCAACTTCCAGCGGGGTATCAACGAAAATCTCTATGAACTCACCCTCGGGCAGCATCTGGCGCACCAGATCGCGTTCGGCGCGGAAGGGGGAGATGAACGCGGTCAACACGATCAGTCCGGCATCGGCCATAAGCTTGGCAACCTCGCCGACGCGGCGGATATTTTCGATCCGGTCAGCCTCGGTAAAGCCCAGGTCCTTGTTCAGCCCGTGACGCACATTGTCGCCATCGAGCAGGAAGGTATGGCGGTTCATCAGCGCGAGTGATTTTTCGACTTCGTTGGCGATGGTCGATTTACCCGAACCCGAAAGTCCGGTGAACCACAATACCAGCGGCTTTTGGTTTTTAAGCGAGGCATGGGCTTCACGGCTTATGTCTGTTGCTTGCCAATGCACATTCTGCGCGCGTCGCAGGCTGAAGTGCAGCATCCCCGCGCCCACGGTGCGGTTGGTAATCTTGTCGATCAGAATGAAGCCGCCCAGCGCGCGGCTTTCGGCATAGGATTCGAACACGATGGGCTTGTCGGTCGCCAATTCGGCGACGCCAATGGCGTTCAGTTCCAGCGTCTTTGCCGCCATATGCTCCATGGTGTTGACGTTGACGGTGTATTTGGGGGCCTGCACCGTGGCAGATACCATCTGCGTGCCCAGCTTTAACCAGTAAGAACGGCCGACATGCAACGGCTCGTCTTCCATCCAGACGATGGTCGCCTCGAACTGGTTCGATACTTCAGGGGGCGCATCGGCAATTGCAATAACATCGCCGCGCGAACAGTCGATTTCGTCGGCAAAGCAGATCGTTACGGATTGGCCGGCAACGGCTTCGTCCAGTTCGCCGTCGAGCGTCACGACCTTGGAAACCGTCGAGGTCTTCCCCGATGGCAAAACGCGAATGGCATCGCCGGGCTTTACGCTGCCGGTCGAAATCAGGCCCGAAAAACCCCGGAAATCGAGATTGGGGCGGTTGACCCATTGTACCGGCATGCGGAACGGCTTCAACTGCGCCGCTTCGTTGTCGAGCGCCACGGTTTCCAGATGCGCCATCAACGGCGCGCCCGAATACCAGGGTGTGTTCGCCGAATTTTCGGTAATATTGTCGCCCTTAAACCCCGAGATTGGCATCGGCGTAAAGGCGGTGATGCCGATGCTGGCGGCGAATGCGGTGTAATCGGCGACAATCGCGTCATATTGCGCTTGATCGTAATCGATCAGGTCCATTTTATTGACGGCCAGCACGATGTTCTTGATGCCGATCAATTTCGCCAGATAGCTGTGCCGCCGCGTCTGCACCAACACGCCCTTGCGCGCATCGATCAGGATCACTGCCAGATCTGCGGTCGAAGCGCCGGTCACCATGTTTCGGGTATATTGTTCATGCCCCGGGCAATCGGCGACGATGAATTTGCGTTTTTCGGTGGCGAAGAAACGATAGGCAACATCGATGGTGATGCCCTGTTCGCGTTCGGCGGCCAGACCATCGACCAACAAGGCAAAGTCGATTTCTTGCCCCTGCGTGCCGGACTTTTTCGAATCCGCCTGCAACGCCTCCAACTGGTCTTCAAAGATCATCTTCGAATCATACAACAGCCGCCCGATCAGCGTCGATTTGCCGTCATCCACCGAACCGCAGGTGATGAAGCGAAGCAGTGATTTATGCTGATGCGTTTCCAGATAGGCGTCGATGTCCTCGGCAATCAGGGCGTCGGTTTTGTAGATGGTTTCTGCGCCCGACATTAGAAATATCCCTCTTGCTTCTTTTTCTCCATCGACCCGTCGCCTGCGTCCTTATCAATGGCGCGGCCTTGGCGTTCGCTGGTGGTGGTCAGCAGCATTTCCTGAATCACCTGCGGCAATGTCGTCGCTTCGCTTTCAACCGCGCCGGTCAACGGGTAACAACCCAATGTCCGGAAACGGATCGATTTTTCAACCGGCACTTCGCCGTCCTTCAGCGGGAAACGGTCATCATCGACCATCAGCAACATGCCATCGCGCATTACCGTCGGGCGTTTGGCGCTAAGGTACAGCGGTACAATCGCGATGTCGTTCAGATGGATATATTGCCAGATGTCGAGTTCGGTCCAGTTCGAGATCGGGAAGATGCGGATGCTTTCGTTCTTCGCCTTGCGGGCGTTGTAAAGGTTCCACAATTCGGGCCGCTGGTTCTTCGGGTCCCACCCATGCGTTGCCGTGCGGAATGAGAAAATGCGTTCCTTGGCGCGGCTTTTTTCTTCGTCACGGCGCGCACCACCAAAGGCGGCATCAAAGCCATAATGATCCAGCGCCTGTTTCAGACCTTCGGTTTTCCACATATCGGTGTGCAGCGGACCATGATCGAACGGGTTGATGCCGCGATCCATTGCTTCCTGATTGTGATAGACGAGCAACTCCATGCCGCTTTCTTTCGCCATTTGGTCACGCAATTTGTACATGTCCTGAAACTTCCAGGTGGTATCGACATGCAGCAAAGGGAAGGGCGGCGGCGACGGATAAAATGCCTTACGCGCCAGATGCAGCATCACCGCCGAATCCTTGCCGACGCTGTACAGCATCACCGGCTTTTCCGATTCCGCCACCACTTCACGCATGATGTGGATGCTTTCGGCCTCCAGCCGTTCCAAATGGGTCAGTGTACGCGTCATGTTCAGAACTCCGTGTCGCCGCATGGCCTTGATGGCCGACGATTCCATTCATGGGATCGCAATACCAAAGCGACCCCCATATCTTGCAACAAAGAATTTCTCTTGACGGTCAAACTATCGCCGTCAGGCCATCTGGTTGGCCACCCCGGCGGCGTGCTTCGCCGCAACATAGCCAAAGGTCAGTGAAGGACCAATGCTGCATCCCGCGCCAGGATAAACGCCGCCCATCATACTGGCGGTCGAAACGCCGCAGGCATAGAGCCCGTCAATCACCGATCCATCGGCGCGTTCGACGCGGCCAAAGGCGTCGGTAACTGCGCCGCCATAAGTCGAAACATCCCCCGGCACCACATCGACAGCATAATAAGGCCCCGTATCGATCCGCCCCAGGCAAGGATTTGGTCGATGAAAGGGATCGCCCAACCAGCGATCATAAGCGCGTTCGCCGCGCCCGAAATCGGCATCTTTGCCTGCATCGACAAAGCCGTTCCACCGGTCGATGGTCGCGCGCAATGTGGTGGGATCGCAACCGATCAATGCGGCAAGCCCCTCGACGGTATCGGCTTCTTTCAAATAGCCCGCTTCCCTCCATTTCGCGTAATATTTTTTCATCCTCACCCCGCCAATCGGATATTTTGCGGCATAAGTCGCATCGAAGATTGCCCAACTGGGTATGGCGGGAACGGTTTTGTTGCGTTCGAACATATTCTGGCAATAGAGTTCGTAACTGCCGCCTTCGTTCATGTAGCGCGTGCCCGACTGGTCTACCAAAATTGAACGCGGCTTGCCGGTAACGCTTTGGATCGGGGGGCGGACATAGCCTTTTTCAAAACCGGGCATTTGGCTGGTCTGATAGCCAACCATCTGGTCCATCTGCGCCAGCACCCCGCCAACGCGTTCCATCTCCACATGCAGATCGCCGGTGTCGCCTTCGGGAACGTTCGACCAGACCGTTCTGGTGCCCGGCATATAGCGGTCGCGCATATCCTGATTTTGCGCAAAACCACCCGCATTCACCAACACCCCCAACCGCGCACCGATGCGGCCATTGGGAGTGGCAACGCCCGCAACTTTTCCACCTTCAACGATCAACTCGGTGACCGGATTGTCGGTGCGAATATCAACGCCGGCCTTAATCGATGCCTGCAACATCCGACCCTGCAACGCTGCCCCCGCCGTCACCCAATGCTGGCCGAGCAATTTTTCCAATCGTCATGCCCATGCCGGTTTTCAAAAACGACCATGTGATTTTCCAGCTTTTCCCGACATAGGCAAATTTCATGCCGTCATCGAGCTTGACCTTCATCTCCAAAAAGCCCTGCCGAAGTTTCCCCTCCCACGCGCCGAGTTCTTTTTTGTTGAACGGTTTGGCGGTGACACAGCGGCTGGTTTTGCACCCGCCAGGGGCTTCGTCGTAATAATCGGGCCAGAATATGGAAGCGCGCTCCAATGCGATGCCTTGACCGATCAGGAAATCCACCATGCGGGGGGCTTCACTCACGTAAGCCGCGCGTTTTTCCGGGGTTGATCCGGGCAGATCTTCGCACACTGCCTTAAGATACTCGACTGCCTTTGCGGCACTTTCGTCCGGCTCAGCGGTGCGGATGAAACGGTTGTTGGGAACCCAGATCACGCCGCCCGATTTTGCCGTTGTGCCGCCGACAAAGGCCGTCTTTTCCAGGATCAGCACAGACTTGCCCGCTTTGCGCATGACCAGCGCCGACGCCATCGATCCTGCGCCGCTGCCAACCACCACCCAGTCAAATGTCTCGTCAAAACCGCTCATCATGCTCTCCTGTCAGAACGCGACGCTATCGGAGCAAGCGAAGGGGTGCAATCGGGCCAGATGGCTATCGCTGTGGCGGTGCGGAATATATTTACCGCAGTATGTTTCCCCGCAATCTGTACTTGGTGAAACGCCGTCAGGCGCTTCTGCCCACCGCCCCCGCTGTCGAACCGTAACCCGGCTGAGCAGGTTCGCCAAAGGCACTAACTAATGCTGTATGACGCGCCTCAACCGATGATAAATGGTCGGGGTGGGTAATGATATACAGCGCGTTTTCGGCCACGGCGCGGACCACGGCACGGCCCATCCAAAGCGGGTCCATCATATTGGCCACAATCGCGGAAAAGCGGGCTTCGTCCAGTCCCATATCTTCCTTGATGCCCATCGACATTTTGCTGCGAGTCAAACCCGGAAACAGGATTGAAACGCCTACACCAAAAGGTTCCAATTCTTGCCGAAGCGATTCTGACAGGCCGGTGACCGCGAATTTACTGGCAGAATAAGCCGCGAACGTGCCGTGGGGGATCAGCCCGTTTACCGATGACGTGTTGACAATATGCCCGCTTTTGCGCGCTTTCATATCGCCGATGAAGGTTATGATACCATTATACACACCCGTCACATTGATCGCCATCAGCTGCGCAAAGCTGTCGGGCGGCATATCTTCCAGCATTCGAAAGCCAGCTGAAATCCCGGCATTGTTACAAAGAACATCCACGGGGCCAAAGCGCCCTTCAACGGTGGCCTTCGCCGCTGCCCAGCTTTCGAGTTCGGTGACATCCAACGCGACGGCCATTGCGGATTCGCCAATGCTATTCGCGGTGGCCTGCGCATGTCCAAAATCAATATCGGCCAACGCTACCCGTGCACCGGCTTCGGCAAAGGCGGCTGCGATGCCACCGCCAATGCCACCACCGCCACCGGTGACCAGCACCGTTTTGTTGGCAACATTCATCATTGCTTGTCTGTTAGCATTGCTTTCGCCATCGCCAAAATCGCATTCACATCGCCCTGCGAACTCGGAATGGCCTTGCGATAGGTTGCAAAGCCATGGATGTTGCCTGCTGCTTCATAGAAACTGACCGGAACACCAGCCTGTGCCAACTTTGCTGCAAAGGCGCGGCCACCGTCGCGCAACGGATCGAGCGATGCGGTTGCCAATACGGTCGGCGGAAATCCCTTCAAGTCCGCCAGCAACGCCGAATGACGCGGGCTTTTTTTGTTGGCTGCCAAAGACATTTCGAAAAAGTCGACGTCAGCCGTGTTCAGTCCATAGCCAGAACCAAAGGCCGTGGAGGAAGGATAGGGCTTGGACGCATCGGCCATTGGATAAAATGGAATGGTCAACCGCACCGGAACACTCGCCGGTTTATCGCGCAGTGCCAATGCCGTAACCAATGTCAACGTGCCGCCCGCGCTATCGCCGGACAGGATCAGGCCGGTAACATCCCGATTAAATGCGCCACCATTGGCCGCGATCCACCTCGCCGCTGCTTCTGCATCATCGGGAGCCGCTGGCCACTTCGCTTCAGGGGCAAGGCGGTATTCGACCGAGATCACCGGCACATCCAGTTGCCGCGCCATTTCCGCTGCCAGCGGCGCATGGGTTGCTATGCTGCCCACTACAAAGCCGCCGCCATGATAAAACACCAGTACCGGTCCCGGCGCACGGGTGGCTTTGCTGTCAAACAGGCGCAGCTCAATCGGGCCTGCGGGTCCGGGCATGGTCATCGTCTTGTCGATTGCGAGTTCGCCAACCGGTTTTTCCGCACCACCCATCATTTGCGCGATTTGTGCAGGCGGGATTTTGCGGATCATGCTGATCGTTGCCGCGTTCATCGGCGGCCGCGGGCTTTTGGCCATGCCATCCAGATAGGCCTGCACATCGGCACGAACATAGGGTGCGGCGGCTTGTTCGACTTTGGGCTTCGGTTTTGCAACAACAGGGGAAAGGCCCAGTGCAGCAACTCCGCTGACCATTGCCAGCATCAACGTTGTTTTCTTAAACTTCATGATATTCTCCTCAATATCGTGTGTTTGGTTGCGATCATCCACCGCATCAGACGACGTCCGTTGGCCGAACCCAGCTCCGTTCTGCGCTCGACAGGCGGATGGCCTCTTGTAAACGCTCTATCTCTAAGGCGCGCCCGAAGTTTGGGGACCCTGCACCGCGGCCATGGATCGCCTCTACCATGGCGTGCATCGACAGCGCCATGGGGAAACTAGGCTGGATTGGGGTTTGCCAGTCAACGCCAATGCCCTCCACAACCTTATAAGCGTCTGGCACGGAAACAGGCTCCATTCGTTCCGCCCAATTGACCGCCTTCGAGCGTGCAATCTATCGCGGTGGGAAAAGTCGGCGATTTTGCGACCAACCGCCCCTTGCTGCCAAAGACATCAATCAGGAAACCATCGTGCAGCGGCATGCTCCAACTGATCTGCATTTGCATGGTCATGCCGCTCGTGAATTTCAGGATGACGTTCGCGAAATCATTGGTTTCAGGAACGACGATATCGCCATCGGGGAACAACCATGTTTTTAAAACTTGTGAATCGTCGGCCACCAGTTCGGCAACGGGACCGAACATGTGCGTCAACAGATACAGTACATGACTGCCATTGTTGCGCACCGCCGACACGCCTGCGCTGCCATCCGCAAACCAGTTATAGGGGAATTGCTTGATGGGCGCATTGAACAACGAAATATTGAAATGACAGGTGCCGCCATATGCATCGCCCAAATAGCCTGCATCAACCATCGCCTTCATCTGGGCGAGTGCGGGGATATATTTGCTGAACGCGTCGACTACGCCGATGCTGCTGCCCGCTTTCCACGCACCGTCAATCTGTTTGGCAGAGTCCCAATCGGGCGCATGTGGGCTGGCGTTATAGATGTGCTTTCCGTGCTGCAGCGCCGCCAGCACCATCGCTTTGCGAACGCTGGGCCGTGTGCCCAGATCGACAATGTCAATGTCGGGGTCGGCGCACATCGCCTCTGCATCCCAAAAGGCACGCGGCAGGCTCGAGGCGCACCTGCGCTGCTTCAGCGGTTTCTTGCCGCGAGGTGCAGATGGCCGTCACTTCAACGCCGGGGATGGCGCGCCACGCGGGCAGATGTGCGAACGCCCCCCAGCCGGCGCTGACAATGCCGACGCGCAACACCATTATTCGATGGTACCGAGTACGGTTCCCACTTCATATGTTTCGCCTGTGGCTGTCGCAATGCGCAGCGTTCCGCTGGCGGGGGCTTCAACCTCATTGGTCGATTTATCGGCTTCCAACAAATACAGTGGCTGCCCCTCGGTCACTTCAGCGCCATCGGCAACCAACCATTCGGCGATTTGCGCTTCGGTCATTGAAAAGCCGATTTTGGGGAGCAAAATGTCGGTTGCCATGGTGAGTTGTCCTTAGGGCTAAAAAATTTGCCCGTTGCCTATCGCGCAGCAATCGAATTCCCAACAGGAAAACCCCGCCGCGCCTATTTGCGCCGCGTTCATCGTTGCCACGATACCGTTATTTCAGCGCCAACGCCGCTGCCTCTGCGGCACAATCGCGGGTTGGGGCACGTGATGTTACCGCTTTGGATGACAGTTCTTTGCGCACCGCTTTCATGTCTTTCACAAAGGCAGCATCGCTGTGCAATCGGGCCAAAATCGCGGTGGATGCCAGCGCCCCTTCTTCGGTATCGCTCAACCAATGGACGTTGCAGATGCGGCGGCTGTCGGCAAAGGCACGGCCGCGTGCGGTCAAATGGGCGGCGCGATTTGGCAACAATTCGGCGAGCAACAACCCCCAGCCCAGACCAATGGTCGAATGCCCGGATGGGTAAGAGCCGTCTTTGCGCAACATTGGTTCCCAATCGGGCGTGCAATTGGGCTCACCATTGACCATGAACGGACGCGGGCGTTGATATTTTGCTTTCACCCCACGCGTCGCCATGCCCAGATCGGCCATTGTCCGCCGCAGCAGATTATCCAGCTTTGGTGTGGTTTCGGGCGAGATTTCAAAACCCGCCGTACAGGAAAAAGCCCCCGTCGCTTTGGGCGAAAACACATCGGCATCAGCGGTCGCCAACGCCCAACGCGGACCACCGCGTAATGCCAGTGCTGCCTTTGCCGCTTCTTCGTCACGCGCCAATGCGGCAGAGCCGGGTGCAGGCGGTGGCAGCAGGAACACGCCTGCATCGGGGATGCTCGCCGGGGCCAGATACCCCTTGGCCATCCGTGAAATGGCGTTCTGTACCGCTTTGTCATCGGCGGCATTTAGTGCGCCTGCCGAACAGGCCATAAACGCGATCACGGCCAAAAATTTGCACTTCATTCCTGTATCTCCAAAAGGGCGGCGACCCGCTCCAGACAGTCTGCCACCTTTTGCGGCTCGGTCAACATCAAGTCGTGTCCTGTATCAATATCCCAAACGCGACCGTCACTGCGGCTTTCTAACAACGCAGTGTTACGCCCGTCTTTCGTGTTGCTGCAAATAATGTGCGTTTGGGGAATCGCCCACAACACCGCTTCGTTTTGCAGCACCAGCTTTTGTTCAAAACAAGCCCATGGGTGCGGGGTCAATTTCGGCATCGTCCACGCGACAAGTTCGGGATCGGTCACGCCATAGGCTGCGAGGATCATTTCATTGGGGTGCAGCACCATCTCCACCCCATTGTCCATCACGCTCATCGACCGCGCCATCGCCATCATCGGCCCGGCAACATCGACAAGGGATTGCCCGTTTTCAGGGTTTGCCGCATCCAGATAGACCAGATGGGCGATCCGGTCCGATGCACGGTCTGCAACCCCGGTAATCACCATCCCGCCATAGCTATGTCCCAACAGGATCACGTCGCGCAGGTCTTCATAATCCAGCAATTGCACAACATCGTGGATGTGCATGTCCAGATCGATGCCGGGGCGCAGCAGGTGCGATCGTTCGGCAAGTCCGGTCAGGCTGGGTGTATAAACAACATGGCCGTTGGCGCGGAGAATTCGAGCAAGGGGTTGATAGCACCAGCCGCCATGGCCGCCACCGTGGACAAGGACAAAAGTGCTCATGTCAAAGGTGCCCAACCTTCAACCAAGATCGCACGGTAATCCGCCGCGCGTTTGCGATGTTCAGACCGCGCTTGATAATCGGGATCACGATACCACGCTTTGGCCGATGCTGAATCGGGGAATTCCAGCATCACCATGCCGTATGGTGCATCCCCCTCAAGTGCCTCCATCTTGCCGTAGACTACCAACGGCTTGATACCGTGGCTGGGGCCAGCGTCCCGGTTTCCCGCCTGATAAAGCGCCATTTCCTCTGCGTTGAAAATTTCGCCTTCGCGGATGAAAATCATATCGGCTGGCATCAGTAATTCCTTCCAACTGGCTGGACACGCTACATCGGTGCGGTGTCAATGGTGGGGCGGATCAATATTTGTGAGACATTGGCGCGCTCTGGCAGCGTTGTGATGAACACTATTGCGTCCGCAATGTCCGACGCCTTCATTGCCCCGCTTTTGGTCACATGCGCCTGAATGGCGGCGCTCCATTTGGGGTCCGAAATGCTGCTGGCGATTTCGGTTTCGGTCGCGCCGGGTTCTATAATCGATACGCGAATGCCGACAGCGCCCGCTTCTTGGCGCAGGCTTTCAGAAAATCCGTTGACCCCGAATTTGCTCGTGGAATAGGCGGCAAAGGCCGACGCCGAACGCCGCCCCGATGTCGACGAAATGTTGATGATGTCGCCTCGACCTTGCGCCTTCATGTGTGGGAACGCCGCCGCGCAAGTATAGATCGTGCCCATCAGGTTGATGTCGATCACCTTGCGCCATTTATCCAGATCCAGCGTTTCAATCCCACCGGCTTCGTTAACCCCTGCCGAGTTTACCAATATATCGATCCGGCCAAAAGCAGCGATCGTGGCATCGACTGCGGCAAAGGCATCACTTTCTTTGGAAGCATCGCTTTGGATGGCAATGGCGGTTCCACCGGCTGCAACAATCTGCGCAACGACGCCGTTCAGCCTATCCAACCGCCGCCCGCTAATCGCAACCTTGACACCCTCAGCCGCCAACGCAATCGCCGCCGCCTCACCAATGCCCGTGCCGCCGCCGGTAATCAGCGCGGTTTTGCCTTGCAATGACGCCATGTCGAACCTTCTCCCATTCGCCTGTAATCCAACGGCATAATAAGCGTGCAAGGCAGGTCAAATGGGACGGATAAACATCGCTGCGGCGGGTGTTCCCTTCTACTCCGCCACCCCATCTTCATGCACCATCCAATGCACAAAGCGGTGCAGCGGGTACATGGCGTCGTGCGGATTGCCGATGGTTGCAGGGCCCGCTTCGCCCAGATGGACAATGCGTTGCGCGCCGCCTGCTGCCAACCGGTCGCGATAATCGGCCATGCGGTTGAACGGATAGAAACCGCAAGTTTGCGTGGCGACGTTGACCCATTTAACGGCATCGTCCAGATTATCGACGCGCACCACATTGGCGGTTTTGTTGATCGGGTGAAAATCGACCGGCTCGTCAGACCGGATGACCAGCCCCTTGCCATCGGTGCGGCCCCAGACGCGGTATTCATCGTCCATCATCATCAATGATTCGACCTGTTCCTTCATGTCCATATCGAGCGGACGGACATCACCCGATTCAGCGGCACGCCGCGCGATATGTTTGTGCAGCGCCGCGCAAAAGCGATCGACATCCGCCTCGTCGCCCTCGACAAATTGATAGCGGCTGGCGACACAGGCTTCTTGATTCAGCGTCATCACATCCGCCGATGCAAGATCAGCGGCGGCGTCAAGCGTGCCCTCATCCGACAATGCTTCGCGGCCCACCATCGAGATGGAAGTTTTGGGATCGAACGACACCAACTGGAAGCCTGGCCCTAGATATTGGATGACATTGTTGATCGCGTCACCGCCGCCCCAGGCGACAATCTTGTCGAAATATTGCGGTCGATACAGCACGCGTTCGACCGCTGCGTCACCACCGCGCCAATAGGCAGCGGACATGGATTTGACGATGGGGTGGTGCGGATCAATATCCGCCATGATTCGCAATATCGCCACCATCGTAAATGGATCGGACGACGCCATTTTGTACAAATTGACCGCCTTGACCATGGCCCCCTGCGCCACCGATTTCACCGCAACCCCGGGCGAATTGCCCGGCAGCACATGGATCAGACGCGGGGCAAAGGCGCGGACAAAGCTTTTGCGACCGGTATAGTCTTGCTTTGGCACCCATACATCTAGGGCGCGCGGATCGGGGAAATTTTGCTCTACCTCTGCCATCAATTTGCGCCGGTCGAGATAAGTCGCGGCATACATCGCCTGATTGGCGACCACTTCGCGCGGTAAGATATGGGTCGAACACATGCGGTCGATACACTCGCGCATGAATTCGTTTTGTGGATCGCGAATACGCTCCCCCGTTTGCACCAGAAAATCGATAATGTCGGTCAACGGCACATTCAGCAGCGGCGGCACTTCGGTGCGCGGCGGAACCAGCCGATCAAACGGCAGGGTGGGCGTGGCAAAGGTTACCCCCAAATCGCGTGAGCGCTGGGTAACGTCATGCCCCTCCAGCAATTCTCCGCGAATGAAAAACGGAGCGGAAACCAAGGTTTCGTCCTGTTCGATTAAGCTCATGACATTCCCCTGACATAGGCATCGACGGTGCCCGCACAGCCAATTTTATCGTCGCCCTTTATGTCGGCATAACGGGTGATATTATCGCGGATTGACGGCCCTTTATTGCCACAGCCGCACGGACCAAAATTGATGTTGATCTTGTCCCCGCTGATCACGCCGCCCCAGCGGCCATCCAACGACAGATCGAAAAATGCGGCGCGGCCTTCGATTTCATTTTCCCCCATGGGCAACAGCGTGTCGCCTTCTTCATTCAGCAGAAACGGCACGATCCACGGCGGCAAATGGTAACGGCCACCGGCGCGACATTTGGGCATGCCGCTGTTCACTTCCTGCATTGAATAATTCTGGAAGGTGCGGTCCGCCGGAATGTTGAACGTCTCGTGGACGAATTGCTGATAATCATCGGGCAATTGCGCGCGTTTCAATCCGCCGCCGACATAGATGCAATTGTCGGGGTCGAAATCCTTGGCGCTATAGCCCTTATCGCGGACGATTTTGGCAACCGCATACAGTCCCGACCACAGCCCTGCGACCATCAGTTTTTTGTCGCGGTTGGCAATGATTTCATCGGTGGTCTTTTCTACCGCACGGTCCAATATCGCCTGCCGGTCTTCGGATGTGCTTTCGAAATCGGCCAGCTCCTGCGGCAACGCGGTGCCATCGGCCATTTTCTTGCGCATCACCACCATCTTGGTCAGCGCACCGACAGTAATGGGCGGTACTGGATAGACCCAGCGATCCCAATCGGGATTGGCAAAGGCGGCATATTGCGCCTCGCTGATAATCACATTTTTGGGGACGGTGGCGACCGGCGCGCATCCAATCAGTTTGCGATCCTGCTGGGGCTCAACGCCTGATCCCCAAGCAAAGACGTTGACGGTATCGACTCGCGACCATTCCATGTCCTTGTCCGATGCGATCAGCATGGCGGACTTTCCAGTCGTTCCGCTGGAACAGCTGATATAATTGCCCTGCGCCTGTAACTGGTCAATCCAGTCGTCAATGTCGCGTATGCTGGCGACATCGACGGCGGCAATGGCGTGCGGCGAAATCGTGCCGAGCCATTTGCCTAAGCGGTCCCATTTTTGCTCGACCAGAAAGCTCTCGGGATAGCTTTTGTACGCGGTGTGCGGAAACAGCAGCGGTACCATATCGTTCAAGGTATTGATCGCTTCGATCCCGGCTTCTGCGGCGCGGTGGCCGAGCAGCTTGATCTTGTCTTTGCGATCCTGAAATTGTTCGTCGAGCGCAGCGATTTGCAGCGGTTTCAGTTCGTTCCACGGGATGTCATACCGATCCGTTTTACCCTGATAGGCCAATAGTTTTTCGGTGGCGTTGTCCATGTTAATGCAATTCCTCTTCCCGAATCTATAATAGCACCTTATGCGTATCATTATGGAGAGTCCAGTGACGAAAATTTCAGCAGGTCGCCCAACCAAGACGCAGGCAGAGGAGCGGCACGCAGAATTGCTGGATGTCGCGCTCGGCATGTTTCTGGATAAGGGATATGAACTGACCACCATCGAAGCGTTGGCGGCGCAATTGGGAATGACCAAGCGCACAGTCTATGCGCGTTACGTCGATAAAGCGGCGCTGTTCCGGGCCGCCGTTGATCGCGCTATCCAGCGTTATGTCGTGCCGATAGAAAGCGTCCTCGCTAGCGAAAGTGACGACTTGCAAGAAACGTTGATCCGGGTGGCCCATATCCGTATTGCCAATTTGATGACGCCAGAAGGCCTGCGGCTGCAACGGGTTTTGAACGCCGAAGCGTATCGCTTCCCCGACATCTTCGACCGCTTCTTTGCGCAGGCGGCAAAACCCACGGTCGATTATCTGGCTGACCTGTTCGAACGACAAAGCGCGCTGGGAGAAATTGTGACCGACAACCGCGCCCGCGCCGCGATCGCCTTTATGAGCATGGTCGTTGGCGCCCCGGCGCGCAGTCTGGTCGCGGGCGGCCATATCGCCCCTGCGGAGTTAGACGAACGCATTCGTTTTTCGGTGCGGCTGTTTCTCAACGGGGTAAGACCACGTTGAGAGGGGAATCTTTGTGAACGCATCACCGGGCTATCTGGCCGAGTTAAAGGCGCATATTCGTCCGCTGACTGCCGCGACCATCGGCATTGCCTTTGGCCTGTCGATCAACAATTACACCGCCAGTCTGTTTGGCGCACATCTGGTTACCGAATTTGGTTGGGACCGCGCCGAATTCGCCAAGATCACCATTTTTGCGATCGTTTTGTTGCCGTTGTTCCCCCTACTGGGTCGGTTGACCGATGTGCGCGGCGTGCGTTTTGTTGCTGCGCTTGGCGTGATCGGGATGCCGCTGACCATGGTCGCTTTCAGCCAGATGACCGGCAACATCAATCTGTTCTTCGCCATCAATCTCGCGCAATTGATTTGCGGTGCGTGCCTTACGTCGACCGTGTTCAATCGCGTGGTGGCCGAACGGTTCACTGTGGCGCGTGGCATTGCCTTTGCCATCATCATGTCTGGTCCGCCATTGACGGGCGGGCTGGCTGCCTGGCTGCTGGGACCGGTTATAGGTGAATTTGGCTGGCGCGGCGGCTATTTGATGATGGGGGCGCTGATCCTTATGTTCGGGCTATTGGCGTTGGCGTTGCTGCCCGCAAAGACCCCGCTTAAAGCACGGCCATCAACAGCGAAGCGGGATTATGGCCTGATTGTGCGTAGCCCGGTCTTCTGGCTGACGGCATTGGGCATGTTCCTTTGCAACATTCCGCAGGCATTGGGTTCGAACCAGCTGATGCTGATGCTGCAAGAAAACGGCGTGCCGTTGACCGCGTCGATCTATGTTTCGCTGTATCCGTTCGGTGTGTTCATCGGGCGGTTCCTGACGGGTGCCGCGCTCGACCGCTACCCCACGCATATTGTCGGCGCGATCGGCCTTGCTTTGCCCGCCATCGGCTTTGCCTTGCTTGCTGCTCCCTATGATGGGGCCTTGTTGCTGGGCTTCGCCGTGTTGCTGATGGGATTGGCACAAGGGGCAGAAGGCGATGTTGCCGCTTATGCCGTGGCCCGTCATTTCCCGCTCGCAATCTTCGCAACCGTTATGGGCCCGGTGAACGCAGCAACGGCGGTGGGTGCTTCGGTTGGCGGAATATTGCTGGTGCCGATGCTGACCCATTTTGACAATTACACGCCGTTCCTGATCCTGTCGGTGGCTGTGACGATATTGGGCGCCATCGCGTTGTTCGCGCTTGGGCGCTTTCCCGAACTCGATCAAACCCCGGAGACGATCAATGACTGAACCCCGCACTGCCGTTATCACCGGCGCTAGTTCTGGCATCGGTAAAGCCGCCGCGATGCAAATGGCCGCACAGGGGTGGACCGTCATCGCCCATGGCCGTGACGCCGAACGCAGTGCCGCTGCGGAGGCAGAAATCCGCGCGGTCGCCAATGGCAATGTCAAGATGATCCGTGGCGATCTGGCCTCGCTGGCAGACACCGCGCGCATGGCGGACGACATTGCGGCGCTAACCGAGACTATCGATGTTCTGCTTTGCAATGCCGGCGGAATGCGCACCGAAATGGTGCTGACCGCAGAGGGCAATGACGCGAGTTTTGCGGGGAATCATTTGGGCCATTTCCTGCTCACCAAATGCCTGATGCCGCAATTAAAGGCTGCCGGATCGGCACGCGTAATCAGCACAACGTCCGACGGCAGTTTCTATTGCAAGGAGATCGACTGGGACGATTTGCAGCTCATCAACAATTGGGTGTCGGGCAACAGTTATTGTCTGGTCAAATTGTGCAACGTGCTGTTTACCCGCGAACTTGCAAAACGGGGTGCGGCCGATGGCATCATCGCCCACGCCTTTCACCCCGGCGTTGTCGCCAGCAATTTTACCAGCCATGTGGTCGAAACCACCCGTGCCTATATGGCCACATTGGATGCACAGAGTCCCGAAGACGCGGCAAAACCCTTGGTCTGGCTCGCGACATCGCAGCAGGTGGGGCAGCAAAGCGGACTATATTGGAATAGGACTGTGGTCGAAGACCCCAATCCCTTGGCGCTCGACGACAGCATATGTGCCCGACTTTGGCAGGAAAGCGAAACGCTGTTGGCAAAGGCCGGATTTTAATGCGCCGCCCATCGTTAAGGCGATAACCGAAGGCGTTCTTTTGAATCCGGTTGCGCGGTGTTGGCCATAGGTGCGAGGGTTGCACCAAATCAATGGAGACTCCCATGGCCGAAGCCGACAAGAACGAAATCGCCAGCGCCGCGCGCAAATATTGGTCCGCCGAAGGCTATACCGAAGGTGGCGTGATCCGCGAGGTCGACTATGCCACGCAATCGGGCGGACTTGATCCCAGCCTTGCAGGGATCAAAATCGTCGATACCGACACGCACATCACCGAAGCCCCTGATCTGTTCACTAGCCGCGCGCCAGCGGGCATGAAGGACAAGGTTCCGCATGTGAAGTTGGATGCTGACGGCGTCGAACGCTGGTATGTGGGTGACCGTAATTTTGGATCGATGGGCGGCAATGTCATCCGCAAGGATAACAACAAACTGCTCGGTCGCCTTGCCTTTCCGAAACTGGAACAGGCGCATCCTGGCGGGCATTTGATGAAAGAACGCCTGCAGGCCATGGACGACATGGGCGTCTATGCGCAGGTTTGTTATCAGAATTCGGGCGTGACACAGGCCGGATCGCTAATGTCGCTGGGCGACGATGCCCTCGCGCTCAGCATCGTGCAGATGTATAATGACGCGTCGGCGGAATATCAGGAAGTGTCGGGTCAACGCATCTTCAATATGGCGCATCTTCCGTTCTGGGACCAAAAGGAACTCGACAAAGAAGCGCGGCGGTGCATCGACATGGGGCTGAAAGGCTTTGTCCTTCCCGACACCCCCGAACGCGTTGGCGTGCCCAGTTTTCTGCATGATTACTGGACGCCGTTTCTGGAAATGCTGTCGGCGGAAAGCGTTCCGCTGAACTTCCATCTCAATTCTGCGGTCGATCCCAACACGCTGACATGGGAAGGCTTTGGCTTTGAACAAACGCTGTCGGTTGTGGCGACGATGTTCTCCATCGGCAATGCGGCGACACTGGGCAACTGGATGGTTTCGGGTCGCCTCGACAAACATCCCGGCCTGAAAATCGGCCTGATCGAAAGCGGCATGGGCTGGTTGCCCTTTGCCATCGAAGCATTGGAACATCAGTTCAACGAAATGCTGCCGATCAAAAAGGGCCTTTTGAACAAACGCCCTTGGGAGTATTTCCGCGACCATTTCTGGTGCACATTCTGGTTTGAAAGCGTCGGGCCAAAATTGCTGCTGGAAACCATTGGCGTCGACAAGGTGATGTTCGAAACCGACTTCCCGCACCCGACCTCGCTCTATCCCGGCGTGCAGGCGCATATCAAGGATGTGCTGGGCGGATATGATTTTGCCACCAAGAAAAAGGTGCTGCAAGACAACGCCGTCAGCCTATATAATCTGCCGATCTGATCAACATGGGGCATATCTAACTGCTTTTTGAGAACAGGATATTTCAGGTAGCACCCCAAGTTTTATGGCGTGATGAATTTAGCTTCTCTCGCAAACTCCGCCGCAATTGCGGTGTCGAGTTTGTCGAGCGGATTGATTTTTAATTCTCGCTTTTCCGCCAAAACACCTTCCGCTGCCCATGCCTTTGCCGCATCCAGCGCAATCTTTCGCCGATTTTCAAGGGGTTCGGTCGCAGCCTTGGCCCGTTGCAAGGCTTCTTGCTCTTTGCAAAAATTCGCTGAAATCTGCACGGCCCGCTACCGTTTCATATTTTCGAGACCCGGAACCACGCCGCGTTTTTCAGAAGGGTTTGACGCGTTGGTCTTTGTCTTCTCTGCTTTGGGTTTCCGTACTTCGCGATTAGATTTTTTCTGCGATTTGGCCATGATAATGCTCCCATACTTGATATTTCGTCGGTCGGTTTGATCTGTCAGGCCGCAATCGTTGCTGGCATGCCGGGTCTGGAAATCGATTTAGGATCATTTGCGGCTGACCGATAAATATTGGCCGCTGGAGATTTCAAATGCTTTTCCAGCAGTGTCAGGATTCGAGGATCGCCTTCGGCATCAAATTTACGCGCGAAGAGATCTGGGCTGTTTTGCAATCGCTTCAGATCACCTTCGCCATAATTACGAGGACGCAATTTAATATCACCGTCTGGGATCCAATCGATCATGCGCAAATCATCATTCATCACCAAGCCTTGATCGCCGCAGTTCATGATGACGGTCTGGAAGAATGCTTCATCGGCGATAAAGCTGTTGCGATAAAATATCTTAAAACGATCCGCACGGGGATCATGGCAGACAAATTCGCAGAAGCTGCGTGTCACGGCCTTCCACTGCGTGCCGATAAACGGTGTGTCACCGGTGAGGAAAGGACGGGGCACACCCGTTGCGTTCATTTTGCCGTTTTCTTCGATGAAATGATGGCTCACGCGGTTAAGCGTGTCGGGGCGCTCTTTGCGTTGATCTAGGGCGCGAATAAACTGTTTGCCTGGATTTGCCGCAAAAAACTGGCGGATATAGTCTTGGCTTTTAAGGGGGAAATCTTGACCCGAAAGATTGATATAGTGGGTCCAGTTATTACTCATTTCGAGCAAGCGAGCCATGCCGCGTAGTTCGGCGTCGACAAGGCTGTATCCGCCCCACAGAGCATTTTGTGGTTCCAACAAACTCACGCCTTGATAGGGTTTGAGAAATTCGGTTATTTCCGTGGTCAGGGCAGATCCAGAGCTTTTATCGACATGAACCACATAATGGTTCCCCGGAGCGTAAATCGCTTTGAACAAGCGTTTGAATTGCGCGGGGTAGCGATGCACGAGCAAAAAATAGGCGATCATAGGGCGGACCTCGTCAAACCACCTGTGTCAGGCTGTCGAAACTCCTGATACGGTGATTGCGTTCCTGCCTCAGGAAAGCCAATCAAACTATTTTTGATCGAAAAGAGGCACCGCCAGACAGAATTGCGATCCTTAGAATCGCAACAGCGTGCCCAATATGTGGTTATCACAGTGGGCATTTACAAGCTGCAGACCGGATTTTCGGGCAATTCTTGTTGTGCGGGTCCTACCCTTCAGCGCGAATCGTAACGCTTACCGTGCCGCATCCATCAGTGTGCGCATATGCCGTACGCTTTCTTCCAGCCCGATAAATATGGCCTCACCCACCAGATAATGGCCGATATTCAGTTCTGCCAGTTGGGGGATGGCGGCGATGGGTTGGACATTTTCAAAGGTAAGGCCGTGGCCTGCATGCGGCTCAATGCCGTTTTTGACAGCAAGGGCGGCAGCGTCTGCCACACGCTTCAACTCTGCCGCCACGCCGTCCGGATCATTATCCTGAAACAAATGCGCATAGCGACCGGTATGATATTCGACCACCGGTGCGCGCAGCCGCATGGCCGCCTCTATCTGTCGTGGATCGGGTTCGATGAACAGGCTGACGCGAATGCCCGCATCGGACAAGGCGCTGACAATCGGGGCCAGATGATTATGCTGGCCCGCCGCGTCCAAGCCGCCCTCGGTCGTCCGTTCTTCGCGCCGTTCGGGCACGATACAGGCAGCATGGGGCTTATGACGGAGCGCGATTGCGAGCATTTCCTCGGTCGCCGCCATTTCCAGATTAACCGGTAATTGCGCCTCTGCCATGATGGTGTCGAGATCAGTGTCGCGGATATGCCGCCGGTCTTCGCGCAAATGCACAGTGATTCCGTCGCCGCCTGCGGCCTCGACAATACGCACGGCGCGCATCGGATCGGGATGGTCGCCGCCACGCGCATTGCGAATGGTGGCGACATGATCGATGTTGACGCCAAGTCTCAAAATACTGGACGCCATTTCCTTAGACTTTCCTGCTTCCCGGCTTGATCGCGGGCGTTGCCGCCAATTCGGGCGGTACCTCGTCTGGCGCATAGGTAGGGAAGTTAAATTCGATCAGCGGGAAAAACGGAATGCCCAAATCGGCGGTGCCAGCCGAACGATCGACGACCGAGGCGGCTGCAATTACATCGCCCCCTTCGGCTGCAATGGCCTTGATCGCTTCGCGAGAAGACAGGCCGGTTGTGACCACATCTTCGACCAACAGGATCTTTTGACCGGGTTCCAGGGTAAAGCCACGCCGTAATCCGAATACGCCATCGGGCCTTTCGACAAACATGGCGTCGACGCCCAAGGCTCGACCCAATTCATGGCCAATAATCAAGCCGCCCATGGCTGGTGAGACGACCGCACTAATTTGCGATTTAAGCTCACGCGGAATTTTCTGTGCAATCGCCATCGCGATGCGTCCTGCGCGCTCCGGATTCATCAGCACCCGGGCGCATTGGAGATAAAAGCTGCTATGCCGCCCGGACGAGAGCAAAAAATGCCCTTCAAGCAGGGCATTGCATGCGCGAAACTCGGCTAGAATATCGTCTTCGGTCATTGGAAAAGGTGTTCCTGCAACTATGCGCAACCGGTATTGCGGCATTTTCAACTCAAATAGGTGGAAACGGCACGCAAATAAATCCATAAAATTGCTTGCGTGCCGCTTGAGCCTTGTGCCAAGCGCGCCTATAGGCCGCCCAAATCGCGGTCTTCGGGCAGTGACAAGACAATTTCGGGCGGCATTCCCCTCCCAAGGTTACAGGGCTAAAGTAATGAATATCTTGAAGAAATTTATTCTGGCATGTGGGCTGATCGCAATGCCCACTTTGGGTGCAGCGCAAGCTCCAACTCCCGCACCGGTTGTGGCGGACGTAAAAGTAGCGCCTGTTGCGGCTGTCGCGTCCCCGGATGCGGCACCTGCAAAAGCCGCTGCGCCTGCCGAAGTGTCGATGGATGGCAGTCTGCCGGGCTACACGCCGATGAAGCCCACCGAAGGCATCGGCATGCCGACCGCCAAGGCCATCGATTTTCAGGAGCAATTCACCGAAAATGGTCAATATGCAAAATGGATCAACAATGCGATTTTGTTGCCGTTGATCACGGTTATTTCGCTGCTGGTGCTGGGGCTGTTGTTCTGGATCATGATCCGGTTCCGCCGCGCCGCAAACCCTGAACCATCGAAAACCACGCACAACACCTTCATTGAAATCGTCTGGACATTGTTGCCGGTGCTGATTCTGCTTGGCATCGCTTATCCTTCGCTCGATTTGCTGGCGAAACAGTTCAAGCCTGCACCAAAAGAAGCGGTTACTGTTAAAGTGACCGGTTATCAGTGGTATTGGGGCTATACATATCCCGATCATGGCGGGTTCGAAGTGGTTTCGAACATGCTGAAAGAGCAAGCCGAAGTGAAGTCGGGCGAACGTTTCCGCACCGAAAATGATGGTCCAGAACAGCTGGCGGTGGATAACCGTTTGGTGGTGCCCGCTGGCGTGCCGATTCGTTTGCAGATAACGGCTAGCGACGTGATTCACAGCTTTGCCGTGCCATCCTTATGGTTCAAACTGGATGCTGTTCCGGGTCGTTTGAACGAAAAGCAGTTGCTGATTCAAAAACCCGGCGTTTATTTCGGGCAATGTTCCGAACTGTGCGGTGCGCGTCACGGCTATATGCCGATCGCTGTCGAAGCCTTGCCGCCTGAAAAATTCGCAGCATGGATAAAGGCCAAGGGCGGTGCGATGCCTGCTGATAAAGCGGCCGAAGCAGCCAAGCCTGCAGCAGCAACCGCCGTTCCTGCGGCGGCTGCCCCCGCCAATGACAATGCCAAGGCCGCCGCTCCGGCGACTGAAGCCAAGTAAACAAAAGGTCGAAGAACATGACGACAATCGCAGCAACGCACGCCGATCATCACGATCACGGGCATCATGATGCCGATCACAAACCCGCCTTTTTTGCGCGCTGGTTTATGTCGACCAACCATAAAGACATCGGCACGCTGTATTTGATCTTTGCCATTTGCGCGGGGATCATAGGCGGCGGCATTTCTGGCCTGATGCGTCTGGAACTGGCGGAGCCCGGCATTCAGTATCTTACCGGATGGGCATCGATGATGGCGGGCAAGGAAGCCAGTCTCGATGAAGCCTATCATATGTGGAATGTGCTGATCACGGCGCACGGCCTGATCATGGTGTTCTTCATGGTCATGCCCGCGATTATAGGCGGTTTTGGCAACTGGTTTGTGCCGTTGATGATCGGTGCGCCTGATATGGCGTTTCCGCGCATGAACAACATTTCGTTCTGGCTGACCGCTGTTGCCTTTATCATGTTGCTGGGATCGACCTTTGTCCCCGGGGGTACGGGATTGGGTGCGGGCACCGGCTGGACAGTTTATGCTCCGCTTTCAACGTCGGGCTCGGTAGGTCCTGCAGTCGACATGGCGATCTTCTCGCTCCATTTGGCGGGGGCAGCCTCGATTTTGGGTGCGGTCAATTTCATCACCACCATTTTCAACATGCGTGCACCGGGAATGACCCTGCACAAAATGCCGCTGTTTGTGTGGTCGGTGCTGGTAACGGCCTTCCTGTTGTTGCTGGCCTTGCCCGTGTTGGCTGCGGCCATCACCATGTTGCTGGTAGATCGTAATTTTGGCGGTGCCTTTTTTGACGCGGCCGGTGGCGGTGACCCTGTGCTGTATCAGCATCTGTTCTGGTTCTTCGGCCATCCCGAAGTGTACATTATGATTCTGCCCGGTTTCGGCATTATCAGCCAGATCGTCGCAACCTTCAGCCGCAAGCCCGTGTTCGGCTATCTCGGCATGGCCTATGCCATGGTCGCGATTGGCGTGGTCGGGTTCGTCGTTTGGGCGCACCATATGTTCACAACGGGCATGAGCGTTGAAGTGAAAATGTACTTCACCGCCGCGACGATGGTAATCGCGGTGCCAACAGGGATCAAAATCTTCAGCTGGATCGCCACAATGTGGGGCGGTTCGGTTACCTTTAAAACACCGATGGTATGGGCCATGGGCTTTATCTTCATGTTCACCGTAGGTGGGGTCACGGGTGTGGTCCTGGCCAATGGCGGTCTGGATGATAACCTGCATGATACGTATTATGTGGTGGCGCATTTCCATTATGTGCTGTCGCTGGGTGCGGTGTTTTCGCTGTTTGCCGGTTTCTATTACTGGTTTGCAAAAATGTCTGGCCGTCACCTGAACGAGTTTCTGGGCCATCTGCATTTCTGGATATTCTTCATTGGTGTGAACATGTTGTTCTTCCCGATGCATTTCCTCGGCAATCAGGGCATGCCACGCCGCTATCCCGATTATACAGAGGCTTATGCCTATTGGAACGGAATCGCTTCGTTGGGCTATGCCGTGATGGGCGTTGGCGTACTGATTTTCTTCGTGAACGTTTTCTGGTCGCTTTTCGCGGGCAAAAAGGCCGAAGGCAATTATTGGGGTGAAGGGGCAACGACGCTGGAATGGACATTGTCCAGCCCGCCGCCGTTCCACCAATTCGAAACCTTGCCGGTCATTAAATAATCGGCGGCAAACGGCGGCCTGTGAATTGGCCTGTCGATAGGTATGTTAAACCGGAATACTGAGCGTGTCGAAGTACGCTTAGCGGCGAAGCATCCATCGACAGGTTTGGGGCTGCGGTGAATTTATCGGGTAGTTTGAGCCATGGCGACGACGACACAAGACATTGCACTTCCGGCCGATTGGCGGGATTTCTGGGCGCTCACAAAGCCCCGGGTGATGTCGCTCGTCGTGTTCACGGCACTGTGCGGTTTGTTGGCTGCACCCGGCCATATCCATCCGGTGATCGCCTTTACCGCGATCTTGTGCATCGCGACCGGCGCGGGAGCTTCTGGTGCGCTCAACCAATGGTATGAAGCGGATATTGACGCAAAAATGAAGCGCACGCAGGGGCGTCCCCTGCCCGACGGGCGCATGGAACCCATATCGGCGCTGCATTTCGGCGTCGGTCTTGCGGCCTTTTCGGTGGGTGTCATGGGCGTTGGCGTTAATTGGCTGTCGGCGGGAATACTGGCGTTTTCGATCTTTTTCTATGCTGTGGTTTATACCGTCTGGTTGAAGCGCGCGACCCCGCAGAACATCGTGATCGGCGGTGCGGCGGGTGCATTTCCGCCTGTCATCGGTTGGGCAGCGGTAACGGGCGATATAACACTTTTGCCGATTTTGATGTTCACCATCATCTTTTTATGGACTCCGCCGCATTTCTGGTCGCTCGCGTTGTTCATGAAAACGGATTATACTGCCGCCGGCGTACCAATGATGCCTGTGGTGTCGGGGCAGCGGACAACACGTAATCAGATTTTTGGTTACAGCTGGTTGATGGCCGCCAGTGCCGTTGCGCCTTGGGCTCTGAATATGACTGGCGCGATTTACGGCATCGCCGCGTCGCTTTTGAGCGCCGTATTTGTGCTTATTGCCTTTACCGTGTGGCGCAACAAAGCGACAGATGCGGCAGAAATGAAGCCTGAAAAACGAATGTTTGGCTGGTCGATAATATACTTGTTTCTGCTGTTTGGCTTGCTGGCATTTGATCGGATATTGATGGCATGAACGACCAACCCGAAATGCTGACGCCCGAACAAAGCCGGTTGGTTCGCGAACGCCAGGCCGCCAGATCCAAAGTGCTGGGCGTGATTCTTTTGGCGCTTGCTGCGTTGTTTTTTGCCATTACCGTCGTCAAGATCGGGGTCTGGGAATGACTCAAATAGTCGCGCAAAGCTCTGCCGAATCGCGCGCCAATGTGCGCACTGGGTTGATGGCGGGCGCAATTGCTGTTGCGATGGTTGGCATGGGGTTTGCGGCGGTCCCGCTTTATCGCATTTTTTGCCAAGTCACAGGTTTTGACGGCACCACGATGCGGGTCAGCGAAGCACAAGCGGCGACTGTGGTTGCGACCAACAAAACAATGGTTGTTCGTTTCGACGCTAATATGCGCGGCCTGCCGTGGGATTTTCGCCCCGAGCGCCCCACCGATACCGTAACCATCGGTGCGCGTGATATGTCGGTGTTTTTGGCCAAAAATCTATCGAGCCAGCCAATGACCGGTTCGGCCACGTTCAACGTATCACCTGCTCAAGCGGGCAAGTATTTCAACAAAATTGAATGCTTTTGCTTTACCGAACAAACGCTGAAGCCGGGCGAACAGGTGCGCATGCCTGTTGTCTATTATGTTGATCCCAAGATCATGGCTGATCCGGACACTAAAGATATTGAAGAAATTACCCTTAGCTACACCTTCTACCCGGTGGACCAACCGGGCAAAGGCAGCTAAGGACCGCGTAAATAATTGAGTCAGGGAATAGGAAGCAAGACCATGGCCGGTGCCAAGAATCATGATTATCATATCCTGCCGCCCAGCATTAATCCGCTGATTGGCTCCTTTGGGGCGCTCATCATGTTTTTCGGAATGGTGATGATGTTCCAGCCGAAAGTGTTCGGCAGCTATGGCAGCCTTGTTTTTGGCGGTGGTTTGCTTGCCGTCCTCTACACCTTTTGGACCTGGTGGGCCGATGTGATTAATGAAGCGCATGCGGGTGATCATACGCCGGTAGTGCAATTGCATCTGCGTTACGGCATGATTTTGTTCATCGCTTCCGAAGTGATGTTCTTTGTCGGCTGGTTCTGGGCTTGGTTCGATTTTTCGCTGTTCCCGATACCGATGGAAATGACGCATGATGCCGCCACCCACGCCTTTAGCGTGAACAGCCTGTTCGGTACGGATGGCGCAGCAGCAGCAACGCAATTCCCGGCCAAAGGTGTCGAAGTGCTTGACGCGTTTCAGCTACCTTTGTTGAATACCCTCATCCTTTTGTGCTCGGGTACAACGGTTACCTGGGCGCACCACGCGCTGATTCATAATGACCGCAAGGGATTGATTAGCGGCCTGTGGGTCACGATCATTTTGGGCGTGCTGTTTTCATGCATTCAGTTCTATGAATATTCGGTGGCTCCGTTCCCCTTTGCAGGGCTGAATTACGGCACGACATTCTACATGGCGACGGGTTTCCATGGCTTTCATGTGATTGTCGGCACCATCTTCCTCATGGTCTGCCTGGCGCGCGCGTATAAAGGACACTTTACCCCGCAACAGCATTTCGGTTTCGAAGCGGCTGCATGGTATTGGCATTTCGTCGATGTCGTCTGGTTGTTCCTGTTTGTCGTCGTCTACATCTGGGGCGGCTGGGGCGCGCCGGTTCACGCGTGATCGGCTCACGCGCGACAGCTCGGCAATGACCGAAATCCAACAACAAAAAGGGCAGCCAAGCATCGCCAAGGCTGCCCTTTTTGGTTTGTGCCCTGATTGCGGAGCAAAGACCCTCTTTGCCGCACCGGCAAAATTCTCGGACAAATGCAACGCGTGCGGGCTTGATTATGCGCGGTTCAACGTCGGTGATGGGCCGGCGGCGATTCTGACTCTGATATTGGGTGCACTGATTATCGCGCTGGCAATTTCATTCGACATTGCCGTGCGTCCGCCTTTCTGGGTGCATGTCATCATCTGGGTTCCGCTCACTTGCCTGATGGTCGTTGGATCGCTGCGGGTGGCCAAGGGCGCATTGCTCGTTTCCGAACATCGCAACCGTGCCACAGAAGGTGCGTTGGCGGACAAAAGCGAGGACGGTTGATGCCACGTTTTCCGCTTATCGCAACGACCGTCGTCGGGCTGGCCATCGCCGCGATGATTGCGCTCGGTGTTTGGCAGTTGCAGCGGCGAAGTGAAAAGGAAGCACTGATCGCTCTTTTTGCTGCCAATATGGGAAAACCTGCCATGGCTTTTCCCGAAATGGGGCCGGTTCCCGATGAAGCCATGTTCCGGCAATCGTCGGCCATGTGCATGAAGGTCGTGAAGTGGCAAAGTGGATCGGGGCGCGATGTTAATGGAAAGCCCGGGATACTCTATATCGCGGAATGCCGCACCGGTGCCGAAGGTCCCGGTTTTCTGGCGGCGATTGGTGTTGCCGACCGCCCCAATCTCCATCCCGCATGGACGGGCGGCGAAGTGCGCGGAATGATCGTGACTGAACCCAATCGGCACAGCTTGATCGAGCGGACCGTCGGGGTGATCCCGGTTCCCAATCCTATGCTGGTTGCAGAAACCGCTCCAAAGGGCATGCGCGCAGCTGCTAAGCCCAATCCGGATGACGTGCCCAACAACCATTTGTCTTATGCTGTGCAATGGTTCTTATTCGCATTCGCCGCAGCGGTGATCTATCTGTTGGCGCTGCGCAAACGGCAGGCGAAAATGTGAACCTGCCTGCGGACGTTCTGTTTTACTGTGTAGCTGCCATTGCCGTTATTTTAGTCGGACTGGGCAAGGGTGGCTTTGCCGGGCTGGGGGCGGCGGCGATGCCGATTTTAACCTTGGTGATCGATCCGATTAGCGCAGCAGCCATATTGCTGCCGTTATTCATTGTGCAAGATGCGGTGGGCGTTTGGGCATTCCGGCGCACCGTTGATTGGACCATATTGGCGTGGACGTTGCCGGGAGCAGTGGTCGGTACGTTTCTGGGATGGTTGCTCGCGTCCAGCGTTTCGGTGTGGGTAATCGAGGCCGCCGTGGGCGCAATTGCGGTTGCATTCGGTGCGCATCGGCTGGTTGTAATGCGCGGGAAAGCGCCGAAGCTATCGAACACACAGCCTGATGCGGTTGGTTTATTCTGGGGCGGCCTTTCTGGCTTTACCAGTCAGGTCGCATTGGCAGGTGGCCCACCGTTTCAGATTTGGGCGTTAAGCCGCAATTTACCGCGCGACCTGTTCATCGGCACAACAGCGGTGTTTTTCGCTGCGATCAACTGGTTCAAGGTTCCAGCCTTTTTCGCATTGGGGCAATTCACCCCGCGCAACGGCGCCCTGTCGCTTATCTTGTTGCCCGTCGCCATTGCCAGCACCTTTGCGGGTGTGTGGCTGGTGCGCCGCATTTCTGCCGAGCGGTTCCTGACCGCGATCAATCTGCTGATGATCGCGGTGGGGATAAAGCTTTTGTGGAACGCGTTAGCAAGCTAACGTAGGGAACTTATTTCGGCGACAGAACCATCAGCATCTGACGGCCCTCCATACGGGGATAGGCTTCGATCTTGGCGGTTTCCACCATGTCGGCCTGTACCCGCTGCAACAATTGCATACCTAGTTGCTGGTGCGACAATTCGCGCCCGCGGAACCGCAGCGTAACCTTCACCTTGTCGCCTTCGCCGATGAACTCGACGATCTTTTTCATCTTTGTCATATAATCATGATCATCGATGTTGGGACGCATTTTAATTTCTTTGATTTCCTGCGTCTTCTGGCTCTTACGGGCCAGGTTAGCCTTTTTCTGGGCTTCGTATTTGAATTTGCCGACGTCGAGGAATTTGCACACTGGTGGATCAGCGTTCGGAGATACTTCCACCAGGTCCAGCCCTACTTCGGCGGCCTGTGCAATCGCTTCGCGCGTATATAATACCCCGATGTTTTCGCCATCCTGATCGATGACGCGAACCTTGTCGCTTTGAATGAATTCATTATAGCGCGGACCGCTTTTGGTAGGGGGCGTTAACATCCGCCGGGATACGGGGGCAGCGATAGCAGTTACTCCTGAGGTTATTGATGCGCGGCCCTTATAACGATTCTGCGCGTAAATAAAGGCCTTGGGCAATGGCGCGTGCGCTTTTGTGGCGCGGCGTTGCTTTGCGGCAACGCGGCAGTGGCTATTTTGCAGGTTCTAACGTGACCAGCCAGACATCGGGATGTGCACCATAACGTAGGGGTAGGATTGATGTTCCCAACCCAGCGCCTACAAAAACCCGCTGGCCCTTATCGTCAATATCGCCGCAGCCAAAACGTTCACGATAGCGCGAAACATAGCTGAGCGGACCATAGAACGGCAGCACGATCTGTCCGCAATGGGTGTGTCCGGCGAATACTGCGGTAACGGGAGATGGCAAATCAGGGACCACATCGGGGCTGTGCGTTATCAACACACGAGGAGCGTCTTTTGGCAACGTGTCCATCGCGGCAAAGGTGGCGGGGACATCGTCATGGTTCGAAAAATCATCATCAACCCCGCCGATGATCAGGGGACCGCGTCCAATGGCTTCATTCTTCAACACCGCGATTCCGCCTTTGCGCAGGCCTGATTCGATTGGCTTAGGGTCAAACCAATGGTCATGATTTCCTAGCGCCACAATTGTCCCTAGGCGCGCCTTGAAACCGTGCAGCGGTGCTGTCACTTGATCGGCAGTGTAAATGTGCGTCGCCAGTCTTTTCTCGCTTACCAGATCACCCGCAATCAGCACCAGATCGGGCTGCAGCCGGTTAAGGTCAGCCACTATCCGCGTAAGACGTTCGGGCGGCATATCGGGGCCAGCAACATGGGTGTCGGAGAGTAGCAGTACTTTCAGCGGCGGCTCGCCTACAGGCCAATTTGCAACCGCTATCGTCGCACGGCGGACGATGGGGTCGCGGGTTGCGTTCCAATAGCCTTTGCCCAAGAGAACAAGCGTCACCAGCGCGAACAATCCCAGCCAGCGCCACACCGAATGCCGGATCCGTGTCTTTGGGGTCTTACTCAACGGCGGTGGACCGTGCCGGTAACAAGCGGCTGCGTACTTGATCCCAATAGAGATTGAGCAAAGTTAAAGCCGCAAATAACAACACGGCGCCCGAAATCCCCAGCGCGTCATCGTTATTTCCAGCGATCGCCCCGACCAGCGTCGGTAATGCGACCAGCAACATCGCGCGCCGGTCGATAACCAGCGCCACCGCAATCAAAATTGCAAAGAACAGCAATTTGGCGATCAACAGACCGCTCATTGCACCTATCAATCCATAAGCCGACGGGATGAAAAAGAGCGCCGCCAGCAGGTGCATCCAAAACCCATTGTCGGATTTCTGGGTTGTGCGCTGCGGATCGCGCCGATCCCAAATCATTGCAACGCCAAAAGCGATCAGCCCGAAAATCATTGCACGCACGGCAACGGGTGCTTGTCCAAAGTTATCAGGATCGTGAATAAATTCCGGGAACAACAGCGGAAACAACGTCGCAAAGCCAAGGGCAAAGGCGACCGGTATCCGGTTATACCACCAAAACGTAAAATTGGCGGCAGCCGCGAGCACGCAACCCAGTACAAGGCTAAAGCCATTAAATTCGGGCTCTACTCCCGTGGCAGCATTGCCCATATTGCCAAGGTTTAATTGCATAGAGAGCAATATGATGGCGAACAGCGTCAGCAACCAGAATTGGAACGAAGCCGCTACGCCGGTTAACGCCATACGGCGGACACGGACAAAAAATGCGGCCAATAAACCGACGACCAGCGCCGGAACGATGATCGCTACCCATGGCTTAAATCCTGAAAATTGCGATTGAAATTCTATCGCGTTCTCGGGAACGATGGTGCCATCGGGTGCGATCAGTTGCTTTGCAATGATAAACCCTGCCGCAAGGCTGCCGATGAAAAGCGAAGCCATGCCGACCGCCGCCATATAATCGTTCAGCCCGTGGATCAGGCGCAATGGTTCTTTTTCACCATCGGGCAAATGGGCATTGGCGTCTGCGGGCAAGGTCCATTCCTCCAGCGGAGCCAGCCGTTCGGCCATTCTAACGGGCAGCAGCGATAAAAGCTGGCGGCGGATTTGCGACCATGTGCCGGCCAGCACCACGATCAAAGCGCCCGTCACCATAGTCGCGGTCATCAACACCGCCGGAAATTGCTCGGCACTCTCGATTTGCCCTGCCGATAGCTGCCGATACGCTAGGGCGCCGATGGCGAACACCAGATAGCTGAAACTGGCGATCAACAACGGGCGTCGGTCGACGATGATAGCAACCAGCGCAAAGAGGCTGACCAACACAAAGACCGGCCAGATCGCGGTATTTGCCTGTGCCGACATCATACTTCCCGTTGCCAGCCCAAACGCTCCGCCGATACCCAAAAGGCTAAACGTGCCATGGACCATCAACGGGCCAGCCAGCAGATGCAGCCAGAAGGCAACATCGCTGCGCCGTGTCACTCGCTCGCGGTCTGTGGTATCCCAATATATGCCTGCGCAAAACAGCAATAAACCAACAAAGATCAGCGTCGTATTCAGGCCCAGATTGGCGTTGAAAAGGCTGAAATTATTATTGGGGTTGAAGAACAAAATCACCGGACCCAGCACCGCAAATATGATCGCAAGGGCCGCGCTGATCGGCACTTTATAGTGTTTCCAATAGAACCACAGGGCCGCCGCCGCGACCAATGGCGCGAACCATTTGGCAAAAGGGGCCAATGCCCCGGTAATGCCCATTCCAAAGGCAATGGCGAGCAATATGGCACAAGCCGCAAATTGCCGCTTGGTGACGAAATAACGGGTCAGGAACCACGCGGCAGCGGCGACCAATAGCCCGCCCATCAGCCCTCCGGTCAGTGCCCCCAAAGCACCGATAAAGCTCAACAACCCACCAAGAACAAAGGCAGAGAATATATCGGTAAAGCCCGTCAGCAGCCGGATGTCTTCCTGATCGGCGCGCCCCCGAACCTGGTTTTCCGGTTCAGCGGGTGCAATCACTTTTGCGTCGACTAACTGTGCTTGCTCCGCAGGCATATTATTCCCCCCGACTGAATTCCACGTTTTTGTTACCTGCCCGTTTATCCTCGCAAATCCGGTGCGGCAGCCTCGGCTACCAGCATCGCGACCGCTTCGTCGACCAACATAATCCGCTGGCCTTCGCTGCCCAAAGTGCGGATCGCGACTTTGCCTTCTTCGGCCTCACGGTTGCCGATCACCAGCAAATGAGGGACTTTGGCGAGGCTGTGTTCGCGCACTTTATAGTTGATTTTTTCGTTTCTGAAATCGGTCTCGACTCGGATGCCAGCGGCCTTTAATTTCGCGACTACGCCGATTGCATATTGATCCGCGTCTGACGTGATCGTTGCCACCACCGCCTGCACCGGTGCGAGCCAGACGGGAAAACGACCGGCATAATGTTCGATCAAAATGCCGATGAAGCGTTCGTAGCTGCCAAAGATCGCACGGTGCAGCATCACCGGGCGGTGCTTGCTGCCATCCTCACCCACATAGCTGGCGTCCAATCGTTCGGGCAAAACCCGGTCGGACTGGATCGTGCCCACTTGCCAGGTGCGGCCAATCGCGTCGGTCAGATGCCATTCGAGTTTGGGCGCGTAAAAGGCCCCTTCGCCGGGCAGTTCTTCCCAGCCATATTCTTCTGTCGCAAGGCCAGCTTTGACCACGGCATCGCGCAGCTCATTTTCGGCCTTGTCCCAATCGGCATCGCTGCCAAAACGGGCCTCGGGACGCAGCGCAAGTTTAATCGAATAGGTAAAGCCGAAGTCCTTATAGACGCGGTCGGCAAGCGCGCAGAAATCCTGCACTTCTTTGACGATCTGGTCCTCGCGACAAAAGATGTGGGCGTCGTCCTGCGTAAATTGCCGCACCCGCATCAGCCCGTGCAGCGCACCATGCGGTTCGTTGCGGTGGCAACAGCCATTTTCGTAAATGCGCAGCGGCAGGTCGCGGTAGGATTTGATTCCCTGCCGGAAAATCAGGACATGCGCGGGGCAATTCATGGGTTTCAATGCCATCCAGTCGGCGTCGCCCGAAATAACCGGGCCTTCATCGTCTACATTGGGCACTTCATCGGGGATGACGAACATATTTTCGCGATATTTGCCCCAATGGCCCGATTGTTCCCATTGGCGCGCGTCCATCACTTGCGGGGTTTTGACTTCCTTATAGCCCGCATCATCAATCGCGCGGCGCATATAGGCCTCCAGCGCGCGCCAGATGGTAAAGCCGTGCGGATGCCAGAAAACACTGCCATGTGCTTCCTGTTGCAGATGGAACAGGTCCATGTCCTGACCCAGCCGCCGATGGTCGCGCTTCGCCGCTTCTTCCAGTCGCGTCAGATGCGCGTCGAGCTGCTTCTTGTTCAGCCAGCCAGTGCCATAAATCCGCGTGAGCTGCGCGTTGTTCTGATCACCGCGCCAATAGGCCCCGGCAACGCGCATTAGCTTAAAGGCCTGCCCATCAAGCTTTCCGGTAGAGGGCAAATGCGGCCCGCGGCACATATCCATCCAGTTGTCGCCCGACCAATATACCGTCAGGTCTTCACCTTCGGGTAATTCGGCAGCCCATTCGGCCTTGAAATTCTCACCTGCCGCTTTCCAAGTTGCTATCAACGCATCGCGCGCCACCACTTCACGGCGCAGCGGTTTGTCAGCAGCAATGATCGCGCGCATGGCGTCTTCAATGGCGGGCAGGTCATCCTCGGTAAATGGGCCGCGCGACGCAGGCGCCATCACGTCATAATAAAAGCCGTCATCGGTTGCGGGACCAAAAGTGATTTGCGTTCCGGGAAACAGGTTTTGCACCGCTTCGGCAAGCACATGGGCAAAATCGTGCCGGGCGAGTTCCAGCGCGTCGGCTTCATCGCGGCTGGTGACCAGTGCCAGATTGCAATCACCGTCAAACGGCCGTGTTGAATCGCGCAACTCGCCGTCGACGCGCGCGGCAATGGTGGCCTTGGCAAGGCCAGGGCCGATCGCTGCGGCTATGTCCGCCGGGGTGGTACCGCGCGCGACTTCACGGGCGGAGCCATCGGGAAGGGTGACGCGGATCATCTCGGACATAGGGATTTCAGGCTTTCTGTTAATTTGTGCGTTCGCCTTTGCCAGTCCAAAGGCAAAGCCGCAACCCTACAGCATCGTATCCAAGTTGGGGAAATACCACCCGTGCCAACGCATTGGGCAGCGCAATTCGGGGATAAGATGTACAGCGACCTTGACATTGACCTCACAAATAAGTAAAGTAAACTTGTCTTTATGAAAGGGTAGATTGACATGGCAATGCCGGTTTATATGCGTCGCTATATGGTTCGACTGGCGGGCTTCATGCTGGCTTATGCCGTTATTCTGATTGCAGGGCTGTCTTCGCAAAAGGCGTTGGCGAATATGGGGGCGTGGCCGCCTATAATGGTTGCGGGGCTGACTGCGCTGCCGATTTGCGGCGTTTTTTGGACCATCTATCGTTTGCTTGTCGAAATGGATGATGAATATCAACGGATGCTGATGGTCAAGCAGACGCTGCTGGCAACCGCGCTGACACTGGGGACCGTTACATTCTGGCAGTTTCTGAAAGTGTACGGCGTTATCGAATCGGGCCCCGAATGGTTTGGGGTGATATGGCTGGCATTTCTGGGGGCTGGCGGCTCCATTGGTCCGATTGCGCGCATGAAGAACCGCCTCAAAGTCCTCCGCGCCGAACGCAATTGGAGTCAACAAGATCTGGCCAACGCCCTTTCCATTTCGCGGCAATCGGTGAACGCAATTGAAACGGGGAAATATGATCCCTCGCTCCCCCTCGCATTCCGTATCTCCGAATTGTTTTCGATGCGGATTGAGGAGATATTTTTGCGCGATTAAAGCCGCGCCACCACTTGGGGCAAATCCACCGTCGTGCGGATGCCCGGGGCCGCTGCACAGACCGCCGCGACCGCATTGACCGCGCGGTGGCCGGTGAAGCCGGGGGTTATTTTGGGATAGTCTTCCTCTGAACAGGGGAAAGTGATGGCCATCTCCATTGGCGTGTCGCCTTCGACCACGACTTTCCATCCCGATTCGCGCAAGCCCCAATCATCTTCAATGTCGGTTGTGCAATACCAATTGGCGCGGAACTTGAGGCGGGGCTTGCCGTCTTTCATTCCCGAAATGGTAATCCGCTGCGCCCCGACGGTGCCCGCTGGAATCAGCCCTGCGGCAATATGGGTGTCGGATTTAGCAGCGGACAATTCGCCAAAGGCATCCCAGCTGTCGATGTCGATCCCAATCGCCTCGGCGACTTGCGCCAGACTGGCAGCAAAATCATTTTTTACATAATCCACTTTGCGCTGGTCAAATTGGCCGGGGGACACGCCATATCCCATCACGTTGAAGATCATGTCGGGCGAATTGCGGCTGGCCATGTCGGCATATTCGTCGATGGTGATGCAATCCAAGCGGCGTTGCAACGACAGCAGCTGCAGCGTCATTGCCTCGCTGATGAAACCGGGGCTGGATCCGGTGGAATAGATGGACGTGCCGCCTGTCATGCAAGCCGCTTCAATCGCTGCACGTGCGGCAGGGTCCATCATCGCGGGGCAGTGAAAATCCCCGCGCGTGGTAACGATGTTCTTGCCAGAGGCGAGCAAACGACACACCTCGTCCATGTCGGTGCCTTGCCGCATATACAGCACGCAATCGGCATCGAGCGCGACCATGGCATCGCTATCATTGCTCGCGATCACCCCGGTATCAGGGCACGCCCCTTCATAACCAATGTCGCGCTCAATCAGGCGCGCCGCATCCAGCCCGACCTTTTCGGGCGAACTGACCCACAGGCCGACCAGTTCCATTTCGGGATGTTCAGCCACGCGCCGCAACGAACGCGTGCCGACATTTCCGGTCGCCCATTGGATGACGCGGATAGGGTTGGCCTGGGCCATAAATCAATCTCCCAATGGTTGAATTGGATCAGGCTCTGCTTGTTCGGTCTTTGCTCCGATAGCACTATCAGCGTATGATATGCGGTGCCATTGGCGCGGCAAGGGAAGATTGGGCAAAGAGGATCGCTGCGACGATCAATAGGATCAGTTGCGCAATCACGGCCCGATATAATCAATCCGGTCTTGCTGAGGATCGGGCGAATCCGCCTGCCAGCGAACCGAGCCAAAAGGCCGTTCGAGCAAACGGCGCACCCGGTTTTCGCCGTCGCCGTTGTGAAAGCGTTGGCGGCGTCCTGTAACTCGCGGTCGGCCTGGGTATAGCGGCTGCGTTGGCGCAGATAATCGGCCCAAGTTGGACATTTGAAGCGTTCGGTCCAGCGCGCCGGATCAGAAATATCGCGCGACAACGTCCAGTTGAATGCCCCGCGTCTCAACCGCGCTCGCTGCATCTTGTGCATCACGTTATAGAAATCGCGCGCGCTGTCAGGATCGACATTGTAATCGATTTCCACCGTTATTGGTCCACTGCGCAAGGTGATACCAAGCTTCACGTCAGGCTCGCCATCCAATGGGGCCATTTCGGCTTCGCTTTCGTCGGTTTGCCGCAGGGGAATGATCAGCGCCAATAATGGAGTCAGCGCCACTGCGCCTGCCGACAGGTAAAAGGCGTTGGACACGCCCCATTCGCTGGCGACCATGCCCCAAAACCATGCGCCAATAGCAATGCCGCCAGTCAACGCTGCCGAGAACAGCGACAAAGCGCGTGCGGTTACCCAACGCGGAACCGCCGTCTGGATGCCGACGTTCATCAAGGCGATGGATATGATGCTGGCTGCACTGCTGATCGCCATCGCCGCACAAGTCAGCGGTAGAGACCGGCTGTAACCCATCACCGCCAGGGTGATCGCGCTAAGTACCGAGGCACTCAAAATGGCCCGTTCTGGCGACCAATTATCACGCAGGCGCGACACCAGCATTGCGCCCAACACGGCACCTACCCCGCCAGAACCCATCATCAGGCCAAAGCTGCTGGCGGTGCCCGACAGCAAATCACGCGCCACCAATGCCGCCAATCCGGCAGAAGCCGCCCCGGCAAAGCTGAACGCCGCAGCGCGCATCATGATGTTGCGGACAGAAGGGGAATGCCGCGCAAAACGCGCGCCCGCCACAATCGCGCGGTCAATGCGCTCGGGCGGTAGCCGCGACGGCAGGTGTTTGCGTTGCCACAACAGAAACGCCAGAAACAGCGGCCCGTAAAACACCGCGTTGATGGCAAAGGCGGCCTGTGCCCCGGCGGCGACCACGATCAATCCGCCCAAGGCCGGCCCAACGCTGCGTGCCAAATTATAACTGATCGTGCCCAGCGCAATGGCAGCGGGCAGTTGGTCATTGCCCACTTGCTCACTGATCGATGCCTGCCATGCCGGGCTGTACAAGGCGACCCCGCCGCCGATCAGCACACAGAACAGCAGCAACAACCAAGGGGTCAGCAATCCGGCAAAGGCAATTGCGGTTAAGGTTGCACCAGCGACAATCGAAAAGGCCAAACCGGCCATGGCGATTTTACGCCGGTCGAACATGTCAGCGGCGGCGCCTGCGGGCAATGAGACCAGCATTAATGGCAGCATCAGCGCGGTCTGCACCAGCGCCACCATTTGCGACGAAGACGTCAATCGGGTCATTTCCCAAGCGGCGGAAACGCCCAGCATTAAATGACCGAAATTGGAGACGACACTGGCCAGCCAAATATTACGGAATGTGGGTTCGCGCAGCGGAGCGAAGGTACCTGTCTTTACCGGACCGCCTTCGGCCATTACGCGTAACTCCTGTTCCATGCCTTAAACGCTGGTTTTGATGACGGTGCCAAGGCGACGACCGAACAATCGCCAGCGCGATACCGTGGCGGTGGCATAGCCGGATGCCGCGTGCAATAGGCTGGGCATATTGTTTTTCAGGAGCTGTCCTTATGGCCGAAGCCTATATCATTGATGCCGTTCGTACCCCCCGCAGTATTGGCAAAGTGGGCAAAGGCGCACTGTCGCATATGTTGCCGCAACATTTGGCTGCTTCGGTGATGAAGGCGATCAAGGATCGCAACGGCTTACCCGAAAATGTCATTGACGATGTCATCTGGGGTTGTTCGGCGCAATTCGGCTTGCAGGGCGGCGACATGGGCCGGATGGCCGCGGTTGACGCAGGGCTCGGCATTGAAACCAGTGGTGTCACGCTGGATCGATTCTGCGGCAGCGGCCTGACCGCGACTAATTTGGCGGCATCGTCAATCATGGCGGGCAACGAAGATCTGATGATCGCGGGTGGCACCGAAATGATGTCACATGTGATGGAATATGGCGGCAAAGTGCGAGAGGCCGGTTTGGGCGGCAGTCTCGGCGGGGCCAATCCCCGCTTGCAGGCCAAGCACCCACAATCGCATCAGGGTGTCTGCGCCGATGCCATCGCCTCTATGGAAGGGATCAGCCGGGCCGAACTGGAAGCATTTGGTGCTGAAAGCCAACGCCGCGCCGCGATTGCTATTGGTGAAGGCCGCTTTGCCAAATCGACCATTGCCGTGATCGATGATGATGGCGCGGTTGTGCTGGATCATGAAGAATATCCCCGTCCAGATACCTCCGCCGAACAATTGGCGGGATTGAAGCCTGCCTTTGCCATGTTCAAAGATATGCCATCGGCCAGGGATGGCCTTACATTCGGTCAGCTGATCAATCAGGTGTATCCCGATATTGATATTATCCCGATGCACCATGCTGGCATTTCGTCCGGCGTTGTGGATGGTGCCGCCGCATTGTTGCTGGCATCCGAAGCGGGCATGAAAAAGCACGGATTAAAGGCCCGCGCGCGGGTGGTTGCTACTGCCAATATCGGCGACTGCCCTACCTTGATGCTGAATGCCCCTGTCCCGGCCGCCAAAAAGGTTTTGGCGCGCGCAGGCTTGACCAAAGATGACATTGACGTGTTTGAGGTCAACGAAGCCTTTGCCGTGGTCGTTGAAAAATTCATCCGTGATCTGGATCTGGACCGCAGCAAAGTGAACCCCAATGGCGGTGCGATTGCGTTGGGTCATCCGATTGGCGCGACCGGCGCGGTGTTGATCGGCACGGCATTGGACGAACTGGAACGGATTAATGGGCGATATGCCCTGATTACAATGTGTGCAGCGGGTGGTATGGCTCCGGCGATCATCATTGAGCGAATGTAAAAATGCCCACGACAAACGTTCCGCGCAAACGACAGCTCTCGCTAAGACTGACTGTTGTCGCGCGCCGGATGCGGATGCAGTTCGATGAAAGCATACAGGGCTCCTCAATCACTAGGGCGCATTGGACGTTAATTGCCGTGGTTGCGCGCAATCCGGGGACAACACAGAAATTTATTTCGCAAGTGCTGCAAATTTCGGAGGCCTCTGCGGGCAGGTTAATCGATAAATTGTCCCAAGAAGGACTGTTGCGGCGCGAAGCAAGCCCGACAGACCGTCGCGCCCGCCATGTATACCTTACCGAGCGAGCAGAACCGCTACTGAAAGAGATTACCTCGGTCGCTGCGGTTAACGAGGAACGCAGTTTTGCAGGCATCAACGATGGTGATCTTGATACCCTTGAACGAATATTAAAAGCGATTGAGGCTAATTTGGAGGCCGTCAAATGCGGTCCGGAGGATTGAGCAAAGGCCCAAAATTAGGGGCCGCGATCCGGTTGACGGCGGCCCCATATTATTTTGTGTGTGCACCCATTGGCGCAGCCAAACGCCGTATTATGGCGCTGTCACAGTTGTGACGACTTTGCCTTCGACAACCGAAACGGTTGATGCGGGAAAGCTGATCATTTTGCCATTGCGGATGACTTGCACGGTGCCGTCTTTGCGCACGGCATAGATCGCGCCAAGGCGTTTGCCGGATTCTGCGGCGAAAAGGGTTTTTCCTACTTTGATCGAACCGTCGGCGGCCTGTGCTGCAATTGGAGCAAGCGCGGAAAGTGCAAGCAGCGCGAACGCTGCAGAGAATTTTTTCATTTTTAATCCTTGTCTTCAGGAGAGGGCGCAATGCTTATGCATTTACTAACCTACGTTAGTATTATTGTTGCGCGACTGTCAAGTGAAAAGCGCAGCCCATTGGGTTGTGCTTTTTGCACTTTCAGCTCCGTTTTCCGAGGTTATGGCTATTTGATTTATCGCGGCGGCATGCGGATGGCGCCGTCGATGCGCACGCATTGGCCGTTGAAATAGGTGTTGCGCACCATTTCCATCGCAAGACTTGCGAACTCGTCGGGATTCCCAAACCGCTTGGGGAAAGGAACAGCCGCTTCCAGTCCGGCAAAGATCGCAGGGGCACGTTCCTTGACGCCCAGCATCGGCGGGGTGGAAAAGGTGCCCGGCAGAATCGCATTCACACGAATGCCCAGATCCATCAGGTCGCGTGCCATGGGCAGTACCATCGAATTGACCGCACCTTTGCCCGATCCATAGCCGACTTGCCCGATTTGTCCGTCTTGCGATGCTGCGGACGAAGTCAGATATGATTGTGCCGCGTTCGCCGTCTTCGTTCAATGGGTCCGCGTCGGCCATGCCGAGCGCAGCAATCGATGCCATGCGGTAACTGGCAACTGCTATGCCCATCATGGACCGCTCAAAACTCTCCGATGACGCGCGTTTGAAACATCTGTTTTCCTTGTCCCAGCCCACAGTCTTGCCGCCAGCGGCGACCATTGCGCAATGGATCAATATGCGTTCTTGGCCATTGGCGGCGCGTGCCATTTCAAATCCAGTGATCGCGCTTTCTTCGGATGTAATGTCCACTTTGCAGAATGTTGCGCCCAATTCGGTGGCCAGTGCTTCACCGGCTTCTTCGTTCAGATCGAAAATGGCAACCTTTACCCCGGCAGTCCGTAGAGCCTGCACACTGGCGCGGCCTAGCCCGGAAGCGCCGCCGGTGACGATGGCCGAGAGTGTCGAGTCGATTTTCATGATGCGCCTTTCCAAAAGTTATGGTCGCTATCGCCAGCCACAGGCTGCGCCTCAAGCAGACATATTCGCTTAGCGCCTAATATCGCCATGGCGGCACGCTTGCGCAATCGTGGCAGCGATTGTTTATGCCGACGGTTTGCAGCTTTCAAGCCAACGCCTAAACATGGGGATTGAATAGGGCCAATAAGGCCGGTTGAGGTGGTAGCATGACAAAAGTGATGCAGGGCGTCCGCGTTCTGGAAGTGGCACAATTCACATTCGTGCCCGCGGCCGGGGCAATCCTTGCCGATTGGGGTGCAGACGTCATCAAGATTGAACATCCGGTGCGCGGCGATACGCAGCGCGGCTTCCTCAACATGGGGGGTGTAACGCTCGATCCGCTGCGTCACACTTTGTTCGAACATCCCAATCGCGGCAAACGCAGCGTCGGTATCGATCTGTCCACCGCAGAGGGGCAAGAACTGCTGTATGAACTGGCCAAAACCGCCGATGTGTTCCTGACCAATTATCTGCCGCCAGTGCGCCAGAAAAACAAATTCGACGTCGAACATATCCGCGCGGTTAATCCCAACATCATTTATGCACGCGGCAGCGCCTATGGCAATAAAGGGCCTGAACGCGAAGTGGGCGGATTTGATGGCACCGCATTCTGGTCGCGCAGCGGCGTTGCCTATTCAATGACCCCCGAAGAACTGGAGGGTCCATTAACGCAAGGAATAGCCGCCTTTGGCGATTCCATCGGTGGTATGTTTATTGCCGGCGGCATTTCAGGCGCGTTGCTGCACCGCGAAAAAACCGGCGAAGGCGTTGGAAATGGACGTGTCGTTGCTCAGCGCCGCATGGTGGGCGTCGGGCGCATTGGTATCGCAGGTTATGGAAACGGGCATTTGCACACGCAACGGCATGCCGACATCGGGCGGATCGCTGCGTAATCCGTTCATGGGGAATTTCACCACATCGGATGGCGGCACGATCAACCTGTGCATGGTCAGCCCCACCGGCCTGATCCGCGATACCTTTGAAAAGGTTGGCGTGCCCGAAGCCGCAGACGACCCGCGTTTTAAAGACGTGCCTAGCCTGATCGAAAATGCAGGCGCCGCTAGCGACATTCTGGTCAAGGCCTTTGCGCAAAAGCCCTTTGCCTATTGGCGCGATCATCTGAAATCGATGAAGGGGCAATGGGCCCCCATTCAGAGTTTTGAGGATTTGTTGACCGATCAGCAAGCGTTGGCCAATGACATGATTATCGAAGTCGAAGGGGCCGATGGCGGTGCACCTTTGCGATTGGTGCGTGGCCCGGTGCAGTTTGATGGCCAGCCATTGGAAACCACCCGGTCTCCGCAAGCATCGGAACACACCGAAATCGTCCTGATGGAAATGGGGCTGGAGTGGGACCGCATTGAATTGTTAAAGGCGTGTGGAGCCATTGCCTGAATTTTGAGGAATTGAAGATATGAAGCCCGGAACAAAATTGAAAAGCGCGGCCTGCGACACCGAAGTCATGGTTATCCGTTGCGGCGAAGGCAACATTGAATGCGGCGGCCTTGCCATGGCCGCTGACAAACCTGCCGAACTGTCGGCCCCCAGCGGCGATCACGCAAATGGCAGCTTGATGGGCAAGCGTTATGTTGATGCTGGCGGTGCTTTCGAATTGCTGTGCGTGAAAGCGGGCAAAGGTTCGCTATCGGTCGATGGTGTCGCCCTGACCACCAAGGATGCCAAACCGCTTCCGGCATCGGATTGATGTGAGGAAAAAGGGTTGAAATTACACTTTAGCCCTGAGCCTGTCGAAGGGCGCTTAACGGCGAATAACCCCTCGACAGGCCCAGGGCTAAGGTGCGTAAAGACAGGATTGGCGCGTACTCCATGAACATTTCCCTCATCCTGCAAATGGCAGCGGATGCGTCACCCAATGGCGTTGGTCTGGTCTGCGATGGCAAACGCTGGACTTATAGCGCGCTGCATAAAGCGGCGCAGGGTGCAGCGGTGTTGATCCGGAACAGTGGCTGTGAATATGTGGCTCTGCTCGATGAAAGCAGCGAGGCGGCAGCGATTGCCTTATTCGGCGCGGCGATGGCAGGGGTGCCCTATGTGCCCTTAAATTACCGGCTGGCCGATACCGATTTAGGCGCGCTGCTTGACCGGATTGCCCCTGCATTGATCGTAGGTGATCAGGCAAGGGTACAGCGGCTGTCGTCGGGCAAAGGTCATCGCACTTTCGCTCGCGCTGATTTTGCCGATGCCGCAATAGCCGCGCACGATCCTGAGTTTGTTGAGGATGAAGGCGAAGGTGTCGCCATCCAATTGTTCACCAGCGGCACGACGGCTGCACCCAAAGCCGCAATCCTGCGCCACAGCAATTTGCTGTCCTACATTTTGGGAACGGTCGAATTCGCCGCCGCCGATCCGGTCGATGCCGCGTTGGTATCGGTGCCGCCCTATCACATTGCCGGTATTTCGGCATTACTGTCGTCGATCTATGCCAATCGCCGCATCGTATTGTTGCCCGCTTTTGCCCCCGATGCTTGGCTGGCATTGGCGCAGGCTGAACAGGTAACCAATGCCTTTGTCGTACCCACTATGCTGTCGCGGATTATCGAGACGCTGGATACTGACCCCGACGCCGACATGTCATCGGTGCGATCCATCGCTTATGGTGGTGGTAAAATGCCGCTGGAATTGATCCACCGCGCATTGGATTTGTTTCCCAACCACAGGCTTCACCAATGCCTATGGCCTGACCGAAACAAGTTCTACAGTCGCCTTGCTCGGCCCCGAAGAGCATCGCGCCGCCCACGCATCCGATGATCCTGCGGTCCGAGCGCGTTTGGCGTCGGTCGGCAAACCGTTACCCACCGTCGAACTTGAAATCCGCGATGAGGATGGCCGCGTGCTCCCTGTGGGCGAGCCGGGCGAAATCTATTTGCGCGGTGATCAGGTTTCGGGCGAATATAAGGAGAAATCCGCACTCGACGCTGATGGCTGGTTCCCCACACGCGACGCTGGCTATGTCGACGATGAAGGGTATCTGTTCCTGTCCGGACGCGCCGACGACGTGATCGTTCGCGGGGGTGAGAATATGTCACCCGGCGAGATCGAGGATGTTTTGCTCACCCATGATGCCATTGCTGATGCGGCTGCCGTTGGCATCCCCTCGGTCGAATGGGGCGAAGCGGTGGGCGTCGCGCTGACCGTGCGGGAGGGGCATGGTGCCCCTGACGAAGCCGAATTAAGGGAACTCGTTCGCGCACGCTTGCGGTCTTCGCGCGTTCCCGAACGGATTTTGTTCGTCGATCAGCTGCCCTATAATGAAATGGGCAAAATGCTGCGGCGCGAGGTCCGCACGCTGTTTGCCGATTGATCGGGTGATCGAACCGCCTATCCCTTTGTCCGATTGGGCCGACCGGCAATTGGCCAGTATCGCGGCGATTGCGGGAGCTGAAACTGTGCACGGACTGTCTGGCACATTGGTGCTGGGTGAACGCGCCGCGCTGAACGGTTTTCGGCGTAGCGACAGGGTTTCGGCGGGGGGAGGCTGTCGGCTGTACCCCTGTCATGCGGGGGTTATGGCGTTAAATCTATCCCGCCCCGAGGACCGCGAATTATTGCCTGCGCTCTTTGGTGATGGGAATGTCGTTCCCGAAGATCTGCCAGCCCGCTTTCTGCGTGGCGATCCCGATGCGTTGCTTAATCAGGGGCGTTCGTTGGGACTGGCGATGGCGTATAGCGATGAAGCACCGTCATGCGCGCCTGCGGTCGAACGGCGGCATCTAACCAATGGGCATCCGCCGCGAAAAACACCGTTGCTGGTCGTAGACCTGTCGGCTTTGTGGGCGGGGCCGCTGGCGGGGCATATGCTTTGGCGATCAGGTGCGCGGGTTGTCAAAGTGGAAAGCATGCACCGCCCCGATGTGATGCGCGAGGGCGATCCGGCATTGTTTGCCTTGCTCAATCAGGGGAAAGCCAGTGTGCAATGGGATCTGCGCAGTACAGACGGCCTATCCGCGTTGCGGGCGTTGTTGCTTAAGGCTGATGTCGTGATCGAGGCGGCAAGGCCGCGCGCCTTGATGCAGATGGGTATCGACGCTGCGGAAATTGTGGCAGCAAAGCCTTCTCTGATCTGGCTGTCGATTACCGGCCATGGCGGCACCGGCGATGCGGCGAACTGGGTGGGTTTTGGTGATGATTGTGGGGTCGCGGGTGGGCTGACTACTGCCTTGCACGATGCGACTGGACAATGGGGCTTTGTCGGCGATGCCACAGCCGATCCGCTGACCGGGATTGCCGCTGCTTACACCGCCTTCGACGCCCGTTCGCGCGGCGAAGGTGGGCGATATGTCCTGTCGATGGCGGGTGTTGTGCGCCATGCAATTGCAGAAGAACAGTCGCGCAATCCGGCCCGGTTTCAAGCGCAACTTCTGGACTGGAGCGCAGCGATGGGTATGCCATTTTCGGGCTTGTCCCGACAACCGACGGATAGAGTCGCGCCATTGGGCAGCGATACGCTGGCATTCACTTCATAGCGCCACTGTAGCGTCCACCTCAAATGAGGCATCCACAATCGCGTCGATCAAACCCCAGGACAGCGCCGTCTGCGCATCAATCCGCTTTCCCGACAGGATGAACAAAGCCGCCCGTTCCCAACCGATCCGTTGCGGCACAGATACACAACCGCCTGCGCCCGGGATCAACCCCATCGCCAATTCGGGCAGTTGAAACCAAGCGCGCGGCGACGCCGTTAATCGCGTTGCAAAGGCAGCCATTTCCAATCCCGCCCCGACACATGCTCCGTGCACATGAACATGCAACCGATCGCGACAGCCAATCAATGCGCGCGCGGGCAAAGTCTGCTGCCGAATGGCATGTGCGGTCGCCGGATCGCGCGTTGTGCCGAATTCGGTCAGGTCACCCCCGACCGAAAAGGCGCGTCCCTTTGCGGTCAACTCAATCCGCGCAACCTCTGTATCCAGCGCGGCGATCGTGAACGCATCGAACAATAAATCCCGCATGTTGGTGTTGATTGCGTTCAAGGCATCGTCGCGATCAAGGCATATCCTTAAGGTATTGCCGGTGCGTTCCAGCAACACTGCTCCATCCCCAAAGGCTGCAGAGCTGGGACGTTGCATCGCTAACCAGCGCGCATAATCAGCGCCGCCTTGCAAAACACCATAGGCCAGAGACTCAACTGTCAACGCAGCGTCATCGGCCAACTGCATTGTGGTAGAAAGCGTGTCGAGTAAAACGGTGGCGGCTGCGGAATGCTGTTTGGCTGCACGCAAAACGACTTCTGATTTGAACATTGGTGCGAATGCAGACTCGTTCGATAACAGCGCCCGCACACGGGCAACGACATGGTCTGCAATCGCTTGATTCGCGGGCTCAAGGGCTGAATTATCTGTTCGCACCTGCAATAATTGCGGAAAATTCGAAATTTAAGCAATGAAATTTGCATGGCGCGCGAAATAGCCGTTAGAACGATGCAAGCGCGCTGTTTCCGGTCAGTTCCCCATCGGGCTTTTGCAATCCAACGCAGTCGCAGCCGTTAAACATAATGCCAATTAACGAGACCCCCTCATTTTTTCGTTGACACCGCGGCGGCGATGCTTGAGCATGAAAAAAAAGGAGAGGCATAATGGCGATAGCAACCGAGTCGAATAAGGCTAAAATTGCACGTCGGGTGGTTGAGGTTCTCGACTATTTCGATGATGAACATCCGCATGCAACGGTTATGGACATTGTTCGGCGGTACAATCGTCCGCAATCGAGCACATCCGAATTGCTCTCCAGTCTGGTCGAGCTTGGCCTGCTGTACAAAGATCCCTTTTCACGGTCATACACCCTTACCCCGCGCGCCGCGATGTTGGGGGCTGCGGCCCAACCCGACATCATCCGCAATGGCAATCTGACCTCGCTGGTCGACCGTCTGGTCGCGCAAACCGGATTGAGCGTTGCGGTGTTCGGAATGGTCGGTTTGAACGCGCAGATATTCCTGCACAAAGCAGGAAAGCGCGGTATTGCGACTTCGAATCCCAAGGGCATTTCATGCGGGTTGCAGGATCAATTGTCCAATTCCGCCGCTGGTCGGCTATTACTCTCGACCATCGGTCAACCGCGCCGCGACGGCATCGTACGCCGCCTGAATGCCGAAGCCGTTGAGGAGCAGAAATTCTCGACTATCGAAATGACCCAGGCATTGGAAATGTGCCGCCAATCGAGCAGCGCCCACGCCGGTGCCGGATTTGGCAGTACCGCCGAAAGCTGCTGCATATTGTTGCCCGGACAGCCCGAACATCAACCGATCGCGTTGGGCTTCCTTTATGAAACCAGCGCACAGGCCGATCCGGCATTGTTAATCCAATGCCTGCAAGAAGCCGTACAACGGATGCTGGAAGGCCCAACAATTGCCGAGGAAGCGCCGGTCCAACTGCTTTCCACGGCGGCCTAATTCGATCCGCATAAACTACCGTAGCCTTTGTCCGTTCAGGGTCAGGGCTACGGTTTATGCTACTTCGTTTGGTGGCCAAACCAACGATACAGCGCGCGGGCCAGTCAGCAAATTCTGCCCCGTCAAAATGATCGAGTGGCGTCACTGGCCCTTCACTGAAATCATAAATCCGTCCGATCCGCGCCGCTTTAGATGCGCGCTCGGGTTGAAAGCTATAGCAATTGGGCGGCATTTTGGTGGCGTCCGATTGTTGCTCCATCGGGATTTGCCGACCATGCGCTATAATTGAGGCCCATTGCAGCAATCGCGCCGCTTCCTGCACATCGGGTGCCAAAGCGGTGATCCAGCCTTTCAAGGCAAACAGCGACGTACCGTTGATTTCAGCTGGGGCCACAACGACATCTTCGACCAACGACCATTTCAACATCTGCACTCCATTGCGTTCAATCGATGCCTCGATACGGCCATCGACAGGATCGGCGACATAGGCATCATAACGGGTCGGAACGGCATCCAGCGCATGGTTGGCTGCGAGCAAAGCAAGGTCGTACAGATGCGTGCAATTGGCCTGCTTCTCCCCGCGCTTTGCCGCCAAGGACAAAGCGACACCAGTAAAAGTATCGCGCACCACCGCCGTCGCGCCGGGGCAGGTCAGCCACGGCCAGCGATCCATTTCGGCGGTCACTGTGGTGATGGTTGCGCCATCATGGCCCAGCGTGACCGCCATGCAATGATAATCATCCTCGACCGCCGCTGAGATATGGCCATCGGTGGGCGTTATAAGCCAACGACGGCGAAAGCCTGTGAAGCCCATATCAATCACGCGCCAATAACAGTGCCGCCGCCATCGGGCCACCACCAGAGGTCGCAATCGCCACTTTGGGGTCGCCCTTTATTTGGCGTGCGCCACCTTCTCCGCGCAATTGCACCACCCCTTCATAGGCAAAGCCGAATCCGTGCAACCGGCCCCAGCCCAATTGCCCGCCGCCGGTGTTCATCGGTAATTCGCCGTCGCGTGCGATGCGCTTGCCGCCTTCGATAAAGCGTCCGCCCTCGCCCAAATCACAAAAACCCAATCCTTCGAGCCAAGTGATCGGTTGAAAAGCAAAGCCGTCATAAAACTGGACGGTATCAACGTCCTTTACGGTGTAATCGGTGTTCTTCCACAAATCGCGTCCAGTAGGGTAGGCGCTGGCATATTCAGCCTGATCCCAACTGTACCGATCAACTGAACCGGCGGCGGCGGCGATGCGGATGGGGGTGGTTTTCACCTCGTCCAACGCATCCCCCGCCGATACAATGACAACGGTTGCAGCATCGGTAAAGCGGTCGCAATCGAACAGGCAAAACGGGGAACTGATCATCCGCGCCGCCATATATTTGTCCATGGTCAGCGGTTCTTTGACCAACGCGCGCGGATTGATCGCCGCGTTGGCATGGTCGTTTAACGCGACTTGCGCCAATTGCTCGCGGGTAAGCCCGTAACGCTTCATATGGCGCATGGCGAATTGCGCGGTCCAGCACGCGGCAGAAAATGCGCCAAAGGGCGATACCCATTGCGAATTGCCGGTCACATCTTTGAGCCGTTCCATCGGCGGAAATTCTTCGGGGCGCGCCAAAGCCGCAGCCTCGTAAACGGTGCGGAAACAAATGACGTGGCGGGCAAGGCCTGCCTTTACCGCGTTGGCCGCTTCGGTAATGGCCCCCAATTGCGCGGTCGATTCCGCCGCCCCAATATGCCAGCGGGTTTTTAACCCCAGCACCTCGATCAGATCATCCGAACTGACCGGCGAGAAGCCCAGAAAGCTGGGCATTTTTCCGGGATAGGTGGCCACCCCGTCAATCTGTTCTAACGTTAGTCCGGCATCGGCAATCGCTTCTTTGACTGCATCCAGCGTCAGCCCCAAGGCAGACCGCGTCAAGCGAACCCCCACCTCTGACATGCCCAAACCGGTGATATAGGCTTCGCGTGCCATGGCTCAGCCCACCTTCTCGAATAACGGATAGAATATGCCGTCCTGTTCCTCGAACACCACTTGCACCCGGTCTTCCATGTCGACCGCATCGACGGGGCAGTTGACGACATTGCTGGTCAGATAAACCCCCGGCACATCGTCCAGCCGGATGCGCGCGATGACAAAGGGCACCTCCATATCCTTGGCCCATGCCTGATAATTGATGGTGTAGCTGTCCACCGCGCCGGTTCCGGCAACCGCGTGCGGCGCCATATTTTCCGACTGGCAATGACGGCAAATTTCGCGTGGGGGGTGGGTATATTCTCCGCAATCGCCACAGCGCGCAATATTCAATTGGCCCTGCGACCCGCCAGTCCAAAAAGCGCGATTGTCATTATCCAATCGGGGGCGAGACCGCTTCCAACTCACGCTTAAACGTCCCAGACCAGATGGACCTGTTCGGGCCCCAGTACATGGCCGCCGTGATAGGTCACCGGCTTATCAGGGTTCAGACGGAATTCGGGAAGGCGCGCCAGCATTTCTTCGTACAATATCTGCAATTCAATCCGCGCCAGATGCGACCCCAGGCAGCGATGCGGCCCGGTGCCAAAGGCGATGTGGACATTGTTTTCGCGGGCCAGATCAAATTTTGTCGGGTCAGCAAATTCAACCGGATCAAGGTCGGCGGCGGGAATGAAGATCAGGGCCTTTTCACCCTTTTTCATCTGCACTCCTTGGAATTCAATATCTGCCGTCAGAAAACGAGGCGGAACGGTGAAGGAATAGCGCCGCAATATTTCTTCGGCTGCGGGCATCACCAGTTTCGGATTGGCGCGCAGTTCGGCCTGTAAATCAGGGTTCTGCGCCAAATGCATCGCACCAAGGCCCATGCCGTTATAGACGGTGTCGAGGCCTGCGATAAACAGCATCACCGCATAGCTTTCCAGATCGAACAGGTCGGCAGGGCGGCCATCAAATTCGGATTGCCACAGCAATGACAGAATGTCGTTCTGCGGATTATCCTTTCGTTCTAAAATCACGTCCCGCATCACGTCTGCCACTTTACGCATCCGCTTTTGCGTTTCGCGTGGATCGGGATTGGCGTTGCTCGCCAAATGGTCGAGCACCAGATCGCGGTAAATACGGGCCTGATCGAGCGGCAGGCCGAACATTTTCAAGAACACCGTAACCGGCAAAGGTTCGGCCACCGCTGCCATAAATTCACATTCGCCTTGCGGCTTTATCCCCTCGATCAACGCAATCGCCTGCGACCGGATTTCGTCTTTCAACGCGTTCATCGCCTTGGGGGAAAATGCCCCCTGAATCGGTTTGCGGAATGTGGTGTGCAGTGGCGGATCAAAGGTGATCGGCGATGGAATCAGCATCTTTTCCGCGCCTTCTGGAAGGGCCGCATTCATCGCCAAAATATCCTCTGCCTTCATCGGGGCGTTGGAGAAATTTTCGGGATCGCGCTGCGCATTATAGACGGCCGCATGGCTACGCAAAACCCATTGCCCCCCATTGCGCGGGCTCCAGAATACGGGCGGCGCGTTTTGAGCGATCTCTGCAATCCGGTCATAGCCGCGCGCCAGCAATTCGGGGTCGTTGAACAGATCAAAATCATACACCAAAGCATCGGGCACATGATCCGGCTTGGGAACGGCGGGGCTAAGCGTTGCGGGACGGGACATGAATGGCTCCTAAGCGAAGGATAGAATGTGTTGCGATAGACTTTGCCCGCAACGGGCACAAAGGCAACGGAACGTCGTTCGCTGCCCGGCCTTATCGCCAGAGCGATTACGCCGCAATCCGGTTGATCGCCGCCCGTTCTTGCGTTCTAGCTGCATGGAAAGAAGCAAGGAGCAATGCGATGAAAATCCGGATCGAACGCGCGGCCTGTGTTGGCAATGCCCGCTGTGCGGCAGTGTCAGAGGCGCTCTACCCGCTCGATGATGACGGCTATATCGATAGCGACGGTTTTGACGTGGCCGATGGCGACGAAAAAATGGCGAAGAACGGCGCGCGCGCCTGCCCCGAACGGATAATTTTTGTGATTGAAGACGATGGCGAACAAAGCTGGCCCCCGGTCAAAGCTGCCTGAACCTATTTTGGAGAATAAAGTGATGAGCGACATTTTGGGATATAAAGGCAAACGCGTCATCGTCAGCGGATGCTTTTCGGGCATGGGCGAAGCCACCGCGAAATTGTTGCTCGAACAGGGTGCCGAAGTACACGGGCTGGATTTCAAACCCTGCGCGTTGCCGCTGGCGTCGTTCAACACCATCGACTTGCGCGATCCCGCCAGCATCGAAGCGGGCGTTGCCGCCATTGGTGGCAAGGTCGACGCATTGTTCAACTGTGCGGGGCTTCCCGGTGGCGGTGCCTTTCCGCCGCTGGATACCTTTAAGGTTAATTTTGCCGGAACGCGGCACCTGACCGATTGCGTCGTGCCGTTAATGGGAGAGGGCGGGGCGATCGTCAGCATCGCCTCCACCGGCGGGCTTGGCTGGAGTCGCCGCGTTCCCGTGCACATGGGGTTGATGCAAACATCGGGTTTCCAGGGCGCGATGGATTGGGCCGATGCCAATATGGATCAGGTCGCCGAAGGCTATGCGTTTTCAAAGGAAGCCGTGATTGTCTGGACGCAATTCATGTGCGCGCAACTGATTAAAAAGGGCATCCGCATCAACTGTTCGCTGCCATCGCCGACGCAAACGCCGATGATGGACACGTTTCAGGCGACATCGGGCAAGGACGTGATCGACGCTGCTGCCGAACCTTTGGGCCGCTATTCCACTGCCGCCGAACAAGCAGGCGGCATATTGCTTTTGAACAGCGCGCTGGCGAGCATCATCACCGGGGTCGTCCTGCCTGTCGACGGCGGCTTTATGGGATCACTCGCCACCGGCCAGATTGACATTAGCAAGATGATGGGCCGCGCAAAGGCTGAATAAGCATCGCTTTAGAACGGACTACTGACATGAATTTTGACCTGACCGACGACCAGGAAATGATGCGCGACATGTTCGCGCGCTTTCTGGATGAAAACAGCAGCATCGCCCGTGTGCGCGCCGCAGAGGCAAGCGGAGGTTTTGACGCGGCCTTGTGGAAGGGTCTGGCCGAACAGGGCGCGCTGGCCATCCGTGCGCCCGAAAGTGCCGGTGGATTGGGTCTGGGGTTGTTTGATGCCGTGGTGTTGATGGAAGAAGCCGGACGCACTTTGGCGTCGGGGCCGCTCGCAGAAGCATTGGTGGCAACACGGTTGCTGGCAGAACTGGGCAGCGATCAAGCGGTGCTCGGTACCGCCTTGTCAGGCGAAGCGGTGCTGACGATCGCGCTACACGATGCCGCTGTTCAGCCGTTGCAATGGGTCGCGGGTGGTGCGGTTGCGGCGCATATCTTGGCGCGTTTTGGCGATGACATTGCGCTGGTTGCGGTGCCCGAAGCGGCGCGGGTCGGCGAAGACAATCTGGCGACCACGCCGATTGCCGAAATTGACCTGTCCGCTCACCCCCGCGCTGTCATCGCCAGCGGCACCGATGCCGTCGCCGCTTTTGCTGCCGGGATCGAGGAATGGAAATTGCTGATTGCCGCCGCATTGGCGGGCCTTGGCCGGGCCGCGCTGAAACTTGCCGCCGCTTATGCCAGTGAACGCAAACAATTCGGCCAGTTCATCGGCCAGTTTCAGGCAATATCGCACCCTCTTGCAGATTTGCTGTGTGAAACCGATGGCGGCAAATTGCTGGTGTGGAAGGCAATCCGTGAAATCGCCGATGGCTCTCCCGATGCTGGTGCTGCTGTGAGCGCGGCGCTGTGGTGGAATGCAGAGGCCGCAGCGCGCACCGTGGCGCAATCGCTGCATACCTTTGGCGGTTACGGTCTGACCACCGAATATGACATTTACCTGTTCAACCTGCGATCGAAAGCTTGGCCGCTGGTTTACGGCGATCCGCGCCGCTTGCTCGATGAAGCCGGGCGTCGCAAATATGGCGGCGAGGTCGCGTCGCTTCCGGCGGCTGGCGACGTTCCGGTCAATTTCGATCTGGGTGATGATGCCGCTGCGTTGGTAACCGAAATTGAAGAATTTTTCGCGGCCAATGTGACCCCCGACATGCGGGCGAAATTCCATTATAGCTGGGAGGGGTTTAACCCCGAACTCAACAAAAAACTCGCCGCGCAAAATCTGCTTTATCTGGGTTTGCCCAAAGATGTCGGTGGGCGCGGGCTTTCTGCTTATGCCAAAACGGCGGCGATGGATGCGTTCGAGAAACAGGGATATAACAACCCGGCGGCGGGCGTTACGCAGATGGTCTCGCTCATCATTAACCGTTTCGGCAGCGACGAATTAAAAGCCGAGGTTTTGCCCCGGCTGATGCGCGGCGAGGCAATATGCAGCCTTGGCTATTCCGAACCCGGTTCAGGATCGGACGTGTTCGCGGCGCAGTGCAAGGCGACACCCGACGGCAATGGCTGGCGAATCGACGGCACCAAAATGTTCACCAGCGGCGCCAATCTGTCCGATTATGTGCTGATGCTGTGCCGCACCAACACCGAAGTCGCCAAACATGCGGGCCTGACAATGTTCATCGTGCCGTTAAAGGCAGAAGGCGTGACGGTGCAGCCGGTTTATACGTTTCAGGACGAACGTACCAACATCACCTTTTATGACGGGGTGAAAATCCCCGATAGCTGGCGCTTGGGCGCGGTTGACGGCGGCGTCAAAACCATGAGCGCCAGTCTTGAGCTGGAACATGCAGGCGGCTTTTCCAAATACCAATCGTCGATGCTGAAGGCCGCCGAGGAATTGGCGCAGGAAATCCGCTATCAGGGCAAGCCATTGATTGAGGATGGGCAAGCACAGGCGCGATTGATGCGGACATTGACCCATATATGGTTGTCCGAATTGATAACCTATCGCGCGCAATGGGCCGCGACCGAGAAAAAGCCCAATCTGGCTTACGGTCCGATGGCAAAAATGTTCTCGTCCGAACTGTTCATCCGCGATGCCCGCGATCTGCTCGATCTGACTGCGCCTTTGTCGCTGTCGAAACGCAAAGGGGCGGCGGCGGAAATCAACCAGTTCTACCGCCATGCCCAAGGGGCCACGATTTACGGCGGCACCAGCGAAGTCCACCGTTCGATGATCGCGGAAAAGGCACTGGGCCTGCCGCGTACAAGGCAATAGGGTAGGGCTATGACGGACGCGCCTGCACTCCTCACCGAAGATCAAGACAGCATTTTGATCGCGACATTAAACCGTCCTGACAAATTGAACGCGCTCAATCTGGAAACCATGGATTTGCTGACCGAGGCGGTGTTACGGTTCCGCGATGATGAAAATCTGAAGGTGATGTTGATCCGCGCCAATGGCCGCTATTTCTGTGCAGGTGCGGACCTGAAAGGCGGGCAACGCAAAATCTCCCCCACCAAGCAGACAGCATCGGGCATCCGCGAAAACCACCGGCTGAACCTGAATAATATGCAGCAATTGTGGGATGAGATGGAGCATATCGAAAAGCCCATCGTGGTCGCGCATCACGGTATGTGCGTGGGCGGTGGGCTTGAACTATCGCTCAGCTGTGATTTCCGGCTGGCGTCGAAAAGTGCGGGCTATGCCTTTCCCGAAGGATTGTTCGGCGTGCTGCCCGCGTCCAGCGGCGTATCGCGGCTGACCCGTCTGTGCGGACCGCACTGGGCGCGTTGGCTCATCATGGGCAATAAATCCGTCGATGCCGATCGCGCGTTGATAATGGGATTGGTCCATGACGTCTATCCCGACGAAAGTTTCGAAGCCGAAGTCATGGAATTCTGCCGCCATTTGACCAAACAAAATGCGGAACAAATGGGTGCCGCCAAAGTCGCCATTGAACTGTGCGCAGACCTTGGCCGCGATGCCGCGCGCAATGTCGAACGCATGGCCAACAGCGCGCTGATGCTTAATCCCGCCTATCTGGAAAACATCCAGAAATATGTCGCGGGTGTCGGCGGCAAAGCGAAATAGGACGCGGTTGTCGCTAAGCGGTACTGCCGTTTCGCTGCCGTCCGTCGCGTATGGCGAGTTCGAGCAACCGTGCTTCGGCTTGCAACTGTTTGTCCACCACAGGATAGAAGCTGCTGTCGACTTCAACCGACCAACGGGTGGTTATGGTCCGCACAGCGATTAAGCGATCAACACCGGTGAACAATGCGGTTGCCATGCAATAATCGAGCGTCAAATTATCGTCGGGATCGCCGCCCATTTGTTTTGTAAACAAGCGGACCATGGGAATACCTGCATTCACCCGCTGAATTCCCAAGCGATGGTCACCGCCGCCTTCCGACAGGGCGTTGCGCAGATGCAGGATTTTGGTGTGCTGTTGCCAAAAGCGGTAATAGTTTGTGATAAACGTGCGGCAGTGATCCTCTAAATGGGCGTCGTCCCAATAGGACCGCATATGGCCCAGATAATCCGCTTCGGCGGAGGCCATGATCGGTTCCAAAATTGCCAGCAACAATTCGGGTAAATCGGTGAAATAATTATACAGCGAAGTCATGCCCAACGGCACTTTGCGAGCAACAGCGGACAAAGTGAACGGCGGGTTTTCGGGGTCGGCGAGCAAATCAGCGGCTGCCGCCAAAATGCGTTCGCGCGTGTCGCGACCTTTGCGGCCCAGCTTCTGCCCCGCCAGATTATGGCTTAGGCCCTTTGCCAGAGTCGTCTTACCAACGCCTCTATTCGGTTCAGTGCCAACCGCTCCCATTTTTGCCGTCTGCGATGCGCCCACTTGGTCCCCCGTCATTCTCTCCAAGCGACCAATTTGGTCTCGAGATATTCTTCAATGCCTTCGCGGCCCCACTCACGGCCAATTCCGCTCGCTTTATAGCCTCCAAAAGGAATATCGCCCGCGATGCTCATCCCGCCATTTACACTCATCGTGCCGGTGCGAACCCGACGTGCGATGTTCATGGCGCGATCAAAGCTGCCGGACGAAACGCCGCCCCCTAGGCCATAGTCGCTGTCATTGGCAATACGAATGGCATCTTCGTCGTCTTCGAACGGGATGACCACCAACACGGGACCAAAGATTTCCTCCTGCGCGATCCGCATATCGTTGGTGACATCGGCAAAGCATGTGGGTTCGATGAAATAACCGCCGCCCTTGTCGGGCCGGGCCTTACCACCGGCGATCAGGGTTGCGCCCTCGTCCTGCCCCAGCTGGATATAGGACAGTACCCGTTCCTGCTGACGCGCCGATACCACCGGCCCCATGATGTGCGCCGGATTATCAAATTCGCCCCAGTTATCTCCAAAGCTGGCGTAGGAGTGTTTCAATATGCCGACCGCCTCTGCATAACGGCTTTTGGGAACCAGCAGGCGTGATTGCACCGCACAGCCTTGTCCAGCGTGGAACACCAGCATGGTGGTGGCGACTTCCATCGCGAAATTCTCTGCGTCATCCAGAACGATCTTCGCCGATTTTCCGCCCAGTTCCAGAAACACACGCTTCATGGTCTTTGCGCCCTGTTCCATGATATGTTTGCCAACGCCGGTCGATCCGGTGAAGCTGATCAGGTCAACGCGCGGGTCCTGCACCAGTATTTCGCCCGCCAAGGCGGGGTCGCTGCCAAAGACGACGTTCAATACACCCGCAGGGAAGCCAGCCTGTGCGGCCAGTTCGCCAAAGATTGACCCCATGCCAGGGGTGTTGGGTGCAGGCTTCAGGATGACGGTGCACCCCGCCAGCAAGGCGGCGACGACTTTGCCGACGTTCACATATAAAGGCACGTTCCACGGGGTGATCGCGGCGACCACGCCCACGGGTTCGAAAAACGCTTTCCGTTTGCTTACAAAACCATAGGCTTCGCGCCCGCCATAATCCTTTTCCCACTCCACTTGCGGGAAGACAGCCAGATAATCGTCCCAGCCTGCCAGCGCCATATCGACATGCGCGCGGGAAACCGCGCCAATGGCGGCACCGGCTTCATTGCGGGCTAGGTCCGACAAGCGTTCACGGTTTACCTCGAACAGGTCGCGCAATTTCTGCACCAGCGTCTGGCGTAACGCCGCATTGGTCGACCAGTCGCTTTCGTCAAAAGCGCGGCGGGCGGCAACGATGGCTTCGTTCACATCCTGCGCCGAACAGTCCGCCGCTTTGCCAACGGGTTGCCCGGTCCATGGGCTAATGATGTCGAACGCCTTGCCACCTTCGGCATCGCGCATCTTGCCGTCGATATACAGTCTGGCGTCGGGGAGAGTGGTCATTGGAAAGTCGTCCTTTGAAAAATTCAGGGCTTACGGCCTTCGACCGCAACAAAATTCAGCTGCACATCGGCGGGGGTTTCGATCACATCGCGGAACAGTTTCGCTACCGAATTGACATGGCTGATCGGGCGGCTGCGCATGTCGATGCCTTTGGCCATACAGGCCTGTCCAAAGCGCATGGAAACTTCAGGTTCCCATGACGATCCCTTGCCTTCTTCCCACATCGGCCCTGCGCGGAATGTGGTTACGCGGATGCCGGCGGGTTCCAGCTCGCCGACCAGCGATTCAGTGAAGCGTTCCAGCGCGGCTTTAGAACTTTGGTAAAGCGACAGCATCGGGAAGTTGAATTCCACCGACTCGCTCGACACATTGATGATGTGGCTGCCTCGGTCCATCATCGGAATTGCGGCGCGACAGCAAAACAGCGGCCCGGCATAATTGGTCATGATCGGCTGCAAAATCTGTTCGTCGGTCGCCTCTGCAATTTCGAACGGTTCATAGACAGCGGCATTGTTAATCAGCACATCGATACGCGGATGTTTGGCCGATATGGTCGCAAACGCAGCACGGACCGAGTCAACATCGGCGACGTCACATTTCACCGCCATCGCTGCGCCACCCAGTTCGTCTGCCAGTGCCTGTACCTTGGATAGTGTGCGGCCCAACAGAATCAGCGTGTTGCCATTGGCGGCCAGAAGACGGGCAATCGCCCGCCCCAATCCAACGCCCGCACCGGTAATGACTATGGTTTTGGCCACAAACAACTCCATTTCAAAAATATGACTGACGTTCCCATGCGACAGCATTTGTCGCAAGCGCAGAGCGTATCGCGCGCGCGATAGTTGGCCGGAGTTTAAGCGCCGGTGATCCTGAAATCGGGCGGGTAGATTGACAAATCGCCTGCATAAGCAACGCCATTATCCCAGAAAACGGGGCCGCTGATCTTTTTGAAGAAATGCACGGTGCGGGCAAAGGATCCAGCCTTGGAGCGGGGTTCCATCGCGATTCCGCTGGGCGAGACGCCCCGTGCACGAGCGCTGAAATCCTTGATGCTGAACAGCAAATCATCGGTCTGGTGCGCGCACATCACAATTTCACTGCCGGGGCAAAAACGTTTGGGTTCGATCTGGATGGGTGCCAATCGTCCGCGCTTCATCGCGACAAAGCCCGGCACACGCGAAACCTCTGGGATATGCACGTCGTCATACCATGTGTGATATTCGGCCTCCATGCCCGCCACAAAATTAGCAGGGATAATGAACATGCTGGAAAAGGGTTTGTCCTTTTGGTGGTTCGGGCCGGACTGCCAATCATAATATAGCGCATAACTGTAAATCCGTTCGGATTCATTGGCGTCATCGATTAACCCATTGTCCCGCGCCTCTGCCAGCAAAGGCCCCAATGCAGGCAGATCGATTTCGGGGTTGGTATAATCAAATTCATACACGCTCATATACCGCCAGGGTTGGGCGATGTCGGGCATGATTTGTTCGGGGGTTAGTTCAAAACGGTCCGCCGAACGGAAACCGCGCAGCCGCGTAAGGGCTTGTTTATGCGGGCCTTCGAACCAAGCCGCATAATTTGACTCTTTTTCGGCAGGCACATTGTAAAGATGCGTTGTCGAGTACAGTGCCATCTTGCAAATCCCCATGTCTCAATGTTCGGCCGAAACCGCTTTCGCCGATTTCTAACGGCTGCGATGCGGAAGGCCAGCATTGCCGCCCGCAAAGGGCAAACATCGCTGCTGCGCGTGGCCCATTCGCTTACACGTGCTCGGTCAGTTCCATGTTGATCCGGGTCAATATGCTTTCAGCAATCCGCCAACTGCCATCCACTCTGCGGTAACGTTCGTGATAATGGCCAAAGCCCAGAAGCTTGCGGCCATTGGGCCAGATGTTGCGATCTTGCATCGCCCAGATACCAGTCGCTTCATCACCCTCGATGGCAATTTCGGGTGCGTGAACATGGTGTGTGGTGATGGTGTCATCGATGATGGATGACCGTACATAGGCCACCACAGCGTCACGCCCCTCAATCCGCAGCCCGCCTGATGGGCTGGTGTCGAGGACCATATCGTCGGTAAAGACCGCCGCATAGCCATCCCAATCCTTGGTATCGAGGCAACGGCAATAGCGCGCTTTCAGATTACAGATTTCCAGCCAGTCGGCAAAATCCGGCGCGCCGCTCATATCCGGAATCCGCGCATCTGGTTGCCGCCGTCGCACAGGATAACCTGATTATTGATAAAACTGCCTTCGTCGCTGGCCAAAAATACACCCAGATTGGCGATGTCGTCCGCCGTGCCCTGCCGTTTGACGGCTTGCATGGCTTTTAGTCGCTCCCAATTGCTGGCTTCGACGCCTTCCTTTGCGGCCTCTGTTTCCATCAGCCCTGGTGCAATGGCGACAACGCGGATTTCATCGGCACCAAATTGCATGGCCATGGCGTGGGTGAAAATATTGAGCGACGCCTTGGTGATGCCATAAGCGGTAGCGGGGTTGTAACTGGCCATCGAACTCTTGTTGATCACCAATCCTTTGGCTGCGGCCAACGCAGGACGCAGCGCCTCTGCGAGCAACATCGGGCCGATGGTGTTGACGGCATAGAAATGCTGCCATTTTGCCATGCCCAGCCCGAAAAAGCCGCGCGCGATTTCCCCCATATGCAGGCCTGCATTGTTGATTAGCACATCCAGTTTTTCATGCGCACTGCAAACCGCAACGCCTAACGCCTGAATATCGGCTTCGTTTGCCATGTCGCATCGATGGCATTCGGCGCTTCCGCCCGCCGCTTCGACCAGTGCCTTGGTTTCTTCCATTCCGGCTTCGTTGATGTCAGACAGAATCAAATGGCCGCCTTCCTTGGCAAAAGTGAGGGCATAAGCGCGGCCGAGCCCCGCAGCTCCGCCGGTTACCAATATAGCTTTGCCTGCAAATTTACCGCTCATCATCTCACTCCTAATAGGAAAACGCTCAAGAGAGTGCGCGCCAAGAAAGCGATGCGCACGAAAGAGGCGTCGTTAATTCGCTTCGAGCCGCTTGGCCGCCAATATCCGCAAATCGGCGGTTTTGATTTTGGCCGTACCGGTCAGTGCGATTTCGTCATCGGCGAAAAACAGCACTTTGCGCGGTACCTTGTAACTGGCCAATGTCTGTTTGGCGAAGGCCTGTACAGCGGCTTCATCAATGTCGGAATCAGGATAGCGGACGATGCAGGTCACGACGATTTCGCCCAAGGTTTCATGCGGTACGCCAACTGTTTGCGAAAGCTTAACCCCAGGCAGTTTCCGGATGGCTGTATCAATTTCTACGGGCGACACATTGGCACCGCCGGTTTTGATGATGTCGTTCAACCGCCCCAGCCACGTCAGCCGCCCTTGGGCATCGATGGTACCACCATCGTTGCACCGGAAGAAACCGTCCTCATCAAGCGTTTCCAACAACGGAATGCCGATATAGCCCAGCATCAATGTGGCACCCTTGACGCAGATCTCGCCTTTCTCGCCTACCGGCAATACGGTGCCGCTCAACGGATCGACTATGCGGATGGTGGTGCCAGCGGTGGGTAAGCCATGGCTGTGGCCCGCGTCTTCGGCCGTCGTTCCGGCATTGAACGCAGACATCAGCGTAAAGGTTTCGGTGTTGCCAAAGGCGTGCTTGGGCTCGATCCAATCGGTGGTGATCGTGGGATGTTGCGCCATAGGCGTGGTGCAATCCAGATAGTGCATCGCCGACAAATCGACATCGGCATAATTGGGAGCTGCGATCAATTGCGCCCATTGATGCGGCCAAGCGTGCACCATTGATGCTTTTTCTTTTTGCATCAACGTCAGAGCTTCTTTCGGATCGAACCATCGTTGCAGGATCAATGATCCGCCAACCGAAAGCGTTCCGCCTATCGCCATGGAAAAATTGCCCGACCAGAAAAATCCGTTGGCAGACCATGTGCGTGCGGGAATGGCTTCGGTGATTTGATACCATGTTGGCCACCGCCACATTTGCAGGCACACACCGCGATGCGCCGAAAGAATGCCTTTGGCTTTGCCGGTCGATCCCGATGAAAAGAACAACACGCCGGGGTCACTAGGCGGAACCTGCGCCGCGCGCGCGTCAACCAGTGCTTCCGCCACAGTGTGGCCGCGAGACAAAAAGGCGCTCCAGCCTTCGACCGCACCGATCGGGTCTTCTTGATCCACCATCGCCACATGGGTCAGATAAGGATAGCGGGTCGAAACAATAGACCCTGCTGCCGCCGATGCCAGTTGCGGTTCCAATTCGGTAAGCAGTGCCGCGAAGTCTTTTTTCAAAACCTTGCGCTCGATCAACAGCACTGACACGCCCGATGCTTTCAGCACTTCGTCCAGTTCGGTGGGCGTGAAAAAGGTACTGATCGTCGTCGCCACGCCGCCTGCCAGTGCGGTACCAAAAGTGGCAGACAGGAATTCAAGCCGGTTAGTGACCAATATGCCGACCCGCGTTCCTTTCGAAACGCCGCACGCCACTAGCGCGCGGGCAACCGCCATCGACCGATCCCATAGATCAGAGTAGCTCCATCGCTCCACTTGATCATCGATCCACATCACCGCCGCTTCGCGCGGGCCAAAACGATCAGTAACTTCGCGCAGCCACCCCCCCAGGGTTAGCGCGCCAATGCCCGCTTCCTCGTCGAGGGGGATGCCTTTGCTGATCGATAAGGGCGTGTCGGTCATGCCGGTTACTCGCGTCAGGTTTTACCGGTTTACATCGACGACAAAGCGACCACGCACGGTACCGTCCATCAGTCCAGAAGCGGCTGTAATGGCCTCCTCCAGGCCGATTTCGTTGCCGATAATATCCAATGCCGATAAATCCAGATCGCGTCCCAGCCGGGCCCATGCCGCCATGCGCGGACCTTTGGGGGCCATGACGCTGTCGATACCCAGCAACGCCACACCGCGCAGAATGAACGGCATAACCGATGATGGGAAGTCCGCTCCACCGGCCAAACCACACGCTGCTACCGCGCCGCCATAGCGCGTCTGTGCGCAAGCATTGGCAAGGGTGGTGCTGCCCACGGCATCAACGACTCCGGCCCAGCGTTCGCGTTGCAATGGCTTACCCGGTGCAATCAAATCGGCACGGTCAACAACCGATGCCGCGCCCAATTGAGTCAGATATTCGACCTCAGAGGCTTTGCCGGTTGCAGCTGCGACGGTGAAGCCTGCCTTTTTCAGCAACGCAATGGCGACACTGCCAACACCGCCGGTGGCACCGGTTACCAGCACTTCGCCTTGTTCAGGGGTAACGCCATGCTGGACCAGCGCCTCGACGCACAAGGCCGCTGTATAGCCCGCCGTGCCGATGGCCATCGCCTGCTTCTCGCTGAATGCCGATGGCAAAGGTACCAGCCAGTCGCCGTTCAGCCGCGCGACTTGCGCCAGACCGCCCCAATGCGCTTCGCCCACGCCCCAGCCGTTGAGCACGACTTTGTCGCCTGCTTTCCAGTCGGCATGGCTCGATTCGCGAACGGTGCCCGCCAGATCGATACCCGGCACCATCGGAAATTTGCGCACGACCGGCGATTTTCCGGTGATGGCGAGGCCGTCTTTGAAGTTCAATGTCGAATAGGCAACATCGATGGTGACATCGCCTTCGGGCAATTGTGCCTCATCAACCTGTTGCAGTTGAACGGTTTGTCCGGCGTCGGTTTTATCGATGACTATCGCGGAAAACATGAGGTAGGGCTCCTTTGGGATTTGAGAGAATGAATGGGATTATTTGACGGCACGCAGCTTGACCTGTTTCAGCTTTTGTCCGGTGATCCGCTGTTCAATTTCGGGGAAATATTCCGGCTTGACGCTGCCGTGCATGCACAGGCGCAAAACTTCGTGGGAAAAACGTTGCGCAAGGCCGCGGCGATCATCATCGTCACGGGCATGACTGCGCGCCCAGATGGGCCACATCATCGAACCAGCGAGCAGCATGACCGACAAGGCTTCGGTATCGATTTTATCCTGCGCCCGTTCGGTGGCGGCAAAGCGCGCGATCGATCCTTGATATTCGCGCCAGAACGGATCGTTGGCCGGATCAGGCGAAGCCAGCAATTGCAACAGCCAAACCCGGCACAATTCAGGATTTTCCATGGCGAATTCGGCGATGCGATCGGTCGGGTCGGCGATGTCGACCTGATCGATCTGGCGTTCCCCGATGGTTGCCGGATCACCAAACACCGCGCGAAACATCTTGTCGGAAACCCATAAAGCCGTTGCTTCGATCAATTTGTCGCGGGTGGCAAAATGTTGATAGGCCGTACCGCGATTGACACCGGCGAGCTGAGCCACCTCGGACAGGCTGATCCCTTCGGGGCCGTCTTTGGCGAGCAAGGTGCGCGCGGCATCCAATATCGCTTCGCGCGTTGCTTCGGGATCACGAGGACGTCTGATTTTTGGTTTGCTCATGTCTGGCCCCTAGCAAAAGCGGCGAAGCTTTTCAGCCTGTAATTTCGGGAAACGGCTGATAAATCGCGCAATTGCTGGCTCCCATTTGGTAAGAAGACCAGCCAGCATAAGCTGACTGGCCCCCACACTTTCGACGATTTTCAGTTTCGTTGACGCGGGCCAAAACCAGCCCGCGTCAAATGTATTTTTAGTATTTGAAGCTCGCGCCCAATTTGATCACGCGACCCAAAGTCCAGTTGTTGTAGCTGGGGTTATTGGTGTTCAGGCGGCGGATCGTTTGCGGTGCCTTGTCGAACAGATTGTCGACATTGAAGCGCAGCGACAGCCCTTTCAGCGGGCCGTCCGATCCTTCAAAGTTGTATCCAAGGGCCAGGTTGGTCAGCACGAACGCGCTTACCCGTTCAACTTGGCTCAGGTTGTTGATCGCTGCATCGCGATACGAACCCCGATAGTTGACAGTCAATCGGCCCGTGAACCCGCCATTACGCAATGCCAACCAGGTCGAGGCGAACGTGCGTGGGTCATCCCGGCCCAGCTTGTCGGCCAACACCCCGCCGTTGGTTATCAAGGCCTTGGTCTGCAACGTCCCTGCAGTGCCCAATGTCAGGTGGGTGTTGCCAACATCGGCATCGAACGAGAAGTGAGCATCGATCCCTTCAAGCTTTGCCGCGTTCAGATTGGAAATGCGGGTATCCACAACGATGGCAATGTTGCTGGCGGGTTGTTGTACGCCCAACGCAACGCCGTTGCCCAGTCTTGCCAATACAGCAGCGTAATCGGCTGCATTGATGTTGTATGTGTAGAGATCAGGATTGGTGAGGTAAGTCGAGGTGATCGATGGGTTCAAAGTGCCCAGGGCATTTTTCAAATCGATCGAATAATATTCACCACCAAAACGGATGCCTTCAGTTGGCGTAGCTTCGAACCCAACGGCCCAGCTTTCAGCGGTCTGTGGTTGCAGGCCCGGCGAAGAACCCTGCAATACCAACGCACAGGTGCCTTGTCGGCTGGTATCGCGCAACGGAAGTGCGCCGCCGGACAAAACACTTTGATCGGTCGGGCGCTGGGCTGGGTTGGTGCTTCCTGCGGTGTAAATGCCGCAAGCGAAGCGGCCCGTGCCGATGGCCAGATTATCGATCGCCGTTGGTGCGTTGAACGAAGTATTCCAGTGACCGAAGATCTTCAGTCCGTCGAACGGCTTTAAGGCAAAGCCGACATTGGGATTGGTGGTCGATCCGAAATCGCTGTAATCATCGTACCGCACCGATCCGTTGAGATCGAGGAACGATGTGACCGGAACGGTCAGTTCGCCAAAAATCGACTTCGCGTTGCGCTGTGACTTGGCATAGGGCAGCGCATCGATCGAACCTATGGTTCCGGTCGACAGACGGCTGTCGCCCTTATTGTCTTGATACTCCACGCCAAACGCCATTTTGGCGTCTCCGGCTGGAAGCGCGAAGATTGTACCATCGATGATCGAGCGAACGACAAACAGCTGTTGTTTGGTTTGCTGGGCATTTTCGTAATTGGTAATGTCGGCGATGACTGCTGCACTTGCGGCAGCCACATTCAGCGGATTCAACTGACCCGCGGCAATCCCCGTGCAGCCAGTGATGTAGCATTGCGCCTTCACGCTATCGACACCGGGGAACGACTGGAAGTTGGTCGAACGACCGAAATGTGCATTGGTGCGTACTTGCCAATTGTCACCCAGCTTTACGGTCAATTCGGGCGAAACGCCCCATGTCTCAAACCCGACGCGTTGCGGCGTATTTTCATAGGCCGCGTTGGGACCGAACGAATAGCCGACACCTTCAGGGACCGAGAAAAAGCTTCCCGGAGCGATTAACAAAGCAGCCGGATAAGCAGTTGTAAGTTGCGCTGCGGTGGTGATCCCGCTGCCTCTAGACGTGGCACCACGCGCGTAGCTGCTGAGTTCGACTTGGCGCTTCGCCCAATATCCCGTTAGGCGCAAATCGACGCTGTCGCTAAACTCTTGCGTAATTGCACCGTACACGTTGGTGCGCGTCAACCGCGGTGAATAGGAATCCTCTACGACCCGGTCACAACCCGTGCCGAGCGAGCGAGCGCCTGCACCGGCTGCCAGCGGGTTGCTAGTGAAACTAGTCGCGCCAGCACCGAAACGAAGCCAGCGGGTTTCGGTTTGTTGCGGGGTATCGCACTGGGTGAAGGTGGTGCGGGCAACGCCAGCGGCGTTATAGACAATGCCGTTCGACCAATCGGTATCACCGTTCAACACTTCATCGCGATCGGAATGGCTAACCGAAACATAGGCATTGCCGCTGTTCCAGCTTTGCCCGGCGGTGATTGCTGCATCCCACACTTTATAGCTTTTGATCGTGGTGCCAAAGCCGAAATTGCCGTCGACTTTGATCCCTTCGAACTTGCGCAATGTGCGGAAGTTGATGACGCCCGCGACGGCATCGGCACCGTATAGCGACGAACCGCCATCGGTCACCACATCAACACCGGCAATGACGGCGGCTGGAACAAGATCAGGATCGACAGCGGCCTGATTCACACCGACCGGCGTAATGCGCATGCCATCGGCAAGTACAAGGGTGAGCGCGCCAGAGGTGGAGCCTGCTGATGGCAAGTTACGCAGATTCGGGCGTGTGATCGAAGTACCCGAACCGGCAACACCGCGCGGATCACCTTCGAACCGGCCATTAAAGGCATTTGCGATCTGCGGAATCGTTCCCAACAATTCGTTGGTCGAGCTTGCCGCCTTGGCTGTAATATCTTCCGCACTGACGCTTAGCGTCTGTGATCCGACCACCTGTGTGCCGCGAATCAGCGTTCCGATAACAGTGATTTCATCCTTGTCTTCGGCACCTTCGTCGACCGAATCCGCCGCTTCATTCTGTGCCCATGCAGCTGGCGCCATCGCTAACAAGCTTACGCCAGCGGTTAAGGCTATAGAAAATTTACGCATTTTGATCCTCCCTCGTTAATGCCTGCTCTTTATATGGCAGGGCATAATGTCCTCACTCTAATCAACAGCGTTGTTTATTGATGAAAAGCGGGGGAGATGCCAGCCCTTACGGAATCACATCGCGCCAGCGATTAGCGTTTTTCTGCGGACTGTGTCTTGATTGCATCGGCGGCCCTCCAACCCGAAAAAACGCAGTCGGCAAGCGACAATCCGCTGACGTAATAGTTCGAACAAATGCCTACAGCGGTGCGCCCTGCGGCAAAAAGGCCACAGATATTCTGGCCATCCGAACCCATAACCGCGCCGCTTTCTTCGTCACACACTAGGCCGCCCATAGTCAGGGCAGGGATAGGCGAAAGTTTCAGATGCGCGCCAATGTCTGTTGCGTAAAAGGGTCCGGTGCTGATGGGGCGGCGCAGCTTTTCCGATTTGCCAAACGGGTCAGGCGATCCATTGGCGATGGCGGCATTATAATCGCCCAGCGTTGTTTCCAGCGCCGACCCATCGACGCCGATTTTCGCCGCAAGCTCATGCACCGTATCGGCACTGACGGTATAATCCTTCAAAATGGCGCGAAACTGCACTTTTTGGAACAGCATTTTCTGCATCGCATCGATTTCGCCGCGTACAATATCTTGCAACGGCGCGTCGAGGATCAGCCACGCCTTTCCGCCTGCGCGTTCAAACACCGCTTCGCCGGTGCGCGCGCCATAATATTCCTCGCTGATCAGACGTCTTCCATCGGGGCCAATCGAACAGGCCTTGGTCCAGCTTGCGGGTGGATAGAGGAATTTCCAGGCCGACACGCGGTCGAGCTTGTCGGTTTTCGCACCGACGCTCATCCCCAATTTGATCCCCGATCCGTCATCGGCAATTGTCCCCAAGGGCACCGATGCCAAATAGGCAGGTGCGGTTTTGGCCATCATCGCGCGGTTATAGGTAAATCCGCCCGCAGACAGCACCACGCCCTTGCGCACGCGAATACGCAACGTCTTGGCAGCGGACTGCTCGATCTTCACCACTGCATTGCGCACTTTGCCCAACAACCCCAGCACAGCGAGCGGAGTATTGTTGCTGAGGCCATAAAGCCAGCCATGGCGTTTGGCGGCAAAGCCCGACGGTATGCGCAACACCTCCACCCCGACCACCGCGCCACTGCGATCCACAATCAACCGGTGCGCGCGGGTTTGTCGCCAAAAATCGATATTGGGCTGTTGGTCAATCGATGCCAGCAGCGGGGGTAGCAAATAGGCTCCGCTCAATGCGGTTGGTTCGCCACCCTTGGCAGGTTTGGCGCGATGGCCGCGTTGCGCCGGGCTCGCCAATGCGCGTCCGGCGGGTGTGGTTTCATTGCCGGAGAAATACAGGCTGGCGTCGTTAGGGTAGCTGGTTTTATCCTCGGTCGCCGGGCCGCCGAAGCGCGCACCATATTTCTCCAACCAGTCCTGAAAGCCCGTGCTTTGGCGGGAAAAGCGGTCGAGAGTTTCGGGACGCAGGCTGTCGCCGGTTTCAAAGGCGAGATAGGCAGCCATGTTTTCGGGGCTATCGTCGATACCCGCCTCACGCTGTGCCTTTGTGCCGCCGCCCATATAGACGACGCCGCCTGACAATTTGCTCGCCCCGCCGCCAAGGCCGCGGTCCAAGGCGATGACGGACAGCGCAGGATCTTCCGACGCGCGCAACGCCGCGCAGGCACCAGCCAATCCGACGCCGACGACAAGCATATCGCAATGCGCGTCCCAGTGTTCGGCATCGACATCATCGACCAATATCGCTGGTTCGACGCGGGTGGCGGTGTCCACCATATCATCCAGAAAGCGGTTATCGGGTGATCATGTGATGGTCTCTTCCGCGAACAGGGCCTTCAGTTCCAACCGGTCAATTTTTGCCGAGGCGTTTTTGGGCAGGGTCGCAACAAAGCGCCAATGCACTGGAATATGGGTAGCCAGCACGATTTTCCGCAAATGCGCTTCCAGTGTATGCGGGATCAGCCGCCATTCCCGGTTTCAGCACAATGGCTGCGCCGGGAACCTGCCCCAGTCGTTTGTCCGATACTCCCGTCACCCCGGCATCCGACACAGCGGGATGGGATACCAGCGCGCGCTCGATCGTTTCGGGCAAAACCTTAAACCCGCCGCGCATAATCGCGCCGTCGGCGCGACCCTTTAGCCATAGAAATCCGTCCGCGTCGATTGCGCCAATGTCTGACGTGCGAATCCAGTGCGTGCCGATGCGCGGAGAGACAACTTCTAAAATCCCCTCTTGATCCGGTCCCAGAACGTTCCCGCTCTCCGCATCGATAATCCGCAAATCCGCCCCCGGCATCGGTCGACCAACCGAACCGCGCTTGGTAAAGCCAAAGGCATTGATATGGTCCAGCGTGACGCAAGCGACTGGCCCGCCAAATTCGGTCGCACCATAAGAGACCAGCATCGGGATGCCGTATTTTTCCTCAAACTCGCGCTGCAGTGTCGGATCGAGCGGCGCTGCCCCCATGCCCATGGTCTTGATCGATGCCAAGTCTTCGGCGGGGACATTGGCATCCAGCAATGCCTGTACCGAGGCGCAGGGAATGCCGGTTTGGGCGGGGCGATAGGTGCGGACATAATCGAGCCACAGATCAATTGAAAAGCGATCCCAGATGACAATCTTCATGCCCAGCAACAACGGGGCAAAGGTGGTATAGATGCCAGAGATATTGCCCAATGGCGCATAGACCGTCACCGGCGGATTGGCGCTATAGTCGCGGCCCTGCCCGGGCTTCACATGATGCTCGGCGATCAGGCTGTAGGGTACCGGAAACTGTTTGGGCGCGCCGGTGGTGCCGCTAGTCAAAATCTCGATGCGCGGCTCACCGCCTGCGTCGGGGTGCGAACCGGTAACCCTCTCCAACCCGGCGAGCGGTTGAGCGTCCATGTCGCTGATAACGATGCCCGCAATGCCCCGCTCTGCCATAATGGCGCGCACTTCGTCGGAAAATTCGCGCAGCTCCCCAATAACAACCGCAGGTTCCAGCCGGTATATATTGGCAGCAATGCCAGCGGGCGATTGGAACGGATAGATCATCTTGATCGTCCGCCCCGCCGCAACCATTGCGAATTCGGCGGCAATGGCAGAGGGGCGGTTGCGCGCGATAAACGCCACCGCCGCGCCATCGGGTGCGCCATTGGCCGCCATCAAAGCGGTGACCTTATCCGCTACCGTCCGCAAATCTGGCCAGCTGTAAAACCGCCCTTCAAATTCGATCACATCGCCGTCGCGGGTCAATGCCTCGGCGCACATTTCGGGCAGGTTATTCGCCATCAGACAGCCCCAGTGCCTTTTCGTACAGATTGTGGAAATTGCGGATGATCGATTCCTGATAGGCCGAATACCAGATATGGTCAGGCTGCTTGGCCTTTAGCCCGATATGGACATTGGGCAGATTGCGGCAGTCTTGATCGAATATGCGGCCCAAAGCGCCCAGTTCGACAGCCTCTGTCCAGCTCTGCTCTGGCTCCAGCATGTGCAGTTTGGCGGGCGGTGGTTTGGGCTTGTCTTCGGGCCAGGGCGCCAGCAACATCGCCTCCATCAGGCATTCGTCTGGCGTATCGCCATGCGGGCGGAAGCGATAGACGATCCGGCCCCAGCCGCTCCATGGTGAAAAGTTTGGAAACAGATTGGAATAGGTCGATTCGTTCAATTCCATATCGCTAAACTGATCGGCTTCATCACCGATAATGGATTGCAGGTAGCCGCGCATCATATCGGCGGACATATGCCAGCCCGCTGTAATCGCCTCCTCATTGGCAATGATTCCGCGTGTCGGGCTCGATGCACTGGGCATGGCATGGCCGAGCCGCCCCCAATTGCCGAACACATCGTATCGGCTGTCGGTCAGGTCGCCGCCATTGACCAGCAATTGCGGGTGGGTGGCAATGGAGTGATACGCCTCCAAAAAGCCTTCTTGCACGATTTTCCAATTGGCCTTTACCACGCGGCCAACCCATGCCTGACGGTATCGGTTTTCCAGCTTGATCTTGGCATAATGGGCGATCATCTCAGGCCCCATATAATCGGAAAGGCTCACGCAATCTGGATCGGGATTGATGAAGACAAATCCGCCCCAGGTGCCAACCTGTGCGCCACCAAGCTGCTTTGCATCGATGCGCACCCCGGGGAAATCCCATTCACTGGGTATGTCTTTCAGCCCGCCATCAATCCCCCAGCGCCAACCATGATAGGGGCAACGGAAATCAACCGCGCGGCCATTGCATTCGCGCAAGGTGCGCCCGCGGTGCATACAGGCGTTAACATGCGCCTTGATCTCGTTCTCGCCTGTGCGGACGATCAAATAGGACCGGTTGACGATCGTGTAGATTATGTAATCGCCAACCTCTGGAATATCCTCTTCGCGGCAGGCCATTTGCCACGTCTTTGACCAAAGATGCTCAACCTCAAGATCATGATAACGGCGGTCGTGGTAACGCGCGGTTTTTACCTTTTTCGGACCGCCGGGCAGCGGGCTTGATTGACGATACACATCAGGCAACAGTTCGGGCTTGCGCTCCAGCGCGATCAACCGGTCAAGTGCGATATAGGAAACGCTGCGTTTGCCTTCGTCCGTTTCCTTGCCCAGATCGGGAGTATAGGGCCCGATGATCTTGGGACGCTGGGCGGCATCGCTGCCACCGCCACGCGCGGGCGGCGCGGACATTTCGGCCATGGGTTCAACCCCCGATGGCGGCAGGAACATCCAGAATATGTCGCGTCCGGGCGGCAAAGTGGGACCACCAATATATTGCAACATATTGGGATCGGCGCTGGTCAGATTGCCCTCGATCCACGTGCCATCCAGATTGAAGCGCCCCCATTTTCCGCGCTCTTTATCGTCCACGCGGATCGTGCCGTCGCCGAGCTCTTCATAGACCGCGCCGCTATAGGGGTGGGGTTCGCGCCTCATCGTCAATCCTCTCTTTCGGCCCAAAGACTAGCCACGCTTCCCTTGCGCAAACAAGCGGTGCGTCAACATCTGGTAGCTGGTATCGCCGGGGGGATTGGCGGGTTCGGGCACGGTTCCGGTAAATGGCTGTTGCACGCGCAAATCATAGGTCACCACCCGCTTGGCGAAACGCCATTGGCCGTCGGCCTCTTTGCGGTACTGGTCGAGATAGCGCACTGCCATTCTGTCTTCGATCCAGCCGCCGTTGCGGTCAGGGATCAGGTGGAAAGCCAGCGCATATACTTCGCCTTCGCCGGTATCGCCATTAACGGTGATCATGTGGTTGCACACATGGTGGCCGCTATACGGCATATAGGGGAAGGATTTTTCCAGAAAGTCGCAATAGGCCCCTGCTGGCCCATCAAAACTGTCGCCATGGGTGTCGGTTGCATCGGCAGTGTACAGGTCGCGCAGCAAAGCGGCGTCTTTGCGATCCACCCCGCGCGAATAGAGCAGCACCAGTTCGCGTATCGCCTCTTTGGCGATCAGGGTTTCAAGGCCGCTCATCAAAAAACCTCATCGGCGGGGGCGTGGGTAATGGGCATGAAGGCGCGGGCAATGGCGTGGTTCGCTTCATCTTCTTTCTGGATTTCGACGGCAATCGAAACATGGGCAAATGATAGCAGCATCGCCATTAGGCGATCTTCTGCGGCCTCATATTGCCCCCAATTGCGGCTATCCAGATAGTCGAGCGCCTGCGCCGCCAATGGCATCATGGCGTTGTAATAGGCCTCACGCTCCGTGGCACTGCTGCTGCCCCGCAAATTGGCGCGCGCCGCGCTGCCGTTCACTGCCCAGCGTTCGACAAAGGGCGAAAGTGCGGTAAATTGTTCGGGCAAAAGGCTCATTGTCCGGCCTCCGCCTGATAGGCCGAAACCTTCGCTGCCACCGCGTGCATTAGGTGGCGGCACAGCACCTCTTGTTCCTGAAAATGAATGTGGCTCAACGCCCCGCTCGACAAGCCCCTTTGCCCGGCCTCGATCACAATGCGGTCTTCGCTATGGATGTCGCGGGTAGTGGCCATCATATATTCGCGGGCAAAGCGTTTCGATGCGCTGTCGTCTGCGCCAACCCAATATAGCCGGATCACTCCGCGCGAACGGGTTGCGCTGATCGGATAGACCATATGGCTGAACGGCTGGATCGCGGATGCAAACAGAAACAGGCTGGGGAACAGCGCGAAATATTGCTTGGTGTTATCACCAAAATCGACGCCGTCTTTTATGGCCATATCCATCGCGCGCCCGAATGTTAGCGCCTGTGTCGGCGTGATTTGCGGTTCGGGATTGGACCAGATCGTTTGGGTGCGATGATCCCCGTGAAAACCATAGCGTACGGGATAGCCAAAGGGATTATCCTTCCCCAATCCCGCCAGCCCCGATTTAGGGTGGATGAAGCGCAGATGATAATTTTCCTGAAAATTATCGTAAGTCAGTTTCCAGTTGGCACCGATTTCATAAACATATTCGGAATAATGTGTTGCGCGGGCAACGACGGTACTATCCATCTGCGTGCAAAGCTCTTCGCCAATCCATGCGCGCAAAGGCGTGATCGGGCCGCGATTCAGATTGACATAAATCAGTCCGCCAACGTCTCCGACAGGGACCATCTTCAGCCCGCAATCGGCTTTATCGGCATAGAATCGTTCAAAATCGGGGGCAGAAATCAACGCGCCATCCAACCCGAATGTCCACATATGGTAGCGACAGCTGAACCGGCTTGCTTGCCCGCCTTGACCATCCACCAACTGCGTGCCGCGATGCGGGCAAACATTGTGAAACGCCCGCAACGTGCCATCCCTGCCGCGCACTATGATAATCGATGCACCCAATATTTCGAGTTCGCGGACGATATAGTCGCCCGCATTGGGCAGTTCGGCAATATGCCCGATGTTCAGCCAAGAACGGCGAAATACGGCCTCCCGCTCCAGCTCAAACCAGTCTTCCCGGTAATAAGGGCCCGCCGGAACCGGATCGGTGCCCAGCGCCTGAACCACAGGATCAAATGGTGGCGTGAAGATGCCTGTCTCGATGTTCATCTGGTCCTCTCCGCTTCCGATGGTGAAATCTTGTCGATGCCTCTATCCCCAAAGCGCATCCGCAGCGGCCAATGCTTGCGCGCCGCGTCCACCCAATTCGGATGACAGTGCCTTCAATCGGTATGTCCACAAATGCAGCGGGTGTTCCAAAGTCATGCCCATCGCGCCCAGAAACTGGTGATAATCATACACCACAATGCGTGCTGTTTCCTGGGCATGAAGCGCGGCCAATGCGGCATCGCCAGCATCCAGCGATGCTGCGGCTTTTAGCGCCAGCCAATAAACGCCGTTGGTGCGCACCTGTGCCTCTGCCAGCCTGTGACGCAGCGCCTGAAACGTCGCCAAAGGACGGCCAAATTGCTGCCGGTCGGTGACATGCGCGGTCGTGCTCTCCAAAGCAGCGGCCAGCAGCCCCGCCGCTTCGGCAGCCAGCGCAACGCGCCAACGCGTGATAACCTGCTGCGGATCGATAAAATGCGATTTGAGCAGTGAAAATTCAGGGTCGACCAACAACGACGCCATCGGATAGCCGTATAGCGATTCAGGTTCTGGTCTGATTTGGTCAGCCGCCACTTCCATCGAACAGACGCAATTGTCGCCTACCATGACAACGGTTGCACCGGGACGCAGAAAGCGGAACGGGCGATTGGGTTTGCCCTCGCGCACCAGACATATCGGCCCTTTCACGTCATCACCCAACAATGGCCGCACCAACGCGGTCATCGCAGCTTCGGTGGTATAAGGCAGGCGCGCCAACCGTTCGACGATGATTGCGGCGGTTACGGTGCCCAGATCGGGGTCGAAGGCAACGTCCAAAAACCCAGCTTCGGCCAGTTCGCGGTCCAAAGCCTCGCTGGTCAATGCGTAACTATGATCGCCAATCGGCACATTAACATACGGTTTGGCGAGCGAATCGAGCGCGTCCAAAATCGCGATCTGGTCGGCGTTAAGTGACAGGTCCATCAGCGCGGCTCCCGGGGTAGCTTAAGGACATCGGAGGCGATGATGTTCAACTGAATCTCCGCCGCCCCCGCCGCAATTCCGGCAACGATGCCGCGTTGGTGGTGCATTTTCAGATACGGATGGGCATCAACCAATGCCTCGGGTAAATATTCGGCGACAAATTCTGCCACGCGCCGTTCAGCCATCACCGTGGCAAAACGGGCGGATGAGGATTCCGGGCCAACGCCTTCGCCTTTCGCGCGTTGGGTGACGATGGCATAGCTGGCAGTGCGGGCGGCCTCGCATAAAGCGGCGACATTGGCGGCTTCAATCTTCACCGCTTCGCCGTCCCATTCGCCCTGTTCCTGTAGCACGGCAACCGCGCGATCAAGCGCCGAACGGGCCAGGGAATAACGCGGGATACCCAGCCGTTCATTGACCAGGCTATAGGCGATGATTTCCCATGCTTGCCCCTCTTCGCCGAACAAGGCGCTGGCGGGGATCAGCATGTCGTCGAAAAATACCTCGTGGATGTCGCCTTCGCCGATCAGCGAAGGGATTTGCCGTACAGTAATGCCCGGCGTATCCATGGGTACCAACAGCACCGAAATGCCCTTTTTGCGATCATCACTTGTCCGGCACAGCAGGAAACACGTGCCGGCCAAGGTTGCATAGCTGGTCCAGATTTTCTGCCCAGTGACGCGGTAATTGTCTCCTTCGCGGACGGCGCGGGTGCGCAGCGAAGCCAAATCGGAACCGGAGCCGGGTTCCGAAAATCCCTGACACCACAATGCCGATCCGTCGGCAATGGGCGGCAAATAACGCGCCTGTTGTTCGGCGGTGCCGTATTTGATCAGCGTCGGCCCGATCCAATTGACGTTCATATATTGGCCACCGCGCGGTTCACCGGCGATCCACATTTCCTCGGCCAATATCGTCTGGTGCCAAGGGCCAAGCCCTTCGCCGCCAATCGCTTTGGCCCAATGCGGAGTCAGCAGGCCATCTTTCGCCAATTGCCCGCAAAATTCTCGGGCATATTCGGTCAGCGCAGGTGACGCCGGGCCATGCTGCGAAAACCGTTCCCAGTCATCGGGCAGCGTTTTTGCCAGAAAATCCTTCAGCCGTTGGCGAAAGGCCGTTTCTTCGGGGGTCCAGGTGAAATCCATGCGCGTATCTCCAGCGGTCATCGGTTGCAGGGCCGCGTGGCAGGGGTCAAGCCCGAAGCAGATGGCAACAACAACATCGCCTTGGCGACGGATTTGCAAAGTGCGTTTCGCGCCAATCAAAAAGGCGCACCGTTCTTGGGAACGGCGCGCCTTTTTGTTTGCGTAATTTGCGATTACCCCTTGCTGGGCAGTTCCGCAATCGAGGTGCCAAAGGCTGACACTTCACCGCGATGGGTGGTCGCTTGTTGCTGGATTTCGATATATTTTTTACCGTTTTCCTCAAACTTACGGATCACCGAACCATCGATATACATCGCGTCGCCGTCGGGATTGTGGCGGCGGATCTGGCATTTGCTCTTGGTCAGGAAGCCGTCATCGCCGATCCAGTTGGTGACGTGATGGGTCAACCAGCTGCACCGTTCCGGGCCGTAATCATACGCACCCGGCGCGCCGACTTCGAGGGCGAATTCTTCGTCCCAGTGAACGCGTTCCGGGCAATCGGGCACGTTGAAACGGTTGCGGATGCCAAGGCCGGGATGGGCTTGCTGCATCTGGTTCGCTAGCTTGTTGGCACGGATATAAAGCCCGCCCCAACCTTGCGCGTAGCAGATAAATCCGGTGACCGTCATCGGGCCCTTCATCATGCGCGGCAATTCGTCGCCGACATTGACGTCTTCCCAGTAACGCGGATTGGAACCACGAATTTCTTCGGCCTGATACAGGCGCGTGAATTCGGCCAATTCTTCTTCGGTGTACTGTTCAACGCGGCCACGGGCTTCGGTGTATTTGGTGCCACGTTCGCGGGCTTCATCGCGGTCGGTGCGGAATACCCAGCTGTCGCCTTCGCAGACCAATTCGTCATTCTGGTTGAAGAAATCGACGTGATAGATCTGCTGAAACGAACGACCGGCAAATTTGGTCTGATGCTCAACCAGATCTTTCAGATAGGCAACGGTGCGAATAGTGTCATTGCGCATAACGGGTTTGTGCCAGGTCCAATCGGCCCCGGCCCACATCGCATGAACGCCCGACAGGCCGCCGCAATAGCCGGAAATGATACGACTGGTGGTGAACATGAACGAGGGCAAAGCAACCACATCACCATATTTCGTGGTCTTTGCGTAGTCAGGGTCGCACCATAATGGGTTATCATCGCCGATACCGTGCGCATAATGGCGGATGGCATCGCGAGTCGCTTCATAGTTCCACGGCTCAATCGTATTTTCGATCTTTACGCCGATGCGCTTGCGCAGATCGGCAAGGCCTTCCTCGGTGATTTTGGGAAATTTGGCTTCTGACATTTTATTCTCCTTAATGCGGTTCAAACTTTGGCTTTGGCCGCTTCCATGTCGCGCAGAACTTTGCGGTTCACTTTGCCAGCCGGGGTTTTGGGAAGCTCGCCGACATATTCGACGATGCGTGGAAATTCATGTTGCGCGAGTTTTTCGCGGGTGAAGTTTTGCAATTCCTTGGTCAGGACATCGTTGCCCGCGACGTTGGCAATTACAAAGGCCTTCACCACCATGCCGCGCTGTTCGTCGGGAACGCCGATTACCGCGCATTCCAGCACTGCGTCATGTTTCAGCATCGTGTTTTCAATCTCGACTGCTGACATTGTCCAGCCCGCAGAGATGATGACATCGTCCGCACGGCCTTTGTGGTAGAAATAGCCATCAGCGTCGATCTGCGCGCGGTCTTTGGTGGTTTCCCATTTGTCGCGCCGCCACAGCATCAATTCGCCGGTTTCGTCTGCCGGAGAAGGCGTGCCATCGGGGCGCTGCACCTCAAGCCGTTGGCCCGGAACAGCCTTGCCCAATGACCCGGGCTTGACCACGAAATCGTCGGCTCCCGGATAGTTCACCAGCACCACACCGATTTCGGTGGTGCCGTACATTGAACAGGCAGGCGTTTTGAATGTTGCGTCGATAAAGTCGAGCGTTGCCGGGTCAATCGGTTCGCCGGTGTAGCTGAGCTTTTTGAAGTGGAAGGTAAAGTCGTCGGCCTTGCCGCTGTTTTTCATCATCCGGTAATGCGTTGAGGCCGCCGACATATTGGTAATTTTGTAATCGGACAATGCCTTCATCAACCGCACCGGATCGAACCGTCCGGCAAAGGTTCCGGTGGTCACGCCAAGGCCCAAAGGGGCCAATGTGCCGTGCCACAGTCCATGCCCCCAAGCAGGCGATGACGGGCAGAAGAATTCGTCGCCGGGGCGAATGCCGGTGCCGTAAAGCGCGGCAAACATCAACGTCACCAAACTGCGGTGGGTGTGCTTAACCGCTTCGGGCAATTCGCGGGTGGTGCCGCTGGTATATTGGAACACCGCCAGATCATTCGCCGCAGATTTGGGCGTATAGGTGCTGGGGTATTGCGTGATCTCATCCAGCAAGCCGTCATCGGCCACCACCACGCGCGGTTTGCCATCGGCATTAACCGCACCGCGCGCCAGATCGGCCTTTTCGCGGTTGGTAATCAGGATGACCGGATTGCAATCGCCGACTCGCAGTTTCAGTGCATCGGGGCCGAACAACGTGAACATCGGAACCGAGATCGCACCGGTCTGCATCGCGCCGAACAGGCACACATAAAAGGGTAAGGACGGCTCGAGCATGAAGGCGATGCGGTCACCCTTTTGAATGCCCTGCGCATCCAGCCAATGCGCGAATTGCGCGGCACCGGCGGCGATTTGGTCAAAGCTCAAAATCTGGTCTGCACCATCGGCATGGGCAATGCGCACAGCGGGGCGGCCCGAGCCATCGGCGTGGCGGGTGATGCATTCGTGCGCGATGTTCAATTGGTCGCGATCACCGTCAAACAAATCCCACAATGCCGCAGAGCTCGCATGCGCCTGCGCATCGGCAAAACGGGTCATATCGGTCAGGCGGGGCATAGGAACGGTCCAAAATTGACGAAGGTAACACCAGGAATCAGAATGCATGCCCTATGTCATTAAATGCTTGCTCATTGTAAATAGTGAATGCTATTCAATATATAGAATGATTGAGCCATCCTCCAAAGCCCCCGCCATCGCCCGCGCCGCTGCTATCTTGCGCTTGCTGGGCAAAAGCGAAGCGCCGCTGGGCGTTAATGCAATCGCGCGCGAATTGGGGCTGGTGCCCTCCACCTGCCTGTATGTTCTGCGTGCCTTGGCTGAGGAAGAATTGGTCGCATTCGACCCCGACACCAAACGATACCGGCTAGAGGCAGGCGTGCTCACACTGGCGCGCGGGTGGTTGCGGCGTGACCAGTTCAGCGATCTGGCGCAGCCCATGCTAGACCGCATCGCCCGCGAATTTGCCGTTACTATGCTGGGGGTGCAGATTGTCGGCATCGACCATATCATCGTCATCGCCAAGGCAGAGGGCGGCGCGAATTTTCAATTGAGTGCCCAAGTCGGCAGCCGATTTCCCGCCCTGATTAGTGCAACGGGGCGTTGCATCGCGGCGTTTGGACAATATCCGGCTTCGCAAATAGAAGCGCGGTTTAAAACACTGCGTTGGGACGATCCGCCACGCTATGACGAATGGCAGGCACAGGTCGCAATTACGGCGGCACAGGGCTATGCCGTGGATGATGGCAACTATATTGCGGGCGTCACTGTGGTCGCCGCGCCGGTCGCAAAGGACGCCAAACGCCCCACCCACGCGCTGGTCGCTATCGGCATTGGCGGGGCGGTGAAACGCAACGGTGTGGATTCGCTGGGCGAAGCGTTGCTGGCCGGCGCCAACACCATTTCTTCGCAACTGGGTGCGGTTTAGGTTTCAAAAAACCCTAAGCCAGAAACGCCAGATAGGCGAAAACAACGCTTCCAGCGATGACACTGTAAATCGTGGGCTTGCGATAGGCGGGGCTTAACAGACCAACCAACAAGCCACCGATGACCACGAAAAACAGCATCAACCCGGCGATCATACCAAAAACGCGGTACACGCGCGGTCCATGACCTTTATGAATTTCCATCATGGCGTTGAGCAGTGAAGGTTCAACATATTTCGCGGTCAGTTGGCCGTTCTTTTCTTCAAACGCGACATGGGGCCGCGAAGTCGGGCGGGTCACAAAATTGGAACCACGAGCGCGGATATATTCAAATTCGACGTCGATTTTTTGCGCCTTCAAAAATGCGCGAACATCGGCCTCGAATGTTGGACTTTCACTAACAAATTTGGTGCCAGCCGGAACAGTGACCGGGGTTTCTTTTGCACCGCCCTCAACATCCGCCAGATATAACCCGCCCGAAATCGCGACGAGCAAAAAGGCCGGTGCCAGCAATGCAGCTGCATAAAGGTGGATCGAGACAAGTATGCGGCGCAATTTGATGGGGTTCATGCAGGCTTCCTCATATTCGGATTGAAATTCCGAAAGAGGGCATAACCGCAACCTAGCCGGTGTCAAATTGCTTTAGGGAATAACATTTTGGGCGACGCGCCCTGTTGCGCAACAGACCTCAGCCGAATTTCCGCACCAGACTTTGCTTGCTATCAAATTTTGCTATTCGCCAGTGCCCATCATCGCCGCATTGCACATCCATGAAAACATCGGCCACCGCGCACGGATCGGCCTCACTGGCCCCGGCGGGCACAATCGCGGTCGTGAAATACACCAGCGTGAAGGTAATAGACGCTTCCTGTGCGCTTTTGAATTGGACACGCAAATTGGATTGGACATGGCGCTGTTCGGGTGGGCCATCTGGGAATTCTTCCAGCCGACCTTTATAAAAAGCGCAGACGTCAGTGCGGGACAGGCGCGGGATGGCGCGGACGGTATATTGGCATTGCTCGGTCACAAGATCGCCAATGTTCAGGCCATTGTTGACATCGAGTTCATAGCCCCAATCGTTGATCAGCTGCTGGATAGCGATCCAGGCAGTTGCCTGTTCGGTACTGAATTTTGCCACGCTGCGCTCCTCTTCGATACGCGGCTAGCTTTGACCCTTCGGGTAAAGGCGGGTCAAGCATGTATTGATCGATAGCATCGGGGCGATGCCGATGTGCTGGGACTTGGCATCGTCGATGTTTGGGGTGATGGCTAACCGCCCTTGCCGATCAATCCGGCCATCGCCCGCAATTTGGGCGTCACTATCGGGATGGTCAACATGGTCGAGGCAATCGCCATTAACAGCAAAGCGGTGAAGGTTTCGTTGGTGATGATGGCCTTATCGAGCAGGATGTTGGCGAAGATGATCATGATCAACGCCTTAGTTTGCAACAGCCAGCCAATGACCGATGCTTCGCCCTTGTCCCATTTCAACAGCCGTCCGGCGATATGAATACCCGTCAGTTTCCCGCTGACTGCTGCGACCAGCAACAAGGCAGCGGCCCCGAAGACCGCAACGCCGCCGACATCCCATTGTGTGCGGAGGCCCGTGGACAGAAAAAATACCGGCATGACCGTGAGCAATATCGTGTTGCGAAATGTGTCCATTTCTTTGAGCGTGAACCAATTGCTGTCGAGCACCGCGCCCGCCAGAAACGCCCCAACCATATAATGCAGCCCGGCCCAATCCGCCGCCAATCCTGCTGCGGCCAGCCAGATCAAACCCGCGTACCAGCGATCTCGTTCGGCAATGCGCACCATCAGCCAGCGGATTGCCAAAGTGGCGGCGGTGAAGGTGATCAGGAAACTGCCCTGCCGACCGATCCGTTCCCAATCGAGCAGGATCAACGCCAACACCCCCCAAATCGCAATGTCGTCCAAACTGGCGTAGCGCAAAATGCGTTGCCCCAAGGGCTGGCGCAGGATTTCCAATTTCTCCATCAACAGCACCAATATCGGCAGGGCCGTTACCGCACAGGCCATGCCGATGCCCAGAATCACTTGCCACCGTGCGCCGCGCTCTCCAGCCCAGCCATCGCCGCTTTGCAACAGGATGAACGCGGCAATGCTGCCAAACAGCAGCGGTACGACCAAAGCCAACCCGGCGGTTGCGCCGGTTTCACGGCGGCGCTTCCAGGCTTCATCCAGATCAAGCTCTATCCCGGCGACCCAGACAAACATCATCACCGCCCACCAAGCGACACCGTTCAGCGCCGCGACCACGTCAGGGCGGAAGACAAAGGTATAATATTCCGGAAAAGCAGCGCCCAGCACGCCGGGTCCCAAAAAGATTCCACCGATAATCTGCACTACCACCAGCGGAGCAAAATAATCGGTGCGGCACAATCGCCAGACCAGATAGGGCACAGTGAAAATGATCACCATCGCCAGCAGAAAGGCTTCGGTCGTGGTAACGCTGTGCATTTTGCTTCCCCTCTCCATACCGCACCGTATTGCAAACGATTGCATGCAGTTCAATCTCTGCTGGATATTCGTCCCCGATTTGGACATTGCCGGTCAAGCGTGGTTAATCGGCTGGTCCTCAATATCGCAATCGGGTTAAACCCTGCATCGATACATGCATCTTTACGGGAATCCAGAATATGGCTCGCAATTTGATACTTTCCAGCGCCCTTGCGCTTGTTCTTGCAACGGCGTCTGCTTCGGCACAATCGGGCAGCGCGCCGTTTCGCATTGCGGAAACCGGTCAGGAATTTGCGCGGCTATCGGAAGCAGTTGCGGCGATTGGCGATGCGCAGGGAACAATTCTGATTGCGCCGGGCACTTATAATGAATGCGCCATTCAAGGGGCAGGCCATATCTCCTATCGCGCCGATGTGGCCGGACAGGTGATTTTTGACGGCGGCATTTGCGAGAGCAAAGCGGCGCTGGTTTTGCGGGGTCGCTCGGCTGCTGTGGACGGTATCGTTTTTCAGCGCATGATGGTGGCGGACCGCAATGGTGCCGGTATCCGGCTGGAAAAGGGCAATTTAACCGTCACGCGCTCCATCTTTCGCAACAGCGAACAGGGCATATTGACCGCCGCAGACCCCAGCGGAGAAATCGTCATCGATCAAACCACTTTTTCCGGCCTTGGCCGCTGCGACGGTGGCTATAGCTGCGCGCACAGCATTTATATCGGCGATTATGGTTCGTTGACCGTAACACGCAGCCGCTTTGAACGCGGCAATGGTGGCCATTATGTCAAAAGCCGTGCAGCGCGCGCGATCATCCAGAACAATGCCTTTGATGATACCCGCGGCAAAGCGACCAATTACATGATCGACCTACCCGCCGGGGCCAGCGGCATGATCGACAAAAATGTCTTTGTGCAGGGTGCGGATAAGGAAAATTACAGCGCCTTTATCGCCATTGCAGCTGAGGGCAAAGTGCGCAGTAGCGCCGGTTTGGCGATCAGCGGTAACGACGCCAGCATCGCCGCAGGTGTTGATCGTAACACGATATTCGTGGCCGATTGGTCCGGCGACCGGCTGACCCTGGGGGCCAACCGGTTGGGGCGTGGATTATCGCCGTTTGAAAAGCGGTAAAACCTAACGTCCCTGACTTCTCCACCGCCGAACAACGCGCTCCAAAATCGCCTCCTCGCCGCCGGTTTCCTGCCATAGGACAGAGAACAGGGGATCTTCCGATGCAGGACGCTTTTCTTCTTCGAGGGTATCAAGTGCGACGCGGATCGGGATCGACACACCTTCACCGCAGATAATGCATTCGCGGTTACGCAGTGCCGGGATCGAATCCAGAAAGCCACGCGCGCCTTCGGGCATGGCGGCGCGGACATAGGCTTGGTCGCGATCGTTGTTCAAACGCATCGAAATAATGGTACCGCATTGTGACAGCACACCTTCGGCCAAATCGGACGGGCGCTGCGTAATCAGGCCCAGCGACACGCCATATTTACGGCCTTCCTTGGCGATCCGTTCCAATATTGTGCGCACTGCGCTGTTACCAGAGACACGGTCTGAAGGGATATAACGGTGCGCTTCTTCGCACACGAGCAAGATCGGGCGTTGCGGCTCGTTGCGCGACCAGATGGCATAATCGAACACCAGCCGCGATAGAACAGCCACCACGGTTGCGGTAATATCCGACGGAACGCCGGACACATCGATAATCGAAATCGGTTTGCCATTGCCTGGCAGGCGGAAAATCTTGCCAATGAATTCGGCCATTGTGTCACCCACCAACATGCCCGAAAACATGAAATTATACCGGGGATCGGCTTTCATTTCTTCGATCTTGCCCTTCAACCGCAGGAACGGTGCGGTTGAGGAAGCCTTGTCGAGTTTGCCCATTTCATTCTGCAAAATGTTGGTCAGGTCAGACAATAAATAGGGGATGGGGGCATCGACGGTCAGTTTGCCGATGCTTTCGGCAATGCGGTTTTTGGAGCGCGCCATCAACAGGCAGCGGGCGAGAATGTCGCAATCCATCTGCTTATCATCGCCATTGGAGGTAACAAACACCTCGCAATGTTCGGCAAAGTTCATCATCCAATAGGGCAAAGCCAGATTGTTGACGTCGAACAAGGCACCGTTGGTTTTGAAGGCAGCGCTATATTCGCCGTGCGGATCGACCATGACGATATGGCCTTCGGGTGCCATGTCGCAAATGCGGTGCAGGATCAGTGCTGCACTGGTTGATTTACCGGTACCGGTTGATCCCAGCAGCGCAAAATGCTTGCCCAGCATGGCATCGATATACAGCGCGCCGCGAATATCCTTGGTCGGGAAAACGGTACCAACTTCCACATTGGCGCGCCCATCGGCGGCATAGACTTGCTTCATGTCGGGGCTCGACACGGCATAGACTTCGGAACCAGGAACCGGATAACGCGTTACACCGCGCCGGAAATTGTAGATTTTGCCGGTCAGCCGCTCTTCATCCCCTTCGCCCAGAAAATCGACCGCAGCGATAATGATCGACGAATCGCGCGGATGCAGCTTTTGGTTGCGGATGCTGGCAAGCAGCCAAGTGTTATTGACGCGAATTTTGATCTGGCTGCCAACCTGTCCTGCCATGGCAATGCTAGGGTCTTTATTCTCCATCAACTGCGCCAATATGGTGGCATCAAGGCTGACTTGCGAATTGGATCCGGCGATTTCAATCACATTGCCGATCAGATGCAGCGTGCTCGAAGCTGCGGGGTGCCGTCCGGCCAGACCGCTTGGCGCGTGTTGTTGCGGTGCCATTGCGCGTTGCGGCTCGGCGGCAGGCGCAGGTGCAATTTCCGGAGCGGAATAGGCGTCGCTGAAATCAGAGGGTTTTAAAGGGTTGGCACCACGGCCACCAATCATATCGGTCATCAAATATTCCCTATTATCCGGAGATCCGGAAATAGAAGATCAAAGTAAATATTTGATAACCTCGCGGCCAATTACAGCCGAGGACCGCCGCCGTTGCCAAAATGGAGCCGCGTTAAAGCTTGCGAAAGGCGATCCCGGCGATCCAGCCGAGCATCAACGATATGATGACGGCCAACGCACCGTACAACAGTGAATAATCTTCGGCCAATATTGTAATGAAGCGTTCGAAGCCGGTTTTGCTGATATTCACGGTCACGCTGTCGTCGGCGACAATAACCTTGCCGTTCCGGATCAACAGCGTTTCCGCAATGTAGCGCCCTTCTGGCACGCTGGACGGCAGCGGCAGGCGCGCGCGATATAATACCTGTCCGGTAATATCGACAGTGCCGGGGCGCTCAAGATAAAGGCCATGGCCACGGTTCAGCTCGACCAACCCTTGGGTGAAACGGCGCACTTCGCTGTTGGCAATTTCGCCGGTGGGGGAAAGCTGCAATCGCGACAGGCCCAGTTCATAGATCGCGGCGGTTTTGGCATCGATAATTTTGTCTAATGGCCGTGATGACGCGATGGCATAATATGTAGGAGCAGACCGGAAATCGATGCTTTCGGCGTTGACCCAAATACCGGCAACTTTCTGCTTTTCGCGCAGGATGATTGGTCGGGTCGGGCCGCGCAGCACCACGGCAATATCCACCTGATCCTCTGGCACAACGCCGCGCGGATACAGAATGGCACCGAACAGCAGCAATTCTTCGCCGGTAAAGCGCGACTGGATATTCACTTCGCGCTGCGAAACATCGGGCACCAATCGGGGAATGGCAGCCTGTGCCTGCGCGTCGCCGAACACGAGCAGCAACCACAATGGCCAAAGCCAGCGCATCATAATTGATACACCGTATAAATCTCATCTGGCCGCCACCCAAGACCCACGGCCATGCGCAAAGCCACCAGCAATACAATCGCCGCCAGCAACAGTCGCAGATATTCGGGTCGCATTTTCTGGGCCAGACTGGCCCCAACCTGCGCACCAATTACACTGCCGATCAGCAGAAACACTGTCAGGACAATATCGACCGCTTTGGTCGTCAGGCTGTGCACAAAGGTGGATGACATGGTGACGAACAATATCTGGAACAGCGACGTTCCAACGACCACATTGGCGCTCATTCCCAACAGATACAGCATGGCGGGCACCATGATGAAGCCGCCGCCCACACCCAGCAGCATCGTCATAATGCCGGTGACAAATCCCAGGATCAATGGTGCCAAGGGCGAAATATACAGGCCGGATTTATAAAAACGCCACCGTCCGGGCAGATTGGCAACAAGCGGATGGTGTCGCCGTTTGCGCGGCGGAACCGTTGTTCCTTTGCGGGTCGCGGTCACTGCGCCCAGGCTTTCCTTTGCCATCATGCCGCCAATCGTGCCCAGCATTACCACATATAAGATATTGATGACGGTATCGATCTGCCCCCATTTCTGGAGTAATTCGAACAGCAAAGCGCCAAATAATGTACCGAATAATCCCCCGACGACTAACACCCCGCCCATGCGAAAATCGACGCCATCGCGCCGCATATGAGCAAAGACGCCCGACACGCTGGCCCCGGTGACTTGGGTTGATGCCGATGCAGCGGCGACAGTGGGCGGAATGCCGTAAAAGATCAAAAGTGGCGTGGTCAAAAAGCCACCGCCCACGCCAAACATGCCCGACAGCATGCCCACCGCGCCGCCGAGCAGGATGATCACCAGTGCGTTGACTGACATCCCTGCAATCGGAAGGTAAATATCCATGCAGCCTCCGTTACCCGAGGCGGTTCATGCATGCAAATTGCCGTTTGTTATTTTGGTTAGTGGCGGCAATTCTTAACCGGCAAGCCGCAAGGCAGGCTTTGCTGGAGGAAGCTCGGGCTGATCGGGCCAGATGCCGCGCGTGTCATAAACCAGCTTGTCGCTGCGTTCGGCCAGCGGGATCGCGCGGAACGCATCATGATCAACCAGCGCGATTAGAATGTCGCATTCAATCAGGGCAGTATCAATGTCGACCAGACGAGCGCCCGTTCCGGCAAAATCCTTGGGCAGTTCATTGGCATAGGGCTCAACCACAGCGATCCGGTCACCATAGCGAGAGGCCAGCAATTGCGCGACTTTTTTGGCCGGACTTTCGCGGAAATCATCAATATTGGCTTTGAATGCGAGGCCCAATACGCCCACTTTAAGGTGCGGATTGTCGTCAATCAGAGCATTTGCCCGGGCAACAACATGGTCAACTTTGCTTTGGTTTACTTCGCGAGCGGTGCGGATCAATGGGGTATGGTCAGGTGCGCCATGCACGATAAACCACGGATCGACCGCAATGCAGTGCCCGCCGACGCCGGGGCCGGGTTGCAGAATGTTGACGCGCGGATGGCGATTAGCAAGCCGGATAACTTCCCAGACATTCAGCCCCATTTGGTCAGCCACAATCGACAATTCGTTGGCAAAGGCGATGTTGACGTCGCGAAAGGCGTTTTCGACCAATTTGGTCATTTCGGCAGAGCGCGCATCGGTCGCGACGCATTCGCCGCGCACAAAGCGTTTGTAAAATGCCAAGGCTTTACGCGCGCAACGCGGGGTGATGCCACCGATCGAGCGGTCGTTCGAAACCAGCTCTTCCAAAATCCGTCCCGGCAAAACCCGTTCGGGGCAATAGGCGATGGCTATATCGGGCGTGTCGTTGGAAAGGCCCGGTATTTTAAGGTCAGGCCGACGCTGGCCCAGCAGATCACGGACTTTTTCGGTGGTGCCAACCGGTGACGTCGATTCGACGATGACGGTGTCACCAGCCTTCAATACCGGTGCAATACTTTCGGCGGCGGCCAGGACATAGCTGATGTCTGGTTCGTAATTGTCTGAAAATGGCGTGGGCACGGCGATGACAAAGACGTCGGAAGGCTCAACCTTTGTCGCAGCGCGCAACAAGTTACGCGAAACAACGCCTTGCACCAGTCCATCCAGATCGACTTCCTCGATATGGATTTCGCCGCGGTTGATAGTATCGACAACATGTTCGCTAACATCGATGCCCAGCACCGGACAGCCCGTGCGGGCAATTACAGCGGCGGTAGGCAGACCAATATAGCCAAGGCCGAGCACGCAAACATCGGGTTTGCCATCAATAGACATTTCGCATTTCCTTACAATTCTGCCACAATCTTTGCTAAACATCCTGTGTTTAGTTGCTTGTTTTCAGATGCGGTTTGATTGCTTTAGCGCGAAGCGGTAAAAAAATCGAAAATCCCGCGATGCAAGAATTATCAAAGCCATTTCCGGCTCTAATTGCTATTCACAGCTCCAACTTTGTTGTCGCGGTTGCGTGGCTTTGTACCGCTTAGCCAAATAGCAGCTAACACGAAAATGGCGGCAGAAATCGGCGCACGCAGCGGATAATCGGCGATACTGGTTATTCCGAATATCAGGATGATGGCTGCGCCTAATTTGCGAAGGGCGTTCGAACGTTCCCCATTTGGCGTGCGACTAAAGGCTTTTTTTGCCGCAAGCAAAAAGCCGATCACTGCTGCGAGGATCAAAAGTGCCGCAGGCAGTCCGCCGGTCACAACGGCCTCAAGCCAATCATTGTGCGCGTGATTGAGATAGGTCTGATCGAGCAAATGTAACGGCTCTTTAATAGCATAAGCTTCAGCGAACGAGCCTATGCCCGAACCTATCCATGAATAATCGGGGATCATGTCGACGATTTGCGGCCAGAATTTGGATCGGCTGTCTTCGCCTTCGCTGGCCTGCGATAAACGGTCGATTGCCAAGGCGCGCGAAAATAATATGGTAAGACCAACCATCAGCACCGCCCCTATTGCAAATCCCAACATGCGCAAATCAATGCGCCCACCTTTGCGTTTCGCAGGAATGGAAATGCTGGGGCGTTTGTATAATAAAGCTGCAAAGGCCATACCAATCGCGCCTGCGAGCAGACCCGCTCGCGATCCGGTGACCAAAATCAGTGGAATTAAAACAACCCCGCCCGCCACCGCCAGCCAGCCACGGATCGCAGCTTGTTCGGTTGTCCGGATATTTTCGCACGCAAAAACCGCCAGCATTGGAAACAGGGTCGCCAGCAAAACAGCCTGATGGTTACGGTTGGAGAACAGGCCAACCGCCGAGCCATTATTGGTGATTTCGTAAAAATAGAGCGGCCCGTTCGGATTGCCGATGGATTGAAGGATCCCGATCATTCCGCTAAAAAACCCGAGGCCAATGACGAGCATCAAAACGCGAATATGTTCGTGCCGGTTGAGCTGCACGCCCAGCAAAAGCAAGGCTAATGGGGTAAAGAGCGAAAAAAACGCATTCCATGTTGTCGGTGGTGCCAGACTGATCGGACGCCAGACTGTCGCCATGCCTGCGGCCTTTTCGGTAGCAATCACTATGTCGCGGCCGGGCAAGGCGGACCAAATGGCAGAAGGCAGGGGAATAAGATGCAACATAACCAGCCCCAGCAGGGCTGCTGCAACAATGAACAGGAATTTATAGGAACGTATATGATCGCGTCCCAGCCAGAAAAGCGCCAATCCACACACAAGGACCGATGCAGGCCGCAACACCACCAGCGATTCAACGTTCGCGCGCGATGCGCCACCGGTCGCAAACACCAAAATCAGGAATATCGTGAGTATCCAGAATGGCGGGCTGAATGACAAGTCGCTTTTTGCTGCTTTCGCCAAAACTTATCTACCTGAATTACAACATTTTTACGAACCAGAATGGATCATTCACTATCCTTGGCTCAATACAAGGATGATAGCATGAGTCAATCATAGTGCAGCTAAAACTGTAACCCAATGGCGCTTTTGGACGAATGTCCTTAGGCTGTTAGGGTGGTGCAAAGTGGGTGATCATGGCGGATTCGAAGATGGATGCAGATGGGTCTGCTGAGCAATCAATAGCGCCTCTTCCTGGTGCGTTGGTCAAACGGCACCGGATAACGACACGGCTGTGGCATTGGATTAATGCGCTGGCGCTGTTGGTGCTGCTGATGAGCGGACTGATGATTTTCAACGCCCACCCGCGGCTTTACTGGGGTGAATATGGCAGTTGGAGCGATCCGGCGTGGTTCGAAATTGGCGGCGATGCCAAACGCGGGTTTCTGCGGGTCGGGCAAGTTGAAATGACCACCACCGGAGTTTTAGGCCAGCAACGCGACGCTGCGGGTGTTGTCGAAAATCGCGCCTTTCCTAGTTGGGCGACATTGCCTTCTGATTATTCGCTATCGGTAGCGCGCAATTGGCATTTCGCCTTTGGCTGGGTGCTGGCGCTGGCGTTGATGCTCTACATGGCGGTATCGCTGTACAATGGCCATATCCGCCGAGACTTGCACATCCACCGCGCGCAATGGTCGCCGCGCCATATTTGGCATGACATCAAACAGCATGCGCGACTGCGCTTTCCAGAAGGAGCGGCGGCGCTGCACTATAATGTTTTGCAGAAATTCAGCTATATTGGCGTCATCTTCGTGGCTTTGCCGGTGATGATATTTTCCGGCCTTACCCTTTCTCCCGGAATGAATGCGGCATGGCCTTGGTTGCTGGATGTGTTTGGCGGTAGGCAATCGGCGCGGTCGATCCATTTCTTGTGCGCCTTTGCTCTGCTGGCGTTCTTTGTCGTGCATATGGCGATGGTGTTGCTGGCAGGGCCGCTGAATGAATTGCGCTCGATCATCACTGGCTGGTACCGACTTCCCGGCACGCCGACCGAACAGCAAGGGGAATCGGCATGAGCGAAATTATGTTGCCGCGCCGCCGCCTGTTGGGGGGACTGGCAGCAGGGGCAGGCGGATTGGTCCTTACCGGTTGCGACGCTATCGTTGAAAATCCGCAGGTGGATGCTGTGATCAAATCCGCCGAACAGCTGAATTTTCGCGCACAACGCTCGATTATGGATCGACAGGCTCTGGCCCGCGAATATCCAGCCAGCGCCATGTCGCCGCGCTTTACCATGAACGGGTCGATCAACCCGCGCACGCCCGAATATCTTGCGCATCGCGCCAATGGCTTTGCCGACTGGCGCTTGCGGATCGACGGATTGGTGGCGCGTCCATTGCAGCTGAGCCTGAAGGACTTGATGGCGATGCCCGCGCGCGAACAGATAACCCGGCATGATTGTGTCGAAGGCTGGAGCGCGATCGGCAAATGGCGCGGCACGCCATTGGCGCTGGTGCTGAAAGCGGCGGGACTTTCCACCCGTGCGCGCTATCTGGTGTTTCATTGTGCAGATATGTTGCGGGGCAAGCCTTATTATGAATCCATCGACCTGATCGATGCTTTCCATGCGCAAACTATTCTGGCCTGGAGCATGAACGACAAGCTGCTTCCAGTGGGCCATGGAGCGCCGCTGCGGCTGCGGGTTGAGCGGCAACTGGGATATAAGCACGCCAAATATGTGATGCGGATCGAAGCCGTGGAAAGCCTGTCGCAATTTGGCGCGGGCAAAGGGGGCTATTGGGAGGATTTGCTCGGCTATGAATGGTATGCAGGGATTTGACCTTCGCGGCGCACGCTTATAGCAGGGCGCAAACCAAAGGATCAAAACCGCATGACCATCGAAACCGTTTCCACCAACCGCAGCCACCACGGCACCCAAGGCGTGTATCGCCACGCCGCAACCAGTACCGGTACCGACATGACCTTCTCGGTTTTTGTCCCCGATCATGCACCGGGTGCCAAATTGCCGGTGGTCTGGTATCTATCGGGCCTTACATGCACCCATGCCAATGTGACCGAGAAAGGCGAATTTCGCGCGGCCTGTGCCGAACAGGGTTTGATCTTTGTGGCACCAGACACATCACCGCGCGGCGACGAGGTGCCCGACGATGCCGACGCGGCCTATGATTTTGGGCTGGGCGCAGGATTCTATGTCGATGCGACCGAAGCGCCTTTTGATCGCCATTACCGGATGCGTCAGTATATTGAGCAAGAGCTACCTGCGCTGATCGCCGGACATTTCCCAATCGATTTGGATCGGCAGGGAATAATGGGGCATTCGATGGGTGGCCATGGCGCGCTGACTATATCGCTGCGCAATCCCGGTCGGTACAAATCCACATCGGCTTTTTCCCCGATTGTATCGCCGCTACACTGCCCATGGGGGCATAAGGCACTGGGCGGCTATTTGGGGCCGGATCAAGGCCAATGGGCGCAATATGATGCCTGCGCCTTGATTACGGGCGGTGCGCGCCTGCCCGATTTGTTGGTCGATCAGGGGCTGGCGGATAATTTTCTGGATGAACAGTTGAAAACGCATTTGCTGCAACAGGCCTGTGACGCTGCGGGACAAACGGCGACGATCCGGATGCAGCCGGGCTATGATCACAGCTATTATTTCATTTCCACCTTCATGGCAGAGCATCTGGCCTGGCATGCCGCGCGCCTGAAATGAACTTGCTCGGCGCGGTGCTGGCGGGCGGAGCGTCGCGCCGCTTCGGGTCGGACAAGGCCGTTGCGATATTTGCGGGCAAAACGTTGCTCGATCATGTGATCGATGCCCTGCGTCCGCAGGTCAGCCGTTGCGTGCTTGCGGGCCGGGAATGGCCGGGATTGGACATGGTGCCCGATTTGCCCGGTCCGGGTTTGGGGCCGTTGGGTGGATTGGCGGGTGCGCTGGATTACGCCGCGCGCAACGGCTTTGATGCAGTGCTGTCCAGCGGCTGCGACGTGCTAGGTTTGCCCGACAATCTGTTGGAACAGCTGCAATCTGGCCCGGCCATTGTGGACACGCTGCCGCTCGTCGGGCTGTGGCCGGTATCGCTTTCGCCCGCGCTATTGAATTGGCTCGCCAACCCCGCAAACCGTTCGGTGTATCGCTTTGCCGATCATGTTGCGGCCCGCCGGGTGACGTTGGATCGTCCGTTGCGCAACATTAACCACCCACAAGACTTGCCGCCCCTGTGATTACACCGCTAAAGTCTTATCGTCGCGGGTGTAGCTCAATATCAGAGCAGCAGCTTCCCAAGCTGAATACGAAGGTTCGATTTCCTTCGCCCCGCTCCAGCCTTTCGTCATTGAAAAATAGCGTTATAGCGACGGATCATGTTTGGCTCCGATACCCCTTTTGTCTTGTTGGATGATGCGCGTGCCGTGGGTGCGGTGGCGGCGCGGCTTTATGTCGATCCGGTTGAGATATTGGAGGCACGCGACGATGCCGAATTGCCCGCTTTGTTTGAACAGCTGGCGGCGGCGCAGGCGCGCGGCCTGCATGTAGCGGGGTTTCTGGCCTATGATGCAGGCTTCGCGTTAGAACCCAAATTGTCTGGCCAAATGCGGCGGACGGAAACCTTGGCCTGGTTCGGGTTGTTTCGCGATTATGAAAGCATTGAACCAGACGCGGTGTTATCGCGATTGCCGCTGGCTAGTGGAAGCTGGCTCGGCCCGGTTACGCCCGACATCAGCCGCCGTGACTATGCCGCCGCCTTTGACGCGGTTGAGGATTATATTGTCGCAGGGGACATTTATCAGGCCAATCTGACCTTTCGTGCCAACGCCCAATATGCGGGGCATCCATTGGCATTGTACGCTGCAATCCGTCCCCGGGCGGCGGCAGGCTATGGCGGCGCTATCTGGACGGGCAGCCGCTGGTATCTGTCATTTTCGCCTGAACTGTTTTTTGCATTAAAGGATGGACGCGTCACAACAAAGCCGATGAAGGGTACTGCGGCCCGCCATCCCGATGGGGCAATAGACACGGCCATTGCCGCAGAATTGCGGACTGATCCCAAACAGCGCGCCGAAAATTTGATGATCGTTGATCTGTTGCGCAACGATCTGTCGCGCATGTGCCAAGCGGGGTCGGTTGCGGTGCCAGAACTTTTTGCGGTCGAAAGCTATCCGACGGTCCATCAAATGACCTCTACTGTAACCGCGCGATTGGCGGATGGGCTTGGCGCTGCCGACTTGATCCGGGCGATTTTCCCGTGTGGATCGATCACCGGAGCGCCCAAAATCCGGGCAATGGAAATTATCGCGGCTGAGGAATCCAGTGCACGCGGAATATATTGCGGGTCTATCGGTCGGATAGATGCCAATGGCGATGCGGCCTTTAACGTCGCGATCCGTACATTTTCCTTGAACGAAACGGAAAAGACGCTTTCTTTGGGGCTGGGTTCCGGCGTGGTTGCAGATTCTGTGGTCGATGCCGAATGGGATGAATGTTTGGCCAAGGGGGAATTTGCGCGGGTGGTGCGACCGGATTTTGACTTGATCGAGACAATGCGATTTGAGCCTGACAGTGGCATTGCCCGACTGGAACTGCATCTGGAGCGGATGAAAGCCAGCGCCCGCGCCTTGGGTTTTGCCTTTGACCGGCACGAAGCGCGCAATCGCCTGCATGTCGCGACATTCCACCTGGATGATCCGGTCAAGATCCGCCTGTTGGCTGGGCGGACGGGGTCAATTGCCATCGAAACCCAGCCACTACCGCAAAACTACATTGTGCCGGTATCGGTTAAAATTGTGCCGTTGCCGGTTGATCCGTCAGACTTCCGATTGGCCCACAAGACCAGCGACCGGGCCTTTTACGATCAAGCGCGTATAAAAGCCGGGGTCGACGAAGTGATCTTTGCCGACAATCAAGGACGGTTGACCGAAGGCAGTTTCAGCGCGCTGTTTGTGATGCGAAACGACAGGCTTTGCACTCCGCCGCTGGCACGCGGGCTGTTGCCGTCGGTGTTGCGCCGTGAACTGATCGAAAGCGGCCATGCGGTCGAGGTCGATTTGACGATGGATGATCTGGCGGGGGAATTCTATATGGGCAACAGCGTTCGAGGGCTTTTTGCCGCCAAACGGGTTGCGTAATTTCCGGCAAGTCCCTAGGGGCGTCGGCGTAAGTTTGCGACAAACAACCTGCCAGGAATGACTGAAATGATCGAACGCCTCTCTTCCGCGTTGGGCCGCATTGCGCCTTCCGCGACTCTCGCCATGACCAATCGCGTCCTTGCGATGCGCGCAGAAGGTAAGGAAATCATTGGCTTGTCGGCAGGCGAACCCGATTTCGACACGCCCGATTTCGTTAAGGATGCCGCCATCGAAGCGATTCGTCAGGGCAAAACAAAATACACCAATGTCGACGGTATCCCGGAATTGAAAGCCGCCATCGCTGCTAAATTCAAGCGCGACAATGGAATCGATTATTCGCCCAAACAGATTACGGTGAATTCGGGCGGCAAGCACACTTTGTTCAACGCGCTGGTGGCGTCGGTGGACAAGGGTGATGAAGTGATCATCCCGGCGCCTTATTGGGTCAGCTATCCCGACATCGTCCAATATGCCGGCGGTACGCCCGTGATCGTGCTGGCGACTGCGGCGCAAGGGTATAAGATTACGCCCGAACAGCTGGAAGCCGCGATCACCCCGCGCACGCGGTGGTTGATCCTCAATTCACCTTCCAACCCGACCGGCGCGGCCTACACCGCGCCGGAATTGAACGCGTTGGGACAGGTGCTGTTGCGCCACCCCCACGTGATGCTGCTCAGCGACGATATGTACGAGCATATCTGGTATGCGCCGCAACCCTTTGCGACGATGCTGCAACTGCATCCTGAGCTCTATGACCGCACCTTGACCATGAATGGCGCGTCGAAAGCCTATGCCATGACCGGCTGGCGCATTGGCTATGCGGGCGGGCCTGCATGGTTGATCAAGGCGATGAGCGATCTGCAATCACAATCGACCAGCAACCCCTGCTCCATCAGCCAATATGCGGTTACAGCGGCGCTAAATGGTCCGCAGGAATTCCTGAAAGAGCGTAATGCAAAGTTCAAGGAACGGCGCGATCTGGTGGTGGCGATGTTGAACGATGCACCCGGGCTTAGCTGCCCCACACCCGAAGGCGCATTTTACGTCTATCCTGATGCCAGCGGCGTAATCGGCAAGAAAACACCCAAGGGTAAAATCATCAGCAATGATGCCGATCTGATCGACTATTTCCTCGACGATTGGAACGTCGCGGCGGTGCATGGTGAAGCCTTTGGCCTCTCACCGGGCTTCCGCATCAGCTATGCGACATCGAATGACATCCTGAAAGATGCATGCACTCGCATCCAGTCGGCGTGCGCAGATCTCGTTTGATCGCAAATCGCCGGTGATTTTTGTTTGTTAATCTGGGTTTAACGCGCGCTGTGCTTTTCGCAGGTCATACCCTTTGTAACCTTCCTCGTCGTTGCGGCGAACATCAGCAGACAGGCTGAATTGATATGACCAACATTATTTCCTTTTTCCGTTCGGATCTGTTCCTTAGCCTTGTTGGCGGGTTTGCTCTGGGTATTGCGGGTATTGCGTTGGTCAAACCGGCAAGTGCCACCAGTGAACAAACCGAAAGCAAGGCTGTTCATGTTGAGGTGTCCGTCCATGCCGTCCAACCCATTGTCAGCCGGGTCCGCTAAAACCGCATTTTTGATAGCCGTTGCCATCCTCGGCGGCGGGACCGCCGTTTATTACACGCAAAACCCGGCTTCGTTTGAAAATATAGTCGTGCCCAGCGCCATGGCCGCCGAAGGCATCGCAATCGCTGCCCCTGCACAGTCCATCGTTGAACCCAAGGGTTTGCAAACCGCCGTTTTTGCCGGAGGGTGTTTCTGGGGAATCGAAGGTGTTTTCGAACATGTAAAGGGCGTGCAGTCCGCTGAATCGGGCTATGCGGGCGGAACAAAAGCCGATGCCGATTATGGCAAAGTCAGCGGCGGGAGAACCGCCCATGCTGAAGCGGTGCGGGTTCGCTACAATCCGGCCAAGGTCAGCTACACCCAATTGTTGCACGTCTTTTTCTCGGTGGCGCATGATCCCACCCAACGCGACCGGCAGGGGCCCGATGTTGGCAAACAATATCGTTCAGCGTTGTTTCCCGCCAATGATGTGCAACGTCAGGCGGCGATAGCGTATATCGCTCAACTCAACAAAGCAGGCGTCTGGAAAAAGCCGATTGCGACGCGGATTGAGAGCTATGGCTTCCATGCGGCCGAAAGCTATCATCAGGACTATATCGTGAAAAACCCGGACAACAGCTATATCCGCAATTGGGATTTACCCAAAATTGCGGCGCTTAAACGGCTGTTTCCCAAATTATACCGATAAATTATTCGGCAATTTGCTTGGCTTTCCACGCCCGCACATCATTCTCGACCCATAAGTGCAAGGCTCGTTCGAGCAGGTTGAGGCACTGCTCGGCATCGATGCCCGGTTCTTTGCGAATCAGGGCATAGGTAATTTCGTTGATTGTCCCCAAAGCAAGCATAGCCATGGGTTTCAGGATGGCAGCTGGCAATTCGGCGGCTCCGGCAATGTTTAACAACCCGCCTTCGATCAGCCTTAGCCCCAATTGCTGATCGATCTTGCGCCATTTTTCGGTGCCCAGCACCACTGGTCCTTCGATGAACACGATCCGCTGATTATGCGGCAGCTGGGTTACTTCCATCGATTTGCGGGCACCCAGCCGGAAACCTTCTATCGGCGTGGGCGCGTCTTTACCTGCCCGGTAAATGGCCTTGTGAATGTCGGTGTGCAGTTTGACAGCGATTTCTTCAAACAATGCCGTTTTGCTTTTGAAATGATGAAACAGAGCGCCATCGGTCACGCCTGCGGCGCGCGCGATGGCGCTGGTAGCGGTTCCCGAAAAACCCGCATTGGCGAACAGCATCTCTGCTTCATCCAAAATACGCTGCCGCGTCTTGGCCGCATCTTCGGCGCTTCGTCTCGGCAAAACAGTTCCCCACAAACGTTTTTTGTTTCTAAATCATATGATAAACAAGCTGTAATCGGTTGCAACCCGTAACAGTGCTTTTGATTTATTGAATTCATTGCGAAACTTCGTAAAATGCAGTTGTCCATCGAGTCGCAACAATAGTTGTTGGTTCGTTGAACCTCATTGCCTGCCTGTTCGTAGCGACCCCGGACATACAGGTTATCTTGGCCGCGCCCGGTTTCTGCCGGGCGCGGCATTTCTTTGTATCGCGGCACCGATAAAATCTGTTGCTTGCAGTGCATGGTTTACTTTGGGTGCCTTGCTGGTCTTCTTGCGCCTGTATCAACGACAGGAAAAATTCATGCCCGACGAAATCATCCCCCGCATCGGCCATTGCCCCCGCGAAGAATGGACCGATGATGCCAGAGAGGTTTTTGCTTTTTGGGGTGAGCCCAACAGTTGGGAAGAAGGTTCCAAAACCAATATCATTATGACCATGGGCAACCATCCCCAATTAGGGAAAGTGTTTAACCAATGGGGCAAGCATTTCCTGATCAACAACAGCCTGAATACCCGGCAGTTGGAAATCGTAATCCTGCGCGTATCCTGGCGGGTTAAATCGGCCTATGAATGGCACAATCATGTGGGCTACGCCATGAATGCGGGCATGGTTCTCGAAGAAATTGCCGCGATCCGGGATTTTCCGGCAGGTGGCAACTGGACCGACGAAGAAGCGGCACTGTTACAGGCCAGCGACGACCTGATCGATCACAACAAGATCAGCGATGCCACTTGGGCGATTTTGGGTAAAACGCTCGACAAGCGCCAGTTGATGGACCTGACCTTCACCATCGGCCATTATGTCATGACAAGCTGGGCATTGTCGTCTTTCGGCGTTCCTATCGAAGGCGGCGCAGATGCCGTGGGTTTTGATCTGGTCACCGCATCGGGCAAGATTCCCGGCAAAACCTATAAGCCCGGCGAGGCCGAAAACTGGACCGATACGCGCGGCTATTGAAAAAGGCGTTTGAGCGCGTCAACCATCGCCGTGTCGGGGTGTCATAACGTTACCAAAACTTCGTCAGCCCAGCCATCCCATCGTCCTGCCCCAATCGAGAAAAAGCTGCGGCCAAGCTTCGGCGGGTTTGCCGATCGCTTTGCGCAATCCAAATCCATGGCCGCCATGGGTGAACAGATGGGTTTCCACCGCGATGCTTTTCGCGCGTAATGCCGCCCGGAACAAGAGGCTGTTCTCGACGGGTACAACATCATCATCTTCGGCATGAACCAGAAACACCGGCGGCGCATTAAAGGGGATATGCAAATGCGGGGAATGCGCCTGTTCCATCGCAGGCGACGCGTTGGCCCCCAGCAATTTTTCACGGCTGCCCATATGCGCGTGCGGCGCGCTCATCGATACCACTGGATAGATCGGAGCCGACAGAAACGGACGGGCGGATAGGCTATCGGCCTTGTCCACTGCCGCATAGGTTTGTATCGCGAACCGCGCCGTCAGATCACAGCACAGATGGCCACCAGCGGAAAATCCCATAGCGGCGACCCGTTCGGGATCGATGCCAAAATGCTGGGCGCGATGCCGGATCAAGCGCATGGCGCGCTGTGCATCGGACAACGCAACATCGGGACCCGCCGCCCAGCCTTCGCCGGGAAGCCGGTAGAACAGGACAAAAACGGTAACCCCGCGTGCCGCCAGCCAGCGCCCCAGTTCATAGCCTTCCTTGTCCACCACGACCCAGCGATAGCCACCGCCAGGGGTGATCAGAACCGACGCGCCATTGGGTTGTGCCGGACGGAAAACGACCAATCGCGGGGTGCTGATCCCATATACCGCGCGATCCGTCATTTGGGCATCCGTCGACCGTTCGTTGACGGTTTCCATTCAAGGCTATGACGGGCATTCCCGGCCCGCCTTTTGGCCATAGGTCAATGGTTTCGTTTGGTTGTGGCAGGCCGGGGGGCAGCGCGCCACCGGTGGCGGGGGGTGGTGTTTGTGCGGACGCTTGGGTCATCAGGCCCGCAGCCAATCCGGCCCCTATCAGCGTTCGTCGGTCCAATGTCATGGCAGCGCCTCATATCTGAAATCGCGAAACGTCACTAACCCATCGCCTGCGGCATAAATGGCTGGGCGCAGTGACAAAAAGTCATAGGCCACATTATGATGATAGCCCGATACTTCCATCTGCACATCAAATTTGCGCCATGTCTTTCGGCCATCATCGCTGGTGTGGATGGTCAGAATATTGCGATCATTGGTCAGTCGCAGCGATAGTTTGGAAACCGCCGCGCCGCCTGCGTCACGTTGCCCCGGAATGGCCCCGCGCGGGCGTTGCAAACCATAACGGTGCATCACCAGGCCTGATGGTCCAAAACCCAACCCCGCGTAAAGGCGGCGGTTATAATAAAGCAGCATTCCGCCCTCGGCCTTTCCGGTTGTCTCGATGTCGATGGTCAACCGATAGGCTTGGTCTCCGGCGATACAGGTCAACGGCGAACAGTCGGACGGGGTCTTTCCTTTGCCATTCATGACCAACGCGCCGTTATCGCGGCGGATACGCGCAGCTTCATTGGCTCCGGGATCGTAGAAGGACCATAATGTCCCCATACGGTCGGTGGAAAAATCATCCGACAGCGCCATGCCATGTACTTGCGGACCAAGGTCGACGGGTTTGCGAATGGGGCGCGATAAATCGCCGCCCATCGGACGCGGCCAGCCATCATCGGCCCACTCCACCGGTTCCAGCAATGCTTGCCGTCCCAATGTCCAATAGCCATTTTCATACCCATGGTAGAGCATCCACCATTGGCTATCAGGCCCTTCGAACAATGTCGCATGGCCGCGCGACCACCATTTTTCGCGCGCGGATTGGGTGCGGATAATCGGATTGCGCGGGCAATTCTGCCACGGTCCATCAAGCGTGCGGCTGCGTGCCATGATGACCATATGGCCTGTAGGCGGCCCTGCGGTGCCACCGACCGCCGTGGTCATATACCAATAATCGCTGCGTTTCACGATTTTGGGGCCTTCGGGGGCGAAGGTTTCAACCACCCAATCCTCTGGGTAGCGCCACGGATCATAGACATGCTCGGGCTTGCCAATGGTGCTCAGGCCATTATCGGCCAGCCTTACCCGGTCACCGCCGGACAGGAACAACCAGCGCCGCCCCTGTTCGTCGGCGACATGGGCAGGGTCGATATGGGCGGGCAGGTTCAGGTCGATGGGATCACTCCACGGCCCGCCAATCTTTTTCGCGCTGATCACATAGATTGACCGCTTTTCCGGCGTGCGTGCCGGGATATAACAATAGAAACGGCCATCATGCTTGACAAGATCGGGCGCCCATACCGATCCAATCGGTCGGGTCAGCGCTGCCGTTACCGGACGCCAATTCACCAGATCGCGGCTGTGCCAGATGACGATGCCGGGATAGGCATCAAAGCTGGAAAAGGTCAGGTAATAATCTTTGCCGTCTCGGATCAACGCGGGATCAGGATGGTCGCCGGCAAACACCGGATTAAGGAACATGCCATCGCCCAAATCGGACTTGCGCTGGCCTTCAAATCCTTTGCCCCAGCGCATGGCAAAATGGGGATCTAGCGCGGAGGTGGCCGCGCTACCTTGCGCCAGCGCAACCTGGGGAGCAAACAGCGCCCCGCCCAAGAGTTTCAGGCTATTTCTGCGATCCGGCATTGGGCGATCAGGCATTGGCGTGCATCCCAAAAAAATGGCCAGTTCCGGGGAGGTCTCGGAACTGGCCAATGTTTGCGACCCGATTATGGATCCTTTAGATCAGATTTTCAGACGCGCACCGAACAGGAAGGTGCGGCCGAAATGATTGTTTTCGTAATTACGGTCCGCCGCAATGTCGGTGAAGCGATAACGATAGGTGTCGAGCAGATTGTTGCCTTCCACCGAAAGCTCAAGCCATTCGGTCAGCTTATACCGCATCGATGCGTCAATGTTGGTGGTGGCACCAAAACCTTCGAGCACATTGCCCGTGCCACTGGCCCCTTCATGATAGCGGCCACGATAGCTCAGCATCACGCGGGCGCTGAAATCGCCGTCGTCATAATAAAGCGTACCATTATAGGCGCGCTTTGACACGTTCGACAGCGTGCTGTTCAAGGTCACGTTTTGCAACGCGCCGCCGGATACAATGGCGGGACCTTGCAACGTAAACGGTGCGCCCGAATCGATGAAGGTGGCGTTGGCGAGTATGCCGAAATTGCCCAAAAATCCCTCGGTGAAGGCTTTAAACGGAATTTGCGCGGCAACTTCTACGCCCTTGATCGAGGCACCCGTTCCGTTGACCGTTGTCGCCAAAGTCCAAATCGGCTGGCTTTGCAAGGCAGGGTTCAGCGCAGCAGGCGACGATGGATTGATTACCGATACCGGCAGGCCGGTTTGCACAAAGGTTGCCCCAGTGACCGACGTGGAACGGGTAAAGCTGCTGATGTCCTTTTTGAACAAGGCCACCGACAAAATCGCTTGTGGTGCGAAATACCATTCAACCGCAAGGTCATAATTGGTCGCGCGATAGGGGTCCAGGAACGGATTGCCGCTGGTCACGCGGAAGTTAAAGCCGTCAACCGAACCACCTGGCGTCAGCGAACCCAATGTCGGGCGCGTCATTACGTCGGCAACGGCGGCGCGAATGATCACGTCTTCATGCGGGTACAACGCCAGATTGACCGAAGGCAGCCAATCTTCGTAGTTGCGCTTCACCGTGGCATTCACCGCGCCAACCAGACCGTAGGATGATTGGTTGGTTTTCATGTAGCGGATGCCCGCGTTGATCGCATATTCCAGACCCAGCAGTTCGCCCTTGCCGTCGAACTGCAAATAACCGCCTTTGGTGGATTCCTGAACGCCGCGATTGTTACCCGCATCCAGTGCCAGCGCGCGATTATACAGGCCGGTAAATTGCGTGGTGGCATCAAGATTGGGAACCAGCCAGCTGTTGGTATTGCCGGTCGGCTGTCCCGCACGACCCAGATTGAACACCTCGGACAAGGCTGTCGTTACGGGGAAGCCATAAACAGCCGTCGGTCCGAACAGCGACGTTGCCGAACAGGTCAACGTTCCCAAAACGCGGTCGACGCCGCCATTGCCGCACACCGCCGTATCGCGGGTAAAGGCAACGGTATCAAAGTTAAAGCGACGCCATACGGCCCCGGCCTTGATCGTGAAGTCTTCGGTCACGTCCCATTCGGTCCGCAACTGGGCGGTCCGGAACTTGTTGGTTACGTTCGATGGCCGGTCGCGGATTTCCGCAAGCTGGAAATTGCCGGGGGTCGTTACGCTGGTGCCGAAGGTCAGCCGGGGGCTGGCCATATCGGTATAGTCGTAGGTATATCCCTGCGCATCGCGATCATCAAAAATTATCGTGGTTTCAACCGGAATATCGGCGTCCGATTTTGAAATGCCGCCCAGCAATGTGAAACGGAAGCTGTCGCTGACATCCTGATCCCATGTACCACCGACCTGATAGAATTTGGTCGAGCTTTGACGCAGATAATGCTCGGTACGGACCCAGGCATCGTTCAGCGTAGCAGAGATCATGTTGTTGTTGCTGTCATAGACAGGGCCTACGACATTGATCGAACGCTCGTTCGAACGCAGCAACACTTCGCCCCATTTTTCTTCGCGATCTTCTTTGAAGCGCGAAAACAAAGCATCGATCGAAATTTTGGTCGAGTCGGTAGGGGCAAACTGGATCGAACCCGTCAGACCCAGACGTTCGCGGTCATGCCCGACTTCACCATAACGCGGAATGCGGGGGTGAAACGCCAGCGCCGCCCGGTCGCACGCTGCGCTTGGAACATAGGTGCCGCCGGAATTCGCGGTGGTGTAGCAATTGGTGCCATCCACATTGTCAAAGCGCGCTTGCGCCCAACGAACAGTGTTGTTGCCCAGTTCCAAGACATTGGTTTTGGAATACGCAGCCGAAACCGACATGCCGAATGTACCGGCATCATTGCGCCAGCTGAGCAATCCGGCCACGCGCGGACCCAAATCTTTCGACAGGTCGTTATACGATCCAATGACCGAAAGGGCACCGCGCAAACCGCTTTTGCCGCCAAGCGGATTGCCCGTGTTCAAATCCACAACAGCGCCCAAAGACCCTTCGTCAAGCGACGCTTGCGCCGTTTTATGAACCACGAGGCTGCTGAACAATTCCGACGCGAACACGTTAAAATCGAACGCGCGGTCGCGGTTTGAGGCTGCACCGTCGGTTGACGTAGCGATCGTCTCCATGCCATTTACGCGAACCCGCGTGAATTGCGACGATAGCCCGCGCACGGTAATCGCACGGCCTTCACCGGCATCGCGCGAGATGGAGATGCCCGGAATACGCTGCAAGGATTCAGCCAGATTCTGGTCAGGGAATTTTGCGATGTCTTCAGCAACAATGGCGTCGACTGCTGCTACCGATTGCTTTTTCACATTCAGCGCAGCTTCAAGTGATTGACGAAAGCCAGTAACGACAATGGCTTCGCCTTCGTCGGTCGTCGCATCTTCTGCGGCCGGTTCTTCGTCAGCGGCATTTTGCGCATAGGCCGATCCAGCGGCCAAAACCGACAGCGAAACAGCCGACAATAGTCGCGCAACGCCCAGTCCCAATTGCCGAGAATTTGATAGTTTCATTTTCACTCCCCTTCGCAATCACCGGTGTTGACACCGGTGTCTTTTTGATTCGCGATGCGGTGATGAGCCAGCGCATCTTCTCCTGCCGGGCTTGCTTCTTGGCGCAATTGCCCGAAAATCACATGTTTTGACGATTTGCCATCGCTCTATTAACCGGCGCGAAACTCGCAAGGTAACCGGTGTCATTTAGACATTGATGCCAGAAAGCCTTCGTGTCAAGATGGCATGCAAGGAGATGATGATGCTTGTTCGGATATTGTTGCTTTTCAGCCTCAGTTTGTTTGCGTTGCCCGTTGCGGCACAATCTGTGGCGGTGTCCGCCTTTCCCGGTGCGCAGGGCTGGGCGCGCGAAACGCCCGGTGGGCGCGGTGGGCAGATCATCCGCGTGACCAATTTAAATGCCGATGGGCCGGGTAGCTTTAAAGCCGCCGTCGAGGCAAGGGGGCCGCGTATCATTGTGTTTGAAGTTGCGGGCCAAATCGACTTGGGCAAAACCAGCATTGAAATCAAAGAGCCGTTCATCACTATCGCCGGACAAACGGCACCTTCACCGGGAATCACACTGATCAAGGGTGGGATTGATGTGAAAACGCACGACGTGATCATCCGCCACATCCGCGTCCGCACCGGGGCCGATGGTGCAAAGCGCGGCAGTGGCTGGGAAGCGGATTCGATCTCCACAGTTTCTGCACGCAATGTGATGATCGATCATTGCACTTTCATGTGGGGGATTGACGAGAACATGTCCGCCAGCGGCCCACGCTTTACGGGTAAGACCTTGGAGGAGTGGCGGAATGGCACCAGCCGCAATATCACCTTCAGCTATAATCTGGCCGCCGAAAGCCTGGCGCATTCAAGCCACCCCAAGGGCGAACATAGCAAAGGCTCGCTAGTGCACGACAACGCCACGGGCATCCTGTTTTACCGCAATATTTGGGCGCATAATGTCGAACGCCACCCATTGCTAAAGGGCGGCGTACAGGCGGCGGTGGTCAACAATTTGATCTATGATCCGCAAAAGCGCGCCATGCATTATAATCTGATGGCGCTGGAATGGGCAGGCCAGCCTTATGTCACGGGCGAATTGAGCGCGGTGGGCAATGTGTTGCGCGGCGGCCCGTCGACCGAAGAAGGATTGCCTTTTCTGATGCTCGGCGGCGATGGCGATTTGCGCTATCATGCGCGTGACAATATCGCCGTTGATAAATGGGGCAAGGCGCTGCCGCAATTCGGTCGCTATGGCGAAACACAGGCGAAATTGATTGCGGCGAAGAAACCCGTGATCTGGCCTGCGGCCTGCCGGTACTGGCCGCGCGCGACGTGGAAACGCATGTGCTGGCTTTGGCCGGTGCCCGGCCATGGGACCGCGATGCGCATGATATCCGCGTGCTGTTTTTCATCGCCGAAGGCCGCGGAGAAGTGATCGACGATGAAAGCGAAGTCGGCGGTTTTGGCGACGTGAAGCCAAGCGCAGCAGCCTTTGTCGAAGCCGATTGGGAACTGGGTACGATGGAGCCTAAAAATGGCCAATACCCCGGGCAGAAACGAGGGAGCCAAGAGGCACTTTCGCCGCGCGACCGGAGCATGCGGCAATGATGTTTCCAATGCTTTTGACAATGGTTGTACCGCCGATGGTCGTGGTGCGCGAACAGGATGTGAAGCGCGAGGAAGCACCGCCACACGGCAATATCGGCATATCCACCGCTTATCGGATCAGCGATGCCGCCCCCGCCCCGCGCGCGATGGAATTTCGCAAACGCACGCTGCATAAAGGGGCGGCGATTGGTCTGCATCCGATCAACCATGATGAGGTGTATTATGTGCTTTCGGGCGAAGGCGATGTGACCTCAGACGGCGTAACACAGCGTTTGAAACCGGGCATGGCCGCCTATCTTTACAAAGGTGCCGTGGTTGGAATCAAGCAATGGGGGCGAAAGCCGCTGACGATTATCGTGAGCTATCCGAACAATCAAAATTGATGATTATTGCTGCTGCAAATCGGCAATCGACGCGATGTTTATACACGCCGACATTCGCGGATCAGCCCCGATCAAACACACAGTGCATCATACACCACGACCCGTTCCCACAAATGGCCGCAGGCAGCGATAAACGCTTGGTGGATGGGGTGGTCTTGATAGGTTTTTTGGTCTTCCAAGGATATAAAAACCATCGTTTCCAGAACATCAAAACTCGCATCGACGACATCACGCGATTCGGTTGAGGCGGGTATCCCGATACTCAACGCATGGATTTCCGGAATGTCGGACAGTGTTTTCAACCCAGCGATCAGCGCGGCGCGATCTTCGGCTGAACCCGGATTTTTCAGCCAGAAAAACGCCTGATGAAGTAGGTGGCCTGATGGATAAACAGCTGCGGTCATGGAGAGTTCCTGTTTGATGTCTGCTCTGCGTGTTCGCATTGCGCCTGGTGCCGCTTAGATAAACCCATCATATTTGGAATGAAAGACTTTCTACTGCCGTTGAGTTGTAATAAAGTTACGCCCACACGTAATAATAGGTCAATCATCGGAAGGCCGCAGATTTGGATGTCTCCTTCATCATCACGATGCCCGCCCCCGCCGCTTGCACGCATTGCCCCCCCCTGCTAGCGGCGCGCGGAAACTAAAATTTTGAAGGCTTTCTTTCATGTCTGATTCGATCAAAAAAGTCGTCCTTGCCTATTCGGGCGGTCTCGACACCAGCGTCATCCTGAAATGGTTGCAGGTCGAATATGGCTGCGAAGTGGTGACCTTCACTGCCGATTTGGGGCAGGGCGAAGAACTGGAACCAGCCCGCGCCAAGGCGGTGTTGATGGGGGTTCCCGACCACCATATTTTCATCGACGATCTGCGCGAAGAATTCGTCCGCGATTTCGTCTTCCCCATGATGCGCGCCAACGCCCGGTATGAAGGTGACTATCTGCTGGGCACTTCTATTGCCCGTCCGCTGATTTCCAAGCGCCTGATCGAAATTGCCAAAGAAACCGGGGCCGATGCGATTGCCCATGGCGCGACAGGCAAAGGCAATGATCAGGTACGGTTCGAACTGTCGGCCTATGCGCTCAACCCGGATATCAAAGTCATCGCTCCGTGGCGCGAATGGGATTTGACCAGCCGCACGCGCTTGATCGAATGGGCGGAGGAACACCAGATTCCGGTGCCAAAGGATAAGCGCGGGGAATCGCCCTTTTCGACTGACGCAAACCTGCTGCACACCTCGTCCGAAGGCAAAGTGCTGGAGAACCCGTGGGATGAAACCCCGGACTATGTCTATTCGCGCACGGTCAATCCAGAGGACGCGCCGGACACCCCTGAATATATCACAATCGATTTTGAACGCGGCGATGGGGTAGCTCTGAACGGCGATGCGATGTCACCTGCGACGTTGCTGGCGGCGCTCAACGATCTGGGCCGTAAACACGGCATTGGCCGTCTTGATCTGGTCGAGAACCGCTTTGTCGGCATGAAATCGCGTGGCATGTACGAAACCCCCGGCGGTGAAATCTACGCCCGTGCGCATCGCGGCATTGAAAGCATCACACTGGATCGCGGGGCCGCGCATCTGAAAGATGAACTGATGCCCAAATATGCCGAGATGATTTACAACGGTTTCTGGTTCTCGCCAGAGCGCGAGATGTTGCAAGCCGCCATCGACCATAGCCAATCCAATGTGTCGGGCACGGTTCGGTTGAAACTGTACAAGGGCAACGCCAGCGTCGTGGGGCGTAAATCGCCGAACAGCCTGTATTCGGAAAAGGTCGTGACCTTTGAGGACGACGCCGGTGCCTATGACCAAAAGGATGCGGCAGGCTTTATCAAGCTGAACGCGCTGCGTTTGCGGTTGCTCGCGCAGCAAAAGGGCGCATAAATACCGGCCATGGATTGGCCACTGTTTAATATCTGCGCGTTGACGCTGGTGATCCACCTGATCGGCGCATTGGCCTATGCCGCCCGTATTGCCGGGGTGCGGACCAGCAAGATTGCATTGAGTTTTGCCCTGTTCAACGTGCTGGTGCTGGTGTCGCGCACCTCGAACGGTTTTCTGGGGCCGTTCCTCGCCAAGCGGATCGAAAATGCGATTACAACTGGGACCGGCGACGGATTGTTGATGGACATGCGGCTGGTGTTGTTGTCTGCAACACTGGCCACGATCCTCGGGGCGCTTGCGGTGCCGACGGTGCAGCGATGGTTTACCGCAGCCATTGCCGATTTTCAGCATCACCGATCTGTTGCCAAATTATTGTGGAGCGCAATGACACCAAAAGGCGTGAAGGTCGTTGCCAAATCCGTGCGGCTTCCCAGCAGTCAGCATCTGAAATTATGGACCAAACCCGCAGCGGTATCGTGGCGGATCATCGCGATGAATGTGGTGGCGCAGGCTTTGCTAACTGTGGGCGTTATCGCCTCGCTTTATGCCGGTTATCTCCACCCCGAATTTCGCGTTACGGCATCGCAGCTATCGGCGGTGGTCAACGGCTTTGCGACGATATTGCTGTTTGTGCTAATCGACCCGCAATTGTCGGTGATGACCGATGATGTTGTCGAAGGACGCGTCAGCCAACCCGACTATCGCCGCACGATCGTGTGGTTGTCGATGAGCCGGATTGCGGGAACGCTTCTCGCGCAGGCGATGCTGGTTCCTGCAGCGGCGGTTATTGTGTGGGTCGCAGTGCGGGTCTGATCTGCTATTCGCGAAACGCTTCTTCTTTCAGCCGGGTGAAGGGTGTTAGAAGGTAATTGAGCACCGACCGTTTGTCGCCCAAAAGGGCGATGTCCGAAACCATGCCGACACCAATGGGTAAACGCTTTCCGCTGTCGGTGACCAATGCGGTTTCAGTGGTGCGCACTTCGACGATATAATGGCTCTCGCCGGTCTTTTCATTGACCACGGCATCGGGTGAAATGCTGGTGACCTTGCCTTTTAGCGATCCGTAAATGCTGCTGTCATAGGCGGTCAGGCTGACTTTGGCAGGTTGGCCGATGCGGACCGAAGCAATATCTTTGGGGCTGACCATGGCTTCGATCAACAGGCCATCTTCGCTGGGTACCAATTCGAGCAAGGGGCCGCCGGGTTGCACAGTGCCGCCGCGGGTTGATACCAATATCCGGTTCACCCGGCCATTTACAGGGGCCACCACCATGCTGCGTTCCGCACGCGCGGCCAAAGTTGGTAAGGTGGATCGCCGTGCGTCAATTTCGGCCTGAGCGGCGGTCAATTCATCGGCGGCACGCGAACGCCAGTCTTGGACTTGCTGGTTCAGCGCCGCTCTTGCTTCAGAGACTCCGGCTTGTGCGCGGGCAATGGCGGATGATGCCGCCGCTGCTTCGCTGGATGCCGCCTGCGCATTGCCGATGGCACGGGTCAAGGACATGCGCGGTTCGATACCGCGCTCGACCAGCGGACGCAGCGAATCAAGTTCGGCCTGCGCAGCCGTTGCCATCGACCGTTTTGCGGCCTGCATCGACTGCGCTTCGTTCACGGCACGCGCAGACGCAGCGATGCGCGCTTGCCCGGCGCTTTGCAGGCTGGACAATTCAGCCATGCGGGCACTGTAAAGCGCGCGCTCAATCGCGATGGGGCCATCGGCACCTGATGGCCATGCAGGGGCATGCCCGGTGATCTCTGCCTCCAGCCGCTTGATCTTGGCCGACAGCGCGGCGACAGTGGCATTTCCGCTTCCCAGTTCGCCGCCGCTTTGGGTGGGATCAAGCCGGACAAGTGGATCGCCTGCCTTCACCTGCTGTCCAGTGCGCACCAGTACCTCTTCGACGATGCCGCCTTCCAGATTGGCGATTAGCTGCATTTTTGAACTGGGCACCACGCGCCCCATACCGCGAACGGTACGGTCAATCTCGGTCAATGCCGCCCAGAGCAGGAAGATCAAGAAAAACCCCAATATCAACCACAGCAACAGGTTTGGGCCGAAACTGGGGCGGATTCGCGTGGCCGGATTGGCTTCGGTCGCGATTTCCGCATCGGTGGGTAACAACATACTCATTTCGTCACCTGCGGTTTGGCGCTTAACTGTTTCAGCACCGCGTCGCGCGGGCCATCGGCAATCACACGACCACTATCCATCAAAATCACGCGGCTGACCAGTTTCAACAGCGGCAACCGGTGGGTAATCAACAATGCCGTGCGGTCTGCCAATTCGGTTTGCAACCGGTCGATCAATTGCATTTCAGTCTGGTTGTCCATCGCGCTCGTCGGCTCGTCGAGCAACAAAAGCGAGGGCCTTCCTGCCAAAGCGCGCGCGACTGCGATTGACTGCCGCTGCCCACCCGAAAGGCTTTCGCCGCGATCTGCCAGTTTTAATTCATAGCCATTGGCCAATCGCCCCATAAAATCATGCGTGCCAGATAGGCGGCTGGCGCGCAGCATCTCTTCGTCATCAACCTGTGGCCGATCCAGTACGATATTGTCGCGGACCGTGCCAGACAGCAGTACAGTGTCTTGCAGTACAGATCCGATGTGGCGGCGTAACTGCGCGGTGTCCAACTGGCGTACTTCTGTGCCGTCGATCAGTACCAGCCCTTCAGACGGCGGATATAATCCCAGAACCAACCGGGCGATGGTCGATTTGCCCGATCCGACCCGCCCCAATAATGCAACCTTTTCGCCGGGCTTTATGGTAAAGCTGACTCCGTTCAGCGCGGCTTCGGTGGCGTTGGGGTACGAAAAGCTGACGTTGCGAAACTCGATCTGTCCGGCGACCCGATCCAGCGCCAGTGATCCTGTGCCGCCTCCTTCGACAGCGGTTTCCATAAACTTGTCGAGCTGACGATACGACGTGCGCGTCATCGTCAACCGAGACAGCAAAGTGGCAATTTGCGCCAAAGGAGCAACCGCGCGGCCCGATAGGATGGAACAGGCGATCAGACCACCCATGGTCAGTGATTGCGTCGCAATCATGCCGACACCCGCTACAACGACACCGGCATAGGCAACTTGTTGCCCGCTGCTGGCAACAGTGACGCTGATATTTGAAATCAGACGCTGTGCCAAAGACGTTGCGGCATGATTTTCCACAGCATCATCCCAGCGACGGGTCAGTAGCCGATTGGCACCGGCGCTTTTGACCATTTCCAGACTGCCAATGGTTTCGACCAGCACCGATTGTTTCAGCATCGCTTGCCCCATGGATGTTGCCGACAGGCGGTCAAGACGTGGTTGGGAAACCAATCCGGCGAAGGCGACAATAGGGATCAGTGCGATGGGCACGAGTACCAGCCAGCCGCCGATCAGGGCCATCACCGCCAGCGTCACCAAAATAAAGGGCACATCGACAATGGCAACCAATGTGGCGGAAGCGAAAAAGTCTCGCAGCGTTTCCAGCTCGCGCATCATCGTTGCCAAACCGCCGGTCGATCCGCGCGGTTGATCGAGCCGGATAGTCAACAGCCGGTGGAACACGGTTTCGCCGACTTCACGGTCAATATCTGCGCCTGCCACATCCACAAAATAGGCGCGCAGGATTTTCAGGGCGAAATCGAACAGCAAGATGATAGCGAGGCCGATAGAAAGCCCGACCAGCGAGGCGGTGGCATTGTTTGGCAATACCCGGTCGTATACGGTCATCGTGAACAGTGATGTGACCAGCGCAAACAGGTTAATCATGACTGCCGCAATCGCGACCTTGATATAGACTGCACGATTGGCGCGAATGGGTTGCATCAGCCAATCGGCAAAGCGCCGTTTCGGATGGATTATCGTTGCTTCATCACTCACCGGAACATCCCCTGATTGGCCGGTTCGACCCCCAGCGTGCGCATCAAATCACCAGACCGGGCCAATGCTACAAAACTGGCGGTATCACGCTCTGATACTGCGCGGATATAGCTGGCGGCGGCCATGAACAAGCGGTCTTCGGCATCAAGCGCGTCGAACAACGTGCCGCGCGATACCCGAAACCGTTCGACCGTCGCGTCGCGGGTGACGCGGCTGGCGCTATAATCGGCGCGATAGGCGTCTAGCGTCGCATCAAGTGCGCGTACATCGGACCAGGCAATGCGGGCCTCTCGCTCAGATTCCAAGCGCGTAGACAATGCCCGGGCATCTGCTGCCTCGGCGCGCGCACGGGCTTCATCCGCACGGGCGGCTCCGGGGCCGAACAGGCGGAACCGAAAGGTCAGCCGGCCCCGCACATCATAATCGCGCCGACCGGGTTCATACAGGCCGTAACGACCTGCATCGACGCCCGCCGTGATATTGGGCTGGGTATCGGCGCGGGCGGCATCAGCTTCGGCTCGGGCGGCCCGGGCATTTGCTTCTGCAATGCGAACTGGAGGTGCGCTCGCGGCCCGGGCGGCCAATGCATCATCGGACAATGGCGAAAGCAAAGGCGCAGGTGCACGGGCAACCCGGATCGGTGCGGTCAGGCTGAACAGTTCGGCAAAGCGGGCGCGGGCATTTTCCAGTTCGCGCCAATATTGCGCGCGCCGTGACCGGGCCGAAGCAATGGCGCTATCAATGCGAGCATTTTCGACCGGTGCAGCGACCCCCTGTGCAATCCGGCGGCTTACCGCGTCACGCAACTTTTCATTTTGTAAGATGAAATTGTCGGCCAGTTCGGTCAAATGGCCATAAGCAAACAGATCATACCAGGCCGAAATCGCCCGCAAAGCAATGGCATCGGACTTTCGGTCCAATTCGGCCTCTGCAGACCCGATCCGCTCAACCGCCGCATCGATCCGGCGGCGACTGGCACCAAAATCGAACAGGATTTGCTCCATGCTGGCCGTGGCATCAATCCGGCCCGATCCGCGTGCGCGTTCAAGAACATTGTCAGGATCGTTCGAATATTCGCGGGCAATCGCACGGTTGGCGCTTAGGGCAAAATCCACGCGCGGATATTGCGCGGATTCAGCCCCATCTCTTGCCGCAAGGGCAGCGCGCCCGTCGGCGCGGCCTTCGGTCAATAGCGGACTGGCCCGCATCGCCTCGGCAATGACGGCGTAGAAGTCTTTTTCCTCTGCGACCGCTTCTGCAAGGCTAAGGATTGGGTCACCATTGCCAACTGGCGCCAGCGGAGACGGGCTGGGATCGGGCAGTCGCGCAGCGATAGGTTCTGCGATGGTTTGTGCGATCGCAGATGCCGAAACAAAAGTCAGCATGGCAATGCAGATCGGGCCGTAATGTTTGAAAATTCTCACGGTAAGTGCAGTGCCTGTCCTTAAACAACGCGCCCCTATCGCACGGGTAGGAAAGCAACTTCAACTGAATCCTTTTCGGCCCGTGGTGACAGGGCTATAGCCCGTACATATTATGGCATGGCATGCAGGTGCATTGCGCATAATTTGTGGGTCGCAAAGGTGTTTAATGGTCGCAGGTTCGGGTTTTTTTGCAGTCGTTGGGCCGTGCGTGATCGAATCAGAAGCGATGGCGCTATCAACGGCGTCGACAATCGCGGCGGTTGGTCAGCGGCTGGGCATAACAATCTTTTACAAATCATCGTTCGATAAAGCCAACCGCAGCGCCATTGGTTCCCCCCGTGGGCCAGGCTTGGAAGAAGGGTTGCGTATCCTGCAACGGGTGAAGGCGGAGACGGGATTACCCATATTGACCGACATCCACGAAACGGCGCAAATCAAATCTGCCGCCGAGGTCGCCGATGTTCTGCAAATCCCGGCCTTTCTATCACGCCAAACAGACTTGTTGCTGTCCGCCATAACAACGGGATGCCGGGTGAATGTGAAAAAGGGTCAATTCATGGCCCCACACGACGTCGGTAATATTGTGAAAAAGGCATCGGCGGCGTTGCCCGAAGGATACGACATTCGGGACCGACTTTGGCTGACCGAGCGTGGCAGCAGCTTCGGCCACAATGATCTGGTCGTCGATATGCGCGGTCTCGCGATCATGCGGGCGACCGGTTGTCCGGTGCTGTTTGATGCAACGCATTCGGTGCAACGGCCCGGTTCCCTGGGCGATCGGTCTGGTGGGGATCGCGCGGCGATACCGGCATTGGCAAGGGCTGCGGTCGCCGCTGGTGTCGATGGGGTTTTTATTGAGGCGCATCCTGATCCGGAACGTGCATTTTCCGATGCCGCAGTCATGTGGCCACTTGATAAGTTGGAAACCTTACTGGCGGATTTGTTGGCGATTGACCGGCTTGTCAAAGCCCAGGGTATCTGACCAAAGCCATGCAGCGCCATTTCCTGTTCCTGCAAGGACTGCCCGGCCCGTTTTTTCGCCAGCTGGCAACCGAACTGCGTAACGTTGGAGCGCGAGTTTCGCGGGTCAATTTTAACGGCGGAGACTGGTTCGATTGGCGGGTTGGTGGCGGCGTTTCATTCAAAGGCACCCTTGATGGCTGGCCAGCATTTCTGGAATCCTATGTCTCCCAAAATGCGATAACCGACATCGTCTTATTTGGCGAGTTTCGCCCCGTGCACCGCGCTGCCTTTGCCCTGAACACGCGTTCAATCGTTGGGCTTTATATTTTCGAAGAAGGATTTTTGCGTCCTTATCATACAACGCTAGAGCATTTCAAAGACGGAACGATGCAGCCGCTCGGCCTGCCATCGCAAAACGTAGCGGAGTTCGCGGGTCATTTTCGCAATCGGGTAATCGAATCGTGCCTCTATTGGTTGGCGGTAATGTTGGCGCATGGGTTCTATCCCCAGTATCGAAGCCACCGACCCGATAGTGCCGTAAAGGAATTTCGCGCATGGCTTCTGCGGCGTTGGCGGCGACGGCGAGAGAGCTATCAAAGCGAACGGGCTTTGGCGGCTTTGAAGGGGAGATCTTTTTTCCTTTTTCCGTTGCAGCTCGATGGCGATGCCCAAATCCGGGATCGGTCACCTTTCTCGTCGATCGAGGATGCCCTTGACCAGGTCCTGGACAATTTCTCCAATTACGCTCCTGCCCATATCTGTTTGTTGGTAAAGCGCCATCCGCTTGATCCATCGGTCACGGATTGGCGGAACGCGATTGCAAAGGGCGCGCAGCAGCGGGGCATCACCGGGCGCGTCTTGTTTGTCGAACGCGCGGATTTGGATCCATTGCTCAGGGATTGCGCCGGGGTGGTCACGATCAACAGCACAGTTGGACCGTTGGCGTTGCAGCAAGGCAAGCCGGTTTTTGTGTTGGCCGATGCCGTTTATCGGCGACCGGAACTTGTCCATCAGGGAAGATTGGACGATTTTTGGACCGAGCCGCAGCGACCAAATAAGGAAACCTATGCCGCCTTTGTCGCGGAGATGCAGGCAAGCAGTCAAATCAATGGCGGATTCCACAGCGCCGAAGGTCTGGCTTTGCTGATCCGCCATTCGGTCGTAGCAATAAACGCGGTCAAAGCACCATGAACACAGTGCTTCGGATCGACATCGGCCGCCTATTGTCGCGCGCGCGTTATGCGACGCCAACCGGCATCGATCGGGTTGAGCGGGCTTATGTGCGCTATTTTCTGCAAAGTTCGCGCGCCGTGCAGTTTATCACATCGGTTCCGGGGCTGGGCGACCGGATATTACCGCACTTGAGTGTTGCTCGCTTTCTCGACCGGCTGGAGCAGCAATGGCAAAGCGGGATTGCGAATTTGGGCTGGGCCGAGGTGGTGAAGCTGTGGTTGAGTTCAGTGCGAATGAACGCGCATGCCAGGGCCATCACCGTCATGCCTTCGCATTTGCATCTCGATAACGCCCATCGGCTGGCAAAGCGACGAGGCAATGGGGCGCTTGTGCTGTTCGTCCACGACTGCATCCCCAGCGATTATCCCGAATATGCCCGCGCAGGCGGAGCTGCAAAGCATCGGTTGCGATTGGAAAATGCGGCGCGCTTTGCCGATGCCATCCTTGTGAATTCACAGGACACTGCGGATCGCCTTACCCGTTACGCATCGCCCGATAAGGCGCTACCGCCCCTATCCGTCGCCCATATCGGGATTGATCGCTTGCCGGGCGTGTCCGCAAGGTCGAACAATGGCGCGCCCTATTTTGTCATTTTGGGAACCATCGAGCCGCGCAAAAACCATCTGCTGTTGCTCCATATCTGGCGGCATTGGGCGCAATCGGAGATGCGGGATATTCCGCAACTTATTGTCGCTGGAAAGAGGGGGTGGGAGAATGAAAATATCATCGACTTGCTCGATCGATGCACGGCATTGCGCGGACGTGTGATCGAGAAGCAGAATTTGGGCGATGCGGAACTGGGGTCATTGCTGCGCGGTGCGCGTGCGTTGTTGATGCCCAGCTTTGCCGAAGGATTTGGCATGCCCATTGCCGAGGCATTGGCGGCTGGCGTACCTGTCATCGCCAGCGATTTACCGGTATTTCGCGAGATGGCGGGGGACGTCCCCGACTATCGCGACCCTCTGGACGGTGCAGGTTGGGCAGATGCCATCCTTTCCTATGCCGCGTCTGATTCTGTGTTAAGACAACAGCAATTGGAACGGATGCGGCATTGGCAGCCCACCGAATGGGCCGCGCATTTTGCCGTATTGGAGGATCGTATCGACAGGTTGCTGCTATGACCAATACAGTTTCGAAAGACAGCACATTGGCATCGGGACTGCGCGTGCAGGCCAATGTTATCGGTGCCTTGATCATGCGCGAACTGCACACGCGGTTTGGGCGTGAGAATATCGGCTATCTGTGGATTTTTGCCGAACCGATGTTGCTGGCGGCGGCGGTAGCGTTATTGCATGCGGGGCAGCATTTACCGATCAGCGGTGCCATCCGCCCCATTCCCTTTGCCATTGGTGGCTATGCGCTGTTCATTCTGTTCCGGTCTACGGTGTCGCGCGCTGAAACATTGTTGGAAGCGAACAGGCCTTTGCTACACCACCGGCAAGTCACATTGTTCGATATGCTGACGGCCCGCGCTTTGTTGGAAACGGCAAGCATAACAGCGGTACTGGCAGTGCTGTTGGGCGGATGCTGGGCGTTGGGTTTTGCCGACGCCCCTGCTGATTTGGCGGCCCTATTGGGGGCAGTGTTGTTGATGGGGTGGATGTCTTTCGCGCTGTCGATGCTGGTTTGCGCATTGTCGCATGAAAGCCCGTTGGTCGGGCGGCTGGTGCATCCGTTGCTTTATTTATCGATGCCGCTCTCGGGTGCCTTTTATGCGATGGGGTGGCTTCCAGCGGCGTGGCGCAACATGGCGCAATGGATACCCACTGTTCCGGTTTTCGAGCTCATGCGGGCGGGGCTGTTTGCGGGCTATGATGGTCAATATGCAACATTGGGCTATGCCCTGGGCTGGAACGCGGCACTGACATTATTGGGATTGGCGGCCATCCGTATGATCCGGGCGAAGGTGCAAGTGGGATGATCGTTGACCCCGGCCCAAGCATCGGCGAAGACGGCTAAACGATGCTGCAAAAAACAACCGAGATTGAAACCGAAGTGCTGGCGCCGCGCAAGCCACTGCGGTTGAGTGCGCCGTTGCTGTTCCTGCTTTCGGTGGTGCTGCCGACGGTGATGGTCATCGGCTATCTGCTGATTTTTGCGACGCCCCAATATCGATCAGAAGCGCAATTTGTGGTGCGCGGCATGCAACCGGAACCTTCTGCACCCAGCGGTCTTGGGCAATTACTGGGGGTGGCTCCGGGATTATCGGGGACGCAAAAAGAGGCGCAATCGATTCGGGAATATCTGTTATCGCGCGATGCGATTGCTGCACTAAAAGCGCGCAAAATCGACGTCGCTGCCCATTATGGCCAACACAATGCTGATTATTTCTCCCGTTTGCGTCCGGTGCGGCCCCCTGCTGAAAAGCTGTTGGAATATTACCGCGACCGGGTCGGCATTTTGTACAATGTGGAGGATAATATCACCCGCATATCGGTAACAGCTTTTTCACCCGCCGATGCCCAGCGGATCAATGCAGCGTTGATCGCATTGGGCGAAGACCGAGTGAACCTGCTTAACGAGCGGGCGATTGCCGCCGGGACGGAATTAGCCGCAACAGACATGGCCGCAGCTGAGAGCGAATTGCAAAATGTGCAGACCGATTTGACCCGCTACCGCGATTTGACCGGCGACATTGATCCTGCTCGCAACAGCGAAGGCGCGCAAAAACAAGCCAGCGAACAAGAAGCCGTGCTAGCGCGCGAACGGGCGTTGCTGAACGACATGGCGCGTTACCTTGATCGATCCAGCCCGCAAATGATCGCGATGCGCAGTCGCGTTACCGAATTGGAGCGTTCGCTGTCGGCGACCGAGGCCAGACTGACTGGAAACCCAAAGGCATTGGCGCAGCGACTGGCGCGGTTTGAAGAATTGAAGCTGAAACAGGAATTCGCCGCGAAACGCTATGATGCGGCGCGGATTACTTTGGAGAATGCCCGCACTCAAGCGGCAAAACAGCGGCTGTTTCTGGTATCGCTGGTAAAGCCGGGCCTGCCCGAACGTCCGGTGGCACCGCGCCCGTGGCGAACAGGATTGACGGTGTTCATGGCATTGGCGATGGCGTTTGGCATCCTGTGGCTGCTGATTTCGGGGATTCGCGAGCACCGTGCGGGTTGAAATGCTAGGCTAGTTGCGCAAAATGCCGATCCACAGCTTCGTCGATGGAAGGGAAAATCGTCAGCTGTCCATCGGCCAGTATCGCGCCACTTTCGCAAAAGATGCGCAACATATGGGCGTCGTGTGAAACCATCAGCAGCGCACCTGCGGCCTTTCGGGCGAACAACGCGTCATGGCATTTTTGCTGAAAGCGGGCATCGCCAGCGGAGGTGATTTCGTCGATCACATAACAATCAAAATCCACAGCAAGCGATGCCGCAAAGGCAAGCCGCGCGACCATACCGACCGAATAGGTCCGCACGGGCATCGACAAATAGCTGCCCAGTTCGGCGAAGTCGTTCACAAAATCCAGCGTGTCACGCAATGGCCGATCATAAATGCGGGCTATAAACCGCACATTGTCTGCACCGCTCAGGCTGGATTGAAAGGCGCTGGAATGGCCGATGGGCCAACCAACGCTCATACTGCGATCAACGCGCCCGCTGCTTGGTTTTTCGACGCCGCTGGCCAATCGCAATAAAGTGGATTTGCCCGCGCCATTATGCCCGCAAATCCCCAGCGATTGTCCGGCTTCGATACCAAAGCTGACATTATCCAGCACCTGTCGGCGGCCGTCATGTGTTTTATAGTGTTTGGATACTTGGTCGAACCGGATCATCGCGCCAAGAATAGCGGGGCAAGGCAATAAGGCCAAGCCGATTGTATTTGCCAAACCGAAACATTATCACCGCTTTAATAAGATCGGCAGAGTCCGTCGGTATATGTGGGGATAGGGTCGCAGTTCATGCGGGTGATGATAGACGGTTTCAACCTGGCTCTGCCGCGCGGAACAGGGGTGGCGACGTACGGGGTTAATCTGGCGGCAGCGGCGCGGCAAGCGGGCATTGGTGTCGAAGGACTTTATGGCGCGCGCGCGCCTTTCAACCGCAAGCTGCGCGAGATCATGTTTTATGAATCGCTAGGCAACGAACATGCCACGCGGGCACCACGCCCTTGGCATCCATCGTTTTACCGTGAATTTTCGATGCTGTTGCGCGCCAAAAAATCACGCGAGATCGCGGTGGATGGCGATGTCGTTGCCAAACAATTTGCGCATCGCATGCCCCAATTCGACCGGTTGTTTACGGCGCCAGATCTGTTCGATCAGGCTACACGGCACTTTCGCCGTTTTGGCCTGTTCATGCCAGTTAAAGTGCCCAATCCGCCTGACATCATGCATTGGACCTATCCCCTGCCGGTTACAGTATTGGGCTCCCGCAATATCTATACGCTGCATGATCTGGTGCCGTTGCGCTTGCCCTTTGCCAGTCTGGATAACAAACGGTCTTATTACAAATTGATCAAGGCCTGTGTGAAAAAGGCCGACCATATTTGCACCGTGTCAGATGCCAGCCAAGACGACATCATCCGCATGTTTCCTGCAGCCGCTGGCAAAACGACGAACAGCTACCAAGCCGTGCGCCTACCCGAAGCAATCTTGGCGACCAGCGACGAAGAGGTTGAGGCGTCGGTGCGCAGTATTTTCAATCTGCCTTATAAGGGATATTTCCTGTTCTTTGGCGCGGTTGAACCCAAAAAAAATGTCGGGCGGTTGATCGAAGCGTATTTGTCGCTGGGCACCAAAACGCCGTTGGTGATTGTGGGCACGCGCGCTTGGGGAAGCGAGGTTGAGTTGCGGTTGTTGCAACGCGATGAAGTGCAGCCTTTAAAGGCCACATTCCGCAATGTTCGCCGCATCGATTATTTGCCGCGCAATTTGCTGATGCGGCTGGTGCGCGGAGCAAAGGCCGTGACCTTTCCGTCGCTTTACGAAGGATTTGGCCTGCCTGCACTTGAAGCGATGATGCTGGGGACCCCGGTTTTGACCAGCGACACCAGTTCTTTGCCCGAAGTGGTGGGGACTGCGGCATTGGCCGTCGACCCGTATAAACCAGCAGACATCGCCGCCGCCTTGCACGCGTTGGATAATGATGCTGAATTGCGGGCGCGCCTTTCAACAGAAGGAAAGGTGCAGGCGGAGAAATTTTCCATGGCGCGGTATCAGGAACGGCTGGTTTCAATGTATCAAACGGTACTGGGCGCGTGATGCGGGTTGGTGCAGCCATGCTGATGGTGGCAGCTTTGTTGGGCGGCTGTACAACAATGCCGTCTTCCGGCCCCACGGCCACCCAGGTCGAAGGCCAGTTGAACATGGGCAATGTCGTGGTGCGGGACATAACCCCTGCATTGGTTTCGGGCATGGAATTGCCGCCTAACGTCGCCACGGCAAGCGCATCCTTGGGCGATGCTCCCCCGGCGTGGGACGGGATTGCTGTTGGCGACACGATCAGCATTTCGATTTTTGAAATGGGCTATGGCCTTTTTACGCCCGGCGGCAACACTCCGGATGCATCAACAGGCCCGGTAGCACCGCGAGCATCGGGCCGCAATTTACCGCCGATCATTGTCTCTGAATCGGGAATAATCGATTTGCCCTATATTGGCAGCCTGCGGGTCAACGGGGTTACACCAGCAGGACTGACGCAGGAAATTGAACGACGGTTGCGCGGCAAATCACAATTCGCCCAGGCACTGGTGACGCTGGAACGCGGGAATGCGCGCAGCATCATTTTGAGCGGTGATGTGAAACAACCCGGGCGCCTGTTGCTGACGGCATCGGGGGAACGGCTGTTGGACGCCGTGGCGCTGGCCGGGGGACCATCGGGGCGGTCTGCGGACACCATATTGCGGATCAGCCGCGATGGGGTTACGCGGGATTACCGGCTCGATGCGCTGCGCCCGGATGATGCGGCCAATGTGCGGTTGGGTGCTGGCGACCGGATCGAATTGGTGCGCAGTGTCCGCACCTTTACGGTGCTGGGGGCGGCGAAAACGGTGTCCGAAATTGCCTTTGACAGCGATCGCTTAACCCTGATCGAGGCGATTTCGCGGAGCGGAGGGCCAACCGATGACAAAGCCGATCCTACCGGCGTTTTCATCTTTCGCTATGAACCCGGGCCAGATGGCGATGTTCCCGTAATCTACCGCCTGAATCTGCTGGAACCGCAAAGCTATTTTGCGGCGCAGCGTTTCGCCATGCGCGAAAAGGATGTGATGTTGATCGCCAATGCCCGTTCCAACCAACTGGGCAAATTCATTCAAATGCTTAATGGGCTTACGTCGCCGGTGGTGACGATGGACGTGCTGGGGCTTTAGGCGGGAGGTGGGACCGCTTCGTACCGATGCCATAGCCTGCCTTGTCGGAATTGCGCCGTGGAAGCGCGCGCGTATCCGGCAATTGCTGGGACAGCCCAATCTACCGTTGGCACGCAATGCCGAACAGGCCGTCGCACTGGCGCAAAGCCGAGGCGGAGCCATTGCCGGTTGGGCCAGCAGGCTTCCCAACGGATTAGAGAAATTGGCACAGGACGCAGGCGTTGCGGTGTGGAGGATCGAAGATGGCTTTATCCGGTCACAGGGATTGGGTGCCGCTTTGCATTTGCCGTGCTCTATCGTCTTGGATCGTCGTGGTATCTATTATGATCCCGCTGAGCCCAGCGATCTGGAGATATTGCTACAAGCCAACGATTTTGATGAAGCGATGCGTGCCCGCGCGTTGCGGCTGGTGGCGTTGCTGCAACACAGCCGCGTGACCAAATATAATCTTGCCGGTTCCATTCCCGAACTGCCATCGGGCCGCCGGATCATCTTGGTGCCGGGGCAAGTCGACGACGACCGTTCGGTGTTGTTAGGCGGCGAAGGTTTAGATAGTGCGACTTTGTTAAAGCGGGTGCGTTTGATGGAGCCCAACGCGTTCATCGTTTTCAAACCGCATCCCGATGTTGTCGCGGGCATTCGGCAAGGGGCGATACATGGCGCAGCGGATCTGGTTGCACCCGATGCTGATTTGTTGTCGCTGATCGAACGCGCGGATGCCGTGCATGTATTATCATCGCTGACCGGTTTCGAAGCGTTGTTGCGCGGAAAGCCGGTGCATGTTCACGGGCAACCCTTTTATGCAGGCTGGGGTCTGACGGTCGACTATGCGCCCGTCAAACGCCGCACCGCCCGGCTGGATTTGGCGGCACTGGTCGCCGGAACCCTGATCGCCTATCCGCTTTATTGTCATCCGCAGGAAAACAAGCCGATTACCGTCGAGCAGCTGATTGAGGTTTTGATGAAGGATAAAGCCAAGCCAAATTTTTGGCGTAGCAGCTTAGGTATTTCTGCACTCGCAATTCGACGCTTGCTGGTTTAGTCGTTCCCTGTGTCCATTAGCCCCGTTTATGATATTTGGCGAATTCTTTCCTGCCCGCGCGACCAAGTGGAATGGGAACTTCGCGCGCTGTCGCAGGCAGTATATCTTGGCGAACATGAAGCCTTATGTCGCGTTCTCGGCCGATATAAGATGTTTGTTGATACGCGTGATATGGGTGTCAGTTGTCATCTGATGATGGACGGATTTTGGGAGATTTGGGTCACTGCAGCGATGATGCAATGCGTTCGGCGGGGGTCGGTCGTCGCCGACATAGGGGCCAACAACGGATATTTTACTTTGCTTCTAGCCGATTTGGTCGGGCCCAAGGGTCGGGTGCTGTCGTTCGAGCCCAATCCTGAAATGACGAAACTGTTACGAAAGTCAATTTCTGCGAACGGGATCGGCGGCTTCACACACCTTCACCAAATGGCGTTGGGGGCTGACGTCGGATTGGGCCAATTACACGTTGACCGAACACTGCCCGGTGGTGCCTGTCCCATTATAGTCGACAATTGCGCCGAACAAGGGTCGAAACCCGTGATGTCCGCAAACGCTTATTATGGTAAGCAGCAGGTTGCCGACCCTGTTTCAGAACAACCGGCTTTTTTGGTACCGATTCAGCGATTTGACGAAATTGATGGTGCGTTGGAGGTTGATTTTATAAAGATTGATGTCGAAGGATTCGAGCAGGCAGTATGGTCCGGCATGACCAAGCTGTTGGCAAGCAATCGACCTTTGACTATCTTCATGGAATTTACACTCGATCGTTTCGATAATCCAGATGTGTTTCTGGACGATGTAGAAAGCTATGGTTTTCAAATGGAATTGATCGATTACCAGTGTGGGATACAACCCATAACCCGTGAAGCGCTATTTTCCCAGCCACATTATATTGATCACATGCTGGTTTTTCGCCGCACAGGAGCCGCAGTTTAGATTGCAAACTTCGGTAATTCTGAATTTGTTTACCTTGTGATTGCTTGCATCTTCATCGTGTGTTCAGTAAATCCTGCTTAGCCTTTGCTGTTTTTTCGAACAGATGGAAGCGGGGGGTAAAGCGATGGTCGATAACAGCACGCCAAAATTGACCTTAATGGTCCGCTTCTTGTCGCTCTTTTCGGTGTTTGCAGTTTCAACAGCGTGCCAATCGTCGCCGATTGGCAGCTTGCCTTTTTCTTGTTCGGTTGAAGGATCGGCGATTGCTGGTTCACCCGATGCCATTTGCGCCGCCTTCCAAAAATCATTCCAAAAGGCGGTAAAGACGTCGACGCATCTTGTTTCCGATGTTGCAGCAAATTCAAGGTCTGATCGTATTGACGTGCAGGTTCGTGTGATGAAACGGGGCAGCATCTTTGCGCGCGTGATCGAAGTCCGCGCCGGCAAAATACAGAATCATCCCGAAATAGCGATCGATGTGATGGATCGTCGGCTGGCGTTTAGGGATATTGAAACTTTGGCAGACGAAAGTGCGAAGCTGGTCCAGCGATAATGGGCTTTACACCGCACGACGGTAATTTTGTGGGACGGTGCCTTTGGTGCCAAATTTGATGGGTGATAACGTGATGCTGGAACGTAATTTCGATATTTTGGATGGAACGCTCGTTAGCGGATTCAAGCCCGAAGATGGCTATACCGACCATAACGAAGGTTGTGCATGTGCCGAATGCGCTAGTGTCGGTGACAAGGCCGAAGGCGGCGGAACGCCAACTGCCGAAGACATAGTTCCCGGTGATACGACATCAACGGTTACCGTCCCCGTTGGCGGCAATGTCCAAGGCAGCATCGATACGGCGGGTGACCGCGATTGGTACCGCGTCACTTTGGTCGCCGGACAAACCTATACCTTCTCGACCGTGCTGCTCGGTGGCGGATTATCAGACAGCGTGTTGCGGCTTCGCGATTCGGCGGGCAATCTGATTGCCGAAAATGACGATGCCGTTGCGGGATCGTCTTCCTATCTGTTCTCCGAAATCACTTTTACCGCGACCAGTTCGGGCCCGTTCTTTTTGGATGTTGGCGGTTTTGGCAGCGGGACAGGTACATTTTATCTCACCACCACTTCGCCGGTTGTTGACGGCATAGCAGGGTCGGCGTCGTCCAATGCCACGCTGACATTGGGCGCGGCAGCCACCAATGGCGCAATTGATGCAAACGGCGATCATGATTGGTATGCGGTGCAGTTGGTGGCTGGGCAGGTCTATGAATTCACCACAACGACCACTGGCGGTGCAGACATCGACACGACATTGGCGGTGCGCAATACCGCGGGCGGACTGTTGGCCTTTAATGACGACAGCTCGGGCACTTTTTCGCGCGTGCGCTTTACCGCGACAACCAGCGGCACTTATTATCTGGATGTCGGCGCATGGGCCAATGGCGAAAGCGGCAACTACCGGGTGCAGGCCGCCGTCGCCGCTCCGTTGTCGCTTTATACCAGCGACCAGATCGCATTCCAACTTACCAACACATATTGGGGCGGAGCTTCGCGCCGCTGGAATGTGCAGGCGGGTGGAACAATCAGCGTTAACCTGACGGCGTTGACCACGGGCGCGCAAACATTGGCGCGTGAGGCGTTGTTGCTATGGACCGATTCGACCGGGATCACTTTTTCGGAAGTGGCAACCGGCGGCCAGATTACTTTTGATGATAATGAAGAAGGCGCGTTTGCGACATCGGTCTTGTCGGGCGGTATCATCACTTCGTCGCGGGTCAATGTGTCTGAAGGCTGGTTAACATCGTCGGGCTCGACGTTGCGCAGCTACACCTTTCAGGCATTCATCCATGAAATCGGCCATGCTTTGGGCCTTGGCCATGGCGGCAATTACAATACAAGCGCGGATTATGGGCAAGACGCCAGCTATTTGAACGACAGCTGGGCAACGACGATCATGTCTTATTTCGACCAGACCGAGAACAGCTATTTTGCCAATCTGGGCTTCAGCCGTCAGGTTACGGTAACGCCCTTGGTGGCGGATATTGTGGCAACAACAAATCTCTACGGCGCGGCAACGACAACGCGGACTGGCAACAGCATTTATGGCGTCGGTAATAATACCGGTCGGGCCGTGTTCGATGCCACGGCGGTCAACACGCCATTGACGATATCCATTGTCGATCATGGCGGCGTCGATACGCTTGATTATTCGATATATTCGGGCGCGCAACGGATCGATTTGAACACCGATAGTTTCTCCAACGTTGGCGGGCGCACGGGCAACCTTTCTATCGCGCGCGGCACCGTGATCGAAAACGCTGTGGGTGGCACAGGGGCTGATGTGCTGATTGGCAACAGTGCCAATAACCGGCTCGATGGCGGCGCAGGTGTTGATCAGCTTTATGGCGGTTTGGGCGACGATAGCTTTGTTGTCGATCAAGAGGCTGACGTCGTTTTCGAAGGTCTAAACGAAGGGGTCGACACCGTTGAAAGCAGCAGTAATTTTTATCTTTATGCCCATCTTGAAAATTTGACGCTGACGGGCACCGCGGGCAATTATGGCGTTGGCAATGAAATAGACAATATTCTGAATGGCAACAGCGGCGAGAATCTTTTGATTGCCCATGGTGGAGCGGATACCGTTAACGGAGGCGGCGCGCGCGATTCTATATTCGGGATGGCTGGAAACGACATTCTGAATGGCGAAGGCGGGATTGACATCATCTTCGGCGGTGATGGCAACGACACAATCGATGGTGGAGCAAATCCAGACGAAATTTACGGCGATGCAGGCGATGACATCATCCGTGGGGGCACCACCTTTGATACCGATATTATAAGCGGTGGCCTTGGCAATGACACCATCTACGGTGATAGCGGCCTTGGTGACTATGACATCATGGCGGGTAATCAGGGTGACGACATCTATTATGTCGATACCCCGCATGACCAGACCAATGAGCTGGCGGGAGAAGGCTCGGATACCGTTTTTGCCAATGTCGTCGGTACAGGCTATTTCTTGAATGCCAATATCGAAAATCTGAGCTTGCTGGGAAACACCCAATTTGGCGTCGGCAATGAATTGGGCAATCGTATTTTGGGCAGTGCTGCAACGAACTGGATTTATGGGCGCGGCGGCAATGACCTGATCAACGGCGGTGCAGGAGACGACGTGCTGTTTGGTGAAAGCGGAAGCGACACTTTTGTTTTTGATCGCGGCACGGGTGGGGACGTCATCGCCGATTTTGAACGCGGCGTTGACCGAATTGATTTGTCTGCCTTCGGCCCGATGACTTTTACGCAATTGCAAACGTTGTTTGTTCAAGACGGCACGGTCGGGGGTATCCAGCTTACCACTGGCGAAGTCGTGGTTTTACACAACATCACCATGAGCCAGTTAACGGCGGCAGACTTCATTTTTGCCACTGCATTCGAACCGGCAAAAATTGACAAAAATACCGACGTTATGGATGTTGGCAAAGCCTTTGGAGAAGCTGATAGCGCCGGTGAATTGATGTTCGATTCAGCTTTGCTCGCCGGACATGGACTTGAAAGATGGGGCGTGGTGCGGATGGAGGCCTTTGTTTAATCGTCGCCCTATGGCGGCCGTTATTGTATGACCGAAGACCTTCTCGTCATCATCCCTGCCCGCTATGCCTCTTCGCGTTTTCCCGGCAAACCGTTGGAGCCATTGCGGAACCGTGATGGTGTTGTCCGGCCACTGATCGAATGGACCTGGCGGGCCGCTGTGGCAGCAGTCGGGGCCGAACGGGTGGTGGTGGCGACCGATGATGACCGGATTATCGCGACCGTCGACGGCTTTGGCGGGCGGGCTTTACAAACGCCGGTCGATCTTCGTAACGGCACTGAACGATGCGCCGCTGTTGTCGCCGACATGGCCCATCCCCCCGCGCTGGTGATCAACTTGCAAGGCGATTCGCCTCTGGTTCCGGCGCATTTTCTGACTGCATTGGCGGCGTTTGCAGTGGCCAACGGCAGCGCGATGGCTACCCCATGCTTGCCGTGCGACGCCGTAACTGCGCGGCGTCTCCGCGAACAGGCTATCCTGGGGATTGTCGGCGGCACTACGGTGGTACGCCGGGCCGATGGCCGGGCGCTGTATTTCAGCAAATATCCATTACCACATGGCGCGAACGCGGCGTTGTCGCTGCATGTGGGCCTCTATGCTTATACACCAGAGGCGCTGCGCCAATATGCCTCGCTTCCGCCGTCTGCTGCCGAATTATCTGAAGGTTTGGAGCAATTGCGGTTTCTGGATGCTGGCATCGCCATTGATATGCTGGAGCTCGTCGCACCACCGTCTGGGTTGTGGGAGCTGAACAATCCCGAAGATGTACCTTTGGTAGAGGCTGGTTTGTTCTAATCTGCTTACCGCAGACAATCGCTTTTTTAACCATTTTGCGATAGCATCCCGGCCATGACCAAAGCGGAAGCAAGCGTGATCGATCCCCGTCCACAATCGGCGGTGAGTGCGGCTGTGGGCCTGTCAGGGCTTGTCGGCCTTGTCATCGCGGTGCTGATCGCGCGCAATTTTGGCGGGATTACGGCGGCTTTTGGAATTCCCGATATGCCAGACCGCGCCGACAGCGCCTATTCCGCACTGATCTGCGTTGCGATTTGCGCGATCCCGATGGTCAGCTGGTCGTTGTTTGTCGACAAAGTGCATTTACGGCCTTCGACGGGCCTCGATTGGTCGCTGAAACGCCCGGTATCAGAGGTTCTGGACGACAGCATCCTGAAGATCACGGGGCTATGGGTCACTTGGGGACTGATTGCGTTGATCTATGGCATGTTCCGCTTTTGGTGGACAAACCAATATGCCAATTTCCCATTTTCGATGACGATGTTTGAAAAGGCATCGATCCCGCTGGTGCTGCTCTCGATCCCCTATGTCGTCTGGCTGGACCGCAACATGGTCAACCGCCGCGAAGGTGCGTGGCATTTGGGAGCGTGGGTTGCTGGACGCGACGATTGGGACGCCACCGAAATATTCCACCATCTGCGCGCATGGGCGGTCAAAGGTTTCTTTTTGGCGTTCATGATCTCCATCGTTCCCGCCCTGTTTGCTGATATTGTGCGGTTGGATTTTGCCAAGGCCGCGGCCAATCCTGTCGATATGACCCATGGGTTGATTTCGGCGATGTTTTTGATCGATGTGCATATCGCCACGGTTGGCTATTTGTTGACGCTGAAGCCGCTGGATGCCCATATCCGCACCGCCAACCCCTATTTGGCGGGTTGGGTTGCGGCGCTGATCTGTTATCCGCCCTTTACATTGATGGCCAATGGCGGGCCGTTTGATTATCATATAGCCACCAGTGAATGGTATCGCTGGTTTTACGGGCACACGGCGTTGCTGTATGTTTGGGGCGCGATGTTGGTAACGTTGACGGCGATTTACGCCTGGGCCACCTTTGCCTTTGGTCTGCGGTTTTCGAACCTTACCAATCGCGAAATCATCACCAACGGCCCTTATGCCTTTACCAAGCATCCCGCTTATCTATCCAAAAACACCTATTGGTGGCTCTCGACATTGCCGTTTCTGGCAACGACGGGCAGCCTTGCCGATGCGGTTCGCAACTCTGCCCTGCTGGCGTTGGTCAGTGGCATTTATTACTGGCGGGCAAAAACCGAAGAGAAGCATCTGCTCGCGGACCCTGCCTATGTTGACTATGCCCATTGGATGGATCGCAACGCAAAAATCCCGCGCTTCTTCCAACGTCTTAAGCGATTGGCTGGCCCGCGTTTGCGCCGTAATATTTCGGTGCACCGCTCCACCTAATATTATTGAAGGTTAGCGAATTTTATACCCTGTCCGTGCGGAGGTTAATTAACCAGCAACCGCCATAAAAAACTCACCACGCAGCATTGCGGGGAAAGCCAACAGGGAGGGACCATAATGTCGCCAGACATATTCTTGCTAACCATGACATCGCTCGGATTGGCCACCATATTCCTTGCGCTGATTATCGGTATGTCCGGAAGTGATGCAGGAACTTTGGCGGAATCTGTCGCCAGCATGCGCCCTTCGGTCCGCCGCCAAGCGCGCTTTGCCAGGCTTGATGACATGACCCGGCTGGCTGACGAAGCCATCGAAGCCCGCAAATTGGGAAAACGGATAAACGCCAGCGACGTTTATTAGAGCGGGAAAATGCGTTCTCCCGAGGTGGACACCGTAAGTTTGAAATTCGTAAACGGATGATTGCCCGAAGCCGGGTGTCGCTGCCTGCAATGGGAACAATCCGTATGCGTTGACGGTCGTGCCTACGCCCCCCGGCACGATCGTCTTACGCATTATCGTATATCAATCAGGACGGACGTTGCCGCCGCGTTCGCCACGTGGGCTGCTGCGCTCGGGCCGTTCTGATGGTTGCCGTGGAGCAGACGGGGCCGGCGCATAAGAGCCACGCCCGCCGCCGCCGCGCGGCTGTGCCTGTGGAGCGGGCTGCGGAACCGACTGTGGTGCTGGGGCCGCGTTGTTGCCGCCCTGCGGCGCTCCGCTGGGCCTGCCGTAACCCCGGCGTCCTTCGCCATCACGCCACCGGCCACCGGGTTGAGCAACTGCGGGGGGTGGAGTTGAAGGTGTCGCCACTGCCTGTGGTGCAGACGAATTGTCTGGTGCCCATCCACGACGGCCTCCGCCGCGACCGCGACCATCCGGCTGGCTTTGTCCGCCATTGGAATAGCCGTTGCCGCCATCTCCGCGCCGGTCACGACGTTCGCCACGCCCGCGTCCATCGCTGTCGCGTCCTCGCCCGTCACCGTCGCGCACGCGTCCGCCGCCTTGTTCAGGCCAGCCGATGGTATCGCGACCATTGCCCGATTGGCTGTAGCCATGATGTCCACCGCCATTGCCGCCACGACCGCGATTTTCGCGATACCATTCATGACGGCGTCCACCCCAGTAACGGCGGTGATGATCGGTCATCTGGAAACGGCGGCCATAATTGTCGAACAGATAGACACCATAGCCTGGATACCAAAAGCTGTCATACCAGCCGCCGCCATAGCCGATATTGTAGAATCCATAGCCATAGTCGCAGCTGTAATAACTGTCGAACTGGCCATAAGGATCGCAATCATAATTGCTATATCCGGCGTCATAATAGCCCAGGCCGGCATCATAATAGCAGCCCGACAGGCTGATCGTGGCCGCGGCCAATGCGGCCAGGCGTGCTGCCATTTTATTGCGATATCGTGTCATAATCCACCCCATTATTGGCGCCCGAATTCCCGATTTTCATTCGTCGAATCGAAGGCACGCTTTGTCGTGCCAGCAGGATTGCAGTTTTTCAGTTGAATTGCATGTGAATGGCACTGTTGCCTTTTGTTCAGCATTTAAAAGGTCCTGACCCTAATGTCCGAAGTTGAAACACTTACTTGCGCATTACTGACATCGGTGGCAGTAAGATTTAGCTGGCCAATTAACCGGTCAACTGGGAGAGAGTAATATGGCGTTGGCGCATTCCGAAGCCGCTAATCCACATTGGGTTCGCCGTGCGAGCGTTTCAGATCTGTCCCATATACCCGGCGAAATCGGGATGCCGTTGATCGGTACCACGCTGCGCGTGCTGCGCGATCCTCCGGGATATGGCAGCTATATGGTCGGTAAATATGGCAAGGTTTTCAAAACCCATGCCTTTGGCATCCCCAATGTGACGATGGTAGGGGCCGAAGCCAATGAATTGATGTTGTTCGATCGCGACAAGCTGTTTTCGTCGGAACAGGGCTGGGGCCCGATGCTCAATCTGTTGTTCCCACGTGGATTGATGTTGATGGATTTCGACCATCACCGGATGGACCGCCGCGCCCTGGGGATTGCCTTTAAGCCAGAACCCATGCGGGGTTATCTGGCCGATATGAACCGCATTTTTGCCGATCAATTGTCCGATTGGCGCGGGGCCATGAAATTTTATCCGGCAATCAAGCAACTGACGCTGGATGTTGCCGCGAGTTCGTTTCTGGGCGTGCCTTTGGGGCCAGAGGCCGATCGGCTGAACATTGCCTTTGTCGATGCAGTGCAGGCGTCCATCGGCGTCGTTCGCGCACCACTACCGTTCACCAAGATGGGCAAAGGCGTTGCCGGGCGGCAATATTTGATCGATTATTTCCGTCCACAAATTGCCGAGCGTCGCCGCAACCCCAACCGACAAGATATGTTCAGCCAGTTCTGCCGCGCCACCCGCGACGATGGCAGCTATCTCGACGATGATGCCATTGTCGATCATATGAACTTCCTGATGATGGCCGCGCATGACACCATTACCTCGTCGGTCACGTCGCTGGTCTGGCTGCTCGGGAAGAATCCCGATTGGCAGGAAAAGTTGCGGGCCGAATGTCTGTCGATCGCCCCTGCGGGCAGTGCGATTACTGCCGAGCAACTCGATCGGTTTGAGCTAACCGAATATGCCTTTAAAGAAGCCCTTCGCCTGATCCCGCCGGTTCCCACGGTGCCGCGCCGCGCCGTGCGGGCTTTCGATTTTATGGGGCACCATATTCCCAAAGGCACCTCGGTCAGCGTCAGTCCATCCTTTGTACACCAGATGCCCGAATATTGGGAGCAGCCCGAACGGTTTGATCCGTTGCGCTTCACGCCTGAAAATTCAAAAGGACGCCATAAATACGCCTTCGTTCCCTTTGGCGGCGGCGCGCACATGTGTTTGGGGCTGCATTTTGCCTATATGCAGGTGAAATTGTTCACGCATCATTTGCTGACGCAGGCGCGGATTGAAGTGGCCGATGGCTATGCGCCCAAATGGCAGGCTTGGCCGATTCCGAAACCCAAAGATGGGCTGAAGGTGACGTTGAAGGCGCTTTAGGGGCGTCCACAGATGACCCTAATTCAATAACGCATAAACAGCGACCGGGCCGTGGGGTGCCAGCATTTCCCCCAGTGGTTCAACGGCACGGCACAGGCCATTGGCAAGTGCAATCATCGCCGCGTTGTGGCTGGCGACCAGCGGCGCGTGCGGTGCGCCTTGCAACATAGCCGACGCCAATTCGCCCTGGTCATTGCTGCAATCGAACGCCACGCGGTCGCCACGTTCAGCAAAGGCCAGCGCCGCGCCAATCGAAGCAAAAGATTCGATCTGGATCGCGTTTTGGCTTTCGCGTGCACAGGTGAAATTCACAACGCCGCTGGTCAAGGCCGGGCCGGAAGAAAATTGCACCTGCGGCTCGACAGTAACCACCTGTAACGCTCGTCCAGTCGCATGCCAGACATCGTCGTTCACCGAACGCTGCGCCGGAAAAACGCGCAGGGCCACGGCATGGCTTTCCAGCCGCACCGATTGATCGATGGCCATGCCCATCGCTACCTGGTTGGCAAGGATGATAGCCGCTTCGCTCAATTCAGCCTCTATGGAACAGCAGGTCAACGTTGTCGCCGATGCGATCAAGGCGTCAAAACGCGGCAGCCAATCGGCATCAACCATCGCGACCGAACGGATTCGGAAAATGTCCAAGGCACAGGGCAAGACCACATGCAGCTCTGCACCACGCGCGATCAACGCTTCGGCTGCTATGATGTCGGCCCCGGCGGCCAATGCGCCATAACCAAAACCGGGATTGATTGCTTCTATAGCGTCATTGATCGCGGCAACGGCGTTGGTATCATGCGCGGCAATTCCCAAGATGCCGCTGAAGTGAAGCGACGGTGCAGGGCGGAGTGCATCAAGCCACGCGGTATCCTGCCCCCGATGCTGAAGGATCAACGCAAATTGCCGCAGCGTCGCGGCATGATCTTCCCACGCTTGCGGGGCCAGCCGCATGGCAGCGGTCAGGCTGTCCTTCCCTTCATTCCCTCGCGCCAGCAGCAGCAACGCTTCTGCGCGCGTCGCTTCGCGCCAATAGGGGGTTTCGCCTTGTGCAGGGTCGGCATCGATTAACGTCAAAACGTCGCGCGCAATCGCTTCGGCACTGGCACCGTCCCCTGCGAACAGCGCCAGGGCCGCCGCGTTGACCAGCGGATAGCTGTCGATCTTTATCCGCGCAGCCTGACGATAAGCGTCTCCTGCTTTTGCATATAATTGCGCTTGGTCCGCCCCTATGGCGGAGCGGGCGCGATCCTTTAACAGCCGTCCTTTCAGGGTGAGCGCGCTAACCTCGTCCGAATGCTCCAGCCCCGCCGCGACAAAAGCCTCCCAGGCCCGCTGCGTTGCACCGGAGCGGGCGAGGGAGAGGATTTGTCGGGTAACGGGCGTATCGGAACTCATAAAGGGCAACTTAAGTATTCAGGTCAATTCGACAATCAAAAAGGACGCAACCCCGGGCGGGTGTATGCCGCCATGGTTGAGGATTTCTTGCAGTGTTTTCACCTGGTGCTTCCCCGGCGGATGTATGCCGCCGTGGTTCATCACTTTTTTTGTGCCGTCTTCCACATGATGATCATCATGTTCATGCTCGTGATGCTGGTCAGGCGCTTCAGCGGTTTCAGCCCCTTCGTCTTCGAAATGCGAAATGCCTGCTGGGTGGTGGTACCGATGATCGTCAACGATCCATGGCTGAAATTCCGTATCTGAATCAATCATATTGAAATAGAAAGGTATTTTTATCGCCGTGTCATGGCCAGATTTCTTCACGGCTTCAATTAACGTTGCTGGAATCGCGTTTTTATCAAACACAAATGACGCGACTTGTTTGCCCGCGATCGTTTGCAACTGAATTTCCCGAAGACAGGCGATGGAATTCCCTTCCCACAATAAGGGGATTTCGATGATCGGCGGTGCGCCGGCAAATTTGGTACGGCTACTGGTGTCAAAGATAAACGAATATCGATTTACCCCTGTTTCGGAGAGCAGTGACAGCGATGAATCAAATTTTCCGCCGGGTTTGCCTATCCGCGTTGGTCGCCCTGTGGGATTGGGGCTTGCGCCGGCTTGGGTGAAAGCAGCTATCTCGGTTTCGAGGTTATTGGGCGCGGCTACTTTTTTATAATCAGTATAGCCCGCAAAGCCGCTGTCTGGGCCCGTCGCGAATGTGTCGATTTTAAACAGAATATCATGGTCCATTTTGAGTCTCCGGCTTTTGATTGGAATATTTTTCGTAGTACCGCCGCCAAACGGCGTTCTGCGGTTCGCGCGCAAAAAGCGTCCGGCTGATGGCGCTTGCCTTTTGGTAGTGAAAAGCGTGCTGTTTGCTTTGACCTGCAGATTTCATCCGCTGCGCAATATGACCGTGAACCTGCATTTCCTGCTCAAGCCACAACATGTTCTGCGGATCGAGAGCCTTTAATCGCGCGATAATGGACAGCCCATTTTGATCAGCTTCGGCGCTTTCTCTTGGCCTATTGGCTTTAGCATAAGCATCGGCAAGCCAGCCATAATGGAATACCAAATCATATTGGATATTGGTCTTTTCAGGTTCGCGGGCAATCAGTGTTTCGGCATGGCGAATGGCTTGCTTGCAATGGGTAATGGCGCCATCGACAGGCCGTCCGGTTTGGACAAACGACGCACAGATATTTCCGTAAACAAGGGCCGCGAGTTTCAGCCAGCCGGATTTTTTGCCATGGGCAGACTGTATCTGAACGAGCTTTTCCCGGCTGCGCTGAAATCCAGAAAGCGCCTGTTCGGTTTTTCCTTGGGTATGGGCGATCAACGCCAATCGATTCTGGCTCTCCGCTTTGCGAAAGACTATATCCGGGTTTTCAGGATCAGTTTGCAATAATGCAGTGGTCGTTCGATCCAATTCGACAAATTTTTCAACCGCCAAATCGACATTTCCGGCATTTTCGTCATCGCGCCCCATCGCTTCGATAACGCGTGCACGCCGCAACAGGCTCTCCGAACTCAGCGACGATAGATCCTGTTGCGCCGAATAATAATCCATTGCGCGCTTATTGACGCCGCGCATGACGTCGATCTTGCCAACGGCCTCCAGCTTTTCCCGTAAATCGGTCAGCATATATTCGACCAGGCCCTCCGCACTCGCGCGTTGGCGGGCGGCTTCGTTGCGGGCGGAGAGGGCGAATGCTGTCATCACCCCCATGGCTAGCATAGCGGCAAGCGCGCCCAGCGTGATAGCGGTCACGCGGCGAATACGGCGTTGGGCATCGCGCTGCACCAGATTGTCGAGCGGTACCCCGGCAATTCCGGCAACGATTTTCAAAAAGCCCAGCGACAGCCCGTCGCCTTCGGGACGCAGATCGGCGGCAAGGGGTTCGCGATTCCCTTCGGTTAGTGCCGCTGGAAACGCGTTTGCGGGGTCGCCGCGAACAAGGGCTGCAAATACCGGACGCTGCGGGTGCAATTTTCGGAACAGCGCGATTTCGGCGGCGACCCAGCGTGATGCCGCTGCTTCGGGCGAACACAGTACGATGAGTGTTTCGGCTTTTGACAAAGCGGCGCGAATGGCATCGGACAAATTGTCGGCCGCTGCCAAATCTTCGCGGTCGCGAAAAATGCGGCCTAAATGGGCCTGCTGATCCTTGCGGGATAGCGCGACATGTTTGGGTAGCCGGTATTTTTCCAGACGGCGTTGTAGTTTGGCAGCGATAATGGCATCGGCATGGCTGTAGCTGATAAAGGCCGCAAATTGCGGGTCTCCACCGGTGCCTTTTATGTCATTCCCCCGTGCCATCGCCTGCCCCTGTCGCGATTCGACGCGCCAAGTTTACAGGATAATAGAATTGGTTAAACCGCTATTTCGCGGCGAGATACCCATCCACAGCAGCTATTTCCGCATCGCTAAGGCGCAATCCCAATTTGCTACGCCGCCAGAGTATATCTTCGGCAGTCCGCGCCCATTCATGGGTACGCAGATAATCCACCTCGCGTGCCGTCAATCCTGCACCAAAATCCTGGCCCAAATCGTCCGGAATTTCGGCATCACCCAGCCAATCCCAAGCCCGCCGACCATAATTGCGGATCAGCCGCCGGACCGTGGCTGGAGAAAGGAAGGGAAAATCGCGCGCCAGTTCAACCATGACATGGTCCACGCCTTCAACCGGGAATTCGCCGCCCGGCAAAGCGGCATCGGCGGTCCAGCCTTTACCTTCTAGCGCCGGTATCCAGCGTGATAGGTCGGCAACGGCCTGTTCGGCCAAATGACGGTAGGTGGTAATCTTTCCGCCGAATACCGACAATAACGGAGTGTGGCCTTGGGCATCGAGATCCAGATCGAAGCGGTATCCCCGCGATGCGGCTTCTGGCTTTCCTGCGCCATCGCTAACCAGCGGGCGGACACCAGCATAGCGCCACACCACGTCGGCAGGGGTTATAGCTTTGCGGAAATAGCGGCTGGCGGATTGGCATAAATAGGCAATTTCTGCCTCGCTGGCGACAATGGGCTGGCCCGGCGCATGTTCGGCATCGGTGGTGCCAATCAGGGTAAAGTCGCTTTCATAGGGGATGGCAAAAAATATCCGCCCGTCGTCATTCTGAAAGAAATAGGCCTGCGGCGTATCGAACAAGGCAGGGACCACGATATGTGAACCGCGCACCAGCCGAATGTTTTCTTCGGCATCGCGAACGTGCCCCTGTACCTTGGCGAGTAAATCCAGCACCCCTGGTCCAGCGGCGTTGACCAACGCGCGGGCAGCGATGCGGCTGCCGTCAGCCAACATCACCGACCACATTCCGCCTTCGCGGGCGATTTGGCTGACCTCGCAACGGGTTTTGATGATCGCACCCTTTTCTGCGGCATCTAGCGCATTAAGCACCACCAGCCGGGCGTCATCGACCCAGCAATCCGAATATTCGAATGCTTTGCGATATTCCGGTTTTAAGGGCGCACCGGCAGGCTCGTGCTGCAGATTCAACGATCGGGTTGCAGGTAATAATTTGCGTCCGCCCAGATGGTCATACAAAAACAGCCCCAGTCTGACCAACCAGCGCGGTCGCAATCCTTGCTGGTGAGGCAGGATGAACCGTAAGGGCCAAATAATGTGCGGCGCAATCCGCCACAACCGCTCACGCTCTTTGAGCAATTCGCGCACCAATCCGAATTCATAATGTTCCAGATAGCGCAGGCCGCCATGGATCAATTTGGTGGATGCCGATGACGTTCCGCTGGCCAGATCACTGCGTTCGAGCAGCACCACTTTTGCCCCGCGCCCCGCCGCATCGCGGGCAATGCCGCAACCGTTTATGCCGCCGCCGATAATGGCGATGTCAAAGATGTCATCCTTGGCCATCGCCGTTCATCCGTTCAGGCCTTGGCCAGCCCCTCGGCATCGACCATCGCCTGCAATTCGCCCGCTTCATACATTTCCATCATGATGTCGCTGCCGCCCAAGAATTCGCCTTTGACGTATAATTGGGGAATGGTGGGCCAATCGCTATATTCTTTGATGCCTTGGCGGATTTCCATATCCTGCAACACATCTACGCTTTCATAGGTGACGTTGAGATGGTCGAGAATGGCAATCGCCTTGCTGGAAAATCCGCATTGCGGGAACAAAGGACTGCCTTTCATAAACAAGACGACGTCGTTGTTCTTCACCAGCGTTTCAATGCGTTCATGGGCTGACATAAATATTCTCCAACTAAAACCGCAGTGCTGAGCCTGTCGAAGCACGCCCAGCTGCGAGGCGCCCTTCGACAGGCTCAGCGCTACGGTATATTATCAACAAAACTTACTCTGGTACGGCTGTGGTCAATTGCAGGGCATGCAGCACGCCGCCCATTTTTCCGCCCAAAGCATTATAAACCGCTTGATGCTGTTTCACGCGCGGCATTCCGGCAAAGGCTGAAGAAACGACACGGGCGGCATAATGGTTTCCATCGCCTGCCAGATCGGTAATTTCGACCAGCGCATCGGGGAAGGCAAGTTTTATCATGCCTTCGATTTCATCTGCCTGCATTGCCACGCTATTATGCCTGTTCGATGAACTGGCGGCGGGCCTCGACCATTTTTGCCTCGATCGCGGCGCGCACGGCGGCATCATCGGTTTCGACACCGGCAGAGGTCAGGTCGCCCAGCAATTTGCGCACAACATCTTCGTCGCCCGCTTCTTCGAAATCGGCCTGCACCACCGATTTTGCATAAGCATCGGCTTCTTCTGGGGTAAGCCCCATTTGCTGTGCCGCCCAAAGGCCAACAAGCTTGTTCCGGCGCGCGGTGATTTTGAACAGCATTTCTTCGTCATGCGCAAATTTGTTTTCAAAGGCGCTTTCGCGATCATCAAAAGTGGTCATGTCTTTATCCCTGGTGGCGTGACTCAATAAATAGTGCTTTGTCCCCTATGAAACAAGGCGCGTGCGGTCAAACGGTAACCACCAATTTGCCGGTAGCCTCGCGGTTGCCCAGCATGGCAATGGCCTCGCCGCCGCGTTCCAGCGGGTAAGTGGCCGAGATTACGGGTTTGATCTTTCCCGCTTCATACAGATCAAACAGTTCGGCGATGTTGGCGCGGTTACCCTTTGGATCGCGCGCCGCAAACGCACCCCAGAACACCCCGCACACATCGCAGCTTTTCAGCAACGTCAGGTTTAATGGCAATTTGGCGATACCAGCGGGGAATCCAACCACCAGAAACCGGCCTGCCCAGCCGATGCTGCGCACCGCTGGTTCGCTGTAATCGCCGCCAACGGTGTCGTAGATAATCTGGTAGCCGTCGCGGCCAGCTTCGGCCTTGAAGGCTTCTGCCAATGCCTTGCTTTGGTCGCGGTCAAACGGCTGGCGCGGATAGACAATGACAGCGTCAGCGCCTGCGTTGCGGGCTATATCTGCCTTGGCTTCGCTAGACACACCCGCCACGACGCGCGCGCCATAGGCTTTGGCCAGTTCAATCGCGGAAATGCCGATGCCGCCTGCGCCGCCCAATACCAGCACCGTATCGCCAGCCTTGATATGTCCGCGATCTTTTAGCGCGTGGATCGATGTGCCATAGGTCATCAGCAAGGACGCGCCGTGTTCGAACGCCATTGTGTCGGGCATTTTGAACGCATTGGTAACGGGCACCGACACCTTTTCCGCCATGCCGCCATTGCCACACAGGCCGATTACGCGGTCTCCAACGGCAAAGCCTTCAACGCCCTCGCCTACCGCCTCGACTACACCTGCAACTTCGCTGCCGGGGGCAAAGGGGCGCGTGGGCTTGATCTGGTACAGGTCCATCAGCATCAGCGTATCGGGGAAATTGATCGCCGCTGCCTTGATGGCGATCACCACTTGGCCCGCGCCCGCAACAGGGTCTGGCAATTCACCCATAATTAAGGTTTCGGGGCCACCAATGGCCGTGGATAATAGGGCGCGCATCTCTCTTTTCCTTCTTAACGACGTCGCTCCAGCGCAGGCTGGGAGCCATCGCGTCTGTATCTTGATGACGTCATCATAAATCGTCACCCTGTGCTTGACACGGGGTTAGGCTTTAGCCTGCCGGTCGAAGAAAAGCCAAGCCCCGTGTCAAGCACGGGGCGACGGTGATTTTAAGGATTAGGTTGCGCTTGGCACCAACCAAGGCCGCTCACCCGCCAGCCTTGCTTCATACGCGCCAATCGCATCGACGCTTTCCAGCGTGATCCCGATTTCATCGAGTCCGCCCAGCAAACATTGCTTGCGAAACGGATCAATTTCAAAGGTGAATCGATCCTGAAACGGCGTGGTGACGGTCTGGTGTTCCAGATCGATGTGGATGGGATCGGTTTTGGCGACCTCCATCAAGCGGTCGACCGCCTCTTGTGGCAATACGACAGTTAAAATGCCGTTCTTGAAAGCATTGCCGGAAAATATATCCGAAAATGACGGCGCGATCACGGCAGCGATCCCCATATCGGCAATTGCCCATGCGGCATGTTCGCGGCTCGACCCACAGCCAAAATTATCGCCCGCTATCAAAATCGGCGATCCGGCATATTCGGCGCTGTCGAACAGATTGTCCGGGTCTTTGCGGATCGTTTCAAACGCCCCGCGCCCCAACCCGGCACGCGTGATGGTTTTCAACCAATGCGCGGGGATGATAACATCGGTATCGATATTTTTAAGACCAAAGGGATAGGCCTTGCCTTCGATGGTATTGACGGGGTTCATTTTACTTCCTTGGTTTCAGCAAGCCAGTCTTCGCAACGCAGGCCATCGACGCGGGTGAATTCTTTCAGATTGCCGGTGATGAGTTTGAGGCCAAGGCTGCGCGCGTGACCAGCGATGAGAAGGTCGTTGGGGCCGATGATATTGCCTTTTTGCGCCAATGTCGCCTTGATTTGCGCGGCGTGCAATGCGGCTTCACCGTCGAAATTGAGCAGCGTGAGGTGGGCGGCAAATTGGGCAACTTTTTGGTGTTGAAAATGTGGCCTAGCCGACCGTTCCGCACCATATTGCAACTCATGCAAGACGATAGTTGAGATCGCCAGTTCATGAGCCTGCGTCATGAAACGATGCTGTATCGCTGCGGGCCGAACCCGCAGGACACGAATGCACAGATTTGCGTCGAGCATGGCTTTAAGGGTCAAAGCTCTCTCGCACCTCATATTCACCTTGCGGCGCGCGTTCTGGGAAATCCAAATTTGGCCCCTCGGCGAAAAACGCTTCCCAGAAATCGACAGCTGGCGAGAGGACGATATTGTCACCCTCTTTGCGGACAGTGACTTTCTTGACGCCTTCGGGGAATTCCATGTCCTTCGGGATTCGAACCGCCTGATTGCGGTTCGACCTGAACAAGGATGCGAGACGTTCGATTTTAGAATGGGCGTTCATGCAAGGGGATGTAGCGGATGGGGTGGGATATGTCAAAGGGATATACTGCGCTCTATAATTGCAATGGACTTGTGGAATATTGCCAAATATGAAAAATTATGATATTGATATATTTATGAAAAACAACAAAACGCCACGACAAGTGTTCATCCGGAATAGCGATCCCTGCCCTCAGAAATCAAAATCTAACCTAGAAATTTGGCTAAAACTGATTGATCTCGACGATCATGTGACTGACCTAGGCGAATACGGATCGAACCATCACAGAGTAGTATTTGGCACTGCCGAACAAGCTGACCGCCTAGTGAACCAGTTAGCTGCTTCTAAAGAACCACCAAATCCCTAACATCCGCCAACCGCCCCATCACCGCCGCCGCCGCTGCCATAGCGGGGCTCAGCAAATGCGTTCTCGCCCCCGGCCCTTGCCGCCCCACAAAGTTGCGGTTGCTGGTGGAGGCGCAGCGTTCGCCGGCGGGCACCTTATCGGGGTTCATTGCCAAACACGCCGAACAGCCCGGTTCGCGCCATTCCAGGCCGGCTTCGATAAATATTTTATCCAGCCCCTCGGCCTCGGCCTGTTCCTTCACCAATCCGCTGCCCGGAACGATGATCGCCCATTTGACGCCCGCGGCTTTGTGGCGGCCTTTTAGAACGGCGGCCGCCGCGCGCAGGTCTTCGATGCGGGAATTGGTGCAACTGCCGATGAAGATATTTTGCACCTCCACGTCCACCATCCGCATGCCCGGCGTCAGCCCCATATAATCAAGCGATTTTTGCGCGGCGACTTGTTTGGCCGGGTCGGCAAAGCTCAATGGATCGGGGACAATGCCGGTGATCGGCAATACGTCTTCGGGCGATGTCCCCCAGGTCACTGTGGGGGCAATGTCGGCGGCGTTGATGATAACGACCTTGTCATACAACGCGCCCGCATCGGTGGTGAGTGACCGCCAATAAGCGACGGCGGCGTCCCAATCGGCCCCTTTGGGCGCATAAGGGCGGCCTTTGATCCAGTCGAACGTGGTATCGTCTGCCGCGATCAGTCCGGCGCGGGCACCGTGTTCGATCGCCATGTTGCTGATCGTCAAGCGGCCCTCGACGGAAAGTGCGCGAATGGCGCTGCCGGTATATTCGATGACATAGCCGGTGCCGCCTGCGGCTTTGACGACGCCGCAAATGTGCAAGACGATGTCTTTTGCGGTAACGCCGGGGCCGATCTGTCCATCCACCCGCACTTCCATGGTTTTGGAGCGCGACAGTTGCAGCGTCTGGGTGGCCAGCACATGCTCCACCTCGCTGGTGCCGATGCCGAATGCCAGCGCGCCGAGGCCACCGTGACAGGCGGTATGGCTGTCACCGCACACGATGGTGGTGCCGGGCAGCGAGAATCCCTGTTCGGGGCCGACGACATGGACAATGCCCTGTTCACGGTCGGTCGCACCGATATAGCGGATGCCAAAGGCGGGGGCGTTGGCTTCCAATGCGGCCAGTTGTTGCGCGCTTTCCACATCGGTGATCGGCAGGCGGTTACCTTGCGCGTCTTTGCGCGGCGTAGTGGGCAGATTATGGTCAGGCACCGCCAGTGTCAGGTCGGGACGGCGCACCGTGCGTCCGGCGGCGCGCAATCCTTCAAAGGCTTGCGGGCTGGTCACTTCGTGCACCAGATGGCGGTCGATGAAGATCAGGCAGGTGCCGTCAGGGCGCTGTTCCACAACATGCGCGTTCCAGATTTTTTCGTACAGTGTTTGGGCTTGGGTCATGACAATCGGCTAAGGCACAGGATTTTTGTGAAGGCAAGCAAGCTTATTTTGCCGCCCTTCTGGAAAAGGTAATATCACGCGGCTAAAGGTACAAGCATGACCACACTTGCCCATCTGTTCCCGATCAAGATTTTGCCTGCAGATATTGATTTCATGGGCCATGTGAACAACGCCCGCTATCTTGGCTGGGTGCAGGATGCGGTGTTGGAACATTGGCGCAAACTGGCCCCACCCGATGCCGTGGCGGCGCGCGCTTGGGTGGCGCTGAAGCACGAAATTACCTACCGAAAGCCCGCTTTTCCGGATGATGATGTTGTCGCCAATGTCGTGCTGGAAAGCATCCACGGAGCGCGCGCATTTTATGAAACCGTCATCAAACGCGGTGAAGACGTGTTGGCCGAAGTGAAATCCAGCTGGTGCTGCATCGATGTTGAGACATTGCGCCCGGCGCGAATCGGGGCAGAAATTTCGGGCTATTTCTTTCCTAAGGGGGAATGAAGGTCCGAACCCCAATCGCTTCGGATCACTTCTTCGGCTTGTCTTGCTTTTTCTTGTTGGCGCTGGCGGAAAAATATCCGCCGCATTTGCGTTCGGCAAACAGCGTAGAACCAGTGCCAAATTGTGCAGGGCTATATTCCGCCCCGCGAACCGGCGCCGTAACAAGGGCGGCATGGCGTGCCAAAGCAGCCTTTACATCAACCAATTGCGCATCGTCGATGGTTTTGAAAAACGGCGCGTCGGGCAGATCAAAGAAATCGGCAAAGCCATAGCCGCTGATTACGGCTTTTCCTGAGGAGATCGTCTGCATTGTCAATTGTTCCCGATGCGCTTTTGCATCAAATTGCCCCAGAAAAACCACTTCACCGGCCTTCACATCAAATTGCATGGTTTTGGCATTGAAACAGAGCGCCCAGTTGTCCTGCATCGTATAGCTTTGAAAAATATATCGACCGGGTTTGATTGTGGCGAGTAGATACCCATCGAAGAATTTCTTTTTCTGCGCCTCGAATAATGCTCCGCCACCCATCAATTTTGCTTCTTTGGGATCATAAGACGACAGTAGCAATTTATAAGCTGATTTCATCGAGGGCGCCGGTTCCCACATATCGGATTTCATCACGACCAACGCGGTTTCAGAAGTTGGCGTCAACACCGTTTGATCCAGCTTTTTTGCGTTGGCCGCTATGGCCCATGATGCAACAATAATGGCCGATCCAATCATCGACGCTTTGACAATGGCAAGTTTCATATTGTCTCTCCCCAATCAGACGTGGCAATAATATCACCAACTTATATGGGAGCCTAATCCTCTTTTTATCGCAGCAAACCCCATCTATATAGAGGCTATGACTCTGCCATCCATAATCCTCATTATCCTCGCCTCTGTTGCGGGCATGGAATTTGTCGCGTGGAGTGCGCATAAATATATCATGCATGGCTTTGGCTGGGGTTGGCACCGTGACCATCATGAACCGCATGACAATATGCTGGAGAAAAACGACCTGTTCGGGCTGGTTGGTGCGGCGATGAGCATTTCGATGTTTGCGCTTGGATCGCCAATGGTGATGCGCGGGGCGGCATGGGAGCCTGCGACGTGGATCGGTCTAGGTATTTTGTTTTACGGGATCATCTACACGTTGATCCATGATGGGCTGGTGCATCAACGGTATTTCCGCTGGGTGCCGAAACGCGGCTATGCCAAACGCCTGGTGCAGGCGCATAAATTGCATCATGCAACCATTGGTAAGGAAGGCGGGGTCAGTTTCGGCTTTCTGGTGGCGCGCGATCCAGCAACGTTGAAGGCCGAATTGAAAGTCCAACGCGCGGCGGGCATCGCAGTGGTGCGGGACTCGGTTTAACGCTCAGGCCGTTGCCACAACCATCCGCCGCAGATGATCGCCACCGCCAGCGGAATCAACGACCAAGGCAGGCTGAGAGTTGCAAAGCCCAAGGCTATGCTAACGGTAAAAGCAGCCGTCGCCGACCATTTGGCTTTAAGGCTGACAATGCCCTTTTGCCGCCATGCGCTAAGGTGCGGGCCGTAGCGCGGATGATCGAGCAACCGCTTTTCCCAAGCCGGATTGCTTCGCGCAAAGCAAAAGGCGGCAAGGATCAGAAAAGGCACTGTCGGCAATAAAGGAAGAAAAACTCCCACCGCCGCCAATGCGACTGCCGCCAATCCGGCGATCCGGTACACATGTACGCTGATCATTTTTGGCGTAGCCGAATCAGCAAAAACACCGGCAACCCAGCCAGTAACAACGCCAGTCCCCAGCCTAATGCCTCCCACCCCGCGCCATAAATCGTCCAAAGCGCATAGAAGGCTGCGAGCATCAGGATGAGGGCAAAGCCGCGACCGATGGGCAGTACGCCTTTGGTCCCCAACCGAATAGCGGCGGCGACACAGCCCAGATACATCACCAGCACAATCGCTGTGGTGAGGATGATCAGAAATTCGAACATCGCAGCCATCGTCCGACTGGAATTCATCAATATGACGATGGTGAGCAAGCCGGTGGTGAACAGATGGGCGTTGCGCGGAGTTCCGTTCGCGGTAGCCTTCCCCAAAAAGGCCGGGAATAACCCGTCGCGCGCCATCGCTGCTGGCAATTCTGCCTGCACCATCACCCAGCCGTTTAGCGCACCCAGCGCACTGATGGCACCGAATGCGGCGATCATATGGCCTGCGTTGGTGCCCGCGTAATTTTCGACAAAATCCGCAAAGGGTGCGGGTGAAACCGCCGTTATTGCAACTGGCAGCATGAGCACCACGGCAGAGCAGACCAGAATGTAAATCATTCCGGCTGCTCCCGTGCCAAATAAGGTCGCGCGTGAAATGGTACGCTCTGGATCCACAACCTTGTCCGCCGGAACGGTTGCCGTTTCCAAACCCAGCATTGCCCAAAGCGTCAATATGGTGGCCGCCGAAATGCCCGATAGAGAAATTTCAGACGCGACAAACGGGCGAACATGGGTCGCGCCTTCAACCGTTAGTACATATGCCGCCAATCCAATGACCGCGATCAAAGGCAATAATTTGGTGATGGTCCACACCAGTTGCACTTGCCCCGCAAGTTTTGCCCCGCCGATGTTGATCAGGGTAAAGGCCCACACGATTGCTACTGTTGTCGCGGCCGAAATGCCGGGTTGGCCCAGAACGGGGAATAATTTGCTCAAATAGCTAACAGCGCCTGTGGCAATGGCAGCATTTCCGACCCACATGGAAATCCAATAGGCCCAGGCAATGGCAAAACCGGCACCATCGCCAAAGGCGGCGCGGGTATAGGCGTAGGGGCCGCCAGCCTTGGGTAAAGCCCGCGCCAGCCGCGCAAAAACCGTGGCAACACACAGCGCCCCTGCAACGGTGATCAGCCAGCCGATGACCGAATTCCAACCCAATGGTGCAAGACTTGCGGGCAACAGGAACACGCCCGATCCGATCATGCTGCCCATCACCAGCGCCAGCGCTATCCAGAATCCCATTGGCCGGGACTGCCCGGTGGAAGGATTGTCGCTGGTGGTCACGCGATCAGTCATGGCATGACCTTGCACGCGTGCACTGTATGGTCAAGCAAAGCGGGGACTTCGCACCTTCAATGCGCCATCAACACCGGGGTTCCCACTTCGGCCAAAACATAACGGGTAACGCCACCGAACAGGGCTTCGCGCCACCGGCTTTTGCCATAGGCACCCATGACCAGAAAATCTGGCGATAGCGAACGCGTGGCCGCAAGCAATCGCTCTTCAATCGTGTTGCTGCCCTTTGGCATGGCCTCGATGCTAGCTGCGATGCCATGCCGCGACAGATATTTGGCAACATCGGTTAACGGGAACATATCCGCTTCAACGCCGATTTCGATGATATGCACCGCATCACATTGCGCCAACAGCGGCAGGGCCATGCGCACCGCAGTCGCCGCCTCGGCGCTACCGTCAAAAGCGATGGCGGCGCTGTTGAACTGCAAAGGAGAGTTGCCATTAGGAATCGCCAAAACGGGAACACGCGTCGCCATCACCACATCGCCAACGATGGAGCCTGAGAGTCCGACGATCCCCGTATGACCGTCATCGAGCGACAAGACCACCAGATCGGACAGATAGGCGCTGTCGGCGATGACACCACTGATCGAACTGCCGTCCACCGTTTCGATATCCCATGGTACGTCTTCATGCGCCAGCATGGCTTCGATTTTGGCTTGCTGACCGTCGCGGGCTTCTTCGGCTGCAGCATAGGCTTGTCCGATAAAATGCGCACCGCCCACCATATCAAAGGCGACATATTCCTGCGCCAGACGGGGCTGGACAATAGATATATGGCCGTCGAAACGGCGTGCAATATCAAGGGCTGTTTGGAGACGGGGGGTAAAACCGTCTATGGGGCCGGAATGGGTTAATATCGATTTCATTGGAACATCCTTTGGTACAGAACGTGCTATGCAATGACTTTGTAAACCAATGTGAACAATTGTCATTGACCAAGATCAATTCGCGCCAATGATTTGTAGATTACTCTGTAAGATTATCTCGCAGATCGAGCAGCCTGATTAGGAGTACCTCTATGCCGCGCCCTCATCTTGAACGCCATGTTGTTGATCGGATCGGCTGGCTGCGCGCAGCCATTTTGGGGGCAAATGACGGTATTGTCTCTACCGCCAGCCTGATCGCCGGCGTTGCCGCAGCGGGCATGGCCCCCGATGCGGTGTTGTTGACCGGGGTCGCGGGTTTGGTGGCGGGTTCGATGTCGATGGCGGCGGGCGAATATGTGTCGGTCAGTTCGCAGGCCGATGCGGAAAATGCCGATATTGCCCGCGAAACCGCCGAACTCGAAAGCCAGCCCGCTTTAGAGCGCGAAGAGCTGGTCAGGATTTACGAAAAACGTGGACTGGATCGCACGCTTGCCGAAATGGTGGCGGCCAAATTGACCGCGCATAATGCGCTGGAAACGCATTTGCGTGACGAATTGGGACTGACCAGCCAGATGTCGGCGCGGCCCGTGCAGGCGGCGCTTGCATCGGCGGTTGCCTTTGCCGTCGGTGCCGCTTTACCCCTTGCGCTTGTGCTGCCTTTTGCCGGTCCGTGGCTGACCTGGATCGTATCGGGGGCGTCACTTGCTTTTCTTGCAATTCTCGGCGGAATTGGAGCAAAGACTGGCGGGGCACCGATTGTGAAGGCGGTGGTCCGGGTCACATTTTGGGGGTCGATGGCTATGGCGGCTACGGCGGCGATTGGCTCTTTGTTCGGAACCAATCTGCCCTGAACGGGTTGTCCATCAAGCGGTAATATTTACCTGCTATTGCAATTGGACAGACAAAGTCGGGAGCCTTTAATGGATCTGGCCGAAGAGTATCGCCTTAACGGCTACGCCATCGTCAAAGGGCTGTGGAGCGCAGAAGACATGGCTGCGTTATCGGCAGCCGTTGACGAGATTCACGCCGAAGGTATCGCGCTGGGAGCCAGCTTTCGTTATGGCAATTTGCATTATCGCATAGACGCGGGCGAAGTGCGCATGGTGCAATGGCCGTCTTATCACAACGCCGTGCTTGATCGTTTCCGCACCGACCCGCGCGTTTCGGCATTGCTTGCGCCGATGATCGGCGGCGACGTCAAACAGATCATCAACCAGCTGCATTGGAAAAAGCCAGGCGGTAAAGGCGATTTCGCCTTTCATCAGGATTCGCGTTTTCGCAAACCTGTGGCAGCCTATCGTAATCTGGGCGGTAGCTATGTCCAAACCGCAATCGCCATCGACCGCCACGACCCGTTGAGCGGCGGACTGCAATTTTTGCCGGGCAGCCATTTGAAGGGCGATTTGAGCCTTTCCATCAACGGTGCCGTGATGGACAATCGCCCGCAAGAAGAACAGCTATTGGCAGCTGGACTGGATCCGGCGGCGTTGATCTATGTTGAGATGGAGCCGGGCGATTTCCTGATGTGGAGCCCGTATCTGGTGCATGGTTCCGGCACCAACAATGCTGATCATTTCCGGCGCTTTTACATCAATGGCTATGTCCGTGCCGACGATTGTGATCGCGGTGAATGGGCCTTTCGTGGCGGCGCGGTGCAATCACTGGGTCCAAGACCCAACCTTGTGCATTTCGAAGAATTGTTCGAAAGGCCGGGTCCGCACTTCGTTTAAGGGCTTTTTTCGATGCCATTTACCACCGTCCTGTTTGATTTTGGCGGGGTCATCACCTCTTCGCCATTCGAGGCATTTAACCGGATGGAGGCGGAACGCGGTTTGCCGCACAATTTTGTCCGGCAGGTCAATTCGGCAAATCCTGATGACAATGCCTGGGCAAAGTTCGAGCGCGCCGAAATCGATGCTGCGCAGTTTGATGCCTTTTTCGCGCAAGAGGCGGTGGCATTGGGGCATGAACTGGAAGGAGCGGCTGTATTGGCATGTTTGTCCGGTGACGTTCGGCCGGCGATGGTCCATGCGCTCGATCGGCTAAAGGCCAGTGGCTATCGTCTGGGCTGCATCACCAACAATATGCGCGCGGGGCATGGCCCGGGTATGTCGCGAACCGACAGCGGCACCGCCGTGATCCGCGACGCAATGGAGCGGTTTGAAGTGATCATCGAAAGCAGCAAAGCAGGCGTGCGCAAACCCGATCCGCGCATTTATGCCATGGCCTGCGAGGCGCTTGGCATCGAACCCGCCGAGTGCGTTTATCTTGATGATTTGGGCATCAACTGCAAACCGGCTGCCGCGCTTGGCATGCACGCGATCAAGGTGACCAGCGGCGAGCAGGCCTTGGCTGATCTTGAGGCCGCTTTGGGGTTGGATTTGCATTAGGTCTCGCTTGCGGCTCGCGGCAACTGGCGCTAGGCCAGAACCGTAATTCTCCCATCTTACCGCAAGGTTGCCGACCCATGAAAAAACTATACCCCGATGCAAAGGCTGCGCTGGACGGTCTCTTGAAAAACGATCTGTTGATTGCCTCAGGCGGGTTTGGCCTGTGTGGTGTACCCGAACGGTTACTATCGGCGGTGCGCGACAGCGGTGTAACCGGGCTAACCTTTGCATCGAACAATGCCGGGATTGACGGCGAAGGCATCGGCATGTTGCTGCGCACACGGCAAGTGAAGAAGATGATTTCGTCTTATGTGGGCGAAAACAAGGAATTCGAACGCCAATATCTGGCTGGCGAATTGGAAGTCGAGTTCTGCCCACAAGGGACCTTGGCCGAACGGATGCGTGCGGGCGGTGCGGGTATTCCCGGCTTCTACACCAAAACTGGCGTCGGCACGCAAGTGGCAGAGGGTAAAGAGGTCAAGATTTTTGACGGTGAGGAGTTTATCCTTGAACGCGGCATTTTTGCGGATTTGGCTTTGGTAAAGGCATGGAAAGCGGACGAAAGCGGCAATGTGATTTTCCGCAAAACTGCCCGTAACTTCAATCAACCTGCCGCGACCTGCGGTAAAGTGTGCGTGGTTGAGGTGGAAGAGATTGTACCCGTTGGCACGTTCGATCCCGACGCGATCCACTTGCCCGGTGTCTATGTGCAGCGCGTGATTATTGGCAGTCCTTATGACAAGAAAATCGAATTCCGCACGGTTCGGGAACGGGCAACGGCGTGAGCAGCGCGCGGCCTTGGCTGATCGCGGCAGGCGGTATGAGCCTTGTCGCCGGCCTTGCCCATTTGGCGTGCATAGTCGGCGGAACGTCGTGGTATTTGTTCCTAGGCGCTCCAAAAGGGATCGCATATGCGGCAGGTCGAGGTGAATTGAAGCCCGCTCTTATTGCTGCTGGGCTTGCCGCAATCATTTTAGCTTGGGCGGCCTATGCCTTTTCAGCCGCAGGAATGCTTCGCCGCCTGCCGCTTACAAAAACAGCACTAGTCGCGATAGCCTGTGTGCTTGTCGGACGCGGTCTTAGCTACTTTCTATTTCCGCTCTGGAGCGGGTGGCGTCCTGATTTGTCTCAGACCTTTTTGATTTGGTCTTCGCTGACAACCCTAATAATGGGATTCTGTTTTGCCATTGGTACGTGGCGGGCTTGGCCCCAACTTTACTCAAAGGACCTATGAAAATGAGCTGGACCCGCGACGATATGGCCGCCCGCGCTGCAATGGAATTGCGCGACGGATATTATGTGAATTTGGGCATCGGCATCCCGACTTTGGTTGCGAACCATATTCCTGCCGGTGTCGAAGTGACGCTGCAATCCGAAAACGGCATGTTGGGCATTGGCCCGTTCCCGTTTGCAGGGGAGGAAGACGCCGACCTGATCAACGCAGGCAAGCAAACAATCAGCGAACTGCCACAAAGCGCCTATTTCGATAGCGCCGCGTCTTTTGCGATGATCCGTGGCGGGCATATCGATTTGACTGTGCTGGGCGCGATGGAAGTCGCCGAGAATGGCGACATCGCCAACTGGATGATCCCGGGCAAGATGATCAAAGGCATGGGCGGCGCGATGGATTTGGTCGCGGGGGTCAAGAAGATCATCGTCGTAATGGAGCATTGCGCGAAAGACGGCAGCGCAAAATTCATTCCCGCTTGCACCCTGCCGCTGACCGGCAGAAATGTGGTCGATATGGTCATCACCGATCTGGCGGTTTTTCAGCGCCCCGATCATACATCACCGTTCAAGCTGATCGAAATGGCCCCCGGCGTGACGGCTGAAGAAATCGCGGCGAAGACGACGGCGCATTATATTGTCTAGGGTCGCAGCCAATCCGGGTAACCGCTGGCTGGTGATTGCAGCATGGATGAGTATTGCCGCCAGTTTGTTGCACGTGGCCTGTATTTTTGGTGGACCCGATTGGTACCGTTTTTTTGGTGCGGGAGAAGAAATGGCTCGTGCGGCAGAACGCGGGTCATTGGTTCCCGCGATCATGACAGCCATGATTGCAGCCATTCTGGCCGGGTGGGCCGCTTATGCGTTCAGTGCTGCTGGTGTGATATTGCGACTTCCCTTGATCCGCACTGCGCTCGTAGCGATAGCTGCGGTGCTTCTGTTGCGCGCCATGATGGCATTTGTGCCTTCTGCATGGCCGCCGGAAAACAGCACTTTCGCATTCATCTTCTGGACTTCCCTCATCTGCTTTGTGATGGGCTGCTGTTTCGCCATTGGCACGTGGCGCGCGTGGGCATACATGTCTGCGTTGCGATGAACACTTTGCTGGTTCGCGCGATCTGGACAATTTCTTTTGCCAGCGGTGGGTTTAATCATGCGCGGGATATTTATGTGAATGGCTGGTTGCCTTATGATTATGTGCCTTTGCCGATCAATGTCTTTTGGACGGCTTTGCTTCTGTTGGATTTTCTCGCCGCCATTTTAATATGGACCAAACCCCAAGTCGGTGCTTCGCTGGGATTGGCTATTATGCTGAGCGATGTGGCGATTAACAGTTGGACCGTATTTATTGCAGAATACAGCGCGCTGACGCACTCGCTGGCTCTGCAATTTATTTTTCTGATTTTTGTATGCCTGACTTTCCGTCAGATTTTCCGCGCGAAACCAGCCCCATTGAGGAGTATCTAAGTGACCGACCTGACCCAAATCCCGCTCACCACCCTGACCGGAAAGCCCGCTAGCCTGTCTGATTATGCGGGCAAGGTGTTGTTGATTGTCAACGTCGCCTCCAAATGCGGGCTAACGCCGCAATATGAAGGGCTGGAAAAACTCTATCAGGCGAAAAAGGACGACGGCCTTATGATCCTGGGCTTTCCCGCCAATGATTTCGGCGCGCAAGAGCCGGGATCGAATGATGAAATCGCTGAGTTCTGTTCGCTGAATTACGGCGTGTCCTTCCCCATGTTTGCGAAGGGCGATGTCACTGGCGCGGATAAGCAAGCGCTATATGCAGAGTTGATCGAAGCTGTTCCGACCAAGCAAGGCGACCCCGAAGTGTTCCGCGAGAAACTGCGCGGTTTTGGCATGACCCCTACAGCCGACCCCGAAGTACTTTGGAATTTCGAGAAGTTCCTGATCGGTCGTGACGGCAAAGTAGCGGCGCGTTTTGCACCGACAATGGCGCCCGATGATGCAGTGCTGGTATTGGCGGTTGAGGCGGCATTGGCAGCGTAACGCTTGGCACAACGGTATCAGGACAACCCCATTTGAAATGAACTATCCCACTTTATGCTGCGCACGATAACCGCACTCATCATCATCGCAGCGTTAATACTCGCGGGTTGGACGGTTTATCACCGAACGGCAGGGACAAAGCCGTTGGCCGATATTGCGGCGAAAACCGTCGGGGCTGATGTAGGGCCGATAGCCGACCTGCCCGACACCGACGAGGAATGGCGCGGCCGCATCGATTATCGCCGGCTTGACCTGCAATTGGTTGAACTCAGCCTGCGTCCTGAAATGGCGGGGTTGGCGGTCGCGGTGGTCGAGGATGGCACGCTGCGTTTTGTGCGCACTTATGGCGTAACGGATCGATCCACCCGCGCGCCTGTAACGCCCGGAACAGTGTTCCGCTGGGCCTCGGTTTCAAAAACCGCGACCGGCATTTTGGCGGCGACCCTATCCAAGGAAGGCGCGCTTGATCTGGAACGGCCTGTCGCCAGCTGGCAAACTTCGTTGCAATTGCCGGAAGGGGCCGAAAAGCGGATCAGTTTTGCGCAATTATTGGCGCACCAGACCGGGCTGACCAAAAACGCCTATGATGAAAAACTGGAAGACGGCGAACGCCCCGATGTCTTGCGCGCGCGCCTGTTTGCGGCACCGTTGCAATGTGAACCCGGCACTTGCCACACCTATCAAAACATCGCCTTTGATGCGGCGAGTGAAATATTGGGGCAAGTGGCGCAACGCCCGCTTGCCGATTCGGTGAGCGAGCGGTTTTTTCGTCCGCTTGGCATGGCAAGTGCGGCCTATGGCGTGACGGGGCTGACCGGTGCCAAAGACTGGGCAAGACCGCACCATTTGATGGAAGTACGCGCCGTGAAAGAGGCCTATTGGCGGGTTCCTGCGGCCGCTGGGATCAGCAGCAATATCGTCGATTTCGCTGGGTGGATGCAGGCGATGATGGGCGTGCGATCCAAGGTGGTGACGGCGGAAGCATTGCGCATCGCGCAAACCCCGCGCGTAAATACACCCCGGCTTTATAGCGGTGATCTGGCCAAGGCACTGTCCGATGCCCAATACGGCCTTGGTTCGCGCAGCTTCACTTATGGCGGGCATCGGCTAGTCGGTCATTCGGGCGCTTTGGCGGGTTACCGCGCGACGATGATTTTCGAACCCGCCACCCGTACCGGCGTAGTGGTGATGTGGAACAGCAATTGGGGCATCCCCTTTCGCATTCCGTTTGCGGCCTTTGATAGTTATGACCAGCGCACCGATTCGAAGTGGCTGGATTTGAGCGATATTCCTTTGCCCAAAATGGTACCGGCTGCCAGCCCTGAAGCCCCTGAAAGTTAGGATGATATGACCTACACATTGATCACTGCAAACCGCAACTACAGCAGTTGGAGCCTGCGGCCATGGATGTTGATGCAAGGACTGGGCATCGCCTTTGAAGATCGGCTGGAACCCTTTACCAAGCCGGAAAATTACGAAGAATTCCGTGCCTTTTCTCCTACCGGGCAAGTGCCGGTGTTGTTGCATGAAGGGCGGACGATTTATGATTCGATGGGAATAACGCTGTATCTGGCGGACCGGCACGATAGTGTCTGGCCGACCGACCCCGATGCGCGAGCATGGGCGCAATGCGCGGCGAGTGAGATGCATTCGGGATTTTCCGCTCTGCGCAATGATTGCACGATGAATGTGGGTGTGCGGGTAAAGCCCAAGCCCATGTCTGCGGCGCTAACCGCCAATGTCGCGCGCATCCGTGAATTGTGGGAAGACGGTCTGTCGCGGTTTGGCGGGCCTTGGCTGGCGGGCGAAGCTTTTACCGCCGTCGATGCCTTTTTTGCGCCCGTTGCTTGGCGGGTGCGGACATATGGTTTGGATGTGGGGGCGGCGCAAAGCTGGGTCGACCACATCATCGCCCACCCCGCGATGCAAAAATGGGAGGCCGAGGCGCTGAACGAAAGCTGGCGCGAAGAGGGCCATGAAGCCGAGTTGCTGGCCTGCGGCGATGTGATCGCGGATTATCGGGCGGGGTGACTTGCCTTTACTGCGTCGGCAAACATGGCTCCCTTGTCCGTGGCGAATCCCAGAAACAGGCTGGGTTCGATCAATTCCAATTCCATCAGCCGCATAACGCCATCGTCGTCGCGCAGCATATCGACGCGCGCGTAGGTTAGCGGGGCGCAGTCCATGATCCGCTGTGTTGCCGACAACGTTGCGTCGGCCAAGGTGCGAGCTTCGGCGGGCGCATCGATGGCGCGTTCCTTGCCGCCAAATTGTTCCTGCACGCGGAAATCGCCCTCCGCCGGATGTTTGCTGATGGCATGGCTATAGTGCCCGCCAAAATAGAATAATGACAGTTCGCCTTCACCGGACACCGCTGGCAGAAACGGCTGCACCAGCATGCGTTTGCCCATAGCCTCAGCGGGCAGCGGATCGGATGGGCCGATTAGATAAGTGCCATCGGCCCCGCCAGAAATTGGCGGCTTCACGACAAGACGGCCGGTGTCGAAAATGGCGCGCGCACCATCCAGCGCCGATTGGGTCATCGATTCGCGCATGATCGTGGGGACAATCGCGACGCCTTCGGCCTCTAGTTCCACGAGATAGGCCTTGTCGCTGTTCCAGCGCAGCACCCGCGCCGGATTTGCAACAGGCAAAGACTCCAACTGGTCCAGCAGCGCAAACCATGCCGGGCAATCCCGCTGATAGCCCCAAGCGAGGAGGGGCAGGATCAGGTCAAAACCCGACAGGTCACCGGCATCGTCCCAACTGCGAAAGGCGACGTCATCGCCCAGTAACCGGCGATAGTCGGCTTGCGGCACCAACCATTTTTCATGGTAGTTGGCGATGGGTGTCAGAATGCAGATTTTGGTCATGGGGTAATGCTGGTCTCTTGTTAGGCGCAGTTTCGGTAAATGGGGCGAGACCCTACTCGCCCGCCATTTTCAATATTTCGTTCCATTCTGCCGGGCGAACCGGAGCGACGGAGAGGCGGGATTGGCGGATCAGCTCCATTTCGGCCAGTTTGGGATTGGCCTTGATCGCTTTCAACGTCACCGGATTGGCAATCTTGCGTTGGGGCTTTACCTTTACCGCCACGAAGCGCGCTTTCTCGTCGCTGGGGTCGATGAAATATTCGTGGGATATGGTCATGATCGCCACCACCTCCAGCCCGATATTGCTGTGGTAGAAAAAGGCCTCGTCACCGACCTTCATCGTGCGCAAATGAATCGCGGCGGTGTGGTTACGCACGCCATCCCATGTACCTTCGCCTTCCGCGACCAGATCATCATAGCTGTACACATCGGGTTCTGATTTCATCAGCCAATATTGTTTTGCCATTTTACGCTCCTGATTCGCGGGGTTCTGATAAAAATTGTGGCGTCGCTTTAGGGCAGGGGCTATTTGTCTGTCCATGAGTGAGATGCCCGATATTTCCATTGCCAGCGATGATGCCGATGCCATTGGCCAGGCGCTGGGTGACAGTTTCAAAACCTATGGCTTTGCCAAGGTTATCGACCACGGGCTGGACCCGCAATTGGTGCAGAAGGCCTGGGCCTTGTCAAAGGCGCTGTTTGACCAACCGGTTGAAGCAAAACGGCGCGGCTATGATGCCGGGATTGCGGGGCAGCGTGGCTATACGCCGTTCAAGACCGAGATTGCCAAGGGTGCCGATCATCATGACTTGAAGGAGTTCTGGCATGTCGGGCGCACCATGGACCCGGCGAGTCCGCTGGCCGGGCAGATGCTCGACAATATCTGGCCCGACAGCGTGCCGGGTTTCCGCGAAGTATATGAACCGCTGTTTGCCGAATTTGACCGGGTGGGCGCGCGGATACTCTCTTATATAGCGCGCTATCTGGGGTTGGCGGATGATTGGTTTGATGACGGCATTCGCGATGGCAATTCGATTTTGCGACTGCTCCATTATCCGCCCATCGCGGGCGATGCCGAAGGCTGCATTCGGGCAGGCGCGCATGAAGACATCAATTTGATTACCTTGTTACTGGGGGCCGAAGAGGCGGGGCTGCAAATCTTGCGGCCCGATGGCAGTTGGATGGATGTGTCGCCGCCTGAAGGCGGGCTGGCGATCAATGTGGGCGATATGCTGCAACGGTTGTGCAACCATGTGTTGCCGTCGACCACGCACCGAGTGGTCAATCCTTCGGGAGAGCGATCACAATATAGTCGCTACTCTATGCCGTTCTTCCTGCATTTGCGTTCTGACTTTCCGATTGCCACTTTGCCGCAGTGTATCAGCGCAGAAAACCCCAATCGCTATCCCGAACCGATCCTAGCCGATGACTATCTGCGCGAGCGTCTGATCGAAATCGGGTTGTTAAAAGCATGATGTTTCAATGATGCGTTAGAGTTTACGCGCTGTAAACCGTCGCGGTGCTATAGGCCTTTTCTGCGCGTGGAATGTGCAGGCATTGGGTATTGGCATGAACGAAAAATTGAAGAACTGGCTGACCAGCGTTGGGAACGCCGTTGGTTACGACAAAATGCACATCACGCGTGCGGTGGCCTATCGGGAGATTGATCACTGGCTGGATATGCTGGGTACTGAAAGCATCGATGCGCTTGAAATATCGGCTGGTTGGAAATGGCGCGACCGGAAATGGGGCAGCTATACCGAAATGAACTGGCCTGAGCATGACATTTGCAAAGATCGGCTGGACCGTCAGTTTGACCTGATCATTGCCGATAATGTGTGGGAGCATTTGCAATATCCCTATCGCGCGGCACAGAATGTGTTTGCGATGCTGCGCCCCGGCGGCTGGTTCGTCAACATCACCCCTTTCATGATCAGGCATCATCCGATTCCCATTGATTGCACCCGCTGGACCGAAATTGGCATGAAGCATTTTCTGGAAGAAGCCGGCTTTGATCCGGACCGCACGGTAACCGGCAGCTGGGGCAATGAAGCGGCGGTTAAAGCCAATTTTCACCGTTGGGGCCGGGTCGGTTGGCGGCGTAGTTTTCCGAATGATCCGCATTTTCCGGTGACCGTTTGGGCGATGGCGCAAAAGGGATGAGCAACGCGGCGTCCATCTGCGTCACGGTAATGGCCCATAATGAAGAAGCGCGGATTGCCCGTTGCCTCAACAGCCTGCCGTTGGACGATGCGGGTGTCGTGTTTCATGTTGTGGTCAATGGTACGACGGACGGCACGGCAGCGATCGCGCGTCAGATTGCGGTGGGCCGCGCTAATGTATTCGTCCATGACTATAAAGAAGGCGGAAAATCGCGCAGCTGGAACCGGTTCGTGCTTGATGAATTGCCGGATTATTATGATGTCCATGTCTTTGCCGATGGCGATGGACAGATTTTGGCCGGGTCGGTTAACGCTTTGGCGGATGCTTTAAGAGCGGACGCACATTTGAATGCCGTATCCGCACTGCCGCGCAACGGGCGGGGTGTCGAGTTCTATCGTCAGGCGATTCGTGACGAACACGGCTTGGTCGGCGATCTATATGCCGTTCGCGGAGATTTTCTGCGCCGGATGAAAGCAGCCAATATTCGCCTGCCCGAAGATTTGATCGGCGATGACGGATTGATCGGCGCTTTGGCGAAAACCGATTTGCAGGGCGAGGGTCATTATGATCCCGAACGATTGATACCGTGTGAGGACGCGGGCTATTTGTGTGATCCCATCTCTTTGTGGCAGCCTGCGAGTTGGCGTCTGCAATATCGGCGGATGATCAATTATTCGGTGCGTCATTTCCAAAATGGATTGATCACAGACGTTATGCGCGGACCGGGACCGTCTGCATTGCCGCAACGGTTGGCGTTGCTGTATCCGGAAACGCTATCAAAAATGCGTCCGCGCAATCGCTTTCCAGAATATTGGTTTGACCGATTGGCGCTCAAACGGATGGCCGCCGCCATTTAGAGCATGATGACATTAAGTTAAACCGTAGCCCTGAGCCTGTCGAAGGGCGTTTCGTAGCACTGCGAGACGTGCTTCGACAAGCTCAGCACTAGCGGTGTGATTCAACCGACTGTCATCATACTCTAGCGTCAGGCTGCTAACGTAGGCGGCTTGCGCTTGATCACCAATCCCACGACCTCATCGAATGTCGCACGGGCACCAAAACGCAGCAACACCACATAGACAATGCCGCCAACGCCGCTGAGCAATATAAGATGCGCAAGCGGCGGTACCTTTGGCCATAGGACGGGCAACGCAAATCGATCTGCGATCCAAACGCCTGCACCCATGACCAAGGCTGTCGCCAACCCAGGCAATGCTGCGCGGATGAAGCCGCGTATCGGCATCTGTAAATGCGTCCGCGCCTGCATTACGGTAAAGGCCAAAAGGATCGGCATTGCGATCAGCCAGCTGGCAGCAAGCCCAATGACGCCGAATTGAATCGCGAACAGATAGATCATCGGCATCAGAAACGCCCCGAATATGGCGCCGCGCATGGTTAGCTGTGGCTTGCCAATGGCATTAAACGCTGGCCCGAACAAAACCTGCAGGGTCATCGCTGGCATTGCGAGGGCCAGGATTTGCAGGACAGGCACAGCTTCCATCCATTTTGGGCCCATAATCACGGCGACAAATGGTTCTGCCGAAATGGCCATTCCGACATAGATCGGACAGGCAATCAGCATGATCAACCGAACCGCCTTTAAAAAGCCAGCAAGCATCGCGCTTCGATCATTCTGCATGCGCGCATAAGCAGGGAAGGCGACCTCATTGAGCGGAGGAATGAATTTTGCGACGAAAATCTGGGTGACAAACAAGGCGGTCGAATACAGCCCCAATTCGTGCCTGTCGAAATGGCGACCAGCAATGAAGATATCGGATTGGCTTTGGACGATCCAAAAGCCGTGGCTGGCCAACAGCGTCATCCCGAATTTCCAGATGTCCCCACTGCCGCGTAGATCGAAATTTGGTTTAACGGAGAATCGCGTCAAATAGACCAGAAGCGCCGCACGGATCCAGAACAGGGCAATGGGCGTTGCGACCAAAGTCCAGACACCATAATCGAGCAGTGCCATAGATAGCGACAATATAGCCCCGATCAGCGGCGGTCGACATATTGACGATGGCCAGCTTTCGAAACTCGAGCTCTCTGGTCATCAAGGCTTCGGGTAAGGCGATGAACGGGGTGGAGAGATAGATCAGCGATTGCCATCGCAACAGATCAGCGACCATTGGTTCGCGATAATAGGCCGCCGCGGACGGGGCGACGATCAGGAATTGGACCAGCGCCAAAGTACCGTTCAACAGAATCAATAATCCAAACGCTTGGCGAACGCGATTCGGGTCGACCGATTCGGATTGCACAATCGCACTGACAAATCCGTATCCGCTCATAAAGGTCATGAAGGCGAGAACGACCGTCGTCATCGCGAACAATCCGTAATCGCCGGGACTCAGGATGTGAATCACCGCCAGAGTCGTACCCCAGCTGAGCAATTGCGACAGGATTTGGGTGCCAGAACGCCAGATTACCGCGGATTTCACGCGCTTTCCGAAATCCTCTTGGGGGGTATCTGTTACTAGTGGTGTCTCTTGCATGACGGCTATGTAGCGCAAATACCTTACTAAAACCTAGGTTTTCCGCCAATCGCAGCGCCGAGTGCAATTTTTTTGAAATAAAACTGCAAAAGGTTGTTGACCGAATCACAGAGCGCCCTTAGAGGCCTGTTCACCGGACGGGACGCCAACGCTTCCTACTCTGGTCGCCAACATAACAGGACACTCTCTCCTCCGGTAGGAATACCGGGGAACCTTGAGTGTCCGGTTTTTTGTCGGTGTAAGCCGGGTCAAACCGGTTTAGCTCTTTGACATTGTGATAAAAGATGAAGGGACATGTGGGCGGCGGCCCCGGATCCTGCGGCTTCAAGGCGCAGGGTGTTCGGGTTACCAAATTAGCCGACTTGCACATATGTCCTTTACGCATATATCCATATAAGTAATTGACTTTTGTGCAGGGATAGCTCCTTGAATTTCGGTCGTTTCAGTTGGTATTCCAACCGATTGATATGATTGTAAATCAAACTTGAGAGTTTGATCCTGGCTCAGAACGAACGCTGGCGGCATGCTTAACACATGCAAGTCGAACGAGACCTTCGGGTCTAGTGGCGCACGGGTGCGTAACGCGTGGGAATCTGCCCTTTGCTACGGAATAACTCAGAGAAATTTGTGCTAATACCGTATGATGTCGAAAGACCAAAGATTTATCGGCAAAGGATGAGCCCGCGTAAGATTAGCTTGTTGGTGGGGTAAAGGCCTACCAAGGCGACGATCTTTAGCTGGTCTGAGAGGATGATCAGCCACACTGGGACTGAGACACGGCCCAGACTCCTACGGGAGGCAGCAGTGGGGAATATTGGACAATGGGCGAAAGCCTGATCCAGCAATGCCGCGTGAGTGATGAAGGCCTTAGGGTTGTAAAGCTCTTTTACCAGGGATGATAATGACAGTACCTGGAGAATAAGCTCCGGCTAACTCCGTGCCAGCAGCCGCGGTAATACGGAGGGAGCTAGCGTTGTTCGGAATTACTGGGCGTAAAGCGTGCGTAGGCGGTTATTCAAGTCAGAGGTGAAAGCCTGGAGCTCAACTCCAGAACTGCCTTTGAAACTAGATAACTAGAATCTTGGAGAGGTGAGTGGAATTCCGAGTGTAGAGGTGAAATTCGTAGATATTCGGAAGAACACCAGTGGCGAAGGCGACTCACTGGACAAGTATTGACGCTGAGGTACGAAAGCGTGGGGAGCAAACAGGATTAGATACCCTGGTAGTCCACGCCGTAAACGATGATAACTAGCTGTCCGGGCTCTCAGAGCTTGGGTGGCGCAGCTAACGCATTAAGTTATCCGCCTGGGGAGTACGGTCGCAAGATTAAAACTCAAAGGAATTGACGGGGGCCTGCACAAGCGGTGGAGCATGTGGTTTAATTCGAAGCAACGCGCAGAACCTTACCAGCGTTTGACATGTCTAGTTTGGTTTCCAGAGATGGATTCCTTCAGTTCGGCTGGCTAGAACACAGGTGCTGCATGGCTGTCGTCAGCTCGTGTCGTGAGATGTTGGGTTAAGTCCCGCAACGAGCGCAACCCTCGTCCTTAGTTGCCATCATTCAGTTGGGCACTCTAAGGAAACTGCCGGTGATAAGCCGGAGGAAGGTGGGGATGACGTCAAGTCCTCATGGCCCTTACACGCTGGGCTACACACGTGCTACAATGGCGGTGACAGTGGGCAGCAACCGGGCGACCGGTAGCTAATCTCCAAAAACCGTCTCAGTTCGGATTGTTCTCTGCAACTCGAGAGCATGAAGGCGGAATCGCTAGTAATCGCGGATCAGCATGCCGCGGTGAATACGTTCCCAGGCCTTGTACACACCGCCCGTCACACCATGGGAGTTGGATTCACCCGAAGGCGTTGCGCTAACCTCGCAAGAGGAGGCAGGCGACCACGGTGGGTTTAGCGACTGGGGTGAAGTCGTAACAAGGTAGCCGTAGGGGAACCTGCGGCTGGATCACCTCCTTTCTAAGGATATTGGCGGAAAGCGCCGGGTCTCGTATCCGGAAGAGCTTCCTCCGTTCCAAAGAACATTGCCGCCGTCCTCATGTCCCTTCATCCTGGAAACACTTTCTTCGCAGTAACATGCGTTGGAAGTGATGCCTGAGCAGGCCTTAACTGCCGCCCGCGGCCGTCCCGTAAAGGACTGGCTTGCTGGTGCGGAAGGTGGGGCCGGTAGCTCAGGTGGTTAGAGCGCACGCCTGATAAGCGTGAGGTCGTAGGTTCAACTCCTACTCGGCCCACCAATCTGACCAAATGGTGCGAGGGGCTTTAGCTCAGCTGGTAGAGCACCTGCTTTGCAAGCAGGGGGTCAACGGTTCGAACCCGTTAAGCTCCACCATTTTATTTCTGCGTTGCATGCAAGGCAGAAATTGCAAAATTTCCAGAGATGAAGACAACACGTTTCCGTTGTTAACGCAGTGGATGGCGGATTTCCGCCGCTCTTTGACATTGTGAATGGGTTTTTTAATCGATGCCGTGGCGGCATGTTGGATGCTTGCATCTAATGTGCTGTTACTAAATCAAATTGATTATCTGGCTGAGATAATATTATCCGCGCAACTGACGATTTTGCCGCGATCCTTCGGGATCGTCCAGTATTGTCGTTGGTGGTGTGGACTCTCAAGTGTGAGGTAAGAGCATTTGGTGGATGCCTTGGCATGTACAGGCGATGAAGGACGTGGCACGCTGCGATAAGCGTGGGGGAGCTGTGAGCAGGCTTTGATCCCACGATTTCCGAATGGGGAAACCCATCCTCACTATTTAATTTCAATCTTGGTTCGCCAAGGATGGAGTTAAATAGGAAGGATATCACTTTGCTGAATAAAATAGGCTTAGTGAAGCGAACCCGGAGAACTGAAACATCTCAGTACCCGGAGGAAAAGACATCAACAGAGATTCCGTTAGTAGTGGCGAGCGAACGCGGACCAGGCCAGTGCCTGTTGTATAGTTAGCAGAACAATCTGGAAAGTTTGACCATAGTGGGTGACAGTCCCGTATGCGAAAACGATACAACAGGACTTGAGTAGGGCGGGACACGTGAAATCCTGTCTGAACATGGGGGGACCACCCTCCAAGCCTAAATACTCGTACATGACCGATAGCGAACTAGTACCGTGAGGGAAAGGTGAAAAGCACCCCGATGAGGGGAGTGAAATAGTACCTGAAACCGAATGCTTACAAGCAGTTGGAGCCTCTTTATGGGGTGACAGCGTACCTCTTGTATAATGGGTCTGTGACTTAATGTATCAAGCAAGCTTAAGCCGTTAGGTGTAGGCGCAGCGAAAGCGAGTCTGAATAGGGCGACTGAGTTTGATGCATTAGACCCGAAACCCGGCGATCTAGGCATGACCAGGTTGAAGGTGCGGTAACATGCACTGGAGGACCGAACCGTTTAATGTTGAAAAATTATCGGATGAGTTGTGTTTAGGGGTGAAAGGCCAATCAAGCCGGGAAATAGCTGGTTCTCCGCGAAAACTATTGAGGTAGTGCCTCGGATGTTTTCCGATGGGGGTAGAGCACTGGATGGATGCGGGGGTCGCGAGATCTACCAATTCTAACCAAACTCCGAATACCATCGAGTTAGTCCGGGAGACAGACGGCGGGTGCTAAGGTCCGTCGTCAAAAGGGAAACAGCCCTAACCTACAGCTAAGGTCCCCAAATCATCATCTAAGTGGTGAAGCATGTGGGATTTCCAAAACAACCAGGAGGTTGGCTTAGAAGCAGCCATCCTTTAAAGAAAGCGTAACAGCTCACTGGTCTAAATAAGAGATTCTGCGGCGAAAATGTAACGGGGCTAAAGATGATGTACCGAAGCTTAGGGTGTGCAATTTATTGCATGCGGTAGCGGAGCGTTCCGTAGGCCGATGAAGCGATCTGGTAATGGGTCGTGGAGGTATCGGAAGTGCGAATGCAGACATGAGTAGCGATAAAGAGGGTGAGATGCCCTCTCGCCGAAAGACCAAGGGTTCCTGCTTAAAGCTAATCTGAGCAGGGTAAGCCGGCCCCTAAGACGAGCCCGAAGGGGGTAGTCGATGGGAACCACGTTAATATTCGTGGGCCTGGTGGTGTGTGACGGATTTCGTAAGTTGTTGGTCCTTATTGGATTGGGCCAGCTTCGAAGGGGTTCCAGGAAATAGCCCCACCGTATAGACCGTACCCGAAACCGACACAGGTGGTCAGGTAGAGTATACCAAGGCGCTTGAGAGAAGTATCCTGAAGGAACTCGGCAAATTGCCTCCGTACCTTCGGAAGAAGGAGGCCCTCACATTGCGCAAGCAGTATGGGGGGGCACAGGCCAGGGGGTAGCGACTGTTTAGCAAAAACACAGGACTCTGCTAAGTCGGCTTCAAGACGACGTATAGGGTCTGACGCCTGCCCGGTGCCGGAAGGTTAAGAGGAGGAGTGCAAGCTCCGAATTGAAGCCCCGGTAAACGGCGGCCGTAACTATAACGGTCCTAAGGTAGCGAAATTCCTTGTCGGGTAAGTTCCGACCTGCACGAATGGCGTAACGACTTCCCCACTGTCTCCAGGATATGCTCAGCGAAATTGAATTCTCCGTGAAGATGCGGAGTACCCGCGGTTAGACGGAAAGACCCCGTGCACCTTTACTGCAGCTTCAGAGTGGCATTAGGAATAAACTGTGTAGAATAGGTGGGAGGCTTTGAAGCGATGACGCCAGTTGTCGTGGAGCCATAATGTGAAATACCACCCTGTTTGTTTCTGATGTCTAACCTCGCACCGTTATCCGGTGCAGGGACCCTCTGTGGCGGGTAGTTTGACTGGGGCGGTCGCCTCCTAAAGAGTAACGGAGGCGCGCGATGGTAGGCTCAGGCCGGTTGGAAACCGGCTGTTAGAGTGCAATGGCATAAGCCTGCCTGACTGCGAGACTGACGAGTCGAGCAGAGACGAAAGTCGGTCATAGTGATCCGGTGGTCCCTCGTGGAAGGGCCATCGCTCAACGGATAAAAGGTACGCCGGGGATAACAGGCTGATGATTCCCAAGAGCTCATATCGACGGAATCGTTTGGCACCTCGATGTCGGCTCATCACATCCTGGGGCTGGAGCAGGTCCCAAGGGTTTGGCTGTTCGCCAATTAAAGTGGTACGTGAGCTGGGTTCAGAACGTCGCGAGACAGTTTGGTCCCTATCTGCCGTGGGCGTCGAAATTTGAGAGGAGTTGTCCCTAGTACGAGAGGACCGGGATGAACATACCTCTGGTGTACCTGTCGTGGCGCCAGCCGCGCAGCAGGGTAGCTATGTATGGACGGGATAACCGCTGAAAGCATCTAAGCGGGAAGCCTCCCTCGAGATTAGATTTCATCGAGTCGTAGTAGACCACTACGTTGATAGGTTGGGTGTGGAAGCGCGGTAACGCGTGAAGCTAACCAATCCTAATTACTCTTTTCGCACTTGAAGTCCCACCATCAACGACAGTATTGGAGAAATCCAACTGTCCGATGGCGATAATATTAGCCAGCACGGGCATCGATTATACCCACAACACTTGTTATTAGAGCGCCTGCTTCATTGCTTGGTGGCCATAGCGTCAGTGACCCACCCGATCCCATCTCGAACTCGGCCGTGAAACCTGATTGCGCCGATGGTACTACCGCTTAAGCGTTGGAAGAGTAGGGCGTCGCCAGGCATTGCAGCAGGCGCTTTGATAACAAGCACGGAAAAACCCATTCATAATTCAAAAAGCGGCCGAACGACCTTAAAAAGTTGTCGGCCGCTTTTTATATTTTGGGATTCAGCGATGGATCCGGACAGCGCGCAGGCGCAATGTCCAAGTTGGTGGCGCGGGATGGAGCAGCCCGGTAGCTCGTCAGGCTCATAACCTGAAGGTCGTAGGTTCAAATCCTACTCCCGCAACCAACAAAAACAAGCACTTAAGTCAAAGTGGAAGTAGCGGCCAAATGGCCGTGTCCGCTGCAGATCATTTTGGCGTTGTGGACTCTTGGCCCAATGTGCGCAACAAGCGGTGCCGTGGTTACTTTGCAGCGGTGTTTTTAATACGATGTCTGACAACGATTGGCGCGGAATCAATAAGACCTTGGTCGGTGGCATTGTCGTCGCCTTTGTCGGAATTGGCCTATTTTGGGCGATGTTCTACAATGCAGGCTATCAATCAGGACGGCAGCAAGAACGCGCAAGCATAGAACGAAAATATTATACCGCCGACACCACCAATCGTATTGAGCGCGAATGTAGCGAAAAGCAGGCCGTAGCGCTCCGCAACTGCATCACCGAAATTGTAGCGTCTGAACACGAAAACAAACGCGACGAAAGTGATCTAGCTGCACAATGGAAAGCGGCCGATTGGGTTTTCTGGGCTTCCGTAATTGCTGCGGCGCAACTTGTCGCTACGATTATTGGGCTCTATTTTATCAAGGGGACGCTTGACGCTACTGCGGCAGCGGTCAACGAAACAAGCATGGCCACTACCGCAATGGAACGGTAAAATGAGATTTCGGAAGCGTCTTCCCACGGTAATCTTCGACCTTACCTTTATGTGAAAGTCGTGTCTTTTGCCGCAACTTGGCTTGGCCCTAAATTGGAAGAAATTCGCTTCAAGGTGGAAGTTCGAAACTTTGGAAGATCCCCCGGCAAGAAAGCGACGGTCGGTGGGAATTTGGGCTATTTCTTGCCCAATCACGGAACAGGTGGCAGCCTTCAATGGTATCTGATTGGCGATTTGCCCCCTGGGGACGTATTTGAGTGTGAAATGTATGGGACGCATGAGGCGGTCGATTTGACGAAACTTTCGTCAGGCGAGGCATTTATCCGAATATCTGGTCACGTCGATTACTGGGACACCAATGGCAACCAATATTACTCGCGATACAGTGTGAGTACTTCCGGCAACAACTATAACAGTGGCGTTTTGCTGGTTGATGATTCGAACAACGACGCGATATAGTCAATTCACCGCCTTTATCATGCTCAATAACGCCAAGCTCGCAAACGTCACACTCGACGTAAAGCAAAATGGAAGTTATCGGCAAAGGGTATGCAGGCTCCTACTACACAATGCCGCAGCTTTAACGACCGGATGGCAAAGTGGTCTGCTGCCGCTTTGGTGGACACCGCGATAGGCTCGATCATGCTACACCAGCTTCACGTTTGAAGTCGCTGGGGCTTTTGTAACCGATCATAGAATGTCGCCGCGTCGGGTCGTAGAAGCGCGCGAAATAGTCGAAAACATCGGCTCTTGCTTCACCGGTGATCGCTAAATCTTCTTGCCTACCCGCTCGATCTTTAGCGAGGAGACCCGTAGGGCAGCGAAGCCAACAAGCTTGCCAAGGCCGCATTGCCCCGGCAGTTTCCTCACCGCCTCACCGAACAGGTGACGCCGTTATCGGCCAACAACCGTTGAACTGCTCGCTGGAATGTTGGCTGCCCTCATCGGAGTGATGCAGCAGCGCGTCGGAATTGTCAAAATTGCCCAAGCAGGTTCGACTGTATATTCCGATGTTGACGATGACACCCAAAAACTACCCCAAACGCCCAAATTGAAACGCTCTAAGTTTAGCGCGCCGACGAAGGGCGTTGTTTTAGTTTGTAAAATTGGAGCGGGCGAAGGGATTCGAACCCTCGACCCCGACCTTGGCAAGGTCGTGCTCTACCACTGAGCTACGCCCGCTCGGGCGGCTGGAATCATGCGTTTCCAGCGGGTGAGGCGCGCCATTAGCAGGGGATAATCGTGGCTGCAACCCCTTAATCATCGTATATTTTCATTGCGGTTCCTATCATAGGTTGCACAGGGGCTTGGCAAGCTGGTCTTTGCCGTCTCATAGACGGCGAATGATTCGCGGTATTGCGTGATTCGGTTCAAGGAGTAGCAACGTGGCGAGCATGGGGTTGACCAGCGAAGAGCAAAAGGCGGTAGAGGTTTTCCGGCGGGACATCGTCGAACCTTCGATGACCAAGCTGGTTGTGCTGGATTTCTGGGCGGAATGGTGTGGGCCGTGCAAACAGCTGACGCCGGTACTGGAAAAGGTCGCGGCGCTTTATGCCGATAAAGGCGTATTGCTGGCCAAGGTAAATGTTGATGACAATAAATTCATCGCCGGTCAGTTTCAGGTCCGCTCAATCCCGACCGTTTATGCCATATTTCAGGGGCAACCCGTCGCCGATTTAACCAGCGCGCGGACCGAGGCGCAATTATCAACGATGCTTGACCAGTTGCTGGCGAAATTGCCGGTACAGGCAGGGGAAGCCGAAGCAGAGGCGGGCCCTGATATTGCTGGTGCGGTGGCGGCGGGTGAAGCCGCCTTGGCCGAAGGGGCGAACGAGGAAGCCTATGCAATCTTTACCGAGGTGCTGGGGCTGGATGCCGAACATGTCGGGGCGATGGCCGGTATGCTTCAGGCGTTGCTGGCAATGGGCCGTAAAGATGAGGCACAAGCGATCCACGCCAGCCTGCCCGATGCCGTGCGGAGTGATGCTGCATTAGAGCGCGTGGGAACGATGCTGGCGATTGCTGCCGAAGCGCGCGAGCCCGAACAATTGGCGGCGTTGCGCGCGGCGGCAGAAGCCAATCCAGATGATTATGCAGCGCGTTTTGACCTAGCCAATGCGTTGATGGCGGATGGCGAACGCGATGGCGCCGCAGATGCCTTGCTGGCGATTATCGCTGCGGATCGTGATTGGAATGAAGCTGCAGCGCGCACGCGCTTGCTCGAAATTTTTGGCATGATCGGACTCGAAGATCCTTGGGTGGCCGCAACCCGGCGCAAATTATCGGCTATTCTTTTTGGCTGAAGCATTAAAAACCCGGCGCATATCAATTTTTCCGTTGGTCGGCGCAATTTTGCTGCCCGGAATGCAGCTGCCCTTGCATATTTTTGAGCCGCGATACCGTTCACTGGTTGGCGATGCTTTGGCGCGCGACCGGATGATTGGTATGATCCAGCCCAGCGGCAACGGGGATAATCCGGCGCTGTTTTCGGTGGGATGTCTGGGCCGTATCGGCGATGTCGAGGCGATGGAAGACGGCCGATATAATATCGTGCTCGAAGGGTTGCAGCGGTTCACTTTGGCGCGCGAGTTGGATGTGAAGACCGCCTTTCGCCAGATAGAGGGTGAACTGTGGGAAGAGAATGAAGCAGAGCATGCTCTGTCCTTTGCCGAACGCGCCGCATTGGAACAGCAATCGCGCGCCTTTGCCGATCAACAGGGCTATGCCGTCGATTGGAAGGCGGTGGAGCAATTGGACGATTATGCGCTGGTCAATATCATCGCCCAGATTGCGCCTTTTGATGCGGCCGCCAAACAGGCGTTGTTGGAAGCACGCGGATTGGGTGTGCGGTCGGAACTGCTGATCCAGTTGATGCAGTTTTTTGGACGGCATGATGGCGGTGAAGACCGCGTTACGTTGCAATAGTCGGGCTTAGCTCCGGTCAGGCCGCGAAGCTGACCCGCAAACCGTCGATCACAAATTGTGCCGCCAGCGCACCCAGCAAAACGCCCAGCAAACGCGTGATGACAGCTTCGGCCTGTGACCCCAAGATGCGCATGATCGGGCCTGCCGCCAACAAGGCGACGAAAGTGAGCAGCAATACCGCTCCTAAAGCCGCGAGAACGATCACAGAGCGGTCAGAGCCTTCGTTCTGGCTCATCAACAGCATGACAGAGGCGATGGACCCCGGGCCCGCAATCATCGGCATGGCCATCGGGAATACCGAAACGTCCTCAACCTCTGGCGTTTCGATGATTTTGGCGGCGCGTTCCTCCCGCCGTTCGGTGCGTTTTTCAAACACCATATCAATGGCGATCAGGAACAGCATGATACCGCCAGCGATGCGGAAACTGTTGAGCTCGATATGCAAGGCTGCGAGTAATTGTTCACCGAACAGGGCGAAAACCAGCAGGATCATCGCTGCGATACCACTGGCCTTCATGGCCATGTTGCGGCGCTGCGCGGCGTTCGCCCCTTTGGTCAGGCTGGCGTAGATTGGCGCGCAACCCGGCGGATCAATGACCACGAAAAAGGTGACAAAGGCGGATATGAAAAGATCGAGCATATCAGGGTTTTGCGGCGACAGCCTGCGAAATGACGGTGTTTAAAGCCGTACCATCCCAGATATTCGCCTGAAATGTGCGCGCGCCATCGGCGTTGACCACCCAGTTCCATTGCAATGATTGATCGAACGAATAGCTTGCCTTCATCTTCGCGCCAACAGGTGGTGCAGAAATGGGGGCGCTGGCGCGGCCTTTGCAGCTGGCGGTACGGGTTTCGATGGTTTCGGCGCGGGGCATTGGTTTTTTCAAGGTGTCGCCATGGCGCAAAATCCATTTCCATTCGCCTTCACCGCTTACCCCTTGGGGCTGAGCGGCGGCATCTGTCCGGTTTTTGGGGTGCCAAGCCCAAATGGTGGTGAAATAGCCATGGGCGTCGCTGCTTTGCCAAGCGCCGGTGGCAATGGCGGTGCGTCCGTCGCACGACATATACACATTATGCGGCTGCCATTTGGTGGCCGTGCCGCTGTCACTCACGCCTTTGCTGGCATCGGCAAACAGCACAGGTTGCGGGCGGAAAACCAAGGCGTCTTTTGCGGCATATTGGCGAAATGCCGTGTTCTCACCCTTTTCGCGGGCGTCGCGGGCAAAGGCGATCTCGGTGGCGACAATCGAGGTGGGATTGGCACTTTGCGCAATCGCGCGCGGACGTTCACCCTGCGGTGCACAAGCCGTGGCACAAATGGCGGTAAGGGGAAGGGCGAAGCGCATAGTCGAACGGATCATCCGCCCGTCATAGCCCCTCTGGCTCGCCAAGGCCAGCACGACGATGCGCGGCGACCAGACTGTTGTGCAACAAACAGGCAATGGTCATGGGGCCGACGCCGCCTGGTACCGGTGTAATCGATCCGGCAACCTCTGCGGCTTCGGCAAAGGCGACATCGCCGACCAATTTGGTCTTGCCTTCCTCTGCCGCCGGAACACGGTTGATACCCACGTCGATGACGCATGCCCCCGGTTTGATCCAATCGGCCTTCACCATTTCGGCACGGCCAACGGCGGCGACGACAATATCGGCGCGGCGGACGACCTCGGCCAGATTTTGCGTGCGGCTGTGCGCCATGGTGACGGTGCAGTTCGCCGCCAACAGCAATTGCGCGACTGGCTTGCCCACCAGAATGGACCGGCCAATGACGACCGCTTCCTTGCCCGAAATATCGGGGCCAAGGGCATCGTGGATCAACATCATGCTGCCCAATGGCGTGCAACTGACATGCCCCGGAAGCCCCGCGACCAGCCTTCCTGCGCTGACGACGTGCAGGCCGTCGACATCCTTGTCGGGATGGATGGCATCGATGATCGACAGTTCGTCCAGATGTTTGGGAAGCGGTAACTGCACCAAAATGCCGTCAACGCGGTCATCGGCGTTAAGCGCAGTCACCAGATCGAGCAGTTCGGATTGGCTGGTGTCGGCGGGCAGGCGATGCGCCACGCTTTCCATGCCGACCTCTACCGTCAGCTTTTCTTTGGAGCGGACATAGACCGCGCTTGCCGCATCTTCGCCGACCAGCACCACCGCCAAACAGGGTTTACGGCCAGTAGCCGCCTCAAAAGCCGGAATGGCCGCCGCGATACGGGCGCGCAGTCCGGCGGCATAAGCCTTGCCATCGATGATTCGGGCAGTCATGGGGTCCTCCATCCGCAAATTTGTATGCAACACTTACAAAGTTGCGGATGCTATTTCCAGTGGAAAGATGCCGGCATTAAACGCCGCCGCTCATGTACAGATCATTGTGCAGCCCTGCGAGCAACATCATGATGATCCGCAACCCGATGATCAGCACGATCGGTGAAAAATCGATCATGCCGGTATCGGGCAGAATCCGGCGGATCGGTTTCAAAAACGGATCAAGGATCAGGTTTAGCGCGTGCCAGATGGAATTCACGAACTGGTTCGACAGGCTCACCACGTTGAATGTGATCAACAGGCTGAGGATGAATTGCACGATCACCACGGTGGTGACGATGGAAATCAGATATCCGATAATCTGGATTAAAGCGAGAAGCATGGATTTCTCCGGTTGAAATTGGAATGAGGCGTTTAACGCGATAGCGCCACTGTATCAACAGGGTAAAACAGCACATCCCTTCGTGCCAAATAAAAAGGGGGCGCTGCGCGTGCAGCACCCCCTGAATTGTGGGCAATCGCCAACCGTTAGAAGCGAACGCCGACGCCCGCTGCAACATGGCGGCGCTGGAAATTGATCCCGCCAATTTTTCCGAAATCGGCATAATTGGCTTCGAGCATCCAGAATGCAGATTTGCCCAAGCCGCCTTCATATCCCAGTCCGCCCTGCACGCCACCTTTGCTGATCTTGTCGACAATGGTGCCGACATTGGCTTTCAGCGACAGATCAGCATAGCCGACTTTGCCATAAACCACGCCGTTTGCACCGACGCCGAATCCCAGACGAGCACCTGCACCCTTGGTGTTGCTGACCTTGAGGCAGTCGCCAACATCACAGGCCTCAACACCCGAGAAATCGATAACGCCATAAGCGCCCAAAGTGACTTTATCGCTAACCGCATGGTCGTAACCAACCTCGCCGCCGAAAGACACAGCCTGCCCGACTTTATAAACGTCACCCAGCAGGTTTCCGCTGACGGTTGGCGTTTCCCAACCAACGCGAGCGACAGCACGCGGACCGGAAATGCCTTCAGCCAAAGCAGGTGTGGATGTTGCAGCGAAAACAGCTGCGGCAAGAATAATTTTCTTCATAAATACCTCGATTGAAACAAGTAATCCGCAGTGCTGGCGCAACTGCGAGTGGAAGTTTCAATAAAGGAAAAAAAGGAAAATTAGGGTTAACGCGACGAAAAGTAAGCAGAGTCCGGACCCTATTTACCTGTGCGGCATCAATTATGCACCAGCGTTCCTGCACCTTTGACCGTGAACATTTCGATCAGCATTGCGTGGGGCACGCGACCATCAAGGATGACCGCCGCATCCACGCCATCGCGCACCGCATTGACGCAGGTTTCGATCTTGGGGATCATTCCGCCCGAAATCGTGCCATCGGCTTTTAACGCGTCGACCGCCGCAGGATCGAGATCGGTAAGGAGGGCCCCTGTTTTGTCGAGCACACCTGCCACGTCGGTCAACAGCAACAGCCGCGATGCGCCCAATGCGCTGGCCACCGCGCCGGCCATCGTGTCGGCATTGATATTATAAGTATGGCCATCATCGCCCACACCAATCGGCGCGATGACGGGAATCATGCCTGCCCCGCTCAACGTGTCGATAATCGTGCGATCAACCCGGTCAGGCTCGCCAACAAAGCCCAGATCGATGATCCGTTCGATGTTGCTGTCGGGGTCTATCTGCGTCCGCTCAACTTTCACGGCGTGCACAAAGCCGCCGTCTTTGCCAGAAATGCCAACCGCGCGGCCACCAGCGGCGTTGATCCAGGCAACAAGTTCCTTGTTGATCGCGCCGGATAAGACCATTTCGGCAATCTCGGCGGTTTCTTTGGTGGTGACGCGCAACCCGTCAATAAATTCGGATTCGACCCCGACGCGTTTCAGCATCGCGCCAATTTGCGGGCCGCCACCATGGACCACCACCGGGTTGATCCCCACAGCCTTTAACAGCACAATATCCGAAGCGAAATCGCGGGCCAATTCGGCATCGCCCATGGCGTGGCCGCCATATTTCACGACAAAGGTTTTGCCCGCATAGCGTTGCAGATAAGGCAACGCCTCGGTCAAAGTTTCGGCCTTGGTCAAAAAGGCGGGATCAATCACATGTTGGGTCATTATGGCTGCGCGCGTTATGCCGCTGTGCCGTGGCCGTCAAGCTTTCGGCCCAGATTGACGACAATGGCGATCACCACCGGGATCAGCACAAACGACAGAACGACTTTTGCCAGCATCTGCCCTGCCATCAATTCGGCAATGGGGCGCACCCCGTAAAAAGAGATGCTGATAAACAACAAGGTGTCGATGATTTGCGACAATGCAGCAGCAATAATCCCGCGCACAACCGCCATCCGACCGGTGGCAGCGCGCAAACGATCAAACAGCCACACATTCAAAGTCTGCGATGTACCATAAGCGATAATTCCCGCCAGCATCATCCGCCAGCTTTGCCCTAATATCACCGGAAATGCCTCAATCGCGGGCGGGTACATATCCTTATCGTGCGGCAATTGGATCACCAGAAAGCTGAGCAATATTGCGCCGATCAGGGGCAGGAACCCATAGCGCACCATTTTGTTCGCCGTATCGGTGCCATGCAATTCGGCTATTCCGCTGGAGATACCGACCAGCATCAGGAAAGGGAAAATCCCCGCCTCGACCGCCAGCGGCCCCAGCGCCACCTGCTTTGCGCCTAAAACGCCCGCAATGGTGACCATGCCACCATAAAAGATCGCGAACAGGAACAGTGATTGCGGGATGGATTGTCTTTCGGTCATGCTGGTTGCTCCCCTGTTCGGCTCTCGTAGTGCCTAACGTTTATTTTCACTCGCGCAAGTTCAGGCTGACCGCTATCACGCCTCAAACGTCGTTACCTCCGCCTTCGCGGGAATGATGAGACTTTGGGGAAAAGGGGAAAAGTCAAAAATGCAAATCCTGTTGAGCCTGTGCGGTATGGCGCTGATCATCTTGATCGCCATCTTGTTGTCGTCGAACCGCAGGGCCATTCGCCCGCGCGTGGTGGGTGCCGCTTTTGCGCTTCAAGTCGGGCTCGCCGCGCTGGTGCTTTATGTGCCTTGGGGAAAGCATGTGCTGGGCGCAGCTTCAACAGGCGTTTCCAACTTGCTGGGCTATGCGCAGGAAGGCACCAATTTCATTTTTGGCCCGCTCGCCAAGCCTGAAATTGGCGGCAACAGTTTCGCCATCGCGGCCTTGCCGGTCATTATCTTTTTCGCGTCGTTCATCTCGATCCTCTATTATCTCGGTATCATGCAATATGTGATCCGCTGGATCGGCGGCGGTTTGCAGAAAATTACCGGCATCTCAAAGGTCGAAAGCCTGTGCGCGGCATCGAACATCTTTGTCGGCCAATCCGAATCGCCTTTGGTCATCCGCCCTTATCTGGCGGGGCTGAATCAGGCGCAGTTGTTCTGTGTGATGACCGTGGGCATGGCAGGGGTCGCGGGGACCATCCTTGCCGCCTATGCATCCATGGGCATCCGTATCGACTATCTGATCGCCGCCGCTTTCATGTCCGCACCCGGCGGGATATTGATGGCAAAATTGATGATGCCCGATGATCCAAACGCGCCTGCGCCTGCTGATGATCCGGCACAGGCCAGCGGCATGGATGACGAAGAAAAGCCCGCCAACATCATCATGGCCGCCGCCAATGGCGCGCAGACGGGGGTTAAGCTGGCCGTGGCTGTGGGCGCGATGGTGCTGGCGTTTGTCGCGCTGGTGGCGCTGGCCAATGGCATATTGGGCGGTATCGGCAATTTGCTCGGCTTCGAAGGCATTAGTTTTCAAGGGCTGTTGGGGCAGGTTTTTGCCCCCGTCATGTACCTGTTGGGTGTGCCGTGGAACGAAGCGGCGCAGGCTGGCGGATTGTTCGGCACCAAAATCGTGTTGAACGAATTTGTCGCCTTCATCGATCTGGGCGCGATGAAGGGCCTGTCGGAATCGACCGTTGGCATCGTCACCTTTGCGCTGTGCGGCTTTGCCAATTTCAGCTCGATCGCGATCCAGATGGCGGTCACCGGCAGCCTTGCCCCCAATCAACGCCCGATGATCGCCAAATTGGGATTAAAGGCATTGGCGGCGGGGTCGCTATCCAACCTGATGAGTGCGGCATTGGCGGGTTTGTTTTTATCGCTGGGTTGAGAAATGTTGCACACGAAGAATACGAAGATTTTGAAGAGATTGGTTTCTGTCTGAACTGCATGAAGCGACTGCGAGTGTTGTCATCGACGTTGCAATGGGCGTCCATAAGGATGTCGGACCCGGTTTGTTCGAGTCAGTTTATGAGACTTTGCTGGCAAACCGTTTGCTGAAGCAAGGATTGAAAGTTCAGCGACAAATGCCGGTGGGTGCGCAATTAGAGGGCTTCGTTTTTGCAGAGGCCTTTAAAGCCGACCTGTTTGTCGACGACAGGCTGATCGTGGAATTAAAATCTGTCGAAAATCTCGCGCCGGTGCATGCCCGTCAAACTTTGACGTATTTGCGGTTGCTGAACCAGCCCCTTGGCCTGCTTTTAAATTTTGGCGGTATCACTTTAAAAGGACATTTTCGGCGCGTATTGAACAATTATCGTCAACCCAAATACTAACATCTTACAAATCTTCGTATTCTTCGTGTGAAACAAGATTACTCATTTCCCGCCAACCCCTTCAACTCATACAGCAAATCCAGTGCGGCACGGGGTGAAAGCGCGTCGAGATCGGTTCCTGCCAGCCTATCACGCAGCGCATCCACCTTGGCCTCCGCAGCATCCAGCGCGGCGCTGAATAGCGGCAGGTCGCCAAGACCCGCTGCGATCCCGCCGGTTTCGGCGCGGCCTTTTTCCAGCCTGTCCAGCACCTGTTTCGCGCGCGCCAGCACCGGCGGCGGCAATCCGGCCAATTTGGCCACGGCAATGCCGTAACTGCGGTCTGCCGCGCCTTCGGATACCTCGTGCAGCAACACCAGATCGCCTTTATATTCCTTGGCACGGACATGGTGTAGCGACAGCGCGTCTAAGACTTTCGGATAGGCGCGTTAGTTCGTGATAATGCGTCGCGAACAGGCAGCGGCAGCGGTTATCTTCGTGGATGCCCTCCACCACCGCCCATGCAATGGCGAGGCCATCATAGGTCGATGTGCCGCGCCCTACTTCGTCCAATATTACAAAGCTGCGCTCGGTTGCCTGTGCCATAATCGCGGCGGTTTCGACCATTTCGACCATGAAAGTGGATCGCCCCCGCGCCAGATTGTCCGACGCGCCAACGCGGCTGAACAACCGGTCCACAAGGCCGAGGCGTGCGGTGGTCGCGGGCACATAGCTGCCCGCCTGCGCCAATAAAACAATCAGCGCATTCTGCCGCAAAAAGGTTGATTTACCGCCCATGTTCGGCCCGCTGACCAGCCAGAGCCGTTTTTCAGGCGCAAGCCCGCAATCATTGGAGATGAAGCGTTCGCCCGATTTGGCGAGTGCGCTTTCCACCACCGGATGACGCCCGCCCTCGATCTGTAATTCTGCACCATCGACAAATTCGGGCAAGCACCAGCCACCTTCTGCGGCGCGCTCGGCAAGCGCGGCGGAAACGTCGATCCGGGCAAGGGCGTCGGCACTGGCAGCGATGGCATCGCGCCGTTCGAGCACATGGCCGATCAGTTCTTCCAGATGCGCGGCCTCGGCGGCGAGGGCATGACCAGAGGCTTGCGTGATCCGCAAGGCTTCTTCGTGCAATTCGGGTGAGTTGAACCGCACCGCCCCTGCCATCGTCTGCCGGTGGGTAAAGCCGCTGCCTGCTGCCATCAACGGATCGGCGTTTTTGGCGGGCACTTCGATGAAATATCCAAGAACGCCATTGTGCCGGATTTTCAGCGCCGCAATATTGGTGCTGTTCCGGTAGCGCGCCTCCATGGCCGCGACCGCCGACCGCCCGTCTCGCCCGGCAACGCGCAACGCATCAAGCGCAGCGTCATAGCCCTCTGCAATATAGCCGCCTTGCGTGGTTTCGGTGGGCGGAGACGCGACCAGCGCGCGGGTAAACAGGTCGACCATATGGCCGTGGCCATCAAGGCAGAGGCAGCAGCGCCTCAAGTAGCGCACGGTCGCTCCGCCATCGCGCCCAATCGTTCGCGCATCATCCGCGCGCCATCCAATCCGTCGCGAATTTGCCCCAAATCACGCGGGCTACCGCGCCCCGCCACCACCCGGCCCAAAGCACGGGCAACGTCGGGCAACTGGCGCAATGTGGTGCGGATCGTGTCGCGCACCAATGGGGCTTCATGGAACCATTGTACCAGCGCCAGTCGCGCTTCGATAGCATTGCGGTCCATCAACGGCGCGGCAATGTCAGCGGCCAATTGCCGCGCGCCTGCCCCGGTAATCGTGCGGTCAATCTCGGCGAGCAGTGAACCGGCGCGTCCGCCCTTGCTGGCGGCGGTGATTTCCAAACTGTCGCGGGTTGCTTGGTCGATCAGCAGATGGGCATGGACGGCGCGCTGTTGCGGGCGTTTCAGGAACGGCATTTTGCCCTGTCCGGCATGGTTCAGATAGGCGAGCATTCCCCCCGCCGCTGCCAATTCAGCGCGCGATAAATGGCCGAAATCATCGGCGGCGAAATGGGCGGTCAACGCGACTTGGCCGGCCATACTGTCAAAATCTTCGCGTGGTCTGGGGATCGCTCCATATGGGGCATGGGCCATTCCATCCGCGACCACCACTTCGCTAGCCGACAGCCGCGCCAATTCTGCCTCCAGCGCGTCGGGATTGATCGTGGTCACTTCGAAATAGCCGGTGGAGATGTCGGCCGCAGCAACACCAATCGCGCCGCCTGCCTCTGCCAACGCCACCAAGATGTTCGATGCCCAGCTGTCGAGCAGGCTGTCCTCGGTCAATGTGCCTGCGGTGACAAAGCGCACAATGTCCCGTGCGACCAGCGTCTTTGATCCGCCCCGCGCCTTTGCCGCCTCCGGGCTTTCGGTCTGTTCGGCAATGGCGACGCGGTGCCCGGCCTTAATCAATCGCGCCAGATAGCCTTCGGCCGCATGGACTGGCACCCCACACATCGGGATTGGCGCACCCCCATGTTCGCCGCGTGAAGTGAGCGCAATGTCCAGCGTTTGCGACGCGCGTTTGGCATCATCAAAGAACAGTTCGAAAAAGTCACCCATGCGGTAAAACAACAGACAATCGCCTGCCTTTGCCTTCAGCGCCAGATATTGCACCATCATCGGCGTGGGTGCGGATAGCCCGGGCAGGGACGAATTTTTGGGCGCGCGCGACTCCATGGGGGTTTGCATAGCCGCTTTGTTCCCGTGCGCAACCGGTGCGAGCGCGTCTATTGATGCGGTGAATACGAAATCTGCGGATAAAGTCGTTGCACGCATGCTAACGCTGACGCTAGAGCGCCCTAGAATATGGTGCCATCCCGGATAGCCGGATTATAGTAGCAAAGGTTGATCCCTTCCATGAATGACAGCGACGTCAAATTTACCGCCGAAGAAGCCTTGGCCTTTCATTCGCAAGGACGTCCCGGAAAGATCGAAATTGTTGCGACCAAACCTATGGCGACGCAACGCGACCTGAGCCTTGCTTATTCCCCAGGGGTTGCCATTCCGGTGCAGGCGATCGCGGATGATCCATCGACTGCCTATGATTATACCGCAAAGGGCAATCTGGTTGCGGTCATTTCCAATGGCACCGCCATTTTAGGCATGGGCAATCTGGGGGCTTTGGCATCGAAGCCGGTGATGGAAGGCAAAGCGGTGTTGTTTAAACGCTTTGCCGATGTCGATTCGATCGACATTGAAGTGAAGACCGAAGATGTGGACCGCTTCATCGATTGCGTCGAATTGCTGGAGCCGACCTTTGGCGGGATCAACCTTGAAGACATCAAGGCGCCCGAATGCTTCATTATCGAACAAACATTGCGCGAACGCATGAACATTCCGGTGTTCCATGATGATCAGCACGGTACGGCGATTATTTCGGCTGCTGGTTTGATAAACGCCTGTCTGCTGACCGATCGCAAACTGTCCGAAGTCAAGGTTGTGGTGAACGGCGCGGGGGCCGCTGCGATTGCCTGTACCGAATTGATCAAGGCGATGGGCGTGCGCCACGACAATGTCATCATGTGCGATTCCAAAGGCGTTATCTATCAAGGTCGCCCCAATAATATGGATCAATGGAAATCGGCGCATGCCATTCCCACCGAATGCCGCACATTGGCTGAAGCTATCAAGGGTGCCGATGTGTTTCTGGGCCTGTCGGTCAAAGGGGCGGTGACGCAGGACATGGTGCGCGATATGGCCGCCAAGCCGATCATTTTTGCCATGGCCAATCCCGATCCCGAAATCACCCCGCCCGAAGCATTAGAGGCGCGGCCTGATGTAATCGTCGCCACTGGCCGGTCAGATTATCCCAATCAGGTCAACAATGTTCTAGGCTTCCCCTTCATTTTCCGCGGCGCGTTGGATGTGCGGGCTACGACCATCAACGAAGAAATGAAGATTGCGGCGGCCAATGCCATCGCCGAATTGGCCCGCGAAACGGTGCACGAAGATGTGGCAGCGGCCTATGGCGGCATCACCTACAGCTTTGGCCCCGATTATATCATTCCGGCCCCATTTGATCCCCGCCTGATCGAAGTTGTCTCATCGGCGGTGGCCAAAGCCGCGATGGACACTGGCGTCGCCCAAAAACCGATTGCCGATATGGATGCCTATCGCGCATCGCTGCGCGCACGGCAAAACCCGACAACGTCGATCATGGCGCAGGTCTATGCATCGGCGCGCGCGCAACCCAAACGTGTCATTTTTGCCGAGGCCGAAGAAGACGTCGTATTGCGCGCCGCTGTCCAGTTCCGCGAAGGTGGTTTTGGCACGCCGGTGCTGGTTGGACGCGATGGCAGTGTGATTGAAAAGCTGACCAAAATGGGCGTCGAGAATCCCGAAAGCTATGAAATCCATAACAGCGTGACCAGCCCCTTGGTCCCTGCCATGGTAGACAGGCTTTACGCCCGCTTGCAACGGCGCGGATATTTGCGCCGCGATGTGCAACGCATGGTGAACCGGGATCGCAATATTTTCGGCGCGCTGATGCTGCAAATGGATCAAGGTGATGCCATGATTACCGGCGTTACCCGCACTTATGCTCAAACCGCGCGTGAGTTGCGTTATGTGTTGGATCCGAAAAAGGATCACATTCCATTCGGCATCCATTTGATGGTCGGCAAAAGCCATACCGTGTTCATGGCCGACACCACCGTTAACGAACGGCCCAACGCGACCGAGCTGGCCTATATTGCCGAACAAACCGCCCAAGTGGCGCGCCGCATGGGGCACACGCCGCGCGTGGCGTTCCTTTCCTATTCCACCTTTGGCAATCCGGCAGGGCATTGGCTCGACAATATCCGCGAAGCTGTGGCGATGCTGGATGAACGCAAGCCCGGTTTCGAATATGAAGGCGAAATGGCGCCAGACGTGGCACTGAATCCTGCGGTGATGGCAAACTATCCGTTCTGCCGCCTGTCGGGTCCGGCCAATGTGCTGGTCATGCCGGGGCTGCAATCCGCCAATCTGGGGGCAAAGCTGTTGCGCGAACTGGGCGGCGACCAAGTGATAGGCCCGATGCTGATCGGTATGGAGCGCCCGGTGCAAATCGCCACCATGGCCTCCAGCGCATCGGAATTGGTGTCGCTTGCGGTACTCGCGTCAACGGGCGTGGCGCAATAAGGGCGCAACCTTGTCGTTCAGAAGTCTGTCGACTGCCGACGGAACATCACACCGTTAGTGCTTAGCCTGTTCGCGCTTATTGCGGGCCGGCGGCTCCACCGGCACCCGGCGCGCCGACCGATCCAATATTGCCGAACAATTCTTCAAAGAATCCGGTTTCGCGGCCCAAGGTTGGCGTCTTGTCTGATTCGGGCGATAGCCGCGCGACATTTTCCATGCCGGTTTTGGTCACCGAAGCGACATTGCCTGCTGCATCGAAACGGATGTGCAACACCATTTGATCGGTGGGACGCGGCTGGGCAAAGGCCAATTGCCGCGTATCGCGGGCGAAATAATACCAGTCGGTGCTGCCAAATTGACCGGTAAAGGTCGGGCGGCCCAGCGATGCTTCGACCGATTGCTTGTTATCGACACCCGCCGTTACGGCGTTGACCAGTGTCTGATCGCCGACATAGCCCTGATGCGCGCGCAATTGTGTGCAGCCTTGCGACAGCAAAGTGGCGCTGCCCAGCAGGGCGAGGGCCAGAACGTGGTTCAAACGAGTGCGCGGCATCTTTTATCGGTTCCTAGCGAAATGTAGGTTTTTGCCATTGCATCCTTACACGGCAAGATCAATATGCTTTGCCACGATGAACCGCCGATGAGCGGACGGGCATATTGCGGGAACTTTCCGAACATGATTTTATTACGCCGGCTCTTTGGCCGAAAAGAACCCAATCCGCGCGACGCGTTGCAGCCATTATATTTGCAACTGGTGGCACGTGCGCGGCAACCGCATTGGTATATCGAAGGGGAAGTTCCAGACAGCGTTGATGGTCGGTTCGATGTATTGGCGACGGTGTTGACATTGGTGCTGTTGCGGCTGGAAAGTGAACGCGAACATGCCGGTGCCAGCGCCTTGGTCACCGAAATTTTTGTCGACGATATGGATGCCCAAATGCGCGAATTCGGCATGGGCGACATTGTGGTTGGCAAACGCGTCGGCAAATTGATGGGTGCGCTTGGCGGCCGGTTGGGGTCTTTGCGCACAGAATTGAATGCAGAGGGCGAACTGGACGGATTTATCCAGCGCAACCTGTATCGCGGCGAAGATCGCAGCCCTGTAGCCGTCGCGCATGTCGCCTCTGCCCTTCGCGATATTCAGGCAAAATTACAGGCCGCAGCGGGCGATGCCATCGTCGCTGGAGAAGCATCATGGTAGCCGCAACGCCCGCCCCCGAATTCAGCCGCCCGCTATCGTTGGCCGAAATTGGCACAGGGGCGGTCGATAAGGCGATCACGGCCAGCGAAGCCGAATGTGCAGCATTGGCCAAACGGTTTGACCTGATCGATCTGGCGCACTTGACCGCATCGTTCAGCGTGCGCCGCGAAGGCGACGTCATTTTAACAACGGGGCGCTTGCATGCAACGGCCAATCAGTCGTGCGTCGTCTCTGGCAAGGCGGTGCCCGCAACCGTCGACGAAGCATTCATTATCCGTTTTGTTGAAGACACAGCAGCAACCCCCAATGCCGAAATCGAGCTGGAAGCCGATGACTGCGACACGATGTTTTACGATGGCCGTGTCGTTGATCTGGGAGAGGCCGCCGCACAAACACTGGCGCTGGCACTCGATCCCTTTCCGCGCAGCATCGATGCCGAGGCAATATTGAGGGCCGCTGGCGTAAAAGGCGAAGGCGAAGCAGGGCCATTTGGCGCGCTTGCGGCGCTCAAGGATAAATTGGGCGGATAGGTTTCGCGCGCAATATTCCCATTGGCGCGAATCTACCCCATCCTAGACGTAGCTGACCATCTCAAATTCGATTCCATCATGGTCGAAGAAATAAAAACGCCGTCCGGGTTCATAATCATCGTGGCTGTAGGGTACGAACCCCTCGGCAATAACACGGCGTTCGGTTTCATCCAGATCTTCGACGACGATGCCGATATGGTTGAGCGGCAGGCCCTTTTTATGGCCAAGCGGTTCGGTGTTGCCCAGTTCCAGCGCATAAACCGCCAGATAAAATTGATCGTTGCCGACATGGATTGTGTGGCCGCCCCGGATCGCGGGGCCACGCCAGCGCAGGTGCCAATCGAACAACCGCATCAGATATTCTGCGGTCTGATCGGGGTTGCTGACGGTGATATTCACATGTTCGATAAAGCATTGCGCCATGACCAAATTTCCTTTCTGCCGAATCAATTTCGGGGTTGACGCATGTCTTTTGCAACCTCAACCTAAGGTGAGGTCAAGATAAAAATGAAAGGCGGGCAATGAAGGCCAGCGACATCATTGCGATTGGGGATTTGGCGGCGCGCACCGGGCTGTCGATTTCCGCTATTCGCTTTTACGAGGCGAAGGGATTGATTGAGCCGTTTCGCAGTTCGGGCGGGCAACGCCGGTTTTTGCGGTCTGATATTCGCCGTCTATCCTTCATCCGCATCGCCCAAACATTGGGATTGTCGATTGACGGCATTGGCGCAGAGCTTGCCAAGCTACCTTATGGGCGCACACCGACGGCGGCGGATTGGAACCGGATCAGTCGTGCCATGCGCGCAATGCTTGATGCCAAAATCCAAATGCTCGAACGCACGCGCGATCGGTTGGATGGCTGTATCGGTTGCGGTTGCCTGTCGCTCAAAAAATGCGCGCTGTATAATGCCGATGATTATGTGGCGGCGCGCGGCCCCGGCCCCCGGCACGTGCTAGATGATTAGGGCAAAAACGGCGCGGCAACCTCTGCCGGTACCCTTTGCAATCGTCCCGTTGCTTTTTCCAGCATCGCCCATGTCGTGTTCGCGCGCACGATCACCTTGCCCGCCGCATTGGTGAAATCGACCCGCCGCTCAAATTGCGCACCTTTGGGTGGCTTTTCAATCCAGGTGCGCCCGATGACGCTTTCGCCCGCCGATACATTGCCGCGATAATCAATCTCGTGCCGGGTCACCACCCAGACATAAGTGGCGATATGTTCCGCCGGGGCGATTGCTGCCCAATGCAGCGTCGCCATATCCTGAATCCACCGTACCCATACGGCGTTGTTGACATGGCCCAGCTCGTCAATGTCTGCGGGGGCGGCGGTGAAAGCGTGTTCAAAGGGCAGGTGCATATTGCCCTGTTAAACCGTGCGACAGGAATAGGAATAGCTTGCGGTTTCATGCCAACCGTAAAGTTTTATCCGATTGTAAAACTTGCAGCTTTTTCCAAACCGAAAATATTTTTTAATACCTTCAGCGGCATAGCCATGGCGAACCAGATTGTGGGTAAGGGCGTGGGAATGGCAGAAGGCCAAATAACAAACTTCGGATCGGATGATACCGAAGAAAAGGCTGTTTTGCAGCAGCGATTGCTGAACACGCATTTTGAACTGATTCCAACGGCTGTCGGCGGCAATATCTTCAATGCGCTGCTGATGGTGGTGCCGTTTGTCACAACCTATTCTTATGTGTTTCTCGGCACAGTGTTCGCCATCCTGACGATTAGCGCGCTGCTGTTGCTTCGGTTTTGGCAGAAAAATAACGGCTTTTCCGCCGAACAAGCCGCTTCTGTGACGCGCCAATCCGAATGGTTTGCCTTCTTCCTCAGCAGCTGCTGGGGCGGCGTTTTTTATGTGCTGCTTTATGATGCCAATGCAAAACAGGCGGCCTTGCTGGGCATGATAGCAGCAGGCATGATGGCGGCAGCGACATTGACATGTGCCACATTGCCGCGCGCGGCGCGGGCCTTTATCTTTCCGATTGCGCTGACGATTTTTCTGTCATTTGCCTATCGTGCGGATCTGGAATCGGCGGTGACTATCGCGCTATTATTGTCCTTTGTCGCGGTGCTTAACCACAGCATCGGGGTGAATTTTGAAAACCATCTGGAACGGCTGGTCGGGCAAATGCAATTGGCCAAAAACGCCGCCGAAGCCGAAGAGAGTGCCGCGACCGTGCGGCTGTTGCTGAATGATTTTGAAGAACAGGGTTCCGATTGGTTGTGGGAAGTAGCGGAAGATGGGGCCATCGTCGCGCCATCCAAACGCTTTGCACAGGTTTCGGAACGTCCCGTTGAGACACTGGAAGGCACACAATTCCTGGCGCTGTTCGAAGATTCGCCGGAACGGGCCACGCTGTTGGATCATCTCGAATCGTTCCGCGCTTTTCGCGATATAGTTGTGCCGTTGAATGTGGGCGGCGATCAACGCTGGTGGTCGTTAAGCGGGCAGACTGTCACCAATGCGCAAGGATTGGTCCGGCTGCGCGGTGTGGCAACCGACATCACCGCGACCCGCAAAGCCGAGGTTAAAGTGGCCTATATGGCGCATTATGACGGGCTGACCGATTTGCCCAACCGCTTCTTGTTCAACGAAACTTTGAACCGCGCGTTGCACCGGCAAAAAGAAGGCATCACCTCTGCGGTCTTGTCGCTCGATCTGGACCATTTCAAAAGCGTCAACGATACTCTGGGCCATCCGGTGGGCGACAAATTGTTGCAGATCGTCAGCCGCCGGATCGAAAATTGCTTGATCAAGCGCGATATGGTGTCGCGTCTGGGGGGTGATGAATTCGCAATATTGCTGCTGCGCGCCACCGACAATGAAGCCGTTGAAGCCACCGCCGAAAAAATCTTGCGCGCGATTAGTGCACCCGTTGAAATCGATGGTCATCAGATATTGCCATCCGCGAGCATCGGGGTGGTGATTGTTCCGACACAGGGCAGCGATGTGGATATGCTGATGAAGCATGTCGACCTGGCACTTTACAGTGCAAAATCCGATGGACGAAACCGCGTCGCCTTTTTTGACCCCAGCATGGATGATGCCGCACAGGCGCGGCGCATGGTCGAAGTTGACCTGCGCGGTGCGATGAGCCGCAACGAACTCGAACTGCATTATCAGCCGTTGATCAACCTCGAATCGGGCGAGACGGTGGCCTATGAAGCATTGGTCCGCTGGCACCATCCGACACGCGGTTTGGTGATGCCCAATGATTTTGTGTCTATCGCCGAAGAAACCGGCCTGATTGTCCAATTGGGCGAATGGGTAATCCGCAATGCTGTGGCCGAAGTGGCGCGCTGGCCCGAACATGTCAGCGTCTCGGTCAATCTGTCGCCCCAGCAAATGAAAAGCAGCGGCCTGATTTCCACGGTGCTGAACGCGCTGGCAAGTTCGGGCGTGGCACCGAACCGGCTGGAAATGGAAATCACCGAAACGGTGTTGATGCACGAAACCGAGGTTAATCTGGCAACCCTGCACAAATTGCGCGACATTGGCGTGCGCATTGCGCTGGATGATTTTGGTACCGGCTATTCATCGCTCAATTATCTGCGCAGCTTTCCGTTTGACAAGATCAAGATTGACCGCTGCTTTGTTGAAAATGTCGACAGCCGCGAAGATTGCCAGGCGATTGTCCGCGCGGTTACCGGTCTGGCGAGCAGCCTGGGCATGGTAACCACGGCAGAGGGCGTCGAAAACGAACAGCAATTGTCCCAACTGCGTCTCGAAGGCTGCACACAGGTGCAGGGCTATTTGTTCAGCAAGGCGGTTCCCGTATCGGAACTTACCGATTTGCGTTCTCCACAGTTGAACCCATTGGCCGATTGCCCGTTATTGCCCGCAGCCGATATTGTACCGATCCACGCTGCCAAAACCGAAAATACAGCCGAGGTCGAAACACGGCGGCGAAACGCGGGGTAAAGGCGGAAAGGTCGTTTTTATTCCACCGCTAGATTCAGGCATTTGTCGGAAAGGCCCACGGTCGCAATCCGGCCCCAGTCAAAAGCCAGCCGGTCTTTTTCGATGCCATCGGCAAAGATCGTGCCGCCTTCGTTCATCATAGAGGTGATCTGCAATTGGTCGCGCAGTCCCATTTCGCCCGTCTGGATCGTATTGCCCGTTGCGATACTGGGAAAGGGTTCGCGCACGAAAAACGCCAGTCGTTTTTCCGCAGGTTGCAGCGAAATTGAACGTCCGGTTGCTTCCATGATTGACCGCGCCCAACCGGTCGCACCCGTGCCGCTGCTGATGATGATACCGCTCGATGAATGCACCTCGTGCAAGTCGCCAAAACGGATGGCATAGCGGGCCGATTGATGGGTGGCATGGCCGACGAAAATTTCGTTCAGCGCCAACAAAGTCTCACCCGATTCCAGCTTCGCCTCTACCATCGGCCGCTGTTCAAATTGCATAGACTGCGCCTTCCAGCGCGCCAAAATGACCTGCCACTGCTCCGGGACAAAGCGCACCAGTACGCCATCATATTGCCCCGGGTCGGGGTTCACCCCGAACACCGGCTGACCATCGAGATATTTGGCGATATTGGCAACCAGCCCGTCTTGACCAACCGCGATGATTAAATCTTCGGGGCCAAACAAAAACCGGTCAAAATCGGATCGATAGACCAAAGCCTGTCGCCAATCTGTTGGCACGCTTGACCGGCAATGATGCAGCGCCTGTTCGAATTTGGCATGGCGCGCCTCAATCTGGTCCAGCGTTTGCCCCCGTGCGCGCAAATAGAAGCGCGATTGTTCGCGGGTAACGTGGCGCGCGCGCAACAGGGTGTATTCGGTTTCCCGAACCACAAATACCGCGCGCGGACTGTTGGTCGACATGAGCGGTTCCCGTTTACCCTTCGGTGCCGGCCCCGCCTTTTCCTTTGCCAAGTTCGCCCACCAATGCAGACAGTAAATCAGGCGTCACGTTCAGATTGTTGATCGTTTCCAGCTTGCCGGCAAATTCGCGCGCGGCAAGGCCCAACAGCACATGGCTCGGCAAATCGCGATAAATGGCGATGCGGCTGTGTTCGGCTTCGGATTGCGCGCCTTCGATGGTGCGGATGCGGGCGGCTTCGGCATCGGCCTCAATTTTGCCCGCTTCGGCAGTGGCAGTCGCGCGGCTGCGGGTGTTGGCCGATTCCTGTTCGATCAGTTGCGTCTCGCGCTTGGCAAGTTCAGTCTTGTTGGCCAATTCGTTTTCGGCAATCGCGCGTTCTTTATCGACCGCCAATGCGCGCCGTTCGTAAACCGCCTCGTCGGCTTTTTGCTGAAGCGATTCAAATGTCGGCGTTTGCAGCGCGCGTTCCAGTTCAGCCGACGGCGCAATATGGGTGATGCGCACCGCCACAATCTCCACGCCAATGTCGCGCAGCGCCGGGGAATCGGCCAATGCCGCCTCAATTTTTGCGCGCACCGGATTGAGCCCCGCGTCGAGCAAGGCGCGAACCGTGGCCTCGGCAAAATATTGCGCCGATGCCTGATTGGCGAGGCCCGCAATGCGGCCTTCGATGATGTCGACGGGTTCGGTCATCAATTTGCCGGTCTGCAAACCGATGGAAAAATCGATGCGGTCGGATGCCAGATCAGGATCGGTGATGTGCCAGCTGATATTGCCCTGCAACGATATTTCCTGAAAATCCTGTGTCCGCGCTTTGGTGAACAAGGCCATTTCGCGGTCATCAACCGGCAATTCGGCGATGCTGGCACCTTGCGGAAAATACCAAAATGCCAGCCCGCGCCCGCCCTTGGCCTTTTTGCCAGAACGGAAATGGATGACGTGGCTGCTCGCTTCGCTACGCAAATGCGAAATCAGTCCGTACCGTTTGATTGTGGCCATCGAATTCCCCTTTTATTTCCTTGGTATATCGGCACAAGGCAGCGCCCGCCAGAGGCAAAAATCGCTGTTGACTTTAATCCACCCAATCAAGCGAACGGCTGACCGCTTTGGTCCATTTTCCATAAAGCCGCGTGCGTTCGGTGGCGTCCATTGCAGGGTGCCAACGCTGATCGATGCCCCAATTGTCGATAATGTCCTGCGTCGAATTCCAATAACCGATGGCAAGCCCCGCAGCATAGGCCGCGCCCAATGCGGTGGTTTCGATCACCCTGGGTCGCACCACCGGCACATTCAGCATATCGGCCTGAAACTGCATCAACAGGGTGTTGGTCACCATGCCGCCATCGGTGCGCAACTCTTTAATGGCAACGCCCAAATCGCGCGCCATCGCGTCGAGCACATCGCGCGTTTGATAGGCTGTGGCCTCCAGCGCGGCCCGGGCAATATGGCCCTTGCCTGCAAAACGCGTCAGCCCGGCAATCACTCCGCGCGCATTGTCTTTCCAATGCGGCGCGTACAGCCCGGAAAATGCGGGTACAAAATAGACGTCGCCATTGTCGTCAACGGACCGTGCCAGCGCCTCAATCTCGTCCGCACTAGAAATCAGCCCCAGATTATCACGCAACCATTGCACCAACGCACCGGCAATCGAGATAGACCCTTCCAGCGCATAAACCGCAGGCGCATCGCCCAGTTGGTACCCCAAGGTGGTCAATAAACCGCAGGTCGAATGAAACGGCTTTTCGCCTGTGTTCATCAACAAAAAACAGCCGGTGCCATAAGTGTTCTTCGCCTCACCGGGGGACAGGCAGGCTTGCCCAAACAACGCGGCCTGTTGATCGCCCAATATCCCCGCAATCGGCACACCTGAAAGCACGCCGGTACCCGTTGCCATAGATTTCGCTGGAGGATCGGATGTCGGGAAGGCAGGCACGCGGGATATTGAACAGCGCCAGAATCTCTGCATCCCAATCAAGGGTTTCAAGGTGCATCATCTGCGTGCGCGATGCGTTGGTCACATCGGTAATGTGCAAACCGCCATTGACCCCGCCGGTCAGGTTCCATGCCAGCCAGCTATCGATGGTACCGAACAGCAAATCGCCCGCTTCTGCCGACGCCTGCGCCCCCGGAACCGTGTCGAGCAGCCAGCGCAATTTCAGCCCTGAAAAATAGGTGGCGAGCGGCAGCCCGGTTTTGGAGCGCAGCCGGTCTTGCCCGCCGTCTGTCGCAAATTGCGCAACCAGAGCATCATTGCGGGTATCCATCCACACCAGCGCATTGTGGATCGGCACGCCGGTATGGCGGTTCCAGACGACGGTGGTCTCGCGCTGATTGGTGATGCCAACCGCCGCCAGATTGGCAAGTGCGACATTGGCCTTTGCCAGCGTGCGTTCCACCACGGCCTGCACATTGCGCCAGATTTCATCCGGATCATGCTCAACCCAGCCGGGCCGCGGCATAATCTGCGCATGCTCCATCTGTTCGACAGCAATGATGGCCCCGAAGCGATCAAACAGGATAAAACGGCTGCTGGTGGTACCCTGATCAATGGCACCGATATATTGGGTCATCCGCGATACTCCTCCAGAAGCAATTGCTATGGGAGGATGTTGGGGAGGGCAAGGGTGAGATTTTTGGGGGATGGAGACGAGATTATAGTGCGTCGAGTACAGCATTGCCCAAAACGTCAATGACATCGAAGTGGATGGGAATAGGACACTACTGGCCTCACTAGGATCCACAGCGGGTCAGCAGCTTGAACTGAGAATCGTTTGTCGCAAACAACACTCCCTTCCAAACGCCAACCGGCACAGCTCGCTGCGCGCTGTTTATTTGATTGCCTTCATCGCGCCATGCCCAGCGCCATTCATTGTGTTCCCAAACCCTTATACCAGCCGGTGAGAACGCTGCAATGTCTGAAGATCCAGGTATGATCTGCAGCTCAGCGGAATTTATGCCATAAGCCGCTCCGCCTTTCGTCCGCTTCGATTGCTTGTTGTCCATCGGTATCGGGTCAAGGGATAGTTTGGGGAAACTGCCGACGAGTTCAGCCGTGCCGTTCGACGTTACGATGAATGTTCGTCCCAGTGTTTTGAAGTCAGATACCCCCCCGCTCCAAGTGTCTGTCGAACCGATTTTTTGCACGTGCTTTCCATCAAATGCAAACAGCGAACCATCACGCTTTTTCAACAGTGCAACGCCCTTGCCGGTAGCATCCGCCAAATAGCGCGCATCGGCAACGTCATTCCCCCCAATATCCTCGAGCTGACCGTCGCGCAGCACTTTTGCCGGTTTGCAAAACAGCGTAAGCTGAAGAACAGGACTGAAGTTGACGCACTGCGGCGAGTAACGGGTTTCGTTGACTCTTGTGCCACGATCACCCGGGAGGAGCCACCGCAAGGACCGGCCTAGCCAGCCGCTGCCGGTATATTTGACCAAATGGGCAAGTTTTAACTGGTCATCTCGTCGTTTCCATTTGACGGCATAGTCGTTGCCATAATTCTCCAGAAACAGCCATCCATAGCGATCGATATTGATACTCTCGAAACCACCATAATCGTCTGTCGGTGGTAAGTTAAGCGAGAGCAAGCTGCGGGTTTTCTTGTCATAGATTTTTACGCCGGCGTCACCAGCGGACACCTCGATTTTCCATTTCGCAAATACTACATCCGGTAGATTCGAATTGGACTCTGTTTCGGTAACCTGACGTCCACGAATGACGAAAGTTCGCCTTTGTTCCTGCCCTTTGGGTGGGTTGTGATAAGCGGAAACCAGATAGCCTCGTTCAGGTGTAAAACCTTGCTCCCGATAGTTCCAATTGTCATCATCGAGTGGATATCCCAGCTTTTCTGGCAATCCTCCTTGGGTGGCTGTGTAAAAGCGTACTTCCGATTGCTTCCCGTCGTAGGTCGTTTTTGCGGCGGCTGTGTCTTTCCTGTAGCGGCCACCGTTTAGATATATTGTCGACCCGTCTGTGGCTTCACCGTACAGCGAATATTCCGATGTGTACGGACCTTCAAATGTATAACGAGGGGTAAATCTCCAGAAAACGCGCTCTACGGTGTGGCAATCTGTATAGCGGCAATTGGCGGCAGGCCTCCGAATTTCATCGATTGCAAGCGGTGTATCCGCCTCGCCTGCCAGCATGAATTTTGTTGGCGATTGAGACGTGTTGGCCAGCCCCTTAACTTGACGTTTGGTAACACTGATCGGCTTTACGCAATAGGTTGAGGGCATAGGTGCGGCAGCAACAGATGTGATAGCCAAACCTTCCATTCCAATCCACGCGAAAGTAGTGCTGACCGCGCGCAGGAACCTCACTCCCCCATCCCCAATTGCCACAAAATAAACGCCGCTTCCTCGGCATTTTCGCGCAGCCGTTCGAACCGGCCAGACTTGCCGCCATGGCCTGCACCCATATTGGTTTTCAGCAGCAGCACATTGTCGTCGGTTTTCATCGCGCGCAATTTGGCGACCATTTTGGCGGGTTCCCAATACGTCACGCGCGGGTCGTTCAGGCCGGCGGTGTATAAAGTCGGCGGATAGGCTTGGGCGGAGACATTGTCGTACGGGCTGTAGCTGCGCAACAGATCGAACGCCGCTTTGTCTTTGATCGGGTTGCCCCATTCGGGCCATTCGCCCGGGGTCAACGGCAATGTCTCGTCGAGCATGGTGTTCAGCACATCGACAAAGGCAACATGCGCCACCACCGCGCCGAACAATTCAGGGGCCTGATTGGCAACGGCCCCCATTAACTCGCCCCCGGCGGAGCCACCGCTCGCGGTTAGCTTGCCTTTGCCGGTATAGCCCATCGCGATCAACGCTTTGCCCGCATCGACAAAATCGTTGAAGGTGTTGGTGCGTTTTTTCAACTTGCCGTCGAGATACCATTGGTATCCCAGATCGTCGCCGCCACGAATATGCGCGATGGCATAGGCAAAGCCGCGATCAACATAGCTCAGCCGGTTTGCGGAAAAGCCCGGAGGCACGGCATAGCCATAAGCACCGTACGCATAAAGATGGAGCGGCTGGCTGCCGTCTTTTTTGAAGCCCTTTTTGTAGAGGATCGATACCGGCACTTTCACGCCATCGCGCGCGGTGATCATGACGCGTTCGGTTTCATACAGGCTGTCATTATAGCCGCTGGGGATTTCGGCGACCTTCAGCGTTTCAAAATTGCCGGTCTCCACGGTATAGTCCATCACCGTGTCGGGAGTGACCATCAATTCATAATCCAGCCGCAGTTTTGCAACGTCATATTCGGGGTTGTCGCCAAGCCCGGCAACATAGCTGGCCTCGGCAAATTTGATCGGCTTGATCTTTGCCGGGTCGGCATAATCGCGCAGTTCGATCTGGTCGAGACCATCGATCCGCCCTTCGGTGACGTAGAAATCCTTGAACAGCGATATGCCGGTCAGATAATGCCGGTCCGACCCTGCGATCAGCGTTTTCCATTCGCCCGGTTTTTTAAGGTCGGCGGTGGCGAGGCGGAAATTGACGTGATCATCATTGGTTAGAATGAACAACTGGCCATCGCGCACATCAATCGAATATTGCCGGTTCACTTTGCGCGGCGCGATCAGGATCGGAGCAGCAGTCGGGTCGCTGGCAGGCACCAGCCGGATTTCGCTGGTGGCATTGTCGCCGGTGGCGATGACGATCCAGTCTTCCTGTGCGGTCAACCCCACGCCCACGCCAAAGCCGATGTCGGCTTCTTTATACAGCAGTTTCGCCTTGGCCGGATCGTCACCCAGCCGATGGTAATGGGCATTGTCGGTGCGCCAGTTTTCATTGGCCAGGCCGTACACCACACCCTTGCTGTCTGCCGACCAGACGATGCTGGATAATGTGCCGGGAATGATGTCTTTCAATTCTTCGCCAGTGTCCAGATTGCGGAAATGCGCCTCGAACCGTTCGCTGCCATTGTCATCATAGGCATAGGCCATGATCTTGCCATCGGGGCTGATCGATGCCTCGCCCAACCGGAAATACTCCTTGCCCTTGGCGAGGATGTTTTCATCGAGGATCAGCTGGTCTGGGCCGCCTTCTGCCGTTTTGCGATAATGCTTGCGGTACTGCGCGCCTTCATCGAATTTCGACCAATAGATATAATCGCCATCCTTTTGCGGAACGGTGGAATCATCCTCCTTGATCCGCCCCTTCATTTCCTGGAAAATCTTTTCCGTCATGGCCTTTTGCGGGGCCATTTGCGCCTCGTAATAGGCGTTTTCCGCTTTCAGATGATCGAGAATATCCTTGTCATCGACCACCGGATAGCCTGCATCGCGCAGCCAGAAATAGGGGTCCTCTATGGTCACATTATGATGGGTGAAACTGTGCGGACGCTTTTCGGCAACAGGCGGCTGGATGGTGGCGGACGGGGTATCGGTCATAATATCTTTCTGGTTTTCTTTGGCGGCAAATGCGGAGGTCGCAGATAGGATCAGCGCCAATGCGGTACCAATGTTCAGGAGCAGTTTCATGGGGCGAACTTCCTCTCTATAGATAGCGGAGTCTTAAGAACAGGAAACATCCATGTCCACCTATGAAGCCCGCCTTGCCGCGCTGCGCGCGCAATTGAAATCTGACCAGCTCGACGGTTTTGTCGTGCCGATTTGCGATGAGCATATGAGCGAATATGTGGGTGATTATGCGCAGCGGCTGGGCTGGTTGACCGGATTTGGCGGGTCGGCGGGCAGTGCCGTGGTGCTTTCTGAAGAAGCCGCGATCTTCACCGATGGTCGCTACACCTTGCAAGTGCGCGAACAGGTCGACGGCACCCATTGGCAATATGTCGGCGTGCCGGAAACGAGCATTTCGGCGTGGCTGAAAACCCACGCACCCAAAGGCGCGCGCATTGGCTTTGACCCATGGGTGCATACCAAAGGCTGGGTCGAAAGCGCAACCAAGGCGCTGGCGGCAAAAGGCGCGGAGCTGGTGCCGGTGGCGCGCAACCCCATCGACGCCGTTTGGCCAGATCAGCCGGGCAAAAGCGATGCCGCGATGCAGGTCCATGACTGATGCCTATGCCGGGCAAAACAGCGCCGAAAAACGCGCTGCTGTGGCCGAATGGCTGAACGAACAGGGGCTGGACAGCGCGGTAATTTCGGCGCTTGATTCGGTTGCGTGGTTGCTCAATGTGCGCGGGGCCGATGTGTCGAATACGCCGGTCGCGCTCAGCTTTGTCCTCGCCCATGCCGATGGCACCGCCGATCTGTTTGTGGCCCCCGAAAAAGTAACCGACACGGTGCGCGCGCATCTGGGCAATGCCGTTCGCTTGCGCGATCCCGCCGAATTCGTGCCTGCGCTCAAGGCATTCAAGGGCAAACGCATCGCCGCCGATCCCGACCGAGCGGTGGCGGCGATCTTTGGCGCGCTGAAGGATGGCGGGGCGACGATCATCGAAGCGCGCGACCCGACGATCCTGCCCAAGGCGATCAAAAACCCCATCGAACAATCGGGCCACCGCGCAGCCCAAGCCCGCGACGGCGCTGCACTCAGCCGCTTTCTGCACTGGATGGACCAGACCGCGCATAAAGGCGAACTGACCGAATTGGACGCCGCTGCCAAACTGCACGATTTCCGCAAAGCCACAGGCAAGCTGAAGGATTTAAGCTTCGATACGATCTCTGCTGCTGGCCCCAATGGCGCATCGCCGCATTACAAGGTCGATGAAAAATCGAACCGCCAGATCGATCCCGACAGCATCTATCTGGTCGACAGCGGCGGGCAATATCTGGATGGCACCACCGATGTCACCCGCACCATCTGGGTTGGCCCCGGACAGCCCACCGCCGAGATGAAAGACCGCTATACCCGCGTTTTGAAGGGCCATATTGCCCTGGCGCTGGCGGTATTCCCCGAAGGAACGCGCGGCGCGCAACTCGACACGCTGGCGCGTGCGTCGCTCTGGTCGGCCGGGGTGGATTACGCTCACGGCACCGGCCACGGCGTCGGCAGCTTTCTGGCGGTGCACGAAGGGCCACAGCGCATCGGCAAATTTTCGGGCGGGCAGGCCGGAACCGACGAGCCGCTGGCCGCAGGGATGATCCTGTCGAACGAGCCCGGTTATTACAAACAGGGCGAATACGGCATCCGCATTGAAAATCTGGTGCTGGTCGAACCCCGCGATATTGCAGGCGCAGAGGGCCGCTATCTCGGTTTCGAAACGCTCACCTTCGCCCCCATCGATCGCCGCCTTGTCGACACCGAATTGCTGACCCGCGACGAATTGCGCTGGTGGGATGGCTATCATGCGCGGGTATTAGAGGTTGTCGGGCCGCAAATGGACGGCGATGCGCTGGCGTGGGTAACGGCGGCATGCGCGGGATTGGGGTGAGGCTTTATCCGCTCTACCTTGAGGAGACATTGGTGCCAATATTATACCGACAGGCTCAGGGCTACGGTCAATGTTGAGGCGGATTTCCAAAAAAACATCACAGCAAAAACAATGCGATAGATACAAAAACACACCAAATACACATTTTTCTCTGTCCTACAAGCAACCATATTGGTTATTCGAATCACGCCAGCCCCGCTTCCGGTCTAGAACGGTGCGATGTTGGTGGGACGTGGGTGGGTAAGGCCCCATCCGCAACGGTCGGCGCGAAAGGGGTGGTGCTCGGGTTTAATAGAGCCTGTTGCATCAAGCTCAGATCAGCGCAAACCAGCCCTGCAATGCGGTGGGTAACCACCCTGTCTTCGGACAGCCCGTCACGCCTCGCGGCCTTTAGCGAGACGGGAAGCCCCGATTGGGCGAAGCATGGTGCAGGCACCAAGGGTGGCTTGGGGGAGGGAAGTCCATGGAACCCCCAGCCTTAAACGCACAACCCCATGGCCGGCAGCACCACCCAGTGCTCCCGCGCCGACCGTCCCCTCTTTTATCGTGCGTTTTTATTTGCCCAAAATCGGGCGACATATTCTAACAAATGTAGGAAATTTTGCTTCCCGCCCCACACCCCCGTCACCCCGTGCTTGACACGGGGTTTGGCTTTGCTGCGGGCGGGCGGAAACAAGCCAAACCCCGCATCAAGTGCGGGGTGACGTTTGTTTTATGAGGGATGGGGGCGTATGGAATTTTCATAAAAGCCACAAAGGGAAAAAGGAAAAAGAGCTTGCGCCTTTTGATATGTGTACCGCGCCAAGAGCAGCAATAATTTGCCGCGAAAACTGCGCCCCTTATTGGCTTTTTCCCTTTGTGGCTTTTATGAAACGCGGCCCAACCGAAAAATTCGGCAGGACAGCCATATTGGAAAGGACTGTGATCCACGTGGAGGCGCTGTGCCCCGCCGAAAAGGCACTATCTCATTGTCGTCACCCCGTGCTTGACACGGGGTTTGGCTTATCTGCGGGCGGGCGGAAACAAGCCAAACCCCGCATCAAGTGCGGGGTGACGTTTGTTTAATCAGGGAAGGGGGCGTTTGCAATTTTCATAAAAGCCACAAAGGGAAAAAGCCAATAAGGGGGCATTATTAACATGAACTCTCGCTGCCAATGGCGAGGTAAGTGGGCCAGAGGGCAAAACCCCTTTTATTCTTTTTCCCTTTGTGGCTTTTATGAAACGCGAAGCCTCATGCAAGTAACAGTTTCGACACCGCGCATCCAATTTGACTCCGCCTAACCCTTGCGCCTAACGCGCCGTATTAAATCCAACCAACAAGGACCATCCGATGACCGATGACGACTATGTCTATGATGAAGACAGCGGCGAATGGATGCCCGCGTCGGAACTGGCCGAAAAACAAGCCGCGGCGGGTGCGGTTGAGGTGCGCGATTCGGTGGGGAATATCTTGGCCGATGGCGATCAGGTTACCTTGATCAAGGATCTGGAAGTCAAAGGTGCGGGCCAGACGCTTAAGCGTGGCACGCTGATCAAATCGATCCGGTTGACCGGCGACGCGCAAGAAATTGACTGCCGTTTTGACGGGATCAAAGGGTTAGTGTTGCGCGCGGAATTTGTGCGCAAACGCTAGACCCGAAATCGACCATATTTGCACGCCGTGATCGCTTTCAGAAATCCGCTGACGAGGAGTGCAGCGCAGTCGCGTAGCGGGGCTACGCGCAAGCAAGCGACGATGCTCAGCGGCTTTCTGAGAGCGACCCCGCAGGGGCGGGCCGCTTTTGTCCCCTGACTGCGTTGCTCGTCGATCACGATGCAATAGCATCGCTCACTCCTCGCGCCTTTTCAGGTACCAAAACCGACTCCGTCACGGTGGGCAAATGTGGTCGATTTCGGGTCTAATAATCCATCAGGCAACCGTCCGGCCCTGCTTCATGCCAGGCAAGGCCCGGTCAAAAACCGCGCGGTTGCGGCCGTCGGATTTGGCCTGATACAACAGATCATCGGCGAGTTTCAGCGACTTGCCGATCAGCGCGGCGTTGGGGTGCATGGTGCAGCCGATGCTGACCGTCAGCTTAATCCGTTTGCCTTCGATCAGCGGATCGAGCCGTTCGATATTATCACAAATGTTTTGCGCGATGGTCGCGCCCATTGCCCGCTCGACACCCGGCAAAAAGACGGCAAATTCCTCGCCGCCCAAACGACCCGACCATGCCCAGTGGGCCGACCGATTGCGCGATAGCATTGGCCAATATGATCAACGCCGCGTCGCCGGCGGCATGGCCATGCGTGTCGTTGATCCGTTTGAAATGGTCGGCATCGACAATCATCAACGGCCCGCCTTCTTGCCGGGCGCGAACCTGATCGAGCATATGGGTGCGATTGAAAACCCCGGTCAAGGCATCGAAACGGATCTGCGCATCGACGCGTTCGATGGTTTGGGTCATCATCCGCAACAGGTTTAGCCCCAGATAGGCAATCGGCGGCGCGATCAACAACGGGATCAAAGCCGCCATGGACAGACCAATGGCAAATCCGGCCAGCGGCATGCCCGGGATCAGGCTGAGCAACACGCCAACGACGGTCACCGGCACGCAAACGGCAATCACGGTGATGATTGCCGAATATCGGATGACCTGTTTTTGTGTATCAACGCGTATCACCGAATGACCGCTAGGCCATCAGGGTTAGCAAAGTGTTGCTAGCGACTCGCCTTGTCGCATTTATACACAGAATAAAGTCCGTTGCCGATCAAACGGCCTTCAAAACCAACGCGCCGTCGCCTTCTTCGATCTGCACCGTCGATCCATCGGGCACGTCGCCGCGCAAGATCATATCCGCCAGCGGATCTTGCAAATGGCGCTGAATCGCCCGTTTCAACGGACGCGCGCCATAGACGGGATCATAACCGACACGGCCCAACCACGCCCGCGCCGCTTCGGAGAGTTGCAGCGTGACTTTGCGGTCTTTGAGCAATTTCTGCACACGGGCGACCTGAATATCGACAATCGGGGCCATATGCTGCGCGGCCAGCCGATGGAACAGGATGATCTCGTCCAACCGGTTGAGGAATTCAGGGCGGAAATGCGCGCGAACGATTTCCATCACTGCTGGTTCGGCTTTTTCAACATCTTCGTCGTCGGCCAATGCCGCCAAAAACTGGCTGCCCAAATTGCTGGTCAGGATAATCAGCGTGTTGGAGAAATCGACAACGCGGCCCTGTCCATCGGTCAGGCGGCCATCGTCGAGCACTTGCAACAGCACGTTGAACACATCGCTGTGCGCTTTTTCGACCTCATCGAACAATACCACCTGATACGGGCGGCGGCGCACGGCTTCGGTCAGGGTGCCGCCTTCGTCATAGCCGACATAGCCCGGAGGCGCACCGATCAAGCGCGATACGCTGTGTTTCTCCATGAACTCGCTCATGTCGATACGCACCATCGCATTGTCATCGTCGAACAGATATTGCGCCAGCGCCTTGGTCAGTTCGGTTTTGCCGACGCCGGTGGGGCCAAGGAACAGGAAGCTGCCCAGCGGACGATTGGGGTCTTGCAGGCCCGCACGCGAACGGCGCACCGCCTTTGATACGGCGACCACGGCATCGCTTTGGCCGATGACCCGATTGCCCAGCCATTCTTCCATTTTGAGCAGCTTTTCGCGCTCGCCTTCGAGCATTTTATCAACCGGAATGCCTGTCCAGCGACTGACGACGCTGGCGATGTCTTCGCTGGTCACCTCTTCGCGCAACATGGCGTTGCCGGCGATGGCGATGGCGTCTTCCAATTGCTTTTCCAGCCCCGGGATTTTGCCATATTGCAGCTCGCCAGCTTTGGCCAAATCGCCTGCACGTTGCGCCTGTTCCAGCTCGATGCGGGCATGGTCCAATGCTTCTTTGATCTTGGATTCGGCGGAGATTTTTTCCTTCTCGGCCAGCCAGCGTGTGGTCAGTTCGGCGGATTGCTGATCCAGATTGGCCAGCTCTTCTTCCAATGCCGCCAGCCGGTCTTTTGATGCGGTGTCGGTTTCCTTTTTTAACGCTTCGCGCTCAATCTGTAACTGCATGATCCGGCGGTCGAGATTTTCAATCTCTTCGGGTTTGGATTCCACTTCCATGCGCAACCGCGATGCCGCCTCGTCCATCAAATCAATGGCTTTGTCGGGCAGGAAACGGTCAGAAATATAGCGGTGCGACAATGTCGCCGCGCTTACCAAAGCACCGTCGGTAATCCGCACGCCGTGGTGCAGTTCGTATTTTTCCTTCAGGCCCCGCAGGATGCTGATCGTATCCTCGACGGTCGGTTCGCCAACAAACACCGGCTGGAACCGCCGTTGCAGCGCGGGGTCTTTTTCGACATGCTTCTGATACTCATCAAGCGTGGTTGCGCCAATGCAATGCAATTCGCCGCGCGCCAAAGCAGGTTTCAATAGGTTCGATGCGTCCATCGCGCCCTCGCCTTTGCCAGCACCCACCAATGTGTGCATTTCGTCGATGAACAATATGATGTCGCCATCGGCCTGCTTGACTTCATCGAGCACGCCTTTCAGCCGTTCTTCAAATTCGCCGCGATATTTGGCCCCTGCGATCAGCGATCCCATGTCGAGCGACATCAGCTTGCGGTCTTTAAGGCTGTCGGGAACGTCGCCATTGGCGATGCGGATCGCGAGCCCTTCTGCGATTGCGGTTTTACCCACACCGGCTTCACCGATCAGCACGGGGTTGTTTTTGGTACGGCGCGCCAAAATCTGGATCGTCCGGCGGATTTCTTCATCGCGGCCGATGACCGGATCAAGCTTGCCCTCGCGCGCCACCTCGGTCAGGTCGCGGGCGAATTTTTTCAGCGCGTCATAGCGGTCTTCGGCACCCGAGGTATCCGCCGTGCGTCCGCCGCGCAGTTCGTTGATCGCAGCATTCAGCGCCTCTGCCTTGACCCCGGCAGTTGCCAACGCCTTGCCTGCGGTGGTGGTGCCAGACAAAGTGAGCGCCAGCAACAACCGTTCGACGGTGACATAGCTGTCGCCCGCTTTTTGCGCGACCTGTTCTGCCTGATCGAGCACCCGCACGGCATCATTATCCAGCCCCGGCGTCTGTTGCGCGCCGCCACCCGAGACCGCGGGCACCTTCGCCAGCGCCGCATCGGTTTCGCGCAAAGCCGTCGCCGCATCGCCGCCCGCTGCCTTGATCAGGCCAGACGCCATGCCCTGTTCGTCTTCGAGCAGCGCCTTGAGCAAATGTTCAGGGCCAATCCGTTGATGGCTCATGCGGATGGCAACGGTTTGCGCGCTTTGCAGAAAGCCTTTGGCGCGGTCGGTAAATTTTTCGAGATTCATCTCTCTATCCTCAATGCGTTCTGCTTCCCCGATGATTATCTAGGAAGCCTTCGCATGAGATGTAATGTTGCATTATTATCACACAAGGGGTGCGCGCAAAAATCGACCATCGCCGCGCATCGTGCGTTCGTCGAAAAGGGGGGTGGCGGCTTTTGCCTTCTGCCGACAACCCGTTATGCCACAGCCTGTAATATTACCCGCTGGGAGAGCTGAATATGATCCGCAAATTGACCCTGACCCTTGCCGTTTCCGCAATTGCCCTGTCGGCTGGTGCCATTGCCGCACCGCCCAAAGCTGCGCCTGTGGCGAAACTGGTCGAGCAAGTGAAAATTCCGTATGAAAAATTCACGCTGCCCAATGGTTTGACGGTGTTGGTGCACGAAGATCGCAAGGCACCGGTGGTCGCGGTATCGATATGGTATGGCGTGGGATCGAAGCACGAGCCCAAGGGGCAGACCGGCTTTGCCCATTTGTTCGAACACATCATGTTCAACGGCAGCGAAAATGCGCCCGGTGAATATTTTCAATATACCAAGAAAATTGGCGCGACCGATCTGAACGGCACGACCTGGCTTGATCGCACCAATTATTTCCAAACGGTGCCAACCAGCGCGCTGGAATCGGCGTTGTTTTTGGAAAGCGACCGTATGGGGCATTTGCTCGGCGGGTTGACCGAGGAAACGGTGAAGAACCAGATTGGCGTTGTCTCCAACGAAAAACGGCAGGGGGATAATCAGCCCTTTGGCCTTGTCGATTACAAACGGTCCGAAACATTGTTCCCCGTTGGCCATCCTTATCATCACGACACCATCGGCAGTCTGGAAGATTTGGCGGCGGCCAAGCTGGATGATTTCAAACAGTGGTTCAAAGATTATTACGGCCCGAACAACGCAGTATTGGTGCTGGCAGGGGATGTGAATGCGGCCTCTGCCAAGCCCTTGGTTGAAAAATGGTTCGGCGATCTGAAACGGGGCCGTGACGTGCCGCCGGTGGTTGCGCCCATCCCGACGCTGGAAAAACCGATCAAGATTGTGATGAAGGACAAGGTGCCAACGACGCGCATCTACCGGCACTGGATTGTCCCCGGCCTTGCCGATCCTGAATTCACTGCATTGCGGGCAGGGGCTTCGGTACTGGGCGGGCTGGCCAGTTCGCGGCTGGACAACATCTTGGTCCGCGAAGAACAAAGTTCGGTCGGGGTCGTCGGCGTTTGTCATGCCGTTTGTTCATGCCAGCATGTTCTGGGTCCAGGCCGATGTCGCGCCGGGTGGTGATGCCGATAAATTGGCCAAACGCCTTGATGAAATCATGGCCGAATTCATCGCCAAGGGTCCAACGGCGGATGAAGTGCAGCGCGTCGCCGCCAGCGAAGCGGCTGGCAGGATCGACGGGCTGGAACAGGTTGGCGGTTTTGGCGGAAAGGCCGTCGCCTTGGCTGAAGGGCAATTATACACCGGCGACGCCGATTATTACAAAACCGAATTGGCACGGCTTGCCGCGCTGACGCCCGCGACGATTACCACGGCCATGCAGAAATGGCTGTCGCGTCCGGTGTTGGAAATCCGCGTCGAACCGGGCGAACGTGAAGCGTATAAAGAAGTGGCCGGTGGCACAGGAACCCGCACAGGCACCCTGTCGTCGCCTGCTTTTTATGTGGCACCGGGCAGTGACACCGCACCCGCTCCGCAAGCCTTTGATGGTGACCGCAGCAAATTTCCAGAGGCCGGTGCTGCCCCCGATGTCGACTTCCCGACCGTAGAGGAAGGCAAGTTGAAAAACGGCATGAAGGTTTACTTCGCCAAGCGTAACGCCGTTCCCACGGTGCGCGTGGCGATGAGTTTTGATGCGGGCTATTCCGCCGACAGTCCTGACAAACGCGGGCTTGCCAGCATGGTTGGCACGTTGATGATGGAGGGCACCACCACTTTGTCGTCCACCCAACTGGCCGAAACCGAGGAACGGCTGGGGGCGGACGTGAATGTCGCGTCGGGCCAAGACCGCACCGTCGCCTCTTTGCGCGCGGTAAAGCCCAATTTGGGGGCGTCGCTCGATCTGCTGGCCGATGTGGTCAAAAACCCGGCCTTTGCCGATAAAGAGGTCGAACGCATTCGCGTACAGCAACTGAACCGCATTGTTGCTGAAAACAACCAGCCCCAAGGGATCGCCGCGCACAAGATTCCACCTTTATTATACGGCGCGGGTCACCCTTATGGCGGATCGTTGACTGGTACCGGAGAAGCAAAATCGGTGACGGCTTTGAAGCGCGACGATGTGGTTGCGTTCCACAGCGCATGGATAAACCCGGCCAAAGCGACGATCTTTGCCGTGGGCGATACCACGCTGAAAGACCTGACCAAGGAATTGAACAAACGCTTTGGTAATTGGAAACCGGCAAAGGGCGCTGCCGTTGTTTCGAAGAACTTTACCGCCGCCATACCAGCGGCGAAGAACCGAGTGATCCTGTTTGATCGGCCCAATTCGCCGCAATCGCTGATCGCAGGCGGCATGGTGCTGGATGCAAAGGGTAGCGATGATCTGTTGACGTTGCGCGCGGCAAATGAAGTGTTTGGCGGCGATTTTACGTCGCGAATCAACATGGATTTGCGCGAAACAAAGGGCTGGTCTTATGGTACGCGGTCATCGATTCCGGGTGCGGTCGGCCCTGTGTCGTTCACCGTGCAGGCACCGGTGCAAACAAACCAGACCGGCCCATCGATCGCGGCATTGATCGGGCATTTCCGCGATTTCGCGACGGCCAAGGGCGTAACGGCCGAGGAACGCGATGGCACCGCGATCAGCAATGTGTTGGAACTGCCCGGCAGCTACGAACAATCGGCAGCAGTATTGGCGCAGATGCAATCGGACAATCAATATGGCCGCCCGACCAATTATGTTGAAACACTGTCGGGCAAATATGGTGCTATGACAGCGGAGGGGATGACGTCCGCGTTCAACGCCAAAATCGATCCGGCAAAATTGGTGTGGTTTGTCGTGGGCGATGCGGCCAAAGTGAAGCCGCAGCTAGAGGCGCTTGGATTGCCGATTGAAATGGCTGGCGACAATGCTAAAGGCGTTGCTAACAGTAATGTTACTTGCAAAATCAAGGAAAGGAATACCAAAATGGCAGCAGTAGACGGCGATTGGGATGTCTCGATCAAAACGCCAATGGGCGAACAGAAATCGGTTTTGACTGTAACCAGCGATGGCACCAGCTTCTCGGGTAAAGTTGCCGGAGCAATGGGATCGATGGACATTAAGGACGGCTCGGTTGATGGCAACACGCTGACCTGGAAAATGGACATGACTGTCCCCATGCCCATGACATTGGAAGGTACCGCCACGGTTGACGGCGACAATATCGCTGGCGACGTAAAGGCAGGCGCTTTCGGTTCGATGGCATTGTCGGGTTGCCGCAAGGCGTAAGCCATTCCCGCTACGGATAAAATTCAAGGCCGCTGTCCCACCACGGGTCAGCGGCCTTGTTGTTTGTGGGCACCCTGCTTATGGTCGGATCAACCGATTCACAGCATAGGAATGCCCTGCTTATGAGCCAACTCGCTTCGCCATCCCAACTGCGTATGTCGTTGTTGCGTTGGGCGCTGTTTGTGATTCCGGTCGTCATGCTGCTGGGCATGCTGTCAGGCACCGTTTCCGGCTCTGGCGAGGAAAATGCCTGGTATGCAGAACTGATCAAGCCAGCAGCGCAGCCCCCCGGTTGGGCCTTTGCGGTGGTGTGGCCGATCCTGTATCTGATGACCGGCCTTGCCCTGTCGATCATCCTGAATGCGCGCGGTGCACCGTTGCGGATGCTGGCGACGGGATTGTTTCTGTTGCAATTCGTGCTGAATTTGGCGTGGTCGCCGTTGTTTTTCGGGCGGCACGAAGTGACCAACGCTTTTTATCTGATCATCATCATCTGGGCGCTGGCGATTGCCACAACCTTTGCGTTCGGGCGCGTGCGCAAAATGGCGGCATGGTTGATGGTGCCCTATCTTGCATGGCTGAGTTTTGCTACCATATTGGCCTATCAGACCGACCGTCTGAACCCCGATGCAGAACGGCTATACGTGCCGTCTGCAACCGCGAATATTGGAGGCTGAACCGATGCAAAGTGAAAAACGGATTTTCGATGATCTGTCCAAAATCTTGACGGGGGTTGCAGGCACCGTCGCGGGCATGGGGCGAGAGGCGCAGGACGCCATGCGCGAACGCACCCGGGAATGGGCCGCTGGTCTCGATCTTGTCAGCCGCGAAGAATTTGACGCGGTGAAGGAACTTGCCGCCAATGCCCGCAGCGAAGCCGATGCGCTGGCAAAGCGCGTGGCCGCGCTCGAAGCGGCGCTGGGCAAACCGGCAAAAGCGGCGCCCACTGCGCGTACTGCAGCAAAACCCGCCCCCACCAAAGCGGCACCGGCAAAGAAATCAGCACCCGCCAAAAAATAGGCGATTTTACGCTTATCCACAATCCACCCACAGAGTTGTGAATCGGCACGACTCAAGGCGGCTTGCGCACGACTCCGGCAACGGGCAAATAGCATGCAGCCAACGACGGAGTGGCGATGCGCGACCCAGAAGAACATTATGGCGAATTTGAACGGGACGAAACCGCCCCGCTCGATATGTTGTCGGCGCTGTTCGAAGCGCGCGGTTGGGAACATGACGTTTCCGGCGAAGAAGAGGTTGCGGCTGAATTCAAAGGCAGCTGGACCAGCTATCAAATCCGCGCGATCTGGCGCGAAGAAGACAATGCCCTGCAATTGCTGGTCATGCCCGACGTTACGGTGCCCAGCGATAAACGCGCCGATATTTACAAGGCACTGGGGCTGATCAACGAACAATTATGGCTCGGCCATTTCGACATGTGGTCATCCAGCGGCATGTTGTTGTTCCGCCACGGCAGCTTGCTTCCGCCCAATGGATTGCTGGGGGTCGATCAGGCGCAGACCATTATCGACGTCGCGCTGGATGAATGCGAACGCTTTTATCCGGTGTTTCAATTCATCATCTGGGGCGGCAAAACCCCCGAAGACGCCCTTGCCGCCGCGTTGATCGAAACCCACGGCGAGGCTTGATCCGGCGTTATTCTCGCCGCAGCAAATAGTGCAAATGGGCAAAGGCCATTGGCTTTTCCGGGTCTTCCTGCCAGGCGCGGGCTTCGACATTGGCCATATTGCGGCCCAATCGGGTGATGATGCCCGTGGCAAAGCTTTCGCGCATCGTGCCGCCGCGCATGAAATCGATGGTGACGTTGACCTGTTTGAACCGTGCATTATCGCCGTTCAGGTGCAACGCGTGCTGGATGGCGGCGACGGCGGCCATTTCCAATAAACCCGAAATTGCGCCGCCATGCCAGAAGCCGGGGCGGCCCTGCACTTTGTCGCTATAGGGCACGGCGATTAACGGCATGCCATCGTGCAATCCTGCGATCCGCATATCAAGCGCCTTTGCATAAGGCGGCAATGTGGCATGGATGATGCCCGCGCTGTTGGGCGTGTTGGTGTCGCTCATCCGATCCGGTCTCCGATGCGGATGAAGGTTCCGGTTGCCATCGCCAATGGATCGTCGGGATTGCCATTATGGGCGATGCCGCGCACGAAACCCACGCTGTGCGTCAAATGGTAACAGCTGCCCCGGCCATAGATTTTGGCCCCTTTAGGCGAAGGCCGCAGGTAATCGACGCGCAGGTCCATGGTTACTTGCGGCTGGAAATTACGCATTTTGGTCCACACCGACAGGCTGGTGGCATTGTCCATCAGGCTGATCACCACCGACGATGCCAATACCCCGCTTTCGGGATCGGCCACCAGATCGGCGCGCCAATCGGCGGACAGTTCGACCCAGTCTTCGCCATGATCGACATATTGAAAACCCAAAAATCCGCCATGGCCAAAATTGCCCATGAACTGACACGCAGCTTTTGGATCAAAGCCAGTGACGCTCCAATCGACTTCGGAAAGATGGGTATGTGCCATATTGCAGACCCTAACCGCCAGCCGTCTGTTTTGCCAAGACGGAAAAGGCTTTATCTTGTTCGTGCTTCGTTCTAGCAAGCGAATCATGGCTACTGCACCCAACACTCTGAATATCGACGCCGCCGCTGTTGCGCGCGGTGTCAGCCGCCTGTTCCTGCGCAACCAGATTATGGTGCAACCCGAAGTGTCGCTGCGCAACCACCGCCGGGCCGACCTGATGGGCATCAATGCCAAGGGTGAGATTGTGCTGGTGGAAATAAAAATATCGCGCGCGGATTTGCTGGGGGACCAGAAATGGCCCGAATATCTGGAATATTGCGACCGCTTTTTCTGGGCGGTGCCAGCGGGTTTTGATTACACCCCGATTGAAGGTGAAAATTTCTTGCCTGAACGCACCGGGCTGATCGTGGCGGATGCTTATGATGCAGAAATTGTGCGTTCGGCGGCCCTTGTTCCATTGGCGGCGGCGCGGCGCAAAGTGGAAACGCAACGATTGGCGCGGCTCGCCATGCGGCGGTTGATGGGGATCGCCGACCCTGATCCGGTGCTGGCCGCGATTGAGGCCGAATAAGGCCCTGACCTTACAATCTGGCCCTAAGTCCCCGGTTGCACATATGGGATTTTCGCAAACAATTCGCGCTCCCATTTTCGCGGGTCGTTAATCACGCGACTGGCAGTATCGAACACCATCGTCTGCCGTGCTTTGGTGCCATATGGTGCCCAGCCCGGATTGCCGGTTTTGGCGAAAGCGATGAAAGCATCCATCACACGCTCGCTCATTTTGGTTTGAGCCGGTGTGGGATTGGGCAGCGTACCAAAGGCGAGGCCGATGTCGTCGGTGTGCTTGGCTGCTTCAAAATCGAGTTGATAGACAAAGGTGTTTTTGCGTCCGGCTCGCGCTCGCGCATCAGCCTCGTCGACCTGGCCCCGCCACGAACGCGCGGCGGTGACAATGCGGTGGAAGAGCTGTTCTGGGCGTGTCATTCGAATAACGCGCGCGGAACTGCTCAACTACCCATTCGGGGTGCACGTCGATCCGCATTTCGGGGGCAAGGCGTGCGCCAGATTACTCCAGTCCAGCCCCTTGATCTTGGGATGATCGGGCGGAAAGAAAGCGCGCGTTTCGGCAACGGTGTTGCCAAGCAGCATCGGGATATGCTGCGATTGCGGCGGCGCATCGGGGAAGAAAGGATGTCGGTGCCAGGTTCCGCTCATCAAGCACCGGCCCCATATAGACACCGCCGCCCAGGATCGGATCGGTTGCGGAAAGGGCCGCAATCAGTTGCTCGACCGGCGCGGTAGCGGGATCGACTCCCTTCCCGAGTTTTTCGAGAAACGCCTCGGCCCGTTTGGTCGCATTCAGCGGGCCGGATGCTGTCACCTGTTGCCCCGACATGGTGATCGCTTTGTGGAACAAGCCCTTCGCGGCAGGCATCGCCATCAAGGTCGCAATCTTCGCACCGCCGCCCGATTGGCCAAAGACGGTGACATTTTTCGGATCGCCGCCGAAATTCGGGATATTTCGCTGAATCCACTGAAGCGCCAGAATCAGATCAAGCTGGCCCAGATTGCCGCTGTCGGGATAGCGAGGATCGAGCCGCGCGAGGTAGAGATAACCGAACGCGTTCAATCGGTGGTTGACGGTGACGACGACGACATCGCCGCGCTCCGCCAAATCGGAGCCATCGTTTAACTCGTCAGAAACACTGCCGGAGGAATATGCGCCGCCGTGAAAATAGACCATGACTGGCTTCAGTTTTCTTTGGCGCTCGCTAGTATCCAAAGCATTTTTGCTATCACCGGTCGTCCAAATGTTAAGGAAAAGGCAGTCTTCGGACTGTGGCAGATAGCGACTGCCCGACTGCGGACTTGACGGTCCAAAGATACTGTCAACTTGTTCGATTTCTTCGACCAAAACTGGCGATCGAAAACGCTCCGCCCGACCATAACGGAATCCGGAAGCCATAAAGACGTGCGGACGTAGGTCGCCGACACCAGCATATGCTTGGACGGACAATGTCTGCAAAGCCACAATTGACAATCCAGTTCCGAGCAATGCACGCCGACTAAGCCCCTCCCCTTCAGGGGAGGGGTTGGGGTGGGGGCTGTCGAGCGAGGCTGTGCTAGACGAACAGCCCCCACCCCCGGCCCCTCCCCTGAAGGGGAGGGGGGAATTAGCGCCGAACATCCAGCCCGCCTGCGTTGAAGGCGTCAATATCAGCCTGCCGAAAAAGGCTGGCATCGCCCGGCAGTGAATGTTTGAGGCAGGTGAGTGCAAGGCCGCTTTCCGCCATCGCCTTCGCGTCGCCGCCGCCTAGATGTGCGTGAAGAACGCCAGCAGCAAAGGCATCGCCCGCGCCGATGCGGTCGACAATGCCGGTCACGTCAATTTCATCGGTCTGATGTCCGCTTGACCGCAGATCAACCCGTGCGGCAATGCGGTGATGGTCGGCGCTCACGGTGTGCCGCGCCGTGGAGGCGATCAGTTTTAAATCGGGGAAAGCGGCAAAGCCAGCCTCCGCTGCCTCGCGCCGCCGGTCTGCGCCGTCGCCGGAAAAATCCTTACCCAGCACCAAAGACAGATCACGGTGGTTGCCAAACAATATGTCGGTCATGCCGATCAGTTCGGAGAGAACGCCGCGCGGATCACTGTCCCACGCCTCCCACAGCATCGCGCGGTAATTGCCGTCAAACGACACGGGCACGCCCCGCCGCTTGGCAGCACGTGCTGCTGCCAACGCCGCTTGCGATGATGCCGGGCCAAGCGCGGGGGTTATCCCCGAAAGATGGAGCAGGCCCGCTCCGGCGAGCAACGTGTCCCAATCAAAATCGTCCGCCTTGGCTTGAGCGAAACTGGAACCCGCCCGATCATAGACAATCTCGGAAGCCCGCAATCCTGCGCCAACGGCCAAGAAATACAGCCCCATCCGCCCCGCTGCGGTCGACACGCCCGAACAATCAACGCCCTGTCCGCGAATAGCGGCAACAGCGCCGCGCCCCAAGGCGTTGTCCGGCACCACGCTTGCCATCCGGCATTCATGCCCCAGATTGGAAAGGCCAATCGCAACATTGGCCTCCGCCCCGCCGACGTGGAGGGCAAGGCTGGGTGTTTGCATCAGAAGTTCGTTGCCGGGCGCGGTCAACCGGATCAGCAGTTCGCCAAAGAAGATGATGGGTTTTTGCATTGTCGGTGAATAAACCCCCATGAACCTAAAACCGTTAGTGCTGAGCTTGTCGAAGCACGTCTCTCGGTTCGGCGAGACGCCCTTCGACAGGCTCAGGGCTAACGGTTTAAACTAACACTCATAAACGCCGAGCCTTCAACTAGCGCGCCAGCCAGCCGCCGTCCACTGCCAGCACTTGCCCCGTGACATAATCGGATGCAGGTGCGGCAAGGAACACGGCGGCTCCGGCAATATCCTCTGGCCGTCCCCAGCGCCCCGTTGGGATGCGTTCAAGGATTTGCCGGTTGCGCGTTTCATCACCTTGCAGTGCGGCGGTGTTGTTGGTGCTGATATAGCCCGGTGCAATCGCGTTTACTTGCACACCTTTGGGTGCCAGTTCGTTCGCCATCGCTTTGGTCACGCCGCCGACGCCGGATTTCGCCGCTGCATAGCTTGGCACGCGGATGCCGCCCTGAAAGGTGAGCAACGAGGCGATGTTAATGATCTTGCCAGAACCGCGGCCTGCCATATGCCGCGCGGCGGCCTGCGACAGGAAAAACAGGGTTTTCAAATTGGTGTCGATCACCGCATCCCAATCGGCCTCGCTAAAGTCGAGCAAATCATCGCGGCGGATGATCCCGGCATTGTTGACCAGAATGTCGATCCGCCCCAATCCGGCGAGCGCCTCGTCCACCACGCGCTGCACCGGTTCGATCGAGCCAAGATCAGCCTTGATGCTGACCGCCTTGCGCGCCGTTGCCGCGATCAGGCCGAGCGTTTCTGTCGGTTCGCTACGACCAGCGACCGCCACATCGGCACCGGCCTGCGCCAAGGCAACGGCAATCGCCTGACCAATGCCGGTATTGGCACCGGTAACGAGAGCGGCCTTGCCCGCAAGATCAAAGGAAATCGCCATCGGGTCTTACAACCCCTTCAGATAGGCGACGATGTCGGCGTCGGTCGCGTTGGCATAGAAATACTCCGCGAAACGCTCACCGGCGATGGCGGCCTTCAACAAATCCTGATCCACATTTTTCAAAACGGTCAGCATATCGTTGCACGAAACCGCTTTCATATCTTTCAATATGCTGCGGTTTGCCGCCATGAAATGGGCGCGTTCCTTGGGATAGCCTGCGCCACCTTCATTTTCGAATATCTTGCGGTAGCAATCCTGAAGGTTCAGTTCTGCCGCCCAGCCAAAGCCCTTTGCATAAGGCATCGACATCGCATTGCCGTCGTTGATCTGGCTGAACAGGAAAGCGTCGGTCGGGTCGATCACCAAGCCGCAGAACACGCCCGGCATCGCGTTGCACGCCAGCATCGATCCCATGCCAGTGCCGCAGCCTGTGACGACAAAATCGGCGGCACCAGAGTTTAGCAATATGCCCGAAAGCAAACCGTTCATCACATAGGTCAGCGATGCGGTATCTTCTGCGGAATACATGCCATAATTGAAAACCTGATGGCCCAGCGGCTCGGCAACGGCGGTCAATGCATCGTTGATGATGCTGTTCTTTGCGGCCTGGCTGTTTTCGGTAATCAGCGCGATCTTCATAAATTCCCTTTCGTGTATATTTTGACGCCTAAGGTAACCGGTGTCATCAATCAAAGCAAGTTCAGCTTTTGGGTGGTGCAACCGATCCGCGGCGAATGAGTGTGGACAAAAATTCGGATGGTTCGTTGTCCAAATCGATCTCACCGACGGCGCCCGCGATCAGCTTATGCGCCGCAGAACGCCCCATGGCGACAATCGGCCAACGGACGGTGGTGAGTGGCGGCCAAACGCGCGCGGCAATCGGTGTGTCATCGAAACCGACAATCGACAGCTCTTCAGGAACGGAAATTCCGCGAAGCCGGGCGGCATACAACACCGCTGCCGCCATCTCGTCATTTGATGCAAAAATCGCGGTGGGGCGCGGCGATAAATCCAGCAGTTGTTCGGTCGCCGCAAGACCCGATTCAAAGGTATATTCGCCTTCTGCCTTGTGGCTGCGCGGCAATTTGATTCCGGCTTCTGCCAATGCCTCTTCAAAACCTGCGAGGCGTTCTGCCGCCGAACGGAAGCCCTGCGGCCCCGTGACCACGGCAATGTTCCGGTGGCCTTGTTCGATCAGGTACCGCGTCGCATCACGTACCGCGTCACGGTCGTTCGACGCGACCATATGCTGGCTATCGTCGATGACCGCAGATCCCATGCGGACATAGCGGCATCCCGATGCCTCACACATTTTAGCGACCGCATCATTTTCCGAAATCGGCGGCAAAATGACGACGCCGTAAAGCCTTTGCCGCACGATAAATTCACGCATATCCTCGACCAGTGTCGGCGAATTGCGGTTTACCGGTTGCACCACCATGGCGAATTCGGTGTCGCGCAGCCCATCCAATATTCCCTGCTGCATGTTGAGGATCATCTGTGCGTTCGGATTGTCATGCACCAACCCGATCAGGAAATTTCGCCCCAGTGCCAGCGCGCGCGCTTGCGGATTGGGCACATAGCCGAACTGGTCTATCACCGCCTTTACCTTGTCGCGGGTTTCTTGTTTCAGCGAGGGTGAATCGTTGATTACGCGGCTGACTGTTTTTTTGGAAACGCCAGCAATGCGTGCAATATCGTTGATTGTTGGCTTCATGTCGCGGCTTAGATACCCCTCTGTCACACTGTGCTTAGCAATATATTTAGCACCCGTCAGCCAAGCATTCTTGCAAATGACACCGGTTTCCCATAGCAAGCCATGAAGCTGTTGAAAAGAGGAGTGCCTGTGTCGCAAATGGATTCGGAAGCAAAGAGCATCGCCTATGCATTTGTAAACGCGCGTCGTGCGGGTCAGGCTCTTGTGGAATATCCCGGCACTGTACCCGATGCGTTGGATGCTGCCTATGCGGTGCAGGATGCGGCAATTCCCTTGTTTGCCGAGGACATTGCCGGTTGGAAAGTGGGACGGATCAATTCGCCCTGGTTTGAAAAATTGGGTGCAACGCGACTAGCGGGACCGATTTTTGCGCATAGCGTGCAAATGGTTGCGAATGGCGAGGTGGCTTCTGGTGCCATCTTCAACAATGGTTTTGGCGCGGCAGAGGCCGAATTTGTCTATCGCATTGGGACCGCACCCAAAGCTGGGCAAACAGCATTCAACCTTGAAGACGCAGCGGCTATGATCGACACTGTTTTCTGCGGGTTTGAAATTGCCAGTTCGCCATTTGCCGGAATTAACGTGATGGGACCGCTGGTTACCATTTCCGATTTTGGCAATAATAACGGTCTGTTGCTTGGCCCCGAAATCCCAGATTGGAGAAATTCTGGGATTGAGGAATGGGAGGTTTCCACCGTGATCGATGGATCGCCGGTTGGCGCGGGTAAAGCCAGTGCCTTCCCGGGAGGCCCCATGGAATCGGTGCGTTTCCTGATTGAAAATCTGGTGCAACGCGGATTGCCAGTAACGCCCGGATTGCTGGTTTCTTCGGGCGCAGTATCTGGCGTGCATGAAGTTTCCGCCGGACAAAGCGTCGAATCGCGCTTTGGCGATTTCTGCAATATGCAATGCACGATTGCCCATACAACCGGCTGACTGAATTTTTGGGAGGGGAGACGCAGATGAGCATTCAAGACGTGGCGCAAGCGGCCACAAAGACTGGCCGCTATCGCTGGTCGATCGTCGCGCTGTTGTTCTTTGCCACAACGGTCAATTATATCGACCGCACTATGCTCGGGCTACTCGCCCCCGGCCTTGAAAAGGAACTGGGCTGGAGCGAAAATGATTATGGCAATATCGTAACCGCCTTTCAGTTTGCCTATGCAATGGGCTTTTTGCTGATGGGCTGGCTGATTGATAAATTCGGGCCGAAAATCGGCTATACCATCGCCATCTGCATCTGGACCATCGGCCATGTCGCCCATGGATTTGCCGGATCGGTAGCGAGTTTCATGGCCGCACGCGTGATCCTTGGCGTTGGCGAAGCGGGTCATTTCCCCTCGGTCGTGCGCGCCAGCAGCGAATGGTTCCCGCAAAAGGAACGCGCTTATGCCATCGGCTGGGTCAACAGCGCGACGACCATCGGCGTCATCCTCACCGCGCCTACTTTGGCCTTGTTCATGGTGACGATGGGCTTTGGCTGGCGCGAGACGTTTTTCGTCACCGGACTGTTTGGTGTCGTTCTTCTCGGGCTGTGGTGGTGGCATTATAGTGCCCCTCGCGAAAGTGGCAAAGTGAGCGAAGCCGAACTTGCCTGGATCGAACATGATCCGCCCGAAAAGATTGAAAAACTGGGCTGGGCCAAAGTTGTCACCACACGCGAAGCCTGGGCCTTTGCCACCGCCAAATTCCTGACCGACCCGGTCTGGTTCCTGATGCTGTTCTGGCTGCCCAAATATTTCAGCAGCACCTATAATGTCGATTTGAAGGTCGTGCTGTTGCCGATGATCGTGATGTATTTGCTGTCCGATGTCGGCAGCATCATGGGCGGCTGGCTATCGTCGAAACTGATCCAAAGCGGCAAAAGCGTGAACTATGCACGCAAGTTTACAGCCATCGTTGCAGGCTGCTGTGTGCTGCCGTTGCTGTTCGTATCGGGCCTTGAAAATATGTGGCTGGCAGTGCTGCTAATCGGCATTGCGCTTGCGGGGCATCAAGCTTTTTCATCGAACCTGCTGTCGATCCCGCCCGATATGTTCCCCAAACGCGCGGTCGCTTCGGTGATTGGCCTCGGCGGATTTTGCGGCGGCATTGGCGGCATGATTATGGCGAAATCAACCGGGCTGGTGCTCGATGCAACGGGCGGCAATTATACGGTGATATTTGCGGCGTGCACGGTCACCTATTTCATTGCTGTCGGTGCAATCCACTTGCTCTCGCCCAAACTCGCCAAGGTCGAAGTCGGATAACGCAAATATGGAAAAACGTTGGATCATTGCCAACGGGGCCGACAGCGTCGCCATTGCATTGGTCGCTTTGGCAACGGGAGAGGCTGTCGCCGATTGTGTCGTGACCGAGGCTGTGCCCGCAGGCCATAAGGTTTGTATCAAAGCGATTCCCAAAGGCGCGCCTGTCATCAAGCTGGGTCACAGCATCGGCATCGCCAGCAAGGATATTGCGCCGGGGAGCCATGTCCACGACCATGTTCTCGCTTTTGCGGGCGGTGCAGACCACAGCATTGTTGGCACCGACATTCGCCATCCCGCAAGGCATCAGGCAAGCTTTGACGGCTATGTCCGCGCCGATGGCCGCGTGGGTACGCGCAATTATGTGGGCGTGCTAACTTCGGTGAATTGCTCCGCCACCGTCGCCAAACGCATCGCCGCGCATTTCACGCCCGAACGCCTCGGCGCTTTTCCCAATGTTGATGGCGTTGTTGCCTTCAGCCATATGTCGGGGTGCGGCATGGCCAAATCGGGGCGCGGGATAGACAATTTGCGGCGGACCATATCGGGCTATGCCAGCCACCCCAATTTCGCCGCTGTGCTGATCGTCGGCCTCGGGTGCGAGGTCAACCAGATCGATCCGATATTGGAGAGTGCAGGGCTGGAAGCCAATGCTCGGCTGCAAACGCTGGGCATCCAAGACGCAGGCGGCACGATGGCGGCGATTGATGCCGGAATCGCCAAGGTCGAAGCAATGCTACCCGCTGCCAACGCCTGCAAGCGCCAGCCGGTTTCCGCTGAGCATTTGACCATCGGCCTGCAATGCGGCGCATCGGACGGCTATTCCGCGCTCACCGCCAACCCTGCACTTGGAGTTGCGGCAGACTTGTTGGTCGGTGCTGGCGGCAAAGTAATCCTGTCTGAAACCCCCGAAATTTTTGGTGCCGAAGACCTGCTGCTCCGCCGCGCGGCCACACCAGCAGTCGCAAATGCCCTGATCGAGCGCCTTGCATGGTGGCAGGATTATGCTGCGCGCGAAGGGGCCGATCTTGATAATAACCCGTCCCCTGGAAACAAAGCAGGCGGGATTACCACCATCTTGGAAAAATCGCTGGGCGCTGTTGCCAAGGCAGGGTCATCACCGCTCAATGCCGTCATCGATTATGCCGAGGCTGTTACGGCGGCGGGTCTTACATTCATGGATTCACCGGGTTACGATCCCTGTTCGGCGACAGGCCAGATAGCCGCCGGGGCGAATTTGATCGTGTTTACGACAGGTCGTGGTTCCGTTTTCGGATCGATACCATCGCCGACGATCAAGCTGGCGACCAACGCGCAGCTTGCTCGCCATATGGCTGACGACATTGATGTCGATTGCAGTCCGGTACTGGAGGGCACGCCAATTGCGGCGATGGGCAATGCAGTTTTCGACGCAATCTTGCGCTGCGCCAGCGGCACGCCGTCCGCTTCGGAACAGCTGGGGCTGGGCGAAAATGAATGGGTGCCGTGGACGCCGGGGGCGATGTTTTAAGCTCCCTCTGCATAATTCAGTCATTTGCTCAGCTGTTGGGCAATTGCGTTCCCAAATGCCGTCCGGCGATATAGCCAAATGTCATGCCCGGCCCCAATGTTCCGCCCGCACCACCATAGGCCCCGGCAAGTACCGACCCCATCACGTTGCCCGCCGCGTATAGCCCTTGAATGGGGTTGCCGTGCCAGTCCACGACCTGCGCATCGGCATTCACCTTTGGCCCGCCAGCGGTGCCAAGCGCGCCTGATTCCATTTTGACCGCATAATAGGGACCCTGATCGATGAGGCCAAGCGTGCGGAAAGGCGCTTCGAAATCGGGGTCACCCCACATATAGAAATTGTCATATGTGTTGTCGCCGCGGTTGAAATCATCGTCGTGGCCGTTTTTGACCAACATATTGAAACGCGCAACGGTCGCGACCAGCCCGGTGGCATCAATCCCCGCCATGCTCGCCAGTTCCTCTAAGCGTGTCGGCTTTCATCAGATATTCGTGGGAAGCATCGGTTCCCGGCATCGACGTGAACAACGGGTATTTGTCTTTGTAGCGTTGATCGATGATCAGCCAATAGGGCAGGTTCGCATATTCATGGCGACCGGCATCAAAGGCGATAACGGCCTTACCCATTGCATTGTAATTGGCGGCTTCGTTCACGAAACGCTTGCCCGCGCGGTTGACGAGGATCGCACCCGGACGGGCGCGTTCGTCGGACCCAAGCAGATAGTTCGGCTTGGCGGCGCGGGTTTTCGGTTTGTATTCCAAAACGCTCTGTTGCCAGTACGCATCTTGCATATTGCCCAATTGCGCGCCCGATTCGATCGCCATGATCAGGCCATCACCTTCATTTTCCGGTACGCTAACGGGCCCAGTGAGCGGACCGCGAATGAAAGCTTTGACCAGAGTTTCGTTCCATTCAAAGCCACCCGTTGCAAGCACAACGCCGCGCCGTGCCCGCACGTTGAACGCTTTGCCATTGGCATCCTCTGCGATGACACCGATGATCCGGTCACCCTCTTTGACCAATTTGCGCCCGCGCTTTTCAAACTCGACCGGAATGTTGCGATCCAACACCGCCAGAAACAGGGACCCCGCCAATGCCTGTCCCAATCCGCGGTAATCTCCCGCTTCACGTTCAGCGAGCATTTCTTCCGTCAACGTGCCTGCGACGGCCTCCATCAAACTACCGCGCAGTGGATAGGCCATTTTCGAAGGGTTTACCCGCGCAGCCCATTTGCCTAGCCGTTCGAACGAGAACGCATCATTGTCCAGCGACCGCCCGCCATCGGGCTTGGCCCCCGGCATATAGGGTTGGTAATCGGGAAAATCGGCATAGGCATGGAAGCGCACCGGGGTTTTGTCCGCCAGATAACGGATCAGTTCCGGTCCCTTTTCCATAAATGCGCCCAATGTTTCAGGATCGAGAGCTTCGGGCGCGAGCGAATCGAGATAGGCAACAATGTCTTCGTCCGATTCGTCGATACCGGCTTCGATTTGATGGTGGTTGCCCGGAATCCACAGCATGCCGCCCGACATCGCCGTCGTTCCGCCGACCATGCCGGTTTTTTCCAGGATGACCACATCCGTCGCGCCAAAATCATGCGCGGTAATTGCCGCCGTCATGGCCGCTCCGCCAGAGCCCAGAACAACGACGTCTGCCTCCAAATGCCATTTGAAGTCTTCCATTGTTGTTGCTCTCCTCGGTTATGCGCTGGAACCGGGGCGTCTGGCGGATCGCCTTTCCCCATGTGCCATTGTTACGGGCACAATATTTCAACCGGGAAAGCTCGCCACTCTGTAATGTCCTAGGGGGGACAGACCCCTGCCTTTGCGGGGGATGATGGCGATTTGAATATCAACATGGACTGGCTTTGGCGTTGAAACTCAAACGCCACAGTCAACAAAATTTGACCCGCGTTAAACGTCCAGATTGGCCACGTTCAGCGCGTTGTCCTGAATGAATTCGCGGCGCGGTTCGACCACGTCACCCATCAGTTTTTCGAAAATTTCGCCTTCTTCCTGCGTGTCTTGCACCGTGACCTGCAACAAGCGGCGATGGTTGGGGTCTAGTGTGGTTTCCCACAGCTGTTCGGCGTTCATTTCGCCAAGACCTTTATAACGCGAGATCGACAGGCCTTTGCGGCCCGCCGCCAACACCGCATCGAGCAACTCGGATGGTCGCGTGATACTGCCGCCTTTATTGTCGGCCTTTACCAAAGGTTCAGGTGCACCGTCATCATTGCTGTCTTCGGCCTCAACCACGGGTTCAGGCTCGGCAACCGCTGCCGCCGATTTTACGAGGCGCGATGGCGCGGAATAGCTTTCGGCCTCTTCGGTGCCCAAACGGTGCAGCTTGCGCGCTTCTGCGGATACCAGAAACCCGCGTTCGATAACGTGGTGGTCCGATACCCCGCGCCAGCGCCGTTCGAAATGATAGCCGCCTTCTTCGGCGACAACGCCGGTCCAGATGCTTTCGGGATCTTTCTGGTTCATCCAATGGGCAACACGGCCAGCGGCGGCATTGCGTTCCGGTGTTTCCATATCGGGGTTGAGCGCACCCGTCAGCGCCATCGCTTCGACAATAGTGGGGTCATAACGACGCGGCACATAAGTCATCAAACTGCGCATCCGGCGGCTGTGATCGACCAATGCCTTCAGGTCATTCCCGCCGCGCGCACCGCCAACGGTTTCCAAGATGAAGCCGTTCAGCCCGGTATCGACCAGATATTGATCGAGCGCAGTATCGTCCTTCAGGTACAGTTCGTTGCGTCCCTTGGCCACTTTATACAAAGGTGGCTGCGCGATGTAGAGATGCCCGGCATCGATGATCGGCTTCATCTGCCGGTAAAAGAACGTCAGCAACAATGTGCGGATGTGGCTGCCATCGACATCAGCGTCGGTCATGATGACGATCTTGTGATAGCGCAGTTTATCCAGATTAAATTCATCGCGGATGCCGGTGCCCATCGCCTGGATCAGCGTGCCGACTTCCTTCGACGAAATCACCCGGTCAAACCGGGCGCGTTCCACGTTCAGGATTTTACCCTTTAGCGGCAAGATCGCCTGATAATGCCGGTCACGGCCTTGTTTGGCCGAGCCGCCAGCGGAGTCACCTTCGACCAGGAACAGTTCGGATTTCGCCGGATCACGTTCTTGGCAATCGGCAAGTTTGCCGGGCAGTGAGGCAATGTCGAGCACGCCTTTGCGCCGGGTCAATTCGCGGGCTTTGCGCGCCGCTTCGCGGGCAGCAGCAGCATCAATGATTTTGCTGATCAGCGTTTTGGCGTGACCCGGATTTTCCTCCAGCCATTCTGCCATTTTATCGGCCATCAGGCTTTCCAGCGGTTGCCGCACTTCGGACGACACCAGCTTATCCTTGGTCTGCGAGCTGAATTTCGGATCGGGCAGTTTGACCGAGACGATCGCGGTCAAACCTTCGCGCATATCTTCACCGGTCAGCGATACTTTTTCCTTTTTCAGGATGCCCGATTTGTCACCATAACTGTTAATCGTGCGGGTCAACGCGGCGCGGAATGCGGCCAAGTGCGTTCCGCCATCGCGCTGTGGAATGTTGTTGGTGAAACACAGCACATTTTCATAATAGCTGTCGTTCCATTCCAGCGAGACGTCGATGCCGATGCCGTCGCGTTCGGATGAAATCGCAATCGGATCGGGCATGATCGCGCTTTTGTTGCGATCCAGATATTTGACGAACGCGGCAATCCCGCCTTCATAATACAGATCATGTTCGACGATGTCGGCATGGCGGCAATCGCGCAGCAAAATATGAACGCCCGAATTCAGGAACGCCAATTCGCGATAGCGGTGTTCCAATTTATCGAAGTCGAATTCGGTTACGTTTTTGAATGTTTCGGTGGAGGGCAGAAAGGTTACCCGCGTGCCTTTTTTTGGTTTTCCGTCCACAATCGGGGCGTCGCCGGTGATCTTCAACGGTGCCACGGCATCGCCAAAGGCAAAGCGCATTTCGTGCTGTTTTCCATCACGCCAGATCATCAGGTCGAGAAATTCGGACAGCGCATTCACAACAGACACGCCCACGCCGTGCAAACCGCCCGATACTTTATAGGCGTTGTCGTCATTGGTGTTTTCAAATTTACCGCCAGCGTGCAGCTGGGTCATGATGACCTCTGCGGCCGACACGCCTTCTTCTTTGTGGATGCCGGTCGGAATACCGCGGCCGTTGTCTTCGACAGAAACCGTGCCATCGGGGTTCAGTTCGATCAGCACCAGATCGCAATGCCCGGCCAGCGCCTCGTCAATCGCGTTATCAGAAACTTCGAACACCATGTGATGCAGGCCAGAACCGTCATCGGTATCGCCAATATACATGCCGGGACGTTTTCGGACGGCGTCCAGCCCCTTCAAAACCTTGATGCTATCGGCACCATAAGCGTTCTGGTTAGGGTTGGCCGCGCTGTCGCCGCCGGAATTGGATGTTGGGGGTGTCTGATCAGTCATCTTGCGACCTTAGGGGAAAGCATTGTCAAACCCAAGCGGCACGGAAGTTTTTCCACATTTATTTGGGTTCGCGCTAACGGGTAACGATAACTCGGCGCAAACGTTACACCTGCCGTTATCGAAAACCGCTGGAAGTTGTGCTTCAATTCCTCTAGCAGGCGCGCAATAGTTAATATTGGGCGCGTCGACAATATCGCAAACGGCTTAGTTTGCAATGTGTGTAGAGGCACTAAACATCATGAAATAGGATGCGCTGAGCGTGTCCGGGAGAATATTGGTCGAAATGCTGCAAACAAGTTCAGCCATGCAGAACGGCGCAATAAATAGTTTGGAATCGACTGCCAGCGATGAGGGCGAACACTCGCTCGCGCCGCCAATCTTGCTGCAATATTGGCAAGTCGTGCTGCGCTGGAAATGGGTAATTCTAGGAATTATTCTGACAGCATTGGTTCTCGGTTTGGTGGCAACCTTGCTCGTCACCCCGCAATATACGGCTAAATCGCGTATAGAAATTAGCCGTGAACAAAAAAATGTAACCAAAGTCGAAGGCATTGAAACCGGGCAGTCCGGTCGCGATCTCGAATTTTATCAAACCCAGTATAATTTGCTTGAGGCACGGTCGCTTGCTGAGCGCGTATCTCGCCAATTGCGACTATCGTCCAACAATGCCATTTTTGAAGCGCATGGCATAGATGCTGACGACACCGGCATGTTTACCGCAGGCAGTAATCAGCCGCTTTCCCCGCAAATGCGGGCGAAACGGGAAAAGAAGGCTGTTGATTTGCTGTTGAAAAATGTCAATATCTCTCCGATCCGAGGTTCGGCATTGGTTGATGTTAGTTACAGTAGTGCGTCACCAGCTTTGTCTGCGCAGATTACAAACGCGTGGACCCAGCAATTCATCGAAGAAAGTATGGCGCGGCGCTTTGCATCGACTGCGGACGCTCGAAAATTCCTTGAGGGCCGGTTGGCCGATTTACGCGCGCGATTGGATGAATCAGAGCGGGCCTTAGTGAACTACGCGTCGGACAAAGGAATTATTGCCCTGAGTCGCAGCAAGACCGCCGATGGTAAAACACAAACTGACAGGACGTTAATTGCATCCGATCTGGAGGCGTTGAACACGGCCCTTGTCGAAGCCACGGCAGACCGTATTGCAGCAGAAAGCCGCGCCCGCACCGGAGCAGACAAGCAATTTCGTGATGATCCCCTCACAACGAACGCAGCGACGTCTCAGTTACGCCAAAAACGTACAGAGGTTGCAGCGGAATATGCAAAGTTGATGGTCCAATTTGAACCCGGCTATCCGGCGGCACGTGCGCTGGAAGAGCAGTTACGCGTGCTCGATTCGGGCATCTCCCGCGAAGAATCGCGGCTAACCGGACGCGACACCGGTCGTGCCAATTCAATTCGGGCAAGCGAGTACAATGCCTCGGTGCAGCGTGAACGTGAACTGACAAAACGCGTTGAAACGTTGAAATCGCGGCTTGACCTACAACAGCGTGATACCATCAATTATAATATCTATCAGCGTGAGGTTGATACCAACCGCGAATTATATGACGGGTTGCTGCAACGCTATAAGGAAATTGGCGTTGCGGGCGTTGATGCCAATAATATTGCGATCGTCGATACTGCCACAATACCAGGGCAACCGTCTTCGCCCAATTTGCCTCTGAACCTTGCTTTGGCTCTGCTTGCCGGGCTTGGCGTTGCAGCACTGGCCACCGTGGCGCTCGATCAGATCGACGAAGGTCTGCGTGATCCTAGCCAAGTCAATCGTGTGTTGCAGGTGCCGCTGCTGGGTAGCGTTCCGGACGTACTGGAAACAGATGCATTGACGGAACTGGCGGATGCAAAATCCGCATTGTCCGAAGCCTACCTCAGTATCCGCTCCAATTTGGCGTTTTCGACTGACCACGGCGTGCCGCGTGCGCTCATGGTTACCAGTACACGACCGTCTGAAGGCAAGAGTACGACCAGCCTTGCGCTGGCGACAGTGCTGGCGCGGACGGGCAAGAAAGTGTTGCTTGTCGATGCCGATATGCGTTCGCCTTCGGTGCATGAGTTTGTTGGTGTCGCCAATACATTCGGGCTCAGCAATTTCCTCGCCGGTGAAAATGATTGGAGCGGTTTTATCGTCCCTGGAAAGGCTAATTTCCCCAACATCATGCCAGCTGGACCCACACCCCCAAGCGCCGCTGAACTGCTTAGTTCAGACCGGATGCTTTTGCTGGTGCGGCAGTTGTTGGAAAAATTCGATCACGTTGTAGTCGATTCGCCGCCGATATTGGGCCTTGCGGACGCACCATTGCTATCCCGCGCGGTCGAAGGCTGCGTGTTTGTAACCGAGGCCGAAGGCGTTGCGGTGCGGGGAATCAAGGCATCGCTCAACCGACTGCATGCCGTACACGCCCATGTGTTCGGGGTCGTGCTTACTAAGCTGAAAGCAAAATCTGCAGGTTATGGTTATGGTTATGGGTACGGCTATGGATATGGAGGCAGTGAGTAAGCCATAAAATTTTATGGCGACTTGCTACCGCGAATTATCGAACATCGAACGACAATGAACTGTTTAACACGTATAAAGGCAGTCATAATTTTACAAAATGGGATTTATCGATGAAATTTCGCGGTCCTCACCATTTTATGCAAAGCTAAAAGTGTTATTAAAGGCATGTTTCTAAGCCTGTCGTATAGTATGGTCGTGCTTGCTGCTCTCCTGGGAGGCATTGTCATTATGATGGCTGTTGTGCCAAATGTAATTACTATTACCGAAATGGGGCAACCAGGTTGTGTTGACAAAGAGGATTCCCAAACGGCGTAGTTTCTGATTCACGTTAGCTTTTGAGGAGGCTATCTTGATTAGGGGTCTTCTGAGTAACGAGGAGTGGGCCTGTCTGGAGCCATTCGTGATTGAGTGGGGAGTTTGGCGGGCGTCGCCTGAAAGATCATCACCTTGTTCTGGATGGGATTTTCTGGGTTGCGCGGACAGGTGTTGCCAGGCGCGATCTGTACGAACACTTCGGCAAATGGAAGTCGATTTACCGCAAGTTCCGGCGCTGGGCGTGCCCATAGCCTTTGCCCTAACCGGTGGTGTAGTCTCCGATTACAAAGGCTACCTGACGATCATGAACGCCGATGGCCCCGCGCTCGAAAAACTCTCGATTGCGGATGAACGGGATCAAGCCAGTCCGTAAGCGCAGGCATAAGGTTACGACAGACAGCAACCATCGTCTCGGTGTGGCGGCGAACAGGCTGGATGGGGATTAGGGCACTGGATATAGCGGTGCGCCTCCGCCAGCCCCCAGAGGGATGCCTTTTTCCATTCGGATCGTGGCAGCCAATATTGTTCCTATGACTGTCAAAAGAGGTTGCAGGCCTATGGCCTGCGTCCATCGATGAGTGGCAAAGGCAACTGTTACGACAACGCTTCTGTTGAAACGTTCTTCAAGTCGCTGAAGGCAGAACTGATCTGGCGCCAAAAAAAGGCCAACGCGGCGACAAACAAAGGCGGCGATCTTTCAGTACATCAACGGTTTCTACAACACCCGAAGACGCCATTTATATCTGGGTGGCATCAGCCCGCCGGCGTTCGAAGCTAAGGTGGCATAATGAGATAGGTGACCGGCACAAAACCATTACAAGTCCAACTTCCGCTTGTAAAAGGTCGCGAGTCTGATCCCATGACGGCGGTAAACCTCCGCCGTCGCAATCTCAGCCTCCTGCTCCTTCAATATCGCGATAATCTGCTCGTCACTGAACCTGCTGTGCTTCATGCGTCCGAATCCTTGCATGTCGGAATCCACTCATTTCTGGCCACATTTCAGGGAAGCACGTCGGTCAGCAATGACGCCACTCATTCAGACGTACCGGAAAGATGCGTGGTAGTGAGACCCATTACGTAATCGAAAATAGCCTTGTCCGGGCCGATAAAGCGCTGATCTAAAGTCAATCCGGTAGATCGGCGCAATAGTGCAACACTGGCGACGAGTTCATGCTCGTCTACATAGCGGCGGGGCAGGGCGCCAAATTGTAAAAGGCTAGGATCGACTCCGATAATTTTTGCGACTACCTGGCAAACTTTTTTGACGCTCAAGCCCTGGCCCGTGCCGATATTGACGAGTGCGGGCGCATCAGGATCGGTATTCGTCGCTAATGCCCATAAAGTCGCACAAACGTCGTCGACATGAACAAAATCGCGGACCTGCTGACCATCGCTCAAAGCGACAGGCTGCCCACGTGCTAACTTTAACGCTAACGCGGGGATCAGTCGTGATTTACCTTCGCCCGGACCATATACCCCGAACAATCGAGCAACCGTTATCGCATATCCTCGTTGCGCCAGAGCAAGCGAGCGATTGGTGCCGGCAAATTTCGCAGCCCCGTAAAGCGTGTTGGGTTGACACCAGACCTGCTCGTCATGAATGCCCGAATGGCCGATCTCGGCCATCGAACCACAGTAAATCAGCCTTGCCGTGCGCGGCATTGATCGTGCGAGCCCATCCAGCATCGCAACTTCGCGCGCAATCGATCTCCAATCGGTATCATTTGCCCGCGCGGGAATTGTAGCCAGATGAAAAACGACATCCGGCCTCAACCGATCCATCGCTGCATCGACGGCATCACGGTTCTCGAGATCGACCGTAGCTCTTGTCCATCCAGTGACCGATTGTGAACGCTCGCAAAGCCATTCGACCAGCCGTCCACCAACAAAGCCGCCAGCGCCGGTGACTAATATACCCAAGCTCATGACGTTATTGCCTTTGCATATTGCGTAGCGAGTTTGCCTGCGACTTTGCTCCAGGTGAATTTGGACTGGAACAAGGCCAGCGCGTTCAAACGGGTTTGAGCGACGGCTTCGGGGTTCTGCGCGAGCAATTTTGCCAAGCCGGTGGCTATCGCCTCTGGAGTGGGATCGACCACCACGCCCGCATTGTGCTCAGCAATTTCCGGACAATGGCATAGATGCGTGGATAATGACGGGCAACCGCTTGCCATTGCTTCAGCAAAGCCATAGAAAAACCTTCGTCATATGAAGGCAGCGCGAAAATATCCGCCAGCGAATACAAAAAACGGCCGCGGTCGCCGGTCGAATTCGGTGGTCAGGACCATTCGGTCGGCAAACTCGCTCTTCGCAATTTTAGGTTCGATCAGCTTTTGGTATTCAATGTCTTCGGGTAGCCCTGCAATCAACAGACCCGTGCCTTTGTAATTCTGCGCGATATTCTCAAATGCGTCGATCAGCATGTCCAGACCTTTTTTGGGGTGGATACGAGAATAGAATAATATCGGTTTTGCCAGTCGGCAATTTAGGTGCTATTGTGAACAGCCTTGCCCGCTCATTTTCCGTTGGCGGCGCTTTTTCGACTTTGTCCGACGCGCCATTGGGAATGTAAGCCGGTTCAAACGTCACACCAAAGTCTCTGCTGGAATGATGCTCACCGCGCGTGCCAAAGATTACGGCACCGGCCCGCTCAAGATAGGAAGTCACCCCAAAAAACGTGCGAGCAATCCACTTTTTGACCCGCGATTTGCGCACGGCCCATGGCGACAGCAACCCGTGAACAGAGACCAGATAGGGTTTTGACTGTCGGTAGGCGATAGCCGCCGCGACCAAAAGCAAAGGGGGCCAAATGCCATGGCAGTAAATCACTTCTGAAGCTTTTATGCTTTCAAGCAAGCTGGCCTGACGGGAATTCAGCCAGATCTGTTGCTCGCAACGGCTCGATAAACACAAAATTAACACCGCATTCCCGCCCGTTGCAGATGAATTGATCGACCGCCACCTTGTCGCCCGCCAATAAGCTCGACAACACGGTCACATCATGTCCGGCCTGCGCAAGTGCGATTGCCGATCCCACACCACTCTAGGTGGTCCTCCAAACCGCGGGACCATTACCATCAATGACCAGCAGCACCCGCATCTTCAATCAGGCCGTAAGGTCACGCTGGTTGGCGTCACTGCCGAACGCCTCGATTTGTTCGATTGTCAACGTATAAAGGTCTTCGTCACCATCAGCCCAGGCACGATACCAACGCATGGTCTCAGCAGCCATTCGCTCGAGCGTCCATGTTGGAGACCATCCGACAAGCTGGCCGACTTGTCGCAATTGAGCGCAAGCATCCCGGCTTCCGGCGGATTGAAACCACCGGCAATCGTCCATTCCGAACCAGACCCCAGGCAGCAGTGCAAGCAGCGACCATGTCGGCGACTGGCCTGACATCGCGCGGGGCTGGGCCAAAGTTCCAGCCACTGCAATAATGATCGCCATCTTCGCTGACCAGGCGCGGCAAGAAGCAAATAGCCTCCAAGCGGCTCGAGTACATGCTGCCAGGGTCGCGTGGCGCCCGGGTACGGACTCGAGGGCTTTGCCGCCAGTTAACCCGGTAACAAGATCTGTCATGATGCGGTCCTGCGCCCAATCGCCCCCACCGATGACATTGCCGGCACGCGCCGATGCCAGCCGCACTGGAGTATCAGGCGTGAAGTAGCTTTGCTGCCATGCCGATACAACCAACTCCGTGGCACCTTTGCTCATGCTGTAAGGATCTTTGCCGCCCATGGGGTCGCATTCGCGATATCCCCAGACCCATTCGCGGTTCTCGTAACATTTGTCGGAAGACACAACAACAACCGCACATTTGCCCTTCCATGCGCGGACAGCTTCCAGAACTGATGCTGTACCAATGACGTTCGACGTCAACGTGTCGAGCGGCACCTCGTAAGAAAGCCTTACAATCGGCTGGGCGGCAAGATGGAAAACAATGTCGGGGCAGACCTCGGCCACGCGCCGGGCGATGGCATCATGGTCACAATGTCGCCGACAGCATGATCGACATGGTCGACAACATGGCACAGTTCAAAATGCGGTGCGGTAGGCGGCTCGAGCGCGAAGCCATATACCTTGGCGCCGAGGCAAGTCAGCCACAAGCTGAGCCAGCTTCCCTTGAAGCCGGTATGCCCCGTGACCGGCACGGTTTTCCTGCCATGGCTTCCGGTAAAATATTCAGCATTGCCACGGCACCACGTCTTGTTTTGCCAGCGTATCAAGCAATTCCCAGTCCCGGGCGGTGTCCATACATTGCCAGAATCGATGATGCCGGAACAGCATCAGTTCGCCGTCGAGTGCTGCCCGCTCCAGCGGCGCGCGTTCGAGCATTATCTTGTCGGCGTCGCCCTCGCAGTACACATCGATGAAGCGGCGGTTAATCACCATGAAACCACCGTTGATATAACGGTCAGCCTGCTCGGGCTTTTCCTTCATTTCGGAACGCGATCACCGTCCATGGCTATTTCGCCGAAGCGGCCCGGCGGAACCACACCGCTCATCGTCACCAGCTGCCATGTGAAAGGTGAAAATCGACCAACGCATTGAGGTCGATATCACACAGCCCGTCGCCATACGTCAGGAAAAAATTCTCGTCAGCATCAATATATTGCGCGACACGTGTAAGCCGTCCCGCAGTCTGCGTCTCCTCACCGGTCTCGGCAACCAGCACTTTCCGATCCTCGAGCTGGCTGTGCTGTAGTTCGATCTGGCCCGAACCGGTATGAAACAGGACATCGGAATTGTGCAGCTTGTAATCACGGAAATAGTTTTTGATGAACCGACTTTTATGACCGGCGCAGACGATGAAGTCGGAGAAACCAAACCTGGCGTAATATGACATGATGTGCCACAAATCGGTCTTCCGCCGATTTCAACCATAGGCTTGGGGATTAGTCCTTCGGTTATTTCGCCGAGGCGAGACCCCTTGCCACCACAGAAAAGTACGGTTTTCATAATTCACCTGTTAAAAATAATCGATGTCGGAATTTGCCTTCGTCAAACTGCGTGTTCGACCTGTGGACGGACCTGCCGATAGCTTCCATCTAGTACTGCGCTCCACCAGCTGTCGTTGTTGAGGAACCACTTTAGCGTTTCCTCGAAATATTCCGTGAATGGCCGCGATGCGACATATCCCAATTCCGAACGGATTTTCGTTTCATCGATCGCATAGCGGCGATCATGGCCGGGCCGATCGGTCACGAATGTCTTCAAGCTGGCGGTGGGCTTGCCCGATGCGGCGGGCGCGTCGGGAAAACGAAGGGCAAGATCAGGGTCGCTTGCAAACGCTGCATCTATCGTTGCGCAAAGTATGTCGATAACGGCAAGATTTGCAAGCTCTGCGCCGCCGCCAATATTATAGGTTTCGCCGACCCTGCCGCCGCTAAGGACCAATTCTATTCCGCGGCAATGGTCCTCCACAAACAACCAGTCCCTGACCTGTTGTCCATCACCGTAAATCGGAAGCGACCGTCCATGAAGCGCGTTCAATATGAACAACGGTATCAGCTTTTCAGGAAACTGATAGGGACCGTAATTGTTAGAACAGTTCGACGTGGTTACCTCCAGTCCGTACGTGTGGTGATAAGCACGCACGAGATGGTCCGACGCCGCTTTCGATGCCGCATAAGGTGAATTGGGCGCAAACGCAGTGGTTTCCTTGAAGGGCTCTTCGTCAGGAGCGAGCGTGCCATAAACCTCATCGGTGGATACGTGATGAAACCGGTGCGATCGACCAGTGCCGCTGTCCAGCCATGCTGCCCGCGCCGCCTTCAATAGCGAATGAGTCCCCAAAATGTTAGTATCGATAAACGCATCAGGCCCAGAAATAGACCGGTCAACATGGCTTTTCTGCAGCAAAATGGACCAGTGTGTCGATCGCCTGTTCGCGCATCAGTTGTGTAACCAACTCTTCGTCAAGGATGTCGCCCTCGACAAAATCGAGATCGACCACATCGTTCAGATTCGCCAGATTACCGGCGTAGGTAAGTAGATCCGGTACGATCCCGTCCGTCGGGTACCGCTGACGCCAGTATCGAACGAAATTCGCCCCAATAAATCCGGCGCCTCCAGTAACAATGAGATTTGCCATCTATTTTCTACCTTCCTGAATTACACCAGCGAACTATCATAACTACCGGCGATACCGTCCGACTGATGGCGCCGGCGAAAATAACGGCTTCTTGATTGGCCCAATGGGGCCATATTTATGAATTGCCCAGACGAAAACGACAAAAGCCAGATTGGTAATGATGAATACGTTAATGATACCGAAACGAAAATAAAAGACGCCCCAATACGGCCCCAGGAAAAGAAACAGGACCAGTAACAAGCGCGCCAGCGACATTTGCCCGCTGCCGTCGCGACCGACACATGCCCTTTGGCATATGACAGCGTAGGAAAGGAGCACTGCAAGCGTGCCGACATAGCCGAAATCTGCAACAAAATCAGAAACATATGTACCAAAAAGCCATGGTGCCTTGCCCTGAGAAAGATACTGTTCGAAAACGAACAACCTGATATCTTTCCAGCTCTGACAATCTCCCAAACTGACGACCGAGCAAGCTGCGTCCTTGAAAATCGGAAAGTTCATTGCGCCATGTGTGACCGGTCGGTTCATGGTCGAAAAATCCGAAAAATTGTGGATTTGCGATCCAAAATATTCGAGCAAGCTCCGTGCCGTCCCGACATCGGACAATGCGAAGCGCGATATGGTAATCGTTATCAATGGCAACAGCATGACACCGGCTAAACTAGCGCCTGCCAGTAATCACCCGCCTTCGGCGCGCGAGAGGTAAGTGCGAACGAAAAACAAGAAAAATCGCGCACGCTGTCATCAGCCAATATACAATGCCATCTCTACCGACATAGGCTAGAACATAGATCACATATGACAGACTGGCGGCTAGCAACAATGTTGCCCGCATAACGCTGCCGCCTTGCTCTTCGGCTTGCGAGAGCCGAATAAATGCCATGACGATTGATGCCGCGAACAAATGGCTCGCCATTCCTGCCAATGTGTTAATCAGGCCATAGGAAGCCAGAACCTGAGCGGTACTTCCAAGATCGAGCCGGTTCATATTGGCATCGCCGTCAAGCGAACTAATCGCGAAAGGCATGAAGAATGCGATGGCAAAAAATTGCAACGCTATCAGAACCGCTTCGATCAGGCCCTGACCGCGAACCGCGACGATGACATCGCCAACATCGCGCGAACGAAGGCCTGTAAAGCCTGATATGCCGAACAATATACATAGCGTCAGATACAACACAGCCGGGTAGTTTGGAGTGAAAGTGGGACGGAGGACGTCTGTGATTTCGATAAAAAGCGCAGAGCAGCCCAAGGCAAAATAGCTGGCCCACAGCAAGCGCGCCAAATCGCTGGCCCCGTTTCGGCCTTTCCGCAAGAAAGCAGCATAGTATACGACGAGAACAAGGCAGAACAACGCTGCCATCAGCCTTCTCCCGTCACCGAAGCAATCAACAACTGCCGGTGTGTTCGCCACTTAACCTTGGCGCGCCTCATTTTTCGAACATTTTCGACTATCTCGTGGAATCCGATCAATGATCGGGCATGCCAAGCGAAGCGCAAATAGTCCCAAAAGCCATCTTGTCGACTTTTCAGTTCGAACAACGCACAGCACAGCGCCCAGATCAAGAAGTTACGACGATGTTGAGGATGACGTCCCAAAAACTCGCGAGCGTGAGCGATAGCCACATGTCGCACCCCGCTCCGCGATTTTACCTGCAGCGAACCTGTGGACATAACTTCGGTATCGCCCTAGCACTTGAGGAAGCATCCGGCCATGGCCTTTGGAAAGTGTGTCCCAAGTGAAGTACAGGTCGAGCAATTGTCGAGCCGGGTCGATTGGTGTAAGCGACGATCGCCGGTACATAATGGCGCTATACACGCCAACATAGCCAAAGCGTATTGCGTCGTCAAAACTGACCTTTCCCGAGGGAAAGATAGAAAGGTCGGCGGTAGTGCCCGAACAAAATCCACCAGCATCGTCGAAAAAATCTACCGGGTGCCAGGTCGCGTTGCACATATCGTCCGCATCGAGAGAGTCGGCCTGTGCCTGAAGCTTTCCTGGCAAGGCATAATCGTCCCCGTCGATATGCGCCACATAGCGACCCCGGGCTAATGCGTGCACTTCTAAATTATTCCGCGACCCGCCGGTATTGGTCGGCTGGAAATGCGTTCTGATAATATGCGGATAGGCACGTTCGAACCCAAGCACGATCTCGCGTGTGCCATCAGTCGAAAAATCGTCGCCAACGATAATTTCAAATACAAAGTCGGTTTGCTGGTCAACCAAGCTTTGTAAACACTGCGCAATATAGCGTTCTTGGTTGTACGTAATGACACAAACGGACACTTTCGGTGTTTGCGTGCCAGAATTGGTTGAAATGTGCGCGTTCATATCTTACTCAGTAGCCAATATGTTATCAGTCGTGTGCGAAATGCCGATGAGCTGACAGCCGCACACAATACCAGCACGGCGTATAAAGCAGCGAGCATCAACCCGATAGCCCATCTTTCCGTTCCCAGATTCAGATTTCGTGATGCTACCGTCGCAACTGCCACCGGTAATAACGTGATCAGCAAAATATCTTCAAACAGCCATCGCGCATGCGCGCCCTTCAGGAAACGTCGGTGGACGACCGGAAGCCAGAACAGGAACGGAAGAAGATTGGCCAAAATCCATGCATAGCCTGCACCAACCGTGCCAAATCGTGTGACGGCGAAATACAATATCGGCAAAAACAGGAGAACAAAAATCAGATTGCCGATAACGTGAAGTGATAGATTGCCGCGCGCCACTTGAAGCAGATAGGTGAACCCAGCTAGCGCCAATATGCCATTGCCGACCGCGTAGAGCGCCAACACAGGTGCTGCATTGGTCGAAATCTGCATATCGCCGGTCCACATTAGCAGCACCTGCATTGGGAAAAACGCTAATATCAGCACTATTGGTACAGTAACCACCGCCATTAGCTGAGTGGAGGCACGGTAGAGGCGGAGTAAACTAGCCTCATCGCCCTCTGCATTCAATTTGACCAAGCGCGGCAGTATGGCACCAGTCACCGGCCCGGAAAGCATCGTTATGCCGCCGGCCACCAACACGCCCACGGTGTAAATAGCGTATTGGCTCAAGGGGATCAGCCCCGACAGCAAAAGCTTATCCGCCTGCATCACCAGCACCCAGGCGGTGCTAGTAAACGCGGCGCTAGCAGCAAATGCTAGTATTTGCTTTAGCGGCGACCATTCCCAACGTAGCCAGCCGACTACATCAACGGTGGGGAGAATCCGATAAGTCTTGGCAACAAGAATGGCTAGCTCTGCGGCTGCAATGACAAGCTGATACGCAAAAAAGTGAATGGGTGTCGCGCCGACATAGATCAGATATGGAACAACCAGAACAAAGCGTAACGTAACAACAACCGCATTGAAGCCACTCAGCCACACTATATGTTCAAAACCGCTTATTAGCCCCCGGTAAAGGCCGCACAACCAACGGAATACGACAATCATGGCCATAAATGCGATTGCATCGCGCACATCGGCAACTTCCAGCGATTCGACTTTGAGCCAGTTGCGTGCCGTAAAATCGGCTCCAGCGATCATCGCCAGCAACGCAATACCGCCGACAACAACGAAAACGCCCTCCAGCGATCGTACAAGCCGACGCAGGTCCAGAGCGCCCGTCGCACCTCCGCTGAACCGGGCGGCCTCTCGGCTAACAGCCGGCGTGAGCCCCCATGTCGAGCAGCATGAACCAACCTTGCAACATGGCGTAAAAGCCGACCAACCCATACGCCTCAACACCCATATAACGGACATAGAGGGGCACCATCAGGATCCCGGCCAAGCTGGCATAAAGTTGGCTTATGTAGTTGGCGATTATGTTTCGCCGCAAGGCAATCACTTTTCGTCGGTGTCCTGCGCTTGCCCTGCTTCGCACAACAGGAAGATGCTGGAACACAGATCGGGGTAAATCTGCCCGAGCTGATAACAGCCTTCGAGGTATTCCGGGCTAATGATGTCGGTTTGCAGTAGCCGGTCCCACTGGAAATTGGCAAGCGCCTTGAAGAAGATACCGGACCGGTGGACCACTTTGAGACCCGCTGCGACAACATCTCGCTCCAAAGTGTCGAGCGAGTAGGTAATGAGATGTCCATGCTCGGATTCGGCCGGGGTGACCGCGGCGTTGTGCGAAATCAATCCCATCTTTACCGCGATCTGACGTGAAGGCGCGTTGGCGTTCGGACATACCAGAAAAAAGCGGCCGCCTTCGGCAAGCCACTCGTCATTGATCCGCCTCAAAACGCGGACTGGGTCGTCAAGATGTTCTAGCACGTGAGTGAGCACGATATTATCATAGCGCCGAGGCAATGTCGCGGTTTCGAACAGCGAATGAACGAACTCAACCTTTTCGCCATGCCGGGCCTTCGCCTCGGCCAACGCGTCACCTGACGCCTCTACACAAGTGACATCGTCAAAGCGGTCCAAGAAACGCCTGGTGAAGTCGCCTTTGAAGCTCCCCAGCTCCAACAGGCTGCCGGGCCGAATGAACGGTTCAAAAGAGCGAAGCATGTAAGGATGCATCACGTCGAAATCGAACCCATAGGCATATTGATGGTCGGCCGTGTCGTTGATTTCGGCGTTGTAATCGCGCTGCGCGTTCATTGTGCGTCCTTTTGCAAATCTATTATCATTGTAGTGAGATTATCCGTCATTTGGGTCGAAACGAACCCAAATCGTTCATAAAGTGCTACCGCCGCCCAATTCCCGCTGTTAACTTCTAGCTCAATCCGATGAAAGCCGAGCTTTTGAACATATACAATGCATCGGTCCAGCAAATCGGCAGCGATCCCTTTGCCTTGCTGCTGCGACAAGACGCTTACACTGGTTATGAAGGCCTTCCTCCTGTCTGCTGCATTACAGTAGGTGGCGATCAATCCCGTCAGTTCGTTGCTCGACCACGCCTCAAAGCGTGTGGCATTGGTGGCCAGCCTGACGGCGTATTCAATGATATCGAGCCGTTCGCTCAGCGGCGGCATGAACGCTCGGTCGCATGCTTTCAAATGCCTTGCAACGTCATCGGCATCGGTTTCATCGCGCGAAAATCGGATATTGGTCATCGTTCGAGTAATGCCAGCCCGAAACCGGCGCGACCGAATTCGTTTCCATTGTAGAGCAGATAGACCGAGCCGTCACATTCGAAAACATGCGGATAACACTGCATATCCGAGTCCCACTCACCGGCTGTTCCGGCAAGCGCCGGATTTTTATCGTCGCGAAGTCCAGCTTTTCAAGTCATCCGACCATGCGTGTCCGATCCGGTATCCGCGACCTTTTGCGCTTCTGAAGTCGAACGATTTCCGGTAACAGAAAAACATGTGATGACGGTCGCCGATGCCGACAATGGTTGGCAGCGCCTGGCTTTCATCAGGGCCAAGCCGATCTGCTATAATCTGAGTGGCTTCCTGCTTCTTCCATTCGATCCCGTCGGTCGATGTCGCAAGTGCGATCTTGTATGTCCGGTCTGGGGGCGAGTTCGGAGCGAAACGTTTCCAACCGGTACCGAAAATGTACCACATGTGATAGACACCGCCGATTTTCTTGACGAAGCCGTCTCCGACAAGGCACGGCTCGTGCAGCGAGGCCGACAGCACTGGCCCGGGTCCTACCCGTTGGAATGTCCGTCCATCGTCCTGACTGGTTGCCAGCCCAATGCCGGTATCGACTGACACCGATACCCGCCGGTTCCAGCCAGTGGTATATGCCAGTATCTGGTCGCCATCTCGAACCACATTGATCGGGAAAATACCATGCTCGTCGAAACAGCCCAGCTCTCCCAGCGGCAGTACCGTCTGGTCCGACACGGCTATGATATCGCGCAAATTTTTGCGCATATCGACGAAGGCGATGTGGCTTAGATATTTGCCGTTTTTCGGATCGACCGAGCGGGTGGAGAAATATATCCGAACAAAATCGTCGAACACAAGCGTTTGCGGTGACTGTGCAAATTGCGTGCAGCCATTTGGCAATCGATGCGATGCCGGATCGAAAATCTTGCCGATTTTACGCCACCTCATGCTTAATCCAGCCTTCCGTCAAGCTCTGCCAAGCCGAAGCCGAAACGCCCGACCTGGTCACCCAGATAGGCCATAAAAATCTTCCCATCGACTTCAAATACATGGGGATAGCTCACCATTTCGGAATCCCATCCTTCATCGGACACAGTGATCCCAGCTTTGTCGTCATCGCGGATCCATTCGAGCAAGTCTGTGCTCGACGCATATCCGATCCGGTAACCATTCTGCTTGCCGCGATAATGGCTGCTGTAGCGATAGCAAAAGAACATGTGATATTTGCCGTTGGCATAAAATACATCAGGACTTGCCTGCGCCTCGTCTTCCTCAATCCGGCTGGGGATCAGATCGCGGTTGGCTTTGTGCCAGTGGACACCGTCCTGCGACGTCGCCATCCTGATTTTGTACACCGGCTCAGCTCGCCCATCGACATCCTTCCATTTGCGACCCGCTATATAGAAAAGTTGCCACTTGCCGTCAAAGTGACGGATTTTGGGGCCGCTTAGTACAAAGGGCTCGTCCGGGGTGTATCCCAATATGGGTCCGTTGCCCAACCGCTCGAACGTCTCGCCCCCGTCACGGCTTACTGCGGCGCCGATGGCAACGTTAAACGGAACCGATTCGTAACGAGTTCCAACCCGCGTAATAGGCCCGAACCTCGTCACCGACGCGAGCCACCGAAACAGGATAAGTGCCGAATTCGTCAAATGTCCCTAATTCGCCGAGATCTAGAATGGGCCGCTCGGCAACGCGCACGATCTTCGACAGGTTGGCGCGGTGAATTCCACCCACGCCGAATAGCTCGAATACTGGCCGTTTTCATCAGCTGGCGGGCGGCACGAGAAATACACTCGCACAACATCATCGAGCACCAGCGTCGCCGGGGCCTGTGCAAACTCTTTGAGCCATGGTCGATCCGCCACATCTTGAGGCGTGAATATCCTGCCAAGTTTTTTCCAGCGAAACATCTCAAATCATTTCATAACCATGGGCAATGCAGTCTTGAACCACATTGAGGGGGTTGAACATAAGTACGTCGATTATCGACAACCATGGCACTGTTTGTCCTGCAAATTGCGGATACTCAAACGGCTTGGCCTTGATGAACTTCAACGAAACATGTTCCGCTGCAAAATCTTCACGGCGATACAGATCAAGTCCGCCGATGGCGTTAATGTAAGTGTCCGCGTTCAGCGCTTTGCATAACGCCAGCACCTTGTCTTGTGATTTGAGGCCGTGATCGATATCGATCTCGGAAGAAATCCGGATTTCAGTCGCCAAGCCCAGATGGTCGCAAAGTTCCACAATCGACTGATGGATGTAGCGAAACAGGTTACGCTCGTCCTTGAGCACAATCCGGGCCAATAAGGGAAAAGTGGCATCGAAATCGGGCGCCTTAGCATAAGAGCCCTGAACTGGTTCAACAGCTTATCGCGGTCGAAATCGGCGGCCAGTTCGCGCTGGACGATATCGAGCGAGTCCGAATCTTTGGCCAACGGCAGGGAAAACGTCACGTCGTCGCCATTACGCAGCATACGGTTGCGGTTCACCCAGCCCTTTTTTGTGTATTTGATATTATCGTAGACAACAAAAGTGTCGACCGAGGCGATTAGCTGGAAATAGCCGATATACGGCAGGAAGTAGGGCTGCATGATCGCCAGTTTCATAGCATTTTCCACTTGCCCGTTCGAACCTATTGCGCAGCAATGATGCCACAGATTTCGTCAACCGCAGACAGTTCGAGGTCGGGGAAAATCGGCAGACACAGGATTTGCGCCGCAGCGCGGTTGGCAATCGGCAAATTGGCCGGATTCGATGACGGCGCATCGCTGTACATCGGCAGGTTCGAAATCAGGGGATAAAAATACCGTCGCGGATAAATTTTATGCTCGTTAAGCCGGAGCTCCAGCTCATCACGCGTCAGATCGAATTCCTCCGCCACCATTATCGGGAAATAAGCGCAGTTGGCAACATCCTCACCCGATTCTTGCAAACAACGAATTCCTCGAACCGTTGCCAGCCGTTCGCGGTAATACGCGTCGATTTGCTGTCGCTTTGCAATGCAATGATCGACATATTCTAGCTGAACGATCCCGACGGCTGCGTTGATCTCGCTCATCTTGCCGTTGATGCCCGCAGCGTCGATAATGTGCTCGTCGACAATCCCGAAATTCTTGAGCTGATCGATCCGTTTCTTGGTTTCAGCGTCCGGGCTGACGATCGCGCCGCCTTCCAGTGTATTGAAGACCTTGGTCGCATGCAAACTCAGCACCGACAGGTCGCCATAATTCAGCACGCTCCCGCTCTGGTACTGGACACCGAATGCATGGGCAGCGTCATAAACGACCTTCAAGCCGTGTTTGTCGGCAATTTTTTGAATGGCATTTACGTCGCAAGGATGACCATAACAATGAACCGCCAGAATTGCCGTTGTTCGCGGGGTGATGGCCGCTTCGATCTTCGCTGGATCAATATTGAGCGTTAGCGGATCGACATCGACAAACAAGTGCTCAAGCTGGCTCCAGATAAGCGAATGAGACGTCGCAACGAACGAGTAGGGCGTGGTCAACACCTCGCGGTCAAATCCAGCGACTCAACGAGTCAACAGGGCGATCGTACTGTTATTGAACAACGAGATATGTCGATACTCAAATAATCGAAAGCCAGCGCTCTAGTCCTGACGCATCGGGCCGCCATTGTCAGAAAACTTGTTCTGTCAATTTGCTCGAGATACGGGATAACCTTGTCAAGAGGCGGCAAAAAAGGCTGGGTTACAAAAATCGGTTTGGTGGTCATTTCTGGAACTTGAGGGCATTTTCAGAATCGCCATAACCGTTCTGCTAAGCTGCTCGGCGGTGCGGGCAATATCTGCGACGGAAAGCCAGCCATTGTACAGAGCAATTTCTTCGAGGACGCAACCTATTGCCCTGTCGCGTTCACCGCTTCGACGAAACGCTAAGCGGCCAGCAGGCTCTCATGGGTGCGTGACGAGCGAAGCAAAACCGCGCCCCCATACCTGACACGCAAATCGCCGCGTTTCAGAAGGCCGATTTACGCTGGCTATCTGGAGCTCGCGGCGAGGGGAGGGCTTGATCTGCTTTGCGATTCAATAACATTATTGTCGTAGAAATAGAGGCGAGTCACCGCATAATGATTTTGGGACGGTCCGGCTCTTCTTCGATCCAGACAGCCTGACAGTCCTGCTGGACTGGACGACGCCGAAGCGCTCCGGATCCTTGACCGACAACCCAAATGGTTGCCCCCTGTTGCTGGCTGACTGCCTCGACGAGCATTGGCCTGAAAGCCCTGCCCGTAGAAATATATTGTCGCCCAGAACGAGGAAACAGGATCAGAGCCGATAAAATCTTCACCGATGGTAAAAGCTGCGAAAGCCCACCGGGCTGGTCGCACCGCATACGAATGTTAATGCCAAACTCGCCGCCCACCGCCCAAAAGGCGTTGAAACCCGGACTGATCCTCGGGCGTCGCTATAATCAAAATCTCTCGCATTCCAGCGAGCATTAACACTGAAAGTGGATAAAGATCATTGGCTTGTTGAACACCGGGAGTAGCTGTTTTGATATTCCTTTGGTAATCGGGTACAGGCGTGACCCAGAACCTCCGGCTAAAACTATCCCTTTCATTGTTCGTTCGTTCCATAAATATTAGAGGATTCGGAATCACGATCAATTTAAAGTCGCGACTAATTTCACAGTATGCGAATGTTGGTTTATAAAATCGTGCGCCTCATTCATGTGGATGTGCTATAAGCCAATTTTACGTTAGATGAAAGCCCTTTATTAGAGCGTTTTTCAAGCAATGAATATCCTCATGCTTCAATGTGCTCGAAAAATGCTCGAGTATTGATGGTAGTACTGATGGTGAAAAATGTAAGCCGTTTCCGTGACAAAGCAAAAATTCATTTTTTGTCGATACTGAAAAAAGCTATCAGTAGGAATATCTCTCAGAACGCTCCAATTTTACGGAGTGTGACACGAAAACGCTCGTCGCCTGCGCTCGATTTTTTTGATACACCTAAAAACGACTTGAGTTGCTTCAAACATTTTTTGGCCTGAGTATTCAGTACCAAAGGGGTTGCAAAAGCTAGCGATATGACTTTTAGCGCCTCTAAGAAGTGATCAGCATCGACACTCTTTCGCGATAATGGATGTGACGTCCAGTGCTTTCTGAGGGCGTTCTGACCAATGATGCATGCGCAGCAGTTGATTTGATGCTGGCACGATTGTGCCCGCGAAGCGACGGCTTTAGGAGTGAAAAATGACGAATTTTGACGGACAGATTTTGCTGATAACCGGCGGCACCGGGTCATTCGGCAACGCCGTGTTGAAGCGGTTTCTGGATTCCGGTCTGGCGGAGATCCGGATCTTCAGCCGCGATGAGAAAAAGCAGGATGATATGCGCAAGCGTTTGCCATCCCAAGCTGAAATTCTACATCGGCGATGTGCGCGAATGCGAAGCGTCGATGCGGCGGTGCAGGGCGTAGACTATGTGTTCCATGCTGCCGCGCTGAAACAGGTGCCAAGTTGCGAATTCTATCCGATGCAGGCGGTGCAAACAAATGTACTGGGAACTGAAAACGTGCTGCCGGCCGCGATTGCTGCAGGCGTCAGGCGCGTCATGTGCCTGAGTACCGACAAGGCGGTCTATCCGATCAACGCGATGGGCATCACAAGGCAATGATGGAAAAGGTGATGGTTGCCACCAGCCGAAATCTGGAAAACACAGGAACGGTCATCACTGGTACGCGTTACGGCAATGTCATGGCATCGCGCGGATCGGTCATTCCGCTGTTCGTGGATCAGCTGCTGGCCAGCCAGCCGATTACGGTCACCGACCCCGAAATGACCCGTTTCATGATGACGCTGGAGGATGCGGTCGAACTGGTGCTCTATGCGTTTGAACATGGCAATAATGGCGATATTTTCGTCCAAAAGGCTCCGGCGGCGACAGTCGAAGTGCTGGTTGAGGCGATGCTGGAGCAATCGATCAGTGGGCCATCCGGTAAAGGTAATCGGCGCACGCCATGGCGAAAAGCTCTATGAATCGCTGCTGAGCCGGGAAGAACGCGCATGTGCAGAGGATCTGGGCGAATATTTCCGGGTGCCGCCCGATGGACGCGACCTGAATTATGCGAAATTTGTCGAGGAAGGCGAGGCGGTGCTGACGCAGGCGCTGCATGCCGATGAATATAATTCGCATAACACCGAACGGCTGGATGTTCCATCGATGAAGGCCCTGCTGATGAAGCTGGATTTTATTCAGCGTATCGTGCGCGGTGAACCCAGCCTGATCGAGGGTTGACCCAATGAAAGTGCTGATCACGGGCGCGAACGGCTTTGTCGGTCGCAATTTGCGCCAGCATTTGGCCGAACGCGGCGATATTGTAGTGGAGTGTCTGACGCGCGATGATCCGTTGAAATCGCTGGATGCGAAACTGATAGGGGTTGATTGCGTAATACACCTTGCCGGGGTCAATCGGCCCGATGATCCGGCCGAATTTGACGCGGGCAACCACCGCCTAACGGCGGCTCTGGCAGATGCTTTGAAACGTCGGGCGGCGGCGGGGCAAGCGCCAATGCCGCTGGCCTTTGCCTCGTCGACCCAGGCCGCGCTGGATAATCCTTATGGAGCGAGTAAACGTGCGGCTGAACAGGCGTTGCTCGAGGCGCAAGCAGATGGTGCGATCACCGCACACATATTCCGCCTGCCCAACGTTTTTGGCAAATGGTGTCGTCCCAATTACAATTCTGCCGTTGCCACATTTTGCCATAATATCGCGCGCGACCTGCCGATCATGGTCAACGATCCTGCCGCCGCGTTGCGCCTTGTCTATATCGACGATGTGGTCGCGGCTCTGCTGGCGGTTATGGATGGTGCCGTGCCTGCAACCGGAGCGGATGGATTTGCTGTGGTTTCGCCAGAATATCACACAACGGTCGGTGAGGTTGCAGATACGTTGCATGCTTTCCGCGCCAGCCGCGATAATCTGGTGACCGAAGCCGTAGGGCGCGGTCTAACGCGCGCGCTTTATGCCACCTATGTCAGCTATCTGCCCTGCGCAGAATTTTCTTACACCGTGCCAATGCACGGCGACGCGCGCGGCGTGTTTGTCGAAATGCTGAAAACGCATGACAGCGGGCAGTTTTCCTATTTCACTGCCCATCCCGGCATCACGCGCGGTGGGCATTATCATCATAGCAAGACCGAGAAGTTTCTCGTGATCAAAGGGGCAGCGCGTTTTCGTTTCCGCCAGATGGTGACTGGCGAAGAATTTGCGCTAGATACCAGCGGCGAGCGCGCTGAAATCGTGGAAACCGTGCCTGGCTGGACCCATGACATCACCAATATCGGCGACGAGGAAATGGTCGTGATGCTCTGGGCGAACGAGATTTTCGACCGCGAGCGTCCCGATACCTATGCCTGCCCGTTATAAAGAGACGCGATCAATGACAAAGCTGAAGGTGATGACAATATTGGGCACGCGCCCGGAGATTATCCGTCTGTCGCGGGTGATGGCACGGCTGGACCAATTCACCGATCATGTGATTGTCCACACCGGGCAGAATTACGATTATGAACTGAACGAGATTTTCTTCGAAGATCTCGGCGTGCGTCGTCCCGACCATTTTCTGGGCAGCGGCGGCGGGTCCCTTGGCGAAACGCTGGGAAAGATCCTGACCGAAAGCGAGCGCGTGATCGCGGCCGAACGACCCGATGCGGTCGTCGTGCTGGGCGATACAAATTCGGCTATTTCGGCTATCATGGCGCGGCGGATGAAGGTGCCGGTCTATCATATGGAAGCGGGCAACCGCTCGTTCGACCGCAATGTTCCCGAAGAAACCAACCGCAAGCTGGTCGATCATATTGCTGATTTCAATCTGGTGTACACCGAACATGCGCGGCGGCATCTGCTCTCCGAAGGCATGCAGCACCGGCGTATATACCTGACCGGATCGCCAATGCGTGAAGTGCTGGAGCATTACCGAGCACAGATCGAACAATCGGATGTGCTCGATCGGCTGGAGTTAAAACAGCGGGGCTATTTCATTGTATCGCTCCACCGCGAGGAAAATGTCGATAGCAGCGCGCGATTATTGCAGCTGGCGGATACGCTGGATGCATTGGCAGCAGCGCATGACATGCCGGTGATCGTTTCCACCCATCCGCGCACCCGCAAGCGGCTTGATGCACTGAGCGAACGCACGCCGCATCCGTTGGTCCAGTATCTGAAGCCTTTCGGTTTCCATGATTATAACCAGCTGCAAAAAAACGCGTTTTGCGCGATTTCGGACAGCGGCACGATTGCCGAAGAGGCCTCGATCCTCGGCTTTCCCGCGATCACGCCGCGCGATGCCATTGAGCGACCCGAAAGGCTTGATGTAGGGTGCATCATCATGACTGGGCTGCAACGCGAGACGATCGTCGATGCCGTCGGTGCCGTCACCGCATGTTCGCTGAACGCGAAGCAGCCGGTGTCGCCCATCCAGTGCCTGCAGACTATTGCATCGCCAACACGTCGGAACGCGTCGTCAGCCTAATCATGGGCACCGCGCGCCTGTCCAACAGCTGGGACGGGATCCGGTCGAACGATTTGACATGAACGATTCATGGGCAGACTCAGTGGAGGGGTGCGGCCTCGCCTGATCCTGTTGACCCAATGGTTCGATCCCGAGCCAACGTTCAAGGGGCTGTTATTTGCGCGCGCGTTCCAGGATCGTGGCTATGATGTGGAAGTCGTCACCGGCTTTCCCAATTATCCAGGCGGCAAAGTGTATGAGGGTTATCGCATCCGGCCCATCCAGCGCGAAACAGTGGACGGCGTCGCGGTTACCCGGCTGGCTCTTTATCCCAGCCATGACAACCGGGCTTTGCCGCGCATAGCCAATTATCTCAGTTTCTGTTTTTCGGTTTTTCTCTACCTGACATTCGTCGCGCGCCGCGCTGATGTTCTTTACGCTTATCATCCGCCGCTAACCGTCGGGCTGGCTGCCGCGATGGCCAAGCTGTTCCGGCGGACGCCTACGGTGCTCGATGTTCAGGATATGTGGCCCGACACACTGTCGGCTACCGGGATGATGGATGCGTCGTTACCGCTGCGCATGGTGGGCGGGTTTGCCGCTGGGTTTATGCGCGGATGACGCATATCGTGGTATTGTCGCCAGGCTTCAAACGCCTGTTGATCGGTCGCGGTGTGCCTGCGGACAAAGTGACCATGATCTACAATTGGGCCGATGAAAGCGCGATAATAGCGGCGAGGATTACCGGGCCTGCATCGATGCCCGAAAATGGCCGTTTCCGTGTTTTGTTTGCGGGCAATATGGGGCTTGCGCAAATCTGGATATTGTAATAGACGCGGCAAAAATCGTGGCCGTGGCCAATGACAAGATAGATTTTTGCTTTTTGGGCGGTGGTCTTGAAACCGAACGCATCCAAAAGCGCGCCGTTGATGAGCAGCTTGCGAATGTGCATTTCTTTCCCAAAGTATCGATGGCGGAGGTAGGCAGTTATTTGGCAGCGGCGGATTGCCTGCTCGTCAATCTGCGCCCCGATCCGCTGTTTGAAATTACTATCCCGTCCAAAACCCAAGCTTATATGAGTGCCGGGCGGCCAATTATCATGGCGGTGGCGGGGGATGCGGCGGCATTGGTCGATGCAGCAAGGGCGGGAATCGCAGTCCCGCCCGGCGACGTGAAGGCGTTGGCGGATGCAGTGCTGAGGATGGCGTCGCTCGATGAAATGGCCCGTGCACGAATGGCGCAAGCTGCCAAGGTTTATTATAATGAACATTTGTCGCTGCGATGCGGGGTTGATTCCTTTGACACGCTTTTTCGTAAAATTCGTCGTGACCAAGGATGAGGCTTGGACATGGTAAAGCGGCAATAGATTTGATATTAAGTGCCACGGCGCTGCTGTTGCTTGCCCCGATATTGAGCATAGTCGCGCTATTGATCCGCCGAAAATTGGGTAGCCCCGTCTTGTTTGCGCAAGTGCGCCCGGGACTAGATGGGCAACCGTTTCGCATGGTCAAGTTCCGGACCATGACCGATGCCCGTGATGCCGATGGAAATTTGCTACCTGATACGGATCGGCTACCACCCTTTGGTCGCTGGTTGCGCGCGACCAGTCTCGATGAGTTGCCCGAATTTTGGAATGTGTTGAAAGGTGAAATGAGCCTCGTTGGTCCCCGTCCACTTTTAATGCAATATCTGCCGCTTTATTCAGTTGAACAGGCGCGGCGACATATGGTGAAGCCAGGCTTGACCGGCTGGGCGCAGATCAATGGCCGCAACGCGCTGACATGGGATGAAAAATTTGCGCTGGACAGTTGGTATGTGGATAATCGCGGGCTATGGCTCGACGTGAAAATATTGTGTATGACGGCACTCAAGGTGATCCGGCGCGATGGGATCAACGCGGCCAGTGACATGACAATGCCAGTATTTACCGGAACAAAAGGCAGCAACGCTGGTGACTGACATATTGATCCTTTCGGCAGGGCGGCGGGTTTCATTGACCCGATTGTTTCGGCAGGCTGCAGCACCTTATGGACTTTCGGTGACAACGGCCGATATGCGCCCGGCGATGAGCTCTGCCTGCCAGGACAGCGGCGACGGTGTTGAATTGCCCCATGTTCGCGACGCCGACTATGCACAACGGCTTGAGAATTATTGCCGCGATGCCGGGGTTCGCATGGTGGTTCCAACGATCGACACCGAGTTGCCGTTATTGGCCAGCCTGAAGGCGCGCTTTGCCGCTTTTGGTTGCACTCTTGCCGTGTCCGATCTCGCTTTGGTTGACCATTGTGCGGATAAGCGGATGACCGGTTTGTTGTTCGAGCCATTGGGTCTGAAAATGCCCCGCCGAATGGAGATTGACGCTCTTTCCTATCCTTTGATCATCAAGCCTTATGATGGGTCTTTGAGTGCGGGTATTTCTGTTTTGCGCGAACCGAATGAGTTGACCCAGTCGCATCTGGAAAATCCGCGCAACATGTTTTGTCAGTATCTTGAACATAGTGAATATGACGAATTTACCTGCGATGCCTATTTCGACCGAACCAACCAAATTCGATCGGTGGTCCCGCGTTTGCGTATCGAAGTCAGGGGCGGCGAAGTGTCAAAGGGACAGACTGTGCGCAACGACATCGTACCTTTCCTGACCGAACGTTTGGCGCATCTGCCGGGTGCGGTGGGTTGTTTGACCATCCAGATCATGCGGCACCGCGAAACGGGTGAGAAATATCTGATCGAGGTCAATGCCCGGTTTGGCGGTGGTTATCCGCTTACGGCGCGCTCAGGTGCCAATTATCACCAGTGGCTGATCGAAGAATATATTTTGAACAGACCAATCGGTGATTTTACCGCATGGCAGGACCGTTTGGTGATGCTGCGTTACGACGCTGAGATTTTCGTCGATGGATGAGATCGACCATTGGGTTTTTGATTTAGACGATACGCTTTACGCAGAGCGCGACTATGTTCGATCAGCACTGACATATGTCGGCGCAGAGGTCGAAAGACTTTATTGCAACAACGAATTTTCCGCAATTTTGCTGGCGCTGAGTGCGCAACGGCATCCCGATCCAATCGCGCAGGCATGGTCTCAATGTATGCTGCCGGAGGCGGGGCGTTCTGCGATGATCGTCGCTATGCGGGCCCATGCACCTCAGATTTCGCTCAGCGAAGGTGCCCGAGCTGTTTTGTCAGAGCTGCGTCAGCAATCACGTTCATACGCTATCGTAACGGACGGGCGCAGCATAACCCAAAGGGCGAAAATTGCGGCACTTGGATGCACTGACGCGGCATTTGTATCGATCTCGGAAGAAATCGGGCTGTCCAAGCTCGAACCTGCGCGATTTACAGCGGTGGCGGAAGGCTTTCCGGCAGGGCTATTTTGCTATGTCGGTGATAATCCGGCAAAGGACTTTTTTGCGCCAAGAAAACTCGGGTGGAAAACGATCATGCTCGATCACATGGGACAAGGCGTTCACACCCAGAATTTTCCCAACGATCCAGCATATCATCCTGATCGGATTATCGCAGATTTGCGGGAAATTCTGAACCCGAATACGACCTGAACCACGTGGGTAGACTTATTGGATTTATTGGGTCAATAGCGACCCTGCTGAAGTACTAGGAGTAATAATGTGCTGGCTCGTTTAAATGAAAACCCGTTGCTCCGTTCGCTGGGCTTGCCATTATTGAAGGCATTTAATCGCGATATTTCGATCCGTCACCACTGGCTGGATCGTAAGATTAAACTCAATCTTTTCGCTCACAAAGGCTATTGGTTTCACGGTCGTCACCGGGAGGCGGAGGAAATGCAGGCCATTCGCGCGCTGATAGCGGCGGGCGATACTGTGGTCGAAGTGGGTGGCCATATCGGCTATATCTCGCTTTGGTTTGCCGTCAATAATGAAAAGTCTGCCAATAGGCTTAAAAAATTGGGACGGATATTTTCTCTATCTTACCAGCATCTTGGTTACATAAACATTTTTTTGTTCCCATTTTCTATGATTTCTTCGACTTACGGACTGTCTTACTCCATCCAAAGTTTCTTTCCTGCAAAATCTGATGACACGGCCCATTTCATCAGCCGACTTACAAATCACGGCTACAGCCTGAGAAAAACCCGGCGATTGCAGAAAGTTTCTTTGATTCATCTGCCCAATTGAACCGCCAAATATTCGAAGAGGACATGAACATTTGCGCAAGAATCCCGCAACGATCGTGGACCTCCGATCCGCTAGAAATTTTTGCGCGTGATGAAGACAGGATTAATCATTTTCGGGCGATATATCGAGCTGAATGCAGCAGATAAAAGCTATCAACTAACAATTCCCTCTATTTCGGTAATCAAAGAGTTCTTATTATGCTAAACACCGCCCTTGCGCCTTGGCCCAGTTTTAGCGACGAAGAAGTGCAGGCAGTGGCGTCTGTGCTGGCCTCCAATCGTGTCAATTACTGGACGGGCACAGAATGTCGCCAGTTTGAAACCGAATTTGCGGCATGGGCTGGAACATCGCGGGCAATTGCCTTGTCCAATGGCACTTTGGCGCTTGATTTGGCGTTGCAGGGCTTGGGTATCGGTTCGGTCAATGGCGGCAGCGATACCGATGAAGTGGTGGTGACGCCGCGGACTTTTATAGCGTCGGTTTCGTGTGTGATTAACGCAGGCGCACGCCCGGTTTTTGCAGATGTGGACCGTGACAGCGGTAACATCAGCGCGGCCACTATCGCGTCGGTATTGAGTGCGCATACCAAGGCCATTGTTCCCGTGCATTTGGCGGGTTGGCCGTGCGATATGGACCCAATCATGGCCTTGGCACACCAGCATAGCCTGACGGTTATCGAGGATTGCGCGCAGGCGCATGGCGCCCGCTATAATGGACGCAGTGTGGGCTGCATCGGCGATGTCGGCGCATGGTCATTCTGTCAGGACAAAATCATGACGACCGGCGGCGAAGGCGGCATGATTACCTGCAATGACGAGGCAATGTGGTCGCGCATGTGGTCGTTTAAAGACCACGGTAAAAACTGGGATGCGGTTTATAACCGACAACATCCGCCAGGTTTCCGTTGGGTCCATGAAAGCATTGGTACCAATTGGCGCATGCTGGAAATGCAAGGTGCGATTGGCCGGATACAGCTGCGCCGAATGGCAGACTGGACCGAGAAGCGCACCAGCAACGCCCGGCGCGTTATCGCTGTGCTCGCGCAATACCCATCAATGTTGCGCGTGCCTTTGCCGGATGAAAACAGCCAGCATGCCTTTTATCGGCTATATGCCTATGTTCGGCCGGATGGGTTGCGGGCAGGGTGGACGCGCGACCGGATCGTTGCCGAAATGACGCAAAGGGATGCGCCATTATTTCAAGGCAGTTGTTCGGAGGTTTATTTGGAAAAGGCTTTTGACGGGATGGATTGCCGCCCGGCACAGCGTTTGCCCAATGCCATCGAACTGGGCGAAACCAGCCTGATGTTCCTGTTGCACCCAACGATAACGACGGAGCAAATGGATCGGTATCTGTTGGCATTGAACGAGGTGTTGGCGGCGGCAGTCGCCTAACAGGGCGGTTTATTCCGCTTCTTTCAAACCATTTTGTTCCAGATAAACCCAATCGACCATTTCCGACTGGGGCTTGAAATCGGGTACGACCGATGTCAGCAGCTGCCGGATAGCCTTTTGATCATTCTGCGCAATTGCGATTTCAAATTGCGCCAAATCCCGGGTCAGTTGTGCGAAAGGCCGCATTTCTTCATTGGCCTTCAGAATGCGGGGATGCGCGGTGGCTTCGGGGGCGTTGCCAATCAATAGTTCTTCGTAAAGTTTTTCGCCGGGGCGCAGGCCGACCACCTGAATCTCGATGTCGCCTTCGGGATGGTCGGCGTTCTTCACAGAGAGACCGGAGAGTTCGACCATTTGCTGTGCAAGATCTGCGATGCGTACCGGGTCCCCCATATCGAGCACGAACACCTCGCCGCCTTTGGCCATAGCTCCGGCTTGGATCACCAATTGCGCAGCTTCCGGGATAGACATGAAATAGCGCGTAACGTCTTTATGGGTGATGGTCAGGGGACCGCCAGCTTTGATCTGTTTGCGAAACAGCGGCACAACCGATCCGCTGGAGCCCAATACGTTGCCGAACCGCACCATCGAAAAAACCGTTGTCGGATTATTGGCGGCGATGGCCTGCAAAACCAGTTCTGCCAAACGCTTTGTCGTGCCCATCACATTGGTGGGGCGAACGGCTTTGTCGGTGCTGATCAGCACAAATTGGCTGACGCCTTCCTCTTGGGCAATCCGCGCTGCGGTGAGTGTTCCGAAAACGTTATTGCGGATGCCTTCACCGGGGTTATGTTCGACCAAGGGGACATGTTTGTAAGCCGCTGCATGGTAAATTGTGTCGGGTTTCCACGCCCGGAAAATTTCCTGGATGCGTGGGCCGTCTTGCACCGACGCGAGCAAGGGGATGACACGGGGTTGTTCGCCGCCGACATCATGGTCCGCCAGAAATGTGGTGAGTTCCTGATGGATTGTGTAGAGCGAATACTCACCCTTTTCGAGCAATAATAAAGTCTTGGGCTTGAGCATCAATATCTGGCGGCACAGTTCTCCACCAATTGAACCGCCTGCTCCGGTGACCAGCACAGTCTTATCCGCAATGTTTCGCGACAGCAAAAGCTTGTCGGGTTCCACAGGATCACGGCCCAATAAATCTTCAATATCAAGCTCGCGCAGATCGTTGACGGTAACCTTGCCTTGCGCCAGATCGATCAAGCCGGGCAGCGTTCGGATGGTCGCCCTGCTGCTGCGGATCGCCGTTACAATTTCGGTGCGCCGCCGCCTGGAAGCCGATGGTAAGGCCAGCAATATATCGTCGATGAACAGTGTTTCGATCAACTGAGAGACATTGTCTGACGGATAAATTTTCAGGCCATTCAACACGCTGCCCTGCAATGTCCGATCATCATCGACGAAGCCGAGAACGTGCATTTCATCGCTGTTGGATAGCGCCGCTGCTAGCTGCCGCCCTGCCGAACCTGCGCCATAGATTAAGACTTGTCGACGTGGACCCATTCGAAACAGCGCGGTATAGCCTTCGCCCAGCCAATAACGCGCCATGGCACGCGATGCGCCGACACCCAAGAACAACAGCACCGGCTGAATTAAGCCAATAGTGCGCGGCACCTGCGGCACGCCGATGGCGACGAAAATCAGGGCATAGACAATGCCAGCGATGGTACAGGCCCGCACCACGGCCATCAATGCGCCCCAGCCTGCATAGCGAAAAATGGCGCGGTACAAGCCAAAAGTGATGAACAATGGAACCGCGATTATTACCGCTGCCGCATAAGACAGCCACTGCCAACCTTGTGGGAAAATCCAGCTGTTCAACCGAAGATAATAAGCAATGGCAACTGTCGCCAGGCAAATGAGAACATCAACAGAAAGCGCGATCAGTCGTTTCTGAGCACGCGGAATGGTCAGGAACATATTGGTAATTTTGGCTTGCATAACTTCCCCTGCGGGCGTCATCGATAGACGGGATTGATGCGGCGGGCAATCCACGAACGCCCGCCACGCATGACCACTTCTATCCGCTATTCGACAGCGTAGAAATCGCGGTACCAGCTGACGAAGCGGGCGACGCCATCGCGGACAGCTGTATCGGGTTTGAACCCGACCCAAGCATCCAGCGCATCCGTGTTGGCGGCTGTCGCCGGAACATCACCGGGCTGCATCGGCAGAAAATCTTTCTCGGCGACTTTGCCCAAAGCCGATTCCAGCGCATCGATATATTCCATCAGCTTGGTTGGCTGATTATTGCCGATGTTAAAGACGCGATACGGCACGTTGCTGGTCGATGGATTGGGATTGTCAGCATTGAATTCCGGATCGACCGCCGCCGGTTTGTCGATAACGCGGATTACGCCTTCGACAATGTCGTCAATAAAGGTGAAGTCGCGGATCATGTCGCCATTGTTGAAAACATCGATCGGCCTGCCTTCGATGATGGCGCGCGTGAACAGGAACAAGGCCATGTCGGGGCGGCCCCAGGGGCCATATACCGTGAAAAAACGCAGGCCTGTGGTCGGTATATTGAACAAATGGCTGTAAGTATGCGCCATCAACTCATTGGCCTTTTTCGAGGCCGCATACAGGCTGACCGGATGGTCTACGCTTTGGCCTTCGTCAAATGGCAATTTGGTGTTGCCGCCATAAACGCTGGAGCTTGATGCATATGCCAGGTGCTGCACGCCATTATGGCGACAGCCCTCAAGAATGTTCATGAAACCCTGAAGATTGGCATCGATATAGGCATGCGGATTGGTCAAAGAATATCGAACGCCGGCTTGGGCCGCCAGATGAATAACCCGATCAGGCTTTTCAGCAGCAAATAGTGCAGCCATGCCGTCGCGGTCTTCCACCGAGATTTTGTGAAAGGAAAATCCGGTTTGTCCCACTAGCCGCGCCAGTCGCGCTTCTTTCAACGATACATCATAATAATCGTTCAGATTGTCGACACCAACCACCGTGTCTCCGCGCGCCAGCAATCGCAGCGATGCATGCATGCCGATAAAACCGGCTGCTCCTGTGACCATGATTTTCATGTTGCTTGTTACCTCCCATCCGGCAGCTTCCGCTGCGCCCCTTAGCAGAGCCGTTGGGGCGGTACAGCACGATATTTGCAACTGGCTTTGCTGATCGGCTAAAATCTGCCTATCCATTATATTCCTTTGGAATGGAGACCAAAGCAAATGACTTCGCGCCCCAATTTTGAACTTGAAAAGCCACTTGGCAGTTTTGATGCAATGATCGCTGGCTGGGGTGCTGAACAGACTGACGCGCTGGCGCTGGCTGACAGCACGATGGCGCTGAGTTGGGGTGAGTTGGATCAATTGACGTCGCGTCTTGCGGCGCGTTTGCAAGCCGATGGTGTCGGGCGAGGGCAGGCGGTTGCGGTGTTGGGAACATCCAATGTTCCCTTCGCCTTGGCCTATCTGGCGGCGATCCGCAGCGGTGGTTGTGCGGCTCCGCTGACCAGTTCCGCTACACCCCAACAATTGCTGGCGATGGTGAGTGATTCGTGCGCGCGCCACCTTTTTGTCGAAAGTGCCAAGCTTGCCGAGCTATCGCGCGATGATCTGGGTGATCTTTCGATCATTCTGCTGGATGGGCCAAAGGATGACTTGCCGGGGCTGTTCGACTGGATGAAAGAGGACGGGGCAGCGCACAGTCCGGTGACCCCCGATGCCACCGACGCTTTCAATATCATATACTCCAGCGGCACCACCGGCACGCCCAAGGGGATTGTCCATTCGCACCAGATGCGCTGGAACCAGATGGCGGGTGGTTTTAAATCGATCTTCACAACTGAGTCCAAAACTCTGCTTGCCACGCCGCTATATTCGAACACCACGCTGGCGGCATTCCTGCCCACGCTTTGCCATGGCGGATTTGTGCGTGTGATGGAGAAGTTCGACTGCGAGGGTTATCTGCGGCACGCGTCGACAGACCGCACGACACACACCATGTTGGTGCCGGTGCAATATCAGCGATTGATGGCCTATGATGGCTTTGGCGATTATGATCTTTCCAGCTACGTAGCCAAATTCTGCACCAGCGCGCCTTTTGCGGCGGATCTGAAGGCTGATATTGTCAAACGCTGGCCCGGTGCGATGGTGGAGATTTACGGCCTGACCGAAGGCGGGGTGGTGTGCATGCTGCACGCCCATGCTTTTCCCGACAAATTGCACACGGTTGGGCAACCGATCACGGGCCATGAATTGATTGTTATCGACGAAGAGGGCAACCGTCTGCCTGCGGGCGAAAAGGGGGAAATGGTGGGGCGGTCGCCAACGATGATGTCGGGCTATAAGGGGCAGCCCGAAAAAACCCGCGAAATGCACTGGCATGACGAAGCCGGTGACATCTGGTTCCGCACCGGAGACATTGGCGTTATCGATGACGACGGCTTTGTCGCCATTGTAGGCCGCGCCAAAGATTTGATCATCTCTGGCGGATTCAACATTTACCCCAAGGATCTGGAGGAACTGCTGGAGGCTATTCCAGCCGTTGCCGAAGCTGCCGTTGTCGGCGTTCCTTCCGAAAAATGGGGTGAAACGCCCGTGGGATTTGTCACCGCCACTCCCGGCGCAGTTTTGGATACCGACGCCGTGCTGGCCACGGTTAATGCGCAACTGGGCAAAACCCAAAGGCTATCCGCGCTGTATAGTATTGATGAAATGCCGCGCAGTCATATCGGGAAACTGCTGAAGACCGAATTGCGCGAACGGATCGGCAATATTTGACGGCGTTTCAGCCGCCCTTGCGCCCCAGTTTGAGAACACGGGCGACCACTTCATTGCGGATGTCAGGGGTGACGAATTTGGCGATGTCGCCGCCATAATAAGCGATTTCCTTGACCAGCCGGATGCGATCGGCTGCAGCGCAACATCGGCCATCAGGAAGACTGTTTCGATCCGGTCGTTCAATTGCCGGTTCATACCCGTCAGTTGATACTCATATTCGAAATCGGTCACCCCGCGAATGCCGCGAATTACCGTTGCCGCACCCTGGCTTTCGGCAAAGTCCATCAACAGCGAATCAAAGCCAACGACGCGAATATTGCCCGCGTTGCCGATCGCCGCAACTTCGCGTTCGACCATCGCGATACGTTCGGCGTCGTTGAACATCGGTGATTTGGCGGCATTGGTGGTGACGCCGATGATCAGCTCATCGACCAGCTTTGCCCCGCGTTCGATAATGTCCATATGGCCCAAAGTGATTGGGTCGAATGTTCCCGGATAGACGCCGATACGTTTCACAGTCCGCTCTCCCTCAATGATCCCGCTCCAGCACATAACGCGCAATCGCGCGCAGCAGATCGGCCTCCGCGCCGTAACTGGACAGATGCGACAGCGCCTGATCGACCAGCGCCTCTGCCTGTTGCTTGGCGCGTTCTAGCCCCATGAGCGAGACGAACGTTGCCTTGCCCGCCGCTGCATCTTTATGCAGTGCCTTGCCCGCCAATGCGGCGTCGCCTTCCACGTCCATAATGTCATCGACAATCTGAAACGCCAGTCCCACATCACGGGCGTAGCCCCGCAGGTGCGCGCGGCCTTCGACCGGAGCGTGGCCCAGAATTGCCCCCATCTCGACGCTGGCTGCGATCAATGCGCCGGTTTTCATTGCCTGAAGCCGGGTGACGGTGGGCAGATCAAATGTCGCCTTTTCCGCCTCTATGTCCATCATCTGTCCGCCCGCCATGCCATCGGGCCCGCTGGCCAGCGCAAGGGCGGCGATCAGTTCGCTTCGGATAAACGGGTCGGCATGGGTGGTTGAACTCGCCAATATCTCGAATGCCAATGCATGCAGCGAATCCCCCGCGAGCACGGCTGTTGCATCGTCAAAGGCGCGGTGGACCGTGGGCTTTCCGCGCCGCAGATCATCATCATCCATGCACGGCAAATCATCATGGATCAGCGAATAGACATGGATCGCTTCGATGGCGGTCGCCACACGGACGCTGGTTATACGGTCGACGTTGAAAATCTCTGCGGTTGCCAAAAGCAACAACGGACGCAGCCTTTTGCCGCCGCCAATCGCTGCATGCCGCATCGCTTCGAATAACCGCCGCCGCGCATCGTCGGGTACCGCCAATAGCATATCGAACTGGGCATCAATTTCTGCCGATACCTGTTCGATGGCGGTATTCAACATAGGGCTTGCGTGCGGATCGCGGGCCACTGTGTCAGTCCGCGTCAAACGGGCGGGTGCCCTGTGGCGCGCCGTCTGGCCCCATCACAATTGCCTCGATCCGCGCTTGGGCTGCATCCAGACGTGACTGGCAAATTGCACGCAATGTCTGCCCTTTTTCATACAAAGCAATGGATTCGTCCAGCGGAGCGTCTCCGCTTTCCAGCTTGTGGACCACCTCTTCCAGCATTTTCAGTGCATCTTCAAAACTGGGTGTATTGGCGGCGGGGGCGTTAACATCGGTCATGCCGTCAGCTTTGACGCGGTGTGTGAGCGCGGTCAAGTATTTCACCCAAGCAGGTTTATGAATCGCTTCGCCTGATTTTACTTTGCTTTGCGCGCAGCGTGCGGCATGGACCCGCCGCTATGAAAAAAACCTTATTTCTCCTCGCCCCGTTGTCCGTGCTTGCGCTTGCGGCATGCAACAAGTCTGAAACCCCTGCCGCAGAAGCCGAAGCTGAAGCCGCGAAAACCGCTGAAGCAGCGCCCATTGCCATGCCGCCTGCAATCACGGCATCGACGACATATCGTTGCGGCGACAATACCATTCTTTATGTTGATTTTCTGGGCAAAAACGAAGCGGCTGATATTCGCGTCGGTGAAAAGACCGCAACGCCAGTGCGCGTAACGGCACCCGTCGCCGCAGCGCCTGCTGCTGATGCAACTGCAACGGCTCCTGCTGCCGAAGCTGCTCCTGCCGGTCCAATGAAGTCGGCCGATGGTGCTGCCACCCTTTCGGGCAGCGGCAAGTCGATCAACGTCAAATTGGCCGATAAAGGCGCGCAGACCTGCAAAAGCTCGTAATCGCTGTTTGATTTTTCTCAAAGGGGCTGGCCGAAAGGCTGGCCCCTTTTTCGTTGCGGGTACCTTGATTGTTCCCGCGTAATTGAAACAAACTGTAGCGAAATATCGGCCATCTCGCTAAGGGGCCAGCCATGACCGATACAGCTTCACCGATCACCCCGCAAATCGTCGCAGACCATGGTCTGAACGAAGAAGAATATGCCCGGCTGCTGAATGCGCTTGGCCGCGAACCGAATATGGTCGAGCTTGGCATATTCTCGGTCATGTGGTCCGAACATTGCAGTTATAAATCATCGCGTTTCCACCTGAAGCAGTTGCCCACCGAAGCGCCATGGGTGATTTGCGGTCCCGGCGAGAATGCGGGCGTCATCGACATTGGTGATGGCCCGGGTGGCACAAAGCTGGCCGCAATCTTCAAAATGGAATCGCACAACCACCCCAGCTATATCGAACCTTATCAGGGTGCAGCGACGGGCGTTGGCGGAATCCTGCGCGATGTGTTCACCATGGGCGCACGTCCCATCGCCAATATGAATGCGCTGCGTTTTGGCCGCCCCGATCATCCAAAGATGAAGCATCTGGTGCAGGGCGTGGTTGCGGGCATTGGCGGCTATGGCAATTGCGTCGGCGTGCCGACCGTGGGCGGCGAGACCAATTTTCACAGCGCCTATGACGGCAATATCCTTGTCAACGCGATGACCGTGGGCGTCGCCGATCAGGACAAGATTTTCTATTCCGCTGCAACCGGTGTGGGCAATCCCATCGTCTATGTCGGTTCCAAAACCGGGCGCGACGGCATTCACGGCGCGACGATGGCATCGGCGGATTTTGGTGATGACATCGAAGAAAAGCGCCCCACAGTGCAGGTCGGCGATCCGTTTACCGAAAAGCTACTGATCGAGGCATGCCTTGAACTGATGGCATCTGACGCGATTGTTGCCATTCAGGATATGGGCGCGGCAGGGCTGACCAGCTCCAGCGTCGAAATGGCGACCAATGGCAAGGCTGGCATCATCCTGAACATGGACAACGTGCCATGCCGCGAAGAGGGCATGACGCCCTATGAAATGATGCTGTCGGAATCGCAGGAACGCATGTTGATGGTGCTAAAGCCGGGGCGTGAGGATTTTGCCAAGGCGATCTTTGACAAATGGGAACTCGACTTTCGCGGTCATCGGCGAAGTGACCGATAGCGGCCATATGGTGCTGACGTTCAAGGGTGAAGTCGTGTGCGATATTCCGCTGGGTCCGCTTGCCGACGATGCCCCGCAATATCAGCGCCCTTATATGAGCCGCGAGGAATATAAGGTTTGGGCCGATGTGAAGCCATTGGGCGACATCCCCGAATCAACCGACATTGGCGCGGATTTGTTGAAGCTGATGGCCTCACCAGACCTCGCCAGCCGTGCGTGGATCTGGCAGCAATATGACAGCCAAGTAGGCGCAGACACCGCGCAAAAATCGGGTGGAGACGCCGCCGTCGTGCGCATCCACGGCACCAACCGTGCGCTGGCGATGAGCACCGATTGCACCCCGCGCTATTGCTATGCCGACCCCTATGAAGGTGGCAAGCAGGCGGTGGCCGAAACCTATCGCAACATCTGCGCGGTCGGCGCAAAGCCGCTAGCGATCACCAACTGCCTGAACTTTGCCAACCCGCAGCGCCCCGAAATCATGGCGCAGATCGTCGGATGCCTAGAAGGCATGGGCGACGCCTGCCGCGCGCTCGATTACCCGATCGTGTCGGGCAACGTGTCGCTGTACAACGAAAGCAAAGCCACCGGCGGCGGCAGCGCGATCTTGCCGACGCCCGCGATTGGCGGCGTGGGTGTGCTCGAAGATGTGAGCAAGATGGCGACGATTGGGTTTAAGGCTGAGGATCAGGAAATTTGGCTCATAGGCCATTGTGATGGCAGCCTAGGCCAATCGATATGGCTTCGCGAATGTCTGGGTCGGGAAGGCGGCGACGCCCCTACTGTCGATTTGGTGAAGGAAAAGCACCATGCGTGGGTTGTTCGAACCTTGATCGAGCGCGAAATAGTGTCTGCTGTGCATGATGTTTCCGATGGCGGCGTTGCCGTCGCCTTGACAGAAATGGCACTAGCGGGAGGTATCGGTGCAACGGTGACGTCCAATATCGGGCATGATTTCGGTGGTGCTACAACCCGCGCAGGATGGTGGTTTGGCGAGGACCAATGCCGTTATCTGGTAGTCGCAAAGCCGGGCGTTCAACTGGGACACTTTCTCTACCACGAAGAGGAGCCGGTTCGATACGCTTATCGCGGGCATATCGGCACGACCGGAGGAAATTCTTTGATCCTTGATGGTCAATCCATCTCCCTCGCCGACCTCCGCGCCGCGCATGAAAGCTTCTTCAAAAACTGGATGGAAAGCTGATGGCAGCGGCGGCTGGATATTCCGGCACGCCGCTTGCCAAAAAGTTGAGCCTGAAAGATGGCATGCGCGTCTGGTTCGACGGCATGCCCGATAGCGTGCGGGCCGAGATTGACAGCCTTGGCCTGACGCTGGTTGAGCAAGCTGCGCCCCATAATGGCCTCGATGCCGCGCATGTTTTCGTGACCGAAAAGGCGGTGCTGGCCGAACATCTCACCGCCCTGCGCCACACTATCGACCCCGCCGGGCAACTCTGGATCAGCTGGCCGAAAAAGGCATCCAAAGTCCCCACCGACATTACCGAAGACACCATCCGCGAACTGGCGCTGCCGATGGGTTGGGTCGATGTAAAGGTGTGCGCAGTGGATGCCGTTTGGTCGGGGCTGAAATTGGTGATCCGCAAGGAGTTGCGGTTAGTAGGCAAAACCGTTCTATCCTAGAAGAAATGGCACAATCGATGGGAATCGAATGTGAATATGTTGGCATGGTGACGGACGAGCGAGGCCTTGAATTGCGAAATGGCTGTCTGAAACTGCCCCTAACCGACCTCCGCGCCGCGCATGAGAGCTTCTTTAAAAACTGGATGGAAAGCTGATGCGCATTGACTTGCGCATCAATTGATGCGATTTTTGATGCTATGAGAACAACGATCACGCTTGATGATAAAATTGTCGATGACCTGCGGGAAACCACTGGCATTCAGGAAACGAGCGCTTTGGTTCGTAAGGCCCTTCTCGAGATGCAGCAACGCGAGGCTGGTCGGTTGCTAGCTTCGCTCAAAGGAAGTATTCCTGATTTTGGTAAAAATCCGGCCCCGCGTCGTCGCCCGCCCCGTTTTACCAATTCGTGATTATTGTCGATACATCAATATGGGTCGATCACATACGCGGGATTGATTCTCCGTTGGATGATATTCTCGGCACAGGAGTCGAACTTCTTCACCCGTTCGTTTATGGCGAACTACTTTTAAACGGACTACCCAAGAGTGGAAAATTCGCAGAGAGGCTAGGAGGATTGAAGTCCGCTCCCGTGGCTTCGTCCACTGATGTTGCGGCATTTATCATATGGGCCAAGCTCGCCGGCACTGGCATTGGTTATGTTGACACACATCTACTCGTATCGGCAAAGTTGCTGCCCGATGGGCAATTGCTAACGACTGATAAAGCACTGAAAGAACAAGCCAAACGTATAGGCATTGCCTATCAGGCGTGACCAGCCAGGAATGGTCCTAGAACCAAAAATTACGCCGCAACCGGCGCCAGCAAATCATAGGGATCAACGCCCGCCGACCGCATTTCCTCATGCGCGCGGCGGTACATCACTGGCTCCGAAATCCCCATCCGCTTGCGCGCGTCGGTGAGGGGTTCGCGCAGCAAGGCGAAAATATCTTCATGCACGATGTTCTTGGCCGCTTTGCCGATGCGTTGGCCCTCACGGACCGCTGACATAATCGCGGCTTTCGGCGCGACGCGGCGCTTGAATTCAAAGCCGCCAGCATAGGCAATAAAGCCAACACCCAGATTGCGGCTTTGCGCATAAGTGAACGCCAGAACGCATTGTTCGCCCAAGGCGTCGCGGCCATAGCCGGTTAGAATGTGGTGCAAATCATGCGTGTCGCGCAGCCGGTCGCCATAACGATCTATGCCGTCGTTGAACCGTTTGCCGCTCAATTCAAACCGCGCATATTCCGCTTCAAGCCCCGCTGCGGACAGGCCTTCGCGTTCCATAAAATCAACATAGGCGCGGCCGACTGTTCCGGCAGGCAATGCTTTCAGTGCCGCGTGATCGTCCAATATGTCGATCAGGCGCAGATTGTCACCCAGCAACAACTGGCCCTTTTCGCTGTTCCAGAATCGCTGTGCAATTTTGCGGAACTGTTTGCCGCGCAGTGCCGCAATAATATGAAATACCTGTTCGGTATCTTCCTTGTCGGCAATCAGCTTCCGAAAATGGTGTAATGCTTTGCGCGGACGGAATTCGCTGGTTGGGCGCCGTGGATGGTGAAACGGAATAGCATTCATGGCAATGGGCCTTTTGGGAAGCGGATACGTCTTTTACCTACATAGATGTTAATAATGGATTGCCGCACCCGTTTCAAGCCCCAACCGCGATTCAGCATTGATTATGCCGCTGGACCATCAGGAACCACCACTGTAATAGGCTACTAATACAGGGAGTAGGGAATGACAAAGTCGCTGACCACAACACGCCATATTACCTTGGATGCATTGCGCGGCTTTGCCGTGATGGGCATTTTGGCGATGAACATCATTGCCTTTGCCATGCCCGAATGGGCTTATATTTCTCCCAAATTCTATGGCGGAGAAACGCACGCAGACCGGATCAGCTGGTTTGTGTCGGCGGTGTTGATTGATGGCAAAATGCGGGGTTTGTTCTCGCTGTTGTTCGGGGCCAGCATGATGCTGATCATCCAACGCGCCGATGCGAAGGGCGAAAGTGCGTATAAGGTGCATTATTCGCGCATGTTCTGGCTGGCCCTATTTGGCCTCGCGCATTTCTTTTTCCTGTGGTTCGGCGACATTTTATTCACATACGCTCTGATTGGGTGCCTTGCCGCGCGGTTTTGCCGGTGGGAGGAAAAGCGGCTGATCAAATGGGCATTGATCGTTTACGGCTTGGGGTTCCTGTTGTGGAGCGCGCAGTTTGGCGCCCTGCAATTCATGCAATGGTTGGCAACGCAACCCGACGCACCAGCCGATGTTGTGCGGCAATATACGGACGTTATGGCGAGCCCCGAATTCACGCCCAATATTGCCAATGAACTTGCCATTCATCGGGGGAGCTGGTGGGGGATCGTAACAGACAAATTAGCCGATCCGGCGGAACCGTTTACACTGGCGTTGCAATCGCTGACCGAAACTTTGCCGCTTATGATGCTGGGCATGGCCATGCTCAAAAACGGATTTCTGACCGGGGATTGGGATGATAGCGGTTACCGACGTTGGATTATCCGCCTGTTGCCCGCCGGATTGCTGCTTTCGGTGTTGAGCGCAGCCTTTGTTTGGTATTCAGGATTTAACATTATCGCCGCCATTGCCCATTTTCTGGCGTGGAGCAGCATCCCCAGATTGATGCTTACGCTGGCCTATGCGGCGATCCTGATATTAGTGATCCGGCGTTTTGCAAACAGCGGCTTCATCGCTCGCGTCGCCGCAGCAGGTCGCGCCGCCTTTACCAATTATCTGGGCACCAGTGTTGTCATGACGACGATATTCTATGGCTATGGCGTCGGTCTGTACGGTGATTATGGTCGTGCTGGATTGTGGCCTTTCGTTCTGGCTTCATGGGGTATGATGCTGTTGTGGTCAAAGCCATGGCTCGAACATTTCCGGTATGGGCCGCTGGAATGGCTATGGCGCAGTCTCGCGCGAATGCAATTGCAACCGTTTCGCAAATAAGGGCTCGATGACCGCACTAATGCTATTGCAACCAATTCGCAACATGGCTATTGATCGATTCGATGATAGTCTGTGTCTGCAATGCCATCCGGGAAAAAGAACTGCGCGATGCCGCGCGGTCGGGTAATGAGCGCCCGGTGGACGTCTATGCCCGACTGGGCCGCAAACCAAAATGCGGACAATGCCTGTCATTTGCCCAGGATATTATCAGCTTGAAAGCTGCAACCGCATAGCAATAGCGGCGCGTGATTTAATCCAAAAACCGCGAATTTGCGCGCTTTATGGCTTTCTCCAAACCGGCATATCGTGTAGGTTTGGCATCTATCATTTCAGGAGTTTTCGGCCATGAAGGGCGACGCAAAAGTCATCGAGTATTTGAACGAGGCGCTCAAGAACGAGCTGACTGCGGTCAATCAATACTGGCTCCACTATCGCATGCTCGACAATATGGGCGTGCACAAATTGGCCGCTTTTGAACGGCATGAATCGATCGACGAGATGAAGCATGCCGATAAATTAGCCGAACGCATTTTGTTTCTGGAAGGATTGCCGAATTTCCAAATGTTGGGGCGTTTGAAAATTGGTGAAAATATCGAGGAAATTTTGAAGGCTGACCTGGAACTGGAAAACGAAGCCATCCCGTTGTTACGCGATGCCATTGCCCATTGCGAAAGCGTGCGCGATTATGTGAGCCGGGATCTTTTTGCCGACATTTTGTCGAACGAAGAAGAACATGTCGATATTCTGGAAACGCAGTTCGAACAGATCGCCCGCATGGGTTTGGCGAATTATGTCCAGCTGCAATCTACTGCCGCCGAAAGTTGAATTAACCAAATGTTCCGAAGCGGCGGGCGCCGAAGGATGCGCGTCGCTCCACCAATGGGCTGATTTCGCTTTCCAAAGCATTGAGAGTGCGTTCAAAAAGCGGGCGTAATTGCACAACCTTTTCGAGCAATTCTTCAGGCCCTTGGCGCAATTCGACATAATGGCGCGCTGCGATTTCGATTTCTTCGGCCAATGCGCCCAATAAATCTGCACCGAACTGCCATGATTCGCCCTTTAGCGTATGCGCAGGAATGACGATTGCGGCTGAATCACGGTTACGCATCGCTTCTTCGACGGTGGCGACCGACTTCATACCGTCTTCGCGGAAATAGCCCAAAACGCGCACAAATGCTTCACCCAACGTGGCGCGGGTTCCAGAAAAGGTTGCCCAGTTTACAATGTCTTCGGCTTCCGAAGTCATGCCGTAATGCTCCTGCTTTTACTCGTCGGCTCCACAACCAAGCGACAAGAATAGGACACAGAAGTAAACAGATGATTGACAATGGTTTTACAAACACTTGTACTTTGGACACGCCGTTTGAATTCAAACTAATCCGACTTGTCAAATGGATTGGCTGGCGCGCGCAAATTCATGCGAACGGGAACGGCACCAAAATCAAGATCGCGCCGGATGCCATTGATCAGATAACGCCGATAGCTTTCCGGCAATTGGTCGACACGCGTACCAAATATGACAAAGGTCGGCGGGCGGTTGCGCGCTTGCGTAATATAACGCAGCTTAATCCGTTTGCCACCCGGTGCGGGTGGAGGATTCGCCTCAACGGCAGCTTCGAACCAGCGGTTAAGGATACCGGTAGGCACCCGGCGATTCCAGGCTTCCCGCGCGTTGAAGGCGGCGGCAATCAGTTGGTCGAGACCTTTTCCGGTCGCGCCCGAAATGGTCATCAACGGCACGCCTTTTAATTGGGCGAGGCCTTCATCCAACGCGCCGCGTATGCCATTGAACAGGCTCGACGCATGTTCGGCCACATCCCATTTGTTGATCGCAATCACCAATGCACGGCCTTCTTGAATGACGTGATCGGCAATTTTCAGGTCCTGAAGCTCCAAACCTTTGGTTGCATCGAGCAGCAAAACCACCACTTCGGCAAAATCAATGGCGCGGCGACTGTCGGCGACCGATAGCTTTTCCAGCTTATCCAAAACCTTGGCGCGTTTGCGCATGCCTGCCGTATCCACGAGCCGAACGCGCCGCTCTGCAAATTCGGGGTCTTGGGGATTGGGATCATGCCAGACCCAGTCGATCGAAATGCTATCGCGGGTAATCCCCGCTTCGGGCCCGGTTACCAGACGTTCTTCGCCCAAATAGCGATTGATAAGCGTCGATTTACCCGCATTAGGGCGGCCGACAATGGCCAGTTTCAGCGGAGCATCGGGGGCCTCAATGTCCTCTTTTTCGGGTTCGATGGCATCAATCAATGGCATCAAGGCGGAGAACAAATCGGCCAAGCCATCGCCATGTTCGGCGCTGATCGCCGTGCCTTCGCCCAATCCCAAGCCATAGGCTTCCAAAATCGTGTCGCTGGCCTTGCTGCCTTCTGCTTTGTTAATCACCAAAATGATGGGCACGGTTGTGGTGCGAAGCCAGCGGGCAATTTCTTCGTCCAGCGGGGTTACGCCGGCGCGGCCATCGATAACAAACAAAGCGACTTCAGCGCCTTCGACCGCAGCTTCGGTTTGTTGCCGCATGCGGCCCGGCAAAGTCGCTGCGTCATCGTCTTCATAGCCAGCGGTATCGATGATCCTGAAATTCAGATCGAACAGTTTACCTTCGCCTTCACGGCGGTCGCGCGTAACGCCGGGCTGATCATCGACCAGAGCAATTTTCTTTCCAACCAGTCGATTGAACAGGGTGGACTTGCCTACATTAGGGCGTCCGATAATGGCGATGGCAGGAAGCATGTCCATGCCCATATAGATGTTTGCGCGAAAAGGAACCGCCGATGTCGGCTAAGCCAACATTGGCGGCCGTTGCGACGGTTCCCTTTTGAATCTCAGATCAACGAAATGCCGTGATGCGTCCGCTATCATCCAGAATATAGAGCATATTATTGGCGACAACCGGTGTTACCGAAATCGGGCTTTTCACATCGGCCATAAGCGAAGATGACCCTTCACCCGCCGAAACAGTCCACAACTCGCCGCGGCTGTTGGCAACGATCAGGCGATTGTTGACCAGCACTGGACCACGCCAGGTGATCACGCCTTTTTTGTCTTTCTCATCGCGGTAACGCGGCAAGTTGGAGATCCAGCGGATGCGGCCCGTTGTGCGCTGCACGCACAGCAATTTGCCCTCACTGGTCAGCACGAAAACCCATTCACCGGAAACAACCGGCGTCGCAATGCCCGCAATGTTGATTTCCCAGATGCGTTGACCGGTTACCAGTTCGTAAGCCGCCATGCGTCCGCCCTGGCCCAATGCGTAAACGCGGCCACGGTCTATTACGGGGTCGGCATCAATATCGGTCAGTGTGGAAACCGACGTGGACATGGCAGTGCGGGACAATGTATCGGCCCACAGGTCTCGCCCATTTTCATAACGATAGGCCGCCAATTCACCGGTCGAATAGCCAGCAATCACGGTGCCTTGTCCTGCTGCAGGAGCCGCTACCCCGAAAATGCCCGATACGCCAACAGGACCTGCTTCGTTCCATTGCGTTTCGCCATTGGCCATATTGAGCGCAAAAATACGATTGTCCTGCGTCATCACATAGGCGTTGCCATTCGATAAGGTTGGTGCACCGCGCAAGGGCCCGGCGGGACGTTTGGTCCAAGCCACTTTACCATCTGCAACATTTAAAGCCGCCACATCGCCGACGCCATTGGTCGCATAGACCATCGTACCATCGGTGCTAACGCCGCCACCAAAGCGCGATGGCTTTCCGTCCTTGTCCACATCAAGCATCGCATTCCAAAGAACGCCGCCGCTGGCAGCGTCAAATGCCGATACCTGCGCATTGGTATCGATGACATAAAGCCGTCCGTCGTGAATAACTGGCGACGCCGCCAATCGCGCACGATTGCTGGCTCCGGCGATTTGTGCGGACCATGCCCGTTGCGGAGCATCGGAGAGGGACAAATGGCCCGGCGATTTTGCGGCATTTCCGCCGGGTTGAGACCAATTGGGATTAACCACGGGTTCTGGCAAAAGAACCGACAGACCGGCAAGGTTGGGATCGGCTTTGGTATCCGCTTCGGTACCAAGAATGTCGATGCGGTTACCCAGCGTAGGGGTGGTTTTCTTGTCTCCTTTGCCGCCAAGAACAGCGCATCCGGAAAGTGCACTCGCCGCGAGGGCAAACATGATTACAGAATTTAGTTTCACTTGGCTTTTTCCTCCGGTGCGGCTGATGCAGCCAATTCCGCGCCCCCATCTGATTTTTCTGATGCCGCTTTGCTCTTGTCCTGAAGCTGAACAGTATCAATTCCCAGCGAGCCCGCCATTTGTTGGGCCCGCGCGCGCAACGACTGCGGCAAATCTTCTTGCTTGGCGATCTGGGCAAAAATAGGGCCAGCAAGATCATCCTTGCCCAACTTCATATAGGCGATAGCGGTTAGTTCGCCGGCGCTTCCAAACCAAGGAGCGCCAGGCTTGGCCAGTGGCTTCAGCCGGTCGACCACCTTTTGCGGAGGCAATGTGTCAAATTCTGAGGTCGTCTGCCGGACTAAAGCCAGATCCCTGAATGGCTTGGGCAGGCTTTCGTCCGCAGAAATCCGGGCATAATCGGCAACCGCCTTTTTCATATTGCCGTCACGCGCAGCCAGATTAGCGATTACAATCTGCGCCATGGCGCGGTATCCCGACTGGTCTGCTTTGGCGATTTTCGCAAGCTCGGCTAACCCGGCCTTTTCGTCGCCTGCACCCAGTTTTTCAACGGCGGCGACAAATTGCTCTCCGGTTGCGTCGGCAAGCGATTGTTGCTGGTTCTGCCAGTAGATCCAGCCCGCAAAGGCAGCGAGCCCCAGCAATACGGCCGCGAGCATCCAGCGCCCATATTTAATCCAGAAATTCTGCAAATCGCCTGCGCGGACGGCATCGTCCACTTCACGCAAGAATGCTTCATCGCTTCCGGCTTGTTTTTCCGTCGGTGTCAAAGCCAAAAGGGCCTCCTAAAACTCAATTGAAAACGTCCTTAACCACAGTGGCGGAGATAGGCCAGCCCTGTTGAAGTGCGGACGAAAATCGGCATTATTGTCCGGTGGTGTAGATTTGATCGATACTCGGAAATGCGCGCGAACGGACGTCTTCGGCGTATTGTTTGACCGATGCTTCAACCATGTCGGACATTGCACCATATCGCTTCACAAATTTGGGCGTGCGTTCGAACAGCCCCAGCATATCCTCGGTCACCAGCACCTGACCGTCGCATTGCGCAGACGCGCCGATACCGATGGTGGGGCAGGATACTTTTGACGTAATCTCGATGGCAATGGGTTCCATGACCCCCTCAATGACCATGGCAAAGGCACCTGCATTTGACAGGGCAACGGCATCCTGCACGATCGTGGTTGCTTCTTCGTCCGCTTTGCCGCGGACACCATAACCACCCAAAATGTTCACGGCTTGCGGTGTCAGGCCCACATGTGACATGACCGGAATACCGCGCGCAGTCAGGAACTCCACGGTCGGCGCCATCACTTTGCCACCTTCCAGCTTCACGCCAGCCGCCCCGGTTTCTTTCAGCAAGCGAGCCGCATTGGCAAAGGCTTGCTCGGGGGATGCCTCATAGCTGCCAAAAGGCATATCGACGATGACGGCGGCATGATAGCTGCCACGAACCACAGCGGCACCATGCGCTGCCATCATCTCCATCGTAACGGCGACTGTATGCGGCAGTCCATAAATTACCTGGCCAAGCGAATCTCCGACCAGCAGCATGTCGCAATGTGGATCGAGCAACTGTGCCATCCGCACCGTGTAAGCCGTCAGCATGACCAGCGGCTCACCGCCTTTGCGTTGCCGGATACGCGGCACTGTAAGCCGCTTCATTGGCGAAGGCGTGGGGTTTGCGCGCGAAGTCGAGCGGTTGAGGGTAAAGGTTTGGGGCAAAGTAGACATAGGATCTGCGCTTAGCGGCGATTTTCGACGGGCAAAAGCAGGAACGCTCTTTATGTGTATTTTTATTGACTCTATGTTAAAATTACATAACATTAAGTGCGAATCATGTAACATGGAGATTGAGCATGTCGTTTCGTGAAAAAATTTTATGGGCCACGTTGGTTGCAGGTATCGCACCTTATTTATGGTATTTCGGCTCGATTGGCCTGCATTTGCTCGGTTTTGAACGCGCGATAGAGCCTTCGCTGCCCACTTTGATCGGTACCGCGATTTGGGGAACGGTGGCGCTGATTATTATCGTCGCGGTGGTTGCCCTTTATCACCGCAACGAAGGGACCATGCTGCCCGACGAACGCGAACGCACCATTGAACGGCGCGGCATCGTATTTTCCTATCATTTATTGTGCAGTGGCGTTTTGACAATTCTGGTCGCGAGCTGGCTTGGCCTTGGGCTTCTGGCGGTTTTGCACATGCTCATGCTGTTTTTTGTGCTCGCCGAATTTTCCCGGGTCAGCATTGAAATTCTGGGCTTGCGAAAAGGCTTTTGAACCATGTCGCAAGTAACCTTTAGCAACAATATCAAAACGCTGCGTTTTCTGAATGGAGAGATGACGCAAGGCGATCTGGGCGATCAGGTTGGCGTTACACGGCAAACCATCGCGGCCATCGAACAGGGCAAATACCCCCCCAGCCTGGAAGTGGCCTTTCGGATCGCGCGGGTGTTTGCCAAGCCGTTGGAAGAGGTGTTCCAATGGGTCGGCGATACTTGAGCGGCGTACTACCCCCATCTTACGAAATAGAGACCTCGTTCTATTCGGCGGGCAATGTTGACGGATCATCCTTTTGCGCCAGCCAACGTGCCCGCATCATGTCGCTGGTTTCGCGGCTATTGTCGTGGCTCCAGCCGGGTACGCGCCAAATATAGCCCAGCTTGTGTCGCCATGGTGCGGCCGCAACGTCGCGGACCATACCGATCCATTCGTGAAAGACATTCCACAACACATTGTTGCTGCCCAGTTGTTTGACAATGCCGTACCGCACCGGTTCTGCGTCTTCTTCGGGAATGAAACTGCCAAACATCTTGTCCCACAGGATGAACACGCCTGCATAATTGGCATCCAGATAGCGCGGATTGGTTCCGTGATGGACCCGGTGGTGCGACGGGGTATTCATCACCGCCTCGAACCAGCGGGGCAGGCGGCGAATGGCTTCGGTATGGATCCAGAATTGGTAGATCAAGTTGATCGCGCCGCAAAATACCAGCATCGCCGGATGAAAACCGAGCAGGGCCAAAGGAATGCGGAAGATAAAGCTTAGGGCAAAATAGCCAGTCCAGGTTTGTCGCAAGGCGGTGGACAGATTATAATGTTGGCTGGAATGGTGGTTGACATGGCTGGCCCAAAACCAGCGGACGCGGTGGCCGGTGCGATGCGCCCAGTAATAGCCCAAATCGTCCAGCACAAAACAGATCGGCCATACCCACCAGACCCAGCCCAGATCGAACAGCCGGTATTGGTAAAGGCCCATCGCCAATGCGAACACCAATCCGCCAAACACGGCCCCAGCAACCGTGCTGCCTGTTCCCAACGCCAGCGACATAAAGGTATCACGCGGTTCATAGGACGCAGGGGCTTTGCGTTTCGCCCACGCCATCTCGATTATCATCAACAGGATGAATGCCGGCACGGCGTAATCGACAGGGCTAAACAGTTCGGGCATTGCTTGCTAAACCTGCATATACCGCAGGCCAGCGGCCCAGTTTTGCGCTTCACGGCCCAGATTGAGTGTCACTTTGCCGAAGCTTTTTTCCTGGGTGCCAATGGTCAGGAAGTTTTGATCGAGCCGAACTTTTGCATGACCATCCAGCAAGCGCGCAACGAAATGCACGCCGTGCCGACGGATCAACAAATGCCGCCCGTGCGCATCCTTCATCAAGGCACCGATTCCGGCGCGGTCGATAACGATGTCGACGGGTTCAAATCCAAACATCGCCGCATAGGCCAAAGCGCGGGCATGGCCTTCGTCGCGGATGCGGATGTCACCGCCCAATTTCCAGAATTTTGCCAGCCAAGCGACAAACAATAAGGCAAGGATCGATCCGCCCAGCTTGGCCAGTTCGACCCACCAGATCATGCTTGCGCCTTTAGCATATCCATCAACGGGCGAACGGGATTGAGATCATAACCTGCCTTTGCGGCAATGTTGGTCAACGAATCCGGATCACCACCCTGGCTTGCCTCGGCAAGGCCCCAAAGCAAAGTCGAGCGCGTACCTGATCGGCAATAAGCCAGGATGCGGCCCGTGGTCCCATCCAATGCCTTTGCCATTGCGAGCACTTGCGGTTCGCTGAAGCCTGAATGCGTAACCGGAATTGCCACATATTCCATTCCCGCTGCATGCGCCGCTGCCTCTATTGCGGGGCCGGGGGTTTGGTCTTCGGATTCATCTTCGGGCCGGTTGTTGATGATCAACGTCACGCCCTGCCGGGCTGCTTCGGCGACATCGTCCAGCGTGATTTGTGGGGCAACGAGTATATCTTGGGAGAGCGAGCGAAACATGATGGATTATCCTTCCGATGCTTCTCTTATTACAGACAGAAACGGTTCGCCATAGGCTTCGAGCTTTCGTGCGCCAACGCCGCTGATCCGGGCAAAGTCGGAAAGGTTCATCGGGCGGCGTTCGGCCAGTTCGCGCAAGGTAGCGTCGTGGAAAATGACATAGGGTGGCACCCCGCCTTCGATGGCCAGATCGCGGCGTTTGGCGCGAAGGGCCTCGAATAACGGACTGTCGACGGGATTGGCTTCTGCGCGCCGTACTTTTTTGGGCTTGGGCGGCACAACGACTTGCAACGTCATATCGCCTTTCAGCATGGCGCGCGATGCCCCCGCCAGCAACAGCCCGCCATGTTCGTTCGCCGCCAAATGCCCCTGCGCCTGCAAAGCGCGGGCGACGGACTTTATCAAGCGCGCTTCCTCTGCATCGACAATGCCGAATACGCTCAACTGATCATGCCCGCGTGCTTCGATCCGTTCGTCCTTGTTGCCGACCAGCACTTTTTCGATATGGCCCACGCCAAAGCTTTGCCCGGTGCGATAAACGGCAGACAGGAATTTGCGCGCCAGTTCGGTCGCGTCGATCACCGTCGGCGCTTCGCGGCAATTGTCGCAGTTGCCGCAATTGTCCGCCGGGTCCTCACCAAAATGGCGGAGCAAAATTGCGCGGCGGCATCCGGCGGTTTCGACCAATGCCGACAGCGCGTCGATGCGTTTACGTTCAGGCTTTTGCCGCTCGTCGGCCAGTTCAGCGACGCGCCCGCGCGCCAGGGTGAAATCGCCGGGGGACCAGAACAGATGCGCCACCGCTGGATCACCGTCGCGCCCTGCGCGTCCGCTTTCCTGATAATAGGCTTCAATCGATTTGGGGATACCGGCATGGGCCACAAAACGAACGTCGGGTTTGTCGATGCCCATGCCAAAGGCGACGGTGGCGACCATCACCATATCTTCAGAGGCGACGAACTCGGCCTGTGCAGCGGCGCGTTCAACCGGGTCCATCCCGGCGTGATAATATCGCGTGCGCCGTCCGGTTTTGGCGATCAGCGATGCCAGCTTTTCTGTGCGGTCGCGGGTGGTGGCATAGACGATCCCCGCCCCCGCCCAACCACGAATTGCAGATGCAATCGCCGATCCCTTGTTCGATGTGTTCGACACGGCATAGCGGATGTTGGGCCGGTCGAACCCCGACACAATCATGCCGTCGGCATCGATGCCCAATTGCGTGATGATGTCAGCGCGGGTGTGGGCATCGGCCGTGGCGGTCAACGCCAGCCGGGGGACGCCGGGGAAGTCATCCATCAACGGCCGCAACAGGCGGTAATCCGGGCGGAAGTCATGCCCCCATTCGGACACGCAATGCGCCTCGTCTATCGCGAACAGCGCCACCCGGGCTTCGCGTAACAGCCCGCGAAAATCGGCGGTGGAGGCGCGTTCGGGGGCGACATACAACAGGTCCAGCTGCCCATTGATAAAACGCTCGATGGTCTCTGCGCGGTTATTGTCGGCGGAGGTCAAGGTTGCGGCGCGAATGCCAAAGGCGGTGGCGGCGCGCAGTTGATCGTGCATCAGGGCGATCAACGGCGAAATCACCACACAGGTTCCGCCCATCATCAACGCGGGCAATTGATAGCAAAGCGACTTACCCGCCCCTGTTGGCATAACGGCCAAGGTGTTGTTGCCGTTCAGGGTGCGGCGGACGACATGTTCCTGCACGCCGCGAAATTCGGGAAAGCCGAATACGCGGTGCAAAACCTCTGCGGGATTAAGGGTGTCAGCCGCGCTTGCCATATCATCCGGCCCTATGCCGGAAATTTCGGAGAGGATAGGGGGTAGGTTCGGCACAGGCGATTTTCGCTGTGGATGAATTCGGCAGGTCGCATGTATAATGAACGATTGCCAAAAGTGTCGGCAACAACCGGCCAGTGCTTTCAGGTGCCATCAGAACCCATGCCACAACCCAGCAAGCAGGGACGAGATTGACATATGTATATGTTCGTAATATGTTCTAAAAGCTCTTTGAAATGCGCCAAATGGTGCGGTTGAATATTTCCCATCTATGCCTTTGTGGCTAGAGCATGATGACATTCGGTTGAATCACACCGTTAGTGCTGAGCTTGTCGAAGCACGTCTCGCGGAACTGCGAAACGCCCTTCGACAGGCTCAGGGCTACGGTTTAACTTAATGTCATCCCGCTCTAAGCGGAGCCGTGTCTGTCGAACCCGATTATTTGCCATGCGTTTGGAAGGTTACACCGGGTTACAGTGTCGGTTTTTGCGCTAATCTGTCGCCACATTTGCCAGATAAGTGCCGCGCCCCAAATGCGGAATTTGGGTCAGTCATCTTATTCGAACGGTGTTTAAGTCTTTGTAATAAAGTTAAAAACTTGTCCGTGGTCCTGTCGCGCAAGCGGTGAGTAGCAGCGGCAAGACAAGCGTGAACGCCCTCACGCTGCGACCTCGGCCTCGTCCTTTTCGGCGGCCTGCCGTGCCCACATTTCGGCGTACAGCCCGCCTTTGCGGATCAGCGCGTCATGGGTGCCGCGTTCGGCGACCTGGCCATGGTCGAGCACGATGATCTCATCAGCATCGACAATAGTCGACAGACGATGGGCGATGATCAACGTGGTGCGTTTTTCCGCAACCCGATCCAAAGTCGCTTGAATATCGGCCTCGGTGCGGCTGTCGAGTGCGCTCGTTGCTTCGTCCAAAATCAGGATCGGCGGGTCTTTGAGCAAAGTGCGCGCTATCGCCACGCGTTGCTTTTCGCCGCCCGATAATTTCAATCCGCGCTCGCCCACTTGGGTTCCATATTGCTGCGGTTGCGCGGCGATAAAATTGTGGATGGCAGCCCCGCGTGCGGCGGATTCAATCGCGGCATCATCGGCGCCTTCGCGGCCATAGCCGATGTTGTAACCGATGGTTTCGTTGAACAGCACGGTATCTTGCGGCACGATGCCGATGGCGGCGCGCAGCGATGTTTGCGTTACCGCGCGTAAATCCTGCCCATCGACCAATATTCGTCCGCCGGTGACATCGTAAAACCGGAACAGCAACCGCGCGATGGTCGATTTGCCCGCACCCGATGGGCCGACGATGGCGGCGGTTTTGCCCGCTGGAACCGTGAATGACAGGCCGTTCAAAATCGGGCGTTCGTGTTCATAGGCAAAGGTTACGTCCTGAAACATTACGCTGCCGCCGGTAACAGCCAACGGCTTGGCATCCGCTGCGTCTTGTATTTCGGTTTCGGTATCGATCAGGTCGAACATCGCGCCCATATCGATCAACCCCTGCCGGATGGTGCGATACACCATGCCCAGCATATCGAGCGGACGGAACAATTGCATCAGCAACGTGTTGACCAATACGACATCGCCAGTGGTAAACCGCCCTTGCGACCAGCCCCAGACGCTGAACCCCATCGCGCCCGCCATCATCACATTGGTAATAAACGATTGCCCGACATTCAGCCATGCCAGCGAATTTTCAGATTTCACCGCCGCATCGGCATAGCGGCGAACGACGCGGCTATAATATCCGGTCTCGCGGTCTTCGGCAGTGAAGTATTTGACCGTTTCGTAATTGAGCAGGCTGTCCACCGAACGCGCGACCGAGGCTGTGTCCAACTCGTTCATTTCGGCACGCAATTGGTTGCGCCAATCGGTTATGGTTTGCGTAAACCAGATATAGACAGCGACCATAACCAGTGTCGCCACCACCAGCCAGGCATCAAATTTCACGCCAAAGATGATCAAGACGGCGGTCAGTTCGATCACCGTCGGCGCGATGTTGAACAGCATGAAATACAGCATCACGTCGATGCTTTTGGTGCCGCGTTCAATAACCTTGGTAACCGCCCCTGTGCTGCGGTTCATGTGGAACCGCATCGACAATCGGTGCAGATGGGCAAAGACATTTTCGGCCAATCGCCGCGTCGCATCTTGCCCGACGCGTTCGAACACCACGTTGCGGACATTGTCGAACAACACCCCGCCAAATCGCGCCGCAGCATAGGCCCCGACCAAGGCAATCGCCAGCCATGCGCCCGATTCCAGCCCCGGCTGCATCTGGTCTATAGCCCCAGCGTACAGGAACCCCATGCTGATTTGCACCGCCTTTGATACCAGCACCAACAGCCATGGCAACAACGATGCGCAGCCGCAATGCGGGCATATCCTTTGGCCAAAGATACGGCAGGAACCGCGTCAGCGTGGCAAATGACGGTTCCGGCTTGGGGGCGTCATTTTCGGGTTTTTCAGATGTGGCCATGGCTTGCATGGCGGTCCTATAGGGGCAGGATACCGATTCAGAAAGTGCCGCTGACCACCAATCGACCAATCAACCCATATTTGTTGGAGCCATCATGGGTAAAGGCAATGGGACCATCGCGGCGATCAACCCAGAATATCTCTTCATATTTCTCCTGCTGACCCAGCAGGTTGAACAAAGATGCCTTCACCTTTAATCCGAATACGTCTTTATGTTCGACATAGAGCGAGGTGAACGGCGCGGTTTTGAAATCGCGGACGAAATAATCGAGCCGGTAAAATCCGAATTCGCGATTATCCTCTGCAAACACTCCCCATGCCCATTTGGTGCCGGGAATATCGTGGCGGAAATCGACGTTCCAGTAACTTTTCCCGCGGCTGCTGATGGGGCGTTTCTCGCCGGTCAACGGATCGCGCAGCGATGTGGTTTGCAGCGCAAGCACGGTATCGATTTTTGCGCCTTTGAAACCGATGCCATCAAGCAGGAAGCTGGTGTTGATTTCCCCGCGCAGCCGTTTTGCGCTGGGCAGGTTTCCGGGCGCTTCGGTGGTCGCGCTCAACGGGATTTGGTCGACTATGTCGCTGATCGCCTCTGCTGCCAGCAGGAATTTGATCGACCCTGCTGTGCCTAAAGACCGGTTCGCTTCCATTTCGAACAGCCAGCTTTGCGGCGGGACCAATTGGGCATTGCTGCCGTTGGTGTTGTTGTTCTGAACATCGACCGAGGCCAGAAAATCGCCAAAATTCAACTGCCCCACTTTGCGCTGCAATTTGGCAGAGACGTTCAACTGCGGCGATGCTTTCCATGCCAGCGATACCGAGCCCTTGGGCCGCACAAATTGGCGGGATAGCGCGTTCGAACCTGATTGGCTCAATTTGCTGAACTCTCCGCCAATGGTTGCTTGAAAGGTAAGCGTTGGCGATATGGGGCGGCCATAAGACAGGATCGCCTGCGCACGTTTTTCCTCAACCCGCGCGATGGCGTCGGGCAATGGCTGTGGCTGAAAAATGCCGCCTGCATCCAGCGTGTAAAATGCAGAGCTGGCATCGAGGAAATTATACGCGCCTTCCAGCGAAACCTGCCAATCGGTCTTGCCGGCTTTCCAGCGATATTCAGCGCGGGCAACGCTTTCGCCTTCGTCGATGATTTGGTCGAAACGCTGCCCGGTGGAGACGGAACCATCGGTAAAGTCGCTGCGAAACTGGTTGCCGAATTCGCTGTGTTCGAACCGGTGAAAACCGATCATTTTCAAACGACCGCTGCCCAGGCCGACTTCATAATCGGCGCCCAGCTCCATATTCCATTCGTCTTCGCTGCCGCGCCGGTTTTCGAAAATATCGGGTTGGCCAATCTCGATCCGGTCAAATGTCCTGACATTGCGGAACCGGAACAGTTCCACAGCCGCATTGGCGTTGAACAGATTTCCATTGGCGCTTTTCAACGCATAGGTTCCGGTCAGGCGCGGTCGATCGCCTTTGCTCTCGCCAAACTGTTCGCGCACGAACAGCAAATTGCCATTGGCATCGCGCACGATTTCGTCGCCCCAGCCGCCGCCCCGAAATCCGTTATTGTTGTTCAGCCCCAAGGTGAAGCTGCCTTTGCCCAATTGCCCCGACAGATTGACTTCGCCGATATACCAGGTCGGTTCGATCCGTTTGCGAAATTGGGGTTTCCAGGTGAAATTGCCCTGCAACGAATCCGCCTTGGTCACCACGTTCAGCACTTGCCCGGTCAGGCCAGAGATATTCCACGTCGCGCCTTCGGCGATTTCCAGACGGATGATCGACGATACCGCGATGCGCGACAAAGCGGTTTCGGCATCGTTGCTTTTGCCGGTGACGCGTTGTCCGTTGATCAACACATTTTGCGTGGCTTCGCCCAATCCGCGATCGCCGCTGACTTGGGTGATGGAAAATCCGGGAATATTGCGCACCACGTCGAGCGCGGTTTGCGGGGCGAAGCGGGTGAACTGGCTGGCATCATAGACTTGCCGGTTGTTTTCGATGCGCGGGGCCAAAGATGCGCTGACATCGGCTTCTTGCGCATGCGCCGCCGAACAGGTTGCGGCCAACATTGCCGTGCCAACCAGCAGCCGAACTACGGCCTTGGCCGCCCGTTTGTTTTCCTCCCTCACGCCGTACATCCTCTTGCTCTCGATCCGCAAAAACCATGCGGTGCGATGCGCTCCCTTGGCATGGGCGTTATGAAGAATTGGCAAATATTTACAGTCGCTTTCGACAAGCCGCCAAGCCTGCCAGATGAATGACAGTCGCCGTGTCCGCTTCAGAATTTGCCGGAAAGCAACATCCACGCGGCCACTGCGTTAACGGCGGTATAGGCCATATAGGCAAGCGTCGCCCATGTTGTGCCGCCGTGCGACAGGATCATCGCGCCCGCTAACACCGCAAATTCCAGCCAATAACTGCCATGCCGCCCGAAATGCCGCCCGAAATACAGCTTGCTGTCTTCGACAAAGGGGTGGCCGGATTCGATCACTGCCTTGTGCAGCGCGAAATTTCCGATGCCCAGAAAGAAGCAGGCAAGCAAATACACGGCGCAGCCCTTTCTTGGCTATTTGGCAGCTTTGGGCGCTGTTTCGGCGATGGCCTTTTCAGGACGCAGGCTGTTACCTGAACGGTCACCGCGCAGCGAAGAGAACCAGCTTGCGGGACTCCAGCTGGTGGAGCCATCAAGCGAGAACGTGATAATTTCGGCACGACCGCCGATCCGGTTCCACGATACCGGGCCGCCCAAGCCGCCACCGGCCGCGGCCACACGGCTGTCGGCGCTGTTGTCGCGGTTGTCGCCCATCAAATAGACATGGTTTGCCGGAATGCGCACAGGGGCAACATTGTCGGTCGATGTCCGCTTGGCATCGATAATGTCGTAGCTGACGCCATTGGGCAATGTTTCGCGCAATCGGGTGAGGTAGCAATGCTCGCTGCCATCGGATTCGCGGGTGAACGCGCCGGGGAAATCGGATTCGCTGCAAGGGTTATTGCCGTCAACCGGCAGGTCGAGCACAGGCTGCGCGTCTTGCCGCACCGCTTTACCGCCCAAGAAAATCTGCCCTTCGCGCATTTCGATCAGATCGCCCGGCAGGCCGACAACGCGCTTGATATAATCCTGCGTTTTGCCTTCCGGGGTCAGGATTACAATGTCGCCCCGCTTGGGCATCGCGCCCCAGACACGGCTCTTGCTGGCGGGCAGGGCATAAGCGAAACTGTCGACCTCTTCGCGCAGAATGTAATGACGAAAAATCGCCGCCGGATTGGGGATAGTGGGCGAAACATGGCTCCAGCCATAAGCGTATTTGGTGACAAACAGTCGATCCCCCACCAGCAAAGTCGGCATCATCGAAATCGACGGGATGTAAAACGGTTTGGCCACAAAGCTGTGAAAGGTCAGTACCGCCAGCAACAGCCAGAACAGTCCTTTTATCTCCGCCCACATTGTCGCCGCCCAACCGGGCTTTTCCGCAGGTGCAGCGGCGGGCGTGGAAGAAAGGGTGTCGTTCGGGGTCAGGTCAGAATTCAAGATCGTCATACTTTCACTTTGGTTCCTGCAACAGCGGCAAGGCCTCTATAATCACAAATGCCTGCGCCCAAGGGTGGTCATCGGTCAGCGTCAGGTGAACATGCGCCTCATAGCCCGAAGGTATCATCGCGTCGAGCCGTGCTTTTGCTCCACCGCTCAGCGCCAGCGTGGGTGCACCGGACGGGGCATTGATCACGCCAATGTCGCGCATGAAAACACCGCGTTTGAAGCCGGTACCTACGGCTTTGGAAAACGCCTCTTTGGCGGCAAAGCGTTTGGCAAAAGTGCCCGCTCGCGTGAATGGGCGCTTGTTCGCTTTGGCGCGTTCGACATCGGTAAACACCCGCGCCTCAAAGCGTTCACCGAACCGGTTGAGCGAATTCTGGATGCGTTCGATATTGCAAAGGTCCGATCCCAATCCAATGATCATTGTTTGGCTCCTGCGGCCTGATGCGGGGCTATTCGGGCCAGCGGTAAATTGGGCAAATCGGTCATACCCCAAGTTAAAGCAGGAAATGCGCCGGGTGGAAAGGCGCGAAGGCGTTCGCAGAGAAAATGGCACCAACGGCTTGCGAATGATTGACAACGTCGTCCCAAAGCGCCCAACTGTCTGGCAATAGCGACACTGACTGAAGCAGTTAAGGGGCAGGCGGCATTATGAGTGAACAGATGGGCGGAACGCCAACGGCAGTTTCTTTTCACGGAAGCTGGACCGAATTCTCCAAAATCGTGCTGCCCAATGTGTTGCTGACCTTGGTGACTTTGGGGGTTTACCGTTTTTGGGCGACCACGCGCGAACGGCAATATCTGTGGAGCAAGACCCGCTTTATCGATGAGCCGCTGGAATGGACAGGCCGCGGGATCGAGCTGTTCTGGGGCTTTGTGATGGTGTTCTTCCTGCTCGGCCTGCCACTTATCGTCATGCAGTTGGCGATCAACGGTTTGATTTTTCGCGGGCAGACGGTGGTGGTCGGGGTTATCGTTGCGCTGACTTTTGCGTTGATATTCTACCTGACCGGCGTCGCTTATTTTCGCACATTGCGGTACCGGCTGTCGCGTACCTATTGGCGCGGCATTCGCGGCGGTAGTGACAATCCGGGCTTTCTGTACGGCTGGTCCTATATCTGGAAGAATGTCGCCGGGGCCATTCCGCTGTATCTGCTTTATCCATGGGCGAATATGTCGCTGTGGAATGAACGCTGGAACGCGATGAGCTTTGGCTCGTTGCAATTTGAATCGCAGGCCAATTGGACCAGTTTGATGAAACGCTATTTGCTGTTTTATCTGGTGCCCTTTCTGTTCATCGTCGGTGTCGTCATTTTTGGCATTATGGCCGAACGCTCGGCGGATGGAGGCGGCAATCCGTTTGACAGCGCGGGCGGTGTGGTTGCGGTGATGATGATCATATTGGCAATCGTCGGGCTTTATATCCTGATGCCGATTGCGGCGTTGATGTATTATTCGAAATTCTTTCGCGTAGCGGTGGGCGGCCTGAAACTGGGCGATCTGGAATTTTCTTTCAACGCGCGGTCGCCCGACTGGATCCTGTATTGGCTGGGCAATATGGTGATCACTATGGTGGCGTATGGCGTTGCGATCATTCCGTTTTCGTTGATGGTGGCGACCGATATTCCAACGTTGACCGAACAGATGAAAGCAGGCGAATCGGTGCTGACCATCGGCTTTATCATTTCGGCGCTGTTTGCGATTATCCCGCTGGCTTATGTGACGGCGATTATCCGCTATCGCAGCTGGAAATTCTTTGCGATCCATACCGAAGCCTTTGGCGAAGTGAACCTTGATCGGCTGACCCAGTCCGAAACCCAAGCCTTGCGGCAGGGCGAAGGTTTGCTCGATGCCTTTGATATGGGGGCAATCTAACACCATGACGCTGTTCTTTTCTGCTTGGCATTTCGACGGCGTGTCTGCGGTGCGCCGCACGGTCGAGGTCGAAGTGATTGGCGCGCAATTTTATCTGGTGGAAAAGGAGCGCCGGCACGGCCCCTTTGCCTTTGCCGATATGCGCTATGCCGGGCAAAAGGGCGATGCGCAGGTTTATGAATTGGAGGCTCGTGATGGTTGGCGGCTGGGGCTGCAGGGGCATATCCCCGACGCGCTGGCACCAATGCTGCCCGCCAAAGAAACTTATGGCCGTTGGGTCGACCGGATCGGGCTGGGTCCGGCAGCGATTGCTTTTTCGCTGGTCAGCATTGCGGCGGTTGCCGTGGTGCTGTTCACCCCGCAATGGTTGGCCCCGTTAATCCCGACCAGCGTCGAACAGAGGCTGGGCAATGCTTTGGTTGGGGATTTTGGCGGCCGTTTTTGCGAAACCCCCAAAGGCAAAGCCGCATTGGCAAAACTGGTGCGCTCGCTCGATGAAAACCCGGGCGATTTGCAGGTCGAGGTTGCCAATATCGACATGATCAACGCCGTCGCCCTGCCGGGCGGTAAAGTCATCCTGTTCAACGGGTTGTTGACGCAAGCGAAAACCCCCGATGAGGTCGCTGGCGTGCTGGCGCATGAGATTGGCCATGTGCGCAAACGGCATGTGATGCAGGGGCTGTTGCGGCAAACCGGATTGGCCGTGGTGCTAGGCGGTTTTGATGGCAGCGGTGGCAGCTCGATCAACAGCCTGTTGTCGACTACGTATACCCGCGATTCCGAACGCGAGGCGGACGATCATTCGCTGGCCGCCATGAAACGGTCTGAAATTTCGCCAGTGGGCACCGCCGATTTCTTCCGCAGGCTGTCTGCCATGGACGGCAGCAATTCGATGCGGGACGGCAATCAACGTGCGCTATCAAGCTATATGTCCAGCCACCCATTATCCGATGAACGCAAACAATTATTTGAAAAAAGCGTGATCAAGGGCAAGCCGTATGAGCCATCGCTCGATTATGATGATTGGCAGGAATTGAAAACCATGTGCGCGCAGGATCGCGATGTGAAATCGGGCTGGGGCTTTGACATCGAATAGGGGGCAGGGCTATTTGCACTTACTATCGCCCGCCCAATTCGGAGTTCTCCTTTATGATCAAACGGCTTTTTGTCGATCATCCGCGCAGTGTGGATGAAAGCTATGGGCAGCATTTTGGCTTTGCCGCGCGCTTTGGAATCGCCATGATCCGGGGCGGATTGGCTGCGCTGGTTCATGCCATTATCCCTGCACTGTGCACCACCACTGGCAGTCGCACGATTGAACGGCTGAACCACATCATAGTGCTGCAACGCCGTGCCAAGGGACAGGATAATGCGCAGATGCTCAGCGTGGATTGGGTCATTTGACGATAGACTCAAATTTGAGTCAGGCCGCTGAAATACGCAGGTTTGCGGGGCCAAACGGGTTGCGCCTTGCCTATCGGCTGACGCGCGGCACCGGGCCGCTGATTGTCTTTCTGCCGGGCTATATGTCCGACATGGCAGGCGGAAAGGCGTGCGCGGTTTTTGATTGGGCGGTGGAAAGTGGCAGTTCCTGTCTGTTGCTCGATTATTCGGGATGCGGTGACAGCGAAGGCGACTTTGCCGACGGCACGCTCAGCCGATGGCGCGGCGAAGTGCTGGCGCTGATCGAACATGTCGGCGGCGGCAATGTGGTGTTGCTGGGATCGTCCATGGGTGGATGGCTGATGCTGTTGGTCGCATTGGCTTTGCAGGATCGCGTTACGGGGATTGTTGGAATTGCGGCGGCCCCTGACTTTACCCGCTGGGGATATGATGCCCAACAAAAGGCAGAAATTGCCGCGAACGGCGTGCTGTATGAAGACAACCCTTATGGCCCCGAAGCAACGCCAACCTGGCGCGGGTTTTTCGACGATGCCGATGCGCAATGCTTGTTGGATGCTGCCATTCCCATCACCGCGCCGGTGCGTTTGCTGCACGGGCAGGCCGATGCCGATGTGCCCTGGCAAACATCGCTGAAACTGGCGGCAGCGTTTCAATCAACCGATGTGCGGGTCACGCTGATCAAAGACGGCGACCACCGCCTGTCGCGCGATACCGATGTGGCGCTGCTGTTGGGAACGATAAAGGAGTTGGTCGGCGTAAAACCCCGGCCTTGACCCTAGGCGCACCCCATCAATCCAGATAATATTCCACCGTCGTTACCACCCGCACTTTTTTGTACGGCGAATCCGATACACCCCAACCGCCGCCGCCATCACCATCCCGCGCGGTGACTTCGAAATAGCCTTGGGTGGCGGATTTGATGCTGCCTACATCCGTGCCGCTATCCTTGGCAAATTGCTCGGCGGATTTACGCGCATCTTTGGTGGCAAGCGCGATCATTTCAGGCTTGATGTCGTTCAGCTTGGTATAGGTATAGGCCATGCCCGACCCTTCCTCCAACTCGACGCCTTGCTTAACCAGATCGAACTGCCGTTTTACCGCATTTTGGGCGCGGACGATGTCTGTGGTGCGCAGCGACAGCCGCTGTTTGACGGTATAAACGTTCACGCCATTTTCGTTAAACTGCGATACATTGGCGCCGGTAGGTTGCAAATCATCGGCCTTGAAACCCAAAGAATTGAAGAATTCGCGGATGGCCTTGGTATCATTATCGACCTTCGCTTGCGCGCTTTGCAGGTCGCCTGCTTTGGCGGAATAAGCGATGGTCCAGGTGGCAAGATCGGCGGTGGCTTCGCGTTCGGCAAGGCCGCGCACCGTGACCGCACGGTCGGATTGTTTCATCCGCACTAAACCATCACCCATTAAGTAACCGCCGACAATCAAACCGGTCGCCAGCAATCCCGTGCCCGCCAACCACGCCTTGCCCTGATCGCCCGTTAACCGCGCCAGCCAGCCTTTATGTGCCGCGTCGCCTGTATCGCCTGACTTTTCCATTACCCGTCCCTATCGATGCGAACCGCTGGACGGTGAAGGCGCTGCGGCCCTTGCACTCATTCTCGCATCGGTTCATGAAAACGCCCGATTGGCGTCGGATTGTCGATAGGGGCCCGTCGATGAACCGTTTCTTAATGTCGATGAATGGAGTGAATATGGCGATCAAATATCTGCATAGCATGATCCGCGTCAGCGATCCCGATGCAACCATCGCCTTTTTCAAGCTGATCGGGCTGGAGGAAACGCGCCGCTTTGATAATGCAAAAGGCAAATTCACGCTGATCTTCTTGGCCGCGTCCGGGCCAAGAGTGATGTGGCCGAGGTCGAATTGACGCATAATTGGGGCGAGGATGGCTATACCGGCGGGCGCAATTTCGGGCATCTGGCCTACCGCGTCGATGATATATACGCGGTGTGTCAGCGGTTGCTGGACGCAGGCGTTACCATCAACCGCCCGCCGCGCGACGGCCATATGGCTTTTGTCCGCACCCCCGATGGTATCTCCATCGAACTGTTGCAAGAAGGCGATTTGGAGCCTGCCGAGCCTTGGGTAAGTATGCCCAATGTGGGGAGCTGGTGATTTGTTTTTCATAAAAAGCCACGAAGGAAAAAAGGGAAAAGAGACAAAGCTGCTTTTGCGTTTTTGCTAAAGGACCATGAGGCGGCCTGCATTTGAAGGAATTTCGTTCTTCTATCTTTTTTCCTTTGCGGCTTTTATGATAATTTGAAACTCGGCGAGGATAAACAATGCCATTGGAAATCATCCGCATCCCTGTCCTTTCCGACAATTATGTCTGGCTGGTGCACGAGCCCGACAGCGGTGAAACGATGGTGGTTGATCCTGCGGTGGCCGAACCTGTGCTGGCCGAAGCGGATGCGCGCGGCTGGAAAATAACGCATATCTGGAACACCCATTGGCATCCCGATCATACCGGCGGCAACGCAGCGATCAAGGCGGCGACGGGTTGTGTTATCATCGGCCCTGCTGCCGAGGCTGAGCGTATTCCCACGCTCGATACGCTGGTACGCGAAGGCGACACGGTGAGGTTGGGCGCGGTTGCGGCGCAGGTATTGGATGTCCCCGCCCACACCGCTGGCCACATCGCCTATCACTTCGCCAGCGAAAACGCGGCCTTTGTCGGCGACACGTTGTTCGCCATGGGTTGCGGGCGATTGTTCGAAGGCACGCCTGCCCAGATGTATGCCAATATGCGCCAGCTGGAAAATCTGGGCGATGCCACCCGCATTTATTGCGCGCATGAATATACCCAAAGCAACGGGCGTTTTGCTCTGACAGTCGAACCCGAAAACGCGGCCCTTATCGCCCGTATGACCAAAGTGGATGCCATGCGCGAACTGGGCGAACCAACGGTGCCGACCACTATCGCCCTTGAACGCGCAACCAACCCGTTCATGCGGGCGGCATCGGTGGAGGAACTGGCAGCACGGCGCGCGGCAAAGGATGCGGGTTAGGCAGACTGTCTTGCCGTCGCGCGCAATATTTGTTATCTATTTTGGCGATGACAATGCTCGAATCCTTTCTTCGTTTTGCTCGCGAACTGCCAGCCGAAAAGCTGGATGAAGTGGAAGACGCGCTGGCTGCAATTATGGCGAGCTTCAATCAAGGCGATGCGTTTACGCCGGTCGAAATGGCAGAGTTGAATCGCCGTTTGCAAGTGTCTGATCCAGAATATGCGAGCGATGATGCCGTAAGGGCGATATTCGGTAAGTCCTTTAGCGAATGAAGCTTTTTCTGCGCAAAGAAGCGTTAGAAGATATGAATGCAATCATTGATTATTTTCAAGATGTTGCGCCAGAGATTCAACCTAAAATCATTGCAGACATTCAGCGCGCATTCGACATAGTCCAACGCTATCCGAAGATCGGAATGATGATCGATGGGTATCCATTGCGGCGAATTGTGACGCGAAAATATCGTTTCAAAATTGCCTATCAAGCAGGCACCGACACCATCGTCGTTTTCGGTATATTCCGGCATCAGGATCGGCAGTATTGAATATCCCCAGTCGCAGCACGGCGCGCGGCAAAGGATGCGGGTTGAATTTGGATGGTTTGCTCCCATCTAGAACGCAGCTAGCAAAAAGGAATTCCCAATATGCGTTCACCCGATCAAGTAGCCGCCATGTCCTGCCCCGTTTGCGCTGTGCCATTGGCGATGAGTGACCGGCAGGGGATCGAGATTGATTATTGCCCGCAGTGTCGCGGCGTGTGGCTGGATCGCGGTGAACTGGACAAGATTGTCGAACGAAGTGGTGCTGCATCCGCGCCGGCCCGTCAGGCAACGCCGCAGCCAAATTATCCGGGGCAAGCGCCGCAATATGGGCACGGGCACAAGCCCTATAAAAAGCGCAAGAGCTGGCTTGAGGATATATTCGACTAAGGGGCTATTAGCCCAGCAGCCCCTGTTGAACCTCTTCGACAAATTCCGCTGCGAGTTGTTCCTCGACCCCCGCGACTGCGCGAATATGCGCAATGGCGCGGTCGGGGCGGCCTTGCAATAACATTGCCTTTACCTCGCGTAGCATCAGTTCGGCTTCATCAAATTCTGGTTCGCTGGCGTAAGCACCTGTTACGATTGGCAGCGGCTCATCGGATGAAGTCTGATTTGGCCAAAGCGGCGCAGGCTCAATATCCTGATCGACACCATTTGGCTGTTGGTTGGCAGTCAGGCTGGCTTTTGGCACAGAGCCGGGCACGCGACCAATCAGCGCATCGGGAGCCTTTTTGCTCGCCAAGCCAAAGGCGATAAACAAAATTAACACCCCGAGGAGCGCAGCCAGAATCACACAAAGCCAAAACATCGGCACAGTAATAATGACCAGCGGTTATCAATTTGCAAATCGGCAACGATTCTGTTGTCGCTCAACTGGACAGGCGGCACGCGCTCCATTAACGGCCCATCATGACTATCCAGCCCTCCAACTCCATCCTCATCGTCGATTTCGGCAGCCAAGTAACCCAGCTGATTGCGCGCCGCGTGCGCGAAGCGGGGGTCTATTCCGAAATCGCCCCGTTTAACAGCGCCGCCGAAGCATTCGCGCGGATGCAGCCAAAGGGCGTCATCCTATCTGGCGGCCCTGCTTCGGTGATGACCGAGGGCAGCCCCCGCGCACCGCAAATCATCTTTGACAGCGGTCTTCCCATCCTCGCCATCTGTTATGGACAGCAAACATTGTGCACCCAATTGGGCGGCACCGTCGAAGGCGGCCATGCCGCAGAATTTGGCCGCGCGGATGTCGAGATTTTGAAATCCAGCCCGTTGTTCGATGGTTTCTGGCAGGTCGGCGGGCAATATCCGGTATGGATGAGCCACGGCGACCGTGTGACTGTGGCGCCCGAAGGCTTTGAAGTGATCGGCACGTCGCCCAACGCCCCCTTTGCGATCTGTGTGAACGAGGCGAAGCGTTACTACACCACCATGTTCCACCCCGAGGTGGTCCACACGCCTGATGGGGCAAAGCTGATTTCGAATTTCGTCCACGGCATTTGCGGGCTGGCGGGTGATTGGACCATGGCCGAATTCCGCGCCACCAAAATTGCAGAGATACGCGAACAGGTTGGTCAGGGCCGCGTTATTTGCGGATTGAGCGGCGGGGTTGATAGCTCGGTTGCCGCGATCCTGATCCACGAAGCGATTGGCGATCAACTGACGTGCGTTTTCGTCGACCACGGCCTGCTCCGCATGAATGAACGCGAGCAGGTGGAGACGTTGTTCCGCGAACATTATCATATCCCCCTCGTCGTGGTGGATGCCGAAGAACGCTTCATGGCGGGGTTGGCCGGGGTCACCGATCCAGAGAAAAACGCAAATTCATTGGGGCTGAATTTATCAATGTGTTTGAGGAAGAAGCCAAGAAAATCGGCGGCGCGGATTTCTTGGCGCAAGGGACTCTCTATCCCGATGTGATCGAAAGCGTGTCGTTCACCGGCGGGCCATCGGTGACGATCAAGAGCCACCATAATGTTGGCGGTCTGCCTGCGCGGATGAATATGCAACTGGTCGAGCCGCTGCGCGAACTGTTCAAAGACGAAGTGCGCGTGTTGGGCAAGGAGTTGGGGCTTAACGACCAGTTCGTCGGCCGCCACCCGTTTCCCGGACCCGGCCTCGCCATCCGCATCCCCGGCGAAGTGACCAAGGAACGTTGTGACATATTGCGGCTGGCCGACGCGGTGTATCTGGATGAAATCCGCAGCGCCGGCCTGTACAACGAGATATGGCAAGCCTTCGCCGTTCTGCTGCCCGTCCGCACCGTGGGCGTAATGGGCGACCACCGCACCTACGACAGCGTCTGCGCCCTGCGTGCGGTGACCAGCACCGATGGCATGACGGCGGACATTTATCCTTTCGAAGTCGGCGTTTTTGAGCCGGGTGAGCACGCGGATCATCAACGAGGTGAAGGGGATTAACCGCGTGGTTTATGACTACACCAGCAAGCCACCGGGGACGATTGAGTGGGAATGAATTAGCAGTTAAATCGCCAAGGCGTGAGTTGCATAAAAAATTCATTGGCAAGTTGCCGTGCAGCGTACTCAGAAATGTTTGTGATTTCACCGATAAATGCTTTGCCTTTGAAGGTTGATTTTGGCTCTTCACCTCTGGCAGTTAGCTTATACAACCTGAACAGCAAATCCGACAATTCATCGCTGTCGTGCCCCCGGGCATGTTTGTCGTATGGCTTTTCGATGGTGACACAATCCCACTGAAAATGGCAATATTTGCGCTTTTTGTGAATTGTGATGTACGGAATGCTTCTTTGCTCGCAATATGAGAATCTGTTGTCGCGTAGGTGCTTTTCTACAGTGGAATGCAACAGCCAAGGGCGGTCGGGTAGGGCCAACCCCAAAAACGAAAAATGCATCCATTCTGCGGAGCCCCGATCATAGCCAAGTTCGACACTGCGATCTTCAAACCGCTTGGTATTGATTTCTACCGCAGGGACAAAAGGCAGAGCACCTATCTGCGACTTCAGGGCCGCATAGCTCTTAAAGCCACTTAATGCGGCGATCAATTCGCTCGCATGAGACGAACGCACTTCGTAGTCTTTCATCAGGACATTTTTTAGAACGCGCAAATTTGGTTCGGAAAGCAATAAAATAGACATAAGCGTAACCTCATGGAGCAGTGCCGTTCGCCAATTACGCGACTTGCCCAATTAGGGTTTCGCTAGTTATGTCTTAAAAAGCGCTTATTTAACTTGGCGACAGGTTGGGTAGCGCAGACCTTTCAAGAGATATGCCTATCAAGGGTCTAAATGTCAATCTTGACCAACCCCCTTGGTCAAGCTCCCAAATTATGCTATTTCACCCGCTATGACCATCCACGTAAACATAGGCGAAGCCAAAACCCGCTTTTCGGAACTTGCTGCGCGGGCGATGCGTGGAGAGGACATTGTCGTGCAAAAAGCAGGTGTACCGATGCTGCGGCTTGTGCCTATTCAAGGGGCGAAAGGCATCGACAAGGCGGAGCGCAGGACGCGCATCGATGCCATCCTTGCCGAAGCCGACAAAATACCCCGGAGCGACAATTCTTTCGAGCTTGAATGGGATGAAAACGGTCTGCCAATATGATAGCGGTCGATACGTCAGCTTTGGTCGCTGTACTGCTGGGTGAGGTTGAACGCGATGACTATCTCTCGGTTCTCGATTCTGCGGACGGCATTTCGATTTGCGCGGGAACGATGATCGAGGCAAGGATGGTTGTTCATGGCCGTGGAGGGCCAGCTCTTCTTGAAAAACTCGACCGCCTTTGCACAGACTATGAAATGAACCTCGTATCGCCGGGCGACGAAGAGAGTGCACTTGCCCAGCAGGGCTTCACCAATTTCGGCAAACGTAGCGGCCATCCGGCCCAGCTCAATTTTGGCGATTTGTTCAGCTATGCGCTGGCGAAATCCCGCGACATACCGTTGCTGTTTAAGGGCAACGACTTCAGTCAAACCGATATTGTGTCTGCTACATGCCCGGCTGGTTGATAACGGACTCTCCTTACGCTATGTAAGGCGTCCCTCTAGGAGCCTTGCAATGTCCACAATCACTATGACCAGCAAAGGCCAGATCACGCTGCCTGCCGCCACGCGGGCGAAGTTGAAGCTGGTGAAGGGTGCGCAGATGGACGTTGAGGAAACTGCGGATGGCAAAGTCATTTTGACGCCTAAGCCCAAGAAAACCGGAGATATTCGGAAGCTGCGGGGTATATTGAAATATGATGGCCCTCCGGTTTCTATCGAAGAAATGAACGCCACTATCGGACGGGCTGTCGTTGAGAGTTACAAGCGTTCCGTTTCGTGATTGCAGTCGATACCAACATCTTTGTGCGTTATTTGGTGCAGGACGATCTCATGCAGGGCGCAATCGCCACCCAATTTCTGGAAAATGAACTGACTTCTGAGAAACCGGGATTCGTATCGCTTGTCGCGGTGCTTGAACTTGATTGGGTATTGCGAAAGCAATATGGATTTTCATCCCAGATTGTCGTTGATGCGATTGCCGCACTGATGTCGGCCCCTAATCTTACGTTTGAAAACAGTACAGCAGTCGGGGCTGCGTTGGCATTTAAGTATGGCGATCTTGCAGACAACATTCTTCATGAAGTTGGCCAAGCCAATGGCTGCACCAAAACTATGACCTTTGACAAAAAATTTGCACGTGTTGAAGGCGTGAAGCTTCTTGCTTGATCTACCGTCTTGTCCATCCCCGCCTACATTTGTGAAGCCAAGACGCGACTTGGGGGCTGAAATGCCAGATAGCGGTGATCCTAACAAATGATTCAAACGAAAATTTGACCCTGCCGTTTAATACCTACCTTTTGGAGCCTGAGAACGCGTTTTTTCGATGCAACTTCAACCCAGTAACAACCGTTGCAGGCACTCTTCAATCGCTGCCAAATCCGCCTCGTCGATGCAATAAGGCGGCATGACGTATAGGCTGTTGCCCAATGGACGCAGCAGGACGCCGTGTTGCTGGGCAAAGGCATAAGCGGCGGGGCCGACATTGGCGAGGTAGCCGCCGTCGCTGGCGGGTAATTCAAACGCGATGATGGTTCCGCATTGGCGCGGATTTTCGATGCCGGGCAAACGCGACAGGCGGCTTAGCATTGCGCCCTGCCGCGCACACAATGTGTCTATCCGCTGTTGCACGGGTTCGTCGCGCCAGATTGCCAGATTGGCGTTGGCAGCCGCGCAGGCGATGGGGTTTGCGGTGTAGCTGCTCGAATGGAAAAACTGTTGCGCGCGATCGGTGGAATAATGCGCGTCGAAAATCGCCGGGCTGGCCATGGTCACCGCCAATGGCAGGCTGCCTCCGGTCAATCCTTTCGAAAGGCACAGCAGATCGGGCACAATCCCCGCCTGTTCGCAGGCCAGAAGCGTTCCGGTGCGGCCCCATGCTGTCATCACCTCGTCAGCGATGAACAGCACATGGTACCGCGCGCAAATTGCTCGCATTTCGCGCAAAATTTGGGGTGAATACATCAACATCCCGCCTGCACCCAGCACCAACGGTTCGACAATGAACGCTGCAACATCGCCGCTTGAGCATGCTCGCTCCAATGCGTCGAGCGTTGCTTGTTCCAGACCGGCTGCGGGAAACGGCACCGCCTCTACATCAAACAACAATGGCTGGTATGCGCGGGTGAAAACGCCGCGCGCGCCAATCGACATCGTGCCGATGGTATCGCCGTGATAGCTATGTTCCATCACGATAATCCTGTGGCGCGGCTCGCCCCGGTGCAGCCAATAGCCCAAGGCCATTTTCAGCGCGACTTCGACGCTGGTCGAACCCGAATCCGAAAAAAACACATGGTCCAGCGGGCGCGGCATCATGGCCACCAGCGCCGTCGCCAATGTTTCGGCAGGCTCATGGGTGAAACCGGCAAAGATGATCTGGTCCAATGTCGCCGCCTGCGCCGCGATTGCCGCCATGATGCGGGGATGATTGTGGCCGTGCGTGGTCACCCACCAACTGGAGATGGCATCGATGATCCGGCGCCCATCATCGGTATAAAGCGCCGCGCCTTCGGTACGCGCAATCATTGGGATCGGCGCTTCCAACCCGTGTTGCGTGAACGGGTGCCAAATGGGCGAACGCGCTGTCATGCCAATCGCTCGACGCGGATGTGCCGGGCAAAAGCAATGGCCAGACTATCGGGCGTTAAGGGATCGAGTGTTGGCAACCGTCCCAGATGCGCGACCTTTCCCATGCCCGTGATGGCCGCTTCGCTTGCCGGCTTGGCCTCCCCGCAAAAAGCAACACCGGCCACGGTCACGCCCCGGCTACGCAATGCCTCCAGCGACAACAGGCTATGGTTGATGGTGCCAAGCTGGGTGCGCGCGACCAGGATGACGGGCAAGGCCCAGCGGGCAAACATGTCCGCCGATAGCAGCCCATCGGCCAAAGGCACCAACACCCCGCCCGCGCCTTCGACGATCAAAGGCCCTTCGCCATCGGGCAGTGTCAGCCGGGCGGGATCGATGGTCAGTCCGTCGATCCGCGCGGCTTCATGCGGGGAACAGGGCGTGTGCAGGCGATAGGCTTCGGGATGGATATGTGACACGCGGTCTGCCGCCAATCGGGCCACAGCCTCGCTGTCGGTCTCTTCGTCCAGCCCCGCCTGTACCGGCTTCCAGTACCGCGCACCAAGGTGCGCTGCGATGCCAGCGGCGAATACGGTTTTGCCGACGCCGGTATCGGTGCCGGTGATGATGAATCCGCGCATCAGCCGAGCACCGTTTCCAACGCCTGCGACAGCGCCTCTATATCGTTGGTGGTCGCATTCAGCGTGAACGACAGGCGCAGACGCGATGTACCCTCGGGCACAGTGGGCGGACGAATGCCGCGCACGTCAAATCCCGCATCTTGCAGGCATGCGGCAATCGCCATAGTGCGCCCGTCATCGCCGATCATCACCGGGATGATCTGGCTGCCGGTGGCGGAGATTCCAAGCCGAGACAGTCGCGTTTCTGCCAAAGCCACGCGCTGCCACAATGCATCGCGCCGGTCATCCGCCTGCGCCATGATGGCAAGGGCCGCGCGGGCAATCGCGGCGATCAACGGCGACGGGGCGGTGGAAAAAATAAAGCCGCGCCCTCGGTTGACCAGAAAATCGCGCATCACTTTTGGTCCGCACAAAACCGCGCCTTCGCATCCCAGCGCCTTACCAAAGGTGCGCAGTGCGATCACATTGCCTCGCCCATCAAGCGCCCCCGCCAAGCCGCGCCCTTGCGCGCCAAACAGCCCGGTTGCATGGGCTTCGTCGATAATCAGCATCGCGCCATGCGCATCTGCCAAGGCCGAAAGTTCAGCCAATGGCGCGCGGTCACCATCCATGCTGTACAGGCTTTCGACCACAATCCACGGCGTTCCCAAATTGCCTGCCGCGCGCCAGCCGGCCAGCGCATCGGTAAAGGCCTGCACATCATTATGCGGAACTGCCCTGCTTTCCGCACGTGACAGGCGCATCCCTTCATGCGCGCTGGCATGGATCAGGGCATCGTGCAGGATCAAGTCATCGCGTTGCGGCAATGTGGAGAGCAAGGTGGCATTGGCGGCGTAGCCTGAAGAGAAAAACAACGCAGCCTCGCTGCCGAAAAAAGCAGCGGCTTCGGTTTCCAGTGCTTCATGCTCGGGATCATTGCCGCGCAACAGCCGCGATCCGCCCGAGCCAACAGCGACACCCCGCGCCAAAGCCGCTTGCGCCGCTTCGGTCAACAATCCCGATGCGGATAATCCGAGGTAATCATTCGAAGCGAAATCGATTCCTTTACGGTGTTGCAAACGGCGCAGCCGGTTTTGTCCGGCCAAATTCGAAAGGTCGCTTGCCTGTGTGGCCAAAGGCGTTGCTGCAGCGCCCCTTGAATCGATCAGTCGCTGACGAGATCAGAACCCGGAAATGGGATGATGGCTCATACTATGGCCCGCCATTTTGGCACGCGCAGAATTGCGGTAAATGACCGAGCGGCAAACAGTGTGCATAAGGCATACCAAACTTGATTGCGAAAAATATCGGCCTACATGCCGTAGCCAGCCGCTAGCGCCAGAGATTGCCGCAAGTCACGCTAAATCTGGAGCGAGTGTCGATAATATGAAGCTGCGCCATGCGATGATGCGGATTTATCCCGCGCAAAACGCCACCGACTTGTGGGCTTTCTATCGTGGTTGAAAGCCCATGCACTGGTATATGCACATTCGACCGGTCATTGGGCCAGTGCGAGGGATGCGCGCGCACGTTAAGCGAGATCGCGATATGGTCACACGCAAGCGACGCTGAAAAACGCCATATTTTGGCGCAACTGCCGCACCGAAAGCCCAATCCAGTTTCGAACGTTGTGAAAGCCCCTCTGTAACCAGATACGGGATGATTGCTGCGGTCGTGATTTTTGGCCCTTGTCATTCATGCTGCACTGCATCATAGGCGCTGGCGTTACAGGTTCCCGGAGACGGGATCAAAAGGGAATTCGGATGCGGTTTTATTGCCGCGAACCGTGCTGCCCCTGCAACTGTGATCGGTGAGTGTACCGCTTTTTACGTGCCACTGGATTGTCATGATCTGGGAAGGCCAAGCGGACCATGTTGACCCGAGAGCCAGGAGACCTGCCTGTAATCGTCGTTCTTCATGCGGGCAGGGTGCACCGGATGATCGGGGGAATTCCTCGTGCAGCGGCAAGTTTGGGCCTATGCGCGGTGGAGACGTTTCCAGCGTGAAATTACCGCGCGTGCGGCCCTTTTTGAAACTTGGTTCGAAAAGGGAATTTTATGCGTATCATTTTTACTAGCATGCTTGCGAGCACCGCGTTTGTCGCTGTTCCGGCCTATGCCGAAGGCGACAGCGAACAGATCGTCGTCACCGCCGGGCGGTTTGAACAAAATGCAAGCGATGTCGGTTCATCGATTGCTATCATCTCCAAAGACGATATCGAAAACCGCCAGTCGATTGCCATTTCCGATTTGCTTCGCACTACACCGGGCGTCACCGTGGCAAGTAACGGTGGTCTGGGATCCACCACTTCGGTATTCATCCGTGGCGCAGAGAGCGATCAGACCGTTGCCTTGGTTGACGGAGTCAAGATCAACGATCCCTCGACACCCAGTGGCGGTGTTGATTTCGGCAATTTGCTGACCAACAACATCGAACGAATAGAAGTGGTGCGCGGCTCGCAATCGGTGCTGTGGGGTAGCCAGGCGATGGGCGGGGTGATCAACATCATCACCCGCACTCCGACCGAGGATGTGGCTGTGAACACCAGCGTGGAATATGGCTGGCGCGATACCGTGCGCGCAGTGGGCAATGTTGCAGGCAAAGTTGGTCCCGTTTCGGCAAGTGTGGGCGGTGGCTATGCCCGCTCTGACGGTTTGTCGGCATTTAACGAAGCGCGCGGCGGAACCGAGAAAGACGGCTTTCGTCATTACGGGGCCAATGGCAAATTCAACATCGCCCTGTCCGAAGCCATTTCGGTAGATCTGCGCGGATTTTATTCCAACGGCCGTGTTGGCATCGATGGTTTTGCGCCTCCGACATACAGCTTTGGCGATACCCCCGAATTTTCCAATACCCGCGAAATGGTGGGCTATGCCGGTTTGAATGCGGCGCTGTTTGATGGTCGCCTGAAAAACCGTTTGGCCTTTGCCATCACCAACACCCGCCGCGAAAATGTTGATCTGACAGGTGGCACGGCGTTTGAAACATTCGATTCCAAAGGGCGCAACGAACGTTTTGAATATCAGGGGATCGCTGAGTTCAGTGAGCAGATTTCGGTAACATTGGGTGCTGAAACCGAAAAATCCCGCTATCGCACATCCAGCTATGGCGGACCCGCTGCGATTGCCGAGGCTAGGCTGACCAGCTTCTATGGCCAAATTAATGCCCAACCGTTTGCCGGATTGAATATCGCGGGTGGGGTTCGGCAGGATGATCATGACAGCTTTGGTGGCCAAACCAGCTTTGCCGCCAATGCCGCCTACACCCCCAATGAAGGCCGCACGACCCTTCGCGCCAGCTTTGGTGAAGGTTTTAAGGTGCCGTCCTTGTTTCAGCTGTTCAGTGATTATGGCAATGGCACATTGAAACCGGAATCGTCCACAAGCTGGGACGCAGGAGTGGTGCAGACCTTGCTTGATGGTCGATTGGAATTTGGCGCGACCTGGTTCCACCGCAATACCCGCAACCAGATTGCCTTTATCAACTGCATCGCGCTGACGGGCATTTGCGCCGGCCGCCCCTTTGGTACCTATGACAACGTAGCGCGCACCCGGGCACAGGGCTTGGAAACAAGCCTGATGCTGCGGCCGGTGGACGCATTGAGCGTGCGATTCAATTATACCTATACCGACGCCAAAAATAGGGCGAATGGCCTTGCACTCATCCGTCGTCCGAAGCACAGCATTAACGCGTCGTTCGATTATGACTGGGCCTTTGGTTTGCAAACGGGCGCGGGCATCACGCACATCAGTGACAGTTTTGATAATGCCGCCAATACGCGACAGCTGAACGGCTATGTTCTGGTGGATTTGCGCGCGGCCTATCCGGTGACTGAAGCAGTTGAATTCTTTGGTCGTGTGGAAAACCTGTTCGATGATCATTATGAAACCAGCTTCCAATACGGAACCCCGCGCCGCGCCGCCTATGTAGGCATCAGAGCGTCGTTTTAAATAATGGGCTTGCCCTCGTGCCAGAGAGATTTGGCACGGGGGCGCCCGGGCTAATGGGCGGTTGCGATTTGGTGGAAAGGATGTTTTGTGGATATCAAAGTCCAAACACTGGAACTCTCGGGATATAATCGACAGGCTGGGATTATGGCACGAAAAGGCATTGAATATTGAGGCAGGCTGCGGCCCTTGTGCCAGCCTTGTTGCTTGCAGGATGCACCCCGCAGTCACACGCAGGGCCGCAACAAAATGGTCCGCCACAACGGATCGTTTCGATGAACCCGTGCGTTGATGCTGTTTTAAAAGAAGTTGCCGCACCAAATCAAATCGCCGCGATCAGCCATTATTCACATGATCCGCGCGCCACATCTGTTCCGCTCGATTGGGCGCAGCGTTATCCCGCGATTGGCGGCAATGCCGAAGATGTCATCGCCGCCAATCCCGATCTGGTGATTGCCGGTCCACATGTTTCGATCCAGACAATTGCCGCGCTTAAACGGTTGAACATCCCGTTGATGCAGGTGACCGTTCCGCAAGATATTGCCGAGAACAAGACGCAAATCAGCGCCGTTGCCAAGCGTATCGGACGCGAAGCGGCAGGGGCTGCGCTGAACAGCAAAATTGATGCCGCGGTGCAGGCAGCGAGGTGGAGGGGGGCGCCTTTGCCCGCATTGATCTGGCAAGGCAGCGGGCTGGTTCCGGGCAAAGGAACACTGGCCGATACCCTGATGACGGTCGCCGGGTTCCGCAATATCAGCCCCGACATTGGCCTTCAACAATGGGATATTTTGCCGCTGGAAGGATTGCTATCCCACCCGCCCAGAGTGCTACTTTCAGGCAAGGCCTATATGGGCACAGGTGACGCGGATTCAAACCGGATGTTGAGCCACCCTGTGTTGAAAAAAGTCAGCCATAAAATCCGCATTGCCAATTATCCGTCCAATCTGCTGCATTGCGGCGGTCCGGTGATTATCCAGGCTGTCGGGCGGCTGGCGGAAATTCGGCGGGAGGAGGAACACAGGCAATGAAACTGAACCTGACTTTGGCGCTGGCGTTGGTTGCAGCGATCCTACTTTCCTTGATGGCAGGGCGAACTTGGGTGCCATTTGACCAATGGCTGTCGGGCGACCTTGCCTCGCTGATCGTAATGGAATTGCGGCTTCCCCGTGCCTGTATCGGCGCGTTGGTGGGGGCCAGCCTGGGTATGGCGGGGGCGGCAATGCAAGGGTATTTACGCAACCCGCTGGCCGATCCGGGATTGTTCGGTGTGTCTTCGAGTGCGGCCTTAGGCGCAGTTATCTCGCTATTCTTCGGTTATGCCGCGCAAGCGTGGTTGCTGCCGTTGTTCGCCTTGGCGGGGGCAGGTGCAGGCATGGCGATGTTGGCGTTGTTGGCTGGGCGTTCGGGCAGTTTGATCCTGTTCACGCTGGCGGGGGTTATTCTTTCTAGCCTGACCGGCGCGTTGACCAGCCTTCTCATCAGCCTTGCTCCCACTCCCTTTGCTTCGTCTGAAATTGTGACGTGGTTGATGGGGGCGCTGGTTGACCGCAGTTGGGATGATCTGACGATCGCGTTGCCAGTGATAATATTTGGCATGGCGGCGCTGCTATGGGCGGCGCGCTCGCTTGATGCGCTGACTTTGGGGGAAACGGCGGCGCGATCCTTGGGGGTCGATATGGCGCAGTTGCAGGCTTTGATCGTGCTGGGCGTCGGGTTGACCGTGGGAGGAACCGTAGCAGTTGCCGGCATTATCGGTTTTGTCGGGCTGGTTGTACCGCATTTGGTACGACCGCTGGTCGGCCATCGGCCATCGGCGCTGTTGATCCCGTCGGCTTTGGCGGGCGGATTGCTGGTGGTGCTGGCGGACAGTCTGGTGCGGATATTGCCGTCCACCGCAGAGGTGCGGCTGGGCATTGCCATGTCGGTGCTGGGCGCGCCGTTTTTCCTGATGCTGCTGTATAAAATGCGGCGGGAGGTGGCGTGATGGGATTTTCTTTTGAAAACCTGACGCTAACCTTGCGCGGTCGCCCGATCCTGCGCGGGATCAGCGGTTCGATGCAAGCGGGCACGGTAACGGCAATTTTGGGGGCCAATGGCGCGGGCAAATCGACTTTGCTGTCGTGCCTATCGGGCCTGCGCTTGGCCGATTCCGGACAGGTGGTGCTGGGTGCGCAAGGCCTGACCACCTTTGATGCCCGAGATCGGGCGCGAATGATCGGGCTGCTGCCGCAACAGGCCGATGTGCATTGGGCGATAACGGTGCGGATGCTGGTCGCCTTGGGGCGTTTGCCGCATCATGGCCGCTGGGGACCGATGGCGGCGGATAACGAGGCGATTGAAGCCGCGTTGGTGGCCACTGATACCCTGCATTTGGCGGATCGGTCTGCGCAAAGATTGTCAGGCGGCGAACAGGCGCGGGTGCTGCTAGCGCGGGTATTGGCCGGGCAACCGCGCTGGATTTTGGCCGATGAACCCTTTGCTAGTCTTGACCCCGCGCACCAGATTGATGCGGCTTCGTGCCTGTCCAATGCCGCGCAGAAGGGCGCGGGTGTGGTGGTGGTGCTGCACGATCTGACACAGGCGGCGCGGCTGGCCGATCATGTCATCCTGATGAAAGAGGGCTGCATAATTGCGGCGGGGCCACCCTTACACGTAATGACACCCGAGTTTCTGGGGCAAACATATGGCGTGCGCGTGCATATCGGTTCAGACGATAATGGCGCTCCCTTAATCATTCCCGTGGCGCGGCTTTAGCAGAGGCGACCTGCCAACAGACAGGCAATATAAGGCTAGGCGTTGCAATAACGCTCAAGCTTGAATAGCTAAGTTTGCATTTTCCCGCAGCAATGAGGCAGTCATGAACATTACCCTTTACGGCATTCCCAATTGCGACACGGTTAAAAAAGCCCGTGTCTGGTTAGAGGGGCAGGGGATAGGCTTTGCTTTTCATGATTATAAAAAGTCGGGGGTCGATGTCGCTAAATTGGCGGCATGGTGCGATGCAAAAGGGTGGGAGGTGATCCTGAACCGTGCGGGCACAACTTTTAAAAAACTGCCCGATGCGGACAAAGCCGATCTGAACCAAGCCAGGGCAATCGCGCTAATGTTGGCGCAACCCAGCATGATTAAACGACCCGTGGTCGAATATCCCGGCGGGATTTTGGTCGGGTTCAAAATGCCTGAATGGGAAATGGCATTCGGTTGATGCGCGTGATTGTGGAACCTTTCTTTTAGGGCGGCACTGTCGTCATGCTGTCAGATCTTCGTCCGATAGGGAGTTCTACAGTGAAAAGAGGAATCGGCAGATGCGCGTTTCGAAACTATCCCGGTTCAGGTACAAATCGGACGAAGTAAAAGCCTTTGGGCTGGCGGCCTTGGCGTGCTTTGTCCTTGGCGGATGTGCAACGATTAATGGAGCGACGATGAAAACTCTGGATGGCCAGTTGCCGATCATCATCGCCCATCGGGGGGCATCGGGTGAACGCCCTGAACATACGCTGGCCAGCTATACGCTTGCCATCGAACAGGGTGCGGATTTTATTGAGCCTGATTTGGTCCTGACCAAAGATGGCGTTCTGGTTGCGCGGCACGAGAACGAAATTTCGGAAACCACCGATGTTGCTGCCCATCCAGAATTCGCGGGCCGCCGGGCGACCAAAACCATCGATGGTCAGAAAATGACCGGCTGGTTTGCCGAGGATTTCACCCTTGCCGAATTGAAAACACTGCGGGCAAAGGAACGCCTGCCGTTGTTGCGAAAGGCCAATATGGCGTTTGACGGGCAGTTCGAAATCCCGACCTTTGAACAGATTATCCAATTGGCGCAGGCGCAATCCAAGGCGACAGGGCGGGTGATTGGCATTTATCCCGAAACCAAACACCCCAGCTATTTTACCGCAATCGGATTATCGCACGAAGCACCACTTTTGGCGATGCTTGAACAATATGGCTATCGCGACAAAGATGATCCGCTGTTCATCCAGTCGTTCGAGGTTGAGAATTTGCGGCTGCTGCGCGGCAAAACCCGATTACGCCTTATCCAGTTGATGGATGCCGAAGGTGGTCCTGCCGACCGGCCTGATTTGCGGTATGCCGATATGGCCAGCGCGGCGGGATTGAAGGCGGTTGCCGCCTATGCCGACGGTATTGGCCCCAACAAAGCAATGGTGATCCCGCGCACCCTGTTGGGCAAATTGGGCGATCCGACCGCGTTGGTCGCCGACGCTCATGCAGCGGGGCTTGCGGTCCACCCTTGGACTTTCCGGCGCGAAAATTACTTTCTGCCATTGGGCCAGCGTTCCGGCTTGCATCCAGCGGGGCACGGCGATCTGGTTGGTGAAATTCGTGCCTTTCTGGATACCGGGATAGACGGCTTTTTCAGCGATAATGTGGCCGAGGCGGCAAAAGCGCGGCGATAAGGGCGTTCGCCCTCAACGGGGATATTTTTCATCCATCCACGCCAGATCAATCGTCACCATTTCGCGCAGCACATCCAAATCCACATCGGCCAGCTTGTTGATATACAGGCAACTCGCGCCGGTTTTGTGCTTGCCCAGGCGTTCGCGCAGATCATCCATTCTGCGCTGGGTAGCGGCATTGGAATACCCGCCCATCAGATACAGCACGATATTGGCTTTGCGCGGGGAAAAACCGGCACGGCACATTTCGCCCTCGCGTCCGCTTTCATAGGTATAATGATAGCGGCCATAGCCGATGATCGACGGCCCCCACATTTTGGCCTCCAAGCCAGTGACATCGCCATAAAGCGCCAGCATCGTTTCGGCATCGGCCCGGCGTGTGTCGTTTGCGATGGCGGCGATGAAGTCCGCGACGGAGGCTGCGGTTGCCGTGGTTTTCAATTCGGCTTTGGCCATGATCTGCGTTCCTGCATTTGAATGTGACTGGATAATAGCGTGGATCGCTGTATTGGCCAAGCCATGCTCTCCGCCTTTGCCGCTTCCACTGCCGTCGTCGCGCTTGCCGAAATCGGCGACAAAACGATGTTGCTGGCGATATTGCTCGCCACCCGCTTTCGTGCGCCTGTGCCGATTATCGCCGGGATTTTCGCGGCCACCATCGTCAACCACGCGCTGGCGGCTTTGGTGGGGCAACAGGTGGCGGGTTTGCTCGATGCGCCGTGGTTTCGCTGGGCCGTGGCGTTGGGCTTTGTGGCGATGGCATTATGGACATTGGTGCCTGACAAGATCGACGATGACGAAGGCGATGTGCCGCATAAGGGCAGCATCTTTCTGACCACCGTGATCGCGTTTTTCATTGTCGAAATGGGCGACAAAACGCAGATCGCCACGGTGGCGCTGGGCGCGCAATATCAGGCGGTGGTGGCGGTTGCGCTGGGCACCACATTGGGGATGATGATCGCCAATGTACCTGCGGTCTATCTGGGTGAGGCATTGGTGCAGCGGGTGTCGATGTCGCTGATGCGCTGGATCGCGGCCGGGCTGTTTCTGGCATTGGGGCTGTGGCAGATTTGGGGTTTGGTTTAATATTAAGTGAGCAACGGTTGAGCACGATTATGAAAGTACCGAAGTGCTGAGCTTGTCGAAGCACGCCTAACCACGAAGCGCCCTTCGACACGCTCAGGGCTACGGTTTTTAAGCGCGACAAGCCCTGGACCCAACGCGCCCTTGCACTTCCACTCTTCACCGCTATCCTGTTGAGATGGGAAGGATTGTTCAGATGCAAAGCCTGTATAAACTGGGACGGCATTTGTTCGCCGCCTTATTGTTCGCCGCACCAGTCATGGCAAGTGCGCAAAACGACGATGGCCGCCAAGCTTTTATCTGCCCCATTGGCGGCGAAGCTTTTCGTCAAGATGTTGCCGTGAATTTTTTCCCGCTGGAAAGTCTGCCCAATGGCAGTTCGCCGGGCGGGGATCGTTCGGACATCATGGTGCCGATCTGCCCCGGCAATGGCCTTGCCATGGCTCCCAGATATGATGGCAATGAAGGCGATCCAGAAGCGTTTGCCGATTACAGTCCCGCCGAACTGGCGCAACTTCCTGCGCTTAATTGCAAGCCCAGATTATAAGGCATTGTCTGGCGAGGCAGCCTATTGGCGGCTATATTGGTTGGCGACGAAATTGGGCCGTCCGGTGGCGCAGAGGTTTCATCTGTTGCAACATGTCAGCTGGGTGGGTGCCACCCCCGAACAGCATCGCGCCAATTTGGAAAGGTTTGTGGTGGATGCCGATACGATGCTTGCCGATCCCGATTTTGATGTCAATCGACGGAACCGCGCGCGCTATTATGTAGCCAATGCTTTGCGCGAATTGGGCCAGTTTGATGCGGCCAAGGCGCGGTTGCAGGCGATGCACGCCGAATGGGAACTTGCGGTCGCAAAGCAGATTATGGACACCCCCGCCGATCCCAATTTTGAAAACGTTTATCTGGATGAACAGCGTACCGATGCCAGCAACGGTAACGGTTATGGCTTTGGCTTTGGCGCCAACATCACGCAATTGCTGGAAGCTGTCGAGGCGCGCGATATTGACTATTTTCCGGTTTCGTTGATGGGCGACAAATGGGCCAATGCCGTGTGCCGCGATTTGGACGACAGCTTTCCTCCCGCAACTGCATCGACCAAGGCCAATTGCGCCAAGCGGATGGCGGCGAAGACTGATAAGTACGCCAATTTGCAGAAAGATCATGATGCATCGCAAGCTCTGTTGGCCAATCCGGCGAAGCTGAATCCCTTGTGCACCGCGACGCCTGAGGACAAGCGCGAACCTATTCTATCCGAAGCCTGTCGGTTGTCCGAATATTACGCCAATCAAAAACGGATGGAGGCGGGATCGGCAAGTCTGCTTAAAAGCCCAAAGGCGCTGGACCTGCAATGCAAATCGCTGAAATTTACCCTAAATGACCAACCCAAAACCGCATTGGGAATGGCCTGTCAAAAACGGCGCGAGGTGACCAACGAGGCCGAAGCAACATCACTTGCCGCGAAGTTTCGCACGCAACCGGCAGAATATGACCGGATGTGCACCATGAAATATCCGGAGTCTTACAGTGACGATCCACTCGAATCCGCCTGTGCCCGCGTAAAAGTCGAGCGTGACGATGCCCGTGATACCGAAATCGAGGCTCGGCTTTCCAAAATGAGCGAGGCGGAAATTTGGGCCGAGTGTGAAAAGACCAATGGCGGCAACGATGCCGAGGGCTACAAACTGCGTTTTCGTTGTTCAGACATCAGCGGTGCCCGCGAAGAAGCGCAATGGCAAACATTGGAATCTGATCCCACCCTACTCGCCGAAAAATGTGCTTTGCCGTTTGAGGAGCGAGAAGAGTGGTATCAAATGCGCTGTCATTACCGGCAGGAAAGCATGGAAGACGATGCCGCAAAAGTGATGGCAAAGGACCATACTGCCTTGGTCACCGCCTGTGCGGCAACGCCCGTGCAAGATCGGGACGCGATATTGACCAAGGTCTGTCGCGGCTATCGCAAATGCCTTGTCGTTCGTTTCGATGAACTGCCCTTTTCCGCAGCCAGCAATGGCGACTGGACCGAGGCTCGCGATCATTCTGAACTATCAACGGCGTGTTACGCAACCGTTGAAAAGGCCGATGCGGCCTATGCCCGTTATGCGCAGGACCCCAAAAGCCTACGCGCATCTTGCGTGCCCGAAACCGAATTTGCCGAAGCGCCGCAGGACGCCGATACGTGCGCGCGCTATGCAATGGGGGTAGATGTGTTTGCTGAATGGCGGGCTGCCGATGCAGCGGATGACGATGACTTCGAAGATGCGTGTCTGAAGCAGGCGCAAAGCAAGAGCAAATCCGCCGCGGCAGCGGGAGCCGCGGCTGCTGGTTGTGTCGCAAAGGCTGCCGCGAAAATTATCGCGCCAGCACCGGTGAGAAAGAAGTAATACGCAATTGCTTACACGCAATTCGACACGTGCGATCACCAACTGCTATCCCGCCAAGCCGATTTGCTGGCCATCCTTACCATCAGCGGATTCGGGTAAAAAGGTGCCAAAAATCCGGTCCCATAATGTCAGCGCAAAGCCGTAATTGCTGTGCTGTTCGCCCATGCGGATGCTGTGGTGAACCAGATGGACATCGGGAGTCACCAATACCCAGCGCAGCACCCTGTCCAACCGCCCGGGCAGCCGCAGATTGCCATGGTTGAACATCGCATTGGCATTCAGCCATGCCTCAAACGCCAGCGCCACCGCTACAGGCACACCCAGCACCGCAACCCATGCGGATTTGTACATGATCGACAGGATTAACTCGCCGGGGTGGAAGCGCAACGCAGTGGTCACATCCAGATCACGGTCTTTATGGTGCAGCCTGTGCAAGGACCAGAGCAGCGGAATTTTATGCAGCGCCAGATGTTGCAGCCAAATCGCGAAGTCTAGCAGGATGAACGCTATGACCGCCTGTGCCCAGAATGGTAAATCGACACGGTGGAACAGTCCGAAACCGGTGCGCTCGCTCCAAAGCGCGGCGGCGGGAATGGCAATGACAAAGGCCAGTAATCGCCCCGTCAGACTGTTCGCCAGAAACAGCAATCCGTGGCGGGTCCAGCGCCCGGCCTTTGCAACAATTAATGCGCGGCGCGGGCGGATATATTCGCCCAGCGCCACGGCTATGAACAGCGCGACCAGCAGCATCGATTGCAATGCGGTCTGGTCGATCTGTTCCATAAATTCAGACTAATTCTGCTTCGAGAAGCGGATAATCGGTATAACCCTCGGCCCCTTCCGAATACCATGTCTGGAAATTATCCTGGGATAAAGCGATGCGGTTTTGGTAGCGACTCACCAGATCGGGGTTGGCGATAAAGGGACGCCCGAAACTGATCGCGTCGGCCAATCCGCTTTCAATGTCGGCCTGCGCCTTTTCCAGATTATATTCCTGATTGAGCACCAATGGATTGGTGAAAACCTTCCGGATTTCGGGCGATACGCGCGGGACTTCCGTGGCACCAAAGGTGCTGTCGATTTTCTGTTCGCGCAGTTCCAGAAAACCAATGCCGATTTTCTGCATGGCGGCGGCAGCGGCGGTGAACAATGCTACCGGATCGCTATCTTCGCACCCTTGCGTATCCCCATTGGGGGAGAATCGGATTGCCGTACGGCTTGCGCCGACAGTGTCGGCAATGGCTTGGGTGACTTCCGTCGCCAAACGAATGCGGTTTTCAACCGAGCCGCCATAAGCATCGTCACGAAAATTGCTGTTATCGCGCAAAAATTGATCGATCAGATAGCCGTTGGCACCGTGAATTTGGACCCCATCAAAGCCCGCAGCCATGGCATTTTTTGCGGCCTGTACAAAATCTTCGATCACGCGTGGAATCTCGTCCAGCGCCAATGGCCTTGCTTCGCTATGAGACTGCTTTCCGGCATATGTATGTGTCTGTCCCGGTGCGGTAGTGGCCGATGCCGAAACAGGCTTCGCACCGCCGAGGAAATCGGAATGCACCGTTCGCCCCATGTGCCACAGTTGCGAAATGATCCGCCCGCCTGCTTCATGGACAGCTGCCGTTACCGGTTTCCAAGCTTCGATTTGTTCTGCGGTCCAAAGGCCGGGCGCAAACGGCCAGCCTAATCCTTCGCGCGAGATGCCGGTGCCTTCGGCGATGATCAAACCCGCTGTGGCGCGCTGGGCATAATATGCTGATTTGAGCGCACTATCCGCAACATGATCGACATTGCTCCGCCCGCGCGTCAAAGGCGCCATTATTATGCGATTGGGAGCGGCTATGGCGCCAAGTTGGATGGGATCGAATAGGCTGGTCGTCATGGGTCGTTCCTGTCGGTTATGCTTTTCATTGCTGTTGAGTAGGTTCTGTCCCTAGATGCGGTTAGAGGTTGCAAAATGCAACGGGGGTTTATGGCTTTAAAGAAACTCTATCCGGTACCGCCGCCTTTGGCCTTTGCCGCACTGGTCGGGGCCAATCTGGCGATTGCTTTCGGGCCGATGCTGGTGCGTCTGTCGGATACCGGGCCAATTGCCACAGGTTTCTGGCGGCTGGGATTGGCTGCGCCGATATTGTTGCTGATTGGGTGGCGCGCGGGATTTCGCGCCGAGCATTTGCGCGGTGGAACGGCAATGCTGTTGCTGTTTGCAAGCTTTGCCTTTGCCGCAGACATCATTGCCTGGCATGTTTCAATCTTCCAAACCAAGATCGGCAACGCCACTTTATTGGCCAATTGCGCCAGCCTGATTCTGGCGATTTACGGACTGATTCTGGCGCGTCGCATGCCCAAGATAACGCAGGCACTCGCTGTGTTTCTAGCCTTTGCCGGGGCGGCGCTGTTGATGGGGCAAAGCCTGGAAATTTCGCCGCGCAATTTCCGGGGTGATTTGCTGAGCTTGCTCGCCGGACTGTTCTACACCGTTTACCTGCTGGCGATGATCCGCGTGCGGGCAACGGCGGAAAGTTGGTCATCATTGGGGATATTGAGTGCACTGTCGGCATTGCTGTTGTGGACGGTGGCATATTCAATGGGGGAGAAAATCCTTCCCGATAATTGGGCCCCACTGATCGCGCTTGCCATTTCCAGCCAGATCGTGGGGCAGGGGCTGATGACCTATGCTTTGCCGCATTTCAGCCCTCTCATCATCGGGCTGGCGTTACTTCTGCAACCGGCGCTGTCGGCGTTTGCAGGTTATATGTTGTTTGCAGAGGCGATGACAACGATGGACATTTTCGGCGGCGTGATGGTGATGACGGCATTGGTGTTGGTGCGCCTTGCGGACAGCGGCGACAAAGTTTAGACCCATAACATGCCCGCACCCACTCTTTCTGCCGACTCGAATTTGGATGAAATCCGCGACGCTTTGTTTCCGCGGCTTGCATCGCACGCAGCCTTTGATGGCTGGAATGATCGGGCGATTGCTTCGGCGGCGGCGGAATTGGGCGTTGACTCTGATATTGCCCGATTGGCGCTAAAAGGCGGGCCGATGGCGATGATTGATGCGTGGATTGGCGCGGTTGACGCCGAAATGGCGCGTCGCTTGCCTGCAGAAAAGCTGAATGCCATGAAAATTCGGGAGCGGATAACAGCGCTGATTGCTACGCGACTCGAAATTGTCGCTGCGGACCGCGAGGGCCAACGCCGCGCCTTGGCGATTATGGCTATGCCGCAAAATATGCCGGCAACCGCGCGGATCGGCTGGCGCAGCGCCGATCGAATGTGGCGGCTTGCTGGCGACACCGCGACCGATTTCAACCATTATACCAAACGGATGACGCTTTCTGCGGTCTATGCGTCGACGCTAGCGGCGTTTGTGAATGACGAGAGCGACGATTTTGCCGATACCCGCGCTTTTCTGGATCGCCGCATTGATAATGTGATGCAGTTTGAAAAGTGGAAGGCGCAATCCAAAGGCCGCCGCGAACATATGCCCAGCCTGTCACGTTTTATCGGGCGGCTTCGTTACCCGCCGCGCTGATTCTTCACTTGCTTTTATTGCGAAGCGTTTGCAAAAGGGCGGAGTGAACCTCGACACTCTCCCGTTAAATGCGTCTGCACGCATTACCGCTATAAATTGGTCCGCCATCCCCGAATCCGAAGGCCATCGGCTGCGTTCGTTGGGATTGGATGTTGGCGTGGTAATCCAGCCCATGCATCGCGGCATATTGTTTTGGAAAGATCCCATTGCCGTGCGGGTCGGGCGGATGACGGTCGCTTTGCGGCGCAAAGTTGCAGCGGTGGTCGATTGTGAGTTGGTTACATGACCAACGCCGTCCCTTTGGTTGCGTTGGTCGGCAATCCCAACGCAGGCAAATCCGCCCTTTTTAACGCTCTGACCGGTGCGCGGCAAAAAATTGCGAATTATCCCGGCGTAACAGTGGAACGCAAATCAGGGCGCGCAAGTCTGCCCGATGGTCGTCCGGTCGAACTGATCGACCTGCCCGGCGCATATAGCTTGATCCCCGATAGTCTGGACGAAGCGGTTACCCGCGATGTTGTGTTGGGGCGTTTGGATGGTCAACGGCGGCCTGATGCGTTGATGATTGTGCTCGATGCAGGCAATCTAGACAATCATTTGCGGTTTGCGCTGGAATTGATTGCGCAGGGACTACCGACGGTGGTGGCGCTCAACATGGTTGATCTGGCCGAACGCGATGGCCTGTTGCTTGACGCTGCAATATTAGCGGCGGAACTGGGCGTGCCGGTGATTGAAACCGTGGCGGTTCGCAAGCGCGGACTGGAACCATTGTTCGCGGCGCTCGATGCGGTTTTACGCGCACCCGTGCGAACTGCCGATCCCGTTGCGGATCGCACAGTCATCACCCAACGCGCCCAAAGTATCGCGCGGCAATCGATCATCAGCGAAACCCCGGGGCGGCAATGGACGCGGCGGCTGGATAAGATATTGCTCAATCCGGTGGCCGGTCCACTTATCCTGCTGGCTTTGCTGTTCGTGATGTTTCAGGGGGTCTATGCTTGGTCCGAAGCACCTATTGGGTGGATCGAGGACGGCTTTGCGCTGTTGACCGATGCGATTAAGGGCGCGTTGCCAGATGGGTTGTTCCGGTCGTTCCTGACCGACGGCGTCATCGCGGGCGTCGGCGCAGTCATCGTTTTCCTGCCGCTGATTTTGATCCTGTTCCTGTTTATCCTGATCCTTGAAGCCACGGGCTATATGACCCGCGCGGCGTTTGTTATGGACCGGATGATGGCAGCGGTCGGCCTTTCGGGGCATAGCTTCATTCCGCTGCTTTCCTCCTTTGCCTGCGCCATTCCGGGGATAATGGCGACGCGGTCGATCATGGATCAAAAGGAACGGCTGGCGACGATTTTGATCGCGCCATTGATGACCTGTTCGGCGCGTCTGCCGGTTTATACCCTGATCATCGGCGCGTTCATTCCGGCACGGTCGGTAGGGCCGGGTGTTGGACTACAGGGGCTGGTATTGTTTGCGCTCTATGTTGCCGGAATCATTGGTGCGATGGCAGCTGCAGCGGTTATTCAGCGGTTTGTAACCAGCAGTAAGGGCGGTAGTTTTCTGATTGAAATGCCGCGTTACCAATTGCCGCGCATCCGCGACATCGCGCTAGGCCTGTGGCAGCGGGCATGGATATTCCTGCAACGCGCCGGGACAATCATCTTTGTCTCGACTATCATCCTCTGGGCCTTGCTCAGTTTTCCCAAAGCACCAGAGGGAAGTGCGGTAACCCAGTCTGAATATTCGGTTGCCGGGCGGATTGCATCGGGCATCGAAGTGATTGTGCGGCCTATTGGCTTCAACCACGAAATCGCCCTGTCGTTGATCCCGGCCATGGCTGCGCGCGAAGTGGCGGTTGCGGCGTTGGCGACTACTTATGCGATTGATGCAACCGACGAGGACCAACAAGCGACCAGTCTGGGGGCAAGCCTTGCGGGTAAATGGTCGCTGGCCACCGCGCTTGCCTTTCTTGCGTGGTTTGTCTTTGCGCCGCAATGCATCTCGACCATCGCGGTTGCCCGTCGCGAAACCAATGGCTGGAAATGGCCGATGTTTATGGTCGGTTATTTGTTCGGACTGGCCTATGTCGCCGCCGGTATTACATATTGGACAGCCAGCGCCTTCGGCTTATAGCGGTTCAAAGAATTCCAACATCGAAAGGCGAGGACAAACATGGCGGGTAGCGTCAACAAGGTTATTTTGGTCGGCAATCTAGGCGCCGACCCAGAAGTGAAATCGTTCCAAAACGGCGGCAAGATCTGCAATTTGCGGATTGCGACTTCCGAAGATTGGAAAGATCGTCAGACCGGCGAAAAGAAAGAACGCACCGAATGGCATCAGGTGGTGCTTTCCACCGAAGGCCTGGTCGGGGTTGCTGAACGCTATCTGCGCAAAGGGCAAAAGGTTTACATCGAGGGCCAGCTGCAAACCCGCAAATGGCAAGATGCTTCTGGCAATGATCGCTATACAACGGAAATCCGCGTTGGCGGCTTTGATGGTAAGCTGGTGATGTTGGATCGTCCAGGTGAAGGCGGCGGCGGCGGTGGTGGTTCTGGCGGCGGTTGGAGCGGCGGCGGACGTACGGCTCCTGCTGGCGGCGGTGCCCCTGCTGGCGGCCAAAGCGGCGGCAGCTGGCAAAGCGGATCGTCCGGTTTTGGCGGCGGTGATTTTGGCGGTGACGATCTTGATGATGACGTACCGTTCTGATTTTAAGCCTGCGTAAAAATGGTCGGCTGGAAAGCGAAAAGCGGCAATGAATAAGAAACTTCTGCTGCTTTCGCTTCTGGCTGTCGCGGTGGTTGCCTATTTCTGGTTCGATCTGGGCAATGTGCTGAGCCTGCAGAATTTTCAGGCGAGCCAAGGCCGCGTTGCGGCAATCCGCGATGCCAATCCGGTGTTGTTCATCGGCGGATTTTTCCTCGCTTATGTGTTGATAACGGCGCTGTCCGTTCCCGGTGCCGCGATCATGACGTTGATCGCGGGCGCTTTGTTCGGGTTGGTGACGGGTACGATCGTCGTGTCCATTGCATCCTCCATCGGCGCGACACTGGCGTTCTTGTCGGCACGGTTTTTGTTGCGCGATTGGGTGCAGTCGAAATTCGGTGTGCGTTTAAGGGCGATTGACGACGGGCTGGCGCGCGACGGGGCGTTTTACCTCTTCACGCTGCGGTTGATTCCGTTGTTTCCATTTTTTATCGTCAACCTGTTGATGGGGCTAACGCGCATCCGCACGCGTACATATTTCTGGGTCAGCCAAATCGGCATGTTACCCGCGACCTTTGTGTTCGTGAATGCCGGTACGCAAATCAGCAAATTGAAATCCACCGCCGGATTACTGTCGCCGACATTGGTCGGATCCTTTGTGGTTTTGGGCTGCTTCCCCTGGATCGCCAAAGGGTTGCTGGAATTTGTGAAAAAATTTCGCGCTCTATGATGTCAAACAGCCAAAGCGGTTCGGCCATCGCGCTCTAGACCCGAAATCGACCACATTTGTCCACCGTGATTGCTCTCAGTACTCCGCTGACGAGGAGTGCAGCGCAGTCGCGTAGCGGGGCTACGCACAAGCAAACGACGATGCTCCGCAGTTTTCTCAGAGCGACCCCGCAGGGGCGGGCCACTTTTGTCCTCTGACTACTTTGCTCGTCGATCACGATGCAAGAGCATCGCTTACTCCTCGCGCCTTTTCAGGAACCAAAACCGACTCCGTCACGGCGTGCAAATGGGATCGATTTCGGGTCTAGGTTCCGCAGAATGTAACATAAGGACCAAAACCTTCAGGGGCAGGCCGTGCATAGGCGCTCCATCCGACACGCTCTTCAAATGGGTTGCGGACTACTTCAAGCATTGCCTGAAACGGTTCCAAATTGCCGTGTCGCGTCGCCGCCTGCAATGCTGCCTCGACCATATGATTGCGCGGGATATAAAGCGGATTGACGCTGTTCATCTGTGCCAGACGCTGTTCTGGCGTCGTGGCCTCACTTTGTAACCGGGCCTGCCATTGATCCTGCCAATCGCTTAAAGGCGCGGCATCCGAAAACAGGTTGTGCAGCGCCACTGCGTCGCCCGCCTGCGCCGTACCAAGGGCTCGAAACGCCATAGTGAAATCCACCTGTTGCGCATGCATCATCCGCAGCAAACCGGAGATCAATTCGGAGTCGCCCTCTTGCGTTTCTGCCAGTCCCAATTTGCGCCCCATCCGCTGCGTCCAAAGCGTAATATAGCGATCGGCAAAACCGTCGATCAAGAAACCCAGTTTTTGCACATCGGCCTCACCACCCACCGCGTCGACGGCACCCGCCAATGCTTCGGCTAGTCTGTGCATATTCCAGCGGGCAATTGCGGGCTGATTGCCAAATGCATAGCGGCCCTGTTTGTCGATTGAACTGAATACCGCATCGGGGGCATAAACATCCAGAAACGCGCAAGGGCCGTAATCGATGGTTTCTCCGGCGATGCTGACATTGTCGGTATTCATCACCCCGTGAACGAAACCAATTGCCATCCAATGCACAATCAACGCGACTTGTGCATCCAGCACCGCTTCGAACAAAGCGAGATAGGGATTATCGGCATCGGCCGCCGCCGGATAATGGCGGGCAATAACATATTCAGCAAGTTGGCGGACATGGTCTATGCCGTGATGGGCGGCAAAAAATTCAAAGGTGCCAACGCGAATATGGCTTGATGCGACCCGGGTGAGAACGGCACCCGGCAATGGTTCATCACGGTAAACGGCGTCGCCGGTGCCGACAGCGGCAAGCGAGCGTGTGGTCGGAACAGCCAAAGCATGCATTGCTTCGGAAACCAGAAATTCTCGCAACACCGGGCCAATCGCCGCCTTGCCATCGCCCCCTCTGGAAAATGGCGTTCGGCCCGATCCTTTCAACTGGATGTCGAGCCGTTTGCCATTGGGGATCAGGCATTCCCCCAACAACAAGGCCCGCCCATCCCCCAATTGCGCAGAGAAATGGCCGAACTGGTGCCCGGCATAGGCAAAGGCAATCGGCATCGCCCCTTCGGGTAATCGCGCGCCAGAAAGCATCTCGGCAATTTGTTGATCGGAACAATCTGAACGTTCGATCCCCATATCAACCGCCAATGCATCGTTGAACACCAGCAGCGCCGGTTCAGTAGGCGATGCGGGCACGGCGGCAGCGTAAAAACCGGCCATTTGCGCGTGAAAGCTATGATCAAAGGCGATGTGCACAGCGCCAATGTCCTTTAATACCGGAACGTGCGACGAAAGCAGTCACTGCTTTTCCAACGCAACTGCATTGATGCAATAGCGCAGGCCTGTTGGCGGCGGACCATCGGGGAAAACATGCCCAAGATGCGCATCGCAAACGTTGCACAGTGTTTCCACCCGCACCATGCCATGGCTGTGATCGGCATGGTAGGCGACGACATTATCGCTGACCGGCGCGCCAAAACTGGGCCAGCCCGTACCGCTTTCAAATTTGGCAGCGGAATCGAACAAGGGGGTGCTGCAGCACGCACAGCCATAACGGCCGGGTTCGAACAGGCTGCACATTGCGTTGCTGAATGGCCGTTCAGTGCCGTGTTGGCGGGTTACAAAGAACTGTTCTTCGCTGAGCACCGCCCGCCATTCGTCTTCGCTGCGTTCATCGCGATGCGGTGGAGCAGGATTGCCGTTTGCGGCGGTTTCAATGATGGTTTGCCAATGTGACATGCCCCGTCCTTCTGCTGATGAATTGCGATAATGAAAAGCGGCGAGTTTGATCAATGTCCGCCCTTCGTTGCGCAAAACAGTGGCGTTATTGCCGGGCCGAGTCAATTCCGCAGCACAGCTACATTCAGCCTCGGCTAAAATGAGTTTTCAGCCAATACCCAACCAGAAATGCCGCCGTCACCAACAGGCTGGCCCATAGTTCTTTCGAGCTGGTGGGCGACAGCCCCATCAAAATCAGCACGCCCGCCATCGCCGCAATCGCTGCCCATGTGCCATAAGGATGGAACCACATTTTCACCTGCAACCTTTCGGGTGCCTCGGCCTCGAACTTTGCGCGCAGTCGCAATTGGGCCCAGGCAATCAGCATGTAAATGAACAGCATGATCGCGCCTGAGGATGTGACCAGAAAATTGAACACCCGGTCCGGCGACAGTACCGATGCGGCTAGTGCCGCATAGCTGAACAGACTGGCAATCAATATGGCCCGGGCAGGAACACGCGCGCCGCTTAGTCGCACACAGGATTGCGGCGCATCGCCATTGCGGGCCAATCCGAACATGGCGCGCGATGTGATATAAATTCCGGAATTCAGGCATGATAGTACAGCGACCAAAACAATCGCCTCCATGATCAAATCCGCCCCCGGATAGCCCATCTGGCGAAGCGTATGCGCGAACGGTGACGTGCCAGCCTCTATGGCGGTCCAAGGAACAATCGATACGATCAGAAAAATGGAAAGCACGAAAAAAATCAGGATGCGGACAGAAACCGACAATGTCATTCGAGCGATTGTCTTTGCGCCCTCTTCGGATTCGGCGGCGGCCAAAGTCGCGATTTCTGCACCACAAAGCGAGAAGATGGTCGTTGCTACTCCGGCGAAAATTGCTGTTACCCCCATGGGCGCAAACCCGCCATGCGCGGTTAAATTGGCAAAGGTCGATCCGCTTGGCGAAGTAACGCCGGTCGCATAGGCTGCCGTCACCAGGATGAACACGATGATCGCAACGACTTTGGTTGACGCAAACCAGAATTCAAATTCACCATAGGATTTGGCGGACATCAGATTTACACCGGTCAACACCGCCATTAAAACCACGCCGATTTGCCACACTTCCATCTGCGGAAACCAGCCATGGATGATTTTTGCCCCGGCAATGGCTTCAATCGCAATCACCACCACCCAAAAATACCAGTAAAGCCAGCCCACCATGAAGCCGGCCCAATCGCCCACGCCTTCGCGCGCAAAATCGGGGAAGGTCTGAACACCGGAAATCGCCATCGCCATTTCGGAAATCATCCGCATGACCAACAGCACCAGAAAGCCCGCCAATGCATAGCTGAGCACCGCCGCAGGGCCGATATTGCCGATGGCCGTAGACGATCCAACAAACAACCCGGCACCGATGATGCCACCAAAGGTGATCATAGAAACATGGCGCGCCTTGAGGCTGCGACTGAGTTCGGTTTGCGGTGCGGGTGGCACTATGGCCGATACATCTGCTGGCAACTCGCGATCCCCCTGTAATGGATTGCATCACCCTAGCGCGGCAAACGCGGCCCTGCAAACAATGGGGGGTGGGGCTTTGAAAAGGGGCCATCCGGCGAATGCCCGATATTACAGATTGGCCCGAATGGCAAATTGGCGGAGACGGAGGGATTCGAACCCTCGATAAGGTTTACACCCTACGACGGTTTAGCAAACCGATACCGAAACGGAATCTGTCGCAGGGGTCTGACTTTAATTCGTCGTCATTGGCTTTTCACAACGGTTTTACAGGGCAGACAACGCATGCCCCGATGGACGAACTGAACCGTCGGATGCGCGAGGCCCGTAATAAACTCGTAAGGCAGCCTGCAATCGCAAGGGTGGTCATAATTGATGAAGATAGCAGAAAACAAACCTATTTCATTTGCAGCGGAACACCGGAAGGTGGACCAATCGGTGTGACTCGACCTGCAAGCTACAATCCCCCATCGGTGTGATACCGATTGCAGAATGATCCGTAAGTCCAAGAGTTAGAAGCAATTGGCCGATTGGCCTTTAGGTTTGCTGATCGCAGTTGTCATTCTGCACGCTCCCCCCCCTCAACCCACTCTCTTTGGGTGGGGGTAAGCGGCAGCACTTTGCCCTAACCCTGAAGGAAAGCATCAAACCGCCGACACGCACGGCGGGAACAATTGCTCAGGATTTAGGGGAGAGAACATCATGCACAAAAAGATCAATCTTTATGCCGCTTGCAGCCTAGCGAGCATAGCATTTTTTTCGGCGGCTCCGGCTTTTGCCCAGGAAGACACTGCCACATCCTCAGAAGGAAAAATTGAAGAGATTATCGTAACCGCCCAAAAGCGCGAGGAAAAAGCGCAGGATGTGCCAATTGCCATGTCGGTGTTCAGCGCAGAAGCCATGGAAATGCGTGGGATTTCCAATCCGCAAGACCTTCAGAACGTCGTACCCAGCCTGAGCATTGGTGAGCAGACCAATCTGGGCGGTGCGGCAAAGGTTACGCTGCGCGGTGTCGGCAGCGAGAATTACGGTCCCGGCGGCGACCCTGGCGTTCCGATCCATATCAACGGCCATTATACGCAATCCACCGCTTATGTCTTTCGCGACATGATCGATGTCGAACGTGTTGAGGTGCAACGCGGACCGCAAGGCACGCTATATGGGCGCAATGCGATTGGCGGTAACGTCAACCTGATCACGCGGCGTCCGACGGACGAATTCGAAGGTTCGGTTGGCGTGGAAGTTGGCAACTACAACCGTTACATGGCGCAAGGCATGGTCAGCGGCCCGATCAGCAGCGGCATCCGCGCGCGACTGGTTGCGGCAACTGCGAAGCGCGACGGCTTTGTTGAGGAACTGGGCATTGGCAAAGATAGGGACTCTGTCAATTATCTCAGTGTTCGCGGCGCGCTGGAAATCGACCTGTCAGAAAATCTGCAAACCTATATCAACGCCTATTATTTCAAAGATAAGGGCAATAATTATACCCGCCGGATTGACCGTGATCCGAACAATCTGGCCAATACCGAACCATTCAAAATCCGGTCCAATACGCCCAATGCGAACGATGATAATTCAAAAGGCGCGTCAATCGACTTCACCTGGGATCTGGGCGGCGTCCAGTTCAAGTCGCTGAGCGCCTATGACCGGACAAACACCAGCGGGCGATACGATCTGGACGGGAACGCCGTTCGCCTCGCATCCTTTGGCGTTGGCATTTCGACGAATGTCTTCACCCAAGAACTGCAACTGGTGTCGAACAGTGATGGACCGCTGAAATGGGTAGTTGGTGCATTTTATTTTGATGAAAAATCGCGCGAATTGCGCACAAACAACATCGACCGCTTTGATACCGACGCCGATGGTCTGACCGGATTGCAGAATGATGTCGATCAGCCGTTGGTAGTGCAGTTCAGCAAAACGCGGAACTATGCCAAATCATGGGCCGTCTTTGGGCAGGCCGATTATGATCTTTCCGACAAGCTCCAACTGGTTGCTGGCCTGCGGTACACCAAAGACAAAAAGAGATATTTCAGCGGTGCTGACACCGTGTTGTCTGATGGCAGCACTAGGGCCGTTCCTACTGGCGGTGGCCGTTTCACCACATTCCCGCTGCTTAACCAGGTGTTCTTTAACAATCTTGCTGGAACATCGTGGGATGAGGTGACTTGGAAGCTGGGTGTTAACTATCAACTGAACGATGATGCGTTGCTCTACGGCTCTTATTCGCGGGGCTATAAGGCCGGTGGTTTTGCCGCACGCCAAGGCGCATTTTACAATCCTGAAATTGTTGATGCATTTGAAACGGGCTTAAAGGCGCAATGGGCGGACAATCGGGTGCAGACCAATTTGGCGGCCTTTTATTATAATTATAAGGATAAACAGGAACTTCAATTCTTCCCGCCCAATTTGCAATTCCCCAATGGTGGCTTGCAGCTGATCAATGCGACAGATGCGACCTCCTGGGGTGTGGAGCTTGAAATACAGGCCAATGTGACCAAGGCTTTCCACATTGACACGTCGCTGTCCTACCTCAATGCAACCTATGGAACGTTCATTGTGCGCGATGTGCAGTTCCCGGCACTCGGTTTCCAGGATCTTGCGGGCAACCGGTTGCCATTGTCGCCTGAAATGAAGTTCAGCATTGGTGCTCAATATGATGCGCCGCTTGGCAATGGCGCGGGTGAACTTTCTTTCCGGGGAGACTTCTCTTGGATCGGCGAGCAATTTGGCAACGCGCTTAATCGCGATGGCCGGATCCTGCCGGCAACGGGTGATCAGATCCCGGAATACAGCATTGTCAATGCGCGTATCCAGTGGACGAGCGACAACGGGAATATTCAGGCTTCGCTGTTTGCGCGCAATTTGCTCGATACCTATGCGATCAGCAACAGCTTCGTGAATGGTTTGAACGATGTGGTTCAATCAAACCTGAAGCCGCGCACATTCGGGCTGAAGGTCAATTATAATTTCTGATCTCTGACTCTACCGGAAACTGGGGTTGCTTTGGCGACCCCAGTTTTTAGGCACGATTGCGGGAACAAAATTAAAAAGGGTCCAGCCATGAAATTACGCCCCATCCTCTTTTGGACGCATTTGTCGGTCGGTGTACTGGCGGGATTGCTTATATTGTTCCTGTCTATCACCGGCACGCTGCTGATGTATGAGCATAAGATTGTCGATGCCTATGCTCACAATGATATGGTCGCTGCACCGGAGGATGGCACGGTTCGTACCGTCGATGAAATCGCCAATATTGCCCGCGAACGGTCCAAAGGCGCGATGGTAATCTTGCTGAATTATGAAAACCGGAATGGGGCACCTGTCGGCACGCACCCAATCGGCCCCGGCGACTTACACGAACTGACCCTCAATCCGTACACGGGCGAAGATTTTCAAAGCAGCGCATCAGGGGTGAAGTCGTTTTTCGAAACGGTGGTCGGCCTGCACCGCTGGGTTGGCATGCAAGGCGAAGGGCGCGGCACCGGTCGGATGATTGTGGGCGCAGCCAATCTTTTATTCCTGTTTCTCCTGGCGACAGGCATATATCTTTGGTGGCCGCGGGTTTGGAAATGGGCGCAACTGCGTACCAAAATCCTGTTTCGCCGCAATTACCCGGGAGGAAAGGCGCGCGATTATAGCTGGCATCACGCATTTTCATTTTGGGCGTTGATTCCGCTGTTTCTCATTGTCGTCTCAGGAGTAATCATTTCCTACCCGTGGGCGAATGCAATATTTTACCGCGCCTATGGTGCAGAGCCACCAAAGCAAGGCGGCCCAGCATTTTTCGCTGACCTGCGAAAAGAAGCCGCGATGACTGTAACTGCGACAGAGGCAGGCCAAATGGCGACCTTGCAGGACGCTGTTGACGCTGCGGTAAAAACCAATGCCGATTGGAAAAAAATCGGCGTCTTTGTGCATCCCAAGGCCGATGTTCCCATTGTCAGGGTGATCGTTCATGATGGCAACGGGGTATTGCCCGAACAGATGGAAACAGTCGTTTTTGATCGCCGGTCCAAAAGTGTCGCCAAAATCGAGAAATATGATGACATGCGCGCTGTGGACAAGGGACGGATGTGGATCCGCTTCATCCACACCGGTGAGCAATATGGCTTGATCGGGTCAACGATCGCTGGCCTGGCATCACTGGCGGCAGCATTTCTGGTCTATACCGGGCTAGCATTGGCACTGCGCCGTTTGCAGGAATATTTGCAAAGGCGCAGACGGCGCCGTGCGGTGTTGGCCGGCGCTACTGAGTGAAATGGGCATGATGCGAACAGGACTTTGCTCGGCATTCTGCCTAGCCATTTTTGCTTCTATTCAACCATCACTTGCCAACGAAACAAGCCTTGCTTCGGAAGGCAGTTTGCACACGCATACGCATCGGCCTGCTGAGCCTGAAACGGAAGGCCCGCCGCTTGTAGTCGAAATCGCCTATACCGCCGACATCTGGCGCACGGCGAAAGGAGGTATTCGCACTGGGACGCGCTATCTCGACAATCTGGATATCGTTGCCGAAGCCGATATGGAGCGGCTGGTTGGCTGGAATGGCGCGACCATTGGCATTTATGGCCTGTATAACAATGGAAAATCGTTTAGCGAATTGATGGGCGATGCGCAGGTTGCGAGTAACATCGACACGGGGGTGCGCGCTCTGCGGCTTTATGAAGCGTGGGTTGATCAGAAGATCGGCAATAAGGCTTCCGTGCGTGTCGGGCTTTATGATCTCAATTCTGAATTTGATGCACTCGAATCCAGCAGCCTGTTCATGGGGAGCGCCCACGGCATCGGTACGGACATCAGCCAGTCCGGCGAGAATGGGCCATCCATTTTCCCTTCAACCTCGCTCGCGGCACGCGTTGCCATCGAGCCGGCATCGGGATGGACGGTGCGTGCAGCGATATTGGATGGTGTTCCCGGCGATCCGGCGCGCCCCAAACGCACCGCAATCAAACTTGGGCAAGGCGATGGCGCCTTGCTGGTCGGCGAAGTGGAAGCGCCTGTGCCGCGCGGCAAGCTGTTGTTTGGCCATTGGCGCTATACCGCGCGCGCAGGCGATGTGTTTGGCACGGGACAGCAGCGCAACAGCGGGTTTTATCTGCGCGGCGAGTCTCGATTGGTCCCGGAGGGTGACGATACCAACCAAGGCCTATCAGCCTTTTTTCGCACCGGCATAGCGAATGGACGTGTCAATCAGTTCGACCGCTTTGCAAGTCTGGGCATGACCTATACCGGCTTGATCAAGGGGCGCGATCAGGATCAACTGGGATTGGCCATGGCGAGCGCCTTTACGTCCAGTGACTATCGTCTGGCTTCGCCATCAACCAAGGCAGAGACGGTCGTCGAATTGACCTACCGCGCGCCGCTGACCCAATGGCTGACACTGCAACCCAATGTGCAATATGTGATCAATCCGGGCACTGATCCAACACTGAGCGATGCGCTCGCCTTTGGATTACGGTTTGAATTGGGTTTCAAGCTGCCGTGATGATTGCACCCTTGCATGCGCAGTAACTGAAGGCCATGAACACAGAGGCAGGAGGGAATAGCATATGGCACAAACACAATCGGCACCGCCAACTCTGCCGTCCACACCGCCGCCGCCACTAGCAGGCATCGGAGTAGCCGCTGTCGTGGTCGCCGCGATCATCGGTTGGGTTGCATTGGGAAGCCTCTTCCTGTCGGAAGCATCGCTATTCGCCGGGTTCATGATCCTGTGGTATTGGGCCAAGGTCGAGCATCTGGCGATGCAGCGCCTACCCGCAACGGTTTTGGGCGCTTTGGCCGGGATCGGCATAGCATGGGCGATGTATTACGGCGCTACAAACTATGGCGGCGCAGGTTTCGCAGTCGGCTTTCTATTGCTGATCATCGCCATCTATCTGGATGTTATTCAGGTGATGCCGTTGACGATGAACGCATCGACGATGCTGTTTTCGATCGTTGCGGCAGCCCCGCTGATCCAGCTCAAAGTCAACTGGATTGAATTATGCCTCGCGGTGATTGGCGGCGGTTTGTTTTTCGGAGCCTTTGTCGCGGCTGTCATGGGACTGGCAACAAAGTTCGGGCCAAAACCTTCTTAAGCCGGGGCAGAGTTCGGCGTCAGAATTCATCTGGCGACATTGCCATCATCAACTCGGCCCCAGCCTCTATTTTGGCACGTAGTCCCGCCGTTTCGGGCAGGATATGCGTTGCATAGAACTGGGCGGTCCTGACCTTGGTATCCAGATAATCAGGGCTGATGTCTGAAGTGTTTGCTGCGGAGACGGCCGCCTCGGCCATACGCAGCCACATATAACCCAGTGTTACAATGCCGAAGAGGTGCAGAAACGCGCTTGACCCGGCACCCAGATCGTCCGGGTTAGTGGTTCCAGCCTTCTGCAGCCAATCTGCGGACGCTGTGAGATCGCCCAGCGCGTGATCAAGTGCGGATGCAATGCCCGAAAGTTCATCCTGCGCGCCGGTCTTGGCAATCAGAGCAGCAACATCGCCTGTGAAACGCGCGAAGGTGTCTCCGCCACGCAGGCCCAATTTGCGACCGACAAGGTCCATCGCCTGCACGCCGTTGGCGCCTTCATAGATCATCGCAATCCGGGCATCGCGGACAAACTGGTCCATGCCATTTTCTGCGATATAGCCATGCCCGCCCCAGATTTGCTGGCAGTTGACGGTGGTCTCAAACCCCTTGTCTGAGCCGAACGCTTTGATGACAGGGGTGAGCAGAGCGAGGCGATCTTCAGCATCAGCCCGCTCGCCTTCGTCGGGCGCATGCGCGGCAATATCGACGAGCAAAGCGCCCCATAGACACAAAGCGCGCAATCCTTCGGTCGTGGCTTTGGCTTCCATCAATATCCGGCGCACATCGGGATGGACGATCAGCAGGTCAGCCGCCTGATCGGGGTCAGCCGGTCCTTTAAGGGCGCGACCCTGGCGGCGATCAAGCGCATAGGCTTTGGCGTTCTGAAAGGCGGCTTCGGCCTGGGCTAGCCCTTGCTGGCCGACGCCAAGCCGGGCCGCATTCATCATCACGAACATCGCGCCCAAGCCCCGGTGTGGCTGGCCGACAAGCCAGCCGGTTGCGCCATCATAGTTCATCGTGCAGGTGGCACTGCCGCGAATGCCCATCTTATGCTCGATGGAGCCACAGCTGAGCGCATTGCGCGTGCCGGGATTGCCATCGGCGTCGGGCAAGAATTTGGGCACCAGAAACAGCGAGATGCCGCGCACGCCAGCAGGCGCATCGGGCAGGCGGGCCAGCACCAGATGGATGATGTTCTCCGTCAGATCATGCTCACCGGCGGTAATGAATATCTTGGTGCCGGTGATCCTGAAGCTGCCATCATCGGCTGGCACAGCCTTGGTGCGGAGCAAGCCAAGATCGGTGCCGCAATGCGGTTCGGTCAGGTTCATGGTTCCAGACCATTGCCCGCTGATCATTTTGGACAAATAGAGCGACTTGAGTTCATCGGACGCCGACACCCGGATGGCGGCAGACGCTGCTGTGGTAAGGCCCGAATAGGTCTCGAACGCCTGATTGGCGCTCAGCACATATTCGGAAACTGCCGTCGATATGATCTTGGGCAGGCCCATTCCGCCAAATTCGACCGGGCCTTCCAGCATGCCCCAGCCTGCTTCGACCCACTGGTCATAGGCTTGCTTGAAGCCGGGCGGCGTGGTCGACGCTGCCATCGGGCGCGCGGACGCAGCCATGGGCATCGCCAATCTGGTTGAGCGGGGCAAGGATGTCTGAAGCAAAGCGGCCGACGCCGTCCAGCACCGCCGTCACCGAGTCTGGCGTCGAGCGCGTCATAGCCCGCCAGATGGGCGTAGCGATCAATGCCGAGGACGTGGTTCAGAACGAACAGGGTTTCGGCTGTTGGCGCGGAGTAGATGGTCATGTCAAATCTCGGTTAGAGGGCCGCAAGGGCCTGAAATCGTGCTGCAAGTGTCGCCCCGGCTTCGATGCGAGACCTGAAGTGCTGCGGCCTTCGCGACCACAGTGTCGAGCCAATGCTCCGCCGCAACGCGCAAGAATGGATCATCGATAGCCTCATCGACATAGTCCGCCGCGATCCAGCTTAGCGCGGCAAGTGCGGCCAGATGGAGGAACGCTGTCGCGCCGCCATCGGCACCTGCCGGATTGGCCTTGAGCCAATTGGCCGCTGCATCCAGTTCAGCGATGCAGGCTTTGAACCGGGCATCGCTGCCTGTGCCTGCAAGCGACAAGAAAATGCGATAGCTGCTTTCATCGGCCAGCAGGCGGCGATGGGTAAGGTCCATCGCCTGAATGCCGGTCGCGCCTTCGAAGATGGTCAGCACGCGCGCATCGCGCAGCGCCTGCTCGACTGGCCATTCATTGGTGTAGCCCGCGCCGCCGAGCACCTGGATCGCGGCACCGGCAACATCGAACGCGACTTCGCCGCCCGTCGTCTTGACGATGGGCAGCAGCCAGGCTGCGAGTGCAGCAGCGTCCGCGTCGCCTTGCGAGGCCAGATCATTGGCGTTGGCGACGGCGAACAAAAGCCCGCGCAAAAGGGCAGGAGGGTGCCAGCGCATCGAGCAATTGCAGTTGCACATCGGCATGCTGGTTGATGGTGACAGGCTCAGGCTTGCCGCCCTGTTTGCGTTCAGCGGCATAAGCGAGCGCGACATCGGCGGCGGCGGAGGCAATGCCAAGCCCCATCGCCCCCACGGCAAGCCGCATATTGGCAATCATCACGAAGAGGTTCGCGAGACCGCGCCCCGCCTCTCCCAGCAGCCAGCCGGTCGCGCCTTCAAAGCCGAGCGCGCAGGTGGGCGAGCCGTGCAGGCCTAACTTATGCTCCAACCGACGCACAGCCACAGCGTTGGTGCTGCCATCGGGCAGGCGGGCGGGCACCAGAAACAGGCTAGGGCGTCTTTTGCCCTCCGCGTCGGTGGTCTGCGCCAGCACGACATGGCCGATCTGGTCGGTCAGATCATGGTCGCCGTAAGAAATCCAGCACTTCTCCCCCGTGATCGACCAACTGCCATCATCATTCGGAGTGGCACGGGTGCTGGCGCGGGCAAGATCGGACCCAGCGCCCACTTCGGACACGCAGATCGTTGCCCCCCATTCGCCTGACGCGAGGCGGGGCAGCCATTCGGCGCGCAAAGCGTCAGAGCCATGGGCATGGATCACACGGTAGGCGGAACGCTGCGGCACGGGCAACATCCCGAACGCGGGACAGGCACGGTCGAACAATTCCTGCGCGGCAAAGGCCAGGATCGCAGGCAGGCCTTGGCCGCCATGCGCTTCCGGCGCTTCTAGCGTGGGCCAACCGGCCTCCACATAGCTTTTCCACGCAGCCTGATGGCCCTTGGCGGTCATCACCCGACCATCCACCAGCGCGCAGCCAGCGCCATCCATCGCCGCATTGAGCGGTTCCAGTACATCACGGGCATATTTGTCTGCGCCATCGAGCACGGCGAGGCAGGTATCCGGCGTTGCAGCGGCCCAACTTTCCTGCGCAGCGCGAACGATCGGCGATACGGTAAGAGCGCTCAATCTGAAGCGCAATGCGGATCAGGTCAGGAGCAGGATTGGTGGCGCGCATATTATTTCTTTCAATTTTCAATGGGTCGACATCGCCATTTTCAGGCCGATGCAGCACCATTTTGCGGCGCTCTTTAGTTGCGCGGGGCGATGACGGCTTTGCTTTTGCGGCCCCAGTAAATGAAAGCTGCGAGGGCGATCAGCACGAAATTGAGTCCAAGCACGCCAAACTCGCCTTTTGTTGCATGAAGCGTAATTGCGCACAATTGATGTACCAAAATGCAGAGCGCAGCGATGACAGTCAGACGCGGTTGAATCCTGGTGAGCGATGGCAAAATCAGGCCAATGGCGCCAAGCACCTCGGCAACTCCCAGTGTTCGAACAAAGGCTGCCGGAAAATCCGGTATCCATGTCATCATCATTGCAAGTTGATCGAGAGGCTGCGTCGCCTTCATCGATCCAAATAGGCCATAGGCCGCAGCGAGCAAAAGTTGTGCGATCCAGAGGACAACCGTCCATCCTTTTCCGGTATTTACGGCATCATTCATCATAATTCTCCCATTTCAAAAATTTTGTATATTTAGATACCCAGCTTCTTGCGCATCAATTTGCCGTAGCTGTTGGGGAACAGGCGCGAGAGGCGGAAGAGTGCTTTGGCTCCGCTGCCGACGAGCAGGCGATTGTCGCCCTTGATCAGGCCCTGCACAATTTCTTCAGCGCAATCGGCGGGTAGAGTCGTCATTTGTTTGGCGTTGGCGTCCGCAAGCCTGCGCTCCAGATCGCCTTCATGGGCGGCCTGAGGCGTATTGGCGGCGATATTGGTCGCGATCCCGCCGGGATGGACGAGCACGGCACGGACGCCGGTGCCTTGCAGCTCATCCCATAGCGTTTCGGTCAGCCCGCGCACGGCGAATTTTGACATGGTGTAAGCCACCGAACAGGGCGTCGCGACCAGCCCGAACACGCTGGAGACGTTGACGATGCAGCCGCTGCGCGCTTTCAGCATATGCGGGAGGAACGCCTTGGTGCCGTACAGCACGCCCCACATGTTGACATTGATCACCTTCTCAATCTCTTCGATGGTGACATTCTCAACCGAGGCGAGAACCGAGGTTCCGGCATTGTTGATGATCATATCCACGCGGCCAAAATCGCTGACGACCTTGTCTGCAAAGGCGAACACCTGATCGCGCTTGGAGACGTCCATCACCATGCACTCGGTGCGTGTCGAGGCTGGCAGAAGTGATGCCGTCTCCGCCAGAGCCGCTTCGTTATAGTCGGACAGAGCAAGCTGCGCCCCGCAGCCTGCAAAATTCTGTGCAAGCGCCCGGCCAATGCCGGACCCTGCGCCGGTGATCGCGATGACCTGACCTTGAAACTGGGACATGGGTTTCTCCTATTTTGCTTTGGGGCGCATCAGCGCGGCAATGCCCAGCGCCTTGAATATGAGGCCGTCAAACATCTGATCCGGCAGATATTTGCCGATGTGCCAGATCGGATCGAGCGGGTAGCGCGGGCGCGGGCGGGGTGACTGGATAGCGTGCAGTACCTTGCGCGCGACTGTTTCAGCCGGTTTGGCCTTGGCCTCTTCGGACGCCAGCGACGCGTTGAACTGCGCCCAGGCCGCTTCGTAGCGGGTGCCTTGATAGCGGTGCGCGTTCAGATCGGCCGCCGCCTTGGCGAAGATGTCGCTCCTGGTGAAATTGGGCTCGATGGTGGACACTGCGATACCATAAGGGATGAGCTCGCGGCGCAGCGCTTGGGCAAAGCCCTCAACCGCGTGCTTCGATGCGGCATAGGCGCTCATGAACGGCACCGCCATGATCCCCTGCACCGACCCAATGTTGACGATCCGGCCCGGACGATCACGCGGCGTATCGCTGGCACCGAGCAGGGGCAGGAAAGCGCGCGTGACCGCGACCAGCCCGTGGAAATTGACATCCATCACCTGCTGGAACTGCTCTGCGGGCTGATGGAGGAAGGGGCCGCTGTTGCTGATCCCGGCATTGTTGACGAGGGCGGTCAGCCCGGAAGCGCCGACCCACCGCTCCACATCGGAAACAGCGTGCGCAGTTCCTGCAGCATCGGTGACATCAAACACGAGCGGGATGAAATGCTCGCCCCCTGCGCTCGACGAGGGATGCGGCATCGCCGACCCGTCGGACACTGCCAAAGACTGTGTAGCCCGCCGCGATGAGATCAAGCGCAATGACCTTGCCAATGCCGGACGACACGCCGGTGACGAGCACGAAACCAAGCGGAGGGTAACGTGCCGGTTTGCCTTCAGTCATGTCTGCATCTTCCGCTGGCATGAACAGCCGGCGGGGCGCAATGCCCCGCCGGTGTTTGATCAGAACTTAGCGCCCAAACGAACACCAAACTCACGCGGTGCACCAAAGAACTGGTTCGATCCCGTGATACCGGTTTGGTAAAATTCCTTGGTCAAGTTATTGACATAGAAATCCAGTTTGAGCTCCTCGACAGTCAGCGCAATGTTAGCCGAGACCAAGCGATGCGATTTGATCAAGTCTTGCGGCGCATAGGTTATGTAAGCAAATTGCGAACCGACATGGCTATAGTTGATGCGAGGTTCGATCGACACGTTTTCGCTGAGTTCGAATTTATAGCTCGCGCTCGCATTCCAGGTCCATTTGGGAGAGAGCAAATTACGGCTACCCCCACCCGTCACCGCAGCCGCCGGATAGTCAAAGCAAGACGGGAATACCGCGCCGCCAGTGCAAAGCGGCAGGCTTGCTGTGGCACCGGGAATCCAGCGATTTACGATCTGCACCGTACCCAATTTTGAATCGACATAGGCGGCACCAGCATTGAGCGACAATCCGCCCAGCTTAGCTTGAACCTGTGCCTCAAAACCCTTGATCTTGGACTTGCCGGGGACGTTGATCACAGAGTTTGTTCCCGAAATCGGATTGGTCGCATCGATCTGGAAGTTTCTGTAATCATTGTAGAACGCGCCGAACTGCGTACGAATATGGTTGTCGAAGAAACTCGACTTCCAGCCGATTTCATAATCCATCACGGTTTCTTTGTTGAACGTCGCACCCGGAGGATTCAAACCACCCGGCTTGTATCCGCGTGCTGCAAATACATAGAGCAAATTGTTTGAATCGGGTTTGAAGTTGAGCGAAACCTTGCCCGTAATGGCTTCATCCGAATAGGTACCTGTTTGCGGAATTGCCGCGAAATTGGCAGGCGGAAGCCCACCAAGATAGACCGCGCCTTTTCCGACCACTTTGAAATGGTTGTAGCGGACACCAGCCTGAATTTCGAACTGATCGCTCAAATTGTAATTGCCTTGGGCAAAACCGGCATAATTGGTTTTGTTCGTAAACAGTTGAGGGACAATTGGAAACGGGGCCGTCCCTGTAATGTTCAGCAAAACGTCGATCAGATTGTGTTGATAATATCCGCCCAGGACATAGTTAAACGCCCCATCGGTCGACGAAATGATGTTGATTTCCTGCGTATATACCTTTTCCTGGACCGCTTGGTCCTGGAACTGGGGTCTTCCAACGGGCCCCAATAGCGAGGTTGCATCCAGATCAATATTCGCAAAGAAGCGCTTATTTTGGTACCCGGTTAGCGAACGCAAGATTGTACCACCTGCAGTTTCATATTTGATTTCAGCGGCGGTGTTGAACGCCTTTTCAGAAACCGATGTTTTTGAATCATAGTTCAGCTGATAGGGAACGCCCGTCGCGCCATTGACAAATGGGTTGTTGAACTGCGTGAACGCAATCGGCTGATAAGCATAGCCGCCGGTTTGCCGCTCAGCCAGCTCGGCCTTTACGTAAAGGGAGAAGGGGCCGGACTCATAAAGTGCGGAAAGCCGTTCGTCGTGTTCCTTCAGGCTGTCTGGCTGATTATTATTGACGCCGGTGTCGTTGTAATAGCTGTCGCGCGTGTGCTGATTGCTGGCAAAGCGAATGGCAAAGTTTTCGCCAATCGGCATGTTAAACGCGCCGTCAACTTTCAGATTTTTATAGCTGCCGACATCAATGTTCAAATTGCCGCCGGTAACGCCGAGTTCAGGACGTTTGGAGTTGATAAAGACAGCACCACCGGTTGAGTTTGATCCGACCAATGTACCTTGTGGTCCGCGCAACACCTCGATGTTCTGGATATCATAGAGCTCAAATCCCGTCGTGATCGGCGGCTGGAACAGCCCATCGACATAAGTTGCAACGCCATTCGCAACGTTTGGCGATGTGCTCGACAGACCAATTCCACGAATGTTAACCGATTCCGTAATGCCAGCCTTGGTGATGGTGATTGAAGGTGCTACATTTTGCAGATCGCGCGCCACTGCAACACCGCTCTCCGCGAGTTTATCGCCAGAAAGTGCCGTAATCGCGGTCGAGATTTTTTGTGCATTTTCACTGCGGCGTAGTGCCGTCACGATGATTTCGTCAGGTGCGGACTCATTGGCCTCTTCAGTGGCCGATGTCTCTTCTTGTGCAAATGCAGGCGATGAAACAGCGGCTGCAACTGCGGCTGTCACCAGCAGCATATTTTTAAAATTCTTCTTCATATTATCCTCCGTGGGTAGAATTGTGTTTTTATTGGTAATCAGATTTTCCGTTGCGTTTCGGCCCAATAGGCTGCCCGAATGTCCTTTTTGAGAACCTTACCGACCGGGCTGCGCGGTAAAGATTTTACGAAATCGACGCTTTTGGGTGCTTTGACCGAACCCAGCCGCTCTTTGCAGAGCGTGATAATCTCGTCCGGATTGGCGGTCGCGTCGGCTTTCAGTTCGATCACCGCCTTTACCGCCTCGCCCCATTTCTCATCAGGGACACCGATCACGGCGCAATCAAGCACAGCGGGGTGAGACCAGATCACCTGTTCGACTTCGCTCGGATAAACGTTGAAGCCGCCGGTTATGATCAGGTCTTTCTTGCGGTCGGTGATGTGGAGGAAACCCTCGGCGTCCAGATGGCCGACATCGCCGGTGTGGAGCCAGCCATCGATGATGGTCTCGGCCGTCTTGTCGGGCTGCTTGTAATAGCCCTTCATCACGATATCGCCGCTGACGCAGATTTCGCCGCTTTCGCCTTGGGGCAGATGCTCGTTCTGGTCGTTCTGGATCGAGATGGCATTGGTGATGGCGGGCAGACCGCACGCCGAAAGTCGGCTGTCGGGTGCAATCTTGCCATCGACGAAGTGATCGCCGGGACGCAGGAAGGCGATGGAGCCGGGGGCCTCGGTCTGGCCGTACCCTTGGTGCATGACGGGGCCGAAAACCTCAATGGCGCGGCGCAATTTGTCGAGCGACATTGGCGCGGCCCCATACATGATGTAGCGCAGTGACGAGAAGTCACGGGTCTCAATGCCCGGCACTTCCAGCAGCGCGTAGATCACCGTCGGCGGCAGGAACAGCTCGGTCACGCGTTCCCGCTCGATGGTATCGAGGAGCGAGAGCGGATCGGGCTTGGTCAGAACCACGACCTTGCCACCGCGCGCCGTGGCGGAGATCGACAGGAACCCCGCCGAATGCGTCATGGGCGCCGCTGCGAGGTTCACGATGGGCTCACCCGGCGCATAAGGCGAATTGATCACGCCGTTGAGGATCGACAGGCTGAGGTTCCGGTTGGTCTGCATCACGCCCTTGGGCAGGCCAGTGGTGCCTCCAGTGGGCATCAAAGCGATCACATCTTCAGGGGCGGATACAAAAGCTGGGGCTGTCGGGGCAGCGACGGCGGTCAGCTCTTCGAGTGACAGGGCACCATCAGCCTCGCCATCGATGCACACCAAATGCTTGAGGTTGGGGCAGGCGGCGCGGATTTCGGCTACGACCGGCGCAAATGCTTTTTGGAAAAACAGCGTATCAACATCAAACCCGTCGATCAGGCTTACCGATTCCGCCGCCGAACTGCGCGGGTTGAGCGGCACCCAGGCCAGCCCCGCGCGCCAGAAGCCGAGCACGCAGAGCCATGCGGCAGGATCATTCCCCGCCAGCACTGCGCCATGCTGTCCCTTGCCAATGCCGCGCATCAGCAGGCCATTGGCGACGCGGCAGGTAAGGGCGTGGGACTCCGCAAACGTCCATGTGCGATCGCCCATCGAGAAGGCGACGCCATCGCGGTTGAGCAGTACGCCTCGGTCAAAGAAGTCGATCAGTGCCATCGCTATTGGCCGGAACGCTTGGCGATGAAACCGGCCATCGTCGCTGGCAGGTCCAGCTCAAAATCGCGGGTTTGCCCGGCTTGCAGATGCTGTTTGACGATGTCTTGCATTTCGGCACCGGCCATTCCGCCACGCATGCCTTCATTTTCCGCTGCAAGGCCAGCAAAGAGCGGTTCGACCATCGGCGAGAAGGCGCGGGCAGACACTTCGCGGTGCATGGCGACGACTCCGGGAGAGCGCAGCGCGATCCGTGCGGCCAAATCGGCGACATAGACATCCAACGCGTTGTCATCCAGCGCGCGATTGATCAGTCCGTAACGCTCTGCCTCTTCGGCGCTAAAATCCCGTGCGCTGAGCAGAAATTCCATCCCGCGCGAAGGCCCTGCCGCCATCATCGTGCGGGTTGCACCGCCGCCCGCCGCCAAAAAGCCACCCGAAGCCTCTGGGAAGCAAAACAGCGACCGCTTTGAGGCAAAGCGCATGTCGAGGGCGAGTGCAAATTCCAGCCCACCACCCCGACAGCGTCCGTCGATCTTGGCGATCTTCACCTGCGGCAGCGCTTGCCAGGCAAGGCCCAGCGATTGCAGCACGTTCATATCGGGGTAGCGGCTGGCTTTGCTCGGGTCGGTTTCTGCCGCGACCATATCGTCGAGATCAAAATGGGCGATGAAGAAGTCTGGGTCGGCACTCTCGATCACGATCACGCGAACGTCTGGGTCTTGGCGCAGGCCGCCGGTCAGTTGGAACAGCTCCTCGACCATCTTGCCGCTCATTAAATTGATCGGCGGATTGGCAAGGCTGATCGTCAGAACGCCATCGGCTTTGCTCAGGGTGAATGTTTCAAAGTTCATTGTTCAATTCCTTCTGAGCAGATTATACGAGGGCCTCGACCTTGATGGCGGCATAGCCATAGCTTTGCAGCGCCCCCATCAGATCGCGGTGGCCAAAGACTTCGCTGGGGGAGCGGAAGCCCGTCAAACGCGGCGTTTCACGCGACAGTCGTGACGCGGCATAGGCTTGCAACAGCCCCGTGGTGAAATAGCCGCCGGTGGCGATCATCGTGCTTTTGACCATCACATTATTGCCGATGCCCACACAGGTATCGATAGAGCGGTGAACCTGACGGCGTTCGCGCGGCGGCGTTCCCGGCGTGATGTCGAGCGCCATCTGATCAAGCAACGGATAGAGATGCTCGTCGGGAATCCATTGAAGCTGAACCTTATAGGCGCGCTCCAGCTCCAGCTCTTTCTTGTAAAGTTCCTGATTCCACATCGCGACCGACATGCGGCAATTGCGCACGCGCCCGTCACCCGCAAACCAGATTGGAAGCGATGTGCCGCCCCATTGAGAGGCCTTCAGCACGCGATTTGTTGGTGTCACAATGTCGCTGGTTTCAATGCCGGGATAACGGACCAGTTCATTGTCTTGCAGGTGAAATGACGAATAGCGCACCGCATCGAGAATGGTCTGCGCCGACGCGACGGTTGGCACGGCCTGCGCCACTTCGGTCATATCGAGCGAGTCCACACCGGGCGTTTCCATGCAGTAACGCGCGCCGATTTCGCTCAGGCCATACATGCAGGCGGTCGATGGGATCAGCGCGAGGCCCGCCTTGGCGAATTCCTTGCCATATTCGTTGCGCAGCTTGATCACCCAATGCTGCTCGCCGGTTGTGTCGAGATAATGGATGCCCGCGCGCAATGCTGCTTCCACCACAGGCGGGCCAAAGCGCATGAACGGGCCGACGGTGTTGCACACAACTTTGCGGCCGGTGAACAGCTTGGTCAGCGCCTCGACGCTGTCATCGACTTCGGCGATTTCATAAACGGCATTCTCGATGCCCGGCACAATTTTCAGCGCTTCTTCGATCCGCGCGCGATTGCGGCCAGCGGCGATGAAGGGCACGCTCAAGTCGCGCAAATGTTCCATCACCATGCGTCCGGTGTAGCCGCTGGCTCCATAGACGACGACGGGATATTCGGATGTCATGTCGGTATATTCCTTTGCTGAAATAGGGGCTGCGGCTCAGGCATGGCCGAATGTGGTTTCGCGGTTCAGGCGGCTGACGAGATAGCCATAATGCATCTGGAGCAGGTTATTCTCGCCGTCCTCAATCTGTTGCGCCTGCGCGTCGCGGAGCAGCTTTTCGATGGGATATTCGCGGGTCAGCCCGTTGCCGCCAAACAATGTCATGCATTCGCGGACGATGTTCAGCGCCTCGGTGTTGCAATAGGATTTGCCCGAGCCGGTGAAATAGGGATGCGGCATCGCTGAGCATTTGGTGTACATCGCCACGTGCCGCGCCATCGCCTTGATGGCCTCAACTTTCATGCCAATCCCACCGATGCGGAACTGGGTGAGTTGCAGCTCTGAGAGCAGCGCGCCGCCCTGCTTGCGCTCATTGATATAAGCGAGCGCCAGTTCGAACGCGGAGCGAGCCAAGCCCGACCGCCAAATGGTTCAGATTGGTGCCCGCATGCGCCCACATCTGGGCATGTTTGAATTCATAATCGTCGCGCGTGGCGAGTGCGAAGCGCTTGGGCACGCGGACATTGTCGAAAAGGTCTCGCCCTGCGGCAAGGCGCGTTTGCCCAGTTTTTCGAGCGGCTTGCCCTTGGACACGCCCTTGATGTCGAGCGGGACGATGATGTTGCAGCCGAAGGTGTTGCCATCCTTGTCCCAATATCCGTCGCCATAGTCGGCAACAATGTCGAGCAAGCCGACCTGTGCGACCGCGCCGTTGGAGACCCATGCGGAGCTTTGCCCGTTGATGATGATTTCATCGCCGACAAAGCGCGCCTGCAAATTGCCTTTGTTCGCCTTGACGCCAGCGGGGCGTTCGGCGGCATAGAGGTTGAGCCCGTCCGATCCGCGGTCCGGTTGCGTCGCAATCCATGCGCCAAGCTTGCCTGCGCATAGGTCGATCAGTTCCTGGCTGCCGCTGGTTGCTGCCAGTAAATGCGGCACGCCGCCTGCGCCTGCTGAGGTCGCAAGGCCCGCATCGCCCCAAGCGAGTTCCTGCACGATCAGGCCTTCAAACCGGGCGGCGACAGCGGGAGGCAGGCCGACCAGACCTTCGGGGCCAAAGCCCATCTTCACGATCTCACCGTGGAAGTCCCAGAGCGGCGAACCCGGTGCGCAGACGTCCTCGGCGCTCATCTTGTCGAGTTCGCGCCCGATGGGGCGCATGACGTCGCGGGCAAAGCGGTGCGCGGCATCCTGCGCGCCCAGCTCTTCCTCGCTCAGATCAGCATCAAAGCCAGCCAAGCCTGTTACCGGCAGCGGCACATCATGCGGAATGTCCATTTCTGCCTCCTCGCTCATCGTGTGAATATGTTGACGGCGACGACGCCTTCTTCATAACCAATCGAGCCGCCACCATTTTCCTGAAGCGCGACCTTCGCGCCCTCGACCTGACGTGGTCCGGCCTCGCCGCGAAGCTGGGTGATCAGCTCGGTAATCTGGCCAAGGCCGGTCGCGCCAATCGGGTGCCCCTTGCACTCCAGCCCGCCCGAAGGATTGACCGGCACGCGCCCGCCAATCGAAAGCTCGCCGCGTTCTGCCGCCGGGCCAGAGCCACCCATTTCGGTGAGGCGCAGATAATCGACCGCCATCAGTTCGCCCACGGCAGTCGCGTCATGCACTTCGACGACCGACACATCCTGCGGCCCCAGACCGGCGCGTTCATAGGCCATATCGGCCGCGCGGCGGCAGACGGCCTTGTCAAAGTCCAGCGGGCCGCGGTCTGTGGCGGTGGCAATGGCGGTCGCGGCAATTTTGATCGCGCGGCTCCGGTTGCCCTTCATCCGCGCCAGCCCTTTTTCGTTGGCGACGACAACCGCCGCGCCGCCATCGGTCATCGGCGCGCACATGGCGATGGTCAGCGGATAGGTGATCGGCGCAGACGCCATCACCTCGTCAATCGTGAAAGGCTTGCGGAACTGCGACAGGGGGTTGTCGACCGAGTGCATGTGATTCTTGGCAGAGATCGCCGCAATCTGCCGCTGCGTGGTGCCGAAGGTTTTCATCCAGTGGCGGCACTGCGCGGCGTAGATCGCCATGAAGCGGCTATAGGGCTTGTCGGACTCGCTGCCTTCGGGAACCGCAATGCCTTCACCCAGCGCGAGCAGGCGGGCCGCATTTTCCTCCGCACGGCTGACATCCCAGCCGCCATCGAACATCGCCATGGTGCGGGCTTTGTCGGCGATATTCATTTTCTCGGCACCGACGGCGAGTGCAATGTCACACGCGCCAGCGCGGATCGCCTGCGCCGCCAGCTGGAACGCGCTAGTGCCCGTCGCGCAGGCATTTTCGACATTGTAAACCGGAATGCCGCCCAGACCGATGCGGTTGAGGATGACCTGTCCCGGAATGGCATATTGCTGTTGCAGCGCGCCTTGCGTGCCCGTGCCGTAATAAACCTGTTCGATATCGGATTGCGTGGCTCCGGCGTCGGTCAGTGCAAGGCCAATGGCTTCTGCACCCAATTCCCACACCTGTTTGTCGAGATGACGTCCAAATTGCGTCATTCCCACGCCGGCAACATATATATTTGATTGCAAGACTGTCTCTCTCCGCCTTTATGTGTTGTCTTTCTTTACGACTGTGAAATGTCCGAACTAACCACTCTTGAAGGGTGGGGTTCAGGGCACTCCGGATTGACTAGGAGTTAAAGAAAAATGGGATCGATGCGAGGAGGGACGAATGTACGCAATGGCAGGATGCCTGCTTCGCTTGTGACGGATACGCCTAGCTCGCGCGATCCTGCGCTGCTGCTGAAGGCGATTCCGCCAAGGGTGGCACGCGATCTGTTGGAGCGCGAACGACTGGGCTTGTCCAGATTGAACGGCGGTGTCGGGCAACTGATCACCATCATCGCGCCAACAGGGTTTGGCAAAACATCGCAGTTGGCGCAGTGGCGTAAAGAGGCTTTGGCGGGTGGCAGCCTTGTATTCTGGCTGACGCTTGACGGTCGCGACGAACCGCTCAGGCTGGTCAATGGCTTAGCGCAATCGGCGCATCAGGCCTCTGGCAAATATGGTTTCGATAGTCCGTTTATCGATAGTCTCGAACGATTTTCGGACCCGCTGGAGGCCATGACTGCATGGCTCGCAGAGGCCGCGCGCATGTCGCAAGACATCCTTCTTGTCATTGACGAGGCGGATCGCGCGCCAGAGGTAACGCGCACCGAATATCTTCCGTATCTCGCCGGTAACGCGCCAGCCAATTTGAGGATCGCGGTGGGCGCGCGGCCTACCGAGCGGATTGGTGTGAAGGGCGATCTCGTTGATGCTGCCTATACGCGCCTTTCGGTCGATGATCTGCGTTTCAAACCCGAAGAAACCATTTCAATATTGTCGTCAGCGCTTGGCAAGGCGCATGACGTGGAAATCGCATTCCGCTTGCATGAACTCATCGAGGGCTGGCCGCTTGGCGTGCAGCTCGCGATCGCTTCGCTGCGCCGCAATGATGATCTTTCCGGCTTTTTGAGCGCAGCTACCGCCGATATCCGTCGTTTTTTCATTGACCGGCTGATTGACACACAGCCCGATGTTGCCAAGCAACTGCTCATCCGGATTTCGACCCTCGATATGGTTCATCCTGATCTTTGTGTGACCATTTGCAACAATGCTGAAGTGCGCGATGAACTCCGTCGGCTACAGGAACAGACTCCCCTGTTGACACAAGCCGAAGAAGGCGAATGGATGCGATTGCATCCGATGGCGAGAGAGGTTCTGGACGAGCGATATCGCCAGATTCCCGAAGCGGAACGCAAAGCCATGTCGAACAGAGCGGCAGACTGGTTGGCGAATGCCGGACTATTTGAAGCGGCGGCAGAACAGGCTTTGGCTGCTGGCAATGCCGAGCGGGCCTATGATATGGCCGAAAGCGTTGTGCAGCAAATGCTGACTGACGGCAGGATCGGGGCCGTATTGGAATGGCATCGGCGCCTTCCCGACGATGATTTTGGTCGTCATCCCGGGTTCTGGATGCCCGCCGCATGGGCGCTGGCGATGAGCGAGCGTCACGCCGAAGCGCTCCCACTGCTCGACCGGATCGAAGCTCAGCCAAATTTGAAAATCGAAGGCAAGTTCGAAGCATCGCTCATCCGTATGACAATCGCAGGATTTTCGGATTACAGCGATGAGTTGAGTGACGAATTGCTAGAATGGGCAGAACCACCATCGGCCGCGCGCCCGCAAGATGTGCCGATCTACTGGATCAGCCGCGGACTTGCCTCGCTCCACGCTGGCAGACCCGATCAGGCGCGGGTCGATTGGCTACGCTTTGAAGGTTTCGAACGCTCGATCATGTACACGCCGATGTCCCAAGGCTTTGGTTCGTATAGCATTGCTGTTAGCCACCTTTGGGAAGGGCGCTGCCAGTTGGCGGAGCAGGTGTTGCGACCAGCATTGGCCAAAGCCGAGGCACAAATGGGCCGTCGCAATCTGGTAACATGTATGCTCGCCGCTTTGCTCGCCCGTGCGCGCTGGGAAGGGGGAAGCGATCTGGAGCCGTCTGCGCTGCTTGCGCTGCGCTTTGATGTTATCGAACGGCAAGGATTGCCTGATGCGGTTCTTAGCGCCTACCTGACACTCGCCCGGATGGCCGAGCATGAGGGGCGGCATGACAAAGCGTTCAGTTTGCTGGAAGAATTGCGCGCGCATGGCATGGCACGGCGGATGCCGCGACTTCAGTTTGCAGCGCAATGCGAAATGGTGCGTCAACATGCACGGGCCGGCCACAGCGAAACGGCAGACGCGCTGGTCCGCCAGCTTTCCGTTGCTTTCGCGACACAGAGGTCCGAATTCCCAAAAGCATTCGTGCCATGGCTGGAACTCCATCTGGAACTTGCCAAAGTCCATGCCGCGCTGGCCCATCAAGGCGCGGACCATATGATCGAAGCGCTTCAGGACGTTGATCGTGCGGCAAGCCTTGCATCAACGCTCAATCTTGGGTGGGAGGCGGTCGAGGTCCGTATGTTACGTAGTCAAATTCTTGAGCGTTGCGGGGATTCAGCGGCGGCGGCTGACATCAAAAAAGAAGGACAGAGTCTGGCCGAGATTAGCGGGTTGTTCCGGCTAAGCGCCCAATATGGAGGGACTGGCAATGCCGATCCAACGAACCCACCGGTTTCCATTGCGACCGCGCCCATGGATGGCCCAACGGGCGGTGCAATTTTGACAATTAAAGAGCGGGAAATATTGGGGTTGCTGGCTCAAAATCTCAGCAACAAGGAAATTGCCAATGCCCTCGACCTGTCGGAACAGACGGTTAAATGGCACCTTAAAAACCTGTTCCAGAAGCTTGATGGCGCAAACCGCAAACATACTGTTGCCCGTGCAAGAATGCTGGGCTTGATCGCGGCTTGAATTGTAGAAAGCCAATTTTGACAGATTAATCGGGAGCCAGATCAGTGACGTTTTATCGTCTAATAGCCAGTTTCATTGATCAGAACTCATGCGCCCATTGACGCAGACCGATGGAGATGATGCGATTGGCGAGCCAGTTGTCGCGCATGAACTGCCAGACATTAAGGGGAGCTTCTACGGTCTCCAGCAGCGGCTTGGGCACAAAAGCATCAAGACGCCCGAGCCGTACCTTGAGCAACTAACTCCTAGCCAGCAAAGATTCGTGCAGTCGGGGGAGGTACAAAAGGGACGCAGTACCAACGGTTCAACGACGAAAATGAGGAAGATTATGGCTGAAACACTGGCGCAATTGGCGGAGACGGAGGGATTCGAACCCTCGGTAAGGTTTACACCCTACGACGGTTTAGCAAACCGTTGGTTTCAGCCACTCACCCACGTCTCCGCACTGTGGCTTGCGGGCCTATAGCGGCGTGTTGCGGAAGCTGCAACGGCTATAATGGGTCGAGAGAAATTTGCTGCCTTTGCGCAATTCATGGTGTGCCAGACTCGCTCCAGCGCAAAATCGACTCGGGTCATCGCCGGTTCATTGTGCAGGATTCATGACGCATCCAAGCTTAAATCAGTTTGAAAAGGGTTTTGACTATGATGGGCACCGTTGCAAAGTCACTGGGCGCACGCATGATGCTGGCCCTTTCGTTATGTTTGATGGCCGCTGCGCCATCATTTGCGCAAGTAACGCAGATTGATCCGAACGACGCGATTGATGCGGATTTGGGAACACCACCAAAAGTGGCAACGCCGCCCGTTGATTCGGCCGATCCCACCGTCACCGATCCCCCTTTGGATAGCAGCTCTGCAACGACGGTTCCTGCCACGGGTACCACGGGGCAAACCACTACAACCAGCAATTCAGGAACGTTTCAACAGGACGATCTGTTGGGAGCCGCCGAGGGTGTATTTGGCAAAGGTGCCAAGGGCCTTGGTGGATTGATCGAAGACATCTTGAAAAAGCAGGGGCAGCCCAATGGCTACATCGTGGGACGCGAAGGCGGCGGGGCGTTTGTCGTCGGCCTGCGTTACGGCTCGGGCACGCTGCACCACAAAGTAGAAGGCGAAAAGCCGGTGTATTGGACCGGGCCTTCGATTGGCTTTGACGCCGGTGCCAATGCCGGCAGTACCTTTGTGCTGGTCTATAACCTTTACGACAGCGAAGATCTGTATCGCCGATATCCATCAGGCGAAGGCGTAGCCTATTTGGTCGGCGGCTTTAACGCCAGCTATCTCAGGCGCGGAGACATTGTGCTGATCCCCATCCGTGTCGGCGCTGGTCTGCGCTTAGGGGCCAATGTGGGCTATATGAAGTTTTCGAAAAAGCAGCGTTGGTTGCCGTTCTGAGGTTCACCCGGCGGCGCGCACTTCCTCCATCCGCATCAGATAACGCGCCAACGTATCAATCTCCAGATTGACGGCGGTCCCTGCGGTCCAATACCCCAATGTCGTAACCTGCCAGGTGTGGGGGATGATGTTCAGGGCAAATCGCGCACTGCCATTGGCTTGATCGGTTACGGTGTTGACTGTCAAAGATACGCCGTCGACCGCGATCGAACCTTTGGCAGCAATGAAGGCGGCGAGGGCAGCGGGCGCATCAATTTCGACATGATGCGAATCGCCGATACTGTTGATCGAATGGACGATGCCTACGCCGTCAACATGCCCAGTCACAATATGTCCGCCCAGCTCATCGCCAACTTTCAGCGCGCGTTCCAGGTTTAGTTTGCCGCCTGCCGCCCACATGCCTGGAGCGGTTTTGCTGATTGTTTCGGCAGAGGCGTCGACTGCAAACCAGCTTGCGCCATCGGCGCTCGCTCCTTTGTCGACAACCGTCAGACAGCACCCCGAACAGGCAATGGAGGCACCCAAAGCAACATTGTCCATGTCATAATCACAGGCGATCACCAGCCGCAAATCGCCGCGTTGTTCGGATTGGGTAATACAGCCTATGGACGATACAATGCCGGTAAACATGCGCGCGAACTTTCCGTTGGGTTTATCGTGTAGCGGCTTCGTAAACGTCAAGCCGGTCGTTGCCAAGTCGGCGTTCGTCAATCCGGTTCCAGCGGCCATGGGCTTCGCTCAACTCCGTAAGGCCCAGGTCGGCCAGACACGGCAATCCGCCGCCGATCACGATAGGCGCGCGGTAAATCATCAGGCGATCAACGAGGTGCGCCTGCAAAAATGCCGATGCCGTTTGCGCGCCGCCTTCGACCAGCAGAGTGTTGCATTCGAGCGTGTTTATGGCATCGGGTGTGTTGATATGTTCCCAGCCAATCGGTGCCGATGAACGCGACAACACTATCCGGCGCGGGGATCGATGCTCCAACCCCGGCAATCGCACATTTAATAAGGGATCATCGACGCGCAGCGTGCCGCCGCCGACCAATATGGCATCACAGCGTGATCGTTCGATATGCGCATGCACGCGCGACGCGTCGCCAGTGATCCAGCGACTTTGGCCATTGGCCAAGGCGATGCAACCATCGAGTGATGTCGCCAATTTCAAAGTAACATGCGGGCGGCCTTTTTCGATCCGGGTGATAAATCCCGCCAATGCGCGGCGCGCTTCGCTCTCGTTAATGCCGCGAACCACGGCGACGCCTGCGCGCTCGATACGTTCATAACCCTGCCCAGCGGTACGTGGATCGGGATCTGTCACTGCACCAACCAGTCGGGCGGGCGCTGCTGCAATTACAGCATCGGCACAGGCACCTCCGCGCACACTTTTATGGGCGCAAGGTTCCAGACTGACATAGATAGTGGCACCTTTTGCGCCTTCGCCCGCTTGGGCCAGTGCCATCGCTTCGGCATGCGGGCGTCCGCCCGGCTGGGTCCAGCCGCGCCCTATGACGCGTTGGTTTTTAACGATGACACAGCCAACAGACGGGTTATTGCCGGTTTGACCCATTCCGCGTTCGGAAAGAGCAATGGCGGCGGCCATGTAGCGCCGGTCTTCGGCTGGCGAGACTATTTGGCTGCTCCTGCCGAAGGCTTCATGCTCTCAGCAATGGCTTTTGCTTGTTTGGCCTTGCGAGCTTCTTCTTCGGCAATGGCTTCTGCGGCCAATCGATCAACATCGATTCCGGCTGACCTGCCCAAAGCCTTATAGGCTTCTCGTTGCCGCGCCATGTTGACGTCTTTCAGTTTTTGCCGATCGACATTGGCTGCAAGGCTTTCCTCGCGGCTGCGGCTCGCGGGCCAGCTTTCAAAATAGGTAATTTCGTGCCGAGGCTTTTCCGAACGGTCGGCCACATCATTGTTGACCATGAACATGATCGCTGCCGGCGGAAGGCAAGCAGCGATCAATACAGGTATCCGGTCCGTGCGCCTTTCTGTGAAAAGCGCAATCAGGTCCGCACCGGCTTTGCGGGGGGAGGCGTCGCGAATGAAACTCATGCGAGCCGAAATAGGCACTTCCCTCATAAATTGCTAGGCCGAAGCGGACTGGTTGTGGCTGGGCAATTTCTCCTCAGCTTTCGATCGTGTATCGGATCGGGATGGTTTGCCAATCTTCGACGGGAGTCCCGCCGCGTGTAGCCGCGATAAATCGCCACTCTTTCAATGCTTGCTTGGCCGCCGCTTTTCCGAAATCGGGATGGGAAGCGCGTACGATAATGGCTTCGCGGACACGTCCGTCGGTGCCCACCAGCACCTTTAACACCGCCTCTCCTTCGATCTCTTTGGCGAGCAGGCCTGACGGATAATCGGGCAAGAAGTTGCGGGCGAAGCGCGGGTCGCGTTTGGCATGCATCAACGGCGGTAGCGGTGGATCTTCGACAATTTCGCGAACGGTTTCACTGCCGCCGCCTTTGCCGGTATCGCTCGTGCCACCTGTGCCAGTTTCGTGTCCGGTATCGTCTTGGGTGGTCGTGACCGTTTCCAAATCATCTTTGGTTTTGCGCGCTTTTTCGGGTGTGTAAACGGGCTCTATTTTCAGAGGATCGTCGGCTTGCGGCACGACCTCCGGCTCAATCGGGGTGACCGGCGGTTTCACGTTAACGGCATCGGTTCCGATGCGCGGCGCTTTTGGGATTACGATCAAAGGCGATAGCATGATTGCCACGATTATGCCGCCGTTCAGGGCAATAGCGGTCCCCATGCTGGCGATGCGTTTGTTGGTATCCTGTTGTGCGAAGCTCATCCTTTTTCTCCTGTTTCAGTGCCGATCCTCTCCATCGGATAGTTTCAGCCTCAGGCTTCAACTATTATGGTATAATATATCATATCTCAATGAAGTGCAAGCCGAGTCTTGAAGCTGCAATCTGTATCAATATCGGACTCGCAATTTTTATGGTGCATTGCACAAATTCAGAGGCTATCGTTGTCGATTATTGCACGGGTGTGCGACCCACCTGTGCAAAATTTGGGGGTATTACTTATGCTTTACATGGGTTTCGATTTGCAGCGCCGTTTGCTCGCGGGTGCAGGACGGATCGCTGAAATACAGGCGGATTGGTTGAAATTGCTTCCCTCCGGTCTGAATTATGGTGGGCTTGCTCCTGTTGCTGCCTCGGCATTGGAGGTTTTTTCCCATTCGGTGACACCCCGTGGAAAGCCAGCCTTTGGTCTCGATAGCGTGGAAGTCGATGGCAAGGTTCTGCCCATTACCGAAAAAATCGAGGCACATAAGCCATTCGGGCAACTGATCCGTTTCACTTATGAAGGCAGCGAGGCCAAGCCGCGGCTGTTGATCGTAGCGCCGATGTCAGGCCATTATGCCACTTTACTGCGCGGCACGGTGGAACGCATGCTGCCCAGCCATGATGTGTATATTACTGATTGGGCCGATGCCCGGGAAGTGCCGCTGACCGGCGGTGGTTTTGATCTGGAATCTTACATCGATTATATAATCGAATGGCTGGAATTTATCGGGCCAGACGCCGGGGGACGCGGCGCGCATATGCTTGCCGTCTGCCAGCCCTCTGTCCCCGCTTATGCAGCGGCAGTGGTGATGAGCGCTGAGGACCATCCCTTGCGTCCCCGTTCACTGACCATGATGGGTGGCCCCATCGATACGCGAGAGGCGCCGACTGCCGTAAATAATCACGCTACCGGGCGGCCACATGAATGGTTTATACACAATGTCATCGCCACCGTTCCACCCTATTTCAAAGGCGCTGGCCGCAGGGTCTATCCCGGTTTCCTGCAGTTGACTGGCTTTATGTCGATGAACCTGGGTAACCATATGATCAGCCATTGGTCGATGTTCACCGATCTGGTGAAAGGCGATGGCGAGGGTGCCGATAAGCACAAGGATTTCTACGAAGAATATCGCGCCGTGTGCGATATGACTGCTGAATTCTATCTGCAAACCATCGACGTTGTGTTCCAGCGGCATTTGCTGCCTAAGGGCGAACTCAACTATCGCGGCAAATTGGTCGATCCCGGTAAAATCCATGACATCGCGATTTTGGCAATCGAGGGCGAACGCGACGACATCAGCGGCATCGGCCAAACCAAGGCTGCATTGACAATCGCCACCGGTTTGCCTGACGCGTTCAAGCAATATCATATGGCACCGACCGTCGGCCATTACGGCATCTTTAACGGCAGCAAATGGCGCGAATTCGATTGCGCCCATCGTTGAAGACTGGATATTGAAGCACAACGGATAGGCGCGCTTTGGCTATAACGATCAGCGCTGTTGTTGAACGCTGGCCTGTCGCGGGCCAGTTCATAATCGCGCGCGGGGCAAAGACTCACGTCGATGTTCTGGTGGTGGCTGCGTCCAACGGTTCCCATATCGGTATGGGCGAAGGAACCGCGATTTATTATCATGGCGAAAGCGCCGAGACCTGTCTGGCGCAGGTGATGGCAATTGCGGATCAACTGTCGCCTTTGGATGCGCAATATGCGCGGATTGCGGCACAAACGTTGTTACCACCCGGAGCCGCGCGCAACGCGCTGGATTGTGCGTTGTGGGATTTGGAAGCCAAGGCGGCGGGGGTGCCCTTGTGGCAACTGGCCGGGCTATCGACTGCACCACAGCCCTTGCAAACCGCCTTCACCATATCGCTGGGCGAACCCGATGTGATGGAACGCGATGCCGCACGGGCCGCCGCCAAGGGCTATGGCTTGCTCAAGCTGAAACTGACGGGGCAGGGTGACCGCGCCCGCGTAGCCGCCGTCCATCGCGGCGCTCCACAGGCGCGGATGATTGTCGATGCCAATGAAAGTTGGGGTGGCCTTGATATTGCGACAGAGGCGGCGGCGCTGGCGGCGCTGGGCGTTGAAATGATCGAGCAGCCGGTTCCTGTCGGGCAAGATGCCTTGCTCGATGGCATAGTCTCTCCGGTGCCGTTTCTCGCTGATGAAAGCTGCCAATCGCTGGAGGACGTTGCCCTTTGCGCGCGGCATTATGCGGGGATCAATATCAAATTGGATAAAGCAGGCGGCCTGACCGAAGCCCTCGCCATGGCGCGCGCGGCAGAGGCGCAGGGATTAAAGGTGATGGTCGGCTGTATGCTTTCCACCAGCCTAGGCATCGCCCCCGCCTTTTTGGTAGCCCAAGGGGCAGACTGGGTCGATCTGGATGGCCCGGCGCTATTGGCCGAGGACCATGAGGATGGTTTTCAGTTTGAAGGCGGGATGATCGGCTAGTCTTAAATGGACTCCAAAATAGCCGTAGCCCTGAGCCTGTCGAAGGGCGCTTCAAGGCGAGGCACCCTTCGACAGGCTCAGGGCTACGGTTATTAGGCTATGCCTTAAATGCTCAAAGCCATCATGTTAATGACTGCGGCCCGCAATCAAAACACTCGCGCGGAGCAAACCGCATCGGTGATGCAGGGGTAAAAGAGACCGAGAGACGATGAGAGGTCAAGGCCCGCACCACCCCCTCTCTGCCTCCTGTCTCTTTTACCTGTCTTTCGACGTCGCCATGCAGGCAATTAGGCTGGATAATTCGCATTGCGGCAACAGAGTTTTTAACAAGGCATTGAAAATCATTGAGGTAGCTCGGTCCAAGTGACCGATGGGCGGGGTCCGGTGTTAGAGCGCTGGGCCCCAATCAGTTGAACCCGGCCGTTAGAGCGACCGGGTTCATGAAAAGAATCACCATGTGAAGTGATACTGCGAGTATCCTCTTAGGTTACTTTTACGAAAAAATCAATAACGATCCTCAAAACACCTCAAACAAACCAGCCGCGCCCATGCCGCCGCCGACGCACATGGTGACGACGACGTGTTTCGCGCCGCGGCGTTTGCCTTCGATCAGGGCGTGGCCGACGCAGCGCGCGCCAGTCATGCCATAGGGATGGCCGATGGAGATTGCGCCGCCATTGACGTTCAGCAATTCATTGGGGATGCCAAGGCGGTCGCGGCAATAGAGGACTTGAACGGCAAAGGCTTCGTTCAATTCCCACAAGCCGATGTCATCCATTTTCAGGTTGAAGCGTTCGAGCAATTTGGGGACGGCAAATACAGGGCCAATGCCCATTTCATCGGGCTCGGTTCCGGCCACCGCCATGCCGACATAACGACCAAGCGGGGTCAGGCCCTTTTGTTCGGCCAGTTTCGCCTCCATCAGGATCGCGGCGGACGAGCCGTCGGACAATTGGCTGGCATTGCCCGCAGTAATCGTCGCATCGGGGCCGAGTACCGGGGCGAGTGATTTCAGGCCCTCCAACGTGGTTTCGGGGCGATTGCCTTCATCCTTGGCCAGGGTGACTTCTTTCTGGCTGACTTCGCCGGTCGCCTTGTCCGTTACCGCCATTTTTGTGGTGACCGAGACGATTTCGTCATCGAATTTACCCGCAGCTTGCGCAGCAGCAGTGCGTTGTTGCGATTGCAGGGCGTAATCGTCCATCGCGTCGCGGCTGATGTTGTACCGCTTGGCCACGACCTCTGCGGTTTGCAGCATCGGCATGTAGATGGCATTGTGCATCGCGACCAATTCGGTGTCGAATGCGACGCGCATTTCTTTGGTCTGCACCATGCTAATCAATTCCTGACCACCGGCGGCGACGATGTCCATATTGTCGACGATAATCTGTTTGGCGGCGGTGGCGATGGTCATCAGGCCCGACGAACATTGGCGATCCATGCTCATACCCGAAACGGTGACGGGAAGGCCCGCACGCAAACCAACCTGCCGTGCGATATTGCCTGCCTGTGCGCCTTGTTGCAGGGCAGATCCCCACAACACGTCATCAATAGCTCCGCCGTCGATGCCGGCGCGTTCAACGGCTGCTTTTAACGCATATGCACCCAGTGTCGCGCCTGGGGTGATGTTGAATGCCCCGCGATAGGCCTTGCCCATGCCGGTACGGGCGGTGGAAACGATAACTGCGTCACGCATAGTAAATCCTTAAATTATGAGTCCGAAATCCGGACGGCATTAAAACATCAAACGAAAAGTTGGGTCAGCCACTCGGCAATCAACGCTGGCTTTTCTTCGCCTTCGATTTCCAAGGTGAATTCCTGTGTCTGCTGCCATTGGCCGGGGCGCTTTTCTTCGAGTGCGAGCAATTTGAAATGACCGCGCACGCGTTTGCCGACGCGGACGGGTGCTAAAAAGCGGGTTTTGTTGCCGCCATAATTGACCCCCATTTTGACGCCTTCGATGGTTGGATTATCCGACTTTTCCATCAAAACCGGCATCAATGAAAGCGATAGGAACCCATGCGCAATGGTACCGCCAAAGGGAGTCATCTTCGCCATTTCGGGGTTCACATGGATAAATTGATGGTCGCCCGTGGCCTCGGCGAATTTGTTCACCATGTCCTGATCAACCAAAAGCCATTCCGATGTGCCTAGTTTCTCGCCAATTTTTGCGACGAGTTCGTTGATCTTGATAGTGGCCATTTTGTCCGCTCCTATTATGTGAATTTCGGGCGGTTTTGCGCCATTGTTACGCCCTTGGCAAGTGCCGTGCGCTAACCCGCTATGACCCTACGTCACTTTCGCGCATGGAGGGAAGGCGCGCGCGAATCAACTGCGGCTCTTGGCTTTGACGGGCGCGGGAACGGGTGTGGCATAAGGCATCACCAACTCTCCATCCGGGGCGGCGGTATAGGTTGTCTGGGTTGGATAGGCGAATTCGACGCCTTCTGTGGCAAAACGCTGCACAATGGCCATGCCAATCGCGTGGCGCGTTGCAAACATTGCATCAATGTCCTCGCTTTGTACGTCGAACACCAACTGGAAATCGAGCGAGCTGGGGCCAAAAGTGTGAAACCCGCCACGCACAAATTCGGCCTCCTCGGCTTCCACAATCTCCCGTAACAGGCCTGGAATGCGTGCTGCCAGGGCAGGGTCGATGTGATAGACTAGGCTCAATACAAAAGTAACGCGCCGATATACCGACTGCGTATTGTTGGTAATCTCCTTTTCCAGCAATTTGCTGTTCGAAATGATTTTTTCCTCTCCGGTCAACGCCCGCAACCGGGTGCTTTTCATCCCGATGCGTTCGACGCGGGCGGTGGTGGTGTCATAGGTCACGGTGTCACCGCGTTTGAACGGCTGGTCAAAGATGATGGAGATGGCAGCGAACAGGTCGCTGAATATTCCCTGCGCCGCCAGACCAATGGCGATGCCGCCGACACCCAATCCCGCTATCAGGCCGGTAACATTGACCCCCAGATTGGACAGGATGACGATGGCGGCAATGGCGAATAGGGCAAAGCTGACTGCCATCCGGATCAGCGCCATCGCGCTTGCTAAAGTGTCATTTTCGCTACCGCTGGCTTGCACCCGGCGTTCGACGACTGACAGGATGATTTCGCGCAGCCAGATGGCGACCTGAATAACTGTCGCGATGGTGAACAGCACCACGATGGTTTTTGAAAGCGTCGCGGGGGTATTGGCAAAACTATTGACCAGTTGAACGGCGATCATGATGCGGAAAAACCGGCTGGTGCGGGCCAATGCGCGTAGGGCGATGGCGGCGATGCTGGGATCGTCGCCACGCGCCCTCACGGCACGCGATGCCCGCCGCCGGATCCAGCTCATTACGACATAGAACAACACGCCCACAGCTGCGGCAATCAGCAATTCTAGCGCATTGCCCTGAATCCAGTCCGCCATCACTTTCTGGTATCGCAAAAAACGCTCGCCCATATCTTCGAGCTTTGCGGGATTTACAGATAGGGATGAAGCAGGGGCGTTTGGTACAGTCACCTGGTCTGTCTAAACGGGGCAAGGCTCCCCCGCAAGGGAGCGATTATCCCGTCCCCGCTGCGTCGCGCATTCGGGTGCGAATATCCTTGATCGGTCGCCATGCGGCCTCTTTGCGCCGTCGGGCCAAATAGGTGTCGAGGCCGATCTGCATGGCGATCAACATATAGACAAAGGGTTGGAAGGCGATCCCGACGAACAGCGAGCCGACCAAATAGATCACCTGCGCCTGCTGCAACGCAATGGCCATCGGGGCAACCCATGTCTCGTCCTCGCAATTCCGTTTTCGGTAAATGCGCTGGACGATCTCCATGCGGACGACCCCGCCAACATGGATGAACAGCCACAGAAAAAGGCCAATAAAGCCTTGTTCCCCCAGCATTTCGAAATAGCTGGAATGGAATGCGCGTGCCGAATCGGTGACTTCGCGTTCCTCGGCCTCGGCAGCTTCGGGTTCGCCAGGCTTTGTTGGAATTTGATAACGGATGCGGTTTTTCAGATAGATTTCGAAGCCACCGCCAATGGGGTTCTGCTTCACATATTCCCAGGTCCATCCCCAAACCGCAAGGCGCGTCGAGGCTGATTCGTCCGAATCATATTTCTTGATCGTCCCCATCCGGTCGGTGAAGGCAGAGGGAAGGAAAGGAATGGAAATTAACCCTACGGTTAACACGCCCAACACATACAGCATACGCCGCTTTGTATAGCGCAGAACCATGATGCCCAGGACTGCGATGCAGACCAGACCAGTCCGCGCTTGCGTGCCGACCGGGATCAGCAGGCAGGAAAATATAAGGGCGGTCGCATAAAGCCTGACCCGCCAGTCTGGCTTGAAAATGGTGCCATGTTTGGCCAGCCAGACAATCAGCGGGATAATGGCAATAGCCACGCAGGAAATGATACTGCTTTCGTAAAGACCGCTGTTGATGTCGACCAACAGCACCAGCATTCCATAGCCGCCGCCGCCCGCAAGTGTTTTGATGCCGCCTGTTACCACCAGCGCGGAAGCACACAGGACCATGGTCAACGCCAGTGCCTCGATCCGCAGCCGGTTGAATAGCAATAACGGCAGGAACGATGCGAAAAACAGCGCCTTCCATACCCATTCCCATTTGCCCTGCGCCGCTACATATTCCTCAGCAACCGAGGTGGTATAAGCGCAGTAGATCAGCAACAATACCACCGCGCCCCATCGGGGTGATATGCGGACGTTCTGCTTATTATCCTTGATGAGGAACCCCAGCAGCGCCAATCCAAACAAAATCAGCGACAGAGGAATCGAATTGAGCAGGAAATAGCTGAGCCTTTGTGGCGCGACAATGTCGACATAGGCATAAGTGAGCGTGAACAGAAACGGCCGCTTTAAAGCGAACAGGACCAGCAGGCCCAAATAGCCGACAAAGAATAGGTCACGCATGGGGTGCATTCCCCGGACCTGTGTTGGACGCGGGCTTTGTTGCGCGGCGCTTCAAAAAACCTTCGGGTTCGGCATCGGGCAGGGGCGGCGTTTCGTTGTCCAGATCCTCGCGGGCACTGAGCAACCAGAACGCAAGCGCGATCAGAATATGGCTGAGCAAAATCGAAAAATTGTCGACCATCTGCTTTAGCCTGCCCCTATTGAACGTGTACGTCAGTTGAATCATAATAGCGCGGTTGGCGCTGCGGTGCGAATGTCTATATAGGCAACAGGGTTGACGTCGCGTTAAACACTTCTCGATTAAAGGATTTGCATGTCCCGAATTTTGCACATCCTTGATCATAGCCTGCCGCTGCACAGCGGATATACTTTTCGTACCCGCGCAATCCTGAAAACTCAGGAACGACGCGGTTGGGACATTGCCGGTTTGACCGGCGTTCGCCAATATCAACACGGGCAATTGCCCGATAGCGAAGAAGAATGGGCAGAGGGCCTGCGCTTTTTCCGTACGATGGCAACGGTCTCAGGCCCACCGCTCTTGCGCGAATGGCGCGAAACACGGCTGTTGGCGGAGCGTATTATTGCGGTCCACAAAATTTGGCCATTCGATATTTTGCACGCCCATTCGCCCGCGTTGAACGGATTGGCGGCGGCAAAGGCCGCGAAACAACTTGGTGTTCCTCTGGTTTATGAGATCCGCGCATTCTGGGAAGATGCGGCTGTTGGCAATGGCACCGGACGCGAGGGTTCGGCCAAATATCGGCTGACCCGTGCGTTGGAAAACTATGTCGTTGCCCGTGCAGACAAGGTAGCCGTGATTTGCGACGGATTGCGCGGCGATCTTATCACCCGCAGTGTATCAGCGGAGAAGATTTTTGTGTCGCCCAACGGCGTCGATCTGGAATTGTTCGGCGATCCGCCGCCGATGGATGACAGCCTTGCCGCTGAACTTGGGCTGACGGGAAAAACCGTTATTGGTTATATTGGCAGTTTCTATGATTATGAAGGGCTCGATGATCTGATTGCGGCCATGCCCTTGCTTTCAGGAGCCGCCAAAGACGCGCATTTGTTATTGGTGGGCGGTGGGCCAATGGAGGATGCCTTAAGGGCACAGGCTGCCAATAGTCCGGCCAAAGACCGCATCCATTTTATCGGGCGTGTGCCCCATGAACAGGTCGAACGTTATTACAGTTTGGTCGACGTACTGGTCTATCCGCGCAAATCGATGCGCCTTACCGACCTTGTGACACCGTTAAAGCCTTTAGAGGCCATGGCACAAGGACGGCTGGTGGCGGCTTCGGATGTGGGTGGGCACCGCGAATTGATTCAGGACGGCATTACCGGCACTTTATTTGCCGCCGATAATCCGGCAGATCTTGCGGACAAGGTCGGCGCATTATTAGCTGACGCTGCAATATGGCCAGAACGGCGGGTCGTCGCCAAGGCTTTTGTTGCGGAGAAACGCAATTGGGACAAAAACATAGGATGTTACGATCCTGTTTACCAATTTCTGTTAGCCGCTGGATAATCGGCTATGCTTCGCGTTTTCGAACATTGACCGGCCAATACGTCGAACGGAATTGATAATGCAGGTAAACCGGAACGGAAATGCTCAGATGAAGGCGTTGGCAATTGCCTTTGCCGGGGCGATAGTGGTCGCTGTAGCGGCGATGTTCATGCCGATCAGCTGGCTGGAAACATTGACCGGATCGACGGGCATTTCGGAAATATTCCCGTCCACGGCGGCACCGCTTGGCGATACCGCGCGCGCTCTGCTGGCCTTTGCCGCTGGTGTCTTGGCGCTTGCTGCGCTTGCATATGCCCTGCTGCGGCGTGCCAATGGCAATGCGGTCGCCAAGGTTCGCACGCCCGCTGTAGTGCGCGAAGAACTGGCCGTCGAAAAGCCAGCTGTGGTCCAAACAGCACCGACCGTAAACGTCACAGGCGATAGCAGCGAACAGCCACAAGCTGAGGGCGAATCGCTGTTCACCAAAATCCGTGCCAAGATCGAATCGCTTCTGAAACGCGATGGCGACGGCGTGAAAGATTTGGCTGACCTGCCAAAATTGCGGTCCGGTGATGCCCATCCCGATGCGCCGCCACGCCGCCCCATTTCGGCTCACCGCGATTTTGGGCCGATTTTCCCCGAAATTGATGAAGTGGCTTTGCCGCAAGGGAAGGTGCCTTTCGTTGCGCCTGTTGCGATCGCCGAGCCATTGGCGGAGATTGCAGTTGAAAACCCTGTCGTTGAAGTTGCGCCGGAATCCCCGCTCGTTGCCGAACAGCCGGAATTTGCGCCCTATGAAAGTGCAGATGCCGACGCACCGCTTGAAGATGTTGTCTCCCATCTTGAACAGGCATTGGCTCGCAGGCAGTCTCAACTGGATCAGTTGCAGGGCATTGCTGCCCGCATGACCCAGAGCGCCCCCTTTGTTGATCCGTCTCCTGAGCCCAGCACGCAAAGCTTCATGACGGCGGTCGCGCCGGTAACAGCCCCAGTAACAGCCATTGCCGACATCGACATACCCCAACGCCGTTTGGAGGCCGTTGCCAAACCACAGCAACCCATTATCCGGCCCCGCAATGGCGATGAAGCCTTGCGTTCTGCGCTTGATACATTGCACCGGATGAACGCCCGATCGCATTGATGTTGTCGGTTACTGCTCCACCAGCAGGGCCTCCAAAATCAATATGCTGCGACCGACCGGATCGAGCCGTTTATCTTTTACCAGAATGTCGGCGACAAACATCCGGCGCAAATCGAATTCGCGTTCGCTGAGTGTTTCGCAAAATTCCGATAGCTTCAACGGATCGGCATCGGTGTCTGTTGCCAATTCCAGTTCGACGCATTCTCCAGAAAAAGTGGCGCTGTGCCAATCGCGCGCGCGGCGGCTTACGATTTCAGCACCCGGCAACGCCGCAACGATTGCCGCCCCTAAAGGGCAATAATTTTGGCCGATCATGGCTGGTCTCCACTGCGGGTACTGCAGATTTCGTCTTTATGACCTTCCATGAAGCTTTCCACTTTGCGGACCATCGGACCCCCGAACTGCCGCCCGTTCCGCATATCGAAGACAAGACGCGGATCGCCCGCTGCTAGCCGCCCGAACTTCGCTGCGGGCATTTTATACACCTTCAAAAATCTTTCTATTTTTCGCATGACCTGCATTTTCCTGTCCTTTGTGCTTTCGCACCACCCGCGAACATTCCGTGCCTGTTCCACCGCGAATCGAATGGAACAAAACAAGAATATAAATGATAGGATAAATCCTACTTGTCTAGGAAAAATCCTATGATAGGATGAAAAAATGAATTGAGACTCTCCGCAGGATGCGTTGGAAGCGCTGATCAAGGCCAATGGCGACGATTATGCCACCTTGTCGCGGTTGGTCGGGCGGAATGCGGCCTATATCCAACAGTTCATCAAACGCGGCAGTCCCAAGTCCTTGGGCGAGCGCGAACGCGCTATTCTGGCGCGCTATTTTGGTGTCGACGAAGCTGTGCTCGGCGCGCCTGAGCCGTTTTCCGTTCGCAAGACATCTCGACTTCAGCTCGTTCCGCGGCTGTCCGTTGGGGCTTCGGCGGGGGCGGGCGCGCTGACCGATGGCGAATCGCTCGCCGGGCAAGTGGGGTTTGACCCAAAATGGTTGCGCAGGTTGGGCGTCCATCCGGAAAAACTGACATTGATCCAGGTCGAAGGCGATTCGATGGCACCGACCCTGAGCCATGGCGACGACATCATGGTGGATGCAGGGGCCGCGAACTTGCCGTTACGCGATGCCATTTATGTTATCCGCATGGACGAAACGTTGTTGGTCAAACGCCTAGCGCCGGGGATACAAGGGCGCATCGCCATATTGTCAGATAACCCCGCCTATCCCAATTGGGATTCGGTGGATGTGCGGCAGGTTTCCATCATAGGCCGCGTGGTATGGATCGGTCGAAAGTTGTAATATGTCGCGCCGCCCCTATCCGTCATGCCAAGACCCTTGCCCTGAAAGCCCAGTGGCGGGTAGGAGCGGCGGATGAGCAACGTTACATCGTCCATGAACGCCGAACCACCATTGCGCGCCGCCATTATCCCGGTGACGCCGCTGGAACAGAATTGCACCTTGTTCTGGTGCACCCAAACCAACAAAGGCGCGCTGGTCGATCCCGGTGGCGATCTGGATAAATTGAAGGCAGCGGTTGAAAAGACCGGCATCGTGCTGGAAAAACTATTGGTCACCCATGGCCATCTTGATCATTGCGGGCAGGCCGGAATTTTGGCCAAAGAACTGGGGCTGAAAATCGAAGGGCCGCACGAAGAAGACCGGTTCTGGATCGCGCAACTGGATGATGATGGCGCGCGCTGGGGCATGCACGCCGAAACATTTGAGCCTGATCGCTGGTTGGTGGATGGTGACACGGTGACGGTGGGCAATCTGGTGCTCGATGTCATCCATTGCCCCGGGCACACGCCGGGCCATGTGGTATTCCATCACGCGCCATCAAAACTGGCGATTGTCGGCGACGTCCTGTTTCAAGGATCCATCGGCCGCACCGATTTTCCGCGCGGCAACCACCAGCAACTTCTGGATTCCATCACCCAAAAGCTGTGGCCGCTGGGTAATGATGTGACCTTCATTCCTGGCCATGGCCCGACAAGCAATTTTGGACATGAACGCAAGACCAACGGCTTTGTCGCCGATAGCGTTTTGGGGTGAGGATGCGGGTTGGGGTGGCTGCCCGCTTAAATTGCTAACCGTTCATTGCAGACACTTATTGAGAGCGTGACAGCCACCTACAAGACTGGGGCTCCACTCCGACGCCTTGTCCTTTGCCAGCCCACCCGCAGCCCAATCCATGCGATCAGGCAAATCCATCCAAACAGGTCACCTATACGGGCATAGATCGTTGGCTTGTGCGCACTCAAAGGAACGTCGGCCACAAGTTTTCCAACACTCAAATTGCTACGACGTTCTGCAATAACATGCCCATAACGGTCACTGGCAAAGCTGATACCGTGTCGAGCAGAACGGACAATCGATACGCCGCTTTCAATGCCGCGCATCACCGTCATCCGTGCGGTCAACCAGTCGTCTATTTCGAAATCGTTTGCGATGACAATGATCAAACGTGCACCCTTTCGCGCTAAATCCCTGCCAACGGCAGGGAAATGCATGTCCTTGCAAATTGCCAATCCGATACCTTGCACGGGAAAGGAGGCGACAAACGCTCGGTCACCCGGTGTCATTTCGGATTCGAAACCCGGTACCAAATGTTGCTTGGTGTACCATGCGCTTTGGCCATTCGGTCCTGCAATAAGCGCACGATTGGTGATTTTCCGGTCTTCATCGACAACGATGCCCGCAACCATCGTGGACCGCCGGCTGAGCGTGTATGCTTTTAGCGTTGAATTGGCGAATTCTGCATGGCGTTCGTCCAATCGGACGACCGCTTCCGGCAATACAACCAGAGAGCCCGGTTTTGCCGCTTCATCTATCGCTGCGCCATATTTGGCCCACAAGGCAGGCCAATTCTTGGGCTGTGTTTTAACGCTGTCCGTTGCCAGCATGGTGACGGATAAGCGTTCAGCCTCCTGACCGGATGACAAGCGCATCCAACCGAATAGCAAAGCGCCACCGACAGCAATTATAGTCATTGCAGTGGCTAATGGCAGCCCCGGGATCTTTCCACGCAACATTTTGACGAACAAAAGTCCGATGATGCTCCCGCCAAGCAAAACCACGAACGTGACAATGGGAACACCACCTAGGCTGGCCATTTGAATAACAGGAAGCACATCCATCTGGCTGTAGGCTATGCTTCCGGCACTGCCATGCGGCGAGAGGTGAATGAGCAACGTGTCAATGGCTGCCCAAATTGTGGGAATGACCAGAATTGACGCCGATGCCGACCAGCGTTCGCCGACGGCCACGGCAAGGCGGATCGCATGGCCCCACGCCAAGGCCATTAGGATCATAATGAGGATAGCACCCGCCCAGCCCGCTACGGTGAGGTGATAGGTAAATGCACTAAAGCCTGCTGTTAGACCAATACCCCATGCAAGCCATCGCCGGTGCACTGGTGCCACAAGATACACCGCTGCTATCGCCGGTGCAGGCGCAATCCACGCCGCCCACCAAAATGGATGCAATGCGTAACCAAGGCTCAAAAGCACCCCAGATGCCAAAGCCAAAACCCATGGAGCCAATGTTCGGACATTTATTGAGGGCAGTGTTAATGGCCTTTCATTACTGAAAACTATGGCAAGTTTTAGTGTTTAGGTGGCTTTTCGACCCGCGCCAAAACCCCAAAGTGACGTTGCACTTGTATAAAATTTCAGGGGTTTTGGCGTCAACATGTTCAGCTTTAACCCAGCGTCGAATACACTTTCCACAATGCGTAGCCTGCAAGCCCGAGCAGCGACAGCATCGTAATCAGCGTGCCCACCATCCGGCCTTTTTCGAATGTGCCGCCATCCATGCCCAGACCGTGCGCCAACCGTCCAAAGATGAACGCTACCCCGACATACCAAAGCCAAATGGCAGAGCCCTGGGTTGCCTCAATCGCGGCGATCAGGATTAAAACAAAAGGGGTGCTTTCGACGAAATTGGCGTGTGCGCGCATGCGGCGGATTAGGAAATCGTCGCCGCCATCGCCGATCGAAACCTTTGCCGACCCGCGCGCTTTGCCACACCGCATCATCAACCAGACATTCACCAGTGCAGCCCCCGCCGCCATCGTCAGAGTAATCGGTAAACTCAACATAATTGTCCTCCTGTTACGAAACTAAGTGCTACCAGCCATCTACGAGGTTGCAAAGCAGGTAAAAATCGCTAATAGCCGCCCCTCATCCGAACGCTTGGGGTGCATGTGGTCGATTCTGACTTTGCTGTTCAGTGTCGCCGAACTGGTTCTAAGCATCGGGAAAACAAGAAATTTTTGAAATGGAACAGGTGCCGACATGGCTGTCCCCAAAAGAAAAACCTCGCCGTCAAAACGCGGCATGCGTCGTAGCCATGATTCGCTGAAGGTCGATGCCTTTCAGGAATGCTCGAACTGCGGTGAACTGAAACGCCCCCATCATGTGTGTGCATCATGCGGCCATTATAATGGCCGTGAGGTTTTGGCTGTCGCATAAAATTGCTATCGTTCGCTCTCGCCCTAACAGAGGAATGATAACGTGACCCTTGCACCGCGTATCGCAATCGATGCGATGGGCGGCGATGAAGGCGTGCGCGTGATGGTTGCAGGTGCCGCGTTGGCGCGGCATCGCCACGATAGGTTCCAGTTTCTGCTGGTGGGCGATGAAGTGCAGATAAAAGCTGCGCTTAACGAACATCCCAATTTGCGGGCTGCATCTGAAATATTGCATACCGATCAAGTCGTCAGTGGCGATGACAAGCCTAGTCAGGCGCTGCGCAAATCGCGTGGCAGTTCTATGGGCCTTGCCATCAATGCGGTGAAAACCGGAGATGCGGCTGCTGCGGTGAGCGCGGGCAATACCGGTGCCTTGATGGCAATGGCCAAATTGGCGTTACGGACCATGCCGGGAATTGATCGTCCGGCGCTTGCAGCCTTGCTACCTACTTTGATCGACAGTGATGTGGTGATGCTCGATTTGGGTGCCAACACCGAATGCGATGCCCGCAACCTGGTACAGTTTGCGGTGATGGGTGCGGCCTATTCGCGCATCCTTTATGATTTTGAGCGTCCTCGCGTTCGGTTGCTGAACATTGGCACCGAAGAACTGAAGGGCACAGATTTGCTGCGCGATGCCTCTGCGCATTTACGCTCGTCGCCCGAACTGCATATGGAGTTTGAAGGCTTTATCGAAGCGGACAAGATCAATCGCGGCCTGTGCGATGTGGTGGTGTGCGACGGTTTTTCCGGAAACATCGCGCTCAAATCCATCGAAGGCGCGGCGCGGTTCGTCACCGATTTGCTGAAACGGGCCTTCACCAGTTCGCTGCGATCGAAATTCGGATTTCTGGTTTCGCGCCCTGCTACCGAATTGCTGAAACACCATCTTGATCCCAATAACCATAATGGTGCGGTCTTTTTGGGCCTGAATGGCGTGGTGGTCAAAAGCCATGGTAGCGCCAGTATTGCGGGTGTTGCCAAGGCCGTTGAAGTGGCTGCTCGCTTGGTCGAAGAAGATATAACGAAACGAATCGCGCAAGACTTGCTGCAAATCGATCGAAAAGGTACGGCAACCGCATGATCGAAAATGCCCTCCGCGCCGTAATCAAGGGGACCGGATCCGCGCTTCCCGCACGCAAGGTTTCCAACGCTGAACTGGCCGCACAGGTCGATACTTCGGACGAATGGATTGTCGAACGCACCGGCATTCGTAACCGCTATATTGCCGGAGCAGATGAAACCACAGCGACGCTGGGTGCAGATGCCGCGCGTGCGGCGCTGGATGCGGCGGGGATGACAGCGGATGCCATCGACCTGATTATTGTCGCGACTGCTACTCCTGATCAGACGTTTCCGGCCACGGCGACCAAAGTGCAAAATCTGTTGGGCAACCATGGCTGCGTGGCGTTTGACGTTGCCGCAGTGTGCTCTGGTTTTCTTTACGCATTTTCGGTGGCGGAAAGCATGATCCGTGCTGGATCAGCCAAAAATGCTTTGGTCATCGGGGCGGAAACATTCAGTCGCATTTTGGATTGGGAAGATCGCGGAACATGTGTGCTGTTCGGCGATGGCGCCGGTGCGGTTGTTTTATCCGGCGAAGTCGGGACTCGGGGCGCGCTGGCAACCCGGCTGCATGCCGACGGGCGCTATAACGAATTGCTTTATGTTGACGGCGGACCGTCAACCACAGGCACCGTTGGCAAATTGCGCATGCAGGGCCGCGAGGTTTTCCGTCATGCAGTGACTAATTTGGCCAGCGTGATGCGCGAAGTTTTGAGCGATGCCGGAATTGATGCCAGCGAAGTGGATTGGGTCGTACCGCATCAGGCCAATGCGCGGATCATCGAAGCTACCGCCAAAAAGCTCGGCCTTCCGTCGGAACGCGTTGTTATGACCGTCGCCGATCATGCCAATACTTCGGCCGCATCAGTACCGTTGGCACTTGACGCAGCGGTTCGCGACGGGCGGATCAAGGCCGGGCAGTTGATCGTCCTTGAAGCCATGGGCGGCGGGTTCACTTGGGGCGCATCGATCGTTCGGATGTGAAATCGCTCTGCACAGATTTTTCATCTCCGCGATTTTACATTGTCTTAATTTTAATATATAGCCGTCAATTCAGAGGGATCGCGCTTTATCTGAGGAGACCACGCTGATGGTTGATGCTGGCACTTTAACCAGAGCTGACATTGCTGAGTTCATAAACCGACAGGTTGGCTTGTCACGTACCGACGCAAGCGCGGTCATCGAGTCGATTTTGAACCATGTCATTGATGCATTGGTTGACGGAGAAAACGTCAAAATTTCCGGTTTCGGCACTTTTGTGCTGCGCGACAAAGGGCAGCGCGTTGGTCGTAACCCGAAAACCGGCGTGGAAGTACCGATTACGCCGCGCCGCGTTTTGACTTTCCGTGCAAGCCAAGGGCTGCGGCAAAAGGTAAAATAATCCAGTGACCGGCAAGGATCCCGAAGCGTTTTTGACGATCGGCGAATTGTCGGCTCGTTTGGAAATCAAAACGCATATATTGCGCTATTGGGAAGAACAATTCCCGATGCTTAAGCCATTGAAACGAGCGGGCGGACGCAGGCTTTACCGGCCAGCGGACGTCAAGCTTGTTGGGCAAATTCAAGATCTTCTGGATCGCCAAGGCTATACGATACGTGGAGCCGTTCATTTCCTGCAAGGTAATGGCGACGTTCAACCCGCCGCTGCGCCGTCGCAATATGGCGAAGCGACCGATCCCGGAATAGATCTGGCGGCATTGCAGTCGATTAGAAATCGCTTGGCTGCTGCTCTTGCTGCCGCTTAAAAATCTCGCGCTGCTATCCTAGTCGATCTGATAATCGGGCAGTGAATAAAATGCCTGTCGCAATGCATGCGACCAACCATCTGAAATCGCGTTAAAATAAGGATCATCGTCGGCGATTCGGCGCTGTTGCAGCGGCTCGAATTTGTCTTTTGGAAGCATCAGCATATCGAGTGGTAGCGCGACTGAAAGATTGGCAGCCATGGTTAAATCAAACGACACCATCAGCAATTTGACCGCATTCTCCCAGCTCATATCGGCTTGAAATCCACGAACCAAAATGGGGCGACCATATTTGGTTTCCCCGATCTGGAAATAGGGTGTGTCCTCCGATGCCTCGATGAAATTCCCTTCCGGGTAAATCATGAACAGCCGGGGCTCCATGCCCATTATCTGTCCGCCGACGATCAGGGTTGCGTTAAAGGTGGTTTCGGCTTTCATCCCCGTCTGCTCGCGCTGCCGTATCGTTTCACGCAAAACTTCCCCAATGATCAGCGCAACCTGAAACATCGAAGGGGCCGACAGGAACGAGGGATTGCGATCCTCGGGTGCTTTGGATCGTTCGGCAAGTTTGCTCATCACCGACTGCGTTGTTGCCAGATTTCCGGCCGCTAAAATGGTGATGTAGCGTTCGCCGGGAACCGAAAAACAATGCATTTTTCGGAACTTAGAAATATTATCGACGCCCGAATTGGTGCGGGTATCCGACATGAATATCAGCCCCGAATCGAGCTTCATGCCCACGCAATAGGTCATGCCTGAAAAATCCCCTGCATTGTGATTGCCCTGCGCTTACTGCTCGACGGCCAAGCTGACAACCATGCTTTGTTGCCCACCGCCAAAGGAAATGCCCGAAATCGGCGCGGCCTCTGCATAGTCGGCACCCGTTGCAACGCGAACATAATGGGCATCCGGGCTGATGCCGTTGGATATGTCAAAGCCGACCCAGCCGATACCGTCGGCATAGGCTTCCGCCCAGGCATGGCTCGCATCTTGATCGACCCGATCGGTCAATTTCAGATACCCGCTGACATAGCGCGCCGGTATATTCAGTGACCGTGCTGCCGCTATGAAAACATGGGCATGATCCTGACAAACGCCGTGCCCCGCCGCCATTGCCATTTCAGCGGTTGTCGATAAATCGGTATGGCCAATGTCATAATGGACAGCGGCCAAAATCGCGCTGGAAAGCACATGTAATGTGGACAGGGTATCTCCCGAATTGGCAGCCGCTGCCCGGGCAAGAGCCTGAATGTCTTTGCCCGGCTCGGTTAGTTTGGTGGGCTTTTGAAAATACCAAAGCGGCACATGGCCTTGGTGGCGCCCGATCACACCAGTCGTGTCATGCGTTTCCACTTCACCCCGACAGGTTACCGTGATCGCGGTCGCGCCTTCGTCAATTTTCGCCAGCAGGACGTGGTTGTTGTGATAATCTAGGTAATCGGCCTCTATTGTCCCGCCCTCCACTTGCGTGTCCCACAATAATATTTTCTGCGAGGCATTTTCTTTCGGAATTAGGCGCAATCGCTGCAACCCATAAGGCATCGGTTCGGCAAATTCATAATGGGTCCGGTGTTCAATTTTCAACAGCATCGGATCATCCATAAAACCGGTAATTGCGTTCGATTTCAGCAGCAAGGCGCGCATTGCATGTCATGAAATCGGTCAAAAATTCATGCAGACCGTTTTCGAATATTGCTTCGATTGGCCGCGAAACCAAACCTTGATAGATGTCGTCGGCCAAATGATGGGCGGGCATTTGCGTGCCATAATCTTGGGCCAAATAGGCCAGATTGCCGTGCAATTTTTGGTAGCAAAACGCCAGTGATCGGGGAAAACGCTGATCCAATATCAGAAATTCAGCGACCCCTACCGGACGGGAATCGCCAGCGTTGAGCCAGCGAAAGGCATGTTCGGCGGATACCGACCGTAAAATCGTTTCCCACTGCACATTGTCGAGCGACGAGCCGACAAAAGACAAGGACGGCAGCAATACGTAATATTTAACGTCCAAGATCCGCGCGGTATTGTCGGCGCGTTCCAGAAAGGTGCCGAGCCGGGCGAAATTATACACGTCAATCCGCAGCATCGACCCGTGCAAGGCACCACGAACCTGAGCACTTTGCTGACGGATCATGGCGATGATGCCCGGCAGATCAGTTTCACGAACGGGCCGCGCAAGGGCTTCCTTCATTCGCATCCAGAAAATATTGGTCGCCTCCCAAACCTCGCGGGTCAGCGCGGTACGCGTCATCCGGGCGTTATGACGGGCGGTATCCAACATCGAGAGAACGGATGAACTGTTGGTTTTGTCTCGCAACAGATAATTGATGACATGAGCGGGAGAATAATCGTCATGTTTGGCTTCATATCCGGTGCGAAGCCCCGCCGTCATAATCACCGATCGCCATTCCTCGTCGGATCCCAGCCCGCGGGTCAGCGCCATGCGATGTCCGGCCTCGATCAGCCGTGCCATATTTTCGGACCGCTCCAAATAGCGGAACATCCAGAATATGCCCCCTGCGGTGCGGCCTAGCATATCATCTAGTCCTCCAAAACCCAGCTGTCCTTGGTGCCGCCACCCTGGCTCGAATTGACCACGAGCGATCCCTTTTTCAGCGCGACCCGCGTCAGCCCGCCGGGGGTGATGTCAATTTTATCGGGTGCCACCAGCACAAAGGGGCGCAGATCGACATGACGGGGGGCAAGCCCCGCCTTGGTCAATATCGGAACCGTCGATAATGCCAGCGTTGGTTGTGCGATATAATTGGCGGGACGAGCGCGCAGCTTTTTCGCAAAAGCTTCTAACTCTGCCTTGCTGGCGGCCGGGCCTACCAACATTCCGTATCCGCCGGAGCCATGCACTTCTTTGACCACCAATTCTTTCAAATGGTCGAGCACATATTTTAGCGACTCAGGCTCGGCACAGCGCCATGTCGGCACGTTAGCGAGCAACGGCTTTTCACCCGTGTAGAATTCAACGATGTCGGGCATGTAACTGTAAATCGCCTTATCGTCGCAGATTCCAGTACCCGGTGCATTGGCGATGGTGATTTTTCCGGCGCGATATATATCCATGATCCCCGGTACGCCCAGTTGGGAATCAGACCGAAAACTCATCGGGTCCAGATATTCGTCATCGACCCGCCGATACAGAACATCGATAGGCTTGAACCCCTGCGTCGTCCGCATCGCCACGCGACCATCCAAAATACGCAAGTCATGTCCTTCGACGAGCTCGGCTCCCATCTGGTCGGCAAGAAAAGCATGCTCAAAATAGGCGCTGTTGAATATGCCCGGCGTCAACACCGCCAACGTTGGCCGGTCGCTACAAGACTTGGGCGCACTTGCTTCCAGCGAACGGCGCAGGCTTTTGGGGTAGCTGCCGACTTCGCGCACCTTGATCGCGCTGAACAGTTCGGGGAACATGCTCATCATCGTTTCGCGATTTTCGAGCATATAGGAAACGCCAGACGGCGTGCGGGCATTGTCTTCGAGTACGAAAAACTCGTCCGGTCCGGTCCTGACCAAATCGATCCCGACAATATGGGTGTAAACACCGCCGGGAGGCGTGAAGCCAATCATTGCCGGCAAAAACGCGGCATTACGCGCGATCAATGCTTCAGGGATGCGGCCTGCCCGAACGATTTCCTGGCGGTGGTAAATATCATGCAGGAAAGCATTGATCGCACGCACGCGTTGTTCGATGCCACGCGATAATTTTTGCCATTCTTGCGAACCAATGATGCGGGGGACAATATCAAAAGGGATCAACCGCTCTTCGGCCTGTTCTGCCCCATAGACGTTGAACGTAATTCCGGTTTTCCGAAATACCGCGTCTGCCTCATCAGACTTACGTCTCAAGCTCGATAGCTGCTGTGCTTCGAACCAACTGGCGTAATCGGCATAGGCGCGGTGCGGCCCCCCATCGGGGCGAAGCATTTCATCAAAGGCCTGTTCGGGCTTCTCCATCGTCATCAAGCTGTCAAAATTATGGGCAGTGCACAAGTGCTTTTCGCACCTGCACAATATTTGCGCAGGCAGGCTTTTATATGGTCAAATCACGGGCAAGCAGCATGTCGTTGAATATCACATCATCGACCATGAAGACGGTGTCGCCAATCCGCGAAAATCCGTGCTTGTGATAAAATGCGACGGCGCGGTCATTTTTTTCGTAAACCGCCAGCAACAATCGCTTTGCCTGTCTTTTAAGCGCAACTTCAACGGCCAATTGCAACAACGCAGCTCCGTTTCCGCCGCCCTGCCATGGGCCAAGCAGATAGATTCGCTTCAATTCCCAGTCGCCCGCCTGCTGGAAGTCGGGATGTTCAGGTGCGCACAGCATGGCGTACGCGACCGGCGCACCCAAAGGGGTTTCGCCGATGATACAGTCGATTTTAGGATTTGCCAATTTGGCAGCATAAAAGCCCGGGCTATGCAGTTCGTGCAAAAACCGGATCAGCGGTTTGCCGGGATGATCAAAGGCAAAGGTCGCCAGGAATGTCGCCTGCCCCAATAACGACAGAGCGTCGGCATCTTCGGCAATCGCGGGGCGCCAATGAATGGGCGTCATTCTTCGTCTGGCCCCAACGATGCGTCCAAATCGCGCGGGCGGACAAAACGTTTGAGATGGGCGACGGGATTTCCAATGTCAGCCCAATGGTCGATGTCGATCACCAATTCGGCGAGCGCCGCCGTTGGATATTTGACTTCAATTTCGGATCGCAATGGCGAATTGCCATCATCGGCGACCAGATCGAAAACCACATCCTCCATTCCCGGATTATGCCCGACCATCAGCACAACATCGTGCGCGTCATCGACCTCTCGCAACACGTCCAGCAATGTCGCCCCAGAGGCTAGATAGATGCGGCGTTCCCATGTTGGCTCAATCCGTCGGCCATAGCCCGCCCAGACCCCATCCAGCGTTTCGATGACGCGTACTGCGGGACTGGCGATGACCTGTTCGAAGTTTATTCCGTTGGATGCCATCCATTGGCCAATGGTGCGGGCCGCCCGCTCGCCCCGTTTGTTCAGCGGGCGATCAAAATCGCGCGGTACTGGATCATCCCATCCTGATTTGGCGTGGCGCAGCAAATAAAGAGTTTTGGTCAAAAAGGAATGTCCTGTTCCAACGGGGCGTTTTCCTGTCCCTGCCCGAATTTGGTGACAGGCGAAAGACCGGATTTGATGCGGATAACCGCTTCGTCCAACGTTACCCGGCTGACCGGCGTGCCTGGGGGGAAGGCGGTCAACAAACGCGACGGCGTTGCCGACGACAACAGCACGAAATGGCCCTTGTCGCCTGCTTGCCGGATCAACCGGCCAAAGGCCTGGGCCAATCGCGCGCGGATGATGCGATCATCAAATTGCGTGCCGCCGCCTGCCAATCGCCGTGCCTTGTGCAATATGTCTGGGCGCGGCCAAGGTACCTGCTCCATGATCACCAGCCGCAATGAATCCCCCGGCACATCGACACCGTCGCGCAACGCATCGGTGCCCAACAGGCTTGCGTGCGGATCGTCGCGGAAAATATCAACCAGCGTGCCGGTGTCCATCGGGTCAACATGCTGCGCGTAAAGCGGCAACCCTTCGCGCGCCAATCGGTCGGCGATGCGGGCGTGGACGCTGCGCAGACGCTTGATTGCCGTGAACAGGCCCAGTGCTCCACCCTTTGATGCAGCAATCAACGCCGAATAGGCTCCGGCCAAGGCGGGCATGTCGCCGCGCTGAATATCGGTAACGATCAGCACCTCGGATTGGGTGGCATAATCGAACGGGCTGGGGGCAGAAAAATGTTCGGCATGATGGTCCAGATGCGCTGCACCTGTGCGCCCTTCTGCATTGCTCCAGTCCCCGCCACTGCGCAATGTGGCGGACGTTGCCAGCACGCCGTGGGCGGGCTTTAAAACCACCTTTGCCACAGGGCGTGTCGGGTCCAGCCAGTGGCGGTGGATGCCAATGTCATATTCGCGGCCTTCGCCCCGTTCGACAGTCAGCCAATCAACAAAGTCGGGGTCAGCAGGGCCGCCGCCACGGCCTAGCAATGCGATCCAGCCGTTCAGCGTATCAATGCGCCAGCCAAGGCTCGCCATTGCGCCTTCGATGCGGGCGCGGGCGGCCCCGTCCAGCCAATCGGGCGGTTCGGTGATAATCGCTTCCAGCCTTTGGCCCAATACCGTCAAGGGACGTACCAGTGCCTCCAGCGCGGTCATCAGTACCGCAATGGCATCGATGATCGGCGCGTCGAGCCCGCTATATTCGGTCTCCAATCCATAGCCACTTTCAGCCTGACCCTCGTCGCGGGCAAAGACCGTGGCGCGCACGGCGGACAGTAATTTTTCAGCGGGACCCGAAGGCATGGCTTCGGCAATGCGTCCCAGCCAGCCTTCGGATGGCAATGCCTCAGCGGCGATGCGGGCATTTTCAATCGCCAGCCCGCCTTCTTCGTCATAGCTGGCGACATCGGCGAGCCGTGCCGACAGCCCACGCCGCCGCCCGCGTGCCTTGCCCTCGGGACCAATGACCCAGCGGCGAATTTCGATCATCTCCGATCCTGATAAGGCGGCGGCAAAGGTTGAATCGGCGGCATCAAACAGATGATGGCCTTCGTCGAATATAATCCGCGTTGGCCGGTTGGCCTCTTCGCGTCCGCGTGCGGCATTGACCATCATCAGCGCGTGGTTGGCGATCACGATTTCCGCCTGCGCCGATGCCCGCGATGCACGCTCGATGAAGCATTTGCGGTAATGCGGGCACCCGGCATAAATGCATTCGCCGCGCCGGTCGGTCAACGCAGTGGCTCCGTTGCGCCGGAATAAAGTGGGCAACCATCCGGGCAGGTCGCCGCCCACCATATCACCATCGGCGCTGTACGCCGCCCAGCGCGCCGTCAGCTGCGCCAGCACCGCCGCCCGTCCGGCAAAGCCACCTTGCAAGGCATCTTCCAGATTGAGAAGGCACAGATAATTTTCGCGCCCTTTTCGTACCACAACTTTGTCGCGATATTGCGCATCATCGGGGTAAATGCGTTTTGCCTCGCGCAGCAATTGTCGTTGCAGTGCCTTGGTATAGGTCGAAATCCAAACCGCGCCGTCGGCTGCCTTGGCCCAAAGCGATGCAGGCGCAAGATAACCCAAAGTCTTACCAATGCCGGTGCCAGCCTCTGCCAATAGCATATTGGGCTCGCCCCTGTGCGTGCGCGGGTTGAAGACATGCGCGGCGGCTTCGGCAAAGGCGCGTTGTCCTTCGCGCAATTCGGCACCCGGACCGCGCAGCCGGTCTAGCTGTTGCGCAATGGCTTGCGGGTCCAGCCGCACCGGGGCAGGGGCCGCGCGCGGTGCGCTTTCCTCCCATTCGGGTAATCGCGCGAAGAGCCAGCGTTCGGGCTTTTCCGGTTTTTTAAGCTGCTGCGAGACAATCCGCGCCCAACTCCAATGCAGCCGTGACAGCGCCTGCGCCGAATCCCACGCCCCTTCGCGTTCGGGCCAGGCGGGGTTGCTCAGGGTGGCGAGCAGGTGCTGCGTTGCTGTTTGGAGGAAGGGGGCGATGTTACTTTCGTAATTCCCCCTCTCCCCTTTAGGGGGGAGGGTCGGGGAGGGGGGGAGTGGCAGGGCTGAGCTCGCTGCGCTCGCCCCCTCTCCTTCCGCGACTGCGTCGCTCCCTCCTTTCCCCTGAAGGGGAGAGGGCGTTAACCCCAAAACCTCCGCCAATCCCTTGGCCGTTGGCACCACAAACCGTGCCGGATGGATAAAGGCGAACAGTTCCAGCACATCCAGACCCGCCAATTCGGCATAGCCCAGCCGCTGTGCCATCATCGGCGCGTTCAGCATAATCATGGGTGTTTCGGCGGCGCGAGCAACAGCCTCGCTCCGGCTTACCGTTCGCACGTCTCCATCGGGGGATGCAATCCAGATACCAGCATGGCTTGCATAGAGCGCGGGAAAGGTTAGGGGAGAGGCCACGCACCCAATACGCGCATTTAGAACGAAAGAGCAACAGTGACTGACCTTCGCGCCACCGCAAATATCTCCAAGGCATGGCCCTATGAAGAGGCACGGCGCGTGCTTAAACGCTATCCGGATGGAAAGCCCGGCGGTGCGCCGGTCATTTTTGAAACCGGCTATGGTCCGTCTGGTCTACCGCACATCGGCACCTTTAACGAAGTGTTGCGCACGACGATGGTCCGCCGCGCTTTTGCCGAAATGAGCGACACGCCCACAAAGCTGCTGGCGTTTTCGGACGATATGGACGGCCTGCGCAAGGTGCCGGACAATGTACCCAATCATGCGATGCTGACCGAAAATCTGGGAAAGCCATTGTCGCGCATTCCCGATCCATTCGAAAAATATGAAAGTTTCGCTCATCATAACAATGCGATGCTGCGCGAATTTTTGGACCGGTTCGGTTTCGAATATGAATTTCTGTCCTCAACCACTTTTTACGAAGGCGGGAAGTTTGATGACGCGCTGAAAAATGTGCTGCGTAATTATCAGGGCATTATGGACATCATGTTGCCCACTTTGCGCGCCGAACGCGCCGCGACCTATTCACCAGTGCTGCCAGTGAGTGCAAAATCAGGCGTCGTCCTGCAAGTTCCGCTGACTGTGGTTGATGCTGAGGCTGGACTGGTATCCTATGTCGATGACGGGGAGACTGTTACGCAGTCGATTTTGGGCGGTCAGGCAAAGCTGCAATGGAAAGTCGATTGGGCGATGCGCTGGGTCGCGTTGGGCGTCGATTATGAAATGTACGGCAAGGATCTGACCGACAGCGGAATTCAGTCGGGAAAGATTGCCAAGGTCCTCGGCGGGCGGAAGCCTGAAGGGCTGATCTACGAAATGTTTCTCGACGAAAAGGGCGAGAAGATTTCAAAGTCCAAGGGCAATGGTTTGGGGCTGGAGGACTGGCTGTCTTACGGCACCGAGGAAAGCCTTGCCTTTTATGCCTATCGCGAACCAAAAAGTGCAAAACAACTGCATCTGGGTGTTATCCCCCGTGCAGTGGACGAATATTTTCAGATGCGCAGCGGCTATGCGGCGCAACCTTTGGACAAGCGACTGGGCAACCCGGTGCACCATGTGCATGCCGCAAAGGGAGAGGCGGTGCCCACCGATGCACCGCCGGTGACTTTCGGGCTGTTGCTCAATCTGGCGGGGGTTATGGGGGCGGATGCCACCGCGCCGCAAGTATGGGGCTATCTTGGCAATTATGTGCCCGATGCGTCGGCGGCGAGCCACCCCGAACTGGCGACACTCATCAATCTGGCGCTGGCGTATAACCGCGATTTCATTGCGCCGACTTTGCAAAAGCGCAAAGCAGAAGGGATCGAGATTGCGGCACTGCAACGGCTCGACGCAGAACTGGCGCCATTGCCTGCTGATGCAACGGCGGAGGACATTCAGAACATCGTCTATGAAATCGGCAAGACGGGCGGATTTGAAAATCTGCGTGATTGGTTCAAGGCGCTGTATGAAACCATGCTGGGGTCTAGCGCGGGTCCGCGCATGGGCAGCTTTATCGCACTGTACGGTATTGAGAACAGCCGCAAGCTGATTGCCGAGGCGTTAGCTTGAGCGTCGTTGCTGCCCGCATTTATCGCGACGGCAGGCTGCTGTCAGAGGTTGATGTTGCGCATGCTTCGCCACAGCTTGAGAAGAAAGAGGACTTCATTTGGATCGGGTTGCACGAGCCCGACGATGCGACTTTGGCGTTGATCCAAAAGCAATTTGGGCTACACGAACTGGCGGTCGAAGACGCGCTCGATCCGCGCCATTTGCCCAAGATGGAGAGCTATGGCGACCATCTGTTTGTGGTTGCGCGAACGCTGCATCTTAATGGCGTCGATGGGCAAAGCCGGATCGCCTATGGCAATACCGCAATATTCATCGGGCGGAATTTCATTATCACCGTACGGCATGGATCCGATCGCGGCCATGCGCCCATCCGCACGCAATTGGAAGCAACGCCTTGGCTGTTGAAGAATGGCCCCGATTATGTGCTGCACGCCATATTGGACTTTATCGTCGATGGCTATTTTGAAGTGATCGACGTCGCCGAAGAACAGGTGTTGACGATGGAGGACCACGCGCTCGACAGCTTCCTTGATCGCGCCCAGACCGCACGGTTGTTCGTTATGCGGCGCGACTTGTTTCGCCTGACGCGGATATTGGGGCCAATGGAAGATTTGGCGAACCGCTTTATCAACATCGATCTGCCGCAAATTGATAACGACATCGATCCCTATTTCCGCGATCTGGCCGATCATGTCCGCCGGGTGAATTACCGCGTTGCGGGGCTGCGTGATACGCTGACCAGCGTGATCGAAACCAGCGGATTGCTGGAGCAGCAACGGCAAGGCGCGATCACGCGGCAATTGGCGGCGTGGGCGGCGATCCTTGCGGTCCCAACGGCCATTGCCGGTATTTACGGGATGAATTTTGATGTCATGCCCGAACTGCGCTGGAAATATGGCTATGCCGCCGTTTGGGCCGTGATTCTGATGGTTTGCACGACGCTTTATGTCCGTTTCAAACGCTCCGGCTGGCTATGATCGAGATTTTCACGACGGGCGGGACGATAGACAAGGTCTATTTCGACGCTCTGTCCGAATATCAAATTGGCCCGGCCGCCATTCCCGATCTGCTTCAGGAAAATAATGTTTTCGTCGCGCACCGCGTGACACAATTGATGCGGAAAGACAGTCTTGATCTGACCGAGGATGACCGAAAGGTGATCCGCGATGCCGTGGTCGCCAGCACGGCGGATAAAATCCTGATCACCCATGGCACCGATACCATGGCGCAAACCGGGCGGGCGCTGGCGGATATTGCAGGCAAAACAATCGTCCTAACGGGAGCAATGCAACCGGCAACGCTCCGCAACAGCGATGCCGAATTCAATGTCGGCTTTGCTTTGGCGGCGGTGCAATGTTTGGGCGAAGGCGTCTATATCGCGATGAACGGGCAATTGTTCGATCCGGCACATGTGGCAAAGGACCGTGCCGGACATCGCTTTGTGGCTGGCTGATAACCGTTTGAGAGCGCCGATTTTTAAAAAGCCGTAGGCCTCCGGCTCGACAAGCTCAGGGCTATGGTGATGCTTGAATGACAATCGGAGAAACCTGGGTCACTAACCGCAATACCGCTGGATAGCCCGGTTCAATCGTCATCCGCGCATGATAGCCAGCATTGCCCAATAACGCGTGTGCCGCAGACAGCTTGCCGCAGGGCACCCCCATGAACAAATGATGCTCGCTGTGGTAATTCACCCAATATGGGGCAACGGTCGCGCGTTCGATCAGGTTGGCGTGGGTGGTGCGGGCATGGGTGAAGGGGTCATCGCTGCCGGTCGTGGTGCAGGCATGTTCGGCGATGTTGCGGATGCGCAGGAACAGTTGGAATGTGGTGGCCAGCGCCACGATCCACAACAGAAACGGCGTCCATCCCCACAATATGAGAGATATGGCCAATAACAGCGCCTGCACCAACAGAAACCGACCTACGGTTTTGGCAACGGCCACCGCCGCCCCTTCGTTCATCGGGGCGGACAGGCCAGCGGCGGGGCGAGCCTGTTTGTTGAAAGGCGTTCCAGCAACCGTGCTGCGTTTTGGGGCAGTGTCGTTTCGTTTATGCACCATCGCCTTCACCCCGCGCAACGCCAATCCGAATTGCGCGACGCGTTGCTTAACGAAGGTCTGCCCTGTTAAATCGCGCACTGCCTTGCGCCACAGGCTGGATCGGATGGTGGGGAATGGGGCGGACAAGGGCAGGTCCGGGTCTTCGGGTTGCTGGGTGAACCGGTGGTGCGTCAAATGATAGGCGCGGTAGCTTTGCAGATCGTTGCCGACCGCTGCTCCGCTCGGCCATTCGCCCAGCCAATTGTTCCAACGGCGATTGCGATGCAACAGGCCGTGCGCCGCATCGTGCATCAAAATCGCCAACCCCAATTGCCGCCCGCCGATGATAGCCAGTGCCAGCGGCGTTGCCAGCAATCCCGACAGCCAATGCACCTGCCATGCCCAGGCCGCACCAAAGACAGCCAACACCACGACCAACCATGCATGGAGCACAAGCCAGATGCCGTGCCACGAAGATATTGCGGTAATCGCCGCCCAGTCATTGGGCGCAAAAATCGTCTTTGGATTAGCAGCTTTCACAGCGGGCATATTGGCAATATACGCCCGAAACCGCGCGGCTCAAAATCCGCTACGTCGCGGCGGCGCTTACCCAGTTCACGTCAGGCGCATCCATATCTACCGCCTCGCCCAATTCCCAGACATTGCGATAGCCGTATCCGTAAAGGTTGATGAATGTCTGGATGTTCAACGCCAATGGCCGCGATTTGGTCATCACCGGACGGCGGTTGTTGGTGAAATTATTGTTGCAGTAAATCAGGATTTCGCGAGACGGATTTTTGCCGATGACGTCCGCCAAACTCTCGGCGGTAAAATCGGGCAAAGGCAGGTTGACCGCGCCCTTGATATGGCCTTCCTTGAACGCCTGAGCCGACCGTGCATCCAGAACCAGCACGTCGCGCTGCAAGGAACGCGCGTTGAAATCCGCCAATGTTATCAAGCGCGTTTGCCGCAAAGGCCGGACTTCTGAGGTCAGTTCGCTAAACCCGTCATAGTCGATCAGGGGACTTCCGCTGGATTGGGCATAGGCAGGGCTGAACGAAAGGGTAGTGAGTGCAAGCAACAAAATACGCATGGGCAGAACTCCTCGATAGGAAATCTGCCCATGCCGCATTGAACCGATAATGAACGGCCTATTTTTGCGTTGCAATCCAATCGTCTATCTTCTTTTCCAGCACTGCTAATGGCAAGGCACCGGTGTTGAGGATTTGGTTATGGAATTCGCGCACGTCGAATTTCTTGCCCAATGCTTTTTGCGATTTCGCGCGAAGCCGTTGGATCGTCATCGCGCCGATTTTATAGGCGAGGGCCTGCGACGGAATGGCGATATAGCGTTCGACCTCTGCCGTCGCGTCGGTTTTGCCCATGTCGCTGTTCGCCAACATATAGGCAATCGCCTGATCGCGGGTCCAGCCTTTGCTGTGCAGGCCGGTATCGACCACCAGCCGCATTGCGCGCAGCATTTCGTCCGACAATGTACCAAACCGCTGATACGGGTCTTTGAACAGGCCCATGTCATAGCCCAAGGTTTCTGCGTATAGCGCCCATCCCTCGACATAGGCGGTGTTGCCACCAAAGCGCATAAAGGCCGGCAATGCTTCATTTTCTTGCGCGATGCTGATCTGGAAATGGTGGCCGGGTGCGCCTTCGTGCAGATACAAGGTGGTCATGCCCGGAGTGGTGCGGCTGGGCAGATCATAAGCGTTGAAATAAAATGTGCCGGGCCGTGAACCGTCGGGCGTACCTTGCTGATAGCTGCCGCCCGCTTGGAATTTTTCGCGGAATTCTTCATAAGGTTTGATTTCCAGCGGCGCTTTGGGAAGGTATTTGAACTGGCTGGAAATTTTGCCGTCGACGGTTTTGCCAATGGCGTAATAGCCTTGCGTCAACGCGTCGCGGCTTTCGGGTTTCAGCTTCGGGTCGGTACGCAGATGTTCAAAAAACTCCGACAATGTGCCTTTGAAACGGACTTCCTTCTTAATCTTTTCCATGCCCTTTTTGATCCGCGTCACTTCGGACAACCCTAGCTTGTGGATTTGGTCGGCAGTCATCGGCAAGGTCGTGGTCTGTTCGATCATATATTGATACAGCACGGCCCCGCCCTTCATTTGCGACAGCCCGACACTATCACGCGAAAGCGGCAGATATTCGTCGCGCAAAAAGTCACGCATGCGGGCGTTGGCGGGGTACAGGCCCTTTTCTACGATTGCGCGATATTCGGCGGTTAGGCGGGCTTTGTCGGTATCGCTAAAACTGTCGGGAAATGTAGTGACCGGTCCGAAATAAGGCGACTCTTCGGTTTTTTGCGCCAACTGGGTATCTAATTGATCGACGACATTCTTGATCGTCAATTTGGTTTCGAACACACCCGAAGCCATGCCCTGCCGGAAACGACCGATGGAGGCATCCATCAACGTGATGAATTCGCGGTGGCGTTTCAGGTTATTTTCGTAATCCGCAACCGTTTTGAACTGCGCTGCCCCCTTGCCGCTGGCAAAGGTGGGGTAAAAAGTGTGAAAGCCGGAGAAATGGTTCACCGGACGAACCACGGTAAGGTCCATGATTTCTTTGGAAAGCCCTTTAAGCGCATCGACCTGATTTTGTTGATAAACGTCATAGGCGATCTGATCGGTGCTGTTCAATTTGGCGCGATCAATTGATTTCAGCTTTGCCTGATTGTCGAGCGCGGCGGCGCGTTCGCCTTCAAAATAGGCGTCGCTGATATAATCGCCAAATTGATCGGCATAACGCATGTCACCACGAAACAGCGCGTTCAACGGATTGCGTTTCAGCGTGGCTTCGTCATCCTCGGCAAACAGCGCAAACAATTTGACATGTTCGCTGGCGGTTGCGGCTTCAGTGGCCTGGGGTTCGGCAGACGAAGCCGCCAAGGGTGCGCTCAGCGCGAGAAGCGCAACGCCAAAGGCAGCGGCTGTTCTGGTGGAAAATTTCATCGAGGCTTCCTTCAATTTCTGCTGCGCAAATCCGCAAGCGTGATGAAACAGGGCCTCGTTTCCGCGTCTCTATCGTTCAAGCCGCTTTCGACAGACGGCATCGATACTCGCTAAACCACAACGCGTTTTATCCGTTCAGCGTCAGCCAGTCATTTTGCCGATACCATTTGGTGATCACATGTTTGACGCCCTGTTTCACTGGTGTTCCGGCGTGCAGTGTCTTGTAATTCAATGTACCGTCGGGCTTGGCATTATTCCAGATCAGCATCGTCCCGGCTTCTGGATTGACCCCGATGCCGGCGTGGTGAAATTCGGTCGAACCGCCTTCTGTGGGGGTGTTGAGGTAGATCATCGCCGTCCAGCTGCGTTGCCCGCCGCGCGGACCCTCGGTGATCCAATAATCCTGCCCGGGATGGAAAAAATCGTGGTGCGCCTTAAATTCTTGTCCCACCTGATACCGCTGCCCCTGCATGGTTTCCGCATGTTTGTTGTGGATGCCGAGCAGTTCGCTCATCCGGGTTTCAATCTGCGCGATAAACGGATCGCGACGGTTTAAATGGCAGCTGAAACTGGTGCGGAACCCGGGCTGTTCGGTGCCCTTGTACAGCGTCGATGGCACTGCATGGGCATCGATACGTGCGATCATTGACAAACAATCGGCAGGGGTCAGGAAATCGCGATAGACAAACAGCTCCAGCCCCTCGACCTCGACCGGAATGACCGCCGGGTTCGTCGCCAGCTTTTGCCGCACATGCGCCCCGATCCGTGCCAGTTTGGCCGGATCATTGTTGGGATCAATGACCGCTTCGGTGGCAATATCCATAGTCATTCTCGTTCGCAACACATTGCGCCGGATATGCTATGAACGCAGCAGCCGATCAAGCAGAAACCCGGGCCGATTGCTCGACCCGGGTTTCGCACTTCCGGTGGGATCAGGAATTACCAGAAGAAGTCATAGATCGTGTCGACAACATAGCCATTGCGCAGATCAATCAGCAGAACATCGTCATAATAGCGGACCCAACGATAGGGGCCGTACACATCGGGCAATCGATAGGACCACGGATCGTTGATCCAATATTGGTTATCGTAATAGGAATGACCGATGTAAAAGCCGATGCTGAACCGGCGATAGCGATCATAACGGTCGGGCGAGTAATAGCGTCCGATGCGATAATGGTTGCGGTTGCGTTCGCGGTGGTTGCGCCAGTTATAGCGTTGATCGTTGCGCCAGCCATTGTCCCAGCGGCGGTTGTCGTCGCGGCGGCTCCAGTTGCCATCACGGTCGTTGTCACGCCGGTTGTCCCAACCATCGCGGTCGTTGCGGCGATCACGGCGGTCGTCACGACTATATCCACGGTCGTCGGAGCGTTCGCCATTTCCAGTGCGCCAGCCACGATTGGTGTCGCGATCGCTGTTGCCGCGTTCGACACGGCCATATCCGCTGTTGTTGTTGCCGCCATCGGCTTGGCCGCGCCTACGGCCATCGTTACGGGGTTCATCAGGGCGAGGGTCAGCAGAGCGGGGCTGCGCAACACGCGGTTGCGGTTGTGGCTGGTTTTGCCAATTGCCACCATTGTCGTTAGACCGGTTGCCCTGCCGCCAGCCGCGATCACCGCCGCTGCGGTCATCATTGCCGCGTTGGCTGGGCTGCCAGCTGCCGCCATTTTGGCCTTGAGATTGGGTTTGGCCCTGCGATTGCCCACCGCGCCGACCGCCATCGTTTCCACCGCGATGATCGCCGCCACCGCGCCGGTATTCGGCAACGTCACCACTGCCAACGGACGCAGCCGCTGCCTGTCCTTTGGTGTAGGGTGTTTCCGCGGCATGAACTGCCGGGGTCAGAAATGTTGCGGCGATCAAAGCACCCAAAAACATCTGTTTCATCATTCGTCCCCAATGGCGAACCGGCACTGTGCCCGTCGCCTTGAAGATCATCTATGAACCTGCTCGGCTGTCAAGATGCTGAACGACCTGGTAATATTCATGAAAGGTCGTATTTTTATGAACGATGCTTATCGGCCAATTTCTGCGAAACCGACATCCAGCAGCGGAAATTTTTCCCATCCGTTGAAATCAAAATGCCACCATTCGTTCGACATGCCGCGAAAGCCCTCGGCCTGCATATAGGCTGCGAGTCGTTCCCGGTTGGCGATGGCGTCGGCGGGAGCATCCGTGAAATCACGATGGGCGCGCTCGGTGAATTCATCATAACCGCTGGGCATCGAAACCAGTTTGCCGGTCGCTTTATCATGCAAACTTAAGTCGACCGCGCAACCGCGATTGTGGCGCGATCCTTTTTGAGGGTTAGCAACATAATTGCGTTTCGGCCCGGGCGGCGTGGCATCCCATAATTTCCGGGTCACATGCAAGGGCCGGTATCCGTCAAAAATGGTCAAACCAAATCCATCCGCTTGCGCACGGCGATGCGCCTTGACCAAAGCCTGCGCCGCTGCGCCCACCAAAAAGGCACGCGGTTGATCGTACAAAATCTGTCCGGTGAAATTCTCGGCGGTGGCGTATCGGATTTCGAGCTTGATGCTCGGGTCCAACATTATCAGTTCAACCAGATCATCGGGTTTGAATGCCGTTGGTTGGTCAACAGGCGTGGCGGGTGCCGGTTCAGACGGCGATGGCCGACAATTCGCCAGAAATGGAGCCAGCACAGCCCCGGTTGCAAAATGCCGCCGAGTTATTAGCTGTCCTGTTTCGCCAACCACTCTTCGAGCCATTTGATGGTATAATCGCCGTTGATCACATCGGGATCGTGTAGCAGGTCCTGGTGCAGCGGAATATTGGTCTTGATCCCGGCGATCACCATTTCTTCGAGCGCGCGCCGCATCCGCATCATGCAGCTTTCACGGGTGCGACCATATACGATCAGCTTGGCAATCATGCTGTCGTAATAAGGGGGCACGCGATAGCCGGAATACATGCCGCTATCGACGCGCACATGCATACCGCCCGCAGCGTGATAATGGGTGATCAATCCGGGCGACGGAACGAAGGTGCGGGGGTCTTCGGCATTGATCCGGCATTCGATCGCATGACCGCGAAATTCGAGCATGTCCTGGGTCACTGACAACCCACGACCATCGGCCACGCGGATTTGTTCGCGCACCAAATCAAAGCCGGTGATCATTTCGGTAACGGGATGTTCCACCTGAATCCGGGTGTTCATTTCGATGAAGTAGAATTCGCCATTTTCCCATAGGAATTCAATCGTGCCGGCCCCGCGATAGCCCATGCCGGCCATGGCATCGGCCACAATACCGCCCATGCGCGCCCGTTCGGCGGCGGAAATGACAGGGGAGGGCGCTTCTTCCAGCACCTTTTGGTGGCGGCGTTGCAGCGAACAATCGCGTTCACCCAAATGGATGGCATTGCCTTCGCCGTCGCCGAACACCTGAAATTCGATATGGCGCGGGTTGCCGAGATATTTTTCCAAATAGACGGTGGCATCGCCGAACGCGGCCTTGGCCTCGGTTCCGGCTTGCTGCATCTGGGTTTCCAGCTCTTCTTCGCTGTTCACCACTTTCATCCCGCGACCACCACCGCCCGATGCGGCTTTGATGATAACGGGATAGCCGATGTCGCGGGCAATGGCTTTCGCCTCTGCAACATCTTCGATTGCCCCGTCTGATCCGGGCACCAGCGGCATGCCAAGGGCTCCGGCGGTTTTCTTCGCCATCACCTTGTCACCCATGGTGCGAATATGCTCAGGCTTTGGCCCGATAAAAGCGATGCCGTGGCTTTCGATGATTTCGGCAAACTGGGCGTTTTCTGACAGGAAGCCATAGCCGGGGTGGATCGCATCAGCATGGCTGATTTCTGCGGCAGAAATAATCGCCGGAATATTCAGATAGCTGTCCTTGGCGGCTGGCGGTCCGATGCAGATTGCTTCATCGGCTAGCCGCACATGCATCGCATCGGCATCGGCGGTGGAATGCACGGCAACGGTCTTGATCCCCATTTCATGCGCCGCGCGGTGGATACGAAGCGCAATTTCGCCGCGATTGGCGATCAGGATTTTTTCAATGCCCATCGAACGCTTACTCGATGACCATCAGGGGTTGGTCAAATTCGACCGGCTGCCCGCTTTCGACCAGCACGGCCTTTACGGTGCCGCCCTGTGTCGCGATAATGGGGTTCATAACCTTCATGGCTTCGACAATCAGCAAAGTATCGCCAACGGACACTTTGTCACCAACGCTGACAAAGGGCGCTGCGCCGGGTTCCGGGGCCAAATAGGCGGTGCCGACCATCGGCGATTTCAGGGCATTGACGGCTGCAACAGGCGCCGCTTCTGCAACCGGCGCGGCGGCGGTTGGCACCAGAGGCGCGGCGTACTGCACAGGAGCGGCTGAACTACCCACCATGTTGCGTGATACGCGAATTTTGCGTTCGCCGTCTTCAACCTCGATTTCGGTCAAGCCGGTATCGCTCAGCATTTCCGCCAGCTCTCTGACGAGCGCGGTGTCGACCTGCATGGTGCCGGATTTGCCGTTCATAAATGTAACTCCATATGCCCTGTTGTTGCGGGCGCTATAGTCAAAGTTTGGCCGCGACGTCCAGCGCCAGTTCATAGCTTTTCGCCCCATGCCCGGCAACACAGCTATGCGCGGCCATTCCCACATAGCTGATATGGCGAAATTCCTCGCGCTTTTTGGGGTCGGATAGATGCACCTCGATCACCGGAACCTTGATCGATTTGATCGCGTCATGCAGTGCGATCGACGTGTGGGTATAGGCACCGGCATTGATCAAAACGGCCTTGGCCCCCATTGCCTGCGCCTCGTGCAGCCAGTCGACCAGATGGCCCTCATGGTTCGATTGCCGGAAATCAATATCGAAACCCAGCGCCTGCGCCTGATCATCCAGCCGTCCGGCGATGTCATCCAGCGTATCAGTACCATAAATCTCCGGTTGGCGCGTGCCTAGCAGGTTGAGATTGGGGCCGTTGAGGACGAATATGGTGGGGCGATTGGTCAAGGGTTTCTCGCTGATAAACTTGCGTTGGGTGCGAATGCGACCCTATATAGCGGATACTGAAAAGGCGAGAATTGTTTCTATCATCATGCAGTTGCCGGATTTTAATGATTACATCGTTTTCATAGACGAGAGCGGATCGCCTGTTCTTGATCCCATCGATCCGGATTATCCTATATTTGTTTTGGTTTTTTGTGTGGTAAAAAAGGATGTCTATACCAACGCAATCCAGCCCGCATTCAAACGACTGAAATTCAAATATTTTGGCCATGACATGACAGCTTTGCATTCGCATGCAATACGAAAGCCTAAAGGCGAATATGATTTCCTGCAGGACGCGAGGTTACGTGAAGCATTTCTGAATGATTTGACCGCGCTGTTTGAACAATGCTGATTTTTCCCTGCTTGTTCACGTGATCGACAAGGTTGCGCTCAAAAAGCGCCATGCACGGCCATTTGATCCTTACGATATTGCGCTGCGGATGAATATGGAGCAGCTAACAATTTTCCTAGAAGAGAAGCAACAGGTTGGAAAATTGTGCCACCTTGTTGCCGAATCGCGAGGGAAAAAGGAAGATGACCAATTGGAGTTGGAGTTCCGGCGCGTCTTAAATCCTGAGCAAGGTTGGGGGAATGCTCCCCGCTTCTCCTTTGCCAATATGCCGATGTCTCTGAAGTTTGTAGAGAAGAAAATTAACTCCGCCGGGCTTCAGATTGCCGATCTTGCAGCACAACCGATTGGACGAAATCTGCTCAAACCTGAGCGACCGAAATCGTGCCTTTGACGCGGTTCAGAACAAAATCCATCGCCGAATATGGAGATTTCCTGAAACCTAAAAAGCGAAAGGCCTCCGGTTTCCCAGAGACCCAACGCCGACCGAACATTTCCAGTCCACTTAGAGAACGCTTAGGCTACCTTGAGGAAAAAGTCAAGATTTATGCAGATCATGAAACCCACCAACTCATCGTTCCTCTCCCTAACCCTCAACGGCGAACCGCGCCGGATTGCCTCGGGCAGCTCGGTTGCCGATCTTGTCCGCGACATCGGGCTTGATCCCGCCAAGGTTGCGGTCGAGCGTAATTTGGCGATTGTCCCGCGGTCCACGCTGGCCAACGTGTTGCTGGCCGATGGCGACACTCTTGAGATTGTGCATTTCGTCGGCGGCGGTTAAGGCGCGCGGCATGACCCAAACAGACAGCTGGACCGTCGCTGGTCGCACATTCACATCGCGCCTTATTGTCGGCACCGGCAAATATAAGGATTTCGAACAAAACGCCGCCGCCTTGGTCGCGTCGGGCGCGGAAATTATCACCGTGGCCGTGCGCCGCGTGAATGTGTCCGATCCCAACGGCCCAATGTTGACCGATTTTATCGATCCCAAAAAATACACGTATTTGCCGAACACCGCGGGCTGTTTCAACGCCGACGAAGCCGTGCGGACATTGCGTCTGGCGCGAGAGGCAGGCGGCTGGGATCTGGTGAAGCTGGAGGTACTGGGCGAGGCAAAAACGCTGTATCCCGATATGCGCGAAACATTGCGCGCCACCGAAACATTGGCCAACGAAGGCTTTCTGCCGATGGTGTATTGCGTCGATGATCCGATTGCCGCGAAGCAATTGGAAGATGCAGGCGCGGTTGCCGTTATGCCTTTAGGCGCGCCCATCGGATCGGGTCTGGGTATCCAGAACCGCGTCACCATCCGCCTGATTGTCGAAGGCGCAAAGGTTCCCGTTCTGGTCGATGCAGGCGTCGGCACGGCAAGCGACGCCGCTGTGGCAATGGAGTTGGGTTGCGAAGGCGTGTTGATGAACACCGCCATTGCCGAGGCCAAAGAACCCGTGCGCATGGCCCATGCCATGAAATTGGCGGTCGAGGCGGGACGCGAAGCGTATCTCGCGGGGCGCATGGGGCGGCGCATGTATGCCGATCCGTCCAGTCCCTTGGCGGGGCTGATTTAGCGCGCGAGGTCATTAGAGCATGATGACATTCGGTTGAATCACACCGTTAGTGCTGAGCCTGTCGAGCCGAAGGCCACCGCAGGTGAACCACGTCTCGCGGTACTGCGAAACGCCGTTGGCCCCTGGCCGCCTTCGGCTCGACAGGCTCAGGGCTGCAAACTTTACAAACTTTACCGAAAGTTGCGGTGTTTCTGTTAACTTAGGTAAAGTTTGTAACCTTCCACGTGGCAAAGCGTTCCCACAAATCGAATGGAACATTATAGAAACATTTCGCGAATGTCAATTTGAAATGCCGTCCGACAACCCATGATCGCGCAACCCGCGCGCCGCCCCATCGTCCAGACCACTTCGGTGATGAAGGGGTAAAAGAGGCCGAGAGAAAAAGAGAGCGCAAGGCCCGCCAAAACCTCTCTTTGCCTCCTGTCTCTTTTACACTTCATCACGCTCACAAAGCGGGCAATGCAGCATAGTGGATGCCCCAGACGGCTAATTTAGGGGTTATTGCAACTGTCACCGTATCCCCGATCACGCGGCGGCTTTACGAGCAAAATCCACGCCCGCTGTGAAAATCAAGGACTCCCTATCGGCTTCATCCTGACCGGCGGCGAGGCATCGGATTACACCGCTGCCGATGACCTGATGGCCTTGCCGCTGCCTACGCCGAAGGGGCTGCTCGGAGACAAGGGCTACGACGGCGACAGGTTCCGAGAGAACCTGCTTATGCGCGGTATTTTGCCTATCATTCTGCCGCGCTCCAACCGAAAGTTGCCAGAACATCCAGACTATCGACGCTACAAGGATCGCAACCGCGTCGAGCGCATGTTCGCCAAACTCAAGCAGCAACGCCGCATCGCCACCCGCTATGACAAGACCATCCTGTCATTTGAAAGCTTCCTAAACCTCGCCGCAGCAAGATTATGGTTGAAGTCTTTTGTCAACACGGCCTAGGACTATTCACCCCCTGTGCGGCGAGCGAACCCGCTTCGCCAGCGGATTCAGCGGCATATTGGATTCACTGAGCGATCAGTACGTTTAGACCCGGGATAGTATTGGTGACTGCGCCAAGTACCGTAAATGCCACACTGATCTGAGTCGCCAAATTTTCAATGCTCAGATTTTCTTTCAAATCCAGACGAAATTTTCGTTCGAAAATTTCAAACCAACTTTCATGTTCGCAGCTTATTTTCTGTTCTCCGGTATGCTATCAGAATTTGTACTATTTACAATAAATACATCTCGTTCGACATTGTTAATGTATGCACCATCGCTACTATTATAACCAATAACTAAAAGATCATTTCCTATTCTGAAATAATTTCCAAATTTTCTTCCATTTTTATTATGATAACGTCCAAACCTATTTAAACCATATCGCCAATAATCTAGAAAAATATATTTTTCATCAGCACAGGATTCTGAAATTTTATCCCCTGGTTTATATTTTCTGACGTCACATCCTTCAGGCGGAATATATGCTTCGGCGATAATACGCGGTGGATTATAGGGATAAACTTGCTTAAAACTGAATTCCCAAAGAAATATAATCATAATTGCTATCAGCAAATAAAAGAAGATATTTTGCTTAGATACTTCAGACTTCTTTTTCATTTCGAAATTCCACAAATATTTTAAGCGGCACAAAGTTTGGTTTCGTTGTCATTCGCGATCCACAAATCGGGCACAGCGCCATAGCCATGAAGATTGGGCAGTTCGAATACTTGCGCGTCATATTGGAAGCCCGCAGGAAGCTGAAACCGCGTGTTGGAGGGGTCGGTCCGGAAAGCAACGGCAATGGCTTCAGCTCCAAAGCCATTGTTCTGGGTATAATCGCCGATAGCCAGCAACGGATTGCCAGCACGGCCACTCGTGCCTTCGGCGTGGCTGGCCCCGCGCGGAGTGTGATCAATTGCGGATACGTCATTGGCGGCAATACCGGTCAGTTCCGATGCCTGACTCTCGCCATAGATACGTTCCGCTTCCGCTGCGTTACCCGCCGCAAGACCGGCAACCGCCAGCAAATAAGTGTTGGTGGCCGCCGCAGTATAGGGCATCGGATCGAACAATACGCCCTGCCAGTTGTAGAGTGCGCTGATATAGCCCGCAAGGCCTGCGCCCAAGGAGTGGCCGGTGACGGTGATGTTGGCAATGTCGGCGGGGGCGGCATTGGTTCCGGCAACGGCGCGGGCGAAATCTATGGCCAGATTGCCCTGTCCGGACAGCGGTGATCCAAAGGCGGTGGGATAGCCATAAACAACATCCTGCAAGCGCCCTTCATCCGACCCCCGATACGCAATCACCCGCTCGCCAGCGGCGAAATCTGCAACGCCCGTCATGTCATAGGCGAGGGCGTAGAAGCCGGCGGCTTGCCAGCCCGCACTTACACTGTCCGGAAAAGTGATAGTGCTGGCGCCGCTAATTTGGCTTGAAGGTTGGCGGAAATTTAATCCAACACCATAGCCACGATTGTAAGAATCCATTGACAGAATGGCGAGCATCAATTCACGAGATATGGTCATAATGTCTTACTTCCTTACAAAATCATTGTAGCCCAGTTGCTGAGCCAAAGTCGGATTGGTCGTTGGGGTGAAGTCTTTTTCCAAAGAGTTGTCAGGCGACATTCCAATTGCCGCCAACCGCGCCCCAATCCCCGTCGCCACAGGCTCATCGGTCACCTGCACGGTGATCGCCTTCAGCCGGTATCCCGCGCCAAAGCTCGCCGCCAGATTGTCGGGATCAACCCGCGTGACGCTGGTAGGGTCGGTGATGTCCTTGAAGGTGACGAGCATCGGATAGTTTTGCACGGCAACCGGCACAGCCTCCCCGCCAGATGCGGCGGCAAATTTCTGCGTGCTGGCCACCATATCGTTGCTGAAATCCGCGTCCAAGGTCGCAAGCACCATCGAGGTGATGTCGCCGTGCAGCGCACTGGTTTTTAAAAGCGAAAACAGCGTTCTTCCGCCGGGCAAATCCACCGCAACCGCTTCGCCCCGTTCACCCCAAACGCGCCGCGTGGTTCCCGGATAGCTGTGATTGGCCCAAACCGAATAGACGGACGATCCGCTGCGAACCCCCTCTGGCGTTTCGACAGACACGGTCACCCGCGCGCGAAAACGATAGGGGTTGTATTCACCACATCCGCCCAACCCAAACACCGCCACCCCCAGCAACACCCCGCCCGCAAAGCCCCGCCGTGTGATCATGCTGATTTTCCTTTTCTTTGCGTGTGTTGCCAAACCGTTTGTGCCGGTGAATTGCCCGTGGCGGAACCCATGTCGTTTGCCTAGGCAATATAGGTTGGCCCTCCCCATTGCAAAGCCTGCACCCGCGCTGCTATCGGCCAATCATGTCAGAACCCGATGCCGCCACAAAAACTCTGGTCACCGCACTGGAAGATTTGCTCACCGTTTCGCGCATGGGCGATGGCTGGTATCTGGGAAAGCGAAAGATTGGCGGGGTGGGGCGTGTTTTTGGGGGGCAGGTGATCGCGCAGGCGCTGGCCGCCGCGCAAGACACCGTTTCCAAAGAACGCGTCGCCCATTCGCTGCATGCCTATTTCATGCGTGCGGGCAGCGAGGATTATGAAATCACCTTTCGCATCGAGCGCGATTTTGATGGCGGTAGTTTTTCAACGCGGCGCATTATCGCGCTGCAACAGGATAAGCCGATTTTGAACATGGCGGCTTCGTTCCAGAAACTGGAGCCCGGATTGCACCATCAGGCCGAAATGCCCGATGTGCCGCCGCCCGAAGCGTTGCGAAGCGAAACCGAATTGCGCGCCGAATATGGCCATTTGATCCCCGAAGCCATGCGTGCCAATTTCTTGCGCGAACGCCCGTTCGAAAACCGTCCGGTCGAACCGCGTGACTGGATGGGCGGGGAAAAACGCATTCCCGCACGGCAAGACATCTGGTTCCGCCTGCGCGCGCCCACCATCGATGATCCGGCGATGCACCGGGCGATGCTGGCGTATCAAAGCGACAGCTGGCTGCTGGGCAGTTCCACCTTGGCGCATGGCATCACCTGGATGACGCCGGGTTTTCAATCGGCCAGCCTTGACCATGCCGTGTGGCTGCACGATGAATTCCGCGTGGATGATTGGCTGTTGTACAGTTGTGATTCCCCATGGACCGGGCGCGGGCGTGGCTTTAATCGCGGCTCGATTTTTACCCGCGACGGGCGGCTGGTGGCAACATCGGCGCAAGAAGGATTGATCCGGGTGCGCGAACCCAAATCAGAATAGAAAGCATTCTCCCATGACGACCAAAATTACCGAATCCGACATTATCGCCATAGCCGAAGGCGACATCATCGAAAGCGTCGCCGACGCGCTGCAATATATCAGTTATTTTCACCCCATGGATTATATCCGCGCATTGGGTGATGCCTATGCAAAGGAGCAGGGGCCAGCGGCCAAAGACGCCATCGCCCAAATCCTGACCAACAGCCGCATGTGCGCAGAGGGGCATCGCCCGATTTGTCAGGATACCGGCATTGTCACGGTCATCGTCAAATGGGGGCAGGGCTGTGTGCTGGATAGCCACCGGTCGTTGCAAGAAGTGATCGATGAAGGCGTGCGCCGTGCCTATCTGCATCCCGAAAACAAACTGCGCGCCTCGATTTTGGCGGACCCTGCCTTTCACCCGCGTGAATACCAAGGACAACACGCCGTCGGTTGTTCATCTGGAGATGGTTCCGGGGAACACAGTCAGCTTTGACGTCGCGGCCAAGGGTGGCGGCAGTCGGAAAATAAGACCAAGTTCAAGATGATGAACCCGTCCGATTCCATCGTCGATTGGGTGCTCGAAATGCTCCCGCAAATGGGTGCTGGCTGGTGTCCGCCGGGGATGCTGGGCATCGGCATTGGTGGCACCGCCGAAAAGGCAATGGTGATGGCCAAGGAAAGCCTGATGGGCCATATCGACATGGCCGAATTAAAAGCACGTGGGCCGCAGAACGATATTGAACGCCTGCGGATAGAGATTTTTGACAAGGTCAATGCGCTGGGCATCGGCGCGCAGGGGCTGGGCGGATTGTCCACCATTCTAGACGTAAAGATCATGGATTTCCCGACGCACGCCGCGTCGAAACCCGTGGCGATGATCCCCAATTGCGCCGCCACCCGCCACGCGCATTTCACGTTGAAAGGCGAAGGGCCGGTGTTTCCTCGAAACACCAAACCTCGACGATTGGCCCAAAGTGGAATGGAAACCCGATAGCGCCGCGATCCGTGTCGATTTGGATACGTTGAGCGCGGCGGATGTTGCGGGCTGGAAAGCGGGTGACCGATTGTTGCTCAACGGCAAGATGCTCACAGGCCGCGACGCCGCGCATAAGCGGATCAAGGACATGCTGGCCAAGGGCGAGGAACTGCCCGTGTCGTTCAAGGGACGAATGATCTATTATGTCGGCCCGGTCGATCCCGTGGGCGAAGAAATTGTCGGCCCCGCCGGACCCACCACCGCGACCCGCATGGACAGCTTCATGGACATGATGCTTGAACAGGGGCTTTTGGGTTGCGTGGGAAAAGCCGAACGCGGGCCAGCCGCGACGCAGGCGATTGCCAAGCACAAAAGCGCATACCTGATGGCGGTGGGCGGCGCTGCGTATTTAGTGGCGCGGGCGATTAAGGGGAGCAAAGTCGTGGGCTTTGCCGATCTGGGCATGGAAGCGATTTACGAGTTTGAGGTCAGCGATTTTCCGGTGACCGTGGCGGTGGATTAGCGCAGGGGAGAATGTGCACAAGACCGCGCCGTTGGTGTGGCAGAAGAAGATTGCGGAGGAAGGGTTGTTGGAGGGAGTTTGACTAGCTTCTTGGCCGATTTATCCACGCCCCTGTACCCAAGTCTATTTTTCCGCAGCTCTTGCCATAGTTATCTACAGCATCGCATAGTCATATGGTTCCTTTTCGTTCTGCTGGATTGCCGAATTATGACTCGCATCGCCAAACTTTATGCCAAATTACTTGCAGGCCGCTCGCTAACTTTTGCCGAGTTTCAAACGCTGATCGTTGCTTTCGGCTTTGAGCTTGACCGAATCAAAGGGAGTCATCACGTTTACAAACGCGCTGGCCTGATTGATCGTGTAAATGCCCAACCAAAAGGCAAGGATGCAAAACCCTATCAAGTCAGGCAATTTCTCGATATGATTGAAGCGAACGGTTTCAAGTTGGATGAGTCGGAATGATCCCAAAATATCATATCAATGTTTTTTGGAGTGCCGAGGACGATTGCTGGATCGCCGATATTCCCGATCTCAAATATTGCAGCGCACATGGTGATACTCCAGAGGAAGCCTTGGCTGAAGCGCGCATAGCTATAGAAGCAATTGTTGAGAGCTTTGAAGCGCATGGCGACCCCATCCCCGAACCGCGTTACCGCCCAGCTATTTATGCGCTTAACAAGGCCGCCTAATCCAGCGCCTCCGCAATCCTCGCATCATTGCCCGCCACAAACGGATTGACGATCCGTAGCCCGTCGATCTCCAACCCGTCGTGCATGTCTTCTGAAAGGAAGACGGTAGCCCCGTTTCGCCCCGCGACGGTTAAAATCAAGGCGTCAAAATAGGATAGCTTGCTTTGCTCCGCCAGCATCGCGGCATCGGTCACATCCTCTGCCGTCGTCTGAGGGCATTCGAAAACCTCAAGATAATCCTGAACCTGACAAACGGCATCCAGTGGCGAAATCTTCAGTTTATATTTGCAGACATTCAGGAACTCGCTGAGTACTTGCACCGGTATAATTCCCCCCGAAAGACCCACGTTTGCCGAACGATTCTGTCGGCTAATTGATGTCGATTTTTACTGTCATCTGGCTGTTGTGCATAGATCAATATGTTGGTGTCGAGCGCAATCAACGACCGGTCCGCTCTTCATATGTCGCGGGGCCGGATAGGCCGGGTATACCGCGTTCCATCCGTTCAATAATCCGTTCATACGCAGCGCGGAATTTGGGATCATCCATCCGGTTTTTGGGCTTTGCGCGCAGTTCTACGAAAGGTTTTCCATTTTTGGTAATCTCAATCACTTCGCCCGCCTCGGCGCGGGCCAAGGCTTTCGAAAGATTGGCATTGAGTTCCCGGACTGACATCACGCCCATAATGCATCACTCCAATTGTTGTAACTGTTGTAACATAGCTTATAGCCGAACGATGATCAAGCAGACGCCTAACCCATGACCATCTGGCTCCCCGCCACTCTGCTCGCGGCCCTGTTCCAGGCATGGCGCACCGCTGTGCAGCAACGCGTGCGGGCAGAGCTTTCGGTCAATGCAGCGGGTGTAGTGCGGTATCTATATGGTCTGCCAGTCGGGATCGTGCTGTTGTGCGCCTATCTCGGCTGGCGCGGTGCGGCGCTGCCAGAGATTAATGCCGCGTTTGTCGGGCTTTGTGTTGCGGCAGGCCTCGCACAAATCATTGGCACCAATTTGCTGCTGCTGGCCTTTGGTTATCGCAATTATGTGGCGGGCACCGCCTTCGCCAAAACCGAAGCGATTCAGGGAGCCTTACTGGCGTTTCTGCTCCTCGGTGAGCGGTTAAGTGCGGTTACCTTGGGCGGCATTGGCTTGGGGGTTATCGGCGTGATGATTGTTGCGGCTGGTGGACAGAGATTGCGGGCGGCGGATATGGTGCAACCGGCGGCTTTGTGCGGCTTGGGTGCGGGGCTGGGCTTCACCATGACCTCGATTTTTGTAAAAGCGGCAACGCTGGAATTGGCAACGGCAGATAAAATATTGGCCGCTTTGTTCGTGTTGGTGGTGGTCAACGCCAGCCAAACGGTAATGCAGGGCGGCTATGTCGCGATACGCGAACCCGATCAGGTGTTGCGGGTTTTCAAAAACTGGCGGACATCGGGGCAGGTTGGGTTGCTCGCGGCATTGGGGTCTGCTTGCTGGTTCATCGGCTTTGCCACCGCTCCTGTCGCTTTGGTGCGGGCCGTAGGGCAGATCGAGGTATTGCTTACATTGGGCTTCAGCCGTTTTTACCTGCGGGAAACGCGAAAGCCCGGCGAGGCAATGGGATTGCTGCTCGTCGGGCTTGGCGTAGTCTTGGCCCTGTTGGGCGGGTTGTAATTATTGGCCCTGTTGGGCGCGCATTTGCTGTTCGAGTTGCGCCTGCAATTCAGGCGGCAGGCCCTGTGGTGCACCCTGCGGCCCACCTTGCGGTGCTCCCTGTGGACCTGCGGCTCCTTGTTGACCGCGTTCCTTGTCCATTTTTTTCTGCATCGCTTCGACTTCGGCTTGCGAACGGAAATCGATGAGATCAACTTCGAAAATCAAAGTTGCATTGGCGGGCAGGGCTGGCTGGCCGGTTTGCGGGTTGGTCGGTGGATTTTCGCCATAGCCCAGTTTTCCGGGGATCCAGAATTTGTATTTTCCGCCACGCTGCATTTTTTTCAATGCCTCGCTAAATCCCGGTACGACACCGCTGACGGGCATAGGTGCTTGGGGGTTCTGATCGAAAACCGTGCCGTCGCGCAGTGTGCCTTTATAGCCAACCAGCACCATGTCGCTGTCGGTTGGGGATTTGCCTTCACCGCCCTTGATCGTTTGGAACTGCAGGCCAGATGCCGTTGTTTCAACACCTTTGACACCTGCGTTATCAGCCAAAAACTGATCGTCGGTCGCATATTCGGAACGGATCGCACTCGTTCCCCAATAGGCAAGGCCAGCGGCGGCGGCCAGAACCACAGCGACTCCGGTCCAATATTTGGTGAGTGAACCCTTTTTGATAGGTTGGATTGGTACGGCGGTTACGGACATGGAATTTCCCCGGTTGATAGTCGTTGGGCTTCTCTTAGCGGCTTTCGCGCATAAAAAAAGAGCGCCGTTCGGGCGCTCTCTTTTAAATCGCAATCGCGAGGCTCAGCCTATTTGCTGCCGTCACGTTCTTGTTGCTTGCGTTCCATCTTGCGGGCGCGACGGATAGCAGCCGCTTTTTCACGAGCGCGCTTTTCCGAAGGCTTCTCGAAATGGCGACGCAGTTTCATTTCGCGATACACGCCCTCGCGTTGCAGCTTTTTCTTCAGCGCACGCAAGGCTTGATCAACATTATTATCGCGAACCATGATTTGCATAAAAACTTACACTCCGAAATTCATTGGCCACATCGAATCGGTTCGACAGGCCCAAAACCGCTAAATTGCTGCGAAAAACAAAAACGCCGCACTGCGTAGAGCGGCGTATCGATGCGGCCCTTATAGCTGCTTGGCAGGAAATTCAAGTAATAATGGCGCATAACGGCACTTTTCGCCTGCGCACACTTGTCGGTCATTCCTATTGGTTTCATAGTGCAACGCAAGTGCAGATGTTTGAGAGGACGAACGCGATCATGGCAACGCAGTTGAGGGCGAACAGTAAATATAGCGAAGCAGAATGGACCGCGCGGCAGGAACTGGCCGCCTGCTATCGCATTTTCGCGATGTTGGGCTGGGATGAAATGATCTACAACCATATCACGGTAAAGGTGCCGGGGGAGGATGGCAGCTATCTGATCAACCCTTATGGCATGCATTTTTCCGAAGTCACGGCATCCAGCCTGATCAAAATAGACATTGATGGCAACAAGGTGGATACCGATAATCCATGGCATGTGAACAAGGCAGGATTTGTGCAGCACAGCCTGTTCCACCGTGAAGTGCCCGATGCCCATGCGATTATCCACACCCACACCACTGCGACCATGGCGGTCTGCGCGCTGCAGGGTGGGTTGCAGCCGAGCAATTTTTACGCCTGCAACTTCATCGGTCGCATCGGCTATCATGATTTTGAAGGGATTACGGTGCGCGAGGAAGAAGGCGCGCGGCTGCTGCAAAATCTGGGCGATCACCGCGTATTGATGCTGCGCAATCATGGCCCAGTTGTGATGGGCAAAACTTTGCCTGCTGCATTCCAAATGTATTGGGCGTTGCAACGCGCCTGCGAAATCCAGCTGGCGACGATGGCAATGGGCTCATCCATTTTGGTGCCCGATGAAGTCATTGCCGTGCACCAGCGTGACCAACATCAGGTGGCGATACCCGGCGGTGCTGGAAAAGCAGATTTTGACGCAATGGTCCGCCGCGTGGATAAGATTGACATGGGCTGGCGTGATTGACTTGCAAATATTGATAGTTTACAAAGTTTATGCAAATTTCTCTATAACCGGATAAACTTGTTATGAACCCTGTCAGCAATCCATTTTCTCCCGGGGCAGGCAATCCTCCCCCGGAGCTTGCAGGTCGGGGTGAAATCATTGAGAATATGAGAACGGTATTGCGGCGGGTCATGGCCCGTCGACCGGTGCAATTTCCGATATTGGTTGGTCTACGAGGTGTAGGTAAAACGGTTCTGTTGGTTCGTGCCCGTGAACTGGCCATTGCTGAGGGGTTTTTGACAATTCAGGTTGAATGCCATGAGGGTAAAACACTACCGCAACTGATCGTGCCGGGAATACGGCAATCGCTGTTACAATTGAGTCGGTCTGAACATGCAAAAGACTTGGCGAATAAAGGCCTTCGGGTCTTGAAGGGCTTCCTTAGCAGTTTGTCCATTAAAGTTGGTGAATTGGAGTTTTCGCTATCGGTTGATCCAGAAACTGGCGTCGCTGATACAGGGGATTTGGAAACCGATCTACCAGAGCTTATCGAAGCCCTTGGCGAGGCCGCACTCGCCGCTAGCCGTCCGGTCGTGTTCATTATTGATGAATTACAATATCTCTCTCAAGAGGAGTTTAGCGCGCTAATAATGGCGATGCACAAGGTTAATCAAAGGTCCCAGCCTTTGGCGTTGATCGGAGCGGGTTTGCCACAAATATTAGGGCTGGCTGGCAATTCGAAATCATATGCGGAGCGATTATTTGCCTATCCGCCGGTGGGGCCACTGGAAGCTGGACCAGCGCGAGATGCTATTCTTAATCCAGTGTTAGCCGAAGAGGCCAATATCGAAGAGGCTGCCATCGATCAAATCATGTCGGTAACCCAATGCTATCCCTATTTCATCCAGCAATGGGGGTATGATGCATGGAACATGGCAAGCGGTGATTGCATCACTGCTGATGATGTAGAACAGGCCAATGAAAAGGCTCTTCGGTCCCTTGATCAGAGCTTTTTCAAGGTTCGCTTGGACCGATGCACCCCTGCCGAGAAAAAATATATGCGCGCATTGGCGGAATTAGGAAGTGGTCGCCAACGATCAGCTGGCGTTGCCGATATGTTGGGATTAAAGATCACCAGTGTTGCTCCGGTTCGAAATGGCTTGATTAAAAAGGGAATGATATTCTCACCGAATTATGGCGATACTGAATTTACCGTTCCGATGTTTGATGCCTATATGCGCAGGGTAATTCCAGATTTCTCGGTCGAAGAGGCCTAAGCCCCAATGACCAAACTGACCGTAAACGAACGTCCAGTTGAATATCGGATGGACCCGGCGACCCCATTGCTTTGGGCGTTGCGCGATGCGTCGAACCTGACGGGCACCAAATTTGGCTGCGGGCAGGGTGATTGCGGGGCGTGCGTTGTCGACATTGATGGCGAGGCGCTGCGGGCCTGTATGGTGACATTGGGCGAGGCTGAAGGGCGATTCGTGACCACTATCGAGCGCCTGTCGATTGATCGCAGCCATCCGCTGCAACAAGCCTTTGCCGCAACGGGGGCTGTCCAATGCGGGTTTTGCACGCCGGGTATGATCATGGCGGCGTCGGTTCTGCTCAAAAAGAATCCTGATCCGAGTGATGAGGAAATCAACGAAGCGATCAGCAATATCTGCCGATGTGGTGTTTATCCGCGCGTGCGGGATGCAATTCAGCGGGCCGGACGTGTGATGCGGAGAGAAGCCCGGATTTCAGCGGTTCCACCGCCGGGAATATCGCCTGAAGACGCCGCCGCTGCGGTGCCAGCGTTGCGGCCAACCAAGCGCCCCTAAACAAAATGATTAGAATTCTCTAATCAAAGTGTTGAGTGCGCATTAACGCTTCATTTGCTTTTATGATGCCGACACCGCAACAGGAGCGACGGCAATGACGCAAATCGGCAATGCATTTCAACAACAGCTGGCAACAGCCTTCACCCAAGCAATTTCGTCGAGCGTGAACGCACTTGCCGGTCAAATCGCACAAGGGATCATGGCGGAATTTGCGAATGCTTTGGGCGCAGGTCCCAATGCCTTCGGCCAATTGCCCAATCTGTTCGACGTTCGCTGTGGCATTGCTCGTGGCGGCTGCGTGAAACCGGGCCGTGGGGATTGCGTAATGCCAGAACCCAAGGCGCAATGGACCGCAAAGGTCGACAGCACCAACACCGCCAAGATTGACCTTGGAGACGGTTATCGGTTGGAAATTGACGAACGGTCCAGCCAGATCATGATCCTGAACGATAAGACTGGCGAAAAAACCCGCATCTGGGGCGATCCGCATGTCGAGATTGACGGCAAGCATGCTTATGATTTCTGGGGCACCACGACCTTCACGCTGGAAAATGGCACCAAAATTACCATCAATACCGAACAATGGGGCGGTAATCCCAATGCGTATGTCGCCAGCCAATTGGTCATCACCAAAGGCGACAATGCGATCATCGTTGACGGCGTTAGCCAGAACAAGCTGGGTGATCTGTCGGTATCAATGTCCAACAATGGCGAAATGATCGATGCCGTAACCCGCGATGGCTATACGCTGCACGAAAATGCAACTGGCGGCGGCTGGCGGACAGAGGCTGGCACTGTGGCAACGCAGGCAGATTTGATGGCCACGGCTGTTGGCCGCGAATATGGCCCTGGTAGCGATGCCGCCAGCATGGGCGAAGTCGGCGAATTTCTGGGATCATTCCTGATGCTGGGAATGTTTGCCGCATTTTTGGGCAATGGTTTTTCCACGCAAATCGAACGGGCATTAGATCGGCAAGTTAACCGGCAGATCAATCGCCTGTTGAGTCAGGCGTAAGGCCAGCCACCAAGCTCAACGTTTTTGCCAGTCGCCAGCCGTTCCAAAGGCAGGCAGCGATTTGCCCTTGGATGCCATTTCGATTTCGTCATAATATCCAGGCGGCAAATTGTTGGTAGGCATTCCGGCTGCAGCCAGCAAATAAGGGGAAATGCGGCGGCTGGTGCACAATCCACCATTACCGTCGTTGACCAGTCGTTCCTCAAATTCAACGCCTTGCTGATGGCCCATAGTGCGCGTCACCAGCGATATAGCCAATTGACCATCGCCGAAATCAAGGACGAATTTGGTACCGATGGGCACATCCATTATGCCTTCGATCAACGCCCCCGACATTGAAAGATTGCGCAAAACAACCTTGTAGCAATGGTCTTCGTGGATCACGCTGATCTTGCGGTACATGGCCATGCGATCGGGGCGCTGCACGGCAGGGCCGGCTGGGGTGATCTGCCATTCGTCGGTCAAACATTTGTCGACCAGCACGTCGCAGGTAACGGGCTGGCTGTAGATATAGCCTTGCACATGGCTGACGCGAAGCTTGCGGATCAAGTCCAGCTGATCAAGCGTTTCGATCCCCTCTGCCGTGGTTTCCATATTCAACGCCTCGGCCAGCGCGACGATGGCCGAAATAATGGCGCCATTGCGCGATCCGGGTTCGGTGGCATCGCGCACAAAGCTTTGGTCGATCTTGATTTTGTCGAACGGTGCCGAACGCAAATAGCCAAGCGACGAATAACCCGTGCCGAAATCGTCAAGCGCCAGCCGAATGCCGACATTTTTGAGCGCGGTAAACATCCGGTTGGTATCGGCAGAATCCTGCAGGAATACGCTTTCGGTGATTTCGAGTTCAAGGCGCTCGGGCGAAAGGCCCGATTCGGTTAAGGCGGCACGCACAATATCGGGCAAAAGGTCGTTGGCAAACTGGATGGGGGATACATTGACGGCAACGGTCAGTCTTCCCGGCCAGCTTGCGGCATCCGCGCAGGCTTTATGCAATGCCCATTCGCCCAGTTCGCCAATCAGATTGGCATCTTCGGCGATGGGGATGAACAATGCAGGAGAAATATTGCCGCGTTCGGGATGGTTCCAGCGGATCAACGCCTCGAACCCCTTCACCACGTTGGACTGGGCGTTGACGACGGGCTGATAGGCCAGATAGATTTGATCATTCGCCAATGCGTCGCGCAAATCATCTTCCAGCGTGCGGCGGTCTTCGGCGGCTTGGTGCAGGTCGCTCGAATAAAATCGGAACCTGCCCCGCCCGCCGCCCTTTGCAGCATAAAGCGCCAAATCGGCGTTGCGGATCAGGTCGTCACTCGATTGGCCATCAAAGGGGCTGACAGCGATGCCAACAGAGGCCCCGATGATGCAGCGACTGCCATCGATTGTATAGGGGCGCGACAGGCTGGCGATCAGTCGATCCCCCAGATCGCCCAGTGTCCCGCGATCTTCTTCGTCGGGCAGGATGACCTGAAATTCATCGCCACCGATACGGGCAATTTTTTCGCGATCACCGACAATCTTGACCAGCCGGTCGGCAACCTGTTTCAACAATGCGTCGCCAGCGGGATGGCCCAGTGTGTCGTTCACTTGTTTGAACCGATCAAGGTCGATCAACATAATCGCGCAAGGCCGCCGCGCTTGTTGAAAGGCCGCCAATCGCGTTTGCAGCAACGTGGTCATCTTGTGGCGGTTGAGAAGCCCTGTCAGCGTGTCATAGGTCGCCAGTCGGTCGTTTTGCTTGGCATCGCGCCGGTGGACGGTAATGTCGGTGCCGCTGCCCCGGTAACCAGCAAATTCACCTTTGGCGTTTTGAAAGGGACGGCCCGATACCGACCACCAAAGTTCGCTTTCAACCTCAGCTGCCTGCAAAGTGAGGTCTTCGAATTTTGACTGGCGCATCAGCATCCAGGGCAAAGTACGCTGCCGTTCCTCTTCGGCATCTGGCTTTTGGAATAAAGTGATAAAGGATGTGCCGATCAGGTCATTCCAGTTCCGACCCAATTTGGTGCAAATCGCGTCGCTGAGATAGGTGATATTATTGTCTTTATCGGTGGCCCAAAACCAGCCGCGACCGCTTTCTTCAAAATTCTGCAATAGCAGCAATGCGTCGCGCGAGGATGAACGGGATGCAGATCCGTTGGGCACAATCACAGGCGTTTCGGCGCTTGATGCGTTCGCGACCGAGTCGCCGCGTCCCATTTTCGAAAACGCGCTTAGGGAAAATTGTTTCGCCGCCATTGCCCTTGTCCGATGCAGAAGCTTGGCATTAACAGGACGTCGTTTCGGAAATGTAAATGAATATACAGATGAGTTTAGCGTCTAGTCCCTAATAGGCTATGCTCTGGCCGTCCCATGCGTAAAGATTACCGCTGTCGCCGGGCTGTAGTCCATTGAGCACAGACAACAGCTGCGCCGCACTATATTCTGGCGTGAATAATTGTTGTGGCACCACATTATTCTGGAACGGTTCGGACAAGGCCGTTTCGACCGTGCCGGGGTGCAGGGTTACTGCCACGGTTTGGGGGTGCGTGCGCGCCAGTTCGATGGCCAAATTGCGGACGATCATGTTCAACGCGGCTTTGGAGGCACGATAGGCATGCCAGCCGCCCAACCGGTTATCACTGATCGAACTGACCCGCGCCGATAAAGCGGCAAAAATCGCGCGGTTATCGCGCGGTAACAACGGCAGGAAATGGCGGGCGACCAAAGCAGGGCCAGTGGCATTGATCGCGAAAGCGCGGGCAAAAGCATCGGCACTCAGCGCACGATAGCTTTTTTCAGGTTGCAGGGATTTTCCATCGTGCAGCTGCCCCGTTGCTATGACGATCATATGGAGCGGGGCATGGTCTTGCAATGCAACGGCTGCGGCTTCAATCGAACGGTCGTCCAGCACATCAATGGTGAACGGCTTTATTTTTGCGGTTGCCGCAAGGGGTATCCGTGATCCCGCGTGCACCATTGCAACACTGGGTTCGGCTGCCAGTGCCCTTACGATTGCGCCGCCTATGCCGCCACTTGCGCCAATAACGCACGCCGTTACAGGCTTTTCGAAACTGTCCAATGGGGTCAAGCCTGTAACTCAATGTCCCAATACAGCCAGTCGCGCCAGCTATCGTGCAGATAATTGGGGGGAATCCGCGACCGCGATCCTGCAATTGCCAGTTGGTCGGCCGGATCGCGGCCATCCGCAAATGCATATGCGCCTGTTTGGGCGTGCGCCCGCCTTTTTTCAGATTGCATGCCAAACAGGCAGTCGTCACATTTTCCCAGCTGGTAACTCCGCCCAGACGGCGCGGTACCACATGGTCGAAGGTAAGATTGTCGCCCGTGCCGCAATATTGGCATTCAAATTTGTCGCGAAGAAAAAGGTTGAACCGGGTGAAGGCGGGATATTCGCTGGGTTTCACATATTGCCGCAGCGCAATTACCGATGGAATTTTCATGTCCAGATTGGGGCTGTGCACTTCGCGATCATAATTGGCGACGATATCGACCTTGTCGAGGAACACCGCCTTGATGGCTGTTTGCCATGGCCATAGGCTCAGCGGATAGTAACTGAGCGGGGTGTAATCGGCGTTGAGGACCAGCGCAGGGCAGCTTTCCGGATGTCGCGTTCGGCCCGCAGCTTCCAAGTTTCCAACGTGGTACATGGATATTAAACCCTTCCCCCAGTGTCTTGTCATTTCCTCTGTTGCATCTCTGCGTTACAGCTTTTTGACGATGCACACACTATGTAACCAACAATTGACGTCAAGGGGGCAAAGCGCACCAGATATGGTATTTCTGTGGTAAAGTTTTTTGCACCAGACCTGCGGGGCGAAAATGTTGCGGCTACACGCTTTGCGCCAAGCCCCAATGGAATGCTGCATATCGGCCACGCCTTTTCCGCTTTGTGCGCCCATGATTTTGCCCGCGAACACGGCGGACGGTTTTTGTTGCGGATCGAAGATATAGATGGAACGCGCAGCCGACCGGAATTTTGCGCGGCGATTCAGGCAGACCTGCGCTGGCTTGGGTTGGCATGGGATGGACCGGCATTGTTCCAATCGTCGCGGATTGATGCCTATCGACAGGCGCTGGCGCAGCTTCAGGCGTTGGGGCTGCTCTATCGTTGCACCTGTTCGCGCAGCGACATCATGGCCGCGATTGCGCTTAAGCCGGTTCCGCACGGTCCCGATGGTCCCGTCTATCCTGGCACGTGCCGCATCACCCCCTGCGATGCCACCCGCGATCATTGCTGGCGGCTGGACATGGCGCGGGCGGTTGCACTGACTGGGCCACTGTGTTGGGCAGACCTTGCAGCCGGACCACAATCGGCCGATCCAATGCTGTTCGGTGATGTGGTGTTGTGGCGCAAAGACGCGCCCGCCAGCTATCATTTGGCGGCATCGGTCGATGATGCCGCAGATGGCATCAGCCACGTGGTGCGCGGGCAGGATTTGTTTGCTTACACTGCGATCCATCGGCTGTTGCAGGAACTGCTCAATTTGCCGCAGCCAGCCTATTGGCACCATCCGCTTTTGCTGGATGAAAGCGGCAGCAAATTGGCAAAGAGCCGTCTGTCCACACCGTTGGCGACCTTACGAGACGCAGGGCAGGCCGGTTCGGCGCTTATCACCGCCTTGCGTTCCGGTCAGCTACCCCTTGGAATTTCTGTAAGGAAGTCCTAAATAATGCAGCAGCCGCATTGCTGACGCTGCCGTCAGCTCGGCCAAAGGACAATATCATGACCGCACTTCTCATCATCTTACTCATCGTTGCAATGGGCTTTGTCGTTTTTGCTGTGGCGCGCGGATTGCATGCCTTTGCCAATATGCGCCCTGACGATGTCGATGAAAATGGCATTCCCAAATCGCTGCTGCGGCAGAACGATATGATGTTTTCGCGGATTAAATGGCAGGCAGCGGCCGTCGTGCTGGTTATTTTGCTGCTGCTCGGCAAAGCAGCCTCAAACTAAACGATGGTAAAACTCAATAAAATTTACACCCGCACCGGCGACGATGGCACCACTGGTCTGGTCGATGGATCGCGCCGTTCAAAGGCCGATGCGCGGATGCAAGCCATTGGTGACGTCGATGAAGTGAACAGCTTTCTTGGCCTTGCTATTGTTGCGCTGGCGGGTGGCCAACCGGCTGAACAATTATTGCGGATACAAAACGATCTGTTCGATCTGGGGGCGGACATTGCGACGCCGGGCGACGATTTTACCCCGTCTGAAATGGTGTTGCGAATCGTTCCTTCGCAGGTTGCATGGCTTGAACAGTCCATGGACGAACTAAACGAGCGGCTTTCTGCGTTGACCAGTTTTATCCTGCCGGGCGGATCACAACCCGCTGCGGCCCTGCATGCGGCACGTGCCATATGCCGCCGGGCCGAACGGTCGCTGGTAACATTGGCAGCGGTGGAGCCGGTAAACCCGCAGGCAATGGCGTATATCAACCGGCTTTCCGATCTCCTGTTTGTCGCCGCTCGCTTTGTCAACCAACAGGCAAGCGGCGATATATTATGGGTGCCCGGCGCTTCGCGTTAACGCACCGGGCGTGTGCGATCACACGGGCCGAGCGACGCCAGAACGAATCGATAATCTAACGCCACGCGAGCCGAGCCTTCGGCATCGCCCGAATCAGTAAGGGCGGAGTCGATCGATTTGGGTAATCCGCACGCCAGACGATACCATAGCAAGCTGTTCCGTTTGGGGGTGCTGGCACCTTCTTCGATCAGCTCGCTATTGGAAACCAGCCAGCTCTTTCCTTTGCCGGTGCGGGCTGTGACGCTGATGGTATAGGGCTGTCCGCCTGCTGCGCTGGCAAAAATCTGCGTTTCGCCTTCGCCGGGAACCGAACCCGCGCTGTGAAAGGCGCTGGTAATGCCGGTAATGGCCTGTGGCGCGCCCAGTTGAACGGCTTCTCGGGTGATTTCCCGGACGCGTGCATCATTCGGTGCGCTCCATTCGACAAGAGCGTCGGGACGCGACAGCCGCATCGTCCCTACCATTCCGGTCACCTTGCTACCCAGCAGGAAATACCGCTTTTTCTTCAATTTCGGCAATTTGCCTTTGGCGTCTTTTGGAACATCGAGCAGGAAACGGACTTGCCCGGCAATTCCGTCTGTTCCCCGCAATAATGCAACCACATCGGCCTCCACCAGCATGCGTTGCAAATGGGCAGGAACTCCTGCCGCTTGTTCAATGGGGACCTTGGTGGTTTTGCGAATCGTTGCGTCAACAATCAGGGGTGAAGAGACCACCAAATCGGCAATGTCGGCATAGCTGCTATTTGTAGCAGGTACTCCGAGTGTACGAACTAGGGGGGGTAACGCGGTTGAGGCTGATTTTTCTGTTTGCGCCTGGGCGCAGGATACAAAGGCAAATAGCCCGGCGGCCAAGCCGATTGAGATTGTTGATTTCATTGGTAATTATTCTCCTGCCTCGATCTTGCTCGGTGTAAAATTACGACGGCTTCAAGTGTCGATAACTGCGTTATCTTACATGACAATTCGATGAATTGTTAAGATTTGCAGAATCCGTTTGCTTGCGGTTTTCGCCGCCGCTAACTACGGCAGGAATCAGCCGATAAAGACAGTTGAAAACTGCGCATGGCTAATTGGGGTTGCACTGGGAAACCGTACATCCTTAATCGACCATGCCCAATTGGGGAAAGTTAGGAGAGTTGTTTCTGCATGGCATATGCTGATAACCAAGGAATGAGCAAAAACCGCTTAGTCGCCATAATTTTGGTGGCTTTGCTGCATGCTTTCATTGCCTTCGCCCTGATCTCAGGCCTCGGATATGAGGCAGTGAAGAAGATCAAGGAAAAAATGGACGTCGTTAACGTCGAAGAAGAGAAGCCGCCGGAAGAAGAACCGCCGCCACCTCCGCCCGACGAAGTGATCGTTACGCCGCCGCCCGCCGTTGCTGTGAAAACAGTCGCGCCGACGGAAAACAAATCGACGGCGACGACGACCAATACCGAACAAAAAGAAACCAACAATGAGCCGACGACGCAAAATTGCTACGGGAAGATAATTCCTGCTAGCGCCACTTGCGTTGCCGAAGATCCAGAAGTGACGTGCCCAGACGGTTCGACCCGCGTGAAGCGGTCGCAGCTGGCGACGTGCCCGAAACCAAAGGGTCCATCGCAGAAAAAGGCTGCTGTTGCCAAGGGTAACCCCGGTAACTGGGCCAACACCAATGACTATCCGTCACGCGCTCTTCAGCAAGAACGCGAAGGAACGACCGGCTTCCGCGTTACTGTGGGATCGGACGGACGGGTAACCGACTGCCAGATCACTTCGTCCAGCGGCCATGCCGATCTTGACGCGGCGACCTGTTCGAACGTGAAACGTCGTGCCCGCTTTGCGCCAGCGCTCGATGATGATGGCAACCCCACCACAGGTAGCTATTCGAACCGCGTACGTTGGCAGATACCGAAGGAATAACCGCCCGGAATTGGGGGCATCCGGCCCCCGGTTCTATCGCAACAGTATTTTGATTTTTTGAGAATTTGAGAGGAAGTAACACATGTCGATTCAATTTCTTTCTGCAGCTGGCGCCGCCAAAGCTGCTCCCGACGTCGCCCGCCAGTTTGGTCTGGTCGAAGCGCTTAACCACGGTGGTGCCCTAAGCTGGACCATCTTTGGTATCATGGTCATCATGTCGGTGTTTTCGTTCTACATTCTGTTCACCAAGCTGATTGACCAGAACAAGGTGATGAAGCAGGCTGAGGCTGTCCGTGCCAATTTCTGGCGTGCTAACACGCTCGAAGAAGGCGCTGCAAAGCTCGACAAGAACAGTGCTTATCGTCAGTTGGTTGACGACGGCGTTGCCGCGCAAAAGCAGCACGGTTTGTTGACCGATCCTGTTGAAGCCCATGATTGGCTGCACGGCGCGATGGTGCGTTCGGAAGACGCCATCAACAACAAGCTGACCGGTGGTCTCTCGTTCTTGGCAACCGTGGGTGCAACCGCTCCTTTCATCGGTCTGCTCGGTACGGTTATCGGTATTTACCGCGCTCTGATCGAAATCGGTATTGCTGGTCAGGCCGACATCGGCAAGATCGCTGGTCCGGTTGGTGAAGCATTGATCATGACCGCCATCGGTCTGATGGTTGCTGTGCCTGCAGTGCTTGCTTACAACTGGCTCCAAGCCCGTAACAAAACCATCTCGCGTAGCCTTGCTGGCTTCTCGAACGATGTGCTTGGCTACATCACATCGGGTGGACGCGTGAAACCGGCTCTGACGGCAGCGCCTGCTGCAAAGCCCGCCGCTGCACCTGCATCGGCAGTTAAGAAGTAATTGGCTGCAAGAGCGACGGGGCGCGGATTTGGTTCGCGTCCCGGTCGCACCACTTTTGGGTGGTCGCGGCAAATAATGCTCGATGTTAGTTAGAGAGGTATAGCCAATGGCAATTAGTTCAGGCGGCGGAGGGGGCAAAGAGGCGCTCCCCATGTCAGACATCAACACGACGCCCCTTGTGGACGTTATGCTGGTTCTGCTCATCGTCTTTCTTATCGCAATTCCGGTTGCTATTCAGACTGTGAAAATGGAACTGCCGGTTGTGGCTTATGAACCGGTTAAGGCAAAGCGTGAAAACGTGTTGCTTTCGGTGACAACCACAGACGTAGCAGGTCGTGATCCCGGTGATGACGAATATGAAGGTGCCAATGCAGGCGGTGAATGCCGCGTATATTGGAACACTTCGCCGATTTCGTCGGACGAATTGGAATCCCGTGCGCGCAAGCATATGGAAGACCAGATCGAAATCCTCGGTGGCGAAGAAGCGATTTTGTCGGGTGACGTTAAGGCAGAAGATTTGCCCGAAGCGCATATTCGCGGCGACATCAATACGCCGTATCGTTGCATCGGCGGCGCCATTTTCAACATGCAATTGGCCGGTTTCACGCGCGTGGGCTTTGTTTCATCGCCGATGGAACTGCTCAGTTCCGCACGTTAATGCCGCTGGCACATTAGGAGAATAAATCATGGCAATGAGTGGCGGCAAAGACGATGGCTCGCCGATGATGGAAATGAACACAACGCCGTTGATCGACGTTATGCTCGTTCTCCTCATCATGCTGATGATCACGATTCCACCGGTTACCCATATGGTCGACATCGACCTGCCGGTGGATACAGGCGAACCGCCGTTGGATAAAATCGATCCAGTGATCAACAAGATCGTGATCTTGCCAAGCAACGAGCTTCTTTGGAATGGCAGCCCGGTAACGCTCGATCAGGTTGAGCAATATCTGGCCCAAACAAAGGCAATGAATCCGGAACCGGAATTGCAATTCCAGCCCGATCCAAACGCTGGTTACGATGCGGTCGACAAGACCATGGCTGTGGTAAAACGGAGCGCGATTTCGAAGTTCGGATTCGTCGGCAACGAAAATTACCGCAGCTTTAGCAAGGCAGCACGCGAAGGACGGTAGTCTTTTTCGGCAGCAAAGCTGAATGAAACAAAAAAGGGCGGTCTTTCGAGGCCGCCCTTTTTGTTTTTCAATAGCGTACGAGAATGCTTGCTGACTTATCGCGGACCGGTGCCCCTTTAGGGGACGCGCAAGGGTAGTTTAGCGATCAACGGTAAATTTCTACAGTTTAACCTAATCCGCGCCTCCTTAAGGCAAAGATGCGGGGTTCAAGCCGCCTGTTCCGCATCGAGCGTCGGTTCCGCCGCCCCCTCGGCAGCTGTTAACAACCGATTTTCGAGCGCCTTTAATCGGGTTTTACTCTCGATTTTCGCACCAAAAAGATCGGTCAAATAAAATGTATCGACCGCGCGCTCGCCGTAAGTCGCAATATGGGCGCTGTGCAATGTAATCTTGGATTGGAAGATCGCATGGGCCAAATGGCTCAGCAGCGCCGGGCGATCCATTGCGTTGACTTCCAACACCGTAAAGCGGTTGGAAACATCATTATCGACAAACACCGAAGGCGCAACGCGGAACGCCTCTGCCCGGCGGCGTGGTACTGGTTTGGAATCGAGTTTGGCCGCCATCTTTCCGCGATTGGCCAACGCGTCTTCGATTCCCTTTTTCAAGCGATCAAGTTGCTCAACTTCGCGAAAAGGCCGCCCCAGCGGATCCTGCACGAGGAAATTATCCAGCGCAATTCCGTCTTTGCTGGTATGGATGCGGGCATCGATAATGTTCCCGCCGGCAAGATGGATCGCACCGGCAATCCGGTAAAACAGTCCAGGGTGATCCGCTGCCAATACTGTAATCAAAGTCGCGCCGCGATCAGCGTAATAACAGGCATCAATGGCCAAGGATGATTTCTCATTGGCCAGCAAAAATCGGATGTTGCGTTCGATAATATCATCGGGTTCCGCAATCCAATATGGATCGGGAAGGCGCTTCGAAATTTTGGCAAAGGCGGTGTCGGGTAAGTCCAATCGTTCCCGCAAATTCGCCTTTTTGGCGGAAATGCGCTCTTCGCGGCCCTTTTGCTTATGGCCTAGGCGCAATACTTCTTCGGCGCCTTCGTAAAGATCCGACAATAATTGCCGTTTCCAACTATTCCAAACCCCCGGGCCAACCGCGCGAATATCAACCACTGTCAGCACGAGCAAAAGGCGCAGCCGTTCCGGCGATTTCACTGTTTGCGCAAAATCGAATATGGTCTTGAATTCGGACAGGTCCCGTTTGAACGCGGTTGCCGACATCAGCAAATGATGGCGGACCAGCCAAGCGACGGTTTCCGTTTCGGCCTCGGTCAGCCCCAGTCGCGGGCATAATTGCAATGCAACCTCGGCCCCTAATTCGCTATGATCGCCGCCACGCCCCTTTGCAATGTCATGTAGTAGCACAGCGGCATAGAGCGTGCGGCGGCTGACGATCTGGCGCACAATTGCCGTCGAAAGCGGGTGATCGGATTGGTGGTCACCATGTTCGATTTCAGACAACAGGCCGATGGCGCGAATGGAATGTTCGTCGACCGTATAATGATGGTACATGTCGAATTGCATGCGCGCGACGACCCGGCCAAAATCCGGTACAAATCGTCCGAATACCGTCGATTCATTCATCCAGCGCAAAACGACTTCGGGTTCGCGCGGTGAGGTTAGAATTTCCAGAAACAGCTCATTCGCGCGCCGATCGACGCGGATGTTTTTGTCGATCAGCCGGGCGTCACGCTGCGCCGCCCGCATGGCTTGAGGATGAATCTCCAAAGAAAAACGGTCGGCAAGGCTGAATATTTCGATTAGCCGAACGGGGTCTTCGGCAAAAAACGTGTCGCTGGGCAAAGCCAATCGACCGCGTTCCAGCGTAAAGCCATTTAGCTTTCTGGGTTTGCGAGAAATCGACGGAAGAAACCGCCGCCCTTTTTTACCCAAAGCTTCGTCGAGATGCGCCAGAAAAACGCCAGTGAGATCACCCACGGTTTTTGCATTCAAGAAATAGAGCTGCATGAACCGCTCGACCGAAGACCGTCCGGGTCGCTCGGCGAATTGCATACGCTCCGCCAATTCCCGTTGCATGTCAAAGGTCAGCCGATCCTCGGCGCGTTTGGCTATCGTGTGCAGATGACAGCGCACAGACCACAGAAAATTCTCCGCACGTTCAAATTTTCGATATTCATCGGCAGACAGCAAGCCGACTTCGACCAATGCCGCCGGTGATCGAACGCGATGAATATATTTCCCGATCCAGTAAAGCGTGTGCAAATCGCGCAAACCGCCTTTGCCGTCTTTCACATTGGGCTCAACAAGATAGCGGCTGTCGCCCATACGTTTGTGGCGCTCGTCGCGTTCCACCATTTTGCGCGCGATGAAATCTGGTGCAGTTTTGGCTACAACTTCTTTCCAAAACCGGGCCGATGCCTGTTCATAAACATGGCGATCGCCCCAGACGAAACGGCTTTCGAGCAAGGCGGTGCGGATCGTAAGATCTTCCTGCGCCATTTTAACCGTTTCATCGAGAGAACGGCTCGACTGTCCGATTTTCAACCCCAGATCCCAAAGGATATATAGCATGGCCTCAACGACCTGTTCGGTCCAGCTTGTGCGTTTGAACGGGGTGATAAAGGCAATGTCGACATCGCTATGCGGGGCCATTTCTCCGCGGCCATATCCGCCCACCGCTAGCACGGCGAGTTGTTCGCCCGCCGACCGGTTCGCGACAGGATAAAGGTGCAAAGTCACGTGATCGTATATCAAGCGAACCAACTGATCGACCAAAAACGCCTGTTCTTGCGCCGCACGATACCCCTGTGCCGGGTGCTCCATCAACCGACGGGCAATTTCAGCCCGGCCAGCGGCCAGCGCGCCTTGTAACAAAGCGACAATTTCCATCCGCGCCTTTGCAGGTATTTGCGCTGCAACCACCTCGTCAATTTTTGCCGCAAGCGCCATCCGGTCGATAATCGCGCGCTGGCGTTGCGGACGGGAATGGTCACTGCGCATGAAATACTGCTTTCGGTTGGACTTTGCGGGGCAAAAGCTTAGGCACGCGAGCGGTCTTTCACCATGGCATTATAATCTTTGCGCAATGTCAGCCTATCTATTTTTTGCGTTCCCAGTCGTGGTAGCGCTTCGCTCACCTGCCAGAAATGGACAGGAACTTTGAACGGAGCCAACTTTACGGACAGAAACTGCTTAAGGGTATCCGGTGCCAGTTCGGCATTGTCCTTTGTAAAATAGACGATGCCCGGCACCTCTCCGAAACGATCATCGGTGATGCCAAAAACTGACAGTTCGATGATGAGATCATGTTCATAGGCCGCTGCTTCCACTTCTGGGCAGCTGATATTCTCGCCGCCGCGAATGATGATGTCTTTCTTGCGGTCGACAATGAACAAATAGCCATCCTCATCAACATATCCGATATCGCCCGTTCGAAAATAGCCATCAGAGGTAAATGCCTCTTCGGTGGCGTCGTCATTGTTCCAATATCCGTTGAAATTGGCGATTGAGCGAATGCAAATTTCTCCGCGTTCGCCTTGGGGAACGGCATGGCCATCGTCATCGAGAATGCCCAGATCGACCAGCGGCTTCGTTGGCGTGCCGGTGCTGAGGGGCTTGGCCAAATAGTTTTCGGTCAGGTTTCCGCAGCCAACGCCATTGGTTTCGGTTAACCCATAACCGATCAGCGGGTAACCCCAGCTCATTTCCTCGCGGATCCGTTTGACATGTTCGACCGGTCTGGGCGCACCACCCGCAGCAAAGCCGGTACAAGTTGTCAGATCATATTGCTTGCGATTGGGATGGGTCGCCATCTCCATACTCATCAACGGAACACCCACAAAATACGTGATTTTCTCCGCCTCGATCAGACGCATGGCTTCTTCGGCATCCCATTTGGGCATCATCACCAATTTGCGCCCAATGGCAAAACTTTGCAGGACGACCGGAATCGATGCTGTCACATGAAACAGCGGGACATTGAGTAATGTTGATGGTTGATGCGATGATAATTGCCCCGTTGCGGCCAGCAATTCGAACAACACCATCGTCTGGCCGACATAGCTCATCGCGCCTTGCGTGACGGCGCGATGATCAGACCATGCACCCTTGCACCGGCCTGTCGAGCCCGATGTGTACAAAATGGTTGCTGCGTTATGTGGTTCAATCGAGGGTAACGGTGTGGTTTCATCGCCACCGTTTTCGAGCAAGCGCCGCAGGCCAATATCGGGCAAAACGTCATGGTCAATCTGGATGACGATGGTTTCGCCAATGTCTTGATCCGACAATTTTGCCGCGCGTTGTTCATCGGCCAAAACATAGCGGCATTCGACCAGATTGATGCCGTCGGCAAGCTCACCACCCTGCCACCAGCCGTTTAGCAGCGTCGCGACACCGCCTGCCATGATGATGGCCATATAGGCGACAATCCAGTTGGCCGAATTGCGCGCCGCAATCCCCACGCGATCACCAACTTGCAGGTCATATCCAGTGATCAAGCCGCCAGCAATCCTTCGCGCTGCCGCATGGCATTGCCCAAACGTCAGGCGAAGATCGCCGTCGACCAGAAAAACAGTGTCGGGATGCGCGGCACAATGCAGATCGATGTAATCGCGTAAATTAGCAGGAGCCTTTGCCAAAACCGGCAGTTGCACACCAAATTTCTCAACGAAATCTACCGTCAGGGGGCCATCATTGGCCATCATGCGGGCGACCAGCGCCTCGATTCCGCGATCCAAATCAGTGGCCATGACGTTTCTCTCCTTTGTTCTTTTGGTCTATGCCTAAACGGCTTATAGGGGGCTGAATGAACAAGGGGAATGGCTTTGGGGCTTGAATTTCTAGCAGCAGCAGCGGATTTTGTGAGGTTACCCGAATTGGGTGTCAGTCCGGTTGCGCTTGACCTGGGCTTTTTTAAATTGCGTTGGTATTCTCTGGGATATTTGTTGGGCATTATGCTCGGCTATTGGCTGTTGATTAAAATGATCAAGCGGCCAGGCGCACCCATGTCGCGCAAGCATGCCGACGACATGATCCTGTATGCGACTTTAGGGGTCATTTTGGGTGGTCGGATCGGCTATATCCTTTTCTATCAGCCATCGTTGCTCGCCAACCCGCTCAATATCTTCAAGATGTGGGAAGGCGGAATGTCGCTTCATGGGGGCACATTGGGAACGATGCTGGCCATTTGGTTGATGACCAGCAGGCAGAAATTGTCCTATTTGCGCGTATGCGATTACATCGCGTGCTGCATTCCCTTTGGCCTTTTTCTGGTGCGGCTGGCCAATTTTGCGAACGGCGAATTATGGGGGCACCCGACCGACGTTTCGTGGGCCGTTATTTTTCCCGATGCCGACGAACTGCCAAGGCATCCAAGCCAAATATACGAAGCGGTGTTTGAAGGGCTGGCGATGGCTGCCATTCTGTGGCCGCTTTTCTGGCGCACCAATGTGCGGTATTGGCCGGGCTTCCTGTTTGGCATGTCCGCCTTGATCTATGGCACCGCGCGTTTTGTTATCGAGTTTTTCCGTGAACCCGACAGCCAATTGGTCTGGCTTGTGGAGCAAAGCGGTTTGAGCATGGGGCAATGGCTGACCATTCCCATGATCCTGGGCGGCATTTACCTTGTGACCACTGCCAAAGGGCGGCGTCAACGCGTGGAACCGATTGCAGGGGGGGCCAGTGTCGCCTGAGGTCAATCTGGTCGCGCAATTATTGTCCAAGCAGATCGAAGCCACGGGCCCGATCAGCGTGGCGGACTATATGCGCGCTGCCAACACCGCCTATTATGCCAAAGGTGATGTGTTCGGCGTCGACGGTGATTTCATCACCGCGCCAGAAATAAGCCAGATGTTTGGCGAAATGGTTGGAATATGGCTGGCGGACCTGTGCCTGCGCCATAATAATCCCGCGAATTGCCAATATGTGGAGCTTGGCCCTGGTCGCGGAAGCTTGGCCAGCGATGCCCTGCGCACGATGCAGCGTTTCGGCGTTGCGCCTTCGGTCCATTTTGTCGAAACAAGCGAGGCGCTGCGTTCGGTTCAACTCGCCAAAGTTCCGGCAGCCCAACACTACAACAGAATAGAAGATTTGCCCGATGATGGGCCTTTGCTCATCGTCGCCAATGAATTTTTCGACGCCTTACCCATAAAGCAATTGATCGCGACCCATGCTGGTTGGCGCGAGCGCGTCTTGGCGCGGGATCGCAGCAATAAATTTCTTCCGATGCCCGGAATGCGCCCGATGGATGAAATGGTACCATCCGAATTTCGTGCCGCACCTTCGCCCAGTATTTATGAAACCTGCCCCGATGCCAGCGCCATCGTTTACGAACTCGCCGGACGATTGGCCGCGCAGGGTGGCGTGTTGTTGGTTATTGATTACGGCTACAGCCTGCCGGGTTTGGGCAGCACTTTACAAGCGGTGAAGGATCATCAATCGGTCAATCCCTTTGAAAATCCGGGTGGGTGCGATTTGACCGCCCATGTCAATTTTCTGGAAATGGCCAATCTGGGGCGGATGCGTAATTTGCGGGTGAGTGGGCCTATAGATCAAGGAAGCTGGTTGAAGGCGCTTGGCATTGATGTTCGCACACAGACCTTGGCTATGGCATCACCAGAACGCGCGGAAGAATTGCAGGCAATGCGCGACCGGTTAATCGATTCAGCGGAAATGGGGCATTTGTTCAAGGTTCTGGCCATTTCGGCTGAGAACTGGCCCGTGCCCGAAGGATTTGCCTCAACAGGTTTGAACGCTTAGAATATTTAGTTCGCCAGCCATGCTGCGATGTCGAGCGCCACACGATTGGCCGCACGGTTCAATGCTTGTCCAGCGGGACCAGGGGCCATTTGGCCAATATTCTCACGTGCCTCAAACCGTTTTTTGTCGATGGGCTTTCCAGCGCGAATGCGCACGACATCATATACGACAACAGCCTGACCGGATTGGGTATGAAGCCCGAATTCCAACAGACTGCCAGACAGCATATGGCCGGCATTGCCACCGGCGTCGGTTTGGTTGAGCACCAATATGCCGTTTTTGGCTGCAATCACTTCCATCAGCAAATTCTGCATCAGCCGCGCTGGCTTATCGCTCCAAAGAGCTTCTTTCAGATAGGCGATGTTGCTGGCATCGGTTTGCACGGGCACGCGGTTAGTATCCAATTTGCGCGGCACGTCGGGCATCAACACCACCAGAGCATCGGCAGCGCCGCCGCTTTTCAATGTACCATTGGCGACGACATGGTCTGCCGATAATACCAGCATCGACGGCGGAGCCTTCGGGCTGAGGCTCACACAGGATGACAGCATCGATAGGCTGGCAATGCCGAGCAAAAGGGAACCGGACAATTTAGGCGCAAAAATTTTGGTCATAGGTCTTTCCAGCTCAATTCTTGCGCTTTTCAGGTTCATAGTCTGGCAGTGATGGCGATGACACCAGCCCAGTAACCCCTTGTTGATCCAGCCGCTCGGTTACCGATTTTAGCGACCCTGAAAGCTGACGCAAATCGCGGATCAACTGGTTTACTTCGGGCAAAGTTTTGTTCGACAAATTGTCGATAACCGGCCCCGTACTATTCATCGTGGTTTCCAATGCCGTCAAACTTTTGTTGGCGGCCGCAAGCGTTTTGCGCATTTCTTCGATGGCCGGTTTGCCTTGGCTATCGAGCATTGCACTGGCATTGGTGGATAACGCCGCCAATTGATCCGCTGCGACACCTGCTTTCATCAAGGTATTGCGCGATTCCTGAATCGATGCCTGTAGATCGGGCGATTGCGCCGCCAGTGAGCCCGATAATGACTTAACATTGTCCAAAATCTTTTCGATCGAATCCTGATTTTTGTCAGACAGAATATTGGTCAACCGTTCGGTCAGCGTCGACAATCGTTCCAGCAAAAGCGGTGCATTGTTGAGCAACTCGCCCAGCGCACCGGGCTTAGTCGGGATTACCGCAATGCCAGCAGGGCAGGCCGATTTGGGATTGTCTTTGGGGCATGAAATGCGCGGCGCGCCTTTAATGGCTCCATCGAGCTGGATTTCGGAAACGCCAGTAAAGCCCACACCACTTAACGTCGCGGTGGTGCCTTGCAAAATGGGCACCTTGGAATCGATGGAAATGCGGACGCGGACAAAGTCCGGATCGGGATTCCACAATTTGATTTCTTTAACCTGGCCCACAGGAACCCCGGAAAAGGAAACGCCAGAACCTTTGGCTAGGCCGTTGACGGATTGTTGGAAGAAGATGTCATATTCCTTCTTCGTGCCATCGGCACTGCGCGACAGCCAAATGGCAAATCCGGCAAGGACAGCCAACAACGTCAGCGTGACGAGGCCGACCAGTATGTGATTGGATTTGGTTTCCATTATCCGTCCTTATGGAGCGCAAATGTGGGATTTGTCCACGTTGATTTACGCCGCCGCATTAGGCCGGTGTCCGCGGCGTGCAGCGCGGCCACGCGGGCCGGAAAAATATTCGTGGATCCAGGGGTGCTTGAGTTCCAACAATTTGCCGATGCGATCCACCGCAATGACCCGGTGATCGGCAATCACCGCAACACGGTCACAAATAGCATAAAGGGAATCGAGATCATGGGTAATCAGGAACACCGTCAGGCCCAATGTTTCCTGCAGGTTTTTGGTCAGCTCATCAAATTTTGATGCGCCGATGGGATCAAGGCCGGCGGTTGGTTCATCAAGAAAGAGCAGTTCGGGGTCCATGGCCAGCGCGCGCGCGAGTCCGGCTCTTTTTTTCATTCCGCCCGAAAGCTCTGACGGATATTTATCAGCGGCGTCTGCGGGCAGCCCGCTCAAATAAATTTTGTAGCGGGCGATTTCGTCGATCATTTTTCGGCTAAACTGGGGGTAGAATTCCCGCAACGGAACCTGCACATTTTCGGCGACCGTCAGCGTAGAAAACAATGCTCCCCCTTGAAACAATACGCCCCAACGGCGGCGGACATCGGTGGCTTCATCCTCTTCTTTGCCGAGCATGGAGGTGCCGAAAACTGTAATTTCCCCAGCCTCAGGTTCTTGCAACCCAATGATCGAGCGCATCAGCACCGATTTTCCGGTGCCCGACCCGCCGACAACGCCCAATATCTCGCCCGCTCGGACGTCCAAATCCAGACTGTCGTGGATCAATTGTTCGCCAAAGCGGTTGCAAAGCCCGCGAACCGAAATGATCGTGTCTGCCTGATCCATCAATTCCACCCAACGGCCGTGAAGAACACCGCGAAAAACGCATCAAGCACGATCACGAGAAAAATGGCCTGGACGACGGCGGCGGTTGTTTTGAGCCCCACTTCCTCGGAATTGCCCTGAACGCGCATTCCCTGAAAACAACCCGCCATGGCAATGATCGCGCCAAAGACCGGTGCCTTGACCAAGCCAACGTAAAAATCGGTCAACGGTGTCACTTCGCGTATCCGCTGCACGAAGGTGGCGGGGGGGATGTCCAGAGCAATCCAGCACAACAGCCCGCCACCGATAATCGACATGATCGATGCATAAATGCCCAGCAATGGCATCATCACTACCGTCGCCAATATCCGCGGAATCACCAACGCTTCGGTGGGCACGACGCCAATGGTGCGCATGGCATCCACCTCCTCGGTGATTTTCATCGTGCCAATCTGCGCAGCAAAGGCTGAACCTGAACGACCCGCCACCATGATCGCGGTCATCAAAATTCCCAATTCGCGCAGCGTCAGGCGCCCAATCAGGTTGACGGTAAAAACCTCCGCCCCGAATTGCCGCAACTGCACCGCCCCTTGTTGCGCGATGACGATACCGATCAAGAAGCTCATTAAGCCAACAATGCCCAATGCCCTGACGCCGACCATGTCAAAATGTTGGGAAACGGCGTGGATACGGAACCGGCGGGGGTTCAATATCAGCTCAAATATTGCCTTTACGCATTGGCCGATGAACGCGATAAATTCCAGCATTGTGGAAAATGCTTCGGCCACAGCTTCGCCGATTTCGCCGAAAAACCGCGCAAACACAGACGGTCGAGGATGGTCGGTCGTGGCGGTACACATCCACTCCGCTGACGGCCTCTATCAACCGTTTCGCGTCATTATCTGCGCCTGCAATTTCCGCCTGCAAATCCCGCGCTGATCGATAGATGAGCCATGCGCCAACCGTGTCGATGTGCTGAATTTCACCAATATCAAGAATGGAAATTGGGCCAGCAATCGCATTTAAACGTCTATCCAGATCACCGATATGCGCAATGGCGAGCGATCCGGTAAATCGCAGTATGGTCCCTTCATCGCCTCGGGATTCTTCGATAAAGTCAGCAGGTTCTCCCATCGTGGAATGATTGGCGCATTCGCGCGTCGATAACAAGCGTTCTGGATTACATCAGCAGCTTTTGTGGCTATGAAGCGACCTATGCCAGCCACTGCTCCAATCCGTATTGCCATTTATGACATGGACAAAACCATAACGCGCCGTGCGACCTATAACGGGTTTTTGCTGCACATGGCGTGGAACCGCGCACCTTGGCGACTTCTTCTCGCTCCATTTCTGCTTGTCGGTCTGCTTTCTTATGCAACGAATATATGGACACGAACCCAGTTGAAGCAGTTTTCCCAAACACTGTTGATCGGTCGCCGCGTACATCGTTCGGAATTTGCCCAGTATCTCGAATCGCATGCCGATCTCGTCTTGGGCCGAAATATTTACGACCATGCTGTCGAGACGGCTGGCAGTTGAAAAGCTGGCTGGATACCGCCATGTTTTGGCGACGGCTTCTTACCGGCTTTATGTCGACGCAATCGCCCAGCGGTTGGGTTTTGATCAGGTTATCGCAACCGAACTAGCGACCGATGATAGCGGCCATGTGCTCGCCCGGATCGACGGCCATAATTGTTATGATACGGCCAAACTGGCACGCGTCAAAAGCTGGATGGCAGCAGAAGGCCTTAACCGTGCGGACTGCTTTATCAGGGCCTATTCAGACCATATTTCCGACGCACCGCTTCTCGAATTCGCCGATGAAGCCTTCGCCACCAATCCGCACCCGCCGCTGCGAGCATTGGCGGAACAGCGCGGTTGGCAGATACTGGATTGGTCGAAGCCGTAATTCGGATTGAATGTTGCGCCAGGAAACAGGCTTTCAAACCTGATCAAGCGCCTGACTGAAATCGGCAATCAAATCATCTGCATCCTCGATACCGACCGAAATTCGCACGAGGTTATCGGTGATGCCAAGCGCCTTTTTGCGCTCCTCTGGAACGGATAAATGGGTCATCGCGGCGGGGTGGCTGGCCAGTGTTTCGGTGCCGCCCAGACTGACCGCCAGTTTTGCAATGCGTAACGCGTCCAGGAAGCGGAAACTCTCCGCCTCGCCGCCCTTTATGAACACGGAAAAAGTAGAACCCGCGCCCGTGCAGTGGCGGTCGTAAATGTCTTTTTGCGCGGCATCGTCGATCATACCCAGATAGCCAAGGCCGACCACTTTGGGATGCGCTTTCAAAAACGCGCATACTTTTGCAGCATTTTCTCCCGCCCGGCTCATTCGCAATTCCATTGTTTCCAGGCTGCGCAGCAGCATCCATGCTGTGTTGGGATCGCATATAGTACCAATGGTGTTCCGCATGGGCCGTATAATGTCGATCAGGTGTTGGTGCCCTGAAACGCCACCGGCTACCAAATCGGAATGGCCGCCTGCATATTTGGTAAGGCTGTAAACCACCAGATCAGCACCATGTTGGATCGGCTGTTGCCAAAGCGGGCCCAGAAAAGTGTTATCAATCGCAATCGGCGGCAGAGTGTTCGGTGCAAATGCGGCGTTTCTGGCGGCGCTTACCGCCTGCACATCAACCAGAGCATTGGTCGGGTTGGCGGGGCTTTCCAGATATATCAATGCCACTTTACCGCCCTTTTCGTCGGCGAGTTCCTGCGCCCTTTGCAGCACGGCATCGATTTCGGCGCGGTTTGCCCCTGCGGGAAAATCGACAAATGATACGCCAAAGCGCGACAATATCCGCGCGATCAACGTTTCGGTTGCGGCATAAAGCGGCCCTGAATGTACGATCACATCATTCTGCCCGACCAATGCCAGTAACAGCGTTGCAATGGCAGACATTCCACTGGAGAATACCAGCGAATCGTCCGCGCCGTCCCAGATTGCCAAGCGATCCTCGGCAATTTCCTGATTGGGGCCATTGAAGCGCGAATAGACCAATCCGTCGGCAGGTCCCTGTCGCTTGCCGGTAATGTGTTCGAAAAAGCGCTTGCCCGCAGCGGCATTTTCAAAGGCGAAGGTAGACGTTAAAAAAATCGGCGGCTTCAGCGCACCTTCGGACAGAACGGGATCATAGCCATGTCCCATCATCAATGTGGATGGCTTCAAAATGCGATCACCAATTTTGCCGGCGTCGGCTTTGGATTTATGGCGTGGTGTGGCGGCATCGGTCATGACACGTTTCTCCTTGCACCCGGCTATAGCATTGGTCGTTTCAAATGAAACTAAATAGCATGCCGTTATCCAACGGGCATATTCGTTCCGTCAGAACGCAAGGAAATTGCGATTATACCGGTCGATGATTTGGGCGATGATCGACACTGCCAATGTTTCGGGATCGCGCATCGAAGGGATCAAACCAATCGGAGCCGAAATTTTCTCCAGCGCTGCCGCTTCGAACCCCATGGCCTGTAGTTTCTCAACGCGCTGGGAATGAACGATGCGACTGCCCATTGCCCCCAGATAGAATATGTCGCTCGTCAGCAATTGGGGCAGTATCAACGGCTCCCACTCATGTTCGTGCAGCAACAAAATAGCCGCAGTCCATTGGTCGGTTTCAATCTCCGGAAGGGCGGTCAACGACGGTAGCAATTGCACCGTAGCACCATCCCGTGCCATTCGCTCGACAAGGGATCGATCGGGGGAATAGATCGACGATTCAATCCCGATGGTACGACCCAGATGATGTAATACTTCGACCGCCGCTCCCTGGCCGATCAATAGATGTCGCAGTGGCGCGATATGGTTGACGATCAGGTGAGACGCGGTGCGTTCGACACCGAACCGATTTTCGCCAGCGCAAAGAGTAATCGCCGTGTCGGTCAGTGCGAGATGTGATTTTGAATGGTGTGCGGTTGGTTAGTCTTTCCACCAACTTTACACCCAAATTCCGATCTTGGACGGGACTGAATAAAAGGTCGAGGCTACCGCCGCATGGCAACCGAATGTCGAGATAGCGCGAACCCTGTCCATAACGCGTCATGCGCGGCTGGCCCGATTGCAACACGTCCAACGCCTCAGCAGCGACCGCCGCTTCGATACAGCCTCCAGTAAGCGAACCCGCCATATTACCGTCTGCGCTGACCGCCAGATGCGCGCCGGGATTACGCGACGAACTGGCACTGGCATCGGCAATGGTGACCAGCACTACTGCTTGACCTTTGGCTTGTTGCGCCTCTACGAATTTGAAGATGGGGGCTGGATTATACATGGCTGAACCCCATGCTTTTTGCGGATTTTTGGCGCGACGTCGATATGAAAATGAATTTTGATCAGATCACTTTGATCTTGCTGGCTGCAGGGCATTCGCGTCGTTTTGGAAAGCCCAAATTGCGCGCGATGTTGCATGGGAGAATGCTCGCCCACCATATAGCCGCAAATTTGTACGACATTCCTTTCGCCCGGCGACTGGCGGTTGTGGGTGCGGATGATTTGGGGCTGGCAGCGTTCGGCTTTGAACTGGTCGGTTTGGATTCAACAATACAGTCCGCATCGTTGGCAGCGGGGGTCGCGGCAGCGCAAAGCGGGCCATGTGCAGCCATCATGATTGCCTTGGCCGATATGCCGTTTGTTCCCGCTTCCCATTTTATCGAATTGGCAAAAGCATTTGATGGTGAACGCATCGCCACTTCTGACGGACAACGGAATATGCCGCCTGCGATTTTTGGGCGATCCCATTTTGCGGCTTTGTGCCAGTTGCAAGGGGACCAAGGGGCGAGAGCGATTTTAGAAGACGCCCCGCACGTCGTGGCAAATGGGTCTATACTTTACGACATCGATACGCCCGAGCAACTGATTGCTGCCAATCAGCGAAGCGTTGCCAAATAATCGACAATCGCTTTGCGTTGCGCGGCATCGCTGACGCTGATCACCATTTTCGTGCCCGGAACAGCTTTGGCCGGCGCGGCGATATATTTATCCAATGCCGCTTTGGTCCAAACCAGTTTGGATTTCTTCATCGCCGGCGAATAGGCATATTTTGCCGTTCCGGCTTTTCGCCCCAAGACTCCAAGCAGGTTAGGGCCAACCGAATTCGCTCCGGACGCTGTTACGGCATGGCACACTTTGCACCGTTGATTGAACAGGGTCTGCCCATTGGCATTTTGTGCAGGAGCAGCAGTAACAGCGACCAACGCGGCAGCGGTTAGAACGGGTGCAAGAATAGCGATGGTCCGATACCGAGACATGAGTCCTCCGAAGGCGGGAAAAAGTTTTACTAAAAAATCTTAAATCGCACGAATGCAAATTGTTCAACAACAAAAAGCCACTGACCGTTTTTAGATGAACATTGGCTGAGTGTGTCGTTCAAACTTGGAATTGGAAGAGAGGGCTGGGCGGAAATCTATGCCCGGTGCGCCACGGCAAACGTCATGCGGCTGCATCCAAGGCATATCCGGCGGATCGCACCGTTCGGATCAAATCAGATTTACCGGTAATGTTGATCGCCTTGCGTAGCCGCAAGATATGAACGTCCACGGTCCGCAAATCGATGCTTTTATCCATGCCCCAAATGGCATCCAGTAACTGTTCGCGCGAATGCACGCGCGAAGGCCGCTCCATGAAATGGCGCAACAGCCGGAATTCGGTTGGCCCCAGATGAATAGACTGTCCGTCGCGGCTCACGCGATGCGCGACAGGATCGAGTTCCAGATCGTGGAATTGAATGATGTCACCGCCGACAGCGGGCCTGCTGCGCCGAAGCAAAGCTTCTACCCGTGCCAATAATTCACGCGGGCTGAAAGGCTTGGTGACATAATCATCTGCCCCCGTTTTCAAGCCGCGAATCCGGTCTTCCTCTTCGCCACGTGCCGTCACCATGATGACGGGCACCGATTTGCTATCGGGCGATTTGCGTAATTGGCGACACACCTCGATGCCCGAGACGTGTTCGACCATCCAATCGAGGATGATGACATCAGGCAGCTGTTCGCGCACCATAAGCAACGCCTCTTCACCGCTGCCGGTGCGGCGTACATCATAACCGTCGTTACTGAAATTCCATTCCAGCAATTCAGCCAGGGCAACGTCATCCTCGACGACAAGCACAGAAGCTTTCATCAGATTGCCCTTACATTTCGTCCAATTGATCACGTTCGGTATGGTACAACCCGGTGGCTGCGAAATAGACCATTTCGGCTACGTTGGTGGCATGATCACCAATGCGTTCCAGATTGCGGGCAACGAACAGCAATTGCGCCGCGCTGCTGATCGTGGCCGGATTTTCCATCATATGCGCCACCAGATTGCGGAAGATGCTGTTGTAAAAATTATCGACCTTTTCGTCGCGATTGATAACTTCCACGGCCAATACCGCATCGCGAGCACCATAAGCATTCAAGACATCGCGCACCATAGACTGCGCGATTTCGGCCATGGCCGGTATCAACGTCAAGGGTTCAAACTTGCGCGTATCCTCAATTTGGCGAACGCGCTTTGCGATGTTTTTGGCATAATCACCGATGCGTTCAACAACGCCGGAGATTTTGAGTGCCGCAATTACGTCACGCAGATCGTCCGCCATGGGCGCACGCAAGGCAATGACGCGCACGGCTAGCCTGTCGACTTCGGCTTCCAGCGCGTCCAGTTTTGCATCGCCAGCGACGACGGCACGTGCCTTTTCTTCGTCGTGCGTGATCAGCGCGTCAATGGCATCGGCAATGGCAACTTCGGCCAGACCGCCCATTTCGGCAATGAGTCCACGGAGCTGGCTGATTTCGGAATCAAAGGCTTTGACGGTATGTTCTGCCATGGGAATGCTCCTAGCCGTAACGGCCCGTAATATAATCCTTAGTACGCTCTTCGCGCGGATTGGTGAAGATCGCTTCGGTGTCGCCATATTCGACGACTTTGCCGAGATGGAAAAAAGCCGTTTTCTGCGAAACACGTGCGGCTTGTTGCATCGAATGGGTAACGATCACGATGGCATAGCGCCCCTTCAGATCGTCGATAAGCTCTTCGATGCGCGCTGTGGCAATAGGATCGAGCGCCGAACACGGTTCATCCATCAGGATCACTTCAGGGCTGACGGCGATGGCGCGAGCGATGCATAGACGCTGCTGTTGGCCTCCAGACAGCGCCGTGCCGGGTTCGGACAGGCGGTCTTTGACTTCATCCCATAAGCCCGCACGACGGAGCGACTTTTCAACAATTGCTTCCATGTCGGTCTTTGTTGCTGCCAATCCGTGGATACGCGGGCCGTAAGCGACATTTTCGAAAATCGATTTGGGAAAGGGATTGGGTTTTTGGAACACCATCCCCACCCGCGCCCGCAACTGCACGACATCCATCGTATCCCCGTAAATATCGTCACCGTCCAACCGGATTTGTCCGGTGACACGGCACCCGGGAATGGTATCGTTCATGCGGTTCAATGCGCGCAAAAAGGTGGATTTTCCGCAGCCTGATGGCCCGATGAAGCTGGTTACATGTTCGGTGGCAATATCCACCGAAACGTCATCAATCGCCTGTTTGGCGCCATAATAAACGCAAACATTTTGCGCAGAAATTTTCAAGGTATCGGTCATATTTTTACCAGCGCGTTTCAAATTTGTTGCGAAGATAAATGGCCAAACCATTCATCGCGAGTAGGAAAGCCAGCAAAACAATGATGGCGGCTGAAGTATTGCGAACAAAGGCCTGATCGATTTCGTCAGACCACAAAAAGATTTGCATCGGCAAAACACTGGTCGGATCGGTGATACCATCGGCGGGCGTGGCGATAAATGCCCGCATGCCGATCATCAACAATGGTGCCGTTTCACCGAGCGCGCGCGCCATACCAATGATCGTGCCGGTCAGAATTCCCGGCAAAGCAAGCGGCAATACATGGTCGAACACGGTCTGGACCGGGCTAGCGCCAACAGCCAGAGCTGCGTCGCGGATCGAAGGTGGTACCGCCTTGATGGCATTGCGACCGGCAATGACGATGACCGGCATGGTCATCAAAGCCAGAGTCATCCCGCCAACCAGTGCGGAAGAGCGCGGCAAATGCATGAAATTGACAAAGATCGCGAGGCCAAGAAGCCCGAAAATAATCGATGGCACAGCGGCAAGATTGTTGATCGACACTTCGATCCAATCGACCCAGCGCGCGCGCGGTGCGAATTCTTCCAGATAAACGGCTGCCAGAACGCCCAGCGGGAAAGACAAGGCTAGGGTAACGCCCATTGTGAGCAACGACCCCTTAAAGGCACCCCAAATACCCGCGTTTGCAGCGTCGGTGGAATCCGATCCGGTAAGGAAGGTCCAGTTAATTCCGCCCAAGCCGTTGTACAGCACCGTGATAAGCAAGAAGGCCAGAAAGCCGAGCGAAATCAAAATCGCCGCCAGACCCAATGCTTTGAAACGGCGTTCGGCTGTGTAGCGCTTTTTTAGTCGCGCTGCGGCTGCGGGCGATTGCCAAGAGTAGATTGGATCAGTCATACGCCTCCCGGAAGCGTTTTACTACGCGCAAAGCGATGATGTTAAGCACCAATGTGACCATGAAAAGCACCAGACCCAAGGCGAAAGCGGACAAGGTTTTGGCGCTGTCAAATTCCTGATCGCCGGTCAAAAGCTGAACAATCTGGTAAGTGACGGTGGTCATGCTGGCAAATGGGTTGGCGGATAGATTGGCGGTTGCGCCTGCGGCCATCACCACGATCATCGTTTCGCCGATTGCGCGGCTGACGGCCAGCATAATGCCCGCAACGATGCCGGGCAGGGCGGCTGGAATCAATACCCGCTTGATGGTCTCGGAAGGTGTCGCACCCATGGCGAGAGAGCCATCGCGCATCGATTGCGGGACCGCAGCGATACTGTCATCGGCCATTGAGGAAACAAAGGGTATGATCATCACGCCCATCACTAAACCAGCGGCCAACGCGCTTTCGGTGGACGGGTTTTCCATGCCGAGCATCGCAGCAAAGTCGCGGACGAGCGGCGCGACGGTAAGGGCCGCCAAATATCCATAGACGACGGTCGGAATGCCAGCCAGAATTTCCAGCAATGGCTTTACCCATTTTCGCACGCGCGCGCTGGCATATTGCGTCAGGTAAATAGCGGCCATCAACCCCAATGGTATGGCCACGATCATGGCGATGATCGCACCGATGAAGATCGTGCCCCAAAACAGCGGCACAGCCCCGTAGGTTTTGGAAATTTCCGGGCCCGTTCCGTCCTGCGGGCTCCACGTCAAACCGGTCAGGAAGTCGATGGGAGAGACAATGGCGAAAAAGCGTCCGGATTCGAAAAGCAGCGATGCGATGATTCCGATTGTCGTCAACACCGCCACCAGCGAAGCGATCAACAACGCCGTCATGACCAGTGTTTCAATGCGCGTTCTGGCGGGAAACGCCGATTTAACGCGGGTATATCCAAAGCCACCGCCACAAAACGCAATCAGCCCGATCAACAACGCGCCGATCAGGCCGAATTTGGTTTTTGCAGATTGGATAACCGCGACCAGTGTTTCTGCTTGCGGATTGAAAACGGCTGCATCGTTATTGGAGGCCAACTGATACGCCTCTGCCAATACCGCATCCCGCTCCATATCCATGGCCGGAAGCGTCGCTGCTTCGGGGGCGGCCATCACCGCTGAATGTATCAATCCGGGTGATACCACGGACCATAACGCAAAGCCGAGCAGAGCTGGAATGACGATCCACAGCGCCATGTGCCAGCCATGATGATTGGGAAGCGAGTGCAAAGCCCCGCGTCCTGTAAACATACGTTGGGCTTTGGCCCGGGCCGTCAGCCAACCGACGAACCCGAGCGCAAAGATAGTGCCAAAGATGATCAATGATGACATCTGTTTATCGGCTTATTTAAGTTGAGCCGAGTCCATGAGCTTCATCGATTTAACGATTTCAGCATTGGCCGCACGCACATCTTCAGGGGCGATGACCATGCCTTTCGCTTTCAGTGCACCGTCTGGACCCCATGCGGAGGCAAAGCCGTTCACAAAATCGCTCAGCCCTTTGATAGCCTTCAAATGGGCAGCCTTTACATAGATATAAAGCGGACGGGCACCGGGATAGGAAAAGTCCGAAACGCTTTCATAGGTCGGCGTAATACCGCCCATCGTCAGGCCTTGCAGCTTATCCATGTTTTCTTCGAGGAATGAGAAGCCAAAGATGCCAACCGCTTTGCTGTTTTCCGCGATCTTTTGTACGATCAGGTTGTCATTTTCGCCCTGTTCGACATAGGCACCATCGGTGCGCACTTCGGTGCAGATGGCTTTATGCTTGTCCTTGTCGCTGTCCTTCAACGCCTTCATGGCAGGATCGCTCTCGCAACCTTTGGTCAGGATCAATTCGGCCAAAGCATCGCGCGTGCCCGATGTCGATGGCGGGCCATAAACGCTGATGGGGGTCGCGGGTAGAGCGGGGTTCACATCGCTCCAGTTTTTTGCAGTGTTGGGCTTACCAAATGGATTGGCCGCAAGGGCTTTATACACATCAGTCGTGGTCAACGGCATAGTGATGCCGCCCTTGGCGCTTGCAAAAGCAATGCCGTCCAGACCGATCTGTACTTCGACAATATCTTTCACACCGTTTTTGGCGCAATCTTCATATTCGGATTTCTTCATCCGGCGCGACGCGTTTTCGACGTCAGGATGTTTGGCACCTACGCCTGCGCAGAACAATTTCATGCCCGCGCCGGTACCGGTTGATTCCACGACCGGCGATTTGATGCCTGCCGATTTAACGGTGGCTTCGGCAATGGCGGTGGAGAAAGGATAGACCGTTGACGATCCTACGACACGGACAAAAGCGCGAGCGTCGCCACCCGAGGCACCATCAGAGCCACCACAAGCTGACAGCGCCAAAGCTGAAACAGCGCAAATTACGACATTTTTTGATATACGCATTGGGAAATCCTTCATCCGTTCAATTCGCCGTCGATCTATTGCAGTTATGTGACAGTGCTATGACAGTGGCTGATCGCTCAGCTTGAACATCATGGAGGCAATGGTGCCATTACCGGCTTTGCTGGTGATGTCGAACCGGCCCCGATGACGTTCAACAATATGTTTGACGATTGACAGTCCAAGGCCCGTTCCGCCAGCTTCCCGGCTGCGGCTAGCGTCGGCGCGATAAAAACGTTCGGTCAGGCGCGGCAGATGTTCGGGGGCAATGCCATCGCCTTCGTCGCGCACCGTAACGCTCACCCAATCGGTTGCCGTGGCTTCGATACCTATTTCCACCGCGCCGTCGGCTTTGCCATATTTGATCGCGTTATCGACCAGGTTGCGCAGAACTTGCGCGATTTGACCGCGGTCGCCAGCGATGACAGCGGAATCCACATTGTTCACCATCGTGATTCGACCATTCGGAAATTCGCCCACGGCTTCGCGGGATAGGACCACAAGGTCCAATGGATCGTTTGGCGTATCATGTTTGGAAGCCTCGATCCGCGAAAGCGACATCAAATCATCGATGATGGCTTTCATGCGCAATGCTTCTTTTTTAACGATGCCCAAAAAGCGCGCGCGGGTATCGATGTCGCCACCGGCTTTGTCGTCTGCCAAAGTTTCGACATAGCCCAAAATGGCGGCAAGCGGTGTTCGCAGTTCGTGGCTGGCGTTGGCGACAAAATCTGAATGGGCGCGCGCCACGCTCGATTGCACCGAAATATCGTTCAGCGTGACCAGCCGCACATCATTTTCCAGGACATGGCAGGCCATTTCCCATTTGCTGCCTGCGACAGCCAACCCCTCCAAACGGATTCGGCCTCCGCCAGCCGCATCGATCAAGGCCACCGCTGCCGGGTTACGCAGCGCGATCCGGCTGTTCTCTCCAACGATATGGCCGCCCAACAGCGCCTTTGCCGCACTGTTGGCAAAAGTGATCTGGCCGTCTGAAATCAGCAAGGCAGGCTCGTCGATAAATTCCAGCGGGATGTTTGCGGCAGAAGTCATTGGCGGGTTGTAGGGTGCTGACGCAGCTTTGTCAGCAGGAACAATTCAAGAAATGCATATAAGGGCCCGACGCCGAACGCCGGCCCCCTATGTGCACTTTGGATCGAGGATTGGTTATCCTTCGAGCGGAACTTCCTTCTCGCCAATCAGCGTTTTATACGATGGCGCACAAAAAACGGTGCGCGGGCCGGTTTGATATTTGCGGGCATAGAATTGGTTGCGGGTGTCCACCATATGCGGCTTCGCCTCGGGTGACATGATCTGGTAACAGATCAGATGCGCCTTGGGGTTCACCGCCGCAAACTTCTTTTTGCCGTGATATTTGACGGTGGGATTGCATATCTGGATCGGCTGGCCAATTTTCAAATCTTGTTTGCCGAATTGATCGGTCGTGGTGATCCCGACTGTGGGATGGGCAACCGGACCCGGCGCGATGCGATAGCATTGGAAATGGCTCAGGCCATCGGGGCCATAAAGCCCCTTGTCGTCAGAGGGAGGCGGAACTTTATCTTGCGCCGAAACGGCAAAGGCCGAGACAAGGATGGAAGCGGCGGTCGCGCCGAGGATGAGGGATTTTAGGTGTAGCATTGGGTTTCCTTTAAGGTTTCATTTTGGGCGAGGTCTTGAAAAACGCTCGCCCATGATGAATCTATTTTTTCAAATTTGAGCCTTGGTTGAGTTTATCGATTGCTTTCACCTCTTCAGCGCTAGCAGCCACTTCGGCACCAAGTTGCATACTGCGGGCATCCAAGTTAGGTGCCTTGTCTACAGCGCCTACCAAACCAGATTGCGGGCCGCTCAATTTGAAGTCAGACGTGCCGCCCTTTTGAAAGCCAACGAATTTTTCCTTTAGGCCATTGCAAAGGAGCTGTCGCTTTTTCAGTCCCTGTCCCGGAACATAGTAATAAATCCAGAATGTGGGTTTGATTGCATATATTGTTCCATTGGCCGCCATGTGTGGATTTCCGGGAGCCGACCAAGTTGCTGCATTAGCCAAGGTAAAGGCCGTGCTGTGAGAGCCTGTTGATGGAAACTGACCTGGAAGAAGATTTCCCTGCCAACCGGCCATCCAAGAGGCACTTCCGGTAGGATTTATACGCACCACGGTTCCAGCAAGTGACGAATACGCTCCTAAAGGGTCAGTCGTGAAAAAATTTGATGCGTCATTGGGAGCAGCAGTCGGAGACAACGCTGGTGATTGAGCTGCTACACCATTTGTTCTGACTTCGCCCTCCATGACAACCCAAGACCACGCGGCTCCATAAAGCGAACTGACCATGATATGGGCGATTTCGCCGCTGTTATTCATTGCGGAATGAAACGCGGCCGTCGGGGTGTACTTTAAGCCATATTTGTTTATAAAATTGGGATTAGTTGTGTCGAGGTCATCAGGAAAAGTCCCCCAACTGATTGTTGCCAACTTAGGATCGCAACATGTCTCTAAGGGCCTAACATCACCGTTCCCTCTCACCGCAGCGGCACGCCCGGGCGCTTGCTGCATCTGAACCTGCGCCATTTTCACGGGTGCGGCCACTCCGCAGCTTGTGCAAGCGAGCGTTCCATCTTGCGCCATAACGCTTCCGCCGGTCAGGGATGTCCCCAACAAGGCCAGTGCCAACATAATATTTTTGCGTTTCATTTTTCGTTTCCCTTCGAAAATTTTCGCGCCATGGTTTGGCGCACTCAATGCCGTGGGTCGCTTTTCGTCCGGCCTGAAGCGGCATGGGAATTAGTCGTTGGGAAGGCTGGTTTGGTTCAACCGTCCGACAACTAATTTTTCTTTTTCTTGCCTCGTTTTTTAACGGACTTCGCAGCGCCCCAACTCAGGCAGGTCTGTTTCAGTTCCAGTTGCGCCAACATGGCAACGGCGTCGGCATGGCCTGCGCTGTTCTCCACAGTGACGACCAAGCGATACACGCCGACACGCGGGTTTTTGCTGCCGCTGGGTTTGTTTTGAAACACCGCCTCGCCGATCAGCAAATCGACATCGAATATATCTCGTGCCGTCAACTGCGCCGGATTGGGGGCATCTGCATTCGCACCCCATTGGCTGGGATGATCGGCGGGGCCGGTTTCGGGTTCGGGCTCGAACAGCTCTAAGGTGAATTTTTCATCGGCGAGCACGCGGCCCTTCAACGTCAGGCGCATCTCGCCCGGACTTTTCAGAACGCGAAATAGCGTTGTAAACCGATAGGGATATTCCGTCTCGACCGCGAATTTTTCGCCAACAACGCGCAGCCATTTTGCATTTTCCAACGGCACATTCCAGGCCGCAGGAACGGCATTTGCGTCAACAGAAAAAGGCGACTGAAAACTGCCTATTCCCGTTCCGGCAACACGCCAGTCCGCTGGCCCGCCAGTCGAAAGGTCAACGCTACGATTAAAGCCCGTTTCGAGCGGGCATTGAAAGTCGATCGATTGCGGAGGGACGGGAACGGCATAGTCGCGAACCACAATCCTATTGCGTTGCGGAGGCGACGGGGCGTTACTGCCCAATTCGGCTTGCGCCTGGGCACCGGCTGCTTGGGCTGCGACGTCCAGCGTCGCAACCTCGGCAACCGATGCCTGCGCCCCTGCCAAGGTCGCGATTGACAGGAGAGGGAGGAGGACGAAGGAGATCAAGGCAGCATGATCGGCGCTGAAGGGGCCGATTGCACGCCGTCTTGGCGCAGAATGACGTGATAGGTGCCGGTTGGCAGGCTGTTGACCGAAACGGTTACCGTGCGACCCGAAGTGGCCGAAGTGTTGTCGCAGCTGCCTTTGGATGTGAATACTTTGGTCTGCGCCAACGATGTGGTTTCATGCACCCAGATTTTTACTTTGCCCGCATTCTTCTTGCAGGTGGCCGTAACGATCAGGCTGGTGCCTGCCGATGTGGTGATTTTGGTGGCTGAACTGATCGAGAGCGTTCCAAGCGCCCAGGCAGCCGAGGGAAGCGATGCCAGCGCGGCAGCGGCCATGGCAAGTTTTGCAAATTTCTTCATTACGGGTCTCCATTTTCTTCACTGTGTTGGTTGGTATTGAAGGAAAGTCGGACCAGGCGCAGACTTGGTTCATTCGCGGTGAGAATATTTTTTGCCGCTGAAGCATGCCCGCGCAGGAACGGCGTATCGGACACATTGATCGAACCGCGAAGGCGGAATGGCCGCCCCTTCCCCGCTCGCGCTGTGTAAGGGATAAGCGAAAAAATTGACCTGCGGTTGGCTCTACTTTTTAGGGGGTGTCAGCCGGAACAGGCCCGCCCCGAACACCGGATCACGCCCCGCCACGCCCAAATCTTGCGCGCGTGCCGCCACTTGCGATTTCATCGATCCCGGATCACGTCCGCCGTTACACGCGGGCATACGCAGCAATGCGCCAGAGACAACCGCCGTTGCAAAACTTGTGCCCGAAACCGCGCGACGTCCGCCGGGCGCAGCGGCATTCAGGCCGACGCCAATACCGGAGACATCAACACGCGGCCCTTGGGTTGCATATGCATAGCCGCGCAGTTTCTCATCGACAGCCGTTACCGCAAGGCTTGCGTTATGCGTTGCCGGGAACAGCACCTTTCCCTTCGGTCCGCCATTGCCCGCCGCTGCTGCCACGCACACACCATTTTTGCGGATGGTATCGAGCGTGCGACCAAGCAATGGATCGGAGGCCTGCGATCCAAAGGACAGGTTAAGGACATCAGGCCGCAGCCGCGATGCTTCGTTCATGGCCTTGGCCAGATAAGAAGTTCGCGACAGCCGGTCATCCTTTGCCGAGCCGCCAAAGGCCGCAAGGCTGGTCAGCCGTGCACCGTTTGCCGTTCCGGGATATTTGCCCGTCCCCACCAGCAACGCCGCCACTGCCGTGCCATGTACGGCTGCGTCTTTGGCGGTTCCGAAAAACTGTTGCGAAACATTGGCCCCTTGCAAATTGGCGTGGGTGGTATCCACAACGGCATCAATGATCACCACATGCCCTGAAATCGGGGGCAGTTTTTTAGGAAGTGCATGCAGATCAAAACGTTTGGGACGGTTCGACCCCAGCAACTGATATTGATAATTGGGTTGCGCGCTGTTGACACCTTTTTGATTGGCCAGCCTTGATATGGCCGCCTCTACGCTGTCACTGGCGGCGATTTGAGCCACAATCATCGTCAGGTTGGATTCGTCCAAATAGCTGGTTTCGATAATCGTTACGCGTGCAGCGGCGGCAATGCGCGCGGCATTGCTGGCTTGCCCCTCGATCACGAATATCACCTGATCGGCAATATGATCCTCAATCTGTTGATCCTGCATTTCGATCGGGGGCTGATCGGGCGTTTTTGGCTTTTTCTTCTTGGGAAATTTCAACGACAGGCCAATGCCAATCCCGCCACCTCCTCCGCCTCCGGTTCGCGGCTGCTGGACATCGGGCGTACCTTGCCCGCCGCCTGGAACCGCTTGCGCCAAAGCCGGGCCGCTGGCGAAAATCGCTAGGGCTACAAATACCCCAGCCTTCATGCAGCTTTGTCCGCAGCTTCGATCAGAGCTGAGGCGCGCAGCCGCGAAATCAGCGCATCCAAGGCCGCCCCTTCTAATGTGCTGGATAAGGACAATGTGTTGTCGCTTGGTCCATCGACGATGGTCAATCCTTCGGACGTCAGCAATTCAGATACACCAGACCATGACGCATCGGGTTTAAGCTGAATCAATATGTCGGGTTGTGCCGCGCCGCCATCAGGCCCGGACGCGAGTTGATATTCCAGATCACCCACCCGCTTTTCAAGTTTGGCGATCTGCTCTCCACTATCCTTGCGCGCGTCGTTCAATCCGGCAAGCAAGCCCAATTGCGCAACTGCGGCGGCGGCCAACGCCAATGACACGGCAGGGTGCCAGTTTTTCGGATGCAGGAATGACAGTAAATTGCGTGGCACGGGCGCAGCGGTTCGTGACGGTTCCTGAACCTGGCGTTCGGGGGTGTCTTGCATACGCTGATCGTCCAAAAGCGCGTCTAGCGATTGGTCCACATTGTCTTGACCTTGCATCATGGCTTGTCCTCCCTCGCGGATATTTTGCGCCAATGCATTGATTTCATCCAGTTCGTTGCGCAACTCTGCCGATGTCGCCAAACCCCGATCAATCCGTGCACAGCTTTCTGCATCAAGCGTGCCGTTTACATAAAAGGGCAACAGTAATTTCAGATCTTCGATTTCGGTCATGGCAATATGGCTCGTGCAAAGGGCGGGTCAAATGATAGTCGGATCAGCCTTCGATTGGGTTCATATTCGGTTCAGCGAGATTTACATCCCTTTACCTGTTTGCGCAGTCATCAATGCCTTGCCTGTCATCCAAGTAAGGGCGGATCGGCCCGGCAGAAAGAAATAGCCGCCCGCTTTTACCTGAACAAAGCTTTGCATACCCCGCAATTTGATGGGCCCAGCGGGCGTGGGAATCGTGAAATTGCGTTCCGCCGGACAGCCGCTTTGCAAATCTGGCACATTTGAACCGATGATCGGATCGGGTTCGTTGGCAAGCCCATGAAAATCTGCCGAATTCGACCAAACCTGTTGCACAAATTCAAACTGCCGTTCGATGTCTGCACAAAGGCTGACGAACAACAGGCCCTTTTCGACACTGCCTCCTTCGGCTGAACGGACATAGGCGCGTCCGCGCCTTAGCAAACGGTGACGGTTGGTGATGTCTTGTTCCTTGGGGTCTCCCGGCTGTTTGCTATCGCGCGGATTGGTACGGCGGATGTGCGAGGCAAAGGGGCAGGCGTAACCATGCGGATCGTCGGCCCCAAAGGAGAAGTCATTTTCCGTTTCTGCGGCAAGGCACTTTGCCGCATCGGGATCGCCGGATTGGGGCGAAGGGGTGTTGACGGGGTTGCCGATTAAGGGACGCCCGTTGGGCCAGCGACCCATCAGCTTTGCTTTGATCCAGTGTTTATCGGGAAATTGCCCAATCAGCTTATATAAATCCCGGTATCGTGCCCCCTCTGGCCCTTCGGTTTCGCCGCGCAATTCGGCGGCTTTTTGTTCAACGAATTTTTCAAATCCATCAACATCCTGCGCCAGTTCGCGAATGACAACAAAGCTGCCATTGCGTCCTAGATCGCGCGCAGCCTCGCCAAATTTGCGATCACCAAAATCGGGGTATCGGCTCAGCATGTCAGGCGATAATGCGGGCAATGCGCGCTCTGGATCATCTTCGGCGGTTACCGTGGGGCAAGGCGGCAGGAATCCCTGTCCGTTGGCATAACCCAGAATGAATTCGCCGGGTTCGACCATATCGCGGTCGGGTGCACCGCGCGTCGCCCGTCCAGTGCCTTTAATGACAGGTTGCGCAATCCCGTCGCGATAACCGAAATGTTCAAAATCGGGCTTTGCTGGATCGGCCGGTGCGCAGTCCAGCTTATGCAAAACGGTACCGCCGTAATTTTCAACCAAGGCCTGATGCACGTTACACGCAAAGGCTAGGTCTTGTGGGGTTTCGGAATACACAAGCAATATGGCCTCGGTGGTGGTATCACTCCAACGCCAATTTTCAGCGGCTTCGACGCCGAAATCGCCCAAATTGCGGCCACGTTGTGCCATCCCCATGCGAAAAGCCGAGGGAAATTGTGCCAATAATCCATCGTCATCGGTGGCGTTGGTCGCCGCAAATGCCTGCATTCCCTGCGCCGATAGCCCCAAAAACACGGCCCGACGCGCCACGCGTTCTGCATCGGCTTTGCCAAATCGCTGAGGGTCGGTCGCATCGTCGCTGGCGTCAAGTGCCGTCGGCGCATCTTCATAAATCGATGCGTCTCCCACCAACGGGCGATCTCCGAAGGTCAGCGTTAGCGAATGGGCAAGACTATAGCCTTCGGTGCTTCCATCATCGGCGTACACCGGTACGATAATGCCAGAGCCAGACAATCCGCCCGTCATATCGGGTTTGGCGGCGGCGGGATGATCGAGTGCCTGCCGCTCGCCTCTGATCCAGCTGAGCCATTCGCCGAGCATTTGCCCGGCAGGCATTTTCAAAACCAAAGTCGCACTGTGCGGCAATTGCTTGAGTCCGGTGAAGACGAGGGCCTGCACTTCATCGCTTTCGATCAGATTTTCGACCTTGGGCATCGAACCAAAGCAGCGCAGCCATTCCTCTGCCTCGCTATTGGTTTGCGCATGGGCCAATCCGTGATGGATAAGCGCGTTGGTGCGGATTCGATCCGTCGTCAGCGTTGGAAACCGGCTATACCAAAACGGTACAACCTGCTGCCGCGTGCGGACCCAGCGTTTGAAATCGTCGCCTTGGCCTGCGCCTTTGAAAATCAGATAGCGGGTTTCAGGAAAGCCGACCCAATTGCTCCAGGCTGCCGATTGGCCCCATCGTGCGCGGGTGATGAAATCTTCCAGATAATTTTCCCAGCTGCCGTCAAAATTGGAATAAAATGCTGTCTTATTGGTTCCGGGAACCCGCCACCAACGGGCGAAGTGAATCGTCCCCATGTTGATGACGAAACCGGGACGATAGTTGAAGGTGATAATCATCCGGATCGTCCACAGCGCGAAACTATGGGCGACGGCGCGCAGTATTCCGGGTTTCATTTCGCCGACAGCTAGGATGTGATTCTGGGCATGGCCGGGCGCGTTTTCTTGCGCGTTGATCGCTTTGAGATGCGCCATTTCCGCCTGCGATGGATCAATCCAGTCGCTTTTCTCCGCGCGACGGATGGCCATGAAAAATCCGACCAGAACAGCGGTCAAAACAAAGCCAGTCGCCAACACAGCCTTGATCCCGGTGCCGACCCATTTCCAGACCAATCCGGGGCTGGGATCACCAATCAGGAACAGCGCATAAAATACCGCAAAAATCGCCAAAACCGGCAGTGTCGCAATCAAACTTTCGCGTGATTTCAAAAAGGCAGCAAACGAGGTCGACCAACTGAGTTCGCGAAAATCGCCCAGTTTCAGGCTTTGCGCCAATGGCTTCAACCGGAAGGCGTCAAATCCCTCCCGCGCGGCTTCGGCCATGAGTGCCCGTTGTGCCTTGGTGCCTGCTTTGCGCAAGATCGGGTCTTGGCCGATGATGCGGCGAACATGGTCGATGGCAAGCATGGCATGGCTGCCCCGCAACGCTTCGCTGGCAACAAAATTGCCCAAGGCGCGGCCGGCGAAATCGGCAAACCGCGCTTGTTTGTCGGTGGCAGCGACGGGAAATTCAGAAAGGCCGTTATAGTTCAGCCCATTGGCACCCCAAGGCTTTCCGTGCAGTTCGACGATATGGCGCTTCCAGAATTCGGCTAAGTCCTCGTCGGATTGCAAACCACATTTTTCGTAAACCGGTCGCAATAGATGGCCGACCGATTGCGCCAAAATTTTCAAGGCGCTGTCCTGATCGCCATCAACGGTCAGTTCCCAAACCAGATCGATACGATCATCCGACAAAATTGTGGTCAGCGAACAGAAATGGACGATGCCGGTTGAATCAAACGCCTGGCGTACGTCTGCACTGGCCGGATTGCCAAAGGGGGCAAGCAGCGCGTCCATGCCATATTGCGATAGACCCGCCTGCACCGGCGCAATCACCAGAAACATGGACTGTCCGGCGGCAGGCGTATCAAAGGTCATTTCCAGATTGCGGGGGAACGGACCAATGCTGTGCATGCGTCCAGCCTTGCCCTTGGCAGCGCGGATGTTTTTCTGGGCAAAAAGCACCATGAACATCGCTGTGATCTGATCAATCGCCAGATATTTACCTAGGCACATATGAACGCCCGTTCCGAAAATCAGATCAGGCTCCACCCAGTTACCATTTGCATCGACGCGATCTGGCCAGAATTTGCGGGGTTTGGGGATGACGCGGTGGTCGCGCATCGCCGACATTGTCGAAACCAGCAGCAATGACCCTGCCTTGATCGACTTGGTTTTATTCCCCACGCGGATCGATGCACCATTTGGGCAGTACCGAAATTGGCCGGGGGACAAAGCGGGGTTCAGGCGTCCAGCCTCTAGCACTATCCGGCGCATGGCGGCTTGGCCGTCGACGGGGTCGGTTGCCGCCGCCACTGCCATGGCAAAGGCTTCGGGTCGGGCGACAAAAACCTCCAGCATTTTTCCTGCTGCCAGGCCGTTGGTGGGGATGAAACCGGTAACCAGCCCGTATAATATTGCACGAATTTCAGCATCGCTCACCGGATCGCTGTCGGCGCGCGCGAGCTGTATGAGCAAGAGCCGCTCAATCAAAGTTGCCTGTTCAAGCGCCAAATCGGATTTCAATACCCGCCTTGCTTTGCGGACCGATTCATCAATCACAGTCCTCAGCCGTTTGGCGCCTTTCAGTGCCAAAGAGCGGACCTTGGGGTCGCCAAAGGGATCGGCAAACAGCAACGCCGATGCCGAAATGGTCCAATCGCCAAATTGATCTGGATCATCGACCTTGAAACCGAAATAGCGGATGCAAACTTCCGTTGCCGTGCGCTTGATCAGATCGTTCATCGCGTCGATGCGGCCCGCGCTATTTTCCAGCAAGGCTGTAGCAAAGCGGTGCGTGAGATCGATGATCAACGCGCTGTCGGCCTGAGGATGGATCATTTCGCGGATGATTTGATTTTGGCGAGCCTGTGCCGCGCCTTCCATCCCCAGCACGAAGGTCGCGCCATCGGCAAGTTCTTCCATTTCGGGGCCGAACGGGACGGGAAAATCTTCGGGTCGCGAAAGGACATCGCGCACCTGTTCATCGCGGGCGATATGGTAAAAGCCCATGGCCTTTACCACTGGAAAACAGGCACGAAATAGCGCGTAGGTGGGATGGATTAACCGTTGAAGCAGTGCAGCCTTTATTCGCGCCGCCGCCCCTGTCGAGCCGATTGACGTAAAGTCAAATTTTCCCGCATCATCACGGGCGGCGGCTGCTTGCGCCTGTGCTTTCTGAATACCGTCGAAATATTTGGTCTGGGGCATGGGAATTCCTGACTGATGCGCGGGCTTTGCTTTTGGTGCGGACGTCAGTCGTTATGATTGTCGGCCCGGTTCAATCCTTCTTTCAAATAAGCATTCCAATGCGGATCGATGAAAGGAATCCAGTCAAGATATGCAAGCTTAAACCGGCCGACTTGCGCCCGTAGCTCCTCCAATGCCGCTTTGGCATCGGCGGCCCGTTCAAGGCGAACCAACGCATTGATCCGCATTACATGCGCGAACCAATATGCAGGGCGTTGGAGCAACGAAGTCTCCGCCTTTGTCAGTGCCTCTTCAAAATTACCCAGCATCAAATGCGCAACCGCTAGTTCGCCATAGACAAAGAACAACTGCTGGTCATGCGGGCTCAATCGAACGGCAACGCGCAGCGATTCAAGCGCAGCTTCGGGCTCGCCTCTTAGGTACAGCATGTCGCCCATTTGTGCGTGCGCCAGGGCTAGGCTGGGGTTCAACTCAATGGCCCGGCGCAACAGGGCTTCGGCGCGCAAAGGTTGGCGCAGCCAGGTTTCGGCGACACCTGCCAGCATATGCCCGCGCGCGTCTTCATAATCGGCGATGATGGCTTTTTGTGCGAGCCTGCGGATATTCCGGGTTTCGTCCTCCGAAATCCGTTTGGTCCAGCCTGCCCAAAGCAAGGCCCAGCTATATTGGATGATGGCCTCGGGGGAATTGGGTTCGATCTCCAGGGCTTTTTCGAATAAAGCCTTGGCTTGGTCGAAATCCTGTTCGGTCAATCGGTTTAAATGCCAGCGTCCGCGCCAAATCAGATCCCGAACGGTCAAATCCTCGTGCCGTTTGCCGCGCGCGCGCCGTTGTTCCTCAGCATCGATTTTCAAACCCAACATCGATGTCATTCCGGAAACGATCTGCTCCAGCGCCGCTGTTGAGGCGTCTTTTTCAAACGCAATTTTCGAGGACCACAGCAATTTGCCGGTTTCGCAATCAGACAGCGAAGCATTTATCGTCGTGCTTTCGCCATTTTGTCGCAAATTTCCTTCGAGCAAATACCGTGCGCCCAAAAGTTTGCCAATGGCGGCGGAACTGGTGTCGCCGGTGGATAATGAAAAGCTGGAACTCCGCGCGATGACGGGCAACCAGCGGAGTCTGGCCAGCCGGTCGATCATATCTTCACTTAACCCTTCGGCGACATAATCGAGTTCCGGATTGGTCGTTTTATTCGCGAACGGAAGCACGGCAATTGCGGGAAGATCGGAAAAGGCGGCATTAACGGGCGCGATCTGCGGTGGTTTGTCATTCCCGGCGATACCATCCGCTTCTGGTTTGCGCCGTTGCAAGCCATCGGCACTGCGTGATTGTTGACGCCCGCGTTCCTCGCGCAGCCAATCTTCAAACCCGTCTTCGCCCGCAATATCCAATCCTTCGAGAAACTCCGCGGCGTTCACATTCCCTTGCCCCCGCGCATCGACATCGAGCAATTGGAGATCAAGCCAGACGCGGTTGTGATCGGATTTGAGCAACGGCCATTGCACAGTGTTAATGCGGGTTCGCAACGTGGCGAGTTCGCTCCGCAGGCTGGCCTGTGCCTGATCCGCATTGCGAGAGCCCCACAATTGCGTTTGCAGCCAGCTGCGCGTGCGTTCTCCGCCGCCTGCCATGGCCAGCATGGCGATCAGCGCCTGCCCCTTTTTGCTGCTGACATCAACGCGCTGCCCATCCGGGGCATCCAGCCTGAATGGACCCAATAATTTTAGAGCATGTTTTGCGACACCCGACGACACGCGAGCATTTCCCCCCAAGAACTGTTCGAATACCGCAAAATTCAGTTTTTTCACTCTTTTTTTGACGATTTTTTTGCGGCCTTCTCACGCGGCAATTGCGCGGGCTTCCTATTGCGTTGGCATGTCCAAAGAGAGATGCGCAATGCACTATAGCAGTCTTTACGATCATGTTTTGTCAGAATTGGAGTTCGGTCGAACCGAAAATGGCATCAGCTTGCTGGTTGGCATGCTGGATATGGCAGAGATGCAGAGCGGGGCCGCCCGACAGGCATCGGCACAATTGCAAGGCCATGCGCTGCACCGCATGCTGCTCGAAGATCCCTTGCTGGCGGATGCGCAAAAACGGCCCAGCAATCCGGTGCATCGGCTCAACATGCTGGGGCAGAACAATGTCGCTGACGAGGTAAGCTCAACCGGCCGCCGCCTGTTTGCCGCGACCCGGGCGATGGCCTTTACCCGCGCCTTGCGGCACCGGCGCGAGCATGCCGAACGCAAGCTGTTCCGCGCCTGGCGTTCTGGACAGAAAATCTGGCTGATCGTCGATCCGGGCTGCGAAATTATGGCGTCGATGGCCGCGCTGGACACCAGCAACATTGTGATCAGCGACGAAATTTCGCTGCGGCAATTGTCCGCTTCAACAGAAATGCCCGATGCGCATTTTGACCTGATTCTGGCGCCGCATCTGCCCGATTTGCTGACGACGCGCGCCTTGCGGCAATGGACCGCCCGCATCTGTCGCCATCTGTCCGCAACCGGGGAGTTTGCGATGTCGGCGCTTTTGCCCCGGCATCCCGGCGCTGGCTGGCGGCGCGCCTGTTTCCATTGGGAGCCGAAATGCCATGCCGAACAGGATTTGGCGCACATGGCGGCAACGGGGCTGAATACGCACAGTTATCAGGATGAAACCGGCTGCATCGCCTGGGTGGAGATGCGGCGGGCCTGAGGCACGCGGTTTGAAGATGTGAAGGGGGCAGAATATGCGGTGTGAAGCACAATTGAAAGACATCAGCCGGGGGGACAAACGCGCCTTTAACGCGCTGTATCGCGAATGGCATCGGCCGATGATAAGCTATGCGGCGGGGTTGCTGGCGGGCGATAGAAGCGCCGCCGAAGACGTGGTCAACGAAGCGTTCATTGCCATCTGGTCGCAAGCCGGAAATTTCGCAGGCAGCGGCAGTGCCCAGGGGTGGATGCGGCGCATCGTGCGGAACAAGGCTGTGGACTGGGTGCGCAAACAACGCGAAACCCCCATGACCGAAGCGATAGCAGAAACCGCGCGCGACAGCCAGGTTGATGAACGCCAATCCCCGTTCGATCAAGCCGCCGACGCATCAACCGCACGGCAATTGAAAAAGGCACTCGCCAAGCTAAGTCTGGAACAACGCGAAGCGGTATGGCTTTGCTATTACGAAGAAATGTCGATTGCCGAAATCGCAGAGATTTCTGGCTGCCCGCAAAACACCGTAAAAACCCGGCTGTTCAGCGCCCGCGGCCTATTGCGCAAATCGGGCATGCTGGACGTGTCCTGAATTTGGGTCCGTTCGCGCAACGGAAACCCCCACCGCGCCTGAGCAATTCCTGCAGGACACGTTTGTTCTTCGCTTGATTGGGGCGGGGGATAAGGGCAGGGAGGGCGAAAGGGGTGCCTCTATGTCGGTGACACAAATACTCGTTGAATATGCGGCGTCTATTCGCAAACAATTGCTGGCGAGCCCGACCAATATCGAACAGGATTTAGCACCAGTCTTCAAAACGCTGCTTGAAAAGCTGTTGCCGCATATCCCAATCAATGACCTCACTGTAACGTCGGAATATGCCAAAGCAGGCATAGGTCGTCCCGACATAGCCTTAACTCGCCCCGGCCAACCGCCACGCGCCTTTGTCGAACTCAAGGCCCCAAGCAAACCCGACGACCCGACCAAATTCAAAGACCCACACGATAAACGGCAATTTGAACGGTTCAAATCGCTGCCCGTCTGGGCAATCTCCAATTTCTCGCATCTGCGCACGTTCGAGCGCGGCGATGCGGTCTGGTCCGGCGAGATTGTTCCCGCCAAAGCCATCGATCCGAACACAAGCGACGCCAAAGCGGCAAAGATGATCGAGGCCATCGACACTGGCCCGCTGCTCCGTGCGCTGACCCCGCTGGCGCTTGCCAACCCGCCCTCGGCAAAAGATGCCAAGGAACTGGCGGGGAACCTTGCCCATGCCGCCCGTCTGGTGCGCGCCATTGTCGAGGATGCGCTTGCGGAATTGAGCGAAGCGAACAAGACCGGCCACCCCATCCAAGAAGTGTGCGACGTATTCCGGCAAGAACTTTACGCTCGCCCCGAAGCAGGCGGTTTCAGCAACAAGACGTTCGAAGTTCTGTTCTCCGCCGCCTTTGCGCAGACGCTGGCGTTCGGATTGCTGTTGGTGCGAGAGGCAACGGGCAAGCCGGTGGACAGCACGGCATGGAATAAGATGCCCGACGAACATCCGCTGATGAAAACGGCGTTGCGGGTGCTCAGCCAGCCAGAGGTTGTCGATCTGCTCGGCGTCGGGTTCGACATCATGCTCGATACCGTCAACAGCCTGAACGAAGACCTGTTGGCAGTGAAGGATGACGGGACCGATCCCATCCTATATTTCTACGAAGATTTCTTGGAGGTGTTCGACCCCGAAGGCCGCAAACGCTATGGCGTTTACTACACGCCGATTGAGGTTGTGCGTTACATGGTCGGCGCGCTGGACCGGGTGCTGCGTGAGGATTTGAAAACCGACGGGCTGGATGACCAGAATGTCACCATTCTCGATCCCGCAACCGGCACCGGCACATTCTTGTTGGGCGTCGCCGAACGGCTGCGCAATGATATTGAGGCAAAGGAAGGCAAGCCCGCCGCGCGCAAGGCGTTGAAAGACCTGATGGGCCGGATGTTTGCGTTCGAACTGCTCGTCGGCCCTTATGCCGTGGCGCATTACCGGCTGCACCATACGCTGGCCGCGCCGAGCAAAGAGGATGGCGCAGAGGGGGTTGAACTACCACGTCTGGGGGTGTTTCTGGCCGATACCCTGGCCGAACCGCGCACCGAAACGACCAAGGGCAGCACCGGCTTTCTCTATGCCGGGATCGGCAATGAACGGTCAGAGGCCGACAAGATCAAGCAGCAACAGCCGGTGTTGGCGATCATTGGCAACCCGCCCTATCGCACGCTTAAAAAGGGCGAGAATGAAACACTCGTTGGCAAATTCATCGACGATATGTGGGATGATCTGAAACAGCCGGTGAAGGATGCCGGTTGGGCCAATCAACTGAATGTCTTCCCCGAAATGTCGGTGGCGTTCTGGCGTTGGGCGATGTGGAAATTGTTTGAAAGCGACGGAGCGCAGGGAAAGGGTGTTATCGCTTACATTACGAACCGGTCATTTCTGTCAGGCAAACCCTATGCCGGATTGCGCAAGATGATGCGCGAACGCTTTGACCGGATCGAGATTATCGATTTGCGTGGCGATGTCCGGCGTGGTGAGCGTGCCGACATTGATGGCGACCAAGGCGTTTTCAATATTCAAGTGGGAACCTGCATCACGTTGGCAATTGCAGATGGCAGCAAGATCGTGGGCGAACTCGCCGAAGTGCGTTACTCGGACTCTTGGGAGAAGGGCGCGCTCAGTCAAAAAGCCAAATTGAGTTGGTTGACCGAGGGCGCACAGCTAGGTCGGATTGACGCCTTTGTGACGGTGGATCGTGGTCGGCTAGACGACATGCGACCGCCCCCTTTCGAAAATTCCGCGTGGCCTGATTTGCCGAGCATTTTTAGTTTCAATAAGTCTGGAGTCAAAACGGGCAAAAACTCAATCTTCACGGCGTTCGATGCCGCTACCCTTAAACGTAATGTGATGGAGTATGTGCCCCATCTTGATGACGAAAGTTACGAAGACCCGAAAGCGGTCAAATATGTTTTTCGTCCAATGGATGAGCGATGGTTATACAATGATCTGAAACTGCTAAATCGACCGGGTCCAGAGTTTCAATCGGTATGGGGCGAGAGTAACGTCGGCTTCTACAGCCACACCTTCGGCATTGGGGCTGGCCCGGCGGCTTGGTGCCACTCAGTTCTTCCCGATTACGATATGCTATGCGGCAGAGGCGGCTACGCCTTCCCACTCTACGACCGCCGCCCCGGCAACAATCCGGTCAATCTTAGCCCCGCTTTATTGGCGGGCCTCGCCATGACCTATGGTCAGGCGGTCACACCCGAAGATGTGTTCGATGCCATGCTCGCTTTGCTGTCGGCCACTTCCTACACGCTGCGCTTTGCCGAGGATCTGGAGGATGTGTTCCCGCATATCCCGTTCCCGTCTGCGCATTCGGTATTCGAACGCGCCGCCGCAATCGGGGCGGAAATCCGCGCGGTGGAAACCTTCGCCCGCAAACCCGGCGATGCGTTTTTGACCAAATCGCTCGCCAAGGAAGAAACCGACCCGACCGGCGTCTTGGCCGATAGCATTGACTGGCGAGACGGCGAGATCATATTGTGCGCCGATGGTTCGGGCCGCGTATCGGGCATCCCCGAAAACATCTGGCAATTTGCCGTCTCCGGCTATCGCCTGCTCCCCCGCTGGCTCGGCGCGCGAGCCGGACAGACCGTGGACCGCGCGTTCATGAAATCGATGCGCGATGTCGCGGGGCGGATTGCCGAACTGATTGACCTTTTCGACCGCGCCGATATTGTTCTGATCGAAGCGCTGAAAAAGACTGCAACGCGCGCTGAACTGGGATTAGAGTGAGTACAAAGCACATGGCCACACCGCAAACCGACCTTTTTGGCAACGGCCCCGCCCAAGGCGATATGTTTGCCGAGCACCGTCCTGTCCCAGCCTATGACCCGGCAACATATAAGCCCGATTTGGCCGTAGTGCGCGGCAAGCTGCATAAATGGTTGGCGGATGTTCGTGGCTGTGAAGCAGGCTCGCCTTGGAGCGACCGTGAGACAGGCTCGAACGTCACCATATTTCGCCAGATGGCCAATTGGCTACCAGAGGAAGAACGTGACCAGCTGCGTTTTGAATTTGTGCAAGAACTGGAGCGGCTAAAAATCGCCGCTTGATTGTTACCAAACCTGTCAGAAAAACCACCAAAGCAACTAAAAAGTTGGTGACCCCTACGGGAATCGAACCCGTGTTTCAGCCGTGAAAGGGCCGCGTCCTAACCGCTAGACGAAGGGGCCATCGAAAGATGGAAGCGCGCCTTTACGGATTCGTTTTGCGCTCGTCAAGGCATGGATGCGGGTTATTTCAATCGGCGAAGCTCAGATCGTCGATATGCAGTTCGGCCTTGGGCGTGCTGCCCCAGTCATCCACCTTTGCGCGGCCCGCGAGCCAGTATTTGCGGCCCCGTTCGCCGTGCAGCAATTGCTGGCCCAATGCGCTTTCGCCCTGACGAAAGGCCATGGCCTTGAACGACGCGCCGTCATCACCCGCCACAATGGCGCGGACATGGTCTTTGCCGACAATGTCGCATTTGATGACGCGTACCGGGCCGGTCACCACGCGCGGGCCGGGCCAGCCGGTGCCGTAGGGGCCAGCGCCTTCGATGGCATCGATAAACGCCGGTTGCAGCCCGCGCGGGGTAAGCACGGCATCGACCAGCAACGCCTTTTGTGCCGAGGCGCGGGTAACGTCGCTGGCCAACCGCTCGTCGAGCCAATCGGATAGGGCGTCCACCTGATCGGCATTGATGGTCAACCCCGCCGCCATGGCATGGCCGCCGCCTGCGACCAGCAATCCGGCTTCGCGGGCCGAAATGATCGCTGCCCCCAAATCAACGCCGCTGATCGATCGGCCCGATCCCTTTCCAGTACCATCGGCATCAATCGCGATGACGATGGCGGGTTTGCCGGTTTTTTCCTTTATCCGCCCGGCGACGATGCCGATAACGCCGGGGTGCCAGCCTTGGCCAGACAATATCACTACGGCGCGGTTATGTTGCCCGGCAAGCTGTTCTTCGGCGGATGCCTGTACTTCGGCCTCTATCGCGCGGCGTTCCTCGTTCAGCACGTCAAGCTCTTGCGCAATCAACCGCGCCTCTTCGGGGTCTTCGGTGGTCAGCAAGCGCACGCCCAAATCGGATTTGCCAACGCGGCCCCCGGCATTGATGCGCGGGCCCAGGGCAAAGCCAAGGTCAGAGCAGATGGGGGCACGGTTCAGGCGGGCCGCCGCAGCCAGCGCGTTCAGCCCCACATTGCGCCGCCCCGCCATTACCTTCAGCCCTTGCGCCACAAACGCGCGGTTCAGCCCGCGCAATTGCGCGACATCGGCGACAGTGCCCAATGCGACAATATCCAGCAGCGCCATTAAATTGGGTTCGGCCCGGTCGCTGAAATAGCCGCGCCCGCGCAAATTGCGGATGATGGCGGCTCCCAATAAAAAGGCGACGCCGACAGCGGCAAGATGGCCATGCGCTGCGGCTTCGTCGATTTCATCCAGCCGGTTGGGGTTCACCAGCGCAAAGGCGGCGGGCAGTTCTAGCCCACATTTGTGATGATCAACGACGATCACCTCGATCCCCGCTGCTTTGGCTTGCGCCAGCGCGTCATAGGCCATGGCCCCGCAATCGACGGTGACGATCAGTTTATTGCCCGCTGCGCCAAGTTTCACCAGCGCGTCGCCCGACGGGCCATAGCCTTCGAGCAAGCGGTCGGGGATATAATAGCCCGCCGCCAGCCCCAGATCGCGCAGCAGCCGGATGAGGAGCGCGGCACTGGTCGCGCCATCGACATCATAATCGCCATAGACGGTGATGGTCTCGCCCGATTGCACCGCATCGGACAGCCGTTCGGCGGCGGTATCCATATCGCGGAAGATCGACGGGTCGGGCATGAAGCCCCGAATGGTGGGGTTGCGGTGCCGTTCCAGATCATCGCGCGCTACGCCCCGTGCCAACAGCAATTGGGTGACAAGGTCATCGGGGGCAAAATTCGGGTCGCGCGCATCGGCGGCACCCCCGCGCCATTGCCAGTTTTGGCCAAGGATCGAGAGCGGGATGTTGAGCAGGCTGGTCATGGGAATGCCTTAGAGGCAGATTGCCCTAATGAAAATCCCGCGATTTTGGCAATATCCGCACATTGCGCGGATGACTGCGGGCGGCTTGGGGTGGCGCGTTCGGGATTTCCGTTTCGGATAAACGGGCCAGTTCATCGGTGCGATCGATGATCGTGTGCGCCATCAGGTGAACGACGCCCTCTTTGCTGCGCTGCACCTCGCCATGCACCTCCATCAGGCGTGCGGCCATGACAGCGCGGCGTTGTCGCTCCATCAGCCGCGTCCAAAGCAGGATGTTCACGATCCCGCCTTCATCCTCGATGGTGATGAACACCGCATTGCCCTTTCCGGGCCGCTGCCGCATCAACACGACGCCCGCCGTCTTCACCTGCGCGCCGTTTTTCGCGGCGTTAACCGCGGCGCAGCTGAGGATACTTTCGGCGGTCAGGCTCTCACGCAAAAACTGCATCGGATGCCCTTTCAGCGACAATCGCTGCGTCTGGTAATCGGCGGCGACATGTTCGGACAGCGGCATTGCGGGCAGGCGGGCATCGGGTTCGGCGGCGAGCTCCTTGGCATCGGCAAAGGCGAACAAAGGCAGCGCAGGGCCGGGGCGGCGTTGCACCTCCCATAAGGCTTGACGGCGATCCAGATTGAGCGAGCGCAAGGCATCGGCATCGGCGAGCAGTTTCAGCGCCTGATCGTTCAATTGTGCGCGCAGGGCGAGGGTTTCGACATCGGTGAACGGGCCTTGCGCGCGGGCGGCGGTGATCCGCTCTGCCCATTCTTCGCGGAAGCCATCGATTTGGCGGAAGCCGAGTTGGAGATTTACCCCCCTCCCCTTTAGGGGAGGGGCTGGGGGTGGGGGCTGTCCGGAAACACAGTGCTCGACGGACAGCCCCCACCCCAACCCCTCCCCTAAAGGGGAGGGGCTTATTGCGTGAACCCCATTATCCCAGCCGCTATCGTTCACATCAATCGGCAGCACCGGCACGCCGTGTTCGCGGGCATCGCGCACGATCTGTGCAGGGGCATAAAATCCCATGGGCTGTGAATTGAGCAAGGCCGCCGCAAACACCGCCGGATGGTGGCATTTGATCCAGGCGGAAACATAGACCAGCCGGGCAAAGGCCTGCGCATGGCTTTCGGGGAAGCCATAGCTGCCAAAGCCTTCGATCTGTTTGAAACAGCGCCCGGCAAAATCCTCGGTATAGCCGCGCGTCACCATGCGCCCGACCAGCTTTTCGCGAAAGGACTGGATCGTGCCCAGATTGCGAAAGGTGGCCATTGCGCGGCGTAGGCCGTTTGCCTCGTCCGGGGTGAATTCGGCGGCGACGATGGCCAGCTTCATCGCCTGTTCCTGAAACAATGGCACGCCAAAGGTGCGGCCCAGCACGCCTTTCAATTCATCGGGGTCATAAGGCGGGCGGGGGGAGGGGAAAGTGACCGGTTCGATTCCCTGCCGCCGCCGCAAATAAGGATGCACCATCTCGCCTTCGATTGGCCCGGGGCGGACAATGGCAACTTGCACGACAAGGTCGTAAAATTCGCGGGGGGCGAGGCGGGGCAGCATGTTGATTTGCGCGCGGCTTTCGACCTGAAACACGCCGATAGAGTCGCCGGTGCACAGCATGTCATAAACGGCGGGATCTTCGCTGGGGACGGATTGGAGGTTTAAGCCCCTCCCCTTTAGGGGAGGGGTTGGGACTGTCGGCGTAACGCAAAGGCTGAGAGTCCCCACCCCGCTGCGACTAGGTATCGAAGATACCAAGTCTCGCTGCCCCTCCCCTGAAGGGGAGGGGCTTACCCCCTCTATCATCGCCAACGCCTTCCGAATGCAGGTCAGCATCCCCAACGCCAGCACATCGACCTTGAGCAGGCCCAGCGTGTCAATATCGTCTTTGTCCCATTCGATGAAGGTGCGATTATCCATTGCCGCATTCAAAATCGGCACCGTCTCATCCAGCCGGTCCTCGGTCAGCACAAAGCCGCCGACATGTTGCGACAAATGGCGCGGAAAGTTCAGGATGCGTGCCACCACTTTACGCATCCGCTTTATATCCGGATTGTCGGGATCAAAGCCCGCCTCGCGGATGCGCGCTTCCTCCACCTCGCTGCCCCAACTGCCCCAGATGGTGCCTGATAGCCGCGCGGTCACATCCTCGGTAAAGCCCAAAGCCTTGCCCACTTCGCGCAGCGTGCTTTTGGGGCGATAATGGATGACGGTGGCGACAATCCCGGCGCGGTGGCGGCCGTAACGGCGATAGACATATTGCATCACCTCCTCACGCCGCTCATGTTCGAAATCGACGTCGATGTCAGGCGGCTCGGCGCGCTCTTCGGACAGGAAGCGGGAGAAAAGCAGGCTGTTTGCCACCGGATCGACCGAGGTGACGCCAAGCAGATAGCAGACCAAAGAATTGGCCGCACTGCCACGCCCTTGACACAAGATCGGCGGGTCTTGTGCGCGGGCGAAACAGACGATGTCGTACACGGTGAGGAAATACGTGGCGTAATTCAGCCGTTCGATCAGGCCGAGTTCTTCTTCAAGCAGTGTAATCCAAGCCTCTGGAACACCGTCTGGATAGTCTTTGGCTGGAAAACGCGCGCGCGCCTCGCTCCACGCCAGTTCGCTCAGCCAGCCTTGCGCGCTCCAGCCCATCGGTACCGGCTCGTGTGGATATTCATAGGCCAGCTCATCAAGGGTGAAATTGATGGCGTTAAACACATCGGTTGTCGCCGCGATGGCTTTGGGCGCGTCGGCAAACAGCCGCGCCATTTCGGCGGGGTCTTTTAAATAACGTTCGGCGTTGGCGGACAGCTTTGTTCCGGCCTCATGGATGGTCACCTTTTCGCGGATGCACGTCAGGATGTCGTGATAGGGGCGGTCGGTGGGGGTGGCGTAAAGGGCGTCGTTTGTGGCGATCAGCGGAATGCCGGTTTCTTGGGAGAGGGTTTTGAGGGCGGCGAGGTTGCGTTTGTCCGAACCCGCCCTGTGCATGGTTGTGCCGATGTAGAGATGGGGGACTTTTGTCTTTAGCTGCCTCCAAAATCCTTCCCGGAACGGGGAGGGGGACCACGAAGTGGTGGAGGGGTCGGGTGAAGGCGTGTGCGTTTTTTGAGGTTGGAGCTTGGCTGTACCCGACCCCTCCGTCAGTCCTACGGACTGCCACCTCTCCGTTCCGGGGAGGATTATCAGGCACATCTCGTCCGCCCATTCCAGCAAATCCTCAAACCGTAATATGCACTCCCCCTTTTTTGCGCGCAGATTGCCCAGCGATAACAATCGCGTTAGCCGCCCCCAGCCGCGCCGGGTCATCGGATAGGCCACCACATCGGGTGTGCCATCAGAGAACACCAGCCGTGCGCCGACGATCAGTTTGAAATCGCCAGCCAGCCCTTCCTTTTGCGCCGCCTTCCACGCACTATGCGCGCGCACCACGCCCGCGACGCTGTTTTTGTCGGCAATGCCAATCCCGGGCATGCCCAGCTTCATGGCTTGCTCTACCATCTCTGCGGGGTGCGATGCGCCGGTCAGAAAGCTGAAATTGGTTGCGGCTATGGGTTCGGCAAACATCATGCAAACAGACCATGTACATACCAATTAGGATCGGCCTTTTCCGAATAAAGCCCATGCCGAAACAGCCAGAAACGGCGGCCTTCGACATCTTCCACGCGGTAGTAATCGCGGGTCAGGCGGTCGGTCCCTTTCCCCTGCCACCACGGCATGGCGATACGTTCCGGTCCTTCATGCCGCGCTACCCGGTGCTGGTTCCCGCGCCAGCGAAAGCGATAGGGCGGGCCGTCGGGGACTTCGGCGATGGCCTCTATGGGTTGCGGCGGATCGAGGAGGAGCAGGGGGCGGGTGGATACCAAATCCTCCCCGGAACGGGGAGGTGGCAGTCTGCAGGACTGACGGAGGGGTCGCTCTTGGTCGCGCCAAAATTTTGAAGTTTGTACTATGCCAAACCCGGCCCCTCCGTCACGGGCTTTGCCCGCGCCACCTCCCCGTTCCGGGGAGGATTTGAGGATATTCCCATCCATAAAAACCCGTTCCGGCACATGGCTATCCACCGCCTGCCATTGCGTTACCCGTTCCGGCCCCAGCCGCGTCGCCAGCCGTGCGAGCAACGCTGCCAGCTCCTCGCGTGCCTTGGCTGCACTGCCGGTAAAATCGCGCTGATCCGCTTTTAAGGGTTCGGCGGCGGTAATATTGAGCGTGATACTGTCGTAGCCAAAGCCCGGATCAAGCGGATCATTCAGCGCCGCTATTCGTTCGGCAAACAACCGCATGATCAGCGGAACATCGCGCGTCGGTGCGGCGGTTTCGATGAGAAGGCCGCGCGTTTGTCCATCGCAGCGAAACAGCTTCGTTTCCACCGCACGCGCGCCTTCGCCGCGTTCTGCCAACTGACTTATGGCATCGGTTGCCAACTCTGCCAGCACGCGGCGCACGCTATCGGCATGGGCAATGGGTTCGGCAAAGCGCGCCTCGCAGGCGATAATGGGACGCGATTGGCGGGGAATGATCGGACTGTCGACTTCGCCCAACAGCCGCGCGAGCCGATGCGTTACCTGTTCACCAAAACGCGCAGCAAGCACCGTGCGCGGGCGGCTGGCCAGATCGCCGATAGTGTTCAGCCCCGCACGGCGCAGCACATGGTGGACTGCGGCGTCGCACGCAAGCGCGGTGACCGGCAGGCGGTGCACAGCATTTTCATCCAGCCCGTAAACCGCCAACGCCAATGCGGCATCGGATGAACAGGCGCAGGCGATCCGTACCGTCAGCCCCGTCTCGCCCAGCCGTTGCGTCAAATCTGTGGCCAACCATTTTTCGGCCCGGTCCACATTGGCATCATACAGATGGTGGCACCCCGATATATCGAGGATCAACCCTTGCGGCGGATGCGTCATCACCCTGGGTGTATAGCGCAGACAGGCATCGGCCAGCCGCGCGAGCAACGCGTCATTCGCCGCCGGGTCATGGTCGAACGCCGCCAATTCCGGAACCCGTGCACGCGCATCGGCAAGTGCAAGGCCAGAGCTGAGCCCAAGCAGATGCGCGGCCTGCGAAACAGCCGTTAGCCGCAATGCCCCTTTTTGCTTTTCAACCAGCGCAAAGGAGGTGTCAGGCGGCGCGACGCGGGCGCGAACCAGCCGCTCTGCGGGCAGCCAGGGAAAATAAGCGGCCAAATGTCGCCTCTCCTGCGCTGTCCCATTGCGGTGTAGGGGCGGCGGTTTGTTCATCAAATTTTCGTTTCTCAGGGTTCCAGATCAGCCGTGCCGATTGCCCTGCTGCCATGCGGCGGTGACGCAACAGGGTGGTGGTGAAGGCGGCTTCCCCCGGTGCATCGGCAAGCAGCGGAGTGGATTGCGCGCTGGCGACCTGCCAACGGCTATAGGCCGAACTGGGTGTCGCCTGGCTTCCAAGGCGCAGCATCAACACCGCAGTTCCTGATTTTTCCGCCGCCAATGACAGGCGACGGCTGGCGGTTAGATCGAGCAGGCGCGGGCGGCCTTCGACCTCGATCAAGACCGCGCCTGCCGCACCGCTGCGGGCAATGTCTGCGGTGGCCTTTAATGCCGAAAGCATGTCGGGGGCGTCGATGCTGAAACAGCGCGCGGGATCAATCCCCAAGGCCGAAAGGCCCGCCGGATACAGCCGTCCGCTTCCGCCTCGATATTCGCGCACCAGAAACAGTGGTGCATCTTCAGGGGACAGCATGGCGGCCAGCATCAGGGTAAATCCGCTGGCGCTGGCATTATCGGTGCGGCTGGCGGCGAAAACTTCGTGCAGGGCATTGGCGGGCATATCGTGTTGCAATATTTGGGCAAGCGATGCCGCCGGGGTGTCTTCGCCTGCATCCGCTGCGCGCATCCGCGCCAGCGCATGGCCCCAGCCGGTTTCGGAAAAGCCATCCCCGGAAGAGTCACTGACAGGCACGGCACGCGAAAGCGCGACCGAATCTGGAAACATATTTGTTCATAATATGTTCTTATATGATTTTGCAGAAATGCAATAGGGGAAGCATCTCTGCCTCCCCCATCCGCCAATAGGTTTGCGCCAAAGCGCGGCTTGACGATTTTTAGATCGGATAATGGCCGGGTTGGGTTTCGATGGAAATCCAGCGCAGCTCGGTGAAACTGTCGATCCCGGCCTTGCCGCCGAAACGGCCATAGCCGGACGCACCCACGCCGCCAAAGGGCATTTGCGCTTCGTCATGCACAGTAGGGCCATTGATATGGCACATGCCCGAATGGATTTGGCGCGCAACGGCAAGCCCGCGCGCGGTATCGCGGGTGAAGACCGAAGCGGAGAGGCCATATGCACTGTCATTGGCGATGCGGACCGCGTCTGCTTCGTCCTTGGCGCGGATGATGCCGACCACAGGGCCAAAGCTCTCTTCGGCATAGATGTTCATCGCTTTGGTGACGCCATCGACCACCGTCGCGGGCATGACGACGCTGTCGCTTTTGCCGCCCGCGATCAGCTTCGCACCCTTGGCGGTCGCATCGTCGATCAGCGCGTTGACATGGGTAACGGTCCTCTGATCGACCACTGCGCCCAACGGCGTATTGCCCTCGCGTGGATCACCAGCGGCCATCGATTGCGCCTTGGCGGCGAATTTTGCGGCAAAGGCATCGGCGACGCTATCGACCACAATGATCCGCTCGGTCGACATGCAAATCTGCCCCTGATTCATAAACGCACCAAAGGCGGCGGCTTTCACGGCTTCGTCCAAATCGGCGTCGTCCAAAATGATCAGCGGAGCCTTTCCGCCCAATTCGAGCAAGCAGGGTTTCAGATGTTCGGCTGCGCGCTTGGCAATGATCCGGCCTACATTGGTCGAGCCAGTGAAGTTGATCCGCTTCACTTGCGGCGCATCGATGAGCGCGCCAACCACATCAGCAGCGTCTTCAGGCGCATTGGTAACGACATTGACCACACCATCAGGAAAGCCCGCTTCGGCAAAAGCTTCGATGATCAACGCATGGGTGCGCGGGCAGGTTTCGCTCGCTTTCAGGATCACCGCATTGCCGCAGGCAAGCGGAACCGCGATTGCGCGCACGCCCAAAATGATCGGCGCATTCCACGGCGCGATGCCGAGCAAGACGCCCACCGGTTCCTTCATCGCCATGGCCACACAGCCAGGCTTGTCCGACGGGATAATCTCGCCCGAGATCTGCGTGGTGAGGGCTGCTGCCTCGCGCACCATGCCCGCTGCCAATCCAAGATTGAACATCGCCCAACCGGCAGTCGAGCCAATCTCGCCCATCATCGCCGCAACAAAATCGTCCTTGCGGGCTTCAAGCGCATCGGCGGCCTTCATCAGCACAGCGCGCCGTGCATTGGGCCCCATTGCCGCCCAAATGGGAAAAGCGGCCTGCGCCTTTGCCGCAATTGCCGGGATGTCCGTTGCTTTCATCGCGGGCGCTGAGGATGCCACTTCGCCGGTGATGGGGTTGATACGTTCAAAATTCATCGAGTCTCTCCTCTTTATTGCTATTACCAATAACAATATCTAGGAACAGGTTCAACCGTCCTTTTTCTTCCAGATCAATGCACCATGGCGATCAGCCAAACTGTGCCGACGATGAGCGGAATTCCCATCAGATCAATGGCCAAGCCAGCACGCAGCATGCGGGGCAAGGCAACGTGATTGGTGGCCCAAGCGAGCGCATTTGGCCCCGTGCCCGAAGGCATCATAAAGCCCCAACTCGCGGCAATCGACGCAGACATGGCAAGCAACCACGGATCGGAACCCGTCGCCGCAACCAGACCGGCGACCACAGGCATCACCCCGCTCGCGGTCGCAACGTTACTGGCAAATTCTGTGATCAGGATAACCAATGCGGTCACCGCAGCGGCAATCAGCAAGGGATGAACGCCGGCCAGCGGCTTCAGGGCTTCACCCAGCCACGCGGCCAATCCCGATTCGGTAATTCCTGCCGCCAGCGCCAATCCGCCGCCAAACATCATAATCACCCCCCAAGGGGCCCGATCCGCTTCTTTCCAAGTCAAAAGCGGTCGGCCTTCACCGTCGGGGATCAGGAACAGCAGCAAAGCGCAGGCAATGGCGATTGTGCCATCGGTGATCGAACCTTTGGGTAGCATCCCTTCCAATTGCGGTTGGGCCAGCCAAAGCCCGATGGCCAAAAGCATTATCGGTAACAACCGCAATTCAGGATTGCGCCAAGCACCTTGAACACCCAGCGCGGCATTGGCGGCGACGGCATCGAAATCCGTTGCTTGAATTTTCTGCACCCTTGCCAGAATCAGCGCGGTCCCCGGAACTGCCACCAACAGAATCGGCAGGCCAAACGACATCCAGTCGACAAAACTGATCGTCATGCCCAGTTGTTTTTCGATCAAGCCGACGGCGATCGGGTTGGTCGGCGATCCAACCATTGTTCCCAATCCACCCAATGATGCGGCAAAGGCAACGCCCATGATCAACGCTCCGGCCATCCCGCCCGTTTCGCCTTCCTGCACCCCTCCTGCCGCCAATACCGCCAAGGCAATCGGCATCATGATCAGCGCGGTGGAGGTGTTCGAAATCCACATGGATAGAAACGCCGTCGCCGCCATGAACGCGAGCAACAGGCCAAACCGGCTTTTCCCCGAAAAACGCAATATCCAGATTGCGATCCGTCGGTGCAGTCCGGTCCGCTCAATCGCCAGCGCCATAAAGGCACCGCCCAATATCAGGAACAAAATCGGCGAATAATATTCCTTGGCGACTTCCTGCGCCGTCAGGATGCCCATCAAAGGCAGCGCCAGAAATGGCAATAATGCGGTTGCCGTTAACGGCAATGCCTCGGTCATCCACCAGATTGCCATGACCAGCGTTAATGCAGCGACATGCCATGCTGGCGCCGTCATCGACGCAGGTGGCCCCGCCACGATCATCAGGACAAAGGCCAAAAGGCCGACGAAGAACCCGATGCGTTTGGTGGTCATGCGCGAAGGCCAATAACGGAAATTTGCCGTCCATAACCCTCTTCGCCGCGATGGCAGCTACGCCGGTAACTAAAAAAGCGGTCGGGTTGCGAATAGGTGTCTTGCCCCAGGCATTCGATGCGAACTATGCCAGCATGGGCAAGCCTAGCCGCGACATAGCCTTCGATGTCGAATTGCCAATGGCCTGGTTTTCCCGATGCAAAAAACCGTTCGTTTTCGGGTGCCTGCTCGGCGAACTGCCTAAAAAAGCCGTCGTCCACTTCGTAGCTTTTTTGCGCAATGCAGGGGCCGATGGCACAGACGATCTGGTCCCGTTTTGCGCCCAGTGCTTCCATGGCGGATATGCAGTTGTCGGTAACACCGCTGATTGCGCCTTTCCACCCGGCATGGGCGGCCCCGATGACTTGGGCGACGGGATCGGCAAACAACACTGGCACGCAATCGGCGGTCAATATTCCCAGCAGCAAACCGGGTTGATCGGTAACCATGGCATCGGCATGGGGGCGGGCATCGAGCGACACGGGCGCGGTCGCGGTAACAACGTCGGGCGAATGCACTTGATGCACCGTCACCAGATCGGAACCCGGCAATATTGCAGCCGTTGCGCGGGCGCGGTTTTCCAAAATATGCGCGCGGTCATCCGCCGAACCTAGCCCGACGTTCAGCCCCGCATGCATCCCTTTTGAAACGCCGCCACGCCGTCCCAAAAATCCATGGGCGATGCCCGCGAACAGGGGGCTGGTCAGGGCTTCGATTGCATTGTTTTCGATTATCGTCATCGGTCCGTCTTCGCAGCGTCTGCATGGGATGGCAACATGCTTGACGTGGGGGGTATCTCCGGTGACAGAGGTGCCATGACAGGGCGCATGCTAATTTTCGGAATGGGTTATTCCGCCAGCCACCTTGCAGAACATTTGCGAGGGATTGGGTGGAAGGTTTTCGGCACAAGGCGGCAGGCTGGACCGGGACTATTGGCCTTTGATGATACCGCCAGTGTCATTCACGCCATATCCGATGCAACGCATATCTTATCGTCGGTACCGCCCGCGCCAGATGGAAGTGATCCGGTCCTTTCCACTTATGGAGATGATTTAAGCAAGGCTGCGGCGCAGTGGATTGGCTATCTTTCATCGACCGGGGTCTATGGCGATACTGGCGGTGCATGGGTCGACGAAACTGCCCCTATTGGCGGCGGTCGGCGCACGGCCCGCGCCGACGCCGATTTGGCGTGGCAGGCATTGCGCAGCGATGTTCGTGTTTTCCGGTTGCCTGGTATTTATGGTCCCCGGCGTTCTGCACTGGAACGAGTAAGTGCGGGGGCGGCCCATCGGATCATTGCGCCGGGGCAGGTTTTCAGCCGTGTGCACGTCAGCGACATCGCGTCAGGAATTTGTGCAAGTTTTGCCGGATCGCCCGGTATCTATAATCTGGCGGATGATTATCCGTGCGATCAAAATCAGGTGATCGAAACTGCAAGTGCGCTTTTGGGCATTGCACCGCCCGCATTAGAAACGATGGAAGCAGCGCAATTATCCCCCATGGCGCGCGCATTTTATGCGGAGAACCGCCGCGTGGCCAATAATAAGGCAAAGCGGGTTTTGGGCTGGAAGCCAGCTTTCGCTAATTATCGTGCTGGCTTGGCCGATTGCATCGCGACCAGCAATCCGGCAATCACCAGCACTGCCCCTGCCACGGCCAGTGCTGTCCAGCGATAGCCTTCAAAGGCCGTCGACAGCATCATGGCGACGACCGGGATAAGCACGCTGGTATAGGCGGCTTTGCCGGGGCCGATTTTTCGGATCAGGCCGAAATAAAGCGGGAATGTGACGACCGAACCGATCAAACCGAGATAGGCAACGCCTGCAAAATATTCCGGCCTTGGGTCGAATTGCGGTGGGCCAAAGGCAAAGAACGAATACAGGCCGTTGGCAAGAACGCCGAACAGCATCGACCACGCCAAAATGGCGATGGTCGGATAACGGGCAAGCGATGGCAATGCCTGCATCACGTTGGAGACCGAGGCACAGATTACCGCCGCCAAAGTCAATCCAACGCCCATCAAAACGGCCTCTGCGCCAATCGGAGCGGATCGATATTCTTGCACCATCAACAATGCAACGCCGACGCAGGCGATGAAGCTTCCCAAGATGAAAGCGCGGCCAATGGGTCGGCCCAGCCACCATTTGGCAAAAAAGGCGTTGGGCACAATCAACAGGGCAAACAACACCGCGACCAAACCCGAGGTAATGTGTTTTTCGGCCAAATAGACGAAATTGAAATTCAGCGAAAATTGCAACATGCCCAATGCCATTGCCCAAAACATCGCCGCGCGATCAAGCCCGAGAGGGGTTCGCGTCATCAATGCGAGTAGAAACATGCCCAGCGCCCCGACACTAAACCGGTAAGTGACCGACCAACTGGGGGCAACAATGCTGATTTGGTCGCTGATGACGAGCCATGTCGATCCCCAGATCAACGACACCAGAATGAACGGGATAAAAACGCCCAGAGTGAACAGCCCCGGTTCTTGGCCGGGTTCATTATTCGGGTCCACGTCGATTTGGCTCACAATGCGGCAATCATCGCTGCGAGGGGTTCGACGTCGTCGGCTGTGTGCTGCCAACTGGTGACAAGGCGCGCGGCACCCTCTCCCCAATCGTAGAAATCAAAGCCGCTTCGCCGCAAATGCTCCGCTTCTTGGGCCGACAATCGGATAAAAACCTCATTAGCCTCGACAGGGTACAACAAGCGATCGGTCGCGGATTGCGCCAGTATCGTTGCCGCATTGTTCGCTGCTTTGGCGTTTTCAATCCACAGGTCGTCGTTGACGAACGCCAGCAATTGCGCCGCCAAAAAGCGGCCTTTCGAAAGCAGATGCCCCGCACGTTTGCGCCGATAACGAGCGGCATGCGCCTGTTCTGGATTAAAAAACACCAAGGCTTCGGCGTTCATCCCGCCATTTTTGGCACATCCGAAACTCAAAATATCGACCCCGCCGCGCCAGCTCATATCCGCCGCGCTTCGGCCTGCGGACACCACGGCATTGGCAAAACGGGCTCCGTCCATGTGGAAGCCCAAACCATTCGACCGGCAAATGTCGCCCAATGCAGCGATCTCGGCTGGATGATAAACCAGACCATATTCGGTCGCATTGGTGATTGAAAGCGCAGCTGCTTGTACCTGATGAACGTCAGGGCGAATCGCAGCGAGATGTTCGGAGACCGATGCCGGCGAAACCTTTGCTCCTGCGCCATCGAGAAGCATCAATTTGGCACCGCCGGTATAAAATCCGGGTGCGCCGCATTCATCCACTTCGATATGGGCTTCACGGTGGCACAATACGCCCTGATGCGGCTGAGCCAGCGCCGCAAGCGCCAGACAATTGGCTGCTGTGCCGGTTGAAACCCATAAAACCGCAACGTCGCGTTCAAAAAGCTGTGAAAATTGCGCGTCCAGTTTTTGGCTCAATGCGTCGCCATCATAAGCGGTGTCGACAGCATTGGCCGACGCAATGGCTTCCATAATTTTGGGATGAACCGGAGCTGCATTATCAGAAAAAAAGCGCATGGCATTTCCCAAGGGGAAAAGCAGCGGTCCGTCAAGGCCACATATCGGCGCAGCGCAGCCCATAAAAGGTCGCATCGACATCGTGATTTGGCTTAGTTTAAAAGGGCAACGGGCACCTCCGAAACGCAGGCTTAATGCCCTAGCAAGTTTCCTTGCCGCAATTGGCAGCAATGTGACTTTAAATTACTCAAATATCCCGCTACCGCGAATCAAATTTCACTAGATTCGCAGATAAAGGCTCGCCATGGGATTTCCTCCGGCTCAGGGATTGTACGATCCACGCAACGAACATGACGCTTGTGGCGTCGGCTTCATTGCGAACATAAAAGGCGTGCAAACGCACGCTACTGTCCGGCGCGGACTAGAGATTCTGGTCAATCTCGATCATCGCGGGGCTGTGGGTGCGGATCCGTTGCTGGGTGACGGCGCCGGGCTGTTGATCCAGATTCCCGATGCATTGTTCCGCGATTGGGCGAATACAGCAGACGTAAACCTGCCGCCGGTGGGCGACTATGCCGTTGTCATGTGCTTCTTGCCACAGAGTGAATCGGCGCGCGATTTTGGCGTGGCCAACCTTGAAAGCTTTGTCGTCAAAGAAGGCCAGACCGTGCTAGGCTGGCGCGATGTGCCGACGACGCTGGATGGCATTGGTGCGGCTGTAATCGAACAAATGCCCGTGATCCGGCAATTGTTCATCGGGCGCGGTGAAAATTGCGCCGATGAAGCCGCGTTTGAACGCAAATTGCTGGCGATCCGCAAGCAAGCGCAAAATCCGCTGGCGGCGCTCGAAGAAAAATACGGGCTGCCGGGGCTTTCCAGCTTTTACATTCCATCAATGTCCACCCGCACGATTGTTTACAAGGGGCTGTTGCTTGCAGGGCAAGTCGGCACTTTTTACGACGATCTGCGTAATCCGCTTTGCACCTCAGCTTTGGCGCTGGTGCATCAGCGGTTTTCGACCAACACCTTCCCCAGCTGGAAGCTGGCGCACCCTTACCGTTTTGTCGCGCATAATGGCGAGATCAACACGGTGCGCGGCAATGTGAACTGGATGAATGCGCGCCGGCGCACGATGGAATCGCCGCTGTTGGGGGCTGACCTCGACAAAATGTGGCCGATCATTCCGCACGGACAATCGGATACCGCGTGCCTTGATAACGCGCTCGAATTGTTGCTGGCGGGTGGCTATTCGCTGGCGCATGCCGTGATGATGCTGATCCCCGAGGCGTGGGCCGGAAATCCGATGATGGATGCAAAGCGCCGCGCGTTTTACGAATATCATGCTGCGTTGATGGAGCCATGGGATGGCCCCGCTGCGGTTGCCTTCACCGATGGCCGTCAGATTGGTGCGACGCTGGATCGCAACGGGCTTCGGCCCGCGCGTTTCTGCGTTACCGATGACGATCATGTGATCATGGCCTCTGAAAGCGGCGTGTTGCCGATCAAGGAAGACAATATCGTCCGCAAATGGCGGTTGCAGCCGGGCAAGATGCTGCTGATCGATATGGTACAGGGCCGGATCATCGAGGATGAAGAAATCAAGGCTGAACTGGCTGGTTCCGAGCCCTTTGCCGAGTGGCTCGAAGCGGCGCAGTATAAGCTGAAAGACCTCGACGAGGTGGTCTGCACCGAGCCGCCACTGGCGAACGATCATGCCGCCTTGCTCGACCGGCAACAGGCCTTTGGCTATACGCAGGAAGATATTTCGCGCTTTCTGGAGCCGATGGCTGCAAACGGCGACGATCCATTGGGTTCGATGGGCACCGACACGCCGATTGCGGTGCTGTCAAACAAGTCGCGGCTCCTTTACGATTATTTCAAACAGAATTTCGCACAAGTTACCAACCCGCCGATCGATCCGATCCGCGAAGAACTGGTGATGAGCCTGGTCTCGATGATCGGCCCGCGCCCCAATCTGCTTGGCCATGATGCCGGAACGCACAAACGGCTGGAGGTCGATCAGCCGATATTGACCAATGCCGATCTGGCCAAAATCCGCTCGGTCGAGCAAGCTTTGGACGCCGCCTTCCGCGCCGAAACCATCGACATGACGTGGGACGCCGCAACTGGTGCGGCTGGCCTCGAAATGGCGATCAAGGAAATGTGCTGGGCCGCGACCGAGGCGGTGTTGCAGGACAAGAATATTCTGATCCTGTCTGATCGTGGCCAAGGGCCAGACCGGATTGCCATGCCCGCTTTGCTGGCAACCGCCGCCGTGCATCATCACCTTGTCCGCCAAGGGCTGCGGATGCAAACCGGGCTTGTCGTCGAAACCGGCGAAGCACGCGAAGTACATCATTTCTGTGCATTGGCGGGCTATGGTGCCGAGGCGATCAATCCCTATGTGGCGTTTGAAACACTCGAAGAAATTCGCGTGCGACAGGGTTTGCCTTTGACGTCTTATGAAGTTCAAAAGAACTTCATCAAGGCCGTCGGCAAGGGCATATTAAAGGTCATGTCCAAAATGGGCATTTCGACCTACCAATCCTATTGCGGCGCGCAAATTTTTGACGCTGTCGGATTGTCCTCTGCTTTTATCGAAAAATATTTCACCCGCACGGCAACGACCATCGAAGGCGTTGGATTGGCGGAAGTCGCTGAAGAAACCGTGCGCCGTCACGCGGCTGCCTATGGCGACAATCCGATCTACAAGAACATGCTCGATGTCGGCGGTATCTATGGGTATCGTATCCGCGGCGAGGAGCATGCCTGGACCCCGGCCAATGTCGGGCAGTTGCAACATGCGGTGCGCGGCAATGATCCGAAAAACTACGCCGAGTTCGCCAAATCGATCAACGAACAAAGCGAACGCTTGCTAACGATCCGTGGCCTGATGTCGCTGAAACCAGCGGAGACACCGCTCGACATCAGCGAAGTTGAACCAGCGGTAGAAATCGTGAAACGCTTCGCTACCGGCGCGATGAGCTATGGCTCGATTTCGTGGGAGGCGCATACAACGCTGGCTGTGGCGATGAACCGTATCGGCGGCAAATCAAACACCGGCGAAGGCGGCGAAGACCCCAAACGCTTTACCCCGATGGCCAATGGCGATTCGATGCGCTCGGCGATCAAGCAGGTTGCATCGGGGCGTTTCGGCGTGACGGCGGAATATCTGGTCAATGCCGACGATATCCAGATCAAGATGGCGCAAGGGGCAAAGCCCGGCGAAGGCGGACAGCTGCCCGGCGATAAAGTGGACAAAACCATCGGGGCCACACGGCATTCGACGCCCGGCGTCGGCCTTATTTCACCTCCGCCCCACCACGACATTTATTCGATCGAAGATTTGGCGCAGCTGATCCACGATCTGAAAAACGTGAATACGGCCGCCCGGATTTCGGTGAAGCTTGTCTCCGAAGTCGGCGTCGGCACGGTGGCGGCTGGCGTTTCCAAGGCGCGGGCCGACCATGTGACGATTTCGGGCTATGAAGGCGGAACGGGCGCTTCGCCGCTCACCTCGCTGACGCACGCGGGCTCCCCATGGGAAATCGGTCTGGCCGAAACGCAACAGACGTTGCTTCTCAACAATCTGCGCAGCCGCATCGCGGTGCAAGTTGACGGCGGCCTTCGCACCGGGCGCGATGTCGCCATTGGCGCGTTGTTGGGTGCCGACGAGTTCGGCTTTGCAACTGCTCCGTTGATTGCTGCTGGCTGCATCATGATGCGGAAATGCCATCTGAACACCTGTCCGGTGGGCGTTGCCACGCAAGACCCGAAATTGCGCGCCAAATTCACGGGCCAGCCTGAGCATGTGATCAATTACTTCTTCTTCGTCGCCGAAGAATTGCGCGCCATCATGGCCGAAATGGGCTTCCGCACGATAGAGGAAATGACCGGCCGTGTTGACCGGATCGATATGAACAAGGCGATCCATCACTGGAAAGCGCAAGGCATTGATCTGTCAAAGTTGCTGCATGTCGTGGACACCAAGGGCCTGCCGCTGCACCACACCGAAACGCAGGATCACGGGCTGGATAAGGCCCTCGATCAAGACCTGATAAGCGCCTCCGCCGCTGCATTGGAAAGCGGCGACGCGGTGCACATAGAGCGCGAAGTCAAAAGCCTGAACCGCACCGTTGGCGCCATGCTGTCTGGCGAAGTGGCAAAGAAATACGGGCATAAAGGCCTTCCTGAAAACACCATCCAGATCGCCTTTAGCGGCGTTGCCGGACAAAGCTTTGGTGCATTCCTCGCGCACGGCGTGACGCTTGAACTGACGGGCGATGCCAACGATTATGTCGGCAAGGGGCTGTCGGGTGGCCGTGTGATTGTGAAGCAACCCACTCATGTCAAACGCGAACCGACCGAGAATATCATCGTCGGCAACACCGTGCTTTATGGTGCCATTGCGGGCGAGGCCTATTTCAGCGGCGTTGCGGGTGAACGCTTTGCCGTGCGAAATTCCGGCGCACTCGCCGTTGTTGAAGGTACAGGCGATCATGGCTGCGAATATATGACCGGCGGTGTCGTTGCCGTGCTGGGCCGCACCGGGCGCAATTTTGCAGCAGGCATGTCGGGCGGCGTTGCCTATGTCTATGACGACGATGGCCTTTTCCGCGAACGCTGCAACATGGCGATGGTGGATGTGGAAGCGATTACGCCCGATGGACCGGATGCCGAAAACAGCACGGGCGCGCCAACACAACGGGCGTCAAACGTGCATGATTTCGGCATGGGCGACATGCTGTATCATTCGGCGCGAGCGGCTTCGTATCCTGCTCGAACGCCATGCGCTTTACACCGGCAGCAAGCGCGCACGCGCGATCCTTGACGATTGGGCAAACGCTTTGGGCAAATTCGTCAAGGTGATGCCAAAAGATTACAAGCGCGCACTCAAGCAGCTCGAAGGCGAACGCCTTGCCGCTGCCAACGTCGCCGCTGAATAAGAATAGGGAAGATTAACGTGGGCAAGGCAACGGGCTTTCTCGAACTCGACCGGCAAGACCGGACTTATAGCGACGCCAAAGAGCGGCTGACGCATTACAAAGAATTTGTGGTGCCACTGCCTGAGGACAAACTGAAAGGGCAGGCGAGCCGCTGTATGAATTGCGGCATTCCCTATTGCCACAATGGCTGCCCGGTGAACAACATCATCCCCGATTGGAACCATCTGGTTTACGAGGGCGATTGGCGCAATGCCTTGGAAGTGCTGCAAAGCACCAATAATTTCCCCGAATTCACCGGCCGAATTTGCCCTGCCCCGTGCGAGGCCAGCTGCACGTTGAACATCGACGACGCGCCCGTCACGATCAAATCGATCGAATGTGCGATTGTCGATCGTGGCTGGGAAGAAGGCTGGATTGTCCCGCAGATACCGACCCGCAAGACAGGCAAGTCCGTCGCCGTGGTCGGTTCCGGCCCCGCTGGCATGGCCTGCGCGCAGCAACTGGCACGCGCTGGCCATTCGGTAACGCTGTTTGAAAAGAACGACCGGATGGGCGGGCTGATGCGCTATGGCATCCCTGATTTCAAGATGGAGAAAGACCAGATCAGCCGCCGCCTGATGCAGATGCAGGCCGAGGGTGTGGTGCTGAAAACCTCCACCGAAGTCGGCGTGCAGGTTTCGATGGAATCGTTGCGCGAGAATTTCGATGCGGTGGTGATGTCGGGCGGAGCAGAAGACCCGCGGCAGTTGACGATCCCCGGTGCCGAAATGGCGGGCGTGCGTTTGGCGATGGAATTTTTGACGCAGCAGAATAAACGCAATGCTGGCGACGAAGAACTCCGCGCCGCACCGCGCGGCACGCTGACCGCGACGGGCAAGCATGTGATCGTCATCGGCGGCGGCGATACCGGCTCTGACTGTGTTGGTACTTCGAACCGGCAAGGTGCGGCATCGGTAACGCAGATCGAAATCATGCCCAAGCCGCCGATCAAGGAAGACAAGGCAATGAACTGGCCCGATTGGCCGTTGAAATTGCGCACATCCTCGTCCCACGAAGAAGGCTGCGACCGCGATTGGGCGATCAACGCCAAGCGCGTCGTTGGCGAAAATGGCAAAGTGACAGGGCTTGAATGTGTCCGCCTCGATTGGTCCAACGGCCGTATGGAAGAAGTGGCGGGCAGCGAATTCATTCTCGAAGCCGACCTCATCCTACTCGCCATGGGGTTTGTCGGCCCGGTCAAACCTGGCATGGTCGAGCAATCCGAAGTCGTGCTTGATGTGCGCGGCAACGTGGCGGCGAATGTCAGCGATTATAAAACCAGTCAGGAAAATGTCTTCGCTTGCGGCGATATGCGGCGCGGGCAGAGCCTTGTCGTCTGGGCTATTCGCGAAGGCCGCCAATGCGCTCGCGCGGTGGATCTGCAATTGATGGGCAGTACGAATTTACCCGTCTAGGACCGCGTTTAACCGAATATATGGCATTATATTTGCGGTAAAAAATAATTTGCCGCAGCGTGTTTTGTCGTCTGCTGATCACGGACTGTTACCGCGTTCATTGGATCAGTAACGCCTGTTTTCGCCGAAAAGTGGCGTGAATGTCGATCGGATCATATTGATTTCAAGCCGCTAAAGCGCGCAAATATTGCGCCGCAGGGGCGATAATGGTGCTGCTGGGGAGGATTGAACTCCCGGCCTCTCCCTTACCAAGGGAGTGCTCTACCACTGAGCTACAGCAGCGCATCCATTAAAAATCATCGAAGGAATTTTTGAGCTTTAATCAAGCAAAACATCTACGACGCGGCGGGGCTATGGGCAGCGTCGCGAGCAATGTCAAGCCGCTTGCGTTGCCGCAAATGCTTTGGCATGCGATCATCATGACAAAGACCAATAGTACCGGACGCGATGCGAGATTAGCAGAGGCACTGCGCGCTAATTTACGCCGCCGAAAGTTAAAGCCAACGCCCAGCGGAGCGGATGAGAAGACAGATCGGGAAAATCCTGATCCGGCCAAGTGAGATTATTGCGACGGCAGCCTATGATCAAAAAAAAGGCCCACCAGAAGGTGGGCCTATAGGTCAAGAACTCATCGTCATCCGACGTGGAGCCCTTCGGGTCGCAAGAACGCTATGGCCGATTCGTGTTACTAATACTTGCACGGAATCTGCAACTTGCGACCAGCCGCTTGACAATTCCGGCCAAAATATCGGCTGCAACCGATTGCCTTCATGCCAATATTCAGATTGCAACCCGCAGTGCGGGGCTGGCATAGGCGGCGCATGTTTTATAAATTCATTCGATCCTTTTTATTCCTGCTCGATGCAGAACGGGCGCATCAACTTTCATTGCGCGCCATGCGCTTTTTGCCGGATGGGGCATTCACAGCGGATCGACGGCTGTTACAATCGGTCGCTGGCCTGCAATTTCCTAACCCCGTTGGCCTGGCCCCCGGTTACGATAAAAATGCGGATATTTTTGCCAAGGCCTTTGGCTTGGGCTTCGGATTTGTCGAAGTGGGTACCGTCACGCCCCGGCCACAATCAGGAAATCCGTTGCCGCGCCTGTTTCGGCTGGTGGAGGATCGCGCGGTTATCAATCGTATGGGGTTCAACAATGGCGGCATGGAATTGGCGGCATCCAAATTAGAGCGCCATTTGAGTGGTCGACTACCCGGGCCGTTGGGGATCAATATCGGCGCCAACAAAGACAGCGAAGACAGGATTGCGGATTATGTTGCTGCCGTCGCGCGGCTGGGCCCGTTGGCGGATTATGTTACGGTCAACATCAGCTCGCCCAACACGCCAGGATTGCGTGCCTTGCAAGACAAAGCGGCGCTGGAGGAATTGCTGGATCGCGTCAGAGAGGCGGCACCTGCAAAGAAGCCGATATTCCTGAAGGTCGCGCCCGATCTGGAGCCTGCCGACATCGCGGACATTGCCGAAGTTGCGACCACGCGCGCCATCGATGCGCTGATCATCAGCAACACCACGATCACCCGGCCCGCATTGCGATCACGCCACGCAGGCGAATCGGGAGGGCTTTCTGGCGCTCCTTTATGTTCGCTGGCGCATCAGCGTTTGTCCGATTTCTACAGGGCCACTGGCAAACAGATTCCGTTGATTGGCGTTGGGGGAATTGCCAGCGCAGAAGATGCCTATGCCCGCATTCGCGCCGGTGCATCGTTGGTGCAACTGTACAGCGCATTGGTTTTTGAAGGGCCTTGGCTTGCAAAGCGGATAAACCGGCAATTGTCGCAATTGTTGGCGCGCGATGGCTTTGTAAATATATCGGACGCGATTGGTGTCGATGCGGATTGAAGTTCTTGTTTTCCTTGCCAAGAATCACGTGCCGTTTAAGGTTCGCGGCATGAAGCATTTTTTGATCCTTTGCCTCGCGATAATCGGGCTGCAAAATGTACCGGCAATCGCCAAAACTTCACCCAACGCAATTGCAACCTCTGCCGATCCCAGAGCGACAGAGGCGGGGGCCGAAATATTGCGCAAGGGCGGCTCAGCTTCGGATGCGGCAATGGCCATGATGCTGGCGCTGACCGTCGTCGAACCGCAATCAAGCGGGATTGGTGGCGGGGGCTTTCTGGTTCATTTTGATAATGGGGCGGCAAAGCTGAGCACGGTCAATGGCCGCGAAACGGCCCCGGCGGCGGCCAATGCCAATCGCTTCGTCGGGGGCGATGGCAAGGCGCTGCCATTTCTACAGGCTTTTCCCGGCGGGAAATCGGTCGGCGTACCGGGCAACCTCCGCTTGATGGCCTTGGCGCATGGCAAATGGGGAAAGCTGAAATGGGCGGAACTTTTCAAACCCGCCATACGCCTCGCCGACAAAGGCTTTATCGTCAACAAAACGCTCGAATCGCGATTACAGATGGTCGAGCGATTGTGGCCGCAGTTTGAGGTCGCACGCAGCATTTATTGGATCGACGGAAAGCCTGCCAAGGCGGGCGCCCATATCCGAAATCCCGAACTGGCGCGGACATTGCGAACGCTGGCCAAAAAGGGGCCGGATGCATTTTATACCGGCGTGATTGCGAATGACATTGTCAAATCCGTATCCACCGCCCCCGTTAATTTGGGCGATATGACTCTGGCCGATCTGGCCGCCTATAAAGCCGTCGAGCAAGACGCCGTCTGCGCGCCTTACCGCGTCTATGTGATATGCGGTATGGCCCCGCCTTCATCGGGTGCCACCACGGTTCTGCAAATTTTGGGGACGCTGGAACGGTTTGACATGGCGGCCATCGGCAAAGACAATCCGCAAGGGTGGCACTTGATCGGTCAAGCCATGCAATTGGCCTATGCGGATCGCGAGAAATATTTGGCCGACGCGGCCTTTGTTGATGTGCCGGTGAAGGGTCTGCTCGATCCTGCCTATCTGGCGGAGCGTTCGGCGTTGATCGATCCGGCCAAGTCCCGCACCCAATATCCGGCTGGTAACCCACCGGGCGGCAAAGCGCGTACCGCCGCGATTTCTGGCGAAGTGGGCGGCACCACGCATTTCTCGGCGGTGGATCGCAAAGGCAATATCGCCAACATGACCTCTACCATCGAAGGGGTTTTTGGCAGCCAGCTGGTTACCGGCGGCTTTTTCCTGAACAATGAATTGACCGACTTTACCTTTGCCCCCGAAAAAGACGGTGCCCCGGTTGCGAACCGTGTGGAGGGGGGGAAGCGCCCATTATCGTCGATGGCACCCACCATGATCTTTGATCGCGCAGGACGCCCTGTGGTGGCGCTGGGGTCTGCGGGGGGCAAACGGATCATCATGCATGTCACCAAAACGATTATCGGCATGATCGATTTCGGGCTTTCATTGGATCAGGCCATTGCACTGCCCAATATCTATTTTGGCGGTGGCGAGTTGCAGGTCGAACATAATACGGCGCTGGCGGATATGGTTCCGCAGTTATCGGCCTTTGGTCAGCCGGTTCGCGCGGCGGATTTGGGTTCTAAAGTCAACGGTGCGCAATTTGTCGATGGTGGCTGGACCGGCGCGTCTGACCCCCGCAGCGAAGGGGCGGCGGCGACCATCGATGGCAAGGGCAAGGTCAGCATGTCCTCCGCACCCGTTGAAGCAGGCGCGCCTTCCGCGACAGTCCATTGATGCGGGACATTGCGCGCAGGGTGTTGCCGCGCTAGCTTTGCCGTCAACGATTCCACAATTGGTCCGTTCCCCCAGGAGAGAAGCAATTGGCCATCCAGTTTAATGACTTTGACCAGTTTCCCAATCTGGTCAGTATGTTTCTGTCACGCGCTGCGTTGCGCGGGGACAGGCCGTTTCTGGGGTTCAAACAGGACGGCGCATGGCAAACCATCAGCTGGGCCGAAACGGCGCGGCAGGTGGCGGGGCTGGCCAAAAGCCTGAAGGCGCTGGGATTGGAACCGGGCGACCGGGTGATGCTGGTTTCGGAAAATCGCCCCGAATGGTGTATCGCCGATTTGGGCATCATGGCGGCGGGGTGCATTACCGTGCCGACCTACACCACCAATACCGAACGCGACCACCGGCACATATTGGATAACAGCGCCGCACGGGCCGTTATCGTCTCGACCGCAAAGCTTGCCTTGCCGCTGATGCCGGCAGTCGTTCGATCATCTGATGCGGAATTTGTGATTGGTATGGAGCCGCTCAAGCATTCGCAAATGGGGCATCAAAGTTATCACGACTGGGCCGATCTGGTGCAAGGAAGCGATGTCGATGTTGCCACGCTGACGCAGGATATGACCACCGTTGGCAAAGATGAAACAGCGTGCATTATTTACACCAGCGGCACCGGTGGTGCGCCGCGCGGGGTGATGCTGCACCATGGATCGATCATGGCCAATGTCATCGGTGCCGCAGAGATTTTGCGCGATGATTTCGGTTTAAGCGACGACCGGTTTCTATCGTTCCTGCCGCTTAGCCATGCCTATGAACATTCAGGCGGACAGTTTTTGCCCATCGGCTGCGGGGCAGAGATTTATTATGCCGAAGGGCTGGAGAAACTGGCGAGCAACATCGAAGAAGTGCAACCCACGATCATGGTCGTGGTGCCGCGCTTGTTTGAGGTGCTGCGGGCGCGGATGATCAAGACGGTGGAGAAGCAAGGCAAGGTCCCGACCTATTTGCTGGATCGCGCCTTGAACATTGGTGAGCGCGATTAAGGGGGCAAGAAACGGCTGCGCGATGCGCCGATGCGGCTGATTTTGTCGCGCACCTTAAAGCCCAAGATCAAGGCCAAATTCGGCGGCCGGTTAAAGGCGATGGTATCGGGCGGGGCACCGCTCAATCCCGATATAGGGGTATTTTTCCAGTCGCTGGGGATCACCCTGTTGCAGGGCTATGGCCAGACAGAGGCGGGGCCTGTGGTCGCCTGCAACCGGCCCAAAGCGGGGATCCGCATGGACACCGTGGGCCCGCCGATGCGCGGAGTCGAAGTAAAGATCGCCGAGGATGGCGAGATTTTGATTCGCGGCGAATTGGTGATGAAAGGCTATTGGCGCAACAAGGCCGAAACCAATCGCACGATCAAAGATGGTTGGCTGCATTCGGGCGACATTGGCCTGATCGATGACCGCGGCCGGATAAAAATTACCGATCGCAAAAAGGATCTGATCGTCAACGACAAGGGCGATAATATCGCGCCGCAACGCGTTGAGGGAATTTTGACGCTGCAACCCGAAATATTGCAGGCGATGGTCTCGGGCGACAAGCGGCCTTATATTGTCGGCCTGATCGTCCCCAATCCCGAATGGGCGCTGGAATGGGCGCGCGAACAGGGCATGCGGTATGATTTTGCCGAGTTGCAGGACAATCCCCAATTCCGCGCCGCTGTCAGGGTGGCGGTGGACCGGGTGAACAAGGATTTGTCCGTGGTCGAAAAACTGCGCCAGTTCGAATTCGCCGATGAACCTTTCAGCATCGATAATGGCGAAATGACACCGTCGATGAAAATCCGTCGGCATGTGATCCGGGATCGCTATCAGGCGCGGATTGATGGCATGTATAAGGGGTGAGCGACCCAAAGCTGCCATGCCAACTTCCGGAAGGTGACTAACTTTACCTAAGTTAACAGAAAAGCCGTTGGGTGCGGTTAAGTTTGTAAACTTTGAGGCAACTTTGACGGGGGCAACGCCTTCATAGGTTCGGCAAAGCCCAGTCAATCGGGGGCAGGCCGTTGCTTTGCAAAAACGCATTGCATGCCGAGAAATGGCGGCATCCGAAAAAGCCTTTATACACCGCCCCGCCCATTGAAGACGGGTGGCTGGTGGCCAGCACCAAATGCCGTCCGCCTTTGCTGATGTCGTCGATCAATTCGGCCTTCGCCTTGGCCTTGTCGCCCCATAATAGAAACACCGTCGGGGTTTCGCGGGCGTTGACATGGGCCAGAACCGCTTTGGTAAACTGTTCCCAGCCGCGGTTTTTATGCGATAATGGTTTGCCCTGTTCGACCGTCAGAATATCGTTCAGGCACAAAACGCCCGCCTGTGCCCAATGCTCCAAAAAGCCGTGATGGGCGGGCGCGATGCCCAGATCGGATTGCAATTCTTTATAGATATTGCGCAGCGACATCGGAATGCTGATCCCGGGCCGCACACTGAAACTCAAACCATGCGCCTTGCCTTTGCCAGGATAGGGATCCTGCCCGACAATCACCGCGCGCACTCTGTCCAGCGGCGTCAATTCCAGCGCGCGAAACCAATCGTGCTGCGGCGGAAAAATAACCTTCCCCGCCGATTCCTCGGCGGCCAAAAACGCCATCAACTGCGCCATATAATCGGACTGGAATTCAGGGCGCAGCGCGGACTGCCAGCTGGCGGGGAGTTGGGTTTCAGGCATATTCGAGACCGTTGTGATAGAATGTAAAAGAGACAGGAGAAGGGGAGAAGTAATGCTGCTTATCCATGGCGGTCATTTTTTACACGTTGCATGCCGTCTTTGAACATTGCGCAACCGAAATTGAGCAAAAGCCCGAAGGGCAGGTTCATCAATCTGATATATGTCAGAACTTGTTTTCGATGAACGGGACCGAGCTTTTCCAGCGATTTTATTTCAACGAGCAAAACGTCATTCAAAAGCAGATCATATCGGAAGGCATCGTCATATCGTTTGCCATAGATATCAACATGGACCGGCTGTTGCCGGTCCACTTTAATGCCGTGTTGCGACAAACGATCCGCCAACACACGCTCGTAAACCGATTCAATCAATCCCGGTCCAATGTCTTGATGAATTTCTAACCCAACATCGAAAACCAATTGAATCAATGTCTCGATGTCAGAACGAGCGCGCATGCAAATCCATACCTCTCTCCTTCTCCCCCCTCGTTTACATTATTCTTCAACCGACTTTAAAAGCAATGCAGCCCAGGCTTCACTTTCTTTTTTGGTCGCCGGGCCCAGCAATTCCATGGCGTGGCGCAGGCGTTCTCGGATGATGTCGCGGCCCAGATGGGCGATGGCGTCGAACAGGGGGACGCCTTGGGGTTGGCCGGTGATGGCGATGTACATCGGGCGGATCATGTCTTTCAGTTTGACCTCCAACGCCTCTGCCGTGCGGCGCAATGTGGCGTCGACGCCGTCTTTGTCCCACACCAGCAACGTATCGAATTGCTGCAGGGCCAATGTGTAAGCTGCGCGTTGTTGATCGGTATCGATCTTCACCCCGTCGCGCAGGCGTTCGGCGTTTTGGCCATCGATGCGGTTCATGAAGAACATCGCGGTCAATGCGCCCAGATCAGACAGTTTGATAATGCGGCTTTGCGTCATTTCGGCGATGGGTTTCAGATAGGCATCGTTCAACGCCCAATCGCGCACCTTTTGCATAAAGGCATCGGTCGATAATTCTTCGCGGATATAGCGCCCGTTCAGCCAATCGAGTTTGGAGGTGTCAAACACCGGCCCGCCGAGCGAGATGTTGTGCACATCAAAGCCGTCAATCAATGCCTGTAACGAAGTTTTCTCGTCCTCTTCGCTGGCGCTTTTGATGAACAGCCCCAGGAAATTCTGCATCGCTTCGGGCAAATATCCGGCGCGCTGGTAATAGAGGATAGAGGTCGGGTTTTTGCGTTTCGACAGTTTCGATTTGTCGGCGTTACGCAGCAACGGCAGGTGGGTGAGGACAGGCGGTTCCCAGCCGAAATATTGATACAGCAAAATGTGTTTGGGCGCAGAGGAAATCCATTCCTCTCCGCGCATGACATGGGTGATGCCCATCAGGTGATCGTCAACCACATTGGCCAGATGATAAGTTGGCAACCCGTCCGATTTCATCAGCACCTGCATATCGACCACGGCATATTCAAATTCGATTGTGCCGCGCAGCGTATCGTTGACGATGCATTTGCCCTCTGTGGGGATTTTCATGCGGACGACATGCGATACCCCATCGGCATCCAGCGTTGCGCAATCAGCATCGCTTAACGACAGGCAGGTGCCATCATATTTGGGCGGCTGCTTCGCGGCGATTTGGTGGCGGCGCATGTCAGCCAGTTTTTCGGACGTGCAATAGCATTTGAAGGCATGGCCATCGGCGAGCAACCGGTCGCAATGTTCGGTGTAGATCGCACTGCGTTCAGATTGGCGATACGGTCCGTGCGGTCCCCCAACATCGGGGCCTTCATCCCAACTGAGTCCCAGCCATTTGAGCAAATCGAGGATCATCTGTTCCGATGCCAGTGTTGATCGTGCCTGATCGGTATCTTCGATCCGCAACAAAAATTCGCCACCATGCTTTTTGGCGAAGCAATAATTGATGAGCGCAATATACGCGGTGCCGACATGCGGGTCGCCGGTGGGTGATGGGGCCACACGGGTGCGGACAGTTTTGGTGATTTCAGTCATGCGACGCCCCTATCAAGGTGAAACGCCATTGTCATCTTTGCGCTGCATGGGCATGTTGCATGCAGAAAAAAGGGAATGAATCGATGATCGTCAGTCGCCGCAATTTCAATTTGGGCCTTACGGCCATGGCCTTTGCCGGTCTTGCCGAGCATGCGTGCGCTTTTACCGGAGCCGCCTCAAAAAGCGAAGTCTATGGCTATGGCCCATTGCTGCGCGATCCCAACAGCCTGATCGATTTACCCAAAGGCTTCTCCTATCGCGTGATTTCGCGGCTGGGCAATTTGATGGATGACGGCTTTGTCGTTCCCAATGCAGCAGACGGCATGGGAGCATTTGCGGCAGGTAAAGGCAAAGTGGCGCTGGTGCGAAACCATGAAATGGATCAGCGCAATTTGCCTTTTGGTCCCTTTACAGCGAAAGTTCCCGCTGATTTTCGCTGTTACGATCGTGTGCAGGATAAAAGCGGCACCGTGGGTGCGCCGATCAATGGCGGCACGACGACGTTGATCTACGACATAAAATCGGGACAGACTGAGGCGGAATATTTGAGCCTGTCGGGCACAATCCGCAATTGTGCGGGCGGGGTCACGCCATGGGGCAGCTGGCTGACATGCGAAGAAACGGTGACCAAAGCGGGGCAGGGCGTCGGCAAAGACCATGGCTATATCTTTGAAGTGCCATCGGCGCACAAGGGCCTGGTCGATCCGGTTCCCTTGAAAGCCATGGGCCGTTTCAACCACGAAGCCGCCTGCGTCGATCCGCGCACCGGCATCGTCTATCTGACCGAAGATCGCGAAGACGGATTGCTTTACCGATTTTTGCCCGATGCCAAGGGCGACCTTGCAAAAGGCGGGCGGCTGGAGGCGTTGGTGGTTGACGGTTTGGCTGACAGCCGCAACTGGAATGGCAATGCCGTAAAGCGCGGCGATGCGATGCGCGTTCGCTGGGTACCGCTCGACAATCCGGAAAGCCCCGATGATGATTTGCGCAAACGCGGAGCAAAGGCTGGTGCGACGCTGTTTGCGCGCGGTGAAGGCATGTGGTGGAACAATGGCAAACGCACAGGGAATGGCCATTTCTATTTCACCTGCACCAGCGGCGGGGCGGTGAAGGGCGGGCAGGTTTTCCGGTACAGCCCACCGACATTTCTGGGAGGCCCAGGCGATGGCGATGCGCCGGATATGATAGAGCTGTTTTACGAAAGCACCGACCTCGCCTTTTTCAATCTGGGTGATAATCTTACCGTCATGCCCAATGGCCATTTGATGGTGTGCGAGGATCAATATACCGACATTGTCGACAATCACCTGCGCGGGATTACGCCGGGCGGAAAATCCTATGCCTTTGCCCGCAGCCGCGTTCAAACCGAATTTGCCGGTGCCTGTTTCTCGCCCGATGGATCGACGATGTTCGTCAATTTCTATGCCCCCACGATGACGCTGGCGATCAAGGGGCCATGGGCGCGGGTGCGGGGATAGTTAGTTGCACTAGCCAAAGGCATTTACCGCCCCTAACGATGGCGGTTCATGCCCCATATATTATCGATCGGCACCGCGTTGCCTCCGCATATCGTCACTCAAGATGAAGTGATGTCAGTTCTGGAACGAGCGCGGCGAAAGACGACGCCGCCGCGCATGGCGGATATTTTGCGCAACAGCGGTATCGAGCGCCGCCACCTCGCCATGCCCACCGATTATTATCTGGCACCCCGCAGTTGGTCTGAACGGTCGGCGGTCTATGATACCGTATCCACCGATTTGTTCCGGGCCGCTACGACCAAAGCCTTGCAAAAAGCTGCGTTAACGCCAGCGGACATTGGACAGATAGTGTTCGTTTCCACCACCGGCACGATGACGCCGAGCCTGCCGAGCCGCATGGTCGCGGATATGGGCTTTGCCCCGGATACGCGCTGTATTCCGCTGTTTGGCTATGGCTGTGCTGGCGGGGTGATTGGCCTTTCGATTGTCGCCGATCTGGCGCGCGCCTGCCCCGAAAAAGCGGTTCTGCTGGTGTGTCTGGAATTGTGCAGCATGGCCTATGACCATGCCCAGATGGAAAAGAAGGACATGGTGGCAATGGCATTGTTCGCCGACGGTTGCGCGGCAGTCGTTGTCGGCAAAGGTACAGGGCCGAAAATGGCCGCCTTTGACCAATGCATTTGGCCCGGATCGATTGCAATGATGGGATGGGCGGTTGGCGATACCGGTTTCGATCTGGTGTTATCGCGCGATATTCCAGCATTCATCCATTCCGACTTTGCGCCTTTTGCCGATGCCTTCATGGCAAAGCACAATTTCAAGCCGGCCGATTTTGCCGAACCTGCTTGTCATCCCGGGGGTGGCCGCGTGGTGGATGCGCTGGCCGATTATTTCGCGCATGATCTGGACGCCACACGGGCGGTTTTGCGGACGCATGGTAATATGAGTTCACCCACCGTGTTGTTCGTGCTCGATCATTTGCTGTCGCGCGGGCCATTATCTGGGCCGACGCTGATGACGGCATTGGGCCCCGGCTTCACCGGCGCGCTGGCGCTGTTGCAACCATGACCCTGCCGCTGCTTGATTGGCCCATATGGCCGGCGGCGGTTTTGGCTTATGTCGTTCTCCAGCGATTGGCCGAGCTGGCATATGCGCGGGCCAATACCAAAAGGCTGTTGGCCGAAGGCGGGCGTGAATTTGGGCGCAACCATTATCCGCTGTTTATAGTTCTGCATGGCGGGTGGTTGGTGGCGATATTGCTGATGGCGCGGCCCTCTGCGCGGCCTGATGCTGTGATCTTCAGCCTGTTCATGGCCAGCCAGCTGTTCCGACTTTGGACATTGGCCAGTATCGGTCGGTGGTGGACGACCCGGATCATAAGCGCACCGCATTTCCCGCGTATTCGCAAAGGCCCCTACCGTTTGATGGCGCATCCCAATTATGCGCTGGTGGTGGCCGAAATCGCGCTGCTACCCTTGCTATTGGGTGCGCCGGTTGTCGCGATTGTCTTTTCGTTGGCCAACGCCCTTTTGCTGTGGTGGCGGATAACCATTGAGGCTGCTGTGTTGCGCGAAAGGGGCAAATAATGGCGCGTCGGTAGCGCGCAATCCCTTACCATTGGGTGTTAGAGTAGTTGCAAAACATGCATCTGGAATGCTGCAAGTGCGAATTGCATTCCTTGCAACTGGTGTTATTTAGGCGTCATAATAAAAAAATATGGATGTCCCTCAAGGCTGTATCCCGTCCGACCGTTTCGAAAAATGCGGCGGATTTTAAAAAATAAAAGGAACAGTCATCATGGAAAAGCTTTATTCGCTTTTTGCTGCGCTCTTTTTGAGCAGCGTGATCGTCTCGGTCGCCGCAGCCTAAACACTCCTCTCCCGGAGTTCCAAAAGGGCGTCCCAGCCGGGGCGCCCTTTTTGTTTGTGACGCAGATTAACGGCTTTTTAGCGTGGGTTATGCTATATAATTTTCAGACAGCCATATTCGAGCAGACGATGGCGCAGAGATTTGCAACGGCTTGCCTGTTGAAAGGGACGTGACGATGACGAGCGATGCGGTTTTTCCCGCTAAGGCGCTAGCGATTTTGGATGGCTGCTATCCAGATAAAACCGCAAAGCTGCCGCATAGCTTGCTGACGCATCGGTTGTTGACGCTGGAATCGCTTGCTGAACTCGCAACCGCTTTGCCCGCAAACAGCGTCGAATATAATCCCGCAAAACTGCCCGTGGGCATTGACCCTAAAGATATTCCTGCACCCAAATTGGGCATAGCCGAAACCATCCGTACCATTGATGATAATGGCTATTGGATGGTGCTGAAACGGATTGAACAACATCCCGAATATGCGCAATTTCTAAAGGACACGCTGGCGGAAATCGCGCCGTTGGTGGCGCAGCGGACGGGCGCAATGTTGGGCATTGAAGGTTTCATCTTCATTTCGTCGCCGGGGTCTGTAACGCCGTTCCATTTCGACCCCGAACACAATATCCTGCTGCAAGTGCGTGGATCGAAAACCATGACGGTATTTCCCGCCGAAGATGAAGTGCTGGTTAAGCCAGAGGCGCATGAAGCCTTTCATTTGGGCGAACATCACCGCAACCATCCCTGGAAACCCGAATTTGCCGAACGCGGACAGCCAATTCATATTGTGCCCGGTGAAGCGATCTATGTTCCCGTTAAAGCGCCGCATTGGGTGCAAAACGATGATGCCGTGTCGATTTCCTTTTCGATCACCTGGCGATCAGACTGGAGCTATTCAGAGGCAGATGCACGGGCGTTCAACCATCTGTTGCGTAAGGCTGGGTTGCGGCCACGTACCCCGGCCCCTTATCCATCGCGCAATTTGGCCAAATCCTTGTCCTATCGCGTGATCCGCAAGGCGAAATATGCCTTGGCTGGTGCGGGCGGAAACAAGCCAACGGCATGACATCGGTCTATATCACCATTGATACCGAATATTCTTCGGGTATTTTTATGCGGACGGGATCAGCCGGACGTCGTGATAATTTTGCGCGTTCAATTCTGGGCCAAACCGATGGCGGCGATGCGGGCATCCTCTACCAGATGGATGTGCTTGATCGGCACGGATTGAAAGCAGTGTTTTTCGTGGATCCGATGCCTGCGTTGGTTTGGGGCGTTGATGCCATTGCCGATGTGGTCGGTCCGATACTGGATCGCGGCCATGATGTGCAATTGCACATCCATACCGAATGGCTGGCGGCAGCGGGCACCCAAAATCCGTTGGGCGACCGGACAGGGCATAATATCAAAGATTTCAGCCGCGATGAACAACGGATTTTGCTCGATTATGCGATGCAGACATTGATGCAGGCCGGTGCCCCCCAACCAGTCGCGTTTCGTGCGGGCAATTACGGCGCGAATGACGATACGCTACATGTGTTGGGCGAGTTGGGCATCCGTTACGACAGCAGCCATTGCCCCGGAATTTCGGATGGCTATTGCGCGATTTCCTTATCCGCCAACGACAATCTGCCGGTGGAGCATTGCGGGCTGATCGAGGTGCCGGTTGCTGCTATCGCGACCAACGGAAACCGACGACGCCACGCCCAGATTACCGCATTGACCGCCGCCGAAATGATCGCCGCCATTCGCCACGCCAAACAAAACGGCGTGGCCGCTTTCACTCTGGTGTCGCACAGTTTTGAATTGCTCAGCCGCGACCGCAGCCGGATCAACCCCATCGTCCGCCGCCGTTTCGAACGATTGTGCGCGGCGATAGCGGCGATGGACGGCGTTGATACCGCCACCTATCGCGATGCCCCGCCGCGTCTGGCGACCATTGCAGGGCCTGCGCCTTTGTTGCCGCATAGCCCCTTTCGCACCGTTGCGCGCATGGTGGAACAAGCCGTTGGCAACGCGCTTTATGGTGCCCGATGAGCGGCGAGCGCACCCAGATCAAATTCGTCATCGGATCGCGTAAAATTGCGGGGGTGTCTCGGCAATTGCAAACGGTGACTTATGGTCTGCGCGACCTGACCGATGGCACTGCGCCTGCCATACCGGCCTTGACGGCGGGGCAGCATGGCTATCGCATCCTTTCCGCTCCGTCAGATAACCTGACCGAAATTTGCGGGCGCTTCCCCGGATTCATCATTGGCGGATTGCAGCATTATCAGCGTTATTACATCGATATGGCGGGTGGCTATGACGATTATCTGGGGCGGTTTTCATCAAAGACCCGTTCCACCTTCAACCGTAAACGGCGCAAACTGGCCGAACATTTTGGCGACAGTTTCGAAATCCGCGAATATCGCACCGCCGACGAACTGACCGAATTTCTGGCTCAGGCCATTCCGCTTTCGCGGCTGACCTATCAGGCGCGCTTGCTTGATGCTGGCCTACCCGAAAGCGATGCGGCGCGGGCGCAGATGCTGGCATTGGCGGCGGCGGATCAGTTGCGGGCCTATCTGCTGTTTGCCGAGGGAAAAGCGGTCAGTTATCTTTACCTGCCGATTGAACAGGGCGTTATTTCCTACGCCTTTTTGGGTTATGATCCTGCCATCGCCAATTTCTCGCCGGGCACAGTGTTGCAATTGGAGGCGCTTGACCGGCTTTATGCCGAAGGGCGTTACCGCTATTTCGATTTCACCGAAGGCGAAGGCGCGCATAAGGCGATGTTTGGCACGGACTCGTTAGCAGCATGCAGTTTCTTCTTGCTGAAACCAGACCTGTCCAATCGCGTATTGATGGCGGCGTTGCGCGGCTTTGACGGCGGCGTCGCGGTGGCGAGTAAGCTCGCCGAACGCAGCGGGTTGAACGCCAGACTGCGCCGCATGCTGCGCGGTTGATCAGGGCAGTGAAAAACCTCGCCAAATCTGTCATGCACCGGCTGTTCCGCGATTACCGGATCAACTGGATCTATGCGTCGGATGGGGCAGGGGATGGGGGCAATGCAGGAGAGGCAGATGCTGTGTCTCCGCAACCCGTAACACCGGCACAGATCGATGCCTTGCTGGCCAGCCCGACCCCAAAGATGCGAAATGCCGCGCGCTTTTCAACCGGCGGAATGGATGGCTTTGTCATCGCGATCGGCGGTTCTCCCGCTTGCGTTGCGCATTTCGTGGGCCATGATCTTTATGACCGCAACGGTACCTGGCGGATTGGCGAAAACGAGGTCGCCTTGATGGATATTGCCACCGAAGAAGCGATGCGGGGACGCGGGTTGGCGGTGCAGATGATCGAAGCGATGACCCGCCATTTTGTGGGTGCGGGACGCGACCGCGTGATCGCCTTTATCTGGTGGAGCAACACCCCCTCGGTTCGCGCCTTTCAAAAGGCGGGCTGGAACCGCATCGGGGTGAGTATTGAGGTCGAAACCGGCAGCGGCTGGCGCGGGATTCGTATTCCTTTGCGGCGTTAGTTCGCAACAAATGCCCTGTTAATTGGCATTGCCAACTGCCGCCAAGATAGTCTCGGCGATTTCTTCCAGGCTTCCCGTGACGAGCAATGGCGCGCCGCCCACGATGCCAACCAGCGTTTGCCCGTTCTCCGCCGACCGCAGCCACGCAACGTTATTCGCCACAACGAGATAATTGCCGCCGCGAGATATTAGGGATACGAATTTCATGTGATTGGCTCCTGTCGGATATGTCTGTGACAGGGAATGCTCTAGTTTTGATTAAGAGCATTCAAATTCGCGGCAGCACCAAACATCGCTACGCGACTGCGCTGCACTCCTCGTCAGCGGATTTCTGAGAGCGATCACGGCTTACAAATGTGGTCGATTTAGGGTCTAAAAGTATCACTGATGGCGAGAAAGGCATGAAGGCCCGAAGGTTCGTGCAATAAATCAGTGCGCCGCGACAGATGCGAGCTTCTTACCTTCGTTCCTTGTTCGGCATAGCAGGCAGAGATTGAAAGTGTGCGTATGAATTTCGCGCACCCATCAATAAAGGCGCTCCATTTCTGGAATGAAGCGCCTCTATTTCTACATTAGCACCGACCATCGTCGGCACATGTGCTCAGCTTAAAATTTTATTGCTGAATAACCATTGGTTGATTTGCGGGAGTAGCTCCTGGAGCCACTGTGAATGCAATGTCTTCATCGATAAATCCGCGAATTGTCGTACCTGCGGGTAACTCAGCACTTTTTCCTGTCATGAAAAAACCGGCAGGGGCAAAAATAATTGCCGACACTGCGACCGCACCCACTGTACCCGAACCGCCCTTAGTATCGAAGGTACCGCTCAATCGAATCGTGCGGCCGTTGGCATTAACCGTTAGCACACGTCCAACAAGGCGACCGGATTTACCCCACATACCCTTGTATTTTACTTCTGTCAGTTCGCCTGTTGCGGGGCTTCCCGATGGAATAATGGTTACGCCGTTAACAGTCACTGCTTCAGCCACTTCCATTCGCACACGGTCGTTGATTTTAGCGACCTTTTCCTTAGTCGAGATCGTTTCGTTGAGACGTAGCACAATCGGCGTGCCCGTGCGCAAAACTGATGAGGTTTCTGCAGGCGCAAGCACGGCTTGTTGCTGCGCAATGATCGGGCTAGCAGCGAATATTGCTACGCCTAATAAAGCCAATTTCAATTTCATATCTAGCACTCCCTGTTGGTAATGAATAAATATTCTAAGCGTGATACAGCAAGCCAATGCGACCAAATGTAAAGCAAGCTAAATCTTTGTATTTTTGCCCAACTTAGAATCGAGAGTTATGCTTGGGGTGCGATCCTGTCAATCATCGTAACTATAAATATTCACTTTCTTATTGACAATGGTTTCAATAAAAATCAGTTTTGTTCCGCAATGCAAGTGTTGGTAAAACAGGATTTCACCTATCCGGCAAGCTGATAAGGCAATGCCTTTAGTTTTGGAAATTCTGGGTGGAAATTACCAAATGGGGAGCAGCCATTACCTTAACAACTCCTCCACTACCGAGAGCTTCCTTGCGACAAAGCCATCGCCTCGTTCAGGCCTTCCATGATGCTTTCAAAGGCTTAGCTCCTTGTGCGTCTCCGTCACGTGCCGCGCAGTCCGGCGGCAGGGCCTCCGCCCAAAAACGCAACCGCTACTCCATGCCCAAACTGACCTTCACCAAAGCCCGAACTTCATTCAACAACGTATCGCCAATTCGCCCGATCTTCTCCGCGCCCTCCGCCTCAAGCGTCGCAATTTTGGCGGTGCGGATTTTGGATGCGTGGGGCAGTCCAACGGCTAAGTGATCGGTGATAACGATGTCTCCTGGCCAATCGGGGCGCAGTGCATTGGTTATCATCATCGCCCAAAGCAGTCTTTCATCGGGGCAACCATCCGGTCGGAGATGACCAAAGCGGGTCGAACTTTTGTGCGTTCGTTTTCGACATGGGGAAATGCAATCCAGACGACATCACCCGTTTTATAGCTTGTCATACACGCTATCGTATTCGTCAGACCATTCGGTGAAGGTTGAGAAGTTGGCAAGAAACATATCTTTTTCCAAACGCTCCACGCGTTTCATGATCACTTTGTCGCCGTCGATTTCATAGCCGACCTCGTCGCCCGGGCCTATGCCAAGCGCCAACCGCACCGCGCGCGGAATAGTGGTTTGTGCTTTCGCAGTGATCCGTCCGATAATCATGCAAGTACTTGGTAAGGGAATTCCTTTCATTTTGCAAGATCGGCTATGTCGTCACCCCCTTGACCCCAGCCCCATCCCCCGCTAATGGCCCGCCTTCCCAAGGTCGTGAGGAATGATTCTCCGCGTCCATGGGAAAACCCACATAGGCTGAACATTGTTCGACTGGCCGGGCGGAATACAGGCTGAGCCTCCGCCGCGCTCCTGCGCTTTATGCAACGGAGAAACGTCTTGTCGCGCAAAGTAACCAATCTTATTTTCAAGGTGAAGATATGCCAACGATTAACCAGCTGGTCCGCAAGGGCCGGGTCCCGCAAAAGGCCAAGTCCAAAGTGCCTGCGATGGACCAGAACCCGCAGAAACGCGGTGTTTGCACACGTGTTTATACAACGACTCCGAAAAAGCCGAACTCGGCATTGCGTAAAGTGGCAAAGATTCGTCTGACCAACCAGCGCGAGGTCATTTCCTACATCCCCGGTGAAGGCCATAACCTTCAAGAGCATAGTGTTGTGCTGATCCGTGGTGGTCGCGTCCGCGATCTTCCCGGCGTTCGCTACCATGTTCTGCGCGGCGTCCTCGATACACAAGGCGTCAAAGACCGTAAGCAATCGCGTTCGAAATACGGCGCGAAGCGTCCTAAGTAAGACGGGGAGAATAGAAAATGTCACGTCGTCGTCGTCCCGAAAAGCGCATCATCCTTCCCGATCCAAAGTTCGGTGATCTGGTGCTGTCGAAATTCATGAACAACCTGATGCTGGACGGTAAAAAATCCGTCGCAGAACGGATTGTTTATGGTGCATTGGAAACTGTCGAAGCCAAGGCCAAGAAAGATCCGGTGCAAACCTTCCACGAAGCATTGAACAATGTGAAGCCCGGCATCGAAGTCCGGTCGCGCCGTGTTGGTGGTGCCACCTATCAGGTGCCTTGCGAAGTTCGTCCAGAACGCGCGCAGGCATTGGCAATTCGTTGGTTGATTTCGGCTGCGCGTAACCGCAGCGAAACCACCATGGCGGCCCGCCTGTCGGGTGAAGTTATGGATGCAGCCAATAACCGCGGCAACGCTGTTAAGAAGCGCGAAGACACGCATCGCATGGCCGAAGCCAACCGCGCCTTTGCCCATTACCGCTGGTAAGCGGATTGGAATGGCGCTTCGCTGGCTCGCCACGATAGCGTCATAATTGGGAATTAGGGGGCCGGTTTCGATCGGCCCCTGCAACTATTTGGACCATCTGGGTCCTGACACTGGAGTAAAGAATATGGCACGCAGCCATCCACTCAGTATGTATCGCAATATCGGCATCATGGCACACATCGATGCGGGTAAAACCACGACCACCGAGCGTATTTTGTTTTATACCGGTAAGTCGTACAAGATCGGCGAAGTGCATGATGGCGCGGCCACCATGGACTGGATGGAGCAAGAGCAGGAGCGCGGGATCACGATCACGTCGGCTGCAACCACTTGCTTCTGGAACGATCACCGCATCAACATCATCGACACCCCCGGCCACGTTGACTTCACGATTGAAGTTGAACGTTCGCTGCGCGTGCTCGATGGCGCGGTTGCGTGTTTTGATGGCGTTGCCGGCGTTGAGCCACAGTCGGAAACCGTATGGCGTCAGGCCGATAAATACGGCGTTCCGCGCATGTGCTTCATCAACAAGCTCGACCGTACCGGTGCGAACTTCAAATATTGCGTACAGTCGATCATCGATCGTCTGGGTGCAAAGCCTGCTGTGCTGTACATTCCCATCGGTCTTGAAGCGGACCTGAAGGGTCTGGTCGATCTGGTCGAAAACCGTGCGATCATCTGGAAAGACGAGGCGCTTGGCGCAGAATTCTTCTACGAAGAAATCCCTGCTGATCTGGCCGCCGAAGCCGCGAAATATCGCAGCGAGCTGATCGAGCTGGTTGTCGATCAAGACGATGACGTGATGGAGGCCTATCTCGAAGGCAACGAGCCAGACGTTGCGACGTTGAAGCGTTTGATCCGCAAGGGCACGCTGAACCAGTCGTTCGTGCCCGTTTGCTGCGGCTCGGCGTTTAAGAACAAGGGCGTTCAGCCTTTGCTCGACGCCGTTGTCGACTATCTGCCTTCGCCGCTCGACATTGAAGACGTTCAGGGTGTGCACATGGACACGCTTGAGCCCGACAGCCGTCCGCCTGCCGATGATGCGCCGTTCTCGGCTCTGGCATTCAAGGTCATGAACGATCCGTTCGTGGGCAGCCTTACTTTCATCCGCATCTATTCAGGTTCGCTCGTCAAGGGCACGTATCTTGAACTCGGTGAAGGACAAGAAGGAAAAAGTTGGCCGCATGCTCGAAATGCACGCCAACGAACGTAAGGACGTTGACGAAGCCTTTGCAGGCGACATCATTGCGCTTGCCGGCATGAAAGAAACGACAACCGGCGACACATTGTGTGCCGAACGTTTCCCGATCATTCTGGAACGTATGGAATTCCCCGATCCGGTTATCGAATTGTCGGTGGAACCCAAGACCAAGGCTGACCAGGAAAAGATGGGCATCGCGCTTAATCGTCTGTCCGCTGAAGATCCTTCGTTCCGCGTTTCGACCGATCATGAATCGGGCCAAACGATCATCAAGGGCATGGGCGAGCTTCACCTCGACATCATCGTCGATCGTATGCGCCGCGAATTCAAGGTTGAGGCCAATGTTGGCGCGCCGCAGGTTGCGTATCGCGAATATCTGGCTCGCGAAGTTGACGTTGATTACACCCATAAGAAACAATCAGGTGGTTCGGGTCAGTTTGGTCGCATCAAGTTCACCGTGAAACCGGGCGAACGGGGTTCGGGCATCACCTTCAAGGATGAAGTCAAGGGCGGTAACATTCCCAAGGAATATATCCCCTCGGTTGAAAAGGGCATGCGCGAAACCGCCGAATCGGGTTCGCTCATCGGCTTCCCGATCATCGATTTCGAAATCTCGCTGTATGACGGCGCCTACCATGATGTCGATTCGTCGGCGTTGGCGTTCGAAATCGCGGGTCGTGCCGGTATGCGTGAAGCCGCTCAAAAAGCGGGCATCAAGCTGCTTGAACCGATCATGAAGGTTGAAGTTGTGTCGCCTGAGGAATATCTTGGCGATGTTATCGGTGACATGAACTCACGTCGTGGCATGATCCAGGGCACCGACACGCGCGGCAATGCGCAGGTTGTTGAATCGATGGTGCCGCTGGCCAACATGTTCGGCTACGTCAACCAGCTGCGTTCGTTCACGCAAGGGCGGGCAAATTATTCGATGTTCTTCTCGCATTATGACGAAGTGCCATCGAACGTGGCGACCGAAATCAAAGAGAAGCTTGCCTGATAGGCGAGAAGCTACTAATGGCGGCGCCTGATTCAGCAGGCGTCGTCCCAACTGATCAATAAGACACCTATACCAAAAGAAGGTTTGAAAAATGGCAAAGGCTAAATTTGAGCGGACGAAACCGCACTGCAACATTGGCACCATCGGTCACGTCGACCATGGTAAAACCACGCTGACCGCTGCGATCACCAAGATCATGGCAGAAGCATTCGGCGGCACCGCCGTCGATTTCGCCAACATCGATAAAGCGCCCGAAGAGCGCGAACGCGGCATCACCATTTCGACCGCACACGTCGAATATGAAACCGCTGCTCGTCACTATGCGCACGTCGATTGCCCAGGACACGCTGACTATGTGAAGAACATGATCACCGGTGCTGCGCAGATGGACGGCGCGATCTTGGTTGTGAACGCAGCGGATGGCCCGATGCCACAGACTCGCGAGCACATCTTGCTTGCTCGTCAGGTTGGCGTTCCTGCGCTTGTTGTTTACATGAACAAGGTCGATCAGGTTGACGATGAAGAAATTCTCGAACTGGTTGAAATGGAAATCCGTGAGCTTCTTTCGAAGTATGATTTCCCCGGCGACGATATTCCAATCGTTCGTGGTTCGGCTCTGGCTGCTCTTGAAGGCCGTGACGACAACATCGGTAAGGAATCGGTCCTTGCATTGATGGCTGCCGTTGACGAAGCCATTCCTCAGCCCGAACGTCCTATCGACAAGCCATTCTTGATGCCTGTTGAAGACGTGTTCTCGATCTCGGGTCGTGGTACGGTTGTTACCGGCCGCGTCGAAACCGGCATCGTCAAGGTTGGTGAAGAAGTCGAAATCGTCGGCATCAAAGACACCAAGAAAACAACTGTTACCGGCGTTGAAATGTTCCGCAAGTTGCTCGACGAAGGTCGTGCAGGCGACAACATCGGCGCGCTGGTTCGCGGCGTTGGTCGTGAAGAAGTTGAGCGTGGTCAGGTTCTCTGCAAGCCCGGTTCGGTTACGCCGCACACCGAGTTCTCGGCAGAAATCTACGTATTGTCGAAAGATGAAGGCGGCCGTCACACGCCATTCTTCGCCAACTATCGTCCCCAGTTCTACTTCCGTACAACGGACGTTACCGGCGAAGTGATCCTTCCAGAAGGCACCGAAATGGTCATGCCCGGCGACAACGTAACGATCTCGGTTAAGCTGATCGCACCAATCGCTATGGACCCAGGTTTGCGCTTCGCAATTCGCGAAGGTGGACGTACTGTCGGTTCTGGGGTTGTCAGCACGATCCAGAAGTAATAAAGGCCGCGCATCCCGCCCGAAAGTCTGATTCGTTCAGCATTCGGGCGGGGCGGTTTTTTTGAGATTTTAGAACAGCTGTCCCGGATAGCATATGCTTTCGGTTCGGCTGTTTTTTCGCTCTTTGATATTGATAGAAATAGGAATTGGGTCCAGTCATGGAAACGCAAAACATTCGCATTCGCCTGAAAGCATTCGACCATCGGGTTCTCGATCAAGCGACTGGCGATATTGCCGACACCGCGCGCCGCACCGGCGCTTTGATCCGTGGCCCCATTCCTCTTCCTACCCGTATCGAAAAATTCACCGTGAACCGCGGCCCGCATGTCGACAAAAAGTCGCGCGAGCAGTTCGAGGTGCGTACTTACAAGCGGCTGCTCGACATTGTGCAGCCCACTCCGCAGACAGTTGACGCGCTGATGAAGCTCGACCTTGCTGCTGGCGTGAACGTAGAAATCAAGCTGGCCTAAGCCAGCGAAGCCCCGGACTGGCTCCGGGGTCTCTTTCGTCCCGACCCTCGGGTCATGACGAACTGAGGTGGATACCGCCGGATCGTTCCTTTCAGGAATATGTCCGGGCCGCGTCCCCCGTCTTCTTCTCCCTGACCGGAGAAGTCTCCAGCCCGGACGGGGCGATGTTCAAAATTGGGTTGGAAGGTACGCCCCCTCGGCAATAACGTCGGGAGGGCCTCTGCATTGTTAAGGAGCAAAGATCATGCGCACTGGCGTGATCGCTAAAAAAATGGGCATGATGCGCCTCTTCAACGAAGATGGCCGCCACGTTCCCGTTACTGTCCTGGCCCTTGAGGGTTGCCAGGTGGTCGGTGCTCGCCGCGAAGAGAAGGATGGCTATTTTGCTGTTCGTCTTGGTGCCGGCGCCCGTAAGGCGAAAAATGTAAACAAACCGCAACGTGGCGAATTCGCCAAGGCACAAGTCGAGCCAAAAGCTCGTGTCGCCGAATTCCGCGTTGATGGCGAAGATGGCTTGTTGCCGGTTGGGGCGTCGATTTCGGCAACCCATTTCGTGGACGGCCAGCTGGTGGACATCACCGGTCACACACAAGGTAAGGGCTTTGCCGGTGCCATGAAGCGTTGGGGCTTCGGTGGTATGCGCGCAACCCACGGTGTGTCGATCTCTCACCGTGCCCATGGTTCGACTGGTCAACGCCAGGATCCGGGCAAGGTTTTCAAAAACAAGAAAATGGCCGGTCACATGGGTGATCGTCAGCGCACCCAGCAAAATCTGGAAATCGTCCGCACGGATGAAGCGCGCGGCCTGATCTTCGTCAAGGGTTCTGTCCCCGGTGCGAAGAATGGCTGGTTGCTGGTGAAGGATGCCGTGAAAGTGGCTCCTCCCGAAGGACTGCCATTTCCCGGTGCGCTGAAAAGCGACAATGACACTGCCATCGTTGAAGACGTGATCGTCGCCGCCGAAGCAGAAGTCGTTGTAGAAACCGCCGCTGTTGAAGCGGCTCCTGTCGAAACAACCGACGCCGCTCCCGCTGCTGACGCCAGCAACGAACAGAAGGAGGGCTAAGCCATGAAGCTCAAGGTTCAAACCCTCGACGCCAAGGCAAAAGGCGACATCGATCTGAATGACGATGTATTCGGCCTGGAACCCCGCGCAGACATTCTGCACCGCGTTGTCACATGGCAACGTGAAAAAGCGCGTGGCACGGCTCGTCCGACCCGCGAACGTTCAGAAGTCGCCCGCACCGGCAAAAAATTCGGTCGCCAAAAAGGCGGCGGTACCGCTCGTCATGGTGATCGCCGTGCACCGATTTTCATCGGTGGTGGTAAGGCCCATGGTGCTCGCTTGCGTGACTTCAACCCATCGCTGAACAAGAAAATTCGCGCACTGGGCCTGAAAATGGCGCTGTCGAGCAAAGCGAAAGCCGGCACGTTGATCGTCCTCGAAAACCTCGACGTGACGGACGCCAAAACCAAGTTGCTGATCGGTCAGATCGCCAAGCTGGGTTTCGGAAAGTCCACGCTGGTTATCGATGGTGCCGATGTGAACGACAATTTCCGCAAGGCTTCGGCCAATATCATCGGCGTTAATGTGCTCCCTGCTGTGGGCGCCAACGTCTATGACATTCTGAAGCACGAAACGCTGGTCCTGACCCGCGCCGCGGTTGAGAAACTGGAGGCCCGTTTCAATGGCTAAGGAAAAAGCAATCGACGTACGTCACTATGACGTGATCGTCGCTCCGCACATCACCGAAAAGGCAACGCTGCTTTCTGAAAATAACGCTGTTGTTTTCAAAGTTGCGGGCACAGCAACCAAGCCGCAGATCAAAGCTGCGGTAGAGGCGCTGTTCGATGTCAAGGTGACCGGCGTGAATACGCTGGTACAAAAAGGCAAAGTCAAACGGTGGAAGGGCAAGCCCTATACCCGTTCTGATTTCAAAAAGGCTGTTGTGACATTGGCTGAAGGCCAATCGATCGACGTCACCACCGGTATTTAAGGGCAGGAAAATGGCACTCAAAAGCTACAAACCAACCAGCCCGGCGCGTCGCGGCCTTGTGCTCGTTGACCGTTCGAGCCTGTACAAAGGAAAGCCCGTCAAGGCGCTGACCGAAGGCAAGAACAAGACCGGTGGGCGTAACAACAAAGGCCATGTCACCTCGCGCGGCATCGGCGGCGGGCACAAGCAGAAATATCGCATTGTCGACTTTAAACGTCGCAAATGGGATATGCCTGCGACGGTCGAGCGTTTGGAATATGATCCTAACCGCACCGCTTTCATCGCTTTGGTGAAATATAGCGACGGCGAAGTGGCCTATGTTCTGGCTCCACAACGTCTTTCGGTTGGCGATACGATTGTCGCTGGTGAAAAGACCGACGTGAAACCCGGTAACGCCATGTTGATGAGCCAAATGCCCGTCGGCACCATCTGCCACAATGTGGAAATGAAGCCAGGCAAGGGCGGACAGATCGCACGGTCGGCAGGCACTTATGTGCAGCTGGTCGGACGGGACGGCGGCAAGGTTATCGTTCGCCTCAACTCTGGCGAACAGCGTTACATTCTTGGTACGTGCATGGGCACAGTTGGCGCGGTTTCAAACCCCGACAACAGCAACCAGACACTCGCCAAGGCAGGCCGCAACCGCTGGAAGGGCATCAAGCCTTTGACCCGCGGTGTCGCAAAGAACCCGGTCGATCACCCCCATGGTGGTGGTGAAGGCCGTACTTCCGGTGGTCGTCATCCTGTGACGCCATGGGGTAAGCCGACCAAGGGTGCTCGTACCCGTTCGAACAAATCGACTGACAAGATGATCATCCGGTCACGTCATGCGAAGAAGAAGAGGTAAGTCATGGCTCGTTCCGTCTGGAAAGGTCCTTTCGTAGACCTTTATCTGCTGAAAAAGGCAGAAACCGCGCAGGATGCGAACAGCAGCGCGCCGATCAAAACTTGGTCGCGCCGCTCAACCATCCTTCCGCAATTCGTCGGTCTGACGTTTAGCGTTTATAACGGCCATAAATTCATTCCCGTTTCGGTGAATGAAGACATGGTCGGCCACAAGCTGGGCGAGTTCGCGCCCACCCGTACCTATCATGGTCACGGCGCAGACAAGAAGGGCAAACGCTAATGGGTAAGCAATCCGCCCCCCGTCGCGTTGGCGACAAAGAAGCTTTGGCCGTTGGCACCACCATTCGTGGTTCCGCGCAAAAGCTGAATTTGGTTGCTGCGCTGATCCGTGGCCGCAAGGTTGAAGATGCGTTGAACATTCTGGCCTTTTCCAAAAAAGGCATGGCTGTTGACGCACGCAAGGTTTTGGCTTCGGCCATCGCCAATGCGGAAAACAACCACAATCTGGATGTTGACGCCCTCGTCGTTGCAGAAGCCAGCGTAGGCAAGGCGTTGACGATGAAGCGTTTCCACACACGTGGTCGCGGCAAATCGACGCGCATCCTGAAACCGTTCAGCCGCCTGCGCATTGTCGTTCGCGAACAGGAAGAGGAGGCTTAAGCCATGGGTCAGAAGAGCAATCCGATCGGGCTTCGCCTGCAAATTAACCGCACATGGGATAGCCGTTGGTTCGCCGAAGGTGCGGATTATGGCCGTATGCTGCTGGAAGACATCAACATCCGCAAGTTCGTGATGAAGACGTTGCCCCAAGCGGCTATTTCCAAGGTCGTCATCGAACGCCCAGCCAAACTTTGCCGCGTATCCATTTATGCTGCACGCCCCGGCGTGATCATCGGCAAAAAGGGTGCGGACATTGAAAAGCTGAAAAAGCTGATCAACAAATTCACCGATGCCGAAGTATCGTTGAACATTGTTGAAATCCGTAAGCCTGAAATCGACGCCAAACTCGTCGCCCAAGGCATTGCTGATCAGCTGATCCGCCGTATCGCTTTCCGTCGCGCCATGAAGCGTGCGATGCAATCGGCGATGCGTCTGGGTGCCGAAGGGATCAAGATCACTTGCGGTGGTCGTTTGGGCGGCGCTGAAATCGCACGGACCGAATCGTATCGTGAAGGCCGCGTGCCTGCGCATACGCTGCGGGCCAATATCGATTATGCCGAAGCCGAAGCGCTGACCGCATATGGCATCATCGGTATCAAATGCTGGATCTTCAAAGGCGAAATCCTTGGTCATGATCCGATGGCAACCGATCGTCTGATGATGGAAGCGCAAACTGCGGGCGTCCGTCCTCAGTTTGACCGTCGCTGATAGGAAGATAGGCAAGCATCATGTTGCAACCTAAAAAACACAAATTCCGCAAGCAGTTCAAAGGCCGCATCCATGGCAATGCCAAGGGTGGGACTGATCTGAACTTCGGATCCTACGGCCTGAAGGCCATGGAACCCGAGCGGATTACCGCACGCCAGATTGAAGCTGCGCGTCGTGCAATCACCCGTCACATCAAGCGTCAGGGTCGTTTGTGGATTCGCATATTCCCCGACGTGCCCGTCACCAAAAAGCCTGCCGAAGTTCGTCAGGGTAAAGGTAAGGGTTCGGTCGAATATTGGGCAGCCAAGGTTAAGCCTGGCCGCATCCTGTTCGAACTGGATGGCGTACCTGGTCCGTTGGCTGCTGTGGCGTTTTCACGCGCAGCGATGAAGCTGCCGATCAAAACCAAGGTGGTTGCCCGTCTGGGTGACACCTCACACTTGGGAGCCGAAGGATGAGCAAGATCGAAGACCTGCGCGTCAAAAGTGATGATCAGCTGGCCACCGAATTGGGCGAGCTAAAGCGTGAAGCGTTCAATCTGCGTTTCCAATCGGCTACTGGCCAAATGGAAAAGCCCGCCCGCGTTCGTGTTGTGCGTCGCGACATCGCACGCATTAAAACCCTGCAAAGCGAGCGTGCAAACGCCGCTAAGCAGTCGGCATAAGGGAGCTAACCAATGCCAAAACGCATTCTTACCGGCACGGTAGTGTCCGACAAGGGCGATAAGACGGTCGTTGTGCTCGTTGAGCGCAAGGTAAAGCATCCGCTTTACGGCAAGATCATCCGTCGTTCGAAAAAATACCACGCCCATGACGCTGAAAATTCGGCGAAAGCGGGCGAAGTGGTGCGCATTCAGGAATGTGCACCCATTTCGAAGAACAAGAGCTGGACTTTGGTGGAGCGCGTTGGCGCTGCCCCCGAAGCTGCAGCCGAACTGGCGGAGGGTTGATCCATGATTCAAATGCAATCCAACCTCGACGTCGCAGATAACAGCGGTGCGAAACGCGTTCAGTGCATCAAGGTGCTGGGCGGGTCAAAGCGTCGCACGGCGGGCGTTGGCGATATCATCGTGGTGTCGATCAAAGAAGCCCAGCCACGCGGCAAGGTGAAGAAAGGTGACGTCCATAAGGCTGTCATCGTTCGCACCCGCAAAGACATCCGTCGCGCTGACGGTTCGGTAATCCGGTTCGACTCCAACGCTGCTGTTTTGATCGGCAACAACAAAGAGCCCATCGGTACCCGTATTTTTGGACCAGTCTGCCGTGAACTTCGTGCGAAAAACCACATGAAGATCATCAGCCTGGCGCCGGAGGTTTTGTAAGATGGCAATGGCAAAGATCAAAAAAGGCGACACCGTCGTGGTGCTCGCTGGCAAGGACAAGGGCAAGACCGGTGAAGTCACCAAGGTTAGCCCGAAGGACAGCAAAGTCGTGGTATCGGGCGTAAACGTTCGTGTTCGCCACGCAAAGCCGACGCAGGCGGATCCCCAGGGCGGCAAAAAGCCGTTCGAAGCTCCCTTGCATATTTCCAACGTGGCGCTGGCCGATCCCAAATCGGGCAAACCAACGCGCGTGCGCATTGAAACAAAGGACGGCAAAAAGGTCCGCGTGGCCGCCAAGTCCGGAGAGAATATCGATGGCTGATACTAAATATACGCCGCGCATGAGGCAGCGCTACGACGAAGTCGTCGTAAAGGCCATGACCGAGAAATTCGGTTATGCGAACCGCTTTGCCGTGCCGAAGGTCGAAAAGATCACGCTCAATATGGGCGTGGGCGAAGGATCGCAGGACAAGAAGAAGGTTACGATCGCTCTTGCTGAAATGGAATTGATCGCGGGTCAAAAGCCTGTGGTTACCAAGGCAAAGAAATCGATCGCTGGCTTCAAACTGCGTGAAGGCATGCCGATTGGCGTCAAAGTGACGCTGCGTCGCCAGCAGATGTATGAATTCATGGATCGTCTGGTTACTATCGCAATGCCTCGCATCCGTGACTTTCGTGGATTGAACCCGAACAGCTTTGATGGCCGTGGCAACTTTGCCATGGGTCTGAAAGAGCAGATCATCTTTCCCGAAATCAGCTATGATTCGATTGATACCGTTCGCGGTATGGATGTAATTGTAACCACCAGCGCGAACACCGACGACGAAGCACGTGAGCTTCTGCGTTTGTTCGGCTTCCCATTCCCCATTGAGCAAACCGAGGAACAAGCGGCTGCATAACAGCACGCTTCCTCGTCAAGAAAGGACGAGAACTTAAGTCATGGCGAAACTGAGTTCCATTAACAAAAATGAGCGTCGTAAGAAGCTCGTCAAAAAATATGCAGGGCGTTATGCTCGGCTAAAGGCAATTGCCGACGACGAGTCCAAAGACGACAGCGAGCGCACGATTGCGCGCCTGAAGCTTGCGGAAATTCCGCGCAATGGCAACCCGACACGCGTTCGCAACCGGTGTGAAACCACTGGTCGTCCCCGCGCATATTACCGCAAATTCCGGCTTTGCCGTATTGAGTTGCGCGATCTGGCCAATAAGGGCCTGATCCCGGGCGTGACCAAGTCGAGCTGGTAAGGATAGAAGAAAATGGCATTGACCGATCCTCTGGGTGATATGCTCACCCGCATCCGCAACGGCCAGCGGGCGAAGAAAGACTCTGTAGTCTCTCCCGCCTCAAAGCTGCGTGCCCGCGTTCTCGACGTGTTGCAGCGCGAAGGCTATATCCGTGGTTACAGTGAAGAACTGTTGAGCGGCCACAAAGGCCTGCGCATCGAGCTGAAATATTTCGAGGGCCAGCCCGCGATCCAGCATGTTGCCCGCGTCTCCAAACCCGGCCGCCGCGTTTATTCGGGAAGCACCGAGCTTCCTGTGATCCGCAACGGCCTGGGCATTACCATCGTCTCGACACCACGCGGTGTGCTCTCGGATGCCGAAGCACGCGAAGCCAATGTCGGTGGCGAAATCCTGGCGGAGGTGTTCTAATGAGCCGCATTGGTAAAAAACCGGTTGCCATTCCAGCGGGCGTTACTGCCAGCATGGATGCTGGCACCCTGTCGGTAAAGGGGCCGAAAGGCGTACTGACCATGCCGATGAGTGACCTGATTTCGTATGAGATTAAGGACACCGGCCTGTCAGTCGCCCCCGCAAACAAAAGCCGCGAAGCACGCGCCTTTTGGGGAATGCAGCGTACATTGGTGCAGAATTTGGTCACAGGTGTGACCGATGGCTTCACCAAGGTTCTTGAAATCACCGGCGTTGGTTATCGTGCCAATGTGCAGGGCAAGAATTTGAAGTTGCAATTGGGCTATAGCCATGATGTGGATTTCGCGATCCCCGAAGGCATTGAAATCAAGACGCCTGATAACACCACGGTGGAAATCACAGGCATCGACAAGCAGAAGGTTGGGCAGGTTGCTGCCGAAATCCGTCGCTGGAGGAAGCCAGAACCCTATAAGGGCAAAGGCATCAAGTACCGCGGCGAATATATCTTCCGCAAAGAAGGGAAGAAGAAATAAGCCATGGCAAAGCTCTCTCTTTTTGCAAAGCGCCGTCAGCGCGTTCGTTCCAAACTGCGTGCGCAGGTTGCTGGACGTCCCCGTCTTTCGGTGCATCGCACAGGCAAGCACATTTACGCCCAGATTATTGACGATTCGAAGGGCATGACTGTCGCTTCGGCATCGACCAATGACAAAGACGTAAAAACCAAGAATGGCGGCAACTCTGCGGCTGCTGCCGAAGTCGGCAAACGCGTTGCTGAAGCTGCACAGAAAGCTGGCGTGAAAAGCGTCGTTTTTGATCGCGGTGGTTTCCTGTTTCATGGCCGCGTTAAGGCGCTGGCCGATGCTGCCCGCGAAGGCGGGTTGGAGTTCTGATGATGGCTGACGAAAACACACAAGCACAAGACGTCGTCGTCGACGCAGCGGCTCCTGAGGCTGTTGAAGCCGAAGGTCGCGGTCGTGGCCGTGGCGGACGGGGTCGTAACGAAGGCGGTGGCCGTGGTCGCGGCAATGATCGCAAACCGCGCGAAGAAAAAGAAGATGATGGCACGATCGAAAAGCTCGTCCACATCAACCGCGTTTCGAAAACGGTTAAGGGCGGTAAACGCTTTGGCTTTGCGGCTCTGGTTGTTGTCGGCGACGGTCAAGGCCGCGTAGGCTTTGGTCACGGTAAGGCACGCGAAGTGCCCGAAGCGATCAACAAAGCAACGGCTGCTGCAAAGAAATCCATGATCCGCGTTCCGTTGAAAGACGGCCGCACATTGCATCATGATTGCACCGGACGTTTTGGCGCAGGCAATGTTTATGTTCGTTCGGCACCTGCCGGTACCGGCATCATCGCCGGTGGCCCAATGCGCGCCGTGTTCGAAAGCCTTGGCGTTGCGGACGTTGTAACCAAGTCGATCGGAACGTCGAACCCTTATAACATGATCCGTGCAACCTTTGCGGCCTTGTCTGACCAGACCAGCCCCAAATCGGTAGCACAGCGTCGCGGCAAGAAAATCGCCGACCTTCTGGGTCGCGGTGGCAGCAAAACTGCCCAAGCCGACGCCGAAGCGATTGCGGAGTAATCGACATGGCTAAAATCACAATCAAACAGGTGGGCTCGCCCATCCGTCGTCCAGCGTCACAGCGCGCCACCTTGAAAGGCCTTGGCCTTGACAAGATGAACCGGGTTGCTGAACTGGAAGACACCCCTGAAATCCGTGGCATGATCCGCACCGTGCGGCACATGGTTGAGGTTATTGGGTGAATTGCGCCGTCTGGTGACGTCCTTTTGGGTGTCTCCATTCGACCAAATACAAACACGGGGACACCGAAGACGACGTCCCCTAGCGCGACTAAAAGCGAAAGCGAGTGCAAGACATGAAACTGAATGAACTGCGTGATAATGAAGGTGCACGCCACCGCAAAATGCGGGTTGGCCGTGGTATCGGTTCGGGCAAGGGTAAAACCGCCGGTCGTGGCCAAAAGGGCCAAAAGAGCCGTTCGGGCGTAGCCATTAAGGGCTTTGAAGGCGGCCAGATGCCCCTTCACATGCGCATACCGAAGCGTGGCTTTAACAATATTTTCGCCAAAGACTATGATGCCGTGAACCTGGGTATGATCCAGAAATTCATCGACGCCAAAAAACTCGATGCTTCGGCAACGATTGATCAGGCCGCGTTGCGCGCCGCTGGTTTGTCGCGCGGTGGCAAAGATGGCGTGCGTATTTTGGCCAAAGGCGAATTGACCTCGAAAATCTCCGTTTCGGTAGTGGGTGCATCCAAGGGTGCGATTGAAGCCATCGAAAAAGCAGGCGGCAAGGTCGAAATTATCGTTGTCAAATCTGCGGCTGAAAAAGCAGCTGCAAAAAAGGGCAGCGCCAAAAAGGCAAAATGATAATGCGGCGATAAGCCACTTGTCTAACCGGCCCCGCATCCCGATATGGGCTTGCGGGGCTTGTCGTTTCAGGCAAGACCGAAATGAGGGTAATCAAAACTATAGCCCTGATCCTGATGAATGGCGCGTCAAAGGTCGACACTGGCCCTGAAGTGCATAACGGGGCTGACGCTATGGTTTTGAATATCCTTGGGGTATATTTCAGGGTGGATTAGCGGCTGACAAGTCGCTAGCGACCCGTTCGGGTTATTAGGAAAACAGTCTCATGGCATCGAAAGCCGACCAATTGGCATCGAACATCAATTTTTCGAAATTCGGCAAGGCCGATGATCTGAAAAAGCGCATCTGGTTCACGATCGGCGCGCTGATCATTTTCCGCATGTTGAGCTTCATTCCGCTTCCCGGTGTCGATCCCGTGGCCCAAGCCGCTTTGTATCAAAGCCAGGCGTCGGGCGGCGTACTCGATATTTTCAATACCTTTTCGGGCGGTTCGCTGGAACGAATGAGCCTGATTGCGTTGGGCGTCATGCCCTATATCACCGCGTCCATCGTGGTGCAGCTTGCGGCTTCTCTCTCGCCCACATTGGCGGCGATCAAGAAAGAAGGCGAAAGCGGCCGTAAGAAACTGAACCAATATACCCGTTACGGTACGGTATTCCTAACCGCTGTGCAGGGCTATGTTCTGGCAACAGGCCTTGAAGGGCAGGTGGCCCAAACCGGTATTGCCGCTGTGGTTGAGCCGGGAATGATGTTCCGCGTCGTTGCAACGATCAGCCTTGTTGGCGGCACCATGTTCCTGATGTGGCTGGGTGAACAGATCACCAGCCGCGGTATCGGCAACGGTGTGTCGTTGATCATCATGGCAGGCATCGTTGCGCAAATGCCGCGTCTGGTCGCTAATCTGCTCGAAGGTGGACGTACCGGATCGATTGATCCGTTCATCATCGTCGCCTTTATCGCGATGTTCGTCGCGCTGACCTTGCTCATTTGCTACGTCGAACGCGCCCAGCGCCGGGTGTTGATCCAATATCCGAAGCGCGCCACCAAACAGGGGATGATGCAGGCAGACCGCAGCCATTTGCCGCTGAAGCTGAATACCGCGGGTGTCATTCCGCCAATTTTTGCTTCGTCTTTGCTGCTGCTGCCTGTGACCATCACCCAGCTGGCTGGCAATAGCGTGGCAGGTGAAAGCACCATGGGCGATATTGTAATCCAGCTGAACCAGTATCTGGCGCACGGTAAACCGTTGTACCTTTTGCTATACGGCCTTGGCATCGTCTTCTTCTGTTTTTTCTATACCGCCGTAGTCTTCAATCCTGAAGAAACAGCGGATAATCTGAAAAAGGCCGGTGGCTTTATTCCGGGCATCCGTCCGGGCAAAAGCACGCAGGATTATCTGGATTATGTGCTGACCCGAATCACGGTGTTGGGATCGGCCTATCTGACTTTAGTCTGTTTGCTGCCCGATTATGTCATGGGGCTAACCGGCCAGCAGCAGTTCTTCGTGATTGGCGGAACCAGCCTGCTGATTCTGGTCAATGTGACGGTGGATACCATCGCGCAAATTCAAGGGCATTTGATTGCCCATCAATATGGCGACCTGCTCAAAAAAGCGAAGCTGAAGGGCAATCGCGGTCGCTGATCCGCAACGTCGAGAGGGGATATTCGACATGGGCGATGCTATGAACATTATTTTGCTTGGACCCCCGGGAGCGGGGAAGGGAACGCAGGCGAGCCATTTGGTTGAGACGCGATCCATGGTTCAGCTTTCCACTGGCGACATGCTGCGTGCGGCGGTGAAGGCCGGAACGCCGATTGGACTTCAGGCAAAAGCGGTGATGGACGCAGGGGCGCTGGTTTCAGACGAAATCGTCTCTGGCATCATCGGTGAGGCGTTGGATCAATTGCCAGCAACCACGGGTGTGATCTTTGACGGTTACCCCCGCACGGCGGCGCAAGCGGTATCGCTCGACAGCATTTTGGCCGAGCGTAAGCGCACGCTGCATCATGTGATCGAGCTGGCGGTGGATGAAGATGCGTTGGTCGAACGGATTGTCGGACGCTTTACCTGCGGACAATGCGGCGAAGGCTATCACGACACGTTTAAGCAACCTGCCGTTGCGGGTGTTTGCGACAAATGCGGTTCCACCGAATTCAAACGTCGCCCCGATGACAACGAAGAAACCGTACGTACCCGGATGCAGGAATATCGCGCCAAGACGGCACCAATCCTCCCCATCTATGATGCGCGCGGATTGGTCAGCCGGATTGATGGCATGGCACCTATTGGGGACGTGACAACGGCGATTGCTTCAATCCTGGGATAATGGGCATTGCCGCCTTGGCCAAAAGGCGGTTAGACTGTTCACCATGAGATATTCGTTCCCCTTAAATGCCGCATTGGCATTCGCCGCTTTGTTCGCATCGCCCGTTGCGGCCGAAGTCACCGCCAAAAGTGATACAGGCTTTGTCGTTGTGCACGCCGCCGATGTTACGGTTTCTACCGATGTGGTGTGGAAACGCCTGATCGTTCCCAAATTGTGGTGGAACCCATCGCACAGCTGGTCTGGCTCGGTGGACGGCTTCTATCTCGACACACAGGCTGGCGGGTGTTTTTGCGAACGCTTTCAGGAAAAGGACGCTCAGGGCCAATTGCGCACGGTCGGCAGTGTCGAGCATATGCGCGTGATCTTTTCCGATCCCGGTAAAGTGCTGCGGATGCAAGGAGCGTTGGGGCCACTGCAATCCGAAGCTGTGTTGGGAACGCTCACGATAAAGATCGATCCAGCGAAAAGCGGCGAGGGTAGCCGTGTTAGCTTCTCCTATGTGGTTGGTGGCTATATGCGGTATAAAACCGACGACATTGGCCCCGCCGTCGATGGCATGCTGGCAGATCAGTTTGCGCGCTTGGTCAAACCTTTTGCAGGTTCGGCGGTTACCAAAGCGCCGGTGAAAGCAAAAGGCGCAAAACCCAAAGCGGATGGCTCATCTGAAAAGCCAGTTTCGCCCGATGACAGCGGATTAAAGCTTGATTTGGAAGACATTGAAATCAAGGCCGCTGATGAAGCTGGCACCAGCGATGCGGTCGACGCGGTAAAACCAGAAGCAGCAACCGAGACTGTGCTTCGATTTTGATCGAAGCCGTACGGAATTGGCTTGTGGGTGTCTTGACAGCCGCGCCAACTCCCCGTAATAAAGCCCTATCCGAACATCTGGTAAAACCAGCAGCGCATGCGTGCGTCCGCTGGTTTTTCTGCGTTTTTCGGCCCATTCACGAAGCTATGAGATAGGGCTTTACTCGATTCGTCGGGGACCCTGTGGAGCAGGAGTAAAATAACAGTGGCACGTATTGCCGGGGTCAATCTCCCCACAAACAAACGCGTAATTATTGCGCTTACCTATATTCACGGCATTGGTCGTACCAAAGCCTTGGAAATCGCCGACAAGCTGGGCATCGACCACAGCCGCCGCATTCAGGACCTTTCGGATAACGAAGTCCTCCAGATCCGTGAAACGATCGATGCAGGCTACACTGTAGAAGGTGATCTTCGCCGCACGACGTCGATGAACATCAAGCGTTTGATGGATCTCGCCTGCTATCGCGGCCTCCGCCATCGCAAGGGTCTTCCTGTTCGCGGACAGCGTACGCATACCAATGCGCGCACCCGCAAGGGCAAGGCCAAGGCAATCGCCGGTAAGAAGAAGTAAGACTGGCCTTTCGGGCTTTCGTCTTATTCCCAGATTTCGAAGACAGGATACAGCAAAATGGCACGCGAACCTCAGCGCATTAAACGGCGCGAACGCAAGAACATTTCCGCCGGCGTCGCACATGTGAACGCCAGTTTTAACAACACGATGATCACCATCACCGACGCACAGGGCAATGCTATCAGCTGGTCCAGCGCGGGTACGATGGGTTTCAAGGGAAGCCGTAAATCGACTCCTTATGCCGCTCAGGTGGCTGCAGAAGACGCTGGCAAAAAGGCCGCCGAACATGGCGTCCGCACCCTTGAAGTCGAAGTAAAGGGTCCAGGCTCAGGCCGCGAAAGCGCGCTTCGGGCTTTGCAGGCGGTGGGTTTGACCATCACCTCGATCCGTGACGTGACGCCGATCCCGCACAATGGTGTGCGCCCGTCGAAGCGTCGCCGCGTCTGAATTTGCCAAGGCTGGCCTCTTTCATGGGGCCGGTCCTTCAGTGATACAGGGACAGTGCCCATGCCGGGACGGTTCCTTGAAAACGTTTCAATCGGGCTGATCCGGACGGTGCACCAAAACCGGTTCAGTCCCAACCTAGGGGAAATCCATGTCCGTCAACATGAAGAATTGGCAGGAACTGAAAAAGCCCATGGGCCTCGAAGTCAAGGCCGGTGGCGACAGCCGTCGCAAGGCCACCTTCGTCGCCGAACCGCTTGAGCGTGGCTTTGGCCTGACACTCGGCAATGCGCTGCGTCGCGTGCTGTTGTCGTCGTTGCAGGGCGCAGCGATCACCTCGATCAAGATCGAAAACGTGCTGCACGAATTCTCGTCGCTTGCCGGCGTTCGTGAAGATGTCACTGACATCGTTCTGAACGTAAAACAGGTCGCGTTGAAGATGGAAGGCGAAGGCCCGAAGCGCATGCAGCTTTCGGCAACCGGACCCGCCACTGTCAAGGCTGGTGATATTGCGGTTTCTGGCGACATCGTCGTCATGAACCCCGATCTGATCATCTGTCACCTTGATGATGGTGCCAGCTTCAACATGGAAATCACCGCTGATACCGGTAAGGGTTACGTCCCTGCCGTTGCAAACCGCCCTGCGGATGCACCCATCGGCCTGATCCCAGTCGACTCGCTTTATTCGCCCGTGCGTCAGGTCGCTTACAAGATCGACAATGCGCGCATTGGACAAGAGCTGGACTTTGACAAGCTGAACCTGACCATCGAAACCGATGGCACGGTCACTCCCGAAGATGCGGTGGCTTATGCCGCACGCATCCTGCAGGACCAGTTGCAAGTCTTCGTTCACTTCGAAGAAGCCTTGGCTGCCTCCTCGCCGATGATCGGCATGGCTGCACCTTCGGCATCGAGCGATGAATCGGATGCGAACCAGCTGAACCGTTACCTCCTCAAAAAGGTCGACGAGTTGGAATTGTCGGTACGCAGCGCAAATTGCTTGAAGAACGACAACATCATCTACATCGGCGATCTGGTGCAGAAGAGCGAAGCAGAAATGCTGCGTACGCCAAACTTTGGCCGCAAATCCTTGAACGAAATCAAGGAAGTGCTGTCGTCAATGGGTCTGCGCCTTGGCATGGATATTCCTGGCTGGCCGCCAGAAAATATCGAAGAAATGGCCAAGAAGCTTGAGCAGGAACTGCTGGGTTAAGAGCAAAACGGGGACATGCTATTGCGTGTCCCCCGCTTTGCGAAACAGGGTAAAGGGCCACCCTAACGGCCTGCTACGGACTACCTGATACGGGTCCATAACGAACGAAGGAATGAAACATGCGCCATAAAGTTGGCTATCGTAAACTGAACCGCACCAGCAGCCATCGTATTGCGATGCTGCGCAACATGGCGGCTTCGCTGATCAAGCACGAACAAATCACCACCGGTGTCGCCAAGGCGAAAGAACTGCGTCCCTATGTGGAAAAGCTGATCACGCTGGCGAAAAAAGGTGGCTTGTCCAACCGTCGCCTGGCGCACAGCCGTTTGATGGATGACGCGCAATTGGTGAAATTGTTCGCGGTGCTGGCCGAGCGTTACAAAGACCGCAACGGCGGCTATACGCGCATCATCAAAGCTGGCTTCCGTGCCTCTGATGCGTCGCCTATGGCGATCATCGAACTGGTTGACCGCGACGTTTCGGCCAAGGGCCAAGACAGCGGCCCCGTTGACGCGGATCTCGACGAAGCGGCGTAAAGCCCTCGCGTTAACGCGCAACACGAAATTCAAAGGGCGGCATCTGAAAGGGTGCCGCCCTTTTTCATGTCTGGTGCATTTAGCCCCCACTGAACCAGCCATCGTCTCCCCGTGCTTGACACGGGGCTTGGCTTTTTCGACGTCCAAAGCCAAACCCCGCATCAAATATAGGGTGAGGGTAAAGCGTAGCCTATGATGACATTAGAGTCTTTCTGATTTAGATTGATGCATACCCAGCCCCTCGGATGTAATTTGCGCATTCGTGAGGTGGGAAGCAGTCGAGGAGTTTGCCGATACGCCTCCACGTTGCTTCAACGGTGCGTTCATTGGCCTTGCGCAGCAGGCGTTTGAGCTTGGCGAACACTTCTTCAATGGGGTTCAGATCGGGCGAGTAGGGCGGCAGGAAGAACAGCTTGATGCCTGCCGCCTTGAGCATTTTGCGCACACGCGCGCCTTTGTGGCTGCCGAGGTTGTCGACGACGACGATGCTGCCTGGTTCCAGTACCGGGATCAGGAACTGTTCGACCCAAGCGGCGAAGGTCTCGCCATTGATCGGGCCGTCGAGCACGCATGGGGCGACGATGCCGTCGTGCCGCAGCCCGGCGATAAATGTCATCGTTTTCCAGTGCCCATGCGGCACCTTGTCGATCAGCGGCTCGCCCTTTGTGTGCCAGCCATGGGTGCGGGTCATGTTGGTCTTAGCCCAGGTTTCATCAATGAAGACCATGCGCTTGGAGTTTACCCAGCGCTGGACCCAGTTCCAGCGATTGCGGCGGCGGACAACGTTGGGCCGGTCTTGTTCTTTGGCAAAGAGCGTCTTTTTTTAAATGTCTTGCCGCAGCGTTTGACGAACCGCCACAGTGTGTCGCAGCAGACCACCACACCACGCTCGTCGCGAAGCTGCGCCAGCAGCTCGTGCAGTGTCAGATCCTTCTTCTGCTCGATCCGCGCCACCAGCCAATCGCGCTCGGCCTCCAGCAAAACCGGTTTGCCGCCGCCCATCTTACTCGCTGCTACCGATCCCGTCGCGCGCCTCCGCTGTGCCCATTTGACCGCCGTGCTCGCACTCACCCCAACCACATGCCCCGCAGCTCGTGCGGACATGCCTTCATCCAGATAACGGCAAAACAGAGCCCGCAAATCCTTAGAATATGGCCTCATCCATGCTGGCCTCCTCACCAGTGGAAAGCTTGAATCACAAAATTACCCTAAAGGGAATCCCTGTGATTCAATCACAACCGGAAAGACTCTAGGTTGATTGAACCGTTAGCCCTGAGCCTGTCGAAGCACGCCTCTCGGGACCGCGAGACGCCCTTCGACAGGCTCAGGGCTAACGGTTCAATGGCATCTCATCATATCTTTGTGTTGCTTTTCAAAACCGTAGCACCGCCGAATACAGCGACGATGGCTTATCGGGATCGTCGGCGTCAGATACGCAGAGCAGTTCGACGCCGGCTGTGCTCCGCTGCGCGCTGATCCCTTCGATTTTCACAACAGGTTCCAATGGTTCGATGGCAACCACATCCAGATTGCCATCGAGCAATATGATCGCTGCGCCCAATATTTCACCATCAGCATAGCTGTCATCGGTAACCTCCGCGACGGCGGAGACCAGAAATTGGCTGTCGCCCAGTGAACAGGCATCGGTGATGGTCAATGGTACGCCGTCGATCAGAGGCAACAAAAGTGTTTTGGCCAAAATAACCGCAATGTCACCATCGCCGGTGATCGCGCTCATGCTGGTTTCGAATATGCAGGACGAAGGGTTTTGCATGTTCCCGCGATTGAACAGCAGCAACCGGTCGCCGCGCAACACCGCGCCTTCAAGGTTTATCTCTGCCACCAACGGCGCGATTGCGGCGAACAGCGGCGTCAAGTCGCGCAGTATGGCGTCGCCATTATCAAGGTTGACCAATACGCCGCGCATCCGCTGATCAGTGGAACCCGAACCCATGGCGCATATCCAATCACCACCCGCTCCGTCGGTTGAGGGAAGCGGGAACAGGATCTCGAAATCCGGCTTCACCGCTTTGCGCTTCTTCTTTTTGCGCGGAAGGTCTCCTCGCAACAGCCGGATCAAACGGCCCGGGCCTTCATCGTTTTGATTAAACACCGCCAGATGCTGTTCGTCATCACCGACAACGCACAGGGTATCGCCGATCTGCACCAGCCCACTGGCGGCGGAGAGAAATTCATGCCCGGATGCCAGTGGCGCGGACACGTCCAGATTTCTGATATGGGTCAATTGCATCGCGCCGCCACATAGCATATTTACCCCCTTGGCCTGCAACACTTGCCGCATTAGGTTGCGCGTAACTTTATTGCGGATTGAGAGAGGATTATGTCCCCATGCGTGTTACGCTTTTGCTTGGTGTTGCAGCCATGAGCTTGACGGTTCCGGCGTTTGCCGACGATGCGGCAAAGGAAACCGCCGTTGATAGCTACACTGTGCTCCAATATCCTGAGACGAAAACCGTCGCCGTTGCCGACCAACAATTCGGTGTGAAAGTGGCCGATCCCTATCGCTGGCTGGAGGATGACGTGCGCACATCCACCGACGTTGCGGGATGGGTGGAAAGCCAGAAAGCGGTGTCCGACAAATATCTGGATTCGCTTCCCGGAAAAGCTCCGCTCGCGGCGAAGATGAAGGCGCTGTACAATTACGAACGCTATAGCCTGCCCGAAAAGGCGGGCGGGCCAGTATTTCTTCACCAAGAATGACGGGCTGCAAAATCAGGCCGTGTTGATGGTACGCAAAGGATTGAAGGGCAAGGACCGCGTTCTGATCGATCCCAATGCCTGGGCAAAGGATGGTGCGACGGCGCTGGATAGCTGGGTTGCTTCAAAGAACGGCAAGCTGCTGGCTTATACCATTCAGGATGGTGGCAGCGACTGGCGGACTATCCGCGTGCTGGACGTAAAAACCGGAAAGCCTTTGGCAGACGAGATCCAATGGGCGAAGTTCACCAGCATCGCGTGGATCGGCAATGAAGGCTTTCTCTATTCGCGCTTTGCCGAGCCCAAGGACGGCGCGGCTTTCCAACAGCTGAATTTCAACCAGACCGTCTATTTCCACAAAATCGGTACCCCGCAAAGCGCGGATCAGGTCGTCTATGCGACCCCGGATCGGCCAAATCTGGGGCACCAAGCCGAAGTGACGCAGGATGGCCGCTGGGTGGTGCTGACCAGTTCGGCGGGGACGGATGAGAAATATGAGCTGAATTTGATCGACATTAAAAGCACAAAGAACAATGTGACCAAGCCTATGGATCAATGGCGAGTTGAGGAACTGGTCCAGGGCCTTAACTACGATTGGCAGCTGATCGAAGGGCTAGGTAATAAGCTCTATTTCGTCACCAATAAGAACGCACCAAAGCTGAAAGTTGTTAGCTTTGAAATGACAGGGTTTCGGGGAAAATCCTGCAAAAATATAAGGGCGGGAGAGATTGAGGTTATCTGCCAAAATAGAGTTGCTTACGTTCCGCCGCAATTCACCGACGTCATCCCCGAACGCGAAGAAACCCTTGCCCGCGCGCAAATCGTGGGAGACCGGCTGGTATTGTCGTATTTAAAAGACGCCGCGTCGATGGCGTTGATGACTGACCTTTCGGGCAAACCGGTGCGGCAGATCAGCCTGAACGCCATTGGTACCGCCAGTGGATTTTCGGGCACGCCGGGCGATCCGGAAACATTCTACAATTTCGCCAGCTTTAATCAGCCGGGGGCGGTGTATCGGTTTGACAGCCGCACGGGGAAATCGACACCCTTTGCAACGCCCAAGCTCAGCTTCAATCCCGATGACATTGCGGTTAGCCAGATTTTCTATCCGTCAAAAGACGGCACCAAAATCCCGATGTTCCTTGTCCACCGTAAAGATGTGGATCTTTCCAAAGGCGCTCCCACAATCCTTTATGGTTATGGCGGGTTCAATCTGGCGCAATTGCCGTCTTTTGATCCGCGCAAAATGGCGTGGATTCAGTCGGGCGGCGTATTCGCCCTGGCCAATTTGCGCGGCGGCGGTGAATATGGAAAGCCGTGGCATGACGCCGGCCGCTTGCTCAACAAGCAGAACGTGTTCGATGATTTCATCGCGGCAGGCGAATATCTGGTGGCCAACGGGATCACCACAAAGGAAAAGCTGGCGGTGGAGGGGCGCGGTCAACGGCGGATTACTAGTCGGCGCGGTGGTCAACCAACGGCCAGATTTATTTGCGGCTGGCCATGCGGCGGTCGGGGTCATGGACATGCTGCGTTTCGACCGCTTTACGGCGGGTCGGTATTGGGTGGATGATTATGGCTATCCGAACAAGCAGGCTGATTTCAAAAACCTGCTCGGCTATTCCCCTTATCACAACATAAAGTCGAAAGTGTCCTATCCCGCCGTTATCGTCTCCACCGCCGATACCGATGATCGCGTGGTGCCGGGGCATAGCTTCAAATATATCAGTGCCTTGCAAGCAGCGGATACGGGCAGTAAACCCAAGATTATCCGCATCGAGACGCGGGCAGGGCACGGTTCGGGTAAGCCCACCGACAAATTGATCGAGGAATATAGCGAGATTTATGCTTTCCTTGCGCAGTGGACCGGGCTGGATTTGAAATAGCCAAAAATAGGGGGCGCAAATGGGGTTCAGGTCGGTAATTGCAATGCTCGCGCTGACGGCGGGCGGGGGAGCACAGGCCGCACCGCCTCCCACTGTTGCTAAGCCGCAACCGACCGCGCCTACGATCACCGCCATTGAAGCGCCAGTGCCGCCGACAATTCAGCCGGCACCAACCAAAACGCGCGCGCCTATTCCGCTTCCGTATACCCCCGAAGATAGCAACGATCGCTATGGCATCTTGCCCTCACCCGATGGCACGACACTCCATCTTGTGGGGTCGTTCCGCGATGGCATTGCGGCGGAGCTGAATACGGCGCTCAGCGAAAATCCCAAAATACGCAAAGTGGTGCTGTCTTCCTTTGGCGGATCGTTGCTGGAGGGGCGCGCAGTTGAAAAGATTATCAGGCGGCAGGGTCTGGATACCCATGTCGAACTGATATGCGCATCGGCCTGTACCTTGGCTTATATGGGCGGCACCAACCGCAGCATTGCGCCCACGGCCCGGCTGGGATTTCATCAGGCGACACAGGCCGTTTTCGGTTTTGCCATGCCCGTACCCGATACCGAAAAAAGCGCAGCCAACCGCGCTTTACGGGGATTCATGCAAGGACATAGCCTGTCCGCCGGTTTTATCGAACAAACCTTGGCGACCGATGGTCAGGATTTGTGGTACCCCGAACACAGTGCCTTGAAGGATGAACAAATCATCACGGTCGCAGCCAGCCCAGCGGTTTCGGGCATTGCACCTGTCGGCAGTTGGACCAAGGCAGAGGCAATGGAAAAAGAGCAGTTCAGCAGCCCGTTATGGCAGCAGGTGCGGATCGAATTGCCAAAAGCCTATCGGATAGCGGTCGGCACCGCCTGGATTCGCACCGCCGTCAAACAGGGCAAGCTGACCCCCGTGCAATCGGCGCGCTATGCGCTGATCACTGCGCTGTTAAAGGATGCCGATAGTCTGCCCGATGCTGTTGTTGACCAGTTTATCAGCAGCGAAGCGGCCTATTGGAGTGCCAAGATCGACGTGACCAATAGTTATTGCGTGGGGCAGTTTACCCGATGCTTTCCCGTCGCGATGCCCGATGACGCCGCACAGATGGCCGCGCAGGATGCAATATTGCTGCGAATGGTTGCTGTTAAACCAGCCAAAGTGAAGCCGGATCTGGAACGATCGCGCATTGCCGAAGCGCAATTGCTCGATTTTTGGGCGGAGATGCTGGCCAGCGGAGAGTTTGACTCACACGGGGTAATGCGCAATTTTTCCCGTGAACCGGCCAGTTACCTAAACGCCTTGATCAAAATGCCGCTTGCCCGGCGCGTCGAGATTTATCGTAATTTGGCCGTCACGATGTTGCACCCGCCAGCCAGCCCCTTTGATCTCCCCAAACCGGCAATGCCGAATGGTTCATAAAAATCGCCATTTTCATGAACAAAAGCTGACAACCCAATTCAGCAAAGCATCAGGACGAATCACCTATTCCGTTTCTTGTCAGCGAAAATCAATCCGCCGACACACAGGAGACGTAAGATGAATTTTTTGACCAAGAGCCTGTTAAGCGCCGGTGCCGCAGCTGCGGCATTGGTCTCCGTCGCCGCCCCTGCCATGGCGCGCCCCGGTGATCGTGATAATATCGACGCGGGCGAAGTGATTGCAGGCGCATTGATCATTGGCGGGATTGCCGCTGTGCTTTCCAGCGGTGATCGCAACCGCGGTTATGATGATCGCGATTACAGCCGTCGCGGCGGTGACTATGACGATGATCATCGCGGTTCAGGCTATGGTTATAGCAACGGCGGCGGCAGCCGTCAGGCGGTCAACCAATGCGTGAACGCCGTTGAAAATTGGGGCAACCGTTACAGCCGGACCAATGTTCGGGACATTCGTAACATCGACCGTACCCGCAATGGCTATCGCATCACCGGATCGATTGTTGTGCAGGATGGCTGGCGCGGTGAAAACCGGGGTGGTCGTGGCTACAACCGGTATGATCGCGATGACCGTCATGGAAACGGCTATGGCCGGGGCAATGGCCGCGGATATGCCCGGGGTTATGACCAAGGACGTTTCACCTGCTATGTCGAACGGGGACGTGTAATCGACGTGGACTATAGCGGTCTCGACCAGTGGCGCTAACAACCCGCTGCTGATGAAATGGACGGTTCAGCCTGGCGACAGGTTGCGCCGTCCATCCTATTATACAGGCAAAGGTGAAGGCCTTTAGGACAGATGGGGGTTTGACATGAATTTAGTACGCAAAATGCTTTTGGGGTCCGCAGGCGTGGCAACGCTGTTGACCGCAACGCTGCCGGTTTCCGCTGCGAACATCGATGCACCGGTTTCGGTATCGGGACAAACAGACATGGCGCTGGAACAAGTCGCCGACGGCCATCGCCGTCGCTGGCGCAGGCACGACAATATCGATGGTGGTGATATTTTGACCGGTATCGGTATCCTGGCGGGTATCGCCATCATTGCGGGGGCAGCGAGCGATGCTGACCGTAATGACCGCCGCCGTGATGATCGCCCTGTTTATCGGGACGATGCGCCGGTGCGTTATGACAATCAATCCAACACCAATTCCGGCAACGATGTTGGCACGGCGGTTTCTGCTTGCACCGATGCTGCCGAACGCAGCGCCGGTAATGGCGCGCGGGTGCGCGAAATCGGATCGGTCACCCGTGACGGCAGCGGCTGGCGCGTGGATGGCAGTCTGGATGGCCGCGACAATAGCAGCTTTACCTGCACCGCCACAGACGGTCGCGTGGATGATGTGCGGATCAACGGCCGAATTTAATCGCTGTTTCGCGCCACACTTTACATTGAGAAATCACTGTAGCCCTGAGCTTGTCGAAGGGCGCTTCCCGGCGAAGCGCCCTTCGACAGGCTCAGGGCTAAGGTTTTATTTTAAATTTGCAATTTCATTGCGGCAAATCAGCTGCGTTTAGAAAACCGGATCGTTCGCGCCGTCATCATCGGGATTGCCAATGGGAGTGACGGCTTCGTGGATGCCGCACTCAACCTTGTCCCAGCCTTTCCAACGGCCCGAACGCGGGTCTTCGCCCGGCAGAACTTTGGATGTGCATGGCGCGCAGCCGATAGAAGGATAGCCTTGTTCGACCAGCGGGTGCGCGGGCAAATCATGTTCGACAATATAGGCGTCGAGCCGAGCCTTGTCCCAATCGGCCAAAGGATTGACCTTTAAACGGCCTTCTTCGATTTCGAAACGCGGCAAGGCGTTGCGGGTTTTGGATTGGAACGCCTTGCGCCCGGTAAATTGCGCCTCGAACCCGGCCAACGCCTGTTTCAGCGGCAAAACCTTGCGGATTTCGCAGCAGCCATCGGGATCATAGGACCAGCGAAGGCCGCTTTCATCCTTTTGCGCGATCAATGTTTCGTCGGGCGTCAAATTGCGCAGGTCTTTAAAGCCGATCTGTTGTTGCAGCAGATCGCGATACGCCAGTGTCTCCGGAAAATGCTTTTCCGTTTCCAGAAACAGCACAGGCACATTCGGGTCAATGCTGGCGATCAAGTGCAGCAACACCGCGCTTTCGGCGCCAAAGCTGGAAACAATTGCCACATCGCCCAGCATATTTTCGCGGAGTAATATTTCCAGCATCTCCACGGTATCACGCCCGCGGAACATGTTGTTCAACCGAATAGCATCGCTTTCGGTATAGCGCGGCGCGGTGTTGATCCGGTCAGCGGTGCGGGTTTTTTGCTCAGCCATGGCGCAGTTTCCAGATTGGCACAGCGGCATCGGCGGCGCGCTGATAGACATTGGGGAAGTTCGCCAAGGCGCGATCCACCACGACCTGATCCAGCGCCACATCGGGGGCAAAGCTGTCAAAGCCGCAGCGCGTCATATAGACGATCTGATCGACCAAGACATCGCCTTGCGCCCGCATTTCGCCCTTATACCCAGCTTCGCGCAGGATACGGGCAGAGGAGTATCCCCGCCCGTCGCGGAATTTGGGAAAGGCGATTTCGACAAGCGTCAGCCGATCAAGATGCGGGATCAAGACGCGGGCATCTTCACCCGGTTCAATGCGCACGGCGGTGGCGTTCGATCCTTCGAATTCTGCCAATGATACAACCGGATCAGCCATAGATCGCTTCCTTAAATGGGTCTGCGCCAACGCGGCGATAGGTGTCGACGAAACGTTCGCCTTCAGTGCGGATGGCGCGATAGGTTTCAACAGCTTTTTCGACAGCATCGACAATGCCGTCTTCGTCAAAGCCGGGGCCCAGGATTTTGCCGATGGACACGTCTTCCGCGCCCGATCCGCCCAATGTCAGCTGGTAATTTTCGACACCCTTTTTATCGACACCCAAAATGCCGATATGGCCGGCATGGTGGTGGCCGCAAGCGTTGATGCAGCCGCTGATTTTCAGCTTCAATTCGCCCACATCCTTTTGCCGCGCGGTATCGGCAAAGCGTTCGGATATTTTCTGCGCCACAGGGATCGAGCGGGCATTGGCGAGGCTGCAATAGTCCAGACCCGGGCAGGCGATGATGTCACCGATCAGGTCCAGATTGGCATTTGCAAGGTCCGCCGCGTTCAACGCCTGCCACATCGCATATAGATCGCGCTTGGCGACATGCGGCAACACGATGTTCTGGGCGTGGGTTACGCGCAGTTCGTCAAAGCTGTATTTTTCGGCAAGGTCGGCCATCACGTCGATCTGCGCCGACGATGCATCGCCCGGAATGCCGCCGACGGGTTTCAGGCTGATGTTGACGATGGCATAGCCCGCTTGCTTGTGCGGCTTCACATTTTGATCGAGCCAAACGGCGAAGTCAGGGTCGCTGCGATCAACGACTTCATCGGTTGCTTCAAAGGCAGGCGGAGCAAAATACGCTGAAATTCGGTCGAGTTCCGCAAGCGGCGGATCGATGCCCAATGTCTTCACATGGGCGAATTCTTCCTCGACTTGGGCGCGATAGCTGTCGGCACCGATTTCATGGACAAGGATTTTGATACGCGCTTTGTAGATATTATCGCGGCGGCCATAGCGGTTGTACACGCGCAGGCAGGCTTCGATATAGCTGAGGAGATCGTCCGCCTTCACAAACGGGTTGATCTCTGGCGCAATCATCGGCGTGCGGCCCATGCCTCCGCCAACGAACACACGCGCGCCCAAAACGCCGTCCTGCTTGACCAGTTCCAGCCCAATATCGTGCAGCCGCATCGCCGCGCGGTCTTCAGGGCTTGCGATTACCGCGATTTTGAATTTGCGCGGCAGATAGCTGAATTCGGGGTGGAATGTGCTCCATTGGCGCAACAGTTCGGCCCAAGGGCGCGGATCGGCGACTTCGTCTGCTGCGGCACCCGCATATTGGTCAGACGAGATATTGCGGATGCAATTGCCGCTGGTCTGGATCGCGTGCATTTCAACGCTTGCCAGTTCCTCCAGCAAATCGCCGCATTCTTCCAGCTTGATCCAGTTATACTGGATATTCTGCCGTGTGGTAAAATGGCCATAATCGCGGTCATATTTGCGCGCGATATGCGCCAGCATCCGCATCTGGCGGCTGTCCATCGTGCCATAAGGAATGGCAACGCGCAGCATATAGGCGTGCAGTTGCAGATACAGTCCGTTCATCAGCCGCAGCGGCTTGAATTGGTCTTCGGTGATTTCCCCCGCCAGACGGCGGTTTACCTGATCGCGGAATTCGGCGACGCGGGCATCGACCATGGCCTGATCGTAATTGTCATATTTATACATGTTCAGGCCTTTTCAAGCTGGATGGCCGGATTAACGCCCAAATCCTTGCGGACGGATGGGCCAGCGGCGCGGATGCGATCTTTGATGTGCACGGGCAGCCCGTCCACGGCATCGACGATATAGGCGGCGTTGACGCGTTGTGCGGCTTCTTCCGCTGCCAAAATTGCGTCGCCAGCATCACCTACATCGGCGGCATCGGTGACCTGTTCCGACCAGCCATTGCCAGTCCACCATGTAACAGCGCCTGAGGCGAGATCATTTCCGGTTAGTAATTTCACGAGAGGCTCTCCGCTTCTTTGGCAAATGCGCGGAGCTTGTCCTCCGCGTCTGATTTCAAAACCACATCGCCGACCACAATAATCGCGGGCGACTGAACATTTTCGCGCACTACCATGTCGCCCAGATCGGTCAACAATGTGCGGATAGCGCGGGCATCATGGCGCGTGGCCCGTTCGATGACCGCGACCGGCGTGTCAGGCGACAGGCCATCGGCGATCAGTTTTTCGGTAATGTCGGCGGCTGTGGCGACGCCCATATAGATTACCAGCGTGCGGCCTTTGCCCGCCAGCCCTGCCCAATTCTGTTCGGTCAGGCCCTTGCACTGGCCCGCGACAAAGGTGACCGCGCTGGATGCATCGCGGTGGGTGAGGGGGAGCAACATCTGTGCCGCACCGCCCACCGCCGCCGATATGCCGGGGATGACTTCAACGGAGACGCCTGCCTTTTGGCACGCCTCAACCTCTTCACCGCCGCGCCCGAAGATAAACGGATCGCCACCTTTTAACCGCACAACGGCGTTCCCGGCCAGTGCTTCTCGCACCAAAATCGCGTTGATTTCGTCCTGTGGAACCGAATGGCGGCTGCGCTGTTTGGCGACCGAAATCAGCCGCGCATTGGGGTTGGCGAGATCGAAAATCGCGTCGCCCACCAGCCCGTCGTGCACAATCACATCCGCCGCCGCAATCAGCCGCGCGGCCTTCACCGTCAGCAATTCGGGGTCACCCGGGCCTGCACCAACCAGATAGACTGTGCCTTTGTTCATAGTTGTTAAATGGCAAGTCGCCCGAATAAGTTCAAATCAGGATATTTTGGTGCGGAGAAAGTCTGGCTTTAGCGGACTGTAAGTTTTCAATCCGGTCCGCCTATTTTTTACTAAGTGCACGAAGTGCAGTTTTGCGTCGTTCCATGACAGCGCATGCCACCTCGATTTGGTCGTCGAAATTTGAGGCAGTTGCCAAGGATCGCAAAATCTCTTTGTCTTCGCTCATAATCTTCTCGGCAATCGCCATTTTATCCAAGCTTTGTGGCGTGACAACCGTTAAGCGCAATCCCTTGGGCGTAGCAAAAGCATGGAGGGTATCTCCAAGCCCGACATTCAATTGCTGCAATATGGCTTTGGGTAAGACAAGACCTGCAGAATTACCAATTTTGGTGATTTTCAGCGATGTGTTCATACGTGTGTTATAACGAAATGCGTAGCAAAGTCAAGGAATTATCCTGTTTTTGCCATTATGCGTTTCATTATTCGTTCGTTATCAGGATCTTGGGCTGGCTTCCAATTGTTCATGGCGTCTGGACATACAGCCCAACTATCATTGAGCAACGGGCCTTGTTGCGCCCAGAATTCGGTCAGGGTATTTTTTAACTTCGACCCGTCGCCTTTTGGCTTGGCATCCCATTTTTTCAGTTGGTCAAAAGCAGTTTCGCCGATCGCGTAGGTCCAATAAGGCGGTGTGCTGCGATCATCACTGTTAAACACCCGTATCGGCAAAAGGGAGGCAGGTTGATACACGCGATTACGCGATTTCAGGAAAAGCCAGATATTCCCAAGTTCCTCGGTACTGTGCCGCGAGAGTAGGAACGCTTTGAACCGGTCTCGAAATTCCGTGTTACATTGTTTCGCGGGATAACTAAAATAATGGAAAATATAGAATTTTTCCGGCCGGTTCCGATGGTATTCCATCAGCTTTGGCTCGAACGGATCGCCGATTATGGCCCTTTGGAAATCTTTGTCCTGAATGATGCTATCATTTTTTGTGGCAATGTCTTGGCCGTCCCAAGGACCGCAGCTTGAACGTGTGCCATCATCTTCGGACCGGACATTGGGGATTAACAGCCGAGCCAAATCCGCCGACACATCGACCGTACCATTTGCCAATAATTTCTTGGCAGCCTTCTCGTTCTTTTTGATCGCGGCCTTGGCGTAGGTACGCTCTCTTCTTTCACGCTCTGCGGAGGTTTCCGGGCGTGGCTTACCATTTGGGCCGATAATTTCCATTGTGTCGGCAAATATGGTGCATGCATTAGATGGAGGGATCGCGGCACAGTAAGAAGCGGCAAGTGCGGAGATCAGGATAGTTCTTCCGTTAAACCGCATCATCATTGCCTTTCCAAAACTCAGCTCACCCCGCCTTCGCCTTTTTGGCCCCGCCCTTATCCTTTTTCGGTTTTCCCACTTTTGGTGGCGCAGGGCTTACCTCAAAGGTAGGTGCGCCATCCTTGATCCGCACCGAAACCTCGCCGCCGTGGACCAATTTGCCGAACAGCAATTCTTCGGCCAGCGGTTGCTTGATTTTTTCCTGAATCAACCGCCCCATAGGCCGCGCGCCATACAGCTTGTCGTAACCGCGTTCGGTGAGCCAAGCGCGGGCATCGTCGTCCAATTTGATGTGCACATTCTGGTCGGCGAATTGCAATTCGAGTTGCAGGATGAACTTATCCACCACCATCGCCACCACTTCGGTTGGCAAATAAGTGAATGGTACTTGCGCATCCAGCCGGTTGCGGAATTCAGGGGCGAACATTTTTTTCACCGCCTCGTCGCCTGCGTCTTCCTTGCTGATATTATTGCCGAAACCAATGCCTTCCTTGGCCATGTCGCTGGCCCCGGCATTGGTCGTCATGATCAAAATGACATTGCGGAAATCGACGGTCTTGCCATGATGATCGGTCAAGCGGCCATTATCCATCACCTGCAACAATATGTTGAACAGATCGGGATGGGCCTTTTCGATTTCGTCGAGCAACAACACGCAATGCGGGTTCTGGTCGACGGCATCAGTGAGCAATCCGCCTTGATCGAAGCCAACATAGCCCGGAGGCGCACCGATCAGGCGCGAAACCGAATGGCGCTCCATATATTCGCTCATGTCAAAGCGTTTGAGCGGAATGCCCATGATCGAGGCCAATTGCCGTGCAACCTCGGTTTTGCCGACACCAGTAGGACCGCTGAACAGATAATTGCCGATGGGCTTATCGGGATCGCGCAAGCCGGCACGGCGAGAGCTTGATCGCGGACGACAGCACTTCAATCGCCTTGTCCTGCCCGAACACAACACGCTTCAAATCCGCCTCAAGCGAACCAAGCGCGGTGCGATCATCGGTCGAGACATTTTTGGGCGGGATGCGCGCGATGGTGGCGATAACAGCCTCGATTTCCTTGGGCGTAATCAGCTTGCGGCGCTTTGAAGGGGCGACGAGCATCTGCATCGCGCCCACCTCGTCGATCACGTCGATGGCCTTATCGGGCTGTTTGCGATCATTGATGTAGCGTGAGGAAAGCTCGACCGCGGCCTTCAGCGCATCGGGGGTGTATTTAACCTTGTGATGCTCTTCAAAAGCAGAGCGCAATCCGGCAAGGATTTTGATCGTATCTTCGATGCTGGGTTCGTTGACATCGATTTTCTGGAACCGGCGCAGCAACGCTCGGTCTTTTTCAAAATGGTTGCGGAATTCCTTGTACGTCGTTGAACCGATGCAGCGGATGGTGCCGCCCGACAAAGCCGGCTTCAACAGGTTCGAAGCATCCATCGCGCCGCCACTGGTCGCGCCTGCGCCAATCACGGTGTGGATTTCATCGATGAACAGGATCGCGTCGGGCAGTTTTTCCAACTCGGTGACAACCGCCTTCAACCGTTCTTCAAAATCACCGCGATACCGCGTGCCCGCGAGCAATGATCCCATATCGAGCGAATAAATCACCGCAGGTAAGCAGCACTTCGGGCACCTGATTTTCAACGATACGCCGCGCCAGCCCCTCTGCAATCGCGGTTTTGCCGACGCCGGGTTCGCCCACATACAGCGGGTTGTTTTTGGAACGACGGCACAGGATTTGCACGGTGCGGTCGACTTCTTCGCTGCGTCCGATCAAGGGATCGATCCGGCCCTGCTTGGCTTTCTCGTTCAGATTGACAGTGAACTGGTCAAGCGCGCTTTCCTTGGTCTTTTTGTCTTTGGCCTCGGCGGGTTCTTCGGCGGCGGGGCGCTCTTCGCTGCCCTTGACTTGTTTCTGTTCGATCAGCTTGCCGTCTTTGCCAATACCGTGGCTGATATAGCTGACGGCATCAAGGCGGCTCATATCCTGTTGTTGCAGGAAATAGACAGCATAGCTTTCGCGTTCGGAAAACAGCGCAACCAGCACATTGGCCCCGGTGACGACATCCTTGCCCGAGCTTTGCACATGCAAAATCGCGCGCTGCACCACGCGTTGAAAGCCGCTGGTGGGCGATGGATCATTGCTGCCGCCGACTTTCAGGCTTTCCAGTTCGTTATCGAGATACTGGATGACCGTATCAGACAGTTCACCCAGATCGACTCCACACGCCTGCATGACGCGGGCGGCGTCTTCGTCATCAACCAACGCCAGCAGCAAATGTTCGAGCGTTGCATATTCATGCGCGCGTTCGGCAGCATGCTGCAACGCATGGTGCAGGGTTGATTCAAGCGATTCCGCGAATGATGGCATGTGCTGCACTCCTGCTTGGCGGGCCTTGCCCGATCAACATCTATATCGGCGTCCCTTTCGCCGCTTTCAACCGGGATTTGTCCATTTGATGACAGTAAGCACGGAATATCTTAGCGAAGCGTTAGCTATGCCATCGCAAAAGCTATTTTTTAAACAGCGCGTCGGCGGCATTGCGGTGGCTGGAGGCAAAAGTAATCTTCGCTTCGCTACGGGCAATTTCGCCCTTCAGCGTCTCGATCCGGGCTTTGAGTTCATCGACCGAAAGTGGGTCCAGGTCTTGCCGCACGAGCAAGGTCAACGGGTCATTGGCGCGCAAAGGTAAATTATCGTCGATTTCCATGGCAGGAATGTTGACTGGATCGTCGCTGCTGTCAATATGCGCGCGCTCCAATAGAAACGCCATGATACGGGGGACTTAGCATGGCTTTACCAGCAACGATGACGGCCATTGAAATTACTGCGCCGGGCGGGCCAGCCGTTTTGCGCCCATGCACGCGCGCGGTGCCGCAACCAGCGGCAGGCGAAGTTTTAATTAAAGTTGCTGCGGCGGGTGTTAATCGCCCCGACGTGGTGCAGCGCATGGGGCTTTATCCAGCGCCCCCGGGGGCAAGCGATTTACCGGGGCTGGAAGTGTCCGGGGTGGTCGTGGCAACGGGAGAAGGCGCAGCGGACTGGATGAATGTGCCCGTGTGCGCGTTGGTCAACGGCGGTGGTTATGCCGAATATTGTTTGGCGCGTGCTGACGTTTGCTGGCCCGTTCCCAAAAGCCTGTCGATGGAAGAAGCGGCGGCAATCCCCGAAACACTAATGACCGTGTGGCATAATGTGTTTGAGCGTGGTTATGCCGATGAAGGCGAGACGATCCTTGTCCATGGCGGCACCAGCGGCATAGGTACCATGGCGATCAAGCTGGGCGTATTGTTCGGGCTGAACGTAATCGTCACGTGCGGCAACGATGCGAAATGTAAAGCGGCACTGGAATTGGGTGCGGCGCATGCCATCAACTACCGCAACGAAGATTTTGTGGCAGAGGTGGCGCGGATTACCGGCGGGCAGGGCGTGCATTTGGTGCTGGATATGGTGGCTGGCGATTATGTTGCCCGCAACTTGAAATGCCTGCGCGAAGACGGGCGGCATGTAACCATCGCTGTGCAGGGCGGAGTTCGCGCCGAGTTGAACATGGCGCTGATTATGGGCCGCCGCTTGACCCTCACCGGATCAACATTGCGACCGCGATCGGCAGAGTTCAAGGCATTGCTTGCGCAAGAAATTGGCCGAACCGTCTGGCCAGACGTCGAAGCAGGGCGTTTACGCCCCGAAATGGCAAAGTCCTTCCCCCTAGCCGAGGCCGCCGCCGCCCATGCCTATATGGAAAGCGGCGATTTTGTCGGAAAGATCATTTTGACGGTTTGACTGCCCTCTTGCCGCCGGGTTTATAATGGCCTATGACTGATTATACATTTTCAGGCCGCTCCGGTAAGGGGCGGCCCTTTTAATTGGAGATTTCCTCATGGCCCAAAATGGCCTCGTTCCGCTGATGCAGCATGCAACCGCCAGCTGGCTGGTGGATAATACCGCGCTCAGCTTTACCCAAATCGCTGAATTTTGTGGGCTGCACATTCTGGAAGTGCAGGCGATGGCCGATGAAATGACAGGAACGAAATATACCGGTCGTGATCCTGTCCGCGCTGGCGAACTGGCGTTGGACGAAATCGAAAAAGGTCAGGCTGATCCCGATTATGTTTTGCAGATCAGCAAAGGGCCAGAACAGGTTCGCCGTACCAAAGGCCCGCGCTACACGCCGGTTTCCAAACGGCAGGATAAACCCGATGGCATTGCCTGGCTGTTGCGCAATCATCCTGAAATTTCCGATGGCCAGCTGTGCAAATTGATCGGCACCACACGCAATACCATATTGGCGATCCGTGATCGGAGCCATTGGAACATCAACGAAATTCAGGCGAAGGATCCGGTAACGCTGGGCCTTTGTTCGCAACGCGAACTCGATGCGATTGTCGCCCGTGCTGCAAAGAAAGCCGGATTGACGGATAAGGCGGCAGACGACACGCGCTTTGCCGGTGATCGTGATGCTTTGATTGAGCAACTGCGCGCCGAACGCGATGAACAAAAACGCGTTGCCGAAGATGCTTTGTCGGGCGAAGCGCCCGCACCAGTTGAACTGACTGCGGAAACGCTTTTCAAAAAGCCGGTTGAATAAAAGCAGCCGACTTTCCCTAACGTCACCATTGCGCGAGGCCGTGTCGTAAGGCACGGTCTTGTTATGGCCACAAAATCCCCCCCCGCATATGACATGTCGCTTGCCGACCACGGCTTTGAAGCGCGCGAGCATCGCGGGCTCAGCTATCCGCTGGGCGAATATGCCCCTGGTTATGGTGAAGTCTATCCCATTGCCGCCGATCTGGGCTGGACGCGGATGCCGCTTCCCGGCAGCCTTGGCCATATTAATGTCTGGCTGTTGGACGATGAAGATGCCGATGGCCAAGGCTTTGCCATTGCCGACACAGGCCTGTTCATTCCGGATGTAATTGCCGTTTGGAAAAAACTGCTCACCGGTACCCTTGCCGACCGGCGCATGACGCGGATTTTCGTTACCCATTTCCATCCCGACCATGTCGGCTGTGCCGGGTGGCTTGCCAATCGCGCCAAGGTCAAGGTCTGGATGAACCGCACCGAATGGCTGATTGCGCGGTTGCTGGTAAACGAACAACTCGATTCGCCCCCCGAAGAGGTTATTCGCACCCGCAAATTTGCCGGATATGATGATGCCCGACTGGACGCCTTTCGCCAGCAGGGCTGGGGCAATTTTGCGCGGGCGGTATCGCGCTTGCCAACCGGCCACCACCGGCTGGACGATGGCAAAAATGTGCGCATTGGCGCGCGTGTCTGGCAAGTGATCAGCGGCGGTGGCCACACACCTGAACATTGCTGTCTGGTCGATCACCATAATGGTGCGATCATTGCTGGTGACCAGATATTGCCGCGCATTACATCCAATGTGTCAATGCGCGATAACGAGCCCGATGCCGATCCGATGGGCGAATGGTTGAGCGCGATTGCCAAATTTCGCGAGGCTTTGCCGCATGATATGCTGGTGTTGCCCGCACATGGGGAGCCGTTTCACGGTGTTCATGCCCGGCTGGATACGCTGGCGAGTGGCCATCACGAGCGGCTCGACCGGCTGGAGACGGCATTGCGGGAAAAGCCAATGCGCGTTGTCGATAGTTTTCCCTTATTATTTGATCGCGAAATAGGGGATGAGGTTTTTGGAATGGCGACGGGAGAGGCCTATGCCCATTTGCGCCATTTGGAAATCACGGGTCGGGCAAAGGTCGATACTGTTGATGGCGTCGGCTGGTACAATGCAGAGTAATTTATGATGGATGAAATCGGCAACGCGAACGATATGCCTTGGTTGAAAAACTATCTGCATCCCGCGCCATGGGAACAACAGTTCGAAACGCTGAGCGTGCACGACATGTTCTTCCGTTCTGCGACATTACGGGGGGATGCCCCGGTTGCAGACTTTATGGGGCGCAAAACCAGCTATGCCGATATGGCGCAAACCGTGCGGAAATTCGCGCGCGGGTTGCAGCTTCTTGGCATCGGGCAGGGCGACCGGGTGGGATTATATCTGCCCAATGTTCCGCATTATATCGCGGCTTATTATGGTGCGATGGCGGCCGGCGCGACGGTGGTCAATTTTTCACCGCTGTATACCGTGGACGAACTGGCGCATCAGGTGGCGGACAGCGGCACGACCATTTTGGTGACGGTGTCGGCGGCGGCGCTGCTGCCAACCGCCATCAAGGTTCTGGAATGCTCCAGCCTCAGCCGATTGATCGTTGGCAGCGTGGCGGAAGCATTGCCATGGACCAAAAGCATCGCCTATCGGCTGTTGAAACGCGCTGACATTGCGCCAATCCCGAAAGATTCTAGGATCACGCGTTTTGCCGAACTGATTGCCAATGACGGGCAATATAGCCCGCACCCTTGCGCTCCGCATGAAGACATTGCTTTGCTGCAATATACAGGCGGCACAACCGGGGTTCCAAAAGGGGCGATGCTCAGCCATCAAAATTTGACCGCCAATGCGCGGCAGGTGAATTTGATCGATCCGCACAGCCGTGCAAATGAACCCGATGGCCCAGCAATTGACCGGATATTGGGCGTGCTGCCGTTTTTCCATGTTTTTGCCAACACAACCGTTCTGAACCGCACGATCGACAATGGCGGCGAAATTGTCATGCTTCCGCGTTTCGAAGCGACGCAGGCCTTGTCGGCGGTCAATCGCACCCATGTGACATCGATGCCCGGCGTACCGACGATGTATCAGGCTTTGCTGGATAATCCGGCCATGGCGCGCACCGATTTTTCATCGCTGCGTGCCTGTATTTCGGGCGGAGCGCCGTTGGCGGCAGAATTAAAGGCGCGTTTTGAAGGGGTGAGCCGCGCCATTGTCATCGAAGGCTATGGACTGACCGAAAGCGCAGGCGTTATTTCCTGCAACCCTTATGAAGGGCAAAGCAAACCCGGCAGCATCGGGCAACCGGTACCGGGCACCCGGGTCAAGCTGGTCGATAAGGAAGACCCGACCAAATCCGTCTCGCCCGGCGAACCCGGCGAATTATTGTGTCAGGGTCCGCAAATCATGCGCGGATATTGGGGGCGGCCCGAGGCAACGGCAGAGGTGATGATCGACGGTTATTTGCGGACCGGCGATGTTGCCACCATTGATGACGATGGCTATATTTTCATCGTTGACCGGCTGAAAGATATGATTGCCGTTGGCGGTTTCAAGGTATTTCCCAGCCAAATCGAAGACATTCTCTACCATCATGAAGCGATTAAAGAGGCGCTGGTTATCGGTATCGCTGATCTCTATTCAGGCGAAAAACCGAAAGCCTATGTCACGCTGGCCGAAGGGCAACAGGCAGACGGTGCCGAAATCGCCACATGGTTGAACGCGCAATTGGGCAAGCATGAGCGCGTGATTGGGGTCGAAATCCGGGATGCTTTGCCCAAAACAATGATCGGCAAATTGGACCGCAAGGCCCTGCGTGCAGAGGTCGCCGTATAAGCGGTAAAGCGACAGGGCGAATAAATAGAACGGGTTGAGCGACAAGCATCTGGACCTGCGAGGCGAATCCGCTAGATAGGGCGCAAGATGGAAGACAGTCAGCCTACAAATGTCAGCTATAAATTAACGCGCAGCGCCGGTGGCCTGTGGGAGCGTTTACAGGTGTATTGGCAACGTAAATGGTTCCGCTGGGCCGCCTATTTGCTGGGTGCGGCCCTGCTTTTCTGGGCGTTGTTGTGGGTGTTTGTCATTCGCAACTTGCCCGATGCCGAGGCGCTGATCGAATATGAATCGCCTTTGCCCACGGTGGTGCGCGACATCAATGGCACGCCGTACCACAGCTATGCCCGCGAACGGCGCGTGTTGCTGGAATATGCAGATTTCCCGCCGATCATGGTGCGGGCTTATCTTTCGGCCGAAGACAAAAACTTCTTCGAACATGGCGGCATTGATTATCTGGGTATCGTTTCTGCGGTGTTTGACAATCTGACCAGCGGCGGTCGTGCGCGCGGTGCATCGACGATTACGCAACAGGTGGCAAAGAACCTGCTGTTGACCAATGAATATAGCTATACCCGCAAAATCAAAGAAGCGATTTTGGCGTATCGCATTGAAAATGCACTGAACAAACAGCAGATATTGTCGCTGTACCTGAATGAAATTCCCCTTGGGTCGGCAAAGCTTTGGGGTTGAGGCGGCATCGCAGGCGTATTTCAACAAAAGCGTCGATCAGCTGGCGTTGCATGAAACGGCGTTTCTGGCGACCTTGCCCAAGGCACCTGAAAAATATGGCCGCGAAAAATTTGCCGATGAAGCAATGATTCGCCGCAATTGGGTGTTGGGGGAAATGCGGTCGAACAACTGGATCACCGACACACAGCTTACCGAAGCCCGCGCCATGCCTTTGGGCCTCGCGCCGCGCGAAGGGCCGCAGTTTAAGGGCGAGGGCGGCTATTTTGCCGAAGAAGTCCGCCGTGAGATCAAGGACCGTTTTGGCGAAACCGCCGAAAGCGGCCCGTATAGCGTGTATTCGGGCGGGCTTTGGGTACGGACATCGATGGACCCGCGTTTGCAGGAACATGCCACACAGGCCATGCGCGATGGCCTTTTGCGCTATCATGCCGGCAAGGGGTATCGCGGCCCGATTGCGACCATTCCGCTGAATGACGGAAAATGGCTGGACCGTTTGGTGGCATCCAACATCGCCATTGATTATGCCAATTGGCGTATTGCCGTTGCCATTGCCCGTCGCGGTGGTGGTGCAGAAATCGGCTTTGCTTCGGGCGAAAAAGGCACATTGGTTGCTGCGCCTGACAGTTTGAAGGCAGGCGACATCATCGCGGTCGCGCCCAATGGTGGCAGCAGCTATTCTTTGCGGGTCGTACCCGAAGTGGGCGGCGGCATGGTTGTGCAAAATCCGGTCAATGGCCGTGTTCTCGCCATGCAAGGCGGATTTGATTCGCGCATTTCCAGTTTCAACCGTGCGACACAGGCGCAGCGGCAGCCGGGATCGACGATCAAACCGTTCGTCTATGCCACGGCGCTCGACAACGGCATGACGCCTACTTCGATTATCGTCGATGGGCCGTTTTGTGTGTGGCAGTCGGCATCGTTGGGGCGCAAATGCTTCCAGAACTTTGGCGGAGCCGGGGGCGCTGGTCCGCAAACGATGCGTTGGGGCCTTGAACAATCACGCAACCTGATGACAGTGCGTGCGGCCAATGATTCGGGCATGAAGAATGTAACTGACACATTTCGCGCCCTGAATATTGGCGATTATCCGCCCTATTTGTCCTTCGCACTGGGCGCAGGTGACACCACCGTTTTGAAAATGACCAATGCTTACTCGACGTTGGTCAATCATGGCCGAGAGCTGAAACCCACTATCATCGATGTCGTGCAGGCGCGCGATGGGCGGGTCATTTGGCCGGCAAAATGGAAAGCCTGTGATGGCTGCAATCTGGCAGACTGGGATGGCAAAACAATGCCGCGTTTCCGCCCGGCGGGTAAACAGGTCATGGATCCAGTAACGGCTTATCAGGTTGTCCACATGCTTGAAGGCGTTATCCAGCGCGGTACCGCAACCATATTGCGCGATTTGGATCGCCCGATTTTCGGTAAGACCGGAACCAGTTCGGGGCCGACCAATGTGTGGTTTGTTGGCGGGGCTCCTAATCTGGTCGCGGGCGTTTATATGGGCTTTGATCAACCGCGCAGCATGGGTGGCTATGCGCAGGGCGGGGCTTTGGCCGCGCCGATCTTTAAACAATTTGCCCGACAGGCGTTTGTCGGCATGCCTGCATTGCCCTTCACCGCGCCCAATGGCACGCGGTTGGTGCGCGTTGATCGCAAATCCGGCAAGCGCGTTTATGGCGCGTGGCCCAGCGATGATCCAAAAGGATCGGTGATCTGGGAAGCCTTTAAGGCCGAAACAGAACCCAAACGCACCATCAGACAGGATGAACTCGCAGCGCGCGGCGACAAGCCCAAAAAGCGCAAGGCGGCGGTGAAAGCGGCTGCGCCAACGGCAAAGGCGGCACCTTCCAATGGTCCCGCACCTGCGGCTGGCAATACCCCGAGCGATCAAGAATTTATGACCAAAGAGGGTGGTATCTACTAACTGCCCTTATGAAATTGGCCAATCGCCGCGAAACAACGCATTTTTGCGGTGAAAGTGCCGATTTTTACTGTTCGTTAACCAAGCTACGGCAAAATCCGATCCTTAAGGACCGCTTGCAAAGGCGGGTATCAAACAGGATTGTGCGAACATGAAGAAAATCTGGACCCTTGATGTGGCCTATGCCGCCGGCCTTTTGGGCGCTGCTTTGGCGGGAACATTATTGGCTACTGGCTCGGCAAAGGCGCAAACGGCAAATGCTGTCGTCATTGCCAGCGAAGCGCAGATCGAGCGTTCGGTGACGGCCGCTGACGGCAAAGAACGCACGAAATTGCATAACCCCAAAGATGTTATTGTCGTTCCCGGCGATCGGGTGATCTTCACGCTGAAATATTCCAATAAAGGCACGACCCCTGCTGCCGGATTTCGCGCGACGAATCCCATGCCTGCACCGGTTCAATTTTTGAGCACCGCCGAAGACTGGGCTGAAGTGTCGGTTGATGGCGGATCGCATTGGGGGAAACTTTCTGATTTGCAGGTGCCGGTTAAATCCGTCGATGGCGGCCGAGATTCCCTGCGCGCGGCAACGGCAGAGGATGTTACCCATGTCCGCTGGGTATTTTCGAAAGCGATTGCGCCGGGCACATCAGGCACCGTTTCCTACCGGGGTATGATCAAGTAACTTGGAGGGTAACGCCTGGCTTTGCGATTGTCCCGACATGAAACAGTGTCGCTGATTGCAGACCCGGAATGGCCCTATTCCCGAATTGGGCCAGCCATTAACCCTGATTTCTGCTGGATTTTGCAATCGATAAACCGCAGCAATGCCCCATGAACAAGTTGGAGCATAAGACGATGCGCACTATCAACGCCCCCTTCAAGGCAGTTTCGCTGGCGTTAACGCTGGGCATGACGGCGTTGTCGTTGGCAGCTTGCGGGTCGGCAGACGATTCTGCCAAAGGCGTCGAAGCCCTGGATGAAAAATTGGCGGGCAAAGGTTCCGATCCCGCGATGAATGCGGCGCTCGAAGATCGCATTCTGGTTGATCCCGACCTGACCGAAAGCGCAAACAGCAACATGGTAAAGGCGGCGGACAAGCCGCTCGACGGCGCAGTTCCGCCCGATGTCGGCTATGAAGGCGCGGTCGCCTCTGCTGAAGATTTGAACGAAGCCAAATTGCTGCGCGCACCCAAGCCGCGCGTTATTGCCGACGCCGAATGCACCAATTGCGCCGCCAACAGCGGCAAAACACTCGAAGATCTGGCCGCCGAACAAGGCGTGAAGCGGGGCAAGGGTACCTGCGCTGCCAAATTGCAATATGGCCCAGCCTGGTCCACGCGGATGCCTGCCGAATTTCCGGTCTATCCCAAGGGCCGCGTGAAAGAAGCAGGCGGTGTCGAAGGTGGCATTTGCGACATTCGTGTTGTCAGCTTCTCCACATCGGCATCGATGGATGCCGTGGTCGATTATTATTACACCCGCGCCCGTCGATCCGGCTTTAGCGCCGATTACGAAGTGCGCAGCGGCGAACATATTCTGGGCGGAACGCGCGACAATGATGGCGGTGCCTATGTTGTGACGCTGAACCCGCTGGCGGGTGGCGGAACCGCCGTTGACATCGTCGCCAATAACGGCCGCTGATCTTCACAATATTCATATTACCGAAACACACCGAAGACTTGGGGGGCGGAAACGTCCCCCTTTATTTTGCGCGAAACCTGTTGTTTGTTTTTCGCAAAAAGTCATTGGACTTGCTCAAATGTCTGTTATCATTTTCCAATTAGGTCGGCAAAAATTGGAATCGACAGAAAAATGAAAAATGCGGTGTTTTCAGCGGCTGTAATGCTAATGATTTTTGTTCCGGCGACTTCGCATGCGCAAGGCGTTTTCGATCTGGGGTCGCTTACCAATACGCTCACCGTCAATGCGGGCACCACACAGAAGAGCGCGAAAGCACCTGCGCTCTCGCTGGATACGCTTGATTTTCAAAGTTCACCGCAATTGAGCAAAGACAATATTGCGAAATTCATTGCCGGATTAAAACAAGCCAGCCCCGACGTTGGCACGCAGTTGGAACAAGGCCTATCCAATGTCGATCTGTTTGCCGAAATGGACAAAGAGCTTGCCAAATATGGTCTTCGCACCACCAATATGGGGGATGCGATGGTGATCTATTGGGTCGCCAGTTGGATGGCGGCAAATGGCCGAACAGAGGAACCAACGCGGGCGCAGATTGACGGTACCCGCCAAATGCTGGCTGGCGCTTTGGGTTCGGCACCTGGAATTTCGAATTTGTCTGATGCGGAAAAACAATCCACGTCTCAGGCCATGTTGTTGCAGTTTTTCCTGAATGAAATCATGTTGGGAGGATTGCAATCCGAACCTGCCGCCCTGCAAAAGGTCAGGGCAGATATAAAGCTTGCGACCAAGGAAGTCGGCGGCCTCGACATTGACCAATTTGATATGACGGCAAACGGATTGGCGCGGAAAAAATGAACCTTTGGCAGCGGTTTAAGCAAGTCACCAAAGCCGGGTTTGCTTTCATCGCTTTTTGTCTAGCGAGCCATGCGTTCGCCGCCGACCCGCCGACGGAATTTTCAAAACAGGTTACTGCGCTGACCGGTGATTGGGTCGCCGAAGATTGGCGGGAGGGTGAGCTAAAACTGCACCCGTCAGTCTATACTTGGCAAAGCGACATATTTGTTACCTTTTACGGGGAGGAACCCGTGGCGGGTCGTTCTGCGATGGACGCCGCCCGGCTGCATTTTCAGGGGTTTTCGCTGGAAGACGACTCCCTGAATCCCACGCTTGTCGATATGGCCGGGGCGAAAGAATTGAGCCCCGGTATTTTGGCGAAAAATTACAGTTGGGACTATGCGTTTGATGACCTTCGCGGTTTCTGGGGCGTCATCACAACGGGGCGAAACAGCTATATCCCTTTTCAGATGCGCTGCGAAATCGACGATCCAGAACGCCCTGATGAATACCGGTTTGAGCAATGTTTGCGGAAATCCTTGACGCTGCTGTTGGCCGTGCAGCGTGGGCAAAGCCCTGCAACCGAAGGGCTGAATTTGCCGCCGCCACCGACGCCGATGAACATAGCGGGCTGGAACAACCAATATGCCAGCGACGGTACTTCGATGGCTGTTTCCTCTAGCGGCACCCGTCAGGCGACACTTTACGTCACTGCCCCGCAAAATTTATCGCCGGATAAAGTGCCGCAGTTGATAAAGGAAATGTCAGACCGCACGGTCGATGATCTGGATGACCAAGCGGATAAGCATCCCGGAATAGTGCGTTGGGTTGGCACGACCGCCGACCCTTGGCTGCGGCGCGAATATCCAGAGGCGTTTAGCGGCCCATCCATCCATATGGCTGGTACCGAAAAAATGCCCGATGGCCGCACTGTATTGATCGGCATCCGCTGTCCAAACGAGCATTGGCTAAAGAGTTGCGGGCATGCCGTCGATCTGGCGCGGGCGCAGGTGAAATTGGGAATCGTTGAAATGCGTCGGCAACTGATCATTGCCGATACCCAAAGGCCGCTGCCCAATAATGGTATCAAGGACGCGCAAATTTTCGGGATTTATACCAAAAGCGAAATGACGATGGGCTATGGCGGCTATCTGAATAACTACCAAACCAGCGGCTATCTTTATTTTAAAGATGGCACGGTCTGTGACTGCTTTGAAGGGCCGTTGGCGTATATCGATCCCGTCGCTGAAAAAGCAAAAAATCCCGGAGATTGGGGCCGTTGGACCCGCGCTGGTAACAAAATTAACTTGCGGTGGAATGATGGCGAAACTGGCGAAGTTGCCGTTACCGACGATAATCTGATGATCGGCGGAACCAAGGCGACGCGACTGAACGGCTGGTATCGGCATGTCAGCGGCGGGGGCAATACTGCTTTTGGTGGTGCATCAGGGTTTTTGTCGGAATCGAGTTATACTTTTTTCGCCGATGGCACTTTTGAAAGCGATCGCAGCAGCTCGTTTAGCGTGGGTTCGGGCACTGCCGTTGATCCCGGCACGACCGTTGTGGGGGGCAGCAGTGGGGGCGGGGCCAAAGGGCGTTATGAAGTTCAGGGTTATACCATGAAGCTAACCTATCCCGATGGCCGGATCAGCTATTTGGGTTATGCCAATTACGCGCATGAAGCCAATGCGGTCCAAAAAGGTCTGATCATGATCAACGGCACCGTCTATTTCCGCGACAGCGACGGTAAATAGGCGCACCGCTTGCCGCTGTTGGCAGGCTTCGGGCATGGCAGGTTGCGGGGATGGCAGGTTGCGGGTAAGCGCAACGACATGAGCCCCTATTTCCTTGTCATGGCAGGCGGTGCATTGGGTGCCGGTATGCGATACCAGGTTTCCCGCTGGTTACCAATGGGCACTGGTTGGCCATGGGCGACCTTTGCCGTCAACGTCGCTGGCGGATTGGCCATGGGGCTTTTGGCTGCATGGGCCATGCGCACAGGCCATGCCGGAGACGGTGTAAGGTTGCTTTTGGGGGCAGGAATTTTGGGTGGTTTTACGACGTTTAGTGCGTTCAGTTTGGAAATGGCGATGATGATAGAACGCGGACAATTGGGCATGGCAATGGGTTATGCCTTGGCTTCTGTGGTGTTGGCGCTGCTGGCGCTGTTCGCTGGCCTTGCGGTTGGACGCGGGGTGTGGGCATGAGCAAGGCAGAAACCGGCATCCGCCATTTTATCGTCGAGGCGGACGACGACGGCATCCGGCTGGACCGATGGTTCAAACGGCATTTGCCCGACGCCAATTTCAATCTTGTTTCACGCTGGGCGCGCACCGGCCAGTTGCGAGTCGATGGCGCGCGGGCAACCCCGGGTGACCGGATTGCAGCCGGGCAGGAAATCCGCGTGCCGCCGGCGGATGCTTCGGCAACGGCGGCACCTGTGCGCAAACGCCGCGAACTGAGCGCCGAGGAAATTGAATTCGCCCAAAGCCTTGTCATCCACAGGGATGACGCGGCGTTGGTGATCAACAAACCGGCGGGCCTCGCGACGCAAGGCGGTACCAAGACCGAGACCCATGTCGACGGCTTGCTCGATGCGCTATGTTATGGTCTCGATAATCGGCCAAAGCTGGTCCACCGTTTGGATAAGGATACATCGGGCGCCCTGTTGGTCGCGCGCACTTCGCGGGCCGCCGGGCATTTTGCCAAGGCATTTTCGTCGCGCACCGCCCGCAAGGTCTATTGGGCGTTGGTCGTGGGTGTGCCCGCGATTGAGGACGGCTTCATCGATCTGCCCATTGGCAAACAGCCGGGCAGCGGCGGTGAAAAAATGCACGTCGATGAAGAGAACGGCCAATCCGCGCGCACCCGCTATCGCATCGTTGAGCGCGCGGGGAATACTTGTGCGTGGGTCGAACTCCAACCCTATACCGGCCGCACCCATCAGCTTCGCGTGCATATGGCGGCCATCGGCCACCCAATTGTGGGTGACGGCAAATATGGTGGCAAGGATGCGTTTCTGACCGGCACCATCAGCCGCAAGATGCATTTGCATGCGCGGCGGATTCGCATCGATCATCCCAAGGGTAACCAGATTGACGTCCGCGCCGATTTGCCGCCGCACATGCGCGACAGCTTTGACGATCTGGGTTTTGAACTGGAATTGGGCGATGCTTTGGTGCTCGACGCGCCGAAATTTGCTGAAACAGCAGAGGGTAAAAAGCGGGTCGCGGCGAACATCGCCAAATCCGCACGCAAGGAACGCAAAGGCGAGCGGCGGTCGCGCGGGTCTGCTGCCGAAAGCCCCAAAGACAAGCGACGCGCCCCTGCAAAAGGCGGGCAATTGGCGACCGCTAAAAAAATAGCTGCGAAAAAGCCGGTCATTAAAAAGGCCGCGCCGAAAAGGAAGCCATAATGCACCCCAATGCGGCCTTTCGACCGCAGGGCAGCGATGCACAGCAGCGCGCGATGCTGGAGGCGTTGGTGCAGGAAATCGGCTTTGGCATGATATTCTGCCAAACCCCTGATGGTCCGCGCGTGGCGCAATCGGCGCTCTATTCCGCCGGTAATGGCACCGTACAATTCCATCTGGCGCGCGGCAATGCGGTGGCGAAATATCTGAACGGTTTGGAAGCGTTGATCGTGGTCAACGGGCCAGACGGCTATATCAGCCCCGATTGGCATGATGGCCCCGATCAGGTGCCGACATGGAATTATGTCAGCGTGGAATTGCAAGGGCCGGTGCGTGCGATGGATGCCGATGGCCTGACGGCGCTGCTCGATAATTTGGCTGCCGTAAACGAAGCGCGCCTCGCCCCCAAAGCTGTGTGGACCCGTGACAAAATGGATCCGGCTAAATTTGACCGGATGCTGGGCGCGATCACCGGTTATGAAATGGACGTAAAGGCGTGGCGGCCAACCTTCAAATTATCGCAAACCAAAAGCAAGGCGGAGCGGCTGCGTTCGGCGGATGAGCTGGAAAAGCTTGGGAAGAAAGCCCTGGCCCACTTTATGCGGGAATGGGTGGCATGACCTTGCGCCTTGCCCTGTTCGATTGTGATGGCACCTTGGTCGATAGCCAGGCCAATATTTGTCTGGCGATGGAACATGCCTTTACCGAAGCCGGATTGACCCCGCCACCACGCCCGGCAACGCGGCGGATTGTGGGGCTAAGCTTGGTCGAGGCGATGCGGCAATTGTTGCCCGATGCCGACGATGCCACCCACCGCGATCTGGCGGAGCGTTACAAAGGGGCGTTCTTTACGCTGCGCGGCAATGGCTTGGTCGATGAGCCGCTGTATGATGGCATCGCTGCGGTGCTCAGCGAACTGGACGAAAGCGGCTGGCAATTGGGCGTGGCGACGGGGAAATCGGATCGCGGGCTAGAACGCTGTCTGGATCATCACGGGTTGCGCGGGCTGTTCGTGACGCTGCAAACCGCAGACCGTCATCCATCAAAACCCCACCCATCGATGGTGTGGCAGGCGTTGGCCGATAGCGGGGTTGACGCCGCCAATGCGGTTATGATCGGCGATACCGTTTATGACATTCACATGGGTGTGGCCGCCGGATGCCGGACGATTGGCGTTGGCTGGGGCTATCATCCCATTGACGAATTGCGCAGCGCCGGTGCCGATGTGATCGTTGAAACTATGGCGGAATTGAGAGAGGCACTGGCATGAACGATGCAGAGAAATTAGCGCGCAAGCGTTTTGCGACGCTGAATATCATGCGCCTGATTTCGCTTGCCATCGTCATGGCGGGCATTGCCAATATCGGCGAAAAATTGATGCCCGAAACATCGCCTCGCATGGGTTATTTCTTGCTGATATTTGGCGCGGTCGATTATTTCCTGATCCCCTGGGTGCTGAAAAAAGCCTGGGCCAAACAGGATGAAGGCAGCAACTGAACATGCGGCGGTTTTGGAAAGAAGTATCGGCGGAGCAAAGCGCCTGGGGTTTTGGCATCCGGTTGGACGGGCGTGTATTGAAAACGCCGATGAAGGCAGAGCTGGTGTTGCCGACCACGGCGTTGCGCGATGCGGTGGTGGCTGAATGGTTGGCGGTCGAAGAAAAAATTGACCCGGCGACGATGCCGATGACTGGCTTTGCCAATGCGGCAATCGACCATGTCGCACCCGACCCCGCCGATTTTGCCGCACGCATTGCCGCCTATGCCGAAACCGATGCTTTGTGTTACCGCGCCGAGGCGGGCGAGGCACTGGCCGCGAAACAGGCAGTGCTGTGGGACCCGTTGCTCGATTGGGCGCGGGGCCGGTACGATGTGTCGTTCACGATTGTGGGCGGGGTGATGCATCAGCCACAGCCCCCTGCAATGCTGGCAACACTGGGGCAGGCGGTTGCAGCGCGCGGTACATTCGAACTGGCCGCCATGGCCAAGCTGGCGCATCTGGCAGGATCCCTGGTCGCGGTGCTGGCGATTGTCGAACAGGCAGCGGAGCCCAAGGCTTTGTGGCAGCTGCTGTGTCTGGAAGAATTGTGGCAGGAAGAATTATGGGGCGAAGACTATTGGGCCCAAAAAAACCGCGATGACCGCGAAAAGGAATTTCTGGAGGCCGCGCAGTTTTTGGAATTGCTGCGGGGGTAACGAATTCCGCCCATTCAATCCGCCACCAGATCGCGCACAAAGCCAATCAGTCCCTTTTGCCGCCGCCGCTTCAATCGCTCTGCGGTCAGAATCTGTTGTACTTGGGCAAAGCAGCCGTCGACATTGTCGTTGATCAATACATAATCATAGCCATCCCAATGCCCGATTTCCGCCTTGGCGCGGGCCATGCGGTCGGCGATGACATCGTCGCTGTCCTGCGCGCGGGCATGCAAACGGCGTTCGAGTTCTTCGATCGATGGCGGCAGGATAAACACGCGGACGACATCTGGCCCCGCTTCTTGATACAGTTGCTGCGCACCTTGCCAGTCGATGTCGAACAACACGTCACTGCCGGCCGCCAATGCGGCTTCAACCGGTTCTTTGGGGGTGCCGTAACGATTATCGAATACATGCGCCCATTCCAGAAATTTGCCGTCTTTGGCCATGGCCTTGAACGTTGCTTCGTCGACGAAACGATAATCCTTGCCATCAACCTCGCCGGGACGCGGTGGGCGGGTGGTGCACGAAACCGATAGGGTCACTTCGGGCTCAGCCGCCAATAACATACGGGACAGCGTGGATTTGCCAGCGCCAGAGGGCGAGGATAATACGAATAAAAGCCCGCGCCGGGCGAGTTTTCGCGTCTTGTGGTTGTCGGGTTCGGCCATAGCCGCTACTGCGCGAAAGCAAGGCGTTGCGTCAAGCATTTTGGGGGAAGTGAATATGAATTGGCCGCTGAGGATTAGCAAATTGAGCGCGTTGATCGCCTTTGCTTTGTTCCTGGTCTTCGCCGCGATCCTGTATTTTATGGGTCGCCCGCCGATTTGCGCTTGCGGAACGGTCAAGCTGTTCCACTTTGTTGTGCAATCGTCGGAAAACAGCCAGCATATCACCGATTGGTACACGCCCAGCCACATTACCCACGGGTTTCTGTTTTATGGCCTTGGCCATTTGCTGCGCAAAAAATGGCCTGCCTTGTTTCCACTGGCGGTATCGGTGGCCATGGCGGTGTTGATCGAAGGTGCGTGGGAGGTGCTCGAAAATTCGTCGATCATCATTGATCGTTACCGCGAAGTGACGATTTCGTTCGGCTATGCGGGCGACAGCATCATCAATTCTATGGCCGATATGATGTGGATGATTATCGGCTTTTTCATCGCATCGCGCCTGCCGTGGAAGGTGACGTTGGTGATTGCGTTATTCTTTGAAATTTTCACCGCGTGGATGATCCGCGACAATCTGACGCTCAATATCCTGATGCTCGCCGCACCGATGGAAAGCGTGAAGGAATGGCAGGCGGGGGCCAGCGGTTATTGGGTGAACGGCAAATGATGTTTGGGGTCATTCATTTCGACCAGCTTGGCCTGTCGCCAGAATTATTCCGCATCGGCAATTTCGCCCTGCGTTATTATGGCCTTGCCTATCTGTGCGGCATCTTGATCGGATGGTGGTTGTTGAAGCGCATGTTGGCACGCAGCGACGCACCAATGACGCCCGATCAGGTCGACGAGTTTATTATCTGGGCGACGCTGGGCATCGTGCTGGGTGGGCGGCTGGGTTATGTGTTGTTCTATTCCCCAGACGGCTATCTCGCCAATCCGCTGAATATCTTTGCGGTGTGGAAGGGCGGCATGGCCTTTCATGGCGGGGTTGCGGGCGTGACGATTGCGGCGTTGGTGTTTGCTTGGCGTAACAAGCTGAACTGGCTGCGGCTCTGCGATTACGTGGTGTGTGTGTATCCGATTGGGCATTTTTTCGGGCGGTTGGCGAATTTCATCAACGGTGAATTATGGGGTCGCCCCACCGATGGCAGTTGGGGCATCATCTTCCCGCATGCTGGCCCCGAACCGCGCCACCCCAGCCAGCTTTACGAGGCCGGGCTGGAGGCGGTGTTACCTATGCTGATCCTGACATGGCTGTTTTGGCGCACGGATGTGCGGTTGTTGCCGGGCCGTTTGGCGGGGGCATTTTGCATCGCGATGGGGCTGGGGCGCTTTACCGCAGAATTTTTCCGCGAACCTGATCGCGATCTGGGTTTCCTATCGACCGGCCTGACCATGGGGCAAACGTTGACGATACCGATGTTGGTGATTGGACTGGTACTGATTTGGTGGAGTGGGCGGCGACGGGGTGTTGCTGGATAAGAGGAGACGGCGCAGGCAGCATATGTTCGCATTTTGTTCTTGACGCGGTCAGTCAAAACTGCTAAACGAAGCGCGCCGAATATGCGGGAATTTCCCGTGAATTTGGAAGGTTACACAGGGTTACAGTGTCGGTTTTTGGGCAACGGTCAAAGGCAGGGTTTGCAAAAAGATTTATTTATCAGTGCCATAGCAATGACGGGCAAGGTGATTTAATCCGCCGTTTTCGGGCCAAGCTTTGCCTTGCGCGCATCATACACCTTTTTGGCGACCAGCGCCCCACCAACCAGCAATGCACCGGGCAGCGAACGTGTCGCGATTCGCGTGGCAATAATGCCGATGCCCGCGCCCAAAATGCCATGGCCCTTTTTGCGGCCAACGGCTTCGCCAACCAAGGCTCCGGCAAATGTTTTCAACAGGGGCATGGGAATAACTCCTTAAACCATATCTTCGGCGCGAACATGGGCGTCAAAGGTCGCGGCGTCAACCAGACCGGAAGCAAGCGCGGCTTCGCGCAAGGTTAGCCCTTCAACATGCGCGGTCTTGGCGATTTTGGCGGCGTTGTCGTAACCGATGACGGGAGCAAGCGCGGTGACCAGCATCAGCGAGCGGTCGACCAGTTCGGCAATACGCGCGCGGTTCGGTTCAATCCCCTCGACGCAGTTTTTGGCGAAACTTTCCATACCGATGCTGAGCAGCTCGATCGAACGCAGCACATTGGCGCCTATCAGCGGTTTGAAGACGTTGAGTTGCAAATGCCCCTGCATTCCGCCCACCGTGACAGCGGTGTGATTGCCGATAACCTGCGCCGCCACCATCGTCAGCATTTCGCATTGGGTTGGGTTAACCTTGCCCGGCATGATCGAACTTCCGGGCTCGTTTTCGGGGAGGAGAAGTTCGCCAAGTCCAGAACGCGGGCCGCTGCCCAACAGGCGGATGTCATTGGCGATTTTGGTGAGCGCGACGGCGAGGGTATTGAGGGTGCCTGACAAGTGGACCAGAGAATCGTTCGATGCCAAGGCTTCAAAACTATTTTGGGCCGGCACAAAGCGATCACCGGTAATTTCTTGAAGCGCGACACAGAACTCGTCGGCAAAGCCCTCAGGTGCGTTTAGTCCGGTGCCTACAGCGGTGCCACCTTGCGCTAACTGGTTGATACCCTGCGCGACGGCAGATTCTACATAACATTTAGCGTGGTAGATTTGGTACGCATGACCCGAAAATTCTTGGCCTAGTGTAATTGGTGTTGCATCTTGCAAATGAGTTCGACCAATTTTTACGATACTGGCCCATGCCTTCGCTTTGCGGTCAAGCGCATCCAAAAGATTTTCGCACGCTGAAAAGAGGTCGTTTTTCACCGCATCGTTTGCTGCAATATGCATCGCTGTCGGAAAGCTATCATTTGACGACTGGCTCATATTCACATGATCGTTGGGATGCACCGGAGCCTTGCCGCCGCGCGTCCCGGTCAGCATCTCATTGGCGCGCCCCGCAATCACCTCGTTCACGTTCATGTTCGATTGTGTGCCGCTGCCGGTTTGCCAGATGGTCAGCGGGAATTGATCGTCATGCTGGCCCGCAACCACTTCCGCCGCCGCAGCCTCAATGGTATCGGCGATCTGGGCATCGAGCCCATGCCTGCGGTTCACCCGCGCCGCCGCTTGCTTGACCAATGCCAATGCGTGAATGATCCCCAACGGCATGCGCTCGTGCGGCGGGAAGGGGAAGTTCATTATGCTCCGCTGCGTCTGCGCGCCCCAATAGGCATGCGCGGGAACTTCGATGGGGCCAAAGCTGTCGGTTTCGGTGCGGGTGTTGGTCATCGTAGCTCGATCAATCGTTCATTCGCAGCGAGCAATTCTTCGACCCGATCCCAACGTGCTTCCATCCAGCTCGCAAGATGTTTAGTGGTCGTATTGCCGATCCTCAGCCATATAAAACAGAATCGATCCGGCAATCGCAACGCTCGAAAATCTTCGTCTTTGGAAATAATTGCTGCGTTATTGGCGATCGCCCAATCTACGATTGCAGAATCAGGCGCTCCTCCCAGATCGATCTCAAAGACATGTGTTGCCTGATGTCCACGTGCTTTCAATCCAACACACAAACCCGGAGGCAGTTGTGCATCGACAAGAAAATTCATTCAGCGGCAATCACAACCGGGTGGTCGGCAAGGCTGGCTGCGTAATTTAGGCAAGCCCGGATATCCGCGCCTTTGACATAGGGGAAGTCTTTTAGAATTTCTGCCTCGGAAGCACCGTTGCCGAGCAATTCCAATATATCGCTGACGCGCATTCTTGTTCCGGAAATAATCGGCCTTCCACCGCAAATTGCAGGATCGATAACGATGCGAGGATAGCCGGAAAGCTGCATGTTGCCAGTCTGTGTGAACTTTATTCCAACGTCAAGGCTGTCTACTTCTTCCGCCCGAAATCCACCGTGACCACGTTCGATCCATCCTCGGTGACAATCGACGGTTCGTCATTGCCCGCGGCTTCATGCGGTTCTGGGCCGGCATTGGCCTCGACATGGAATTGCAGCGCAAAATCGACCGAAGGGTCGACAAAGGCGGTGATTGCGGAAAAGGGGATATAAAGGTGCGCAGGAACTTGGCTGAACGACAGGCCAATTTCGAAATGTTCTTCGCCGACCTTCAGGTCCCAATATTTGTGTTGCACCACGATGGTCATTTCATCCTGGAAACGTTCCATCAAATGGACAGGGATGGCAACGCCTGCTGCCCGCGTTTTGAAGGTGATGTAGAAATGGTGATCGCCGGGCAATCCGTGCTTTTCCACATCGCCCAACACGCGGCCCACCACCGCGCGCAGTGCCTCTTGCACTACGTCGTCATAGGGAATCAGGCTGTCTATGCTGTCGTCACTCATAGCGGCCTTGGTGAACGCACAGTGACATGAAATCAAGACCCACTTTACAATTAGCGCCGCCATACCCTTGCCATTGGCCAATATCGCCGTATAGCGCACCGCATGCGCACAGGAAGCATCAGCCGAAAGACCAGTGAGACGTCGATTGACGTTCAACTCAACCTTGACGGGACGGGGCAGTATAATGTTTCGACCGGGATTGGTTTTCTGGATCATATGCTGGAGCAGCTTTCGCGCCATTCGTTGATCGATCTGGATGTGAAGGCGGTCGGCGATCTGCACATCGATCAGCATCACACCACCGAAGATACCGGCATCGCCATTGGCGAGGCGCTGTTGCAGGCATTGGCCGACAAACGCGGAATCACGCGCTATGGCACCGCTTATGCACCGATGGATGAAACGCTGACGCGGTGTTCGCTTGATATTTCGGGCCGCCCTTATTTCGTCTGGAAGGTCGAGCTCAGCATGCCGCGTTTGGGCGAATGGGATACCGAACTGATCGAGCATTGGTTCCACAGTTTTTCGAGCGCCGCCGGAATTACCCTGCATATCGAAAACCTGTACGGTTCGAACAATCACCATATCGTCGAAAGCTGCTACAAAGCACTGGCCCGCGCTTTGCGCCAAGCGGTCGAGATTGACCCGCGCAAGGCCGATGCGATTCCTTCGACCAAGGGAATTTTGTGACCCTCGCGCTGATCGATTATGGCGCAGGCAACCTCCAATCGGTCAAAAATGCGCTGAAGGCAGCGGGGGCGACGGATGTCGTTGTTACCGGCGATCCTGCCGATGTGCTGCAGGCGGACCGCATCGTTCTGCCCGGCGTTGGCGCATTTGCCCATTGCATGGGATCGCTGTCGGGTATCGACGGCATGGTCGCGGCGCTGGAGGCACGGGTGCTGAAACAGAGCGTTCCATTCCTCGGGATTTGCGTGGGCATGCAGTTGTTGGCCGATGCCGGGGTTGAACACGGCACCACGACGGGCCTCGGCTGGATCGGCGGAACAGTACGTGCCATTGCTCCATCGGCGGACATAAAAATTCCGCATATGGGCTGGAACGATGTGGAGCTTGGCGGCGCGCATCCGGTGCTGGAAACCGGTGAGGCCTATTTTCTGCACGGCTATCATTTTGAAGCAAGCGACGCCGCAACCGTGCTGGCCACAACCAGCCATGGCAGCACGCTAACCGCAGCGGTTGGCCGCGACAATATTTTGGGCGTGCAATTTCACCCGGAAAAAAGCCAAGCATATGGTATCGCCACATTGAAGCGTTTTTTGGAGTGGAAACCTTGATCGGACGGATTCTCCGCGTCTCCGCGTCTCCGCGTGAACTGAAATTCTGTGTTATTGATTCACGCGGAGACGCGGAGACGCGGAGAAGTTTTGCTTTGGAGCAAATATTATGATCGTATTTCCCGCAATCGACCTGAAAGGCGGCGAAGTGGTTCGCTTGGCCGAAGGCGATATGGACCGCGCGACGGTGTATGCCGATGATCCGGCGGCACAGGCATTGCTTTTTGCGGAGCAGGGGGCGGAATTTCTGCACGTCGTCGATCTGGACGGTGCCTTTGCCGGAAAGCCCGAAAATGCCGAAGCGGTTGAAGGGATTTTGGAGAATTTCCCCGGATATGTGCAACTGGGCGGCGGCATCCGAAATGTGGAAACAGTTGAACGCTGGTTCGATTTGGGGGTAGCGCGGCTGGTGATTGGCACGGCGGCGCTCAAAGACCCGCAATTCGTGAAAGACATGGCGCGCGAATTTGAAAATGGCATTGTCGTCGCCGTCGATGCGCGCGACGGTTTTGTCGCGACCGAAGGTTGGGCGGAAACATCGGACATGCCCGTCGCCGATCTCGCCCGCCGATTTGAAGACGCAGGCGTTGCCTCGATCCTGTTTACCGATGTGGGCCGCGATGGGATGCTGACCGGATGCAATATCGATGCAACGGTTGATCTGGCGCGATCGGTGCGCATTCCGGTGATCGCCAGCGGCGGGGTGAAGGGACTGGACGATATTCGCATGCTCAGCCTGCATGCCAAAGACGGCATAGAAGGTGTGATTACCGGCCGCGCGATTTATGACGGGCGGCTGGATTTGGCGACCGCGATTGCGATGGCCAATAAGGCATGACCGTCCGCATCCGCGTTATCCCCTGTCTTGATGTCGCCAATGGCCGGGTGGTCAAGGGCGTCAATTTCGTCGATTTGCGCGATGCGGGCGATCCGGTGGAACAGGCGCAAGCCTATGATGCGGCGGGCGCGGATGAGCTTTGCTTTCTCGATATTACCGCCAGCCATGAAGGGCGCGACACCATCCTTGATGTGGTGCGGCGCACAGCGGAAGTGTGCTTCATGCCGCTGACCGTCGGTGGCGGTGTCCGCAGTGCAGAGGATGCGCGCGCGTTGTTACTGGCGGGGGCGGACAAGGTTGCAGTGAACAGCGCGGCGGTGGCGCGGCCCGAAGTCGTCGCCGACATTGCCGAACGCTTTGGCAGCCAATGCGTGGTTGCCTCGGTCGATGCCAAACGCTGGTCCGATGGTCGCGAAGGTTGGGAAATTTTCACCCATGGCGGGCGTAAGCCCACAGGAATCGATGCGGTGGCTCACGCTGTGCGGCTGGCGGAATTGGGTGCGGGCGAATTGCTGGTCACCAGCATGGACCGCGACGGCACCAAAGTTGGTTTCGACTTGGCTTTAACCCGAACGATTGCCGATGCGGTGCAAGTGCCGGTAATTGCCAGTGGCGGCGTGGGCAATCTCGATCATCTGGTAGAGGGCGTCATTCAAGGCCATGCCAGCGCGGTGCTCGCGGCCTCAATCTTCCATTTCGGCCAACACAGCATTGCCGAAGCACATGAAGCGTTGCGGGCGGCGGGTTTGGCGGCGCGGGCTTAATTAAAAATTTCGTCATCCTGAAACAAGTTCAGGATGACGAGAGGAAAGAGTGGCTGATTCACCACCTGATCAATCGCGGCACCACCAACCGGCCAACCGTTGCGCAAATTCCAACGGCCAATGAATACCATAGTCCGATATAGACGACATCGTTGAACGGGCAGTGCAGGCCATAGGCAAAGGCACCCAGGCCGCCCGCAGCGATTCCGGTCAGCCAGCCTGCGCGAGTGGGGGAGGTGGGGGCTCCGCGCCGCAGCCAAAACACCATCGGCACTGCCACTGCCAATGCACCAAGCGCGCTAAAGCTGAGGCAATCAAGGCCATACTGCACATTGGCAACCGCCATCTTTCCGCGTCCGGCCATCGCCATCACCAATGCCGCCAGCGGCAAAAGCCCCGCTGCCGCAATCGCCATTTTCCAGCTTTGCCCCGGTTTCCCAACCGAAGGTCTCGCCATGTTGAGCACGGCCCAACCGCAGCCGACACCCAGCAATAATAGCAATCCACCGCGCAGCAGGAACATCGGGTTGGGGTCAAAAGCCAACAGGTCAGCGCGCACGCCTTTGCCCAAAATGATATAGGCCAGTACCCCCGCCATGATCGTGCCGACAAAGGCTACGCCGCGCCCCATCCGTAACGGCTGCACCGGCTCCAGCTCCGCGATCATGGCGTCCAAATCAAATCCCTGTTTCATCTCATTCACTCTCAACAAGCGCGGCAAGTTTTTTCAGGCCGCGATGGATATTCACTTTGACCAATGCTTCCGATTGGCCGGTTTGCGCGCACGCTTCATGGATGCTGTGCCCCTCAATTTTCACATATCGGATTACAGCCGCCTGTGCCCCGGGCAACAGATCAAGCAATCGGTCGATGCTGATCCGCGCGCCAACGACTTCTTCATGGCTTTCCTCCGCCACATCATGGTCCAGTGCGACCGTGCCGTGCCGGTACCCTTGCCGCAACCGGTCCACCCAGCGATAGCGGGCAATAGCCGCTAGCCATGGCAGAAACGGGCGTGCCGGATCGTAACTGGCGCGCTTGCGATGCAACGAGATCAATGTGTCCTGCACCAGATCGTCAATTGCATCGGGGGCAATTTTCATCCGGAAATAGCGACCGAGCCATTTGCCCGCCTGTTCCAGCAACACGGCATAGGCCTGTTTATCGCCGGTCTGCGACAGGCGCATCAAGCGGCGCAATCCTTCTTCATTGGCGATCATCGGCGCAACAGCCGGTCAATCGATAACACCCCACCGCCGCGCACAATGAGCACCAGTGCCAACGCGACCCAAAGGCTGTGCACCTGCCACCACGCTTCGGGAAAAACGAACAACTGAATAACCAACGTCATTCCCAAAAGAGCGAGCGCAGACAGACGCGTGAACAATCCGGCGATCAACAATGCGGGCAACAGATGTTCGGCATAAGTCGTCATATGTGCGGCGAATTCGGGCGGCAACACGGGCACCTGATTGAACGGCGCATCGTCAAATTGGTAAAAAGTGTTCTCGCTGATCGTCAGCAAACTGCCTTCTTCCACTTTGGTTCGCCCAGACCGCCAAAATATACCCGCCAACACCACGCGAACACACAGCAGCATGACCGCCTCGGCAGCAGGGCCGGAAAGCCTTTCGACCATTTGGTCATACGGCTTCGTGATCGCTGCAATGTTCATATAACCTCAATCAACGCGCCTGCGTTCAACAGCACCAATAACGGTCCCGATGGATCGTCAATGTCCGGTTGTTCGGCAATGTGCGCCAAAAGGTTACCCAATGTGATGGCTTTTTTAAGGGGCTGTAGAGCAGACGCTGTAGCGGCATCGATCGGCAGCAACCGAACTTCGGTCAGCGGCCGCACTGCGATGACAGCAACGGGATTGTCCAACATAGCCGCCACCTCTGCCAAAGGTTCTGCCAAAGGCGCATTGAGCGACACCGCGCGAAGGGCAGGATGGGCTTGCACCTTGACGGCCAACATCGCGGCTTCGGACAGGCCGGATAACGCCGTCAACGCCAACGGTGCGGCGTCGGGTGCGTGATAACTTTCCAGCCACGCCCACTCGATTGCCGCCAGATCGCAATGCGAAGGGGCAATAGCGGCGGCGCGCAGAAAGGCGGGGAAATCCCGGCCAAGGCTGTTGTTGTCGCACGCCCGCGCTTCGGCGGTTTCGACATAGGCCTGCGAATGGGTGTTGAATGCGGCTTCGCTAATGGCTTGGCGGGTGAGCGGAAAGGTCTCCTCCAACGCCACCAGCCGCGCATGATTGATGGTGTTCGCATGGGCCTTCAGGCCGAGCATGTTGCGGTCGGGTGGGCCATCGAACACTGTGGGGTCAAGGGCGGCAGGACCTTGATTGATGGTTTGGATGAGGTTGGCTTGACAGGTGCGGATATCTATTGCGCGGTTAGCATTGATATTATTTGATCTCAGCCCTGAGGATCCGGCCCCGACAAACTCTGGGCGGGGGTAATATTTTGGATGTCTGGTTTTCGATTTCAGGACAACCTGCGCCTTTTCCGCCTCCGCCATCAACACCGTATAATCGGGCACCGCCGTATCCCATTCGATCAGCGTCGGCTTTGGCCCAGCGCGTGCGATGAATTCTGCGTAAAGCGCCCACGCCGCATCGCCCACCGGACTTCCGTGATCGTCGATATACATTGGCCCGCTGTCGTGCTGTTCGGTGGCATGGCCAGCCAAATGGATTTCGCCCACCCAATCGGGATTGATCGCTGCCAGATAATCCTCCGCGCTGCCCCGCAAATTGCCGGTGCTGACGATGATGTTGTTGAGATCAAGCAACAACCCGCATCCGCTTCGCGCGATTAACGCCCCCAGAAATTCCGGTTCAGGCATTTGGTTATCGGCAAAGGCAAGATAGCAGGATGGATTCTCGATCAACATCTGCCGCCCCAATCGGTCTTGCACGCGGTTCACCTGATCGACGAAATGGTCGAGCATCGCGTAGGTGTAGGGGATGGGCAGCAAGTCGGCAAAGCGATCATGCGCGTTGCCGGAAAAACTCAGATGGTCCGATACCAGCGCCGGATTATAGCGCGCGCACAGTGCCGCGAGCTTTTCCAGATCGGCGGCGTTCAAACCATCGGCACTGCCAAGCGACAGGCCCACCGAATGGAAACTGAGCGGTAGAATATCGGCGATGGCGGACAACCAACGGTGCGGCGGTCCGCCTCCGATTCTATCAGAAACGCCGAAATAGTTTTGCGGATGGACCTCAACCCAGTCGGGGCGACCCGAAGGGGAAACAGGGTCAAGGATCGCGTCATAATGTTGCGGCTTCAATCCGATGCCGACGCCATGGAGGACCGCATCAGTTTTGGATGATTGCGCAGCAGAAGCGATCATGTCCATCCGCAAACCGGCTTATTTCTTCATCATCGGCTTGGGTGCCATATTGCCTTCTTTGGCCATTTTCGAACCACCCATTTTAACGCATGTGCCCTTGGCGACATATTTCCATGCGCTGCCCTGGTAATCGGTGGTGGAACTGCCAGCACAGCTGGTGCCGGGTCCGGCAGCGCAATCATTCTTGCCAGCCATCGCTACGCCATAGCATTTTTCCTTCGCACCTTTTGCGCCGTGGTGATCAGCAGCGGCGGGGACGGCGGCCATGGCGGCTGCCGACAGAACTGCGGCGGCAGCGGCTATTTTCATTACGGAAACGGTCATGTGATTTCTCCTAATCGGAAATAGGGTAACGGGATTTTGGCAAAAGCGCCATTCCGTCATCAGGCTATTCGCGACAGGTCCCGATTTGGTTACGCATGATCAAAAATATTTGACCGCAAACCTTGACCCTTGGCGACAAATCCCTATCTCGCACCCGTTAGCACTCAGATTCATTGAGTGCTAATTGCTTATTAAGCGCGGAAAATGGTGCACTGCCATTTTCTGTTGCAACCAACCCTTTAGAAAGAAAGGCATGTCATGAAATTTCGTCCATTGCATGACCGCGTTCTCGTCCGCCGTGTCGAGGCCGAAGCAAAAACTGCTGGCGGGATCATCATCCCCGATAGCGCCCAAGAAAAGCCCCAAGAAGGTGAAGTCGTCGCTGTAGGCGAAGGCGCCTATAACGAAGACGGTGACCGCATTAAACCCGACGTCAAAACCGGCGACAAAATCCTGTTCGGCAAATGGTCGGGCACCGAAGTCAAGATCGACGGTGAAGACCTGTTGATCATGAAAGAATCGGACATTCTCGGAATCGTTGGCTGAACTTAAAAGCCATCGTCATCCTGAACTCGTTTCAGGACAACACACTGACGGTGGCGCGTTATCCTGAAACAAGTTCAGGATGACGAAATCTAAATTCAAAAAGGAAAAACTCATGGCTGCAAAAGACGTGAAATTTGGCCGCGATGCGCGTGAACGCATTCTGCGCGGCGTAGACATCCTCGCCGACGCGGTGAAGGTAACTTTGGGCCCCAAAGGCCGTAACGTCGTTATCGACAAAAGCTTTGGCGCACCACGCATCACCAAGGACGGCGTTACCGTTGCCAAAGAAATCGAACTGAAAGACAAGTTCGAAAATATGGGCGCGCAAATGGTTCGCGAAGTTGCTTCGAAAACCAACGACATCGCTGGCGACGGCACGACCACCGCAACCGTTTTGGCGCAAGCCATCGTTCGCGAAGGCATGAAATCAGTTGCAGCGGGCATGAACCCGATGGATCTGAAGCGCGGCATCGATCTGGCGGTGACTGCCGTTGTTGCCGATCTGGTAAAACGTTCGAAGCCCGTTGCTGGTTCTTCGGAAGTTGCGCAAGTTGGCACCATTTCAGCCAATGGCGAATCCGAAATCGGTGAAATGATTGCCCAGGCCATGGAAAAGGTCGGCAAAGAAGGCGTGATCACCGTTGAAGAAGCCAAGGGCCGCGACAGCGAGCTCGAAGTGGTTGAAGGCATGCAGTTTGACCGCGGTTACCTGTCGCCTTACTTCATCACCAACACCGAAAAAATGTCGGTTGAGTTGGAAAACCCCTACATCCTGATCCACGAAAAGAAGCTCGGCAATCTGCAAGCCATGCTGCCAATCTTGGAAGCTGTTGTGCAATCGGGTCGTCCTTTGCTGATCATCGCAGAAGACGTCGAAGGCGAAGCATTGGCCACTTTGGTGGTCAACAAACTGCGCGGCGGATTGAAGATCGCAGCGGTTAAGGCTCCTGGCTTTGGCGATCGCCGTAAAGCAATGTTGGAAGACATCGCGATCCTGACCGCAGGCGAAATGGTTAGCGAAGATCTGGGCATCAAGCTGGAAAGCGTGACCATCGCTATGCTGGGTCAGGCAAAGCGCGTCACCATCGACAAAGACAACACCATCATCGTCGACGGTGCCGGTGAAGCCACTGCGATCAAGGGCCGCGTTGAAGCGATCCGTTCGCAGATCGAAAACACCACCAGCGATTATGACCGTGAAAAGCTGCAAGAACGTCTGGCCAAATTGGCTGGCGGCGTTGCCGTGATCAAGGTTGGTGGATCGACCGAAGTCGAAGTGAAAGAACGCAAGGACCGCGTCGACGATGCGCTGCACGCAACCCGCGCAGCTGTTGAAGAAGGCATCGTCCCCGGCGGCGGTACTGCACTTCTTTATGCAACCAAGGCTTTGGAAGGCATGAAGGGCATCAATGATGACCAAACGCGCGGCGTAGACATCATCCGCAAGGCAATCGAAGCGCCGTTGCGCCAGATCGCCCAGAATGCGGGTGTTGACGGTGCGGTTGTTGCCGGAAACCTGCTGCGTGAAAACGACGAAACCATGGGCTTCAACGCTTCAACCGATGTGTATGAAAACCTGGTTAAATCCGGCGTGATCGACCCGACCAAGGTTGTTCGCACCGCCTTGCAAGACGCTGCATCGGTTGCTGGTCTGTTGATCACCACCGAAGCTGCCATCTCCGACGCACCGGAAGATAAAGCTGCCGGCGGCGGCATGCCCGACATGGGCGGTATGGGCGGAATGGGCGGCATGGGCTTCTAAGCCCAACCGTTTAGCTCTGGCTGAATTCAAAAAGGGCCGGTGGGGAAACCTACCGGCCCTTTTTTATTTTAATCGTTATCACAGTATGTTAGGCTGCCATCTCGATACAACGACGATGGATGCGGTTGATGGCTATGCGTTTCATTCTGGCCTTTGTCAGCCTGCTTATATTCACGCAGTCCGGTTACGCAAAACCATCCAAATCCTTTGAACCTGCATTTTTGTACGAGATTAATCCCAAAATTGATTCCAAAACCAAAGCCTTTCAGTCGGTGGATTTTGCCCTGCACTTTACTGGCAATTCAAGCGGCCGAACAGTCATAGACCTGCCCGATTTTTGGGGAGGTCATGCCGAACTGTACAAAAATTTTCAGGATCTTCGGGTCGAAGCCGGATCGTTGGAACAGGGGGATAAGCCCTATCGAAAAGTTGTTATTCACAATCCCGGCGCAAAAGTCATACTTCGTTATTCTGCAAAACCCGGTATCCACAGTGAAAAAAACTTGGCCCGCAGTCTGCACGATTACCGGCCCCTGGTTCAGGACGACTTTTTCCACATTATCGGCACCACAATTTTCGCACTGCCTGCAACCGCAAAAAGCAGCGACAAAATACGAATCCGATTCGGTCCATTGCCTAGCGGCATGGCCTGGGCGTCCGACTTGGAAAATGGCGATGATCAAGGCTTGGTCTCAATGCATGCCTTGTATAGAAGCATAATGGTCGGCGGCGATGTTCGCGTGATGAATGCAGGCAACGGTCTGCGCATTGCCATTCGCGGTATAATGCAGAAACGCACCGATTCTGATTGGATGAAGGCCATGGCGGCAATATCTGCGGTCCAGCAGTCATTCTGGAGCGGAAAAAGCCCAAATTATCTTGTTACAATTTTGGTTGGCGAGGCCGAAGGAAAGAGGATTTCATCCGGGGGCACGGGACTGGGTGACGCATTCGCCTTTTTTGTGTCGGCCAATGCTCCAGCCGATACCATCGATAATACGCTTACCCATGAATTCACTCACAGTTGGGTCCCGCATAGGATTGGCGGATTTCCGGGAGGTGGAGTGGATGAAGCTGAGAGTTATTGGTTGTCAGAAGGTTTCACAGACTATGTGAAAATGCGCATGATGGTACGAACAGGAATGTGGAGCGACAAAGATTTTTTCGATGAATTTAACGGCCTGAATGCGCGTATCAGTCGTTCCCCTTATCGCTCGTCCCTCAATGTAGAGGTCGCTAAAAAGTTCTGGAATGATGGTGATGCGCAGCAATTGCCTTATGACCGGGGCTCGATGTTGGCGATGTTATTTGACTCGGAAGTCAGGCGAGTAACCAAGGGCAAAAAGGGCTTTGATGATATTCTTCTCGATATGCATCAACGCGCCAGTAAAAATTCGAAACTGGACGCGATTGGTCAGTTGAAACGTTCCATGAAGCGGGCCGGGGTCGCCATCGATCCGCTGTTGAAAAAGCATATCGAACAGGGAATTCCCATTAGTCTGCCCGAAGACAACTTTGCGCCATGCGGACCATTGACCATGCAGCCCTTGAAAAAGTGGGAACTCGGCCTCTCGATGTCCGAGACTGTTAAGGCGGGAATAGTAACAGGCTTAGTGGAGGGAAGTCCGGCTTGGCGTGCAGGTTTGCGTAATGGCATGAAAGCGAAGGGCTGGGCTGTTTGGTCGGGTGATACCCAAAAAGACGCTGAATTTACCGTGGAGGATGGGGCAGGGCTTAAAACCTATAAATGGAAGCCGGTTTCAGACACAATCGTGTCGCACCAAGTGCTAAAGCTAATTGACAACATGACCGAAGAAGACGCGCAACTGTGTCATCGCCGCATTGGCGGTGCGGTCTGATTTCAAGAACCCGCGCCGGCCCCTTTTCTATTTGAACTTTGGTGATAGGTAAGCGCCATGGCCCGCCTGATCCTGTTCAACAAACCTTTCGGTGTTTTGCCGCAATTTACCGACAGTGGAACTGTTGGATCACCGCGCCCGACGCTGTCAGATTATATCGACATTCCCGGCGTCTATCCGGCGGGGCGGCTGGATATGGATAGTGAGGGGCTGATGCTGCTAACCGACGATGGCCGGTTGCAGGCGCGGATTGCCGATCCGAAGTTTAAGATGCCCAAAACCTATTGGGTGCAGGTTGAGGGTGAGGTGACCGATGACGCACTCGCCGCACTGCGCAAAGGCGTGGCGTTGAAAGACGGGATGACTTTGCCAGCCTTGGCCGAACGTATCAAGGCGCCCGATCTATGGCCACGCGACCCGCCGGTGCGTTTTCGAAAATCGGTGCCCGATGGCTGGATTTCGCTTTCCATCCGCGAAGGCCGCAATCGGCAGGTGCGGCGGATGACGGCAGCGGTGGGTTTCCCCACTTTGCGGCTGGTGCGTTGGGCGATTGGCGATTGGAGCCTTGAAGGTTTGGGGCAGGGAGCATGGGCCGAAGGTGATGTGCGTTCTTAATTAACGCGTAGGCCTCGCTACCCGCTTCCCCTTGGTGCGGCTGGTTAGGTGGAATTTGCCGCAGCGGTCACAGCGATAGGGCCGCAGGGGAAAGTCCGCGCGCACCGCCGCTACCACGGCATCGGCTTCGGATGGATAGCGCACCTTGCGGTTACAGACGCTCAGTTTTGTGCGCACGTCATTCTTCGAAAGCCAGCGCGCCGTGATTGAAAAGCTGTTCCAGCAACGTCATCGCCAATTCGCAAGCTGCCAGCGCGGGATCAAGTGAGATGCAGTCCGCTGCGCACAGGCTTTCCGCCATCGCGCCTACTGCGCCCGCGCAATCAAAACTCTCGCCATCCACGAACAACATCACGCTATCTGCATTCTGTCGGATAAAGGCAAAGCGGCTGGCAGGGTTGCGGATGAACGTTGCGCCTGCGGTAACCGCTGCGGCCAGATCGTCCAAGGTGACCGGTTCCTCAGGTGCCCAATCAATTTCGGGATATTTGGGCGTGGTGTTGGTTTCGCCAAACCAACGCGCAAATGCCGCTTTGTCGGCCAGCTTTTCGGTTACCATGGCTTGCAGCGCCGATAGCGCCTCAAGGGTGATTTCTCCGGCGTTGCCTTGGGTGGAGAGCCCCGCATCGCCGAACCGGTCATCCTCCGCCATTTCCGCGACTACATCATCGCAAAATCCAGCGATCAATTCCGAACGGGCGGGGGCGCGGAAACCGATCGAATAGGTCATGCAATCATCGCCCACCGCGACGCCATCATGGGCAAAGCCGGGCGGAACATACAGCATGTCACCGGGTTCCAGCAGCCATTCGTCGCTTGCCTCAAACGTTGCAAGCAGGCGCAAATCATCATGCGGTAACAACGGGCTATCGTCATCGCACTTCTGGCCCACGCGCCAGCGGCGCTGGCCTGCACCCTGGATCAGGAAAACATCATATTGGTCATAATGCGGCCCCACGCCGCCGCCATCATTGGCATAGCTGACCATGACATCGTCGATCCGCCAATTGGGGATGAAGCGAAATGGGGCGATGAGCGCGGCGACCTCTGGCACATGATGATCAACCGCTTGCACCAGCAACGTCCATGGCGATCCGCCCAGCGACGCAAAGCGTTCTTCGGCTATTGGCCCATGTTCGACCGCCCATTGCCCGACACCACCCACGACCAAACGCGATTCAATTTCGGCCTCACACGCCAATCCGGCAAGTTCATCGGGCTCCATCGGATTGGTCCATTGGGCCCATGGTGCTTTAATCAGGCACGGTTTTTGCTGCCAATAATCGCGCAAAAATCCGTCAATATCGAACCGCGTTAATTGGTTCACCCGCGCATCCTTGCTAACATTTCGCCCATTTTTTCGTGTAGTTTGTTCACGGCCTTTAACGGGCGCACCATCACCTTGAAATGGGTGATCAGGCCATCATCGTCGCAAGCGATCATGTCGACGCCGTTGATGGCGATGCCGTCAATCACGGTGCGGAATTCCAGAACCGCACTATTCTCGCCGGGTTTTGCGCTGTGCCATTCGCCGACATATTCGAAATCGGCGTTACCCAAAGTGTGACCAGCGGCGGCCAGATATTGCGCGGTGATTGCTTTGCCCAATTGCGGGGTGTGGACCACCGGGCTTTCGAACACGCAATCATCGTGCAGGATTTCGGCAATGGCCGCTGCATCGCGCGACAGGGCAACAGTGTGCCAGATGGCGGCGGGGTTGTGTTTCATGGTCAATATCCCAAATCCAAATTCACTTGCGGCTCCAACCGGTCCCCCGCCCGATACCGCGCCAGATTTTCCAGAAAGCGTTCGGCGGCGCGCACAAACATTTTGTCCTGCGCCCGGCCCGACAGGTGCATGCTGATATGGGCGTTGTCGAGTGACCAAAGTGGATGGTCGGCGGGCAGCGGCTCGGGCGTGGTCACATCGAGAAAGGCGGCACCGATTTGTTTGTCTTGCAGGGCCTTGACCAACGCGTCCTGATCGACCACCGATCCGCGCGCGATATTGATGAGGACGGCGCTCTGCTTCATCGCGGCCAACTCGTCGGCACCGATCATCGCTTCGGTTTCCGGGGTCGCTGGCACAGCAAGGATGATCCAGTCAAATTCGCCCAACCGCGCACGCCATGCGTCGGGGGCGAGGCTCGTCGGACCCGGCGTACGGCGAACGACGGTCACTTCGACGCCAAAGGGCATAAGCCGTTCTTCGATGAGTTTGCCGATCGCGCCATAGCCCAGCAGCAATGCCTTTGATCCGAACAGTTCGACCTTGCCGGGCGAATCCTGCAACCATTCGCGGCGTTCAGCGGCGCGCACCACTTCGCGGTATCCCTTGGCGACAATCAGCATCGCCATCACCACATATTCGGCGATGGTAATCGCGTTGATGCCGGTGCCGTTGGTGATTATGGTGCCGCGTTCGCGCAACGCCTCGGTCGGGAAATCATCGACCCCGGCATAGACCGAATTGAGCCATTTCAGTTGGGTCGCCGCGCCAATAATCTCGCGCATCGCGGCTTTGTCATACAGATCGAACCAACCGATTTCGGCGGTCGGAGCCAGCGCCAAGGCCTCTTCTTTTGACATGAACCAATGCGGATCGACCCAATCGGGCAAATGCGGTTCGAGCAACGGGCGGATCAGCGCGGAGAGAACGGCGTTTGGTTTTGGTCAAATGTTCAATCCCTCACTAATTGCCGGGTCCTGTGGCGATAATACCGAGCAAATCAACTTCGTCACCCCGTGCTTGACACGGGGTTAGGCTATTTTGGCAAAGGCCGCTCGGATAAATAATTCAAGCCCCGCATCAAGTGCGGGGCGACGATAGTGTTTGAATGCGCGGTGGGCGTGGAGGACGTCAAACATCCAGCTTCCAATCCCAACCCAGCGGATCACCGTCCATCACCTCTACGCCCTTGGCGATCAGGTCGTCGCGGATGCGGTCGGATGTGGCGAAGTCTTTTGCGCGCGGGCTTCCTTGCGCGCGGCAAGGGCGGTTTCGATTTCGGTTTCGGTGATGAGTGGCGGCTTTGGGGCGGATGCGGAGGTCGGTGCGGGTTAGCGTAGGAGGTCCAAGCCGAGGACGTTCGTCCATTACTGCGATATGCCATCAGTTGTTCATCTGAAGAGATTGCCTTTGCAAGAGCTACTGCAATTCCTCAAGAACCGCAAGTCGCGGTATTGAGGTCATGTGGAGGTCTTCACTCAACTGCTATAGCTCGAATGCGTCGAATGCATTTCAGATGTCCGCCTCAGAGATTTGTGTTTTGTCCCGCAGCACTGTATTGTGCAACTCTCAACTCACCATCCGCTTCAACCGCACAAACGCCGCCTGCAACACCCTCCCAGCTAAACTCCAACTCACTCCGGTAATGCGCCTGCAAGCACATCAGGCGATAGGCGAAGGGGTGGAAGCCTTTGTCGATGAGCAACTGCACGCGCAGGAATTCGCCCGATGATTTGCTCATCTTGCCCGTGCGATCAATCAGGAAATTATTGTGCATCCAGATATTCGCGCCGCTCGCATCCGAGCAGCTATGCGCCTGGTTTTGCGCAATCTCATTGGGATGATGGATTTCGCGGTGGTCGATGCCGCCGGTGTGGATGTCGAACGGAAAACCCAGCAACGCCTCTGACATCACTGAGCATTCCAGATGCCAGCCCGGCGCGCCTTTGCCCCACGGGCTGTCCCACTCCATCTGCCGCGTTTCGCCTGCTGGCGTCTTGCGCCAAATGGCAAAGTCGGCGGCATGGCGCTTGCCATCGACATGCCTCAATCCGGCCTTCGCCGTCCTCAGGTCTTTCGCTCCGCGCCAACGCGCCATAATCGGCGACGGTAGAGGTGTCAAAATACAGGCCGCTATCGAGTTCATAGCAATGCTTGTCCGCAATGCCCTTGGCATATTCGATCATCGCGGGAACATAATCGGTGGCGATGGACCAATGCGCGGGCTGGCGAATGTTCAACGCCTTTATGTCCGCCCAATAGGCCTCTGTATAATGCCGCGCGATGTCCCAGATGGATTGGGCCTTTTCGGCCGCCATCTTTTCCATCTTGTCCTCACCCGCGTCGGCATCATCTGTCAAATGGCCGACATCGGTGATGTTGATGACATGGGTGAGTTTATAGCCCTTGTAGCTCAGCACACGGCCCAAAGTGTCGGCGAAAACATAAGCGCGCATGTTGCCGATATGCGGGTAGTTATAGACCGTGGGGCCGCAGGTATACACGCGCGCCTCGCCCTCGTGGACAGGCACGAAAGGTTCCAGTTGACGGGTCAGGCTGTTGAAGAGTTTGAGGTCGGTCATGGAGAGGGCGATGGCTTAGCTTATCGGTCAGGTCAAGAACCACGTCGCCCCGTGCTTGACACGGGGCTAGGCTGTTTTGTTGCTGTGTTCGACCTTCAAAAGCCTAACCCCGTGTCAAGCACGGGGTGTCGGGGTGATTTAACGTATTCCAGAATTTCAAAACCCTTCCCAGCGGACCGCCGAATCCAACGCGACCCGTGGCACGTCAAAACCATTCACCGCCGCGTCCGTGTCGCGATAGCCAATCGCCAGCCCGCAGAAAAATATATGGTCGTCGGGTATCTCCAACGCCGTCCGCACCGGTGCCGCATAGGCCGCCCATGATTCCTGTGCGCAGCTATCCAGTCCCGCCTCACGCAGCAACAGCATCACTGTTTGCAACCACATGCCCATGTCCGCCCATTGCGGCGGCCCCATGTAACGCGGGGTGTGGATGAACAGCATGACCGGCGCATCAAAGCCGCGAAAATTTGCCGCGAATTGCGCGAGCCGAGCGAGCTTGTCTTCTCGCGGTATTTGCAGCGCGGCATACATCGCCTCGCCAACTTCCTTGCGCGAAGCTTCGTAACGCCCCTCCAGCCCCTGTGGATAAACGTCATATTCGGATGAAAAACCCGCGCGACCCAGTGCCATGAAAGGGGCAACGGCAGCGATCAGCGATTGCAATGGTTCCCCCGTCAGTACCACGGCATTCCACGGCTGGGTATTCCCGCCAGAAGGCGCGCGCTGTGCAGTGGTCAGAACGCTTTCCAACGTGGCGCGATCAACGGGCTTGTCGAGAAATTGCCGAATCGAACGGCGGCTGGTCACGGCTTGGGTGACGTTCATTTTTGTCGTTCACTCCTCGTCAAACAACCCGGCCAACTGCTCGATCATCGTGCCGCCCAGTTGTTCGGCATCCATGATCGTTACTGCGCGGCGATAATATCGGGTTACGTCATGGCCGATGCCGATCGCGATCAATTGCACTGGGCTGCGGTTTTCGATCATTTCGATCACGCGGCGCAAATGCTGTTCAAGGTATCCGCCGTGATTGACCGACAAAGTGCTGTCATCCACCGGCGCGCCATCGGAGATGACCATCAATATGCGGCGGTCTTCGCTGGCGGGTGATCAAGCGGTTGTGCGCCCATAATAACGCTTCGCCGTCGATATTTTCCTTCAGCAAACCTTCGCGCATCATCAGGCCAAGATTGCGGCGGGCGTGACGCCATGGTTCGTCGGCCTTTTTGTAAACGATATGGCGCAGGTCGTTGAGGCGGCCTGGCATTGCGGGGCGACCGGCGGCGAGCCAGTCCTCACGCGCTTGGCCGCCTTTCCAGGCGCGAGTGGTAAAGCCCAATACTTCGGTCTTTACCCCGCACCGTTCCAATGTGCGGGCCAATATGTCGGCGCTGATCGCGGCGATGCTGATCGGGCGACCGCGCATCGATCCGCTGTTGTCGATCAACAGGGTGACAACGGTATCGCGGAATTTGGTTTCGCGTTCGATTTTATACGATAGCGAATGACCGGGAGAAACGACGACGCGAGCAAGGCGCGCGGCATCGAGCATCCCTTCTTCCTGATCGAAATCCCAACTGCGGTTTTGTTGGGCCATCAAACGCCGTTGCAGCCGGTTGGCGAGCCGGGTGACCGCGCCCTGCAATCCCGATAATTGCTGGTCCAGATAGGCGCGCAGCCGGTTGAGTTCGTCTTCATCGGCCAATTCGGTGGCGGCGACGATTTCGTCATATTTGACGGACCATGCCTTATAATCCGATTGCGGCAGATGATCCCAATTGCGGCGTGGCGGGTTGACGGGCTGCATCCCGTCATCGCCCATTTCGCCGTCGCCATCCTGCATATCGTCGCTGTCGGAGGCGTCGTAATCGGCGTCGCTTTCTTCGCCTTCGCCTTCTTGAGGTTCGGCACGCGCGTCGGCTTGGCCCGCTTCACCTTGGCCGTCATCTTCGCTGTCGCCTTCTTCTTTCTCGTCTTCCTGATCCTCTTCGTCGCCGCCTTCATCGGGGTCGGTTGGCTCCATATTGCTCTCGGTCAGGTCCAGATGCTGCAACATGGTTTGCGTGAGTGAGGCAAAGGCCGCTTGGTCGTCGAGTGCAAGGCCCAGAGCATCCAGATCACCGCCCGCCTTTTCCTCGATCCAGCTGCGCAGCATATCAACACCGGGTGCGGCGATTTCGGGCACCGGCTGTCCCGTCAGGCGTTCGCGGACCAGCAACGACAGCGCGGTTGATACCGGCACTTCGTCGGCGGACTGGGCGCGGGTGATGGGGTCGGTGCGCAACCGCATGTCGAGCGCGTGGTTCAGATTGCCCTTTACCCCCGCCATTGAACGGCTGCCCAATGCCTCCACCCGCGCGGTTTCAATCGCGTCAAAGGCGGCCCCAGCAATGGCTTCAGTGGGGCGCAATGCGGCGTGGCGGGCCGGGTTATGGTGTTTCAGCCGCAGGGCAAAACTATCGGCAAAGCCGCGCGCCTCGGCCACCTGTTCCGCAGGCAGCGAGCGCCCCGGCATGGGCACGCGCATGTTCTTACCCGATTGCGCGGGCGCGTCTGCGGTGAAAGCCAGCTCAACCTCCGGCTCCTGCGCCATTGCGCGCGCGGTACCGGTCAGCACATGCTTAAATTGTTCAAGGGGAGTTTGGTCGGCCATAACGTTATGGGCTTTAGCTACCCGAACAGTTGAACTGCAACACCTCATTCGCTTGGGTCGGCAGCAATTCGCGAACGGCGCGGTTCATTTGCGCGATCTTGTCCAGCATCGCGGGGTCAGCCGAACAGCCCTTTACGTCGTAGCGGTTCCGCGCCTCGCGGGCTTTAGCCATGGCATCGGCCCCCAGCAAATGGCGTTCGATGCGGTAACTGCCGCTGTCGGGTTCGAAGCTGACGATAGAGACCTGTTGTTCGTTGCCGGGCGCAAAGGTGCGCGCCCATTTACCCGCATCCTCGGCATATTGTGTGCGGTTGTTGACACAGCCTTCGGCGGACCAATCAAACAAAACGTCGTCAGTATCGGAAACAGTAACACGGCTGCGACTGCGATCAATGGTGCAGGTTTTCTTGCCTGCCTTGGCAACCACCGCGCGGGCGGCTGGTGTTGTATCGGCTTTGAGCACTTCCTTGATCCGGTCTTCGACTTCGGCAAAACCGGGGCGGGTGGCATAGGTCATCAGCGCGGCGATTAACAAAGCGGCGGCCCCGCCACCGGCCAGCTTCGCTACATCACGCTTATCACGTTCCAGCAATTGCCAACTGGCTCCACCTGCGCCCAGGCCCAGCAGCAATAGCAACACGGTTGCCATCATGCGGTTATCGCGGGATTCGATAATGGCATATTCGGCCTGTCGTCGCGCTTCGCCAAGGGTTGTGGTTTTGGCACTTTCGCGGTCGCGGTTTTCGGCCTCAATTTTGGCGCGGGCCTTGGCCTCACGTTCGGATTCAGCCCGCGATAATTCGGCGGCAGACAGGCATGGCCCGCTGACCATGCGCGGGGTAATGTTGTTCTTGCGCAAAAACGTGCTGACTTCAGTTATGGCAATGGCAAAGAAAAACTCTGCATCATTGCCATTTGCGACGGTGCCGAAACTGTTGATGCCAATTACTCGGCCACATCCATCGACCAACGGCCCGCCGCTGTTGCCGCCGCCAATGGGGGCGGTGTGCAGCAAGGTTTCGAATTCTTTCGCCGAACGCCCTGCCGAAACACTGCCGCGTGTCTTGACCGAGGGTTGCGGTTTTAAAATGTCCTCGCTGCTCAATCCTTGCGCAATATCGACGCCGCCAGGATAGCCGATGGCGAAAACGTCCAGCCCATCGGCAATCGGTCCGCTGTAAAGGCCCACCGGCGTTAATCGCGCACCATTGCGCAGCCGGATCAACGCCAAATCATTGCGCGGCGACATATCGGCGACATCGGCTTCGTAGGTTGCGCTGCCATCGCCGGGCACAATAACCACACGGATCGCTTCCCCATATTGGTCTTCGTTAACGACATGATTGTTGGTGACGATGGCGTTGGCGGAAACGACCACCCCCGATCCATGACCAATCGATGCGGCCAGCGGGTCCGATGCCGGGAACACGACAACACGCACGACCGAACGGCTGGCCGCAGCAATGTCGCCGGGATCAGCGGATGCGGTTTGGGTTAGGAGTAGGCAAAGAAAAGCAAAAGCGTAACGAATTAACATGCGTTAAACTCCGAGTGTGATTTGCACCGGACCATGTTTGGCGGTGAAGGGCAATGGTTTGGATTATGCTACAAATTATTGCCTTAGTCCTGAGCCTGTCGAAGGGCGCTTAACGGCTAGCCACCCTTCGACAGGCTCAGGGCTACGGTTTGGAGTTTAAACTACCACACCCCTATCTTCGCCGCCCCTGTTGTTCACGTGTTTGCAGATCCACCCCATCCCTGCCGATGGTTAGGTCGAGCGGAACGCCTTCGATTTGGCCGCTGACGGTCACACCCTTTTCGGGGTCGATACCGACATTGACGGGAATGTCTGGAATTTCTGGTAGGTCGAGCGGCTTGATCGGCCCTTCGGGGTCAGGAAGTTTGGCAGGCTTTGGCTTGGGCCGCGCACCCGCACCCTTCACCGCCTGCGCCATAAAATCGGCCCAGATGCGCGCAGGCAATCCGCCGCCGTTCACGTTTTTCAGCGGGGTGTTGTCGTCATTGCCAATCCACACGCCGACCACCAGATCACCGGCAAAGCCGATGAACAATGCATCGCGGCTGTCCTGACTTGTGCCGGTTTTGCCATAGGCCGGAATGGCCAGCCGCGCGGCGCGGCCTGTGCCGTCGCGTATTACAGACCCGAGAAGCGCCATCAAGGCTTCGTGGGTGTCATCGTCAAAGCTACGCTCACGCCCGAACAACCAACCTGTCCAGCCCGCATCTTCGGCCACAAAGGCGCGCGGTGTTATCGGGTAGCTATTGGCGGCGACGCTTGCATAAGCGGCGGTTAATTCGACCAAGGTCACACCCGAACTGCCCAGTGCCATGCTGGCATCTCGGGTCAACGGGCTTTCGATGCCAAGGTCGCGCGCGGCGCGTTCGACAGCAACGCCACCTACCTGATTGTACAATCGCACGGCGGCAACGTTACTCGATTTGGCAAAGGCCTGTTGCAGGGTAATTTCGCCGCGATAGCTGTCGCCCGAATTTTTGGGGCGGTATAGTCCTTCAGTGATGGGGGTGTCCGATATGCGATCATCGGGTTCCATGCCAGCGCGCAGGGCAGCGAGATAAACGAAAAGTTTGAAGGTCGATCCGGGTTGGCGCTTGGCTTGGGTCGCGCGGTTGAAGGGCGAATCCTTGTAACTGCGCCCGCCGACCATCGCGACCACTTCACCGTTTTTGCGCATCGCCACCAAAGCGACCTGCGCCTTGCCAATGGGGGCGCGCGCAATCACGTTGCGCGCCACGTTCTGCAGTCGTGAATCCAGCGTGGTTCGAAGAGTCTGGTCGGCATAACCCATTTCGGTATCCAGCCGTGCCTGTGGCATCGCCCAATCGGCGAAATAGGTTCCTGTGGGCAGCGTATCTTTTATCCGCACATCGACCTTGGCAATCGGCACGGCTTTGGCGGCTTCAGGCGTCAGTTTGCCATTGGCGACCATAGCCTTCAGCACCAATCGCGCGCGCTTGGCGGCTTTTTCAGGGTTGCGGGTGGGGGCCAGCCGGTTGGGCGCTTGCACCAGTCCCGCCAGCATTACCGATTGCGGCAGGGTTAGCCGCTCTGGTTGGCGATAAAAATAGTGCAGCGATGCCGCGCGGATTCCGTAAACATTATCGCCGAAATAAGCGTTCGACAGATAGCGTTCGAGGATCTCGTCCTTGGTCAGCCAGCCTTCGAGCCAGAACGCAATCAATGCCTCGCGGGCCTTGCGGGTGATGCTGCGTTCGGCGGTCAGGAAAGTGAATTTCGCCAGCTGTTGCGTGATCGTGCTGCCGCCCTGCGTCATCCCGCTGCCAAAGGTGTTGCTCCATAGCGCACGGCCAAAGGCACGCGGATCGACGCCCCAATGGGTGTAGAATCGCCTGTCCTCAATCGACAAAAAGGCATCGATCAGGTGCGGTGGCAGGTCCTTTACCTTTACCGGTTTGTTTACCACGGCGCCGTTGCGCGCAATCGGGGTGCCGTCCCATGCCAGCAGGGTTATGCGCGGCGGGGCGATGGGTTGCAAAGATTTGGACAAGGGCGCGGTGATTGCCAGCCAGAATATGATGACGATCAGCAACAATAATCCAGCGGCAAAACCGCGGCTGATCCACCACCATTTGCGGCTGCGCTTCTGTGGACCAACAGGCGGCAGTTCTGGCGGCGGCGGCGGTGCCTCATGCGCGGCCCATGGTTTGGGATCCTGCGGAAACATGCCAGCATAGGCCTGATCGAACGCGGCCAATCGGCTGTCGACGTCGGACACTATCACGGGTTTTGATCGGCGAAAAAACATTGGCTACTGTGTTACAGGCATAAGACGGCAAAAGGTAGAGCAAATTTTATGCGGCTGAAAGGGGAAACCCACAGCAGTGCACTCCACCCCTCACAAAAAGCTATACGGATCAACATCCACCCCTACGCGCACCCCGCGCGAAAATTCTAACCCGCCCAGCCATTCGCGCATGATCGCCTGCAATTCAACACTGCGCTGGGCGTGCACCAACAGGCGCTGCCGATACCGTCCGCGCAACATCGATAGCGGGGCAGGGGCAGGCCCGTAGACGTTCATGCCGTCAACCTTGGGGGCTGATCCGCCCACCGCGCGGGCGGCATCAATTGCCTCGCGTTCATCCTCTGACGATACGATGATAGCGGCATAGCGACCAAAGGGCGGCGCTCCGGCGCGCTGGCGTTGCGCGGTTTCTGCGTCGTAAAACCCGTCACGGTCGCCGCCGACCAATGCCGCGATAACCGGGTGCGACGGGTTGCGCGTCTGGATGAAAACCTCGCCCGGCTTTTCCGCGCGCCCCGCACGTCCGGCGGCTTGGGCGATTTGCTGAAAGGTGCGTTCGGCCGCGCGTAGGTCTCCGCCCTCCAATCCCAAATCGGCATCGATTACGCCCACCAAAGTCAGTTCGGGAAAATGGTATCCCTTGGTCACCAATTGCGTGCCGATGATAACGTCAACTGCCTTGTTTTCCACAAGAGCCACAAACTCCGCCGCCTTTTCGGGAGACCATAATGTGTCGGATGTGGCAACCACCGTGCGCGCATTGGGCAGCAGCCGGTTGACCTCGTCACATATGCGCTCGACGCCGGGGCCGCAGGGGACAAGACTGTCCTCGCTGCTGCATTCGGGGCATTTGTCTGGCGGGGGCATCACAAAGCCGCAATGGTGGCAGGCAAGGCGTTTGACCAGCCGGTGTTCGACCATCCATGCGGTGCAATTGGGGCATTCGAACCGGTGACCACAGGTGCGACACAAAGTCAGCGGCGCATAGCCACGGCGGTTGAGGAACAACAGGCTCTGTTCGCCGCGCTCCAGCCGTTCCTCTAACGCTTTCAGCAACGTGGGCGCGATCCAGTGCCCGCGTTCGGGCGCATCCAGTTTCAGGTCGATGGCAGAGATTTGGGGCAGTTTTGCCGCGCCAAAACGCGATGGGATAGCAAGACCTTTGTACCGGCCCAGACTGACCATATGGCGGCTTTCCAATGCAGGCGTTGCGCTGGCCAACACCACGGGAAAGCCTTCGAATTTGCCGCGCATCACCGCCACATCGCGGGCATGGTAACGCACGCCGTCTTCTTGTTTGAAACTTATCTCATGCGCTTCATCGACGATAATCAGTCCCGGATTGGCAAAGGGCAGGAACAATGCCGACCGCGCGCCCGCCACTACCGGCACACGCCCCTCGGCCACGCCGCGCCACACACGCCGCCTTTGTGATTGCCGCATCCCCGAATGCCAGGTTGCAGGCTCCACACCAAAGCGCGCTTCGAAACGTTGCAAAAATGGTTGCGTCAATGCAATTTCAGGCAGCAGCACCAGCACCTGCTTGCCCCGCCGCAACGCCGCTGCCACCGCCTCGAAATAGGTTTCGGTCTTGCCCGATCCCGTAACCCCGTCGAGCACAATCGGGTCAAATTTCTCCGCCGTTACCGCATCGCACATCACCGATGCAGCGGCGGTTTGCAGGTCGGATAATTCGGGCTGGAAAAAATCGGGGTCGGGTTGGGTAAAGGCCGCATCTACACTAACGGTCACCGGCTCCAGCGCGCCGACCTTTACCAATCCCCGGATCACCGCATCGCTTACGCCGGCTTCGGCTGCCAATTCGCGGATGATCCCCTGCGCATCGACTAGAGCATCCAGTGCAGCGGCGCGTTGCGGGGTCATCCGATGCGGTTCAATCCCCGACGCCCGATATTCGGTGATCGTTCCGGCGGCGGTCAGCGCGGCAGACGACGACAGCACCATGCGCAAAACGGCGGCATGGGTGGAGATGTAATAATCCGCGACCCAATCGACCAACCGCCGCAATCCTGGCGCAATCGGCGGCACATCGGCAAGTTCTATCACTGCGCGCAGCCGCGATGCATCAATCGGCTCATCGGCAAAGACGCCATCGTCCCAGATCACGCCTAACAATTTGCGCGGCCCCAATGGCACCGCCACCACCGATCCCGGTCCGGCGTCCATCCAGTCGGGCAGGCGGTAATCGAGCGGGCCGATAACTTGCGTCAGCAACACAACGCGCACACGCCGTCCCGATGCGGGGTTGCCAGTAGGGGATGGGCGATTCATGCGGGTGATATAGGCGGCGAAGGCGGCGGCGTCATCCCGCTGAAATTCACCGGTCGATAACCGCCATCAATTGCGAGGGGAAAGGCACGGCGAATGTTTGGGCATCGGCTCCATTAAGCCAGTGCTGATAGTGTTCGGGGTGCAGGATAACGGGCATGGCCTTGGGGTGGAACGGCGCGACCAACGGATTGGGCTCACATGTTAAAAAGGCGAAGACATTGCCGGCTTCGCTTGTGCGCCAGATACCGGCAAAGGCGGCCATTGGTTGGCTCGGCACCTTAAACCAGACCTCTTCTTTGCCCGCGCCAATTTTGGGTTCTGCAAAGGCACTGAAGGGCACCAGACAACGCTGTTCAGCATTGGATAGCGGCCCGCGCCAAAACGAGCTGGAAAGATTGCGCACATTGGTAACGTGCTTGGTAACCGTTGTGCCGGGTCGCTTTCCCGGAAGTGTCAACGGCACGCCCCAAATCATGCTATCCAGAAATGCGCCTTCTTTGCCATTGCGAACGATCAACGCTTCCCGCCTTGGCCATGCGTCAGCAGGTGTGGATTGCAGCTCTGCAGGCAGAGGCTTGTCGAGTGACCAACCCACATATTCGCGCCATGTTTGCAGACTAGCGCGCGCCACTGGATCATTGGCGTAATGATTACACATCAGGCTTTATTGACCCGATGCAACATCATCATCAAACCGCGCAGGACGCGACAAAAGAAACGGCAATTCAGAGGATGCGATGCGCGATTCCTTGCCATTGGCATGGATCAACGAGACGCGCCCTACACCCGGTGACGAGACCACGCCGACCACCGTTTCGACCCAATCGTGCAATGCTGCACGCGCGATTGTCAGGGCGTCCCCGTGAGTTTTCGCTTCGCCCGCGGCTTCCAGTTCGGCTTCGAGTTCGATGACACGCCCGGCAGCGCGCTTCGACAGTGTTTTTGCTGGTCATGGGCCGTCCCGCCTCTGGTTCTAAAATCCAAAACCTTGTTTAGGCGGCGATGCAGCGGGCGGCAAGCAACCTCGCAGTGTTGCGGTATCGCTGTAGCGGCTTTGCAATGCTGCCATCATCATGGGGAAGAGGGGGATTTCGTAAACAGGGACGTTACGTCGCGCCTTTACCGAAGATGCACCACATAGCGATTGTCGACACTGTATCGGTGGTGTGGTCGGACGAAGGGCGCGCCCGGAATAGCGCGCCCGTTCCGGTTGGATCAGTCGTGTTTCTGGCGACGGATCGATTTGCTGGCACGATCCTGCCGTTTTTCAATACGCGCCCGTTCAACGGCGGTCAGGCCAGGGCCATCTGCGCGGCTGCGGGCCTCATAGGCTGAAATTTTGGCCTGCTGTTTTGCCAATCCTGCCGTTTCGCGCGCCGTTAGATTGCCATTGTTAACGCCTTTGGCGATGCGAGCTTGTTGACGATCCTGACGCTGGTTGATCCGTGCTTCAGCCGGTATGGCTGCGGACAATGCAGCGATGCCGCACAATGCAGCGATGATTTTTGTGTGACGCATTTTGTTTCTCCTTAGCCGGGACGATGCTGTCCCACCCAGCTAACGGAGCAGTCGCGCAAACCCTTCGCATTATTTTGGCGGCAGTGGAAAAAACCCTGAAGTGCGTGCGATATAAGCTGCGTAATCAGGGCGGCTATTCGCTAAGCCCCGCTCCAGCAAGGGAGCACCTGACCATTTCAGCAATGTGAAAGTCAGGAAGATCGGGCCGATTACACTTGCCCAACCCCATATTCCGGTTTCCGCCGCAACCAGCCAAATGCCCCACCATGTGCAGGCATCACCAAAATAATTGGGATGGCGGGTATAGCGCCACAATCCGCTGTCGAGCACTTTGCCTTTGTTTGCAGGGGTGTTGCGAAAGGCCTTTAATTGGGCATCGCCAATGCTTTCGAACGCGATGCCGATCAGGGCCAATATTGTACCTGCCCACGCGACAGGCCCCATGATAGCGCGCCCGCCTTCGCTGGCCCAAATGCCCAGCTGCGCAGGCAGGCAGGTTATGAAAAGCAAAGGCGCCTGGGTTAAAAAGACCAGCATCAATGCGGTTTTTCGCCAACTCCAGCCCCGCTTTTCCATCGCTCCGCTGATAATCCGGGCATAGCGAGGGTCTTCGCCAAGTGCGCGCCAGCGGCTGTACAAATGAATGCCAAGACGAAGTCCCCATATTGTGGTCAATGCCAACAGCACATCCGCGCGTCGGCTTTGCCCGTCAATCTGCAGCCAGCTAAACCACGCCAGAAAAACCATGCCCAATGCCCAGAAGGCATCGATGAAGGATACATCGCGAATGCACACCGCATAGGCCCATAGCAATAGGATAATTGCCATCAACGCGGCCAAATTGATCGCCAGCAGGGGCAATGCACTGCTCATTTTGGTGCAGAGCCGGTAATATTTTTCATCCGTTTTTCTGGATGGCGCGGGGTAACATGGGCATAGATTTCTGAGATTTTTGCCATGTCAGCCTCATAATCGCCGGTCGGCCAGATGGCAGGGCCCAAGCCGCCCGATTTGGTGCCATAATCCATCATGCCCACCACCAAAGGAACTTTGGCTCCCAGAGCAATATGATAAAAACCGGTTTTCCATTGTCGCACGGAGTCGCGCGTTCCTTCGGGCGCAATCGTCAGCATCAATTCGTCGCGTTGGGCAAATTCGTCGATCATCGCTTGAACGTAATTGCCGCCTTTGGATCGGTCCACCGGTACCCCGCCCATGTCGAGCATGAAGTTGCGGAATGGCCAGCGAAACAGCGACTTTTTTGCCATGAACTGCGGTTTGATACCCAGCGTCTGGGTTAGCCCGATATAATAGATAAAATCCCAGTTTGACGTGTGGGGCGCGGCGATGATCACAAAGCGGCGCGATTCAGGCACGGTGCCTTGCGCTGTCCAGCCTTGTTGCCGATAGAACCACATTAAAACGGCGCGCAATCCACGGGAAAATAAGCTGGGCGAACGTGCTGCGTCGGCCATAATATTGTAGCTCTCCTGATCTCTGGATCATCCTTGGACGGCGCTTGGCGCAAAAGCAATTGGCTTGTTTCAACGGGCAGGGCGCGCTAGATCGAAGACAGTCAAATCACAACATAGCGGGACAAAAATATGGCAACTGGCGCAACGCCGGTCATTTCGTCGACTGGGCTTTTTACCCCGACAGATAGCATTTCGAATGCGGAACTGGTGGCGAGTTATAACCTGTTTGCCGACCGATATAATGCCGCGCATCCTGATGAAGAGCCGCTGCCCCAAAGTTCGGTAGAATTCATCGAAAAGGCGAGCGGCATCCTTTCGCGGCATGTGATTGCCAAGACGGCGATTGTCGATCCAGACATTCTTTGCCCGCGTTATCCCGAGCGACCCAATGACCAGATTTCGATCATGGCAGAAATCGGAGTAGCGGCATGCCGCGACGCCTTGGAGCGGACCGGTCGGGATGTAGCGGATGTGGACGCTGTGCTATGTGCGGCATCGAATATGCAACGCGCCTATCCGGCAATGGCGGTCGAAATACAGCACGAATTGGGCATGGAACGCGGCTTTGCCTTTGACATGAATGTCGCTTGCTCTTCGGCAACCTTTGCCATTCAAACCGCCGCAGATTATATACGCAGCGGCAGCGCGCGATCGGTTTTGGTGGTCAATCCGGAAATTACCTCGGGTCATTTGAATTGGCGCGACCGCGATAGTCATTTCATTTTCGGCGATGTGGCAACAGCGGTGCTGGTCGAGGCGGTCGAGTTGGCACCGGCTGACCATTGGCAGATCTTGGGTACGCGTTTATACACCCAGTTTTCCAACAATATTCGGAATAATTTCGGCTTTCTCAACCGCGCGCATGGCAATGCCATCGATCAAGAAGACCCGCACAGCGACAAATTATTCGTTCAAGAAGGGCGCAAAGTTTTCAAGGAAGTGGTGCCCATGGTCGCGCAAATGATCGTCGATCACGCGGCTGAATTGGGACTTGCCGGTACTGATTTACGACGCCTTTGGCTGCATCAGGCCAATGCCGGGATGAACCGGCTCATCGCTCAACGCGTGTTGGGACATGAAGCGAGCGAAGACGAAAGCCCGACCGTACTTGATAGCTATGGCAACACGTCCAGCGCCGGCTCGATCATCGCTTTTCACAAACATCATGCTGATTTCCGCAATGGCGAGACCGGATTGATCTGTTCGTTTGGCGCCGGTTATTCTGCTGGCAGCGTGTTTGTGCGGCGCGTTGAAGGAAACTAGCGATAGCGAATTAGCGCCGGTGTTGACCACGCCATTCTTCGGGGCGTTGGAATGGGCCGCGCCAAATGCCGTTGCGGGCTGAACGTGCAGCGTCTTCCTGTTCGCCATAATCGCGCATGCCGCTAAATTCATGGCTGACGGCCATGCCTTCGCTGACTTGCGCGGCGGCGACATCTGCCGTGTGTGCGGTTCGGCAGGTGGCGAGTGCACGGGCATATTTGTCCTGCACTTCGACTTCGCAGTGCAGATCAGGTTCCAGCATTAGTTTTTCGAGGGAAGCGCGCGCCGCTTTGCCGCATTCCCAATCTCGACCGGCTTCGTCGGTGCAGAGTTGTCGATATTCAGGCGCGTCAATACCTTGGAGCCGCATTTTACGCGGGCCAAAGGCAAAGCTGTCGCCGTCGGCGATCACAATTTTCTGGCCCGCAGCGGCAACGGTTTCGCGTTGGTCTGTCAATTGGGCATAATACCAAGCCGCAGCCAACATGCCGATGAGCAAAATGGCCGATAACAACCATTGCGGCTTTTTGCGCCGATAAACCCGGTCTTTCGGAAATCGGGCGACCAGTGGACGTCTCTTAGGCGCGGCGCGCGAGGGATGGATGGCTTCGCAAAATATGATCGTAAATGGCTTCGTGCAGTTGGTTCACAAATTCGCAGCCATATTCTTCATTTTTCTTACGCGCGATCCTTGCCTCCAGCGGAGAAAAACCCGGCAGCGTGATGTAAAGTGCCTTTTCAGGGTTCAAGTACATAGGCGTGATAATTTTGCATCCCGAACGCGAAAGGTCCGCGATCATGGCTTTGTGATGACCAAAGCCTTTTTCGCGGACATCGCATGGTATGCGCACATCACCACGGTCGTAACGCCGCAGGTTGAACGGGTTTTCACTATCAGTATCGCCACTGTCATCTATCACTGCATACAAACCTTTAAAGTCGCATTTTGCCGGTTGCAGGTTTAGCTTAACCAAGTTGAACGAAGGATGCCAGTGTTTGCCTTATATTTCCTTATCAATCGAGAATTAGTGCCAATACGAGGTAAATTAACAACGCAGAACCAAAACCAAAAATGGTCGCAAGAACGAAAATTACGCGGATTACCGTTACATCAACGTCTGACCAGTCAGACAGTCCGGCACAAACGCCAACGATTTTTTTGTTGGCGCGATTAAGCATCAATTTGGACATTTTACTTCCTTTTGCATTTATAGGTTGAATGAATGGATCGCGGCGCATCAGGCGATTACGCCTGAAACTGGAGCGGGTACCGGCTGGATAGCCGGGGCGACGCTGGCACCGATGGTCAGAAACGCACAAACGATGGCAGCAGCGATGGCAAAAAACTGGGTGCGATAAGATTGGGTCACGGGATTGTTCCTTTGCTGGAAAGCGGCGGTCGATCAGGCGATCAGGCGCGCGGCAGGGTCAATGGCGGGGGCTACGCTCATGCCGACGGTGATAAAGGCACACAGTATAGCGGCGAAGACCGAAGCGAATTGCGTACGGAGCGAAATGGTCATGTCTAATTCCTTTCAAATTTTCAAAATCCGGAGCATTCCGGTTATGAAGGCTTATCTGCATGAGGCGTGCCAGTTTATGAAAAATGATATTTAACAAGTGTTTATATAAGTCTGCGATAATTTTTATAGATTTTACAAACCTGAATATTGGGAAAACACACCAATGTTTGGAAATCACGCCAACTCCCTTTTGAAGGTTGACCCGCCCGCTGCTTGGGATAGGGCGGTCGCATGGCATTGACCCGCATCGACCTGACCGACTTTCGAAACCATGCCAGTCTTAGCTTTCGGCCACAGGCCCGATTGATCGCGCTGCACGGTGCGAACGGCGCGGGAAAAACCAATATATTGGAGGCGGTTTCGCTGTTGGTGCCGGGGCGAGGTCTGCGCCGGGCGGCGCTGTCTGAAATGGTGCGAACCGATGGCAGCGGCGGTTTTGCCGTGTCGGCGGAACTGGCCGATAGTCACATTGGAACCGCATTACAGGCCGAAGGCGCGGCGCGCCGTCAGGTTCACATCAATGGTGTGGCGGCGACGATCAATGAATTGGCAGAGCGACTATCGATCCTGTGGCTCACTCCGGCGATGGACCGGATTTTCGCCGAAGGAGCCGGGTCCCGTCGCCGTTTTCTGGATCGGCTGGTGCTGGCTTTGGTGCCCGGGCACGCATTGGCCAGCAACCGGTATGATAACGCGCTGCGCCAACGCAACCGGATGTTGTCCGAAGGGCAAGGCGACGCTGCCTGGTTTGATGCAATAGAAGCGTCGATGGCGGAATATGGTGCGATGGTGGCGGTGGCCAGATTTCAAACGGTTGAACAGTTAACCGCGACGTTATCATCAATGCCCGAACTGCCATTTGCCCGGCCAGCTATTGCCATTGATGATCCCGGACCGCTTGAACAAGCGATGCTGCAACAGGCGCTGGCGGCAGGGCGTGGACGCGATCGCGCTGCGGGGCGGACTTTGACAGGGCCGCATCGCGCGGATTTGCGCGTCCATCATGCCGGGCATGGTGCACTCGCTGCGTCGTGTTCTACGGGCGAACAAAAGGCGTTGTTGCTGTCGCTTATTCTGGCGCACGCTGCCTTGGTGAAAGATCGGCGGGGTGAACCGCCCTTATTGTTGCTCGATGAAGTCGCCGCCCATCTCGATCCGCAACGCCGAGCGGCCCTTTATGAACTGCTGGCCGATACCGGTGGTCAGGTTTGGATGTCGGGCACCGAAGCCGGATTGTTTGATGCAGCGGGCAGCCACGCCCAACGCTTGCACATTGCCGATGGCATCGTCGAGGGTTAGGCTGGGTTTTATGAGTGACGCCTTTCAACACTATATTTCGGCTGGCATCCGCAATCCGCGCCTGATTGCGGCTGCGCTGGCGATAAACGAAGATCGCTTGCAAGAGGCAGAACCGCTGCTGCGTGCTCATCTTAAAACGGATCCACGGGATATAGCGGCAATCCGGCTGATGGCGCAATTGGCGGCGCGGATCGGGCGGTATAAGGATAGCGAAGCGTTGTTGCGGCGCGCGCTGGAACTGGCCCCGAATTTTGTCGCCGCGCGCTCCAATCTGGCGCAAATATTGTACCGGCAAAACCGCTTTCCCGAAGCTATTGATGTGCTGAACGCGGTGCTTGCGGTCGAAAGCGATCATGTCGCCAGTCGGAACCTGATGGCAGCAGCCTTGGGCCGAACCGGCGATTATGACGAAGCCTTGGCGTTGTATGACGAACTGACCAATCGTTTTCCGACCCATGCCAAATTGTGGATGAGCTACGGACATTTGTTGAAAACAGTCGGGCGGCAAGGTGATAGTATAGCGGCATACCGCCGCGCACTGGAAAATGAACCCACCTTGGGCGAGGTTTGGTGGAGCCTCGCAAATTTGAAAACAGTGCGTTTCGACGCGGCTGATTTTTCCGCGATGAGTGCGGCCTTGGACAGTCGCGGAATATCAGATGAAGACCGGTTTCACCTGCATTTCGCGTTGGGCAAAGCGCATGAAGACCGCCGTGAACCGCCGCAAGCCTTTGGCCATTATAACAAAGGTAATGCTCTGCGCCGTGCTGAGCTCGATTATGACCCCGATGTCGTAAGCCGCCACGTCGATGCCATCATCGAAACCTTCACACCCGAATTTGTGGCTGAACGCCGGGGGCAGGGACATAGCGCGCCCGATGTGATTTTCATTTTAGGAATGCCGCGCGCCGGATCGACTTTGATCGAGCAGATGTTGGCAAGCCATTCGGCGATTGAAGGCACGATGGAGTTGCCCGATTTGCCCGCGATTGCCATGCGCGAAGGCAAAGGAGATGGGCCGTCGGGGTGGGTCGGCAAATTTGCGGCGATGTCACCGGAAGAATTGGCGGCGTTGGGCAGGGAATATCTCGACCGCACGCAGATTCAGCGCAAAAGCGGGAAGCCATATTTTATCGATAAATTGCCCAATAACTGGCTGTATTCCGGTCTGATCCACTTGATCCTGCCTAACGCAAAAATCATCGACGCGCGGCGGCATCCGCTCGATTGCTGCTTCTCCAATTTCCGGCAGCATTTTGCCAAGGGGCAGGCGTTTAGTTATGATTTGGCGGACATGGGACGATATTATGCCGATTACGTCCGGCTGTTGGCGCATTTTGATGCCGTGCTTCCCGGGCGCATTCACCGCGTGATCCATGAAGCATTGGTCGATGATCCTGAACAGGAAATTCGTGCGATGCTGGCCTATCTTATTCTGCCCTTTGAGGAAGGCTGCCTGCAATTCCACGAAAATCGCCGCGCGGTGCGAACTGCATCAAGCGAGCAAGTGCGCCGTCCGCTAAACCGCGACGGGATAGAGCAATGGCGGCCCTATGAACACTTTTTGGGTCCGCTGAAATCTGCGCTGGGAACTTTGCCGGAGCGTTATCGCGATTAGGCCGATGTGATTGTTGCGTCTGTGTCACAACACTGAAACAAAGCGACGCGTTCTATTAACTTCCATCGAAATTTTGTTGCAATTCTGCGCTCCGCTGGGTGGAGTGTTTGCATCGCAACATAATAATGGAGGGTGCGCCATGCGCAAACCAACACAAAGCAAGAACCTTCGGTCGACACTCACAATTCTCCTTGCATCTACTGCCATCGGATTGTCCAGCCCTGCGCTTGCCCAGGAAGCCGAAGCGGAAAATGACGGCGAAATCGTTGTTACCGCGCAAAAACGCGAACAGAATTTGCAGGATGTACCGCTGGCGATAACCGCAATCGGCTCCGAAAAACTGAACCAATTGCAGGTTAATGAATTTCAGGATGTCGTGAAATTCCTGCCTTCGGTCACCATCCAACAGGCGGGGCCGGGTTTCGCGCAGGTTTATTTCCGCGGCGTCGCTTCGGGTGAAAATGCGAACCACTCGGCATCGCTGCCAACGGTCGGGACCTATCTGGACGAAATGCCAATCACGACAATTCAGGGCGCGCTCGATATTCACGCTTATGATCTGTCGCGGGTAGAGGCGCTCGCCGGACCGCAGGGTACACTGTACGGTGCAAGCTCGATGGCGGGTACATTGAAGCTGGTTACCAACGCACCCGATCCATCAGGTTTCTATGGCTCGGCCGGACTTGAAGTGAATTCAGTCGCGCATGGCGAAATGGGCGGCGTTGCCGAAGGTTTTGTCAACGTGCCCTTTGGCGAACGTGCCGCCGCCCGTCTGGTTGGCTGGTATCGCCGCGATGGCGGCTATATCGACAATATTGCCGGTAGCCGTACCTATCCCACATCGGGCGTAACGCTGAGCAACACGCCTTATGTCGAAGACGATTATAACGACGTCGAAACTTATGGCGCGCGCCTGGCATTGGGCATTGATCTGAATGATAATTGGACCGTCCGTCCAACTGTGATCGGTCAAATTCAAAAAGCAGACGGCAGCTTCTCGCAGGAGCGTTCGGGGCAAACGACGCGCAGTTTGCAAACCGTGCAATACGCAGCCGAAGGCAGCAAAGACAAATGGTTGCAGGCCGCAATGACCATCGAAGGCAAAATCGGCAACTGGGACCTGACAATGACCGGCGGGCATCTGCGCCGCAAAACTGAGGCCGAAAGCGACTATTCGGACTATAGCTATTTCTACGACGCACTCGCGGGCTATGGCGCTTATTGGTACGATAACAGTGGCACACCCATCGACCCGACCCAATATATTCAGAGCGTTGATCGGTACAAGAAAAGCTTTGGCGAATTCCGCGTGGCATCGCCACAGGATGCGTCGTTGCGCTTTATCGGCGGCTTGTTTTGGCAGCGTCAGTCGCACAACATTGAACAGCATTACATCATTGACAATTTAACCGATGCGTTCGTAGTGCCGGGAACCAACAGCAACATCTGGCTGACCAAGCAACAGCGTACCGATCGTGATTATGCCGCTTTCGGTGAATTGAGCTTTGATGTTACCGACAAGCTGACGCTGACCGGTGGTGCGCGTTATTATAAATATAAAAACTCGCTCGTTGGGTTTTTCGGGTTCGCCAACCCTGGTTATAGCACCAACCCCAGCTATTTGTGTCAGGGGCCTTCACAGGTTTCGGGCTCACCATGCACCAACGTTGACAAAAACACATCGGATACGGGTTTTATTCATAAGCTGAACGCGACTTATAAATTCAGCGATGACGCCCTTGTCTATGCAACCTGGTCACGCGGGTTCCGCCCTGGCGGGATCAACCGTCGCGGTTCATTGCCGCCTTATGGCGCGGATGAGCTCGACAATTATGAACTCGGTTGGAAATTGGGCTCCAACGGTTTCCACATGAACGGCGCGATCTATCAGGAAGATTGGAACAATATCCAATTGTCGTTCCTGGGTGCCAATGGCCTGACCGAAATCCGCAATGCCGGTATCGCTCGCATCCGTGGTATCGAACTTGATCTGGGCTATCGCCAAGGTGGTTTCAGCTTCAATACCGGCATGAGCTATAACGACGCCGAAATCCGCCGCGATTTCTGTGTGGTTGCCAATGCGACCTTTGATTGCACCACGCCGGTCGGCAATGCCTTGCTGGCAGGGGCCGGTTCGCGTTTGCCGGTGACCCCTAAGTTCAAGGGGAATGCCGTTGTCCGTTATGAATTCCCGATGGGCAGCTGGGATGGTCACGTTCAATTCGCGGTGAACCGTACTAGCAGCCGTCGCAGCGATCTGCGCCCCGTGCAGAACGCGATCAAGGGCAATTTGCCCGGTTATACCACGGCGGATTTCAGCATTGGTACGAAGCGGGATGATGCTTGGGCAATCGAGGCCTATGTCACCAATTTGTTCGACACGCGCGGTATCGTGAATACCGGTGTGCAATGCATCGAACCGGTTTGTGGAACGGGCGTAACTGGCGCGACACCAACCGGCGGCGCATTCTATGATGTCGTCATCAAACCGCGCATTATCGGCCTGAAAGTTAGCCGCGATTTCTAAACGGATTCGTCGAAGGACGGAGGGAGGGGAAGCCGGGCCGAAAGGTCCGGCTTTTTCTGTTAGTAGGAGGGGGTGAGGTAAAAGACTAAACCGCTAGCCCTGAGCGTGTCGAAGGGCATCTATTAGCACCGAGGGGCGTGCTTCGACAGGTTCACCACCAACGGTATGAATCAAATTATTGTCATCAACCCCTAACGCCGCCAACGCCCCAGAAATCGGCTATCCGCAATCACCTCTTTCGCACAATTATGCCCGGGTGCGCCGGTTACGCCGCCGCCGGGATGGGTGCCAGCACCGCACATATAAAGCCCTTTAAGCGGCCCACGATAAGCGCCATGGCCCAGAACCGGGCGTGCCGACCACAATTGGTCAAGGCTCATATTGCCATGCATAATGTCTCCACCCGCCAGCCCGAATTTGCGTTCCAGGCCTTTGGGACTCAAAATCTGGCGACCCAAAATGGAGGCGCGGAAACCGGGAGCATGGGCTTCGACGGTGTCGATGATCGTGTCAGCCGCCTTGTCCTCTTCTGCATCCCAGTCGCGGCCATTGGGCAATTCGGGGGCGAATTGTTGGCAGAACAGGCTGGCGACATGCTGGCCAGCGGGGGCCAGGCTGTCGTCCACTGTCGACGGAATCAACATTTCGACGATGGGCCGTTTTGACCAGCCATCGCGTTTGGCATCCAGAAAGGCTTCGTCCATATAATCCAGCGTCGGCGCAATGATGATGCCCGATTGGTGGTGCTCGCCCATCTCCCCTCGTTGAATCGCGGGCAGGCACGTAAAGCGTGGCAGTTCGCTTAGCGCAACATTCATGCGGAATGTGCCGCTGCCTGCCTTAAAGCCTTTTATGCGGCGTTTGAATTCGGGTTTCAAATCACCGTCAGCAAACATCCGTTCGTACAGGATTTTGGGGCCAACATTGGCGATCACCCGGTCTGCGGCAATTTCCTGTCCGCTTTCCAGCAACACACCACAGGCCTTTTCTCCGTCGACCAGCACGCGCGCGACCGGGCTTTCCAAACTGATTTCAACGCCGAGATTACGGCATATCTTGGCCATGATCTGGGTGATATTACCCATGCCCCCGATGCAGTGTCCCCACGCGCCCTTTTTGCCGTTCACTTCGCCAAAGACATGGTGCAGCAGCACATAGGCGCTACCCGGCGTGTCGGGGGAGGCATAGTTGCCGACAACGGCATCAAAACCGAACGCCGCCTTTACCGCTTCGCTTTCGAACCAGCTATCGAGGAAGGTTCGCGCCGATTTTGTAAACAACTCCAGCACGTCGCGCTGTTGTGACAGGGATAATTTCATCAGGCCGCGTCCTTGCAGTCCCGCGTCAATCAGCGTCTTGATGCCATCGCCCACATTGGGCGGCGATTTCAGCGCCAGATCGCGCAGCACATCGGCGACCCCTTCGAGCATGTCGTAATATTCGGGCAATGTCTGTGCATCATGCTTTGAAAAGCGCGCGAATTCGGCCTGTGTCCGCTCCAGCCCGCCACCGAGTTTCAGATAGCCGCCGTCTTCTTGCGGCAGGAAATTGGAAATGGGGCGTTCGACCACGCGGTAACCGTGGTCGGCGAGTTGCATGTCGGCAATGACTTTGGGTTGCAACAGGCTGACGGTATAGCTGGCCACGGAATTGCGGAAACCGGGATGGAATTCCTCGGTCACCGCGGCCCCGCCCACCACATCGCGGCGTTCGACAATGCGAACCTTCAATCCCGCCTTCGCGAGGTAAAAGGCGCATACCAAACCATTGTGGCCAGCGCCGATAATCACCGCATCATATTTTTGTGTCATGTCTGGCTCCAGCCCGGCGCGGGGCGTTGTTCGTTGCGGGCTTCGGGAATGAGCGCGCGCATTTGGCGGCAAAAGCTTTTCAGGCACACTTCCTTGTCGGACAACGGCCCCATCGAAAATGAGCGGCTTGCCATGCCCTGTTGCACGCGGGTGATCAGCGCGGTGTCTTCGGCATTGACCTGTCGGTTAATCCGCCAGTTCAGATAGCGCGCAGCTTTCATTTCGCGGCGCGATTTTTCAGGGGTGAAGCTATCCGGCAAAATATAGCTGATCTCGCGGATGACACAGCTGTCCGGGCCGGTCGGCAGCCATTGCATGAAATCAACCTGATCGGGATAGATGTCAAAAGCGACCGTTGGCCATAATTTGAAGTACAGCCAGTGTCGCTGGTTCGCGTCTGGCAAATGCGGAACAGGAGGTAACAACCTTTGGTACATCCGTTCTGACCAATTGGATGACGGACGATCAATCAGGTCGCCCCACATGCGGTCAACATGGGGTTCGGCTTCGATGCCATAGCTTTTACCGAACAACCGGGTCAGCCCGGGATGTGCGACAGGAATGTGCAGGCCGTCCGAATAATTGTCGCCCACATTTTTCCAGTTCACCGCACGCGGACGCATGGTGACGCGGCCCAATGCGCGCAGGTCTTCAAAACGATAAGGTTCGATCTGTCGGACATAAGGTTTCATCATTTCGGCCACTGCCGGGCCACCCTTTTCCAGACGCACGAAAACAAAGCCGTGCCAAATCTCGATGTCCACCGCGACCAGACCGGCTTTGTCGCGATCAAGCGTTGGATAAGATGCACTGTCGGGTACGCCGGTCAGCCGCCCGTCAAGATCATAGGTCCATGCATGATAGGGGCAGACGAGTTTCTTGGCGCAACCGCTGGAACCATCCAGCAACCGAGACCCGCGATGGCGGCAAACATTCGTAAAGGCCCGCAAAACATCATCATTTCCGCGCACCACGATGATGCTTTCGCCGACATATTCCAGACTGTGCCAATCACCGACATTGGGAACGTCGCTAACATGACACACCACCTGCCATGATGGCCGAAATATGCGATCGATTTCAGCGCGGTGAAAATCGGGATCGTCATAGGTCCAGGCAGGCAAGCTCCAACCGTCAAGCGGATCGTGCGTTGCGTTGGGGGATGGGGCAGTTGCCATGAGTCGATCCTTGTTATACAGTCGTATAACAATATGAAAGCAGAGCGACAAGCCTTTACCCGCGAAAGCGCCGACACCCGCCGCGATGCGTTGATCACGGCCTGTGCGAATATGCTGGCGAAGCACGGCGTGCAGGGCACGTCGGTGCGAGGGATTTGCACGGCGGCGGGGGTATCGCCGGGTTTGTTGCGCCATTATTTTGACGGCATAGATGCGCTGATTGCCGAAACCTACCGCGCAACCGGACGCACGGTCGCCATGGCCTTGCACGATGCCGTGGATGCCGCCCCTGCCGATAATCCGCGCGCACGATTGTTGGCTTATGTGACCGCCAGTTTTCTTCCGCCCGTTGCTGCACCTGAACTGCTCGCCACATGGTTGGCCTTTTGGAGCCTAGCGCGCACCGATGCGGCCATTGCGGCGATCCATGCCGATGTTTATTCGGCGAACCGGCGGGATATTGAGCGCCTGATTGCCGATTGCCCAAACGCCCCTGCCAACCCCCATTTGGCCGCAGTCGCGTTGGTGGCGTTGGTGGATGGATTGTGGCTGGAGCTGAGTTTGGGTAACGCGCCTTTCTCGGTCGTAGAGGCCAATATGCTTGCCGAACAGTGGTTGGATGCTTTGCTGGCGTAATCGCAGTTCGAATACGAGCGATTATTTCCGTCGATCACCGCCGCGCCGGTCATCGCTGTCTCGCTTTATGCCACGCCGGTCCGCGTCGCGCCGTTCGCTACCACGCTGATCCTCAACCATATCGGGCGCAAGTTCCAATCCACGCTTTCCATCAGCAGAAGTATGCGCAGGCGCATGGGGGTGTTCGACAAATTCGGGTTCTTCAACTTCCAGCATGCCCTCCCATTTGGTGATGACCGATGTGGCGACGGCGTTGCCGATCACATTCGTTGCGGTGCGTCCCATGTCGAGGAATTGATCGATCGCAAGAATGATCGCAACGCCTTCGACCGGAAGGCCGAATTGCGCCAATGTGGCGGTGATGACCACCAACGATGCACGCGGGACAGCGGCGATGCCCTTTGAACTGATCATCAGCGTTAGCAGGATCAGGATTTGGGTGCCTATCGACAGGTCTATGCCGTAAGCTTGCGCGATGAAGATCGTCGCGAAGCTCATATACATCATCGATCCGTCAAGATTGAAGCTGTAGCCCAGCGGCAGCATGAAGCCCGAAATGCGCCGCGGTACGCCGAACCGGTCCATCTGTTCGAACATTTTGGGCAACGCGGCCTCGGACGATGCGGTGGAAAACGCGATCATCAACGGTTGGCGGATATAGCGGATAAGCGTCCAGATGCGGCCTTTCAGGAAGATGGCACCAACCGACAACAAGATAATCCACAAAAGCACGAGCGAGAAATAGAACTGCCACAGCAGGTTCAAATACGTCGCCAAAATGCTGAGGCCATTCACTGCGACGACGCCGGCAATCGCGCCAAACACGGCAATCGGGGCATAGCGCATAACATAGCCGGTGATTTGCAACATCATTTCGGCAAGGGCATCGGCACCACGCACCAACGGCGCCCCTTTTTCGCCAATCGCAGACAAGGCCACACCGGCGAACACCGAAAACACCAAAATTTGCAGGATATTATTGGTCGCCAATGCTTCAAAGGCATTTTTGGGAAAGATCGGATAGGATGAATTCCCAGAAATCCTGTTTCTTGACCTCACCCACTTTTTGCGCGGCCTCGGCGGCATCCATAATCGGCGCGCCAACGCCGGGTTCGAACATGTTGACCATCAACAGGCCCAGCCCGATGGAAATGAAACTGGCGGTGATGAACCACAAAATCGCGCGTGTGCCGATGCGGCCCAGCGCCGTGCTATCGCCCATATGCGCAATGCCAACAACAATGGTCGACAGGATCAACGGCGCGACCAGCAGCTTGATCAGGTGCAGGAAAATGTCCGACAATAATTTGAACGTCTTGGTTAGATAACCGAACCAGACATGATCGGCAGGCAGGTTCAGATGGACGATATATCCGACGATGACCCCCAGAATCATTCCGCCCAAAATATACCAGGTCAGCCGCCGGTCCATAAACCCTCCCGTTTCAATCTGATGCTGTGCTACCCGCTGTATGCCCATGCGGCAAGTCGTGACGCTCTGTGGTGTCAAAATTCGTTTCATTTGAAACTGTCTGGTTGTTTGCGCGTAGCGAAGCGGGCATAGAGGGCGTCATAAAATTTCGTGGAGAAACATCACATGGCGACCGGTATGGCCAACGCAGCAAAGCCCGATCAGAAACTTTTGAAAACCCTGTTCGGTGCGATGACGGCAGGGGCATTGCCCGGCGAAAATGACGGCTTTGACAAAAAGGCATGCGAACAGGCTGCGGCCTATGTGTTGCAGGCGGCTATGTTGCGCAAAGCAGGCAAAGCCAATGTTGCGGTGGACAGCTTTGTTGACACCGGCGGTCGGCTGGCGATGCGGATCGCGGTGGTCAATGATGATATGCCGTTTCTGGTGGATTCTGTCTCGGCGGCGTTGGCAACAGCGGGCATTGCCATTGAACGGTTGATCCATCCGGTGCTGGCGGTGGCGCGCGCCAAAGACGGCACGCTGGAAAGCTATTCGGCGAAACGCAACGCCGATGAAGCACGCGAATCGCTGATCTATCTGGAAACCGCGCGGGTCGATGCAAAGGAACGGCGCGGGCTGGAACAGGCGCTGGCCAAGGCATTGCAGGATGTGCGTTTTGCCGTGAATGACTGGCGCAAAGTGCAACAGGCGATGGCTGGCGATGCCGACAGCATCGGCGATGACGAGGGTGCAGCGTTGATCCGCTGGTTCCTTGACGGCGCAATGACGGTGCTGGCGCATGAAATCATCTTGCCCGATGGCAACCGCGAAGCGCCTTTTGGGTTGTCGCGGTCCAGCAGCGATCCGTTGCTATCCCCTGAAAGCCGCGAACGCGCGTTTCAATGGTTTGCCGATGGCGGGACAGAGCCTTTACTGTTGAAATCAAGCCGCGTCTCGACTGTTCACCGCGCGGTGCAACTGGATTTGATTGTCGTGCCGGTGCGCGCTGGCAAAACCGTGACAGCACTGTCGCTGACCGCAGGACTGTGGACCAGTGCGGCCTTGGCCACACCGCCCGAACGCATTCCCGTTTTGCGCACCCATTTGAACAGCCTGATGGAACGGTTCGGATTCGATTCCGCTGGCCATGCCGGAAAGGCGATGTCGCATGTGTTGACGGCTTTGCCGCATGATTTGCTGGTGGCCATGCCAAAGACGGATTTGGAAAGGGTGACGTTGACGGCGATGTCGCTGGCGGATCGGCCGCGTCCAAAAATGCTTGCAGTCCGCTCAACATTGGGGCGTCACTTGTTTGTGTTCGTCTGGTTACCGCGCGATGATGTGTCCACCGGAATGCGCCGTGCGATTGAAGCGATGCTTTTGGAAGCGACCAATGCATCGGTACTGGGCTGGTCGATCACTTTGGAAGACGGCGGTGTCGCTTTGCTGCGCTACATGCTTGATCTGCCCGACCGCAGCATCAGCATCGATGAGGCTGCCCTTGATCGCCGGTTGAAATTGATGGTGCGCGGATGGGAGCCTGCGGTTGAGGCCGCTCTTGCCAGTGCATTGGATGAAAAGCGCGCAGCGGCGTTGCTAGTACGCTATGGCGCGGCGTTCCCGGCATCGCATCGATCGGCTTATGGAAGCAGCGATGCGGCGCAGGATATGTTGGCGCTGTTTTCGATGGAGCGCGATCACAGCCGCGTTACGCGCCTGATTGCGGACAAGGACAAAGATGCCACTACGCTGAGCCTGAAAGTTTATAACGAGGGCGGCGCTTTGTCGTTAAGTGCGGTTGTGCCGGTGCTCGAAAATTTCGGATTTGACGTGGTCGAGCAAGTACCGACGCCTTTGGATGGTGGAAGACTTGCCTATATCCACGATTTCCATTTACGCATTCGCGGTGGTGGTGATGCCGCCCCCGTGCTGGCGCGAGCGGAAATATTGCAGCATGCGATTTCGCAAGTGTTGGATGGCGATGCCGAGGATGACGCCTTCAATCAATTGATTACCGTCGCCGGATTGGATCCCCGAGCGGTCATCTGGCTGCGCGCGTGGTATCGGTATCTGCGGCAAACCGGTTTCACCTATGGAATGCCAACCGTAGTGTCTGCGCTGGGCAAGAACAGTGCAATCAGCCAAGGGATAATCGCGTTGTTTTCGGCGGCGCATGATCCCGCGCAAAAAGGCGACCGTGCAAAAGATATAGCGCGATTGGAAAAAGAGATTGAGGCCAATTTGGCCGCCGTGTCAGCCATCGACGAAGACCGCATCTTGCGATTGTTCCGTGCGGTGGTGAAGGCGACGTTGCGTACCAACGCCTTTGCCCATGCGGCTGCCGAAGCATTGGCGTTCAAATTGGATAGCGGCAAGATACCCAACCTACCGCTGCCTTTGCCTTGGCGCGAAATTTTTGTTTACTCTCCGCGCGTGGAAGGCATCCATTTACGCGCCGGCCCCATCGCACGCGGCGGCCTTCGCTGGTCCGACCGGCGTGACGATTTCCGCACCGAAGTATTGGGCCTGATGAAAGCGCAGCGCGTGAAAAATGCGGTGATTGTGCCTACCGGTGCCAAAGGCGGTTTCTATCCCAAACGCCTGCCAGACCCGCGAAATGATCGCGATGCTTGGATCGCAGAGGGCACCGAAAGCTATCGCATCTTCATCCGCACATTATTGTCGGTGACGGACAATCTGGTGAATGACAAGGTCGTCCATCCATCCGATGTTGTGATCCACGATGGCGACGATCCCTATTTCGTGGTCGCCGCCGACAAGGGCACGGCGACATTTTCCGACACCGCCAATGCCATCGCGCTGGAACGCGGGTTCTGGTTGGGTGATGCCTTTGCCAGCGGCGGTTCGGTCGGTTATGACCATAAGGCGATGGGGATTACCGCCAAGGGCGGCTGGCTGTCGGTACAGCGCCACTTCGCCGAAATGGGCGTCGATGTGCAAAAGGAGCCGGTGACCGTTGCAGGCGTGGGCGATATGTCGGGCGATGTCTTCGGTAATGGTATGTTGTTGTCCAAATCGATCAAGCTGGTCGCGGCGTTTGACCATCGTCACATCTTCCTCGATCCCAATCCTGATTCCGCCGCAAGCTGGAGAGAACGGGCACGGCTGTTTAAATTACCGCGATCGAGCTGGGCTGATTATGACGCAAAGCTAATCTCCAAAGGTGGCGGCGTCTTTGCACGCAGCGAGAAGGAGATAAAACTATCAGCCGAAGTGCGCGCAATGCTGGGTATCGATAGTGCGACACTGGAACCCGCCGCATTGATGAAGGCGATTTTAAAGGCGCAAGTGGGCCTGATCTGGTTTGGCGGCATTGGTACCTATATCAAAGATGCGGGCCAGTCGCATGGCGAGGTCGGTGATCCCGCCAATGATGCAATCCGCGTCAATGCGCACGAAATCCGCGGGCAAGTGATCGGCGAAGGGGCCAATTTGGGCGTGACCCAAGCGGCGCGCATCACCTTTGGCCTGCGTGGCGGGCGGATCAATACCGACTTTATCGACAACAGCGCAGGCGTCGATTGTTCGGACAACGAAGTGAATATCAAGATCGCACTGAACGCTGAAATGGCCGCCGGTCGGTTGAAAATCGCCAAACGCAATGTGTTGCTTGCGAGCATGACCGAAGACGTCGCGCGGCTGGTGCTGGAGGATAACCGCCTGCAAACTCTGGCGCTGTCTATCGCTGAAAGTGGCGGAGCAGGGGATTTGCCGGCCTATGTGCGGTTGATGGAAGTGTTCGAAACGCAAGGCAAACTCGACCGGTCGGTTGAAGGGCTAGAGGCGAATGACGAATATTTGCGCCGCGAAAGCGAAGGCCATGGGCTGACTCGCCCCGAATTGGCGGTGCTGCTGTCCACAGCGAAACTCGCGGCACAGGATGCGGCAGAAGATGGTCCATTGGGGGCCGATCCGGCGATGGATGCGGAATTACTGGCGGCCTTCCCCGCACCCATGGCAAAGGCGCATAAGGCGGCGATATTGGGCCACCGCCTGCGACCGCAAATCATCGCCACCAAACTCGCCAACCGCATGATCAACCGGTTGGGGATGCTCCATCCGTTCGAACTGGCCGAAGAAGAAGGCTGTTCGTTGGGTTTGGTGGCAGAAGCCTTTGCCATTGCTGAACGCTTGTTTGATTTGCCGGCATTATGGGCTGAAATCGATAGCGCCAAAATGTCTGAAGCCACGCGGATCATGTTGTTCCAACAGGTAGCCGTCGAAACCCGCGCGCACATGGCGGACATGATTCGCAACGGCAAAGAAGGCCGCAATGTGGGCGATGCGGTTGCGGCCTATGCGCCGGTTCTCAAAACATTGGCGGCAGCGCGCAAACAATTGCTAACCCGCGAGGCATCCTTGCAGATCGAAGCCTATGGCGAAAAACTGGCAACCGGCGGTGCCCCTGTAAAACTGGCGCAACGATTGGTACAGATGGCGCAAATGGACGGTGCCATTGGATTGGCGGCGCTTGCCACCGACCGGAAAGCCGATGCCATCACGCTTACCCGGGCGTTTGTCGCATTGGGCGATGCCTTGGGGCTAGGCTGGGCGCAAAATGCCGCCATGCAGATGGATCCGCATGATCCATGGGAACGCTTGCTTGTTGCCGGGCTGTCCCGCGACTTTCAGGCTATGCGTCTCGATTTTCTGCGCCGCCAACGCGATGTGTCGGGCAAGTCGGTCGAAAAATGGCTGTCCGCAAACGCAGAGCGGGTTGCGGCTTTCAAAACCACCACCGATCGTGCGCGACGTGGCGGGCTTCCCACGCCTGCCATGCTGGCGCAGATTGCCGGGCAGGCACGGACTTTGCTCGGTCGGTAGTTTATCTTTTAGAAAGCCGCGATCCCGGTAATCGCACGGCCCAATATAAGCGCGTGCACATCATGCGCGCCTTCATAGGTGTTCACGGTTTCCAGGTTCACCATGTGGCGGATGACCTGATAGTCTTCTGAAATGCCATTGCCGCCGTGCATATCCCGCGCGGCGCGGGCGATGTCCAATGCCTTGCCGACATTGTTGCGTTTGACGATTGAGATCATGTCCGGCGCAAAGCGGCCCTCATCCATCAAACGACCAACGCGAAGCGACGCTTGCAGCCCCAGCGCAATATCAGTCATCATGTCCGCCAGCTTTTTCTGATACAGCTGGTTCGCCGCCAGGGGCTTTCCAAACTGGTTTCGGTCAAGGCCATATTGGCGGGCAGCGTGCATGCAGAATTCAGCGGCCCCCAACGCGCCCCAACTGATGCCGTAACGCGCGCGGTTCAAACATCCGAACGGACCTTTCAGCCCTTGTACTTCAGGCAGAAGCGCGTCTTCGCCAACCTCGACATTGTCCATCATGATCATGCCGGTGGTGGAAGCACGCAGCGACAATTTACCCTCGATCTTGGGCGCGGACAGCCCCTTCATGCCTTTTTCCAGCACAAAGCCTTTAATGCCGCCGCCATGGGCTTCGCTTTTCGCCCAAACGACAAAAACATCGGCAAAGGGCGCGTTGGAAATCCACGTCTTGCTGCCATTGAGCACATAACCGCTACTGACTTTTTTGGCGATGGTGCGCATACCAGCCGGATCGCTGCCTGCATCGGGCTCGGTCAAACCGAAACAGCCGATCAGCGAACCCGCCGCAAGCCCCGGCAAATATTTGCGGCGTTGTTCCTCTGATCCATAAGCATAAATCGGGTACATCACGAGGCTGGATTGCACCGACGCCATAGATCGATAGCCCGAATCGACCCGCTCAATCTCACGTGCGATCAAACCATAAGCGACATAGCCAGCATCCGCGCCGCCATAAATTTCGGGAATGGTTGCGCCCAATAACCCGGCCTGTCCCATCATCGGGAACAATTCAGGTGCTGCGACTTCTTCGCGAAATGCCTTGATCACACGTGGCTGCAATTGGTCTTGCGCAAAACCGCGCGCCGCATCGCGGATCATGCGTTCCACTTCGCTCAATTGATCGTCGAGGAAAAAAGGATCGGACCAGTCAAAAGCTGCCATTTCGGCCATGGGAATCTCCGTTGGGTGCGGTTTTTTTGGCTAACATCAGTTGCTGTTCGCGCTAGCGGTTTCTGTGTTGCTAGACAAGTTTCAGATGAAACTGTCCTGTCCTCGTTTCCTTCGTCATTCCCGAGAAGGCGGGAATCCAACACCGATGCTTGCGGTATACCCAAACGGCTGTGTAGTGCCTGTTGCTTAGGTGATGGATTCCCGCCTTCGCGGGAATGACGAAGTGGGAGGTTTTGATGGTAGCTTTGTCGGCAGAGGTTGCAGCGTTGCTTGTCCGCTTGGGCGGCACCGTTCCCCACGGTGACCTGCCCGTTCACACCCCCATCGACGGCAGCCAGATCGGATCAGTTGCAACCGCAACTCCTGCCGAAATAGAAATCGCGCTGAACCGCGCCCAATCTGCTTTCCTCACATGGCGCAACGTCCCCGCTCCGCAGCGCGGCGAACTCGTCCGCCAGTTCGGCAATGCCCTGCGCGACGCACAAGTCGCACCTTGCCCGCCTTGTCACCATCGAATGCGGAAAGCCGATTTCCGAAGGCGAGGGTGAAGTGCAGGAGATGATCGACATCTGCGATTTCGCCGTCGGTCTGTCGCGCCAACTGCACGGATTGACCATCGCCAGCGAACGTCCCGGCCACCGGATGATGGAGCAATGGCATCCATTGGGACCAGTGCTGATTATCAGCGCGTTCAACTTTCCGGTGGCGGTTTGGGCCTGGAATGCGGCGCTGGCTTTGGTGTGCGGCAACAGCATTATCTGGAAACCATCGGAAAAAACACCGCTCACGGCATTGGCGGTGCAGGCTTTGCTCGAAACGGTGTTGAATGAATTCACCGAAGCGCCTGCTGGCCTTTCGCAAGTGGTTGTCGGTGCACGCGATACCGGCGCCACACTGGTCGCCGACCCCCGCATCGCTTTAATCTCCGCCACTGGCAGTACGGAAATGGGCCGCGCCGTTGGGCAAGTGGCGGCAGGACGGTTTGCCAAGACCATCCTGGAATTGGGCGGAAACAACGCCGCGATCGTCAGCGACAAGGCCGATCTTGATCTGGCCCTGCGCGGCGTGTTGTTTTCCGCCGTTGGCACCAGCGGGCAGCGTTGCACATCGTTGCGCAGACTGTTTCTGCACGATGCGATTTACGATGAATTCGTGAGCAAAGCTGAAATCGGCTATGGATACGTATCGCGGTCGGCGATCCGTTGGATGCGGAAAATCTTGCGGGGCCTTTGATCGACATTGATGCGTTCGACCGCATGCAATCTGCGCTGGCGGAGGCCCGTTCTATGGGGGCGGCGGTATCCGGTGGAGAGCGAATCAACCGGCCTGGCGTTTATGTGCGCCCTGCGATAATCGAAATGCCTGCGCACAGCGGCCCGTGCCTGCGAGAAACCTTTGCGCCTATATTATACGTGTTCCGCTATACCGATTTGGACGAAGCCATTGCGCTTCAAAACAACGTGGGTGCAGGGCTGTCGTCATCGATCTTCTCGCTCGACATGCGCGAATGTGAGCTATTTATGTCGGCGAAGGGCAGCGATTGCGGCATCGCCAATGTCAATATCGGCACGTCCGGCGCAGAGATTGGCGGCGCGTTCGGCGGTGAAAAGGAAACCGGCGGCGGACGGGAATCCGGCTCCGACAGCTGGAAAGCCTATATGCGCCGCGCCACCAACACGATCAACTACAGCGCAGACCTGCCCTTGGCGCAGGGCGTGAAATTCGAGATATAGAGGCTTTGGCGTACCTTCTTGTATTTTGATACCGGATGAGGTATCAAAATTTATGGGCAAAGCGGATAAGCTTTTGGATCAAATGCGTCGCAATCCGGCTGGCGACTGGACGATTTAAGACATTCAAACGCTTTGTAATCGCCTTGGCTGGTCATGCTTGCCGCCAATGGGCGGAGGGTCGCACTGGAAAATCGCACCCCCCGGCCATGACAGCATTTTGACGATCCCTGCCAAGCGCCCGATTAAGGCAATTTATGTCCGCAAGCTGGTGGAAATGGTGAAGGCGATAAACAATGACGCAAATGACTAAACCCCCGAAAGATGGCTATGCCATTATCGTTGAGCCTTTGAGCAAGGCCGATGGCGGCGGCTGGATGGCGAGCGTTCCAGCACTTCCTGGATGCATGGGTGACGGTGACACGCCAGAGGCGGCCTTGGCCGATGCTGAAAGCGCAATGGCCGAATGGCTGGACGCGGCCAAGCAAATGAAACGCGATATTCCCGCCACTGCATCGCTTGGCCAATGGCGTCAGCGCGTGCCGCGATCCTTGCATGAAAAGTTGAAAATCGTGGCCGCAAAAGAAGGCGTTTCGCTTAATGCCTTTGTCTCCAACGTGTTGGCAGAAGCGGTGGGGAAACGGGCTTGAGGGACATTTTTTTGATGTGGCCGCCTTAGAGTAGTTCATCGGCGATATATTTTGGCGCACCTTGGAGGAGAAAGTTCGAAACTTCTCTTCAAGGTGTTAGCGGAGTGGAACCACGCTCTTAGCCATACGTCAATCGCTTCTGATGCTCCTCCGGCCAATGGCAATACGCCTCAGGCCAAGATCAAATCATCAAAACCTCAACCCAAAGAATCGCCGTCCGATAATATCATCGGCGTCGATCTATCAGTGCGGCGTCCGCCGCGTCCAACGGATCGCAGTCCAAAGGTCAGAGTGAGAGACGATGAAGCTTTGGAGGTCGGTCATGGTTGATCGCCGTCCACCTCCCTTCTCGTTGCGATTGACGTTCGAAGAACGCGCAAAGATTGAAAGCGATGCCGCCGGTATGTCACTCGGCGGCTATATCCGTTCACGCCTGCTTGATCCTGATTGGATTGCTCCGCGTCGTCGGGGCAAGTTTCCGGTGAAGGATCATCGCGCGCTTGCGCAGCTTTTGGCGATGCTCGGTCAATCGCGATTGGCGAACAATGTGAACCAACTCGCCAAAGCCGCAAACACGGGCAGCCTTCCTGTCACACCTGAGACAGAGGAAGCGCTGCTCACCGCAGTTCATGAAGTCACACGAATGCGGCAACTTTTGATCGAAGCTCTCGATTTGGATGCGCGGCTATGATCTTCAAAGCCTCCAAGCGCAGCGGTGGTCGTCAACTCGGCGCGCATTTGTTGAAAGCCGAAGAGAATGAGCATGTCGAGATTCATGAAGTGTCGGGGTTTATCTCCGACACGGTGATGGGCGCGATGAATGAGGCCTATGCGGCGGCGCGCGGTACGAAGTGCCAGCGTTATCTGTTTTCAATGTCACTCAGTCCGCCCGCGCATGAATCCGTGCGCGTCGAAACATTCGAGAAAGCCATTTCAGATATCGAAGAGCGACTAGGCCTCACTGGTCAGCCGCGTGTGATCGTCTTCCATGAAAAGGAAGGCCGTCGTCATTGCCACGCCGTCTGGTCGCGCATCAACGCTCAGACCATGACGGCGATTGATATGCCGTTCTTCAAGAACAAGCTGCAAGCCCTCGCAAAAGATATCTATCTCGAAAATGGCTGGGCGATGCCGAAGGGCTTCGCCAATTCGCGCCTGCGCGATGCGCGCAATTTCTCATTGGACGAATGGCAACAAGCCAAACGCGCGGGCGTCGATCCGCGCGAATTGAAATCAGCAATTCTCGATTGCTGGCAACAAGCGGACAATGCCAAAAGTTTCGCGGCGGCGCTCGAAGAACGCGGCCTCTTTCTTGCGCGCGGTGATCAACGCAGCTTCGTCGCCGTCACTATTGACGGCGATGTCCATTCAATCACGCGCATTCTGCCTGACCGCAAACGCGATATCATCTCGCGCCTCGGTGATTCCGCTGCCCTTCCATCGGTCAGCGACACAAGACAAAAGATTGCCGAGCAAATCGCCCCGCGCCTCACCCGCTACATTGCGGAAGCCAAACGGATTGCTCACCACAATATGCAACCATTGGTAGCCAAGCGCGAAGCGCTCAAGGTTCAGCATCAAGCTGAACGCCAAGCCTTCGATTCCAAACTCGAAACCCGTTGGAACGAAGAGCAACGCATTCGCTCATCACGCCTGCGTAAGGGCATTGCCGGTGCGTGGGATTTTCTGACGGGGAAATATTTCAAAACCCGCAAACATAATGAGATGGAGTCCAAATTTGCGCGCGAGCGCGATAGCCATGAGCGGCACGCTCTGATCCAAGCGCAGCACAAGGATCGCCAAGCCCTTCAAGAATTGATCAAAGAGAACCGCCGCAAGGAAGCTGAACGAATTCTCGGTCTGTATCGGGATGCAGCTAAGTTCCGCCGGATGCGCGAAGGCGAAGCCGAGCACGACCGCAATGGTCGCACACGCGATGGGCGGTCACTTGTTCCAAAGCCTCGTGATCGTGGGTTGGATTTGGGATGATCCGTCACGGGTCGTTGCCGTTCGCGTTCCTCCCTTTCTACGCCAACACATGATCCGCTAATTGATCGAACCTATCCGTGATCGAATGATCGGGGTGCAAGGCGTTGCTACACATCGCAACTGGCCTTCTCCACGCTGTTCTGATTCCTGTAGAATGCACCTTCATTCAAGCACGGATTCCCGTCCTCCAACGCGGCCCATTGTGGGCGGCGCAAACGAAATGGAGGATGACATGAACTTCAATCTCACTCGCAACGATCTTGCGACCAAATCCACCGCTCAACTCGCGGCCTTGTTTCAAGATGCATCGCGCGGTATCGCCGCGAGCAACGCGGCAATCGCATCGGCGCAATCGCTTCTCGCGATGATCGCTCAAGAGCTTAGCCGTCGTGGTCCAGCGCCATAGCGACGCTGGCTCACGAAACCCCGAAGGGGAGCGTTAGCTCCCCTTCTTGTTGGCTGGCTTTTCCTCGTTGATCCGCATGACGATCCGGCCATTCACGGGGATCGCATTGAGCGCGAGCGTGAAACCTTTGCCGTCCTTGGTTGCCCATGCGACGCCGATGTCAGTCCATCGTGCGTTGTCGCCGTCACCAGTTACATTGAACAAGCGGTGGCTCGGGCGGTTTGAGTTTGTGTCAGACATTTCAGTTCTCCTTGGTTTCCACCGAAGGACAATTCCCTCGGCTTCATGGGGAGACTCGTGACCTGACGATGTAGGTGAGGATCAAAGGCTGAGCGTAGCGAACACGCGCGCGGAGCTGCACAAACGAAGTGCGGAAGCGAGCGGCCTTGATCCGAGACGCGGCTGGTCAAAAACCCATGAATGAATGCCGGTGGGAATGTCCGCTGCTCGGTGGTGATCTTAGGAGAACATGATCTGACGCATCGAACTGCGCGCGCCATCATCGAACGTATCAATCCGGTGACGCGCACTCACGAATCTGCATTAGCTCCGCGCAAAGGCAATCAATGGTTCAAGGTCATGCGCATCTGCTCCGCGCAATGCCATTACATAGGCTTGGCGGGTTTCGTTCGGATCAACGAGGTGACTTGCCAAAATTAAGCGGTGGTATCCGCATTCGGAATCGCAAGCTCATAGCTTGTGCTGCGGCCACCGGCTTCACCGCGAACAAGAATGCCCTTGCGCACAAGGTCATCAATATCTCGCGATGCTGTGTCTTGTGAACATTTTGCGAGCTTCGCCCATTTCGAGGATGTGAGTTTGCCTTCAAATCCATCAAGCAAGCGATTGAGCACAAGCTGCTGTCGATCATTGAGCGGGCGATCTTTGATCGCATCCCAAAAATGCGCCTTCGCCATGACGGAACTCAATGTGCCGTCTGCTTTGTCGAAGGCACGATCCAAGCAATCGAGAAACCATTGCAGCCATGCGGTAATGTCGAGGTCGCCCTTCTGCGTGGCCTCCAGCATATCGTAATAACGATTCCGTTCTGTCCTGATCTGCGAGGACATACTGTAGAATCGCTGTGCGCTATATTCCGAGCGTGCAAGCGCAAGGTCGGCGATAGCGCGCGCGATACGTCCATTGCCATCTTCAAATGGGTGGATCGTGACGAACCAAAGATGCGCGATGCCAGCGGCGATGACAGGATCAATGTCTTTTTCGCTATCAAGCCATGCGAGAAATTTTTGCATCTCTTGGCTGAGGCGGCCCGCGACCGGCGCTTCGTAGTGAACTTTCTCGCGACCGATTGGCCCTGAAACAACTTGCATCGGCCCCGATGTATCATCGCGCCAATCGCCAACAATGATCTTGGTCATGCCGCTGCGACCTGTGGGGAACAGCGCAGCGTGCCATCCAAACAAACGATCTTCGGTGAGCGGCTGATCGTAATTTTGAGTTGCATCGAGCATCATCTCGACCACGCCTTCGACGTTGCGTTCGGCTGGCACCAGTCCTGCGATATCCATCCCTAACCGGCGCGCGATGGATGAGCGAACCTGATCGGCGTCAAGCTGCTCGCCTTCGATCTCGCTAGATTTGAGAACGTCCTCGGTCAGGGTGTGGAGAACAGCTTCCTCGCGCAGTTTGAAGCCCAACGCTTCCATGCGACCGATCAAACGCCCCTGCCGATGCCGAACATGGGCAAGGCTGGCAGCCAAGGTTTGATCCTGCCACCGGAATGAAGGCCACTCGTCGCGCTCGTGGATATATGTCATAATCTCCGCACCTCTTGCGGAGATTATAGCCTTGATTCTCCGCAAAAGGCAAGTTTATTCTCCGCGCATTGTGCGGAGAATAAGGCGCTCAATCTCCGCAACGCTTGCCAGCGCGCATATATATGAGAGCGCAAAGCGGCATTTTGCTCACCTATATGTGATCGAAAATGCGCCGCTTCATCACATAAAGGTGATACCCGCGCTCAAAAGAGCGCGAGCTGACGTGATGCAGATGCGGTTTCGCGCCATGCGTGGGTGTGTGACATCTCGTCGATCCACGCTTCGACATAGGCCTCAGGGCCGCCCATGTGATCGACATTGGTGCGATTGATGAAGTGCGAGCGATATCCGGTTTCGGTGATCGGGAGCGGTGCGCGTGCTGGCTTCACACTTTCGACCTCAAGATGCGCCATTGATTGTCCGTCGTCGAATGAGACGTAATCGGCGATCCAGCGAATTTCGATTTCGATGCCGTTCCAGTTTTTGTGAATGATTGCGTAGTCGGTTTTCATGTCTGCCTCCTTTGGCGTTTGGGTTCGTCCGGTGGACGGGGAGGCAAACGGCAGGGTTTGAAGGGGCAGCGTCACCGAAGGGAAACGGCCAACACGGGAGCCTGAATGAAATGAGGGCGAATGGATCGGGCAAGCCGTTGACGATGCACCGGCCCTGCCAACATTCCCGTCATCATCACCGGATGATCCGAGACGCGAGGCAGACAATGAAAAGGGCCGACAAGCGGCCCCACGTTAGAACGGTATTGAAATTGAAAGGCGGCCTAAGCCGCCTCTCGATGTTCGATCTGAGCGATGCTCTTGAGGTATTCGGCAGCCTTGTTTGCAGCACTCGCCGCCGTGAAGATTGCTTTGCGGTCGCCTTTCAGAATGCGCAGCCAGTGTCCGATATAGTCGGCATGATCGGCGCGTGGTTCTGCCGTGATGCCAAGATCACCACAGAGGAACGCAGCGCCAAGCTCGGCAACCATTTCTTCCATCGCATAGGCATCATCGCCAAAGCGTTCACCGAAGGTGCGCGCGCAACGTGTCTCTGCGCCTGACCAATGGGTCAGCTCGTGCAGCAGCGTGGAATACCAACCTTCGGTCGCGGTGCTGGTCTTCGTGCCAACGAAGCGATGACGATCCGGCATCGTGATGCTGTCGGTTGTGCGATTGTAGAATGCACGTTCACCGGCAACGGTGATGTTCGCACCTGTGGATGCGATGAATGCTTCGGCGGCAACGCATGGATCGATACGATCAATCGAAGGTTCGATTGCAGGAAGTTCGAAGCCATCGACCTGCGCGACATTGAACACGCGCGATGCACGGGCAACGAAGAACCGATTGCCGCGATCATCATCATCGCCGGATGATTGCGTGTCACGCTCATGCGGTTGAAGGTCACGGTAGAAAATGATGATGCGACGATTTCTCGCCTTTGCGGACTTGTGCGCCCTTCTCTTGCCACTGGCGATATGTGCCCCAGAGGCCATGATCGAATTGCTGGCAATATGCCGATGCCCAAAGGGCGACGGTGTTGACGCCGCGATAGGCGTTCTTGCTTTCGACATTGGTGGGACGTTCGATTGATCCGCCTGCACGATGCCAAGGCATTTGCGGATGCTCGGCTCCGGCTTCGATTGCGGCAATGATTTGATCGGTGATAGCTCCGTAAACGTCGAAGCGTTCTTTTGATGAAGTGGTCATGTCCTGATCTCCTTTCGCTGTATCCTGAGGACGCGAAGGGAACAGGCTGGGGGGAAGTCGGACTGTCAGCCGTATAGGCGAAACGGGCAACACGGGAGCGCAGCGAATGGATCGGGCCGCCCGTTGATAGGACGACGACCTCAGCCACATTCGCGGATGAAACTCAGGGTGCAGCGGAAGAGAGTTGTGGACAGATACGGTGAAACACATAGCTTCTAAGTCGGCGCTATCTGCATTGCCTACAGAGCGCCTTATAATGGTCGCCGTCAATTTTCTCGACAAGCTCCATTAAGGCTTTAGCAGAATCGTGAGCCTCTTCGACCGTCATCGACGAAAACGTGATCAGGTCATCAAGGCTATCGCCGTGGGACTCTACCTGTATAAGCCTATCGACTGCGCATAAGCGCGCGGCATCAATACCGATGTCATTGCCTTCACGTCCAAGTGCTTCCATCTTCGCGGCAAGACCACTACTGCCTGGCCGCTTGAAAGCCAGAAAGACGTCCGCAACTTTCCGCATCGCGTTGGGCATTAAGAAGAGATAATCGTTATCTGCACCATCCGACTTTGCAAAGTTGAGGACCAGTGAAAATAGGTAATGATATTCAGAATCATACTCACGCAACAACGTCGGAAGTTTCACAATTTGTGATTGGCGTACACCGGACGATGACTTCAAATCTAAAAAGAGCAACGAACCAGTGCCCTTATCAACTTTATTTTTCAGCCACTTTCTGCACTCGTTCATGAAATTCACATTGTGAGTCAGAATGATGAGCTGCTTAGCAGTGCCCACGTGGCCCTTTAGCACGCTGAAAGCGTAATTGAGCGCTTTGCTGTCGAGACTTGAAATCGGATCGTCAACGATGACGATCAAGTCTTTGATCTGCCGTCCATCGGAACCGAGGCTCGACAAAAAATAGCAAAGTGTGATCGCGGTCTTTTCACCCTCACTGAGATTGGTTGCGATCTCCTGACCGTGCCGCCGCAACTGAAAGCCGTCATCCTGCGCCGCAATCTCAATATCCCCATGCCTGAGGTAGGCCTTGATAAGCGCGTTGATGACATCAGCTGCGGGGCCGTGATTACGAAGCTGCTGAGTGAGTTCCTCGATCCGCTTCTCTAGCTCATCGAAAGCATCGCGGCTTTCGTTGGCCTGCTTGTCGGCATCCGCCGCTTCACCTTCAAGACGCCGATACTCATCGCGAGCTTCCGCGAGGTAGTGTCCAAGAAGCGTATTGCGCGCATCTTGTTGCGTTTGAGCAAACTCATCATGCGCCTTGTTGTGCGTAGCGATGCAGCCGTTGACTGCCTCTAGGGCTTCCAAAACCACCCTTTCGATCCGTGCTGCCTCGTCGAGATCGGAACAGGCCGCAAAATCGACGGCGGTATTCGGGGCTTGCGCCTTTAGCGAAAGCGCATTCTCATAGGGAGACAAGGCCTTCAGTAGATCGCCAAGGGCTGCCTTGTAGCTTTGAACGCTTTCATCATAAGTTGTCTGGTCACCAGCAAGATCATTCCGCGAGGGTATCGATGCACGCGCTGAAGTGATCTTGGTTTGCAAATCCGTTCCTCGCACGACTAGCCGCGCTGTTTCCGCTGCGATTCGATCAAACTTGTCGTCAATCGCGGCGTCGAGCGCCCGCATTCTTTCGGGTGTCACGGGATTTCCACAAAAAAGGCAGTCATCGAGATTATTGTCGCGATGATAGTTTTGCCCTGTCTTGACCCATCCGACCATCGAGGGGTGGTCGGTTAGCTCCCGGAGAGTAGCCGTGCCGACAGTCTCAGAAAGGCAGGAGCGGGATTGTTCGGCAAATTCTCGAAAGCCCTCGAACGCGTCCAGTTCACTCACCTTTGGTGGCGGCGCGTCTTGCAGGATTAGGGTGCGAAGCTTCTTACGTCGCTGCTCGTCAAGCAACGCAGTGGCATCCCGATCACCTTTGGCGAATTCGGCATCGAGATTTCTGGCATTGAAATTACGGTCGGCGATTTGCTCACCGACTGCCCGCCCTGTGTTCGTTTTGAATGAGGCAAATGCTCTATCAGCCTTGCCTTTGGCATCTTCGGTGGCGTTCCTTTTTGTCTGTAACGGTTCTCGCTTGAGCGCCGCCTCACGGAGTGCCTTCCCCGTCTCGGCTTGGTCTTTGCCGATGTAAAACACGGGCTTGGCCGACCCCACCTTCCACTGAAAATTATCCTCGACAAAATCGGTGTTGAACACGGCAATATTCTGTTTGAGGGCATCGAGGTTTTTTTCATTCGAAATCAGTGTGCCATCGTACAGCTCAATCTCAAATCGTCCGCCCGCAGGCAAAAGCGCGCATAACTCTCCCTTTTCGAGGCTACTGAATATCCGAGTGAGAGTCGTTTTTCCGCTGCCGTTGAAACCATAAACAAGGTTGAGTTGTTTGAATTCGCATTCCTCCGAAGCATCATTGCATTCGGCAAACACTCCAAGACCTTTAATTAGTTTAAACTTCTTGATCATTCCAACCTCTTAGAGTCAGAATTGTAATTCGTGGATAGCATCTATGGAGAATTGTCGGGTTCATAAACTGCTGCCCCTCCCGCTCTGCCATTGTGCTAGCCGATTAAGACATCCCTCAATGTCGTCGCGCACTTCATACACCCAGAACCGCATGACATCATAGCCGAGTTCAATGAGACGCTGGTTTCGTATCTGATCTCGGCGACAAAGTTCACCCGTCCAATTGCGATGGTAACGCTCGCCGTCAATCTCGATTACAAGCTGACGGTCGTCGCTCGTCAGGAGGAAGTCGACCACATATTTTTCAATGGGATATTGCGGGATAAGGGCAAATCCCGCTGTGTATGCCAGCGATAGAGAGTCTCTTTCCCAATCTGAGACCATCTCGGTCGAGCGACGTTGGATAGGAAGGCCCGAGTTGTGCCGTTGCCTGCTGAATGGCGTCGGCCTTTTTGCTGTCCAATGATGACGCATAGCTTGCAAAGCGCGCGAGATAGCCAATGTCGCATGACGCGCATTCAGCAAGATCGCCGACGACCACAAGTTGCGCCCGGGCGGGGTGATCGCTACATTAAAGAGATGCCGTTGGATCGCGGAACCCAAGCGCTCCCTGGGCGCGCCGGACGACACGACCGGCGAGAACAGCATTACATCGCGCTCATCTCCCTGAAACCGGTGGACGGTGTCAGCAAGGAAACCTCGTGTTACAACCTCCAAAAGCAACTCTTTGTCCTGATTCACAAGCTGCGTGATCGCGTTCGCTTGCGCGCGGAACGGGTAACAACGCCGATGCTGCCTTTGTATCCATTTGTCAGGACCAAATCGCGAAGCGTCTGAACGACGGCCTTTGCTTCGATGTTATTGATCGCACCGCCATTGCCGGGTCGGCTGACTTGGCCTTTGACATCAACCCAACGGATGCCGGGTTCAGCGCGATTGGGGGATTTCAGGTCGTCGTATCTCGTGGCAACGCGCAACCGCTCCTCATAAAACTCCTCATTCGAGAACGAGATAATGTCGGCGTGTGAACGGTGGTGATCTACCAAGCTCACAACATCATTGCCTGATACTTGCGTCGCCCCAAGGCCGAAAAGAGATTGGTGCCAATATGCCCAGTGAGGGAAATCATCGAGAAGATCATACTTCTCAAGCAGCGCCTGATCTTGTCCCCGCTGCAATCCGCTGATGTGCGAAAGCTGCATTGGATCACCGATGATCACAATTGACTTAGCACGATAGAGGAGCGGAAGGGCAGATGCGATGTCGCACTGGCTCGCTTCATCGAAGACAACCAAGTCGAAATTTCCCGGCTCAAGGGGAATGCGCCCGCGCGCTGAAAGCGAAGTCACAGCCCAGCATGGGAGCAGATGCGATACTGCACGCAGCATCTCCGCATATTTCGCGTACACCTGTTTGGAAAGCTGGCCTTGATCACCAGCTTCGATGACCATCTTCAAGACAGAAGTGTATTTTCCGAGCTTCTGGCGATCTGCTGCTGAGAGCATTGAGGGCTGGAGGCGGAGCCAAAGCTTCCATAGCATTTGCGACTGGCGTGCAATCCGGTCCAAAATCGCCTTCTCTCCGAGGGCAATATCCTCAAGCGAGCGGCCCGTTTGAAGGGATTTGAGACCGTTCAGATATTCAGCAGCCTTCTCGATGTCCTTTAGGCGATCAGGAATGGCATCGATCACGTCGCGGCACGGTGGGACTTCGGTATCGTTGATCGGATTGATCGAAAGTTCGATGTCTAGCGGCGCAAAGGCATTTCGATGCGCGCGCATCATAACGGCGAGCGCGCTCAACCGACCTGAACGGAAGAGCGGCCAAAGCAGGCCAATGAATGCCGATGCTTTCGTTCGATCCGCTCGACCGCAAGCTGTCGCCAATTCCGTATAGCTGCTGCGCAGAGTTGGAAGATCGATCTCGGTGGCAGTGGCGAATAATTCTGGGCCAAGCCGATGGCGTGCATCTTCGGCGGCTTGCTCCAAGCGGTCCACCGTATTGCGCAACTCAACAAGTCGCCCCGTCTCTTCATTCAAGCGGCGATACTCGGAAATTAGCCGCTCATGCGTCGCCTTCGCTTCGTTGAAATCCTCTCGTTCGGACGCGGAAGTCGTCGACGAGAGAAGTGCCAAAACATATTCTGCCAAGCGGGCCTGATAGGCCTGCGCGCCCACACGCAATAGGATTGGGCGTGATCCGAGTGCGTTCACACGAGTTTCGACGACATCGACTGCCTTGTTATTTTTACTCGCGAAAAGCACGCGCTTGCCGGCCGATGCTGCGTTGATCAGCAGGTTGGTGACAACCTGTGATTTTCCTGTGCCCGGTGGCCCTGTGATAATTGTGACCGGTCGGTTTAAGGCTGCGGCAACCGCTTGGCGCTGCTCGGAATTCATCGGCAGCACTTCGATCAACGGTGATGCAAGTTCCGGAGTATCCTCCTCACGTTTTTCGCCTTTGATCCATCTTCCAAGTGCGGTGTTCGCGTAACTGCTTTCGGGCAGGCTCGCGAGATCACGCAGCTCCTTTTCCAAGCCTTGGGTGAACGGTGATTTCTCGGCCATCAATATGACGGCGCGGTTGTAGATTCCCGGTTCTGAGATTTCCGTCATCGGCGCACGCTCAGCGTTTAGCGCACTTGGATCAATCTCTTCTCGCCAAGGCCATTCAGGCCGAACGGCTTGCAGGCGCATTGCGATTTCATCCACATCGATGCGCCCGTCCTCGCCTCCAATGCCAAGCTCCTGTTCGAGCTGAACAAGCTCGTTCATCAACATATCGCGTTCGACGTTGGTGAAGGTTTGGAACGGCTTCTGGTTGATGATTGGGTAGGCGAGATCGACGGTCATGCGACCGTTCGCTTCCTGTTCAATCGGAAACAGCAGGATTGGTTCAACCATGTAACCTTCCCAGTCCGACTTTTTCGAACGGATCAGAGAGACGTTGGTGGGATAACCAAAATAGAGACCATAGCGCCCCTGCTCGGAACGCTTGCGACCAAGCATTCGGCGTGCCGCTTCGCTCTCTGCAAAATCATCTGGTGACTGAGGGAGCGAATGCACTTCAAGATAATCAGGATCGCCGTACTTCGATGTTAGAAATGTTGAGACGCCTGTGTCGTCATAGCCGAGGCAGGCAAGATAGTAGCGACACAAGCGCGCAAGGTCGGTGTTGGCAAAGCCTGTATCTGATTCTCCATCGGCGGTCGCGACGTGCGGAGCGGATGCAACCAGTGACCACCGATAAGCGCGGTCTTGTGCAACCTGATTTTTCAGCGGACCATACAGCAGCTTGTTGACATCGGTGCGGTCAACGCCAAGCTCGCGCGCGAGCGCATCGGCCTTTTGGTTGGGTTTTGCGCGCAGCGCTTCTACAACTTGATCTTTGAGTGATGACATTTGCTGATGGCCTCACTCAGTCGAAGGCGCAGGTTTTTTCGTACGCCCCGCGTCTGCCAATAAGCCGTCGGTTAGCTTTCGGACAAGCTCGGCGATTTCACGAACATAAGCGTCACGGACAACGATGCGCTGCCCAGCTTGGAAGCGACTGTCGCCGCTCTTTATCACATAGTCAGCATCAACAATGCCCTGCGTATGGGCCAACAAATGCCTTTGCTGGAAAGCGCGTTGCAAAGCTGCCAACTCGTTGGATGACAAGTGAGCGCTATATGGCGTGCCTGTGGCGGCCACCCAAAGCGCATCCCCCTCAGACAAATTTTGAAAGGCATTCCGCCGAGCTTTTCCTGCGGTTGGCAACTCTGCATAAATCGCCTCGGCGCAACGTTGAAATGCCGTTACCGCATTCTGAAGCCCGTTCTCAACGATTAGACGGATAGTGTTCTCCGCAACGTCTCGATCTGCAATAGCTGATCTAACTGACTCGATTGCGTCGAGGGACTGCAAGATGCCCGAAATGGATTGTGCAAACTGCTGCTCTGCGGCGTTGTGCCCGCAAGCGGGGCAGAAAAACGCTGCTCCAACGACGGCGTAGCGACATTCGCACGATGGACAGGAAATTTTGAGTTGCATTGCTTCGGCAGCGGAGGGTGGGAGCAAAACCTGGGTATTTCGATTATCAACCTTCATGGTCATGGAAACGAAGCCGCCTTTAGGCTGACGCCGATTCCACTGCGTGGCGTCACGTGTGATCGCTTTGGTGAGTGAGCCAGTGATTTCGGCAAACGCAGCCTGCTGGGCATGTTCAATCTGCTGTTGGGTCCACCATTTATCTGCGTCGGTAGTGTGCCCGCAGCTTGGACAGAAAACTTGTTCATCGCTGATCTTATTTGTCCAGTCCTCGGAAAAGACCTTGAACTGGAAGAGGCATTCTTCCGAAGGGCACTCTCTATCGAAGTAGCCCTCCTCGTCGTCTTCAATGGCAATAGAAACCGATTGCTGACCCTCCAGCGCCTCCAGTGCACGAATTGTCTCGTCGAACATTCCTCCGCGACTCATGACAAATCTCCCAACGGCGGCAAACTGCGCACGATCTTCATCGTCTCTAAGCTAACGGTGATGACACGCTGCAAAAGCTTAAGCGGATAGGCCGGATCGCCGACGGTTTCGATGGCGTAGCGATTGGCATCATTGACGATACCGCTGCCCTTCTTCTTTTCTGGATTGTATCTGTCCACGGAAACGCATTGGCGTTCCATCACCCATTCGAGCGCGGGCTTGCTATTCACAACGTAATCGTATGCCTCCAGCGGAATGCCGGAAATAGTGATGTTCGCATTATAGACCACTGTTGTCTTGTCGAGGTTGGGGCGTTTACCAGCGAACTTCATTTGCTCGACCCGATAGAAGGATTCCGGATCGGACGGTGCTGCGAGCGATGTGTCACCACGCACAAACGTCACTGGAAATGGCTCAACCGATTCATAGTCGCAATGCAAGTCGCCCAACTTGCGTCCTGCTTCAACGAACGCCCAAAAATCCTCCGCCTTCTTGACCGCGGGAATGCGCGGCAACTGCTTGGACAAATTGTCGGCAAAGCGGTCGCGATATTCCTCAGAATGCAGCAGGCCATAGACATAGTAAAACAGGTCATCCTTCGTGATGGCCTCGGATGGATACGCCGCTTGGTAATGCGCTAGCCCTTGATCTGTAACTGCATCCCTCTGCTGCTGGCTGCCAGAATTAGCCGACACCAATAAGTCACCTTGGGCATCGTCGGATGTTATGGCGTCCCCGTCGTAGAGGTAGCGGGGAAAGCATTGGCTGTTGAACATTACCTGTATGTCAGGCACGCATGAAACCATCAACGCAGAAAAGCCACGTCCACCGAGACCGGCGAGGCAAATTGTTCTTACTTCTTCAGTGCCACTGGGAAATATCGTCGGAATCAAATACCGATTCTCGTTGAAGAATCCATCATAGTACAGCCAGCTCGCGTTAAAAGGACGATACATAGCCTTAATGACGGCACTATCACGATACTGGGAGGTTTTTCCCTTAGCGAATCTCTCTCGTAGAACCCATGACCAGCTTATTTTCTTACTGTCATTTATGTCTCGACCATCAGTCGCTCCAATGCTCTCATGATAGTATGAGATCATGCTCATCATAGACTTCTTCAACGCATCGCTCGAATAATTATATGCCCACGGGTCGCGATTGGTTTTTACTCCTGCACTATAGCTCTCAAAAACTGTGAAACTTGCGACTTCACGTTTCGCACCCAAAGGAGGATACACCTCAAAGGTCTTATCGCGTTGAGCTAACCAGTCGCTGTGTTCGTCTGGCGCTATTTCTTGCCAGCCGTTTGCCCGCTCAATCCCACCGGCACTACCCAGTTCTGAAATAATCGACAACTTTTGCTCGCGACTGAGGTAGTCGCCAATGTCGTGAAAGCGAATTCTACCCTGACGGATGGATTCTGGATTCTTGACGAGCAATGTAATTGCAATGGGCGTTCGCGTTCCCATGCCAAATACGTTGTCCTTTTCTTTCCGACGCTGTTCCCCCGATGTTCGGGCATTTCCGCGAAGGTGGAAGACATGAATACTAGCAAATTCAGCGGCTAAACATTTGCGCAAACCGTCTGCGGCCTTTCCTTCGAGCCACCCCGCGTTGGAAACGTATGCAACTACACCTGCGTCACCGATGCGGTCGCTTGCCCATCGGATTGCGCGAACGTAGCTATCATAAAGACTGCGAGGATTTCCTGTGGAGTGGGCCACATAGGTGGATTGAATGCGCTTATCCAACTTCGGATAAGTCAAATTTGCAGCCTCGTTGTTGTCGTCATCTTGCCCAACTGAATAAGGTGGATTGCCGACGATCACCCGAATATCCAGCTCCTTCTGACGAGTGCGGCGATTGCTGTTGTCCGCCATGAGGTCGCTGATCAGATCGCGTTCTTGCTCGTAGAGCTGGAATGTGTCGGTCAGGCAGATGCCTTCGAACGGCATATAATCACCGCCCGCAACGCCATGGTAGGCGGCTTCAATATTGATCGCCGCGATGTAATAAGCCAGTAGGACGATTTCGTTGGCGTGAATTTCGTGCCGGTATTTGTGCTCCAACTCCTCTGGCTTGATCAGGCCGGATTGCAGCAGGCGCGTGATGAAAGTTCCCGTGCCGGTGAATGGGTCAAGGATATGAACGCCCTTGCTGCCCAGCGTCTGGCCGAACTCGGATTGCAGCACTTCGTTCACGCGAATGGATGATGAAATCCACGACCTCAACCGGCGTATAGACGATGCCCAAGCGCTCGGTCATTTTCGGGAAGGCGTTGCGGAAAAACTTGTCGTAGAGCTCGACGATGATTTTCTGCTTAGCATCGGCCTTGTCGATGCCAGCCGCGCGGCGCTGCACACTGTCGTAGAATTGCTAGGCTCTCAGCTTCCTTCTCAAGGCTGTGTTCGTCGAGCGCCTCAAGCACTGACTGCATGGCTATCGACACAGGGTTATTCTGCGCAAAGCTGTAGCCGTCGAAGAGGGCTTCAAAGACTGGCCGTGTGATGATGTGCTGCGCGAGCATCTCGATGGCTTCGCCTTCGGTGATGCTGTCGTTGAGATCGTCTTTGATTTCGGCAAGAAAGGCCTCGAACGCGTCGCGCTCGGTCGTGTCGGGCTTTTCGACCAATGCCGTGATGCGCGTAATGTGAGTCTGCGCAATCTTGGCGATGTCGCCCGCCCAGTCTTCCCAATAATCGCGGCGACCGCATTTCTTGACGATCTTCGCCATGATGGCTTTCGAGAATTCGTCAAAGAAGAACGTGCCCTGCACGTGGTCTTTGGGTTTGATGTCGCCCTGCTCGCGCTCCTCATCATTGGCGGCACTGCCATGGCCGATGTTCGTTTTCGCGCCGTCGCTGCTCTTCTTCGTCGGCAGTTTGTTGCTGACCGCGATGACTTCGATATGATCGGAGATATCGACGCCGAGATCGGCCTTGTTGATCATCGCATCGAAGCGCTCATCGTGCGAGCGCAGCGCGTTCAGAATCTGCCAAACAACGCGATAGCGCTCATTGTCATTGAGAGCTTCTTCCGGCGTCATGCCCGCTGGCACCCCGATTGGAAGGATGACGTAGCCCATGTTCTTGCCGGGGGAGCGCCGCATGACGCGACCAACCGATTGCACGACATCGATCTGCGATTTGCGCGGATGCATAAACAGAATGGCATCGAGCGCAGGAACGTCCACGCCTTCCGAGAGGCAGCGCGCGTTCGTGAGAATGCGGCACGCGTGATCGCCGTGCTCTTCTTTCAGCCAATCGAGCAGACGATTGCGCGACTTTGCATTGAACGTGCCGTCCACATGCTCAAGCTGGCAATCGAGCGGCGTTGCGTCACCCTCCGTCTCCTTGCCTTCATCCGATGCAAGATATTCGTGGATGACGGCGGCAAACTCATTCTGCACGAGCTTCGATGTCGCGATGTCTTTGCAGAAAGCGAGCGCGCGCTTCATCGGCTGCGGATCGGTGAGCAGCTCGTCGTTCAAGCCGTGCTTTGTGAGCGCCTTGTAGCAACCGATAATCTTCGTCGCGTCATCGAGCTTCAATTCGGATGATCCGTCGGCGAGGCGATTCTGCACACCCGTGCTGACCATTTGCTCGTCCACTGCGAGCACGAGCACCTTGTAATCTGTGAGGAGTTGGTTCTCGACGGCCCACCCGAAGCCGCGCGCGAAAAGTGCCTTTCCGTATAGGCTTTCGTCGTCCATCGAGCATAGGACGGCGGACGCTTCACTCGCCTTGCTCTTCACTGCATCGCCAAACACGCGCGGCGTTGCGGTCATGTAGAGGCGCTTTTTCCCTGCGATGAAATCTTGGCTGTGGATCTTGACGAAGTTGCTCTCGTCCTCGCCGTCGAGCGTCGCACCCGTCGTGCGATGCGCTTCATCACAGATGATCAAATCGAAATCAGGCAATCCGTGCTTGTGCTGCGCGTCCGAAATCACTTGGATCGATTGGTAGGTCGAAAAGACCACCGTCATTCGATCCGACGCGGCTTGCGACACTTTGTCAGCGAGCTTGGCGGCATTGGTGGTGGCTGGATAATCAAGATCGTGCGTTTCGATCTCGGCGACATCGGAAGTCGATTTGCGGCGTTTGCCGACCTGAACGTCTGAGCAAACCGCAAAGGCGCGAAGCGGCGTTGCGGTATCTATCGTCCACTCGCGAATTGTCTGACTCATCAAGGCAAGCGATGGCACAAGGAAGAGAACAATCTTCCCTGCACCAGCCATATCCTCCGCAATCTTGAGGCCAGTGAATGTCTTGCCAGTTCCGCAAGCCATGATCATCTTGCCGCGATCTGCCTCAGCCAAACCTTCGCGAACAGCTTGAAGCGCATCCTGCTGGTGTGGACGAATGGATTTCGGTGGCGCGATCTTGACCTCATCGCGCAAGAGATAGGCTGACCAATCGATTGGGCTTTCTTCAAGCCGGTCGAGGCCGATGCGCGATATTGGCTTGTCCTGATCGGAGAGTGCGTCCTCCGCATTTGCGCTCCACGGCGCATCGGTCGTGTCAATGATCAGTCGGCGGGTGAACTGTCGCTTGCCGGATGCTGTGAAGAAACTATCGATATCTGCCTTCTGGATGCGATGGCCTTCACGATAAAATTTGCATTGGATCGCGCAAAAACCTTCCTCGCCACGAATTTTCGCGATGACATCAATTCCTGTGTCGCGTCCATCTGAACCGTGAAGCTGTGCCCATTCCGAATATAGCCAAGCGTCCTCATATTCCTGCGCCATACCGTAATCATTTTTAATGAAATCGACCGCGAGACGCTCGAAATAGTTCCCCTTTTCACGCTCTGTTTTGGCTGAGTTGCGGAACTCTGCGAGCAAAGCGCGAAGTGGCGTGGACATTATAAAGACTTCCTTGGACTAAACTTGTGTTTTGTTTGCCGAATTGTGCCACGGCGGCTGTGCTTCTGCCAAGGCGTAATTCCATCTTTTGCAGACCAATTTGCCTAGGGGCAAACGAAACCTGCTCAATCCGTGCATCCAACCGGCGGATGGTTGGCCTCTTGGGAAAGGCTGGGTTGCAAGGGGCAGGCACGCCCCTGCTCGTGATCCATCGGGCGAATACGATGGTACGCATCCAATCCACAGAGGGTTGGGCGATGGGGTTGAGGGGAGCGCGAAAGCTCTCTTCATCATGGGGGTGTCGGGGGAGCTGGAACGCTCCGCCTGACTGGTGATGCAACGGCCATACGTTGCACCGGCTTCGATGATCTCCTGAACTGTTGCCACTGCCAGCAGCGCTGGCATCTGGGCAAACGGATGGAGAGTCGAGAGGCCGGTCTGCCGGTGGGGATGCAACGGGGCACGCGCAGCGGGTGCCCCTTGCCAAGGTCGCGATGGTATTACCATCGACACCTTGCGGATCACGCTATCGCGTAATCTGGCTATTGCGGAGTCGGTAGAACCGACAAGTTGGGTGTTTGGCTCGGCACGAGAATGTGTGCCTTCCCTGCACTTTCCCCCACTTCGCTTTTTGGTTGGTAACAAACATCGGCGGGAAAGGAAAACCGCTATGAACAAGCAACCAAATATCTCCGCTTTGCTGATCGTGAATTTTGTTCTGCACTTCATCTCTGCCTGCATGGCAGGCGTGTGGATCAGCGAGCTAGTTTCGAGCGCAGGCGCGATGACGCCGCTCGCGTGGTTTGAAACCGCGCTCGCGGTGGTCGCGATTTCGATTGGGCTGAGTGCGCTCAGCTATATCGCGATCAAACATATCCCGACGCTGCCACTGTCGCAGCGGCGGATCGCCAAGGCCGGATTCTTTGGCGGCTATTCGGTGATCGCAGCTCTGCTTTTGCTTGCGGCTGCGTCAGTGTTCGCCGCTCCTGCTGGCGAACGCGCGCATGTGGAATTTGCGCATCAGGAATTCAAAACCGAAACAGAACTGCGCCGCAGAGCGGTTTCGACGATTGAAAATCGCGAACCATTTCTGATCGACTGCGAAAATGTCGGCGATGCGATGAGCAATCAGGAAGGCGCAACCGGCGCATTTAGCCGCGAAGGGAGCGATGTGGGCCGCGTTGCGATCACGCTTCGCAACATCGCTGACGGGTGCAGAAGTGCGCGCAATTCAATCTATGCAAATCGCGCATATCTTTCGCGCCAATTTGCACGCGCTGATCGAATTTTGATCGAAATGCGGCGCGTGATCGATTCAGAAAATGATCGTCGCAAAAAAATGGTTGATGCGCGCAAGCTCGCTGACGAATGGCAGCGTGTGATGCGCGGCATCAATGATGCGCTTGCTGCCGAGGCGCTGATCGCTGCCTCGGAATCGCTAACCAAAGATTGGCACGCGGCTGGCCTGCCGGTCGCCGCTGCGAACGCGATCACGCAAAACTTCGACGGCATCGCAGATGCCCTCGTCGAAGGTCTCGACGATATCGCGGCACTCAAAGAACGTCCGCTGCCGGGAATTCCGGTCGTCTCGAACATCGCCTATTTGGGAATGTATCCCGACGCCACGCTGAGTGCTCTGGCGATTGGCGCTATCATCGAATTGATACCGCTCGCAGTTATCGTGCTTGGTATGTCGATGGTGGAGCGTGCCAATATGCCGCGCGTTCCATCACAGCCGTCGCCGGTCGCGCCATCGGCAATTGCAGTGCAACCCAAGCGGCAATACAAGCGTCGCACGCCAAAGAGCGGCGCGTAATCAGCCATGATCGAAAAAAGCTAGCGCGAGGCGATGTCACCATCGCCTCGCGTTTTGGCGTCACCACCATGCGTAGTAGGCAATAGATCGGCCTTGCGCGATTTCCTCTCGGGCTTTGCGGATGAATTCGAGATCATCCTCACGCTCTTCGCCATTGGTTTCGCCGAAGAAAAATCCCGTTGTAGCAGGTAGCTCATTGGCGATGATCACACGTTCCAAAGCATCAAGGTCGTCCGGCGTGATCTCAACGGTATTGCAGTTGAAATCTGAGCTTGTCCCGCCCTTCTCGAAATAACGCTCAGCCATCCAACCGTGAAGGTTTGGATGCTTGCGCCAGTAGTGGAGATTGCGGCGTTCCCAGTCTGGAATATTGTCGATCTCGAAATCGACGGGCGGACGGATATCGTCCTTCGGTAAAGTGTAAGCATACATATCAAGTCCCATGATGGTCTCCTTTGTTATGCCGCACGACCATTCGCGCGGCTGATGGAGACAGGCGGCACACGCCGATTTGCGCCCGCAACGCCCCTACACGGTCAGGCTTCGCCTGAGTGGTGCGGGCTGGGGCTTGCGGGCATTAGCGAAGCGGACGGGTGCAATGGTCGGAACAATTCAGCTCGCGATGTTTGAGCGTGTATGGCAACGAGAACGATGACCTTGGGTTGTTGCCTGCATTCTGATTACCGCGAGAAAAATCGTTGCCTGCGGATAGCTAGAGAATGGCATATCATTATACAGAAAATGCATTATACAAAATACCATGCGCACATTTCGTCAAAGCATCGCAAAAGGAAAGCCTGCCACTCGGCGGTCACGCGTGAAGCCACGCCGGGAAATCACGCCATCACCGGAATTGAGAGAAATCAGCCGATCTGATCAAGATTTTGCAAAATTATTGAATGATGGCTATATTGACGATGTGGATAGTAAGAAAAGGGCTTTAGCTGAGTTAGTAAAAGAACAATACAATGTGGATATAAAGACCGCATTGCGATTTGCTGGTCAAATTCATACTGCACTGTTGATTGAAGGTAATGTTCGAAAGCGGAATAGATCGGAAAATTTGGACATAAGCGATGTCGAAAAAAGATTTAATACTCTATTGAAAAATCCTCCGCTTTACAGGGAACGTGAACATCGCAACGAAAAACCCACGGAGTTTTATAAACGCGTTTGGCACGAGTTTGCGCACTACGGTCTGTTGTATCAAGATCAACTCCGTGAAATCGATGAGCAGTTAATTAGCCGTGTAAGGCACTACTGCGCCGTAAATCACTTAAAAGCCTCAAATTTTTTGCCTCCGCCGCGTCAAGTGCGAACACAAAGGGAGGCGGCCTTTGGTGATCCGAAGGCAATTGCGCGGCTGATCGCAACGGAACGCCTAAAGGCATATCGCCCAAAATAAGTTATTATAACAAAATAGCTTGCACTGGCTCTCCAAATCGCGCATATGCAATTCTAGAGTGTGGCCACTCTCGATCTGACACTTCGACAACCGAAGCGTCTTAACCTCCCCGCTTATGCGGGCCGTTTGGATTGAGTGAAGATGGCTATGCGTTCTAGACGCGCCTTTGAGAGGCGCGGAGTATTGACCGCCCAACAAGGGCGGGTTTGTTTCAAGGCCAACAACGAAAATGGGCATAGGTGCTTCCTCACACCTTGCTACTTCCCGTCATGTGCCTCTCATTTTTGGGAAGCCTGCGCGCAATCGCGATGCAATGCCTGCCCGTGGGAACGGAGGGCACGGCGATGATGTTCTTGTCACAAGGCTCGTTCTCTGATGGCTGCCCGCCGTCTAATCCGCCACCCATCATGTTTGTGCCAAGCGAGAGACTTCTGTGCGAAGCGATGACGCGATTTTACCTGTCGCTAGCTTATGCGGCGATCAAACCGAAAATATCGAAACGCAAACTCGCTGGGTTTGTGTTTGACCGCTTCATCGAATTTGAGGGTGTGGTTATCGACAATGACGGTGTCGAATTCGACATCCTCAATCCGCAGATGGATGTCGATGCAATCTTTGGCGGTGATGATGATCCGTCGTGGTCGTGGTGCGGGGATTTTTTGAGCGCGCGCATTCGAGTGCCTCAGCAAAATGCCGCGAAGAAAATTGCGGCACGATATAAATTGCTGTGGATCGCATCGGCGATTCACAATCCGAGCGCAGCGCACGAGGTGCTCCGCTAAGCGCGGCTGTTTGCCCCACGCAGAAATCAAAACAATGATGTGAAGCCTTCATCGCAATTCAGCGATGGAGGTTTTCTCATGTCTGACGTTCAATACAAAATACAATACAGTGACGAAAACGGGGCGCGCCAAGTCGGCGATGCAATCGTGCCGACTGCTGCGCCGCGCGAAAAAGCGGACAAGCCAAAGCGTCGTCGCCGCATTCCTAGCTCCGTTCAAACTGCAATCACAGTCGTGATCTGCGGCAGCGTGTTTTTCGCTGCTGTCCGGTTCGCGCCCGAAGGCTGGCGACCGCAAGATTTCACTGGCGAGTATGTCGGTGATGTTGCGGGTGAAGTGAAAGAGAATGAAGGTGCCATTGATGCCGAAGTGCAAGCCTATGTGAATGGCCTGCGTTCAGCATACGAACAGCGCAATGCCCAGTATGGCCGTATTGTTGAGGGCTATCTCGAAGCCTACAAATCTTCGCTCGCCATCAATCAGCAGCAAGTTGAAGCTGCAAATCGGCTTCGCGGCGCATACGTTGAACGCCAGATGGGCCAAGCAATGCAATCCAGTGGGAGCAATGTCGGCATAGCCAACGCAGCCGAAGGATTGGGCCAGTTGCAAAACTGGCTCACCCCAGGTTCCGGCGATGCCACGCTTGAGGAAGCTGAGCGTCAACGCCGCATCGCAGCCGATCGATTGCAGAACACCACGATTGAAAGTGCGAGCATCGATCTCGCAGGCCTCGTCAATCAACTGCCGAGTGAGGATGCACTTCGTCAGCGGATTGATGCGATACCGCCGATAGCTCTACCGCCCGAACCCGCCTTTATGCGGGAGCGCAACTGATATGCGCGGCGGCAATTTTTTGAACTGGGCTGAGCGCGCAAGCGCGCTCGTGCGCCAAATGAACGAAGCCGATCACGCGCGCGCCGCGCGTGATCGTGCGCTCGAACTTGAAGAGGAGATGCGTAATGCAAAGCCGTCCGGCGCACTTGGCGACGGTCGGCTTGGTAATTTGGATGATTGCAAACATGCCGGAATGCTGAATAGCCAAGGCCTGTTCCTCGGCGCGTTCGGAGAATTCGGGCATTCCTGTTTCACAATGGCGAGGAGTCGCTCCTTACCTATAATCGTGCCGGTGGCGGCAAGGGTGTTACCCTCATCCAAAATAACCTCGCACATTGTCGTGATCGCACTTTGATCATTGTCGATGTTAAAGATGGCGAGATGGCATTCTCATCTGCGAAGCATCGTGAAGAGCTGCTCGGCACGGCGGCAATCTATCTCAATCCATACGGGCTTCACGGCTTGCCGAATACCAATATCAATCCGCTCTACCGGCTGGTTGAGGTGATGTTAGCGGGCGGCTCACCGGATGGTGAAGCGGAAGCAATCTGTGAAATTGCGATGCCTGCACCGTCGCGAGCCTCTGGTTCCGATTGGCCGCGCAAGGGGGCAATCGAAGTTGCCGCGATGCGCGCCGAATATCTGGCACGCTTCAAACCTGAGTGCTGCACACTCCCTGAGCTTTGGCGGTTTTGTAATGGCGATGATGTACATTTCGCGATGGAATTTTCGTTAATGGCAACGTGCGGAATCGAGTCCATCGAACGCCGTGCGATGTCATTGGATTCCATGCGCCGCACGGCGGAAAAACAATGGGAAGCCATTCGCAGCGAAGCCTCAACCGCGTTCAACGCATTCGAGCCGGGAAAATCTTTGGGCGATGCCTGCTCATCGCACGAAGTTGATCTGACGCGCGCCAAGCGCGAGAAGCTCACAATCTACATCATCCTGCCTGCCAACCGTATCGACGTTGCAAAATCATGGGTCGCGATGCTGATCGGCATGATGACGGAAACAATCGCGGCGGCGCGCGGGCCGGTGCGCACGACATTCATCGTCGATGAATTTGCCAACCTACCACGTGTGCCAAGCATCTTGCGCTCGCTCCGGCTCTATCGTGGGCTAGGAGTGAGTTATTGGTTTTTCAGCCAAGGCCGTCATGCGCTCACAAGCCAATGGTCGCGTGAGCAAGTGAAAGACATTGAGGATCAAGTCGGCATTATCACCATGAAATCGGTGTGGGAGCCTGATCTCCTCAAAGACATCGAGTTATGGTCGGGCACGAAAACCATCCTGCAAAATGGTGTCAGCCATTCGGGCGGCGTTGTGCAAACCGCCAACGCCAATCTATCCGAAAACAAGCGCCCCGTGCTGCAAGCGGGTGATGTGATCGCACTTGGCCCCACGCGACAGGTGATCCGCGTGGCATCAATGCCGCATCTGCTGATCAGCGATGCGGTTCCCTATTACACCGTCGATCCGTGGAAGGATCAGGTGCGCGATGTGCGTGACCTTCACAAAGGCAATACAGAATGAGCGATAAGTCGATCATCACTCCGCGCTTTAACAGAGCGTCGGCAGAAATCGGTGCGTTCCTCCGATGTTCAAGCGCGTCTCGATGAAGCGATGCGTCGTATGGACAAACGATTTCGCGAATGCGAACCGAACCTGACCCAAACCAAATATGGCGAGCTGCTGACTAAGCAAGGCAATACGATGGAATTGAAGCCGAGCTTCGGGCAGGACAATCCAACCGACCGACTTTGGAAGGCGGCGAAGTATCAGGTCAAGCAAGAGCATCATTTGCGCTGCTCCAAGATCATCAAGGTTGCTCAACGAATGAGGGGCCAAGATCGTGGTCTTGAACGCTAGGAATGGCAGGTTTCTGCGGATAAACTTGCAATTTTGATACAAATGTGCGTATAATTATAATATAATGTGGCGCAAACTGATGACGACATTCCAGTTTTCCCCACGTTGGTTTCGACCATAAACCAAAATCACTTTCACGCTGCTTGGGTAATCCGAGCACAGTCGTGATGGTGATTGTGATGAATGAGATTGTCGGAATTTCGTTCTGCTGAGTTTGATCAATATCGGGCGCTCGTCGCTGATATTGAAGGAATGACTGACCAGCAGAAAGAGGAAGCAATTCTCATTGTCGTCAACATGATGAAGGCCTTTGTCGATGCCGCATGGGGCGTGCATCCAGAGCAACTTGCCATCGAAAATCGCAATATCTCCGCTTCACAAAATGCCGGTGAAGGTGGTAAGATAATGCTTCTTGGTAAAGCCATGACTGTTGACCTCGGTGCTCTGAATGAGCGCGATGGCGCGATCACCCAAAACAAAAACAAGGATTTTGCGCCATGACAAATGCGCCATCAAAAACAGCCGTGATCTATTGCCGCGTATCGTCTGCTCAGCAAACGACGCGGACTGACGGCCTATCATCACAAGAGCAACGATGCCGCCTGTTCTGCGAGCATAAGGGCTATGAAGTCGTCCATGTGTTCAAGGATGATATGTCGGGCAGCGTCGCTAGACGCCCCGGCATGGATGCCATGATCAAATTTCTGCGATCAACGCGGAAACATTCCCATGTCGTCGTCATTGATGACATCTCGCGCCTTGCGCGCGGGATCGATGCGCATTTGCAGCTTCGTGCGGAAATCAACGCAACCAGCGCGACATTGGAATCTCCGTCCATCGAATTCGGCGAAGATTCCGACAGCAAGCTTGTCGAGAATTTGCTGGCCTGTGTCAGTCAGCACGCGCGGCAGAAAAATGCCGAACAAACTCTCAATCGGATGACAGCCCGAATGCAGCAAGGTTTTTGGACATTCCAAGCGCCTTGGGGATATAAATATGCCCGCTGGTCGGGTGGCGGAAAAATCCTCGCACGTAATGAACCTCTGGCGACGGTCATTCAAGATGCACTCGAAGGCTATGCGAGTGGACGGTTTGCCAGCCAAGCCGAAGTGATGCGCTTTCTCGAACTGCAACCGGCAGTGCCAAAGATGCGCAACGGCAAAGTCTCGAATGAGCGCGTGAAGCAAATTCTGACGAACCCGCTTTACGCGGGAATCGTCTTTGTGCCGTCGTGGAACCTGTCGCCTCGGGTCGGCAAGCACGAGTCGCTTGTAAGCATTGAAATCTTCAACGAGATTCAAGAACGATTGAAGGGCAAGGCGCGTGGCGCAGCCCGCGCTGATGTTAACAGCGATTTTCCGCTTCGCGGACATATCTGCTGCCCGTCATGTGGTCATGCACTGACCGCAAACTGGAGCAAGGGCCGCATGGGTGCGGCCTATCCCTATTATCTTTGCAGACAACGTGAGTGCGACGTGCGCGGCAAATCATATGCGCGCGCAAAGGTAGAAGGTGCATTTGAGGAAATGCTCAAATCTATCACGCCTGCAAAACAGCTCATTGACCTCGCGACGGCTGCGCTCCGCAATGCGTGGAACAAGCAAGCCCTGAACGCAGAGCAATCGCGCAAGGTGATCGAAAAAGAGCTGGGAGAAGTCGACCGCAAAATTGAGGGGCTTCTCGACCGGATCGTTGATGCTGGAAGCCCAACGGTGATCTCCGCTTATGAACGGCGCATCGGTGAATTCGAATCCAGCAAGCTGCTTTTGAAGGAAAAAATGGCCAGTGTTGGGCAGCCTAAAAAGGACTTCGACGAAACTTTTCGAAACGCTTTGGCGTTCCTCGCAAGTCCTTGGAATCTTTGGAATAATGGTCGCCTAGAGGATAAGAAATTAGCCCTTAGACTCACATTTCCTCAACAGCTTGTATATGACCCAAAAGGGGGCGTTCGAAACAGCATTTTATCCATACCTTTCAAGACGTTATACGACATTTCAGGGCATGAAAACAATTTGGCGCGCCCTACAGGAGTCGAACCTGTGGCCTCAAGATTAGAAGTCTCGCGCTCTATCCAGCTGAGCTAAGGGCGCGCGCTGTGGGTGCAAATAACCACTTTGCGCCAAAGTGCAAAGCGCGATATGGGCCTTTCATGTCAAACACCTCCATCGAAGCCCAAAGCGCCGCCAATATCGCTGGTCGTTCCTTTCGCTATTATGATTTTGTCATGGCCGCTTTTGTCGCGATTTTGCTGCTGTCCAATGTGATTGGCGCGGCCAAACCGGCGGCGTTGGTGATCAATGGGGAGCAATGGGTGTTTGGCGCAGGCATCCTGTTCTTCCCCTTGGGTTATGTGATCGGTGACGTGCTGACCGAGGTTTATGGCTATGCCCGCGCGCGCCGCGTGATCTGGGCCGGATTTGCCGGGTTGATTTTCATGGCGTTTATGAGCTGGGTGGTGGTCAGCCTGCCGCCCGCTGAAGGGTGGGAAGGCCAAGCGGCCTATGAAAGCGTGTTCGGACAAGTGCCGCGCATCGTGTTTGCGTCGATCGTGGCGTTTTGGGCGGGCGAATTCGTCAACAGCTTTGTTCTGGCGCGGATGAAGGTGTGGACGCAAGGAAAGCATTTGTGGTCGCGGACCATTGGCTCAACGATTGTGGGGCAGGGGGTCGACAGTCTGCTGTTTTACCCGCTGGCATTTTGGGGCGCGTGGGAAAATGATGCGGTGTTGACGGTTATGCTCACCAACTGGTTGCTGAAAATTATGTGGGAAGTGGTTCTGACCCCTGTAACCTACGCGGTGGTTGGCTGGCTGAAACGGCGTGAGGGTGTTGACATTTTTGATGATCGTACCGACTTCTCGCCTTTCCACACACAGGTTTAACCCGCGCATGATTTTTGGCTACAGTCCGCTGGATTTCCAGCAGTTCAAAATTGTTGCGCTCGAATTTACCGGTCTCGCAAAGGATGCGCTGCATATTTACGCAGGGCTGGCGGTGTTCCTGCTGGTCCGGCTGCTGTGGCGGTGGCGCGGTGGCTGGGTATTGGCGTGGATTGTTGTGGCGGCAATGGCGTGCGGCGTGGAATGGATCGACGTGCAGGCGGAAGGCGTAGCCAGCACCAACCCGACCCCCGATGGCGAACATTGGCACGACATCTGGAACACGTTGTTCTGGCCAACGGTTTTGTTGTGTGTTGGCCGATGGTTGCAGCCAAAGCAAAAAGCCAAGGTCGTGATTGTCGATCCCGAAGTGGAATCAAGCAATCTCGCGGATCAAACCCTCGACGATTCCGGCAAACAGTCGCCGCCCATCTGATCCCCCTTGTACGCTCTCGATCATGCGTTCGGGGTGGGGCATCATGCCCAACACATTGCCTGCGTCGTTTAAAATGCCAGCGATATTCCGCGCCGAACCATTGACCGGCTCGCCGTAGCGAAATGCGACGCGGCCTTCACCTTCAAGCGCGGTCCAACGTGGCTTCGTCAGCGAAATAGTTACCATCATGATGGGCGACCGGGATCGTGATTTCTTCGCCTTGGTCGTAACCGCTAGTGAAAATGGATTGGCTGTTTTCGACGATGAGTTTCACGTCGCGGCAGACAAAGCGGATGCCCGCGTTGCGCATCAATGCGCCGGGTAACAATCCGGCCTCGGTCAGTATCTGGAATCCGTTGCACACGCCCAACACTGGCACGCCGCGATTGGCCGCTGCAACCACCGCCTGCATCACCGGCGACCGCGCTGCCATCGCGCCAGAGCGCAGATAATCGCCATAAGAAAATCCGCCCGGTACCGCGATCAGATCAAGATTGTCGGGCAGGGATGTTTCGCGGTGCCAGACCAAAACGGTCTCGGCCCCGGTGACCTGCTGAATCCCCACCACCATATCGCGGTCGCAATTGGATCCCGGAAACTGGATAACGGCAGCGCGCATCAATTTTGCTCGATCTCAAAATTCTCGATCACCATATTGGCGAGCAATTTGCGGCACATGTCTTCAAGCTCGGCCTGGCTTACGGTGTCGGCGTGTTCGATTTCGATCAACCGGCCAGCACGCACATCGGAAACGCCATTAAATCCAAGGCCTTCGAGTGCGTGGTGGATCGCCTTGCCCTGCGGATCAAGAACGCCATTTTTCAAGGTCACGAAAATGCGGGTTTTCATTGGGAATCTGCTCCGTAGGGCTTTCGCCGCCCCCTATAATCGTCCGTTCGCACGAAACAAGGGGGCTGTAGAATTCACCGAAAATTTACTGTCCTTGGCAACACCTTATGCAGTGGTCTGCGCCTAACCTTGTTAACCTGATTTGGGTGGATTTCACCGGTTCGCATTTAGGAAACAATCATGGTCGGATTGGCAGCTGCAATGTTTGTTGGGCTATTTGCCTTTGGGTATCAATTTTTCGGCTGGAGCCAGGCGGCGCATCAGCAGCTTCATCTCGGGCTGTTCCTGTCGTTCGTCTTGGGCATTGTCTGCGGCTATAAAACCCGGGGCTAGGTCCTGCCCCTAAGGCGCTGTAACGGCGGTTTCACTTGCGGTTGCTTTTGGCAGCGCACGAAAGGTGAAGCTGGGTTTGTCCTTGATGTAAAATTGGGCAGCGCGCAAAACGTCATCCGCTGTGATGCTTTTGAAGCTCGCTTCACTGTCGCGAAACTTTTTCAGCCGCTCTGCGTCGGTTTGGGCTTCTGCTACCACGCCAATCCATGTCGAATTAAATTTACGCCAATCGCGGTACCGCTCCAGCGTGGGTTTTCGCGCCCGATCAAATAAATCCTGATCGACGGCTTTGGCGGTTAATTCGGCAACGACGGCATCCACCGCCGCCTCAATCGCGGCGATGTTTTTGGGATCGCCATTGGTGGACAAGGTGAATTGCCCGCGTTCGCGATAGCTGCTCGACATATTAGAACTGGCACCTGCGCCATAAGCCGCCCCCAGTTTCTCGCGCAGTTCGTCGAGCAGCCGGATCTGGAATATATCGGCCAGTATCTCCATCGTTTGTGTGCGTTTTTGATCGCGGCTGTCGGTGGTGATCCACATGCGTCGCCACGCCATCTGGTTTGCTTCGCCGCGGTGATAAAAATCATGGGTGCCGGTGTTTTTCGAATATTGTACAGTGCGCGCTGTTTCCGCGACCAAAGTTTCGCTGTTGCGTTTGGGCAATGCGCCGAATGTGCGGCTGACCAGATCAATGACGATGGCCTCATCAATGTCGCCCACCACGCCGATTTCCAATCGATTGGTTTTCAGGCTGTCGCCGATCAATTTTTTGATACCGTCAAAATCCGCTGCCAACAGTTTTTCCAAAGGTTGGTCGGTAAAGCGTGGATCATTATCGTGCAGAATCCCGCTTGCTTTGTGCGCCATTGCGGACCCCGGCGTTGCATCAAAGCGGGCGTAATATTCGGGCATTCCACGTTTAAACAGCCTTACGGCTTCGTCGCGATAGGCCGGATCGGTGACATAGGCCGCCATCAATTGCAGCTGCAATTCCAGATCTTTGGTCACGACGTTACCTGTGCTGGTGAAATGATCGTCGGTCACGCCCAGATTTGCACTAGCGGTGCTGCCTGCCGTTAGCGCGCGAATATCGTCGATCTCATGCTGCCCGAGACCACCGCCGATGAAAGCACCGTTCATCACCGCGAGCGATGCTATGGCGTCTTTGCCGAACAGCATCCATCCGCCATCAATGCGCATCGACACATGCGCCCGGTTTGCCTCAAAGTCTGTCTTTTTGATGTTGAGCAATACGCCATTTTCAAACCGGATGGTGCGAATAGACAGGTCGTCAATCCGCGAGTCTTTGGCAACAACCCCTTTTGGCCCGAAATCGGTATAGGCCCATGCAGCAGTTTGCCGTTCTGCGGGGGGAGACACGGCGACGCCACGGCTTTGCTGGAATGCGGCCTGTAAGTCCGCCGGTTGCAGTCCGTCACCCTTTCGGGTGGATAGGTAGATTTGCGGCCTGTCCAATTTGTTGAACCAGCCCGAAAATTCCTGCGCCACCGAATGCGCGGTAATAAACGGGCGCAATTGCAGCCAGGCGAGCCGTTGATATTCGGCACTGGAAATGATTTCATTGTCCAAACCGGCCAATGCATTGGCAAAGGCACCGCTGCCAACGGTCGGCTCGTTGCGAACGGCATTGGCATAATTGGCATCATAACGTTTCAACTGCTCGGTCATTTCCGCTTGGGTGAAACCATAAGCAGCAGCTTGCCGGACGGTCTGTTCAACCAGCGGTAAAATCTCACGCCAGCTGCCGTCTTTGCCGCCAACGGTGAAACCCAGCCGCGCGTATTTGTCGCAGAAACCGGGCTCAAAGCTTGGCCCGGCATATAGGAAAGGCGTTTCTTCCTTTCGCGTGCGCCGCCGCAGGCGATCAGAAATGATGCCCCACGCCATTCCCATGCGCAGCGTCAATAGCGCCGATTCCATGTTATCAGCGCGTTTCCGGTCTGGAACCATCTGTTCAATATTCAGCTGTTCTTCGATTTCGGGATGCGCGAAAATAGCAGATCCTGCCGCGCGATCGGTATCGAAACTGCATTGCTTCAAATCACCCAACGCCGCACCACTGCCGCCCCAATCGGCGAATTTGCGGGCGATTTCCTGTTCGATTTTGGCGGGGTCGACGGGGCCAACGATGATCAGCTTGGTACGGTCTGGCGTGTACCATTTTTGGTACAACGCCTTCATCTTTTCCGCGCTGGCTTTTTCCAGAACCTCGCGTTGGCCAATGGGCATGCGTTTGGAATAGAAACTGTCGGGATAAAGCAGCCGAAAGGATTCGCGCATGCTGCGAAACCGAAAATTTTCCCCGTCGCGCATTTCGGACAATACCACCCCGCGTTCACGGTCAACGGCAGCAGGATTGAAGCTGATTTCGCTCGCGGATTCGCGCATCAAAAACAGGGCGCGTTCTAACAATGCCGGTTCGGTGCGCGGCAAATCGAGCATATAGGTTGTTTTCAGATAGCCGGTCGAGGCGTTGGTATCGGCACCAAATGAAAGCCCCAATCGCTCCAACATGCGCACCATTTCGCCCTCGGGCACGTGGGTTGAACCATTAAAGGCCATATGTTCGATGAAATGCGCCAGCCCCTGCTCGTCGTCGGCCTCGGCAGCAGAGCCGAAATCGACGACCATGCGCACCAGAACCTGACTTTCCGGCTTTTTATTGGGGCGGATGGCATAACGCAGGCCATTGTTTAGCCGACCGTAAATGATGCGGCTATCGGATTCCATATCCGACGTTTCTGCATTCCACGGCGCGGTTCGTTCAAAGGCAGGCGAGGGCGCGCGCGCTTCCGCAGTGTTGACGGGAATGGCTGTCAGCGCCGACAGGATCAATGCGGGATAAAGCAGTTTCATTTCTGCTTTATGCCCGAAATTCAATTGGTTTCAATCGGGCATATCGCCGATTATTTACCTTTGCGCAGCCGATGCGTGGCAAGGTCCAATACCGCGCCTTCGCCTTCTTCGGGCATCAGGCCCATGCGGCGGGCAACCTCTTGATAGGCTTCGGCTTCTCCGCCAAGATCGCGGCGGAACCGGTCTTTGTCGAGCTTCTCACCGGTTTCAATGTCCCACAAACGGCAGCCATCCGGGCTGATTTCGTCGGCAAGAATAATCCGGCTGAAATCATTTTCCCACAACCGGCCAAATTCCAGTTTGAAATCAACCAGACGAATGCCAATCGCGGCAAACATGCCGCACATGAAATCGTTGATGCGGATCGCCATCGACGAAATGTCCTGCATTTCTTCCTGGCTGGCCCAATTGAAGCAGGCGATATGTTCTTCACCCACCAATGGATCGCCCAACGCGTCGTCTTTGTAGCAATATTCGAGCAACGTGTGCGGCAAAGGCGTGCCTTCTTCGATGCCCAGACGTTTGCTCAACGAACCTGCGGCCACATTGCGCACGATCACTTCGATCGGTACGATCTCCACCTGACGCACCAATTGTTCGCGCATATTCAGGCGGCGGATGAAATGGGTGGGGATGCCAATGTGCGACAGGCGCGTAAAGACATGCTCCGACACGCGGTTGTTGATCACACCTTTACCGGCAATCGTTCCGCGTTTTTGCGCGTTGAATGCGGTCGCATCATCCTTGAAATATTGGATCAGAGTGCCGGGTTCGGGGCCTTCATAAAGAATCTTGGCCTTGCCTTCATAAATTTTGCGGCGGCGGGTCATGAGCGTTTCCTGCGGGAATGATGTCGACAAAGAATAATCCCGGCATCTGCGAACCTCTGTGCAGAGGCAGCTTAGCCGGGAAGGTATAGCATAGTGCAAAGAGTCGCCGGGTGCAAATGGAGTCACGCCCCGAATGATCGCGATATTGCGGAATTCTGGTGAACCGATATTGAGGCGGCATGGCCATTGCGCTCGACCTGTTGATCCGTGCCTATCGCCATGGGGTTTTCCCGATGGCGGATGCGCGCGATCATCCCGACAGTTATTGGGTCGAACCGAAAATGCGCGCCATATTGCCGCTTGATGGCCTTCGCGTTTCAAAGTCGCTGGCAAAGACCATTCGGCAAAACCGGTTTCGCGTGACCAGCGATCAAGGGTTTGCACAGGTGATCCAGAAATGCGCCGAGGCCGCAGAGGATCGCGAGGAAACGTGGATCAATGGTGAGATAGAGGAGGCGTTTCTGGCGCTGCACGCGCAGGGCAGGGCCCATAGCGTCGAATGCTGGATCGGCGATGAATTGGTCGGCGGGCTCTATGGCTTGGTAATGGGCCGCGCGTTTTTTGGGGAGAGCATGTTCTCGCGCGCCACCGACGCGTCAAAAACGGCATTGGTCTGGCTGGTGGCGCGGATGCGGATGGGCGGATTCGAATTGCTCGACTGCCAGTTCATGACCGATCATCTGGCCAGCCTTGGCGCGGTAGAAATCAGCCAAGCCCGATATTTACAGTTGCTCGATTCGGCATTGGCCGGCTGTACCCATGTACCGGATCAGGTCTCGACCGTTGATTCGCCCTCGGCCTCACCGCCCGTTTCGTCTTCTTCCTCAACTTCGGGTTCCACCACAGGGGCCGGACGCGACGGTGTTTGGGGACGATTGGACGGTGCCTTATTGGGGGATCCTGACGATGCGTCCGTTGCCGCGCCTGCTGTTGGTGCCTTGGGCAAATCTTCAGGGTTGGGCTCCTCGCCCGGGAAGCTCATTTTGCATTCCTTGACCCAAATGTCGTAAATCGGATGCTGCACGACATTGGCGGCAACATTTTCTTTGAACAGCCAGCCTGAGAACACCTGCGCCCAACGTTCCGCCTGATTGGTGCCGCGCGGACGTTCGCGTATGATCAACTGCACGAATGCGCCTTGATCGGGATAGGTTTCCCATGGCGCGGTCCGTTCACAGGCACGCACACGGATGACGACTTTGCCCAGTCGAACCGCCTGTCCCGGTTTTAATTCAAAGTCGCGCGTTTCGCCGTTGCGTTTGTTCAACAGGCCAATCACCGCGACCCGTTCGGCCATTGGCGTTCCGGGCACTTCGCCTTCGACGGCCGCTGGCGGCGCATCGCTGGAGATGCCGGTTTTCTTGGCCGGTTTTTTGGCGGTCGAGGTGGCAACATTGTCGCATCCTGTAACCAGTAATGCGCCGGAAATCAGCGCAGCAAGACCAATTTTTGTTCTCAAGCGTCGGGTGTCCATGCCTGATAATCACCAGTAGCGCGGGCACGATGGCCGCCTTTTTCAATCGCACCATTGGGGCGATAGGCCTGATCGCTGCCTGTTTTGTTGCCGGGGCTGTCAATTTCCCATTGCCGGGCAGGGGGCAGAAAGCTTTCAGGCGCGCCGTCAAATGTATTGTGCAACCAGCCATGCCATTCGGGTGCGACGCGTGCGGCATCGTTCGATCCGTTGTAAATCACCCAGCGGCGGTCGCCGTCGCGAGATTTGAAATAGCGATTGCCCAATCCGTCCTCGCCCACCAGCTCGCCTTTTCGCGCGCTGTACATCAGCGTACCGATTGTTGCACCGTCCCACCAGGTGAAGATTTTAGCCAAGATTCCCATGCGCTGGCGCTTACGGGGAAGCGGCGGCGGGTGCAATAAAAAAGGGGTCTAGTGCTGCGTGTTCCAGTATACAGTGTCGCCAGCCTTTATACCCAATTGCGCCGTCAAACCGCCGCGCAACTCCAGCACCGCGCCCACTGGCGCAATGGAAAGCACCGGTTCCAGCGAATAGGGTGTGGTCTGCTGCGCGATGTTCAAAATCTTACCATCCGGCGCAACGAAGATGATGTCGAGTGGAATCAAGGTGTTCTTCATCCAGAAACTGGCGATTCGCGGCTCGTCGAACGGAAACAGCATGCCTTTGCGTCGGCAAGGACGGTTCGAAACATCAAACCTTGCGATTGCTGCTGCGGGGTTTGCGCCATTTCCACGGTGAAGCTGTGGGTTTTGGCAGAGGTTTTGATGCACACTATCTTTTGGTCGAGCGAGGCTGCGCTTTGGCCCTTGGGCAAACCTGCGTCGCAGCCATCTGCCGGTGCCCGAGCTGCGCTGTTGCCTGCGGTTCCGGTGCATGCTGCCAACAGCAGCAAGGCGGAAAGCGCCGGGCCGCAAAGATGTTTCTTTTGCATCAACGAACGCCACCCATTTTGGAGCAATTGATCGTGGCCGAACCGGCCTGCTTCACTTGGCAATAGGCCGATCCGGTAATGTTGATTATGCCACTGCCGCTGTTGGTGATCGTTACCTCGCGGCTGGCGGAAGCCGTTGTTGATGCCGCGCCTGATTGAAACAATGTCAATGTTCCGAAACTGAATTCGGGGGCGTCGAGTGATCCCGTGCCGCTGATCAGCATCGATCCGCTGACGGCTTTACCCGCACCAATCGTCAACCGTCCGCTGCCATTGACCATGCCTTGCATTTTTTCTGCCTGCAAATCGCCAATCCGGATTTCGCCCGGGTCCGCGAATATCGAACTGGCCGAATTTTGCTTTAACCGCATCAATCGCCACCACTGCACTTCCGCGCAAAGTGATTTTGCGAATGTCGCGTCCGGTCATGTTGATTTGCAGTGTTCCACCGGCTGCGGCGGTTCCGGTACGCGCATTGGGATCAAGGCGTACATGGACGATTCGGCCATTACGGCTGATGCGGACGGCATCTACCAATTTTGCATTGCCCTGCGCCTTGGCTCCGGGGCCTGCGCTGTTGACAATATTAACCTGCATATCACCTTCGACGATAACCTCTTCATAGCTTCCCAGCATGAAATTGCGGTGATCGTCGGCTGCGTGCGCAGCAACCGGTGCCGCTGCCAGCATAACCGCTAAGGCAATCCGAAAAATCGATGGCATCCTGTATCCCCTCGTCCAACCGCCAAACAGCGTTGCATCGCCATTATGGCTGCCACGGGCGCGAGCGTCAAATAGCATGGAAGGGTGAACGGGCGATTATCGCTGCGTCATGGTGCAGTTTATTTTTCCGGAACCGGCGATGGACGATGTGCATTTTGCCGCCGCCGCTGACCGAAATGTTGCCGCTGCCCGCGATACTGGCTTTTACCGCACCACTCGCGTTGATCTTTGCGTTGCCCGATCCGGCAATCGAGATTTTCGCGTCGGTCGAATTCAGTTGTGCCGCATCCAGCGCGCCAGAGCCAGCAATCGAATATTCCGCCGTACCGGTTTTGCCCGCCAATTTTGCATTGCCCGATCCAGCAATGGACATTTTCAGCGTTTCGGCGGCGATTTCGGCAATGTCTGCATCGCCAGAGCCCGCAACGGAAACCGAGGCGCGTTCGCCCGAAAGCCTGGCCGCTTTGATGTCACCCGAACCGGCAATCGCCACAGAGGACAAAGTAGGCGCGGTGATGGTGATGGTTACGGCATCGCTATCGGACCATTTTCCCTTGTCGCGCCCGACAGTTAAAGTGCCATCTTTCAAAACATATTTCAGCTTGGCAATATCGGGCACTGTCGCCCGTTGCTTTAATCTGAAAGGCATCTCCGGTTTCGATGACCACATTGTCCGGCCCGCGTGCGGCAACTTTGCTGAAGGAACCCGTTTCCGACCAGTCGGTGGAAATGGATTTTCCGCCCGACAATTCCTTGGCTTCGGAATCGAAATTTGAAATGTCGCAGCCCGATAGCAGCATGGCCATTCCGGCGGCAAAAGAGGCAAAGCAAGATGGGTTCATGTGCAACGTCCTTACTGTGTGTTAGTGAGATAATACACATAGGAACGCTGCACGCAACAAAAAAGGGGCACCGAATCGGCACCCCTTTTTTAACGCAATGCTTCAGGGTCAGGACCTATTAAATATACATTCGAGGCGCCAAAATGGCAAAGGTATCGGAGTAAAATGCCCGCCGTCGATAGTCATTCTACCGGCAAGGGCATTTTGCTTCGAGACCGAAGCCATTTTGGCGTCCTTCGGATTTGACCCATTTTGCCCATTGCGTCGTTGGCAAGCTCGGAAATATCGACATATTCCCGTCGCTTGCCGCCTAACACTGAACAAAATGGCCTCAAACCTCGAAGGTCTATTTAATAGGTCCTGACCCTAGATCGGGCTTTATTCAGCCTTTTCATACCATTGCGGTGCCGATGTCTTCAACACCGTCAGAATTTTCTGCAATGCGGCAGGCTCGTCTGTTTTTTCCATCGCCGCGAGTTCACGCGCCAATCGGCTGGACGCCGCTTCGAAAATCTGCCGTTCGGAATAGCTTTGTTCAGGCTGATCTTCCGGACGGAACAGATCGCGGGTCACCTCGGCAATCGACACCAGGTCACCCGAATTGATTTTTGCTTCATATTCCTGGGCGCGGCGCGACCACATGGTGCGCTTTACCTTGGGCTTGCCCTTCAGTGTTTCCATGGCTTCGCGCAAAGTCTTATCCGACGAAAGCTTCCGCATTCCGACGCTTTCGGCCTTGTTGAATGGCACACGAAGAGTCATTTTTTCTTTTTCGAAGCGCAACACATACAGTTCCAACTGCATGCCTGCGATTTCTGAATTTTGGAGTTCGATGACGCGGCCTACCCCGTGTTTTGGGTAAACTACATAATCGCCGACATCGAACGTCGCCGCTGTGGACGCCATAACTGGACCCTTTCATTATCTGGATTTCGCATCATCCGGAGATTGCATTCGTCAGGTGTTTGTCCCTGTCCATGCCGGTGACAGCGTTTTGTCCTTATTGACACTTTCTACGCTAAAAGGTGCGTTTGAAGCGGACAATTAGGTCCGCTATCGAAACTGTTTTAACAGATTCGTAACAAAATTACAATGTTGCGATGCGGTACAAAAAAGCCTGTAAAATCAAGCTGATCCAATTTTACGGATCGGACCGTGGTCTTTTGCAGTCATCGGCACATTGTCGCCGGGCTGCGCTTCTGATGCATCGATCCAGCACAGGTCTGCATGGCCCAAAACCCGGCCATCATGGCTTTGTATAGTCACCGCCGAAATCGGCCTGCGATCGCGTTCGTCGGCCAGTATGGGATTGGAAGGCACGCCGGTTTCCCATTTTTCGCCCCATTGGCGTAGCGCGATCATCGCGGGCAGAAAATCCAGCCCCTTGTCGGTCAGCCGGTATTCCACTTTGCGGCGATCCTCGGGGCAGGGCTTTCGCTGCAAAATTCCGCTCTCGGTCAATCGGGTCAGGCGGTTTGCCAAAATGTTGCGGGCGATGCCGATCTCGGTCAAAAACTCTTCGAAATGGCGGATGCCATTAAAGGCCGCGCGTACAATCATGAACGACCAACGTTCACCCACCACTTCCAAAGCGGCAGGTAGGCCACATAGCGCAATGGCATCCAATGGTTCGCGAAGTTTCCCCATGGGACTATCCCTATAATGGTTACGAAAAAAAACCAGCGGTAATTAAAATACTAGTTGCGTTATGAAACTTAAAATAATAGGTAGTGATTCGCAACTGGTTTTTCAGTGGCTGGCAAAGCACGATAATTCCTCAAGGGAAACGGCTTTGCGATCAAGAACCGAAAAGGAATTGATGATGACCCTCTCCCAGATTTCCGCCCGATCGGGCGCATTGCTCGCGGCTGTTTTGGCTAGCGGAACCTTGTTATTCGGCGCACCTGCGGCGCATGCTGCTCCCGCTGGTGGCTATTACAAAATTGAATTGGCGCAACCTGCCGCCGCCAAAAAGGCGATTATTCGCGGCGTTGTTTTTCAATGCGAAGACAATGTGTGCAAAGCGCCCATCACGGGTTCAACGCCCCGCAATGTTTGCATCAGCGTTGCCCGCGAATTGGGCGAAGTCTCCAGCTTCACCGTTGGTGCAAAAGCTTTTGACGATACCGAATTGGCTTCATGCAACGAAAAGAAAAAGATCAACATCGCCCGCGATTAAGTAACGAAATTCGGCTTCGCCTCCTAAACCCCAAGTGGCCGCGTTGCCCCCGCGCAACAAGGCCTGACGAAGCTGATGCCCCTGGGCGCCGGATTGAACCTTGTTCCCGCGAAAGCGTGGTAAGGTTTGTGTCCGGCGCCTTTTTCCTTGGCACGGAAAAATGGCCGCAGACACTGTCACCCTGTGTAACCTTCCGAAAAGTCACTATGGCTAGCGACCCCGTCGGGGCCGGATAAAGCCGTTTCGTCGACCGGCCAATTTGCGTTTTTCTATGCAAATGCGGATTTAGTTGTTGCAACGCAGCGTAAAACGCACATTTTGAAGGCGATGATGCGTCAATATGAACTGGTAGAGCGGGTCCGCGCTTACAATCCCGATGTCGATGAAGACAGGCTCAACCGCGCCTATGTGTTTACCGTCAAAATGCACGGCACGCAAAAACGCGCTAGCGGCGATCCTTATTTCAGTCATCCGGTTGAGGTTGCTGGCCTGATGACCGATCTGAAAATGGATGAAGACACGATCATCACGGCGTTGTTGCACGATACCGTTGAAGATACGCTGACCAGCATCGAGGATGTGGAAAAACGTTTCGGCCCCGAAGTCGCGCGGCTGGTGGATGGCGTGACCAAATTGTCGAAAATCGAGGCGCAGACCGAAGATGAGCGCGCGGCCGAAAATTTGCGCAAATTCCTGCTCGCCATTTCCGATGACATACGCGTGTTGTTGGTCAAACTGGCTGACCGGTTGCACAATATGCGCACGCTGCATTTCATCAAAAGTCCCGACAAGCGCCGCCGCATCGCCAAGGAGACGATGGATATATACGCGCCACTCGCGGAACAAATCGGCATGTACGAATATATGCACGAAATGCAGTTGCTGGCGTTCCAGCAACTGGAACCCGAAGCCTATGACACGATCACAACGCGGCTGGCGCAAATCCGCGAACAGGGCAATGTGCGGATCGAGGAAATCAGCCAGCAAATCGCCGCAGCCATGGAGCGCGCGGGATTAAAGGCGCGCGTTTCCGGCAGGGAAAAGCATCCGTTTTCGATCTGGAAAAAAATGCAGGAACGCCACGTCGCCTTCGAACAGGTGACAGACATCAACGCCTTCCGCATCGTGGTGGAGAATAGCGAAGATTGCTACCGCGCGCTGGGCGTTTTGCACCGTCGTTGGCAAATGGTGCCAGGACGGTTTAAGGATTTCGTCTCAACGCCCAAACGCAATGGCTATCGTTCAATCCATACCACCGTGATGTTTGCGCAGAACATGCGGGTCGAAGTGCAAATCCGCAGCGGCAATATGCATCAGGCCGCCGAACATGGGCTGGCGGCGCATTGGGCGTATAAGCAGGACGATCAGCCCGACGGACAAGCAGGCTGGCTGCGCGATTTGCTGGAGATTCTGGAAACCAGTCACGATCCGGAAGAGCTGCTCGAAAACACCCGAATGGCGATGTATCAGGATCGCATCTTTGCTTTCACGCCAAAGGGTGCTTTGCACCAGTTACCCAAAGGTTCGACCCCGATTGATTTTGCTTATGCCGTGCATACCGACCTTGGTGACCGCGGGGTGGGGGCGAAGATAAACGGGCGGCATGTTCCGCTGCGCACCTTGTTGAACAATGGTGACATGGTGGAAATCCTGACCAGCAAATCGCATCAGCCCGACCCGTCGTGGTTAAACTTTGTGGCCACCGGAAAAGCCCGCGCGGCAATCCGCCGCCATTTCCGGCACCGGGAACGCGAGGAACTGATCGCGATTGGGCGCAAAATCTATGAAGAGGTGTGCGCGCGTCTGCCCAGTAAAATAGGCGAAAAGGCGCTGAAGGCGGCGGTTGAGCGGCTGGAAATGAAATCGGTTGATGAATTGATGCTGGATGTTGGCATGGGTAAAATCGGTGACCGCCGGTTGATAGAGGCGCTTGTCCCGGGCTTTGATGCTGACAACACCGAACGCGATTGGCCAAGCCAGGAACGCGCCATTTCCATTCGCGGGCTGACCCCCGGCGTTGCCTATCAGCTTGGCGAATGCTGCCATCCGGTCCCTGGAGATCGCATTGTCGGTTTGCGCCGCGAAGGCATGCCGGTGGAAGTCCACACCATCCATTGCGATACGCTGGTCAACGGAACCGATGCAGACTGGATCGATTTGAACTGGGGGCAGGATAGCGACGGCGGTGCCGCCCGCCTGCGCGTTACCGTTCACAACCGCCCGGGTACTTTGGCCGAAATGGCGGGAATTTTCGGGTTCAACAAAGCGAACATCATCAACTTGCGGATGACGTCTCGCGATGCTGGCTTCCACACCTTTGAAGTCGATCTGGAAGTGCATGATCTTCAGCATTTGATGCGGATATTGTCCGCACTGCGCGCGGCCGAAGCCGTCGCGCAGGCGGACCGGGTATTTGGTGATTGAATGCCGGCGTGGTTTTACCCGCCGACAATCACCTCGCCACGGGGTCGCAAAATATAGCGTTTTTCGATCATTTCTTTGCGGTAATCTTTACGGGCGTCGATCAATTCGCGTTCATATTCGGCCCAGGCTTCGCGTTTGTCCTGTGCGGATTTGGCGCGGCGCAGATCCTTGCGTAGCTCGTTTTCAGCTTCATCGACATCGGATCGATAATCATACCACAAATTGTTGCGCACTCCGGCAATCGGACTTTCCAATATATGGCTATGCTCTCTGGCACCGGGATGGGCATCTGCCCGCATCGCCCAGCCTGCGGCGAGGATAACTGCCAAAGCGGCTAGACCCAATATCGGTACCCTCTTTCGCATGACGTTGGATGGTGCGTCCAGACGTATCGGTTCCCGCAGCCGAGGGCGGGGTTTATTGTGACCGGCACGAAACATCGATGACATAAATGTCTCCAGCGCCCCCATGGTTGCGACTCGTTTTATCCCCTGAATTTCAACAAAGCAGGTCGGCCTGTCGCGCAGATGAACAACACCCCCCTGCAAAGGGCAGGCAGAGCAATATGCGGGATAAGTGGAACTTTTGACGGCGATTGGCCAAACGATTTTGCTCTATATTGGCCGTTTGCAATCCGTTGCATGTTTGGCCTTTTCGGCTTTCGGAGCGGGCTGCAAGCGGAAAACATGCGCAAGATGAGACGCCTGCCGTCCAACGACTGAGCCGCGCGCACCATTGACGGTAGCGGCAAAATCGAGGCATGCGGCGGGACTGCGCAAATAATCGCTATGGCCGCTATTGCCGCTGCTGACATCGCTGGTGTCGATGATGATCAGGCCGCTTTTAGAGGGCTGTTCGGTATAGCGCCCCTTGGCCGCATAGCATCGCACCGGATGCCCTGCAGCCTTTAACGATTTCGCCTCGAACGGATCAAAGCAATAAGGCGACCCAAGCCGGGGATAGCCGTGCAATGATCGAGATAGCGCCAGCGCCTTGTCATTCAACGACGCATAAATCGTAATCCGCCGATCATTATTCACGCGCCGCGCCGATAACACTTCTTCGATAATGTCGCGTTCGAAATCTTGCCGGTCAATATCGGGCGAGGCCAGAATGATGTTGGAAATATTGCTCAAATCGGCATTCGACGAATTGCGATCAACATATTCCACCGCCGGTATCACAAGGCGCGCGCCAAGCGAGTGCGAGACGATAACGATCTCCTTAACCCAGCCCTGAGACGCCAATTTTTGCAGGAAATGCCGGAAGTTGCGTTCATCCCAATACATATTGGTTTCGTCAACGGCGTAGCTGAACAGGCGGCCTTGGGATGGCCAGCTATATTGAATTACAGGCCCATCGAACCCCGTCAATGTGGCGATTTGCGCGGTATCTTTGCTGCTGGAATGGATATTCTCGCGAAAGCCATGGACATATAGCAACACCCGACCCTGCCGCAAATTGGCGGCCTCACGCAGCCCCGTCCACCAGTCATCCTCTGCTTGGAAAGCCTTGGGAACGATTATGTTCTCTTTGCCCTTGGCGGGCTTTTCGATTTGTTGAACAGCAAAACGGCCATGGCGCATTTTTTCTGAACGATGATTGGTCAGGCGGATTGCGCCGCTGCGGCAATCGGGCAGGCGACTGGTGACAATGAAATAGTCTTTGCCCGCAATGGCGGTGCTATCGGCGTCAACAGGATTGCATGCCGGATCAGCCGCCAGCGCGCTGTGTTGAACCGGACCGTAATTTACCGCCGCGCCGCATGCTCCCAACGATAGCATCAGTGACAAAGCGGCGGCGGAACGGATCATGTCTTGCCGACGATACTTTCCGGCAGCTCCTTGCCAAAGACCCGCTGATAATATTCGGCCACCAATGTCCGTTCGGCCTCGTCGCATTTATTCAGGAACGACAGGCGGAAAGCGAAACCCAGATCTTTGAAGATCGCGGCGTTTTGTGCCCAGGTGATAACGGTGCGGGGGCTCATGACCGTGGAAATGTCGCCGTTGACGAAACCGGCGCGGGTCAGATCGGCAACTTTCACCATATTGGCCACGTCGGCGGCGCTGGTTCCATCGGATTTCGCGAGAACGATTTCGGCCTCGACCTGTGCGGGCAGGTAGTTCAGGCCAACGACGATGTTCCACCGGTCCATCTGGCCTTGGTTGATCTGTTGCGTGCCATGATACAGCCCGCTGGTGTCTCCCAAACCAACGGTGTTGGCGGTGGCGAACAGGCGGAACCACGGATTGGGCCGGATGACGCGGTTCTGATCGAGCAAGGTCAGCTTGCCTTCGGCCTCCAGTACGCGCTGGATAACGAACATCACATCGGGGCGGCCCGCATCATATTCGTCAAACACCAACGCGGTGGGGGTTTGCAGCGCCCAAGGTAGCAAGCCTTCGCGAAATTCGGTAATCTGCACCCCGTCGCGCAGCACAATGGCATCGCGCCCGATAAGGTCGATCCGACTGATATGGGCATCCAGATTGATGCGGATACACGGCCATTTCAGCCGCGCCGCGACCTGTTCGATATGCGTCGATTTGCCGGTGCCGTGATAGCCCTGCACCATGACGCGGCGGTTATGGGCAAAACCCGCTAAAATGGCGAGCGTGGTATCGGCATCAAAAACATAGGCCGGGTCCAGATCGGGCACGCGTTCATCCGCCTCGCTGAACGCGGGGCAGTCCATATCGACATCAATCCCGAACATATCCCGCACGCTGACCTTTGTATCAGGCGCGTCAAGAATGGTGGTGGCCCGGCTGTCGGGTTGGATGTTTGGAATGTCGGTCATGGTTTTCTCATCGTCTATCAAGCGAATGCGTGCGCGGATTTAAGGTGCGTATAAGCCGCAATCACGTCTTGCAAAGACTTTTCATGGCTACGGTCCCCACCATTTTTATCAGGGTGATATTTGCGCACCAACCGTGAGTAGGCTGTGCGGATCGTGCGCCGGTCCGCATCGGGCGAAAGCCCCAAGGTCTTGAGGGCCTTTCTATCCTCGCCCGACAATATCGCGCCGTTGGAAGAACGCACCGGTTTGGCATCCTCCATCCGCCCCTTGAACCGCGCCGATATGGCGTCGAGAGGATCGTGGAAGTCGGCCCATTTGGGCGGCACATCGACATTGCCATTGGCGCGAAAGGCGCGGGTCTCGGTCGGCCAGACGTTGGTCGGGCTTTGTGCCGCTGCAATTTCTTCGCGCCGTCATTCCGGCGAACCAATCATAGCCTGCATTAAATTCGCGGACATGGTCAAGACACAGCCATTGATAATCGCCCGGGCCATTGGGGCCGGGACGCCTGCCATAGGGGTTGGGCGCGCGGAATTGGCCGGTATCGGGGCAACCGGGCCGCGCACATGGACGCAACGATCCGTGCATCCGGCCATGGAATTTATCGGGATTACGGGGAGCGGACATGATTTTCCCTTGGCGAATTTTCCGCGATATGGGAAGACTGTGGCTATGACAAAAGGCCCCTTACAATCCGAAATGGAAACGCTGCTGACCGCAGCCTTTGCCCCCACCCACCTTGCCGTGATCAACGACAGCGCATCGCACAGCGGCCATAGCGGCGACGATGGATCGGGCGAGAGCCACTTCACCGTGGAAATAGAAAGCGCCGCCTTTGCGGGCGTAAACCGCGTGCTACGACAGCGGATGGTCAATCAGGCATTGGGCGATATTCCGGGGCAGCGGGTCCATGCGCTGGCGATTAAAGCGAGGGCGGTGGGGGAATGAAGTGATTCGTTGCGCATGCCTGTTAATAAAGGAAGATCAGCGCATTTTGCTTGTTCGCGTCAGAGATAATGCGCTTTGGTATCTGCCAGGTGGAACCATAGAAGAGGGCGAAAGCGATACTGCGGCATTGGTTCGGGAAATCTATGAGGAACTTGACATAAAATTAGACGTTTCTAGCATCGTTCCAACCATCAAGATTGTCGGTCCGGCCTATGGACGCGACGGTGACGTAGAACTCAATTGTTTTACCGCGCGCTGGCAGGGCAGCATGATTCCACAATCAGAGGTGTCGGAATTGGGTTGGTTCGGCCCCGACGACCGGGATGAAGTAGCACCAGCAATCAGGCTCTTGTTTGACGAATTATGGAGCGGAGTCGAATGACTATGCACATCATCACCCCCACCAGCCATGATCTCGGCATGTTCACCGTGCGGCGCACTTTGCCGTCGAAAGGCCGGACGATGGTGGGGCCGTTTATTTTTGTCGATCAATTTGGCCCCGCGCATTTTGATGCAGGGCACGGCATGGACGTGCGCCCGCATCCGCATATCAATCTATCTACGGTCACCTATTTGTTTGAAGGTGCAATCGACCATCGCGACAGCCTGGGCACCTTTGCCACGATCAGGCCCGGTGCGCTGAACCTGATGGTCGCGGGCAAGGGGATTGTGCACAGCGAACGCACTCCTGCAAATGAACGCGCGGCGGGATCACCGATCAGCGGCATGCAAACTTGGTTGGCACTTCCCGATGGCAAGGAAGAAATTGACCCTGCGTTCGAACATGTCGCCGCATCCGATTTGCCGCAGATTGATGATAATGGCGTCACCGCGCGGATCATCATGGGGTCGCTTTGGGGCCGAACCGCGCCCACCACGCAACATGCCGAGACGATCTATGCTGACATCTTGCTCAAGGCCGGGGCCACCGTCCCCATCGACGCCGCTGCTGATGAACGCGCGGTTTTGGTGGCGATTGGCGATGCCGAAATTGATGGACAGCCGATGGAACGTTTCAGCCTTTATATCCTGAAACCCGGCGAACCGATGACGCTGCGCGCGACTAGCGATGCCCGTGTGATGCTATTGGGCGGGGAAGCCTTTAAAACCCCGCGCCATGTGTGGTGGAATTTCGTCAGTTCCTCGCGCGACCGGATCAATCAGGCAAAGGCCGATTGGCGGGCAGGGGCGTTCCCCAAAGTGCCGGGCGACGAGGCGGAATATATCCCCATTCCTGAAATGCCGTTGGCGACAGTGATACATAAAGCACGATGATGTCACTTAGATCGTCACCCCGAGCTTGACACGGAGGTTGGGCTTTTCACTGCGAATGGCGAAAAGAAGCAAGCCCCGTTCGAGCACGGGGCACGGGTGCGGATAAACTTGAGGACATAAAAACCCATCAACCCCCCATATAATCCTTCTTGCCCAGTTCCACCCCGGCCCCGCGCAAAAGTGCATAGGTCATGGTCGAATGGAAATGGACGTTGGAAAGGATGAAGCCGAACAGGAAGTCTTTGCCGGAAAATTTGAGTTCGCCCATCGGCGTGGGAAGCAGAATTTCGCGATCTTCCGAACCGTCGATCTGTTCAGCGGTGAAGGCGTTGACGTTTTCAATCGTCAGACGGCACCGTTCGATCAGGTCGTCAAAACCGCCTTCCTTGTCTTCCAGCGCCAAAGGCTCCGTCCCTGCCAGCCGCGCCATACCGCGCCGGGCAATGTCGCAGGCGATGCGGATTTGCGCGGTGAAGGGCAGCATATCGGGCGTCAAGCGCATTGCCATATAATTGGCTTCGTCGGTGCCCTTTGCGGCGGCGTGTGCTTTTCCAATTTCCAAAATGCCGATCAGGTTTTGCAGCGCGCGGGCAACAACGGGGACGCTGGCTTCGTACATGGAAAGTGACATATTGCGGAGACTCCATTAAATTGAATGGGAAATTCGATTGTTTCGATGCTGTTAGTGAACCTATAGGTAGCAGATGACAACTGATTCAAAACGCTTCGCCTTATCGACCGGTATCGAACTGGATGTTTGGACAGCGGGCGACCCCCATAATCCTGCGCTGATTTTTCTCCACGGCTTTCCGGAAAGCCACCGCACTTGGCGGCATCAGATGGCAGCATTGTCAGACAGTTTTTACTGCATCGCCCCCGATCAGCGCGGCTATCGCGGATCATCCAAGCCGCAAGAGGTGGACGCCTATACCCCCGACAAGCTGACAGCGGATGTTTTTGCATTGGCCGATGCCATGGGGATCGGAGAGTTCACCATCGTCGGCCATGATTGGGGCGGGGCGATTGCGTGGAGTGTTGCTTATATGGGGCAACCTGGCGGTCCCAATCCAGCTTGGGCAGGGCGGGTGACCCGCGCGATCATCGCCAATGCGCCGAACCCGTTCCGGTTTCAGCATCTGTTGAAAACCAATAAGGTGCAGCGCGGCGCGAGCCAATATATGCGCGCCTTTCGCGATCCGGCCAATGATGCGCTGGTCCGCGAACAGGGGCTTGCGGGATTGTTGTTCAAAGCGATCAAATGGGAGCGTTCGGCGCAGATGGAGGATGCGGAGCGCGATGCGCTGCTCGCTGATTGGCAAGACCGCGATGCTGCGTTCGGGATGCTGAATTGGTACCGCGCCTCGCCGCTGAACGTGCCGTCGATGGAGGAACCGTTTGACGACACCCCCTTCGATCCCGCTGCTGCGCCCCGGCTGAATATCCCTACGCTGGTGATTTGGGCGATGGACGATCTGGCGTTGCCGCCGGAAAATCTGGATTCGCTCGATCAGATGATTCCGAACCTCAAAATTGTCGAAGTGCGCGATTGCGGCCATTTCGTGCCATGGGAAGCGCCGGAGGTGGTGAATGCTGCGATGAAAGACTGGTTGGTTTTAAACGAAGCAAAGGGGATTTTATGATCGTCGAAGACGACAGCGAATTGAACGGAGCTTGCCATTGCGGCGCGGTAAAATTCAAGGCGAGACTGGAAACCGGGCTGCAATCGGCGCGGCGTTGCACCTGCTCTTATTGTCAAATGCGTGGCGCGGTTGCGGTGTCAGCATTGCTTGCGGATATTCACTTCGTTCAGGGCGAAGATCTGCTGACGCTGTATCAATTCAATACCGGAGAAGCGCGGCATTATTTTTGTTCCAAATGCGGGATTTACACACACCATCAACGGCGATCCAACCCGCATCAATTTGGCATCAACGTTGCCTGTCTTGCAGGGATGAGCCCGTTCGATATTGCCGAAGTGCCGGTATTGGATGGCGTTAATCACCCCAATGATGGCGGCGTATTGCGGCAGGTGGGAACGTTGAAGTTCATCCCATCGGTTTAGCGCGCTTGCCCTATGCGGACTGCCACAGTAAAGCGCGCGGATTATGGCCGCGAAACTGATCTTTGCAATTCCCAAGGGACGTATTCTGGATGAGGCTCTGCCGTTGATGCGGGCGGCGGGTATCGAACCTGCGACCGATTTCTTCGACAAGGCAAGTCGAGCGTTGATGTTTGGTACCAACCATGCCGACGTCCACATCATTCGTGTGCGTGCCTTTGACGTTGCCACCTTTGTAGCGCATGGCGCGGCGCAATTGGGCATCGTCGGGTCGGATGTGATCGACGAATTCGATTATTCGGAACTCTATGCCCCTGTCGATCTGAACATCGGCCACTGCCGGATTTCAGTCGCGGAACCCGCTGAACTGGCCGCGACCGATGATCCCCGGTCATGGAGCCATGTGCGCGTTGCCACCAAATATCCTAATCTTACGCGCAAGCATTTTGCCGCGCGCGGGGTGCAGGCCGAATGCGTCAAGCTGAACGGTGCGATGGAGATTGCCCCGTTGCTGGGGCTGTCGAGCCGGATCGTTGATCTGGTTTCGTCCGGACAAACACTGAAAGAAAACGGCTTGGTCGAGGTCGAGCGTATTGCAGAGGTCTCCGCCCGGCTCGTGGCCAACCGCGCGGCATTCAAAACTGATAGCCGGGTTGCGGACATTGTGGATCAGTTCAGGGCGGCCGTCAGTGCTTAGGCTTGATGCCAGCCAGCCTGATTTCGCCGCGCAGTTTGACACATTGGTCAATGCACGGCGCGAGGCCGATGCTGATGTCTCGACCATCGTAACCCAAACCATCCGCGATGTGCGCGCCCGGGGCGATGTGGCGTTGCTTGAACTGACCGAACGGTTCGACGGATTTGATTTGAACGGTGAAGGCTGGCGGATCGATGCTGCGCAATGCAAAGCCGCCTATAGCGCGTTGGAACCAAAGTTGCGCGACGCGCTGAAGCTCGCAGCGACACGGATTAAGGCCTATCATAAAGCGCAATTGCCAAAGGACCGCGACTATCGCGACAAGGATGGCGTGCGTTTGGGTGCGCGCTGGGGCGCGGTGGATGCGGCGGGGGTCTATGTTCCCGGTGGCCGCGCTGCCTATCCCAGTTCGGTGTTGATGAATGCCATTCCGGCGAAAGTCGCAGGCGTTGGCCGGTTGGTGATGATGACCCCCACGCCGCGCGGAGAGATCAACGATACCGTTATGGCGGCGGCACATTTGGCGGGGGTCGATGAAATCTGGCGGCTGGGCGGGGCGCAGGCCATTGCCGCACTGGCTTATGGCACCGAAACCATTTCGCCGGTCGATGTCATCACCGGCCCCGGCAATGCCTGGGTCGCAGAGGCCAAACGCCAGGTTTATGGTGTTGTTGGAATCGACATGGTCGCGGGCCCTTCCGAAATTGTCGTGGTTGCGGATGCCAAAAACAAGGCGGACCGCATCGCTGCTGATCTGCTCAGTCAGGCCGAACATGATCCGACCAGCCAGTCGATCCTGTTCACCGACAACGCGGCCTTTGCCGATGCTGTGTCGGCTGAGGTCGATGCACAAATTCCCTTACTGTCCACCAGCGCCGCTGCCGGGGCCAGTTGGCGCGATTTCGGTGCGATCATTTTGGTGCCTTCGCTGGAAGAGGCGATGCCGCTGGTCAACCGTTTAGCCGCCGAACATCTGGAACTCGCCGTCGATGATGCCCGCGCCGAATTGCTATTCGATATGGTCCGTCACGCGGGATCGGTCTTTCTAGGCCGCATGACACCCGAGGCTATCGGCGATTACGTGGCGGGGCCGAACCATGTATTGCCCACTGGCCGACGCGCGCGGTTTTCGTCGGGGTTGTCGGTGCTCGACTTTATGAAGCGCACCAGCTTTATCGCGCTCGATAAAAAATCCATCAAAGCCATTGGGCCAGCCGCGATTACGCTGGCCGAGGCAGAAGGCCTGCCCGCGCATGCCGAAAGCGTCAGGAAAAGATTGAAATGACACTCCCCCGTTCAAAAGCCCGCGCTGCGGCTCGGCTTGCCGCCGTACAGGCGCTGTACCAAATGGATATGGAGTCGATCGGTATCGCCCGTTTGCTCACCGAATTTCACGCGCACCGTCTGGGGGCCGAAATTGAAGACGCGCAATATGCAGAGGCCGACGTTGATTTCTTCGACGATATTGTCTCGGGCGTGGATTCGCGGCGTGAAGAGATTGACGCGTTGATCGAGCAGAAATTGGGTGAACAATGGAAAATTGGTCGCCTCGATAAAACGATGCTGCAGATTTTGCGCACCGGTACTTATGAATTGCTGGCGCGGCCCGATGTACCAACAGGGGCTGTGATCGATGAATATGTCGATGTGGCCCACGCCTTTTTTGATGCCAAGGACGCGAAGTTCGTGAACGGCCTGCTAGATGCTGTGGCCAAGGACAAGCGTGCATAGGGCATCAATTTACCGCAGTGCTGAGCTTGTCGAAGCACGCTTGCCCGTGATGCGCCCTTCGACAAGCTCAGGGCTGCGGTGCTAGGCGGGGGGCATGACCACCGAATCCAATTTCATCGATTTGATGCGCGCCATCGCCACCGATCCGGCGGCGCGGGGGTTGGCGGACGACGCGGCGGTCATCGAAATTGGTAAAGAGTCGCTGATCCTGACCCACGATATGATGGTCGAAGGGGTGCATTGGTTGCCGAATGCCGACCCTGCCGATGTCGCGTGGAAACTGGTGGCAAGTAACTTGTCCGATCTGGCGGCCAAGGGTGCGGAACCTTTGGGGATGTTGCTGGGCTTTATGCTGGGCGCGGACGAATGGGACCGGCGCTTTGCAGATGGTCTGGCGCAGGCGCTTGCCAAATTTGCAGTTCCTTTACTCGGCGGTGACACCACTGGACAAAGCGGCGCGGGTGGTGCGCGTGCAATTGGCATGACAGCATTGGGGCGCGCGACACATCGGCCGGTTCCTGATCGTCGCGGGGCAAAGGCGGGAGATTTTCTGTTTGTCACCGGCACGCTTGGCGATGCCGCCGCCGGATATGATATGTGCCGCAATGGACAGGAAGGTCCCGCGATTTTGCGCGATGCCTTTAATCGCCCGCAACCGCAATTGGCGGCGGGCAGGGCGCTTGCGCCTGTCGTGCACGCGATGATGGACATTTCGGACGGGTTGCTGATCGATGCACTGCGAATGGCAAAAGCGAGCGGTCTTAAGGCAGAAATCGAACTCGACGCGTTGCCGCTCTCCGCTGCTTATTGCACGTTACGCGGCGATAGTTTGGCCAGCCGAATGGCGGCTGCCAGTTGGGGCGATGACTATCAATTGCTGTTCGCCGCGCCATCGGCGGCTTTACCGGTTCCAGCAGCCTGCGTTGGCCGCCTGTGCTCAGGCAATGGATTATCGCTCCAATTTGCTGGCGAACCCGTTCCGCTTCCCTCCTCGCTTGGTTTTGAACATCGCTGAAGCGCGCTAAATTTCGCGGTTTTTGGGGTTGCATCGCGCTGCAATGGCCCTAGGTTGCGACCAGTCCCCAGCGACAGCGGGGACACGGAGAGGTTGGCGCAAGAGGAGTTGCGCCAGCATATAAATGAGGGGGAAGGAGACTCCATGTCTTTGACAGTTATCGCAATTATTTGCGGTGCCTTGGCCGTGCTGTACGGCTTTGTCACCAGCCGCCAGGTGCTCAATGCATCTGCCGGCAATGAGAAAATGCAAGAAATAGCCGCCGCGATTCAAGAAGGGGCGCAAGCCTATCTGGGCCGCCAATATACCACAATCGCCATTGTTGGTGTTGTTGTCGCCGCATTGGTCGCCTGGTTTCTGGGTGCAACCTCAGCCGTCGGCTTTACCATCGGTGCGGTGCTTTCAGGCGTTGCAGGCTATATCGGGATGAACATCTCTGTTCGCGCAAACGTGCGTACAGCAGCCGCTGCACAGACGGGATTGCAGGCCGGTTTGACCATGGCTTTTCGCGCCGGTGCCATTACCGGCATGCTGGTGGCAGGCCTCGCTTTGCTGGCGATTTCGGTGTTCTTTTGGTATTTGACCGAAGTTGACGGACAAGCCGCAAACAGCCGCGCAGTTATTGATGCCTTGGTCGCTTTGGCCTTTGGTGCGTCGCTGATTTCGATCTTCGCGCGTCTGGGTGGAGGCATCTTTACCAAGGCTGCGGATGTCGGTGCCGATCTTGTCGGCAAAGTCGAAGCGGGTATTCCCGAAGATGATCCACGTAACCCTGCGGTTATTGCGGACAATGTGGGCGACAACGTCGGCGATTGCGCCGGTATGGCCGCTGACTTGTTCGAAACCTATGTTGTCACCGTGGGTGCAACGATGGTGCTGATCGCATTGCTCGTCAAAAATGCGGGCGATCAATTGCTCAACCTGATGACCCTGCCGCTGTTGATTGGTGGTGCATGCATTTTGACGTCGATCCTTGGCACGTATTTCGTCAAGCTCGGCAATTCGAAAAATGTCATGGGTGCTATGTATAAAGGCTTCACGGTAACGGCTGTGACCTCTGCCATATTGATCTGGTTTGTGATCAATTATGCGCTGGGTGGCATGGAAAATGCCGTGGGCGACTATACCGGACGCACATTGTTCTATTGCTCGCTTGTCGGTCTGATCATTACAGGCCTGATCATCTGGATCACCGAATATTATACCGGCACCAATTATCGTCCGGTTCGGTCAATTGCCAAGGCGTCTGAAACGGGCCACGGTACCAATGTGATCCAAGGACTGGCCATCAGCCTTGAATCAACGGCGTTGCCAACACTCGTCATCTGCGCAGGCATCATCATCGCCTATCAGCTTGCTGGCTTGATCGGTATTGCTTTTGCGGCAACCGCGATGCTGGCTTTGGCGGGGATGGTCGTGGCGCTTGATGCTTATGGTCCTGTTACCGACAATGCCGGCGGCATTGCCGAAATGGCCGGACTGGATGATAGCGTGCGTGAAAAAACCGATCTGCTCGATGCCGTGGGTAACACCACAAAGGCTGTTACCAAAGGCTATGCCATTGGTTCGGCTGGTCTGGCGGCGTTGGTGCTGTTCGCAGCGTACACGACCGATTTGAAGGAGTTCTTCCCGCATCTCGATGTCGATTTCAGTCTTGAAAATCCCTATGTCATCGTTGGATTGTTGTTGGGTGCTTTGTTACCCTATCTGTTCGGCGCAATGGGGATGACGGCTGTTGGCCGGGCAGCTGGTGAAGTGGTAAAGGATGTGCGTGATCAGTTCGCGAACGATCCCGGCATCATGACGTTCAAGTCAAAGCCCGATTATGCCCGCACGGTTGATCTGGTGACTAAGGCGGCGATCAAGGAAATGATTATCCCGTCGCTGTTGCCGGTGCTTGCCCCGATTGCGGTCTATTACGTGATCTTTGGCGTGGCTGGACAGGCACAGGGCTTTGCTGCTCTGGGTGCTTTGCTCCTCGGCGTAATCGTTGGTGGCTTGTTCGTTGCCATCTCGATGACATCGGGTGGCGGCGCATGGGACAATGCCAAAAAGTACATCGAAGATGGCCATCACGGCGGCAAAGGTTCGGAAGCGCATAAAGCAGCCGTAACCGGAGACACCGTGGGCGATCCTTACAAGGATACGGCCGGTCCTGCCGTCAATCCGATGATTAAAATCACCAACATCGTGGCATTGCTACTGCTCGCCGCGTTGGCGCATGGTGCCGCGTAAAATATGCGAAATTTCCACCGGTTATCCGGTGTAAATGAGAAAGCCCCGCCGGTGCAATTCGGCGGGGCTTTTTGTTGGCGTTAGAAGGTGACGTGCTGTTTGTCGAAATTTACGGGTTAATGGGTTCGCGGCCGCTTGCGTAGGTCGCTCGTTTGGCTATGTTTGTATTCATAAAAATAAGCTGGGGAGCTTAATCATGAAATTAAAAAAACACTCCGTTTGGCTGCTAACGGCGGCCGCACTGGTTTTTACGCCGATGACTGTGGCGCATGCCAACGAAAAAAGCATTCAGGGGAAAGTCGATATAAGTGTCCTTGCCGATCTTGCTTTCATGCAAGATCCAGAGATGTCACCTGATGGAACCAAAATTGCGGTGGCAATTGGTGGCGGAAATTCGCTTACTTACGGGATTATAGATCTAAACAAACCAGGAGCAAAACCGGAATTTTTTGCGCAATCGCAAACATTTAAAGATGGTGGCGACCGTGAAATCATCAGATGGGAATGGTTCGGAAACGACTATTTGCTTATTACATTGATGTCTCGCGATATTCTTTTTGGCGAGCGGACAGACTTATTCCGCCTTGTATCCTATAATTTGAAAACCAAACAGCTACAGCCTTTGGCTTGGAGGGATGCGTCTGGCAGCGCAGCCGATATTTTACACTCGGATGTGAAAAAGGGTGAAATCGTTTTAGAGCGGCAATCGATGAATTACAGCAGAGAACGTGCATTTCGGCCAGAAGTTGTGCGGGTAAACGTTGCAACGGGTAAAATTGTCGGCACCGAAGTGCTGCCCAACCCGATTGTGAGTGGCTGGGCAGCCGATGGCAAGGGCGTGGTTCGCATGGGTTTCGGCGGAGATCGCGATACTGGCAAAGATACGATGTTGTACCGCTCTGACGCGAAAGGAACAATGAAGACGGTGCAAGCTGTGGTTGATAAGGATTTCACCGGAGCGGGTATTCGGCCCCAAGTGTTTCTAGAAGAGCCGGACATGGCAGTAGTAACCAGTAATCATGACGGCCATACAGCTGCGTATAAAGCCAATCTAAAAGAAATGAAGATTGTAGAGAAGCTGTTCAGCAAAGATGGTTATGATATTGACGGTGTCGTTTCCAATGAAGACGACAACGGTATTCTGGGCTATCGCTATACGACAGATCGTGCGCATATCGAATGGACGAGCCCGAAGCATAAGCAAATTCAAGAGTTTATGGATGAACAATTTGGCAAGGGAAATGCCATGTTGGTCACATCGAATAAGGGCGACACGAAATTCGTCGTTTCTGTTGCCAAACCAAGCCAGCCCGGTGCGCTTTATGTTTATGATGTGGAGCAAGCTAGCATTGGCTTACTGGGCTATCAAAATACCGCGATAAAAGACGGTGAACTCAATCCACGTAAAATGATTAAATATACTGCACGGGATGGCGTAGTCGTAGAGGCTGTACTTACGATGCCACGACATCGCACGCATGGCAAAAATCTGCCGATGGTAATGCTTACCCATGGCGGCCCTTACGGCGTGAGGGACGACACGTCTTATGACGATTGGTCACAGGCTATTGCTGAGCAAGGCTATGTCGTTATCCAACCAAATTACCGCGGGTCTGGCGGCTATGGAAAGGCTTTCGTCAAAAAAGGTCGTGAAGATGGTTTTGGCACAACCATGCAGGACGATTTGAATGATGGCATGGACTATCTTGTGCGCCAAGGCATCGTTGATCCGAAACGGGCATGCATGATGGGCTGGTCCTATGGCGGTTACGCATCTGCGCGTGCGGCTCAACGCGACCCGGATCGCTGGCGCTGTACAATTGCGGGAGCGGGCGTTTACGATCTTGCGATGATGCGTGACTATGACAAAGACTATCTGGGTTCCTTTGGAGCAAATTACCTTGCAAAAGGTGCGACTGAGTTAGGTGTCGTTTCACCAGCGCGAAATGCGAAAGGCAAATGGTCTCCGATATTGATCGTTCACGGTGTTCGCGATCCTCGGGTTCCGATTGCTCAGGGTCGTACGTTGGTCGCTGCATTGAAAAATGCTGGGAAAAAGCAAGGCGTCGATTTTGACTATATCGAACAGCCCCGTAACGGCCATTACAGCCGCTTCTTTACCAAAGAAGAACGCATTGAGTGGCTGCAAGGAACGTCAAATTGGTTAAAGCGTTGGAACCCAGCTTTCATCGAATTGGATGTTGATAAAGAACCACCTCCAGCGGTCCTGTCAGCTAAATAGCCAAAATGGCGGTGCAATAATTATAGAGGCTGCCTAAGCTTATGTTTGGGCAGCCTTTTTATTGCGGAGACTTTTCCATTAGGACAATCTTAGCGCCCATTTGCTAGCTTTGTTCAACAATGGAAATGGGCACTGAAATTCTAACAGCGAAACGTAGGGGGGCGCTAGAAGTGACTGACGTCGCGTCTGCGGCGTTGGTAGCTACTTTTATTACCGGGCACACCATCGCCACCAACACCGCATTCTGCAAAGAATGGGATGACCTTGCCGACGATGCCAGCGAGCCCAATGCCTTTGCGGAACGCTGGTATCTTCAAAATGCGCTCGAAGCACTTGATCCGCAGCAGCACATTGATCTGGCCTGTATTCGCTTGGGCGGCCAATTAATTGGTGTCATGCCGTTGGAACAGGCGCGGGGCTATGCGCGATTGCCGGTTGCCTATCGAACGAATTGGCTGAACCACAACGCGTTTCTGGGGACGCCGTTGGTCCGCAATGGGGCAGAGCTTCCGTTTTGGCGGGGCTTGTTTGCCTTTTTGGATAACGAAGCTGATGGCGCGCTTTTCTTCCATCTAAACGCCATGCCCATAGACGGGCCGGTTGCCGCAGCCTTGCAGCAAATATGTACCGAACAGCGCCGCCGGATCGGGCTGGTGCAAAGCGAAGAGCGAGCCTTGCTCGAACAGGGTCTGTCTCCGGCGGCCTATCTCGAAACGCATGTGCGCGGCAAGAAACGCAAAGAATTGCGCCGCCAACATAATCGCCTTGCCGAACTGGGGGCATTGCAGTTTGACCGCAGCGATGGCCGTGAAAATTTGGATGGCTGGATCGACGAATTTCTCGCCCTTGAGCGCGCGGGGTGGAAAGGCGGCAATGGTTCGGCATTGGATTGTGCCGATGATACGCGCACTTTATTCCGAACAGTGCTGCATGCAGCGGCGGATGCTGGCAAGCTGGAACTGCTGACGCTGCGTCTCGATGGGCGGGCGATTGCGATGTTGATTACTTTCCTGACCGCCCCCGGGTCTTTTTCGTTCAAAACCGCCTTTGACGAAGATTATGCGCGCTTTTCACCGGGTGTGTTGCTGCAAATTGAAAACCTCGCATTGCTGGATCGGCCAGACTTCACATGGTGCGACAGCTGTGCCGCGCAAGACCATCCGATGATCGACAGCCTGTGGGGTGGCAGGCGATCAATCGGTCGTTGGTCGATTGCCATTGGCGGACCGATGCGGCGCGCGGCCTTTGCCGTTTTGCTAAAGGCAGAACAGGCAAAGGCACGAACGCGTTAAAACCGTTTACGGAAACTGATTTCGAACATCCGGCCTTGGGGGTCGAGCAAGCCCGGCTGATAGCTTAACGGTACCGCACCACTGGCATCGCGAACGTCGATCACATCGTTCAAGACGTTGACCACGCGGATCGCGATGCGGCCCCCTTTCAGGAACGGTACTGTCTTGGTCAGCTTGCCGCGTTGGTCCAGATTGATGAAAACGAACGCGTTCAGGCTAGCCAAATCGCCAAAACGCAAATCGCCGCTGCCGGTCAGGCTGTTGCCATCAACGCGGGTTTCGTTGCGGTAGGTTCCTTCTAATCGAAGGCCCAGTCCCTTCACAAAAACACCGCCAGACAATGTCAATTCATGCCGGGGTGAACCGCCCAGGCTGCCGGTGGCGGACCCATCGAGCAAATCGAGAACTGGAACGCCCGGGCCGATTACAATTTCGTCCTGCAAGCGATAGGTGTGATATAATGCGATTTGCCAGCGGCTGGGCGGGCCACCCATTCCGGGCATGCCCATCGGTCCGCCGCGTCCACCGCCACGCGGTCCTCCCGCACCCGGCGGGCCTCCGGCACCAGCACTCGCTGGGCGTCCACCGCCCGGTGCTCCACCTGCGCCGCGTCCTTGTGGTTGCGGTCCAATCGCGCCGGACATGTTGAAGCCCCACCGGATCCGTTCCGAATTTTCCTGATCATAATTGACCGGGCGTTGATCAATCCGCACCAATTGGCCATTGGCGTCGCGTGTCACACGGTTGGCAAAGGCCACTTCTATTTCCGGTGTCAGCAACGGGAAAGACGCCGTCGTATTGCGGCTGCGGTTACGATAATAGCCGGCCTGCAATCCTAATCCTTCGATAAATTTCGGCTGCCAGTCGGCGACCAGCCAAAAATCGGTGCGCTTTTCCGCCGAAAGCGTGGGATTGCCACCGCTTAAAACCTCGATGAAGCGGCTTTCTCCGCGCTGGAAATCGAAATAAGATACGTTAGGAGTCAAAGTCTGCGGACTGCCCAATTGGGCGAGTGTTGGGGCATTTTCATCAACCATCATCGACGCTGAAATGCTCAAACTTTGCGCAGGCGACCAGCGCAATCCCCCGCCATATTCCACCAGCATTCCGTAATCGGACAGTTCTGTGAAACCCATATTGCCGTTTACCGCCAGATCACCAATTACCCCTAAAGCGCCCAATCCACGCTCGATAAGCGGTACTTCGATGTTGAAACCGGCGTTGATATTATCGCGTTTTAACGCCGCTTCGGTGGTGACACCGCGCCGATAGGCAATGCTATCAATTGTTTGCCGTTCGTAACCGGTTCGCAGAGTCATTTGCACGGCACCACCGGGCAATCGAAATGCCTTTCCCGAAAGCGTTCCGCGCAATGCCAGATTACCGGACGTGTTATCGGTTGTGTCGGGAACTGCCGAAAGCAGGTCACTGCCAAATCCCGTTTGAAAGGGATTGGCGGTTCCTGCGGTGACGGCCGCTCGCAATGTCGGATAGGTCGTTGCCGGTAAAGGTGCGGGTTTCGGTATCGACCAGTTGGTAATCCGCCGTCAATGCCAAGCGCCAGTCGGCCAGCGTCGAATTCAGTCCAGCGCCAAATTGCAGATTATGGGCGCTTGAGCTGCGCGCTAACGGGCGCGGTGTTAGAAAATATCGGTTTAGCTGTACATCGCTCGAAAATGGCGAAAATGGGCTGGATGCAGGCAAAATGAAGCTGGCCGATGGCAGGCCAAGCAGGCTTTGCTGATCCTGCAATTCATAAGAACTGTTGAGTGAAAATCCGGTTTGCGGCGTCAGTGATTTGCTCCACGCAGCCGTTGCCTGAAAACGCTGCATCGAAGGCAGCAACGATCGATACCGGCCAATATCGCCATCTGCGGCTGTGTTAGCATTAGCGACAAAATCGGCGAGGCTTGGATTTGAAACGGTGGGTACGCCTGCAACGGTCACGACACTGCCTGCGGCGGCAGACAGAGCCGGATCAATTTCGCCGTCGGCGGATAGTGCCGAGATATTGCCTGTAAGAGCAAAAGGTGCGCTGGCTTCACTCGACCGGATATTCCGTTCATCTTCGGTCAAACGGGTCCGGCGTTCGAATTCCAGATCGATACTCAGCCGATTGTCTTTGCCAATCCGCGTGAAAGTGGTTTCAAATTCCTGTTGATTGAACCCGCCTTTTTGCGGGGCCGCATATTCGGTTTCGGCGCTAAAGCTGGCGAAATTGTCTTTCAGGATGAAATTCATCACCCGTTGATCGGCACGATAGCCATATTGCAGGGCAACTTCTTCCGGAAAGACCTCAACCTTTTTGATCGCTTCGGATGGTAAGTCGCGGATTTCGCGGAAGCTGCTGATCCGTTGGCCGTTGAGTAAGATCACCGGCTGACCGCCGCCCCGTCCGCGCCCTGATCCGGTTTGCGGGGCCAGCGAGCTGACAATATCGGCGACGGAGGACGCGCCCAATGCCGTAATATCGGCTTCGGCCAATTCGTCCACTGGCGGGACTTTGGTTTCAACCGATCCGCGAATGCGCGCGGCGGTTACAACGATTTCGCCTTTCGCATCAACTACGCCGTTAGCATCTTCGTAAACAGAAATGGCGTCATCGCTTGTAGCAATGGCAGGAGAAGTTTCTGCACCTGAAGGTGCCGCAGCTGCGTCTTGCGCAGCGACAGGCATCGCTGCGGTAGCGAATATACTACCCGCCGTTAACAGCCAAGGGATGAGATTTTTACGCATGGGGAGAGGGACCTATTTGATTTGTTGATCCTAACTTGCCCGCGAAAACACAATAATACACCCCCGTTTCGTGTCACAATTTGTCGCAAAGTTTGTCGGTCAGCTGGGTGTACGCCCTGTCTTCCCTTTTGCGCATAATGCGGCTAAAGGCGCTGCAAATTTATCAACTGCAAAGGCGTAAGGGGCCGGATGGCAAAGGAAGAATTGATCGAAATGCGCGGGATGGTGCGCGAGCTGCTGCCCAACGCTATGTTCCGTGTCGAACTGGAAAATGGCCATGAAGTGCTTGGCCATACCGCCGGTAAAATGCGCAAAAACCGTATCCGCGTCCTTGTGGGAGACGAGGTGCTTTGCGAAATGACACCTTATGATCTGACCAAAGGCCGGATTACGTATCGATTTAAATAAGGATAACGCCTGCGTGGCGAAACTTGTCCTTGCCTCCTCTAGCCCGCGCCGTCGCGATTTGCTTGCACGTATTGGTGTGACGCCGGATCGTGTTGCCTCGCCCGACATTGATGAAACCCCGTTGAAGGGCGAAATTGCGCGCGTCTATGCGCTGCGCATGGCGATGGAAAAGGCTGCTGCGGTCACTCGTGAGGATGGAGAGATCATTTTGGCGGGGGATACCACAGTCGCTGTGGGCCGCCGCATTTTGCCGCAAGCCGCCGATGCTGACATGCAGCGCGGTTTTCTGAAACTGCTGAGTGGACGCCGTCACCATGTGTTGAGCGCGGTCTGCGTTATCGACACTGATGGCCGCGCGCGTACCCGGATTAGCGATAGCATCGTGCGTTTCAAACGATTGGGCGACGACGAAATGGAAAGCTATATCGCCAGCGGCGAAGGCCTGGGCAAGGCGGGTGGCTATGCCATTCAAGGGCGCGCCGAGGCGTTGATCGACTGGATGGCGGGTAGCCATTCGGGCGTGGTTGGCCTGCCGCTTTATGAAACTCGCGCCTTGTTACGCGCAGCCGGTTATCCAGTCGAATGACCACCATATTGCTTTGGGATTCGGTTCCCGGTGAAGTGCGTTATGCTCGTGTCGAAAATGGCGTACCGATCGAATTTCGCATCGTGCGCCCGCGCATCGGTCCCGCTGCTTTGGTGGTTGGCGCCCATTTTACCGCCCGTGTCCTTGACCATATCGGCGGCGGTCGGGCAAAGGTTTCACTGGGCGGTAGCCAAGAAGCGATCCTTGAATATGCGCAAGATTTGAATGTCGGCGCGTTGCAGGCAGTGCATATCGTCCGTGCCCCCATTCCCGAACCGGGCCGTTGGAAACTGCCTTTGGTGCGCGCTGTCAACGAAGCGACCTTTGATGAAGCCCGCTGGCATGCCGATGTCGAGCCGTTCGAACTGGCGCTGCACGCTGCCGTTATCGGCGTCGAGTATATGGTGTGCGGCTATGTCGCATCTGCAAATGCCGCGCGTTCGTTATTGGGCAATTTCCCGAAAATTGTGATCGATCCGAACCCATTGCCGAGGCGGATTTCGACAGCGTGATCGATCAAGCCATCAGCGGAGAATTCCCGATTGCGGGCGGCATGTTGAGCATCGAACGCACCCGCGCCATGACGGTTATCGACATTGATGGCAGTGGCGATGCAGAGGCACTGAATCATGCTGCCGCAATGGAAATTCCCCGCTTGCTGAGCCTGTTGGGAATTGGCGGGCAAATTGGCATCGATTTCCTCGCCTCCGCTGATCGTGCTGCGCGGCAACGGCTGGATGCAAAATTGGCCGAAGGATGCGCCGTTTTGGGGTCGCATGAACGCACGGCAGTCAACGGTTTCGGCTTTGCCCAATTGGTGCTGCCGCGCCACACTGCCTCCATCCCGGAAATACTGTGCGGAATAACCCCCGGTCGGCTGAGTATCGAGAGCCGCGCCACGGCATTATTGCGCGACGCATGCCGTTCTGTCGGTGTTGGCCCGCGGACCATGACGGCGGTTCCTGCGGTTATTGATCTGTTGCGCCGTTGGCCGGATGAAATCGACGCGCTCAAAAAAATGCTGGGTACATCGATTGATCTTGTTTCCGACGCTGCTGTAACCGGCTATGGCCATGTCCATGTCAAACCCAGCTAAGCATGGAAAATGCCCTTTGTGCGGCGACGCCGAAAGCGCGGAGCATAAGCCGTTTTGTAGCAAGCGTTGTAAGGATCGGGACCTGTTGAACTGGCTTGGCGAAGGTTATCGCATGTCCGGACCGCCTGCCGATCCCGACTTACCCGAAGACTATTAAAAGCGGCTGGTAAAAGGGGCTGGACAAGGCCGCCATGCCGCGCTTATAGGCGGCGCTCCCGAACGCGGCTGCTTTTTCAGCATCCGCTGTGCCTCGGTAGCTCAGTTGGTAGAGCAGCGGATTGAAAATCCGCGTGTCGGTGGTTCGAATCCGCCCCGAGGCACCACTTTCCCCACATATCGTCACGGCGGCGCTTTCAAGGCGAAAGCGGGATTGCCCACGCTTGCTAACCTGAATAGCGAACCCTAACGTCGCGCGACATAAGAGGCGATGCAGAGCAGGGAGAGTGTTTTGTCGGGCTATTTATCGGAAATCCGTGACAATTGGCGTCCAATTTTGGCGGCGTTTATCGGTATGGGCTGTGGCTTGTCAGTGGTGGGTGCCATTACCAGCACGATTGTTCCCACTCTGCTTTCCGATACCGGTTGGGCATCTGCGGATTTTGCGAAGGTTGGAAGTCTGGCCTTGTTGATGGCTTTAGTCTTTCCCTTTGTCGGGCGTTTGACCGATCTGCTTGGCGTGCGCAGGACCGCGCTGATCGGGCAAATCATTCTGCCGCTTTGTTATTTTGCCTATAGCCAGATGGATGGAAAACTCAGCACTTACATCATGATTTTTGCGGTGCAGAGCCTGTTCTGCGTTACCACGACGGCCACGGTCTATTCGCGCCTCGCGGTGCAATATGTGGAAAAGGCGCGCGGATTGGCGTTGGCTATCGTGGTGTCGGGCGCGGCTGTGTTTGGCGCGATCATCGGGCCTCTGCTCAACAAATATCTCGAAGGCGGCCGTTTTCTGTTTTTCAATTTTGAACCACATGGCTGGCGCGAAGCTTTTGTGGCGATTGCGATCTTTACCGCGATTGCGGGCCTTATCGCTTTTCTGCTGATCCCCGCTGATTCCGCGCCGCGCGTTCAAGGTGCGCCCAAGCGAAAGGCACGCGAAGATTATCCGGTGATATTCCGTTCGACCGCTTTCTGGCTTCTGTTGGGTGCTATGGCGCTGTGCAATTTGCCGCAAACATTGCTGCAGGTGCAGTTGAAAAGCATGATCCTTGATAATGGCATTGACGGCAAAGATGTGGGCATGATGCTGTTGGCACCGCAAATTGGTATGCTGGTCGGACGGTTTGTAACCGGAATTGCGCTTGATCGGTTCCAGCCATATCTGGTGTCCTTCATCACATTGGCGCTGCCCAGCCTGGGGTTGTTTGTCATGGCATCCAGCTTTGATGCACCTGCAGTGCTGATTGCTGCGGTGTTTTTCATCGGCTTTGCCTATGGCGCAGAGGGAGATTTGGTCGCTTTCCTGGTTGCCAAGAAATTTGGCGTCGCCATCTATTCATCGGTCATGGGATTGCTGACTGCGGTGATGTCAATTTCCACCGCCAGCGGTGCTTTGCTGTTGGGGGTGACAATGGAAAAAACCGGCGGCAGCTTTGATTTGTTCCTGTGGATTGTCGGCACAGCGGTTTTGGTCGGCGCGAGTTTCTTGTTGGTACTTGGAATGGTGGGCGAGAAGCCGAACACAGCGGCATCCGGTAAAGACTAAGCTCCGGGGCTATTCCGCCTCGCACAAAGCGACCAGTTGATCGGCGCAAGCACCCCAGCCATCGACAAAGCCCATCTCTTCATGGCGCTTTGCCGTTTCTTCATCCCAGTGGCGGGAACGCGCGGTGTAGCGCGTTCCTTCCCCCTCGGGGGTCACTTCCCAAATGCCGATCATGAATGGGCCGCTGGGCATCAAATCGCCCTTGATCGCGTCGGTTGAGGCAAAGCGATGTCCTTCGTCCCAAACAAGGATGTGCCCCGGATGCGGGTGCACTTCGCCATCGGGGCCGTACATGGTGATGTGGCAATCGCCGCCGGCATGGCGTTCTAGTCTGTCGACTTCGGCGCGCCAGGGTTTTGGGCACCACCATTCTTCCATGCGGTTGACCAAAATGTTCCACACCTTTGCGGGCGGTGCAGCAATGAAGCGAGTGACACCAAGTTCCCAGCCATTTTCAGCAGTTGCGGTCATTTTCATTCTCCAGATTTAATCGCGATCCGGTGCCCCGAGCGGGAAAAACGAGCGATATGGGCGTGCTTCTTCGACACAACGGGCAACCGAGGGGCGGGCGAGTGCGCGGGCGCGGTAAGCTTTGAGGCGGACCAATTCTGCCGGAAATTCATGAACCCAATCGGCATAGAATAATGCAGGGGCGCCCGCGCAATCGGCGAGCGTGAATGCATCGCCGCACGCCCATCCTTTTTCGGGCAAACGCTTATCAAGCCAGCCATAGATGGCGGTAAGAGATGCCTTAACCCGCTCAATCTTCGCCGGGTCGGGGGCAGGGGTTAGAAAGGGTAAATATTCAGCCACAATCGCCTGCATCATCCCCATGACATGATTGTCGAAAACCCGATCCATGAAGCGCACGTCCAGCGCCGCTACAGGATCAGACGGAATCATGCGCGGCCCGGGATGATGCAAATCGAGATGTTCAATGATGATCGAACTTTCAATCGCAACGGATTTGCTATCTTCCAGTACCGGAAATTTATTAAGCGGCCAAAGCTCCAACAGACGCGTATTATTGGCGCATTCAGGACGCTCTGGATCGAGCGCCTTGAATGCAAATGGCAGGTCCTTCTCATACAGCGCAATCAGCACCTTCCATGTGTAAGAAGAGAAAGGGTGGCCGTAGAGGGAGAGCATTTCTATCGTACCCCGTCATTGGTCGGTTTAGTCAGCCGACCGCGCTTCATCACTATCCAATGACGGAGCAACCGAAAAAGCAGGCGCTTTGGGAATTTCAAATACCGTGGCGCATCATCTGGCCATGGGTGGAACGGTTCACGGAACATAGTGGCAAGCCGCATCTCTATCGGAGGTTTTTCGCCTGCAATTCGATTCGTCATTGCAGAAACCCAAAAACGGCCATCGGTAAAGGCCAGATACATTGCGGAATTGCAGCAGCGCGCGATCATGCGGCTGGTTTTCGATTCCGGGCGGAGACTGTGTCGCTCGAGCAGATCTTGTCCCTTCGTTATCTGGAACCCATCTAAGCGCAGTAAGCATAACGACGTTCCGCCATCAGGATCCGCTACGGGCGGCCCTTTTGCCTGCGATTCAATCGCTCGCGCTGCCGCTTGGCAATCGTCGCAGTAACAGACGGCAACCAACATCGGCGCTAGATTGCTGATGCATTCGACTTGCCCACAATGACAGCGCAAGGTCACCATTATACGCGCGACAGTGCTGCTTCGATTGCTGCGACATCAATTTTCTTCATGGTCATCATTGCTTCGAACGCGCGTTTTGCGGTGTCGCCGCCAGCCATCATAGCATCTGACAAAACTTTGGGAGTGATCTGCCAGCTTATCCCCCATTTGTCTTTGCACCAGCCGCACATGCTTTCGGCACCATCATTGTCGACAATCGCGTTCCAATAGCGGTCGGTTTCTTCCTGATTTTCAGTGGCGACCTGAAACGAAAATGCTTCGCTATGTTTGAACATTGGGCCGCCGTTCAGGCCGATGCAGGGAAAGCCGAGCACGGTGAAATCCACAGTCAGGGCATCGCCCTTTTTCCCGTCGGGATAATCGCCCGGCGCGCGATGGACAGCGCCAACATGGCTGTCTGGAAAAGTATTGGCATAGAAATTTGCCGCTGCTTCCGCTTCGCCTTCATACCAAAGGCACAGAGTTGCTTTGGTCATTTCAACCACCCCTTTGACGTCCAACTGCGCGCCGTCAGCCATTCGACCAACCCGGCGATAAAGATGAATGCCAGGAAAAGCCATCATCGACATCAAATTCCGGTCCAGCGCGTGGAGCAACGGCATGCTGAACTGGATGGCGATAGCAATCAGGCTGAGCAGGAACAGCGAAGTCGCCCATTTCTTGCCAAGCAAAAGTCCAATCGATCCCAACGTGCCAGCGCCGACTGCCACGACATAGGCGGCCCACATCCAGCCTGGCATCTTGCCCCAAAGTTCCTGCTGTTCGGCAGGTAATTTGGCGATGTCAGCAGGAGTCATCATCCATTGCATCGTGAATGACGCTAGCCCCATCAGGTTCCATAAGACGAACGCTATGGAAAGCCACAGGGCCCATGTGGGCCGCTTTACCATGATACCCGTCATTGCGCACCGACCAGCGAGAACATCGCGCCTTGGGGGTCAATCCCCTGAACAATCCAGTCGCCGCCCGGGACCTCCATTGGCCCGTTGATTACTTGGCCTCCATGGGCCTTGATAGCAGCTTCTGCGGTTCCGATTCCCGGAACCCAAAAATAATGGCTCCAGAAAGGCTGCGGCATCTCCGCCATTTTGTTCATGATCGCGCCAATCTGAACGCCATCATGTTCGACAAAATGGTATTTGCCCATCGGCCCCATGTCCATGGGTTCGGGTAGGGCCCAACCAAACAGTGACGTGTAAAAATCCACGGCATTGTCAGCATTGCCAGCCATCAATTCGTTCCAACCGCAGCGGCCCATATTTTTCTCGGCTGAAAACGCCGTGCTTTCGCCACCACCGGGTGGGGGAGTTGGCGTCATCACATAAAACGGCGCGCCGCAACAATCGGTCACCATGGCGATCCGGCCCGCCATGGGCACATCATGCGGTTGCATCAGCACTTTACCGCCTTTTGCTTCGACTTTCGGCAAGATCGCATCGACGCTGTTAACGCCCAGATAGCCGACCCAAGCGGGGCGCGCTCCGTGTTCGACCATGGCGTCAGTCAGTGAAATGACCCCGCCCGTCATCCCGCCGTCAGCATTGGCAATAAAGCCGTAGTGGCCGGTTTCTGCCGTGCCGGGTGACATTGTCCAGCCCGGAACCACAGCCTCGTAAAACGCTTTTGCGGCATTTGCATCGGTCGCCATCAGCTCATACCAAAGCCAACCACCATGTGTCTTTGCCATTTCGTCTCTCCTCTTACGCTTTTTCGTCCACAATTGTCTGAAAGCCGCTGTAAATCATACGCTTTCCGTCAAAAACATCTTTGCCCATCATATCGTTGAAGCGCGCGTCCTCCATGGCAGCCTTATTGCCAGCGTTACGCGTTTCTTTGTCCGGCCAAGTGATCCAACTGAAAACGACGTTCTCGTCGTCTCCTGCTTTGACCGCCATGAAGAAATCGGTGGTTTTGCCGTGCATCAGATCATCGCCCCAATTTTCCACCACGTGCAGCGCGCCGTGTTCGATGAAAATGGGTGCGGCAAATTTTGCCATGGCTTCGTATTCAGCGCGTTTGGCGTTTGGTACCGGGATCAAATATCCGTCAACATAGGGCATGATTGCTCTCCTTTTATTCGGTCGGCGGCATTGCCGATGGGTCCATCCACATCGGTTCCCAGACATGGCCGTCGGGATCGGCAATGCTGCGGCTGTACATAAAACCAAGGTCTTGTTTCGGATTGATGTCAGCGGTTCCACCATGCGCGGCTGCTGTGTCCGTCATGGCATCTATGTCGACCTTTCCATCCATCGAAATGGCAAAGGCAACTTCGCTGTGGGTGGACGGCGGTATGGGGCGGTCGGTAAAATATTTCCATTTCTCGTGGGTCAGCAGCATCACCATGATCGTCTCGCTCCACACCATGCAGGCTGCGGTTTCATCGGTGAATTGCGGATTGTTGGTGAACCCCAATGCCGCATAAAATGCCATCGAATGCGGCAGATCAGTTACCGGTAAATTCACAAATATCATTTTGGACATCAGGCATTTTCCTTTTTGACCAGCAATTGGAAATAACGTTTCAAATGGACGGCGCTGTCAAGCGCACATTTCGGTTTTCTGCCCGCCTTGGACAGGATAAATTCGCCCCGAAGGACCGCCTGTGTGTGCAACGCCAGACTGTGCGGGGTGACTTTTCAGGCGCATCATAATGCGCGATTGCCTCTGCAAAGTCCGCCTCAAGCGTTGCCGCGTGGTCCGTTATACTTGCATTGCAGGTAATGCGCATGGCCTCGCTTGCGCCATAAGCCTCTTGTACCATCGTTCCAGTCAGACAGGTATAGGCTTCGACAATTCGGCGCGAAAATCGATATAGGCCAACAATCGATCGATCAGATTGCTGGTCTATCGGGCTGCGACAGTTTTTTCGACGGGCTGAAATTTACCCAATCCGCAGCCTGCGCCTTCTTGCATGCGCCCGCCATAACTGTGCAAGACGTGAATAATATCGACGTCGCACAACTGGCTCATCGACGTGCGATAGGAAAAGCGATCTTCGATTACCAGGCTAGAGCAACTATAAGGCAGGGTATTGCGATAAACTTTGCCGCCACCCATGTGGAAATCGATCGTGCGGTCGTTGACGATTCGCGTATTTCGAATGTTGCGCAGCGAAATACAGTTCTTAGCAGCCCCGACAGGCTGATAACTGGCCAATATTTTTGCGCGTCGCTCCTTTGGCGATGACGCAGTTGCTGCTATCGCAAATCCGCCCAGTGCAACGGCAGCCGCGGCGCAAATCAAAAGTGGTTTATGCATGGCATGTCCTCCTGACTTGATAGATAACCTCTATCCTATCGTTGTTTGCATGAACATGCACTGACCAAATTATATTTCGGTTTGCGGCGTCTTTGGTTTGTAACGACACAGATCAATCACCGGGCATCGCCAGCATTCGGGTTTGCGCGCTTTGCAAATATAGCGCCCATGCAAGATCAACCAATGATGCGCGCCCAAACGAAACGGTTGTGGGGTATGTTTGTCGAGCTTTTTTTCGACGGCCAGCGGAGTTTTTCCGGGGGCCAGTCCGGTCCGATTGCCCACACGAAAGATGTGGGTATCGACAGCGAAGGTTTCTGCACCAAAAGCTGTGTTCATCACAACATTCGCGGTTTTGCGGCCTACGCCCGGTAATGCTTCTAGCGCGTCTCTATCTTCTGGGACTATGCTGGCGTGATCCTGAATCAGCAATTCGGACAAAGCGATCACATTTTTCGCCTTGGCATTGAACAGCCCAATGGTTTTTATGTGCTCTTTCAGGCCAGCTTCCCCAAGCGCGACCATTTGTTCAGGGCTATGCACTTCAGTAAATAATGCCCGCGTGGCCTTGTTCACGCCAATATCCGTGGATTGGGCAGACAGTACCACCGCGACCAGCAACTGATACACATTGCCATAGGCCAATTCGGTTTCAGGTGCGGGGTTGGCCTCTGCAAGCCGGTGGTAAAAATCAAAGATCGCGTCTTTTTTCACGCCGCCCGCTTTATGCCATTGATGGCCGATGGCAATTTTTTAATCCGCAGAAGTGGCCATGTCGGAACTGTTCGAATATTCTTCGTCTTTCAGGCCGATCCCGATCATGGCGCGCGGTGTTTCAACTTCGGACGAAACGACTGGATAAGCGCAATAGTCGGCAGCATAATAGGCCGCTGGACGATGGTTACCAGACAGGCCGACACCACCAAATGGTCCTGCAGAACTGGCTCCATTGGTGGTTGTGTTCCAGTTGACGATACCCGCGCGGCTATTGGCCCAGAATTGGTTATACTGTTGCGCCGTGCCGCCGATTAGCGCTGCTGAAAGTCCGAAGCGCGTGTTGTTGGCTTCATCAATCGCCGCCTCGAAATTGGTCACGCGGATCACCTGAAGTAGCGGGCCGAACAATTCCATGTCGGGCCGTTCCTTCATGTCAGTCACGTCGATTATTCCCGGTGTCAGGAATGGACGACCTTTTACCGGGCGCTGCATGTGCCGAATGGGGCGTCCGCCATGACTCATCAATGCCAAAAAGCTTTCGGTTAAACCGTCGGCGACATCATTGTCGATCACCGGGCCCATGAACGGAGGCGGTTCGCCATGCGGCTCGCCGATCACCAAACGGTCGGTCAGCTTTTTCAATTCAGGGACAAATATGTCGTACAGGCTATCTTTGATAATCACTCTGCGGGCTGCCGTGCAGCGTTGTCCGGCAGACATGAATGCGGATTGGACCACAAGTACGGCGGCACTGTGGATGTCACTGGTGTCCCAAACGATAATGGGATTGTTTCCGCCCATTTCGAGCGCAAGGATTTTGTCGGGCCGTGCCGAAAATTGCCGGTTCAAGGCAATGCCTGTTTGGGCGGAGCCGGTGAACAACACGCCATCAATGCCTTCATGCGCGGTCAAAGCTTTGCCGACTTCGGGGCCGCCTTGGGCGATCCGCACGACGCCCTCTGGAATGCCCGCCTTGCGGAAATATTCGACCAACGCTTCGCCAACGGCCGGGGTTTTTTCCGATGGTTTGAAAACGACGGCGTTGCCTGCAATCAGTGCCGGTACAATATGGCCGTTGGGTAGATGTGCCGGAAAGTTATACGGTCCCAATACCGCCAATACGCCATGTGGTTTGTGGCGCAGCGCGGTTGCTGAACCGGCCTTGCCATCGATTCTGCGTTGCGGTGTTCGATCGGCATAAGCGCGAACAGAAATGTCGACCTTGTTGATGACCGATTCAACTTCGGTTCGCGATTCCCACAAAGGCTTGCCGGTTTCGCGAGCGATCAGATCGGTGAACCTGTCGATGTCGGCACGAACGCGCCCCGAAAAACTGCGTATTTTTTCAATACGTTCGTTTAGGGAAACAGCAGCCCAAGCGGGCCAAGACTTCCTCGCGACATTAACCTCGTGATCAACGTCCGCCGTCTGTCCACGCCAAATTTGGGCGCCCGTTGCCGGTTCGTTCGATGTCAACTCGCCCAAGGGCTTCTGCTCCGACAATATAATGTGTAAATTCAATTTACCATATGTGCCTTGCAGACACTTTATATCAAGTAAATATTGAAAAGATAATTGCCAAGCACAGTCCATTGTTGCGCGGCAATTGAAGGGCTGGTCGTGATGGAGGCTGGGCTATATGGAGCGCGAAGGCAGAACAGCGGTTATAGCAGGGTGCCGGTTAAGCAAGGCGAAGGGGAAGCGCATAATGCCAGCCTATAACGATGGCTATTGGACGTCGCATGATGGATTGCGCCTCCATTACCGCGACTATCCGGGGCCAGCGTCGCGATCCCCGATTGTCTGCATCGCCGGATTGACGCGAAATGCCCGTGACTTTGAACCGCTTGCTGAAAGTATGTCGGGTAATCGCCGGTTGATTGTGGTGAATTTGCGCGGGCGCGGGGAAAGCGCCTATGCCAAGGATCCGATGACGTATTTGCCATTGGTTTACGCTCAAGACGTCGATTTTTTGCTGCGAGAATTGAAAATCAAAAGCTTTGTTGCCTTTGGTACGTCGCTGGGAGGCATTGTATCGATGTTGCTTGCCGCACAATGGCAGCGGCAATTAAAAGGCGTTATCCTGAATGATGTCGGCCCGGTTGTGGGTGGTAAGGGACTGGAGCGTATCCGCAACTATGTTGGAAACGCGCGTAGTTTTGAAACATGGATGCACGCGGCCCGTGCCATGGCAGAGGCGCAACAGGATGTTTATCCGCAATACACCATCGAAGATTGGCTGCGCTTTGCCAAGCGGACATGCAAATTATCTGGAAATGGCCGGATCGTTTTCGATTATGATATGAAAATTTCCGAGCCCTTCAAACTGCCGGGCGGCGAAGCGGGGGTTGATCTATGGCCGCTTTACGAATCGTTGGGTGAAAAGCCGGTTTTGATTTTGCGCGGCGAGACTTCGGATATTTTAGAAAAACCGGTTGCCACCAAAATGGCCAGATTGCTGCCCAACGCCAAATTGGCCACTATCCCCCGTGTCGGCCACGCCCCCTCGCTGGATGAACCGGCGTCGATCAAAGCCATCACAGCCTTTCTGGACGGGATAAAATAGCGAATGCCGCGACCCGCTAAAATCCTGCATTTGCACAGCAGCTTTAATTTGGGCGGCAAAGAAGCCCGCGCCATTCAGCTGATGCATCATTTTGGCGACGAAGCGCAGCATTGCATTTTGTCGGCTGCGCCCGAAGCGATGGACGCTCGCGCGAATATTTCATCGTCGGTTGTGGTTGATTTTCCGGGCGATGCCGCACCGGCGTTATACGGCAAGCCCGCGCCAGCACGCTATGTTCGGCTGGCGCGCTATATGCAGCAATTTGATCTTGTCCTGAGCTATAATTGGGGATCGATGGACGGCGTAATGGCGCACCGTTTGTTATCACCATTCATGGCATTACCGCCTTTGATTCACCATGAGGACGGGTTTAACGAAGATGAAACCGAAAAGCTGAACTGGAAACGGAACGCCTTTCGTGTGCGCGCCTTGAAGGGCAGCCATGCTCTGGTGGTACCTTCAAAAACACTGGGCGCCATCGGACGAAATGTCTGGAAGCAGCCAGATGATCGGTTGCATATTATTGCGAACGGTATCGACGTGGCGCGCTATCAGCATCCCCCCGATGCTGCGGTTTTTCCGGGGCTTAAGCGGCAGCCCGGAGAAGTGATCGTCGGGACAATCGCCGGTTTACGTGCGGTCAAAAACCTGCCTCGTTTGGTCCGCGCAGTTGCCGCAGCGGGGCCGCATGTTCGATTGGCGATTGCGGGTGAAGGGCCAGATCGCGGGATTATTCAAGCAGAGGCGCAGCGACTGGGCATTGCGGATCGGCTGGTGATGCCGGGATTTTTGTCCGATCCGGCGCGTTATGTTGGCCTGTTTGATATTTTTGCTTTGTCGTCAGACAGTGAACAATTTCCCATTTCATTGGTTGAGGCAATGGCGGCTGGCCTGCCTGCCTTGTCCACCGATGTGGGGGATGTCCGCAATATGGTAGCGCCAGAAAACCTGCCATATATTGTAAATAAAGACGATGAAGCGGCGTTGGCAACAGCGTTGCAGAGACTGGTCGCCAACGATACGATTCGGTCCAAGGTTGGCACAGCAAATCGGGCGTTGGCGAACGCGCAATATGATGAAGCCACCATGTTTGCCCGCTATCGCAAACTTTATGGTGATGCGATGAATTGCGCCGATTTTGCGCGACAACCATAGCATGTTCGGCTAGCGGCAAAAGGCATGGTTACGTGCTTTTAAGGACGTATCAATCGAGTTTTGGGGGAAGAGAATAGTGTTCAAGGGATTGAAGCCCATTGTTTATGGCGGTCGTGAAGTATGGCCGTTGGTCGAAGGCGGCAAAGGTGTTTCCGCAACCAACCATGCCAGTTCCGGTGCTTGGGCAGCAGCGGGCGGCATCGGCACGGTATCGGGCGTGAATGCTGACAGCTATGACGATCAGGGTAATGTCATCCCGCAAATCTACCACGGCAAAACGCGCGGCGAACGACATCAGGAATTGATCCGTTACGGCATCGATGGAGCGGTTGCGCAAATCAAACGCGCCTATGAAATTTCCGAAGGAAAGGGCGCGATCAACATCAATGTCCTATGGGAAATGGGCGGCGCGCAAGAGATTTTGGAAGGCGTGCTGGAACAGACCAAGGGCATGATAACCGGCGTCACCTGCGGCGCTGGGATGCCCTATAAACTGTCCGAAATCGCCGAAAAGCATAATGTGTTTTATCTGCCGATCATCAGTTCGGGCCGCGCATTCCGGGCACTGTGGAAACGTGCCTATCACAAAGTTCCGCATTTGCTAGGTGCCGTAGTGTACGAAGATCCCTGGCTCGCAGGCGGCCATAATGGCCTGTCCAATGCTGAAGATCCGACCAAGCCTGAAGATCCGTATCCTCGCGTAAAAGCGGTGCGCGATACGATGCGGGCTGAGGGGATCAGTGATGATGTGCCAATCGTGATGGCGGGCGGTGTCTGGTATTTGCGCGATTGGGAAAATTGGATCGACAATCCGGAACTGGGCCAAATTGCCTTTCAGTTCGGCACGCGGCCGTTGCTGACGCAAGAAAGTCCGATTCCAGCGGTGTGGAAAGACCATCTGACCAAAATTCCTGAAGGCGGTGTATTGTTGCACAAATTCTCGCCCACCGGATTTTATTCGAGCGCGGTCATCAATCCGTTCTTGCGCCAGCTACAGGCGCGGTCCGACCGGCAGATCCCCTATTCCACCGAACAGGCAGGCGATCATACAGCGACGCTGGATGTCGGTGTGCGAGGCAAAAAATTCTGGGTCACGCCGCATGATTTGCAACGCGCGCGCGAATGGGATGCGCGCGGCTACACGGTGGCGTTGCGTACGCCTGATAATACCGTTGTTTTTGTGACCCCCGAAGAAGGCGCTGTCATCCGCAAGGATCAGACCGACTGTATGGGCTGCCTGTCGCATTGCGGATTTTCATCATGGAAAGACCATGACAATTTCACCACGGGCCGCCTTGCCGATCCGCGCAGTTTCTGCATTCAAAAAGGATTGCAGAATATCGCGCATGGTGAAAGCATCGATGAAAATCTGATGTTTGCAGGCCATGTTGCCTATGAATTTGGGCGCGATCCATTTTATTCCAACGGCTATGTACCCTCCGTAAAGCAATTGGTGGACCGGATTTTGACCGGCGATTGATCTAATCGATTTTACATTTACCCTTCGTTGACGCGTCGGCCCTATAGTTTCCGTCAAAGGAGACGGCTGTGGGGCTGGCAACATCGCAATATCGGAAAGTAGAACCCGCGCGGATCGAGCAACGCGCGATTGAGCGGCACCGTGTCCTGTTGCAGCGTGCCACCGTTCGGCGCCATGGAAAACAACCTGTAGAAGCAGAATTGGTTGATTTGTCGGTCTATGGCTGCCGGATGGATGCCGAACAGGATTTCGCCGCTGGCGACCGACTTTGGCTGCGCTTTTCTGGAAGCCAGCCGGTCGCCGCTACGATTATCTGGTCAGAAAGCGGCGGATTGGGATGCCGGTTTGACGAACCGTTAGACCGCATTTTGTTCCGCGCGCTAACGCTGGTAATCTGCTGATCAATCCAAATCCCAGGCGCGTTCGCCATGGCTGGAAATGTCCAATCCATCGCTTTCCTGTTCTTCATTGACGCGCATCGGGAATGACCATTGCGACCATATAGCCGATAATCAGCGTAACAACTGCGGAATACGCCGCGACCACCCCCACACCCAAAAGCTGCGCAACCAATTGGCTGCCCATCGTCATACCTTCGGCGAAACCATTGCCGCCAAAAACCGGCGATACCAAAATGGCGAGCAAGATCGAACCAACGATACCGCCAACGCCATGCACCGCGAAAACGTCCAGTGAATCATCAATGTGCCATTTGCCCTTCACAAGGCTGACGGCGTAAAAACAAATTAGCCCGGCCAACAGGCCCAAAATAATCGCCCCCAACGGCCCGACCGAGCCCGAAGCAGGGGTGATGGTGGCCAAACCGGCTACGGCGCCCGTTGCAAAGCCAACGGCGGTAGCTTTGCCGACTTTAATGCGTTCCAGCAGCATCCAGACACAGGCTGCAACCGATGCGGCGAGATGGGTGACGATGATTGCAGTCGCTGCACCCTCGTCATTCGCGGCCAAGGCCGAACCGCCGTTAAAGCCGAACCAGCCCACCCAAAGCAGGCCCGCGCCAGCAACGGTAAGGGCAGGGCTGTGCGGCAGCATCAGCTTTTTGGGAAAACCTGTCCGTTTGCCCAGCATCAACGCCACGATCAATGCGGAAACGCCAGCGGTGGTGTGAACCACAATGCCGCCGGCAAAATCGATAACGCCCCAATCGGCAAGGAACCCATTGCCCCAAACCCAGCGGGCAACCGGAATATAAACCAGCAATGTCCAAAGTGCGCTAAACGCCACTACCCAGCCAAAGCGTGCGCGTTCAACCCATGCGCCTACAATCAAGGCAGGGGTAATGATGGCGAACGTCATCTGGAAAAGGCCAAATACCAACTCGCCAATCGTCTGTCCGTCTCGCATGGCAAACATATTGGCGAACATGAAATTCTGGCTGTTGCCGATGATGGAAGAGCCGGACGAGGAGAAAGAGAGGCTGTAGCCGACGGTAATCCATATGATCGATGACACAGCGGCGATGGCGCCGCATTGCACCAATACCGACAGGAAGTTTTTCGCGCGCACCAATCCGCCGTAAAACAGGGCAAGGCCGGGCAATGTCATCATCAGCACCAGCGCCGAAGCGGTGAGAACCCACGCCGTATCACCGCTGTCTGGCGCGGCTTCGGCGATTACGTCCTGTGCAAATGCAGGTGCTGCCAGCATAAGCGCGCCCATGGTGGCAATGGCTTTCAAATATGGACGCATGGCTTGTTTCTCCCCCGAACCTTTATCGCGCAAGTCTCTAAGTGAAGCGAACGAGTGGCTCAATCTCTAATTGCGGCATTAACCGTCTTTTCGACAGTTTATTGCTTTGGATGCCAAGCCACCATCACGCCCAGCCCTCGATGACCTGATCCGGGGGACGGTGTCCATCGGCAAAGATGCGAATATTGGCAATCACGCGTTCGCCCGATGCTTCGCGGCCTTCAAATGTGGCACTGCCCAGATGTGGCAACAGGATAACATTGGGGATGTCGAAAAAACGGCGGTCGATAGCGGGTTCGTGCGTGTACACATCAAGGCCGGCCCCTGCGATCCGCCCGCGCAGCAACGCTTCGATCAGGGCATCTTCATCGACCAGCTCACCGCGCGAACTGTTAATCAGATAGGCATCACGCTTCATCAGCGCGATCCGTTCGCGGCTCATCAATTTGTCGGTTTCGGCGGTCAGCGGGCAATGCAGCGTTATGATGTCGCTTTTGGCGACCAATCGATCCAGATCGGGTTCGAAAGTTACGGCCAATTCTTCCTCGACGCTGGCGGGCAGGCGGTGGCGGCGATTATACAGAATGTTCATGCCAAAAGCGCGCGCGCGCATGGCGACGGCCTCTCCAATGCGGCCCAGGCCGATAATCCCCAATGTCTTGCCACCAATACGATGGCCCAGCATTCCGGTGGGGGTCCACCCGTGCCATTCGCCAGAACGCATAATCCGATGGCCTTCGCCCAATCGGCGCGGCACGTTGAGGATCAATGCCATAGTCAAATCGGCGGTATCGTCGGTGAAAACGCCGGGAGTGTTGGTGACGATAATCCCCTTTGCCTTTGCAGCGGCCAAATCGATATGGTTCACGCCTGCCCCGAAATTGGCGATCAATTTGATCGAAGCCGGGGCGGCTGCCAGAAAATCGGCATCAATGTTATCGGTAACGGTGGGGACGATAATGTCACAGCCTTGTGCCGCCGCCAGCATCGCGTCGCGGCTCATTTCCACATCGTCGGGATTGAACGTGCAATCGAACAGTTCCGCCATGCGTGCCTCGACAGGGCCCAATAATTTGCGAGTGATCAAGATGCGCGGACGCTCTATGCGTTGAAAATCGGTCATGTCCATTCCCTAATCGCCTGTCATGTAAAAGGTCAAGCTATCGCCCTTGAACTGTCGGTACAGCTTACACTATAGGAACAGGATACAGGACCGGGGCTGGGTTTATTTATGACGAAGCAATTGAAACTTGCTGCATTTATGGTGATCGCAATGGTCGGTAGCGCAGCACTTGCGCAATCGACGAAAAAGACGCCTTATTGGGCGTCGATTGACGAACCCGAAGCACGGATGCGCACCGGGCCCAGCACCGAATTTCCGGTGAAATGGGTGTACAAGCGGCAATATCTGCCGGTGAAGGTGGTCGCTGTCCACGAAGTGTGGCGCAAAATTGAGGATCCCGATGGCGATCAAGGTTGGATGCATGTTCGTCTGCTCAACCCACAACGCACTGCTTTGGTCACGGGCAGCGGCGTAGGCTCGTTGCGCGATGCCCCCGAACCGACGGCGCGTATCGCATGGCGTGTCGAGACCGGTGTGGTCGGCCGTATCGATGATTGCGCCAACGGCTGGTGCCGTTTTGATGTTTCGGGACGGTCGGGTTATATTGAGGCAGAACGGCTTTGGGGCGATGAGCTGCCCTAGCTATGGGCCTTAAATTGTGTGTTTGTAGACGCTGTCCTGTTCGCTGATGAAATCAAGCAAGCGATGGTTGGCCATGGGTTTTCCAAAATACCAACCTTGAAGTTGATCGCATCCCGCAACGCGCATCAGATCCGCCTGCGCCTCGGTTTCGACGCCTTCTGCGGTTACCACCATGTTCAATGCCCGGGCAGCAGCGACGCTGACCTGAACCAGCATTCGGGCCGCTTCGTCATATTGGGCTTCTTTAACCAAAGACCGGTCAATTTTTAGTTTTCCAAACGCGAATTGCCGCAAAAAGCCGATAGAAGCATAGCCGGTGCCAAAATCGTCGAGCGATATTGTCACACCCAGCGCCGTAACCCCTTCGATCACCTTTTGTGCAAGTGCGGTATCGGCGATCAGGTAGGTTTCGGTGATTTCCAGTTCAAGCCGCGTCGCCGCAAATCCGGTTTCATTCAGAATTTTACGCAGTTCGATAGGAAACATCGGATTGCGCAATTGCGCGGCGGAAACATTGACGGCCAGTTTCAAACCGTTCCAATCCTTCACATCGCTACACGCGCGGCGCAGCACAAAAAGTCCTATCGTGTCGATCAGTCCGGTATTTTCAGCAATCGGGATGAACACATCGGGAGAAATAGGGCCTCGGGTAGGGCTTACCCACCGCGCAAGTGCCTCTACCGATTCACATTGCGACCCGCCAACGGCAACAATGGGTTGATAGACGACATCGAGCTCTTCGTTGGCGAGCGAAATGCGCAATTCATTGGCCAGTTCATTGGCAATGGTTTGTTCCTCATCCAATTGTGGATCAAACCATTCCGCGCGCATTTTGCCATGGCGTTTGGCGGAATACATCGCAACGTCCGCGCGGCGTAACACTTCTCCATCATCAATGCTGTTGCCGTCTGTTGCAACCAACCCAATGCTAGCGCCCACCGAAATCGAACGCTCTTCGATCATGACCGGATAGTGTAGTCTTTGAATAAATCGTTCTGCCATGCCTTCGATGCGGTCCTTTGCCGATGTACCGCGCAAAAGAATTGCGAATTCATCACCACCAAGACGCGCTATTAGGCCGTCGTCGGACGCATCCTTTTGCAATATGTCGGATATTTTCCGGATCAGTCGATCACCCACGGCATGGCCATAGCTGTCGTTGACATTTTTAAAGCCATCCAAATCGATCAGCGCCAATGCATATGGCTGGCCCGCATAATCCCTGGAACGGATGGCCTGCCGCAAAGCGCGGCGATTAGGCATGTTGCTTAGGCTGTCAGTAAGGGCTTGTTGTGCCAGCCGTCCAATGACGTTGAATCCAAACCGGGCGATGATTCCCAAAACAATGAAAAAGAACAAACTGCCTGCAAGTAAGACCGGAAGGGAATTCCAAGCAGCAATATAGCCCGAACTAGGCGCTTTCCACGATAGCTGCCCAATCACCGCACCTTGGCCGTCAAACAGTTTGATTGATGGGCGGTCCGATGCACTGGTGCCCATTGTTAACCCTGGAATACCCATGTCGCCACCCATGGCCGCGACCAGTTTTTGGTCCATCCGTTTTTTGAACAGAATCCGGTATGGGCGATCTTTAACATGCACTGCGTTCATCGCCGGATCGGTGTATCGAATGTTCGATGCAGCCAGAACAGCAACCTCATTTTTGTCGTAGATCAGTGTCGCCGCGTTTTCGTTCGGGCGGTTTAACGATGCCAGCAATCTGTCGACGCCGGGGCCAAACCGCTGGCCCATATCCAACGCAACAATTTCTCCATTTTCGCCGGCAACGACAGGCTTTCCATCAGGATCGACGACCCAAATCAATTCATATCGATCATTTTCCGCTGTAGAGGGCAACCAGTTGCGTTCAAAAAATGTTCGATGATCGGTACCCCGGTAGATATTGTCGGCGGCCTCGTCCCAATAGGCATTTTCTTCGGTTGCGGACTTTAACGAATTCAATTGCGCCTTAATGGCCAGTTTTGCCAAGCCAGCGGTGCGTTGACGCTCTACGTCATTCGAGCTGGTAACGGTCGCATAGAGACCGGCCACGAGTACCGACAGGAACAAAATGCCCAAAAGGGATATGACAAGCAGATATTGCTTGTTCCCGCGCAGTTTTGGGAATTTCATTTTCCGGGTCGCATCCTCAACAACAGGATGCGGTGTTTAATCATCGCCATTTAACAAACCGTGAAATAACGCCATATTTTACAGGGGATTATTGTAAAACACTGCATTTCTGCCAATTTGCAATCGTGCAGCCGAAGGAAAAATTCCCGCAAGACTCGGTCGCATGCCGCTGCTATCCGATGGCCATGTCTGATCATAAGCATCTCTACCTCGTCGACGGCTCGGCCTATATTTTCCGCGCTTATTACAGCCTGCCGCCGCTCACCAATCCCGCAGGGGTGCCGGTGGGCGCCGTCGCTGGCTACTCCAGCATGTTGTGGAAATTGGCCAATGACTTGCATGCTGCCGATGGCCCAACCCATTTGGCGGTCATACTCGACAAATCGGGCACCAGTTTCCGCAACGAGATATACGACAAATATAAAGCCAACCGCCCACCCGCGCCCGAAGATTTGCGCCCGCAATTTCCGCTGATCCGCGATGCCACCCGCGCCTTTTCTCTTCCCATGGTTGAGGAAGAAAATGTTGAAGCGGACGATATGATTGCCAGCTACACCATCGCCGCGCGGGCAAAGGGATGGCATGTGTCGATCATTTCGTCAGACAAAGATCTGATGCAACTGGTTGGTGACGGTGTCGATATGTTCGATACCATGAAGGACAAACGCATCCACCGCGATGAGGTTATCGAGAAATTCGGCGTTGGTCCTGAACTGGTCGGTGATGTGTTGGCGTTGATGGGGGATACATCAGACAATGTTCCCGGCGTCCCGGGCATCGGCCCCAAAACCGCGACCAAGCTAATTGTCGAACATGGCGACCTGACCCGCGTATTGGCGGCAGCAGCGGATATGAAGCCATCCAAAATGCGTGATAACCTGATCGAGCATGCGGATATGGCGCGCCTTTCGAAGGTGTTGGTTACGCTGAAAGAAGATTGCCCACTGCCGATCGCGCTGGAGGATATGGAACTGCGTCCCATTCCCGAAGGTCCGTTGCGGCCGTTTCTGGAAGAACATGGTTTTCGCACATTGCTTAACCGTATCGGCAAAAGCAGCGACACTGCGTCGGCCAACAAAGCGATTGCGGGTCAGCCCAAGGCAGAGCGCAAAGGCGATGGCGCGGTGGAGGCTCCGATATCGGGCGGCGCTGCAAAACCTGTCGCCATGCCTGCATTGGACGTGGCGGACTATGCATGCGTCACCACCGCCGAACATCTGGATCACTGGATCGCGCGCGCGCGTGAAGCCGGAACGTGCGGCTTTGATACCGAAACCGACAGCCTGGAAGCCGTGACCGCGCGGTTGGTGGGTTTCAGCCTTGCGGTTGCACCGGGGCAGGCGTGCTACGTTCCGCTGGCGCATGGCGGCACCGATTTGCTGGCGGAAAAGCCCGAACAGATTGCGCTCGATGTGGCATTGGCAAAATTGAAGGTTCTGCTGGAGGATGAAAGCGTCCTGAAAATCGGGCAGAATCTGAAATACGACATGTCGGTGCTGCGACAACATGGCCTGTCGATCCGCCCCTATGACGATACGATGCTGATGAGTTTTGCGTTGGACGCCGGGCGGCAGGGACACGGCATGGACGAACTGTCTGACCTGCATCTGGGGCATAAACCGATCAGTTACAAAACGCTGACCGGCACTGGCAAAAGCCAGATCAGTTTTGCCGAGGTGCCGGTGGCTGAGGCGACCAAATATGCCGCCGAGGATGCCGATGTGACCCTGCGCCTGTGGCATCATCTGAAACTGCGGTTGTCCCCTGAAAAAGCCACACGGGTTTATGAATTGGTGGACCGGCCTTTGGTGCCCGTACTTTCGCAAATGGAATGCACAGGGATCAAAGTGGATCGCGCGGTATTGGCGCGCCTTTCGGGCGAGTTTGCCGAACAGGGCGCGGTGCTGGAAAAAGAAATCCACGCGCTTGCCGGGCAGCCATTCACCATCGGCAGCCCGCAGCAACTGGGCAATATTCTATTCGAAAAAATGGGGCATAAAGGCGGGAAGAAGGGAAAGTCCGGCCAATATTCAACCGATGTAACCGTGCTGGAGGATTTAGCGGGGCAGGGGGTGGAGATTGCCGGAAAGGTTTTGGAATGGCGGCAACTGGCCAAATTGAAATCGACCTATACCGATAGTCTGCAGGAACAGATCAACGCCAAAACCGGACGCGTGCATACCAGTTATAGTCTGGTGGGCGCACAGACCGGGCGGCTGGCATCGACCGATCCGAATTTGCAAAACATCCCTATCCGCACCGAAATCGGCCGCCAAATCCGCGATGCTTTTGTGGCGGAAGAGGGCAATGTCATCTTGTCCGCTGACTATAGCCAGATCGAGTTGCGACTGGCGGCGCATATGGCCGATGTCGGGCCATTGCGCGAAGCGTTTGAACAGGGCGAAGACATTCACGCCCGCACCGCGCGCGAGTTGTTTGGAGAGGTCAATCGCGACACGCGCGGGCGCGCCAAAACGATCAACTTTTCGATCCTCTACGGTATCTCTCGCTGGGGCTTGGCCAAGCGGCTGGAGTCTACACCCGAAGACGCGCAGCAATTGATCGACGCCTATTTCAAACGCTTCCCCGGAATCAGCGCCTATATTCAGGATACGCTAGAATTTGTGCGCGAGCGCGGATTTACCGAGACACTGTTCGGGCGCAAATGCTGGTTCCCCCGGATTAAATCGGCCAATGGTGCCGAACGGCAGGGCAGCGAACGCGCCGCAATCAACGCCCCCATTCAGGGCACCAGCGCCGACATCATCAAACGCGCCATGGTGCGGATGTTGCCTGCTTTGGCAGAGGCCGGGCTGCCGCACGTCAAAATGCTGTTGCAGGTCCACGACGAACTGGTGTTCGAACTGCCCGAGGCCGATGTGGCGGCGGCCAGCAAAGTGATCGAGGCCGTAATGGCAGGTGCAGCGGAACCGTTGGTCAAACTCTCCGTGCCGCTGGGCGTGGAGATCGGCACCGGCTTAAGCTGGGGCGCGGCGCATTGACGGGAGTGCGAGTGGATGGTTACTGAAGCGCAACTCCGCAGGCTTTTTCCCATGGCAAAGGACGCGACGGTTAAGGCATTTGCGGCCAAATCCCCTGCACTGTTCCGCGAATTTGCGCTGGATAAAAAACGCATTCGAATCGAATATTTCATCGCACAAATCGCGCATGAAACCGGCGGATTGACGCGGTCTGTGGAGAATTTGAGTTACACCGCACAGCGCCTGACTGAAATTTGGCCCAGCCGATTTCCGACAATCGCCGCCGCCCAACCCTTTGCCAATAATCCAGAGAAACTGGCCAATAAAGTCTATGCCAACCGCATGGGCAATGGCCCGCCAGAATCGGGCGATGGCTATCGGTATCGCGGGCGCGGCTATATCCAGATTACCGGCAAAGACGGCTATCGCAACACCGGTCTGCGCGCCGGAATCGACCTCGTCGCGCATCCTGAAAAGGCGATTGAAACGGCGGTCGCACTGCGCATTGCCTGCGCTTATTGGCAATGGCGCGACATCAATCCCTTTTGCGACGTGCGCGATTTTAAGGAAGTCACGCGCCGGATAAATGGTGGCTTGATCGGCTATGATGACCGACTGCTTTGGCTGGAAAAAGTCAGGCGGGCATTGGCATGACCCTGAACGACGACGCCAAGCGATGATATGGGCAATGCACATAGGGCGTGCTACAAACGCCGCATGAAAATACGGATGCTTCCCATCATCGCGGTTGCCTGCTTATCGCTGACCGCCTGCTCAACTTTACAAAAAGGTCCTGTAGGCAATAACGCGGTACCGCAACCTGCAAAGTCGGTTGACGTTGATCGGTATCTTGGGCGCTGGTATGAATTGGCACGGTACGAAGCAGGTTTTCAAAAGGATTGTGAAGCCGTTTCCGCCGACTATAGCCTAACCTCGGCATCACAGATCAAAGTGATCAACAGTTGCCGCAAAGGCAGCGTTGACGGAGAAAGCCAAAAACGCCACGGGGAAGGCGAAAATCGTCAGTGGCAGTAACAATGCCAAGCTGCGCGTTTCATTTTTCGGGCCATTTTATGGCGACTATTGGGTGCTGGATCGGGCCGACGATTATAGTTGGGCCATTGTTGGCGAACCCAGCGGACGCTATTTGTGGTTGCTGCACCGAAAGGCGAGGCCTGGACAAGACACTATGCTGTCCATGCAGGCACGCGCAGCCGAATTGGGCTATGATGTAAAGTTGCTGCGCTGGACCAAACACCCGATGTGATCGTGCCATGGGTTTCGGACTTAAATTCGGCGCTTCCTAAAATCAACCAATTGCGAAAAAACTGCGCATCCAACGACAACTGCCGCAAAAATGTCATGGCATTTCGCTATTGCGCAATGCCAGACACGGCAACGTTTGGAGTGCACATGGCTGATCTGCTTGAAAGACCTGAAAGCACGAGCATTTTCGAACCGAAGATGCCCGATTGGTTTCATCAGGTCGAACCCCGCAGTTTTGAACCGAAACAAAAGTTTCGCACCGTATGGATTTCAGACATCCATTTGGGCACATCTGGGTGCAGAGCGGATCTGTTGCTCGATTTTCTGCACAGCATCGAATGCGAAACGCTGTATCTGGTGGGCGACATCGTCGACGGCTGGCGCTTGCGCAAAGGCTGGTATTGGCCAGCGGGCCATAGCGAGGTTTTGCGGCGCATTTTGAAAATGGCGCATAAAGGCACGCGGGTCGTTTACGTTCCGGGCAATCACGACGAAATGTTCCGCGATTATGTGGGGCTTGGGTTTGGCGGGATAGAACTTGTCACTGAAGCGGTGCACGAGACTGCCGACGGTCGGCTGTTGCTGGTCACCCATGGCGATATGTTTGACAGTGTTGTACTTTATGCCCGTTGGTTGGCGTTTCTGGGGGACACCGCCTATACATTTTTGCTGAAGGCCAACATCTGGCTAAACGCGGTCCGCCGCCGTTTGCATCTGCCCTATTGGTCACTTTCTTCTTATCTGAAAATGCGCGTGAAAAATGCCGTGCAATTCATCGGCCAATATGAAGAAGCGGTGGCGCGTGCGGCCACTGATCGGGGTGTCGACGGGGTTGTATGTGGCCACATCCACCATGCAGAAATCCGCGAGTTCGGTTCGGTCACATATTATAACGATGGCGATTGGGTCGAAAGCTGCACGGCGTTGGTCGAAGATAAAAACGGTGCCATGTCAATTCTCGATTGGGCCGAACATAACCGGCAAAAGCAGCGCGAGGCCAAACGCGCAACTGTCGCTGCATGAAAATTGCCATCGCCACGGATGCGTGGTGCCCGCAGATCAATGGCGTAGTTCGCACTTTGGAAATGACCGTCGTGTTGTTGCGACAGCGCGGACATGATGTTGCGGTTCTCAGCCCGGATAAGTTTCGTACGATAGCCTGTCCTGGTTATAACGAGATCCGGCTGGCGGTTGCCCCGCGCTTTGGTCTGCGCCGCGAACTGACGGCGTTCGAGCCAGAGATTGTCCATATCTCTACCGAAGGGCCAATCGGTTGGAGTACACGCAGATGGTGTATGAAAAATGATGTGCCCTTTACCACCGCTTTTCATACGCGCTTTCCCGATTATGCGTCTGTTCGCACGGGCTTGTCGCCCGATTTTTTCTGGCCGGTGATGCGCCGTTTTCACGCGCCATCGCGGGGTGTGCTGTCGGCAACGCCTCGATTGAGCGGCGAATTGGCCAGTCGCGGTATCGAACATACCCGGCGCTGGACACGCGGCATAGACACCGGAATTTTCAAAAACGGGCTCGATCCTCTGCCGGCGCTGGCCGCGCTTCCCCGCCCGATTTTATTGTCGGTGGGCCGCGTCGCCATTGAGAAAAATCTTGAAGATTTTCTCAATGCGGACGTTCCGGGAACCAAAGTCGTTGTGGGCGATGGTCCGGCATTAGAAGAATTAAAGCACCGCTTTCCCGATGCGGTGTTCACCGGCACGTTGACGGGCAATACCCTGGCACAGGCTTATGCCGCCGCTGATGTTTTTGTCTTTCCCAGCAAAACCGACACATTTGGCTTGGTAATGCTGGAGGCATTGGCATGCGGTGCGCCCGTTGCGGGTTATCCGGTGCCGGGTCCGCTCGACATTATCGGCGCAAATGGTTTGGGGCCAGACGATGAGCTGTTCGATGCCGTGGGAGCGGTTGATGAATCACTCGCCACTGCGATCGAAAAGGCCATGGTATGTGATCGCGCAGCGGCCGCTGAATATGGCGCGCGTTTCAAATGGGATAATACGGTCGATCAGTTTTTAACGGCGCTCGATCTTGCCATTAAAAGCCCGGGGAAAGTGCTGGCACCGGTTTCTTAACCGCGTGCGCGGGTCTGTTGGTAAGTGCCCAGCAACCGCACGGAATTGCAGTGGAAGTGTAATTCTTCCAACGCACGGTCGAATGCTGGCTGTCCGGGTGCGCCCTCGATGTCCGCGAAGAATTCGGTTGCGGCAAAGCTGGCACCATTTTGATAGCTTTCCAATTTGGTCATATTGACCCCATTGGTGGCAAATCCGCCCATGGCTTTATACAAGGCTGCGGGCACGTTCTTCACTTCGAAGATCATGGTGGTCATCAACGGACCGATGGCGGCAGCATGCGGCACAGGATCGCGTGACAACACCACAAAGCGCGTTGTGTTGCGGTTATCGTCTTCGATGCCGTCTTGAATGATTTTCAGCCCATAAATCTCTGCGGCAATTGGCGGTGCAATGGCAGCGGCCCCGGCATCATCATTGTCGGCGACAAAGGCGGCGGCAGCGGCGGTGTCGGCATAGGCGAGGGGCGTAATGCCATGTTCACGCAGATAGTGCCGACATTGCCCCAATGCCTGTGGATGGCTCATCGCACTGGTCAATCTGGCGTCGGCGCTTTTCGCCATCAGGCAGTGGCGGATTGGCATGAAATGTTCGCCAATGATCGACAATCCACTTTCGGGTAGCAGAAAATGAATGTCGGCCACACGACCATGCAACGAATTTTCGATGGGAATGACGGCGCGGTCGGCCTTGCCGTCTTTGACCGCATCAATGGCATCTTCAAAGGCAAAGCAGGGCAATGGCAAGCAGTCGGGATCGACTTGCAAGGCGGCGAGGTGCGAATTGGCACCGGGAGCGCCCTGAAAAGCGATGGCGCGCGCAGGGGCGGCAATCGCTGTTGCGGTCATGGCTTCAACTCGGGCGAGGGCGCTGGTCGGAAAACTGTCCATATCGCGCTGGCGGATAGGGGAGCAACGCCGCAGGGGCAAGCAGGATTTCCGCACTTGCGCGTCATAAGAAGCCAGACTAGAGGGACCGAAGAATCTTATAGCCGCGCTATCCTTTCCGGGGTTGCGCTCAAAAATCGGGGCTGTTTCATGGATAACCGCAACAACACTATCGCTGGTTGGGTATTGGGCGCAGGCATTGCCGCATTGGGAATGTCGATTGTTTCTGGCAAAATGTTCCACGGCGAAGTTCCGGCCCATGGCAAGCAAGGCTATGCCATCCAGGGCGTTGAAAGCGGCGAAGCAGGTGCCGCTGCTGCGGTTCCTATTGCCACATTGCTGGCCAGTGCCGATGCGGCAAAGGGCGCAGAGATTTTCAAAAAGTGCACCGCTTGCCACACCATTGATGCCGGTGGTGCCAATGGTATTGGCCCGAATTTGAATGGGGTACTGGGCAAGGCATTGGCTTCGCACGCTGGCTTTGCCTATTCGGATAGTCTGAAAGCCAAGGGCGGCAACTGGACGTTTGACGCGTTGAACGAATGGCTGACCAATCCAAAAAAATATGCACCGGGCAACAAGATGACCTTTGCCGGCCTGGGTAACCCTGAAGAACGCGCTTCGTTGCTGTTGTACATCAACTCAATGGGTTCAAATCTGCCTTTGCCAACGCCGCCTGCCGAAGGCGCTGCGCCTGCCGAAGGCGAAGCGGCTGGCAAAGATGCGGCCGCTGCTCCTGCTGCCGCGGTGGCAAAATGAAGCGCACGGTTCTGATGATTGCGCTGCCCTTGGCTTTGGCCGCGTGCAGTGGAAGTGACGAACCGGCGGCGGATACCACGGCAGAAGCAACCACAGATACAGCGCCTGCTGAAACCGCAGTCGCATCGGGCGCTGATTTGTTCAAGCAATGCGTTGCGTGCCACACGATTGATAAAGGCGGGCGCAATGCGGTTGGCCCCAATTTGCACGGCATTGATGGTCGTGCAATCGCTTCTGTTGAAGGCTTTAATTATTCGGCAGCATTGAAGGCCAAGGGCGGCAATTGGGATGATGCCGCGTTGGATGCCTATATCGCCGATCCGCGCGCTGCGGTTCCGGGCAATAAAATGGCTTTTGCTGGCGTTAAAGATGCTGAAAAGCGCAAAGTGCTGGTCGCTTATCTCAAGGCGCAGAAATAAGATCCTGCTGCCCTTTTTTGGGGGCTGAAAAAGTCAGCGTCAGGAGTTTCCCCCTCCCCGCAGGAGAGAGGGACGCAGCGATTGGCATGAATTGCTTTCGCTCAAAACGGCGTTAAGCCGCCTCGCCTTTTGCAGGAATATCGTAAAACGCGGTAATTTCGCGCCAGGCGTCTTCGGCGGTTTCGACCGGCAAAAACAGGTCCAGATCGGGCGGACTGATGACGCCTTCCAGCATCAATTCTTCGAAATTGACCACGCGATTCCAGAATTCCTTGCCAAATAGCAAGATCGGCATGCGCTCCATTTTTCCTGTCTGGATCAACGTCAGCAGTTCGAAAAATTCATCGAACGTACCAAAGCCCCCGGGGAACACCGCAACCGCGCGCGCGCGCAACAAGAAATGCATTTTGCGCAGTGCGAAATAATGGAACTGGAAACTCAAATCGGGAGTCACATAGATATTGGGTGCCTGTTCATGCGGCAGCACGATGTTCATGCCGACCGATTCCGCGCCAACATCGGCGGCACCCCGGTTTGCAGCTTCCATGATGGAGGGGCCGCCGCCCGAACAGACCACGAAATGACGGCTGCCATCGGGATCGGTAATGCCGCATTCGCTGGCAATCTGCGCCAGTTTTCGGGCTTCGTTATAATAAAGTGATTTATCCTTGAGGCGCTGGGCAATGATGCGGCTGCGTTCATCGGTTGCAGCGGCGAGCAAAGCATCGGCCTTATCCGGTTCGGGAATACGCGCAGAGCCATAGATGACCAGCATCGAGGCAATGCCTGCTTCGTCCAGCAACATTTCGGGTTTTAACAATTCCAGCTGGAAACGCACCGGGCGCAATTCTTCGCGCAACAGAAACTCGTTGTCCTGAAATGCAAGCTTGTAGGATTTGCTCTCGGTTTGGGGGGTGTGGAGTACCTGCTTCTCGACGAAACGGGCTTCCTGTTTGGCTTTATAAAAGCGGCGGTCTTTCAGTTCTTTTTGTGTCATGCCGCAATGATAGCGCATCTGTAGGCAGATTCCATGACGAACCGCATTTGCACAAAGAAAAAGGGCGGGAAATCAATCCCGCCCTTCGCCTTGTGTCAATTTGTGCTGCTTATTTCTTTACAGCAGGTTTGCGCGCCGGTGCCGCTTTCGGGGCGACTGCCGCAGGTGCCACGGGGGCAGGGGCTTTAGGCGCAGGCGGGTTGTTGCGTAGGTCTGAAAGGACCTTTGCCGCTGCATCGCGTCCACCCAAGCCAAAGGCGAGGGCAAAGGCAACGGCGCCACCAATGGCCAATGCACCAAAGGCATAATCGATAATCATGCCGCCAATGCTCATCTGCTTGATGCCGATGAAAATGAACAGGCCGATGGTCAACCAATATGTTAGCGTTGGCGCAATGCCATCGCCTGCCGTTGCTGCAACCAGATTGCGGATGATGCGCGCCAATACGGCACCAATGGCGATCAAAACCGCGCCAAAGATTACGTTGGTGCCCTGTGCCAACACCGTTTCAACAATGTCGGTCAGTTCGGGGAAGCCCAGCAAACGCGTGGCTGCCACCGCCATGAACAACATGATGGCAATGCTGACAAAGGTGGAAATCAGCCCCGATGCGGTGCGGCCTTCGGGCAGTACGCCCAATGCCTGAACGCCGCGATCAAAACCCAGATTGGGCAGCAGTTCTTCAAGCAGTCCCGAAACCCAGCGCGCGATGAGGAAGCCAAGGCCCAGCAGCAACGATGCGCCGATGATTAAGGGAACAGCTTCCAATACCATTTGCAGCATGGCTTTCGCGGGTTCGGTGATTGATGGAACACCCAGCACATCCAGCGCCGCTATTGCTACCGGAACGATAATCAGAACGAATACTACGGTGCCGATCGTGCGGCTGATTGCGCTGTTGCCGGTGACTTTTTCAACGCCGCCCATATTGGCCCAGCGATCAAAGCTGATGGCGCTCATCGCGGTTTCGACGATTTCGCGAACGATCTTTGCGACCATCGCGCCAACGAAGAAGATGACCGATGCGCCCAAGATGTTGGGAACAAAGGCGATGAAGCTATCCAGCAATCCCTGAATCGGTTTAATGACGCTGTCAAAGCCCATGCGTTGCAAAATGGCGATAAGGCCGAACAGCCAGATGAACAGCGAAACGATTTTGCCCAAAGAGCTACCAATGCTCTGCCCGTCTCCTGCGGCGCGTTGGAACAACGGTACGCGGTCAACCAATTTTGCGAAGGACCATTTAGCGGCCTTTGCCAGCACCCATGTTACCAACAGGATTACCGCGACGACGAGCAGCTTTTGCGCCCATATCATCGCGAGTTCGGAATCGAGAGCATAGCCCCCGATCTGTAAATTCTCGAGCATGTTACCCCCTAAGGCTAATTTAATTTCAAAGTTAAACGTCGCACCGCGCATTGTGTAACATGGTTAACGAAATATTGCTATGGATTGTGCCGCAACTTTGCAGAAAAAATGCGGCGTTTGCAGATCGGCAATGGCGCTGGATGCGGGACGTGTTTGATTAGCGCGGGGCTTTGCGCAAGCTATCCCAATGGGTCAGTCGTTCCTTGATCCGCGCTTCAAAACCGCGATCGACGGGGGCGTAAAGCGTATTAGGCGCAATGTCATCGGGCCAATAATTGGCACCCGAAAATCCGTCTTCGGCATCATGATCATAGGCATAGCCTTTGCCGTAGCCGATGTCTTTCATCAGCTTGGTCGGGGCATTCAAAATGTTGGCGGGGGGCATCAACGAGCCCGTTTCGCGCGCCAGTTTCCACGCGGCCTTTTGCGCTTTATACGCGGCGTTCGATTTGGGCGCGGTGGCGCAATAGAGGCAGGCCTGCACGATTGCCAATTCACCTTCTGGTGAACCCAGAAATTCATACGCTTCCTTAGCGGCCATGCATTGTACCAGCGCGTTGGGATCGGCGAGGCCAATGTCTTCACTGGCAAAGCGCGCAATGCGGCGCAGCACGTATAGCGGTTGCTCTCCGGCCACCAACATCCGCGCTAGCCAATATAGCGATGCCTGCGGGTCTGAACCACGCATCGATTTATGCAGCGCAGAGATAAGGTTGTAATGACCCTCGCGGTCTTTGTCGTACACCGGCATCCGGCGGTGGAGTAACGCTGCCATGCCTTTGGCATCCAACGGCGCATCGATGTTAATGGAAAACAGCGTTTCGGCCTGGTTGAGCAAGAAGCGTCCATCGCCGTCCGCACTATCGACCAATGCCGAACGCGCGTCATCGGTCAATGGTAAGTCGCGGCCTTCGATTTTTACCGCCCGGTTGAGCAATCGGTCCAGTGCCGCCGGGTCCAACCGATTCAACACAAGTACCTGCGCACGCGAAAGCAACGCAGCGTTCAATTCAAAACTGGGGTTCTCGGTCGTTGCACCCACCAAAGTGACCAGTCCGCGCTCGACAAAAGGTAAAAAGCCATCCTGCTGCGCGCGGTTGAAGCGGTGAATTTCGTCCACAAACAGCAAAGTGGTTTTGCCGGTACGGGCAATTTGTTCGGCTTCGGCAAATGCTTTTTTCAAATCAGCGACGCCAGAAAAGACCGCAGATACCGAAATGAAATGCATTCCCACTGCATCCGCCAATAAGCGGGCGATGCTGGTTTTGCCGGTGCCCGGCGGCCCCCACAAAATCATTGACGAAAGCCGCCCCGCCGCCACCATCCGCCCAATTGCGCCGCCTGCACCGGTCAAATGTTCCTGCCCGACAATCTGGTCGAGTGATTGCGGGCGCAAACGATCCGCCAGCGGAGCATGATCACCAACGGCGGGCGCTATGGGGTGGGTAGGTTGAAAAAGGTCGGCCATTTATCAGCGGGATAGGGGAATATCAGGGAACTGTCATCACCTGCGATCCGATTTCCTCTTGCAAAAATACTTCTAAGATATATCTTAATGCTATCAAGATAGAAAAGGATGATATTGATGTTTGGAACAAAACATAGAAACGGCATGCATGCCGGTCGGCGCGGGATGCCGCAAATGGGCGGAAGATTTCCATTCCCGAACGACGGCGAAAATGGCTTTGGCCCTGAACGCGGGCGCGGTGGACGGCGCGGCAAGGTGTTTGATGGCAATGAACTGCGGTTGATCTTATTGAAACTGATCGCGGAACAGCCGCGTCACGGATACGACCTGATCAAAGCCATCGAAGAATTGAGCGGCGGTGCGTACGCGCCAAGCCCCGGTGTGGTGTACCCGACGCTGACGATGCTGGGCGATATGGGACTGATCGGTGAAGCGCCATCCGAAGGGGCAAAGCGCATTTTCGAGGTCAGTTCCGAAGGATCAGCCATGCTGGATGCACAGGCCGAGCTGGTCGCGGCCTTATTTGCCCGGCTGGCGGCAATGGGCGAAGCGCGGGCGAAAACCGACCGTCATGCCGTCCGCCGCGCGATGGGCAATTTGCGCGAAGTGCTGATGCATAAACTGGCCAGCGCCAATGACGAAATGATCGATATTATTGTCGCCAGCCTTGACGAAACCGCCCAAAAGATTGAAAAAATGAAATGACTATGCAAAATTATATCGCAACTGCCACTGTCCCCACAGCTTCTGCCAGCCGGTATTTGCAGCAAATATGCAAACACTGGCAGCATAATTTGGAAGTTACCTTTACCTCTGAACATGGCGAAATCACCTTTCCAAAGGACGCGCGCGGGGCGAGCCATCCCGGAGAAGCTGTTGTCACTATGGATGCTGTCGAAGGCGCGATGGCCATTCGCATCGCCGCGACCAGCGAGGCGCAGCGTGATGGATTGAAAGGCGCGGTGGAGCGGCATGTGGATCGCTTTGCCTTCCGCGAAGCCCCGCTGACCTACGATTGGGTAAATGTTTAGGGACTGACCCTAAGCCCGCATCAACGCTCCTGCAATTTGCGGTGCCGGATCAGGCGTAAATAGGTGTCGGCCACAGTCTGGTTTATCGCATCCCAGCTATATTCCAGACTGCGGTTTTCACCGGCGCTGCCATGGGCGGCGCGCAATGCCGGTTCGTCGCAATATTGTTTCAGGGCATCGGCAAATTGCGCGATGGCACCCGGCGTTATCAATCGGCCAGAGATATTATCGACGACCAAACTCTGGCTGCCGGTCGCCTTGGCCGCGACCACGGGCAAGCCGCAAGCCATGGCCTCTAACGTAACATTGCCAAAGGTTTCGGTGACGCTGGGGTTGAACAATATGTCCATGCTGGCAACCGCGCGCGCCAGATCGACACCGCCTTGGAAACCCACAAATTTGGCATCGGGCAATCGGGTTTCAAACCATGCGCGCGCCGGACCTTCGCCGATAACAATCACGTCGTGCCGGATATTGCGGCGCTTTAATTGGTCAATCGTGTCGGAAAAAACGTCGAGCCCTTTTTCCATCACCAGCCGGCCCAAAAAGCCCACCACTGGAACATCATCGGTAATGCCCAGTTCGCGCCGCCAGTTAAGGTCTCGCCGTGCGGGGAAGAAAATATCGCGGTCGACGCCGCGTGACCAAATGTCGATGTCGTAATTCATGCGCTGTTCGCGCAACACCTGTGCCATTGATTCGGAAGGGGCCACCAACCCGTCGCATTTACGATATAATTTGCGTAGCCACGCCTCGATAATCGGTTCCATGAAGGACAGATTATAATAGCGAAAATACGTTTCAAACCGGGTGTGGACCGACGCCAGCACCGGCAAATTCCGGTCGCGCGCCCATTTCGCCGCTTGTCGCGATACGCGGTCGGGGCTGGAAATATGAACGATGTTGGGCGCAAACGCTGCCAGATCGCGCTTCACGCCGCGCGATAGCGACAAAGGGATTCGGTATTCGGGCCGGTTGGGAATCGCCATTGATGGCACACTGACCAGATCGCCCGTAGGGGGAAAGGCGGGGTTCTCCACCGTTGGTGAATAGACCCGCACCTGTGCGCCCTGCCGCAATAAATAGCCGACCAGCCGGTTCAGCGCCTGGTTAGCGCCATCGCGTACGTAATTGTAATTGCCACTAAAAAGCGCAATGCGAAGGTCACCAGTCTGCATCGTTTCAGCTTTAGAGAAGTGTACACAAATTGCCAATGGCCTTGCGCGTTGCTATTGCTGAGCCATGATTGAAAGCCGTCTCGACGCCGTGTTCATTGGAACGCCCCAGCCATTTCGCGCCGACGGTGCGACCAGCACGATCGCTGCGCGTTTGGCGACTTCGGCAATGGTCGCGTTAGGGCCGGAGGGTTTTGAAGGCGATGCCGTCGCCGATACCCGCGTGCACGGCGGGCCGGATAAAGCGGTACATTTCTACCCTGCCGAACATTACGCGCAGTGGATTTCCGAAATGGAAAATGCGGGACAAGCGGTGCATCCGTTGTTGCGGGCCGGGGGCTTTGGCGAAAATCTGTCGGCATCGCATTTGACCGAAGACCGCGTCAAAATCGGAGATCGCTTTCGCATAGGCACTGCCTTGCTAGAGGTTTCGCAGGGTCGGCAACCGTGCTGGAAAATCGACCATCATTTTGGCCGCAAGGGCATGTCGGCGGCCGTCATCCGCACCAAACGCAGCGGATTTTACCTTCGCGTGATTGAAACGGGGCAAATGAAGGCGGGGGACAGTATCGAACAGATGAGTGCCGCCAATCACGAATGGACCGTCGAACGCAGTTTCGCCTTATTGGTGGGCGGTGCGCACAAACGCAAAGGAGCCAGCACCGCGTTGCAGGAATTGGCCGCGTTAGAAACATTGGCGGTCAATTGGCGGCAACGCGCGCAAAAGCTTTTGGGTTAACCCGCTGCCTCGCCAATCACGTCAGGCATCCGCAACCGAACCCGCGTGACGCGGCGTTCATCGCCTTCCAAAATCTCGATCTTCCAGCCACTTTCCTGATGGACCAGCATTTCGCCCGCCTGCGGGACTTGCCCGGCGATAACGAACGCCAACCCGCCCAGAGTATCGACATCTTCGTCGACCTCGGACAATTTGGGATCCACCACTTCGGCAATGTCGTCCAATTCGGTGCGCGCATCGGCGTCCCACACCCCGGGGGATACTTCAAAAAACAGCAATTCGGGGGCGTCATCATGTTCGTCTTCGATTTCGCCGACAATTTCTTCGACCAGATCTTCGATGGTGACCAGGCCTTCGGTGCCCGAATATTCGTCGATCACAATCGCCAGATGCGTGCGCGTGCGGCGCATTTCCTCCAGCAATTCCATCACCCCCATGCTTTGCGGCACAAAGCGCGGTTGGCGGATGAAGGATTCCAGATTGGATGGCGCTTGCTTGCCCTCGGCCAGCACCACGAACAAATCCTTGATGTGGATCATGCCGATAATGTGGTCGAGCGTGTCTTGATACACCGGCATGCGGCTGTGGCCATGTTCGACAAAAGCGGCGATGCATTCGGCAAAAGTGGCGGTTTCCGAAATGCCTAAAATATCGCTGCGCGGCACCATGACATCATCGACGCGGTGCTCAGAAAAATGCAGCAAATTGCGCAGCATCACGCGCTCACGCGCGGTCAGATCACCGTCGTCGTCGGACAGATCGCCGTCTTCGGCATCTTCTTCATGCTCGGTGATTTTTTCTTCCAGCTGCTCCCGCAACGTGGGTTCGTGATCCCGTCCAAAGATCAGCGCCTTTAGGCGCGTGAATATTCGGCTTTCCCCATTGTCGTCGGATCGTGATTTCGATCCGCTACTACTGTCGCCCTCCGACATCAGATTGGCTTCGCTGCCTCCATGTGATTTCAATGATCGGTATATGGATTGCCAAGGCCTAGGGATGCAAGTGCTTTTACCTCTAAGTCCTCCATATGCTCGGCTTCGACATCATCGATATGGTCATATCCCAGCAAATGCAGCGTGCCATGGATGATGAGGTGGGTGACGTGATCGGCCAAGGAAATGCCTTTTTCGTCCGCCTCCGCAACGCAAACATCATAAGCGAGGATCATATCGCCGAGCAGAACTTCACCGTCATCGGTGTTTGCCAGTGCGGCCAATTCATCCGCGTCCAGCATCGGAAAACTCAACACATTGGTCGGCTTGTCCTTACCCCGCCATTGGGCATTCAAAGCCTGCACTTCATCGTTGGTCGACAGGCTGATGCTGATCGAAAGGGCGAAATCTGCCGATGTTAATACGCCATAGGATGACACAGAAAATGCCGCACTAACCGCGCGTTCTGCCTGTGCCTGCCAAACCTGATCCCCTTTCCAGCCATCTAACTGGTCGAGCCCAATTTCAATCATCTTGCCCCGTCTTGCCGTCGCGCCATGGCGGCTTTACCCATGGGCCGCCTGTTGGAAGAAATGGGCAATGTTTGTCCTTGCTGCACCTGCCGTCTATCCAGCCTGAATAAACTGCGGTTTTTTCGTCCTTTGGATCGTCTGCCATTTCAGTAATTTCCGCATGCTCGATCTTAACCCAATGATCTTTGCAGGCCAAAAGTCTTTGTGGGCCGCTGATTTCCAGCTCAACTGAAATTTTGCGCACAGATTTCGATCCCGGGGCATTGCGAAGAAAAATTGATTCGCCGGCATAATATTCGATCAACAGCTTTTTCGCCGATACCCAGCCAACGCCTTTAAAGCTTTGCAACGGGAGCAATTTTTGCTGCTTATAATCCCATTCTCCTATGGCTTGCACTTTGAACCAGCCATTTTGGCTACCAGTCACGGTAAAAGCCGTCATATGCAGATGGCGCCAGCGCGTGGTGCCCAACACGGGAAAATTCGTGCCGGGGCCCGATCGAATGTTCAGGCCCGCCGGATCTTTATCGGCGCTGTATAGGGTAATGCCGTTGCAGGATTGCTTGGCACTCGCTGCTTCGGCGGCGGCGCTCGTTACACATAGCATTGCCGCCAAAGCAAAGGCATGTCGTTTCACGCTTCCCCGCCCTCATAAGCATCCACAATCCGGCCAACCAGCGGATGCCGCACCACGTCGCTGCTGTTGAAGCGGATGGTGGTGATGCCTTCTACGTCTTGCAGCCGTTCGACCGCGTCGTTCAGGCCAGACATGCGTTCTCCGCCGGGAATATCCACCTGATGCGGATCGCCGCAGATGACCATGCGGCTGTTCATGCCAAAACGCGTCAGGAACATTTTCATTTGTGCCGCTGTGGTGTTCTGCGCTTCGTCCAGGATGATAAAGCTGTCGGCCAACGTCCGCCCGCGCATAAAGGCCAATGGCGCGATTTCTATTTCACCACTGGCAATGCGGCGCTCGACCTGTTCGGCGGGCAGGGTGTCGTAAAGCGCGTCGTAAATCGGGCGCAGATAGGGATCGACCTTTTCCTTCATGTCACCGGGAAGGAAGCCCAAACGCTCACCGGCTTCCACGGCAGGACGCGACAGGATCAGCCGGTCCACCGCGCCGGTAATCAGCATGGCAACGGCTTGCGCCACCGCCAGATAGGTTTTGCCGGTGCCTGCCGGACCAAGCGCAAAGATGATCTCGTCGCGCGCCAATGCCTCCATATAGGGCACTTGCGTGGCCGAACGCGGCACCAGTGTTTTCTTGCGCGTGCGGATCATTATGGTTGGGGCATTGCTATCATCCTTGCGGACGATGCCTTCCAGTGTCGGCTCGCTGGTCATGGCGATGATCGATTGTACCGCTTCAATGTCGATGGTTTCGCCGCGTTGCACCCGGGTATAAATATCGTTCAGTACCTCTCGCGCCCGTGCAGTGGCACCGGCTTCGCCTTCTATCTGAACACGATTGCCGCGGGCGGAGATGTAAACGCCCAGACGGTTTTCTATCGTCACCAGATTGCGATCAAATTCGCCAAAGATGCTGTTGATAAAGTGCGGTTTGTCGAACTGCATTTCCAGTCGCGACATGTCGCCGGCTTGCGCTTGGGCTTTTTTGGCCATTCAGGCAGCTGCTCTCATCTGTATCTCGCCTTTCAGACTTAAGGGTCCGGATTCGGTGATGGTAACAGGAACAATATCGCCGATTGCGATCCCCGACGCAACCACATGAATCGATTGTAGCCAAGGAGATTTTCCGATCAGCTGGCCAGACAATTTACCAGCGCGTTCCAGCAAAACTTCTGTCGTGCGCCCTACGGTTTGGGCGTTAAACGCGGTTTGCTGATCGACCAGCAAGGCTTGCAATCGTTGCAGCCGCTCGTCGGCCACTTCGGTGGTGATCTGATCGTCCATGGTCGCCGCCGGGGTGCCGGGGCGCGGGCTGTATTTGAAGGAATAGGCCTGGGCGTGGCTCGATTCACGCACGATGCTGAGCGTGTCTTCAAAATCCGCATCGGTTTCACCGGGAAAGCCGACGATGAAATCGCCTGACAAGGCAATGTCGGGGCGGATGGCACGGACACGGTCTATAATCCGCAGATAGCTATCGCGGCTGTGGCTGCGGTTCATGGCTTTCAAGATGCGGTCCGATCCCGATTGCACCGGTAAATGCAAAAACGGCATCAGTTTTTCAACATCGCCATGCGCGGCAATCAGACCGTCGGTCATATCATTGGGATGGCTGGTCATGTACCGGATGCGGCGCAGGCCATCGATACGGTCCAACGCGCGGATCAGCCCATCAAGGCCGTGCATCACGCCTTTGGCATCCGCACCGTCCCACGCATTCACATTCTGCCCCAACAGGGTGATTTCCTTGGCACCGGCATCAACCAGCGCCTTGGCTTCATCGATCAGTTCGGCAAAGGGGCGGGAAATTTCGGCGCCGCGGGTGTAGGGGACAACGCAATAGGTGCAGAATTTGTCGCAGCCTTCTTGCACGGTCAAAAACGCGGTGGGTCCGCTGGTCCGGCGTTTGGGCAAGGCAGCAAATTTGTCGAGGCCGGGCAGGTCGAGATCGACAACGCTTTCGCCGCGCGCCACGGCGGAAACCATGTCGGGCAATTTGTGATAGGCCTGCGGGCCGACGACAATATCGACTTCGTTTGCACGGCGGCTGATTTCTGCGCCTTCGGCCTGGGCAACGCATCCGGCCACCGCAATGATGGGATCGGGACCATCTTTGCGGCGCAATCGGCCAATTTCTGAATAGACTTTTTCGGCGGCTTTTTCGCGGATGTGGCAGGTGTTCAACACCACCAGATCGGCTTCGCTTCGGTCGGTGGCGGGCACCATGCCCTGGGCGGCAAACATTTCGGCCATGCGTTCGCCATCATAGACGTTCATCTGGCAGCCGTAATTTTTGACGTGGAAAGTTTTGGGGGATTCTTTGCTCATAAGGCGCGCCTATACATGGCTGCGATAATGGTCGCCAGCTTGCATTGCCTCCAAAATGCGGTGGCGCACTTCGGCGGAAATGGCCTTTCGATCCGCATAAGTCGCGGGATCGAATGGTTCCAGAAAATGCATCGTCGCGGTAATCGGCTTGATATAGGACAGCAGCCGCCAGAAATTTTCGGTCACTTTTTCATTGCCGACCCAAGCGACGCGGTGCGTGTGCCGCCCATAAGTCAGGAATACCGGCTGGACCAGCATAGCGGGCGGAGGCGGAACAAGCGCGGCGAACAGCGACGGTTTGAACGACAGTAATCCGCTGCCGTCATGCGTGGTCCCTTCGGGAAAAATGGTAACGGGTTGGTCGCCGGTCATGGCGTCGCGCAATTCATCGACCTGATCGCCAACACTCAACCGGTTTTCGCGATTGACGAAAATCGTGTTGTTGATCTTACACAGCCATCCGATCAGCGGCCATTTTTCGATACCGTCATTGGCAACGAAAGTGCATCCCGTGACCCCTGACAATACAGGTATGTCGATCCAGCTATGATGATTGGCGGCGTAGAAGACATTGCGGCGGATGCGGGTGCCGGTGGTGGCAGTGGCGATACCGCTGGTCCAGCTGATCGAAAGCAAGAACAATCGTGGCCATGGCGATGCCTGTCCGAACAATCGCCAGATATTGTGGAGTATCAGCGCGGTGACAAGCGACGACGCCATGACCAGCAATCTGGCCACAAACATCAACTGGCCCAATAATATGGCCAGCGGGTTTCGCCGATCAATCGTCGCGGCTAAGGGCAACGCCGTATAACTCCATGCGATGGTCCACCAGACGATAACCCAGCTTTTCTGCAATTTGTTTTTGCAGGGCTTCCAGTTCGGGATCGACAAATTCGACGACGCGACCCGTTTCGACATCGATCAGATGATCGTGATGCGCCTCTGGAGAGGCTTCGTAGCGGGCGCGGCCATCGCCAAAATCATGCCGGTCGAGAATGCCGGCCTCTTCGAACAGGCGCACGGTGCGATACACGGTCGCGATCGAAATTTTGGAATCGATTGCCGAAGAACGCCGATATAATTCTTCGACGTCAGGATGATCGGCAGAATCGGAAATCACCCGCGCAATCACGCGGCGTTGATCGGTTATTCTAAGGCCACGTTCTGCGCATAGCGCTTCGAGATCGATCCGGGTTTCCATGAAGCTGACATTTAGTGTCCGTGGCGCATTCGTCAACGAAAAGGGCCGATCTTAAAAGACCGGCCCGCTTCACTCATTCCACCCGAATGAGAATTTATATTATACTTTTTTCTTGCGGCCCGATCCGGGCTTGCGGCCAAGACCGATGGCTTTGGCCAAATCGCGGCGCTGTTCAGCATAAGCGGGGGCGACCATCGGATAATCGGCGGGCAATCCCCATTTGGCGCGATAGTCATCCGGCGTCATGCCGTAATGCGTCATCAAGTGGCGCTTCAGCATTTTCAGCCGCTTTCCATCCTCCAGACAGATGATGTAGTCGCGCTTTACTGATCCTTTAATCGGAACTGCTGGTTCGGGTGCGGGGGCCGCTGGTGCTCCGCTCGAAAGGCCGTTCAGCGCGCCGTGAACACTGTTGATCAGCAGCGGCAGATCAGAAACGGCGACGCTATTATTGCTGACATGTGCAGCAACAATATCAGCCGTCAAAGTGATCAGCATTTCGTTATTTTCACTTTCCTGTGGTGACATGATATTCTCCTTGACCCTGTTGGTGCGAGCCTTTTGACTCCGCAACTCGCGTTTGCAAATTTATGCAGCAGATACAACCGAAAATACGTCGCACCTTAAATACCGATTTACCTAATTTTTTAATTTTCGTATCTAATTCAGCAGCAAAGCCATTGTAATGGCATCAAACTTGGACTGTCCGGTACCGCGATAATAATCTTTGCGGCGACCAATAGGTAGAAATCCCATTGTCACATAGAATAATTGCGCTGGATTTCCTTCGCGCACTTCCAGAAATAATTTCGATCTGGAACTTTGCCGTTCTTCGTCGACGATGTGGTTGACGATGTTCGCTGCAATCGATTTTCTTTGCCAATTGGGATGAACACCGATCATCAACAACTCGGTCTCGTCATAAATGCTGCGGCATAAGGCGAAGCCGACAATATCGGTACCGCTTTGGGCTACCACCAATTGTGTTGAGGACATAGACAGTGACGAAATACATTGCCGCTCGGTCCATTTTTCACCGAATTCGGGGTCAAATGCACTGTCCATAACGGTCATAACACCAGCAATATCGCCGACACCACCTTTGCGAACAGTGATCATGGCCGTCTATTCTTTGGTAAACTGGCATCTGGTGCGCGAACATAAAGCGGCGATGCGGGCAGAGATTGGTTGGAAGCCAACAAAGGCCAAAAGCGCGCGTCGGGCATCAATGATAGCGCCTCTCCAATGCCTTTGCGCGCCACAATATCGGCAGCCGCTTCGCCAGCGACCAAAGGGGCAAGCGAACGGGTCGCGGCTTCGTCTGGAGCAAGCGAAGCGGGCTCACTTAAAGGTTCGCCCATGGGACCAAAGGCCTGAAAAAACACCTCGCCATGTCCGCCGGGCATGCAACTGTCGACAGCGACAGCTGCGCCAAAATCGCGCCGCGCCATCGCCGCGATAACAGCCAACGAACTATAGCCCCGGCATTCGGCATTCCAGGCCAAGGCAAGCGCCCGTGCGGCGGATACGCCAACGCGGATACCGGTAAAACTGCCCGGCCCCACATTTACCTGAATGACATCCGCTTTGCCCTGACCCGGCAATGCGGCGATAGCAGGGATCAGCCGTTCTGCGTGGCCCCGCCCGATTACCTCGTGCGCATTGGCCAACAGCGTTTCACCGTCAAACAGCGCGACCGAACACGCCGTTGTCGCTGTATCGATAACCAAAATGCGCATGCCGCAGTCTTACAGGTCAAACGATCCGGTTGAAACGATCAAATTCCGGCCGCGGACTGCGTTCAAAAATACTGGCAGGGTCACCATAACCGATGGTTGTGATGAAGTTGGATTTCACTTTGGTACCGGCAAAGAATTCTGCATCCACAGCGGCATTATCAAAACCCGACATGGGGCCGGTATCCAGACCCAAGTGCGCGGGCCGCCAACAGGAAATAGCCACCTTGCAGGCTGCTGTTCCGAAATGCCGTCGTTTCGATCAAAGCATCATTGCCAACAAACCAACTGCGCGCGTCGGTGTGCGGGAACAGTTCGGGAAGCTGTTCATAAAATTCCATATCCATGCCGATAATGGCCGTTGCGGGTGCCGACAGAATTTTTTCGCCATTGGCGGGCATCGCCATTGCCGCCAGTTTGTCTTTGGATTCCTGACTGACGCACCACACAATCCGCGCGGGCAGGCAATTGGCGGATGTCGGCCCGTACTTCATCAATTCCCAAACCGCCGCTAGCTGTTCGTTGGAAACCGGCGTGTCCAAAAAACTGTTATAGGTGCGCGCCGTGCGGAAAATTTGGTCAAGCGCAGCATCGTTCAGCGGGGCGTTTACAGGCATGGGAGTTTTCCTTTTTTGGGAACAGATTTTGGGCAGCAATCAGGCTGCGCGAACTTCGGTCACTTCGGGCACATAGTGTTTCAGCAATTGTTCAATGCCGTTTTTCAATGTGGCCGATGACGATGGGCAGCCCGAACAGGCCCCCTGCATTTGCAAAAACACCACACCGCGCTGGAACCCGCGATACACAATGTCGCCGCCATCATTGGCCACCGCCGGGCGAACGCGGGTCTCGATCAATTCTTTGATCTGTTCGACAATCTCGGCATCGGCGGGGTCGTCCAGCGGGTATTCCGATCCTTCGGCAGGCACCGTAAAGCTGGCGGAAGCCGGGTGGAATAGTGGCATGTCGGCGCTGAAATGATCCAGCAATATACCCAAAATATCGGGTTTCAAATCCGCCCAATTCACGCCGGGGCCTGCGGTTACCGAGATGAAATCTCGACCGAAAAAGACCCCGCTAACGTCGCCCAGCGAAAACAGAGTTTCGGCCAAAGGCGAGGCCGCAGCCTCTTCATCATTGGCAAAATCGCGCGTACCGCTTTCCATGACCAGCCGACCGGGCAGGAATTTGAGCGTGGCGGGATTTGGTGTTGCTTCGGTTTCTATCAGCATGAATGTCATTTGGGGGCGAACGACCCGCGAAACAAGAGGCTTTTGATTGCGCAGGCAAAAGCAATTTTTGTAGTCGCTATTCCCGGCCTGCGCGCAAAGCCGCTCCGGCGGCAAAAGGCGACAGTGCCGTCATCGCAATGCTGGTGGCGGCAAGCAGTTGGATGGCGTTTCCGGGATTATCCCCCAATGTCCCCGCACCGAATATCAGCAAGGGGATGGCCAGCGGCACCAGCAACAATCCACCCAGCGCCGATGCCCCCCGCAAACCCGCCGTCAACGCGGCAATAGTAACGCCAAGGCCAGCAAGCGCGGGCAGGGCAAGGGCAAGTCCTGTCAGCAATGCGGTGGCTTTCGCGTCGGGAACGCCCATCAAAACAATGGCAACTGGCGTCGCCAACAATAAAGGTATGCCAAAACCGACAATATGGCCCAACACTTTGGCCGCCGCGATCCATTCATCAGACCAGCCGCGCACCGTTAATTGATCCAATATTCCGGCATCGCGATCGGGCAGGATCAATCGTTCCACCGGCAGCAGGCTGGCGAGCAGTGCTGCGATCCACAAAATTCCGCCGCCGGTTTGCGACAGCAACGCCCGGTCTGGCCCCACCACAAAGGGAAATAGTGTGGCGACCGAAAGATAAAACACCACCGGCAGCCACAATCCGCCGCCAGTCCAGGCCAAGCGCACTTCGCGCCAAACAAGAGATTGCATAAAGTTCATGCTGGTGTCCGCCTTGCCCGGTCCAGCGAAACGCTGTTCGCGACATTGATGGTGGGGGCGATATGCGACGCGATAATGGCGATGCCGCCTTTGGTACAATGTGCGGCAATGGCGGTATCGAGCCGCGCGACATTGGCTTCGTCCAAGGCGTTATAGGGTTCATCGAGCAGCCAGATGGTCGCTTGCGACGCAATCATCCGCGCCAACGCCCCGCGTCGCTTTTGGCCCGCCGATAATAAACGTACTGGCAATTCGGCGATGCCCACCAGATCAAGCGCCAGCAATGCGTTTTCGATTTGCGGTCCACTGGCGCCATCCAATTTGGCCCAGAACCGCAAGGCATCATCCAAACTGCGATCCCCATCCAGCGAAATGCAATCATCGGTGATGGCCAAGGCACCTTGACGATCGATACGACCCGCCGCCAGCGGCAACAGCCCGGCAATGGCGCGCAACAATGTCGATTTTCCGCTGCCATTGGCACCGCGCATCCAAACCGCATCGCCCGCGCGGACTTCCAAAGAAAAATCGCGCAGCACCAATCGGTTGCCGCGCAAGATCGCGGCATTATCGATGTGCAGATGCGCAGGGCCAGCTTGACGGATTGCCATCGGGCGACATAGGCACGACGCGAACGAAATGCAAAGACGGAACTTTGGCCATGCGCGTATCAGAATTGAACGAAACCGAACGCGCCGCCGCACTCGCGGCGCTTCCGGCGTGGAATTACGATCCGGTCGCAAAGGGTATTCGCCGCAGCTTTCGCTTTACCGACTTCGCCGAGGCCTTTGGCTTTATGACGCGCGTTGCGATTCTGGCGGAGAAATCGGATCATCATCCCGAATGGTCAAATGTGTATAACCGTGTGGAAATCCTGTTGACGACGCACGACGCCGGTGGGCTTTCGGCGCGCGACATTGGCATGGCGGCGGCAATTGATGGGTTTGTAGCTTAATAGGTTTTTCAGCCAAATCCCCGCATCAGGCCCAACTGCTTTCGCAACCGTTCGGGAAACCAGCGGGCCGCAAAGATCAATTGCTTGGCCATTTTGTTCACGGGCGTGTGAACCTTGTTGCCATGCACCGCTGCCCAAGCCGCAGGCCCGATGATCGAAACCGGGCTCACCTCTACCCCGGCAGATTGCAGCTTTTCCTTGGCTGAGGTGTTCGATCCCGGTTCAACTCTGGCGATGATATTGGTGTCGATAAAGCCGGGCATCAGCGATCGGGATTTTATTCCCAGATGCCGCCATTCAATATCATGCGCCTCTGTCAGGCCGCGCACTGCAAATTTGGTTGCGCTGTAAATACTCAAACCGGCAGTGCCATAAATGCCCGCCGCAGAACTGGTGTTCAGCACGCATGCACCGGGGGTGGCCTTTAAATAGGGGAAGGCCGCCCGAATGCCGTTGACCACACCGGTCAGGTTGATCGCGATCATCCGGTCAATATCGGCATCGCTCATGTCCTGTATCATGCCGCCATTGCCGATTCCGGCATTGTTGAACAACACGTCCAGTCGCCCGCCACTGGCGGACGCAAAGTCCGCCAACGCGACCGTCCATTGCGGGCGATCGGTAACATCAAGATGGTGCGTGGAGCATTGGCCGTCGGGCAGCAAGGCCGCCGTTTCAGCCAGCCCCGCTAAATTCACATCGGCGATTCCGACAAACCAGCCTTTTTGCGCGAAATAGCAAGCGACTTCGCGGCCCAATCCCGATGCGCCGCCGGTTACGAAAATGCTTTGGCGTTCCGATGCCATCCTAGCCTCCTTTTGACATGCATGTAAGCACAGCAATTGCGGCTTTTGGTCAAGCGGTACTTGCAGCGGCCAAGGCGCGCCGGTAATTGCATAAGCGAAAGGGCAGGTCGATCATGCGAAGCTGGATCACGATATTGGCGTTTTTGGCCATGGGATTCCCCAATATGAGCCATGCCGAGGTAATGGCCACATTTTACAGCCATGACAGGAAAGACAATTATTTTCCGCATGCCTTCATTCGTCTTGTAGGCACAGTGGATGCCACCGGCGAAGCCATCGACACCAATTATGGCTTTACTGCGGTCAGCGTGAGCCCTGCCATTTTACTGGGATCGGTAAAGGGAATGATCGAAACCAAGGATGCGAAATATGTTGGCAACAGCGACGCCCATTTCACGCTGAAATTATCCGATGCCCAATATCGCACGCTGATCGACCATGTCGAAAAATGGCGGAGCATGGCGGGCAAAAGCTATAATCTGCATAAGCGCAATTGCGTGCATTTTGTAATGGAAGCGGCCATTTTGCTGGGACTGTCAGCAAACCGGAAAAGCAAATATTTCAAAAAGCCCAAGACGTTTCTGATGGAGATGTCAAAACTCAATCCGGGGGTAAAAAACTAAGCTACGCGCAAGCAAACGACGATGCCCAGCGATTTTCTGAGAGCGATCACGGCGTGCAAATGTGGTCGATTTCGGGTCTAAGTTCAGATCGCTTCAAATCCGGTCGCGTAAACATGCCATGTAAAAATGGCCAAAGCCCCCCGATGCGGCCGCCACGGTTCGGCCAATTCCCGCGTTGCTTTTTCGGCCGGGCGTTCGGCATGGCCCAAAATGCGTTTGATACCTTCTTGCACCGCCAGATCGCCCGCTGGCCAAATATCGGTGCGGCCCTCGGCAAACAGCAGATAGATTTCGGCTGACCAGCGGCCAATGCCTTTGACCTGAGTCAGATAGGCAATGGCTTCCTCGTCATCTTCGGGCAGGGCATCCAGCGGCAATGCACCACTGATCACCAGTTCGGCCAGGCTGCGGGCATAGCCTTGTTTCTGGCGGCTGAGGCCGCATGCGCGCAATGAATCGAAATCCTTGCGCCAACAGCTTTTCGGGCGCGCATTCGGTACCGAGTTTTTCTTCCAGCTTGCGCCACATCGATGCCGCCGCCGCAACACTGACCTGCTGGCCAACAATGGTTCGCAACAAGGTGGTATAGCCCCGTTCGCGGATGCGCGGTTCAGGATAGCCAGCCGCTGCCAAAGCATCGGCGAAACGCGGTTCCGCCGCCGCTATGGCATCAAGCGAGGTTTTGATTTGCGCAGCGGTAAGCCCCATCAGTTGTTCAACCGGATGAGCGCCATGGGCGGGCCATAGGTTTTGGGGCCGATTTCCCAGCGCAGAACTTGCAGGCCTGCTTCGTCAACCGGCCCCTCTTCGCTGTTGTTCGCCAAAATCGGGGAGTCGGTTCGGATGGTAAAGCTGCCTTTGATTTCAATCGGATCGAATTTCTGTTTTCCGCCACCCGACATGCCGGGCAGGAATGAACTGCCGCCCATCAGCGCCGCTGCTGAAATATCGGTGTCGTTGTGGAAGGTAGGCGCTTCTATCCGAACACGATTATTATCCCAACGCGAGACATGCACCATCGGATTGCCCAGCGCGTAACGCGGAATAACCGGAAAGGCAAAGTCGTCGGCCAAGCGGCCCTTGGTGCGATAATCAACCTTGAACACGCCATTGCCCAGATGTTCAACCTTGTTCCACGCTGCCAGACGCTCCACTTCCTTGGTAAAGCGGGTGATGGTTTTCGGGTCTTCGGGATCGATGCCGCCCAGCAGCATGGCGAACATTTTTTTCGCCTGCTCCTTTTCCTTTTTGCGGCGATCCTGTTCTTCGTCCCAGGTTTTTTTCTGTTCGGCTATTTCCTCCGTTGTGCATTCCCGCGTTTCGAAGCCGCCATCATATTCCTCGACAGCCGTTGCCGCCGCATCGGCCGCCGCTCCGGCGGCGTCTGCCGCAGCCGCAGCCGCATCAGCCGCCGCTGCCGCCGCGTCAACGCTGACATCGGCTTCGGCAGGTTTATCGGTTTCTGGAATCAAGGCAGGATCTTCGACACCGGTTCGCGATGCCGCTGTGCCGGTTTCGGTGCCGGTAATTTTGGTGATCGCGGCTTCGGTGGCCGCGCTTTCGGTTACCGCTTTGTCGCGTGCCTTGGTCTTTTTCTCTTCGTCTTTCTTTTTGGCCTTGGCTTCTTCGCTTGGCGGTTCGCCATAGCAAGTGGCTTCGAATTCCGTCGGTCCGCCAAGATCGCCAGCCAGTTCGTTGTTCAAAAGATTGGCAAGTCCCACCAATTGGATCTGACCATTATAGGAAAAGGTAAATTCGCCCGATTTCAGTATTGTCATTTCCGAGGTAAATTCTCCCGGAAGCAGCAAGCAGCCTGATAACGACATCGGCGCTAATACGGCCAAACCAATGGCGGCAAATTTACGCAATTGCATTCAGACTTCCTTTGACTGGCGCATGGTCGCGGCGGCATAAAGCGCGATCGCTGCGGCGTTGGAGACATTCAGACTTTCCATCTTGTTGCTGATTGGCAGCTTTGCAAGGCTGTCGCAATGCTCCGCGACATTGGGACGCATTCCTTCGCCTTCAGCGCCTAATACCAAAGCATTGCGACCCGGCGTAAGGGCATCACCCAGAGTGACTTTGGTATGACCGGTCAGTCCGATCCGCCAATAATTATACTCGGCAATTTCTTCGAGCGCGCGCGATAGGTTGACCACGCGGACCCATGGCACAATTTCCAACGCGCCCGACGCTGCCTTTGCCACTACACCCGATTCGGGCGGAGCGTGCCGATCCTGCGTGACCACCCCGATTGCATTAAAGGCGGCGGCAGAGCGAAAAATAGCACCAACATTATGCGGATCAGTTACTTGGTCTAGGACAAGGATCGGTCGATTGTCGTCGCCATCTTTGTCGAGAATATCCGAAAGCCAAATATCTTCCAGCGGGGCAACTTCGGCAACGATTCCCTGATGCGGGGTATCGCGTGGCACAAACCGGGCGAGGTCGGTGACTTCGGAAAAGACAATTGGCAAATCGGGCGGCAGATCAAGCTGGCCCAACGCATCGCGCGTGCCCCAGATTTTCAGGACGCGTCGTTCGGGATTCGCAATTGCGGCAAGCACCGCGTGACGGCCCCAGAATTTGGGGTTGCCGCTAACTTGGGCTGCGCCACGGCGGCGTTGGCTTTTATGGGAAGACATAAGAGGAAGGCACCATCGGAAAAATTTGTTTCATGCGGGGCTCTTTCCCACCAGAAGCATTGACAGGCAAGCGCCCATTCGCCAATAGGCCGCTTCTTTCGCGTATGGCGGCATCTAACCAGTGCCACAAAAGCCTGCACGACGGAATGTGGACAGGTGGCCGAGTGGTTAAAGGCAGCAGACTGTAAATCTGCCCGGGTTACCGTACGCTGGTTCGAATCCAGCCCTGTCCACCAATTACTCTTATCGTAAAAAACGCACTCGGCTTTCAAAAGCCTCGCTTACTTGCAGTGTACTGCCCGCACATGTTCACGGTCTCTCGCACTAGAGCATGATGACGTTAGTTTGAACCACCGTGATTGCCGCAGGAAGTTCTCCGGCAAGGAACGGCGCGCAGCGCGGGCTGGTTGCCCGTGCAAGCGACGTGGCGCTGCCCGCTGGGCTTCCTGCGGCAACCCGCAGGGCGGGCCCCTTTTGGCCGATTGCGGCGTCGTTCGTCGGTCTCTATGCAACGGCATGGCTCCCTCCTCACTCCTAGCACTCGGCCAAAATCGGCTCCGTCACGGCGGTTCAAACTAACGTCATCATGCTCTAATGTGGGCGTAAACTGGGGGAACGAGCCTTTACGCGCACATAAATCCGCTGCGGCTAAGGTCGCCAAAAAGTGCTAGTGAAATTACAGTGACGTCGCAGTAACCCCCTAATTATAGAGGAAATGATATGCGGTTTCGATCACGAAGTTTAGGGGTTATTGCAACTGTCGCCGTAACCCCCGTAACCCTTAAGTCCACCTCCCAAAACTTCACCCGCTGGCCGTTCGTGCAGTTCGTCCCCGTTGGAATATCTCTACTTATTCGTGGTGCTCCACCCCGTCATCAGCAATGCTAACCCACGGTCGCTTTCGGCGTTCGTAGATTGAGTATGCTGGCGATGGGAACGCCTCATCTCCAAACGCTCCCAATGGGACCGCTATGACGTCGGGCCATTGGTCAATCTCATATGCGATGGTGGATCCGCAACTTGGGCAGAATTGATAAGTGAGGCGGCTTCCGCTGTCTGCCGTTCGGACAAATGTGCTCATCTCACCTTTTACAGTTACGCTCCCCACCGGAAATCGTGCCTGCGCCGAAAACGCACTGCCGGTCCGGCGTTGGCATTCGCGACAATGGCACACAGAAACCCGCAAAGGTTCTTCGGCACATTCAGCCTTGAGGCTCCCGCACCGGCACGTAGCTATTCGCATGGAATGGCTCCTACCTTATCCGCGTCGGAGGCAAGTAGCTTGCGGATATAACGACCAAAGTCTTCGGGCCATTGTTCGACGATGGCATCGAGATCTGCATCACGCGCGGAGTAGAGCGCGCGAAGGGCTTCCTCATAGCCGGGTAAATCGCCACAGGTGGCTTGCATAAAGCGATAAACTGCGTCGCGGCGCTCGCGCAGCGTTCGCCCCCTGCCACGTGCTTCCTCGACAAGCCGTCTCAGTGCAGCAGACGCACCGCCGGACTGATCGGAAAGCCACTCCCAATGCCGGGGTAGAAGGGTGACCTCGCGTGCGTGGACGCCGAGCTTCGGTCGCCCCGCGCTACGCGGTTGTGTCGTTCTATAATCCAGATCGACAACCCGACCTGATAAGTCGTCGAATACCAGGACTACCCCGTCATGTTCTGAAAGTGCCGCCTTGATACTCAAAGCGACTTCGTCACGCTCACCCGACGCGATCTGCTTTTCACCAAAAAAGGCCGTGACACCTGATGCCATGTTCATGCTCCGACTTCGAAGTCCTAGCATTACATCCGGGTAAAAATATTGTCAATATTATCCGGATAAAACTCAAAACTGCGCCTTTGCGAAGTTCAATTATTCATCGTATGTGCGACCCTGAAAGTTGCTTTAGTAGTAACTGCAGTAGTAACGGTGACATTTGCAATAACCCCTATATTAGCCGTCTGGGGCATCCACTAAGCTGCATTGCCCGCCTTGTGAGCGTGATGAAGTGTAAAAGAGACAGGAGGCAAAGAGAGGTTTTGGCGGGCCTTGCGCTCTCTTTTTCTCTCGGCCTCTTTTACCCATTCATCACCGATGCGGTTTGGACGATGGGCGTCGGGCAGGGTTGCGCGGTTATGGGTTATCGGACGGGATTACAAATTGACATTCGCGAAATGTTTCTATAATGTTCCGTTTGATTTGTGGGAACGCTTTGCCGCGTGGAAGGTTACAAAGTTTATCTAAGTTAACAGAAACACCGCCACTTCCGGTAAAGTTTGTAAAGTTTGGCCCCGCCGCTCAGCCATCAAGGAATTGCGCAATGTCCTAAATTATGGAGGACATGATATGCGGTTGCGATCACGAAGTTTAGGGGTTTTTGCAACTGTTACCGTAACCCGTCACCGTGCCACGTAACACCGCTGCACCATTTTTCCTTTTGCGGAGAGTAATGGCTTAGGCGCTTGCTCTTTCCAGCAGGCGGACGGGGATATGGTCCAGTTGCAGCGGTTCGCCTTTCATTTGGGCGACCAGCATGTCGACGAGCACGTCACCCGACCGCTGATAATCCTGTTCGATTGTGGTCAGTGGAGGCTGGGCATAAGCGCCGACGGCGATGCCGTCAAAACCCACAACCCGCACGTCTTCGCCCACGGTCCGCCCTTGTTCGCTTATAGCGCGCATGGCCCCCAAGGCGATAAAGTCGTTCGCGGCAAAAATGCCATCGAACTCTACATTTTCGCGGATCAAAGATGTTGTTGCTTCATAGCCCTGTAATTCACGCACGGCGTGTTCGGGCAATACCGGGCAGATTGGGGTGAGTCCAAGTGCTGCCACGGTATCGCGATAACCCTGTAACCGATCTTGAAATTGCGGCTGTTCGCTGTCGCCGGGGCCGATATAGGCGATGCGTTTGCAGCCTTTGCTGTGCAAATGGCGCACCGCAAGTTCTGCGCCAGCGCGGTTGTCGCTGCGAATCGCGATAAGGCCAGGTGCTTCGGCACCCCAGCAAATCATGGGAGTATGCGATCCGGCATGATCGGTGAAAAATTGCCAGCCCGCTACATTTTGCCCGCTGCCGATGACAATCAGTCCATCAGCCTGACCACTGAGGACGTGATTGGCGAAAAAGGTTTCCGGTGCATCTTGAAACGACACGATCAGGCTGTAACCGCGATCCGCCGCCGAGGCCGCGATGCATCCCAAAAGTGCCAAATAAAAGGGATTGATGTTGGCGCGGTTCTCGCCCGGGCGACACAATATGATCAGCGCAATGGTATTGGTTTGCCGCGTCCGCAGGCGCAAGGCATTGTGATCGACAGAGTAATTCAGTTCTTTGGCCAGATCCTCGATCCGTTGCCGCGTCACCTCATTTACCCGTTTGTCGCCGCGTAAGGCGCGCGAAACCGTTGGCTGCGATACGCCCAACATCGATGCAAGCTGATGTCCGGTTACCCGGCTGTCTCTGATCATGGCCGCGCGATTAGCAGCATGCGCATCCCAAGTCACGCGGCCCTTGATTTATGGTTTACGCGGCCAGTGCATCTTCGGGGGTGATAAACGCCAGATCGAGGCTTTCAGCCACCGCTTTACTGGTCACCTTGCCTTTGTGCACGTTCAACCCAGCGAGGAGCCCGCGGCCGATTTCGTTCGCCGAATTCAGGGCCTCCAGCCCCTTGTCTGCCAGTGCCAGCCCATAAGGCAGCGTTGCGTTATTGAGGGCAGCGGCGCTGGTTTGCGGCACGGCACCGGGCATGTTGGCCACGCAATAATGGATGATGCCATCGACAACATAGGTTGGGTCGGCGTGCGTTGTGGGATGGCTGGTTTCGAAACAGCCCCCTTGATCGATGGCAACATCGACCAGCACCGATCCCGGCTTCATGTGTTTCAACATCGCCCGCGTTACCAATTTTGGCGCGCTGGCCCCGGGAATGAGCACCGCGCCGATAACGGCATCGGCAATGCTGATCTCTGCATCGATGGTGTCGAGCGTGGAATAGCGCGTGCGAACCCTGCCGTGGAACAGTTCGTCCAATTGGCGTAGGCGCGGGATTGAGCGATCTACAATGGTCACCTCAGCGCCCAGGCCCACCGCCATGCGCGCGGCATGGGTGCCGACCACACCGCCGCCCAAAACGGTGACGCGGCCTGCCGGAACGCCGGGAACGCCGCCCAGCAAGATGCCTGCTCCACCTTCGGAACGCCGCATGGCGTCGCCAGCGGCTTCGATCGCCAATCGGCCCGCAACTTCGCTCATCGGGGCTAACAAGGGCAGGGTGCCTTTGTCATCGGTGACCGTTTCATAGGCGATGGCGGTGCATTTGCTTTTCAGCAACCCCTTGGCCTGTTTCGGATCGGGGGCAAGGTGCAGATAGGTGAACAGGATCTGCCCTTTTTGCAGTTGCACCCATTCCGTAGGCTGCGGTTCTTTCACTTTCACGATCATTTCAGATTTGGCGAAGATTTCTTCGGCGGTTTTGACGATGCTGGCCCCCGCCGCGCGATAGGCGGCATCGGTCGCCATAATCCCCGCCCCGGCGCCCGATTGCACCATCACCTTATGTCCTCGCGCAACATATTCGCGCACAGCGGATGGGGTAAGCCCGACGCGGTATTCATGGACCTTGATTTCGGTGGGAACGCCAATGCGCATCTGAATTCTCCTGAAAATGCTAGAAGGATTATTTATCACGGATTGCGAGCCGATAATGCGCAAATGATAGACAAGGTTGGAGATATAACGCATTTATTGTGCGCTATTCACGCCAATTATCGGGGAAATTATGCACATTGATCGCATTGACCAAAAAATATTGCGCGCGCTGGTCGCCAATGGGCGCGCCACCCAGCAGGAATTGGGTGATGTCGCAGGGTTATCGCCCAGCGCAGCGTATCGGCGGCAAAAGGCGCTGGAGGATGAGGGCATCATCCGCGCCTATCGCGCTGACGTGAATTTGCGCAAGCTGGGCATGGGCGCGACGGTGATGGTCACGATCACGCTCGACAGCCAAAGCGAAGAGGCGATGGTCGCGTTCGAAGGTGCCGTTGCCGAAAGCCCGTCGATCCTGCGTTGCCATTTGATGAGCGGACGCAATGATTATCACCTAACCGTCCGCGCCGCCTCAATCGAAGATTATGAACGCGTCCACCGTCAGGAAATTGCACGCTTGCCAAGGGTGGCGCGGATTGAGACGGCTTTTGCTTTGCGAGAGGTTGTGAATAGGACTGTGCCGGCAAGGGTGTTGGGTGCTAGAGCGAAAAGCACTTGCAGCAATATACCAATAATTGGTATTGTCCGCAACGGAAGGTGCAGCGATGAACAAAAACACTTCGATTACTCTTGGAACGCATTTCGCCGCATTTTGTTGATGCACAGCTCGACGCGGGGCGCTTTGCCTCGGTTAGCGAAGTTGTCCGTGCGGGGTTGCGGCTGTTAGAAGAACACGAAACAAAAGTGCGCTTGCTGCAGGATGCCCTGATCGCGGGAGAGCAATCGGGCGAGCCCCGCGCCTTTAATAAGAGCGCATTCTTAAAGCGGATGCACGACAAGCATGTCGGCTAAGGCACTCTGCGCACATATCGGCTATCTCCAATGGCCGAGGCCGATATTGAGGACATCTGGCTCTACACGCTGCAAAACTGGTCGCTGGAACAGGCCGACAAATATTACGCCGAATTGATGGCTGCTGTTGAAGGACTGGCCGGCGGTGATCGTATCGGTCAGTCGGCGCGTGATATCCGCACAGGATATTGGAAATACGGCGAGGGCGGACAACGCCATTTCATATTTTATGCAGCTGACGGGATGACCGGCTGGATGTGATCCGCATCCTCGCATAAAAACGGGAAGATGGATGTGGAGGGGAAGTTTGGGGGGTAGGCCGTTTGGCGTGCTTAATTGGCATTGTACCGCTGAAATTACAGAGAAAATTGTCGGAAGCGCACAACGCACGTTGCGGGATTGCGGCGCCCAAAGACATGTAAAAGAGACAAGAGAACGGGAGGGGTCAGGCATGGCTAAACCCCTCTCGCTCTCCCGTCTCTTTTACATTTTTCTCAACCGTCGCAGTGGTGCAACGGGTTTGGTATGGCGTCCCCTGGACGTTGGGTTGCCAGTAAAACCCGCTTCGACATAGCTGGCCGTAGCTTTGGGCAAATCCTCCGCATTTTTAATCGCAACACTTCGGCTATAATAGCGGTCAACGGCGTAGCCAATTCCGATAGCGGCTAACGTAATGTCTGAAATAGTCTTCGATGGACTGGATCACTTTACGCAAGTGCTTTTCCAAATAAGACGGACCATTCTGTGTCAGCGTTGAATCGTCCACAGGTGCGCCGTCGGAAACGATGAGCAGAGTTTTTTGTGTTGAGAATGAAGGTTAAGCCTTCCGGCTGCCCACAACAGAGCCTCGCCATCGACATTTTCCCGCAGAATGTTTGGATTGAGCATTGCCTGCCATCGTTGCTCATTAAGTGATTCCTCATCAGCATTTCTATAAACAATATGCATCAACGAGCATAATCGTCCAGGTGGAGAGCGACGCCCATTGGCCAGCCACTGCTTTCTGGCAAATCCGCCATGCCATCCACATGTCGAAAACCCCAGTAGCTCAGTTTTAGCACCGCGTTCATTTAGGGTTTCCATCAGCAGCTTTGAAACCGCCGCAGCCTGCGCAATCGGTTCGCCTTTCATTGAACCGGACTGATCGATCAGGATAGAAATGATGTGGTTTTCTAAGTTGTCATGTTGACCAACGCTGGATGTAGAATTCGAGATCATCTGGCATTTCGGCTAGCAATTTGGCATAGATTGTGTTCGCTGCATTGACAGCGGCGCTCCAGCCATGACCTCCCAATTCGTGCCAACCTTTGGATAGGTCGGGGCTTGCACCGGCGATGACATCTGCCAGCTCGATCGCGTCAACTTCCAAATCAAATTCGGTTGCGTAAGCCCGATAAATTTCATCGGCCGGCCCATCGTCCACTTGAGCGGGGTGGGCCGATTGTTGGAAAATTGATTTTAGAAAGTCGGTAAAAGCGCATCACCCAATCCCCTCCAACAAATCCCCAATCCGCCCAAACATCTCATCAATATGCGTTTTGTCCAATATCAACGGCGGCGACAATGCGATGATGTCTCCGGTCGCCCGCACCAATAAGCCCGTTGTCGAAACAGGCGTGGAATAGTTCGGTGGCGCGCTTGGTGGGGGCGCCTTCGCGGGGTTGTAGCTCGATCCCGGCGACCAGCCCAATCGTGCGGATGTCGATGACATGGGGTTTGCCGCGAAGGCTGTGTGCGGCGTCGGCCCAGTAGCTGCCTAGTTCAGCTGCTTTGTCGAACAAGCCTTCATCCGCGTAAAGGTCCAGCGAAGCGAGGCCCGCTGCACAGGCCAAGGGGTGGCCGCTATAGGTATAGCCGTGGAACAGCTCGATCCCGTCGGCTGCGTTGTTGACGATGTCGTCATGCAGTTCGCGCCGCACCGCGACCGCGCCCATCGGGACGGCGGCGTTGGTCAGGCCCTTTGCCATGCAGATGATGTCGGGGGTTACGCCCCAAGTCCCGCTGGCGGTCGCTCCGCCGACACGGCCAAAGGCGGTAATCACCTCGTCGAAAATCAGGATGATGCCGTGCTTTGTACAGATGTCGCGCAGGCGTTGCAGGTAACCAACAGGCGGCACGAGGACACCGGTGGAGCCAGCCATCGGCTCGACAATCACTGCCGCAATTGTCTCGGCCCCGTGCAGCGCGACCAGCCGCTCCAGATCATCGGCCAGTTCCGCGCCGTGCGCTGGCTGCGCCTTTGAAAAGGCATTGCGCGCCAGATCATGCGTGTGCGGCAGATGATCAACGCCGGGCAATCCCTGCCACCAGCGGCGGTTGTTGACGATGCCGCCGACCGAAATCCCGCCAAAGCCGGTGCCATGATAGCCGCGCTCTCGCCCGATCAGCCGGGTGCGGGTGGCTTGGCCGCGCGACCGCTGCACCGCCAAAGCTATCTTCAATGCGGTATCCACCAATTCGCTTCCTGAATTGGTGAAGAAGATGCGGTCGAGCCCGATTGGCATCAATTCAGCGACACGGGCGGCGAGTTCAAACGCCAGCGGATGGCCCAGTTGAAATGTGGGGCCGAAATCCATATGCGCCGCCGTTTTGGCAATCGCTTCGACAATCGGCGTGCGGCAATGCCCGGCGTTGGAGCACCACAGTCCCGCTGTACCATCAAGGATGCGGTTCCCGGCGGCGTCGGTGTAGTGCATGTCCTTTGCCGATACCAATTGCCGCGGGATGCGCTTTGTACGCGCGGTTGGCAGTGAAGGGCATCCAGAATGCGGCGAGCGGATCATTTTCGCGTGTCATAGACCAAGGCATATCAAAGCCCCAGCGCGCTGGCTAGCCGACGGCTAACTGTAGCATAAATGCAACACGCAGGAAAAAGGACAGCATCATTGGCGCATTTTCTCTTGTGCACTGCGTCATTTCGGTGTTTTCGTATTCTCTGCACAGTGAATCAGGCCAAAAAGGGGAAAACCCGGCCTAATGTGCGTTCGCGGGATGAGAACAACACCGGTTGTCCGGGCTTTGCGGCCTTGGCGACTCCCATATTTCCAATAAGGAAGGTTGTTCCATGTATTCCTCTCTCAAAACCACAGTTGCGTGTGTTGCCATTGCGATGGCTTCGATCTCGGCCCCTGCCTTTGCCGATGAAGGCGAAGAAGAAGCCAAGGCGTTGACTGTTAGCGGCGGTGCTACAGTTGTTACCGATTATCGTTTCCGTGGCATTTCGCAAACGGACAAAAACTTCGCGGTCCAGGGATCAGTCACTGTCAGCCACGAATCGGGCATCTATGCAGGCGTTTGGGGCAGTTCGGTTGACGAATATGTTGCTGCGGGTGCCGATCAGGAAATCGATCTGATTGCGGGCTATAAAAAGACTTTTGGCAGCACCACCGTCGATCTGGGCGGTATCTATTATTATTATCCCGGTTCGTCGCAAATCCTGCCCGGATACAAATCGGACTTTGTCGAATTGTACGGCAGCGTCGCCCAGGCCTTTGGTCCGGTAACCGCCAAATTGGGTGCCAATTATGCCCCCAGCCAAGGCGCGCTGGATTATGGCTTTGGCAAGGAAGACAATTTCTACATGAATCTGGGCTTGTCGGCTGCCATCCCTGACACAGGCGTTGGCCTGAGTGCAGGCGTTGGCCGTAGCTTTACCAAAAGCTTTCTGACGGGCGGATTGAAATACACCGATTGGTCGCTGGGTGCGACGTATACCACGGGTCCGGTAACATTTGGCGTTTCTTATGTGGATACCGACGCCACCGGCATCAACCCGTTTTCGGGTAAAGACATCTACAAAGGCGGCTTTCTGGGCACCTTTGGCGTAGCGTTCTAAATATCGCGACGGCGCAGAAATGCGCCTGAAACGGGGGAAATTCGCCACCTGTCCACAGCGGACAGGTGGCGAATTGCTTTTTGGTTAACCCCACGTTTATACCTATGCTGGAATAGGGCCGCATATCGACCGCTTGGTCCGGGAGGGTTTCCGGAATGATCAACGGTAGGTTGGCACTTTTCAGGTGCAGGATAGAAAAAGAAAGGAACGTCCATGCGTAAACCAGTCGCAAAATTTGCAATGACTGTTGCCGCTGTGTTGGCAGCTACCGTCGCTATGCCCGTGATGGCGCAAGAGGCCGCTGCTTCGGAAGAAGAAGAGGCATCGGGCCCGATTGATGTCGAAGTGACATTGGCCGCTGTGTCGGATTATCGCTTCCGCGGCGTTTCGCTGTCGGGCAAAGACCCTGCGTTTCAACCCAGCATCACCATCAGCCATGAATCGGGCTTTTATGTCGGCGCATGGGGATCGAATGTTGCTGACAATGGCGGCGACGATGTCGAGCTGGACGTGTTTGCCGGTTTTTCCGGTGGTGAAGCCCTGACTTATGATCTGGGCGTGACGTATTATGTCTATCCCGGCGCATCGGCGGCCAATTATGCTGAAGTCATCGGCAAATTGGGCACCACCGTTGGCCCGCTCGAATTGGGCGGAACGGTGGCTTATGCCCCCAGCCAAGACGGCACGGGCAACACCGACAATCTGTATGTCGGCGGCAATGCTTCGCTTGGCATTCCAACGACACCCTTAAAACTGAACGCATCGTTGGGCCTGGAAGACGGCGCATTTGGCGATAACAAGCTGGATTGGTCCCTTGGCGTTTCCGCTGATGTGGCTGGCTTCACGCTGGGTGCTTCCTATGTCGATACCAACCGCTTTGTCGGTGGGTTGGGCAAGGCTGGTGCGGTTTTCTCGGTCAGCTATACATTCTGATTTGAAGCTGTTAGGCTTTCCCGAGCGGAAGCACCTGATAGCAAACGGAAAGGGTGCGCCCGCCGACCTACCTGGTCAGGCGGGCGTACGACATTTATGGCCATCAATCTGGCGAATTGGATCGCTGAGCACAAAATCGATGAAGTCGAATGCATCGTCCCTGATATTAACGGGGTGCAGCGCGGCAAGGTTTTGCCTGCCAAAAAATTTCTGACATCGGTTCGCGACAAAAGCCTACGAATCCCGGGCAGCGTTTTTATCTGCACAATTGACGGGCATTACCCCGAAGATATTGCCGACATCTGGGATAAAGACCCCGACAAAATCCTGATCGCCGATGCTGATACCATTTGCGTCGCGCCGGGTTTTAAATCGCCCACCGCCTTTGTCATAGCCGATGCCTATAATGGCGATGGAACGCCGGTTGAAATCGCTCCACGTGAAATTCTGAAAAAAGTGCTGGGGCTATATGCCGCCAAGGGCTGGAAGCCGATCATCGCGCCAGAGGTGGAGTTTTATCTCGTCAGCCAGAATGTTGATCCTGATTTTCCGCTTGTGCCGCCCACCGGATCCAGCGGCCGCGCTGAAACCGCCAGCCAGCCATATGGGTTGGAGGCGATGAACGAATATGAAGAGATCATCGACCATATCTATGACGATTGCGAGCTGATGGGGCTCGATATTGATACGATGATCCACGAAATGGGTGCCGCCCAGCTGGAGGTGAACTTCATCCATGGCGACCCGTTGAAACTGGCCGATCAGGTATTTCTGTTCAAACGCGTCGTCCGCGCCGTGGCGAAACAGCACGGTGTTTATGCAACCTTTATGGCGAACCCGATGGCGGGGCAGCCGGGCAGTGCGATGCACATCCACCAATCGGTGGTCGATGCCGAAACCGGCAAGAACCTGTTCGCCAATGCCAATGGCAAGGACAGCGCATTGTTCCGCAGCTATATTGCGGGGCTGGTCAAATACATGCCGATGGTGTCGCCATTATGGGCGCCCAATGTGAACAGTTTCCGCCGGATGCGGCCTGATAGTGCAGCGCCGATTAACGTCCAATGGGGCGAGGATAACCGGTCTTGCGGTTTCCGCGTGCCGATAGCGGACAAGGCCAACCGCCGCGTTGAAAACCGGCTGCCGGGGGCGGATAGCAATCCCTATCTGGCGATGGCGGCGTCGTTAGTCTGCGGCTATATTGGTATGGTCGAACGCATGGTTCCGGCCAAGGCGATCACCGGCAGCGCCTATAACCGCGCCCGCACTTTGCCGCGCACCTTGGAGGCGGCATTGGACCGGTTTTCGACCTGCAAACCCGTGCGCAATTTGCTCGGCGAGGAGTTTTTCGAAATCTTCTTTGCGGTGAAGGATTATGAGCTGTTCAATTATCAGTCGGTGGTGAGCAGTTGGGAGCGCGAGCATTTGTTGCTTAGGGTCTAAATCCTCCCCGAGCTTGCTCGGGGAGGGGGACCGCGCGAAGCGTGGTGGAGGGGCCGTCAGCGTAGCTGGCGGTTTGGCCGTCGCTGCCCCTCCGCCATCAGCCTTCGCCAAGGCTAAGGCTGATGCCACCTCCCCATTTTTGCAAAATGGGGAGGATTAAGATGATCGATCCCCTCAACAACAGCTATTACGCCGCGACTGCCAATGCGTGGCAAACGCAGCCTGCCTTCACCGGCGAAGGCAAATATGACGTAGCCGTCATCGGCGGCGGCTATACCGGATTGTCAGCGGCTTTGGCCTGCGCGGAAAAAGGCCTGAAGGTTGCGCTTTTCGAGGCGAAAACCATCGGCTTTGGAGCCAGTGGGCGCAATGGCGGGCAGCTGATCCCCGGCTTGCGCTGGTCGATGCGTGAGATTGACGAAGAGTTTGGGCGGGAGCGGGCGCAGGCAATTTTCGATTTGGCTTATGGTGCGGTCGGGCGTGTGAAGGACCGGATTACCAAACATGGCATCGACTGCGATCTGAAATCCGGACATTTGGAAGCCGCCTATAAGCCTGCGCATTTTGACGCGATGCGGCGTGATGGGGATTTTCTAGCGAAGGAATTTGGCTGGGAAAGCGAGATTATCCAGCCCAAGGACATCGGGCAGCACATCAACGGCGGCGGCTATCATGGCGGGATTTATGACACGCACGGTGGGCATTTCCATCCGCTGAACTATGCGCTCGGTTTGGCGGCGGCGGCAAAAAAGGCAGGAGTCGAGATTTACGAGAATGACCACGCATTTTACTTCGATCACAGTCCTCTTGGCCTGAACGATATTGAAGTTGTCACCCAGAGAGGTGGCATCAATGCCAAACACCTGATCTTGGCTACCGACACATGGATGAATGACCAGTTTGGTAAGCTGCGGCGCTACACCATTCCGATCATGAACTACAATGTCGCCACCGCGCCTTTGCCCGATGCTGATCAGCTGTTCCCAAGCGACGCAGCAGTGGCCGACAGCCGCTTCGTCCTCAACTATTTCCGTCTCTCTGCCGACAAACGCCTGATCTTTGGCGGGGGTGAGAAATATGTGCAGACCCCGCCTGCGGACATCGCGGGCTTTGTCCGCAAACATATCGCCGAGGTGTTTCCGCACCTCGCCAACACGCCTATCGATTATGCTTGGGGCGGCGCGGTGGGCGTTACGATGAACCGGCTGCCGCATATGGGGCGCAGACGGAAATGTCTTTTTCGCGCACGGCTTTTCGGGCCACGGCGCGCTTATCACTACATTGGCTGGCGAGTTAATGGCCGAGGCTGTCATTGGCACGATGGAGCGGTTTGACGTCTTTGCCAATCTGCCGCACCGGCCCTTTCCTGGCGGCAAGATGTTTGCGCGTCCGCTCGCCACTTTGGGGCTGCTGTATTACGCTTTAAGGGACCGGCTGTGATCTCAGACGCCGCTATCGATCGCCTTGCCACCCGCGAGGCCGAAGCATTCCGCAAAGCCAATCCGCAATCGCTGGCGCTTGCCACCAAAGCGCAAGCCAATTGGTTCCAAGGCGTGCCGTTCCACTGGATGCTCGATTGGCCAAGTCCGGTTCCGCTGGTTGCTGCGAAAGCTGAAGGCGCGACACTGACTACCGTTGACGGCCGCGTGCTTGATGATTTTTGCCTTGGCGATACCGCCAGCATGTTTGGTCATTCGCCAAAGCCGTTGGCCGACGCCCTCGCAAAGCAAGCCGCCGAAGGGCTTAGCTATATGCTGCCCACGGAACGCGGCGTGGAACTTGGCGGCATGTTATCCGCGATGTTCGGCCTGCCGCGTTGGCAAGTGACGACCACTGCCAGCGAAGCCAATCGCGCCGTTATCCGCTGGTGCCGGGGGATCACCGGTCGCGCCAAAATTCTGGTGTTTAATGGCTGCTATCACGGTGCTGTTGACGATGTGTTTGTTGATTTGCGCGATGGCGTGGCTAACCATCCGCGCCAGCGTTATCGGGCAAGTGCAGGATTTGCTGCCGACTACTACTGTCATCGAATTCAACGATGTCGCGGCGCTCGAACGCGAATTGAAACGCGGCGATATCGCGTGCGTTCTGGCTGAGCCGGTTATGACCAATGTCGGTATGGTCCGCGATGCGCCGGGCTATCTGGAAACGCTGCGCCGTCTGTGCACCGAGACTGGCACGATATTGGTGTTCGACGAAACGCACACGATCTCGTCAGGCTATGGCGGGCACAGCAACACCTATGGCCCACAACCCGATATGATGGTGATCGGCAAATCCATCGGCGGCGGCGTGCCCTGCGCGGTTTACGGGTTTAGCGAAGAGATTGCTGAACGCATGGCTGCATTGAACGCCAGCCGTCCATCGGGGCATAGCGGCATCGGCACCACGCTTTCGGCCAATGCGCTAGCGATTACCGCGATGCACGCGATGCTGGGGCAGGTGATTACGCATGATGCTTATCGCGCATATGCTCGCACTGGCGAGGCGGTTGGTGAAGGGAGTCGAGGACGTGATCGCGGCGCACCGTCTGCCTTGGCATGTCGCCAATGTCGGTGCGCGGGTGGAGTTTGTGTGCGCCGAAACGCCATCCACCAATGGCACCGAGGCCCGCGCCGCGATGAACCCCATGTTAGAGGCCGCGATCCACCTTGCGCTCGTCAATCGCGGCATTTTACTTGCGCCCTTTCACAATATGATGTTGCTGTCGCCGGTGACCACGCTGGGTCAAGTTGACCGGCTGGTGGTTGAACTGGGGAATGTGGTGGCGGAGTTGGTGGACGGTTAGGGGTATTCTTTTCACGATCTAGCTTCGTCATTCACCTCCAGATATCGTCATCCTGAACTTGTTTCAGGATAACAAAAAACCGTCGCGTGTCATCCTGAAACAAGTTCAGGATGACGAACAGGAAGAGAAGAAGAGCAAGAGCATGACAATTAAACGCGCCGTATCATCCGCCATCATCGCACCGCGCAGCGAGGCTGAAGCCTTTTTTGCGGCCAATCCGAACATTGATGCAATCGACATGATCTATACTGATTTCGGCGGTGTGCCACGCGGCAAACGGCTGCGTCAGCATGAGGTATTGGCGGTTTATGAAACCGGGCGGATGTTTCCGGGATCGATCACGGTGGTCGATATCACCGGACAGGATACTGTCGAAACCGGACTTGTCTGGGAAGACGGCGACGCTGATCGTTCGATGAAACCGATTCCGGGAACGCTTGTTAAAATGCCATGGGCTGGCGAAAATGCCGCGCAATTCCTTGTCGATTTTTACGAGCTCGATGGCACGCCGCATGATCTGGACCCGCGCCATGTGCTGGGGCTGGTCAACGACCGGTTTATTGCCGACGGACTGACCCCTGCGGTTGCGGTCGAGCTGGAATTTTACCTTGTCGACCCAAAGCGCACCCGCGACGGCATGGTCCGCCCCGCCTCGCCCGAATACAGCCGGGACCGCCCGCGCAATGTAGAGGTTTACGGTCTGCGCGAGCTGGAGGATTTCCGGCCCTTCCTCGATGATCTTTATGCGTTTTGCGATGTGCAGGGGCTTCCGCTGGAAAGCGCGATTTCGGAATTCGCGCCGGGGCAGTTTGAACTGACGCTTTGCTATAAGCCCGATGTGCTGCGCGCTTGCGACGATGCGTTGATGTACAAGCGCGTGGTGAAGGCAGCGGCGCAGCGTAACGGGCTGGAGGCGACCTTTATGGCAAAGCCCTTTGCCGATCAGGCTGGGTCCGGCATGCACATTCACGTTTCTGTCAACGACGCAGACGGCAACAACATATTCGCCAGTGAAAACCCCGAAGGCACCGACGCGTTGCGCCATGCCATCGGCGGCATGATCGCGCATGTGGGGGATAGCTTTGCGCTGTTTGCCCCCAATGCCAACAGCTACCGCCGGTTTAAAGCGAACAGCTATGCGCCGGTCGCGCCAACATGGGGCGTCAACAACCGCACGGTTTCGTTCCGCATTCCGGCGGGCGCACCAAAAACGCGTCACGTCGAACATCGCGCTTGCGGCGCAGATGCCAACCCCTATTTGGCGGTTGCAGCGGTGCTGGCCGCGATGCATCATGGCATGACGAACAACACTGATCCGGGCGCGGCAGTGGTCGGCAATGGCTATGATCGTGATGCGTCAGGCGATGATAAACCACCCAGTAACTGGTTCAGCGCGGTTGACCGTTTCCACGCCTCCGCCTTTGCCCGTGATTATCTGGGAACGCGGTTTGTCGACATGTTCACCATCGTGAAACGCACCGAACAAGATCGCTATTTTGGCGAAGTAACGCGGCTGGATTATGACTGGTATTTGCGCAACGCCTGACGTCACCTGGCCTAGGGATCGTAAAATTCGGCGATCAAAATCTGGATGTTTTGGGCGGGTTCGAAATTGGTTTTGCGTACCTCAAATTGGGTGGGGCTGATTTTCTTCACACCCCTCATGCAGAAACTGAGTAGATTTTCGGGCCTGTCTTTATCCACCACCAACCGGAAATCCTTAATCGGCCCGTGCCAGTTCGCACCGGGTTTCAAAACATATTCCAGCCAATGTTCAAGATAGGCGACGCCAAATTCATCGCCGCGCGCTTTGACCTTTTTCTTTTCAGCAGCAAGCCGTTTGTCAAATCCGGCCAGAAACGGCTTGTCGATGCAGAATTGCGCCGCGTAATCGGCAAAGTCTTTTCCTGCAGCTTTTCGATATTCAGGCGTCAAAGCACCGCCGACACTGCCCCCCGCTATGGGTTTATAACTATGCTCGACACTGATCGTTTTCCCCGCTGGAAACAGCTGCGTGCGCGTCACGTGCGTTTGCACTTGCCAATTGGGCGAGTGGTAATCGCTATCAGGATCTTTGCGCAAAATCCCTTCGGCAACCAGTTTCGCTTTGTCTTGGGCGCTTAACGGTTCGATAAATTTCTGGTCGAATTCATAATCCTGCCAATAATGAATCGGCCAACCCAATGCCTTAATTTTCGCACTTAAATCCTTCGGCCCGGCGCGGTCCGCCAGCACCACGGCTTCGAAATAGCCAAGCTCGACAGGCTTGCCATCGACCAGCGTTTTAAACTGAAGTTGTTCACGCCAATTATCGACCGATGGCATGTCCATATAGCCGTCCAGCGCATTGGGAATTCGCGGCAGGGGAAAGCTGACCATGGTCTGCACATCGGTTGTGGAGGTGTTGGTAAAGCGGTATTTGACCGTCACTTTCTGCCGCGACAGGAACAAATCTTCGCGGTCCAAACTGATCGCGTCATTTTGTTTCAGCTCCAGCCCACCCACACCAATCGCGGCAGAGGAATCATTGGCCGATGCCGGGCTTGCGGACAAGGCGGCAGTGAATGCAAGCGTGATTAAACGAGCGTTGGTCATACAGCGATCATACTGTGCGCGGCTAGACTGACAAGCCATTGCTATGCCACTTTATTCGGTATCCCACATATAGATCGGCACGAACAGAATATCGATGTCGCCCGTCGGTTCGAAATTGGTTTTGCGCACTTCGAACTGTGTGGGGCTGATTTGTTTGATCCCGTCCATGCAGAAACTGGCCATATAGCCGTGCTTTTCCATATCGACGACGAGGCGGAAGTCACCAATCGGCCCGCGCCAATTGGCGCCGCTGCTGAGGATATAGCTAAGCCATAATTCGGCGAACATGCCGCTGCGCCCCGTCTTTTTCTCGGCGCGTTCTTGTTCACGCATTTTGCTGTCGAACGTCTTCAGGAATTGGCGATCCATGCAATAATGCGCGGCATATTCCTTAAAACTCCCGGCCTCTTTGCGGCGATACTTCTTCAGCAATCCTCCGCCAATGCTGCTGCCCATATAGGGTTTATAGCTATGTTCGACGGTAACGGACTTTCCCGCCGGAAAGACTTGCGTGCGCGTAATGTGGGTTGAAATTTGCCAATTGGGCACAGCACCTTCACCGCCCACGCCTGCCTTTAGCAGACCTTCGTCGAGATAACGCTGCCTGTCCGCAGCGCTGAGCTTGCCCAATATGTCGCGGTGGAAAGGATAATCCAGCCAGTACCGCACCGGCCAGCCCAACTCCTGCAACCGGGCGGTGATGTCGCGCTGGCTGGCATCGCCAATGATAGAGACAATCTGCCGCATCTCAAGCGCAGCCTTGACCCCGTCGATCTTCGTTTCAAACTGCAAATCGGCGGTCCAATCCGGATAACCGCGGTCACCCATATGCCCCTTTATACCCGTGGGCACCGCAGGCAGGGGAAAGCTGACCAACGTTTCCACATCCTGCGCGCTGTGATTGGTGAAGCGATAGGTGACGCGCACACGATCCGCCGACAGATACAGGTCTTCGCTATCCATGCTGACCGCTTCGTTGCGGATTAGTTCAAGCCCGCCAACACCCACGGCAGAACTGCTGTCATTGGCAAAGGCGGCCGGGGTGGGGATTGCCAAAAGTGCAGCACCAAGGAGGAATCTCTTCATATCATCACCATGCCATGCCAAGGGGCAGGGATGAAAGCATCAAATCAATATGACGCCATCATTTTGGGCGCGGGCGGCGCTGGCCTGATGTGTGCGCTGACTGCCGGACAACAGGGGCGGCATGTTCTGGTGATCGACCATGCGTCGGGGCCGGGGAAGAAGATCCTGATTTCGGGCGGCGGGCGCTGCAACTTCACCAATGTGAACGCGACAACGACACATGCGCAGGAACGGTATTTGTCGGCCAACCCGCACTTCGCCAAATCGGCACTGGGGCGATATACCCCGCAAGACTTTATCGAACTGGTCCGCCGCCACCGCATTGCTTATCACGAAAAGACGCTGGGTCAGTTGTTTTGCGATGACAAGGCACGGCAAATTGTCGAAATGCTGATGAACGAATGCGACCAAGCCATTGATTATGGGGGTCGCGTCGATTTTGCCTTTAACGCGCCGATCAACAGTGTGTCGCACGACGGCAGCGATTTCTGCGTTATCTATAACGGCCTGCGCGCCAACGCCGCCAAATTGGTAATCGCCACCGGCGGGCCTAGCATCCCGCAAATGGGGGCATCGAGTTTTGCCTATGATTTGGCGCGGCAATTCGGGTTGAAAGTGGTGGAGCCGCGCCCGGCTTTGGTGCCGCTGACCTTGGGCGGCGATGATGTACTGTTTCGAGAATTGTCGGGTGTGTCAGCAGAGGTTGCGACCAAGCACAGCAAAACCGAATTCCGCGAAGCTGCCTTGTTTACACACCGCGGATTAAGCGGCCCGGCCATATTGCAGATCAGCAGTTACTGGCGGCCGGGGGATCGTATCGGCATCGACTTTCTGCCTGGTGAAGATGCAACCGCACTGTTGCTAGCCGCGAAAAAGGCCAACCCAAAGGCAACCGTCCGTTCAACACTAGACAAATATCTGTCCGCCCGATTGGCGGAGGCATTGGCGGGGCGGATTGCCCTGAACGGCAATCTTGCCGACCAGAACGAGCGGAAATTATCCGATGCAGGCGCGCAACTCAACGATTGGCGCTTCAACCCCAATGGCAGTGAAGGCTTTGCCAAGGCCGAGGTTACACTTGGCGGGGTCAGCACCGCCGAACTGTCACAGCAAACGATGGAGGCAAAAAAACTGCCCGGCCTGCATGTGATTGGTGAGGCGGTGGATGTAACCGGCTGGCTCGGCGGCTATAACTTCCAATGGGCCTGGGCCAGTGGTGTGGCGGCAGGGGCAGCCCTGTAACGGCGAATTGCGACAAAAAGATACAGCGCATTTTTTGAAGCCCGCGACAAAGCGCGTTATGGCCTGTCCCTTACAATGATGCGGGACGATAATATGCACGATAATGAAGGCCTTTTTGCCGATCTGAAACAATTGGGCATCAATCGGCGGCGTGCTTTGGGGTTGTTGGCTATGGGAGGCGCAACTCTTGCGGGATGCCATCGCGGGCCACCCGGATTTGGGGCAGACGCCAATGCCGCTATTGCCAAATCTCGCGGCGCAGATGGCGCTCAATGCGTTTCGTATTCGCAAGAGACCAATGGCCCATTTCCAGCGGATGGCACCAACCGTTCAAGCGGCAGTATTTCGAACGCCCTGCAAGCGAAAGACATTGTGCGGCGTGACATTCGCCCCGATTTAGGCAGTGGCGGAAAACAGGCATTGGGCGTGCCGCTGACAGTCGATTTTTCTTTGGTCGACGTTCGTAAAGGCTGCGCGCCACTCGCGGGGCACGCTATCTATATTTGGCACTGCGATGCGGGTGGTAATTACTCGCTCTATGATAAGCCCGAACGCAGCTATTTGCGTGGGCTTCAGGTGAGCGATGCGAACGGCAGGCTACAGTTCGAAACGATTGTGCCGGGCTGTTATGATGGACGTTTCCCGCATTTTCATATCGAGATTTTTCCTACACAAGATGCGGCGAAAACTGGCAGTGATGCCATATTGACCTCGCAGATCGCGATTCCGGCGGATGTTTGTGCGGCTGCGTATCATGCCAATGCAGCCTATACTGCCAGTATCAGAAATTTTTCCGGTAACGATATTCTTGCCAACGATTTCATTTTTTCCGACGGCGGCAAAGACCAAATGGCGGCAATGACTTTACGCTGCAATGGATCGGCAGCGGCAGGGTATCGCGGTGTAACGACCGTGGGGATTTAAAGGCCTGAGCCCTAAATCACCTTCCTCAATTCAAGAGTAATCGTCCGCCCAATCGGATCGCGGTATCTCGGCTGGAAATAGATCGGCAGATTTCCCGTCAGGTTCGATACGCCCTGCCGATCGTTGAATAAATTTTCCGCCGAAAGGCTGAATCGCGTATTTTTCAGCCACTTGGCTTTGGGGAACAGCGAGCCAATTTCGGTGAACATCCGCAGGTCGAATGTGGAAAATGCGGCATAGCTAAGCCTGTCGGGATTGGCCAGCGAACCGGTGTTCAAGACGCTTTTGCTTCGCATCATCCAGTTGAGGCGAACGCCGTGCCCACCCTGGGTTAATGCAGCGGTGGCGTTATAGCCATAACGCTGCCTGCCTCCGCCGATGCCAATCGCGCCACCACTCAGCAGATCAATCGTGGGCAACCCCGGCCGCATCACTGTATTGCTAGAAAAGAGGTGGTTATAAGAGACGTTTAGATTGAGCATGAGCGGAGGAGCGCGACGCGCGAATGATGCGCCTGCCGACGTCGCTTCCGCCGCAACGGGCTTTGCCGTTCCACCCAGTGGCGCATTCAGCATCAGTGACAGCCGCATTTCGCGATTGCTCTGCCTGTCAAAAGTTACCGTGCGATTGTCAACAACGACCAAGCGGCCAGACGCATCACGTTGGAATCGTTCCGGAAAGGCAAGCATCACCGCCGCGCTGGCGGGGGGCAAGCCGCCAACCTGGTTGCGATATTCCGTTTCCAGATAGTCTGCACTGAATTGAAAACCATATTTGGACCAAGGTCGCGCGGTTAAGGACAGTTTGTCAGTTTTGCTTGTTTCGTTCGGCAACCCTGTCGAACCACCGGATATTGTTGTCACCAACGCCTCGCTGTTGGTCAGCGGGTCAAAATATCGAACATTGTCATAAGTGAAGGAGGACGCTCCCAACAGCTCCAGCGCGACCACTCGACCTTCGCGCATTGTGCTAGCAGACAGACGAAGCCAGCCATTGGGCTGCCAGTTAAACGCAAAGCTGTGCTTGCTTACGCGCGCGTTGCCATCAAAGCGCCTCGCGCCATATTCGGCGCTAATATCAGTGGCGCCGATGCCGATGTCAGCCTTTCCTTCGCTGCCGGTCAAAGGAATGCTGATCGCGGCGCGCGCGGAAAGCTCGGTCCGGTGGAATGCGCGGGGAAGCCCGGTAAAGGAATTGATGCTGTTAAGATCGGTCCAAACCAATCCGGCACCCGCCGACAGCCGCACCGGTCCGGCTGGCAGGTTGAACAATGGCCCCTCCAGCTCTTCGCTGATCTCTTTTATCCGGGTTCTGCTGCTGCTGCTGGAATTGGTTAGCTGGATGAGGCTGACGAGATTGCCGTCGAATGGATTGAAGCTTTGCGGCACGGTGATCAGGCCCGTCGATCCGGGTGCCAGCCGTTCTGACGCATATGCGTTTTGGCGTTCCTCATATCGCCCCGTCATCGTGGTCCGCCAAAGGCCTATATTGCCGTTAAGTGTCATCGACAGCGAGCCGGTGTCGAATTTTGAACGGCTTTGCAAAATGCGTTCTCTATCGCTTTGCGCGATCAAAACGGTTTGGCTGAACGGTGTGAAAGCATTATTTGCCGCCACCAGAAAGCGACCCGAAGCGAGGCCGTTGGCGCTTTGCGAGCGGTTCCATCCCAACCGTCCGTTGAAGCTAAGCGATAGCCAATTGTTCAAATGCTTTGCACCCGACAGGCTGACATCTGTGTTATTCGATTCGCCGCGCAAGGTGCGGTAAAACTGGGATTCGCTGGGGTTCAGTTGATTCGCACCTGGAAGGATAGACGCCAATGTCGGGTTGGAAACCGCACCGGTAAGCGCAACGCTAGACACCAGACGGCCAGCTAGCGCGCTCAACGCAGGCGAGACCTCGGTGCCTGAAAGCGGCAACACATTGCCGTTCGGTGAAAACGAACCGAATTCGCGTGTTGACAGCAGGCCGCGATCCGCCTCGAACAACGGGTCGTTGTGCCCCCTTCGGACCGAGAGGTTGATGCGATCCTGCCCCTTGATCCACGTTAACGTTGCATCGCCACGGCTGTTTGCCCAATCGCCTTCGGTTGCCATCTGCCGGCTACCGGTAAGCGCAACCAGCCTGACAGAGGACCGGAGAACGACATTATAGGCCCGCTGCCCCGCAGCACCACCAATCCGCGCTGCCGAGCCTTGAGGAAGGACTTCGACCTTTTTAATGGCTTCGATCGGCAATTCTGAAATATCGCCCAGATCGGTTACGGGACGACCATTGATCAATATCGAAGGGGCTTGTTCGCCGTGCTCGCCCGCGATCTGTTCAACCAGCTCGCCCGCGGAGTTCAGCCCGTAAGATGCGATCCGATCCCCGTCATATTCCTGTTCAACCTCGGCATCGCGCAAGGATGCGATGATAACGCGCGAACCGATAACGATGATCTGGTATTTCTCTTCGTCAACCGGATCGGCAGTTTCGGCATCGCTTGCCTCTGCCTTTAAAGGAGCAGGCCCGACATCCTGTGCCAACGCACCATGGGGGGCACTGATCAACAGGCCGCATATGCATAGCGAGGTCGAGCGCAGCAACGCCGCGCGCAGTCTGCGCCAAATCAAGTCAGTTGGTGGCGTCAAAGTCCGCATCCGTTCGTTGAAACAAGAACAGGCTCCGCCGGACCAAGCCGTCGGAGCCTGTCAAATTCACTTACATTGGCTTTCAGACAGCCGGCACCGAGATATAGGTACCGTTGCTATCCTGCGAACCACCGCCCCAAGGAGCGACGTTGAAATAGGCCGTATTGCACTTGGTGCCGGTATAGCCGTTATGATTTTGCCATGCACCCGGGACGCCACCCTTTACGGTTTTGCTGGGCGAGATGCAGACCACAACCTTGCCAACGAACCAGTTGCCGATTTGGGTGACCGGTGTGGGATCGGTTCCGATCAGGCCATTTTCGGTGGTCGTATCGTTCTGGCTGGCCGTTTGGCCGGATATGACAGTGACCAAATCGGGACCATCCGTCCAGAACCCAGGAATAACCAGTTCGGGAACTTCGGGAGCGTCCAGAATCCATTTGCACTGCTCAAAGTCCATGCCCCAGAACGGACTCGACGAACCTTGAGCATTATGTGCAGCACACGCGCCCTGCGGTTGACCAACTTCATCGCACACACCGCTGTTATCATTGCCTTGGCCGTTGCCAAAATCACAATTAATAAAATGGCCCCGCATTGGAGTGCCGGGAATGATCACCGGCGGGGTCCAGAACTCGGTCTTTTCCGTCAATTCGCAACCGAAGCTGTAATTGGTATTGATCGACGTGATCCGGTCAAATTGGAAGGTCGTGCCCGGATAGGTCCGTGTGGTTGCAGCCTGATCCGCAAACATGTTTACACTGCCGCCGGTCCGGAAAGGTTCGGTGACGATGCTCACTCCGCCATAAGTTGGCGTGCCATATACAGCGCGGGTGCCGGGAATTTCCGTTTCGGTTACAACCGGTGCCAGCTCGGTATCAACCACATTCACAACGGCGGTTGACCAAACGGGGGTTCCATCGTGCAAGGTCGCGGCGGCATTGACCAACGCCGCGCAGGTCGCTGTCATGCCTGCACTTGTGGTGGGATTTGCCGTAACGGCCATTGCGGGTGCCACCATCATGGGCGACAGCGATGAGGCGCACAAAGCGGCCATCATTGCCAATTTAAAAGCTTTCATGATCAATACTCCAGTATGTATTCCGATATATATCGAAGGTGAGGACAAGTGTTTCGACTCACTTGCGACCAATTAGCCGAAGATTTACTTTAACCTTTTATTAGGAATTTGCAAAACTTGTTTAACTATGATTTAGTGATTACAATATGATGCAAAATGGGACAGGCCATTATCTGGCCTGCCCCATTTTTTTATCAAATTGAATCCAAAGGAATAAACGGGCCGTGATCGAAGCGCGCCCTTGAGAAAGTAAAGGTGCTTAAGCCGCTTTCGCGCGGCTTTGTTTCTTGCGCTCGTTGGGATCGAGGAAGCGTTTGCGCAGGCGGATGTTCTTAGGTGTCACCTCGACCATTTCGTCATCGTCGATATAAGCGATGGCCTGTTCCAGCGTCATCACCTTTGGCGGGGTCAGGCGGATAGCGTCGTCCTTGCCGGTGGAGCGGAAGTTGGTCAGCTGCTTTGATTTCATCGGGTTGACTTCAAGGTCGTCAGGCTTTGCGTTTTCGCCGATGATCATGCCTTCATACAAGGCTTCGCCTGGTGAGACGAACAGGATGCCGCGTTCCTCCAAAGGCCCCAAGGCATAGGCAACCGCATCGCCATTGCCGTTGGAGATCAGCACACCGCATTTGCGGCCTTCGATCGGGCCGCGATAGGGTCCGTATTTTTCAAACAGGCGGTTCATGATCCCGGTGCCGCGCGTGTCGGACAGGAATTCGCCGTGATAACCGATCAGCCCGCGTGAAGGCGCGCTGAAGGTGATGCGGGTCTTGCCGCCGCCCGATGGGCGCATGTCGGTCATTTCACCCTTACGGATCGCCATTTTTTCAACAACGGTACCCGAATGTTCATCATCAACGTCGATGACGACGGTTTCATATGGTTCGGTCCGGTTGCCGTTGTCGTCTTGACGATACAGCACACGAGGACGCGAAATGCCGAGTTCGAAGCCTTCGCGGCGCATGGTTTCAATCACCACGCCCAATTGCAATTCGCCGCGTCCGGCAACGTCGAAACTGTCGCGGTCATCGGATTCGGTTACGCGGATCGCAACATTGCTTTCGGATTCGCGGAACAGGCGGTCGCGGATCATGCGGCTGGTAACCTTGGTGCCTTCGCGGCCCGCCATCGGGCTGTCGTTCACCGAGAAACGCATCGACAATGTCGGCGGATCAATGGGCTGTGCTTTCAATGGCACCGATACGCTGGGCTCGGCAATGGTATCGGCCACGGTCGCGGTGGTCATGCCGGCGATGGAGATGATGTCGCCTGCCTTGGCATCGTCGACAGGAACGCGTTCGAGTCCGCGGAACGACATGATTTTAGAAGCGCGGCCGGTTTCGACAACCTTACCATCGGGCGACAATGCGTGGATTTGTTGGTTCACCTTCACGGTGCCCGACAGGACCAGGCCGGTCAAGATACGGCCCAAGAAGTTGTCGCGGTCCAGCAAGGTGACGAGCATTTTAAACTCGCCGTCTTCATCGGCCTTGGGCGCGGGGACATGGCTGACGATGGTTTCGAACATCGGCGTCAATGTGCCTTCGCGACGCGCCGGATCGATAGAGGCATAGCCATTGCGGCCCGATGCGTAAAGTACGGGGAAATCCAATTGTTCGTCAGTAGCGTCTAGCGACACGAACAGGTCGAACACTTCATCCAATACTTCCTGAATACGTTCATCGGGGCGATCAACTTTGTTCACCACAACGATAGGGCGCAGGCCGAGCGCCAACGCCTTGCCAGTCACAAACTTCGTCTGCGGCATCGCGCCTTCGGACGAATCGACCAACAGGATAACGCCATCAACCATCGACAGGATGCGTTCCACTTCGCCACCAAAGTCGGCGTGACCCGGTGTATCGACGATGTTGATGCGCGTGCCTTCCCATTCGACGCTGGTGCATTTCGCCAGAATCGTGATCCCGCGTTCTTTTTCCAGATCGTTCGAATCCATCGCCCGTTCTTCAACGCGCTGATTATCGCGGAATGTGCCGGACTGGCGGAAAAGCTGGTCAACAAGGGTGGTTTTGCCGTGATCGACGTGCGCGATGATGGCGATATTACGCAGGGACATTTATAAAAGCCTTATGGGAGCGGGGCGTTAAAACGCCGTATGTTGCGCGCGCCCTTAGCGGATGTTTCGCTGCAACGCAACAAATGAGGTACAGGGAAAGCTGTTGCTGCGATAATTCTGGCCCCAGCCCCGATAGCCCGCTGCGTCGATATGAAAGCGGGTTCCGCGATAAATGCCCAGGCCCATTTGCAGGGCGGCTCCTTTCTCGCGATGTAATTTACAAAGACGTTCGATCAATTCCATCCGCGACATTTTGGTCGCAGGACGCAGATCAAGTGCATGGAACGACAAATGGAAACTGCGCGATGCGCCCTTAATGCAGTGGTTAATGTTGGCCCCGCGATAAGCAGATTGCACCGTGACTTGGCCGATCAACGGAATAACCTCATCACGTAACAGGCGAAGGGTAGGCACGATATTTGGCCATCGGGATTGTGGTGGCACAGTGAATGGCGCGTCTTTGCAGGCGCGCCATTTCACGTCACTGCGCAACAATTGGTCCATCGGAAGGATTGCGCCGACGTCTTGCCTCGCCAAATAACGGCCCAGTGCTGCCACTTCTGCCCGGTGGTTGCCGGTATGTAGCCAGTTCTGGTAAAGGTCGGTGTCGGCGGTTTTTGAGCAAGCTCCAACGTTCAGCAACAACAATAACGCCAAGAATGTACGCGCTGCACTCATAACATCGCTTGTTGCCTGCAAACTATTCCGCCATCAAGCGCCGATGTTTTTACGGCTGATCCCCGACCGTTTTGTCCTACTGCTGCTTGCCGCTGTGCTGCTCGGTTGGCTTCTACCAGCGCAGGGTAGATTGCTCGATGCCGCGCGGATGGCGAGCAATGTCAGTATCTTTGCGTTGTTTTTCCTGCACGGTCTGCGTTTACCCCGCCAAGAGGTGGTGAACGCCATGCGCGGCTGGAAATTACAGTCGGCGATGCTGGGGTTCAGCTTTGTGGCGATGCCATTGGCGGCGTTGCTGTTGGTCAAGGTGGGGGGTGGGCTGCTGCCCGTGGCATTGGCCAGCGGCATCCTGTATTGCGCGATGCTGCCCTCTACAGTGCAATCAGCGATCAGCTATGCGTCGATGGCAGGGGGCAATGTTGCGGGATCTGTGGTGGGAGCTGCGGTGTCCAATCTTGCAGGCATACTGCTGACCCCGGCGTTGGTCGCGCTGATAATTGGCGCGGCCTCGGGGGTGTCGCTGGGCGGTGATGTTATTTTGCGGATCGCATTAATGCTCTTGCTGCCCTTTGTCTTGGGGCAAGGCGCGCAACGTTGGCTGGGCGGTTGGGCACAAAGGCAAAAGTCGATGCTGTCGTTTTTTGATCGGCTGGTGATTCTGATCGCGGTTTACGTTGCTTTTGCGGGGGCCGTGGCTTCGGGCAACCTGTCGGCGGTTGACCCGCACTCTTTGGGTTTGACGGCAGGACTGTTGATATTGCTGCTTGGTTTCGCTTTTGGCGGGGCTTGGGGATTGGGCGGAGCCATTGGACTGTCGCGCGCGGACCGGATCAGCCTGACCTTTGGAGGCGCGCAAAAAAGTATCGCGACTGGCGCGCCAATGGCAGCAATATTGTTCGGGGCGTCAGCAGGGCTGATCGTGCTGCCTGCGATCCTTTACCACATGGCGCAATTGCTGTTGTCGGCTCCGCTGGCGGCGCGTTTGCGGCGGGTAGAGTAACTTACAAACTGCGCAACGCCTCTGCTGGTCGTGCGGCCAATATCGGCAACGACCCCACCATTCCAAGCAAAAAGGTGATGCCAGCTCCGCCCAACAGCGTTAGCGCCAGTAATGCGGGATCGGGGGCGAAAGTGAAATCGAAAATCTGAACCACGACATACCATGCCGCCGCCAGCCCCAATGCCAGCGCCAACAGGCCAAGCACGACCGACAGCACAGCATATTCTATCGCCTGCGCACCCAAAATCTGCCGACGGGTCGCACCCAGCAATTTCAGGATCACGCTGTCGTAAATGCGCGACTGCCGCGCTGCAGCAATCGCGCCAACCAGCACGGCAATGCCTGCAAAAATCGCGATGGAAGCCGCCGCTGCAATTGCCTGCGCCATTTGGGTCAAAAGCACGCTGATCTGGCTGATCACTTCGCCAACCTCTATGATCGAAGACGATGGGAATGCGGGCGGGATGGTTTTGGCGAGTGTGGCCTCTGCTGTTTTGGGCACCGTCAGCGTCGCCACCATATTGTGCGGGGCCGCATCAAAGGCACCGGGCGAGAAGACCATGGTATAATTGAGTCCGAAATTCTCCCACTTCACTTCGCGCAACGCAGCGATTTTGGCGGACATTTCAACGCCCAATACACTTACCGTCAGGTTGTCACCCGACACTGACGCCAAGCGATTGTGCAACGGGCAGGTCGAGTGAAACTAGTGGCGGGCCTTTATAGTCGGCGGGCCACCATTTGCCCGCCACCACTTCGCTACCCTGTGGCACAATGCCGCTATAGGTAAGGCCGCGATCTCCGCGCAAAACCCATGCGCCTTCGGGCAGTTCGGCCATTTGATCGACGCGTTGCCCGTCAAATTCAACAATGGTGCCGCGCAATGCCGGGATCATGTTGATCTGTGCCTTGGGTGCAGCGGCCACCACCATATCGCCAAACCGTTTGGCATCCTCGCGTGGAATATCCAGTACGAAAAAACTGGGCGCGCGCGCGGGTACGCTGCTGCGGATTTCGTTGTTGATGCTGGTCTGGATGGCGGTGAGCGTTACAAACAACGTCAGTCCCAATCCCAATGCCACGACCAGTGCCTGTGTTTGCGAGCCCGGGCGGTGCAAATTGGCGAGAGCAAGGCGCGGCAACGGAGACTTTGGTCGGGGCAGGCGTGCGGCAATCCGCTTGATTGCCCATGCAATGCCCGCCAGCGCCAGCAACAATACAAAGGCTGCGCCGATAAAGGCCAACGAGAACAAAGGCTCACGAGCGGACGCAACAGCCAGCGCGATGATAGCCATCACTGCAGAGGCCACCCACAGGCTGGTGCGTTTGTCGGGTCGGCTGCTTCTCTCGACAACGGCGCGGAACAATCCTGCGGCGGGCACGTTGCGCGCGCGTGCCAGCGGGGGCAGGGCAAAGGCGACCGCGATCAACAACCCGTAAAGCGCACTGACCAAAAGCGGCAGAGGATAGAGCGCGAAGCCCGGCGCAACCGGCAAAATGTCGCCTGCGATCCAGCCAATGGCCTGCGGCAACAGGCTTCCCACAGCCAAGCCCAGCATTATGGCAATCGTGGCAACCGACAGGATTTGCAGCATATAGATGCGGAAAATGGTGCCGCTATCCGCGCCATTGACCTTCAATGTGGCGATGCTGGCGCGCTTGCTTTCCAGATAGCTGCCCACGCCATTGCCCACGCCAATTCCGGCAATGACCAAAGCGGCAAGGCCCACCAGCGTCAAAAATTGTCCCATACGTTCGATAAAACGCCGCGTGCCGGGGGCACCGTTTGACCGATCGGTGACTTCCCAACCGGCAGAAGGGAATTGCGCTTTAAGTGTTTTCGCGACGGCCTCTGGATCAGCGGTGACGGGTAATTTGATCCGGTATTTGCTTTGATACAGGCTGCCCGGCTGGATGAGGCCGGTTTTTTGCAGTTGTCCCAGCGGAATGATTGCCACTGGGCCGACGGTAAATCCCTCGCCAAGGCGGTCGGGTTCATTTTTGATGATTCCAACAATAGTAAAAGCCGTTGTGCCGAACCGAACTTCATTTCCCACTTTTATGTCAAGCCGATTGGCGAGCGATGGGCCAATGAAAATCGTGTCCATTGGCTGCGTGCGCCATTCGACATTATGTGGTTCGATTTCCAGCTTACCGTAAAGCGGGTAGGTGCTGTCGACCGCTTTCAGTTCAGCCAAAACACTATCGCTGTTAGTGCCGCCAATCGCCATCGCGCGCATGCGGACGGTTTCCGACAACTTTCCCACTTTACGAAACGCGGCCTTCTCGGCCTCAGTTGCCTCGCGCTGGGCGATGCTAATTTGAATATCGCCGCCCAAAATGGATTGGCCTCTGCGCGACAGTTCGTCGGCGATGCCAGCGGTCAGGCTGCCGATAGCGGCCAACGTCGCTACGCCCAGAAACAGGCAGACGGCAAGAAGGCGCAGTCCCCGGATACGCGCCGACAAGTCACGGCGGGCAATGCGCCATAGGGCGGGGAGGTTCATACTCCCAACCCTTTAGGGGAGGGATAGCGAGACTTGGCAGCTATGCTGCCTAGTCGCGCGCAAGGCGGGGACTTTTGTCGCAGCGCAAAGGTCAAGAGTCCCCTCTCCGCTGCGACTAGGTCTTGCTCCGCAAACCCAAGTCTCGCTGCCTCTCCCCTGAAGGGGAGAGCGAGTATTGAGCTAAAAGCATCATCCCTCCACCACCAAACCGTCCTGCATCACCACTACGCGGTCGCACCGCGCTGCCAATGCGGGGTCATGGGTGATGATCAGCAATGCTGCACCCGTCGCCGCGCGCCGTTCGAATAACAGGTCGATAATGGCCGAACCCGTCGCACCGTCCAAGTTGCCGGTGGGTTCATCGGCGAAGATGATCTTGGGGCTCGGTGCCATGGCGCGGGCAATGGCCACACGCTGTTGTTCGCCGCCCGAAAGCTGCGACGGATAATGCGTCAACCGGTGACCAAGCCCTACCGCCTGCAATTCCTGCGCCGCCCGTCCGAAAGGATCGTCAATCCCTGCCAGTTCCATCGGTACCGCCACATTTTCAAGCGCGGACATAGTCGGCAGCAAATGGAACGCCTGCAAGACAATGCCTATCCGCCCGCGCCGCGCCCGCGCCAAACCGTCTTCGTCCAATGTGGTAAAGTTCAGGCCGTCGACTTCGACTGAACCACCGCTGGCCCGTTCCAACCCCGCGAGTACCGCCATCAGCGAGCTTTTGCCCGAACCCGATGGCCCCAACAACGCCACGCTGCTTCCCATCGGAACAGACAGATCGACGCCGCGTAAAATCGATACTGCGGCGTCGGCAGCGCCAAGGGTGAGCGTGACATTTGTCGCCCGAATTGCCATATCGGGCGAACTGCTGGTTGGCGCGTGCAAGGAAGGACCCTTTTCGATGAAGCGTAGTTTTTTTCTATATGGCGCGGCGCTGTTGGTATTCCAAGGGCTGAGCGGCTGCGATTCTGCTCAGAAAGTGGAAAATACCCTAACGGATATAGCATCAGCAACGTCTGAATCGACCGAATCCACCCGGCACATCATTGCATTTGGCGACAGTTTATACGCGGGATACCGCCTTGGCCCGAAAGGTGGATTGGCCCCGCAATTGCAGGATGTGTTGCGGGAAAAGGGCTATGCGGTCACCGTGGTCAATGCCGGGGTGTCGGGGGACACTACTGCTGCGGGGTTGAAACGCTTGTCTTTTGTTCTGGATAATGTCGATCAGGAAACGGAAATTGTCCTGCTGGGTTTGGGCGGCAACGATATGTTGCGCGGCATAAGTCCTGCTGAAACACGCGCAAATCTGGATGTCATGTTGAAAGAATTGCAGCGGCGAAAAATCGAAGTGGTCATGACAGGAATGCTGGCTTCACCCAATATGGGGGCAGATTATGCAAAAAAATTCAATGCTATATATCCTGATCTTGCTAAGCAATATAAAGTACCCTTGATGCCCTTCTTTTTGGACGATGTGGTTGTGGATAAATCATTGATGCTCGACGATGGCATCCATCCCAATGCTGCTGGCATTAAGAAGGTGGTCGGCAATCTGACGCCGTTTGTCGAAACGGCCCTTAAAAAGGGTGAATGAAGCTGTATTAAAATAATAATACACTACCCGCCGGATTTGCTTGAAATCATGGCTTTCGCGCCCCATCTTGCTCGCAATGTTTTCCTATGGAGGATCGAATATGGCTACCGAGCCGCTGACTGCGACTGAAACCGAGCTGAAATTGACGCCGCCCGATCCGGTGCCGCCGGTTGCCCCTGAACGCGCCATGGGGCTGGTTCCTGTGGCCGAGGGCGTGAAGACGCAGCTCGAGCAAAAAGTCGACGGCTATATCGCCGATCTGGTCGCGCAGGATGTGAACAGCCCCGAATTTGGCAAGCGTGTTGACCAATTGACCAATATGGGCCGCAAGGAAATTATGGAGGCCGCCGGGCAATCCAACCGTTTCCTTGATCGCCCGATCCGGCAGATGGATGATACGCAAGGCGTGGGGGCCGATCTGGCGCAATTGCGGCGCACCGTGGAGGATCTTGATCCGTCCAAACGTGGCAGCCTGACCACCAAGAAAAAGCTGTTCGGCATCATTCCCTTTGGCAACAAATTGCGCAATTATTTTGACAGTTATCAAAGTGCGCAGGGGCATATCAGTGCGGTTCTGGGCCGCCTGGCCAATGGCAAGGATGAATTGTTAATGGACAACGCCGCGATTGATGTTGAGCGGCAAAATCTTTGGAAGGCGATGGGAAAGCTGGAACAGATGATCCACATTTCCAAACGGCTGGATGAAAAAATTGTCGACAAGGCCGGCGAACTCGAACTGTCCGACCCTGCCAAGGCCAAGGCACTACGTGAAACCGCGTTGTTTTATATCCGGCAACGCAATCAGGATTTGCTGACACAAATGGCGGTGACGGTGCAGGGGTATCTGGCGCTTGATCTGGTCAAAAAGAACAATGTCGAACTGGTAAAGGGCGTAGACCGCGCCTCGACAACCACCGTTGGCGCATTGCGCACCGCAGTGACGGTCGCACAGGCGATGACCAACCAGAAACTGGTGCTCGATCAGATTACCGCGCTGAACACCACCACCGCAGGCATCATCGAAGGAACAGGAAAGATGCTGCGTGAAAACACCGCGATGATCCACGAACAGGCAGCAGGCTCCACCATTCCACTGGAGACACTGAGCCGCGCGTTCCAGAATATCTATGACACCATGGACGCCATCGATACCTTTAAATTGAAGGCGCTGGACAGCATGAAACAGACCACCGATTCTTTGGAAAAAGAGGTGGAAAAATCTAAGGGCTATATCGCGCGGGCCGAGGGGCAAAGCCAAGCGGTCAAGGACGCGCAGGATACCGGGCTTTTGAGTTCGCTGGAGGGGTGAGGGCCCAATGGATCAACGCGCGGCATTTCCGCTTTCGCGGGAATGACAATTTTGGTGTATAAAATGAACAGTCCAGCATCGAACTCCGAAGAAACCCTGACTAACGCCAAACGTTCGCTCACCCGCGTGCGAATGGGGCCACCCATCGGCAGCAAGTCGCGGGCACTGCGCCGTGCGCATATGTTCGGCAAAATCGCGCGCGCTGCCATGGCGGTCGGGGTAATTTTGGTGGGGGCCGGAATAGCAGGCGCCATTATCGACGGAATCGGATTCTGGGGCATAATGGGAACAGCTGTGGCCGGTTCTGCTGCGGCATGGTATTTCTTGCGCTTTCCCGCTTTGCCATTGCCCACGATGGAAACATTGCGCCAGACTGATCTTGCGACATTGGCGGGCAAAACCGAAATCTGGCTGGAATCGCAACGCCCGGCCTTGCCTGCGCCTGCGATCTCAGTGGTCCAAGACATCGGGTTGCGGCTGGATGCACTGGCTCCGCAATTGCAAACCATCGACGACAGCAACCCTGCCGCTCGCGAAGTGCGCAAATTGGTGGGCGAACATCTGCCTGAACTCATCAACGGTTATAAACGCATTCCAGAGCCACTACGGCGGCAGGACAATGCTGGCAAAACGCCCGAACAGCAGCTGATCGACGGTCTGAAACGCATCGATCGCGAGATTGAAACGATGACCGGTCAAATCGCGCGCGGCGAATTGGACAAACTGGCGACACGCGAACGCTATCTTGAAATTCGCTACGACGGAGCGGACGCAGTGACGAAATCCTAGGCCAATTTTGCGCTTCGGGTTCGGGAAAGTTACTCAGCGCGCCACCTATCCACTTTGGACTATAGCTTTAAATAAACGACCATTGATGCGTGCTTCGGTGAATTATTGGTTAATAATTTATTGATATTTAACAAAGAATAATCCAGTCGAAGCGACTGCGTAATGCGATGAATGGCGCGGCTTGCATTGGGTGTTCATATTGAATTGCCCGACCATTACTGGTAGATGATTCGCTGGTTCACGGGCCGCGGACCAGCACTTTGCGAGCTTTGACAATCTCAAAGCCCACAGCTTGCAAACAAACAAAAAATCCTGCGCGATGCCGATTCCGGCATTGTCTATTTTTGCTTTGTTGGAGCATGCGCTTGCGAGCGTGTGGGGGAGCGTTTTGACGGCTTTATTCGCCTCGTCTGGCTCGTCTGGTTTTGTCGGCAACAGTCGGGCGACTGCGGCCTTGTTGGACTATTTGCCAAAAGTGGCCTGTAGCGATGCTACCGTTTTGATTACGGGCGAAACCGGCACCGGCAAAGAACGCGTTGCATCGACGTTACACAACAGCAGTAAACGTTCGCAGAAGCCGTTTATCGCGGTCAATTGTGCGGCTATTCCTGATGCATTGATTGAATCAGAACTGTTCGGCCATGAACGCGGTGCGTTTACGGGTGCGTCTTCGGCGTTTCCCGGAAAATTTGGAATGGCCGATGGCGGCACGCTATTCCTTGATGAAATCGGGGAGATGTCCCTGATGAATCAGGCCAAATTGCTGCGTGCAATTGAAGGACAGGCGATTACGCCCGTGGGGTCGATGCGCGCTCGCCAGGTTGATGTGCGCATTATCGCTGCGACCAATATTGAACTGGAGGAGAAGGTCGAAAAACGCGAGTTTCGCGCAGATCTTTTTTATCGATTGAATGTCGCCCGTCTCGAACTGCCCCCGTTGCGCGACAGGCCCGATGATATAGAGCCGATCATGCAGCATTTTATTGCCGAGCAAAACCGGAACAGGTCGACCCATGTTGGCTGTCCAGATGGCGAATTACTGGGCTGTATGCTGCAATATCATTGGCCGGGAAATGTGCGCGAACTTCGAAATATGGTTGAAGCATTGTTCATCGATCCCCCCGCGGGATGCAGAATAACACTGGCAGATATTCCGCCCAATTTTCAGCGGCTATTGCAAGGCTTCACCAGTATCGTCTCGAACGAACGGGATAAGCTTGTATCCGCATTGCGGCAGACCAATTGGAACAAAGTCGAGGCTGCGCGTCAGCTGAACTGGTCACGCATGACGCTGTACCGGAAACTGGCCAAATATGAATTGGACAGCGATCCAAATGGTACCGAATGATGATCGCTCCCATGTCACAATGTGACAGGGCAACTGTAACAGCCGATACAGATGCGGGGTTTTAGAAACACGGCTGCTTTCAATTAAATAAGTTAAAACAATGATATAGATATTTGCCTGCAACTGGCACGCTTCGTGCGATGCAATGGGTCGATCAGCATTTTTGCAGAAAGGCCGGCAAGTGGAAGTGAATGAAGCGGTTCTGGGTGAAACAGCTTTCGGTCAGTCGACTGGACCCTGTACCGAGCATCGCCGGCTGCCATTGGCCCGATATGCCAATTATTTTGAAGTAGGCTACAACGCTTATGAATTTCTGGTCGACGTCGGCCAGGTCGAACCGCAATCGGGCGAAATCCAGATTGTGGGCCGGATCGCCGTTGGCCCGGTTTACGCCAAATTGCTGTCTCGTTTGCTGGCGGATTCGGTCAAGCAATTTGAACTTTCGCACGATGTCATCCCCGATTTTGAAGATGAGATGCACGACGCGCTGGAATTAACGAACCCGCACGAATTCGAGCGGCTGGCGATTAACGTCCGCCGTCAAAACCGCCCCAATGACCATTCTCCAAGACCGGAAGATCCGACCCATCCCGGCATTTCACAGAAAAGGTAAGTGCAATGGCAGCCACTATCCGTCCCAATCGTCTGGAAGTCAGTGATCGTTTTCCCATGCTCGGTTTCACGATCCGAACGGACAGTCCACCGCGCCAGGCCGAAGTTGTGCTCGCCACTGATCCCGCATTATTTTCGGCCAAAGAAGGGCGCAATGCGGGCAATTTTTACAGCAGTCGTGAACATGGGCTGCTGTCCTTGCCGCGCGGGGAGGCTGTGTATGTGGTGCCGCCTGAAGTACTGTCGCGCTTTGTGGCCGCCAATCGGCTGTGGTTCGGTCTGGCGACAGCCGCTTCGCCTTCGACGGTTGGCTGGACGGTAGATGTACTGCCGACAACGGCCAGCCCCTATATCTCCCTGTCGGCGCTTACCGATCGATCATTGCGGCGCATACGCATGTTCCCGCCGCGCAGGCCAATGTCTGGCTATGGCGGCAACACAAGCCGACCCGGTGCGACGTTGGACTGGGCAGGGGACATTGCCGCACCAGGCACAATGCCCGCGATAAACATGCCTGTCGCCAATGTACCAACGACAGGACCGACACCGTCTGCTGTCCCTTATGATGATGGATTTGGCCCATTGCCGCCGGTTGTGCCAAGTGACCCTGTTGCCGTTGCGATTGCGCCAGCAAACACGGGCGGTGGGGAAGGTTTGCCCACGGTACAAAGCCAAAATTGGTATGCAGCACGGGGAATGAATGTCGATCCCGAAAATATGGGGATCGACGGACCTGCCTATAGCGATGGCGATAATGCGCCCGCCACCGCATCCGCCCTGAACCTGACTGCGGCGGATTACCCCCGGACCGCACGGATCGCGGCGTCACCGGCGTTCACGTCGGGCCGACGCGGTCAGGCGATTGACCGCATCGTCATTCACATCACCGATGCGCCGACGACGTCGAGCACGGTCAATCATTTCTCGCGGGCCGATGCAAACAGCAGCGCGCATTATCTGGTTGGTCAGGATGGGGAAATTGTCCAGTTCGTCAACGAATGCGACACCGCATGGCATGCGCGCGGAGCCAACAGCCGCAGTATCGGGATCGAACATGTCGCGGTGAAACAGGGCGGCGTGACTTATGGCCGTCAAACATTCCCCCATTTGCCACCTACCGACACCCAATATTGCGAATCTGCCGCTCTGGTCAGCTATCTTTGCGAAAAATACGGACTGACGCCGGATCGGAATACTATCATCGGTCATCGTGAAGCTGATACGAATACCAGCCATACCTCGTGCCCGGATGGCGCATGGAATTGGGCGCATTTCATGGATCTGGTCACCAATCAATATTGCGCACCGCAACAGGCGAGTTCGCAAGGGTTCGGTGCATCCGCCGAGGTTGACCCTGAGCAATTTGGAATTGACGGTCCATTGCATGATGTTGGCCCGGTTCAGCAGCCAACCACCAGCAGCGCGTTGGCACTGACAACGGCTGATTATGCTGGCGTTACGCGCGTGCGGCCTTCGCCTAATTTTTCGCGCGGTCGGGGGCGGTCGGTGATCGATCGGATCGTCATCCACATTACCGATTCACCGCCATCGCCCTATCGCGGCGACCAGTTTCTGGAGAGTTCGGCGCGAAAAAGCGCGCATTATATGATCGATGAAACGGGTGCCATTCAGCAATTTGTCGCCGAAGCAGATACCGCCTGGCACGCGCGTGGTGGCAATCGTCGCAGCATCGGGATCGAACATGTCGCGGTCAAACAAGGCGGAGCGACTTATGGCCGTTCGCACTTCCCATACGAACCGCCGACCGAAGCTGAATATCTGGCATCGGCGGAATTGGTTGCGCATCTTTGCCTGAAATATGGCTTGCCCGCAGATCGCACTGCTATCGTTGGCCACAAAGAAATCGATATTGGTACAACGCACAGCTCTTGCCCTGACGGCGCATGGGATTGGTCCCATTATATGCCATTGGTCGAGGCCTGTTATGCGCGCCTTTCGGTAGCTGGAAACGGTGCTGCGACGCAAGCGTTGGGCCGGTATCAGGGCCAAAATGCGGCGACATCGCGTGGCTTGTCAGGAGGCGGCGATACCATAGAAATCAAATACCGCATGTTCATACCTTCCCCGGCGATCAGCGGACCGTTCTTTGACAATTATCACGGTGACGGGCGCGGATTCAGCTATTCATCGGGCACCAGTCGCGGCGAAATTACGGTTCTTGCCGACGTTTCAGCGGGTGGCGGCGTTTCAAATCTGCGTGTAGCCGACCGCCATTGGAGCCAATCGCATTCCTACAGTGCTTCAGATACCAGCGCAGCGGCGGGTAAGCCCGACTGGTGGCTGAACCTGAATAGCGGAGCGGTGCCAACCGGTTCCGCTGGATATGCCGCGACCGACGATAATTTGCGGGCCTCCATCGGCGCACCGGGAACAACCCGTAATGTGCAGGCAACGTTGGAAAACGCCTCGATCATCAGCATTTATGCATCAGCTAACAACGCTTTGGTGACGGGTTCGCCCGCCATTGATGCCGATGTTTCGGTCATGGTCCGGCGTACCAGCGATGGTGGTATCGAGGTTAAAGCCTGTGGGAGCCATGACGGCTTTCCTGCCCATGAACTGTACGTCAACGGTCAGGCGGTTCACCAATATGATCCAGAAGCCGCCGGGAACGGACCCACCGCGCTGATGCCGCCCGAGGACATTGACGTCAACACGGAATGGCAGGGTATATCGCTCATGGCATCGGGTATGGCGTTCGCCGCAAACGCAACGATGCATTCGGCCACCGTGCGCGACCCCGAGGACGGAGAAATATCGGGGCCCGTGCATGATGTTGAGCCACCCGCAGTGCAGACTGCATCTGCGTTTGAACTGACCGATGCCGAATATCCGGGCGCGCGCGTCATGCTATCTCCGGCATTCACGCGTGGCCGTTCTGGACAAACCATCGACCGCATCGTGATCCATATCACCAGTTCACGCCAGTCGCCGCATTTGGGCACATGGTTTACCCGTGCCGACGCGAATAGCAGCGCGCATTATATGGTGGATCAGGAAGGAATTGTCCGGCAATTTGTGTCCGAGGCTGATACGTCATGGCATGCGGGCAACCGCGCCATGAACCGCCGTAGCATTGGCATTGAGCACGTTGCCGTGGAACAGGGCGGGGCTGTATATGGCAACACCACTTTCCCATATACGCCGCCGACCGATGTTGAATATGCCGTGTCCGCACAACTTGTCGCCCATCTGTGTCGTAAATATGGGCTGACCCCGGACCGGACGACCATTATCGGCCACAGCGAAGCTAATCCGCGCACCACGCACACGTCCTGCCCGAACGGTGCGTGGGATTGGGATCGGTATATGGGAATGGTATCGCTGGCTTTCGCCGCCGCGCCCATTGTCGAGGCAATCTCGCCAGTGGTGAACACGATCCGCAATGCCATAGGTCTTTCTGGTGAAAGCTGGACAATCAATTGGGACGATGTGGAACAAATTCCGCAGCCAACCGATATGGGATGCTGGGCAACGGCGGCCGCTATGCTGGTTGGCTGGCGGGATTGGGTTTGTGTCGATCCCACCATGATTGCCCGGTTCACCGGCTGCGAGCCCTCGTTAACGGACGGCTTGACGGCCGCGAAAAAGCGGGCGTTTGCGAGTGCGGTCGGTTTGGTCGTTCATCCAAACGCCTGTTACACGCCAGAGGGTTTTCGAGAAATAATAGAGGCCAATGGACCCGTCTGGGTGACCACGCAGACGGGGTCGCCCTCGTTCATCCACGCGGTCGTGGCGACCGGCATGTACCGGAGTGGTGATGACTATTTTGTCCGCATTACCGATCCGCTGGATCGTGTGGTCGGTTCGCCGGGAACGCCGGGTGCGCGAACATCGCCGCCAACGCATATGACGGGCAGCCGTTATATTATGAGCTGGAATGACTTTGCTGCTGAGTTTGAGGCGGCGGGAAATATTGACCGGATTCAGCTTCTCCATACCGGCGGTACGCATCGTCATACCATCAATCGCGGTGACGCGAGTGGTGCCGGTTATGCGCAATCCCTTAATAATGAAGCTGTAGTTTCGCCCTCGATTTCTGCGGTCGGCCCTGCGGCTGACGAACGCTTCGGGATTGGCACCGCACTGACGCGGACCAACAGCACGCTCAATGGTCGGCAATATGATCTCGCCCAGCTATCGGGCATGGTATCGCCTTCCAATGCCTTGGCTGGTGGCGCGGGTTTGCAGCCTTTGCCCGGGGAGCGTGTTTCGCTGACAGACTGGCCCTATATCGACGGACCCAGCGGGCGAACAAAAGCGGGTGTTGGTATCGATTGGCAATATAACGGTGCTGCAGTTGGGCAAATCGTGATCCAATCGGTTGAGGGGCAGGCGCTGGATGGCTGGACCGTTACCGTCGTGGCAGACATCCTTCCCAACGGCTCCACGCCTGACATGACCCATTTGAAAGTTCGGGTGACGACCACTTTCTGTAAGGTCGGCGAGGAAGATCAGGTCGCGGTATCGGAAGTGATTTTGATGGGCAGCGGCAAACATCAACTGCGCCACGGTGCGGATCGCGTGCCGCTGGAATCGCCACCGTCAGCGCCTGCCGCCGTCAGCCCGTCACCTGCCGTTCCGGCCATGGCCTGATCCGGCGGAAAAAGGAGGACGCCAATGGCATCCCTGATCCCGCCTCCGCCCGGTACACAGGCGCATCGAACAGTGGCCATGACACTGGCTCGCGACGCTTTCGGTCGGGAAATTGCGCAACGGGGTACCGTCGAGGAGGAACAGCCAATGTTTGGTGCTGCTCCTGCCTCCGATGGCATTCCGCCGCCCCCCCGCGAAAAAGCAACCGATGCGCTGGGGCGTCGGGCGGGGGCATTGTCAGATGAGATTGATTTTCCGGCCTTTGTTGCATCGTTGGTCCACGGCACATTCAATGCCATCGTTGATAGCTTGATCAAGCAGATGGAGAGTTTTGCAGATCTGGTGGCTGCAGTGTCAAAACCGCTGGACCAGTTTACGCAGGAAAATGTCACCGCAGGGCAGGCGCGGGCTTGGCTGGTTGAACAATATCCCCGCGATGTCACCTTGCTGGAAGAGGGTGGTGATTTTCGCCTTGCACCGTTGATTGCACCCGGCAGCGAAGAAGCACCCATGCCCGCATGGTTGGAAGAATTTGGCGCGGGCGGCAATGAACTGAGCACGGAATTGCTCGAAAATGATTTGCTGCCCAAAGCCCGCGAACGGCTGGCTCAACAACGATTGTCCACTTTATCGACGATGGTACTGATGGGAATGCAGCGGGTCGTGATCAAAGACGGCACCATCGGAGCGCGATTGCGATTCCGTGCCGCAGCAGCGGATCGCGCGGCCGTCCAATATGCGACATCGAACGATCCCGATACCGGGGGCTCGACTTGGGGTGCGCGTGGTTCTGAAGGGGCCATTACCAAAGTTTCGACCGTCGGTGTGAATGTTCAATCGGACACGGAACTGAAAGCAGAACTGTTTGGCGATGTTAAAATCAACTTTGCCTCGGAAACATTGCCGCTCGACCGGTTTGTCGATGATGCCCAGCGCAGTTTGCTCGAACGCCATAGCCGGCAAGGCCAGACTGCCCGCGCGTCGGCACCAGCGCCGCAACCCATTGCGCCGTTGGCTGTGGCAGCACCGGTACCTGCAGCGCCCGTTGCGGCGCCTCCTGTTGTGGCACCCGTCGCTCCGGCACCTCTTCCCGCGCCCGTCGCTGCACCGCCTGCCGTGCAAGGAGCGCCGACATGAACGGCCGCCGCCCGCTAGCTGCCTTGCTCGCCGAATTGGGCGACAGCGTTCAGTCGATGACGACGCTTCCGGGGGTTCGTCCCCAGTCTTTGTCAATGTCGCTGCCGATTGATTTGCGCTTTGGCTTTTTAGGGGGAAGTCCGGCAATTTTCGGCGACGTACCGCTGTTTCGCACGCGCACTGCCTTTGACCCCGAACTCACTTTACTGCGTGTCGATTGGCATGCTGTGCCGTTGGCAGTGGAGAATGCGTCATGACGCGCGATGCCACCCTGCGATTGGAAGACTTTATTCAGGCCGTGCAGAGCCAACTCGACAACGCGCAGGCGGCCATGACCATGAAGGCGCGCAACCAGAATTTGCCGCTGACTTTTGCAATCAAGGACATCAACCTCGATCTGCGGGCACATGTCGAATTCGCCGAGAGCGAAATCCGGATTCGACCGGCAGCGGCAGGTGAAAAAGAGGCCAGCATTTTCCATCTGGTCTTCACCGCGATTACCCGGCCCGCAATTGAGGAAAATGCGATTTCCTTTAGCGCGGACGATCCAGACGATCAGCTGCTTGACGATCTTGGCGACGAATTGACCGGCGAAGAACGCAAGCGGCTCGAATGGGCCGGTGTGCGAACGGTGAAACAGTTTCAGCAGCTGAATGACAGTAAAGGCGGGGTTCACGCGATCGGTAAAATGACCAATTTGCCCGTTGAGCGGCTGCGCAAGGTATTGGAGCGGTCGACTGTTCCATTGGTTGAGCGAGTAGAGCCCGTGCTGACGGCGGACGGTGGTGATCCGAACGAAGCGCCGCTTTTGCGGGTTCGCGGTCGTAATTTGGTGCGCGGTGGATTGCTGCCCGACGTTCGCATTGGTGGTCGCCCGGTCTCTATATTGCAATCGTCAGTCAACGAATTGCTGCTGGCTCCGGCACCAGACCAATGGGCAGGAGATTTGTCGGTACGGCTGACTCCCGAATTGGCGACTAGCATGAGTTTTGATGTGGCACCCATGGTTGCCATTCCCGCTTATGGTTTGGGCCCCGTTCCTGAAGTGGAAACCTGGCAATGACCATCCGCCGTCTTGCCATGCCCTGGGCTTTACCCGGTGATCGGCAGTATAGTCTGCCCACCAGCTTGATATTGAAAATGTCATTGGGCGAAGTGAACGACGCCATTTGTGCGATCCGCGATGTGGCGCGCCGCGCCGCGCCTGCAGCATTGACTATCGATGGCGGGCCGGTTGATCGCATCGTCGGACGATTTGCCGGGGGCTTCCGCGCCGCCCGCCTGTTTTCTTCGGCGCATAGCCCCGGGCAGGCCGGAACCGCGCATCTGGGTTATGATGTGGTCGAACATGTTACCGGCATGGCCAGAACGTTGATCATGCGCGTACCCGCCGGAACACCGGTTGGTCCTTTATGTGAAACACTGTCGCAAATTTCGACCGTTGAAAGCGCAACGCCCAATTATGTGGCGGTCACGCCTTTTGATATGCTGGGCGCTATACCAAGCGCCGATCCGGTGGATGGCTGGGCGCAACGTGACATCGTGCGGATGCGTGAGGCGCATGCGATTGAGCGCGGCGATGGCAGCGTGGCTGTTGGTCTGGTCGATAGCGGTATCCACAAGGGTCATCTTGAATTTTTGAACATCTTCCGGGCGGGGTATGACACCGTTCGGCTGGAAAGTGCAGATGTCGGTTCGGGCATAGAATTGCTCGGCGACCATGTTCGCAACGATTCTAACCCGGAAGACCGGTTTGTCGGTCATGGCATGGGCTGTGCCGGTATTATCGCCGCACGCGGCGAGAATATGCCCCGGGGTATGGGCGGTGCATGCCGGATCATTCCAATGCGGGCGCTGGCGGCGGCAAGGCTTCCGGGGAAGGAAGAGCCGGTCGGATTGGGCGCGATCAGTGACCTTGATATGGCGGTCAAGCTTGCGGTCGATCTGGGTGCGAAAGTTCTAAACCTCAGTTTCGGGACCGATGATACCGCGCTGTCGCCCAACAGTCCAAAACCGCATGCGGATGTTGTTGAATATGCCAAAGCGCGCGGATGCATCTTGATTGCCGCCAGTGGCAATAATGGCCGTGAAACACGGTACTGGCCTGCGGCGAACCCGGATGTGATCGCCGTAGGTGCTGTTGATGGCGCACGCTATGTGACGGCGTTTTCGACCCGAGGAGCCCATGTTGCATTGTGCGCGCCCGGTGAAAAAGTTCTGACCACTGGATTGCAGGGTTATCAACATGCAACCGGTACCAGCTTTGCCGCACCCTTTGTGGCAGGCGCAGCCGCTTTGTTGGTCGCGCGAAGCCACCGGCGTGCGAGGCCCATAGATGCAGCAATGGTGCGCGACATTTTGATGCGCACGGCACAGCCTTTTGCGACGCCTGCGATAGGATCGGGGGCTGGCATCTTGGATGCCGCAGCCGCGCTTAGCGCGCTTGATGCTCAAATTGACCGTGAGGAAGCCGACGCCCGCAGCGTTGGCGGGATACAGGGAGGTGCCGATGATGGCTGACTTTCTTCACCCCCGATAATCGGATCGATTCACAGAATTTCAAGGAGATACACAATGGCACAGTTCAATCAAAACACCCAGTTCAGCGACCTTGCCGCGCGCGAGAAACTACAGGCATCGCTGCATGAAAATGAAAAAAAGCGGTACGAAGAAATAAAAAGAAAGCGCGCGCTGAGTGAATGGGAACAGGCCGATCTGGATCGGCACGCCCAAATCCTCAAAGCCTTGGGCGCCACTGTCAAAAACAACAGTGACCCGATTGTAGTTTCGGCGACAAAATTGCTCAACGAACGGGGCATGGTCGATCCTGAATTCGAATATGTCTCGGACACTGGCGTTTTAAATTTTGTTGCCGGCACATCCACCACAGCCGGGAAAGCCAAAGAGCCGCCGTTTGCTTTGGTCGCATTGACATTTGGCATCTTGCTTATCGATGAAGCAACAGCTCCGCAGTTGAAATCCAACGGTAACAAAATCGAACCTGATCGTCGTCCCGATTCAAAATGGAGCGAATTCACCCGCCAGTTTTTTGCCGCCATCGGCGAAGTCCAAAGCTATGGCAAGCTGGCGGAGGATGTCTTGGTTCTGCTGGCGAAGGAAGGCGATCCAGACGGGCCAAGAGGCGCTGCCCCGGCGGTGGATTCGCGTGAATTTGCCCGGGTCATGCGGGGACTTGCAGACCGGCGGGTACAAAGTGATGAACCGCAACTGCGTCGCCGTGTGAACGAAGTGCTCGATAACATCCAGCATATCGGCAGCGAAGACAATGTTGGTGATCTGAACATCGATTTGCCCGATCTGGAGGCGATTTCCAACCAGAACATCATCAGCGATAATGTGCGGATCATGGGGCCAATGATCGTTTCCGCCATGTTTGACGAGCTGAAGGTATTCCAGGTTGTCGATCGCGTCGTGGATCAGTTCCAGAACGGAATGTTGCCCATCGGCCCCGGCGATGCCGGCAAGCTGCTGTACAAATATTGGCGTGACGCACCCAACCGGATTTCCGAACAGGAACGGCGGAATTTTGCTGCAATGACTTTGGGCATTCCGGGTGGCGACAGTGGCGGTATGGTCAATCGCGAGTTTAACGACCTGTGGATCCGCTTTGTCTCGTCGGTGTCTTCGTTTATTCGCCAAAGCGAGGTGGATTCGTTGCTGCGGGCATCAACCCCCAGTGCGATCAGCCATCAGCAAGTTCGCAAATCGGCTCGGGATCTGGCATCCAATTTGTCGCTGCATGGCTATGGCATGGCGCATTATGCCGCCCGTGAACTGCAATCACAGATCAAATTCATGATCGATCTGTTGCAGGACAAGGAAATCCTGGCGGCCTTTGGCTCGAAAGATATGTGGCAAGTCGTCGATCAGGTTGCGACCTATGATCTGGGCGGTGCCAAAACCAGTTCGCGCTATCGGACATTGGCGACCTGCGGCACGATCATCACCGCTTGGCTTGCAACCAATGTTGAGCGGGTCAATCGCCCCACCGGGATGCTGATCGATCTTGAGGTGGTTCGCAATCCCCATCTTGCTCCAGTTACCAAGGCGACGGTGAAACCGAATGACTATGATCTGGTCAATGCCTGCGAACTTTGGCTGGCGGATACTTCGACCACAGACACGCAGATCGAAGAGCTGGCCCAGCCTCGCGAAGCTGCAGCCATGACGTCCAAGCCGATCCCAATCCCAACGCTGGCGCGCGATATGCTGTCCGAAATGGGAGATTTGGGCGTTGGCATGGGTCAAGGCGGTCGTCGCGGCAATGGCTTCGCCGGTGCCGTCCATTGAGGACGGCACCACGCCACTCGCCCATTAAAGGAATATTGTCATGCTTTTCGACAACAGAGAACCTCTCGCCAAGAAAGTTGGCCGTCGGCTGAGCCTTGCGGCCCGAACGTTGGGTGCGGCTGATCCGACCAGCGTTTCGCAAGATTTGCTGATGCGCACGTTTCAATATCCGGATGGCGACGCTCGCTATGCCCGCAATGCACTGATGCCGATGGCTCCGCCATTTGAGCCAAGCTTTTCCGAAACCCAGCCTGGGGTCTTGCGCTTCACCATCGAACCGCTGCCGCCCGAAGCATCCGCGATTGACCGGCGCGATGAATCGACGCGTGAAATGCGGCGGCTGGTGGGTAACTATATCGGACGGGATGCACTGCGCTGGTTTGACCAGTCGTCGGAACCATTTCGGGGTTTTGGCTGCAATACCAACATCGACTATGGGGCATTTTTCGGTTCAAGCTATGACAGGAACGGCCTGCACGGGTCAAAGGTCTATTATGAAACACCGCATGGCAGCGGTGCGATTGATAATTTGCCTTTGCCCTTATACCGAATGGTGTCGACGGTGCTGCAGCAAATTCCTGGGTTGCGACCATTGTTCACAACCATCGCGGCGCAACGCGATGTCGGTGGCCAGCGGCTAACATTCGCCTGCACACAGGCACTGAAACTTACCGATCTTCAGCCGGTGCTGGATACTTTGGGTCTGGGCCACCGTTTGCCCGGGATTATGCAGACTATCGGCCTTGTGCTGGGCGGACGGTTTGAAATCCCCGAACATGGCGCTTTGCTGGCATTTGGTGAAGGTCCTGCGGGGCCGGATTTTGAAATCTATATCTTGCTGTCGGCTATTCCCGATGTGCCACCCAGCTTTCTCAGCCTTCTGACCATGGGATTATCCGAACGGCCGCGTTCTTTGGCGGCGCTGGAAAAATGGATGAATGCCTTCACGCCCGAAGATGAATATTGGCCGGGGCGCTTCTCCATTGTCAGCCTTCGCACTGACCGGATTTCTCCGCCCAGAGTCAGCTTGTATTTGCGTCCAATCGAATTTGAACTTCCCGGAGAAGCGCAACGCGTCGCTGCCTGATCGGCAGTCCGCTCTGCACCCTGCTCATCCGGAGTAATGGAAAGGTTTATCATGTACGCCGCCGCCATCGCCACGCCGCCATTTGAAACAGCCATGCCGAAACCAGACCCCCATGTTCGGCAGGAGGTGGCAAATGTTTTGACACAATCCGAAGCATTTCTGGCCATGACCCCGCAACAGCAGCAAGAAATTGCGCGCAACACCGCATTGGTCGCCGATTATCTTGCGCGTCCCGAAGGGTTAGCCGCAAACACCATTCCCGGTGCGGTTGGCAATCCGACTGCACAGGCGTTGGCGGATGAAAACAAGGCGGCGACCGAAGCAAGCTGGGCAGAACGCAAGGCAGCGGTCGATAGTATCGGACAAGACAAATTCGAGGCAAATGCCGCACGTGAAGGGGCAAAAGTTGCCGGGTTGCTGTTGCGGGAAGTGAAATTTCCGGCCTTTGTTTCTGGCCTGATCAATGGGGTGTTTCAATCCATCACCAAAAGCTCGATCGAACAGATGGAGGCTTATCAGGAAATGATCGCCTCTGTCGCAAAGTCATTACACCAGTTTATGGACGACAATGTCACCCCCAATCAAGGGCGCGACAATATGGTCGATCAATTTCCAGACCTGTTTGAAATTGGAACCAGCGAATGGGATGAAAGTGGCGGCCCTGCACTGAAATTGCGCGATGGCGTTGATGAAGGCGAGGCTTTGAAAAGGGTGAATAACAAGCTGGAATTTCAGGACGGCCAAATGAAGAGCCTCGATCTGAGCGACCAGAATGTCGAAATGGCCCTGATCGAAAACAGCCGGATTCAGCTTGCCCGCCAGCGGCAGCAGTTAATGGCCAGCATAGTGCTGATGGGCATCAACCGTATCGTCGTAACCGATGGCCGCATTTCGGCAAAGATCATGTATGATGTGCGCGCGCAAGATCGCTATTCGATGCGCCGAACGGCAACTGCCATGGATGTCGCGCGCGATCGATATGGCAATGTCCAAACCACCCGCGAAGGCGAAAAGGAATGGGATCAAGGCGGCAACACCAGCTATTCGAACACCCGCGGTGACGACGGTGGTACGGACTATAACGCCGATTATTTCTCCAAGGGCAAATATAAGTTTGAAGACAAGCCGATCATCACGGCCAGCACTTCGGCTTCGGAAAACTCTGACTCGGCGTTGCAAACCAAGATTCAGTTAACCGGCGCTGTCGATGTCAATTTCAAGAGTGACTATTTGCCTCTGGATAAAATGGCCACGCCGCAAATGATCGCAGCGATTCAGGGCAATGCATCGCCCGCCGATCCGAACGTTGTACCGTCACCGAAAAACCCCGCTCCGGCGACGACCGCAACTCCGCCACCGCCACCACCCGCTTCGGGTACGGTGGCCGCTCCTCCAGCCGCTTGACGGGAACTGGCTATGAACGCGCTTATCGCTGCCCCGCCCGAAATGTTTTCGCATCGCGCTTCGGGCATGATGGTTCCAACCAGCGTGGATGCAATAGACGCAACGCGGCCCGAAGTTCGAAGGCTGTTGTTGGCGATTCCATCCTTTCTCGATTTGCCCGACGAAGAGCGACGACAGATTGCGGCGGATACGGTGCGTGTGTTGTCGTATATGACCGATCCCAATGGCGTTCAAAGCGAGCTGGAAAGCAGCAGTTCTCTGCCGCCGCCACCCGCTCAAACCGCCGGAACCGCGCAGGCGCTGGCAGAAGATCCGGTGACCGCGACAAAGCGGCAATTGTCTCAAAGCCCCGGCTTTGCTGGCGAAGATTTTAAAGCGGGTGCTGTTGAGCAAGGCGTTGAACAATTTGGAGAAATGGTCAAAAAAGTTGATTTTCCCAAGTTTGTCGGCGGCCTGATCAAAAATGTCTTTCAAGCTATTGTAGAGAGTTCGATTGAACAGATGCGCGCTTATGGTGAACTGATTTCCAACGTCGCCAAAACCACCGATCAATTCATGCGCGATAATATTGGCGAAGCGGCGGGCAGGGACTATTTAGCTGATGCGTATCCTGATGCATTGTCGGTTGGCACGGGTGCAACCTCTGATGGCTTCGCCGACGGAGCAGCCAGCGAACAGCCGCCGCCCAGACTGCAAGCGGAAGGCGAAAACGCCGCCGTTCGCTTGGCCGAGATCAGCCGGGAAATGAACGTCAATCCGCCAGTAACCGACCTGTCCGATGCCAATGCCGAATTGCGTTTGGTGACTGCGGCCCGGCTGCAAATGGCGAAGTCGCGGCAACAATTACTGTCGTCTATGGTGATGCTGGGAATCAATCGTATCGTTATCACCGATGGTTCGATCAATGCCAAAGTGGTGTTCGATATGCGCGCCAGTGACAAGGCCCAACGCAACTACACCGCGTCGATGCACGACCGTGAAGCCCAAAAATATAAGCAGAGCGTCAAGGCCGAATATGGCAGCTGGTACACCCCGTATTCGGCGTCTGCTGAATTTGAAGGACAGCAAGAACATGTCGCTACGGTCGGTTCCGCGCTTGACGAAAACAGCGAGTCAAAGGCAGAGGTTAAAGCCAAATTGTCCGGCGAAGTGCGCGTTAATTTCAAGAGCGATTATTTGCCGCTCGATAAAATGGCGACCCCCGAAATGATGTCGGTCATTCAGGGCAATAGCACGCCCTATAATCCCAACGGCCCATCCAATGCCGCGCCCAATAACGCCAGTGCTGAACCAGGAGCGAGGCAATGATGACAGGGGCATTGATCGCCCCGATATCGGACGCAATGTTGGCCGCCGCGCTGGCGCATAGTGAACGGCTGACGGTGCAAGCGACGGCGGTGGGGCTTGCCTTTTCTCTGGAGGAATTGGGCGACATCGATATTCCCGATGTCGACGCCAGCCATATAGACCGTGCGCAATTGCGCGCCCTGGCAACATTATATCTTGCAGCTGATCTGGAGCCGGCAGGGATTATTCCTTCGGTAGAAACACTCGCTGGCCTGTCTGCATCGGGTGGGCTGCAAATCGAATTGGGTGCCGTTGGTCCATTGGTGCAAAAATGGTGGCGGAAACGCAATGAACTGATCAGCGCCGCTGAACGCAGTGCCTTTTTCTCAAGGCTATTTGGCACGGCAAGCGGGCCAGTGGCGGCCGATGCTGACCGCAATTACCATTTTGAAGATCGCATGCTCGAACTGTGCGAAGCTTTGCTGACGCTGGATGAAGTGACGGCGTCGCGGGCAGGTGGATTAACCGCACAGCAGACTCGAATTCATGCCGCCGCGCGCAATTTGGCGCAAAATCTTGCCGGGGCTTCGGGGGGGATCACGGCCTATTTGGCATCCGAAATTATCATCATGCTCAAAGACGCCTTTGCCATTGTGGGGAATCCCAGCCTGCGCGGCGTGTTTGGCGCGCGCGATGTTTGGGGCGTTGTCGGCGGCATTTCGCGGCTGGCACGCATTCCTGTCCATCCAGCGCCGGTCTATGTCCGCCGCGGAAAGGCGGGAATGACGGTTTTGTCCTGGCTGGCCGAAACCGTCAGCACGTCGGGGGCGAATGGTCCATCGGCGGTGACAGCTGCTGACCCGGTGGTCAGTTCTGCTATCGAATGGTTGCAGGCAACGCTGGAAATCGGCGAAAGCAACGCAGCGTTGCCATCTCTGCCAGCCGAAACCGGCAACAGTCGCAACGGAAACATACCCTCTTGGTCATCGTTAGGAGGCTGAACCATGGCCAGCCAGCCCTGTGGCCATGGACCGCCACATATTCTGCCGCGCAATGATGTTCGCGCAGGGATACGGGACTTGCTTTCGTCACAACATGGGTTTCACACGATCCAGCCTGAAACCCGGCGCGACATTGCAGGGTCGCTTGCGAAAATCGGATCGGTCGCCGTTGATAATGCAGAAACGATGGCTGCGGCCCCGTCGCGCTTCCCTGCATTGTCTCGCGCGCAAAATGCCGGAAGTGAATTTTCGGGTGTAGCAACCGACCGCTTGGCCAGCACAACGCGCGATGTTTTGAATGCGGTCTCTTTCCCGCGGTTTGTAACAGAACTGATCACCGGCGTGTTCAAAGCCATGAACGATTTCAACCAGCAGCAATTGACCGCCTTTGTCGATCTGATCCGCAATGTCGCACAAACCACCGAAGGGTTTGCCGATTCCAACGTGGGCGTTTCTGGCGCGCGCGATTGGTTGGCAGAACGTTTTCCCGGCTCTTATGTCATTTCGGGTGGAGACGAAGACGAATTTGCCGATGATCTGTCTGGCCTGACCGATGAGGAACGTCGGGAACGGCAAGCCGAGATTCAAGCCGAACGCGATGCCGCGACACGCATTGAACTTCGCCCCGGAGCAAGCCCCCCCACCGAAGCGGCGCTGCGCACGGCGTTGGGGGTGGCGGAGGGCGAAACCGTCTCCGGTGCAAATCCCGAGGCGCTAATCCCGTTCGTCCGGCAAATTTTAGCGCGGAACCGGCAACAGTTGCTGGCCACTATGGTGCAAATGGGATTGCAACGGATCGTCATCGAAAGCGGACGTTTGAACGCGTCGATGCGTTTCCATATCGATACTAGCAGCGTCGCGGCCAATGACCGGGGTTCGCAATTTGACATGCGCAACACGGTGGAAGCCGGTGTCGGTGCCAAATTCGGGCCATGGGGCGTTGAGGCGAAGGTGCAGAATACCATCGGTTATGTCTCAACCGACCGAACCCAGACCAGCGAAGAAATTAACACCTCTCTCGATCTGGACAGCGGTGTGGAATTGGTGTTCCGCACCGATTATGTGCCGCTCAACCGGTTGGCAGGCGGAAGCGATATTGATCGCATACGGGTGAACACAATCAATCCCGAAGCAGAAGCCACGCGTCTGGATGCCGCACAAAGCGCCCGCACAACGGCGCGTGACACGGCGCGGCAGGAACGGGCCGTGCGAATGGACACGGCATTGCATACCCCCACAGCACCTCCGCCACCCAGTGGCATCGACACATCAAGGCTGATGCCTGCCGCTGGCGAAGGCGCTTCGCGAAGCAGAACCGAAACAGGAACAGGAACAGAACAGAACAGGAACAACGCCTGAGCGTGCTCCGACCCGGGCCGACGGAGCGACCGTCGCTCCCGTTGCCCCAAATCCCGAAGCAGCGGCTGGGCGCCCCGCTACGGCATCCGAAGGCGCCGTTCGCAGCCCTATTCGGTAACCAAGCCCCATGCCTCACGATGGTCGTTGACATGAAGACCGCATGCTAAAGCATCATATGCAATGCGCTTGCTGTTTTGGTCGACGAGATTTGTGATATCCCCCAGAACGTTGATCATCCGGTTGCGATCATCCACAGATTGTGCCGACCAGACTTGCTTCCCAACAACGTATTTGGAACCAGTGCCAGACAAGGGGAACGCGACATCCCAGGCGAGCGCAAATATAAAGTGGATGCTGGTTCCGATCATTTAGGACCAGCCGCCCACCGAACCCTGAAATGCTCTGCCAAAAACGAGGCAGGTAGCGTTGCGGGAAATCCCGGCCGGCGGCATAGGCCCTTGTTTGCCAACCCGGGGAATGGATTCAAATATCTAGATGATAATACACCCAAGAGGCCGCCTTCCAGTCCTGCTTACATCTTTGATGTTTGCAGGGCCATGAAAGCGACCTCCTGAATGTGCGACCCTTATTGGGCTTAGAATTTGAACGTTAAGCTTGCTCCCGCATAGCGATCGAAGTCACGCGGCAGGGCCTGTGCGACCACGCCAGCGCCGCCTACTGAGCCTGAAATACGGCGCAGACCGGCAACATAATGTTCGTTGAAGATATTCTTTACGTACAATCCCAATTTGATCTTTTCATTCGGCGTTGAGATGTTGATCGCCGCATTGGCGACACCGAATGAATCGCGGATCCATACCGAATTGGCATTGTTGGCATCGGCAAGGTTGGTGAACAGGGTTTCGCCGGTCCATGTATAATTGGCGTTCAGGTTGACGCCCCATTCACCGACACCGAAATCATAGGATCCGGACAGCCCCCATTTGGTTTCAGGCGCGTTGAGCGGGTTACCGCCCTTGATGTTTACGGCCCCAAGGAACAGATCACCGAATTTGTTGTCGGCAAACAGGAAGTTACCGGCAAGCCGCACGCCGTCCGCCGGACGTACGATGACTTCGCCTTCGATGCCTTTGGTGAACAACTTACCAGCGGAACGCAGCACTGGTGGCCCCGAACCGTCGGTGCCGTTCGATGACGTCTGATAGCCTGAGAAGGTGGTGTCATAGCCAGTCAGGTTGATCGTCAAGCGCCGATCAAAGAATTGCGACTTCAAACCAACTTCCCAACTGGTCGATGTTTCCGGTGCAACCGGTGTGTTATTAAAGCCAGCGAGCGAAACAAAGATGTCGGCATCGACGCCTTGGCCTTTATAGCCTTTTGCCCAAGAGACATAACCCATCACATCGTCGGTCAGTTCATATTTTGCTGTCACGCGGCCCAAGACCGCATTGTCGCCAAATTTGCGTGATGAATTAAACTGCGGAGTTCCCATATTGGCACCTGGCGCCACTTGGCCCGCCACGTTGGTTCCGGCACCACCACCGATGTGATCGCCATTAGGGCCGGTCACTTTTTGCAGATCAAAATCAATTTCGTCGCGGACAAAACGAACGCCGCCAGAAATCGTTAGACGTTCGGTGGGATGGATGTTCATATTGGCGAACGCAGCGTAGTTGGTGTTGCGCACGCGGGTGATCATATCAGCCAAAACATAAGCAGTGGGACGGTTCACAACGACGGTCGTTGCTGTAGGAAAGCTTACATTGCCTGCGATGTTTGAACGAACGCCTGCGATTGTCAGGTCGCGTCCGGTCAACGCGTTATAGTAAAACAACCCGGCCATGAAATCGACGGTTTCACCGACTGGCGAAGCGATTCGCAGTTCCTGACTGAAGGTGTTGCTGAATTCCAGGCTTTGGCTTTCACCGCATACAGGCTCTGCACTGCGGCTGGTCTGGCGGCATGAGAAGCTCAAGGGATTGAGCAACAAATTATCCATCAACGTCAGTGCAGCGGCTGCCGTAATGCCGGGATTTGTCGCGCCAAACAATTGCGTCGGTGTAACGCCAGCAAAAGGTGCAGGCGTGCCATCCCGGTCACGGATCGCGAGATCGCGATATTTTCGATAGGCGGTGATCGACGTCAGCGTGAAATCGCCCAGTTCAATGTCGCCAGTCAACGATAGCCCCAAATTCTTCTGGCTACCCACTTGCACCGTGTCGAAAGCGACAAAGCGGTTTAACGGACCAACAGGGGTCCCTGTAAAAGCCGCTGTTGCACTGCCCGATGCCGCACCAATACGGATGGGCTCACCACAGCAATCGGCCTGACGCTTGCTCCAGTCACCCGCCAGCGTGAAGATTGCACCTTCGGCTGGCTCGAACAATAACTTTGCACGAACACCATAGGATTCAACATTGTTGACAGTCTTGCCCGTGCCAATGTCACGAACAATGCCGTCTTCGGTGTGATAATAGCCAAAAGCGCGATAGGCGAATTTGTCACCCAACGGTCCAGACACACCAAGTTTTGCCGAATACTCACCATTTTCGGCAAGGCCAAGTTCCGCTTTACCCTCAAATTCATCGCGGTTCGGACCTTTGGTTACAATGACGACGGCACCTGCCGACGCATTCTTGCCCTGCAAGGTTCCTTGCGGTCCATTTAGCACTTCGACGCGTTCCAGATCGCCAATGCCATCAAAAACCGAGCCAACGCGCGTGTAGACGACGCCGTCAACAATTGTCGAAACCGACGGCTCTACACCGATCGAGAATGTTTCAGTGCCGATCCCGCGGATAGAGAAGTTGAACAGGCGCGCTTCGTCAGCAGCCTGAAAGTTCAGGGTCGGAGAAATCTGGCCGAAGTCTTTTGCCGAAGTAATTGCCTGATTAGCCAGTGTTTCGCCGTCAACGGCCTGAACCGATACGGCCACATCCTGCAATCGTTCGCTTCGTTTGTTTGCAGTGACGATGATTTCGCCATCCGCAATGGTGTCTTCAGCAGCTTCAGCCGTCGCATCCTGAGCGACGGCAGGCATCGCGACAAGGGCAAGCGACGATGCGCAAGCCAGCAAAGTGCCACGTATTAATGTCTTCATGGTATAAATCCCCTCATGGTTCAGAGCTTAGACTCCTGACATTCGTTTGCATAAACGCACCATTTCGTACAGTCAATAACATACGGACCGTTTGGAATGTTATTGCGCTATCGTCCGGTTCCAGCTAGCTTCGATTGATGAAGCAAAATGACCTTGAGACTGCAGAAATGCCTGATGGGATTCAGCCAAAACGGCGCGCCAAATCGAGGGATGCGGAAGCGACAAAAGACGAGATTTTGGTCGCAGCCGCCGCCGAATTTGCAGATAAAGGTCTGTTTGGCGCGCGTGTGGAGGAAATTGCAGCGCGCACAGCTACCAGCAAGCACATGATCTATTATTATTTTGGCAACAAGGACGGGCTGTATTCCGCCGTCCTGCAACGCGCTTATGCCGGATTTCGGACCGCCGAAATGGCTATTGATTACGAAACGCTGGATCCGGTCACGGCTTTGATCACACTGGTGGGAAATACCTTTGACGCGCATGTCCGCAACCCTGAAACCGTGCGCCTGTTAATGTCCGAAAACCTTGATATGGCTCGCCATGCCAAGGCCATCGACCATAGCCAGCAACGCGAATTGGTACTGACAATCACCCAGCGCATTCTGGATCGCGGTGTCGCGCAAGGTATTTTCCGTTCTGACATTGACGCGCTGCATTTTCACCTTTCGGTCAGCGCGTTCAGTTTCTTTTTCGTAGGCAACCGCCACACCTTTGGAACAGTTTTCGGAATGGACATGGGAAATCCGGCGACAATAACAAAGCAGCGCGCCGAGTTTATCGAAACCATGCTTTGCCGTTGCCGCGCATAGCCGCATGGTGCGTGCGATTTCACTGGCCGCGCTGACGGTATTGGAGGTTTCGCCTGTTGAGGCGGTCAGGATTGCAGCGCGCAACGGCTATTCGCATGTCGGGCTGCGTTGTGTGCCGGCAACACCCGAAGAACTTCATTTTCCAATTTTGTCCGACTTGGCCCTTCGCCGCGAACTAAAGTCGGTCATTGCGGGCGAAGGCATTTGTGTACTCGACACCGAAATCGTCCGGATCAAATCCACCATGGATTGGGGCGTAACGGAATCAGCCATCGCCTTTTCGTCTGAATTTGGCGCAACCCGTCTTTTGGTGGCCGACAATGACCCTGACCCGGCACGAAGCCACGACACATTTGCAAAAATGGCCGATCTGGCTTCGGGCTATGATGTCACGCCGCATCTGGAATTCATGCCATGGACTTGCGCGCCAAACCTTGCCGCCGCCCAATCGCGTATCGACGGGATCGCCAATGGTGCGCTTTTGATTGATGCGTTCCACCTTGCAAGGTCGGGCGGCCAGGCTTCGGATATTATCCCCGGCGACTCTATGATTGGCTATGTGCAACTGTGCGATATTGCCGGACCAATTCCGGCGATGGACAGGATATTGCAAGAGGCACGGTCCGATCGGCTGTTCCCTGGCGAAGGCGAGATTGATCTGCTTGGTTTGTTACAACGGCTGCCTGATATTCCCATAAGTCTTGAGGTGCCAGCCGATCGTTTGCGCGATGCAGGCTGGACAGCGGAGGCGCGGGCGTCGCGCGCTATGGAAACAACGCGCGCCTTGTTGGAGAAAGTCGGTGAAATCTCTCGATTGTGATTTTCTCGTTATAGGCTCGGGCGCGGCCGGGCTTTGCGCTGCTGTAACCGCTGCCATCAACGGCATGGATGTCATCGTTTCCGAGCGCGCGCCGGTGCTTGGCGGAACAACGGCCTGGTCCGGCGGTTGGATGTGGCTCCCCGGCAATCGGCTGGCCCGAAAGGCAGGCATAATTGAAGTAGCAGAGGCACCCCGCGCCTATCTTGAAGCGGTGCTTGGGAATCGTTTTGATGCGGGCAGAATTGATGGCTTTCTCGGCTCGGCGCCCGGCATGGTCGACTTCCTGATGGAAAACGGCTTTCAGTTTGAAGCGGGCAACGGGATTTGCGATATTTATGGTGATCAACCCGGTGCAGGCACCGGAGGCCGTTCCTTGATTGCAGCACCGTTTGATGCGCGCCAACTCGGGCAAAACATCCAACTACTGCGCAGAACCAAGCGCGAAACGGCGTTTTTGGGAATGCCCATCCAAGCTGGGGCAGACCTTTCAGCCTTTCAGAATGCGACGCGCAAGCCATCAGCATTGCTCTATGTTGCAAGGCGATTGGCGCGACATTTGGCTGATCTTGTTACGCACCGTCGTGCCATGTCATTGCGTAATGGTGCGGCGCTAGTTGCAGGGCTGTTCGCGTTGGCCAATCGGCACGGTACCCGTTTCCTGACATCTGCGTGCGCAACCAAGCTTATTTTTCATGATGATCGAGTTGGCGGCGCGGTGTTTGCAACCGAAGATGGCGAACTGACCATTACTGCGCGCAAAGGCGTGCTGCTGGGGACCGGCGGCTTCTCTCAAAATGCCCAAATGCGCGCCGACCATTTCCCCCATGCCAGCGACCATCTGTCGCTCGCTGTGCCCGAGGCAGATGGCAGCGGTCTCGCGCTCGCACAATCTGCCGGTGCTGGCTTTGTCGACGATGTTGCTGCCGCAGGAGCATGGTGCCCTGTTTCTCATATTTGCTGGCCCGACGGAACCAAAGGCGTTTTTCCGCACATCATCGAGCGCGGTAAACCTGGCGTGATTGCGGTTCGTGCCGATGGAAAGCGCTTCGTCAACGAAGCCGACGGCTATCATGATTATGTAACGGCTTTGCACGCTGCCACTCCCCATGGTGATTTAGCCCGTTCGTGGCTGATCTGTGATCATCTTTTCATCCGGCGCTGGGGTTTGGGCATAGTGCGCCCTGCACCCATTCCCATGCGATATTGGATCAAAAGCGGATACCTTCGCCGCGCTCCCACGCTAGGAAAGCTGGCCACGCTGTGTGGTATCGATCCACAACTCGAAGAAACAGTCCGCTGCTATAATGACGACGCACGCAAGGGGCAGGATAGCGCGTTCGGACGCGGCGGGTCTGCCTATAACCGCAATCAGGGCGATCCAGAACGCGTGCCCAATCCCAACCTTGCTCCTATTGAACGCGGTCCATATTACGCCATTGAAGTCCTCCCTGGCAGCTTTGGCAGTTTTGCCGGTATCAAGACCGATGCACATGCCCGCGTTCTGCGTGCCGATGACACTATCGTCCCTGGCCTATTTGCAGCCGGCGCTGACATGGCGAGTATCATGGGCGGGCACTACCCTGCAGGCGGCATCAATTTGGGGCCAGCGATGGTTTTTGGCTATCGGGCTGCCGAGGCGGCTCGCAGTTAACAGCGGCGATCGGTGGAAAATTGTGTTAGGATCAGATTAGTATATTGGTACAACGAGAGAGCGCAAATGGCAAAGACCAGCTAGGCAAATTTGCCATTCGCTGCGGTTGAATAAAAATATTCAGCTGCAGCAAAACTGAAACCCGAACTGGCGGAAAACCGAGACTTCTTGAAAGCGCACGCAGCGCGTTCCAACAACAATAATGCACCGATTTGTGCCTTCACGCGGCAAAGTTGGGTCTTTTAACAGAGCTACAACCATGTAGTCCAACTTAGACCCGAAATCGGCAAGAGTCCGCATCCTATCCACTCGCAATTGCCTCTATATCGGCGACACGTTTAGTCTGAAAATGAAGGCGGCGCGAAATTCAGGCCTTCTTCCTCAAGCGTGGTAAGGGCTTGTGCCTCAATCGCCAGCGCCCTTAGCACCGAGGGCCTCTGCTCCATTTCGCGCGCGTGGGCGGTGAAACGCGGATAGGGTGTCACATCAAAATTGGCCCCTTCGACGCGCCAGAATATCCAGTAAAGATAGGCATCCATCGCGCTCCAATCCGCTCCATACCAATAGGGGCCATGTGCCAGCCGGTCTTCGATCAGCTGAAAATATTCGTGCATGGCCGTGCGCCCCATATCCCAGACGGCGCGCGCCGCTTCAGGTGGGGCAAAAAATTGCGGCATCCGGATGCGGGTAACGATGGGGTGGAGGGTCGCCGCGCAGAAGCACAGGTCGGCGAATTGCCGCGCCTTTGCCATCGGGTCGCCCGCTGGTCGGGGAGCAGTCCCGCATCTGGGAAGCGTTCGTTCAACAGGGAGATGATCGCCACATTTTCGGTCAGCGCTTCGCCGTCGATGAGAATGGCTGGCACCTTGCCTTTGGGATTATACGCTTTGTAGGCCGGGGATTTGTGCTCGCCCTTCATGAAGCGGACCAGCTCCGTCGTGTAGGGCAGGCCGATTTCTTCGAGCAGGATAGTCGGCACGCGGGCGCAACTGCCCGGCGCGATGAAGAGCTTTATGTCGGTCATGTGTGAGTGCCTTCCATTGGGTTCAATTCTCTGCATCAATGAGCGACTGGATCAGACGCCGTGCTTCGATGCCGCCATGATCGCTGCGGAAGGAGAGTTCGGAAGCGGTATCGGCCTCTCCCAGTCCGGCCTCGATCAGACCAGCGATTTCGCAATCCTGCGCCAAAACAGCCTTATTCTGTCCGCACATCGCCGCCGATAGTGCTTCGTCGTCTTGTCGGAAATTGCGCGTGACCAGCGAATAGATGTTGGTCGTTGTCGCGGTTTCCGGCGTGATGCCGTGGACGAAATGAAGTTGCCCCCAATCCTTGCCCGCTAAAGGACTGCCCTCTGCCTCACGCACCCAAGGGCCAACGGCGGAAATCAATCCGGGGCCAAGGAATTCGGTTCCCAGCGTTTGCTGAACCGGGCCGACACACTCGGGAAAGAGGAAGCGCGTGAAATCATCGACCGGGCCGATTTCATGGCGGTCCGCGCGCAACATGCAGTCTTCACGGGAAACTACAGCGGTCTCCGCACAAATGGGCGGCTTGCCGAGCAGGCTGGCGTGGACCCAGGCGATATGGCTGAGGTCAAACAGATTATCGACCATCAGCATATAGCGCGCAGCAAAATGCATCGTGCCATTGGGGTCGGCACGCCAGCCTACGGTTGCAATGCCGCAGCGGGTAGTGTCGGGCATTTTGGTTGGGTCGGCGGATCCTTCGCCCATCCAGACCCAGACGAGCGGGCCTTGCTCGATAGTTTCATAGCGTCTGAGCCGCGCTGTACCGCTGGCGGGCGACCCTGCGGGGCCCTTGGTGCAGGTGCCTTGGCCGTCAAATGTCATGCCGTGATAGGCGCATTCGATGCTGTCACCTGTTCGCGCGCCTTTTACGAGCGGCATGAAGCGATGCGGGCATAATCCAGCAAGGATCGTTGCGGCTCCGCTTTGCCCCCGGAACAAGATCACGCGTTCGTTCAGGATCGTCCGTTCAATCGGCGTCTCCTCAAATTCGCTCGACCAGCCAGCGATGTACCATTGGTTGCGCGGCCAGAGTGGACCGTCTTTCAGTGGGTACATAGAGGTTCTCCCATCAGATTGGCTCAGCGAGCAGCGTCGACGCGGCGCGCATGATAGCTGGCACATCCACGCCCGGGGTATGGTCAACCTCCCACTGGGCGAGTTGGCACGATGTTTCGACGATATATTTGACCCGGTCATAGCGGCGGTTGGCGAAGCGCGCCAAGGCCGTGTCGATGGGATCGCCCCTCGCCACTTCCTCGGCCAGAACAATCGCATCCTCGATGCCCATCGCCGCCCCTTGAGCGAGGACAGGCGGATTGGCATGCGCGGCATCGCCAATCAACACGACGCGGCCCTTGCTCCAGGGCGCAGGGGCGAGCAGCCATTCGAGCGGGCGGTAATTGATCTTGGCGGGATCATCGAGCGTCGCGGCAAGCGTCGCAACAAGCCCGCCATAGTCCGCCAGTTCATCGCGCATTTGGGTATGGAGTGTGGCCGGGTCGCGGCGTGTGCCAGGTGCTGCATTTTCAACGATGTAGAGATAAGCCAGTGTTGGCGAAACCGGATTGATACCTACGGCACCGTGTTTCCCACCGAAAACCAGATGCATCCGGTCCAGATCGGCTGGGCGGGCGCATGCGCCGCGCCACGCGGCCTGCCCAGTTTGCATGGGCAGGCATTCAGGAAATATCTGCGCTCGCGTTCCGGAATAGAGGCCGTCCGCGCCGACCATCAGGGCAAAGCGACCTGCGCTTCCATCTGAAAAGGTCACGCTCAGCGAATTGTCCTGCTCTTGCCAGTCGGCGACCGTCAGCCCGCAGCGGATGTCGACGCCTGCATTTCGCGCGGACTCTGCCAATATGGCATGGAAGGCAGAACGGCTGATGCCAGTCGCTCCCGGCCAGTTCAGCCCATCAATCCGTGCTATCGGATTTTCGAAACGCTGTGCACCATCGGGCGTGCACATCAACATGCTATCCGCTGGCACACCCGCCGCCAGACAGCGTTCGGCAACATCAATGTCATCAAGCGCCCGCATGGCGTTGGCAAGCAGAGCGAGGCCAACGCCCCCTTCGTCAGCAAGCGCCGCCTTGCGCTCGACAAGGACGGTGTTGATCCCCTTGCGGGCTAGCGCCGTCGCCGCCGTCAGCCCGCTGATACCGCCGCCAACGATCAATACATCAGCGGTCACAGGCCTCTCCTCAATGGTCCTTTGGCTTAGGGACTGGTGTCGCGCCTTCGAGATAAGCAACGTCCCACGGCGTTTCATCGAAAATCCAAGGCTGGAGATTGTGCATGAAGGTCATCGAGCCAAATGTCGAACTCCAGACGCGCGGGATCCAGCTGTCGTCCATATGATCGCTGTCCGCGCCATATTCGGCTTCGCCGCCAGCGGGGCAAGGGAGATAGAGGAAGATCGAGCTGGCAATCCGGTGACGACCCAGCCCCCAGATTGATTTGGGCCAGCCGCGCCGTTCCATGTAATTGGCACCGACCATCGCTTCCTCAAAATCCTCGACGCCGTAATTAACGTGGTTGAAGCGCACTTCATTGTCAAAGCCCGGAAACGGCAGGCTTCCTTTCAGCCAATAAATGCTGTGATGTTCGGAGCAGCCCGGCGCGCGCGCGAAAATGCCAAAGCCTTTCTGAATGTCGGAGAGGCGGAAATCGAGATATTTTTGATACCAGGCCCAGCTCGCTTCGGGGTCTGGCACTTGATAGACGACATGTTCGATGGTCTTGGGGCAGGCCTTGAGCAACCATTTCCGCTGTGAATTCAGCCGCTTCACATTGTCATAGCTGTTCATTGGCTCCGGCGCGCCCATCACGGTGACGCGGTTCCAGATGCGCAGGCCCATCGCAATGCCGTCGCAATCGATGAAATGGGCGGTGCCGCTTTCGTCGATGGTTACGTTGGTTCCAGTACGCAGGCGTTTTACGGCGCGGTCGAAATGCTTCTGGTCTGGCACACCCCAGATGACTTTCTGGACGCCAATGCCTTTCAGGCGCTGTCCCGCTGTCACCGCGTCCGCCAAGGGGCGCAGGATGATCGAGCAGCCCTGCCGCAGTTCAAACAGCGCCTCGGTCTCGCTCGCTTCGATCAGGGGCAATCCGAAATCATCGAAATAGCGGGTGCATGTTGCCATGTCGTCCACGCCGTAAATGACGGTTTCAATGCCGTTGATGCCATTGGGTGCGCTCAATTCTATTCTCCTATACTTCGGCTTTGCACGGCGTTATTTGACGCCCCGCCAGCCCCAAAATCTCTCCCGTCATCACATCACCATCTTGCAGCAAGCGCCCGTGGTGGATGCCATTGCCCGAGGGCGATCCGGTCATGATGATATCGCCGGGATTAAGTTGTGTGTGGGCAGAGGCGAATTCAACCAGCCGCGCGACGCCGAAGATCATGTCATCAGTGCCCTCATCCTGCATCACCTGCCCGTTCAGCGAGAGCTTGATGTGCAGCTTTTGCGGGTCCGCCACGAAGCGCGCAGGCGTGATATAAGGTCCAAGGATATTGAATCCCGGCGCGCTTTTGCAGCGCATCCAGTCCATCCCCATTTGCGGAATATCAGGACGGTCGACCAGTTCACGCGCGGTCACATCATTGGCAATGGTGTAGCCCGCCACATGATCAAGCGCATCAGCAAGCGCCACACGCCGGGCCGCCTTGCCGATCACGACCGCAAGCTCCAACTCCCAATCGGGCTGCGTCACATCTTTGGGAAGAATCAGCGTGTCGTGCGATCCCGCAACCGCGCCGAGCAATCCGACCCAAACAAAGGGAAGACCAGTCGCCGCGCGCCGATCCATGAATTCCGTGCCCCAAACGCGGCGTTCTTCGGGAGACAAATGCTCCGCGCCGCCGCTGCCTTTGGCGACGATAATGTCGATGACGTGTCGCCGGTAGTTCGCACCCGCCCCGAGCAATTGGCCAGGCATGAAAGGCAAATGCACAGCAAAGTCTGATTCTGGTCGCCATCCTGTTGTGGGGGGCGACGCCATCGCCGCGTCTATCTGCGCGCCGTATCGCTGCCAATCGGCGAATACCGCACCCAGATCAGCGGGCGCATCGTCCAATAGCAGCGCGAGCGGCAGAGCCTGCCCATCCTGCACAACCGCCGGAAAGGACGCGGCTCCATCGCTTGAAAGCGTTCCCAATGCATATATATCCATACGCGGTTGTTACGGCTTCCACGCGCATTTGCCGAATGGAGATTTACGCATCCAGTTATCGGCGCAACCGATAGTTCAGATTGCTCGAATCCGTTTTCCTAATTCATGTGAAGGCCTATTCAGCGTAAGTTAGGAGAGCGGATTTGAAGGGTATAGACAAAATTCTGATCGTCGGTGGTGGCATCGGCGGAATGGCAACGGCCATTCACTTTGCCGAAGCTGGAATTGAGGTCGATCTGATCGATCAAGACCCGGAATGGCGGGTTTACGGCGCTGGCATTACCATCACTGGCCCTACACTGCGTGCCTATAAACGGCTTGGCCTGCTCGATCAGATCAAGGCGGTCGGCGCGGTCACCAACGGCACCAAATTGCTCCATTTCTCTGGCGCTCTGATTCAGGAAATGGATGAACCGATCATCGAGGACGGCTTGCCCGCGACCGGCGGCATTTTGAGACCCGATCTCCACGCAATCATGTCTGCCCGCGTGCGTGAACTGGGCGTAAGCGTCCGGCTTGGCCTGACGGTGGACGCGTTGGAGAGTGACGCGAGTGGCGTTGATGTCTCATTCAGCGATGGCAGCCAAGGCCGCTACGATCTCGTGATTGGCGCGGACGGGATATTTTCCAAGGTCCGCGACATGCTGTTCCCGGATGCCGTCAAACCGCGCTTCACGGGCCAATCAAGCTGGCGGATATTGTGCGACCGGCCCGCCGGTTTTGATCGGGGTGAAATCTTTCTCGGCCACCGCCATCTGGCGGGGCTCACGGCCTGCTCACCGACGCAATGCTATGTCTTCATGCTCAACATCGATCCGGACCGGACGTGGATCGAGCCAGAGGACTGGCCCGAAACGGTGCGCGGGCTGCTGGCGGACTTCGGCGGCAATCTGGCGGCCATTCGTGATGCGGTGACAGCCGAAACCTCGGTGGTTTATCGCCCGCTGGAAAGCGCGCTGCAGCCGCCGCCCTGGCACCAGGGGCGCGTGTTGCTGATCGGCGATGCCGCCCATGCCACCACGCCGCATTTGGCAAGCGGTGCCGGGATCGCCGTCGAGGACGCACTTGTGCTCCGCGAAGAGCTGGCGGCGTGCGACGGCGATATCGAGGCCGGGTTTGCGGCCTTCACCGCGCGGCGCTTTGAACGGTGCAAGCTGGTGGTGGATTCGAGCGTTGCGATTGGTGACGCGCAGATTGGCCAAGCCCCGGCGGACCAAATCGGGATGATGATGGGCAAGGCGCTGCATGCGTTATTTGCTGAAATTTAGATTGGGATTTGAGTATGAGCGGAATTGTTTCGACCTGCGGCCCTGAGCGCAAACCCATCCCGGTTTCAGCACGCGGCAAGCACCTTGTCGTCGATATTCACTGCCACCTCGGCATTCCTGCGGCTGACGCCATTGTGCGCACGGCGATGCCCGATGCGCCGGCGGCCTTGCCATTCTCCTCGCCCGCGTCTGACAAGGTCAATGGCGCGTTGTTTGCCGCGATCGGTCCCAAACTCAACGGCGTCGAGGCGCGGCTGGCGGATATGGACCGGCTCGGCGTTGATGTGCAGGCGATCAGCCCGTCGCCGGGGCAATATTTCTATTTCGCCCCGCCAGAGATTGGCCGCCAAACCAGCCGCATGATCAACGACGGCATGGCGGAGGCCTGCGCGGCCCACCCGGACCGGCTCGTCGGCATGGGCACCGTACCGCTGCAAGTGCCCGAACTCGCCATCGCCGAAATGCGCCGCTGCGTGAACGAACTCGGCCTGCGCGGGATCGAGATCAGCAGCCATGTGAACGGCAAGGAACTGGCCGCGCCGGAATTCCGGCCGTTCTTTGCGGCGGCTGAGGAGCTCGGCGTTCTGCTCTTCCTCCACCCGCTCGGCTTCACCCACGGGCAACGTCTGTCCGAACATTATCTCAACAACATCATCGGCAACCCGATCGAATCGACCATCGCGCTCAGCCATCTGATCTTTGAAGGCGTGCTCGACAGCCACCCCGGCCTCAAGCTCTGCGTGGCGCATGGCGGCGGATATCTGCCGGGCTATTGGGGCCGGATGGACCACGCCTGGCGCGCCCGCGAAGATTGCCGCCAGCACATCACCCGCGCGCCATCGAGCTATCTCCGGCAAGTCTGGCTTGACACATTGGTGTTTGACCAGGTGGAGTTGGACCACCTTGTCGCCAGCCACGGCGCAGACCGGCTGTGCCTCGGCACCGATTATCCCTTCGATATGGCCGAGCCCGATCCGGTCGGCTTCCATTCGCATCTGGCGGAAGACGATAAGGCGAAGATCATGGGCGGGAATGCGTGTGCGTTGTTAGGGCTAGAGTGCAAACATTGAGTTGACGCAGCCGCCTAGCGTCGTTGGCTTGGCGATGATTGCTTTGCGCGCCAACCCCCGCAACAGGCCCCGCTGCGCCTCATCCAGATATTCCACCGGCGATTTTCCATCGACCCGGGCGAGTGCCAGAACGGGCAGCAACGCAGCGGCGCGAGATTCGACGGCCTCGACAGGCTCCCAATCGACATGCGTCAGGTAAGCGGACGCAAGCGCATCGAACGAGGCTGCCAGCGCTTCTTCCGCACCTTTCACAACCAGCCGCTTGATGAGCAAATGATTGAGGCAAAAGGCGAGATCAAACGCCGGTTCGCCGAACCACGCGCATTCGGCGTCGAGCAGGATCGGGCCATCGGGGCCGAGCATGATGTTCTTTGGGCTGACATCGCCGTGGACCAGCACGCGTTTGGTCTGTGCCGTTCGCGCGGCGATTGGTTCGATCAGTGAGGCAAGATCCGGATGCGCGCGGGCGGTGGCGAGCAGATAAGCGTCAATCCGCAGCGCATGGAAACTGGCGTCAGTCGCGAAACGGGAGGGGAGGGTTGGATCGCGCGCAGTCGCGGCGTGGATGCGCCCGAGCAGATCGCCCATTGCCGCAGCATCGCCCTCATCGACCCGCCCAGCGAGCAGTTCGCTTTTCCACAACCGGTGCTGGTCCGGCGCAAGCCATGCCATCGCAAAGAGCCCGCGTGGCTTGTCGTGCGCGATGGGCGTCGGCACATGGCAGGGCGCAATCGCGCTGGCCACCTGCATGTAATCCCACTCAAAAGCATTGCGCTCGACCGGAGCTTTCCATTCGGCAGCGACTTTCAATTGCGCCAGCGCGCGCTTGACGCACCAGCTCTTGTCGCCTGCATCGACGCGCCAGATGTCGGAGGAGACGCCGCCGGTGAGGGGCGTCCAGGCAGTCTCTTGGCCGGTCTGGATCAATCCGGCATCAATCAGGAAGTCATCCAGCGCGGGTTCCGGGGCGCTCAAAGCGGCGCGATGCCGGACGCGCCTGACCAGTCCAGCCCTTCCTCATCCAGCCGCAGCAACTGGTTATATTTGGACAGCCGTTCGGAATTGCGCACCGAGCCGATCTTGATCTGCCCGCCCGCAACGCCGACGGCCAGATCGGCGAGGAATTCATCCTCGGTCTCGCCCGAGCGCGCTGAAATAACCGTGGCATAGCCCCCGGCGCGCGCGCTGCGGATGGCATCGAGCGTGCCCGAGAAGGTGCCGTTCTGGTTGACCTTGATGAGTGCTGCATTGCAGATGCCAGCCGCGACGGCGCGGTCGATCCGTGCGGGTTGGGTTGCGAAGAGATCGTCTCCGACCAGCTGGATTTTGCCAAGCGCGGCGGTCATCGCGGGCCAGTTGCCCCAGTCATCCTCACCCAATCCGTCTTCGATGGAAATGATGGGGAAATCCGCGACCCAGGCCTGCTGTAATGCGATCATTTCAGACGCCGAATAAGTTCGGCCCGCCCGAGTAAAAGGGTAGTCGCCCGCATCATTCACCAGCGAAGATGAAGCAATATCAAGCGCGATGGCGGCGTCGTTGCCCGGTTCAAGGCCAGCGCGTTCAAAGGCTTGGACCATCAGTGTTAGGGCTTCTTCGGACGTTTCAAACCCTGGAGACAGGCCACCTTCATCGGCAAGCAGTGTAGTGATGCCTTGCTCGGCACAGAGCGCAGTCGCGGACAGGCGCACCCGGCACACCCAATCCAGCGCCTGAGCGTAGCTCTTCGCGCCCAGCGGGATCATCAGGAAATCCTGCACATCCATGCCGCGCCCGGCGTGCAGCCCGCCCGAGAGAATGTTGACCATCGGCATCGGCATGGTTGGCGTCACGCCTGCAAGTTCGGCAATGCGACGGTGCACGGGCTGCCCCGTCACCAAGGCACTCGTGCGGACAGCGGCAAGGCTGACCGCGAGTGTGGCATTGCCGCCAAGCCGTGACAAATTATCCGTCCCGTCAAGCGCGCGCATCCGGGCGTCCAGGCCAGCTTGATCGCAGATGTTATGTCCGGCGAGCGCCGCCGCGATCTCGCCAGTCACATTGGCCACCGCATGCGTGACGCCGAGGCCGCCCCAAGCCTCCCCGCCGTCACGCAGTTCGACCGCTTCGGCCTTGCCGGTGGATGCGCCAGAGGGAACCGATGCGCGCGCCATGCGGCCATCGTCGAGCCAAATCTCAGCTTCGACCGTCGGGCGGCCCCGGCTATCGAGTATTTGGCGGCCCTTGATGTTGGCAATTTTGGTCATGGTTTCATTTCTGGCGCGTTGCAGGGGAAAAGCGGTTTCTCACCGGCCAACACGCGCACTACCTCTTCGGCCGAACGGCGGCGGAGTTCGGCGAGCGAGGCGTCGGATGAGAAGGCGATATGCGGCGTGACGATCACGTCGGCACGGTCAACCAAGGCGCGCGGTGGATTGGGTTCTCCTTCCACCACATCCAGCCCGGCACCGGACAAGTGCCCGCGTTCAAGCGCCGCGATCAGGGCTTCGGTTTCGACGAGCGGCCCGCGGCTAACGTTGATCAAATAGGCTCCCGGCTTCATTGCCGCGATCCGCTCGGCGTTGATCAAATGATGCGAGGCGTCAGTCAGCGGTGCGTGGATGATGATGGCGTCACTGGCCGCGACAAGGGCATCCAGCGCCATCATCTCAACCCCCGGTACACTGCGCCCCGATGGAGACGTGCCGAGGACGCGGCATCCAAAGGCGGCCAAGCGCTGCGCTGTTGCTCCGCCAATCCTTCCCACGCCGATAATGCCAACGGTAAGGTCTGCCACCCGCCTGAGCTTCGCCGCCGCCGGATTCCACGCGCCCGCCTTGACTGAGCGATCAAACCCGACCGTCCCGCGCGCCCAATCGAGCAACAGCGCCACGGCGTGATCGGCGACTTCACCCACGCAATAGTCTGGGACGTTGGCGACCCATGCACCGCGCGCGGTCGCCGTCGGGAGGGCAATGTTATCTAGCCCAACACCGATGCGCTGCACGATCTTCAAGTCCGCCGGGGTAGAAATCGCTTTGGCTGAAACTTGCGCCCAACAGGTCATAATCGCCTGCGGATTGTGCGCTGCAATCAGGGCGTCAACCTCTTGTTCCGGCATGGGGGTCGAGGGGCCTGCAATGTAGATGTGCCCCGCGCCTTCAATAACAGAACGCTCGATGCTGACATCGGGCCAGGCAAAATCGGTTTGAACAACGACAGCCACTTAATATCTCTCCAATTCGGACGTGCAACCTGAACTCACTATCAACTTTCGGGCGGTTGCGGCAATCGCGTCGCATGAAAATTGACAATTTGCCAGCGTCCATCGCGTCGTTGCCAGACTTGCGTGACAAAGGCCTGCACCTCGACCCGTTCATCATGGCCGCGCCGCGCGACGGTGTTGGTCATGCCCCCGGTCATGATCGCATGGTTTTCATCGATCACCCGAACCTTCAACTCATGACGTTCGATGTTGATGAAGCGCAGAAAACCTCCGGCGTGGCCCAGCAACGCCGCCTTGTCCTGCACGATCCCAGTGGTGTGAACATGCGTCACATCATCGGCAATCAGCAGGGCAAAGGCCGCCATGTCGTCCGCGACAAGCGCGTCACGCCGTGACCGTTCGGCGGCCAACACCTCTTGTTCCACGGTCATCGTAAGGGCCTGAAAGTCAGAATTTCACGCCCGCCCTCAGTCCATAAGTGCGTGGTGGGCGGAGCGAACCCGCAACCAGTCGCGCACCACCAAATGGATTGGGGAAGCTATTGCTTACGATGTCGCTATTCTCGATATTGTTGACATAGGCGGTCACGAAATACTGGTCATCCGCTTGTGCCAGAGTGATCGAGGCGTCGCTGTTGGTGTAGCCGTCCTGGATTTGCGATGAAAGATATTCCAGTCCTGTGAACACGTCCGACTGAAGCCGCGTGGACGCGCTGAGCACCATCTTCCAGTCTCCCAGCGGCACGGTTTGCTGGATGCCAAACGATGCCACCCATTCCGGCGCATTGGCGGGACGCTTGCCCGAGCAATCCTGCACATAGACGGTCGTAGGATTACCAAGCACAAACGGGCAATTCGCAGTCGGCGGCGCTGAGGTCAGCAAACCGGGAACCTGCGGAGAATTGTTGGGCGTCGTGAACAGGAAATTATCATATTTCGCGTCAAGATACTGGAGATTCATTGAGACCTGGGTGTTGCGGCCCGGCATCGCAATCGCTTCGATCTCAAGTCCCTTGTTGGTCGATGCACCGACATTACGCGTAGCGAAAACGACATTACCTGCGCTGTCACGCGCCGCCGAACTGATCTGCTGGTCTCGATATTTCCAGTGGAAAAGCTCAACATTGAGTTGCAAGCGATTGTCGAGAAACCGGTTTTTCGAGCCGATTGTCCAAGCTTTGATCGTTTCTGGGCCAAAGGCTGGATCATCGGTCGTGAAGAAAAATCCGCCCGATTTGAAACCGGTTTCATAAGAGGCGTACAGCAGCGAACTCTCGCTGACATCATATTCAACGCCTGCACGCCAAGTGACCTTGTTAAAGCTTGCCCGATTGTTGTTCTGGAACTGCCGAATGCTGAGGAAAGATGGCGTCGTCGCTGGGCCATTGGGGAAGGGCGCTCCAAGACCAAATGGCGAAAAGGGTACAGGTGTGCCGTTGGGGAGCAGCGGATAGCCCTGAGAAGGTGTATTCGCAAGGTAAGGCGCGCCAAAGCAATTGACAACTGGCGTATTGGCCGGCCTCAAAACCGTCCCCCCGCACAGGACTGACGCGGTCTGGAAGGTTCCGTTAAAGGTCTTGCTTTCATGCGTATAGCGGATGCCACCCGTCACGCGGAACGCGTCTGAAATCTTATAGGTCGCGCGCGCAAATCCAGCATAGCTTTCAGTGTTCGGGAAGTAGGTTTGAACAGATCCGCTTACCTGCTGATTGTACGATGCCAAAGGAACATCGATGTTTTCCTTGATGTAGAATGCGCCCAATAGCCACTCAAACGGCCCGTCAGACTTGCTGGCCAACCGCGTTTCAAGCGTGAACTGCTTGTCTTTTTCTCGCTGGTTGATCAGGAAACTTGGCGTTGTCGAACGGTAGTTGATGCTGGCCCCGCGATAGGCGGGGATCACGGTTAGGTCGGCAAATCCCAGATCGGCATCCAACGATGCGTAGACGCCCCAACTGTTGTTGTCGACGAAACCGTCATTTGGCGGCAATTGGAGGATGTTGCCCGCCGGGAAGAAATAAATTGAATTGAAGGCCGGGCGAGAGAGTGGATCAGTCATTCCGACCCGGCGGTCTGAAACCGCATCGGTCAGGATCGTTGATCCGAGACCCTTGCCCTTTTGCCGGTAATAGTCAGCACCAAGGTTGATCGTGATAGCGTCACTGGCTTCAAATTTAAACTGGATGCGACCGGCCAAATCATCCTGATCGCTGGTACCATCGGTCATATAGCCATCATGTTTCACATATTGCCCAGCAACGCGGACTGCGGCGCGCTCGCCGAGCGGAGCATTGAGTGCGCCATTGAACTGAATCGCATCGTAATTGCCATATGATAACGAGGCATCGCCGCCGAATTCACCCAATTCCGGTTTGCGGGTGATGATGTTGATCGCACCGCCGGTTGCGTTGCGACCATAGAGCGTGCCTTGCGGGCCTTTCAAAACTTCGATCCGGTCCACGTCATAGAGGACGCCACTGGTTGACGAGGGGCGCGCCACGAAGACGCCATCGATATTGAATGCGATGGCCGAATCCGAAAGCGCATTTGAACTGAAATTGCCGACACCGCGCAGATAGAAGAGCGCATAGGGTCCAGCTGCCTTGGCGATTTGGAGCGAGGGCACAAGATTGGTGAGCTGGGTTGTATCGGTCACGCCGCCTTGAACAAGTTGATCCGCTGACACAGCGGAAACCGCAATCGCCGCTTTCTGAAGGTTTTCCTCACGGCGCTGGGCGGTCACGATGATATCGGTAAGGCCCGCGTTTTCGTCTTCCACGCTCTCCTCGGGTGCTGCTGTTTGCGCAAAGGCGGGAGCAACCCCCAAGCCCAGCGATACGATGCAGCTGGTTATCAGCAGTTTCTTTTTCATGTGATCCTCCCCTTTTGCAAACGGCATTATGCGCCATTTTGAGAGAGACTAGGCCGCGACTATCTAAACATCGAATCAATATGATTGTTTAGACCTATCGCTTACAGCGATAGCTGACTTGCGGTTTTGATATGATCGGCCAACCATTTCAGGCCTTCGTCCGCCTGCCGAATCCGGTGCCACTGCACGCATTCGCGAACCTGTGGAAGCGTGTAGGGCATGTCAAAAATGCGAATTGGCATGAACCGCGCAAAATAGTCGGCATGGCGGCGGTGCATGGTTGCGATGCGCTCGGTTCCAATGATGCTTTGCGGGATTGCGGCAAAAGTCGAGACGCGCATATCGATTTTGCGCGTGATGCCCAATTCTTCGAACAGTGATTCTGAAAGTGCAGGAAAACGCTCTGGCCCAAAAAATGTGATGGCATGGCCGAGGCGTTCGAAAATTGCCTTGTCGATGCCGTTTTGGCAATGTGGGTTCTGATCCCATGCAACAACGGCATGTTCATCAACGCACAACAACTCCTGCGGATGTCCGCGCGCCAGATAGCTTTCAATCGTCAGTAAAATGTCAACTTCGCCGCTTTCAAGTTTTTCAAGGGCGCTCACATCCGGAGATATTACATCAAAGGATGCGCCCGGCGCTTCGCGTCCCGCGACCTTAAGTCCATCAGCAAGAAACACATTATATGCATAATCAGACGCGACGATGACGAAGCGCCGTTCGGTGCTCGCAGGATCGAAGACTGCTGGCGTGGTGATGTTGGACCGGATCATTAACAATGCCTGCCGCACGGGTTCCACCAGTTGCTGCGCTTTTGGGGTCAGGATCATCCGCCGCCCGCTTGGCACAAGCAATTCATCGCCGAAATAGTCTCGCAGCCGGTTGAGCGCGCCGCTAACCGCTGACTGGCTGAGGTTGAGTGAACGGGCTGCTGCCGAAACATTTTGCTCATGGCCCAGCACGTCAAATGCGACAAGCAGATTGAGGTCAAGACGGTCAAAGCGCATCGCCAGTTCCTTTATCGGTGATATCGATAGAACGGTTCTGCTATAATGATTTCCCGGATAATACCAGTCTGGCTATCGCCTGGGTGTTGGGAGAAACAAATGCAGAAAAGCGAGACGCTAAATTGGCGCGCACCAACGCCGCGTGAGGGCCGCAATTATCCCTATAATTGCTGGTGGGTAGCCGCGCTTTCATCTGAGGTTGGCCGTGATCTGCTTGGGCGCTGGATGCTTGATACACCCGTGCTCTTGTACCGCACCGAGGATGGCCGCGCCGTCGCCATGGAAAACCGCTGCCCGCACCGGGCCGCACCGCTTTCGCTTGGCTGCCTGAACGGCGATAATGTCCAGTGCGGCTATCATGGCTTTACCTTTGCGCCAGATGGCGCGTGCGTTGATGTGCCGTCCATGGGCTCAGCACTGCCCGCAGCCACGATCAAGTCATTTCCTGTCATCGAACAAAATGCGTTCGTCTGGGTCTATTTGGGCGACCCCGCCAAGGTGGACGAGGTGCCGTCCCCGCACAATCTTGAATGGGTGGACGACCCGGCTTTCGCGTTCGTTCAGGGGCGGATGGACGTCAAAGCCAACTATATGTTGCTCAAAGAGAATGTGCTTGATCTCACGCATTTTGGCTATGTCCACGCCAAAAGCTTCGGGATCAGCGACTGGATCGATCCGCCGCGTTCGTCGACCGATGGCGATGTCACCAGCTATCACAAGAGCTTTGTCAAAAGTCCCTTGCCGCCCATCTTCGCCGATCCGCTCGGCCTTGCCGCGGGAACCCCTTATAACCGCGAAAATTACGGGTCTTTCATTTCCCCGGCGCTCCAGATTGCCGCTGTGGATTTCATCGATCCTGAAAATGGTAACGTCCGAGGCAAATTCCGCGTGAGCCATGCCACCACGCCGATTGACGCGACCAGCATGGTTTATTTCTATGTCATTGGCAGGGATCACGGAAACTCGCCTGATGAAATGCAGGGCTTGCTAAAAGGGTCCGAAATTGGTTTTGCCGAAGACGAGGCCATGATTGAGGCTGTGCAGGACATGATGTTACGTGATCCTCGCGGTGCATCGGCGCCCGAAATTAGTGTCAAATCGGATGCGCCCGGTATTCAGGCGCGGCGCATTGTTGAACGCTGGATGACAAAGGAAACAGGATAATGCTAACACTGGAACAAGCAGGCAAAATTGTAGATGTCGCGCTCGCCAAAGGAACAGCGAGCAACTTTCATCCCTTATGTGTCGTGGTGTTGGATGCAGGCGGGCACGCCCTTGCGCTCAAGCGGGACGAGCGGGCCTCCATTTCGCGGCCAGAAATTGCGACCGCGAAAGCGGCGGGCTGCCTCGGCATGGGCTTTGGCGGGCGCGAAATTGCAAAGCGCGCCGCCGCTGTTCCAGGCTTCATTGCGGCGCTGAACACGATTTTCCCCAAAGGCATATTGCCGGTGCCGGGCGGGGTTCTGATCCGCGATGGTCAGGGTGTGCTGCTCGGTGCCATTGGCATCAGCGGTGACACATCGGATAACGACGAACTCTGCGCTGTTGCCGGTATTGAAGCGGTCGGGCTTGTTGCGGACACGGGTGCATGAAGCCGATCGTCTTTACCAATGCCGCAATATTCGATGGGACCGGGGCGGCGCTTTTCCCTGGCGAAGTCAGGCTTGAAGGCGACGCCATCGTTGCCGTAGCGCGCGGTAGCGAGACTGTCGGTCGTGACGGGGCAGAAATTTTCGATTGCGAGGGCCAGACACTGATGCCCGGAATGGTCGAGGCGCATGCCCATCTCACTTGGCCCTCGTCCGTCGAACGCGTCGTCAACGCCATGAAGCTGCCGCTTGAAGAACATGTGCTGGTGACGGCGCAGAACGCCCGGATCACGCTCGATCACGGATTTACCAGCGCCTATTCTGCCGGCGCACTGGGCGAGGGGATTGAACCTGCGCTGCGCGACATGATCAATGCTGGCTATCTTCCCGGTCCACGCCTGCGCGCCTCTTCGCTGGAAAAAGGTGCAGAAGGCGTGATGGGTGTTCCAGAAGGGCATGATCCCACGCACGACCGCTCCATCGCCGGATTGCGCAGCTATGTCTCCGAGAGCAAGAAGCGCGGCTGTGATACGATCAAGTTCCTGATGTCGAGCGATGAAGGCTTTGCCCCTGGCGGCGCGCAAGTCCTGATGTATTCCGAGGAGGAAGCACAGGCAATTGGCGAGGCTGCGCGCGAAGCAGACATATGGCTGGCCTGTCACGCCCAGGCATCCGAAGCCATCAAGCGGGCGGTGCGCGCGGGCTTTCGCGCCATTTTTCATTGCACCTATGCCGACGAAGAAGCGCTCGACATGCTCGAAGCGGTCAAGGACCGTGTCTTTGTCGCCCCAGCGCCGGGGCTGCTGTATGCCCGCTGCCATGAGGCACAAGCATTCGGCATAGGGCCTGAAGAAGCCGCGCGGATGGGGGCTACGTCAGGTTTGGAGTTGATGGCACAGGTTATTCCCGCGATGCGTCGACGCGGTATTCGCGTGTTGCCAGGCGGTGACTATGGCTTTCCCTACAACCCGGTCGGCCGCAATGCCCGCGATCTGGATCTGTTTGTCCGGCTGTTCGGCTTTTCCAACCATGAAGCACTCGCAGCAGCGACTTCGCTTGGAGGCGAATTGATGGACATGGCGGTTGGCCAGATCCGTTCAGGGTATCTTGCCGATCTGCTGGTTGTCGCAGGTGACCCTACCGCTGATGTGACGATCCTGCAGGATAAGTCGCGCCTGACAGCGATCATGAAGGGCGGCCAATTCCACAAGAACCAGATGAATCCGCATGGTGCGTATTCGCGGCAGGAAGGGGCTTTGGCTGCATGACAATCCCGACGCTCACTCTCGATCCGTTCGACGAAGCCTTTCTGGCCGATCCCTATGCGCACCATGATGCCTTGCGCGATGCCGGGCCGGTGGTTTGGCTCGAAGCGCGGCAGTGCTTCGGAATTGCGCGCCATGCCGAGGTGCAGGCCGTGCTAAAAGACCATGGGACTTTTGTTTCAGGGCGCGGCGTCGGCCTTGCTGATTTTTCGAAAGAGGAACCATGGCGTCCGCCGTCCCTGCTGCTCGAAACCGATCCGCCGGTGCATGATCGCACACGCGGGCTGATGAACAAGGTGGCGACTTTGGCCTCGCTCAAAGACGTGCGGCCAGCCTGGCTCAAGACAGCGGAGGCGCTGGCCGGCGCGCTGGTGGCGCGCCAAAGCTTCGATGCTGTCACCGATCTCGCCGAAATCTTTCCGCTATCGGTCTTCCCTGATCTGATTGGTCTGATGGATGAAGGCCGCGAACATTTGCTGCCTTATGGCATGGCAACCTTCAACGCCTTTGGTCCGCGCAACGCACTGTTTGAAAGCACCAACGCCACCGCCGCCCCAACCATCGCTTGGATCGCCAAGGCCTGTGAGCGCGCCAGCCTGAAACCCGGCGGCTGGGGCATGGCAACCTATGCCGCTGCTGATCGCGGCGAATGCACCGAGGAAGAGGCGGCAAGGCTGGTGCGCTCTTTCCTCTCGGCGGGTCTTGATACGACGGTCAACGGCATCGGCCATCTAATGCTAGCCTTTGCGACCTTTCCCGATCAATGGGACAAGCTTCGTGCACGTCCGGAACTCGCCAAGCGCGCACTGGATGAAAGCCTGCGCTGGGATTCAACCGCCCAGACCTTTTTCCGCACCACCGCCTGTGATGCTAACATCAGCGGCGTGACGATCCCTGAGGGTGCCAAGGTCGTTCTGTTTCTGGGAGCCGCCAACCGCGATCCCCGCAAATGGGACCGGCCCGAGCAATTCGATATCGAACGCGCCACCAGCGGCCATGTCGGCCTCGGCTTCGGCATCCACCAGTGCCTCGGCCAGATGGTAGCGCGGATGGAGAGTGAGGTGCTTCTTGAGGCGCTGATCCCGCGGGTCAAGGCGATCCGTCTGGCTGGCGCACCCGTCCGCAGACTCAACAACACGCTCCATGCGCTTGAATCTCTTCCGATTGTGTTTGAACCCACCTGAAAAGAAAGCCGCCATGACCTATCTTAAAAACTGCTGGTACATGGCAGGCTGGAGCGAGGAACTGGGCGAACAGCTCCTGCCGCGCCGCCTGTTTGATCAACCCATCCTGCTCTACCGCAAGGTTGACGGATCGGTTGCTGCGTTGGCTGATCGCTGCCCGCACCGCTTTGCGCCGCTCAGCCTTGGTTCAAAAGTCGGCGACACAGTTCAATGTGGCTATCACGGGCTGGCCTTCGACGGCACCGGCCAGTGTGTCCACAACCCTTTTTCAGACAAAATCCCGGCCGCCGCCAAGGTGCAAAGCTGGGCTGTCATCGAGCGACATGACATCATCTGGTTGTGGGGTGGCTCGCCAGACGAAGCGGATCCGGCGCTGATCCCTGATTTCAGCATGATCACCAACAGCAGCAGGGTAAAAGCCGTTCACGGCTATACCCTGATCGAAGCGCCTTACGAATATGCCACTGACAATTTGATGGACCTCTCGCACATCGAATTTGTCCATAAGGGCAGCTTCGCGGGTGCAGGCGTCATCTTCGCGGGCACGCACCAGGTGATCGAGGACGGGGACACTCTTCGATCGAACTGGTGGATGCCGCGCGTAAAGGCACCGTCGCATACGATCGGTATCTACCCTCCTGACATGATCTGTGATCACTGGCTCGACATGCGCTGGAATGCACCGGCATCGATGCATCTTGAGATCGGAGCCACCCCCGCAGGCGCTGCGCGCAGCGAAGGCATTATCGTGCAGCAATGCCATATTGTGACCCCGGCAAGCGCCACGACAGCGCATTATTTCTGGGCATCCACGCGTACGCACGATTTGGATTCAGCAGAAGTTGACGGCTTTCTGCTCCAGCTCTTCGGGCAGGCGTTTGACGATGAGGATAAGCCGATCATCAAGGCCTCTTTCGAAAATCTGGAAGGGCAGGATTTCTGGGACGCTAAGCCGCTTTCACTAGGGATCGATGCAGGCGGTACGCGTGCGCGGCGTAAGGTGCAGGCAATGCTGAAGGCTGAAGGCTGAAGGCTGAAGGCTGAACGTGCTGCCAAAGCGTTGATCGACAAGCCGTTCCCCGGAATCACCAAATCCTCTGCCGTAGCAACGGTGGTGAACCGCCCCGAGAATGTCGGAGGTCTCAACCCCTGAGTCGGAAGGCCTGTTTTGAGTAAAACAACAAATAGTCTGTGAAGGTAAATGTGTTCAGACGCAGCAAAACTGAAACTCGAATTTGGCTGAAAGTGGGGATTCTTGAAAATCACACGCAGCGCGTTCCAGCAGCAAAAATGGGACGATTTGTGCCTTCATGCAGCAAAACTGGGTCGCTTACCTGAGGGACACCTATGTGGTCCAATTGGACGCTGCGGTTGCAGACATGATAGCATCCTCCATCGGCTGAGAAATCGACATGCCTCCGCATTCCTGCCAGACCATAAATTGCCACGATGCCAGCCACACCGTTGGACCTCCAGCGCTTCTGCTTTCGGCGGCAATGTTGGACGCTGCCGACAGTCCGCTTTGCTAGGCATATCGTCGTTATCGGCTGTTCGTTCATTTTTTGCCCGAACGACAGCTTCTGGCCATTGTCATTCAGCCCACTGCATATGCAAGCGGTCAGCTTGGTTGATAGGCCGCCGGAATAGATAAACGTCCCATTTATCTCATTCTGTCCGAATTTTAATTCGTCAATGCGCATAGGAAGTTCGTGAGAGCGTAATGCTTGACAACTATTGAACCTGCGTGAGAAAATAACTGGTCTTGTAATAAAATTCGATTCGCCATTGAATTGCGGAAGGTTGGATAAACCGTTGTTGCACGTCTAAAAAAAACCTTTCGGGTCACGTGGCCGTGATAAGCGGCCCAAGTAAGCGCGATTAACCTTGGCATTGGGGGCGGCCGATGGGAGGGTTATGCAAATGGTAGCGGACGGTAAGCGGATCGGGGTGGTCGGCAGACTCGGTGTTTTCCCGATGGTAAAGCTATCATTGGCGGCGCGACGCTTGCTCGCTTTTCTCGCCATACGTGGCGGACAGGTTTCAAGACAGCGCTCCGTAGATGAACTCTGGCCCGACTTGTCCGAAGATTTGGGCAGGGCAAATTTACGCCGTGCACTGTGGCAGGTGCCACCAACCTGGATCGATGTCGTTGGCGACGAACTCGTTCTTCTTGCCGAGTGCGACTTGCCGTGCGCGCGGCAGACAGTTTCACGGGCGATCGCGGGCGAGTTACTGGAATTCGACGACATCGACTTGCTTGCATCTGATATCTTGCCCGGGTGGCACGAAGAATGGGTGATCGCGGCCCAAGCGGAATTTCAACTGCTCCGCGTGCAGGCACTCGAATGTGCCTGCCGGTCGCTTGCGCATGACGATCAATATGCCTTGGCCGTTCGCGCAGGTGCTGCGGCGGTCGCCGCCGAACCGTTACGCGAATCGGCGGCGGAAGCTCTGATCGACGCGCATTTGGGGCAAGGAAACCGTTTTGCGGCATTGCAGTGTTTCGGGGTCCTTGCCAACTTACTGCACGAGGAACTGGGCATCGAGCCCGATGGCGCGCTTGCCGAAAAAATAAGCTCGCTTAGCGGCACGCGCAGAGTTGCCTGAGATGGCGGACGTTTGACGGACGCCAGCACGATGCAGAGTCGCATTTCGCCCGATGTCTTGCATATGCGCTGAAGACGCACGCGGAATATTTTCGCGCTGATAGCGGCGCATCGTGCGACGGCCCATCTGCTTTAATGGCATCGACTCGTAATGGGAGATGCCCGATGAACGCGACCGACACTTTGGACGAAGCCGGATGGAGACCTTCCGCGACGCTTGAATCGCCGTTTGCGGAATCTCCATCGGAAGCCGATCCAGGTCGTTCGATGCGCGGGTTCGAGCCGTGGCAAGCGTCGTTGACACCATTCGCCGACGGCGATGGAGAGGCATTCGCCGACGAAAGTGACGAAGCGTTTGAGGAAGCCTTGGCCGACATCCGCGACGAGGATTTCCACGAGGCGGTCGCGATGCTGGCCGAGGAAACCGAAGCGGCGGTCGGCGAGCGGTTCGCTAACGAGGCACCTCTCTATGCTCGCGAACGTGAACGTTTTGCAGAAACCTATCTTTCGGGCGTGCAGTTCGAAAGTGAGCACTATCTGACCGAGCTCGAAACGGGCATCGCGGGTCTAGATATCGGCTCCTTCTCGGAAAATCAGATCGACGAGACGCTTGCGCGCTTCGACCCGCAATCGGGCGAATTGACCCCGGCGGGCGAGGAATTCATTGGCAAACTGGCCAGAAAGGCCAAGAAGGCTGTAAAATCAGTTGCCAAAGCCGCGAAGAAGCTCGGCAAGCTCGCCGCGCCGTTTCTCGGTCCGCTATTAAAGAAATTACGCAAACTTGTGCGGCCGTTGCTCAAGCGCGTGCTCTCGCTTGCGATCGGGCGTTTGCCGGCACCGCTGCGGCCAGCCGCGCAGACGCTTGCCGACCGGCTGATGGGGAAGGCCGGAATCGCCAAGCCAGCTGCCGCCGCTGCCAACGCCGCCGCTCAGTCTTCCGCCGAACCGGCTGCGGCTCCTGCCGTCGCGGTCGATAGCGAAGCGCTAGCCGACTCGTTCGACATGATGGTTGCAGAGGCGATGACGCTCGATGAAACGGTGCTAGCCGAAAGCGAGACGCTCGACACCGGAGAGGACGAAGCGCTCGAAGAGAGCCGCGATCTTGAAATGCTTGCAGAAGCGCGTGGAGAATTGATTGACAAGCTCAGCCAAGCCGACGAGCGTGCCGAACTGGCTCCTGCGATCGAACAGTTTGCGCCTGTCGTGCTGATGGCGCTGCGCACGGGAATAGGCCTTGTCGGGCGACCGAAGGTCGTCGGTTTCCTTGCAAAATATCTGGCCGGTATGATCGGCAAATGGGTCGGCCCGGCTCAGGCAAAGCCGCTAGCGAATGCTATTGCCGATACTGGTCTGCGGATGGCGACGCTCGAAGCCGAGAATGAGGCATCCTGGAACGAGAACGAGATCGTCCCTGCTGCGCTGGCGAGCATCGTCGAAGACACCGTGCGGCGCTTTGCCGAAAACGAGGATTATGTTTTCGAGGACGAAGATTTGGCGCAGGTCGAACTTGCCGAAGCGTTCGGCGAAGCGGTCGCGACGCATTTTCCGCAGGATCATGTTCGCTCGGAACTGCAACTGGCCCCGTCGCTTGGTGGCGCATTCGTGACTCGACGGGCGCGTTCGCTCCGCCCCTATGGCAAATATAACCGGACCCCCGAAATAGAGATATCGGCCCAGATGGCCGACCGTTTGCCGGCGTTCGGCGGGACGTCGCTCGGCGATGCGGAGCGTGCCGCAGGCGGCGCATTCCCGATGCGGGCGCGCATGCATGTCTATCAGGCGAAAGCGGGATCGACGGTCCCGGCGATGCTCCGGCACGACAGGCGCGGTCGTGCTTTGGCCTATCCGCTGACGCGGGGCGCTGCCGGCATGCTGCTGCGTGAGCCTGGGCTCGGCGGGCGGGTACCCGCGCGTTTTATGAAATCGCCGCGCCGGATTGCAGTGGGACAGCGGGTTTATGTGCTCGAGCCGGTGGGCGGTGGTGGATTCGGTAGCGGGCAGAATCGCGCAACACCAAGCCGTTCGTGGCTGTCGATTTCGCGCGGTGGCGCGCAGATGGTAGCGGGAGTTTATCTTTCCGAAACTCAGGCGCAAGCGATCGCCGAAGCAATGCGGCAGGGGCGCGGTCATGGAGTATTGCTAAAAGCGCTCGTCGACAGCCTGCGCAGGTCTTCGCGTTCTCGCATGGAAGCCGAAGAGCCCGAAGCTCTCACAGGTAGCGAAGAGTTCGAAGAGTTTACTGCTCGGGCGAAATCGCGTTTTCCGGCCGGCTTCAAGGACATGCTGCGCCGCCGCATTGCGGCGTGGATTATGCCGGCGATCGCCGGCTGGGTGCGGAGCAACAGCGAGGCGTTCCTGCGCGCTACCGCTCATCCCGAACAGGGAGTCACGGTCCGCATTCAGCTTTCGGGCGTGCCGGGGCTGGTTCAAGCCACAGCGGGCAAGACGCCGACGCTGGCATCGCTTGCTCGGTCGCTGCGCGGGACGCCTGCGATGTCGATCTCGGTGATACCGGGGCGGGTCCAGCGGTGAGTGAGCCGGTCACCATCGAACAGGCGCTGGTCGCCAGAGATCTGGAGCGGCAGGTTGCGCACTGGCTTGCTTCAGCGCGCACGTTTCGAAACGCCGAAGAGTTTGCGTCGATTGCCGCCTGGAAATCGGTCGAGCGAGACATCGGCCTACCCTTGCGCCAGCAACTCAATGTAATTGTCGAAGAGCTGATCGCGATGGGTGAGGCAACGGCCGCAAAAGCTGCGGCGGCGCGCAAAGATGAATCGGTAACGGCGGAAGCCGCTACCGCCGTCCAGCGTTTCCGTCGGTGTTATGTCCAGGTCGACACGACGCTCGATTTTCTGGGCGACGCAATCAATTCGCGGACCAGTACTGTTCTGTGCGCGGCGCTTACCACGCTCGACCGGCTGGCTTATGCGAGCATGGTTCCGGCGCTCGAACGCGCAGGCAAGCCGGTGCCGCGCGTGCTGGTCTACCAGGACAAGGGTACCGGCGCGTCGATCCTGCGCGCAGGGGTACGGCTCTGGGCGCCGGGTGCGGTAATGCCGGTCGCCGCGATCAAGATCGTGCGGCACAATCTCTATCGCCCGACCTCATTGTTCCACGAAACCGGGCACCAGGTCGCGTTTCTGACCGGCTGGACCGAGTCCGCGCGAGCCGCGATAGGAAAGGCGCTGGAGGACGATTCCCAGCTCGCCAAGATGTGGACACCTTGGGCATCCGAGATTGTCGCAGACGTTTTCGCGTTTTTGCACACCGGCTACGCTTCGGTCGCCGCGCTTTATGATGTCGTCGGCGATGCCAATACGATCTTGCGCTGGCCCGTTGGCGACCCGCACCCGGTTGGCTGGCTTCGCACTGCGCTGGGCTGCGAATTTTCAAGGCTATGTTTTGGCGCAACCGGACCCTGGAATGCGTTGCAGCGCGCGATGATGGCACATTTTCCAGCCTCGCGGGCAGATGAGACGCTGCAGCCGCTGCTCGATCGGTCATTGGCGGCGATGCCGAAAATTGCGCGTGCCTGTCTCACCGCACCGGTGCCCGCGTTTGGCGGAAAACCGATGACAGCTGTTCACGACCCCGCGCGCGTGTCGCCAGAGGCGCTTGCGGAGATGGAACGCACCGCAGGCCACGCGCTCTGGACCTCCCCCTACTGGCGGCAGACCGAAGGCATCAGGATTGTCGCGCTGGCCGGCTTGCGGGAAGCCGAGCGGCCTGAGACGGCATCGCACTGGATTGAACGCGCACGGACTTGGTTGGGCAGCGAACCGGACGCACAGGCAGCTTAAGGAAAGGAATGGGTGATGGCCAAGGACATACCATATGAAAAGCTTGTGGAACTCGTTTTTCAACTGAAGGCGGAAAACGAGAAACTAAAAGAGTCGGACAAGATGCAAACGTCGAGAATCACCGGCATCGAAGAGGTGACAGCGGTCGATGCAGCGATCAAGACCGGCTTCAAGGAATTGTCGGCAATGCTCGAACCGTTGAGATCGCTAAGGCCGCCACGTACACCGCTCGACCGCGATGCCGCTGCAGCCTTGCACGCGCTCCACGCGTCGCTCGCCCGTCCCAATTATGAAAACCTTGAATCGTCCGGTCTGGATAGCTTCATTGCTATCAACTCCGGTAAACGCGGAGGAAAGAAATCATGATCCAGCAACTTGTTCAGCGGCTGATGGACGCCAACAGCGGGATGAATTCCCAGCAGGCTGCAGAAATCGTGCTTTCTGCCGATCCGATGGACCTTATTCTTTACATGGAGCAAGTCTGGGACGACGCCGACAAAGCTGACGGTGACCATCCTGATGAAGGGCGGAAAGGGCTTTATAAAATGGGGCGCTTTGCCAGCCTCGACCCGATCGCGCCAACGCCATTCGGGCCGTGGGACCATTTCGGCTATGCTTATGCTCTGGAAAACACGCGCATTGTCCAGATTCTCGGTCGAATCGTTCGCGAATACCGGAATGGCGAAGGACTCGGCGTACCAACGCCACCGACGCGCCGATGGGTGGAGGCGACCGAGGCACTGCTTTTTGGAGCCGCCAATCCATTTACCGCCTGGCTGTCGACGAGCATCCTGCGCAAGGATCCGGAGGCAGTGCGCCGCAATGCATATTGGCGAATGTTCGGTCTTGATCTTGCATTCGGCGCTGAGGACAACAGCGCACCCAATTACGAAAAGGCCCACGCAGCAAACGCAGGTTTTGCGCCATTGTTCGAGGAATTGCTTTTCGAACTCTGGCAAGCGATGAGCAACGAACGCAATATCGCAGGGTCGAACCAGTCCGACGATGACCGTATTTTCCGGCTTGCGGAGCAACTTCGGTTCATTTTGATCTCACGGCGGCAGCAGGGTTTGCTGAGACGCGAGGAGTTGGCTGCGGCAACCGCGCTCGGATGGGCAGAATTGAGCGTCAGCTTTGACACACCAGTGGCGCTCGATCTCGGCGCCAATGCGTCGAATCCGGCCAGCCGTTTGCGGGTCATGGGCGAACGCGTGGGACTTGCGGCACATAGCAAGTCGGCCTCCTTCTTCTCGATGGCGGCCGAACTGTCCAAATTTCTGCGCGTTATCGAATCAGGCTTTGTCAACGGCCCCGACAAGACCTGGGTGCTTTATGCAACGCAACCCGGTGCGCCGGGTGACCCGTTGCCGATCGGCAACGACACGCGTCGTGTCATCACCGAATGGGCGGCTGCCACCGGCAAAAATTTGAAGGAGCGCAGCAAGCCGGTCGATGTCCGCCAACCCCGCCTTGTCGCGGTTGCATAAACCACCCGCCATCCGAAAGGACTGAACGATGGACTATCGCGAAGAGCGTTTCGACCATTTCGGCTTTGAATCTCCGTTCGCATCCGGCGAAGGCGAGGCGTCCGGTGTCGGCGTTGAAGCAGAAGTTATGTTTGCGCCCGATACGGGTTTCTTCGAACGGCCTTGGGAGCAGGAGCGCGAAGCCCAAGGCGATGTGCTGAAGCTTGCAGAAATGCTCGCGATACCGGGGCGCTTCGACGACCCGAAGCGCAATCCGGCGACCGAGAAGGATGGCACGCGGTTCGATGTTTTCCTGAAAGACGGCGACAGGGCTGCCTTTGTCCAGAAATGGCTGGCCGCCTGTCCCCAACTTGCGCAGGCGGCCGCCGAACCGCATGGCGACCTGAAGACCAGCGACATCGCCAAGGGCTGGTTTGTGATTCATGATGTCGGCGTTAAATCGTCACTGAGCGACACGCGTTTCAAAGCGAAGGACACCAAGAAAAAATCGGTCCACGGCTTTGTCAATCGGGCGGGAAACTATGCCGCCACGCACGATTTCGCAAAGCGTAAGAGCGGCACGATCTACGAGTTTGTAAGCAAGCGCGGCAAGGCAATTGCCGGGGGCAAGACCGTCAATATCGAAACCGTGCCCGATATAGAGGATGTCCGGATCAAGGCCGATGGCACGCTGCCCGCTCCCCGCAACGCCGAACGCTATGCCTCGATCGGTTTTCGCCGGAACAAGCCTGCGCAGGGTCAGGCGCGCTATTACAAATGGACCAAAGAGGCGTTCGATGTCATCGCCGGCCTCTATATTCTGGCTTCCGCGCGTGCCGGCCATTTGCTCACACTGACCGCGCACAAGGAAATGGACCGCAATCTCGGACGTGCGGTCATCTGGGAAGAATATAATGCGGCGGCGCTGGCAAATCCGAAAGGTAGCCTGAAAAAATATCTTGTGGCCGCGCGCGACCGCCCTAGCGATTATCACGGCGATCCTTACGGGTTCGATTTTCAGGCGCTTTACGATGTCATCACGCGCAAGCTCAATGCGCTGGGCGGCACGCAGATGCCGGTGGGCGCACGCTACGGCATTAACCCGCTGCGGGTCCGCAAGGCCGATGGCGAGGATATCGGCAATGGCGACGGTCAGAAGCACGAATTTCCATTACAATCCGACCCCGTCATCAAGCGCGCCACGGGGTTGAAGAAAAAAGGGTGGTGGAATTCGGCAAAGAGCAGCGAGGCTGCGTTCGAGGACGAATTTGAGAGTTACGAATTTGAGGGGACCGAACAGGAGGCGCTCGATCCTGGACACGCTTTCGAGGACGAAGAGAGTTGGGAAAACCCGGATTTCGAAAGCGACGAACAGTCGTGGTCGGCCGGGGATGAAGAAGAATCGCTCGCCTGGCTCGACCTCGAAGAGGAGGATTTCGAAAATTACCTGTTCGAAGACGAATGGGAAGACGAGGGGGAAGAGAAAGCTTCGCCGTCCCGACCGGCACCGACACCGCTGCTCGGCGGTCAGCTTTGGTCGGGTTCCGATGCGAAGCTTGGCATGAAGCATGCGATCTTCGTTTCACCCGCTGCGCTCGGTCAGGCGCGGGTCGAACTGTTATTCTATGTGCACGGGCTGCTTCGGCCGTGCGGCGGGTTGCCGGGTGGCGGCGTGGCCGCGTTCGTTTCGGATGACACATTCGCGCTGGGCGCAAGCGTCGTTGCAAGCGGTCGACCCATTATCCTGATCGTCCCGCAATTTCAGGAGGCGAACGACCGGAAATGGTCGTCGCTGGGACTGGAAAAGCCCGCTGCGCTCAATTCCTATCTCGAAAGATGTCAGGCAGAGGTCGGCAGTGTGCTGGGCTGTGCCGCGCCTGAAGTGTCGGGACTGATCATTGCCGGACATTCGCGGGCCTATGGTGTGCTGAATCCGCTTGCCGCAGCTTACGCATCCCCGGCGATGAGCCAGGGCCCGCTTGCCAGCCTGTCGGGCATGTGGTTCCTCGATTCGAGTTATGGCGGCTTCCCGAGCGCAAACGCGGCGGCGCTGCTCAAAGCCAAGCCCGCGCTCAGCGTGCGGCAGGTCTATATTGCTGGCAGCCGTACGGATGTGCTCGGTGGACGCAGTCGCCAAGGTCGACTTGCCTACATGCCTGTATCGGCACGCAAGGCGCGGCATTGTACGATCCCGGCCAAGTGCCTGCCAGATCTCCTCGCCAATCGCCCGCTGAGCATCGCCCCCAACCCGCCCGCGCGGCGTGAGGCCTTTGCCGACGAACAGGATTTCGGCAGCGATGGCGAGGATTATGCATCATTTGCGCTGGACGACGAGGAGGCGGGGTGGTCGGAGGCCGAGGGTAAGGATTTCGACGGCGCGGATGAGGATTATAGCTTCGGCGCGGGCGAAGATTTAGCCGACATATCTGCGCAGGACGAGTTCGAAAATTTCCTCGATGAAGGCGGTACTGGCACTGCCGGGATACAACGCGATTATTCGCTGAAGGATCTCGCGTCAGGCAAGCTTGGTGCCATCCCTGAGAATCTGCGCGACGACATCCTAGCCGGTCGCCAGCGCGATGCCAATGCGGTCGCGAACCGCATCGTTGCGATCAAGCATCCCAGCCTCGCAAACCAGCGTCTCGACCCGGCCAACCGCAACCATGCCAAGGCCATTCGCGATTGGAGCCGGGCTTCGCGCGATGCAAACGCCCTGATCTGGCTGACCCGGATCGTCGCAATCCTCGATGCCCACCGCGGCACGCTCCCGCGCGCCTTCCTGCTCGGCTGGATGGCCAAGGAGAGCGACGGCAGTGTCAAGCCAGTCACGCATCTTCAGGAGCGCGGCTATTTTCAGGTGCACCCCGCCGAAGCGAAGGATCATCTGAAGCTCGAGGGTGCTGCATTCGAAGCCTTGACCAGGGACCGCAATGCATCGATCCGCGAAGGCATTCGCCTCGTCCAGGTCCATCGCAGCCATCTGGCAAAAAGCTATGGCATCGCGGATCCGTCCGAATTGTTGCTCCAGTTGACAAAGGCGCGACACGGCCTGCCCGGTGCGCTTAAGAAGGCAATCTCGACGATACGGGCGACCGGTATGCCGCTCAGCTGGATATGGGTCGCGGCCTTCATGTCGGCCAGCAAGATCGGGCGGCGGGTTGTCCAGAATGTCGATGACACGCTCGATTATGCCGCTGAGCTCAAGCAACTTTCAGACAAAATCCCCGCTCGCACTGTGGCGAATCCGGAAGCGTTCGATGAATCCGGAACGAACTGGGAGGATGAGGTCCAATCGGAATGGCTGGATGAGACCGCATCCGAATGGCTGGATGAATACGAGTTCGAAGAAGAGGAAGAAGGCGGCGAGTTCCGCAAGCTTCGCCGAAGCGCTTGGCTCGGAAAGCGACGTCTCTGGTTGGACTCCCCGTGGCCCCGCACCGTTGCCGCGTCCGTCAGACAATCCGATCCCTTTTGCACCGCTTCCCCCGGCGGGCAGTTTCTGGCCAGTAAAAACCAACCACGAATCCAAAAAGCTTGTTTCGTACGACTATAACCAGAACGGCAAGCGCGGGACAAACGGGCGATCCGGGAGAAAGTTTCTCGCGGACCGCAAAACGAAGGGTTCGAAAACGTCCAATCGCTATCACGTGGGAATCGATCTATTCGCCAGACGAAACGACCCTGTGCATGCCTGCGAAAAGGGCGAAATCGTCGGATTCGGCTTTTTCTATAAGGCTAGGAGCGGACAATATACGTACAAGCTGCTGGTTCATCATCCCGAATCCGCAATTGTCGCGAATTACGGCGAAGTGACTCCGGATTCGCTCAAGCGGACCGGGCTTAATGTAGGCTCGCAGGTCGAAGCCGGTCAAGTCATCGGCTACGTTAGCGATACGGACATGCTCCACTTCGAAACCTATAAGCCAGCGGCAAGCAAAGAGGGATCATCAGCGACAGCGAGGTGGATGAAATCCGAAAAGCGGCCCGCCCGACTGCTGAATCCGACGCGCTATCTTTTGTTTCTCAGCGAAAACGGGCGTGATCCTTAATCGCTGCGTCATGTCTTGTACCCGTTCACCCAACCCCCCGCGCTTCGATAGAGTGCCGCTCCAACGGCTGCAACAATGGCTGATATTCCAGCGACGATGACCCCGATCGATCCGGCCGAGACCGGGGGTCCGGAGGGCTTGTCGCGGTCGAACGCCGGGTGCCGCAGCCGGGTGCGGGCGAGGTGCTGATCGCGGTTAGGGGGGGAACAGGGCAAAGCTGGGTGGCAATGATATGCTACTCCGCGTGCAAGTGACCAATGTGTTCGACAAGTATGGGGGCTGGTGAGCAACAGCTGTGTCTTTACCTATACGCCCGGACGGACGTTCATTGCTCAGCTGAACTTCGATACTTAGTCAGGCGTGTGAGGTTGGCCGGATGAGTTTAGTGGTTGAGCACCCTCAAACGCCGAACGCTAACGCTTGACGGAACAGCCGACATTGCTTCTCAGTGAGACTAATTTGGTCACGGTCTTTGGTTATCCCAGCATCATGGTTGACCTTGAGCTTGATTCAGGTTGCCGTGATTTTCAAAGATCGCCTTTCGCATTCGCGGTTGAGCAAACTTCCAAGCTGGTCATTTTTTTGTAGTGTTAACCAAGGGCAGTTTTTGATGACGAAGTCCGGTTGTTTAAACGGCAGAAATCTTGTCGCACTTTGTCATCGGCAGTGCGGAAATTTGAAAACCAAAAAAGGTGCTTATTCTGTCACACCCACCACATTATCATCCGAATTTTTGTCGATGTAGAAGTTGTAGGGATCAACCCCGGCAAATTTCGGCTTTGTTTTCGAAGTGACAACAATTGTCTGCACGCCGTTTTTCACTGGCCTGCGTTCGATCGAGACCACGTCCTTCTTACCGAACGCTCCGATGCCCGGACGGCCGCCAAACAGTCCGACTTCAATGGATTCCCCGAGCGGTGCGGTCTGTTCATTGCCCAGGGCGTCGGCATAATATTTGGCTGCTTCTACACTGATCGACGTCCGCCAAAGGCCGTTCGCCAACTTTGCGGTCTCAGCCTTTTTCGCCTTCAAATCGTAAATCGTGATCTTCTCGAACAGGTCGGTAATCAGCGCCTGCTGTTCGGACGTAGTCGCTTCTTTGCGCAATTCAGCAATCAGGTCGACCGAGCGGTGAAAGGGTGCGCCCCTGAATTTCCAGGTCTGGATAAAGCGCGCCAGCGCGCGGTTGACCGCATCTTCGCCCAGCCGTTCCTGCAGCAAATACATGGCCACACTGCCCTTGCGGTAGTGCACATAGCCCTGGTTTTCGACGCGGTAGAGCGGTTGCTCGCCAATCGCGTCGCCCTTGCGCCCGTTCAGATAACTGTCGAGTTCGAACTTCAGGAATCGGCGGATTTTGTCCTCTCCATAAATCTGCTTCATAACCATCAGCGCAGAATATTGCGCCAGCGTTTCGGTGGTGACAGTCTGCCCCTGCACGTCGGCACCGACCACCTGATGCGCCCAATATTGGTGCGCCAGCTCGTGCGCGGTCACATAGGTGACATAGTCGATGCTTTCCGGGTCCGTCACGTCGGCGGCAAAGCCGATGCTTTCCGAATATGGCATGGTCCCAGCAAAGGCCTGCGCGAAGGTCTCGTAGCCGGGGAATTCGATGATACGCGCATGGTCGAACTGATATGGGCCGAAATTGGCTTGAAAATAATCGAGGCCAGCCTCTAGCGCCTTTTGCATTGCAGACACATTCCATGCGTGGCGCGGATCGTGGTAGATGGAGAGCCTGACCCCTTTATGCTCGCGTTCGCTCAGCTTGTAGCGGGCGGACTGGATCGACAGGAAATTGTGGATCGGAGCACCGGAGACGAAATGCGCGGTGCGCCTACCCGCCTTGGTCGTGTCGGACAGCTTGCTACCGGGAGCAATCGGCGTCTGGTCGGCATCAGTGGTGACGGTGATGTCGGATAACACCCAGTCGCTGTGGATGTAATTTTCCGCCGTTGCGCTCATATCTTCGAGCTTTGCCGTGCGCAGTTCGGCGGGCAGGCCCTGGCGGCGGCGGATGGTGCGGTCTTGCAGCGTGCCCTGCCTGCTCATCCCTATAATCGGCGCGAATTCGCCATTATTGACGAAGGTACCGTTCAAATTGACCGTGGTTTCGGGATTACCGTTCCGGAACCCGCGGTGGTGGATGCGCGAAGCGAAATCAAGTTTGGCCTCTGCGCCGGGTGCCAGCGGCTGGTCGAACCGGAAGATGCGATAACCAAATTTTTTATCGTCGCTTTTCAGCTTGGCACCCGCGAGCGCCAGTTGCGAATATTCCACATTGCGGCCGCCTTGGCGGACATGCACTTCGGAAAGCGACGCTGCGGTTTCGTTGCGCAGCACATAGCTGCCCGCCACCTCAAGCCGCCGGTCCCTGGGGAAAATCTTCACGTCGAACTTGACCGATTTCACCACCGGGCGGGCAAGTTTGGCATATTTCAGATATTTTTTCTCATAATCCGCAGCGAATTTCTCCGCCTCGTCGCTGGTTTCATAGCGGTTGAGGACCTTGAAATTGTAATATCCATAGGCCCCCATCCCGACCATCGCGAGTGCCGCCGTGCCAATCAGCGCCAGTGGGCCACCCCGCAATCCCGGGCGAATTCGTTTCAGTCGATTGCGCCAACGCGTATCGGTGCCGCGCGGCCAGACGAGGTGGGCGATGGTCAGCAGGATGACGCCAAAGGCCAGCCAATAGCCCCGCAAGACCCAAGCGCCATATTCGAAACCGCCCGAGCCGTTCATATCGCTCAACGGCACACCGGGGTTGCCACCATAATCGTAGAGCGCGTTGGAATAGCCCATATTCCGCAAGAAAATGCGACCGATAAACCAGACGAAAAACAGCCCCCAGCCGACATATTTGTTCGGGCTCAAGGCCTGAAAAAACACCGCGAGAATCGCGATCAACAGCATTTCGACTGTCGCGGGTATGATGAACCAGGCAAAATAATTGCCAATGCCAAAGTCGGCGGAGCCTTTGATTGCCTGATAGGTCAGCCCGGTGACCATCCCGACCGCATGGATGAGGAGAAGCACCGCGAGGATCGCTATCACCTTGGGGATTGTGATCACCCAGTTGGCGGTAGGTGTGGAATCGATGATCTCGCCAATCTTCGCATCGCGTTCACGCCAGACAAGCTCACCCGCGTAGAACACCGCGATAATCAAAACGAAAAGCGAAAAACCGTCGAGCACGCTGGTAATGACGTTGGCGGTCAGGGGATATGTCGGGGTATCATACAGCGTGTTGCTGAAATAGAGAATGGCCCCCGCATTGATCACGGCAAGCAGTAACAGCACGATCAGCCCCGGGCTGCGCAACACCTGCATCACTTCGGCCCGCAGGCGGGTTATGAACATGGTTCTCGTCGCCGCGCTGTCGAAGGAGCGCGTGGCGGCAAAGGCGGCCAGTTGCTGCGGTGCCGCATCAGCTTCAGGTAGCTGCTGCCGCGCCAGCTTTTTCAACCGCCGTTTCGAAGGCCCGCGTTCCTCCATAGAGAAGCGCCAATAGGTCAATCCCAGCAAAAATAGCGAAAGGCCGATGACTAAGGTCCGGTTGAAAACCATATTTGCGTCCAGCGGCAGAAGTCTGGTATTCATGTCCGCTGCCGTCCAATAACGGGTCGCTTCCGACAGCGCGCCAAAACCGAGCGGTTCCCAACGCGCGAGTACGTCCTGATATTCGGGCTTTGGTCCAAGGACCGACGTCACGATCAGATAGCTCATGAAAAAGATCACGACGCCAACATAGCTCCAGAGCATTGAACGGGTGATCGTGGCGAGGCTGAACAGCAGGCTGCACATCAGCAATATGTTTGGAATGGCGAGAATCAGAAAGGGCCAGCTATAATAGGAAAGCACCTGCGGCCCGACCGTTTCGGGATCAACCCATGGCATCAGCGAGCCGAACCACATGCCTGCCGGAACCGCCAGAAAGCCCAGCAGAGCGACCGCAAAGCCACCGATAAAGCGGCCAAGCACATAGTTTCGTTTGCCGATCGACGTTGCCTTTATGATGGGCCCATAGCCGGTGGCATCATCGCGAATGATCGCGTTGGCGACGAAAGACGTGACCACGAACAGATAGAATAGCGAGCTCAGCCCGATAAACATGGCTATCGCAAAGGGCGCATTTTCCTTCACTGTCCCCGGCGTACCCATGCTGACATTCTCGCTTGCGGTCACGCCGAAACCCAGAAGGAAAAACAGGAAGAGCGACACCCAGAAAACCGGGTTGCGCAGCTGATAACGCAGTTCGAAATGCGCGACGCCGAGAAGCATGGTCACTCGCCCCTTAAGCCGCGCGACGCAGGTCAGCGAGCGTGGTGAAGTAGACATCCTCCAGCCCTGCCTCAACATCGTCGAAACCGGCTGGTTTACTGTTTGCAAGGACATGGATGATGGTGCGTCCGGCGAACAGACGGGTCGAAATGACCTGGTACTGCTCCTGATGTGCCTCAAGCTCATCGCGGGCGATGGTCTTTTTCCAGATGCGCCCCTTGGTGTCGGCGATCAGGTCGAGCGGCGCGCCTTCAAGTTGCACCTTGCCGCCCGCAAGCACCGCCATGCGCGGGCAGAGATCGGCGACATCGTCGACGATATGCGTCGACAGAATGATGACGACATTGTCGCTGATCCCGGCGAGCAGGTTGAGGAAACGGTTGCGCTCTTCGGGGTCGAGGCCTGCGGTCGGTTCATCGACGATAATCAGTTCCGGGTTACCGATCAGCGCCTGCGCAATACCGAACCGCTGCCGCATTCCTCCCGAAAAACCAGCAATGAAATGACTGCGGTGGTTCCACAGGTTGGTCTGGTTAAGCAGAGTTTCCACGACAGTCTTTCGCTCGCCCTTGTTGGATATACCCTTCAGCACTGCCATGTGGTCGAGCATGTCGAAGGCCGTCACGCGCGGATACACGCCAAAATCCTGTGGCAGGTAACCCAGCTTTTTGCGCAGCTCTTCGGGGTTCGCCAATATATCGAGGTTGCCGAACCGGATCGAACCCTCGGTCGGCGTCTGCAACGTAGCGATGGTCCGCATCAGCGTTGACTTACCCGCACCATTGGGGCCGAGCAGGCCAAACATGCCACGCGGGATCGACAGGCTTACATCATCGAGCGCCCGTGTTCCGTTCGCATAAACATGGCTTATACCGCTGATTTCGAGCATCAATTCCTCCTGTATTGTGCGACAATGACAGTAGATTAGCCACTCGCAAAATAAATTCGGCTTCGACGAGAGGCAATTGGTGCTCGACGGGCAACTATTTCTTGACCGAGTATTGCAGGACGGTGTGCCGGCTACCCCCTGCTGTTTTACCATCGACCGAACTTCGAGGACTAAGCGGTCTCTTCCCGTTTATCTGTGTATTGCAAAAGAGGATTTCGATCGTTGGGACTGGCCATGAGCAAACGGCGGGATTAAACTTTTAATTCCAACGGCACGAATGTCCGAAAAGTTAGCGATTCTCACCGCAGTGATCCGGCTTTTGGGATCGACTGTTTCCGATAGGTTTTGCGACATGAGTGGCGCTTCTTCAGAGCGTCGTAACCAGCCATTCGTCCAGCGATAGCAGCGTTCGAGAGACATTGCTTGATCAGATATCATCATGCAAAAAATATGCTTGCAATAGAAATTCTACATATATAGATAATAGCCATGGCCCGACGTAGCAACACCTCGCAGCAGACTCAAACAGTCTTGTTAGCTTTCCTCGAAAAGCCACAAGGCTGGCGTTACGGGTATGATTTAACGAAAGAAACTGGCCTCAAGTCCGGCACACTCTATCCTTTGCTCATGCGACTTCACGATCAAGGGTTGTTGGATTCAGAGTGGCATCCTTCACCACAACAAGGTCGACCGGCTCGCCATGCCTACCGCTTGACGCGCGCTGGCATTGCTTTGGCCAAACAGGCGCGATCTTCTGAGATGCCGACTTTGAACAGTGCAGTCGGAGCCTTCGCATGACCTCCGGCTCAACCTACATTGCACATGCTGTTCTTCGGGTGGCAGTAGCGCTTTCGCCTCCCGAGCGGCGGGAGTGGTCCAGAGCAATGCAGGCAGAAATGCATCATGCTTCGGACGAAAACGCGCTGCCGTTCGCGCTCGGGTGTTTGTGGACAATGGCTAAGGCGCGGGCCACAACGCAAACGAGCATTCTCAATGCCGCTCGCTGGACGTTGGTTCTCGGTGCCGTGGCATGGAGTATTCTCCATATCCGACTGGCCGGACAACTTTCGGCTTCGGGTGCTAACACACCTTCGATGCTCGCCTACTTTGCAGCAACCGCAATTGCTGTGGGTGCGTTTTTCACTGCAACGAGAGGGCTGCACGCCGCCGTCATACTGGCGACCCCGGTCATTGTTTTGGCTGGCTTCGTCGCTGTCGGCATTGATCAGATTCTGCATCGATCATCCTTCGTCCACTTCTACAGAGCAATTGCCATCGAGTATGTTTTCATTCTTTTGGTGGCGATTCTCATTGCGATCGGAGTACCGCGCTGGGTCGAGCAACGGGAAAGGCCCACACGATGATGCAGCTTAGAGTTACTTTCGTTTTGGCAGTTGTCGCTGGCCTTCTCGGGCTGGCGCACCTTGCTTTGACCGTATTGATCTATCCCAAATGGACTACCGATGCCCTGTGGTTTGTTGGCACCGGCTTCGCTATTGTAATTGGTGCAGCGGCAAACATAGCCGCGATCAACGCGTTGAATCGCGCCAGTCGATCAATTATGGTGACCATAAACGTTATGATGACGGCATTTTTTGTAACCGCATGGTTGGTGCTCCCCGGACCACAAGTAATTGCCGGGGGGCTATTGTTTGCCGGGCTTGCAATGTGCGCATGGAGGAGGACAGCCCCGTCAATTTCGCACAGCATATAGCAATTAACGAACGTCCGTTTCCGAGTTAAACCGCTCGAAACCCGACATTCCGCTCCCTCCAACAATGCGGTCAATAGGCGTTCCGGCAAATTGATTAAGACTAAATATTTAGGCAGGGTTGGCGACTGCAGCGTGGGCTAATTGTTTTGCTGACGTCAGTTATCACGCTTTCGCAACATCTACCCTTACGCCATCTTCCGCGTAGGGGAACACAATGTGCGCTCGCGCCGTGCGATTGAAAAGATCGGTGGCGCGCTTATCCCTTAGCACGAGATAATCACCGCTTTTGGCCGGGATATGCGGTTCATTGCCTATGAAATTACGCGCGATGTTTTTGCCAACAGATTTTGAGCTGTGCTGCGTGTGTACAAGCTCATAGGTGGAATTTGAATCTCGGCATTTTGGCAAAATACACTGCTACCAAAGCAACCTATTGTTGCGGCTCATAAAGCAGAATGGCAAGGACGTGCCATGAATCATCCGTCTAGCCCACCGCCACTTGGTCCTCTCGTCGCTGCCGCAATTCGCCCGATGCCAAAACGGATCGACCATTTTGGTCAATCAGTCAGGCTCTCGCCGTTGAACACGTCACATGCCGATGACTTATGGACAGCAGCGCAAGATGCGGACCAGTCATGGGCCTATCTGCGCTATGGCCCGTTCCAGTATCAGGATGATTTAACAGAACATATCAGCACCATCGCTGGATTGTCCCATCAGCCCTTTTTTGCGGTTTTTCCCTCGAGCAGTGACCGCGCCGAAGGCTGGCTGTCTTTTTGCGATATTTCACCCGATAACGCCTCAATTGAAATTGGCAGCATCTGGTTTTCGCCTCGCTTACAACGTACCCGTGCCGCTACCGAGGCGGTTTATCTGTTGCTGCTGCACGCCTTTGAACTGGGCTATCATCGCGTGGTCTGGCGTTGCAACGCGTTGAATGCCGCTTCGATGCGCGCAGCTGAAAGGTTTGGCTTCACGCCCGAAGGCATTTGGCGAGAGGCGGAGATTGTGAAGGGTCGCCGTCGCGATACGGCTTGGTTTTCGCTGCTCGAACAAGATTGGCCAAGGCATCGTGAACGGTTCGAAACTTGGCTTGATGACAACAATTTTGATACGGCAGGATTGGCGCTTCGCTCGATGCTTCTTAACGACCAATAGATCGTAAATGCGGCCGCGCGTCAGGGTTTGTCCCTACGCTGTGCGCCGCCCGCAAACTTGCCGGCCAGTACCGCAATAGGCACAAGGTAGGCCAAATACACGAAGTGATACCAGACGGGATAGTCAGCCCAGCTCGCACCGATCACAGGAAAATGCTGCGGCAGGGAGAGTGCCACGAAAAGGATGCCAAGCCACCAGACGGCTCGGCGATTTTCCCGCGCGATGAGCGATGTTACAATTGCTGCCCCTGCTGTGGAAAGCGCCCCCGCCGCAAGCCGCGCGAGCAGCATGGCCAGAGTGTAAGCCTTGGTGGGTTCAGCGAGCGCATAATCCGGCCACAGCGCCCGCGCCAAAATGGTCGCAACCGATGCAATTACAGCAGCAGTCACGCATCCCGCGGCAAGCGCGACAAACAGGCGAACCTTGGGGTCGCGGATGTGCATCATGTTCACATGTAGACCTGTTCACATAATCGGCGGCGGCGCGGTGGGGCGGTGCGCGACCAATTCGGCCATTTAAGCCCGGTTGTTGATCGCCCGTAAGCGGAAACGTTTCCCAAAAGGTAGAATGTCAGAAACGGAATTAAGAACGGATGCCCCGGTTCACTTCGCGTCCTAATCCGCAATTGGACCCCACTCAGTTCTTTGAAGCCGGTTAAAGCCATCTCATGTAAGCCGCATTTCGACCGAAGGTTTCAGTTCATCTGTTGCCAGGCAGTGACGCTGCGCTGTGTGCGTTTCAACGAATCCCAGCTTGGACAGCACGCGTCCCGATGATGGATTGTCAACAAAATGACCCGCGAGTAGCTTTTCTCGGCCTACCAGATTGACGCCAAAAGCCAACACGGCGGCTGCCGCTTCCGTTGCAATTCCCGCCCCCCAATGGCTGCGGGCAACGTAATAGCCGATCTCGATCGTACCCAAATCCTGTTCCAACACCGCCAAACCGACAACGCCAACAAGCGTATCTGCCGATGGCTCGGTTATTGCCCAGACAAGTTCGCCGGGGACGATCGCGTCCAAGAAAAAGCGAGCATCGGCCTCGGTATAGGGATGCGGAATGCGCGCAAGCTTACTCGCCATTTCAAAATCATCGAGCATTGCAATGAGCGCGGGGATGTCTTTTTGAACAGGCATGCGCAAAGCGAAGCGCGCTGTTTGCAAAATAGGCCGGGCAGTAAGTACCTCGTAGAAGCGATCGAGAGCGTCACTCATGATCTTTCCTCGCATCGTTTCTGGCGGGTTTCAAATGAATTGCGCGCGCCCGCTTGGCATCTTGATATGTGCAAAAGGTCGCCGAAGCGATAAGGACTGCCATAATGCCCACCACTCCGCAATCCACGGCCAACAGCGCCAGTTGAATAGATGGAGGCGCATCGATTGCGCGGCTGTTCAGATAGTAATGCAGCACCATTGCCGGGGCGACAGCGACGAGCAACGTCAGCCAAGAATCCCGAATCCATGCGCGTGAAGCTTCCTCGCTTTGCGCGGTGCCCAACGGTGTGTCGTCGAGAATTGCGGCCATGATGGCGTATGTCTTCTTCTGAAATGGGTAGGTTGCCGCGAGCAAGACAAGGATGGGCAAAAACTGGCGAATCGACGGCGGTATGAAGGGGAGATGCTCCTTCGCAAGTGCCACAATCGAAGGTCCAGAAAAGGTCAGAATGATGGCCAGCGCGATTGTAAACAGGACCGATATGACAATCGCGGCGCGGCTCGTCTTGCTGAAGTGCAGGGCTTTGGTTGGGTTCAGATCATGCAGAAAATAGCGGGCCATGACGATCATCGAGAACAAGATAGCGATCACCTTCAAGCCGCCGAAGCCCATGCGAACCATGGTCTCCCGCCCCGGCTCAATGCCGTCGCCACTTGCAAACATGCCCAACCAGAATTCGACGAGATGCTGCAACGCCTCTGCCAATACGGGCAGCGCGAAAATGAGGGGGAGCGCCAGCAGATGGCGCGCCGTCAGGCAATAGCTTTGCCTAACTTGGTCAAACACTCCGGCCATCATATTCCCTCTATCGATTGTTCTTTTGCGCTGGGCGAAACAGGCCGACATGGGCGCGGCTGACCGGCAAGGTTTCTGCCCTGCCTTTCAGATGTAGAGTGCCGGTCTCGTTTTCACCGCGGAACATGTGGCTGACTGCCGCCAGATTGACGGCTACCGAGCGGTGGACTTGGGCAAATTGGTTCGGATCCAGTTCAAGTACCAAATCTTTGAGGGCGGTGCGCACCAACGCCTCCGCTGGCTGGCCCGTTTCGCTGCGCCAGGCGACGACAGTATATTTGGTGTCTGAACGGAAATAGTCGATATCTTCAACCGCGATCATCCGCAATTTTGTGCCAATTTGCACTTTGAGCCAGCGCATGTAAGCGGGTAGCTGGGCCTCCTTGAGCTTCTGCATCAGTGCGGTCAGCATGATCTCGCTGTTCACGGCGGGCGCGTGGCTAGCGATCCGGTCCTTCAGCCGCTGGACAGTCTCTGCAAGGCGTGCGCTTGAAACGGGTTTGACGAGATAGTCGAGCACACCGGCGTCAAATGCCTTCACCGCATATTCGTCATATGCGGTCACGAAGACGATATGCGCGCGGCGTCCAATGATCTGCGCCGCTTCAAGGCCAGACAGTCCGGGCATGCGGATGTCGAGAAAGCAGATGTCAGGCTGTGTCGCCTCGAAAAGATCAACCGCTTCACGGCCGTTCCGCGCGCGGGCGACAATCTCGAGTTCCGGCCACAGTTGCAGAAGCAGATGCTCAATGACATCGCGCAGCAGCGGTTCGTCATCCGCGATCAGGGCTGTGGTCATGACGCGGGCCGTCCAATGGGCATGTCTATCTCGGCACAAAAACCATGCGGATCATTGTCATACAGGCGCAGCGCGGCCGCTGGCCCGAAAGCAAGATTCAGGCGCTCTCGCAAGGTGGAAAGCCCGGTACCGGTGCTACTGGAATGGTTGGCAAGGCCTTGGCCGGTGTCTGTTACTTGCACCAAAGCGTGCGCCGCCGAGAGCTCGCACCGGACATCGATCCGCCCGCCCGCCTCACACGGGTCGATCCCGTGGCGCACCGCATTTTCAACCAAGGTCATGATTGCAAGTGGCGGGCACGGCAGGTCCATTGCAGCAGGGTCCGCATCGACAGCATAAAGCAGCCGATCAGGCATGCGCATGTGCATGAGCTCGAGATACGCGCGGACTGAAGCCAGTTCATCGCCCAGATTATGCTGCCGCCCTTCAAGCCGGGGCACGGCGGAGCGGAGATAGGTCGTCAGCGCGCGCAACAGGTCGGGTGCTTTTGGTGACCGCGCGTCGACCAGCGCCTGCACATTGGCAAGCGTGTTGAATAGGAAATGCGGGGCAACCTGCGCCTGCATCAGGTGCAGCCGCGCGTCTTGTTCACGGCGCTCCAATTCACTTTGTGCGAGGCGGAATGCCATTTCCTGTTCACGGGCGAACGCCTCCTTCTGTCGCACCAGCACGGCGAGCGCGATCCAAGGCGAAACGAGCAGCCCCACAACAGTGACAAAGGCAAACTCCATCAATCGTTCGCCCTTCTGCCAGAACGGCCATTCGGCGAGGGGTGTTGCCGCCGACCACAGAATTAGGGTTGTCACTGGAACGGCGCAGGCCACACCAGCGACTTGCAGTGCCCAGCGTGGCACATTCCCGGGTGGAACGGATGGATGGCGCGATAGGAAGCGGAACGTCAAGACAGCTGCGAGGCCGACAACGGCCATGCGAATAGCGAACCAAGGTTCTGCCCTATAAAACGCTTCGCCTTCATTGAATATGATGTCGGAAGCATATCCGATGGCTGCGCTAAGCGCGACAAGGGCGAAGATGTCGCCAAAGAAAAAGCGATTTACTGCGTCTGCGAGGATCCCTGCCAGCCATCGCCAGACGCGGACGCCGCTTAACAAAAATCTGTCGCGTGCAGTTTTCAATTGGCTCTGCCCTGCGTGAAGCTTGCAAGCCAATAACGCCACGGGATGATCGGGATGAAGGCCATGGCGATCAGGCACGCCCAGATATTCTCCCAACTCGCGGCATCGGGTTCGCCGTTCAGCACAAGCGGCAAAGCGAAGGACAGCAGAAAGATCAGCTTCCAAAACACCTCAAACACCAAAAGCAGGAGCATTTGGAGCGGGAACCATAGCCCGACGACTGCGAGCGCGCCCATCGCCGCCAACATGCTTTGGACACCTGTGAGCGAATGAACCTGCATGACATCATGGCTCAGGACTGACGGCCAGACGGTGATCGCCAGCCCCGCCGCCATGATCAGATACAGCAATCGAAGAAGATTGCAGCGCAGTTTGGTTGGTTCGGTCGTCATATTGGGATGGCCTGCCATAAAAGGGTTACGTCGCACAAGGCGACACTGCCTTCCAAGTGACGCCCATTTTTTTAGCCAACAAGTAGCCTCTATGACGGACGGCGAATATGACGGCATGAATGGCGGCAGCGAACCAACTTGGGCGGCTCGCAAAGCCTGACTTGGAGAAACCGTCATTCATGCCCCCGGGACTGCAATTCGTCGCATCAACCCTTTCTTATTGTCACCGCGTTCGATTGTATCGGCTTCAATAATGCAAAGGCCAGTGATTATGGAACAGATCAAAACACACGCGCGGCAGGCAGGACTGCTCTACTTGGCGCTGGCGATCATTGCGCCGTTCAGCCTGAGTTATGTCCCCGGAGTTCTTTCTGCAGCGGGAGGTGTGTCAGCAGCCACGATAGCATCACACCAGACCCTGCTGCGCCTCAGCATCGCAAGTGAACTGGTTTACCAAGTGCTGGAAATATACATTGTCTTGGCACTTTACGCGCTGTTCAGAGGTGTTGACCGCAGGTTGGCGCTGCAGATGCTGGTGCTTGGCCTCCTTCCAATCCCCATCGTCTTCCTGAATGAGCTACCGGGCATCGGCGCGATTATGCTTGCGACGGGCGATTTTACAGCTTCGGCACTATCGCCCGCTACGCGCGATGCGGCGGTGATTTTTCTCCACGATCTGCACCAGCTTGGCCTTGTTATCGCCAGTATCTTCTGGGGGTTATGGCTTTTCCCGCTGGGGCGTTTGATCATCAAAAGCAACTTTCTGCCGACGATGCTGGGCTGGTCGGTTATCGTTGGTGGTCTGGGATATGTGCTCAGGGCAATCGTGGTTTTAGGACCAGAGAGTTTATGGTCAGCCAGCGCGACGACACTGGCATTGTCTACGGCCGAATATATGATCTTGGGCGAAGTCCCAGTGATCGCCGGTTTGTTGTGGCTTGGTTTCTGGAAGTCTGCACGATATTCAACTATAAAGCGCGAAGGGGCATAATATGTGGAAGAAGATATTTGCAGGATTTGTGCTGCTCCTGCTGGTGGTGGGTGCAACAGGAGCCTATTTCTGGTTCAATCGTGAACTGCGACCAATCCACATCAGTGATCCAGGGCCAGGGGGTGAGCGCGTCACGCTCGGCGATGCTCCGGCAAATTATTATCCGGCGTCCGGTCCCGGCCCGCATCCTGCAATTTTATTGCTGGGCGGGTCGGAGGGCAGCTTGCGCAAATTCCGAAATGTTCACGCGCGTGCGCTCGCAGCACAGGGATATTCGGTATTGTATCTCGGCTATTACATGACGCGTGAAGACAATCGCAGCTTCAACATGGTGCCGTTGGAGACCTTTGATCGCGCCCTGTCTTGGATGTCAGAACGGCGCGAAATCGACGCAAAGCGCATTGGCATTATCGGCCATTCCAAAGGCGGTGAGGCGGCGTTGCTCGTCGCAAGCCGCCATCCTGAAATCAAGGCGGTGGTGGCCGCCATGCCCTCGGACGTGGTGTGGCAGGGGTTTGACTTCAACTCGACCGATATGAGCAAATTCAGCGCGTCGTGGAGTTCAGGCGGAAAGCCGCTTCCTTTCGTGAAATACAAGCTGCTATCTTGGTACCAATGGTTCGCGGATGATGCGCTGTCCCGCATGTATAAGCAAAGCTGGGAATTGGCTGGGGCCTATCCCGGTGCCGCCATTCCGGTTGGCCAAATCAAAGGGAGCGTGCTGCTCATTTGCGGGGGCCAAGACATGATCTGGCCGAGTTGCGATATGGCAAAGGCCGCCAAACAGCGGATTGAGGCGGGCGGGACGCGCAAAGCAGACCTGCTTGCCTATCCTGACGCCGGGCACTGGGCATTTGGACCGATCAAGGACCTCGATGGCTATGATCAACGGGGCTTAGGACAAACGGGGGGAACGGCCGACAGCGACATGGCCGCTCGGCAGGATCAATGGCCCAAACTGCTGGCATTTTTAGAGAGATCGTTGCGCATTCCAGCCACGCCTTTGACGGAACGCAGGTAAGGCTCATAAAATGAGCACCATCGCAAACCCCTTCATTCCCCCTGCGCCCGACGTTCACGCGAAGGATTTGCCACTGTGGAAACTTCTTCAACAGGCTATCCGCTCGAACATTGCCATCTGGCCGGACCACGCCTTTGACATGATGTTCAATCAGTCGCGTTCGCTTGGCGTTTCAACGGCGGTCGTCAACGATCCCGAGGCTATCCGGCATGTGATGGCAGGCAACGCCGTCAATTACCGCCGCCCGATGTCCACCGCGCGCATTGCCGGGCCCTTGGGCGGTGATGGCTTGTTCCTGGCGGAAGGCGACGCATGGAAACGTCAGCGCCGGATGCTGGCCCCTACATTTACGCCAAACAGCATCAACCTCATCGTGCCGCATTTTCACGAAGCCGGGCGCCATCTGCTTGCATTACTCAACGGCGTCGCCCGCGCCAATCTGTCGAACATGTTTCAGGATACCGCATTGGAAGCCGTCTTGCGCGCGCTCTTCTCGCTTCCAGAGAATGCGGCGCGGGCACCCCTGTCCGAAATGGTGCGGACCTATGTCGAGGGGGCAGGTGCACCCACGCTTTTTGACGGGTTTGCGCGCCGCATCGATTCATTCGGTTTTGCGCTCAAGAAGCGGAGAAACTTTACACAGACATGGTTTGCAGCGATCGACGCGATTATTGCGACCCGCAAGGCCGAAGCAGCGGATAGATCGCGGCGTGATATGCTTGATTTGCTCCTCGGCCTCAAGGACGCAGAGAGTGGCGCTTTGCTCGCCGCTGATGAAGTGCGAGACCAGTGCGCGACGATGATCTTTGCCGGGTCCGAAACAACGGCGCGGCTGATGTTCTGGGTGGCGTATCTACTGTCACAGGATCAGGCCGAACAGGCGCGTGTCCATACCGAGCTCGCCGCCTTTCCGCCCGAACGGATCGACACGCTCGCCGATTTGCAAAACTGGCCGCGCTTGCGCAATGTGTTGCTTGAGGCTTTGCGGCTGTATCCCCCGGTTTCGGTCATCTTGCGCGACGCCATCGGAGAAGACACGCTCTGCGGCGAACGGATTCGCAAAGGAACGAATATCTGGATCAGCCCGTGGGTGTTGCATCGCCACCGCAAATATTGGGAGCATCCCACCGCTTTCAAACCGGATCGTTTCACCAATATGACGGCCCCCTGGACGCAATTGCCCGCCTATATGCCCTTTGGCGCAGGGCCACGGATTTGCATCGGTCTTTCGTTCGCAATGGCTGAAGCGCAAATCGTCCTTGCGCATTTATTGACGCAATTCCGGATCGGGATTTCGGATGCCCGACCTGTCCTTCCTGTTGCACAAATTACCATCGCGCCATCGTTCGAGCCTGATTTTATTTTGGAAAAGCGATAACGAGGGTGCGAGGTCGAAAATAGGCAGAATTATGGATACGCGCACCTTTTTCGACGTCACGCGGCAAAGCCGCTATCCCTGCTGCCCTGAACGTGAGACCAGCAATTGTTGACGATCCGACACGCCGCTTTCCCGCAAGATACCCAAGCGGTCTTGATAATCTGGCGTGAATATATCGCCAGCCCAATCGCCAATCTGGACTATCAGGGGAATGAAGATGAGTTCATGAACTTGCCTGGAAAATATGGTGCGCCAGACGGTCGTCTGCTCCTTACGGAGGTGCAGGGGCAGACTGCGGGTTGCGTCTCCTTGCGGAGGGTTGGCAGGTCAATTTGCGAAATGAAGAAGCTGTATGTGCGGCCATCTGGCCGGGGAAAGGGATTGGGGTGTATGCTCGTTGAACATTTGAGAATCGTTCATAAAGAGATACCTTATGTCTGATCCTATCGAAATCTATAACTGGCGGCGCCTTGACGCACGTATAACTACCTCTGGCCAGCCCACGGAGGCTCAACTGGCCTATCTGCAAAGACTTGGGATTGGACGAATCATAAATTTAGGACTTCATACGCATGAAAAGGCGTTGCCTGACGAAGCGGGTTGTCTTGCTGCATTGGGCGTTGAGTATATCCACCTTCCCGTAGATTTTGATCGTCCGAGTGATGAGGATTTCTTACGATTTTGTGATGCAATGGCAACATCAGTCGACCAGCCCGTGCATGTGCATTGCATTGCCAATTTACGGGTTACTGCCTTCCTTTACCGTTGGCAGCGGGATGCGTGTGGCATTGAAGATGAGCAAGCAAGAGTCTTGATGGACTCGGTGTGGCAGCCTGGCGGTGTATGGGCGGCCTTCATTGGCGATGAGCCATCCGTGGCCCTAGATCATCGTCCTCCGAAATAGCTGTCGTTTGGCATGGTGCGTGACATTTGCTTTCGTAACAACGCGGTTGAAAAGCAGACTTTCCGCTCCCCCCAACGTTGCTGCCGTAATGTGGTGGCTGAACCGACAGCAAGTTTTGACTAACACAAAAGGCTGACGGAACGGCAGGAAAGTTAGCGGGAGCAGACTTGCATGAGTCATTTTTACGCAAATTGTTCCGAAATGAACTTCAACTTCCAACGTCACCTGCTGACGGCATCCAGAGAGAACTATCTCCCATGCAATACTGCGACAAGCCGTTTCTGCTCCATCACCATTGTGTTCAACGCATCGGCGTCAATTGTTTGATATTCCACGGGTAACATCGAGCGGCGTGAAGCTTCGGAAACGGCGAGTAGCTCCATCAGCTTGATCATTGCAGTGTCGCGCGTTGGCAGATATTCGCTAACCGCCCACTTCATTGCATCTTCAACATTCTTGCCGCTACGGTGCGTTTCGCTAGAGGCCATCAGGACGATGCTTTCCAATTCGGCCTGTGAGAAATTGACAAGGTCTTTAGCGATCGTGCCCATGGCCTTCGCCGTGGCGTCGCTCCACATCTTTTCGCGCTTCATCAAAGCTATCAAAACCTGCATCACTTCGTCAGGTGTTTTGGGATAGAAAAATGGTATTTTTTGATCGAGCCGTCCGGCACGCTTGATATCAATATCGAGCTTGTCGGGCCGGTTAGTCATCAGGATGAAGAGCACATTGCCGCGATTGTCGGTGTCGGACATGAACTCTTTCAACCGTGCAATCACACGCGACGATGTGCCGCCATCGCTATCTTCGCTCTGGCTACCAAAGCTACGATCCCCTTCGTCGATCACAACAATGATCGGGCCAAGCGCCTTTACCAGCGAGATCACCTTTTCAAGATTGGCTTCGGTCGAGCCAACCCATTTCGAGCGGAAATTTTTGAGTACAATCGCCGGAATGCCCGATGATTTGACAAAGGCTTTGGCTATGAAGGTCTTGCCGCAGCCCATTGCCCCTACGAACAGCAGGCCCATCGGCGCGCGCGCTTTGTCCCCTTCGCGCAGCGATTGGGCAATGGCGGACAGCGTCGCCTTTATGTCTTCATTACCGCCAACCGCCGACAAATCATGTTTGGAGGTGACAAACTCGATCAGCCCCGCACATTCGCGCTCAAGGATCGCCTGTTTACGGGCCTGGATAGCGGGCAGCAGTAAGGCAACCTCATCTGTCGCCGATTTTTCGGTGTCGAGGCCTGCCGCTGTTGCGACGAGTTGGCGGATTGCGGTCTCGCCCATGCCCTTGGTCATCTTGGCCAGGCTTTCGGCGCGAGCAGCGGCCTTTGTGCCGAGTAACTCTAGGATCAGCGTCAGCCTCTTATCGTCCTCGACCGGCGCATCGGTTGCAGGGTTCAATATCTGCCGGATCTGGATTAGCCGCAGTCCAGCCATTTGCTGTGCGAGCAGCTCGACAGTCGCCGGGTGCATTTGCGGATTGATATGCGCGATAAATGCGGCGCGCGCGGCTTGATCAGGATGTTTGATCTCGATACTGCCAATATGCGGGTTGGACAGCAGAATTGGGTTCAATTCAGGAAGCGACTCACACAAAGCCAGACAGATATTGTCATTGTCATGAAATCGCCCAGCCATCGACCATTGGTGGAATCGCACAGCGTTGGTACGATCCTTATCCGACAGCATCGCCGGATCACCCGCGGGCATTATCGCGCCGCAATAGGTCATGATCAGACCAACCCGGGTTTGACCATCAAGATAATGCTGTTCGATCGTTTGCATCGCGTCGGACGATCCCGGCAGGATTGCATCGGCCTCATTTACCAAAGGATGCCGACGCTCGCCTTTCAGCACCTCAATTCCCTGAGCGGGATCAAAGGCGATAATCGCATCTCTGCTGGGGCCAAGGAAGTGGCTGCTAAGAAAGTCGCGGACCGACAATATCTCGCCGTCGTGCAAGACAATATCATAGACATTGCCGTAAACGATGAACACCGAATATTCGCCGCGCAAATAGCGCTGACGCAGTTCCTCTGCCCAGACAGGCATGGGCACAGGCGGGGCAGCCATTTGTGTCAAAGCGTCTTGTTGCCTGCCTGTTGCGCCACCGCTGCACGTTGGCGTTTCATTTCATCGAGCTTTGCCTGCGCTGTGATTGTGCCGCTCTGCTGCTGCAATTTGGCGAGGCGCACATCCACGTCGGATTCGTGCAGTTCGCGGCCCAGATTGGCCTCGGACACCTTATTCTTGATATGATCACGCACCTTATCAAGCGCCTGCACCTCGGCATCGACCGACAGTCCTTCAAGCTGACTTTGAATGGCAACGCGCGCTTCGGCCGATTTGAACTTAGCGAGCATCGAATCCTTTTCGGCTTTCAACTTTCCGATTTCAGCCTTCACCTGCAGCAACGCGGATTTGGCTTCGTCGGCATCGCGATCGGCAAGGTTCGATTCTTCCAGCACTTCTGCCGCCTCTGCGGTCAGAACATCCTTTTTCTGAATCAGCACCAGCGCCAAATCGTCCTGGTTGGTTGCCATTGCGGCCTCGAGATCAGCATTGACCTGTGCCAGGTCCTTGGCAACCTTTGACTCACGCGCATCAATTTCGTCACGGCGACGAATGACAGCAGCGGTCGCTTCGCGCAGTTTCACATATTTCTCAGTCAGGCTGTTGATCGAGTTCTCATAAGCGACCTCGGGATTGTTCTTTTCAATGTCGCTGATGAAGAGGGACAGAAACCCCCGAAAAAGATTGGCCATGCGGGCTATTATGCTCATCGTCCTACTCCTGATCGATTATCGGTTGATTGATTGTGCGGTTTGGCCGGGCATAGCAATATCCAGTTCGCCCATTTCCACCTGCAATTGTTGGTCTATTTCCTCACTGATGCTCAATTCGCTGACGGCATCGCGCAAGCGGCCAAGCGCCTTTTCGGTTTCAGCAGCGCCATACGCCCCTTGCGTCACTTCGTCGACCGCATCTGGCAGCGACAGCATCGCAGCCTCTATGGCATTTTCTTTTGCCTCCAGCGTTGAGCTGCGCGCTTGTAGTGTTTTCAGGTCATTAAGTGCTTTGAGAAAATTGGCATTGCCGGGTGCTGCTTTTACCTCGGCCTCGAGAATTTTGATGCGCGCTGGCAGGCCTGCCTCGTCCAATGTCTCAATCCGCTCGTGCAGCGAAAGATGCGTGGCCCAAAGCGACAAATAGCTGTTTGGCGCGTCCAACAATCGGTCAACATCGGTCGACGGCAGTTCTTCGGAAGCTGCGCGTTTGAAAGCGAAATAATCGGCGATCCGCTCCTCCATCCGCGTCAGATTGTCCCAATTGGGATGGTCTTGTCCGGCACGATAGACGAGCGATTCGATCAGATGCGCACGGATTTTATGTCGAGCTTCCTTGCGTTTACGCGCGTCCACCTTCTTGCGGAAACCCTGCATAGAGGGCACAAATATTCCAGCAAGTGTGATCCCGGTCGTTGCTGCAACCAGTGGGATCAAAAGTCCGGGTAGCCCCAGCGGGATCGCCATCAGCCCGCCAATTGCGAGCGCTGCAGCACCCGTTGTCATCGTTCCGCTGGATTGCAGCAATTCGCTCAGATAGTTCGTCTTCTCTGCCATTAGAACGAGAGCCTAGGCGGCAGCGGCCGCCGCCGCCGTTTTCATTTGTGAACGGATTTGATCCTCAATCGAACGCGCCTCTGGCCCGCGCAGCCAAGCATCCCGGCTTTCACGCGGCGTGCTGATCTGCGCATCCATCACCACCCGCGCCGGATGAGTGGACATCAACAAGATACGATCCCCCAGCTTTAGCGCTTCTTCGACATCATGGGTGACAAATACCACCAAGCACGGATCAGTCTTATGCAGTTCGTGAAGCAGATCCTGAACGCCTTCACGCGTGTTGCTATCAAGTGCGCCAAAAGGTTCGTCCATCAGCAATATGCGCGGACGCAGCACAAGCGCGCGGGCAATAGCAACGCGCTGGTTCTGGCCACCGGAAAGCTGCGCCGGGCGAATTTTTTCCTTACCCTTCAAACCAACGCGTTCGATCATCTCATCGACTTGGCTGCGCCAGCTATCATCCCCGGTTTTGTGGGCCCATGCCTTAAAACGGAATGGCAGTGCAACATTGTCCCACACCGTCAGATCGGGACGGTTGGCATAACGCTGAAAGATCATGATGGTATCATCGCGCGCTTCGGTGCAATGCTCTCCATCGATCAAAACCGTACCCGAGCTGGGCGTCTGTACACCAATAGGGCGTACGCCGCCAATCATCCGCAGCAATGTCGATTTGCCGCACCCCGATGGCCCCATCAGCATCACGATCTGTGGGCCCTGCAAGGTCAGGCTGGTTGTATCTATAACCAGTGTTTCGCCATAAGACTGTGTGATGTCTTGGACTGAAACCACCGGCTGCGCGGGCTTGGCAACGCTCATTGCTCTGTCTCCCATCCGAATAGCCTATGGCGCATAAAGCGCATAAACTGATAGGTCAGTAGCGCGAGTAAGATGATCACAAAAATCCCGGCGAACACCTGATCCATCGCCGAAAAGCGCCGGGCATTCTGGATCAATTGGCCAAGACCTTGCCCCGCATTCACATATTCAGCGACCGTGATGTAAGTCCACATAACCGACACGCAGACCGTTACGGCATCAAAAATGCGCGGTGCCGCCAACGGCAAAACGGCATGACGAATACATTCACCGTGCGTTGCCCCCAGATCGCGTGCACTGATCCAATGCGTCTGCGGTACCGCCTGCACAGCATCGCGGACCAGCGGGATCAGATAAACAATTGCGCCGATCACCAGAAAAGCGACCTTCATGGTCTCGCCAATCCCCATCCACATCACCAAGATCGGCAACAGCGCCACCACAGGGGCCGAACGAAACGGATCGATAAGCGGCGACAGCGCTGCATTGATCGGCTGTGACGACCCCATCAATATTCCCATTGGAATTCCAACGGCGATTACGATCAGCCCTGCCATCAATATCCGACCGGTCGAGGCAAGGGCAGCCTGCAGCAACAGGCTTTGCCCACTGTCCGCATCCCATGCGAGATAGCTCAGCGCCTTTACCACAGCGACCGGCGACGGCAGCTTGTTTGCTGACACCATGCCAGACATGGAGACCGCCGCCCACAGCAGCAGAACCAACATTACAGCGCCAAAGCCAAACGCGCGTTTGCGTCCACTGGACAAGGGCGCATGCGGATTAAATAGATTTGCCACAGTGCTTTGTAGCCTTAGCGACTGAGAACGGCGAGCCGCGTCGTCCGGTTCATCGCCCGGCATTCCTCAAGCGACACACCTTCGGCGCCGGGATTGGCTTCGTTGCACAGCGGTGTGCTTGAACCATTGCCGACGACCTTGATCCGCTTGGCATCAATATCCCATTCGCGCGCCAGATAGGCAGCGACTGCCTCTGCCCGGCGTTGTGACAGCGCGTTGTTGGTGGCCGCACTTCCCGTGCTATCGGTGTTGCCTGACAACACGAAATAGGCACCGCCATTATTCTCGATGAAGGACACCATTTCCTTGTCCACAACTTGCTGGCTGCGCTTGTTCAAATCAGCAGCACCGGTCATGAAATTGACCATCACAGGCTTTGTAAGCGCGGCTTCCTTTGTGGCCACAGCAGCTTCGCGCCCGGCGTCGGAATATTGATATTCGGATTGCGCAGCAGTATTTTGCGCCTGTGTGTCACTGGCCAGTAACGACTTGATGAAGCGATAGTCAAACGACTCTTGAGCCGGGATCACAGGCGATTTTGGATTGGCCAGCGCACCTGCCGCGCGGTAGATTTGATCGAAACGCTGATAAACGCGGGAATAATGGTCGGTTCCACCAACCAAGCCCAGCGCGCGCGCATTTTCAGCAGTCCCAGTCCAAAGGATATTGGAAAACAGGCTCTTCACAAAGGACTTGCCTTCTTGCTTGGCGAGAAGTGCGAAAAACTCCTCCGTCTGGATCAGCGCATCGACAGCTTCATCGGGATTGGCCTTTGCCGCTGTTACACCGTCCATCCATCCGGCGACGAACTTCTGAAAAACAGGGGTATTCTCTGCTTTGTCGAGGAAGCGTTTGTCGCACACCATCACGTCATAAATCAGGTTGGTTGCGGTCTTGGTGGAATAGACAACATGCGCACCTTTGGTATTGCGCATGGCAAGCGAGAGATCGGGGTCCCAAAGGGCGGCTGCGTCAACGCTGCCCGATTCAAGTGCCGCACGAACGCCGGCTGTTCCTTCTTCGGCGTTGATATAGACATATTTAACGCTCTCGCGCTTCTTGGCCGACAGGCTGGAATTTTCCAGTGCGTCAATCACCATGCCGTGCGACGGTGTGAATTGCAGCAGCGCCACCGACTTACCCGCGAGATCCTCAATCTTGTTGACCGCAGGATTGCCGGAGATGACGGCATCAGCACCCTGAGTGTTATCCACAATCATTACAGCGCGGCCATCATGGCCGGAGTTACGCAGATTGGGTTGTTCTTGCGCCCAGAAATCTGATGTGCGCCACGCACATTGTGCGGTGCCGGCTTCGAAAATGGTCGCGAGCGTTGGAATATCGTCTTGAATGACAAATTCGACATTCAGGCCCGTTTTGGCATAAATGGAATCTGCTTTGGTTTTAAGTGACTTGCCATTCGCCAAAAGCCCCGGCGCATAGCCATGAAAGCTAACAATGCTCACTTTCAGCGGATTTTCAGCGGTACCAAGCGGCGCCGATAGCGATTGTTCTGCCGTCAACGTGGGTCCGGAAGATGAAGATCCACCAAACCAGCTTTTCACGCCAAGATGCCAAATCGCGGCAGCAGCCATAGCCAGCACGGCAATTGCCAATAGCCCTTTTGCCAACGGGGTAAGTTTAACCATGATGCATCCTTTATCCGAAGTCTCAACTCAATGTTGGTTTGCCCTAATTGCCTTTGGGCGCGCCAAATAAATCGACCAACATGTTCAGCCGTGCAGCCTCTGCATGCAGCCGTCCAGTTTCGCGGGTGCAGGCTTCACGTGCCGCCTGCAGCTGATTTTGCGCCGCAGCCTTGCTACCGCCGGTCTTTTCAATCTGCCGCGCAAGCAATGCCTCCAGATCAGCAATCTGTTTGCGGACAGCCGACACCGCATTGTCATTTTCCTTGTCCAGCGCCTTTATCATCGCGCCGGTATCTTTTTCGATAGCCGTAACTTGCGCGGTAAAGGCAGAGGCCTGCCCTGTCAGCGCCGCGATTTTCGCCCTGGCATCCGCCACAGCATCGTCGAGCGACCAGTTGTCATCGGCTGCATCCATCGCTTTAACCGCAGCAAGGCGCGTATTGGCGTCCATTGCTTTAAGTCCGTCAATCAATTTCAACATTTTTTCAGCAGGATAGGCGCTGGCAGTAAGTCCGGCGTAAAAGGATTCAAAGGGTTGGCCTTCTACAATCGCACCACCGCTTTGTGTTTCAACGGGTTTTGTTTTGGCCGGCGAAGGGACAATGGGCTCAGGGTCCAGAACAGGCTCAGGCCGCAACCCCTCAACGCTGCCCTCGACTTTGACGAGGCCAACTTTTTCCAGTGCTCTTAAAAACCCGCCCATCGCGCCCCACTTATCAGCTTATTACATCTTATAGGCTTGTCATTACTGAAGGAAAGATCATTCTGATACGAAATTGCGTGAAAATCATTCGGGACGGAGCATCAGATGTCAACCTTACTGAACGAACGACTGATTTCATGTCCCCCTTACGCGCCAACGAATGGCTTAAAAGTTAGCGTTAGGGGCAGTTGCAGGTCTGTACGTGTCTTAGTGACAGGCTTGACATATAATAGACGCTGTCTAATTGTCGGATACCACCGCTCAGGCCAAGAAATCAATGTCGGGGATGATAATTGCAGGATGGGCGTTTGCCCAAGCTCGCTGGCGGTTGCGCTGGCTGCGTACTCGCGCTCAAATTTTGCGCCATCAGCAAAATCAAATCGAACGATTGATGGCGCACACGCTAACGCACTTGCCGTTTTATGCAGCCTCAAGCTCCTCCAGTTTCGGCAATTTGCCTGTTATCGACAAGCAAATCCTGCTCGACAACTTTGCACAACTCAATCGCCGAGGCTTAACAGCCGAGGATGTTCGCGCGGCACTTGATGCGGGCCAGCAGCGCATAGGCGATCATGCGATTGGTCGCAGTACTGGGACCAGCGGAAATCGTGGCTATTATGTAATCAGCGATGCTGAGCGGTTTGTGTGGCTCGGCACAATTCTCGCCAAAGCCTTGCCCGATGCATTGTGGCGCCGGCACCGGGTGGCTCTTGCATTACCAGGAATTTCCGATCTTTATCAGTCTGCATCGACCGGGAGCCGCATTGCGCTTGGCGCATTTGATTTGGCCAAGGGAATCGATCATTGGCGCGATGATCTGGCAGCCTTTGCGCCGGACACTATAGTCGCTCCTCCCAAAGTTCTTCGCCATCTCGCCGAGGCAGGTCAGTTGACAGCGCACCATATTTTCAGCGGCGCCGAGGTGCTTGATCCGATAGACCGGGAGATTATCGAAACAACTGCTGGCCAGCGTGTCCGCGAAATCTACATGGCGACAGAGGGGCTTTTCGGCGTGAGCTGCAAATATGGGACGCTCCATTTGGCCGAAGATGTCGTGAAGTTCGAATGGCACAAGCCCGATCCGAACAGTGAACTTGTCTCCCCGATCGTGACGGATTTTACCCGCGGCGAACAGGCAATGGTCCGATACCGGATGAACGATCTGATGCAATTGTCGGACGCCCCATGTCCGTGCGGTTCGTCCTATCAGGCGGTCGCGCGGATCGTGGGGCGACAGGATGACATCTTCCACCTCGCCGGGATCGATGGCGGCCTCAAGATGGTAACGCCCGACGTTCTCCGCAACGCCGTGGTCGATGCGCATCCGGCAATCCGGGATTTCCGGATTGTGCAGACCGGTGCGAGCGAGATTGCCATCGTGTTGGCAGATGATCTGCCCGAAGTCATGAATCAGTTGGTTGAGAAAAATATAGTGTCTCGATTGGCGCCTTTTGGCTTGGCTCCTTTCGAAATCAAAGTGTCGCGCGGCCTCGAACTCTCAATCGACCAAAAATTGCGACGGGTTAGGCGAGCATGGGATGGGGTTAATCACACAACTCAAACGTTCTCTCACATGGCTTAAGCGGCTTTCCATTTAGAGCATCCCAAATTACACGACCGAAGAAATCCAATGGTCCGTGGCTATATTTGGGGCCGCCAAAACGTTCAGAATTTTTCTGTTGCAGTTTGAGCATTGCGCGGTCTTGAGCCACCAACGGGTAGTGAAACGCCACTAAGAAAACGCGTTTTAGCCATTTAGGTATTTTCCCTTTTCGAGTTGAAAATCGCGTGAATGGCCTGGTCAAATCTTGTTCTACTGGGCTGAAGACCACAGTCGTCGCCAAGTTTGTGCCGTGTTTGTCATCAAATGCTACTTGTACGACGGTTGGTGCCCAATAGCGGGCATAGGAATGGGTGCGATTACCTTCCGTTAAGCGTTGCAACAGCGTGAGTCCTTTTCGGTTCTCTGTAAACCGCGCTTCGCAGCCCACCTCTGTTACAACAAAATGGATATGCATATTCTGAGGGTGCCGTGATTGCCGAACCAGCCCTGGATGCACAAAGTAGGAATGCATGGGATCCAGCAAGTTTTCCAGCGCATCAGCAACCGTTCCAATAGAGGCTTTTAGCGGCCACCAGAAGCTATCGTAGCCAGGATCCGCTATTTCGGGAGGCAAAATCGGAAAATCTGCCGCATCGTCCGCTATACAGGTCCAGACCAGTCCGGCATCTAGCCTTACCGGATAAGAGCGGACTGGTGCATAGGTGATGTCGTTGCTGCCCGGCATAGCGCGGCAATCGCCATCTGGACCAAAACGCCATCCATGGTAGGGGCACTCAATTTCTCCCTTAACGCATCGCCCTTCGGACAATGGAACGTTTCGATGCGAACAGCGGTCATCCAGCACACCAATCCTATCGCCGTTTCGAAAGATGACCAGCGGGTGCCCCATTAGCTTGGCTGCGAGCGGTCGATCATCAATATCAGCAAGATAGGCGATGGGGTGCCATCCACGGGCAAGCCCCGAGGGCCATTTTTCATGCATTCTAGGCCTCTTTTTCTGCGACGACAAAGGAGTAGAAAAGCGCTTGATCCTGAACGAAAAGCAACTCTTCCAAGTTGGTTTGACGGGTAAATCCCGCTTCGATGGGTAAGTGTGTTCCCGACTTATTGAAAAATTTGCGTTCACAAACCCGGCCACCCGGGGCGATCACTCGCGCCAAGCCCGACCAAACTGATCGTTGGACATCAACATTACAATAAGAGGAATAATCCGATAGAGAAGCTCCATCAAAAGCCGCATTGTCGCTGCGCTCAAGCATTTCTTGCAAGCTCAACGAGACAAATTCTACGCGATCAAGGCGTTCGCGAACAAGGTCAAATCCGCGCTTAGTCAAATAAGGCGGAAGCATGTTTAGAGGGTAGCGCCCTTTCATAAGAAGCCATGCAAAATGAGACTTTGCCAACGAAATACTATTTGCGGCATGCTCAAAGCGACCCTGCGCATAGCCGCCTATATCAAAATTTTGCGGGACAAACTGCATTCCGGGTTCGCGAAAGACATACTTCCATAACCAGCGTTGAGAGAGAATACGCAAAAATAAATGCCAACTTTTGTTGTCCCATTCATGGTCCCAAATATCCGTTTGTGCGGCCAGTGTTGGAGAATGCAACAGCCTGTCTGCGATGGCGCGACGGCGCGAACCTGCCAACCACTGTATTTGCCTAAGATAGCCCTCCCATTTGCCGCAATAAAGTAAGCCGGTGTCAACGCTGACTTTGTTGCGATGCCAGAATGCGGCAGCTTCTGGCGGTAGTTGTGGGAGCAAATTTTCGAGTTGCTCAAGTCTGTGTTGTGAAGGTAACAAACCGAGGAATTTACAGAATCCTTCATAGTCAAGGCTTCGATAACTGGCCGTCAGTAACAAGGCCAAGGCCGTTTGTGCCGGATTTTGGTCAATTGAAACGATGTGCTTTGGATCTTCCATCAAAAGATCGAACGTCCGCGACCCGCTTGCGGTGATGCACAACAGGGACTTGCCCTGTGGAACAAGCGCCAAACATTCGCTACGTGTGTCTTCATTACTCGCCGAGTACCAGACTTTATTTGGATCGAGTTGCGATGCTTTCATAGTTTTGTCACCTCTGCCGCCCGCTCGGGGCAATGATAGGGAGTCAAGCGGACACCGGAGTTCCGCGCCCACAGCTGATGGAGCTTGCCAAGCGTTTCACGGGTCCGCTTTGTCTGACCCAGAAATGCGGTCGACATAGCTGGCGGTGGAACATTGCGACGCACAGCGTCCAGTGACCAGGCAGCGTCTGCAATCATGAAATGACTGCCGAAACGCATGTCGTTGACCAACAGCCCCCAATGGCCCGGGCAATGGCCTGGAAGCTCGACAGCGATCAATGCGCCATCGCCCAGCACATCAACGCCCGTGTCAAAGGGATACATATCAGAGTGCAAAGCGATCCGGCTGCCTTCTTCGAAGTAACTTGCACGGTGCGAGAAATCGTTCGGGATAAGCGCGCGCAATATCCCCTGCCGGACCTGGCTGATCCTTCCACCCTTGCATGCCGCATCGAATCCCGCCTTGGCGCAATGGATGCGGGCATTGGGAAAGGCGTGGGTACCCGCTATATGGTCCGCATGAAAGTGCGAGAGGATGACATGGCGGACTTCCTGTGGCCGAACACCAAAGCCGCGACATTGTGCTGAAACCTCTTCACCCGCACACAAGGCAACCGGGGTAAACCACCGATAGAAGCGTTCAGGGAAAGGCTGCGTCGCAGTCAAAAAGGCAGGATCATAGCCAGTATCAAACAATATGGGGCCTTCGCTGGGATGAATGATCAGCATCGGCAAAGCGGGATAAACTGCCGGGCGAAGGCTGCCATCGCGAATGGTCATCACCTGTGGATGCTTGCACGATCCGGCCAATAGGGGCGTCACCTTGACTTCAATCATGTGTTTTGGTTCCCAAGGCCCAGTCAATCGCCTGCTCAGGGCTAAAATGCGGTTGCCATTGCAGGGCATCCTTAACCGCGCTCAAATCGAAAGTTTGTGACCAGCCCAATGCCATTGCTGAATAGCGCGTGAGAGGCGGCTCGGGCTGACCGGGCAGCAGATTGGCAACCCCTTCCATTAAGCCACCGAGCGCCGTCACCAATTTGGCATTCAAAGGTAAAAAGCGAACTTCGCGGTTGAGCCTCTTGAAAACATAGGCTGCAAGATCGGCAAAGCGGCGTGGGTTTCCGCTAGAAATATTGAAGACGCGACCCCTGAGCGCAGCCGCCCTCTCAGCAGCAGCGATGAAAGCTGCAACAACGTCCCGTGCATCGGTGAGTTCGATCAGTGCATTACCTTTTCCAGGCAATGGCATCCTGCCGCGTTCGCTGGCGCGGATAAGCCGAGGGAGGAGTGCGGTATCATAAGGACTCACGATCGCGCGTGGACGCAGCGCCATCGTCTGCATCGTTCCGCGGTGAGCCAGCACCAGCAGTTCGGCAGCATATTTGGTTGTGGCATAATGATTGGCAAATTTTAGCGGTAGCGGCGTTTGCTCAATGATGTTCATCTGCGCTTTTGGAGCCGTGAAGATCGATGGGGTGGATGCAAAAACAAATGTGTTCACATCCCGCGCCTGTGCAGCGGCCAGCAATCGCCGTGTCGCAAGGATATTAGCCCGCTCAAAATCTGTCCGCTTCCCCCAAGGAGCAGACAGCGCAGCCAGGTGGAAGACCGTACCGACGTTTTCCATCAACGGATCGAGCAGACTATTGGACAGATCGGCCGCCACGAAAGTACAGTTGTCGAGCATTGACCCTATCGTCTGATTGCGCCCAGTTGCGATAACATCATGGCCATCGGCACAAAGCCGCTCGACCATAATGCGTCCCAAGCCGCCGGTGGCGCCTGTGACAAGGATGCGCCCACCTACCACCGAACGACCGCTCCACCCAAAGAAACGCCTGCAGATGTTCCAATCAGGAGCCCCAAAGTGCCCGGCGCGCACCTCCCCGTTTTACGCGCAACATGCAAAGCATGGGGCATACTGGTTGCTATCTGATTGCCGTGGTCGGCGAAAATGTCGACCGTCTTGCCATGGCCTCCCGGCAAGGCGCGCTTCAAATGCTCGAGAGCCGCAGCACTAGCCTGATGCGGGACGATAACCGAAAGGTCCTCAGCATGGATACCGGCGTGTTCAAGCAGCGCGTCAATGAATAGAGGAAATCGAGACGCCGTCGCCTTGAACACAGCTTTCCCATCCATCTGAAACTTTGATCGTGCGAGGAAGTCCTCCAGATCAACATGTGGGCGGAGCCGGGTTCCCCCCGCCTCTAATCGACAGGCGTCGGCAGCGTCACTAAAGGTCTTGAAGCTATGCGCGATCCGCTCATGCGGACCGTCGCTGGACAGTGCAAATGCAGCTGCACCATCGCCAAAGATGACCGAGGCCTCGGCATTTGAAAAATCCAGTGCAGCTGACGCAATATCTGCGCTGAAAACCAACACGCGTCGCCACTCACCAAGCGCAAAGCCCGCAAGCGCGCGGTCAAAGGCCATCAGGAATGACAGGCAGGTAGCGTTGATGTCAAAAGCCGGAGTGCCACTGTCGCCCAAACCAAGCCGACGCTGCACAAGCGCCGCCGTTCCTGGGATAGGCTGTTCCATAACTCCACATGCGCCGATAATGGCGTCAATGGTCGACGGATCCCAGCCTGCCTCGTCAATCGCCGCATGTGCAGCTTTCGCCGCCAATAACGAACTTGTCTCATCAATTGCCGCCCAGTGGCGATTGGCGATTTTGTATTGCGCCTGCGTTGTCCCTTCGGTTTGGCCGCAAAGTACATCGACCTCGACCGAAGGTACCGAACGCTTCGGCAAAGCGATCGCACTGCCGTCGATACCGAAGCGATAACTTATCTTACCTAAATGCCCCATCTGGAGACCATCCTTATCCCTATGCGTCGGAACATGATACGGTTGTCTTTCATCGATTCGAGTGTATATTGAACACTGATCATTAAAAAGTAAACACTGTTTAATTAGGGGGCATTCGTTGGGCCGTCGTTCTGACCATAACCGTACTGAATTGCGCGCGATGATCTTGGCCGAAGGGCATCGTCATATGTCCGAAGTGGGCTATGCCCGCTTCTCTGCGCGCGAAGTCGCCAAGCGGATAGGCTATTCGATTGGTACCATTTACAATGTGTTCGGAACACATGACGCGCTGATTTTGGCAATCAATGGCGAGACGCTAAATCTGTGGCGGGATCATTTGCTGGCGAAACTGGAATTTGCCAGCAAAGATCGTTTGCAGGTTGCAGTAGAGGCCTATTTTGAGTTTGCCATCCTGCACCGCAGTGCATGGACTGCAATCTATGATTTTCGCCTTCCAGACAATGCCGAAACACCTGAAGATTATGCTGAAAAGGTGACAGCGATTACCGATATCGTTGTCCATGAAGTCGCCGCCGCCTTGCCACCGGAACGCATTATAGAAGCTACAAGCATTGCGCGGTCGCTACTCGCCTGCGTGCATGGCCATTGTTTTTTTACATTGAATGGCACATTCAAAATATTGGGCGAGACGGACCCATTGGGTGCAGCTCTTCAGCGCGTCCGTGACGCTATGACGGCCAATGGCTGAGCCCAAGAGTATGATGATCAGTTTTTTCACGTTTGTTGCATAGTTTCCGGGGTTCAGGCTGCGATCTCGAGATATCTCCTCCCCAGACCGAGAGCCGAGGCCAACAACGGACTGTCCAAAATGTAACTACCTTAAAGCGCGAGCAGCACTTGCCAACTCCACAAACAGGGCCGATAGGCGATTGCACCCAACCAAATGGTAAAATCATCACTTGTGCTTGCGACGCGGGAGCAATCCACACACGACGGCTCGCTCCCCACAACATTGACGCCTATAAGTGCGTGAACGAACGGCATGATTTGAGCTGCGATAAGGCTGACTCGAATGTCCAAAAAGTTTGCGGGAGCGGTCGTCGGGAACCCGGGCAGGGCATCGCTAAATTTATAGTCGCCTCATGTCGTAAGATGATGCCTGAATGAAAATATCTGGGGCACATTGATTCTACGTTAGAATACTTTACCATTATCACATGTGAATGTTTCAACCGTATTTTGGTGTAAACCTATCATCGCGACTGGTTTACGTAGGTACGAAGAAACCGCCCTCGAAATCGAAAATCTCGCAGTGTTTTGGCTGTCAAAATGGACTGGGCTTGGCGTGAACTCCAATGGAGAAAGGCAGAAAATCGACTGCAATGATCAGGCAGATTTTGTTGAAAAATCGTCGGTAATCCGACAAATTTCAGCAGCCAACGGAGCATTCACGATGATATGGCGTGCTGGGACGCTTGCCTGGGAAGTCAAACCCGCTGCAAGGTTGGGCGATTCCATTTTTGCTGCGGAATCGTCCCATCTTTGGTGCGGCTGAATAAAATGGTTCCCCGATAAGGATTCGAACCTCAATAGACGGAGTCAGAGTCCGTAGTCTTACCGTTAGACGATCGGGGAATGTGGTGTGCGCCATTATGCTGGACGCGCGGTGAAGTCAATTGCCCGCGCGCTGTGGTTTTTGGTCCATTGGCTAAAAACTTGAATTTTTAACCGGAACGCATTACGAACGGTCTCAAGTACCGAGCGGCATTTCCCGCAATCGGATAGAAAATAAGAATCGAGTACGGCCATGGGCGAACCTATCGCGCCATCGCCGCAGCATGGTGGCAAGGGTAAGGGGGGCCGAAACAGGGGGCCGAACCGCCGGAAATCCGCCAATGCGGCACCAACAGGCGGGTCACGCACGGATCGTGTGGCGGACCCTTCGACGTGTCAATCGAAACCTACTTTTCCGGAAAAACCACGCGGCCCTTGGCTGGGAAAAACGGCATATGCAGCACTGGACCTAGGCACCAACAATTGCCGCTTGCTGATCGCGCGCGCGGCGCAGGATGGCTTTACCGTTGTTGACGCGTTTTCGCGCGTGGTGCGCTTGGGCGAAGGTTTGGCGACGACTGGCAAAATGAGCGACGAGGCGATGGACCGCGCCGTCGAGGCGCTCACGGTCTGCGCGGAAAAGTTGAAGCGGCGCAATGTCATTCTGGCGCGGTCCGTGGCCACCGAAGCCTGTCGGCAGGCGCAGAATGGTGTTGAATTTATCGAACGGGTCAAGCGCGAGACAGGGATCGTGCTGGATGTTATCACCGCCGAAGAAGAAGCGCGTCTGGCGGTTATGGGCTGTCACGCGTTGCTGGAACCCGGCGATGGCCCCGCGTTGATTTTTGATATTGGCGGTGGATCGACCGAATTGGTATTGGTTTCGACCCATGGCCCGGTGCCCCTGATACTCGATTGGGCCAGCATCCCATGGGGCGTGGTTTCGCTGACCGAAAGCGAACCGTTGGCGGGTGAAGACAGCAAATCGCTGGATGAAACATATGCCCGGATGTTGCGCAAAGTGCATGATCGTGTCGCAGATTTTGCGGCGCGGCTTCCGGTGGGGCAGGGTGATCATCGGTTGCTTGGCACATCAGGCACGGTGACCACCTTGGCTAGCGTCCTTCTGGGATTGCAAAGCTATGAACGCAGCAAGATCGACGGACTGCACGTGTCATCTCAGGCCATGCGCGACATTAGCCGACAATTGGCATCGTTACCGCCAGCGGGACGCGCAGCATTCCCGACCATCGGCCATGAACGTGCCGATCTGGTGGTGGCTGGCTGTGCGATTTTGGAGGCGATCATTGATATTTGGCCGGGTGAGCGGCTGGGAATTGCCGATCGTGGTATCCGCGAAGGCATTTTGCGGGCATTGATGGCCAACGACGCGCGGCGAAAAAACAGGCGGACATAAAATGGCAAAAGTAACATTTGGCGGCAACCGTTCTGGCCGCAGTGTGGTGGGCAAGGAGCGCGTCAAGACCGCGCGAAAACGCACTGCGCAATCGACCCGCTGGCTCGAACGGCAACTGAACGACCCGTATGTCAAGCTGGCGCACGCCGATGGCTATCGCAGCCGTGCGGCGTATAAACTAACCGAGCTTGACGAGAAATTCGGATTTCTGAAGGGCAAGCGGGCCGTAGTCGATCTGGGCATTGCGCCGGGCGGCTGGGCGCAGGTTGTGCGGCGACGCATTCCCAAAGCCGCAATTGCAGGCATTGATTTATTGCCGGTCGATCCGATCGAAGGCGTGACCATTTTTGAAATGGATTTCATGGATGATGATGCGCCGCAGAAATTGATCGATGCCTTGGGCGCAAAACCCGATCTGGTAATGTCAGACATGGCCGCCAATACCACCGGGCATAAACAGACCGATCATTTGCGGACGATGGGTTTGGTTGAGGCAGCAGCGCATTTCGCGGTTGAGGTTGTGGCCCCTGGTGGTGACTTTATTTCAAAGGTGTTTGCAGGCGGAACCGATCCTGAATTGCTGGCCGTTTTAAAGGCCAATTTTAAAACTGTGAAACATGCCAAACCCCCTGCCAGCCGCAAAGGATCGGTTGAATGGTATGTCGTGGCGCAAGGGCGTAAGGGCTAGATTTTGGCTTTGCGCGCCTGTTCAACCGCGCCCTTCAGCACATCATAGCCCATGGCCCCTTCGATCAACTTTCCGCCGATGACAAAGGTGGGGGTGCCGTTGAAACCGATTTGCTGCATCATTGCCAGATTGCCGTCAATTTCCGCTGCGATGTCTGCGCTGTTGGCATCGCCCTGCGCGCGTGCCAGATCAAGACCAGCGGCTTCGGCTGCGGCGCGAATGCTGCTTTCGTTGGGTGGGCCTTTTTCGAACATCGCATCGTGAAAGGCCTTGTGCTTGCCCTGTTTTGCGGCGGCTAATGCCCAATTGGCGGCGACGCGGCTGGCAGGGGTCAGGATCGGCAATTCGCGATAGACGACGCGAACGCCCTTATCATTGGCGACCAGTTTTTGCACATCGGCCACTGATTTACGGCAATAGCCACAGCTATAATCGGTGAATTCAATAATCGTCACATCGCCCGCCGGATTGCCGGTTACAGCGCCTGGAAAGGGCTTATTGAGCGCGCCGCCAGCCGTTGCCAGCCGCTTCATTGTTTCGCGCTTTTGCAAAACCTCCATCGCCTCGGGCAGAATTTCGGGATGTTCGAGCAAATAGCTGCGGATCAACGATTGCGTTGCCTGTTTCCAAACAAACGCTCCACCCACGCCAAGCAACAGCAAAGCGATGATGGTAACGATCCACAATGTGGTGCGGCTGGTGCGTGAAGTATCGGTCATCGCGCGGGACTAGCCAGACTATGGGTAGGATGCCAGAAAATAACAGTCCGTCAGCGTTTCTTGCGCTGTTTCTCGACGGCAGCTTCGGCCACCAGCTTAATGTCTTGCGCGCGCACCCAGTCTTTCGAATATTCGGTCAGGCCCGCCATCGCGATTGCTGCATTGGGCAGGGCGAGTTGCGGCGCGCCTTCCATCAGATAGCGTTCGGCGCTGGCAAGCGCGGCACGGGGTTCATCGCCCATCGCTTGATAGACGACGCCCAATTGGTACCAGGCAAAGGGATTGTCATTGTCGCGGGCGACGGCGGTGCGCAGTACGCGTTCAGCCTCGACCAGATTGGCTTTGTCTTCGGTCGCGACCAAAGCATGTCCCAAAATGGCGGCAATCAAAGGCTGACTTTGAGAGAGGTCTGTGGCTCTGCGCAGCGACGCCAAGGCATCTGCGGGCATTCCCGATTCGAGCAATATTTGCCCCTGCAGCTCCAGAAAATAGGGATCGGCGGGATCAATAGCCACCAAAGCATTGGCCTCTGCCAGTGCCTTTTGCGGATAAGCAGATTTGTGCCAAGCATAAGCGCGCGCATAGCGGGCAGGGGTGCTCTGGTCGCTTTCGGGATAGCTGCGCAGGGTAATATTGGGTTCGGCAATATAGCCCGCCAACTTGGCCTTCACCCGTTTGAAATCGGCTTCCCATTTCTGGTTGAGTGGGGTGTTCCACGCGGGATCGACTTTATAGCTATCTTCCAACACAGTGATGCGTTCGCCCGACAAAGGGTGGGTGCGATCATAGCTGTCGACCTGCGGAATACCCAAACGGAACTCGAAATTCTGCAACTTTTTGAAAAAGGCAATGGAACCGCGACCGGTTATACCGGCGGTCGAGAGATATTGCGCGCCGGACGCGTCTGCGACGCTTTCCTGGACACGGCTGAACGCCAAAAATTTGCTCATCGCCGCCTGTTGACCCGCGGCAAGGATGCCCATTCCCGCCTCGCCGGCACCCGCCGCCATTGCGCCGACTGCAAGGATCAGGCTGGCGATGGAAATGCCGCTGGCCACCTTCATCCCTTCAGAATAACGGATGACATGGCCGCCAACGACATGGCCCAGTTCATGCGCAATAACACCTTGCACTTCATTGGCACTGGTCGCGGTCTGGATCAAACCGCTGTGAATATAGACCGCCTGGCCACCCGCAACAAAAGCGTTGATTGATTTATCGTTGATCAGAACAATGTCGACATTTTTGGGATCGAGGCCCGCAGCAGAAATCAGCGGGGCGGAGATTTCGTCGAAAAAAGCCTCGGTCTCTGCGTCGCGCAAAATGGATTGCGCCATAACAGGCTGGCTGCCGAGGGTGACAGCCGCACAGATTGCGACAACGTTGCGCAGCGATGCCGCGCGGGTCAGGAATGGTACCATATTGCGTTTGTGCAAGGCGCTGGCTGAACGCGCCATGAAGCGAAACTGTTTGGATGCCAAAAGCAAAACGCCCCCTTCCACATGGGGAAGAGGGCGGTTTGATTTATCCAAAAGTGCGCTGCCACCAGCCTTTGCGTGGCGGGCCGTCATAGCCGGGTTCCTCATCGTCACCGGCTGGGGCGTTCGGGGCCTCTGCTTTGGCTTCGCTGGCTGCGGTTTTTTTACGGCTGCGGCTTTTAGGAGCAGGCGCTTCGGCTGCTGTCTCGGCGGCAACCGGCTCAGCGGCAGCAGTTTCAGCCACAACTTCGTCTGCGGCGTCCTTGGCCTTGCTGCGGCTGCGGCGTTTTGGCTTTTCCTCTGCGGCAGGAGCGACTTCGGCTTCGGCAACAGGGGCTTCAGCAATGGCTTCTGCTTCAACAGGCTGCGCCGCTTTGCCGCGACCACGACGGGGCTTTTTCGCTTCGGCGGCGGGTGCTTCCGCTTCGGCAGGAACAGCTTCGGCCTCTGTTGCCACCGCTGCTTCTGGCAGTTCGCTCACATCTTTGCGACGTGAACCGCGACCGCGTGACCGCGAACGGGCACGAGGCGCTTTTGCCTCGGCATTTTCGTCCGCAACAGTTTCTTCTGCGGCATCGGCCTGGGCATCGTCACCGGTGCCTTCAGCCTGTTCTTCACCTTCGCCACCTTCACGGTCGCGATTGCGGCCACCACGGCGGCCACGGCGACGACGGCGGCGCTTACCGTTGCGGTCTTCGCCTTCACCTTCGCCATCGCGTTCTGTGCGATTGTTGCGTGCTTCGCGTGGAGACTCTTCGGCGTCTTCGCCTTCATCGTCGAAGATTTCTTCTTCGAAATCATCGTCATCATCATTGTCGATGATGGGGGCGAGGATCACGGCCGGGCGTTCGGGACGAGGCCCAGTTGCCGACACGGTCATCTTCGCACCTTCGGCTTCGCTGTTAGGCGAAATTTCGACGTGGACGTGATAACGATCTTCGATTTCGGCCAGTTCGGCGCGCTTGTTGTTCAACACATAAATCGTTGCCTCTTGGCTAGCGACCAGCGTGATCAAATTGCCGTTGCCGCGTGCAGCCTCTTCCTCGATCAAGCGCAGCACGGACAAAGCGGAGGACGATGCAGTGCGGACAAGGCCGGTGCCTTCACAATGCGGGCACTGCCGGGTCGATGCCTCCAACACGCCGGTGCGCAAACGCTGACGGCTCATTTCCATCAGGCCAAAGCTGGAGATGCGGCCCACCTGAATACGGGCGCGGTCATGCTTCAGCGCCTCTTTCATTGCGCGCTCAACCTTGCGGGCGTTCGAATGATGATCCATGTCGATGAAATCGATCACGACCAGACCGGCCATATCGCGCAAACGCAATTGGCGGGCAATCTCACGTGCGGCTTCCAAATTGGTCGACAGCGCGGTTTGTTCGATGCCATGCTCTTTGGTCGAACGGCCAGAGTTGATGTCGATCGATACCAGGGCTTCGGTCGGGTTGATGACAATATAACCGCCAGATTTCAACTGCACGATCGGCTGATACATGGCGTTCAACTGATCCTCAACGCCATAGCGTTGGAACAGCGGCACAGGATCGGCATAATGCTGCACACGTTTGGCGTGGCTGGGCATTAACAGCTTCATAAAGTCTTTGGCGGCTTTATAGCCCTCGGTCCCTTCGACCAGAACGTCGCCAATTTCCTTGTTATAAATGTCGCGGATCGCGCGCTTCACCAGATCGCTGTCGGTGTGGATCAACAACGGTGCGGCACCTTTTAAGGTGCGTTCGCGAATTTCGTCCCACAAGCGCGCCAGATAATCAAAGTCGCGTTTGATTTCAGGCTTGGTCCGCGCCAATCCGGCGGTGCGGATAATGCAGCCCATGGTCGAAGGCAGGCTGAGGTCGGAGATTATCGATTTTAGCCGCGAACGATCCGACGCGCTGGAAATTTTACGGCTGATCCCGCCGCCGTGCGACGTATTGGGCATCAGCACGCAATACCGGCCAGCGAGGCTGAGGTAACTGGTCAGGGCCGCGCCTTTATTGCCGCGCTCTTCCTTTACGACCTGCACCAACAATACCTGACGGCGGTGGATAACGTCTTGAATTTTATAGCGGCGACGCAAATTCATGCGCTTGGCGCGGGCTTCGTCACTGGCTTTGGCGGCACTGGGTTTACCACCGCGGCCACGGCGGCGGCGGTTGTTGCGGCCGCGGCCATTGCCTTCGCCGTTTTCATCGCCGTTTTCGCCACCATGCGCGGATTTACCGTGGTGATCGTCATCATCACCGTGATCATCAATATGTGCGTCAAAATCGGGCTCTTCGCCTTCGGTCATGTCGATGGTGTCGACGCGCTCATCGCTTTCTACTTCGATAAAGTCGCCATCTTCTTCGTCGCGGCCTTCGGAACGGATAACGTCGCCTGGGCCGAAATCATCAGCCTCTTCTTGTTCGCGCAAGGCGGCTTCTTCAGCAGCAACTGCGGCTTCTTCGGCAAGCAGACGTTCACGGTCTTCGCGTGGGATCTGATAATAATCCGGATGGATTTCGCTGAACGCCAAAAACCCGTGACGGTTGCCGCCATAATCGACAAAGGCCGCCTGCAAAGACGGTTCGACCCGTGTTACCTTGGCAAGATAGATGTTTCCTTTGAGCTGTTTGTGCTCAGCAGATTCGAAATCAAATTCCTCGATCTTGTTCCCTGTTACGACTGCGACCCGGGTTTCCTCCCGGTGACGCGCGTCGATTAGCATACGCGTTGTCATTGATATTACTCCGCGCGACCGGGTTGGGCCAATCGGGCACCACCTGATCGCGATTTTTCTGTTTTATGAAAATCCGTTCGACCGGTTCGCGCAGCCAATGGACGGCGCAAAGGGGAAGTTCGGAGTTTGTTTTGGTAAATGCGTCTGCTGCAATGGCACCGCGGGCGCGAATCGCGCGTGCGTCATTTGCCGCCAACACGCCGGACCCGGAAAGGGCGGCGGAAGGGGAAATGTCATGCCTCATGCAACGTCAACCTGTTATAGTCCGGAAGCAATTGTTTTTCCGGTATTTTTAATGGGGGCGGCAAAGTCGCCGTGCCCATAGTGGCTTGTGCTAGCACCGCATTACCAAAGGGGCAAGTGCCGTGCCGAAAAAGCCGCAATCCCAACGTGCAACATGTAAATATGCCTAACTTGCAATTAACCCTGTCTCGTCACTCGCCCTTTCCAACTCATCCTTAATTGGGATTTTATCATAAGTTGTGGAGTGGGTAATGCGGATTGCAAGAAATCGCTGGACCAATGGGCAGTGCTTGGGAAATAAACGGCACATGCTGGGTTCTTTGTTCTTTCTGGGATCGCTGTTCGGTGGCGTTGCCGCCGAGGCTGGCACCATTCGTCAGGTCGATACCGACGACAGCAGCATTACAATCACTTTTGACGATGTCGTGAATAAGGCGGCGGTTTTTGCTCTCGCCGGGCCAGACCGTATTGCGCTCGACATTACCGGCGCGCAACCGGGACCGGTTGCAGCGGCGGCGGGGGCTTTCCAGAATATCCGCCAGGGGCAATATGATGCCGATACTGCAAGGCTGGTGTTTGATCTGACCACGCCCGTTAAAGTGCTGGGCGGTGCGTTTTCGGATGACGGGCGCAGTCTGCGTCTTGATATTGAACCGGCCGCGACGGCACGTTTTGCCCGCATGGAGTTTTTACCGCCGCTGATGTTTCGGTCTGAACCGCCGAAAAAGCGGTACGAAGTGTCGGCACCGATCAGCAAGGGCAACGATCGCGGCATGCCCAAAATACACGGTCCTGCCGATGCGCGTTTGCCTTTGGTGGTGATCGATGCTGGCCATGGCGGCCATGATCCCGGCGCAATCAGCCCGCATAACGCAGCGAGGGAAAAGGACGTCACTTTGGGCATCGCCCGCGCCATTCGGGACGAATTGATCAAGACCGGGCGAGTGCGCGTTGCCTTAACGCGCGACACAGACCGGTTTCTGGTGCTGCAAGATCGTTATGGTATAGCGCGCAAAATGAAGGCGGATCTGTTCATGTCGGTCCATGCCGACAGCGCCGAAAATCAAACCGCGCGCGGCGGCAGTGTGTACACCTTATCGGAAGTCGCATCCGATCGTGAGGCGCAACGATTGGCGTCGCGCGAAAATAAATCGGACATTATCAACGGTGTCAATCTGGGCGGGGCCGATGCCGAAGTGTCGTCGATCCTGATCGATTTGACGCAGCGCGAAACGATGAATGTGTCTGCCGGATTTGCCAAATTGCTGTTGCGAGAAGCACAGCCCAATTTGACGATGCGCAGCAATGCTCATAAATTCGCATCGTTCATTGTTTTGAAAGCGCCGGACACGCCATCGGTTTTGTTCGAAACCGGATATTTGTCGAACGCCGACGACGCTGCCTTTCTGTCATCCGCATCCGGCCGTCAAAAAGTGGCCCGGTCGGTCTCCAGCGCGATACAGGCGCATTTCGCAAAGAAACTCGCGCAGAAATAAATCTCTCATTGCCGTCCCGCCGGGTGACTGATGATTGGCGCTTGACCTCCTTGTCCTAAATTGTATGCCTAACATACAAAATGGCGGCGAGGAGAGGCAAGCCAATGTCCGATGTGACGCTTTACCATTGGGAACCCAATGCCAATTCCGGAAAGCCCATGCTGGCGCTGATGGAAAAGGGTGTGGCTTTTGACAGCCACTATATCGACATGCTGCAATTTGATCAGCACAAGCCCGAATATCTGGCGATCAATCCGCAAGGAACGATTCCGGCGATGGTGCATGGGTCGCGGGTGTTGGTCGAATCCACCGCGATCATGGAATATGTGAACGAGGAATTTGCCGGACCCGAACTGATGCCCGCCGATGCGCGTGATCGCTGGCGCGTTCGGTGGTGGATGAAGTTCATGGACCAATGGCTTGCACCCTCGTTTTCCATGTTCGGCTGGAAGTATTTTGTCGGCCCTAATGCGCTGAAATCGCATGGCGAGGAAAAGCTGGAAGAGGCGATCAACCGCATTCCGCTGCCCGAACGGCAGGTGGCGTGGCGCAAGGCAGTTTATGGCCTGTTTAGCGACGCTGAAATGGCCGAAAGCGGTCGCCGGATCGGCGTGGGCATTCGCATGCTCGAAGAAGAATTGGGCAAACGTGAATGGTTGGGTAGTGACCAATATAGCTTGGCCGATGTGAACGGTTTCAATCTGGCCTATGCCATGCCGTTGTCGCAACCGCATTTGTCGAACGATGAAGTAACGCCCAATATCATGCGCTGGCTGCGCGCCATTTATCGCCGTCCGGCGACGCGGGAATGCTGGAAACTGGGGCGCACGCCGATGGCATCGCGCGTCGATATTCTGGAACAGGACTATATCCCGCCCAAATCCGAGGCCGAAGGCATTAGTTCGGGAGTGCTGTCGCGATGAGCAATATGATCCTTTATCATGGCGAACCCAATGGACCGTCGCTTGCGGTGCTGGCGGCTTTGGGCGAATCGGGCGTTGATGCGGAATGCCGCTCGATTGATCTGCTGTCCGGTGCGCGCCACATATTGCCCGGCGTGAACAATGCCGTGGCCCGCGACATGGGCGTCGAAGGCGAAGGTCCGGTGTTGGTGGTCGATGGCGAGGCGATGACCGAAAGCGTCTTCATCGCGCAATATCTGGACGAATGCGGAGCTGGTACTTTGCAACCCAAAGATGCCTTTGCCCATTGGCAAATGATGATGTGGTGCCGCCGCGTGACCGAACGCTGCGCGCCTGCGGCGGCGTTTATCGGCTGCAAGGCGTATGCACGCCCGGAGCTGGATGATGCGGCAATGGCGGCTATAGCCAGCGAAGATTTGCGCGCGCGATGGGCCGCTGTGCAGGCAGGCGATTATTCTGATGATCAGCTGTCGGACAGCATTCGTCATGTCACTGCAACGGCTTCGATGGTCGAAGAACAGCTGACCGATGGCCGGGATTGGTTGATGGGCGATCTGACCATCGCTGATTTCGAAACTTTTGGTTGGTTGTCGGGGATGGTCGATCTTGTGCCCGATGCCTTTGCGGACAAACCGTTATTGGCGGCTTGGCTAGGCCGCGTTTCGGCGCGTTCTTCAGTCCAAAAGGCATTGGCGCTTGCAACCATCGGCGATCCGCGCAAATCATGGGCACCGGGACCGGAGATAAATCGCTGGGGTTGACGCGGGAGCGGAGGAGAGAGAAATGAAGTTCGGTTGGATGGCGGCCGCTGGCGCTGCAATGCTGCTTTCGGGTTGCGAAAAGGCGATGGATGTTGATGCGCCAGGTGCGATCAATGCCAAGGCGCTATTGGAAGCGGCGGGTAACACCGAAGACTGGTTGTCTTATGGCCGCACCTATGACGAACAGCGATTCTCGCCGCTAGAAGCCATCGGCACTGGCAATGTGAAGGACCTTGGCCTTGCCTGGTTCGCCGACATGGATACCGCGCGCGGGCAGGAAGCAACGCCGATTGTTATCGACGGCAAGATTTACATCACCACCGCTTGGTCAAAAGTGAAGGCTTATGACGGGGTCAGCGGAAAGCTGTTATGGGAATATGATCCCAAGGTTCCCGGTGAAACCGGGGCCAAGGCGTGTTGCGACGTCGTCAATCGCGGCCTCGCCACATGGGGCAACCGGCTGTATCTGGGGACACTTGACGGACGGCTGGTCGCGCTTGATCGCGATACTGGTAAAGAAGTGTGGTCCAAAGTCACCGTTGACCAGTCCAAGCCCTACACCATCACGGGCGCACCGCGCATAATCGACGGCAAGGTTATCATTGGTAATGGCGGAGCCGAGCTTGGCGTGCGTGGATATATTGCCGCATATGATGCCAATGACGGCAAAGAATTGTGGCGGTTTTATACAGTGCCCGACCAGCCCGGTGCCAATGATGAAAAGCATCTGAAAGACGCAGAAGCGACCTGGAAAGGCGAGTTTTGGAAACAGGGCGGCGGCGGCACCGTTTGGGATGCCATGGCCTATGATCCTGATCTGGATTTGCTGTATATCGGCGTCGGCAATGGCTCACCTTGGAATCAGGCATATCGCTCACCGGGCGGTGGCGATAATCTGTATCTGTCGTCGATTGTCGCTATAAAAGCTAAGACCGGCGAATATGCTTGGCATTTCCAGACAACGCCCGGCGAAACATGGGATTATACCGCGACCCAGCATATCATGCTGGCCGAGCTGGAGATTGAAGGTAAAAAGCGCAAGGTGCTGATGCAGGCACCCAAGAACGGCTTTTTCTATGTTCTTGATCGTGCGACCGGCGAATTTATTTCGGGCAAAAACTACGTTGCCGTGAATTGGGCGACGGGACTGGATGCCAAAGGCCGCCCGATCGAAGTGCCGGAGGCGCGCTACGACAAAACCGGAAAGCCATTTATCTCGACCCCTGGACCAGGCGGTGCGCATAACTGGCAACCGATGGCATTCGATCCGAAAACGGGTCTTGTTTTCATTCCAGTGCAGGAAGCAGCCTTCCCTTATATTCCTGAAAAGGATTGGAAGGTTTCTGCGGTCGGGTTCAACACCGGCGTCGATTTTGCCGCAGGAGCCATGCCGGCCATTCCCGACGTTCGCAACGGCGCAATTGCAGGAACCAAAGGTGCGTTGGTCGCTTGGGATCCTGTGGCGCAAAAGGAACGCTGGCGGGTCGCGTTTAAGGGGCCGTGGAACGGTGGCTTGTTGGCGACCGGTGGTGGATTGGTGTTTCAGGGGAATTCAGCGAAGGAATTTGCGGCGTACGATGCCACCAACGGCACCAAATTATGGTCGACCGATGTGCAAACCGGCATCATGGCCGCGCCTGTAACCTATACCATCAATGGCGAGCAATATGTGGCCGTTCTGGCCGGTTGGGGTGGGTCATGGTCTTTGTCGCCAGCGGGGATGTTGTCCGAAGTTGCTGGGCCGATACGCAACATCTCACGCCTGTTGGTGTATAAACTTGGCGGAAAGGCGCAATTGCCAGCGGAACCGCCATTGTCGCGTTTGCCGCTTGATCCGCCTTCGGTGTCGGGTACGCAGGAACAGATTGCCGATGGTGCCAAAAACTTCGCCCGCTATTGCGGCGTTTGCCACGGCGATTCAGCTTATGGCAGCACCGTATTGCCCGATCTGCGGCGCAGCGGATTGCTGGCCGATGCGAAAGCATGGGATGGCGTAGTGCAGGGTGGATTGCTCAAGGACAATGGCATGATCAGCTTCGCCAAAGTGCTGACTGCTGCACAGACCGAAGCGATCCGTCATTATGTGATCAGTCGCGCCAATGAAGACAAGAAACTGGGCGAAAAATAGTTTGGCGTGAAGGCGGGGCAGTTTGCCGATGCTTCCGTTTTCAACGCTCATATTCGTAAGTAACACACACAATTGCAGCGAAGAACTTAACTTGTTCGTGCGCTGCCTTCCGGAGAGGAAATGCCATGAACGAAATGACTGCAATCAAGCTGGAACAGCGCCCCTATTCGCAGGCCGCGCAGAAAATTTTGGCACGCAAGCCTGCTTTGTTCATCAACAATGAATGGGTCGATTCTTCGCACGATGCCACTATCGCGGTCGAAGATCCCTCCAACGGAAAAATCGTCACGCATGTTGCTGACGCTTCGGACAAGGATGTTGATCGAGCGGTCGCTGCGGCGAAAGCAGCGTTTGACGATGGCCGCTGGTCCAATCTGCCGCCGATGGTTCGCGAACGGACAATGCACCGCTTGGCCGATCTGATCGAGGCGCATGCAGACGAATTTGCCGAATTAGAGGCCATCGACAATGGCAAGCCCAAGGGCATGGCGGCGGCGGTCGATATTCCCGGCGCGATCAGCCAGATTCGCTTCATGGCGGGCTGGGCGTCGAAAGTCTCAGGCGAAACAACACAGCCTTATACCATGCCCAATGGTATGGTTTTCAGCTATACCGTGAAAGAACCTGTCGGCGTTTGCGCGCAAATCGTGCCGTGGAATTTTCCGCTGTTGATGGCCTGTCTGAAAATTGCCCCGGCGCTCGCGGCGGGTTGCACATTGGTGCTCAAGCCTGCGGAGCAAACATCCCTTACCGCCTTGCGCTTGGCCGATTTGATCGTGGATGCCGGCTTCCCTGCGGGCGTGGTAAATATCATCACCGGAAACGGCCATACCGCCGGTGACCGGATGGTGAAGCATCCCGATGTCGACAAGGTCGCCTTTACCGGCTCGACTGAAATCGGCAAATTGATCAACCGCAATGCCACCAACAGCATGAAACGCGTCACACTGGAACTTGGCGGAAAATCACCGGTGGTGATCATGCCCGACGTAAATGTGGCCGAAGCGGCACCGGGTGCGGCGGGCGCGATCTTTTTCAACGCGGGGCAAGTTTGCGTCGCAGGCAGCCGCCTGTTCGCGCATCGCTCCATCTTTGATCAGGTTATCGAGGGCGTGGCCGAAGCCTCCGCCTTTTGGGCACCGCGCCCCTCGCTCGACCCCGAAGCGCATATGGGTGCGATTGTCAGCAAAGAACAATATGACAAGGTTATGGGCTATATCGAAGCGGGTAAACGCGACGGCGCAAGCGTGGCCATTGGGGGTGATTCCCCTGCATCGGATGGCGGCTATTTCGTCAACCCGACCGTGCTGGTCGATGTGAACCCGCAAATGAGCGTTGTACGTGAAGAGATTTTTGGGCCGGTTGTGGTTGCCCAACGGTTTGACGATCTGGATGAAGTGGCAAAGGCTGCGAACGATACGTGCTACGGTTTGGGCGCTGGCATTTGGACGCGTGATGTGGCGACCATGCACAAGCTTGCGGCAAAGATTAAATCGGGCACGGTCTGGGGCAATTGCCACGCGATGATTGATACCGCATTACCTTTTGGCGGGTACAAGGAATCGGGCATCGGGCGCGAACAAGGCCGCAACGGTATTGAAGCGTATCTGGAAACCAAAACGGTAATAATCCAGCTTTGAATTTTACAGCGGATACGAAATTGCTTTTCGCATCCGATCAGAACGAAGTCACCCCCGACCCGTTCGGGGGGCCATGGCCAAAGCCCTCGGTTTAAACCTTGATTTTAGACCATGGATTCCCGCTTTCACGGGAATGGCAGCAATTATTGACTGACCACCCTGCTACCGGAGCATTCCATGCCAATCGACCTGACCAAAATTAAAGCCATTGACGTCCACGTGCATGCCGAGGTTTCTTGCCACGATCCTGAAGATCCGGTGATGGGTAAATTTTTCGACGCGGCCAGTGCCTATTTCAAATCGCCGCGTGAACGGCCCAAAATGCCTGAGATCATCGAGATTTACCGCGAACAGCAAATTGCCTTTTGCATGTTCACGGTGGATTGCGAAAGCGGTTTGGGGGCGAAACGGGTGAGCAATTACGAGATCGCCGAAATTGCCGCGAAGAATGACGACATCGTGCATTCCCTTTGCCTCGATCGATCCGCACAAGGGCAAGATGGGCGCGCATGAAGCGCGGGACTTGATTGAAAATCATGGTGTGAAGGGTTTTAAATTCCATCACATCATGCAGAATCTGGAGCCCGCCGCACAGGTCGGCTATCCGATTTACGAGGTCATCAACGAATATAAACTGCCCGCCATATTCCACACCGGCCATTCGGGTATGGGAACCGGGATGCGCGGTGGCGGCGGGGTGCGGCTGAAATATGGTCAGCCGATGCTGGTTGATGATGTCGCGGTTGATTTCCCTGATATGAAAATCATCCTTGCCCATCCCAGCTGGCCATGGGTCGATGAAAGCCTGTCGATGGCTTTGCACAAGGATAATGTGTTCATCGATCTGTCGGGCTGGAGCCCCAAATATTTCGCGCCGCAGATTATCCAATATGCCAATGGCCAGTTGAAAAAGAAGATGCTGTTCGGCAGCGATTTTCCACTGATCCACCCGCAAAAATGGCTCGATGCTGCGCAACAGGTGGGATTCAAGGACGAGGTGTTGCCGGGCATTATGAAGGACAATGCGGCCAAACTGCTGGGCCTGATATGAACGACCCTTATGACATTCGCGGTTGGCAGCGGCTCGATCCGCTGACCACGACATCGGGTAAACTCGATGACGCGGATGTCGCGCGGTTGGCAGCAATAGGCGTGCAGCATGTGATCAACCTGGCGCTGGACGATCACCCTGAGGCGTTGGTGGGTGAGGGCGAAAAGCTGGCGGCTGCTGGTATCCGCTACACCCATATTCCGGTTCCGTTCGATGCCCCGGATGAGCGCCATTTTGCAGAATTCCGCGCGGCTTTGGTCGAAGGGGAAGCGGTGCATGTCCATTGCATCATGAACTGGCGGGTCTCGGCTTTTTATTACCGGTTGAACCGCGAATTTCTGGGGATGGATGAAGCGATGGCGCGAGCTTTGATGCGGCAGCAATGGGAGCCAGACCGGGCCAGCGACCCGCGCGCCAAGGTGTGGGCGGATTTCATCACATGATGGATTTTGCAGGCAAGCACATTATCGTGACGGGTGCGTCAACAGGCATCGGCCGTGCAACCGCGCTAATGCTGGCGAAGGGCGGGGCAACGGTATCCATGATCGCGCGCAGTGCGGATAAGCTGGATGATCTGGCGCAGGAGCTACAGGCAGTGGGCGGCAAAGGCGTTGCTTATCCGGCGGATGTTGCGGACCGTGCTGCATTGGCGTTGGCGATCGCGTCGGCAATCGAAGCAAACGGCCCCCCGGACGGGCTGTTCGCCAATGCGGGCTTTGGCGGGCAGTTCGCGCCCTTTGCCGATTTCAGCGACGATAATTGGGACAGCCTGATTGCCACCAACCAGACCAGCGTATTCGTTTCCATCCGCAGCGTCTTGCCCGCGATGATCGCCCGGCAGCGCGGCAGCATATTGGTGACCGGCAGTCTGGCCAGCGAACGCGGCATGCCGATGAATGCCGGCTATGTTGCGTCCAAGCATGCGGCGCTAGGCCTTTCCCGCGCGGCGGCAGCGGAGGCTGCGCCGTATAATGTGCGCGTCAATTGTTTGATCCCGGGTTTCATTGCCACGCCGTTGCTCGATAATATCCCGGGCGGTGCCACCGATGCTGCGTTGCAGGCCATGGGAGCCAATGTTCCGCAAGGCCGCGTCGGCCAACCCGAAGAAACCGCCGCGCTGGCTTGTTTCCTATTGTCAGACGCCTCCAGCCATATCACCGCCCAGTCCATAGCCGTCGATGGCGGCATGCTGGGCACTCTCATCCCCCGTTAAAGGAGACCAGCCATGGCATTGAAATATTACCACGCCGAGCCCGCAGCCAATTCGTTGAAATCGATGATTCCGCTAAAGGAAAAGGGTCTCGATTTTGAAAGCATCTATGTCGATCTGCACAAATTCGAACAGCATTCGGACTGGTTTATCGCGATCAATCCCGAAGGCCAAGTGCCGGTGCTCGACCATGATGGCGTGTTGATAACGCAGACATCGGTTATCAACGAATATCTGGAGGATGCCTTTCCCGACAGCCCCCCTTTGCGCCCCGCCGATGCGGTTGGAAAGGCCCGGATGCGCTATTGGAACAAGTTCGTCGACGAACATGTGATGAATTTTGTGTCGATGCACGGCTGGCACCGGATGGTGGGTGTCATCGCGCGCAACATCGACAGCGGCGAGTTTGAGAAATTGCTCGAACGCATCCCGCTGCACGAGCAGCGCGAGAAATGGAAAACCGCGCGGTCGGGTTTTTCCGAAGCCGATCTGGCGAACGCGACGCGCAAGATTGAAGTGGCGCTGGAAAAGGTCGAGGCTGCTTTGGGCACTTCCAGCTGGATTGCCGGAGACATGTACACTACCGCCGACATCAATTATTATTCGATGTGCGGAATGATGGTTCACCGCATGTTCCCCGAAATGGACGTCGATGGCCGCTTTCCGCGCCACGCCGATTGGCGCAGTCGGATGGAAGCGCGGCCGGGCGTAAAGGCTGGGCTCGAAATGCCCGATCATACCGCGCCCGGCCTGCGTACCTTTACCGGGCACGTCCGGTAAGCGGGCAGGGCAGTGGCAAGTTTCATCCTGATCCATGGTAGTTGGCACGGTGGTTGGTGCTTTGACGATGTGAAGGCATGTTTGGAGGCCAAGGGCCATGAAGTCCTTGCTCCCGATTTGCCCGGAATGGGCGGCGATGAGGCGGCGTTGGCGGCGGTAAGCTTGCAAGGCTGGGCCGACTTTGCGGCTGAGCTGTGTCGTTCTGCGCGGCAAAGACCCGTGATATTGGCGGGACACAGCCGGGGCGGGTTGGTCATCAGCCAAGCGGCGGAAAGCGCGCCCGATGCCATCGATGCATTGGTCTATATCTGCGCGATGATGCTGCCCGACGGCATGTCGCGCGCCGATTTCAAACAACGTGAAGAACCCAATCCAGCCTTTGATGCCTTGGTGTCTCCGACCGCTTCGGGGCACGGCACCGTCATTTCCGGCGAGCATCCCGAGGCCGTTTTAGCGCAATTGTTGCCGCCCGAAACGGTCGCATCAGCCATGGCTCGGTTGGTGGCAGAACCGCACGGCCCGCGGTCAGAACCCCTGCGGTTGACCGAAGAACGGTTTGGATCAATCCCGCGAACCTATATCGAATGCACTGCTGATCGCACGATTCCGATTTCCAGCCAGCGGTTGATGCAGGCGCTGGTGCCGGGCGCGCGAGTTGTTAGGCTGGATGCTGATCATTCGCCCTATTTGTCGCGTCCCACCGAATTGGTTGCGGCGTTGCTGGGGGCGATCCCCGCTTAATCGCGGAACACCACGGTTTTGTTGCCGTTGGGGAAAACCCGATCTTGCAAATGCCAATGCACCGCCTGCGCCAGTACGCGACGTTCAATGTCGCGGCCTTTGCGTACCAGATCATCGGGGCTGTCGGCATGGCTGATCGCTTCGACATCCTGATGGATAATCGGGCCTTCGTCGAGGTCGGCGGTTACGTAATGCGCGGTTGCGCCAATCATTTTTACGCCGCGTGTATGGGCCTGATGATAGGGCTTTGCCCCCTTGAATCCGGGCAGGAAACTGTGGTGAATGTTGATGCATCGGCCCGATAGGAACCCGGTCAAATCATCTGACAATATCTGCATGTAACGGGCCAACACGACCAGTTCAGCCCCCGATTGGGTAACAATGGCCTTTATCTGGGCTTCCTGTTGCGGCTTGGTTTGTTTGTTGACCGGCAGATAATGAAACGGAATGTCACCGATCAGCGATATTTTTAACGCGTCGCGGGGGTGATTACAAATGATCGCCACCGGATCCATTGGCAGCTCGCCGATCCGGTGCCGGTATAAAAGATCGCCCAAGCAGTGGTCGAATTTTGACACCATCAGCAAAACTTTGCGGCGTTCCTGCGTGTTGCGCACTGCCCAGTCCATCGACAGTTCACTGGCATAGGGGGCAAAGGCGGCCTGAAACGCGCTGTGGCCGGTGCCGCCTACCGATTCAAACGCAACCCGCATGAAGAAGCGTTTGCTTTCCGTGTCATTGAATTGCTGCGAATCCAGAATGTTGCCACCATTGTCTGCCAGCAACCGCGTAACCCCGGCTACCAGCCCCGGTTGGTCCGGGCAGGATAACGTCAAAATGTGCGTATCGATGGTCATGGAAAGCTTCCCCTCTCGCAAAATATCGTTTGTGTTGCATACTAATTTTGATATGCATTACCATCACTATTTACGTTGGAGAGAAGCAATGGGCGCACAAAATCTGGAACAGCTGTTGGCACAGGCCGGGAACACGGTTGAGATGCTGCGAAATTCGCAATTGGGCGCGTATGTTTATCCGGTGGTTGCTCCGGAATTTTCCAACTGGCGGTCTGAACAATGGGCCTGGCAACATAGTGCGGTGCTGTTCGATCAATCGCATCACATGGTCAACCTGTATATTCGCGGCAAGGATGCGGGTAAGCTGCTGTCGGCTACCATGATCAACAGTTCAAAAGGCTGGGCAGTCAACAAGGCCAAGCAATATGTACCCACCACGCCTTATGGCCATGTCATCGGCGACGGCATCATTTTTTGGACCGCTGAAGAAGAATTCACTTATGTTGGCCGCGCCCCGGCATCCAACTGGTTGCGCTACCATGCGGCAACGGGTGGCTATGATGTGGAAATCGAACTCGATGATCGTTCGCCGATGCGTCCGATGGGCAAGCCCGTTGTCCGCAAGGAATGGCGTTTTCAAATTCAGGGGCCAAATGCCTGGGCGGTGATTGAAAAACTGCATGGTGGCCCGTTGGAGCAACTGAAGTTCTTCAATATGGCGACCATGAACATTGCGGGCAAAACGGTTCGCACCCTGCGCCATGGCATGTCAGGCGCACCGGGGCTGGAAATCTGGGGTCCCTATGCCGAACAGGAAGAAATCCGCGCTGCCATATTGGAGGCCGGAAAGGAATTCGGCCTGATCGCTTGTGGCAGCCGTGCTTATCCTTCGAACACGCTGGAATCGGGCTGGATCCCGTCGCCGCTTCCCGGCATTTATACCGGCGAAAAACTAAAAGGTTTTCGCGAATGGCTGGGTGCCGATTCCTATGAAGCAACAGGGTCGATTGGCGGCAGCTTTGTTTCTGACAACATCGAAGATTACTATCTCAACCCATGGGAATTGGGCTATGGAAATTTCGTGAAGTTCGACCACGAATTCCATGGTCGCGAAGCATTGGAGGCGTTGAACCCAGCTGGACAGCGGACCAAAGTGACGCTGGCTTGGCATCCCGAAGACATGGCCAAAATCATGGCATCGATGTTCAATCCGGATGGCGATGCTTACAAATTCTTCGACGTTCCGCTCGCCAATTATGCCTCGTCAAATTATGATCGCGTGGTAGACGCTGGCGGAAAAACCGTGGGTCTTTCGATGTTTACCGGCTTTTCCTATAATGAAAAGCAAGCATTGAGCCTAGCCACAATCGATCCTGAAATACCCGTAGGCACCGAATTGCGCGTCGTTTGGGGCGAGGAAAATGGCGGCACTCGCAAATCAACCGTTGAACCGCACAAGCAGCTTGAAGTCCGCGCGGTCGTCAGCTCGGTTCCCTATAGCCGCGTTGCCCGCGAAACGTACCAAGAAGGCTGGCGGACCGACCGGACCTGATCGAAACTTTCAGGGAAAAACGCCATGACAACGCCGGTGATCCATCCCAATTGGGACAAGCAATTGGTCCGCATCACCGACGGCTATTCGCTGGAAATGACAGCAAAGGACATCGCATCGTTGCGCGATGCCGCGCCGTTAATTCCTGCTGAAACTCCCGTTGCCGTCACCTTCCTTCCCGGCGAAGCGCAAGAGGCGCGGGTGGCGGCCGCGATGGCAGTGCGCGAATTGGGCTTTGAGCCGATGCCGCATTTCTCGGCGCGGCGCATATTGTCAGAGGATGATTTCGAAGGCTATTTGCGGGCGGTTGTTCGCGACGCGGGCGTCCGCCGCTGCTTCATCGTAGCGGGCGATCCTCCCGAACCACAGGGGCCATTTTTCGACACTATGGCGCTGATTTCGACTGGAGCGTTTGAACGTGCTGGCATTCAGGCCATTGGCATTGGCGGCCATCCCGAGGTCCATCCGGTGATGTCGCAGCAGCAATGTTGGGACATTTTGGAAACCAAAATTCGGGAAATCGAACGACGCGGAATGGCCCCGTTGGTGGTCACCCAATTTGGCTTTGATCCCGATGCCTTTTTGGGCTGGTTGCGGCAATTGCGCGCACGCGGAATCGATACCCCGGTGCGGATCGGCATTCCGGGGCCTGCTGGCATTAAAACACTGTTGCGCTTTGCCGCACGCTGCGGCGTTGGTGCCTCGGCCAGCGTGATGGCCAAATATGGATTGTCGATCACCAATTTGCTGGGATCGGCCGGACCAGACAAATTGGTCGATGCTTTCGCGGCGAAACTGGGTGACGAGCACGGGCGCGTTCGCCTGCATTTCTATCCCTTTGGCGGATTGATGAAAACCGTTGAATGGATCAAAAATTATCAACCGAAAAGCTAGGTTTAACAGGTATTAATCGCCGAAGAAATTCAGCTCTAGCAGTACCCCATTTGGGTCCAGAGTGAATATCTGACGAAGGCCAATCGCCGCCACCAGATTGCATTGAAAGTCGCTTCCCCGATTTTCCAATCGCCGAATCAGTGCATCATATTCGGTACAGCGAAGCGCAACATGATGGATCGAACCGGTCGCTCCCGGCATGACTTCGCGGTCATATGTGCGGTGACAATCTAGGCTGTTGATATGCAATATGGCATTGCCCTGTTTGTCATACATCCACTGCGCAGTTTGCGGTGTCAGCGGTGGCGGGGCATCGCGCCGTTCGAGTTCCAGCACCTCGGCATAAAAGCCACAGGTGCCGTCAAGGTCGCCGGTGATGATGTTGACATGGTCCAGCGCCTCAACCGTCATAGCGCGTTTCTCGCCGCCTCTCTTTGCTCTTTATAGCCTTTCCGCCGCATCGCCTCAATCTGGATACGCTGCTCATAACCGGGGTCTTGCGGATAATCGCGGTAGAAGCCCAATACCTCCTCGAAATTCTCCGCCAGCTCTTCTTTATGATCGGGCATGGGAAAGATATAGGTCTGGTTTTCGCGCATTCCTTGCAAAATGCGCTCGGCGATGACGTCGGGCTCCATGCCCACTTCATGCAGCCCAGCCAGCCGTTCAACGCCCTCTTTGTCGACAGGTTTTGCGTTGCCCATCAATTCGGGTGGACGGATGTCGTCTGACGCGTAGATGTAGCTTTTGACTAGGCCGGGGCAGACGCAAGACACGCCGATTTTGTGCTTTGCCAGGCTGTAGCGCAGGCTTTCACTCAGGCCGCGAACAGCGAATTTGGTCGTGTTGTAAATCCCTGGGGTTCCGCTTGCCAACCAGCCTGCCATCGACGCGGTGTTGACAATAAAGCCGCCTTTGCCATGCGCGATCATGCGCGGAACAAAGGTCATTACGCCGTTGATCGGGCCATGTAGGTTAACCCCCATCAGCCAATCCCAATCGTCGTAGCTGGATTCCTCGATCGGTTGAAACAGGTTCACCCCTGCATTGTTGAACAGCAAAGTGACGGGGCCAAATCTCGCCTCGACCGTATCGGCCGCGTTTCGCCATGTCGTCACGCGAGGCGACGTTTACCTGCACCCCCATCACTTCGTTATTGTCGAGTGTGGCGAGCGCCCTGTCGATGGCATCTTGCCGAATGTCGGCGATAGCAACTTTGCACCCCGCAGCCAATAAAGCGCGAACGAGTCCGATGCCAACACCATTGGCGCCACCGGTTACAAAGGCTGTCCGCCCCGCAAAATCGATCATCCTTTCAACTCCTTTTGGCGTTCAATTTCTGCGGCCCAAATCGGCGAATTGAACAGCATGGCAAACGACGATTTATACTCTTCATTTTGTGGCAGTTTCCATGGGACTGATGCGATCATCGCATTGGCGCGGTCTGCCACACCGCCCAAAAATTCGCTATGAGTCAGGATATAAAGCTCGTCTTGTAATATGCCTTGCAACACACGTTCGCCCACCTCTTCCTTGGTCTGATACAAATGGAAGAAATTGCCGCCGTTCTGACGTCGTTTGTCGGCTTCTGCATAGCCGCTGTCGGCCAATTCGGCGGGTCGTGTTTTGCTTGCTTCAGCAATGTTCGACTGAACGGCGCCGGGGCAAAAGGCCGCGCAAATTACGCCGCGCCCTTCAAGTTCGGGACGCATGCATTCCATCATCGTGACAAGTGCTGCTTTGCCCGTCGAATAGATCGTCGTGCCGCCTACCGGAACAATTCCCGACATGGAACAGGTGTTGACGATGTGCCCGCCTTCTCCATGTGATAATATCCGCGGCAGCATTGTCGTCACGCCATTGATCGCGCCGCCGACATTGACGTTCATTACCCAATCCCAATCGGAATAAGTGGCAAGCTCGGTGGGGCCAACCACGGCGACACCGGCATTGTTGCACAGGATATGGATTTTTCCGAATTTAGCTTCGGTGGCATCGGCGGCTCGAGCAAAATCGGCGCGGTCAGTGACGTCCAGCTTCACTGCTAGTGACGCGATCTCCGCCGTTCAATTCCGCGCTAGCAGCAGACAGATGGTCGTCGCGTATGTCGGCGATCACGACATTCATTCCCGCGCCGAGTAATGCCTTGGCGATCCCAAGCCCAATCCCACTCGCACCGCCAGTGACGAACGCGGTTTTCCCTTCCAGATTTTGCATGCTCTCTCCTCTTTCGCGCATTAAGCACTGGACACGGGCGTCCAAACAAGATTGTATCTAACACATACAATATGCTGCTTGTAAAGTGGCAAGGGAGAGGGAGAGAGATTATGGCAGGAGGAGCACCGGTCGCGCCGCCAGAGAAGGCGCAAGGAATGCCCGAAGTCGGCAAGGTTTGGCCGTCAGCGGGGGCAGCCTATTGGGGCCTTTTCGTCATTGTCTTTGCAACTTTCCTAACATTTTTCGACATGATCGTTTTTGGCATGCTGGCGGAGCGGATTAAGGCCGATTTCGGGCTAACTGATTCCCAACTTGGTTTTCTGGCCGGACCGGCGGGTATTATTTGCTATATCTTTGTGGGAATACCATTGGCCCGCCTAGCGGACATTTATCCCCGCAAATATGTGTTGGCTGCGGGCGCGGCAGCCGTTGGCCTTATCATCTCGTTGGGCGGACTTGCCCAGAATTTCGGGCAATTTATCGCGACGCGCGTGTTCTTGTCGGCGGGTGGCTCCGCTCACGCCCCCGCAGCCTATTCGATGCTGGCAGATGCCTTCCCGCCCAAAAAACTCACCCGCGCCTTTGCGCTTCTCCAATTCGGCTTTATCGGCGGGACGTCACTAGGACCAATCATTGGCGGCACGCTCGTGGTGGCAAGTGCAGGTTGGGGTGCGAGCGAATTTATGGGGCTGCGAATCCTTGGCTGGCAATGGATATTGATCGTACTCGGTTTGCCGAGCCTGCTGGCCGCCTTATTGTTCTTGACTGTAAAGGAACCAACACGGCTCGCCCCTGCACCCGACGCGCCGCATGTGCCGGAAAATGCCTCGTTCGGGCGCACGGTCCTAACCTTCATTGGCTGGGATGCATTACAGGCGATCCACGCCAAACCAAAGGTCTATTATCCGCTGTTCGGCGCACTTGCACTCAGCGCAATCGAATCCTTCGGCATGCAATTCTGGCGAACGCCTTTTCTGATGCGTACTTATGGTTGGAATGAAGCCGAGATCGGCGCAGCGATGAGCGCCGTCATTTTGCCCGCCTCTTTGCTTGGACTTGTGCTGGGGGGCGTCCTCGTCGAATGGCTTGCGAAGACCCATAAAGATGCCAATGTGCGCGCAGCCGCAATCTGCTTTACCTTCCTAACAATTTGCTGGATTGCAGCACCTCTTATGCCGACAGCTTGGGGTGCTATTCTGGTCATGGGCGGAGCCGTAGTTTTCGGTCTTGCTGGGGCAGTCCCACAAAATGCTGCGATCCAGCGCATTGCTCCAAACGACATGCGCGGTCAGGTGACGGCTTTCTACCTGTTCATGTTTACATTCTTCGGTGCCTTGGGCAGTTGGGTGATCGGACGCGTGCAAGACACGTTAATCGGTGTCGACAAGGATTTGTGGAAATCAATCCTGATCACCGCTGCAGTACTACTGCCGCTGGCGACAATCCTGATGTGGCGGGCAATTAAGCCTTACCGCGAGGAAGTTGAAAAGCTTGAGGCGGCAGAGACTGCTGCATAGTTTCATCCCCGATCCTCTCCCCCGAAGGACAGAGAATTTTGAGAGTGCAAATATGACGACTTACCCCAAACTTCACATGATTATCGACGGCGAAAATATTCCCGTCGGCCATAGGCGAACGCACAAGGTTGTGAACCCAGCGACCGAAGAAGTCTTGGGCGAATTGCCGCTGGCCGATGCGGCGGACATGGATCGCGCACTGGAAACCGCCGCAAAGGGATTCAAAATCTGGCGCGATTCGACCCCGCAACAACGGGCGGCGGTGCTAACCGGCGCAGCGCGATTGATGCTCGAACGGCAGGAGGAAATTGCCCGCATCGCGACGATGGAACAGGGTAAGACACTTGCTGAAACGCGCATCGAAGTATTGATGAACGTCGGGCTGTTCAACTTCTATGCGGGCGAGACACAGCGGGTTTATGGGCGGCAATTAGTCCGTCCGGCGGGAATGCGTTCGACGGTTACCTATGAACCTGTCGGCCCGGTGGCGGCCTTTGCGCCCTGGAATTTTCCTATTGGCAATCCGGGCCGCAAACTGGGCGCGCCGATTGCCGCCGGTTGTTCAGTGATCTTGAAAGCAGCGGAGGAAGCGCCCGCCTCTGCGCTCGCCATCCTCCAATGCCTGCTGGATGCAGGTCTGCCCAAAGAAGCGGGACAAGCTGTGTTTGGCGTGCCCGATGAAGTTTCGCGTCACTTGCTAGCCTCGCCCATCATCCGCAAATTGAGCTTCACGGGTTCGACCGTGGTCGGCAAGCATTTGATGAAATTGGCTGCCGATGATATGAAACGCACGACGATGGAGCTGGGCGGCCACGGCCCCGTGCTGGTGTTCGACGATGCCGATGTCGATACTGTTCTCGATGTTATGGTGCCGGGCAAATTTCGCAATGCTGGCCAGGTCTGTGTCTCGCCGACGCGCTTCATTGTGCAGGAAGGCGTGTTCAACCGTTTCCGCGACGGCTTTGCCGAACGTGCGCGCAGTTGGAAAGTCGGCAATGGTCTTGAAGATGGCATCCAGATGGGTCCGATGGCGAACCCCCGCCGCCCTGACGCAATGGAGCGGATGATTGGCGGCGCGGTGGCTGCTGGCGGACGGTTGAATGCTGGCGGCGAGCGCATTGGTAATCAGGGCTTTTTCTATGCACCATCGGTGCTGTCCGAAGTTCCGCTCGATGCTGAAATCATGAACGAAGAACCCTTTGGCCCCGTTGCGATCATCAATCCCTTCGCTCGCGAAGACGAGATGATCGCCGAGGCCAACCGTCTGCCTTATGGCCTTGCCGCCTATAGCTGGACCAACGACGCCAAACGCCAAAAACGGCTGGCGCGCGAAATTGAGACGGGAATGTTCTGCGTAAATACGACGATGCTTGGTGGCCCTGATACACCCTTTGGCGGGGTGAAATGGTCAGGTCACGGGCATGAGGATGGGCCGGAAGGCGTGATGGCGTGCATGGTGCTGAAGACGGTGCATGAAGGGTGACGGATATGAGATTGAGAAACACGCAACTGGTCACTTTATGGTGGCAAGCTTGCTTGCCGGAACCACGATTGCGCAGGCTCAAACGACATCGCCCACCGTCAAGATCGAACGCGGTGAAGCACTCCCGACTGCTGCACAAACCGCAGTCAACCAGATGATTGCGAAGGGCACGAGCGGCGTTACCGTGGTTTTCGCAAATAAAAAGGGAGAAATCTCGCGGGTGCATACCGGGGCGATTGATGCGACCTCACAATATCCCATTGCTTCGGCCTCTAAATGGGTGACAGCCGCTGTCGTGTTGTCACTGGTTGATGAAGGCAAGCTTTCGCTCGACATCCCAGTTTCCACTTGGTTGCCCGAAATCAAGGGCGAAGCAGGCGCGGTCACGTTGCGGCAACTGCTGGCACAGACATCGGGTCTCGCTGGAACGTTGAACGATCTTTATGATTTGAAACAAGACCACAAGGTGACACTGGCCCAATCTGCAGCCGAAATTGCCAGTCGTCCTATGGCGCACCCGCGCGGTGCTGAGTTTCATTATGGCGGACCGGGTTTTCAGATCGTCGGTGCCGTGGTTGAGGCGGTGACAGGAAAGAGTTGGGAACAGGAATTTCAAACCCGAATTGCGCGGCCATTGGGAATGAAAAACAGCCATTGGACCCATATGCAATTTGGCCCGACGCCGCCTGTCGCCGAAACGCGCAACCCTGTATTGCAAGGCGGCATGGTCAGTACAGCAGATGATTATTTCCGCTTTCTGACAATGCTCAGCCAAAAGGGGCGCTATGGCGGGCAGCGTGTTTTATCCGCCAAATCGGTTGCGATGATGATGACCGATCAGACCCAGACGGCAAAGATGAACCAGACCGGCGCGGTGGTTTTACAGGACGCCCATTATGCCTTGGGCAATTGGTGCGAGACATGGGACGCGAAAGCGCGCTGCACGCGCAGTTCCAGCCTGGGTGCATTTGCGACTTATCCATGGCTCGATCAAAAAACCGGTCGCTATGGGCTGATCTTCATGTTCCGCACCGACGATGCCTTTGCGGTGTGGCCTGAAATCATGGCCGTTCAAGCGGCGTTGACCAAGGCGGTGCAGTGAAGCCTTGGGTCATTCTCGCCCTTGCCATGTCCGTTCCCGTAGCGGGGCAGGGGACGCAGCTGCGCATTTCTGAGATCAATGCGAATAATGTCGATCTGAGCAAGGATAGCGACGGCTTTCGCGTGGCAATGCCCCGTCACGCCTGGCAGGATCCTGCAAAGGAGTCGCCAACGGACCGCAATTACATGGCCATCGTGCCTGTTGATTTTCACAATGGCGAAATCGAGGCCGAAATAAGGGGGGATCTGTCGCCAGATGCGCCGGGCTTCGCGCGGGGGTTTGTCGGATTTGCATTCCGAATTGCAGAGGGCAGGTTTGAAAGCATCTATTTGCGGCCCGCCAATGGAACGTCACTGGATCAGGTCCGGCGTAATCATAGCGTCCAATATGTTTCCTATCCGGATTATCAGTTTAACCGGCTTCGCCGAGAAAGCCCGGAACAATATGAAACCGCAGCAGACATTGCACTGGGCCGCTGGGTGCATGTGCGGATCGTTGTAAAGGAACAGATGGCCATGCTGTATCTTGATCGCAGCCCCCGCCCCACCCTGATCGTCAACGATTTGAAACTGGGCCAAGATCAGCGCGGTCCTGTCGGGTTGTGGGTTGAAACTGGAACGATTGCCCATTTTAGAAAGCTGAGGATCACATCGAAATGACCCACGCACTTAAAACCGGCGGCGATCGCGGCTATCTCCGCATTGCGACCGAAGAAGCCTTTGCCACACGCGAGCAAGTCGACGTGTTTTTGCGTATGGTGAAGGACGGTACGGCGGATAAGGGCATGGTCAGCCTGTGGGGATTTTACGCAACCTCGCCGTCAGAACGCGCCACGCAAATCATGGATCGCCTGCTGGATTTGGGGCCACAACGCATTGCGCATATGGATGAGACCGGCATCGACAAGGCGGTCTTGGCGCTAACTTCGCCGGGCGTGCAACCTCTGCTGGATATCGCGGAAGCCAAAGGTATTGCGACGCGTGCCAATGACATGTTGGCAGAGGCTTGTGCTGCATATCCGACACGTTTTATCGGGATGACAGCAGTTGCGCCACAAGACCCGGAATGGAGCGCCAGCGAAATCCGGCGCGGGGCAGAACTGGGTTTTAAAGGTGTGCAGATTTGCAGCCATACACAAGGGACTTATCTGGACGAAGCCCAGTTTGATCCGATCTTCCGTGCACTGACCGATACCGGCCAACCGCTTTACGTTCATCCTGCTACGTTGCCTGATAATATGATGGGCGGCATGATTGATGCAGGGCTCGATGGTGCCGTCTTTGGCTTTGCCGTAGAGACAAGCTATCATCTGCTGCGTCTGGTTACGACCGGATTATTCGATCGTTATCCCGATTTGCAGGTTATCGCTGGTCATGGCTGTGAGGCGCTGCCATATTGGCTGTATCGTACTAATTTCATGCATCAGGCTGGGGTTCGATCAAATCGCTATGAGCGGCTTAAACCCCTTAAACATGACCTTTTCCATTATATGCGGAATAATTTTTTGGGAACGTGTTCGGGATTGCCTTTTGAACCGGCCATAAAATTGATGATTGAGGTCATGGGCGAAGATCGCGTGATGTATGCGATGGATTATCCCTATGAATACGTCGCCGACGAAGTGCGCGCGATGGACAATCTTGATATAAGCCTGGATGTGAAGAAGAAATTTTTCCAAACCAATGCCGAACGCTGGCTCAAGCTATAATCAAGGCGCGATCAAAACTTTGCAATCATGGGTTCGCGTTCGAAGGGCTTCGAAACGGGAAGGGGTTTCGTGGAGTGAGATTGTATCCGTAATCAGATGGCGGGGCTCGGCGGCACCAGCATTGAGTGCGTCCAGAGCTGCCTCAAACTCTTGCCGCGTAAAGAAGGCAGATGTGACAAGTCGCACTTCTTTTTGCAACATGGCAAAGCTGTTGAAGATGTCTGGCCGGGTGCAAAGACCGAGCAGCAGGATCGTTCCGCGATTTGCGACCTGTTCCACCGCCTGTGCTATCAATCCCGGCAAACCGACACATTCGAAAACTACATCGGCTTTGCCGCCCAATACCCGTTCCGCGCCTGCCACCGGATCGGCGGGATCGAATGAAAAGCCGGTTGCACCCATGGCAACCGCGCGGTCCTGTTGCCAATTGGCTATGTCCTGCACGACAATTTCCGAAGCCCCTTTGCGGCGGCACCAGAAAGCGACGGAAAGGCCAATAGGGCCAGCGCCCAAGATCAGCACCTTGTCGCCCGCTTTAACCCCCGACAGGTTCACGCCGTGGAGTGCTACTGCCAGTGGTTCGACAATCGCACCATCGGCCATGCTGGCACTTTCGGGCAAGCGTATGCACTGGTTGGGGCGGGTGACGGCAAATTCGGCATAGCCGCCACCTTGCAAGCCAAAGCCCTTGCACCACTGCACTTCACCCTTTTGGCAATGTGCGCAACGGCCGCAACTCGCGAGGGGGCTGACGGCGACACGGTCTCCGGTTTTCAGGTCCGCAACGCCTTTGCCAAGTGCCACTACTTCGCCAGCAAATTCGTGGCCGATCACATCGCCTGCCTTTATGCCATAGGCTGGGTCTTCGGTCATATGCAGGTCTGATCCGCATATACCGCAGCGCGCTACACGGATAACAACCTCGCCGTCTTGCGGCGTCGGATCGTCGAGCGAGCCTACAATCAAAGGCCGGTGCAAGCCTTGGACGATGGCGGCCTTCACCGGAAATTCCCCAATTGCACACCGCCATCGATCACTACATGCGCGCCGGTCATATAGCTGGACGCATCGGAGGCAAGCAGCAGAGCCAGCGGCTTTATCTGGTGCGTTTCGGCCATGCCGCCCAAGGGAATTGTCTTGTCGAAAGCAAGCTTCGCCGCCGGGTCTTTCTTGACCCAACCATCGCCGATATTGGTAATAAAAGGCCCCGGCGCAATAGCATTTACGCGAATGCCAAACTCGGCCAGCTCCAACGCCGCATGGCGAACCAAATGCAGCACGCCTGCCTTTGCGGGCATATAGGGAATGCCTACGATGGGATCGTTGAATATTCCGGCGTTGGAGGCTGTCGCAACGATAGAACCGCCACGCCCTGTTGCTTTCATACAGCGCGTTGCTTCGCGGATGGTGTAGAACATGCCGCTAAGGTTTATGTCGATTGAGCGTTGCCAAGCTATTGGATCATAGACATCAATCTGTCCCGCCGGATTGCGTTCCCCCGACGGGTTCCAAAAACCATTGCCTGCATCCCATCCGGCATTTGCAAAGGCGATATCGAGCCCCCCATAAGCAGCGACATGGCTATCAAACGCAGCGGTTACCTGCGCCAGATCGCTGACGTCGACGATTGCTGCACGTGCCTCTGCTCCCGACTGCCGAAGCCTCTCCGCCTCACGTTCTGCACCTTCGCCATCAATATCGGCCAGCGTTACTCTTGCGCCAGCCTCTGCCATCACTTCGGCATAAGCGAGACCGATACCGGAGGCGGCTCCAGTAATCAGTGCTGAGCGACCGGCGATATTAAACTGTTCGAGCGTGTTCACTTCTTTTTCTCCTCAATCGCAGCTTGCCTTCGCTTTTAATCACGCGCAACAATTAGGATGCAACACATACAAAATTCCACGGGAGAGGGGCTGTAATGAACGAGGCTGCAAAAGTGCCCTTAAAAGGGGCGGGCTATGCGCTGGCGCTTGTCGGCCTCACCAATGCGATGAGCCTGCTCGATCGTCAGATCCTAGCCATATTGGCACCTGCAATCAAAGCGGACCTGAAAATCGGCGATGCCGAAATGGGGCTACTGTTCGGAACGGTTTTTGCGCTTTTCTACGCTTTGTTCTCGCTCCCCATCGGAAGGCTGGCTGATGGCTGGACCCGCACGAAATTGCTAGCGATCAGCCTTGGTTTTTGGTCGGCGGCCACCGCATTTGGTGGGCTGGCCTCAAGTTTTGCGATGCTTGCAATGTCTCGTTTGGGCGTCGGCATCGGTGAGGCGGCGACGCAGCCTGCCGGTACCAGTCTGGTCTATGATTATTGGCCGAAACATCGACGCGGTTTTGTGATGGCGGTACTGGCGTCTTCTATCGCCTTGGGGATTGGCGGATCGTTGATGCTGGGAGGGCTAGCGGCAGATTGGTGGAACCGTGCCTATCCCGAATCCGGCCTGCGGGGCTGGCAATTTGCCTTGCTGGTTGCAGCAACTCCCGGGTTCTTTCTTGCCATTATGTTGTGGTTCTTGCGTGAACCGGAACGCGGTCTGATGGATGGTATTCCAACCCCGGCTGATCCTGCGCCGTTTCGCGCCAGTGCGCAGGTGCTGGGTTCGGTGCTGCCCGGGCTTAACTGGTTCAGCCTTCGCCGGTTTAACGTGACTGCTGCTATCTGGCGTGACAATTTGTTATGGCTTGCCGCAATCGTTGGATCGATGATCGGGCTTTATCTTGTGACATCACATGTCTCACCGCGCCCGCCTCTTTATTTCGGGGCCGTCCAAATCAGTCCGCATGCTTTGCAGTGGAGTGTGATCGGTTTCGGCCTGTTTGTGTTGGTAAACTTCATGCAGAATATGAAGATTACAGATGCGGAGGCGCACCGTGTGATTGCGCGTTCGCCCACGTTGTTGATGGCGATTTCGGTGGGCACGTTACAAAGCATTATCAATTACGGAATGATGGCGTTCAACCCTAGTTTTCTGATGAAGCAATATGGCCTGACAATGAGCGAAGCCGCGTTGCAATTCGGATTGCTCGCAGCAACGATGGGTATCATCGGCCCGCTTCTATACGGTCCTTTATCAGACAAACTGAATCTGCGTTTCCCAGGATCGGGCCGGGCTTATGTCGCGTTGTTCGCAATGGGAGTTTCGCCGATCATGTCTTTTTGGGTTTATTTCGCGCCCGATGCGTTGAGCTTCTATTTTCGTTTTGCCCTGTACAGCTTTGTGCTGACAGGATGGCTGCCGCCACTTTACGCAATCATGTATGATCAGGTTTTGCCACGAATGCGCGGTATTACCACCAGCACCTATTTGCTGGTGATGACGATCATTGGGCTGGGCTGCGGGCCCTATATTGTCGGCATGTTATCCGATGCGACGGGCGATTTGCGAACAGCAATGCTGAGCATCAATACTGCAGCAATTCCGATTGTGATGTTTTTGCTACTGATCGCCAAGTGCGCAAAAAGGGACGAAGACAAGTTGATGGAACGGGCCGGTGGCGCGGTCTGATCAGGCCACCAAGCCAATCTCGTCGGCATTGGCCCAATTGCCATGTAATCCAAACCGCATCCTGATGGGGATGTTGATCGTGGCAATTGGACCTTTTTCAATATCGAGCGCATCGAACAGCAACAGGTCGCTACGATGTTCCTCAAGTCGGTTGCAGATTTGCACGATCCAGCCATCGCCTTCCGCTGCGTGCTTGCTGCGCGGGATAAAGCAGGGTTCTTGTAAAGACGACACTGGCCCGCACCAATAATGTTGTTCGGTCTTGTTCTGGTGGTCGATCAGGCACAGGCAATTCATCAACAGGCCGGCCGCACTGCCGCCTTTCAGCTCGACTGGACGGCGGTAATCCATTTCCAGCATCCAGCCGTAGCGATATTGCTGACCAGCAAAGCGGTCATCGATGCGGGGAAATTCACCAGCTGTCTGGGTCAGCTGCACTTCGCTTTCAAAAGCGTCGCTGTAGCTTGCCATATCGACTGTCCAGCGGGTGAGATAGCTCATGGCCTCTTGCCCGTTAAACGGGGCACCGTTTACGTCCGGAAAGAAGGGAAACATATTGTTCTTCGCCACCGGTATGTCGAAATGGACCTTGCTGCCTTCTTGAAAGGCATTCATCACATGGCTGTTGAAACTATTGCCCGTTTTGAACCAGCGGATGTCATCTCCCGTCGATCCCACTTTACGTGGCAACACGCCCAGATAAACTGGCATTGACGTATCGAAACCAAAATGCGGCAAGCCTTTTTCCAGCCGGTCCCAACTTCCAACGCTGGGCATCACGTTGAACACAGCATAATCTTCGGTGATTCCAAAATCGTGCATCATGCAATAATAGGGTGCCTTGAACCAGATTTCCTGCACCAGTTCACCATCGGGTGTGATTTCGTAAAAGGTGCAATCGTCGCTGCACAAGCCCGATGATGCATAACCAAATGCGATCATGTTGCCGGTTTTGGGATCGATTTTAGGATGCGCAGTAAATGTCTGGCCTGTCATTTTTCCGCTGAATCGGGTGAAGCCATCGGTCTCCATGCTTTCTGCGTCCATTACTAGGGCGGGACTATCTTCTTTCAGCGCATAAAGCTTTCCACCATGGATGAACGCGTTGGTATTGGCTGTTCCGCGATATTGCCCTTCTACGCCCTCATCGTCGGTCAAAGGATTTCGATATGCCCCGAACAGTGCCTTGCCCGCTTGATTTTCCAGTTTCCATTTGTCGGTTTTTGCCCAGCGTTGGCGGAAATCGCATTGGCCGTCATGGAAATGAAAACGGGCGATCATGCCGTCGCCATTGAACGAGATGTCGTCCTCCAAGCGAGGGGGAAATTGCGGATCTGGCTGAACGCGGTAAAAGGCACCATTTAATTCGGAAGGTATAGTCCCTTGATGGACCAGATCGGCAATGTCCGCCTCGATCCTTGATGGCGTATTGAAACCGGTAAAGTTTAGCGTATCGGGGAAATTCGCCATGGCAATCGCTCTCGACTCTAATTGTAAGTTACACTAACAATCGCGCCAAGGGGGGCTGATGACAAGAACAAAAGAAATTCTGGTTCCGACCACGCCACATGTGGATGGTGATGAGGATATTGGCGAAATCCGTGATATTGTGGGGTTCCACATCCGGCTGGCGCACGGCGCAGTGTATCGCCATTTCACAGAAACCTTTAACGACATCGATCTGACCCAAAAGCAGGTGTCGGTGCTGTGGCTGATTGCGGATCATCCCGATATTGCCCAGACCGATTTGGCGCAGCGCATGCGTATGGATCGCGCGACCACGATGGCGATTGTCAACCGGCTACAATCGCGTGGTTATCTGGTGCGTGGGCAATCCCAAAGTGATGGTCGGAAACAAACGCTGAACCTGACCAACGAAGGAAACGCTGCACTGGCGGTAGCTAAAGAAGCCATAATTCAACACGAAGACTGGCTAAAATCCCGCTTTACCGACAAGGAAGTCGAAAAATTGATTGAGATGCTGACCCGAATTCACGAATAAATCGGGCGGTATGGAGGAGAGTAAAATGCAGGCAACAGACCCCAAAAGCGCCATCGACAATGGCGTGATGAGCGCGTGGCAATGGGTGGCGATCGCGATCACCGTTGGTTTGAACGCGCTGGATGGCTTTGACGTGCTTTCAATCAGTTTTGCGTCGCCCGGCATCGCAAAGGAATGGGGGGTCACGCAATCGACTTTGGGCTGGGTGCTTTCGATGGAGTTGCTGGGTATGGCGGTTGGCTCTGTGCTGCTGGGAGGGGTCGCAGACAAGATCGGACGGCGGCTAACGATATTGGGCTGTTTGTGCGCAATGACCGTCGGCATGTGGTTGGCAGGACATGCGGACAGTGTGCAGAATTTGCTGGTGTGGCGTTTGCTGACGGGGCTGGGCATTGGCGGAATGTTGGCAGCTATAAACGCAGCCGCCGCCGAATTTTCTAACAATCGCTGGCGCAGCCTGGCCATGGCGTTGATGGTGATTGGCTATCCTTTAGGTGGAGTTTTCGGCGGACTGGTGGTTCAGTCATTATATTCGAGCGGTGGCGGCTGGCGCGACGTATTTTCCTTTGGAGCCTATGCGACTGCCGTGTTTATTCCGCTCGTTTGGTTCTTTGTGCCGGAAACGCCCGCGTTTTTGGACCGTAAACAATCCGCAGGAGCTCTGGAAAAAGCGAACGTGATTTTGGCACGTTTTGGCCATGCAACGGTGTCCAGCCTTTCTGCGGTAAGCGCAGATGGTTCCAAGCGGTCGCTGGCTGACATTTTCAAACCGAGCCTGATTGCAACGACACTGTTGATAACGTTTGCCTATTTTGCCCATATCACAAGCTTCTATTTCGTCATTAAATGGGTTCCCAAAATTGTCGTCGATATGGGTTTTGATGCCAAATCGGCCGCTGGCGTTTTGACATGGGCCAATGTCGGTGGAGCAACGGGCGGTGCTATATTCGGACTATTCGCGATGCGTGTTGGTTTGCGCCCGCTGACTATCGTGACCCTAATTGTTTCTACCGCGCTCGTAGTCTGGTTCGGCCAAGGCGCAAGCGATCTGACGAAACTGGCGATGACGGTTGCCATTACTGGATTGTTTACAAACGGCGCGATTGTTGGGCTGTATGCCTTGTTCGCAAAAGTCTTTCCAACGCATGTTAGGGCCACCGGAACGGGTTTTGCCATCGGAGTTGGGCGCGGTGGTGCGGCATTGGCACCGATTATCGCGGGCTATTTGTTTCAGGCAGGCTTTACGCTGCAAACGGTATCGTTTGTATTGGGCAGCGGTTCGTTATTGGCTGCAATCGCTTTATTCATGTTGAAAGAGCGTGCGGCGGATTAGCCTATACCAAGGTCCTTTAGCGCACGGGCTTTCAGCAAATGCTTTTGCACTTTGCCTGATCCCGTGCGCGGAATGGGTTCGCCAATCACAGCGGTTTTCGGTACTTTGAACTTAGCCAGTCGGGCTGTGCAGTGTGCGATGACTTGTTCGGCGGTAATGGCTTTGCCCGGTGCCGGAATAACATAGGCGCGGCCAACTTCTCCCCAACGTTCATCGGGCACGCCCACCACTGCGCATTCTCCCACTTCGGGAAGCTCCGCCAATGCGGCTTCGACTTCGGCAGGATAAACATTTTCGCCGCCGGAAATGTACATGTCTTTCTTGCGGTCAACGATGTAGAAATAACCCTCTTCATCGCGCATTGCAGCGTCGCCTGTGTGGAACCAGCCATCAACAAACGCGGTCGCGGTAAGCTCGGGTTGCTGCCAATATCCTTGGGCAACGCTGGGGCCAGCCACCAGCAATTCGCCTTGTTCGCCGGGTGCAACTTCGTGGCCATTGTCATCGACCACTTTGGTTCGCACAGTCATTAGCGGTAGTCCGCAGCTACCCGCTTTGCGCAGCATTTCCGGCAATTCAAAGGGTGGAATGGCAAAGTTGCTACCGGTTTCAGACATGCCGAACCCCTCGGAAATCCTTACGCCCGCACCAATGAAGCGTTCGGACTGAGCCTTTGGATTGGGCGCGCCACCAATGGCCCATGCAACAATCTTATGCAGCTTTTCGGCGTCGAATTCAGGGCGGTTCCATAAAGTCGCCGCCATTTGTGGTACACTGAAATAATGGGTAATGTTCAGTGCAGGGTCCATCATCCGTTTTAATGTCCATTCGGGGTCAAAGCCTTCTGACACCAGCACGGCGCCACCGGCAAGTAACGGGGTACGTGTCGCTGCCATCAATCCGGCAGTGTGGAACAACGGCATGTCACACAAGAATGTACTGGCCGGATTGACCGCATTGCCATGGATCAAATTGGTGCATCCCCAGAAGTTATTCTGTTCAGATAGCATGACGCCCTTTGGCCGCCCGCTGGTACCGGATGTGTAAAGCAGCGTCGATACGGCGTCGAACGGGCGGCGCGCATCGGGATGGGGCAGGCCGTCTGGGCTTCCCAATTTGAGCATTTCGGTGATGTCGACGATACGCGGACTGTTATCAGGAGGGGTTAGTCCTTGCTGACAAAATAAAAGCATGGGTGCTGCATCCGCCACCAATGCCTCGATCTCTTTAACGGCTAACCGCCAGTTCAACGGCATGAAGACTGTGCCCGCGCGGATGCAGGCCAATTGCAAAATAACCATTTCGGCATTGTTTTTCGATAATGTGGCAACACGCGCGTCGCTCGCCATCCCCAGTTCGTCCACCAACCACGCCGCTAAACGGTTGACCGCGACGTGCAGCGCGCCATAATTCCAGCTCCGTCCGCTGGCCAGGTCGCCAAGAGCCAGATGATTGGGCATGGCTTTTGCATAGCTTGCAGTGGCGTCGAGCAAAATCATAACAGGTCTCCAAAACGGGAAAGGCGAGTTGCATCCGGCAATACCGCCTGTGCGGCAGCCTCGGTGCGAGATGCAAGGTCGGACAGAAAATAATCGGCGGCTGCGATCAGGTGCTTTGCTTCGGCGGATTCGCCTTCTTGTCGCGCCAACCTTGCAGCAGCCCATCCTTGAGCGGACAGGATTGCCAAATGCAGAAATGGCGTTGCGGCAGTTTCCAGATCGCGACGTTGTAATGCAGGATCGGCCAACCGTTGGGCCGTGGCGCTCAATATGTTGAGGCACGCACGCAGTGGCGGGCAATGGTCTGCATCGATGCTGGCGACCTTGATGAAAGCCTGAAAACTCTCACCGCCTTTCAACAATCGACGCAGCAGTAAATCTTGTGCCTGCATGCCTGTGGTGCCTTCGAAAATAGTCAACACCCGGGCATCGCGCAAGGCTTGCTCGACCGGCCACTCGCGCGTGTATCCGGCACCGCCCAAAATCTGAATGGCATCGCTGGCATTATCGAATGCCACTTCGCCACCCAGAGTCTTAACGATGGGCAGCAACCAGCCGTTCAAATCAGCGGCTCGTTTTCGCGCAACGGCGTCTGGCGAAGATCGTGCAATGTCGGCATGGTTTGCGACGGCAAAATTCAAACCGCGCAGTGTTTCTAAGCGCGCTGCCATCCCTAACAACAGGGACTGAATGTCGGCGTGTTCGGCGATTGCAACCGGGGTTGGCCCATGGCCACCCTGGCGGCGTTCATCTGCGTAGCGCCGCGCAGTTTGGTAGGCACTGGCAGCGATTCCCGCGCCTTGAACGCCCGTGGCCAGACGCATGTTGGTAATCATAACGAACAGTTGTTGAAGTCCGCGACCTTCTTCACCAATCAGCGTCGCTTCCGCACCTTCAAATCCCAGTGCACAGGTCGGCGACAGGTGCAGGCCCATCTTTTCCTCGATCCGCCTAATGGTTATGGCATTGCGTTGTGCAGGGCATTCTAGCCAATTGGGCACCAGAAACAGGCTTATCCCGGCATCACTTTGGGCGAGCATGAAATGACCAATGCGATCGGTCAAATCCTGATCGCCAAAGGAAATCCAGCATTTCTCTCCGGTTATGCTCCAGCGGCCGTTATCCATCGGCACCGCGCGCGTTCGGATGCGGCGGACGTCTGATCCAGCGTCGGGTTCGGAGATGCAAATCGTGGCCCCCCAAGCACCTGACATCAACTGCGGCAGCCATTCGGCCTTTGTCGCTTCATCGCCATAGGCGTGCAGCAAGCGCGCGCTGGATCGCTGCGGTACTGGCATCATGCCAAAGGCAGGGCAGGCCGCATCAAAAAGTTCCTGCACCGCAATGGCCAAAGCATTCGACAATCCCGCACCGCCCAAATCGGTGGGCGCATCGAGCAACAGCCAGCCGCCTTCCACAAAAGCATTCCACGCTGCGCGATGACCTTCCGGCGTTTGGACCCGGCCGTCGATAAGTGTGCACCCATTGGTGTCACCGGCGCGATTAAGCGCGACCAAATGGTCGCGGGCATATCGCTGCGCCGAATCCAGAATTTGGGTGATGGTTTCGTTTGTTTCGTCGGCAAAGCTACCACCCAGCGCTCGCACACCGATGGCACCAGCGGCAATGACCAAATGTTGAGCAAGAATGGCGGATTGGGGCATCAAATGTTGCAGAAGCATCCTCTAACGAAACGGGCGCAGTGTTTCGCACTGGCCTACTTTATCAGCAAGTCGATAAGGCTGTGATAATTGTAAGTAAAGCATACAATATCCCGATTGCACGTTTCGGTAGCCGACGCTAACGGTGGTCGCGACGAGTAAACAAGATTTTGTTTGAGGAGAACCACGATGTACACCCATATCTGTATCGCTGCCGAAGATTTGAGCCAGTCAAAGGCATTTTACGACGCTGCATTGTCGCCATTGGGTGTGCAAAGCATCGGTCAAGTGAACGAACGCACCTGTGTCTATGCGTCGCAGAGCGGGAAGTTGCTGGTGATGAAACCCGCAGACGGCAATGTCGCCACGTACAGCAATGGTGGTACCATCGGATTCCAGGCACCTGACCAAGCCGCTGTTGATGCTTTTTACGCCGCTGGCTTAGCGAATGGCGGATCGGATGAAGGTGCGCCGGGGATCCGCGTTGCGGCTCCAGGTTCGCCTTATGGCGCTTATTTGCGTGATCCAGTAGGCAACAAGATTTGTGCCTATGCTCCGCCACCTGCGGGTTGAGCCTTGACGCTTGACGACATCATAGCCCTGCACGTCGCGCGGGAAGGCCCTTTGCTTCCCATTTTGCACGACGTTCAGGCGCATTTCGGCCATGTCAGCGAGGATGCCATGCGCACCATTGCGCACGCGCTGAACCTGACACGGGCGGAGGTTTATGGTGTCGTCAGTTTCTATCACGACTTCAGGACAAAGCCCGATGACCGCCCGGTGCTAAAACTCTGCCGTGCAGAGGCTTGTCAGGCGCGTGGCGTTGATGCGTTGCTGTCCGGAATCGAAAAAGCGGCGGGGGCAAGGGTTAAAGTTGAAACGGTTTATTGCCTTGGCCTTTGCAGCGTCGGGCCAGCGGCCATGGCAAACGGCAGTGTTTATGCGCGGTTAGACGCTGACAGCGCGCAAGCTTTGGTCGCATCTTTATGAAAGTGAGGGTGTCCGATGATTCGCTCGCGCTGGCTTGTGGTGCCGAAGCTGTGGCGTTGGCGATTCGTGCAGCGGGATGCGATGTTGAGCGTGTTTCGAGTTGGGGCATGCATTGGCTGGAACCGTTGGTTGAAATCGATGGACAGGGTTTCGGTAATGTTGGCTCAGCCGATGTTGCGGCGATCCTGACCGGAAACAGTCGTAAAAGCATCGGCGCTATCGAGGTGCATCCGTTTATCGCACGGCAACAGCGGCTAACATTCGTGCGCGCCGGCAAAACGGTGCCACTTGATCTTACAGGCTATGCAGCGAATGGCGGCTGGACGGGATTGAGGCTCGCACGCCAAATCGGAGCGCCTGCGGTAATCGCCGAGGTTATTGCCTCGGGACTGCGAGGGCGCGGCGGGGCAGGCTTTCCAGCCGGTATCAAATGGCAGACTGTCGCTGCTGCTGTCGCAGACCGCAAATACATCGTCTGCAACGCCGATGAAGGCGATAGCGCCACCTTTGCTGACCGGATGGTGATGGAGGGCGATCCTTTCATGCTGATTGAGGGCATGGCAATTGCCGCGTTGGCGGTGGGGGCCGCCGAAGGATTTATTTATATTCGCAGCGAATATCCACATGCAATTGCAAAGATGGAAGCGGCGATCAAGGCATGTGCTTCAATTATTGCACCTTTCGCACTGGAAGTGCGTGTCGGTGCAGGTGCCTATGTTTGCGGTGAGGAAACATCGCTGCTGAATTCGATTGAGGGCAAGCGCGGCGAAGTGCGGGCCAAGCCGCCATTACCTGCACTGGAGGGGCTTTTTGGCAAGCCGACCGTCGTCAACAATGTGCTGACGCTAGCGGCGGTGCCCTGGATTTTAGCAAATGGTGCGAACGCTTATGCAGCCTATGGCATGGGCCGGTCAAAGGGGACAATGCCAGTGCAACTGGCGGGCAACGTGAAATATGGCGGTCTGTTTGAAATAGCGTTTGGGATGACTCTGGGCGAACTGGTCAACGATGTTGGCGGCGGTACCGCCAGCGGACGTCCGGTAAAGGCGGTGCAGGTGGGCGGGCCTTTGGGCGCCTATATTCCGCCTTCGCAGTTTGACCTGCCTTTCGATTATGAAGCCTTTACGGCGGCAAACGCGCTAATCGGTCATGCGGGGATTACGGTGTTTGATGATAGCGCCGATATGGCGCGAATGGCACGTTTTGCCTTTGAATTCTGCGCCGCCGAAAGCTGCGGCAAATGTACGCCTTGCCGCTTGGGCTCGACGCGCGGAGTGGAAGTTATGGACCGTATAATCGCGGGCGACAATGTTGAGGATCATCTGACCCTGATCGCTGATCTGTCGGAAACGATGAAATATGGTTCGCTATGCGCATTGGGCGGATTTACGCCCTATCCGGTGATGAGCGCGATCACGCATTTTCCCGAAGATTTCGGAGAAGCAGAAAATGTGCTAGGATCAAAACCATGACGTATCAGCCGCAAAATGATTTCGGCACCCCCGAAAGCCGATCGACAGAGCCGGTCTCTTTGGTAATCGATGGTCGGACGGTGACGGTGCCAGTGGGCAGCAGCATCATGCGCGCAGCGGCGCTGAATGATACCGCAATTCCCAAATTATGTGCGACCGACAATGTCAAAAGCTTTGGGTCTTGCCGATTGTGTCTGGTCGAGATTGAGGGTCGGAAAGGGACGCCTGCAAGTTGCACCACACCGGTCGAACCGGGAATGGTCGTGCACACGCAAACGCCGATGCTGCAGAAATTGCGCAAAGGCGTGATGGAATTGTACATCTCGGACCATCCGCTGGATTGCCTGACTTGCGCCGCAAATGGCGATTGCGAATTGCAGGATCAGGCAGGGGCCGTTGGCCTTCGCGAAGTTCGCTATCCTGTCGAAGCGACGCATTTGGGGCAGGTGAAAGATCATTCCAATCCCTATTTCGATTTCGACCCATCGAAATGCATTGCCTGCTCGCGCTGCATCCGCGCCTGTGATGAGGTGCAGGGCACATTGGCCCTAACGATGGAAGGGCGGGGTTGGGATTCAAAGATTTCGGCCGGTTTGGCGTCCGATGATTTTCTGGGGAGCGAATGCGTTTCCTGCGGTGCTTGCGTGCAGGCTTGCCCGACGGCGACACTGATCGAAAAGAAAGTCGTAGAGGTCGGTACACCCGAACGGTCTGTGATTACGACGTGCGCCTATTGCGGTGTCGGCTGCACATTCCGCGCCGAAATGCGCGGTGAGCAATTGGTACGGATGGTGCCGTGGAAAGATGGCAAGGCCAACCACGGCCATAGCTGCGTCAAAGGCCGTTTTGCGTGGGGCTATGCCCAACATCAAGAACGCATCCTGAAACCGATGATCCGCAAGCATGTGGATGATCCGTGGCAAGAGGTCGAATGGGATCAGGCCTTTGCCTATGCTGCGTCTGAACTGAAACGGATCAGCGCGCAATATGGTCGGCTCGCTCTTGGTGGAATTACTTCAAGCCGTTGTACCAACGAAGAAACATTTCTGGTGCAAAAACTGGTCCGCGCGGGCTTTGGCAACAACAACGTCGATACCTGTGCTCGTGTGTGCCATTCACCTACGGGCTATGGGTTGAAAACGACCTTTGGTACCAGTGCAGGCACGCAGGATTTTGATTCAGTTGAGGATTCTGACGTCATCCTGGTTATCGGTGCCAATCCGACCGACGCCCATCCGGTGTTCGCCAGCCGCATGAAGCGGCGGTTACGCGGTCAGGATGGCCGCCCGCCTGCCAAGCTGATTGTTATCGATCCGCGCAAAACCGATCTGGTGCGCAGCCCGCATATCGAGGCTGATCATCACTTGCCGCTGCGGCCCGGCACCAACGTAGCGGTGTTGACAGCCATGGCGCATGTAATCGTGACCGAAGGCTTAGCCGATGAAGCCTTTATTCGCGAACGGTGCGATTGGGACGAATATCGCCATTGGGCTGATTTTGTCGCGCAAGCTCGAAACTCTCCTGAAAATTTGCAAACGGTGACGCAAGTCCCCGCCGAAACATTGCGCGCAGCTGCCCGAACCTTCGCAACCGAGAAAAATGGTGCGATCTATTATGGGCTTGGCGTAACCGAACATAGCCAAGGCTCGTCGACTGTTATGGCGATTGCCAATCTTGCAATGGCCACTGGCAATATCGGACGGCGCGGTGTTGGCGTAAACCCTCTGCGCGGGCAGAATAACGTTCAGGGTGCCTGCGACATGGGCAGTTTCCCGCACGAGCTATCGGGATACCGGCATATTTCCGACGGCACCGCACGCGCATTATTCGAGGCGGATTGGGGCGTTGCTCTCGATCCTGAACCCGGCCTGCGCATCCCCAATATGCTGGATGCCGCCACCGATGGTGTGTTCAAGGCATTGTATGTGCAGGGCGAGGATATTCTGCAATCCGATCCCAACACAGTGCATGTTACCGCTGGGTTGGCGGCGATGGAATGCGTGATTGTCCACGACCTGTTTTTGAACGAAACCGCTAACTATGCGCATATTTTTCTGCCGGGTTCCACATTTCTCGAAAAAGATGGCACCTTCACCAATGCCGAACGTCGGATTCAAATGGTGCGCAAGGTGATGACGCCGTTGAATGGCTTGGCCGATTGGGAAGTAACGCAAGGTCTTGCCAATGCGATGGGGCTCGATTGGAACTATAGCCATCCGTCGCAAATCATGGACGAAATCGCGCGGCTGACCCCAAGCTTTGCGGGCGTCAATTTTGACAGGCTGGATGCCGAAGGTTCGTTACAATGGCCGGTGAATGCTTCCGCTCCCAACGGCTCCCCGATCATGCATGTCGATGGGTTCGTGCGCGGCAAAGGCAAATTTGTCGTCACCGACTATGTGCCCACTGACGAGAAAACTGGACCGCGCTTTCCCCTTTTGCTCACCACAGGGCGGATACTTTCGCATTATAATGTTGGCGCACAAACCAGGCGTACCGACAATGTTGCTTGGCATCCCGAAGATATGCTGGAAATTCACCCGGTCGATGCCGAGGATCGCGGTTTGAAAAATGGCGATTGGATCAAATTGGCGTCGCGGGCAGGGGCCACCACATTGCGAGCGCAGGTGACAGATAGGGTCGCCCCGGGCGTAGTCTACACCACCTTCCATCACCCTGACACGCAAGCCAATGTGGTAACTACAGATTTTAGTGACTGGGCGACCAATTGCCCGGAATATAAAGTGACAGCGGTACAGATCAGCGCATCGAACGGCCCCACCGATTGGCAAGAGGATTATCGTGCGCAGGCAGAACGGTCTCGCCGGATCGCCAACGCCGAGGCGGCGGAATGAACAGTCTCGATAAATTGGTGATGATGGCAAATCAAATTGCGGCCAATTTGGCGCATGAGCCCGATCCCGCTGCCGCAACAGCAGAGCATATCCGCCTGTATTGGGATCCGCGCATGAAAGCGATGATATGCGATGCGCAGGTTAAAGGATTGTCGACAGGTGCAGCGGCTGCCATCGCTTCGCTTGTTGCCGTATGACTGGATCGATTTCGACCGCGGTTCGCCGGATAACGCCTGACGAGCAGCAAGATGCCAAGCGCCCGTTGCCAATTGAGGCCCCAATTGCGATTGAATATAATGGTATAGGCTTTGCCGTGATGATGGCGACGCCAAAGGATTTTGAAGACTTCGCTCTGGGCTTCACCCTTGCGGAACGGATTGTGAGCGACGCCAGTGAGATTGTCGCTGTTGATTCTCATCAGACATCCATGGGTTGGCTACTGAAAATCCGCATCGCTCAACACTGCGTCGAGCCGATGATTGAGCGGGTTCGTGTTCGGGTTTCGGAAAGCAGTTGCGGAATTTGCGGCCTAGAAAATCTTGAACAGGTCGCGCGACCATTGCCGTTGATCGAGGGAAAATTGGTTGTCGAGCCGCCGGCAATATTTGCCGCGTTAGCGGAACTCTCCGCGCATCAACCTTTGAATGCGGCAACTGGCGGTGCGCATGTTGCGGCATTTTGTGATCCGTCGGGCGCGATCATGATGGCGCGCGAAGATGTTGGGCGGCATTGCGCACTCGACAAACTGATTGGAGCATTGGCGCGCGCAGACATGGCCGTCAACAGCGGTTTCATCCTGCTGTCATCGCGCTGTTCGTATGAATTGGTTGAGAAAACCGTGTTGGCTGGATGCCATATGCTGGTCACGATTTCTACTGCTACTAGCCTAGCGGTAGAGCGCGCGAAGCAAGCGGGATTACGCCTGGTCATGCTGGCGCGACCCGATGCCGTTCTGGAAGTGTGTTAGAGTTCCTCGGGCCAATATAGCCGCATCGGATTGGTGACGAGCAATTTGATTTGTAGCTCGTCTGTTGCCGCAATGCGGGGAATCATATCGACCAGATGACCGTCATCGGGGATATTGTTTTCCATATTGGGATGAGGCCAATCAGTGCCCCAAATTATGCGATCGGGATAATCCTCGACTAAAGGGCGGACAGATTTTGCGAACGCGTCCCATGGATCGCCGCTTGCATCCAAACGATCCGGGCACGTCACTTTGAACCAGATGTCGTCGCGGCTGTCGAGTAAGTCGCGAAATGCTCTCATATCCGCGCCATCGGGGCCCTGAGCCACGTCGGGGCGGCCCATATGATCTATGACGACAGGTACCGGGATTGCGGCAATGAATTCGCGCATTTCGTCGAGTATGTCAGCTTCGAAATAGATAACGACATGCCAGCCTTTGGGCAGTCGCGACGCAACTTCCAAAAATTTGTCCTTGGGCGCATCATCGACCAACCGCTTCAGGAAGTTGAAGCGCACGCCGCGAATTCCGCCATGATGCAGGGCTTCCAAATCGCCTTTGCTGATCGCGGGATCCACCACCGCTACCCCGCGCGCTTTGCCGCCCGATTGCGCGATGGCGTGCAATGTGGCTGCGTTGTCAGTGCCATGGCAGCTTGCTTGCACGATAACATTACGGGCAAAACCCAGATGATCACGCAGGGCAAAAAGCGTATCCGGCCCTGCATCTTCGGGCAGATATTTGGCCTTCGCGCTAAACGGAAATTGCGCCATGGGGCCGAATACATGGCAATGCGCGTCGACCGCGCCGGGGGGCGGTGTAAAGTGGGGCTTTGAAGGAGCCGCATGCCAGCTTGTAATACGGTTCGTTGTCAAGTCGCTCATCCGAAGACCAATCCATCCATCAACTTGCGCGCGGTGCGCAAAAGTGCCGCCGATTTAACCGCGCCATTTTCGTCAATATCCAAAACACAGCTCATTTCTCCCGTAGGGTGCTCAACCGATAAAGTCTTGCGCGCGCCATCGGGAATGTCGGCAACTTCGGCAGCGGGTGATCCGGGGATCAGGCAGGCGGTAGCCACGCTTACCGCGCCCAGCACGCCGATCGTGGCATGGGCGCGGTGCGGAATGAAGCTGCGGACGGAGATTGCGCCGCCATTTTTGGGCGGTGCCACAAGCATCATTTTGGGTACGCTTTTCTCTCTCACATCGCCCAGGTTCATGCGTTCACCCACGGCCAGCCTGATCGCCTCGATTTTCGCCTTGAGCGTTTCGTTCGCGTCCAACCAGTCGCGATCTTCATAGCCGGTGATGCCAACATCGACGGCCTTCATCACAACGCAGGGCATGCCATTGTCGATTAAGGTTACAGGCACGCCATTGACCACATCAACCGCGTTGCCGCTGGGTAACAATGCCCCGCAACTCGATCCTGCGGTGTCCCGAAATTCCAGTGGGACGGGAGCATGGCTGCCCGGAACCCCGTCGATTTTTGCTATGCCCGAATAGGTTACATCGCCACCGGGTGTCTGCACCGTTGCGACTGCAACTTGCCCGGTATTTTCCATGAAGATAGTGACAGTGGTTTCATCAGCCGTTGCGCTAACAAGTCCGCGCTCGATCGCGAACGGGCCGACACCTGCCAAGATATTCCCGCAATTTTGCGCGTCGGTCACAATCGCTTGATCGACGAAAACCTGCAGGAAAAGATAGTCAATATCCACACCATCACGATCCGATTTGCTCACAACCGCAATTTTGCTGGTCAACGGATCAGCGCCGCCCATGCCATCAATCTGGTTGGCATCGGGCGAACCCATCATCACCAGCAAAAACGCGTCGCGCTCGGCAATATCACTGGGCAAATCCTGTTTCAGGAAATAACCGCCCTTTGACGTTCCGCCACGCATCCACATGCAAGGGGCAGATTTCATATGTATTTCAGCCCCATCTCCGCCAGCTTCTCGCGCATCTTGTACATATCGAGGCCCAGTTCGCCAGACGCCAGTCGAGCGCGCTTATCGGCTTCATTGGCTTCGCGTGCTTTGGCGGCTTTCGCTACCTCAGCTGCTTTTTCGCGGGGGACCACGACAACCCCGTCATCATCAGCGATAATAACGTCCCCCGCCTGAACCGATGCCGCAGCACATACCACAGGGACGTTGACGGAGCCAAGCGACGCCTTGATGGTTCCCTGCGCAAACACAGCCTTGGCCCAAACGGGAAAGTTCATTTCGGTCAAATCGCGCACGTCGCGAATGCCCGCGTTGATAATCAACCCTTTGCAGCCGCGCGCCTGCGCCGAAGTTGCCAGCAGGTCGCCGAAATAACCGTCCTCGCACGGTGATGTTGGTGCGATCACCAATATGTCGCCAGCTTTCAGTTGTTCGATGGCGACATGCACCATCCAATTATCGCCTGGAGGGGCCGAGATTGTCACGGCAGACCCTGCGATACGTGCGCCCGAATAAATGGGTCGCATGACACTGGCCATTAAGCCGGTGCGTCCTTGCGCTTCGTGGACGGTGGAAACGCCGCAGCTTTCGAGATCGGCGATCACCGCTGGATCAGCACGTTCAATATTCTGGACGACAATTCCGCTCATATAGTCTCTCCTGCTTTCGCCCAGACACTGACAGCGGACAACGTAATTGGCCAGTCGAAACGCTGGCCATGACATAAGTTTGTGCTAAGTCTATGGCGATGAACCTTTGGGAACTCAATTTGCGCCATCTGCGCTCGGCAGCGGAAATCCACCGACTTGGCAGCATAAATGCGGCGGCCCATACCGTCAGCCTTACCCAGCCGGCCATTACCCAGGCATTGGCGCGTCTTGAATCACAAATGGGTTTGCCTTTGTTTGAACGGCGGCACGACGGTATGGTCGCCACCGAAGCGACCATATTATTGGCCCCGCGGATCGTGTCTGCACTCGATCATCTCGGTTCAACGCGCGTTACCATGTCTCAATTGCGGGCACTGCTCGCCCTTGGCGAAGCGGGAAGTTATGCCTCTGCCAGCGTTCTAACCGGCCTTGCCCAGCCTTCGCTGCACCGCGCCGTTTCCGACTTGTCGGTCGCTTTGCGGCGCGACTTGGTGGAACGTCGTGGCAAGGGCTTGGCCTTTACCGAAGGCGGAAAGCGCACGTTGCGGTCCTTTCGTTTGGCCCGCGCGGAATTGGTAGCAGGCTTAACCGAAATAGAGGGATTAAAGGGGCGTGAGATCGGGAAAATCACCGTTGGCGCAATGCCGCTGTCTCGTGCTCGCGTTTTGCCTGCTGCAATCAGCGCTTTTCACCGCCAATATCCAGATGTGCGAATCAATGTTATTGAAGGTTCGTGGCAGGAACTGGTCGAACTGTTGCGCGACGGTGACATTGATTTGATGGTTGGGGCATTGCGTGCACCGAATGCCGATCCCGAGCTAGAGCAATTGCCGTTGTTCGATGATCGGCCAGTGGTTATCGGGCGTGCCGGACACCCGTTGAAGGGCAATCCAATCGACATCAAAACACTCGCCCAATATCCATGGACCGTGGCGGCAACAGGCGCGCCGCTGCGCGCGCAATGGGAAAGCATGTTCAGCGGGCAGGGGATGGAAATACCGCCTGTGCCCATCGAGTGCGGATCGGTAATGATGATCAGGCAAATATTGATCGACAGCGATTTCCTGACGCTACTTTCGCGCGATCAGATTGCTGTCGAACTGGAAGCAGGATGGCTTCGGGTAATATGCGAAGCGCCAGGTGAATTGCGGCGTACCATCGGTACCACAGTCCGCAGCGGCTGGCGACCAACGGCGCGACAAGCCGCGTTTATGGGGGTATTAAGACAAATTGAAATTCCCCAATGATTTGAATTTTGTCGCCAGCACTTCTTAGTTACTGGCAGCCGCTATACTCAGTAGAATTAGCGAAGCGTTATAGCTTTCTTGGGCTTTCGATTGGTCGAGACAGGCTGCTTACGTCTAGTCAGGCTGCATGGAACATCGCGTCGGCATCATCGGGTTTGGAGAAGCGGGATCGACTTTCGCCCGCGCTGCCGGTTGGGAAAGTTCGGCATTTGCATTTGACACTGCCGACAAGCACGCCTCAATCGAAGAAGCTGGTGTCCAAAATTGCCCTTCCTTGGCTATCGTTTGCGAAAACACGTCGCAGCTGATTAGTGTTGTGACCGCCGATCAGGCATTAAATGTTGCACAAAATGCTGCGCAGCATTTTTCGCGCGGGTGCTTGTATTTTGATATGAACTCGGTCGCGCCCGAAACCAAAATTGCAGCGGCAAAATGGGTTGAAGCGGCAGGTGGTCGCTATGTTGACGTTGCCGTCATGGCACCCGTCAATCCCCAAAGACTGGCGGTCCCTTTACTTTTGGCGGGTCCGCATGCTGACGCAGCGCAAGAGGCGCTTTCCGCGCTCGGCTTCACCAATTTGCGGATTGTTGGCAATGCCGTTGGTCGCGCGTCGACGATCAAGATGCTACGGTCGGTAATGTACAAAGGCGTTGAAGCGTTGACCGCTGAATGTTTGCTGGCTTGTGAAAAAGCGGGCGTTACTGACGAGGTATTGGCTAGCTTTGGCAATGATTGGTCAGAACAAGCCGATTACCGCATCGACCGCATGCTGGTTCACGGGTTACGCCGATCCGCTGAAATGTATAAATCGTCGCAAACATTATTGTCATTGGGTATATCGCCCAGCCTTACCGACGGCACGGTCGAATGGCAGCAGGCTTTGGGAGAACTGGCTATTTCCCCTATCCCCACAGGATTAAAAGCCAAGCTGCAGGCCATATTGGAGACTATGCCATGATCATCGATTGTCACGGCCATTACACAGTGCTGCCCAAGGCGCACGACGAATGGCGCGAAAAGCAAAAGGCTGCTTTTAAGGCAGGGGAAGCGCCGCCGCCTTATCCCGAAATATCCGACGATGACATTCGCGAAACCATTGAAGCCAATCAACTGCGTTTGTTGAAAGAACGCGGCGCAGACATGACCATTTTTTCGCCGCGCGCTTCGGCCATGGCTCCGCATGTCGGCGATCAGACCGTTGCGGTAAAATGGGCGCAGGTTTGCAATGATCTGATAGCGCGTGTGGTTGGCCTATACCCCGAAATCTTCGCCGGCGTCTGCATGCTGCCGCAATCGCCCGAAGCCGATATGACGTCGAGCATTGCGGAACTGCAACGCTGTATTGATATGGGCTTTATCGGGTGTAATTTGAACCCTGATCCAGCAGGCGGAAAATTCAGCCACCCGCCGTTGACGGATCAATACTGGTATCCCTTTTTCGAAAAAATGGTCGAATTAGATGTGCCTGCCATGATCCATGTGTCGGGCAGCTGCAACCCGGCCATGCACGCGACAGGTGCCTATTATATAGCTGCGGACACAATCGCCTTCATGCAGTTGATCGAGGGCGATTTGTTCAGGGACTTCCCGACCCTGCGTTTCATCATTCCGCACGGCGGCGGTGCGGTGCCTTATCATTGGGGGCGGTATCGCGGACTCGCCGATATGCTCAAACAGCCTGATCTTTCGACCCATGTGATGAATAACGTCTATTTCGACACCTGTGTTTACCACCAGCCCGGCATTAACTTGCTGGCCGATGTGATTGAAAATAAAAATATATTGTTCGGCAGCGAAATGGTCGGAGCCGTCCGCGGTATTGATCCACAAACCGGCCATTATTTTGATGACACCAAACGTTATGTCGATGCTCTCGACATTACCGAGGCTGAACGCACGGCAATTTTTGAAGGCAATGCGCGACGGGTTTTTCCTAGGCTTGATGCGCAATTGAGGGCACGCGGACTATGAACCAAAACATTCACGAATATCTGGCCGAGCTGGAAGACATTCCGGGCACCCGCGTGTTTACAGCGGCGCGGGCGCGCAAAGGCTATCATATCAACCAATTCTCGATGAGCCTGATGAAGCCTGAAAACCGCGAACGTTTCAAGGCCGATGAAAAAGCCTATCTCGACGAATGGAAATTGTCTGATGCGGCAAAGGCGGCGGTTATGGCGCGCGATTATAATGCGCTGCTCGATCTTGGCGGCAATGTGTATTTTTTCTCAAAGATATTTTCGAGCGATGGCCTGCCCTTTGCCGAAGCCGTATCGACCATGACCGATATGACCTTTCCCGAATATCGCCAGATGATGCTCGACGGCGGGCGTCCGGCAGCGGGCAATCGATCCATTAAAGGAGGCTATTAACATGGCACGTATCACAGCCGGTGTCGGTTCCAGCCATGTGCCCTTGCTGGGCGTTGCCGTTGATCAAGGCAAATGGCAGGATGATTATTTTGGACCGATTTTTGCGGGCTATGAATGGACGCGCGAGTGGGAAAAAGCGGAAACGCCCGATGTGGTGATTTTGGTTTTCAACGATCATGCCAGTGCCTTTGATGCCAGCATCATTCCAACCTTTGCGATAGGGTGCGGCGAGCACTATAAGCCCGCCGACGAAGGCTGGGGCCCGCGTCAGGTGCCCGATGTGGAGGGGCATGCCGATCTCGCGTGGCACATCGCCCAAAGCCTGATTCTCGATGATTTCGACATGACAATCATCAACGAGATGGATGTCGATCACGGCCTGACGGTGCCGCTATCGATGATGTTTGGTCAACCGGAAAAATGGCCGGCCAAGATCATTCCGCTCGCGGTCAATGTCGTCACTTATCCGGTGCCGTCTGGCAACCGCTGCTGGGCGCTGGGCGAGGCAATTGCCCGCGCTGTCGAAAGTTTCCCCGAAGATCTGAATGTGCAAATCTGGGGCACGGGCGGAATGAGTCACCAGTTGCAAGGGCCACGCGCCGGTCTGCTCAACCGAGAATGGGACAATAAGTTCATGGACCTGCTCGAGGCGGATAATGACGAAGTGCGGAACATTCCGCATATCGAATATCTGCGCGAAACCGGCAGCGAAGGCATTGAGATGGTGATGTGGCTAATCATGCGCGGCGCGCTTGGCAAAAAGGTAAAGCGCCTCCACCGCCATTATCACATCCCATGCAGCAACACGGCCATCGGCCATATCGTGTTGGAGCCTGAAGAATGAAAAGGAGTTCTACTTTCTGTGTCGCATCTATATTGTACGTCATTTTCGTCAACAATTTAGCTGCGCTTGCAACCACGATCAATCAAACTCCCGAAGCACTCGTCAAGAAATTCAAGACATTTGAGCGATGCGTTGCACATCTTGAACTAGCGCGCGCGAAGTCTTTCCAATCCGATTTTATGAAGTCTCCGGATTGGAAGGCTGCAGTGATTGATGGGAAATATCACTCCACGAGTTTAATTTCACAACCTAGCCCAAAGGTTGCGCAATTTCAAATTCAGACTGGTGATGATCATGCCGGGAAGCATGCGGATGGCACGATCAGAGGTTTGGCCACTCGAAGCAATCAGCGGCAAATATGCAGAGGCAAGAAACTCTTCGTCAGCGGCGGCGGAGCACACTTGGAAATATTTCAAAAAGCTGAAGATTAGGGAATGATATCATGAGAATTGCCCTCGCAGGCGCAGGTGCTTTCGGTGAAAAGCACCTCGACGGATTAAAACTGATTGACGGCGTGGAGATAACCTCCGTGATAAGTCGTCGTGCGGATCAAGCCGCTGCTGTTGCTGCGAAATATGGCGCGAAGCATAGCTCGACCGAATTGGAAGACGCGCTATCCCGCGACGATGTCGATGCGGTGATCCTGTGCACGCCCACGCAAATGCATGCCGAGCAAGCCATCGCCTGCATGAATGCGGGCAAGCATGTTCAGGTGGAAATCCCGCTGTGCGATAGCTGGGCTGACGCTGAAGCGGTGCTTGCCAAACAGAAAGAAACCGGCCTTGTCTGTATGGTGGGCCACACGCGGCGGTTCAATCCGAGCCACCAATATGTGCACAATAAAATCGTCGCGGGCGAATTCAATGTCCAGCAGATGGATGTGCAAACCTATTTCTTTCGCCGCAAAAATATGAATGCCAAGGGCGAGGCGCGGAGCTGGACCGATCATCTGTTGTGGCATCATGCCGCGCATACCGTTGACCTGTTTGCCTATCAGGCGGGGCCCATTGTGAAGGCCAATGCGATCGAAGGCCCGCATCATCCCGAACTGGGCATTGCCATGGATATGTCGATCCAGTTGAAGGCGGCGTCGGGCGCGATTTGCACGCTTTCGTTGAGCGTTCAACAACGATGGGCCGCTCGGCACCTATTTCCGCTATATCGGCGATACCGGCACTTATCTCGCACGCTATGATGATCTGTTCACCGGTAAGGAAGAGCAGATTGATGTCTCTAAAGTCGACGTTTCGATGAACGGTATCGAACTGCAAGACCGCGAATTTATCGCCGCGATCCGCGAAGGTCGCGAGCCGAATTCGTCGGTCCAACAGGTGCTGCCTTGCTATAAGGTGCTGCACGATCTGGAAGGGCAGTTCACATGAAAATCCTCCCCGGAACGGGGAGGGGGACCACGAAGTGGTGGAGGGGGCGGGTGAAAGCGTGCGCGGTCTTTCAGGTTGGAGCTTGGCTGCACCCGACCCCTCCGTCAGTCCTTCGGACTGCCACCTCCCCGTTCCGGGGAGGATTTTAAATGAAAACCCAGGTTGCGATCATCGGCGCTGGCCCTGCCGGACTATTGCTCGGCCACCTTCTGCGCGCCGAGGGTGTCGAATGTGTCGTCGTCGAGCGGGCGAGTGCAGACTATGTGCTGGGCCGAATCCGCGCAGGTGTGCTGGAGCGGACTACCACCGATCTGCTCCACCGGCTGGGGATCGATGCGCGGCTGAACAGTGAAGGTCTGTTAGAGGAAGGCTTTTGCCTCGCCTCGGGCGATGAACTGATCCGTATTGATACCTTTGCCCTCACTGGCAAGCATGTGACGGTTTACGGCCAAACCGAAATCACCCGCGACCTGATGGATGCCGCGCCGTCGCGCGGGCTTCAGGTGATTTATGAAGCCGCCGATGTGGCGCTCTACGATGTGACAAGCGATGCGCCCTATTTGACCTATCAAAAGGACGGAGTCGAACACCGCGTCGACGCCCGTTTCCTCGTTGGCTGCGACGGATTTCACGGCCCCGCGCGCAAGGCGATTCCGTATGGCAAAGAATATGAACGCGTCTATCCCTTTGGCTGGCTCGGCATATTGGCGGACGTGCCGCCCTGCCATGACGAGCTGATCTACGCAAACCACGATCGCGGCTTTGCGCTGGCCTCGATGCGGTCCAAGACACGCAGTCGCTATTATATCGATGTGCCGCTGGCCGAAAGGATCGAGGATTGGTCCGACGACAGGCTGTGTGGAAGAATTGCAGGCACGTTTGCCAAAGCCGATCACTACTGGCCCCGCGCTTGAAAAAAGCATTGCGCCACTGCGTTCCTTCATCTTCGATACAATGCGCCACGGCAGCCTATTTCTGGCGGGCGACGCCGCCCATATCGTGCCGCCTACTGGGGCCAAGGGGCTGAACCTTGCGTCGTCTGATGTTGCCTATCTCTCCGACGCACTGATCGCCTTTTTCAAGGCAAACGATCAGGATGGCATTGCGAACTTTGAAGCTAAGGCCTTGGCGCGCATATGGAAGGCTTCGCGGTTCAGCTGGCAACTAACCCGGCTTATGCACCGTTTTCCTGATGACGGCGCATTTGATCGCAAGATGCAATTGGCCGAACTGGATTATATCGCTTCATCTGAAACCGCCCGCAAAGCTATTGCGGAAAATTATGTAGGATTACCGCTCTGAAAAAAGTCTCTCGCCGTGCCGTTATCGGAGCCGTTGCTGGAACTGCATTATTGCCGTCCGTTCTCCGCGGCGCACCGCGCGATAGCCGTCCGAATATCCTGTTCATCATGGCCGATGATCTCGGCTATGCCGATCTGAGTTGCTATGGGCGGCGTGACTATAAAACAACCGCATTGGACGCATTGGCGCAGCAAGGCATGCGCTTTACGCATGGCTATGCCAATAGCGCGGTGTGTTCTGCAACGCGCACGGCGTTGATGACGGGGCGGTATCAATACCGATTGCCGGTGGGCCTTGAAGAACCGCTGGCGATGCGACCTTTGGGGTTGGAGCCAAGCGAACCGACAATGCCATCGCGCCTTCGCGATGCTGGCTATACCACTTCGCTGATCGGTAAATGGCATTTGGGTTCGCTGCCAAAATTCAGCCCGAACAAAAGCGGCTATGACCATTTCTGGGGTATTCGCGGCGGTGGTGTGGATTATTTCACGCACAGCATGGGCGGACGGAAAGACCTGTGGGATAATGACGTCCCCGTCGATCAGGCCGGCTATTTGACTGATTTGCTGGCGGACCGCGCGATCAAACAACTGGGTGAGAATGCAAAGGGTGGCAAGCCATTCCTGATGAGCCTGCATTTCACCGCACCGCATTGGCCGTGGGAAGGGCCGGGCGAACAGGCCGAGGCAGAGCGGCTTGCGGGACAGAAGAACCCGCTTTCGATCATGCATTATGACGGCGGATACGATGAAGACCTATGCCGAAATGGTGACGCGCATGGATTTTCAAATCGGGCGAGATATTGGCAGAACTAAAGCGATTGGGGCTGGCACAGAACACGATCATCGTTTTCACCAGCGACAATGGCGGGGAGCGGTTTTCGGATACTTATCCGCTGTCTGGCCGCAAATCCGAATTGCTCGAAGGCGGCATTCGCGTTCCCACGATTGTGCGCTGGCCTGGCAAAGTGAAGCCGGGATCGGTGAGCGCAGAGCAAGTGATCACCATGGATTGGATGCCGACGTTACTGGCTGCGGCGGGCGTTGCTGGACCAGACGGCGAAGCCGACCGATGGCATGGACATTCGTGCGGCGCTTTCCGGTGGCACTTTGCCCGAACGGTCTTTGTTCTGGCGCTACAAAGGGCAATCGCAGCAAGCCATGCGGCAAGGTGATTGGAAATATTTGAAAATCGGCGGCAACAGTTTCCTGTTTAACCTGAACGATGATCCGATGGAGCGCGCCAATCTGAAAGCGCGCCATGCGGAACGCTATGCCGAAATGGTCGCGCGTTATGATGCGTGGAACGAAACAATGCTGCCGATTGATCCAGAAACGCAGATATTCTTGCACAGCGGCGATACATGGTCAGACCGCATGGGTGTTGATCCCGTGCCCCTTAACATCCCGAAACAACCTTGAACAAATAGGAACAGCATGGCGATCTCCAAACGCGCAATCAACGGACGGCTGACCAACCCGGTGGGATTGGGCTGCATGAATATTTGTTGGGCTTATGCGCCTCCGGTTGAGGCGGATTATGCCCACAAGTTGCTCAATGCCGCGCTGGATGCGGGCTATGATCATCTGGATACCGCGCGCATTTATGGTGCCGGACAATCGGAAACCTGGATTGGCGAAGCGTTAAAAGGGCGGCGCAATGAATTTTTCCTCGCGTCCAAAACCGGGATCATCATCGATGGCAAGGAACGCCGTGTCGATTGCAAACCCGAAACGATCAAAGCCGCGTGCGAGACCAGCCTGAAGCTGCTGCAAACCGACCATATCGACCTTTATTATTTGCACCGCCGGGATTTTAACACCCCCATCGAGGAATCGGTCGGGGCGCTGGCGGACCTGATTAAAGAGGGCAAGATTGGCAGCTATGGCCTTTCCGAGATGTCTGCCGAAACCGTCCGCCGCGCGCATGCGGCGCACCCTTGTGCTGCGTTGCAGACCGAATATTCGCCGATGACGCGAAATCCCGAAATTGTTGTACTGGAAACATGCAAGGAATTGGGGATCACATTTGTCGCCTTCTCGCCGGTGGGGCGCGGCTTTTTGACGGGGGCAATCAAGCCAGGACAAGAATGGGGCAAAGGCGATTTGCGGGGTGGCTGGCCAAGGTTTCAGGAACCCAATCTGAGTGCAAATCTGCGGCTGGTCGAGGGCTATCTAGCCATTGCAGCAGAACAAGGCGTCACCCCGGCACAGCTTTCAATGGGCTGGGTTCTGGCCAAGGGCGACCAGATCGTTACCATCCCCGGTAGCCAGAATATCGCGCATGTGAACGAGAATATCGCGCGCTGGGATTGGGAGCCGTCTGCCGATGTGGTGGCGCAGATCGATGCTTTGATCAATCATGCCACAGTCAAAGGCCATCGCTATTCAGGCGGCATGTTGCCGACGATTGATACCGAAGATTTTGACTGACTTATGACGCGCGCGATCATCAACTATGCCGCGCGTACGGACTTTCGCCCGCGCTATTTTGCAAATGATCACAGCCGTGACACTGTGGTGATCGACGGGCAAGAGATGGCGTTGATTGACGGGCGCGGGGCCGGAACTTCGTTGGACGGTGAAGGCTTCAAGCTCGTCAACCATGTAAGCGCGGTCAACAATTTTGAGGACAAGTCGGAGGTCGCGGCCATATACTCGGCAGAGATAATCGAATTGCTTTTGCGCGAAACCAGTGCCGATGCGGTGTTTTGCACAGCACCCGGAATTTTGCGCTTCAGCGAATCCTCAGGCCGCGCCGGAAGCCTCGACAATAGCATGCCCGCGCGGTTCGTGCATATCGATGCCAGCCGTACAACCTCGGCAGGCTTTGCCGCGAAGAGCTGCCCCGAAGGACACGCCTACCGCCGTTATGCCCATTTCAACGTCTGGCGCACCTTTAGTGGCCCGCCGCAGGATGTGCCGCTGGCGGTGTGCGACGCACACTCGGTGGCTGAGGCGGATTTGCTTTCGTCGGATGCTGTCTTCGATCCCCCCGGCGGTTCGCCCGAATGGAGCTTTGAAAGCTGGCTGATCGCGCATAATCCGGCGCACCGCTGGCACTGGTTCCCCGATATGACACGCGAAGAAGCCATCATTTTCAAGACCAGCGATAGCGATCATCACAACGCCGTGCCGCACGTGGCGTTTGACAATATGCTGGCCCCTGCGGGCTGTCATCCACGCGCCAGCATAGAAATGCGCGCGGTGGCGTTTTGGTATCGCTAAACAGACTTGCATCATTCGCCACTCCGCGCCATCATTCTAACAATTGTTAGGATGAGGATTGCAGCATGACCGGTTTTCCGCCGTCGCCTTATTATACCGGATTGAACACGCCATTGGGCGAAGAATATGACCTGACTGATCTTGTGATCGAAGGCGCTATTCCGCCCGAAGTCGAAGGAGCATTCTTCCGCGCCACACCCGATCCGGCCTATCCGCCCTTTCTGCCTGATAACGCAGCGGCACTGTCGGGCGATGGGATGATTTCTGCACTGCGCCTGAAAGACGGCAAGGCCAGCTTTTCGATGCGCTTTGTGCAAACCGCGCGGTACAAGGCGGAAAAGGCAGCGGGTGGGGCTTTGTTCGGCATTTACCGCAATCCCTTTACCGACAAACCCGAAGCCAAAGGCGTCGACCGCACCGTCGCCAATACCACGCCCGTATGGCACGCGGGGCAATTGTTGATGACCAAAGAGGATGGCCGTCCTTACCGCATCGATCCGCATACTCTGGAGACGCTGGGCAGCTACAATTTCGGCGGCAAGCTGAAATCCGAAACGATGACTGCGCATGTCCGTGTCGATCCGGTGAGCGGCGAGATGTTTTTCTACGGCTATGAAGCCGACGGCCTCGCCTCGACCAAAATTGCCTATTGCGTCGCCGACAAGGACGGCAATTTGGTTAGCGAACAGCATTTCGACGCGCCTTATTGTTCGATGATGCATGATTTCGCGATCACCGAAAATTACGCACTCTTTCCCGTCTATCCCACCACCTGCGATCTGGATCGGTTGAAAGCAGGCGGCGATCATTGGCATCATCAGCCGGAACTGGAAAGCTGGCTGGGCGTCATGCCGCGTTACGGCGATGTGTCTGAAATCCGCTGGTATAAAGGGCCAAAGGGCGTCCACTGCTTCCATATGATGAACGCGTGGGAGGATGGGCAAGGCCACATCCATTTCGACCAATGCCTGACGCGCACCAACGCCTTTTCCTTTATCCGCGAGGCAAGCGGCATCCATATCGCGCCTTGGGATGTGCAAGGCGGGCTAACACGCTGGACCGTACAGATTGAGGGCGGCTCCGATGAAGTCACCGAAACCCCCATCGGCCCCCCCGGCGATTTTCCGATCATTCCGGCAACGTCGCAAGGCCGCCCCTATGATCATGGCTGGATGCTGACGATGAATCCCGAAATGCAGGGGCCGCCGGTGATGGGCGGGCCGGTGCTGGCGATGTTCAATATGCTGATGCGGCTAGACATGCGCGGCGGGGCGCCGCAGGCTTTGGGCCTGCCACCGGGAATGTGCTTCAATGAACCCGTGCATGTGCCAAGCACGCAAGCAGGCCATGAGGGCTGGCTGCTGGTCTTCGTCGATCACCAGACTGGACCTGAAGACTTTACCCATGCGGCTTGGATCATCGAGGCAGGCAATGTCGGCGCAGGGCCAGTTGCCAAAATCGCGATCCCGAAACGGCAACGCCCGCAAATCCATGGTTGGTGGGTTGGCGGCGCTCAACTGGCTGCGGCGTGACGAAAATCCTGATTGCAGGCGCATCCGGCCAATATGGAAGCGCAGCGACCGACCTGTTAATCGCAAAGGGGCGGGTAACGGATTTGATCCTGATGACCCGTTCGCCAGAAAAACTCGCTGACCGCATCGCGCAGGGCTGTGACGTGCGCTATGGCGATTATGATAAGCCCGAAACATTGGCGGCGGCGGTGCAGGGCGCGGAAAAGATGCTGCTCATCTCCGGCACCCGCGTCGGTGCGCGCGTGGTACAGCATAAGGCAGCGATTGATGCGGCGGCGGCGGCGGGCGTCAAACACATCGCCTATACCAGCTTCATCGGCATCGACGACGACACGAACCCCGCAGAAGTACGTCACGACCACATCGAGACCGAACGGCTGATCCGTGCATCTGGCATGGCTTGGACGATGCTGCGCGATGCCCATTATGCCGATGCGATGATCATCATGGCAGGCCCCGGCATGATGGCGAGCAAAAGCTGGCCGCACAATTGGGGCGATGGGCGCGAGGCGATGGTTTGGCGCGACGATTGCGCTGCCTGCGCCGTCGCGGTGTTGACGGGAGAAGGTCATGAAGGGCAGGTGTATAACATCACCGGACCCGAGTTGCAGACCTGTGCCGAACTTGCCGCCTTGGTTAGCGAGATTACCGGAACGCAGATCGCCTCCGTCCCGCTGACGGACGAAGAACAATATGGCATGTTCGACGCCATGGGCATCCCGCGCCGCCCGGTTGATGATCAGGCGGTGGGTGGAATTCCTTGGAACAGCGACGATATGGTGACTTTCGGTCAGGCCATAAGGGGCGGGTTTCTGGAGGTCTGTTCGGGCGATGTTGAAAAGCTGACGGGGCGACCAGCGCGGTCTGTGCGGCAGATGATCGAGGAAAATGTCGAGATGCTGCGGGCTGTGGCCCATCAAGTCAAAGCGTAATAGCGCAGCAAATTCCCGTCTGGCTTACGTTCACCAACGCCGACAAACACATGGCGGGTCAGCCAATCATGCTTGCCCTTGGGCGTTTCAAAGGTCGGCTGTCCGCGCAGATAATAATCTTCGTGCGCCACTGGTGCGCCGCCTTCAAAGGCCCATGCACGCAGACGCGCCATGGCGTCGGGGGTGCGGCCCCAGAGGAAGCCTTTGTTTTGCATGTAGATGATCGTGCCGTCATCGACCTCCAGCAGGTAGCGTGCGTCGAACACGGCGGTGTCATCGTCGCGGAAATGGGCATAGTCGCCGCCCGAATTGGGGATCGCCTTGCCCCGGATGCGCGGCCCTTCAAACGTCCCTCCATCGACCAGGACAGCTGAGCGAAAACCGCCATTGTGGACATTGGGCACAGCGAAGACGCGGGTAAACATCAGGCGGCATTCGAAGGCGAATTCTAGGTGGGGCTTGTCGAGGGTGGAAAAGCTCATGCCGCATCCTTCGAAAAATAAGCCACTCCGCGAAATTCCATGCTCTTGCGTTCTTTGGCATCGGGGCGGCTGGTATCGCGGAAGGCGGTGTGGGGTGCACGCCAAGCGCGGCTGTGGTCGCTGTCATGGAATTTTATGAAGATCACTTCGTCTGCCGTCATATCGGGAAAATACCACCATTTATGGTCGGGAGAATGGTGAAAGATAGTGGCAGCGGCCATATTCTCTTCCCCCGGAATGTCGGCGAACAATGCGTCTCCGGTGGGGATGACATCGACGTCAACCTTGGTGTTGGCGGTGCCCTCATCGTCACGCACGCTGCCACCTTCGCAAAGTGCCAGCGGCATATCCTGCGGAGGATCGGAAAGAGCGCGCCACAACGAAAAGCAGATAAAGCGATCATAGCCAGCCCCTTCGGGCCGCACCTTTTGATAGATCATCTGGGCAATGCGTCGCGCCGAATTGGTGGTGAAATCGACATGCGCTTCGGCAGCGGGTGGCTGCATCGTGGCGCTGGTCGTGCCGGATGTGCGGATCATCCCGCCCATAAGTGCGACAAAATCGGCACCACACATCGCCTTTACCACTTCGCTTACTTGCGCGGCATAGGGGCTGTCGGCGTCGTAATTGGCATCCCAATCGGTAATGTCTGTTTTGTGATGGCCCAATTCAAAGCCATGCGCGTCAAGCGTGAACGGCCCTGCGCTCGCGCGCGTTATGGATCGTGACATCATATGGAGCATAGACGCCGGTATTATATTCCTCACCCGGCGCCCAGAAACGCCGGTTGATCCTGCTGGTGGGCAAGAGATAATCGATCTTTGCAGCGACATCATGCATCGAATTCACTCCTTTGGGAAATCCAGGCTGCCGCGCCGTTCGGTAAAGCGCCAGCCTTCTTCGGTCCGCACCAGCTGGTCAGCATAGCTGCCAACCATCGGTGCCATGCCTGGGCCGGTAAAGAGCATGATCTGGCTACTTGCGGTGGCTGTGTCACCATCCACATCAACGCGGATGTTACTGACGATATGCCGTGTCGTACGCGGAGGCCGTGCCTTGAAGGCCGCAAGAATATCTTCGCGGCCTTGCATGAAATCATCGGGCGAAACGGGACGACTGACGCGGCCTTCGTCTGTAAACATGGCAGCAACGGCCTCCCAATTTGCTGCATCATTATGTGCGGCATAATCGAGAATCAGTCGCTCGATTGCACTTTCGGCCAGCAGCTTAGCCAGCGGGTCCATCAATCCTTGAACCCCTCACGCGCGCGGCTGTTGTCGCTGATAATCGGTTTGCCGGTCACCGGATGCGGATAGGGGAATTCGACCACATCGGTTGCGGGCCACAGACGCGGTGCGGGTTCGATCAGAAAATCGGGGCCGAGCGGGTCTTCAGGGAAACAAACCGAAGGTGCGGGAATAAAATCAATCGGCGTCTTTCCCCAGCCATCGGTGAAGCTGCCATGCCAAAAGGGAAAATATCCAAGCCGCGAAATTTTCCATACGCCATCTTCGCAGACATATCGGTTGTCATACAGCCCGCCTTCCCACCATGCTGGCCGTTGCAGATTTTCAGAAGTCTCGTGCGAGCCGGCTTGCATCATGGAGCGGCCACGCACCGTTGCGGTTTTGCGATCATCGGCGACGTTGATTACCATCTGCAACTGCGGATGATCGAGCAGCCAGCCGTAAACGGGGCCATTATGGCCTTGGGTAAATGTGCCACGAAAACGCTCAATATAGAGGCGCGCCAGACCAGCCTTACCTTTGTAGACACCGCCGAGAAACCAGACTTCGCCGTCGTCCGAAAACAGATCAAGGCATTCCTGATACTGCGATTTATCGATGAAATAGCCGTAGGTATATTGGATGCGGCGAATTTGGTTTATGTCCTGTTCGATGCCAAGGCCATGCTCAAGCTTGGCGATGCGGGCTTCTAAAGCAGCAATGTCGGTCATAGGTCTCTCCTCGATTTTTCGACTTGTCCGATACGATTGTTGCTGCATGGCCAATGACGATCAGCGCCTACAATCCGGCAGTCATGGCCACAGACTAATCGGAGAAATTTTGTATGCAACACATATTAAATTTTCCGTGGATTTGCCTGTTCAAAAATCAGCGATCATCTGCAAATAAAGCGTGCGAGGCAGTGAGAAGGAGAAGCCGCCGCTGCTGTTGACGCGCCAGCTATAATGGTTGAACGCGTTCAGCATCTGCGCGCGCAACATCACTTTGCTGCCCGCCAAGTCAAAGCGGTAACGCGCGCCAAGATTGAGGTTGCGACGTCCCCCGGTCTCAAAGGTGTTCAGTCGGTCGGCGGTTTCGGGGGCAACGCCCTCAAGCGCAAGATCGAAAGACCATGCTTCCTGACCAACCGGCCTCCAGTCGAGATTGAATATCGCACGTTTGCGAAACGAACCAACAGGACGCGGTCCGATGCGGCCAGCATCGACTTCGGGACCGGAAATTTTCGGATCGACAAGGATTCCGCCGGCGACCACGGTCAAGCCATTGGCCAATGCGCCCGCCAGTGACAGTTCAATTCCGCGATTGGCAACGGTGCCCAGATTGCCGAACCGTGTGACCGCGTCGATACCGAAATAAGGCTTTTTTACCTCGAACACCCCGGCGATCAGCGCGAGCTTTGGAGTAATCGCATAGCGCAGCCCCATATCCATTTGTCGGGTGCGGATCGCGGGCGGGGCCTCGCTACGGTTTATGGCGATATCGGGTGCTATCGGGCTTTCCTCAAGCCCGCGCACATAGCCTGCATAGGCAGTCAGGCTCGGCGTGATGGCCAGCCCGCCATTGGCACTGATAAGCAATGGGGCGTCGCGTGAAACAGTGTTGGTAAGCGCGGCATTGGCGAAATCGGTGGACTTGCGGTAGCGTGCCTTTTGCACGGCAACGCTCAGCTGGCTTCCACCGGTTGTTTGCAGATTATATTGCAGGCCCAGTGTAATTTGGCGCACATGCGATTGATCATTCGCGCCAATACTCAGCACCGGTTTGGGACGGAAATCTTGGACGCCCGTTTGACTTGCTCCCAAGGAAAGGGCTTGCTGCCCACCAAATTCACGATCCTGATCACGCCCACGAACAGCTGCTATCAGGGTGTGGCGGACATTGCTTGTCGTGATGCTGCGTGAGAGGCGGACTTCTCCTGAATAGGCCAGCCAACTGTTGTCCTGATCAGCAATGATAACAAGATTGCCAACACGTCCGGCGGCGTCTGTGCCCAGTTGCAACGTTGCAAAGGTCTGCGGGTCATCGCGGGTCGTGCGGAACAGCCCCGCTTCGATACGAAAATCGCCAAGCGGGAATTTTGCGATCAGGCCTGCCGCTGATACGCCAAAAGCACTTTCTGCCCAAGGCTGGGTTTGTTGCAGCTTGCGCGGCTGGCGAGGCGGGGTAATGCCAGCCAGCGGATAAATCTGCGCGCCAAATTCTACACTTTTTGCACGTGCTCCTCCGGCGAAGAGAGTAATCTCGCTGCCCTTTACCGGCAACCAAGTCAGGCTGGCGCCGTAGTTGCGAAAGCTGCCATTGCGTCCATGGACTTGATCAACTTCGCGAAAGCCCACGCCCAAGGCGACCCCCAGTTTTTCGCCCGAGAGGGGAAGCTTTGCCTCTATCGATCCACCCAGATTGGGATTGTCTTCCCATTCTGTTTCGACGTTGAATTTGGTGGTGCCGGTGAATTTATCCAGTCGCAGATCGAGTATCCCGGTAGGAGCGGGAAAGGGGATACCGCGCGCAGCATAGCCGACACGGATCGATGTCCCTTCGAGCAGACGCGGCGAGGTAATCTGTCCCTGATCGATGTAAAGCCCTTCGAGCCGATTGTTACCCGCCTCGATTGGATTGAACCCGCGCACTTCGTCGTTTGAATAAATACCAATGCGTTCATTGCCTACCGAACGGCCAAAGGCGTCCTCCGATTGGGTGACGGCATTGTTCGTAGTCGTTTGGGCAACAGCAGGGGCGGCCCCGGTTAAGAGCAAAAGAAGCAAAGACAAGCGCATAGTGCGTCGCCGGTTGCCAGACCGGGCGGTCAAGTCAATCAAATTGGATGTCTTCTGCAATGTGGGAGCGATTAGTGGGATAGAAGTTATGTATCACCGTAGCCCTGAGCCTGTCGAAGGGCGCTTTGCCGACAAGCGCGGTTGGCCTTTGGCCGCCTGCGGCCCGACAGGCTCAGGGCTACGGTATTTTGGATAGCTCAAATTACGCTTAAACGGCTTTATTCCGCCAGCTGGAAGCATAGCTGGTGCGCGCAACTTCGGAATAGGGGACGGGAGCAACGACCGCTTTGATCGTTACCTGTTTGTGCTTTTCAACAGTGGGTTTGGACGTGCCGCCATTGGGTTCGCCCCAGATGAAATCAACTTCCGTGCCAGGAACCGCACATTCTTCGTCCAACATCGCCAGCGTCAGCATTTTGCCTTCGTTTGCGGTGTAACTAATCCACGTCGAAAGTCCGACCAGTTTGCCGTCCTTTTCCACGCGATCAAACGGATGCATGGCAAATACGGCGCTGGGGAATTCCATATATTTGGGTCGCAATTCGCCTTTGCCAAACTGACCGTAAACCACCTCGGTGACCGAATCGTCGTCGAGGGCAAGCGTTACCTTTTTGCGTTGTGGCTGGGTTGCCATCGTTTCCAACGCTTCGCGCCCGATGAAATCATGGTCGAACTTGACGAACGGACCATAACCCAGATCCCATGGATTGAGATAATAGCCCTCGACACTGTCCGGCACATAGCTGCCGCCAACGGAAGCCTTCGCTTCATAATGGTTGGTCGTTAGCCAGTCGCGATAGGGTTTCAGCAAATCCCCTGTGTAAATCGCGGGAAGCGGCGAGGGGATCCAGCCGCTTTCGATGGTGTTCGAAGAATAAGTGCGTCCACCGACGAGCTTCATTCCATGGTCTGCACCCGCTGCGACCAATGCCGCGTGCACCGCGTCACGCTCCGCCCAGGGACCCATCAACTCGTATCCCGGTTGCCCGGCCATGCCATGGCGCAATGCGTGCACTAGTTTTCCGCCAATCTCCATCCAGCACATGTTGAAGAATTTCAGGTCAGGCGCAGGCTTGCCGGTGGCAGCTTCAATAACCTTCGCCGAATTGGGGCCCTGAACCTGATACCGGTAATGACGACGATTTTCCGGATCAGGTCGCGCCGCCGTACGTTCGTCATAGGTCAGCGTCACGCCTGTTTTGCCTTCACCGTGAAACATCAGCCAGTTCAGCGTCGGTGCGCGACCGACCAGATTGAATTTTTCCTCGGCGAGGTAAAACAGGATCACGTCGCCAATCACATGGCCATAATGGGTGACCGGTACAAACTGCTTCGCCTTGTCCACGGTAAAGCCCTTGAAGCTGTTGATGCCAAGGCCATTCAGAAATTCAAAAGCCCCCGGCCCTTCGACCATCAGTTCCGCCATGTGATAGCTTTGGTTGAACAACACACAGGTTTCTGCCCAACCACGTTGTTCGTCGCGCCAATTCGAGAATTCGGCAGGAACGCCGGGATAAACATTGGGGCCGACCTGCTGATTGCGCAACAGTTCGACAATATCTCCAGCACTGCCTAGCAGCGATTCGAGCGAGTTGGACATAATTTTCTCCGAATTTCAGTGCTTTGGAAAATTCCGCTTGCACTCTCCAATTTAGATGTTTGTATGTATCGCATACAAAATGCAAGAGGGGAGAGCTTGTGCCGCATATCGATATTACCCATGTGGGAAGCATGCCGCGTGGCGGCGAACTCACACAACTGCTCAAGGCGCGGGATGCAGGCGAACCATATGATGCGGAAGAATTCGACGTCAAGGTATCGAGCGCGGTCAATCATGCCGTTGCCAAGCAAGTCGAATGCGGCGTCGATGTCGTCAGCGACGGTGAAATTGGCAAGATCGGCTATTCCACCTACATGATCGAACGGCTGTCGGGTTTCGGCGGCCATGTCGATCGCAAAATGGCCGCTGATTTGGCGGAACATCCCGATTTGGCGAAAAAGCTATCGCTGATAATGGGCGCTCAGGAATTTGTGCGTGCATCCTGCGTTGGGCCAATCAAGCTGGTTACGCTCGATCCATTGTGGGAAGACATCAACCGATTCAAGGCGGCGCTTGCCGCGCATGGTAACGGTGCACAGGCCTTTATGAACGCTGCCTCGCCGGGGTTGATCACTGCGTTTCAGGTCAACAAGCATTATCCTAGCCACGACGCCTATCTAGCCGATTTGGCCGATGCCATGCGCGAAGAATATGAAACCATTGTTGCTGAAGGTTTCTACCTGCAACTCGATTGCCCTGATCTCGCAATGTCGCGCCACACAGGTTATCAGGATGCAAGCGAAGAGGATTTCCTGAAAATTGCTGCGGCCAATGTTGAGGCGTTGAATGCGGCAACTGCTAATATTCCACCTGAAAAAATGCGCATGCACATTTGCTGGGGAAATTATGAAGGACCGCATGATCACGATATTCCGCTGGAACGCGTGATCGACATCATCCTGAAAGCGCGACCTGCAACGATCCTGTTCGAAGCGGCCAATCCACGGCACGAACATGAATGGAAAGTCTGGGCCGACGCCAAAATTCCGGCGGAAAAAAAGCTTGCTCCGGGTATGATCGATACCTGTTCTAACTACATCGAGCATCCCGAATTGATCGCACAACGGATCGAACGCTTTGCTGCGATCGTCGGGCCGGAGCGCGTGATTGCATCCACCGACTGCGGATTTGGCACTTTCGCCGGATATGGCAAAATTGATCCTGAAGTAACGTGGAAGAAATTGCGTGCACTGCGCGCAGGTGCCGACATTGCAGCATCACGGCTTTGATCTATCCGACTAAATCTCTCTAAAATAAAACGCAAATCTAGTCGGTAATTTCTATGGCAACCGCCGTCGCTTCACCGCCGCCAATGCACAAAGACGCAACGCCGCGCTTCAGGCCCTTATGCTTCAACGCGCCGATCAGCGTCGTCAAAATGCGTGTGCCCGACGCACCGATCGGATGGCCTAGAGCAGTCGCCCCACCATGCACGTTGATCTTTTCATGCGGAATACCCAGATCGCGCATCGCAAACATCGCCACACAGGCAAAGGCTTCGTTGATTTCAAACAGGTCCACCTGATCGATCGTCCAGCCCGCCTTTGACAGGCATTTGTTGATGGCGCTGACGGGGGCAGTGGTAAATTGTGCAGGCTCTTGGGCGTGCGCGGCGTGCGACACGATGCGGGCCACGGCTTTTTGCCCATTGGCGTCTGCCGTGGACAGTCGTGACAAGACGACAGCTGCTGCTCCATCCGAAATCGAGGACGATGTGGCAGCCGTGATCGTACCATCCTTGGCAAAGGCTGGTTTCAGTTGCGGAATTTTGTCGGGGCGACCTTTGCCGGGGGCTTCATCGGTATCGACAATCGTTTCGCCCGCGCGGCTGACCACCGTCACGGGCACAATCTCCGATTTGAACGCTCCAGCGGTAATGGCTGCTTGCGCGCGTCGAAGCGATTCGATCGCATAATTGTCCTGCGCTTCGCGGCTCAGTTGATATTCGTCGGCAGTGGCTTGCGCAAAAGTTCCCATCGCTCGGCCCGTTTCATAGGCATCTTCCAGACCATCGAGGAACATATGGTCATAGGCAGTGTCATGGCCAATCCGCGCGCCGCTGCGGTGCTTTTTCAGGATATAGGGCGCGTTTGTCATACTTTCCATGCCGCCCGCGATCACATAATCCACCGAGCCCGAGGCGATGGCTTCTGCCCCCATGATTACCGTTTGCATGCCCGATCCGCATACCTTGTTTACAGTGGTCGCTTGCACCGATTTGGGAAGGCCAGCCTTGATCGCGGCTTGACGGGCAGGGGCCTGACCCAGCCCGGCTGGCAGGACACAGCCCATATAAATGCGCTCAATAGCATCACCGGAAACGCCAGCGCGTTCCACAGCAGCCTTAACGGCAGTAGCACCTAGGTCGGTTGCGGCTACATCGGACAGCGCCCCTTGCATGCTGCCCATCGGCGTGCGGGCATAGGACAATATGACGACAGGATCGGTGGCAGACATGGAAATTACCCTTCGAAGGATGGTGGAATTCAGGCGCTCCTTAATACTGCCTATCTGCAAAAACAAATAGCAATGCTGAGCCTTGGGTTTTCTATTGAAACTGATTGCGCTAATCACGTCAAACCAGAGTGAGGGAGAAGATTGATGGCAGACCGGATGCAGGCTGTGCTGGAAAAGCAAAAGGCCGCGTTTACAACCGCTTTGCCCGAGCCATTGTCGCTCCGCCGCGATCGCATGGACCGCGCCATTGCGTTGTTGCTCGATCATCAGCATGCCTTCGCCACGGCGGTTTCTGCAGATTTTGGTCATCGCAGTGTTGAACAGACTTTGATGACCGACATTATGCCATCGGTCAGCGCCCTAAAACATGCGCGAAAGCACTTTGAAAGCTGGTCCAAGGGAGAGCGCCGCAGACCTACATTCCCGCTAGGCTGGATCGGGGCGAAAGCGAATGTGGTTTATCAACCCAAAGGCGTGGTCGGCGTCATGGCGCCATGGAATTTTCCCGTCGGCATGGTGATGGTGCCGATGGCGGGAATTTTGGCAGCGGGAAACCGCGCGATGATTAAACCCTCGGAGTTCACCGAACGCGTTGCCGATTTATTTGCCGAACTGGTTCCGCAATATTTCGCGGAAGATGAAATGGCAGTGTTTACCGGTGGTGTCGACGACGGTGTGGCGTTTTCAAAATTGGCTTTTGACCATTTGATATTCACCGGAGCCACCAGCGTTGGCAAACATATTATGCGGGCAGCGGCCGATAATCTGGTTCCTGTTACCCTTGAATTGGGTGGCAAATCGCCAACGATTATCGGGCGTAGCGCCAATAAAGCAAAGGCGGGCGAACGCATTGCCTTGGGCAAGATGATGAATGCCGGACAAATCTGTCTTGCCCCTGATTATCTGCTTGTCGCCAAAGATCAGGAAGCGGAAATGATCGACTGCGTCTGCAAAGGCGTGGCGGCGCTGTACCCCACTCTGTTGGGCAACAATGATTATACTTCTATCGTAAACAGCCGCAATTATGACCGGTTGCAGGGGTACCTTGCGGATGCCAGCGAAAAGGGAGCTGAGCTTATCGAGGTGAATCCTGCTGGCGAAGATTTTGCGACCTCCAACGGTACCAAAATGCCGCTCACCATTTTACGTAACGTGCACGATGGAATGAAGGTGATGCAAGACGAAATCTTTGGACCCATTTTGCCGGTGATGACGTATGATAGAATCGATAGCGCCATTGATTATGTGAACGCCCATGATCGCCCATTGGGCCTTTATTATTTCGGACAAGACAGGGCCGAAGAAAATCGGGTTTTGTCGCGCACCATTTCGGGTGGTGCTACCGTCAACGATGTTTTGTTCCACAATGCCATGGAGGATTTGCCCTTTGGCGGCATTGGACCATCAGGAATGGGCAATTATCATGGCAGCGACGGATTCCGGACATTCAGCCACGCCCGCGCCGTTTACCGCCAGCCAGGGATGGATATTGCAGGGCTTGCCGGACTTAAACCTCCTTACGGCAAAGCGACGCATCGAACTTTGTCACGAGAATTGAAGAAGTAGGGATTGCACCCACGCAGCAGTTTCGCTAGAGGCTGCCCGCAATGCCCCTGTGGTGAAATTGGTAGACGCGCCGCACTCAAAATGCGGTATCGAAAGATGTGCTGGTTCGAGTCCGGCCAGGGGCACCACTTCCACACAATTCTGTTTGAACAAAAGCCGTTTTCAGCGGATGGCGGTTCATGGGGATCGATCCGGTTGGAATTTGTCCGGCGGTGGGCCTTTTAGATGGCAAACTGATCGATCATTTCATACCCATCTACGCGCTATTTTTCGAGCGCCTCCACCATATCGAGCCGTTCCTTAAGCGGATCGGCACCGCTCACCGGCCCACCTGTCGAACGGAAATCAAGCACCGGCGCGCTGGCATCGAACTTGCTCCACGCCGGTAACCCGTTGCCATTGGGGTTACCTGTCTTCACAAAATTGGCCAGATAACCGCTCATCTGCCGCGCGGCTTCGGCATCGGCGGTCGTCAGCTTGTCGCCATATTTGGCAGCGACTGTGTTGAAGAAATAGGGGATGTCGGTCGCGTGCGGCGCGCCCGGCCATTCTTTGCGCATCGATTCTGCCACATAGCCAAAACGGTAATGCCACGCGGCTTGGCCCGTTGCGGCAATTTTGCTTGCGATATAGCGGGCGGGTTCGACCATGGTCCGGTCTCCGCCCACTTTGAACAGCAATGCCTGAAATGGCAAAGTGCCATCGGCGTCGTATAGAACACGCGCACGATCCGCTTTGTCACCGAACATCGCGAACACCTCGTCTTTGGTACTAAAGGGCAGAAAGCCAATATCCGCACTGGTTGCGCCCACCATGACAGGCACGCGGGCTTGCCTACCCAGTTCCAGCGATTCGCTCTCGGGGCGAAAATGGGTTACGCCATCGATTACGGGGCCAGTGGGGGCATTTGCCCCGCCACCGGAAAACAGCGATGCCAGATTGAAGCCATCGATCACCTGATCGCTTGAAAGCGCACGCAACGCCGACAGCGCATCTTTACCCGTTCCTTTGATGCCCGCTTTTTCTGCAAAGGAAAGGCCGACGCTTTCGGCCGAAGGCAAGCCTGGCTGGTCTTTGGAGAGATACCGTGGCGCGCTGAGGCCGCGACCTCCGCCAGACATGACTACGGCGCGAGCAAACAGTCCCTTTGCCGATGGATTGGCCAATAGTGACAATACAGATCCGCCGCCCGCCGATTCGCCGATAATCGTAACCGCCGCAGGATCACCGCCAAACCGCGCAATATTGCGCTTTACCCAATTGAGCGCCGCGACCTGATCCATGAAGCCATAATTGCCAGCCTTACCCGGCTGTTCAGCTGACAATGGCGGGGTGCGCAAAAAAGCCGAAACGGCCAAGACGATAGTTGAAAGCTGACCACCATCACGCCTTGCTTGGCGAGCGGTGCGCCTGAATAGACGTCGGGTGAAGAACCACCGTTCACATAGCCACCACCATAGATCCAGACCATCACCGGTAGCTTTTTCTTGCCCGCATTGGCGGGTTTCCAGACATTCATGGTCAAGCAATCTTCTGAAGGCGGGGTGCCTAATGGTGCTGCGTCGCCATCAAACGGCTTCTGCGCGCAATCATGTCCGAACTTGGTGGCATCCAATATGCTCTTCCAAGGCTTGGCGGCCTGTGGCGCGCGCCACCGCAGGTCACCCACGGGTGGGGCGGCAAAAGGAATGCCTTTAAAGGCAATGACACCATCGGCGGCCGCACCACGGACGCTGCCGTTTTCGGTTTGGACGGTTTGCGCCTGTGCAGCGGTTGTACAGAGCATCGCTATTGCGACTGCCATTCCAAATTTACGCATGAACCTGTTTTCCTCCTCAAAAAATTCGCCTTTAGTCAAGCCGAACCACAACGACCGATTTCGCCGGCACATCCATGATGTAAGATACTCTGTGAAATTTTGCCGCCCTTAAATGGGGCAGGGGCTAGGGCTTCGGGTTCGCCCGGCACATTATGCGCATCCATTTTGGCGTGGGTCAGCACTTGGCCAGAAACCGCTTTTGCCTTGATACTGCCCAATGCCAGCCGGATCGACTGGGCCTTATTGGCGTCCAGATTGGCGACAGCGACGTGGATTTTGCCGTCTTTGCCGCGCGCGGCGGAGAGATTAAAGGCAACGAAACTGTTTTTGCCTGATTGCAACTTTGGCGCTGCCACTTCCACCGGCAGAAACGTTGCATCCTGAAACGGCAGGTACATGGCAAAGACATGGTAACTGGGGGTCTTCGCGATTTTTGCGCCATCGGTGAGCAGCATCGCCTGCAACACATTCACGGCCTGCGCGATATTCGCCATGCGCACGCGTTCGGCATGGGCGTGAAAAATATTGAGTGTTGTGGCCGCCAACACGGCGTCACGCAGGGTGTTCTGCTGTTCAAGATGTCCGATATTGGTGCCCGGCGTTGGCCCATACCAGCTACCCCATTCATCTACATAAAGGGCAATGCGTTTGGTTGGATCATTCTTGTCGAGCACAGCTTCATGCGCCTTGAGCACATCGTCCATCCGCGTTGCCTGATACAGGATCGCGTTCCATTCAGCCTCACCAAATCCTGTGGCTTTTAAAGCATTTCGAGTGGGCCATTCACCATTGTTAAGCGTGTAATAATGCAGCGAGATCGCATCCATCATTGGGCCTGCATTTTTGGTTACAACATCGGTCCAATTGGTATCAAAATTGTTAGCACCAGATGCCACGCGAAGTGCGGTGTTGTCGTGATTGTCGTGAAAAGCAAAACCCTTTTTGTGAAAGAAGGTGCCAAAGCGGCGTAGTTCGCCCGCATAATATTCCGGTGTCATCGCCCCACCGCAGCCCCAGCTTTCATTGCCGATGCCGATGAAGGGAACATCAAAAGGCTGGTCACGCCCATTGGCGCGGCGCTCGTTGGCCAGCGTGTCCTGGCCCTTGGATGTCAGATATTCGATCCACTGGCGCATTTCGGTGGGATTTGACGATGCGACGTTGACCGATAAATAGGCATCGGCACCAATTTGCTCGGCAAAATCGAAAAATTCATGCGTGCCAAACGCGTTGCTTTCAACACTGTCCCACCAGTTATTTTTACGCACAGGTCGATTAGCGGCGGGGCCAATGCCGTCGCGCCAATGATATTCATCGGCAAAGCAACCGCCCGGCCAGCGGACAACAGGAACCTTTATCGCCTTGAGTGCTTCGACAACATCGTTTCGGATGCCGCGTGTGTTGGGGATGGGCGATTCCTTACCAACCCAAATGCCTTCATACACACTGCGCCCCAAATGCTCGGCAAACTGGCCATAGATATGGCGCGAGATAACGGGGCCGGGCTTGTCGGCTTGGATTGTGCCTTCGGTTACCGTTTGGGCGGAGGCGGGGAATACCGCGAACAGCGCGACAACACCAAAAAGAATGCGGATCATTGGAGTTCTACCTTTAGAAAATTGCCGGATTAGGATCGCTAGGCGCTTTCGGATTAGGCACCTGCAAATTGACCCGCCAATAGCGTGTCAACGCTGGCTTGCCATTGTCGGTTACGGCAAGGATGATATGCGCGCTGCCTTCGCCTTTGCATGGCACAAAGCCATCGATCCACATCTTACGGCAAGGGGCGACCGAGGTAATTTCTGCCTTTGGTCCGTTACTTTTGACCACAACTTCTGCCAGATTGACCCCTGTCCCGGCTCCTGCTTCGGGATAATGGAACCATGTGTAGGTTAGCTTATTGCCATCTGGATCGTGCGTGCCGCTTGCATCCAAAAACGCCGTCATTGTGCCGTTCTTATCAATTAGCAATCGTTCGCTGACATGTACAACTGGAGGATGATTTGCCGCCTTGTGCGGCTTGATCGTCCAATCCATTCGCGCGGCGAAATCATGTTGGAACGCGTCCCGCCAGCGCCAGATCGTTGCCTGGTCCGAAACCACGCCGTTCACTTCATCGGCGGAGGTCACACGCGTAAAACTGTCGCCCCCCTGCGTCCAGATCGGGCGTGTTTCGCCATAAGGTTGACGGAGCAAATAGCGCCCGCCCCAACCGCCCCATTCGGGCTGTTCGGGTGCGTTCAAGCCGTTGGGGATCAGGTTCAGGAATGCCGGCGTATCGCCTTCCATGATGAATAGATATTTGGGATAAGCCTTGCCCAACGGCCCCTTACTGCGGATATTCGTTTCGAGCCATTCGTTGGTCACAGTGGTAAAATCGGCACCTTGGCCGTTTCGGTAAAACCGGTCGCCGCTGATTCCCGTCCATGTTGCGCTTGCATATTCCGCGCCGTCGGGGGGCGATGGTTTGACGATATATTTCAGCATCGGAAATTCGCGCCGTATCCAGGGCCCGGCATCATCCTGATCCGAAATCGAATTCACCCAAAGCTTGGAGACGAACGTTTGCAATGCCTCTGCCGAGCGCGTCGCCCGTACATGGATCAACGCCTGCGCCAATGTGTTGGCGCCCCCCCAAAGTGAGATCCAGAGCGGGCGCTCGTCTGCTTTGTCCGCCGCCGCGATCAGAGCCTTTGCACCTTCGGACAGCTTGCCTTCGCCCGTTGCCGCCATTCCGTAGCCCGGCTGGCCGGACGAGATGCGCGCTTCCAATTCGGCCTGCGTTGGCCAGCCTTTGGCATGCAGCAGCAAATTGGGCTGTACTTGCCCATATGCCCTTACCACTTGCCGGATAATATCTGGGCTGACCTTTTCCTTTTGCCAAGTCGAAGTGGTCGCAACCAGCGCCTCAATATCGATTTCGTTCGAATAAAGCAGCAATCGCACCAATGACATCTGGTCGTCAGGTTCGTTTCCGATGTCGGTCAAAACCACAACCCGATGCTGCGCGAAGGCGGGTCCGGCGAGTGCGGCTATAGCAAGCATCAGGCCATAACGCTTCATGCAGGTTGCTTTGGCGGTGCCGTTGATCCGCGCATGACGAGATGGTAATCGAGTAGCTTGCTCAACTTTACCGATGGCGTGCCGTTTTGTTCAATCAACATCTTGGCGACCGCTTCTGCCATTTCCGCGATCGGCTGGTGAATTGTCGTGAGATAGGGCCAAACTGACTTGGCAATCCAACTGTCATCAAAGCCCGCCACAGAGACATCATCGGGCACCTTAAGGCCCAATTGTGCCAGACCCGCCATAATGCCAGCGGCTGAATCGTCATTCGCGGCAAATATAGCGGTAGGTGGATTTGGTGATTGCATTAAAGATTTGGCCGCACCGATGCCAATTTCAAACTGAAATTTGCCGGGTGCTTCAATAACATCTGTACAGCCCAATTCGGCCAATGCAGCCATAAATCCTGTGCGGCGGGAGTGCGCTGAGGGATGTTCCTCCATTCCCATCACAAAGCCAATGCGGCGATGCCCCAAATTCCAGAGATGGCGTGCCATTTCTCTGGCCGCCGCTTCATCATCCATTGCGACATAAGAGGCACGTTCGAGGTCGACCGATGGCGCAATCCGGGCAAAAGGAATTTTCCGCCTTTCCAAAATTTCCATGGTGCGGCGGTCGTCCGCCAATGGGGGCGGCAATATGAACCCGTCGACGCGCATGGTGGAAAGTGCCTGTTCAAATAACGCGGCAAATTCGGGCAAATCGGTTTGCACCGTTTCGACGAGCAGATGGTAGCCATTTTTCCGGCACGCACCGTAAGCGCCGCTTTGTAACTTGGGATAATAGCTTGGCATAAATGCGTCGCCATAATCATGGAACAGCAAGCCGATGGTAAAGGCTTTACCGCCCGCAAGTGACCGTGCTGCAAAATCGGGAACATATCCTAGCGCATCGATAGCAGACTGAACGCGTTCACGCAGTTTTTCGGTAACGTTGGGTTCACGGTTTATGACGCGCGAAACGCTCTTCATAGAAACGCCGGCTGCGGTCGCCACATCGCTGATCGTAACCCGTGTCAATCAATACCTACCTTTTGTCACAGGTTTTCCGTCCAAGTATATTTTTAACCGTTTATAGCCATTTAAATCAATTGACGGGATACTGTTCGGGTATCGATACGTCAAATTGACAGCGCAGTCTTGACAGCGTTGCCAATTGCCGTCAAGTCCAAGGCTTCGAGATTGATTTCAATCGATCCGTGGCACAAAACCTGGGAGGGATTTAGAATATGAAGCGTACCATATTGGCCATTTCGGCATCCATTTTTGCTATGACGGCAATGCCCGCATGGGCACAAGACGCGGCAGAAGAAGACGCGGCCGATTCCGGCGATATTATCGTAACTGCGACACGCAGTGAGACTTTGCTCTCCAAAACACCGATCGCGATGACCGCTATTGCGGGTACCGATCTGGTAAAATCCGGCATCACCAACCCTACGCAACTCGAAGAGTCCGTTCCTAATCTCTCGATCGTTCGCGGCAACGGCCTGCAGATCACGATTCGCGGTGTTACCTCAACGGATGGCACCGAAAAGGGCGATCCTTCGGCTGCTTTCTTGCTCGACGGTATTTATCTTGCGCGTCCGCAGGCACAGGAAGTGAGCTTTTTTGATATTGAACGCGTAGAAGTTCTTCGCGGACCTCAAGGCACATTGTTCGGTCGCAACTCGACTGCAGGCGTCGTTCAAGTCATCAGTGCGCGTCCCAAAAGCGAATTGGGCGCATCGATTGACGCAAATTATGGCAACTTTGACGCCATTAACGTTACCAGCATGGTCAATGTACCTCTGGGCGAAGCATTTGCGGTTCGCGTGGCTGCAAACTTTGACCGCCGTGACAACTATCTGATCGACGGGAACGCTGCTGACGGCGTTGGCCTTAATTCGTTCAAAGACAACCAGTCGCTTCGTGTTTCAGCACAGTTCAAGCCCAATGATGATTTGAGCCTTTTGCTCATCGGCGATTACAGCCGGGTCAAAGGCAACCCAACCAATACGGTTTCGCCTTCGAATTTTTATACGAACATCGTAAGCGGTGCGCGTACAACTTTTCAGGCACCCACCCTTGCAGGGCTGGGCACACGTGCAGAACGCCTCGTTTCGGCGGCGCAGGCCCAACAGGCTTTCCGCGACAACACCGAAAAGGGTGTGATGGGCGAACTCAATTATGACATGGGTTTCGCCAGCTTGACATACCTTGGTTCCTATCGCGAATCCGACCGCACAGAATTCAGCAACTTTGCTGGTGGGCCTGTATCGGCGGATTTCGTTGGTAAATATTGGCAGACATCGCATGAATTGCGTTTGGCATTTGGCGGTGATGGTCCTTTGCAGGCACAGGTAGGCGCTTATTATTTCAAGGAAAAATCGGGCATTGCCTTTTTCTTAAACAATTTGCTCGGTCCGAATACCCGTTTCGGCTTCCCGCAGGATCCGACGATTGCCGAAAACAAGTCGGTTTTTGGTCAAGCGACCTTTGAAATTGCACCTGATGTCAAGTTGACTGCTGGTGCCCGTTACTCGCGCGATCTTAAGTCACGCGTCGGTCAAACCGTACTGGATGCTTACACCTCGGTCGGCAACTCCTACAGCGTCGGCACTTTGCTTGGCCGCACAGTGTTTCAAGACAATGATGCAAGCCGCACCTTCTCGAAACTGACATGGCGGGCTGGTATCGATTATGACAGCCCTCTGGGTCTCGTATTCGCTTCAGTCTCCACAGGCTATAAAGCTGGCGGATTCAATGACGGTTGCGAAACTGGAACGGCTCCAGGTTGCGCATTGCCTGCGGCGGCGCTGTATTATGATCCTGAAACTCTCACCGCCTATGAAGCTGGTTTCAAATTCAAGATCAGCCCGGAATTCCGGTTGAACGGTACCGTGTTCAAATATGACTATAAGGGCCTGCAACTGTCACAGGTTTCCAACGCTTGCGGTGGACCTTGCCAGATTACGACAAATGCCGCTGTGGCCAAGGTCAACGGTGTCGAACTCGATGCGCAAATTCAACCAACGGACAATTTCCAGATCCGCTTGGCGCTGAATTATCTTGATGCACAATATTCGAATTTCGTCCCGGCTTCTGTGCTCATCGCTGGTGTCTCAACACCGATTGACTTCAGCGGTCGTCCTTTGGCACGCAGCCCCAAATGGAGCTGGAATGCGGGCATGAACTACACCGTGCCAGTTGGTGAAGGTAAAGTGGTTGCCGATGCAAGCCTGCGTTCGCGGAGCCGTTATGATCTAACCGATCTGGCGCAATATGCTTACTTCTTCCAGCCTGCCCATACCAAGACCGATTTGTCGCTGACGTACAGCGCGCCAGAAGATCGTTTTTATGTCGGTGCGTTTGTCGAAAACCTGGAAAACGATCTGGTCGTCACCAGTGCAACCACCGGTGGATTTGGTTCGGTCACATTCTCCGATCCGCGCACCTACGGCATTCGCGCTGGATTTAAATTCTAAAGGGCCTCCCCCTTTTAGAGCCTTTGTCGGGTCGCATTGACATAGGCAAACGGGGCCGCGTCGTTCATCGACGCGGCCCTTTTTTGTTCCACCGCAAGCGGAGGAATTGCGACTGCTCGGTTAGAGTGCGGTCTTTAGTGTGTTGTCCGCACCCGTTTTCCGCGCGGCATCGTGCAGACCGGATACACTCCTGCCGCAAGGTTCCATCTGAAATCACTCCCCCGCAATCTGCGCATATCGCAATTTGCGAGGGTAATTTTTTTAGATAAACAGTTCCGTAATCAACGGCGCATCATTTTGGACAATGGTCACCGCGTCGACATCATTCACGCCGAGCAGTACAACTTGACCGCCGCCAGTTAACGTCAAAGTCAGATCGGCAATGCCATCGCCGTTTACGTCGCGCACGCGCGAACGCTGGATTGAGACGTTGTTGGCAAAGACCAACTGATCCTGCGTCACATCAAAGTCGAAAATCGTGTCGTTTCCGCCAAACCACGAAAAAACAAAGCTGTCGGAGCCAGATCCGCCGCGGAACGAGTCATTGCCAATATCGCCTGACAAAATGTCATCACCAGCACCGCCGTCGAGGACGTCATTCCCGATGCCGCCCGAAAGCCTGTCATCGCCGTTGCCGCCAAATAGCCGGTCATTGCCAAAGCCACCCCATAGGCTGTCATGCCCGTCGCCACCATTCAGCACGTCGTTGCCGAACAGGCCATAAAGTGTGTCGTCATTGGCGGTGCCGGTCAGCGTATCATTGCGGGATGTACCATATTGAGTGACGCCCGTGTCTGATATGCCATTCACCGTCACCGATACCGTTGCGCTGCTCGTAAGCCCGCTGGAATCTGTGATTGTATAGGTGAAGCTATCGGATGCCGTCTGGCCGACGTTCAGCGGATCGAACGCGGCATTATCGGCGACATAGACTAGGCTGCGCGTTGCTGCATCGAATTGTAACGTTCCCAAAGTCGGGTTTCCGCTGACGCTCGAAATGCTCAGCGTGTCGCCAGCATCGGGATCAAAATCATTGCCAAGCAGCAAGTCCCATAGGTTTGCGCTGGTTGCGTCTTCGTCGACCGCAATCGCGTTGGTAACCGCCGTTGGTACTTCGTTGACGTTGGTAACCCCGATGGAAAGCGTCGCATCGCTGCTAAGCCCTCCGGCATCGGTTGCGCGGGCGACAATTGTGAAGCCTGTCGTGGCTTCGAAATCGAACGCTGCGGTCGTGGTAATCACGCCCGTTGCCGCATCGACGGCGAAGCGGCCGCCTGCATTATCGACAAGGCTATAGGTCAATGCGCCGGGTTCGGCATCGCTTGCCGACACTGTTCCCGCAATGGTTCCCGCCGCGCTGTTCTCGGCCACGCTTCCACCTGTAAGGGCAAGGTTGGTTGGCGCTTCGTTGACATTGGTGACCCCGATGGAAAGCGTCGCATCGCTGCTGAGCCCTCCGGCATCGGTTGCGCGGGCGACGATTGTGAAGCCTGTCGTGGCTTCGAAATCGAACGCTGCGGTCGTGGTAATCACGCCCGTTGCTGCATCGACGGCAAAGCGGCCGCCTGCATTATCGACCAGGCTATAGGTCAATGCGCCAGGTTCGGCATCGCTTGCCGACACTGTTCCCGCAACGGTTCCCGCCGCGCTGTTTTCGGCCACGCTCCCGCCGGTAAGGGCAAGGTTGGTCGGCGCTTCGTTGACATTGGTAACCCCGATGGAAAGCGTCGCATCGCTGCTGAGCCCTCCGGCATCGGTTGCGCGGGCGATGATTGTGAATCCTGTTGTGGCTTCGAAATCGAACGCTGCCGTTGTGGTGACAACGCCCGTTGCCGCATCGACGGCGAAGCGGCCTCCTGCATTATCGACCAAGCTATAGGTCAATGCGCCAGGTTCGGCATCGCTTGCCGACACTGTTCCCGCAACGGTTCCCGCCGCGCTGTTCTCGGCCACGCTCCCGCCTGTAAGGGCAAGGTTGGTCGGCGCTTCGTTGACATTGGTTACCCCGATGGTCAGAGTGGTTTCCGTGCTCAATCCGCCCTGATCAGTAACCCGTGCAACGATAGTGTAACTGGATGTAGCCTCATAATCGAGCGGGCCAGTTGCTGTAAGGACGCCTGTTACAGCGTCGACCGCGAAGCGGCCACCGGCATTGTCGACCAAGCTATAGGTCAGCGTATCCGTTGCCCGATCAGTGGCGCTGAGGGTGCCGACAACGCTTCCCGCCACACTGTTTTCCGCAATATCGTCATTGCTGATTACCAGATTGGTTGGGGCGGTATTGGGCACAGGAATGTGCAGCAAAACAACTTGCGGATCGTGGTCAGTCGGACGGGTATCGGCAGAGAATTCGGCGTTGATGTGCACGGCATCATATTGCGCGCCCTGCATCAACCCGGCGCTCAACAGGATGTGGTCAATCTGTTGCGCATTACCATCGAAGATATAGCTGTAACGCTCTTCTTCGGGCAGCAAGTCGCTGGCGCGGCTGAGGCCCGCTGTATTGACCAGCGTGCCGACGGCATTTTCGAACCAAAAGCCGTTAAAGTCACCCATCACTGCAACGTTCAAATTGGGGTTGGTGGCCAGTTGATTGTTAACATAGGCGGCAACGCCTGCGGCCTGTGCAGTACGCGCGGAATCGCCCGCATTGCTTGGCGGCTGGGTCGATCCGGTCAATGGATCACTGCCAATGCGTGATGTGAAGTGAACATCGACGGCCAAAATGGTCTGGTCGTTAAATTCGAACAGTGCGGCCAGAGGACGGCGGGTTCCGTTATACGCGGTACCTTCAATCGCTGTCGCACTTCCGGCAATATAGCTGACGCGGTCGGGGTTGTAGAAAAACCCTGTGCGGATATTGCCATTGGGCTCGCCGCCGCTGGTATTGGCCGTTGCAGGAGCCACTTCGACATATTCATAGCGCGGGCCACCCGCAGCGACGATGGAGTTGATCAACATTTGAGCGGTTACCGTGCCCGACAGATTTGTGCCGGTGCCAGCACCATCGGCGTCTTGGATTTCCTGCACTGCCAAAATGTCCGGAGCGCCTAACGAATAGATAATGTCGTTGGCGAGCAGATCGAACCGCGTGTCGGTGGGATCAAGGTTGGATAAGTTATAGGTGGCCATCGAAAGATGGTCTTCATCGCCAACCAGTGTAGTCGCCTCGCGCGCCACCGCAGGCGCATCCACGGCGACAGTAACCGCTTCGGTTACCAGCACTTCGTAACTGGTGAAGTTATAGCTGACGATGCCGGTGACCGAGCTCAAAAAATCGCCCTGCGTGTAATTGGGCAGATAGCCCGCAAACAGTCCGGAATCGTCGTCGATCTGAATGCGTTCGGGGTTAAAGTCGCCTGCGGAGATGGTGATGCCGCCGCGACTGTTTACGCCGGTGGCACCCACGCCGCCCGACGCGACAATCGTGGTTTCACCGAACGAATTGGTGGGGGAGGTGACGATGGGGGCATCAATGGTAACCCGCATGCCTTCCAGCAATTCATAGAAATCCAGGCCGTCGACGGTGGGGTTAAAGATGCTGAATCCGTCGCTATCCAATGCTTCGGTCGGCGGTAAAATGCCGCCGGTGCCAATCAGCACTGCTGCGGGCAGGGCGTTGCCGGACGATTCCACGATGACCGATGCCATGTTGATTTGCGTGACGGTCAAATTGTCGGAATTGTTGCCAGGCAGGAATTCCTGCACAACGCCTGTTACCGATACCGCATCGCCAACCACAACCGTTGGCGTGCCGGTGGTGGCGACGAAAATACCGTCCGATGTCGCACGGTCACCGTCGCCGGTTGCGTGCTGGATGTAGAACCCGTTGGTGTCGACAGCGGTCACGATACCGGCGGCAATTACTTCTTGACCGGCATAGTCAGACTGATGGCCGGCGCCCTGGATCTGCATAATGGAAAGGGCAATGGGATCGTCATTGGCAATGGTGCCAACGGCATAGCTATCGGTGATCGTGATGTTGCCAACGGCGTTGGACAGGAAGATTTCCAGAGTTTCGTTGAACTCGCCGATCAGGTCGCCCGCAACCGGAATTACGATACGAACGCTGTTGTCGCCAGGATTGAAAACGGCGGTGCCGGTGAACACAGCGCCAGCGCCAATATCATCATCATTCGCGGTGTCGAGTTCGATCTCATAATCGACGCTGGCGGTCTGCGCGCCACCGCCAGCCCGGCGGATGATGAACACCAGTTCGGATGTGCCACTGTCGCCTTCTTGTACCGAAACATCAGCGACGCTGACCAATCCCGTGCCGTTTGGCCCGATGAAATTTTGTACGTTGTTCACTGCGCCTGCCGTGCCGAAAAACGGTGCGGACCATGTGAAATCTTCGTAAGACGAACCGTTCCCTGTCAACTGAAGCGAGAAACCCACTGCATCGCTTCCGGTTTCGGCAACACCAATGTCGGTGCTGATCAGGCCGGTTGCAGGGCCGCTGGTTGCCGTCATGACGCCTTCGTAGGATAGGAACTGCACGACCACGCCATTATTGTCGACCAGCGCAAAACCGTCTGGCGCGCCATTTTGAATGCCCGCCGGCGGACCTTCTACCGCAATGGTGCCATAGCCGTCGTCTTGATCGGGAATGATGCCCGACAAGGCCAGCGTGGCGTAGGGTGCGCCGCCATTGCCATTGTACAAAACAATCGTCCAGCCGTTAAGGTCGGTTCCGGCAACACCGGCAACCTCCAGCAACTCTCCAACGTCGGTGCCCGCATTGTCGTAATGGATTTCATTGATGAACACATTGGCAGGGCCGGTTGGGGCGATGTCGTCATTGATAATTGTACCAGTCGCGACCGCGTCGGTCAGGGTCGCACCGCCGGTGGGGGCGGACAAGGTGACCGTGAAAGTTTCGTTTGCCTCTACATTGGTATCGCCAGCGATACGGCGCGTGATCGTGCGGCTGGTTTGGCCGTCGGCAAAAACGACGGTTCCGGTGTAACTTGTTTCTGCACCAAAATCTAAATCGTCAGCTGTGCCAAAATCAATAGTATAGCTCTGCCGAAACCGAACCCGCGCTGCCGCCGTTCCGCGTTACGACGAAAGTAATCGTTGTGTTGCCTTCATTGCCCTCGGTTACCGAAGCATCGGCAATGGACAGCGAACCGGGCTGGGCAACGATTATTGCTTCGCTCGATACAGCAATATCGTCAATACCGACCCATTCGTCATTGCCTGCGGCGTTGACGGTAATCACGCGGACCTCAAGTTCCGCCGCATTATTGGCGTCTGCAGGCAGCGTGACAGATACCGGAATGGCGTTGCCTGAAAGGCTGGGCCCTTGGGTGGCGTCTGCGATGAAGCCTGCAGGCAAATTGATCCATGGCCCCGCTGGGGTCAGCCGGTATTGAACCGCAATTTGCTGCACCGCATTATCGACAGAACCATCCAGATCGCGAGCAACGAAACTGAAAACAATATTTTCGCGTCCGGTCGCGTCCAGATAAAATACCAGGCTGGGAGCATCGGCTGTTCCCGATCCCATCAGGGCAATGGTGGGGTTGGCGAGTTCAAATTCGCTGATTCCGCCAGTACCGAATGTGTTGGGGTTCAACTGGTTTACGTTAACATCCGGCGTCAAGGTGCCGTCGCCGGTCAGCGTTTGCGGATCGGCACCCACCACAGTGGTCACATCATCGCCGCGATAGCCCATGATACTGGCGATAGACGACCAGTCATCAACGGTATTGAGCAAAGCAATGTCGCTCCAATCCTGAAAGAAATTCCCATTGGCCAAAATGTGACGCACTACGCTCATCTTAAGTCCCCTTGATCACGACAATAATGTTACTGGCTAGTTTAGGCCAAACGAGACAAATCCCATTTCACCAAGTCTTTGAAGCAGCAAGATTACATTCCTATGACGGCAACGGATTCGTTACCCTGTGGCACTGCTTAGCCCGATGAATTGGCAAAGGGAAAGGGGCATTTCGAACGCCATTATTGTCTGGAAATGGGACAGTCCCACTATGAATAGTAATTAACCACCTTTGTCCCTCGTCAAAATGCCTAACAAAACGTTAACGACCATCGAAAGGGTGCAAGACCCATAGAGGAAGGTCGATAAGATGAAACGCAAGCTGGTACTGGTTTCTGAAGGGGCAGGGCACCCTTTTCGGCGCATGCTTCCACCAGCATCGATCGCATTGGCTTTGCCCGAAGCGCCCAAACCGCTAAAATGGTGGCAGCAAGAAGACACGCATTTGTTTGTTGTCAGCTTCGGTGCGTTCTTTACCGTCTTTTACACTTTCATCGCCTAAAGAGCATAAAACTGATCGAGTTTAATCGCACGCTTTGTGCAATTTCCAGCTGATCCAGGCCGATCCAAGGCACGCCGCCGCGACCAGAAACAAGGTGTCGGCTATCGACACACCAATGCTGGCAAGGCCGCCATATACCAGCGCCCCGATCACCATAGCCCCGGAATTGACGATGTTGTTGGCGGCCACGGTGCGGGCGGTTTGCGATTTCTCGACAGTCGTGGTTAAAAACGCGTAAAGTGGCACAACGAAGCAGCCGCCTGCTACTGCGATACCCAACAGCGCAACCAAGATCAGATCGCCCTGACGAAGGGCCCAGAATTCACGGAAATTCAGCAGGCTGTCTTTGTCCAATGGCGAGTTTGCGACTGGTACCCAGCCCTGTACCGCCCACCAGAGCATCAAAACGAACAGCCCCATGATGATCACTGATAAAGGCGAATACCGCGCCGATACCTGTCCCTGGAGTATGCGGTTGATCAGCACAGAGCCAATGGCGACCCCGACCGAGAAAATGGCCGTGAACAAGGTCGCAACGGTATTGTCGCCGCCCAGTGCATTTTTCACCATTGGCGGGAATTGTGCAGCAAGAACGGCCCCGATCGCCCAAAAGAAACTGATCGCCATGATGGCCATGAACAGGCGGCGCACATGCATGGTATCGCGCACCAGCCGCCAGCTTGCGGTAAAAATGTTCCAGTCAATTTTTAGATCGTTGGCTTCAACCTCTGGCGGTGCGCTGGGAACATATTGTGCTGCGGCCCGGCCGATAAGCGCCACTATGATGACGCCGATAGCGGATATTTCCGCCGGTAAAATGCCGCCGATAATGGTTCCGGTCAAAATCGCAATATAAGTGCCCGCTTCTACCAGACCAGTGCCGCCCAGCACTTCGTCTTCCTCCAGATGCTGGGGCAGAATGCCGTATTTTATCGGGCCGAAAAAGGTCGAGTGCACACCCATCGCAAACAGCGCAAGGAACATCAGCGGGATATTGTGCAAAAATATGCCTGCAGCGCCCACCAGCATGATGCCGATCTCAGCAAATTTGATCGTCCGGATCAGTCGCATCTTGTCCATGCTATCGGCCAGTTGACCTGACACCGCAGACAGCAGAAAAAATGGCAGAATGAAGATCGCTCCAGCGGCAGCGTTGAAATTGGCCTCCTGTGCGGGATCCGAATAAATGGTATAAGTGACAAGCACCACCATCGCCATTTTGAAAAAATTGTCGTTAAAGGCGTTCAGATATTGCGTGATAAACAACGGTAAAAACCGACGTTTTTTCAACAGCGACATGGATGTTTGCATTGTGTTTTGCTCTTCCCCCAAAAACTGCGCTATCCCGTAACGACCCGAACGCACATGGCAAGGCGCTTTTAAATAGCTGGGCGAAAATAGAACGGTGATTTTGCGATTAAATGACGGTAGGGCAAAAACATGTTGAGCCTGCCCAATATCCTGACGCTGTCCCGCATTTTTGCGGTACCCATTTTGGTGTTTCTGCTGTGGCCAAGCCTGACGCCGCAAGGAAATCAGCCATTGCCCATCGATTATTGGCTGGCATTTGGCCTGTATTGTCTGATGGGAATCACCGATTATTTCGACGGATATGTGGCGCGCGCTCAAGGTGCGGTTTCGCGTTTGGGCATATTTCTGGATCCGATTGCCGATAAGATCATGATCGCTGCGGTGATTTTGTTGCTGGTTTTTACCCGCGACGTTGAAAGCTGGCATGTGATTGCGGCGTTGATCATCCTGTTGCGTGAAATCATCGTATCGGGATTGCGCGAATTTCTGGCCAGTTTGCAGGTTTCGATTCCGGTCACGCAATTGGCGAAATGGAAAACGGCGGCGCAATTGGTGGCTTTTGGCGGATTGATCCTTGCGGGCGCACTTCCCGAATGGGCATTGCTCAAACAGGCGGCGCTTGCGTTGCTGTGGGTGGCCGCGATTTTGACCTTGATTACCGGCTGGGATTACCTCCGCGTCGGCCTGAAGCATATGGACTGAGGGGCATGCAGCTCGTCTATTTCGCTGCAATTAGGGAGGCATTGGGCAAGGATGGAGAAGTGCGGGTGTTGCCGCCACATATTGCGACCATTGCCATGCTGCTTGATCACCTAACTGCTGAACACCCTGATTACGCACGTGCCTTTGCAGACAGAACGAAGCTGCGCTTTGCCGTGGATCAAGTGATGGCCAAAATCGAAGCGCCGCTGGCTGGCGTGCAGGAATTGGCGATATTTCCGCCGGTAACGGGCGGATGATTAGCGTTGCAGTCCAGACCGCGCCATTTGATGTCGGTGCAGAAATTGCGTTGCTCAATGCGGCCGGTGTTGGCGCTGTGACCAGTTTTACGGGCATCGTGCGCAGCGATGACGGCGTCACCGCCATTGAACTGGAACATTTTCCGGGCATGACCGAAGCCAGCCTGCGCGATTTGTGCGACACAGCTGTCGAACGCTGGAGCCTGTCTGGATGCACGATCATTCACCGGGTGGGGCGCATGGAGGTTGGCGATCCAATTGTTCTTGTGGCAACGGCTTCGGCGCACCGTGCATCCGCAATCGATGCCTGCAGCTTTCTGATCGACCGGCTGAAAACCGACGCACCCTTTTGGAAAAAGGAATATCGGGGCGATACTGCGCAATGGTTGCAGCCCAAGCAAAGCGATGATGCCCGCGCCGAGCAATGGGGTTAGCGCGGATACACGTCGCGCATGGATTCAGCCAAAAGTTCAAATTCGGATTGGCGCGGGCTGTTCGTGCGCCAGATCAACGCAATTTCGCGGCTGGCATGGGGGGTGTCGAGCGGGCGCGCTTGCACTTCGGTGCCATCCAGCAAGCCTGCCTTTACCGCCATTTCGGGGATCAGCGTTTGCCCAAGGCCATTGTCGACCATCTGGATCAACGTATGCAGCGATGTACCCAACATCATCGCTGAGGCGCGTAATTCAGGGCGATTACACGCGGCAAGGGCATGGTCTTTCAGGCAGTGGCCATCGACCAGAAGCAGCAAACGATCTTCGTCGATCTGGTCGGGGGTAATCGTGGCAGGCGGATTGTCCGGTTCGCCCTTGGGGAAGGCAACATATAGACCGTCGTCGAACAGATGGGCGGATTCGGTGTCGCCGCTGGGATAGGGCAGGGCAAGCAACACGCAATCGACTTGCCCCCGGTGCAACGCATCGCAGGCAGCAGCACTGGTTTCTTCGCGCAGATACAGTTTCAAATCAGGAAATTGCTTGCGCAAAGCAGGCAGCATGCGCGGCAACAGGAATGGCGCAATTGTGGGGATCACACTCATCCGTAATTCGTCGGCCAGTGGCTTTCCGGCAGCCCGCGCCATATCGGTCAGTTCTTCGGCTTCCCTTAAAATACGATGCGCTTTTGCGACAATTTTCTTGCCCAAAGGCGTAAAACGCACAACGCGCCGGGTGCGTTCGACCAACATCAGTCCCAGCAGCGATTCCAACTCGCGAATACCGGCAGATAGCGTGGATTGCGTTACAAAGCTGGCTTCGGCAGCCTTGCCGAAATGGCCATGTTCTTCTAGCGCAACCAGATATTGCAGTTGCTTCAACGTCGGCAAATAGGTGCTCATTGGCGTTCTCGTTCGATAAGTTTTTCGAAACTTATCGATTTTTACGATAATATCCAGTTTTTCCTGCTTATGATCCCATCCCGCACTGGAATTTTCCGTGCAGGATGCTTAACTTTACCGGTGTAACACAGGAATTATGACGGGCTACTGCATGATACGGGTAGCGGCGGGAGTGAATGAATATGCTCGATAGGCTCAAAGCATATCTGGATTCGATCAAAGTTCGGGATCCGGCCCCACGCTCGCGGTGGGAAATTTTGCTGTATCCCGGCGTCCTTGCCTTTGGCATGCACCGTATCGCACATTGGCTTTACCGTGGTGAGATGTTTTTTCTCGCGCGCTTCGTTAATCATCTATCGCGGCTGTTGACGGCAATCGATATTCATCCCGGCGCGACCATTGGCCGGAATTTTTTCATTGATCACGGCTTTGTGGTCATTGGTGAAACTGCTGTCATTGGTGATAATGTGACAATCTACCAAGGCGCGACTTTGGGCGGTACCAATCCGACCAATGGCGAAGCAGGCAAGCGGCACCCCACAATAGGCGACAATGTAATCATTAGCCTTGGCGCGGCTGTTCTGGGGCCAATTCTTGTAGGAGCCAACAGCCGGATCGGTGCAAATGCGGTGGTCACCAAAGACGTGCCCGAAGGCGCGACCATGGTCGGCATTCCGGCTAAGCAAACTTTGGTAGAGGTAAAGCACGAAACGCAAAACTTTGTTCCTTACGGCACCCCCTGCACCGAACGTTTCGATCCCGCCACGCAAAAGCTTGAAATTCTGCAATGCGAAATGGAAACGATGCAGAAGCGATTGGCGCAGCTGATGGAGGAACGGGCCGCCAAAGAAGCACCTGCGCCGCGCAAACGCAACACCAGAAAATCCGCTTGAGCGCGACGATTACCCCTTTTCCGCTGCACGCCATCGGCGCGCGGCAGGTGGGGTTTGATCGCGAGGAATTACAGCGCATATTGGATTTATACGGGCGCATGGTTGCTGCCGGAAAATGGCGCGATTATGCCATTGACCTTGGCCGCGATGCCGCCATTTTCTCCGCCTTTCGACGCGCTTCGGAACGCCCGGAATACCGCATCGAAAAACGCCCCGAACTGCGCAACCGGCAAGGTATCTGGACGCTGTTTGGCGAAGGGGGATCGGCGCTGAAACGCGGACATGAACTTGCGCCTGTGCTTGCCCCTGTCGAGCGAAAATTGATGAAGTTGGTGGAGGGTTAAAGCCACCCAAGGCCTAAACGATTTGTCTATTTTGCGGTTTTTCTTTGTACGCTAATTGTCGATCAGAATTTGGATTTGGATAGGTCCCTTGTCATGTCGACCATTGCTTCACGCCCTTTCGGTTTTGGTTTCTCTTCGCCACAAGGCCGAATGGCATCCATTCGGCAAGCCAATGTCGAAAAAGCACGGGCCACTTTCGATCAGTTCAAAGGTGTCCGTGGGCAATATAATGTACAAGGACTGGCAAAGGAAATCGGGCGTCTCTGGGTCAGTAATCCAGCTTTGGCGCGCGAACTGACAACCGTTGCGCAGCAAAGCCTGTCGCCAATGCGGCAGGGAGAACTGTTCCGTCTTATCCCGCAAGCCACTCAAAATGCGCAGGTCGCGGCTAAACAGGTTCAGCGCGCTCAAAACGGCCAACAGATATTGAAAGGCACGGGTATTGCGCAAGATGCCTTGGTGGACTCGGCCAAGATTGTGTTGCGCCCCGGAAGAGCGGCTGCAAAGTTCGCGCCCGGCCCTGCAAAAATCGTGTTTGCGACGCTGGATGCCAAGCTGAAATATGATGAATTACGCGGTTTGGGCTTTTCCCATCGCGCTGCTGTGTCAGGCGTTTCGGCGGGCATCGCTGCAACCGCTGGTGTAGTGGGCATAAGTGCAAAGGCAGGCGCTGTTGTGGGCGGCGTGGTGACGTCGCCTTCTGGTCCCGGTGCCATTGGCGGCGCCGCTGTTGGCGGCGTTGCTGGAGGCGCTGTCGGCGGATTGATTGACTGGGCGTTCGGTGTGTCCGATAATGCAGCCTTGGCAGCAGCAAAATTGGTGGACGGCAAATAATCCGAATGAAACAAACTTGGTCGGCGGAGGCGCTGAGCAAAATCCTAAAAGAGAACGAATTTGGAGCGCGCTACCGATGGGCGCGCTACCATCTGTTCCTTTTCTCGCCATTGTTGCTGTTTCTGCCACTATTCGCGTTAATCTGGCATGAGCCTGATGGCGTGAGTGGGGCTTTGCCGATTGTGGCAACAGCGGTTTTCATCGGTTATTGTGTCTATTGGAGCACCAGCATCAAACCCTATCCGCTTGCCAGCGCAACGGTCGCTTACCGTCACGGCGGCAAAGCCATTTGGCTAGCGCCAGATGGGCTGCATTATTTTGATGTGACTGTCGGGATGGATATGGTGACAGCACTCGATTACCGGCCTTCACGGTTCGGCAGCGATTTTTGCCTGCATTTGAACGACGGGAAACAGCTCGTGTACCCCGCCGATTTTTTGGCCGGACCGTTATTACCGAACCCTAAATAGAGGGTTATGTTACCCCGCCGCCTGCAACTTCACCATCGCCGCCATGGATTGCTCAGCGCCCGATTGCGGAACGGTTTCGCCTGCGCGGTCGCTGATGGCAGCGAAGTTTGCAGCGACACCTTCGGGAGACAGGTCGTCACCGCGCAGCGCCATGCCTTGGGTCATGGTAACATGTGCGGTGTGGAAAAATCCAGCGCCAGCGCCCATGATAACATTCGAAGGTGCGTCTTCGGACACAAGGAACAAGGCCGCAGGCACCACATTTTCAGGCGCGAACATTTTGAAGGCTTCGGGCGGGAAAATGTCTTCGGTCATGCGCGTCGCGGCAATCGGGGCCAACGAGTTGCAGCGGACGTTATATTTTGCGCCTTCAAGATACAGTGTCTTGGTCAACCCGGCGAGGCCGAGTTTCGCTGCGCCGTAATTGGCCTGGCCAAAATTGCCATAAAGACCAGTCGACGATGCCGTCATCAGGATGCGGCCATAATTCTGCTCGCGCATCAAATCCCAAACCGCTTTGGTGCAATTGGCTGACCCGTTCAAATGGACATCTACGACCAAACGGAAATCTGCCATTTCCATTTTGGTGAAACTTTTGTCGCGCAAAATACCGGCGTTGTTGATCAGCACATGGACACCGCCCCAGGCTTCCTTCGCCTTGGCCACCATTTCGATCATCTGGTCATATTCGGTCACGCTGCCGCCATTTGACATCGCTTCGCCGCCAGCGGCCTTGATTTCTTCGACGACCTGTAGTGCAGCATCGGAATGGCCAGTGCCATCACGCGAACCGCCCAAGTCGTTGACGACCACTTTCGCACCACGCTTGGCGAGTTCCAACGCATAAGCGCGACCCAGTCCGCCGCCTGCTCCGGTTACGATTGCGACTTTGTCTTGAAAGCTGATGGTCATCATAGGCTCCTTAAACCCGTTTGGAGCGTTCTATTTCGGATTCGCGAACGCCAATGTTGACGGCGCGATTGCCATGTGCAGGTGCTTTACGCAAGCGTAAAGGAGTGGATTCACAGAGTTGTAATATCTTTGTCGATCTACTGTCATTGTTACGTCACAAAAATATAGCATTGGGGCGCAATCATCAGAGTCGGCAACATGGCGTTGTCGTAAGCACCCAATGGAAAAGGCCAGAAAAATGCGGAAAAGTTTGATCATCAAGGCAGCATTGCTCGCGTCAATTGCATCGCCAGGCGCTGCACAGTCAAACGAGGCAGAGGTTTCCGCATTGCGCTCCGAGGTTGCAAATCTGCGTGAGCAATTGGCGGCTTTGTCGGCAAAAATTGACGCAGCGGCGGTCGCTCCAAAGGCCCCCGTTGATACTCCAGCCGCCGCACCTACCGTCGCCGAGAAAAAATCGGGGCCCGAAATCAAATTTAAAGGCGCGCCTGAAATTACAGCTGAAGGGGGCTGGAGTTTCAAACCGCGCGGCCGATTGCAATTTGATGTCGCATCGGTGAATACTTCGGCAGTGGTCGGAACAACGGCACTGGGCACCGCGACACGCGTCCGCCGTGCTTTCCTTGGAGTCGAAGGTAGTTTGCCCGGAGGCTTCGGCTATCGCGCGGAAGCAGATTTTGCGGGCAGCGCGGTCGATCTCACCGATCTTTATCTGACATACAAAAGCGGTGCTGCAACGATCACTGTGGGGCAGCATAAACCCTTTGGCGGATTGGAAGAAACCAGCAGCGATTTGTTCACAAGTTTTCTCGAACGAGCCGCCTACCACGGAGCATTCGGTTTCGAACGCCGCGTTGGCGCGTCTGTAACTTATGCTGGCAAACAATTCTTGGTGCAGGGCGGAATTTTTGCCGACAATGCTGCTGATTTGAACACGAGCGGCAATAATAGCCGCAGCTTCGATGGGCGCGTTGTTTTCATGCCCAGGCTGGGCGACACCCAATTGCATCTGGGGGCATCGGCGCATAGCCGAAAATTCAATGACCTAACCACCAGCACGCGGTATCGGGCGCGTCCCTTTACGCGCACAACCGAAACGCGCTTTGTCGATACCCGTGCCTTTTCGGCCACTGGTGAAAGCAACTATGGCGTTGAAGCGTTCGTTAATCATGGTCGTTTCCACGCGACGGGCGAAGGTCATTGGCTGACTGCTAAACGTCCAGGACTTGCTGACCCCGGATTTTTCGGCGGCTACGCTGAAATCGGCATGTTCCTGACCGACGACAGCTTGGGATATAAGGGCGGTTCGGTGGACCGGACAAAGCCCAAATCGCCATTGGGTAAGGGCGGAATGGGCGCTTTCCAAGTCAATGCGCGCTACGACTATCTGGATTTGAACGATGGAGTGATCGTTGGCGGAACCCAAGCCGCTTATGGCCTTTCGCTCATCTGGACACCAACGGAATATGTGCGCTTCATGGCCAATTATGGTCATCTCGAAATGCAGGATTCCCCGATACTGGCCGGCGGCAGCGCCGATTACAGCGCAGACGTTGTCGGATTGCGTGGGCAAATCGATTTCTAAACGGTGCCGAATTATTCCCATTTGTCGCCCATCGCCTGTGTTAGCAATTGGGCCGCCCCCTGTCCCGTAAATGGACGGCGGGAATCGCGATATATGCGTTTACTGGAAATTGACCGCAAAGCTGTTATAGGCAGGGGATGACAATGAACAGCGACAAGGGTGAACACCCTGATGCAACGCCGCAAAACGATGCGGACATGGAGCTAACTGGTCCGGCAACGCGCCGCCGTGCGTTGATGCTGGGCGCTGTGGCTGCGTCCGCCGTTGTCAGCGTCCGTCCGGCATTGGCGCAGACCGCTGGATCGGTTTTGAACTGCCAGATACCCGTGGCGGGGCCGCATGGTTCGGGCATGAACATCGATGTTTCTGGCAATCTGGTTGCTCCCGATACCCCCGGATCGTTTCCGCATACTGGTATGAAATACACTGGCCAGCAGGTGAAAAATGCGCTGAACGGCGGAACGCTGCCCGGCACAACATACGAGCAGAATCAAGCCTATCTAAATTATGTTCGAAAGCTGCAGGCGGGGCAAAGCGGCTTTACCTGTTACGCATCGATCCAGATGCCGCGTTAAGGCGCTTCCTTTTTCAAACGCATTGAAAATTAACGCAAGCACGTTAGGCCATAGCCATGGCCGCGCCTTTAATCCGTTACCAAGCCGAAGCTGCTGAACAGCGCCTGATCGAACAGCTCGACCAAATGACGCTGATCTATCAGCGCCGTTCGGGGATTACACATATCGTGACCGAACCGGTGCCGCAGATGCTGGAGGCTATGCGCGAAGACATGTTGTCCGCCGACGCTGTGCTGGCGCGATTGGCCGCCGAATTTGAGCTGCAATCCGATGATGAAGCGTTGCAGACCGTTGCCGCTCGGCTGGAGGAACTGGCCGATTTGGGGCTGGTAGAGCGCGTCACCAATGTATGAATTTCGCGTCCGCGTTGGCCCCGCCGCATTCCGCATTGGTTCGACCTGGGCAAAGCCGATTGCGCAGTTGAAGGTGCTGTATGCAGATTATCCGGCACCTGATATTCCGGATTTTTCAGTCCGGCTGGAGGCAACGGGGTTGTTGCGTCGGTTTTTCAGGCGGCAAGTTGCCATAAACGGCGATTATATGCTGCCCGATGCGCTGCCTTTGCCTTTTGACCAAGCGTTGCTGGCCGCCGAAATGGGGATGAACCTGCAAATGGCACTTGGTTGGCGGCGGCATTTATTGCTTCATGCCAGCGCCGTTGAAAAAGACGGCAAAGTGCTGGTGATGACGGGGCTTTCGGGGTCTGGCAAATCGACATTGTCGGCGATGTTGGGGCGCAATGGCTGGCGCTTCATGGGCGACGAATTTGTTTTGATCGATCCACTGACCGGCGAGGCCGCACCTTTTCCGCGCATGATCAGCCTGAAGAACCAAGCCATTGCCGCGATGGAAGCCGCAGCCCCCGATGCCCATTTCGGGCCGTTGCTGGCGGGCACGCCCAAAGGCGACATCCGCCATCTTGTGCCTCCCGCTGATGCCGTTGCAGCGATGGACAAAAGCGCGCCGCCTGCGTTGCTGCTGTTCCCCCGATTTGGTTATGACAGTGCAGTGCGCGAACTGGGAGCAGGGGAAGCTTTCATGCGGATGACGCAGGCCTCGACCAATTATGTGGCGCTGGGCGAAACCGGCTTCACAGCAATGACGCGCTTTATCAAAACCGTGCCCGCACGCGCGATTGATTACCAGTCGGGCGACGAAGCCATAACGCTGGTCGATCAGCTTTGGGAGCAATTGGCGTGAGCCGTGATGCCATGTTGCTTGTTCGGGCGTTGCGCGCCCCAGCGAGCACCGAACGGCTAGATAGCGAAGGATGGACCGCGCTGATCGCGATGGCGCGGGCGGAACAGATGATTGGTACTTTGGCGGTGCAACTGGAGGGGCAAACCGTACCCGGGACCATCGGTGCGATACTGGCGGACGCGCGGATCAACGCCGAACATCAACGACGCTCAGCTTTGTGGGAGGCGGAATGTGCGGCACGGGCCTTGGCGGACTATCCCGGCAAAGTCGTGCTGATGAAGGGCACAGCCTATGTCGCAGCAGGCCTGAAAGCGGGCGAGGGGCGGCATATCGGCGATCTCGACATTATGGTGGCGCGCGACGATTTGGGCACTGTCGAGGCGCTTTTGCTGGCCAAAGGTGGATGGGAATGGGTGAAGGAAGACGCCTATGACGATGCCTATTACCGCGATCACATGCACGAACTGCCGCCGATGATCCACAAAGAGCGCGACCGGATGATCGACGTGCATCACACGATATTGCCGTTGACGGCGCGGCCAAGACCTGATGCGGCTGCGATGTTGGCGCAGGCAATAAAAGTAACCGCAGTAAACACCTTCAGTGCTGAGCCTGACGAAGCACGGGAGTTCACGACTGCCCGTCCTTCGGCAGGCTCAGCACTGAAGGGAAAACTATACGTTTTTCGGAAAGCCGATATGGTCTGCCATTGCGCCGCGCATCTGATTGCCGATGGCGATCTTGCGGGCGGCCTCAGAAACCTGTGGGATATGCATTGCTTGCTAACCGAATTCGGCGAACCCGCTTTCTGGCGCGCGTTACGGGAACGGGCCGGACATCACGGGTTATGGCCCGATGTTTTGCGTGCAGCCCGCCTTGCAAACCGGTTTTACCGCACAGATATTCCCGATGGCTGGCGCGCTTCAGCGATGACTGACCGCCTGTTCATCCGCTGCATGACCGCGCGAGACGGCTGGGGCCGTTCGACGCGCAAGCTCACACGCCTCGCTTTCTACATCCGTTCACACGCGATGCGGATGCCGCCCCTGATGCTGGTGCGGCATTTGTGGACGAAATGGCGCAAAGGTTCGTGAGGGCGGCGGGTTAACGCCATATTATTTCACACGAAGGACGCGAAGATTTTGAAGATGTTAGTTCAAAAATTGCGCGGAGCGCCTTCTTTTTCCATTTGGACGCATTGTGGTTGCGCTTCGCGCGCGGCCTAACACCGCCCTCTTAAAAACCTTCGCGTACTTCGTGTGAAATCAAGCCCCGCCCAGAAGCCTTATGCAATCGAACAGCTCATCATAATGATCGATAATGGCATCGGCCCCCAATTCCTCAACCGGTTGATGCAAGAAGCCAAAGCTAACCGCGATGCTGGGGATGCCCGCATTTTTCGCGGCCATGACGTCATAGATGGAATCGCCGACAAAGGCCGCTCGTCCGCCACCTGCGCGGCGAACCATTTCATAAATCGGGACGGCGGAGGGCTTGCTGTTGCCTGGGCCCATCGTATCGCCGCCGATGACAAAGGCCATGCGGTCTAGCAAATCAAGCTCGGCCAAAACCTGCACTGCTAGGCCTTCAAACTTGTTGGTCACTACACCGTATTTGACGCCCCAAATGTCGCATTGATTGAGCACGGCGAGCAACCCCGGATAAGGCTGCGTTTCGACCGCGATATTCGCCTCATAATATTTGAGCAAGGCGCGATACAGCCGTTTGAAATCGTCCGCCGGAATTCCCCCCGTCGCCTCCATCCCGCGTTCGAGCATGTGTTTGGCACCAAGGCCTATCATCGGCTTTACCTGTTCCTGCGTCAACGGGGCGCGCCCAGCCAAAGCCAGCGCGTGGTTGGTCGCGTGAGTCAGATCGCCCGATGTGTCGAGCAAGGTGCCGTCCAGATCGAAACCGATGATGTCGAAGGCGAAATTTGTCATTTGATTCACAATGCCTAAAGTCAAAGACCGTAGCCCTGAGCCTGGCCGCCTTCGGCTCGACAGGCTCAGGGCTACGGTATATTCTTGCTCCGTTTGATCGCTTGTTCTGGAATCTGCAACATTTTGCTGGCATTAGGGCCGCCATGACACAAATCGCAGCTATCATCCTCGCCGCGGGCAAAGGCACCCGCATGAAATCCGACACGCACAAAGTGCTGCACCCCATCGCGGGCCGCCCGATGCTGATGCACTTAATGGCCAGCGTCGATGCGCTGTCGCCCGCGAAAAAGGTGGTCGTTGTTGGCAGCGGTAAGGAGCAGTTGGAGGCGGCACTGGCGGGCTCGGCTGACTTGGCTGTTCAAGAACCGCAGCTTGGCACCGGCCATGCGGTGCAAATGGCAGAGGCGGCGTTGGCGGGCTTCACCGGCGATGTGCTGATCCTCTATGGCGATGTCCCCTTTGTGCCGACCGCGACGATGCAGGCGATGGTGGACCGGCTGAACGCGGCGGATGCGCCTGCGGTGGTTGTGCTGGCGTTCGATGCCCGAAGACCCCACCGGCTATGGCCGCGTGATTGTTCAGGATGGCCGCATCATCAAAATGGTCGAGCAAAAGGACGCGAGCGAGGCGGAGAAGGCGGTGAAGCTGTCCAATTCCGGCCTGATGGCGGTGAAGGCGGCGGACCTGTTTGGCCTTCTGGCCCGCGTGACGGACGATAATGCGCAAAAGGAATATTACCTCACCGACATCGTCAACATCGCCAATGCCGATGGCCGCGCTTGTGTGGCGGTGACGACTGACCCGTATGACGTCGCAGGCATCAACAGCCGCGCGCAACTGGCCGAGATGGAGGGCGAATGGCAGGCGCGCAGGCGAGTGCAAGCCATGGACGACGGCGCGACGTTGATTGCGCCGGAGACTGTCTGGTTCGCATACGATACGGTGATTGGCCGCGATGTGCTGATCGAGCCGAATGTGTTCTTTGGCCCCGGTGTGTGCGTCGCGGACAACGTCAAAATCCGCGCTAATTGCCATATCGAGGGCGCGGTCATCGGCGAGGGTTGCGAAGTCGGCCCCTTCGCAAGGCTCCGCCCCGGCACTGTGCTGGAGGAAAAAGCCAAGATCGGCAATTTCGTCGAGGTCAAAAAAGCGCGCTTTGGCAAGGGTGCCAAGGCGAACCATCTCAGCTATATCGGCGATGCCGATGTCGGCGCAAAGGCGAACATCGGCGCAGGCACAATCACCTGCAATTATGACGGTTATTTCAAATACCAGACGGTGATTGGCGAGGGGGCGTTTATTGGGTCCAACAGCGCGTTAATCGCCCCCGTAAAGATAGGGCGAGACGCGATTGTCGCAGCGGGCAGTGCGGTGTCGCGCGACGTAGCCGACGGCGAACTCCGCATGGTCAGGGCGGAGCAACTGGTGAAACCCGGCTGGGCGGATCGCTTTCACGACGCGATGCGAAAGAAAGCAAGCCAGAAGGTGGAGAAGAAGTAATTGTGCTTTGCGATTGAACCCATGAATATGGTAATAATCTTGATGAAAGAAGCGGGAAGAAGGGTTAGCTGATGTCTGGCGTTGAATCCGACTTCGTCGTACGCAACATTCCAGCATCGACGACGTTGCGCGACAAAGGATTGACCACCGATCAAATTCGCAACATTGTTAGCTGATTTAAAGCGCACTGCAAAGCCGCTTGATATTTGACTGGCTTACGGCAATTTCGATGATCCCTATTGCACTTAAGGGCAGTTCTGGTCCTGCTCAACAAGCACGGCATAACATCTGCGGGCGGGAACTTGAAGCGTTTGAAGTTGCAATGTTCGACATTGCGATGCAACGCGAGCCGCTACCCGCTGGTAATTTCGATCCTGCTCATTACCGTTCCGTTCACCACCACCTATTTCAAGATGTTTACGACTGGGCAGGCGAACATCGAACCATACGCATTGCCAAGAATGACGCGATGTTCTGCTTTCCGGAGCATATTGCCGATCAGATGGAACTTGCTGTTCGCTTCGCTGGATAGTGGCCCTTGGCGGGCGACGGTTCGCGAGAAGAGTTCATCGCCGCCGCCGCAACTTTCCTCGCCGACCTCAACGCCATCCACCCGTTTCGCGAAGGCAATGGACGGACGCAATTGACCTTCCTCTTCCTCCTCGGCGAACGCGCAGGGCACAGCCTCGATATGACGCTGATCAAACCAGAGGCGATGCTCGCCGCAATGGTAGAGAGTTTCCACGGGCGGTTGGCGGCGTTAAGGGAGGAGATTGGGTGGATTTGTGGGTGAGGGAGGAAAAGACACGATAACCGTTGAAAAGATATGGGTCTATTCCCTTGCGAAAGAGCGAAATGTTCGCGGTCGTAGACCTCATTTTTCCGGCCAAAGTGCGATACACAGCATCCATTATGACAAGCGCAGCTTTTGAGAGTCAGCGAGGCATCGATTGGTAACGACCATCGAAAAGGCGATTTGTCGAACCTCATATACTGAATGAACCATGCGTAGATTCCGATGGGCATATCTTTGTTAGCTCATTTTCAGGGACTGTTTATTCCTTTGACCAAAGCGGCGAACTTCGTTGGGAGTCCGCTGTGACGAAGAGTAGTCTCTGGCAAACCTTTTTGCTGGGAAATGACCGGTTGTTCGTGGTAATAGCGCATTACAAAAAGCAGGCCTGCCTTTCAATCCGCAAAACATATCAGATTTAGAACTATTTGAAAAGGGGCTCTATCTTGTTGCCGTATGAACGACAAGTCTGGGTCATGCCAACCCACATAGAGGCAGATGGCTGACAGTTCGGTTCGCAATACGTCCACTGAGGAAAAGTCGTTATGGTAATTTGAACATGAGCCCTGAATATCGTTTGTTCCTTACATTGTAGATACATCGTATTAGTCGTCACAAGTTTGTTCAAGCGTACGGCCTTAATATGCAACCGCTTGACAAGTTGAGTTGAAGCCAAAGAGACGACAACCGTGTTAGATGTTGCAATTGTCGATTTTTCGTTGAGGAGCAAAGATACTGATCCGCGACAACTGTATTTGCAAAATGTGTGGTGCCAGCCCAGAACGAAAAATTTGCGGACAGGGTCGCTAAAATTAACGGAAGTCAGAGTCAATTTTGGCTCCGTTAATGAGCATTATTTTGTCGCCCTGTCGAACGGTTCGCTTGCCTTTTTTAACCCAGACAATGGCGGGCTATCTGAAATTGCTTCGATTGGAGGAATAATCTGCAAACTCTTTGAGGACCAAGATGCTATTTTCGAAAGGCAGAGAAATCCAACATGGACATTCGAGCACTAGCAAAACCCTTGACATGATATCATGATATGATATCAATATATCATTATGAGTCGAATCCTTGTAGATGTCCCGGAGGACGATGTCAAGGCTGGATCAAATCGCCAAGCAGGGCAAGTCGCGCGCGGCTGTGTTGCGGGAAGCTGTATCCGATTATCGACTTGAGGCACCGCACGAAAGGATTGAGAAATATTTCGGGCTTGGAGGACGACGGCATCGGCATGACCGTAGAATGGCAGCGACGTGAACGGGCGGCCAACGGACACGACCATGGGATGTTGATTATCCAGAGGTACGCGCAGAATTTCCTGACCTGTTCGACGAAGAAGATTGGATCACGAACGAGAGCTGCAAAGTGGTGAATGGCCGGAATGATGCGACATAATGCGCCACCCAAAAAGAAAGCAGCGCTGCGTGAGCGAGCTTCTTTGATACCAACATCGTCATCGACATGCTGCACAACCGGCCTGTCGCATGGGCGGAGTTGCGCGCGTCACGCGAGCATGGATTAGCCGGATGACATGGATCGAAGTGATGTCTGGTTTCCCGACGAGCGGCGACCGAGACTGAGGAATATTTTTGCGCCTTTTGCCACGAGCGAGATTGACGAAGAAATCGCCCGCCGTGCGGCAGCTACGGCATCGCGTAAAGCGTTGAAATCCCCCGATGCGATCATCCTTGCATCGGCGCAGATATCAGGGCGCATACTGGTTACACGAAATACTAAGGATTTTCCGGCAGAGATGCCGGGAATCAGGGTACCCTAAAAGCTAATAGGGAAACAAAATAAATGTGCGGAATTATTGGTATTGTTGGCAAATCCTCTGTCTCTGACCGTCTGGTCGATGGGCTGAAACGGATGGAATATCGTGGTTATGACTAGGCTGGCGTTTGCACTGTGCAGGACGGCCAACTGATCCGCCGCCGGGCCGAGGGAAAGCTGGCCAATCTGGTAACCGAGTTGAAGGGCAATGACGCCCCCGGCAATATCGGTATCGCGCATACCCGCTGGGCAACCCACGGCGCACCGACAACGAGCAATGCGCACCCCCATGCGACCGGCGAAGTGGCGCTGGTGCACAACGGCATTATCGAGAATTTCAAACAGCTGCGTGATGAGCTGACCGCGCGCGGTCGCACCTTTGAAAGTGAGACCGATACCGAGGTTGTCGCGCATCTGGTGTCCGAACAGGTTGAGGCAGGCCATTCGCCCGCCGACGCCGTCAAAGCCGTGCTGCCCCGTTTGCGCGGAGCCTTTGCGCTGGCGATTGCGTTCCGCGAATTTCCCGATTTCCTGATCGGTGCGCGGCTCGGTTCGCCCTTGGTCGTGGGCTATGGTGACGGCGAGACCTATCTGGGGTCTGACGCCCTCGCGCTTGCGCCGTTGACGCAAAAAATTGCTTATCTGGATGAAGGCGATTGGGTGATCGTCACCCGTGACGGCGCGCAGATTTTTGATAAGGACAACAATCCCGTCAAGCGAGAAATGACCACATCGGGCGTATCGGCAGCATCGATCGAAAAGGGCAATTACCGCCATTATATGCAGAAAGAGATTTTTGAGCAGCCCACCGTGGTCGCGCAAACGCTCTCTTCTTACATCCGCCCGTTGGAGCAAACTGTCGCCCTGCCGCAGATGGATTTTGACCTGGCGGGCGTGAAGCGCATCACCATCGTCGCCTGCGGAACTTCGTTTTACGCAGGCATGGTCGCCAAATATTGGTTCGAAACCTTTGCCCGGGTGCCGGTCGATATCGATGTCGCGTCCGAATTCCGCTATCGCGATCCGGTGTTGGAGGAAGGCGGCTTGGCGCTGTTTATCTCCCAATCGGGCGAGACCGCCGACACCCTCGCCGCGCTGCGCCATTGCAAGGAAAATGGCCAGACCATCGCTGTCGTCGTCAACGTGCCAACGTCCAGCATGGCGCGTGAGGCCGACCTGTTGCTCCCCACCCATGCTGGCCCCGAAATCGGCGTAGCCTCGACCAAGGCGTTCACCTGCCAGCTGGCTGTGCTCGCCGCACTCGCCGCGCATCTGGCGCTGGTGAAGGGCAAGCTCACCGCCGAGGAAGAACGCGAAATCGTCCGTCATTTGATTGAGGCGCCCGCCGCGCTCAACGCCGCGCTCGCGCATGATGAGGACATTGCCGCGATGGCCCATCTGATCGCTCCCGCGCGCGACGTGCTCTATCTGGGTCGCGGCCCCGATTATCCGCTGGCGATGGAAGGCGCGCTGAAGCTCAAGGAAATCAGCTATATCCATGCCGAAGGTTATGCATCGGGTGAAATGAAACACGGGCCGATTGCACTGATCGACGAAGCCGTGCCGGTGATCGTGTTGGCCCCCTCAGGCCCCTTGTTCGAAAAGACCGTCAGCAACATGCAAGAAGTCCGCGCGCGCGGCGGCAAGGTCGTGCTGATTTCGGATGCGGAGGGGATCGCCGAGGCCGGAGAAGGCTGCCTCGCCACGATTGAGATGCCGAGCGTGCATCCCTTGATCGCGCCTTTGGTCTATGCGGTGCCGGTGCAGTTGCTCGCCTATCATGTGGCGTGCGCGAAGGGGACCGATGTGGATCAGCCGCGGAATTTGGCGAAGTCGGTGACGGTGGAGTGAGGCAGTTGGTATAGCGTCGCCGAAATTATATCCCCAAAATTATGTAATTTGGCGCTGTTGGATGGGGGATTTACGTTTTCACAGAAAATTTTGAAAGTGGTAGGTTGTTAAAATCACCCCTTTTTGCTATCAATCTAAATGCGCGTGAACACCCTCAATTTGTCCATCTGCTATGAAATAATAGCTATTGTGGCTTCCGTAGTCTCGGGGCTTTGCAACTCCTTTTGGAATTATGAAGTTCCGAGAATGTGCGCCGTACATTCCATCAGGAATACGGAAAGGCCTTAATACAACATAGGTGTCATATTGAGAGAGATATTCTGCTTTTTGAGTAGCAAGCCTGCCGCTGTAACTGTTCAAAGTGGCAGACACCTCCACTCTTAATGTCTTCCAACTGAGACTTTTCGAATAGCTCCCGTATCTAGAAGCCCACTCACAGGATCATTGTTGAATATTCGCATCAAAGTAGTATCCGCAATTCGCTTTGCGAAATCGCCGGGATAATATGCCAACGGGTAAGTGATATTATCGGCGACACTGCATGCAATTATAAAAACTAGCAAAGCGACGCAAGCAAGGCGCCGTCGCATTTTTACTGCGCCTGCATCATAATAGCGGAGCCTAACCTCAGTCATTGAACGTTCATCGACGAACAAAGCAAATTGTTGTTTAATAACCAAGTGTGCCCGTTTCAAGGTAGTAGAAGCGTCCGCCATCATCTGCTTTGCGAGGTCGCGGGACCCCAGCTTTGACTATATAGGTAATCCGGTTACGATCCGTAAATCCGCTGGGGTCTCTCGATCGGCTTTTCGACAACATAAGCTCCCGTGCTGAACTGTAATAACGGTCCGTTATTCAATTGAGGGCCCCGCAAAGCGGCCTTTTTTCTGCCAAGCTTGGACGTCGAGCCGTCGTTGCCAATCGAAGTGCTCCGATTTTTAACAATTGGTTGATGCCAGCCTGACCGGATGGTAAACTGCGACGCATAATCAAGCCACTAGCGCGAATTTTGCGAATCCGATTGCTTCTTGTATGATCCATTAAAACCGTAATTCACATCCGCTTCCGATGAGTCTGGATTATAGCCTCCTTGAAAGCGATTGATCCGTTTTCCATTTGCGGATTCCAGATTTTTGGCAAACAGATCCAGATCGCGGCCGCCTTCATAAGCATAACCTGCTTTTCCACAGGCTGGGAAAGAATTATCCTCCGTTACAAAACGAACGGCTATATCTTCGGGTAGGTTGGCAACTGCTTGCGTATTATGTCCATATGCTAAAACCATACGCAACCTGTGAGTAGGAAAGTTTTCGAAATTCCAGATGACAGGATTGTAGGCGCTTATAACTAAAACCAAATCCTTGCCTTTTTTCGATCCTACTACGTTGACTATAGAAACGCTTTCATATTCTCCACTGTCTTCCACTTCGAATGCGGATTTTTTCTTTCCTTTTTGAGTTGACGCCAAGAACAACAAGTTCAAAATCGTCATTGGTGCCTTCGGCCAGGCATTTATCGGGCGGTAAAGTGGATGTTTGTTGTTGAAGACGGATCGGAACGCGCTGGGAGCCAATTGCATTTTCGTCAGCGACAGGAATGTCGTAGTGTTCCGGATGTCTTGGCTGCTGAACATTTTTTAAAATTTTTTGCGGAATAACCGGACAATTTATAATCCAAAATTGGGCCAATTATTTGATAAACGTTGAAAAGTAGCCAAGCCAAAACTGCGACGATTGCCGTTATATCAAATAATTTTTTTGTATCGTCACCTGATCAACACGTTAGTATCTCGTAAAATTCAACAAAATAATAATGGCTTATTGGTAATTCCGAAAAATTTTTACAAATCTGGAATGATCAAAAATTCCGCTATGCCTTCGTTTGGAGCATTTTTGGAAATCGATCATAAGTTTACGTTTGGTAAAGGCAGGCAAAGCAAAAAAGTAAAAAATGCAACGTCGTCAACTTACCGAGATACGTCACCCGCGCATCCCCCCCTTCCCGCCCCAAACCCCTTGAACCGCATCCCAATATTCGCCATCACGTCCCTTATCGGAGGTTGGGCGCGTTGGAATTTTTTGACCGTTTGTTCGGGCGAAAGCCAAAGGCAGCGCCGTCGCCTCGGCCGATCGCTTCAGGGGGCTGGGTGCAGCAGCCCGACCCCCAGCATCCGGCCCCATCTTTTGATTTGCACGATCCGCTTTTTACGGAAGACGAAGAGGCCGCCGCTCGGCTGCGATATCCGGTTTCCGCGCGCAAAGGGCACATTATTGTCTTTGCCAATGAAAAGGGCGGGGTGGGCAAATCGACTTCGGCTTTTCACACCTGCATCGCGTTGTGCAACGCAGGCGAGCGGGTTGCGGCGCTGGATGTGGATTTGCGGCAATTGACGCTGGAACGTGCGTTGAATGCGCGGGAAGATAGCGCGCGCGAATATGATGTCAGTCTGCCGGGGCCGGAGCTGATTTTGCTCGCGCAACAAAATGAGAATGAACTGGAAACCAAATTGCGCATGGCGCAAATCCACAATGATTTCATTGTCATCGATGTGGGCGGGCATGATTCACCTATAGCGCGGCGGGCGATTTTTATGGCGGACACAATCGTCACGCCCGTGAACGACAGCTTTATCGATTTGGATATGCTGGGCCATATCAATCCTAGAACCGGCGAACTGAGGACATTGGGCAATTTTGCCCGGTTGGTGGAGCATTTGAAAGAGCCGAACATTGCCCTGCGGCCCAAACCGCTGGATTGGGTGGTGATGCAAAACCGGTCGCGCAGCCTGGGCACCAAGAATGAGCGTAAAGTGCTGGAGGCGTTGCAGAAAATTGCGCCGGTGGCAGGATTTCGTTTGGTGCCGGGATTGCGCGAACGGGTGACCTATCGCGAATTATTTCCCATCGGACTGACATTGTTCGATCTTGAAAAAATCCCGGAACTGGGTCGTCCACAGCACAATGCACGCGCGGAAATCTGGGCGATGCTTCGCGCGCTGAATTTGCCAAGTGAGGCGCTGAACCGCGCAATTGCCCTGCCGCAGGAAACGGCGAATCCGGAATAGTGCGCGTTTGTTTCTGCGTCGATGACCATCAAATCTGTTTCAGCACCTGAACCACGCTGGGCGGTGCAGGTGGCGGGGCGTTGGGGTGCGGCGGCGCATGGCATTGGGTAGTATGGCTTTCGGCGAACAGCGATAATTTTCCGTTCTTGCCCACCGTCACGGTCACCGGCTTTCCCGCCTGCCCCAATTTTGCTGTCCATATGCCCGGGCGCAGGCGCGCGAGATGCGCTTTGCCATCGGCTCCGGTCTGACGGATCAGGCTCGATTTTCCGTTTTGCGGTTTCAGGACGATGCTGGCTTTGGCCATTGGCGCTTTGTGCATCATGCAGGTGGCCGATGCCGGAGCGACGACGGTGCAGGCTAAAAGAGCGACCAATGGCAGGTGAAGGCGGCGGGACATATTTGCGATCCTTTCTGAAGCTTTATACCCAGTCGTTTGAAACGCGTTTATGGTTCGATGCGACGGACAGCAGCGACTGTTTTTACGCGAATGAAAATCCCGAAATTGCGGTTTGCAAGACAAGTTCCTCATATGTTTTGCTGCCCACACCACCGGCCCCAGCAGCGACCATCAAGGGGATGAGATGTTCTTCGCGCGGGTGGGAGAAGCGGGCGGATTCCATGCCTGCCCAACCTGCCAGCTTGCCGGCGCGAGCGTCTGGCGCAGACAGGGCAGCATCGGACAAAATTGTGTCAAAGGCCTGGGATGGGGCGGTCGCGCGCGGATCGCCATAAGCGCGCATGTTGTGGAAGCTCATGCCCGAACCGATGATCAGCACACCTTGTTCGCGCAACGGGGCCAATGCGGCACCGGCGGCGATGTGGAGTTTGGGATCCAAGCTTGCATCAACCGACATTTCCACCACCGGAATGTGCGCATCGGGAAAGGCGAGTAAAAGCGGAATGAAAACGCCATGATCAAAGCCACGCTCCGCATCGACGGATGCTTTCAATCCCGCGTCGACCAACAAAGAAGCGGCCTGTGTCGCCAAATCTGGATTGCCAGGCGCAGGATAGATCAGGTCATAAGTATGCGGTGGAAAGCCATAATAATCATAGATTAAATGTGGTGCATCGCCGCCGGTAAAGGCAAAGCCTTCGGTTTCCCAATGCGCGGAAACCAGCAAGATAGCCTTGGGGGTTTCGGGCAGGCTGGCGGCGATGCCGCGCAGATAATCGGCCATTCCGGTCCACATGCCGTGTGGATCATCCATGAAGAAACAGGGGCCGCCGCCGTGCGGGATATAAAGGCTGGGGAGTGCGTTCATCATCCGTATATGGGCCGCAAATCGGAAAATTCCAGTCAGTTGCCGATTTTTATGGTTCTAAAATAATGGGAAAATCACGCTTGCAATGTAGGATTTTATTTCGGACATTCTGTTGATGAATACTGTCGTTGATTCTGAATGTTACGATGCTTTCACCGCCCATGCGCCAATGGGAAAACCGCAGAATTCGGTGTCACTTTACTTTGAAAACAGTGTCTCCTTTGGCGGAATACCGCGGTTTTTGTTGTGGGGGCAAATCTGAATGAGCGCGGCTAAGATTATCATCATAACCCTGTTGCTATTGGTTGCGGCGCATCTGCTGCTTTATGGGTTTTTGCGGCGCAGCATCGCGGCGGCAAAGCAGAAAAAGGGTATTGAGCCATGAGCGATCATCCCAACCCCAGCGTCACGGTAGAAAGCAGCGATGGCCTCTATGCGCAGGCCATCCGGTCGCGACTGCATGATTGGGCAGCGGGGGAGCCGGTCGAACTGGGCGGCACCGACAATGGCCCCACCCCTTATGAATTGCTGCTGTCGGCTCTAGGCGCATGTACCGCGATCACGCTGGAAATGTACGCTGCGCGCAAGGGCTGGCCGTTGGAGAAGGTGCACGTCACACTGGAACATTCGACAGAAGTTCGAGACGGCGAAAATGACGGCAAGCCCGTGGATATGATCGACCGGATTGTCCGGTTGGAAGGTCCGCTGGATGATGACCAACGCACGCGGCTGATCGAGATTGCAGAAAAGTGCCCGGTTCACCGGACGCTAACCAATCGCATCGATATTTCGACGATGTTGGGGTGATCGTGCTGGCCGATCTCATCAAACGATTTTTGGCGCGCTGTGCCGCAGGGCTGATATTGGCGGCGCTTATCGTTCCGGTCGGGGCTGCAGCGCGTTCGCCTGCCACTCGGTACAGCGACATGACAGGTGCCGATTGTAGCGGTGCAGGCGATGGCGCGCTCGTTTGCAATGGTGCTGATGGCTGGACGTTGGATATTGCCGACGAAGGCAACATTATTGAGCTGGCAATCCAAAAATCCGGCAGCACCCAAACGGCGCTGAGACTTATCGGGCGCGGTCTAGGTGATCGGGCCGAGTGGCGCGGTGGACAAGTTGGCGGAGTTTTTAGGCCTTATGCCGTCATCGTTCGGATGCGACCGGTTGAAGATGATGTGCTGAACACCAGTCTGTTGTACGTTATCAAGCTCAACAAAAGCGCCGCTTGTGTTCGTGCCGTTGTTGATGCCACAGCCAATCGCAACGCTAATATTCTGGCGCGTAAAGCCGCCGACAATCAGGCGACGCCATGCAATGCCCATCCGGAAATTGTTGGGCGGGGGAGTGCCGCAACACTGGCTTTGCAACGCTAAAGCGCGCTACCATTGATTTGGCCTGAACGTGCCGTTATGACCGGTGTTTGGAAACGGCGGTCCCGATGCGGGCCGCTTTTCGCTTTTTGGCTTTGATGAAAGGAAATGCCATGTCGATCACCCCCTTGATGCCTGTCTATCCCCGTTGCGGGTTCCGGCCGGTGCGAGGCGAGGGCGCTTGGCTTATTTCAGAAGACGGGCGTCGTGCGCTGGATTTTGCCAGCGGTATCGCTGTCAACTTGCTTGGCCATGGCCATCCGCATTTAATCAAAGCGATACAGGATCAGGCCGCAACCCTGATGCATGTGTCGAACCTGTATGGCAGCCCGCAGGGCGAAGCCTTTGCACAACGGCTGGTCGATACGACTTTTGCGGATACAGTCTTTTTCACCAACTCTGGCGCAGAGGCCATGGAGTGCGCAATTAAGACAGCGCGCGCCTATCACCAGTCGGTTGGCAACGATCAAAAATTTGAGCTCATCACCTTCAAAAACGCGTTCCATGGCCGCACCATGGCGACGATTTCGGCGAGCAATCAGGAAAAAATGCATAAAGGGTTCGCGCCTTTGCTTCCCGGTTTCAAATATGTCGATTTTGATGATCTGGAAGGTGCCAAGGCGGCAATGGGGCCAAACACCGCTGGCTTCATCGTCGAGCCGATTCAAGGCGAAGGCGGCATCCGTCCGGCATCGGATGAATTTATGCATGGCCTGCGCGCTTTGTGCGACGAGCATGATTTGATGCTGGTGCTTGACGAAGTGCAATGCGGCGTTGCCCGCACTGGCGCGCTGTATGCGCATGAACTGTATGGCGTCGTTCCAGACATCATGGCGTCGGCCAAAGGTATCGGCGGTGGCTTTCCGATGGGCGCGTGTCTCGCGACCGAAAAGGCCGCGCGCGGCATGATCGTTGGAACGCACGGGTCAACTTATGGCGGCAATCCCTTTGCAATGGCTGCGGGTAATGCCGTCTGGGATGTGGTCGCCAATGATGAATTTCTGGCCCAAGTGCGCAGCACTGGCGATAAGCTGCGCGGCGCAATTGAACAGTTTATCGGCAATTATCCCGACCTGTTCACTGGCGTGCGCGGCAAGGGATTGATGTTGGGCGTGATGATGACGCATGAGGCGCGCGCTTTTGTGGCGCATCTGCGCGACAATCACGGATTGCTCACTGTGGCCGCGGGCGACAACACTTTCCGCGTATTGCCGCCGCTTAATATCGATGACAGCCATATTGCGACCTTCATGGAAAAACTTTCGGCGGGTGCTGCTGATTATCAACGGCCCGAGGCGGCGTAATGCGGCATTTCCTGAACCTCAATGACGCCGGTGCCGACGGTATTGCGGCGATGATTGCAGATGCGTTGGATCGTAAGGCTGCCCGGGCTGGCTGGCCCAAGGGACGTGCCGATGGCGATGCGCCATTGGCAGGGCATGTGCTGGGCATGGTGTTCGAGAAAAATTCAACACGTACCCGCGTATCGTTCGACATAGGCATACGCCAATTGGGTGGCAGCAGTGTCGTGATGGATTCGGGATCCACCCAATTGGGACGCGGCGAAACCGTGGCGGATACTGCACGGGTGTTGTCGCGCTATGTCGACGCCATCATGATCCGCACGGATGATCATGCCAAGATCGAAGAATTGGCGCATTATGCCTCTGTGCCGGTGATCAATGGTCTGACCGATCTGTCGCATCCGTGCCAGATTATGGCCGATCTGTTGACCGTGATCGAACATGGAAAGCCGCTGCCCGGTCTTGAAGTGGCTTGGTTGGGCGATGGTAACAATGTACTCAATTCCATTGTCGAAGCCGCGGGATTGATGAAGTTCAACGTGCGCATCGCGGTTCCGCAGGGCTATGATAGCGATGCAGCGTTCATCGATGCGGCGCGGGCGGCTGGCGCCAGTATTACGGTGACGCGCGATGCCACAGAGGCCGTTACAGGTGCTGACATCGTCGTCACGGATACCTGGGTTTCGATGGGGCAAGATCACGCGCATAACAAGATTGCAGCGATGATGCCCTATCAGGTCAATGACCGGTTGATGGCGGCGGCAAAGGCCGATGCCAAATTCTTGCACTGTTTGCCCGCTCATCGCGGCGAAGAAGCGACCGACAGCGTACTGGATGGTTCGCAGTCGGTGATCTGGGATGAGGCGGAGAACCGTCTCCATGCGCAAAAATCTGTCTTATTATGGTGCTTTGGAAAACTGGGGTGAGCCAGCAGTCAGAAACCTTTGGCGATCATCCGTTGCGTTTTTCGATTCCGGATCGCCATGCGCGCGGTCGCCTTGTCCGCATTGATGCGGTGCTGAACGAAATTCTGGCAGCGCATGCATATCCGCCAGTAGTGGAAAAGACGCTTGCTGAAGCCTTAGTGTTAACGGCATTATTGGGGGCCACACTGAAAAATGCCGAAGGGCAATTGACGTTGCAGGCTCAAACCGAGAATGGCGCGATTTCGATGCTGGTTTGCGATTATAAAGACGGCCATATTCGCGGATACGCGCAGTTTGATGCCATTCGCCTTGCAGAGTTGCCGCCAGATGCGACGCTTTTTGGATTGTTTGGAAAAGGCTATCTCGCGATTACATTTGATCGCAAAGCCGCTGAAACCGACGGCGGCGGACGCTATCAGGGCATTGTCCCATTGGAAGGCGACAGCCTGTGTGCGGCGGCATCCAGTTATTTCATGCAATCGGAACAAGTCCCCACATTTTTACGCGCCGCCGTTGATCACCGGGAAGGACGATGCGTCGCGGGCGGTATCTTGATCCAGCACCTTCCCGAGGGAGAAGAAGGCCGCGAACGGTTGCATGTGCGTTTGGATCATCCCGAATGGGAACATGTCGAAATGCTCGCCACTACGATGACTCCAGACGAATTGACCGATCCGGCGCTAACCCTCGAGGAAATTGTCTGGCGGTTGTTTCATGAAGAAACACAAGTTCGTATCGAGCAAGGGATGAAACTGGAGAAGGGCTGCCGCTGCGATCTTGTCCATATTCGATCGGTAATCGCGCGTTTCCCCGCGGATGAACGTGCGGAAATGGCGGATGAGTCCGGAGACATTGTCGTCGATTGCGAATTCTGTTCGCGCCGCTTTCCGATCAGTTTGGTCAGCTTGGCGAATTGAATATTTTTGGGCAGACTGTAAATATTTACCATGTTTCAGTCATTCATCGTTCATACGCCTCATTCTATCGTGCAGTCAGATACAAAAGACGCTAAAAAGCGGAAATAGATAATTGGGTCGCGTCGCTTGAACAGGTGAACGACGGAACGCACATCCATGAAGAACAGAATTAAACTGACAGCTTTGTCTGCTTTGCTTGCCTGCGGTGCGGCACCGGTCGCCTATGCCTATGCGCAATCAGATGCGCCCAGTCTGTTGGAAACCATCGAACGAGGACTTTGGCAATTGCGCTCAGTTGGGGGTGGTTCATCTGCCGCAAATCAGCTGTGCGTCGCCGATCCGCGCCAGTTGGTGCAAATCCAACACGGGGGGGTAAATTGCAGCCATTATGTCGTGCGTTCGACGCCCAATTCAGTCACGATCAGTTATTCCTGCAAAGGAGCCGGGCAAGGTTTGACGACGATACGCCGCGAAAGCGGTCGTTTGGTCCACATTCAGTCGCAGGGCATCCGCAATAGCGCACCTTTCTCCTTTTCGTTGGAAGCGCGCCGCGCAGGAGCCTGTTAGAGTTCCATCGGGCTAATTGGTTTAATCCCTTGTTAACCAACTTCGCCTAAAAGCGCAGATGTGCCATTCATTTGGGGCACACCTTCCTCCCTAACTGGCTTTATGCCAAATCGGGCCGCTCTGATTACAGCGCGGCCCCTTTTTTATGCGCCTGCATCTGCCACCGCCATTTTGTAAATGCTGTTTTGCGGAAATTCGAAAAGCCGCAAGACCATCGGCTCGAAAAATTCGAGCGGCAAGGTGTCGTATTTGGTGTCGAAGGCAGGGCAGTCATATTGCTCGATAAACTCTGCTGTCGCGGCAAAGTGAGGATGATCCTGAAACTGTTCCCGCAAATTGCGGTCGAGGCCGATATGGTGGAAAAAGTTCACGCCCTGAAAAATGCCATGATGTTTCACGATCCAATGCAACTCTTCGGAAACAAACGGCTGCAAGATGGCAGCGGCAATATCTGGATGATTATAGGCACCTAGGGTGTCACCAACATCGTGGACCAAGGCCATCACGACGTAATCCTCGCTTCGGCCATCGCGATGCGCACGCGTTGCAGTTTGCAGGCAGTGGGTAAGGCGGTCGACGGGAAATCCGCCATAATCACCGTCCAAAAGCTTGAGATGTTCGATGATCCGCGCGCCACCATTGCGGGCGAAGGGAATTTGTTCGGTCATGATCGCAGACCAGTCTTCGGCTGTGCTGTCGGCCATGTCGCTGAAATCGGCGCGTTTTTGGTCGATACTCATTTTCCCCAACTCCATGATGCTCTCGTTAGACAGGCTATCATCTGTCACGATGCAATCAAGGCTTCATGCGGAGGTATTTTGTCGCTAGACAGATTCCATGGCCGTTCTTGATCTTGGTGACCAGCCCTTTTTTTCGAACAAGAACCGCGCGTTCTGGAACCTGCATTCGGCGGGATGGGGTGGTGTGACAGCGTTATATGCCGTTACCGTAATCGCCAATAACCAGCCGCTCAGTTTCCTGTTCCCGGTGTTGATTTCTGCGGTGACAGGATATTCAATTGCATTGTTGCTATCGGTGATATTCCGCAATGTTATCGACCGGCAGCCCTTGATAACTTGGACGGTCACGGCATTGGCGATTACGGTCGCCACGCTGATGTACGCCTATATCGATACATGGGTGCTGCAAACCCTGAGGCAAAGTGCGGAAGAAACGCCTTTTGCCCAGTTGCTGCTCGGCGCATTGTTTAAGGATGGGCTGCTGTTGGGTGGGTGGAGTGCGTTGTATTACGCAATCAACTATTTCGTCCGTGCCGAAGAACAGTCCGACCAGTTGATCCGACTGGAGGCCGCAGCCACCAGCGCACAATTAACGATGCTGCGCTATCAATTGAACCCGCATTTCCTTTTCAACACGCTCAACAGCATTTCGACTTTGGTGCTTTTGAAACAAACCGATCAGGCGAACGCAATGCTGTCACGGCTTTCGTCATTCCTGCGGTTTACGCTGATCAATGAAGCAGAGGCGAAGGTGACATTGCTACAGGAAATCGAAACGTTGAAATTGTATCTCGACATCGAAAAGATGCGGTTCGAAGAGAGACTACGGACTGATTTTGACGTGGATCCCTCTGCTGCCGATGCGTTGATCCCCTCATTGATGCTGCAACCACTTGTCGAAAATGCCATCAAATATGCTGTTACGCCGCAAGAAGATGGGGCCGATATTTCGATCAAGGCGCAATTGGTCGGCGAAAGAATTCGCATCATCGTATCCGATACCGGACCCGGCTTGCAGCAAGGTGCCGCGAACCCCATGACATCCACCGGTGTTGGAATGGCCAATACGCGCGAACGGTTGATGCAAGCCTATGGCGAAGAACAACGGTTCGACAGTTACGTCCGCAGTGGCGGTGGATTTGAAGTCGTGATAGAGTTTCCCTATCAAGTGAAAACAAGCGGGGCTGAAACAACATTGGCTGGAAGCAAAGCATATGTGCCGGGGGCGAATATGCAAGCGACCGAAAACACAGGAGCAGTAGCCGCATGAGCATCCGCACCATTCTTGTCGACGATGAGAAACTGGCAACCCAAGGGTTGGAACTGCGCCTTCAGCCATTCGAAGATGTCGAGATTATCGCCACTTGCCTAAATGGCCGAGAGGCCATTCGCAAAATCAAGACGCTGAAACCCGATCTGGTGTTTCTGGACATTCAGATGCCCGGCTTTGACGGGTTTTCGGTGGTGCAAGGGGTGATGGACATCGACCCGCCCCTGTTCGTTTTTGTCACTGCCTATTCCGAACATGCCATACGCGCGTTTGAGGCACAGGCCATTGATTATCTGATGAAGCCGGTCGACCCGGATCGTTTGGCCGATACCATGGACAGGGTGCGACAAAGGCTGGCGGATAAACGCACAAATGACGAGTTGGAACGATTGCGCACAGTTATCAGCGAAGTCGCCCCCGAAGCAGCGGGCAATATGCCGCCGCCCGAAGAGGAAATGGCCACCAGCCGTTTTGAAAAGCTGATCAACATCAAAGATCGTGGCCAGATATTTCGGGTTGATGTCGATTCTATCGAACGGATCGATGCCGCTGGCGATTATATGTGCATTTACACTGCCGACAATTCCCTGATCCTGCGCGAAACGATGAAGGACTTGGAAAAGCGCCTTGATCCGCGCACATTTCAGCGGGTTCACCGGTCAACAATCGTCAATCTGGATCAGGTGCGTCAAGTAAAGCCACATACCAATGGCGAATGCTTTCTGGTGCTGGAATCAGGTGCGCAAGTGAAAGTTAGCCGTAGCTATCGCGATGTCGTCGCGCGCTTTGTTCATTGATAGTCCACCTGCATTTCTGCGTTACCGGGTGTAATTGGAAACCGTTAGTGGAATGGGTTGCGGGTTCAGCGCCACCCATAACACCGCCTGTTCGCACAAACGCAGGGCATCTCCATTGCGCTTTTTAATCGCGGAAATATTGGATCGCAATTCCGCCGTTTCGGCATCGGGCAGCGGCTCGCCAGAATTTAGATGCAGCTGCAAAGCATCGGCCATTTTCCGGTAATCGGCATCCCAATTCGCGCCGCCATTCAAATCCAGTTCGCTGCGGATACGTCCCGACAGGCGAATGACCTCGCCTTGCACCGTGGCCGCATGTCCACTGGATGGTACCAACAACTCCCACAGTTCTTGGTGCTGATCTTGCCATGTTGCGGTCTTGGCGATGATCGGCGCCTTACCGTCATGCATATACCGGCGTGGGACAGGGGAAACGCTGAAAAGTTGATATAGCCTATCCAACGCATCGCTTGCCGCATTGACCGTTTCGACATTGAAGTTGCTGCGGTGAAATTCGAAATCAGTCCCAATGCGGGTAATCATCGCCTTATAGTCCGGCTGGTCAGGCGCCTTTTTGCGCGATCCGAAAAGACGTGTAAGCAAACCTCCCGATTTTGCCGGCTCGGGCGGCATCGCGCCGAGCAACAATTCTGCCAGCGGGGCCATGTTTTCCAAATCGGCATTGCCGCATCGTTGCAAGGCGTAAACCAACGGCGTCTGCTTTTCGCGATTCAGTGCGTCCGCTCGGGCACCATGGTCGATTAATATTTGCGCGTTGCGGACTTTATACGAACCGGCGGCACTGTGCAGCGGTGTACCACGCCCGCCCTCTCCATGATTGGGATCTGCCCCCAGTTCGAGCAAAATATCGAGTCGCCCCTGCCAATGGCGTGCGCGCGCGTGAAGCGGGGTTTCACCGTAATTGTCTTCGGCTGAAATATCTGCCCCTTGATCGGCTAGCCAGCGGACAAGGGCATCAGGGCAATCGTTATACGCCAATGCCGATTGTTTGCTATAGCCGCCGCGTGCATTTATGTCGCAGCCATCGAACACTGCTTTTAATGCGTCCAGATTTCCGGCGGTCAGCAATTCTTCAAAATTCTTTGGAAGTAGTTTCTTCTTGGGCTTGGCCAAAATTGCCTCCTATCGCCGTGCGGCAAAAAACGCCTTCAACAATTCGGTCGATTGTTCCGCACCAATCCCGGAATAAACCTCTGGTCGATGATGGATGGTGGGTTGTTCGAACAATTTTGGACCATGTGCCACAGCCCCGCCTTTGGCATCATCTGCACCGTAATACAGGCGAGCGATGCGGGCATGGGCAATGGCCCCGGCACACATGGCACATGGTTCCAGCGTGACCCACAGGTCGCAACCGATCAGTCTGTCGTTTTCCAGAGTGGCGGCGGCTTCGCGTAGTCGCCATGATTTCGGCATGGGCCGTGGGATCGTGCCCAGCCAAGGGCCGGTTGGCCCCGCGCCCGATGACGACACCATCTTTGACAACGATAGCCCCTACTGGCACCTCCCCCGCATGCGCCGCTTCACGGGCGAGCGCCAAGGCTTCATCCATATAAAGGCGGGCATGGGTTAGCGGCATGTGTTTACGTTCCGACGAAAACCACAAACCATCACTGGCTATTTCGCGACCACCGGAAATGCCTTTCGGCGCAGGATCAATCGTTACGAATTTACCCGCCTGAATTTCCTGAACCTCCAGCATTCGTTCAGACGTACCGTTGGGAAGGAAGCGAAAGGCACCGTCGATGCCGACAAAGCCTTCGGGATCGATCAGTCGCGGTGAGGGGAACGCTGTTCCCACACGCCAAGTCTCTGCGACACGCGCCACCAATAAAACCGCGTCATAGCCCAGGCTGGAAAGGCGCGAAGGTGTTTTGCCGAAACGGGTGCGATATTGCTCGGCATATTTGCCGTACATGCCGTCCGACACGCTGGCGAACCACGCCCCGCGCAACGCCGGGCTGCTGCTCAGAGTGCCATCGATGTTCCACAAATCGGTGCCCAAAATCTTTGCAGTGGCCAGCCCATGTCGACGCAATGAAGGAATGGTTGCGATGGCAGCCCGACCACCATCGGCAATCAACACAGCGTCGATGGCACCTGCAGCCTTAATCTTGCGCGCGGCGGCATCCATCGAAGCTGTCGACCCGTCGACTTCCTGAATGGTAACCAAAATTCCGCCAGCATCGCGCACCGAACGGGTCAAGTTGGAAAGCGCGCGCTGTCCGTAAACCGATTTGGGGACAATCCCGGCAAAGCGGTTCAGGCCTTTCGATTTGCCATAGCGCACAACGCGGTCAATCGACTGGTTGGGCAAATGGCCCATCAGGAACACATTCTGGCCCGCTGCGCCAATATCGTT
>CAVUII010000005.1:0-464964 GCA_963741605.1 uncultured Alphaproteobacteria bacterium
CGCGTTGGTGCGCGTGGACCTGAACGTGCCGATGGCCGAAGCGCGAGTGACCGATGCCACGCGGTTACGTGCCTTGGTGCCGACAGTAAGCGAATTGTCTGATCGGGGTGCAAAGGTGCTGCTTCTGGCGCATTTTGGCCGTCCCAAAGGTGCCAAGCATAGCGAAATGTCGGTGTCTATGGTGCTCGATGCTTTGCAAGACGTATTGGGCCGCGAGATCATGTTCGTGCCTGAAATCGCAGGCGAAATTGTCGCGCAGTCTATTCGCATATTGGCCGATGGTGATGTTGCCTTGCTGGAAAACAGCCGTTTCTGGCCCGGCGAAGAAAAGAACGATCCTGAACTCGCCAAGGCGATTGCCGCCAATGGCGATTTTTATGTCAACGACGCCTTTTCTGCCGCGCACCGTGCGCACGTAACCACCGAGGGACTGGCGCATATCTTGCCTGCATATGCCGGTCGTTCGATGGAAGCCGAGTTGAAGGCGTTGGAGGCCGCGCTTGGCAATCCTACACATCCGGTGGCCGCTGTAGTGGGCAAAGGTTTCGTCAACTGGATGTGCTCAACAATCTGGTGAAGCAGGTCGATCATCTGATCATCGGTGGTCGCATGGCCAACACCTTTTTGGCTGCACGCGGCGTGAAAGTGGGTAAATCGCTGTGTGAACATGATTTGGCCGAGACGGCCAACGCCATTTTAGATGCAGCAAACGTCGCGGGATGCACCGTGCATCTGCCTTATGACGTGGTCGTGGCCAAGGATTTTCGCGCCAATCCGCCGGTGCGCACCATAAATGTGCACGAAGTTGCCGAAGACGAAATGATTCTGGATGTGGGGCCAGCCGCTGTTGAGGCGTTGGCCGATGTTTTGAAAAACTGCAAAACTCTGGTGTGGAATGGCCCAATGGGGGCGTTTGAAATGGCTCCCTTTGATGCAGCAACGGTTGCCTTGGCACGAACGGCGGCGGCGCTGACCAAAGAAGGATCGCTGGTATCCGTCGCAGGCGGCGGAGATACCGTTGCCGCGTTGACGCATGCGGGCGTTACCGATGATTTTACCTTTATTTCAACCGCAGGCGGTGCCTTTCTAGAGTGGATGGAGGGTAAGCCTTTGCCCGGCGTCGACGCGCTGCAAGCAGATTAGACGATCTCAATAGGGCCGGATTCACATCTGGCCCTCTTTTTTAACTTGTTGTGCATAGCTATGCACAAACCAAATCAAGGAGCAGTACCGATGCAAAATCCCGAAATGCTGAAAAAAGTTGCCGACGGCCAAGGATTCATTGCCGCGCTCGACCAAAGCGGCGGATCAACTCCCAAGGCTTTGCTGGGATATGGCATCGAAGAAAGCGCCTATTCGGGTGACGACGAAATGTACGGGCTGATCCACCAGATGCGCAGCCGCATCATCAGTTCAACTGCGTTCACAGGTGAAAAAGTTATTGGCGCGATCCTGTTTGAAAAAACTATGGATGGTCAGGTTAATGGAAAACCGACACCAGCGGCGCTTTGGGACAAAGGCGTGGTGCCGTTCATCAAGATCGACAAGGGCCTGGAAGACGAGTCCAATGGCGTGCAGATGATGAAGCCGATGCCAGATTTGGATGCATTGCTCGCACGATCAAAGGCGCTGGGCGTGTTCGGTACAAAAGAACGTTCCGTTATCAATTTGGCCAATCGCGAGGGCATTGCTGCGATTGTGAAGCAGCAGATTGATATCGGTTTGCAGGTTTTGGCGGGTGGTTTGGTGCCGATGCTGGAGCCCGAAATCAATATCAAGAGCCCCGAGCGCGCTGAAGCCGACGCGATCTTGCTCGACGAAATGAGCAAAGCATTGGACGCGATGCCCGGCACCGACAAAGTCATGCTGAAATTAAGCCTGCCGGTGAAGCCGGGGCATTTCGATGCGCTGGTGAACCATCCCCGCGTATTGCGCGTAGTGGCGCTTTCCGGCGGTTTCAAACGGCCCGAGGCCTGTGTTGAGCTGGCCAAAAATACCGGCATCATCGCGAGTTTCAGCCGCGCACTTTTGGAAGATTTACGCCACCAGATGAGCGATGCTGAATTTGATGCTTCATTGGGCGGGGCGATTAGCGACATTCATGCGGCTTCGGTTGCTTGATACGATTTCGGGCTTGGAATTTCGATTTTGCTCCTCTTTTGTTCCTTTAGGGGGGGGGGAGAGTGAAGGAGCCTAAAAATTGCGGTAAACTCTAAATCGGTGCAGTTTCTCGCCTTCGAATTTATTGGGGTAAATGAGGCCAAGAGAAAAAGAGAAGTGATTGCAAGCCTTGACGTCTCTTATTCTCTCGGTCTCTTTCACCTTTTAAAAGCGACGCAGTTTGCTCAACCGAATTTGAGTACGTGGAATTTCGATGCCAGCCGACTTTCGGATCGGTATATTGTCTCCCGTTGCACTTGACGCTTGTTTAAAAATCCAATTTTCACTCTCCAAAAACCACGGTTTTGCGTGTCACCTTTGTAAGGCTTCGGTTTCTCCTTTGGCGGAAAAGCGTTGGTTAGAGCCCGCCCATGAATCGGAAGCTGAAACGATAGTCTTTGGGCTGTATTTCGCGGTCTTTTCCCGCCCAGCGCAATGGGGTGACGGCGGTGAGTTCCAGTATACCATCGGCAATCGGAACGGGTTTGCCCAGTTCCAATTCGATGGTCCGGTCGCCACCGGCGCGAACCCATAACGCCTCGATCTTGACCGTGCCTGCCCATATGCAGCGGGCATTGGCGGGGCAGCGGCTGTCTTCAACAACCTTGACCGGACGGATGACAGGGCCATCGACATAAGCGGATTGGCCCAAAGGCACATTGTCGCCATCGGGCAGGGGTTTGCTCTGGTTGGTGCTGGTAACACAAGCAGACAGCGCCAAAAGCGGGAGCAGGGCTAGTTTTCTGATCATCATTATGTCGACTTATCGTGTTGCGCCTTGCAGTGCGATGAACTGCGGCTATGAACCGGTACATGAGAACACCAGCTTGCCAACTCTACCTCATCTCGCCGCTCGATGTCGGCGGAGACTTTCCTGCCCGACTGGAACAGGCGCTGTCCGCCGGCCCCGTCGCAGCGTTCCAGTTTCGGGTGAAGGACATCGACCAACACAGCGCCGCCGCATTGGCCGAACCTTTGCAGGCGATCTGCGTGGCGCATGACGTGGCCTTCATCGTCAACGACAGCATCGGCCTTGCCAAAAGGCTGAACGCAGACGGCGTTCATCTGGGCCAGGACGACGGCGACCCGCGCGAGGCGCGCGAGGAACTGGGCAAACAGGCACAGATCGGTGTTACCTGTCACAACAGCCGCCATCTCGCGATGGAAGCGGCAGAAGCAGGGGCGGACTATGTGGCTTTTGGCGCGTTCTTTCCAACGACGACCAAAGATGTGGAGCATCAGGCCGAACTCGACACGGTGCAGAAATGGTCGATGGTGACCGAAATCCCTTGCGTCGCCATCGGCGGCATCACGCCGGAGAATGCAAAGCCTGTTGTTGATGCGGGGGCTGATTTCATCGCGGTATCGGGCGGGGTGTGGAACCATCCTGATGGCGTGGCAGCGGCGGTACAATCCTTGAATTCGATCTTTGAGCAATCTCCTCGCGACTGACCCTGTAATGAGGCATCGTCTTCGTTATGCGCACCGTATCTCCGGTACCATTATTGGGCTGTTCGTTGTGTTGCACTTCGTAAACCACGCGGCGCTTTTCTGGGGTGTGGACACCCACATCCGCCTTATGGAAATCTTGCGGCCAATCTACCGAAACAGCGTGTCGGAAATTGGGTTGCTGCTCGCCATAGGGTTCCAGATGGTGTCAGGCCTGACGATGTTGTGGCGACGGCGGCGGCAAATCAGCGGCTTTGTTGGTTGGTTACAGGCTGGATCGGGATTTTATCTGCTCTTGTTCCTTTTGGTCCATTTAGGCGCGGTCTTTCAAGCACGTCTCAGCGATGGAACCGATACAAATATCTACTTTGCAGTGGCAGGCTATTATGCCGGGCTATCGGCCTTCTTCATCCCATATTATTTTCTGGCGGTCACATCCATTGCTGCGCACATTGGGTGCGGCCTTTATTGGATTTTGGCACAAGGCGGGCGAGGCAATCGCTTGGTTCTTGCCGCTAGTCTAGTTGCAGGAACTGTATTCGCTGCCGCATTGACAATTAAAATGGCGGGCTGGAATGAGCCTATCAATGTTCCGCCGAACTATCTGGCCAAGTTTGCGCAATGATTGGGTTACACCTTGCCCTTGACCGCCCGCCTCGTTAAAGGCCGCGACCAACGGCACAGTTTGCTGCGCCAAGCTCTTTCCATCTGTTAGCGAGTTCGTCACATGAAAATCAACGCGGTTGAAATCAAGCCGGGTAACATCCTTGAATATGAAAACGGGCTGTGGCGTGTCGTGAAAACTGCGCATACCCAACCCGGTAAGGGTGGCGCGTATATGCAGGTTGAGCTCAAAAACCTGCGCGATGGCCGCAAAAACAACATCCGTTTCCGTTCCGCCGAAAGCGTGGAAAAGGTTCGCCTCGACCAGAAAGACTTTCAGTTTTTATATGCTGAGGGCGACAATCTGGTCTTCATGGATACCGAAACCTATGATCAAGTAACACTGCCCAGCGACCTTATCGGCGATGCGGTTGCCTTCCTTCAGGATGGCATGGCTGTGACGCTGGAAATGTACGATGACGAAGCGTTGTCTGTTGCTTTGCCCGACACGATCGAAGCGGAGATCGTAGAGGCCGATGCGGTGGTAAAGGGGCAAACCGCCTCGTCAAGCTACAAGCCCGCAATTCTCGACAATGGCGTTCGCGTTATGGTTCCGCCATTTATCTCGGCAGGGACGCGCATTGTCGTTGATGTTTATTCCAGGGAATATGTTCGGAAGGCTGACTAATGCCCGCATTATCAGGCCTGATGTCGGTGATGGAAAAGGCAGCTCGTAAAGCGGGCGGCAAGCTACGCCGTGACTTTAGCGAAATTGAACAGTTGCAGGTTTCAATGAAGGGACCTGCCGATTTTGTCTCCAAGGCCGATCAACGCGCCGAAGACACGATTTTCCGGGAACTGGAAATCGCCCGCCCCGATTGGGGTTTTCTGATGGAAGAATCTGGTGAGATTGCGGGTTCGCCGGGCAAGCCGCGCTTCATTGTCGATCCATTGGACGGCACGACCAATTTCCTGCACGGTATTCCGCATTTCGCGATCTCCATTGCGGTACAGGATCCGACCCCCGATGGTGAAGGCTGGGGCGACCTGTATATGGGCTTGGTCTATAACCCCATTACCGATGAAAGCTTTTGGGCTGAACGCGGCAAAGGGGCATATCTGGGTCACAAACGCCTGCGGGTTTCGGCGCGCCATAAATTGAACGAAGCCTTGGTTGCGACGGGAACACCTTTCAAAGGTCATGGAGATTTTGAAGAGTGGACCAAAATTTTCGAGGCTGTTGGACCAGAGGTATCTGGAATTCGAAGGTTCGGCGCGGCAAGCCTTGATTTGGCATGGCTGGCTGCTGGTCGTTATGACGGTTTTTGGGAAAGTGGCCTTTCTGCTTGGGATACCGCCGCTGGCTGTCTGCTGGTCCGTGAAGCAGGTGGCTATGTCACCGACTATCGCGGGCGTTCGCCGTCTATTGCCGATACCCAAATTCTGGCTGCGAATGATCAATTGCACAGCAAACTGCATAAGCTGTTGGCCACGGCCATTCGCTGACAGTGCGTTTGTTGTTTTTAAAAACGACGCGCAATAAATTTTTCTGCGGAAAAGTCGCTTTTTTGAATGCCTTTTGGCTTGCCTAGCACCGGACTCAAGTCTAGGGCGCGGGGTCATATCAATAGCTGGAATTCAAACGCGTGACTGACCTCTCGCAATATCTGCCGATCCTGATTTTCCTTGTCATTGCGCTGGGATTGTCGAGCCTGTTCGTGTTTCTGCCCATGGGCATATCGCGACTGACGGGTTCGCATAAGCCAACGGAATCCAAATTGGCCGAATATGAATGCGGCTTCCCGGCATTTGAAGATTCGCGCAGTCAATTTGACGTCCGTTTTTATCTGGTGGCAATCCTGTTTATCATCTTCGATCTTGAAGCCGCATTTCTGTTTCCTTGGGCAGTTAGCCTGGGCGAAACCGGTTGGGTGGGTTGGTCGACGATGATGCTGTTCCTGTTCGAATTGGTCATCGGCTTTATCTATGCGTGGAAAGTGGGAGCGCTCGAATGGGAGTAATCACGCCAACATCCGGTATTGGGGGGCCAGCGCCCGGCACACCGGTTGACGCCGATTTTTTCAAGGATCTGTCGAGCGAAATTGATGACAAGGGCTTTCTGGTCACCTCGACCGAGGATCTGTTCAACTGGGCGCGCACCGGCAGCCTGTGGTGGATGACATTCGGCTTGGCCTGTTGCGCGGTGGAGATGATCCATGTGAACATGCCGCGTTATGACATGGAGCGCTTTGGCGCTGCTCCGCGTGCATCACCGCGCCAGTCGGATGTGATGATCGTCGCGGGTACGCTCTGCAACAAAATGGCTCCGGCGCTGCGCAAAGTGTACGACCAGATGTCGGAGCCGAAATACGTGATTTCGATGGGCAGCTGCGCCAATGGCGGCGGCTATTATCATTATAGCTATTCTGTGGTTCGCGGTTGTGACCGGATAGTGCCGGTGGATATTTACATCCCCGGCTGCCCGCCCACTGCCGAGGCGTTGTTGTATGGCATCATGCAGCTGCAACGCAAAATCCGCCGTGTCGGGACGATTGAACGGTGATGAACGCCGCCCCCATTATTGCCACACCCAAGGGTACCGTCGCTGCGCTGAAAAAAGCGTTGGGCAAAGACGTGCTGCGTATCGAAGAAGCCAATTTCGAAATCGCGGTGCATGTCAAAACCGATAAACTTGTCGGTGTGATGATGCAGTTGCGCGATACCTGCGATTATCAGCAATTGATGGAAATCGCAGGCGTTGACTGGCCCGACCGCGATCCGCGTTTTGAGGTCGTGTACTGCCTGCTTAGCCTGACCAAAAATCACCGCATCCGCGTGCATGTAACCACCAACGAAGATGTGCCGGTGCCGTCGGTCACAGAAATCTGGCCGGTCGCGGGTTGGCTGGAACGCGAAGTGTTCGACATGTACGGCGTGCTGTTTGACGGCAATGATGATCTGCGCCGCATCCTGACCGATTATGGATTTCAAGGTCATCCACAACGCAAGGATTTCCCGCTGACCGGCTATGTCGAGCTGCGCTATTCCGAAGAAGAAAAGCGCGTGAAATATGAGCCGGTGCAACTGGCACAGGATTTCCGGTCGTTCGATTTCATGAGCCCTTGGGAAGGTGCTGATTACATCTTGCCCGGTGACGAAAAGGGGGGTGGCAAATGAGCGTTCCCACATGCCCTCTCGCACTCGTCATCCTGAACTTGTTTCAGGATAACGCACTGCCGTCGCGTGTTATGCTGAAACAAGTTCAGCATGACGAAATTTTGAGTCAAGGGGTGATAGCATGACCCTCCAACCAGATCTGGCCCCCACCACCGGCGACGAAGTCATCCAGAACTACACGATCAATTTCGGCCCCCAACATCCTGCGGCGCATGGCGTTTTGCGTCTGGTGATGGAGCTGGACGGCGAAATTATCGAGCGCCTCGACCCGCATGTCGGCCTGCTGCATCGCGGCACCGAAAAACTGATCGAGCATAAAACCTATTTACAGGCGCTCCCTTATTTCGACCGGCTCGATTATTGCAGCCCGCTGGCGATGGAGCATAGCTATGTGCTCGCCATCGAGAAACTGCTCGACCTTGAAGTGCCCTTGCGCGGCCAATATCTGCGCGTGTTTTTTGCCGAACTGACGCGCATCTGCAACCATATGCTGAACCTCGGTTCGCATGTGATGGACGTTGGCGCGATGACGCCGAACCTGTGGTTGTTTGAAATCCGCGAGGATTGCCTGAACTTTTTTGAACGCGCGAGCGGAGCGCGGATGCACGCTGCATGGTTCCGCCCCGGCGGTGTGCATCAGGATGTGCCGTTAAAGCTGCTGACCGACATCGGCGACTGGCTCGACCACCGGATGCCAAAACTGTTCGAAGACGCGCTTAGCCTTGTCGTTGACAACCGCATTTTCAAACAGCGCAACGTCGATATTGCGACGGTGACCAAAGAAGACGCGATCAAATGGGGCTTTTCCGGCCCGATGATCCGCGGCAGCGGCATCCCCTGGGATATCCGCAAATCACAGCCTTATGACGTCTATGCCAAGATGGATTTCGACATTCCCGTCGGCACCAAAGGCGATTGCTACGACCGTTTCATGGTCCGTTGCGAAGAAGTGCGCCAATCGATGCGCATCATGAAGCAGTGCTTGCTCGAAATGCCCGAAGGCCCGGTGTGCAGCGACGACCGCAAGATCGTGCCGCCCAAACGCGCCGAGATGAAGCAATCGATGGAAGCGTTAATCCATCACTTTAAGCTTTATACCGAAGGCTTCCACGTTCCCGCAGGCTCGGTCTATGTCGCGACCGAAAGCCCCAAGGGCGAATTCGGCGTCTATCTGGTCGCCGATGGCACCAACAAACCCTATCGCTGCAAAATCCGCCCGACCGCGTTCTCGCATCTGCAAGCGATGGAGATGATGTCCAAGGGCCATATGCTGGCGGATACCACCGCGATTATCGGCGCTATCGACGTTGTGTTTGGGGAGTGTGACCGGTGATGGGGGGCTTTCTATCTGGCAGATCGGCGTATTGTTAATTGCAATACCGATACACCTTTCGCCAAGCATCATCGCTTTTGTTCGCAACCATTTCATAAATGGGCAGTAGTCGCGATTAACATCCTAACTGGCTGGACTGCATTGGTTGGATTATCGGCTTTGGTCTGGGCTTTGATTGGCAAAAAGACGCAATTGGAACCGGCTCATGAATGACGCATCATCCAAACTCGCCACGCCACCCAAATGATCGCGCATTACAACGCGCAGGATGCCGACGCCTATGTCTCGCTGATGACCGACGATGCCTGCGAAGCCAGCTATCGCGGCGCTGTGGTGCGTGAGGGCAAGGAAGGCACGCGGGCTGGCCTGATCGCCATGTTCGCCGAATTCCCCGAAAACCGCGCCGAAATCCTGACAGCCTATGAACTCGGCGATTATGTCGCTGCTGCACGAACGCGTGTTTCGCTCGGCGACCGCAGAGCCGTTTGAAGTGATGTCCATCTATAGTTTTGAAGGCGACAAAGTCAGTCGCGTGGAGTTTGTGCGATAATGGCTGACGCAGTCCACATTCCCGACGAAGCCGAAACCCGCGCGAAGTGGGGCGATTTCGCTTGGTCGCAAAGCCAATGCGAAAACCGCCGCGATGTATGTCGCGCGCTATCCCGCTGGGCGGCAACAATCCGCTGTCATGGCTCTGCTCGATCTGGCGCAGCGTCAGGTGGGCGAGGCGACCAAGACGCAGGGCTGGTTGCCCGTGCCGGTGATCGAATATGTCGCCGCACTATCTCGGCATGCCCACTATGCGCGCCTATGAGGTCGCGACCTTCTACACCATGTACAACCTCGCGCCCGTTGGCCGGTTCCATGTGCAAGTATGCGGCACCACGCCGTGCATGTTGCGCGGGTCGGATGACGTCATGGCGGCGTGCAAAAACCGCGGTCTGGTAAAGGGCGGGACGACGCCTGACGGGCTGTTCACCCTGACCGAAGTCGAATGTCTGGGCGCATGTGCGAATGCGCCGATGGTGCAGATCAACGACGATAATTTCGAAGACCTAACCTATGACAGCATGAGCGTGCTGTTGGAGGCCTTGGCCAATGACAAGCCGGTGAAGATCGGCCCGCAGATTGAGCGCCAGACGTCTTGCCCCGAAGGCGGGCCGACGACGTTGAAAGAAATGGTCAAGGCCAACACCGATTACAGGAAGGAATGGACATGACGGACAATGTCGAAAACTTGACCCTGAAATTCTTGCGTCGGCTAGATACGCGTCTTGACCGGATGGAGAGCGACATCGGAGACATCAAGCTTCGGGTGACTGCGACGGAAGAACATCTTGCGTCGATAATGATGTCGATGGCTGGCGTAAATGCCCGTATGGACAAGATTGACGAACGACTGGCCCATGTTGAGCGACGATTAGACTTAACGGACGTCGCCTAATGCTCGCTGACAAAGACCGCATCTTCACCAACGTCCATGGCTTCCAACCGTGGAACCTGAAAGCCGCGCAAAAGCGGGGCGATTGGGATAAGACCAAGGCGTTGCTCGCCATTGGCAATGATGCGATTATCGACAAGATCAAAGCATCAGGCCTGCGCGGGCGCGGCGGGGCTGGTTTTCCCACGGGGATGAAGTGGAGCTTCATGCCAAAGGCTCCGACGCCCGAGCGTCCAAACTTTCTCGTCATCAACGCCGATGAGTCCGAACCCGGCAGCTGCAAAGACCGCGAGATTATCCGCCACGATCCACACAAGTTGATCGAAGGCGCGCTGGTTGCTGGTTTCGCGATGCGCGCGCGCGCCGCTTATATCTATATTCGCGGCGAGTTTATTTACGAAGCCAAGGTGCTGGAGGCCGCAGTTGCCGAGGCTTATGCAGCGGGCCTTATCGGCAAGAACGCCTGCAAATCGGGCTATGATTTTGACGTATTCGTCCATCGCGGCGCGGGCGCCTATATCTGCGGTGAAGAAACCGCGATGCTCGAGTCGCTTGAGGGCAAGAAAGGCCAACCGCGCCTGAAACCGCCTTTTCCGGCGGGTGCGGGGCTTTATGGCTGCCCGACCACAGTGAACAATGTCGAGAGCATTGCCGTCACTCCCACGATCTTGCGGCGCGGGCCGGAATGGTTTGCAGGGATAGGCAATCCGGGCAATGTCGGTACGAAGCTGTTCCAGATTTCGGGCCATGTGAACACGCCGTGCGTGGTCGAGGAAGCGATGGGTATCCCGTTCCGCGAACTGATCGAAAAGCACGCGGGCGGCATTCGTGGTGGTTGGGACAATCTGCTCGCGGTGATCCCCGGTGGATCGTCGGTGCCGCTGGTTCCCGCCGCGCAGATCATGGACGCGCCGATGGATTTTGACGGGCTGAAAGCGGTCGGCTCCGGCCTTGGCACTGCCGCTGTCATCGTGATGGACAAATCCACCGACATCCTCCGCGCCATTTCGCGATTGAGCTATTTCTACAAACACGAAAGCTGCGGCCAGTGCACGCCATGCCGCGAAGGCACAGGCTGGATGTGGCGCGTCATGGAAAAAATGCGCACCGGCGACGCCGAAATCCGCGACATCGACACGCTGTACGAAGTCACCAAACAGGTCGAAGGCCACACCATCTGCGCGCTTGGCGATGCTGCGGCTTGGCCAATCCAGGGGCTTATCAAGCATTTCCGTCCTGAAATGGAGCGCCGGATTTTGGATGCCAAGGGCGGCGAGATGTTGGAGGCGGCGGAATGACACAGGTTTTTCTTGACCGTGTGAAGAATGGTATTCCAGAGAGGCTCGAGCCATACACTTATGGTTGCGGGAATTTCATGCGCGCCAACTCAACAAATTCTAAGGCGCCTCTTACTCCCGAAGCGAGTTTGACTAGTTTGAGCCAATGGATTGTGGACCGTAAAAATCAGAGCCTCGCAGGCGGCGTCCGGATGAGATCTTGCGCAACGCCCAAAGGCGGATTGTTCACGATCAAAAAGATTGAGGTCGTCTGAATATGCCTAAAGTCACCGTAGATGGCCTCGAAATCGAAGTCCCCGCAGGCGCAACCGTCTTGCAGGCGTGCGAGCTTGCGGGGAAGGAAATTCCGCGGTTTTGCTATCATGAACGGCTGTCCATCGCGGGCAATTGCCGCATGTGTTTGGTCGAGGTTGCCCCCGGGCCGCCCAAGCCGCAGGCGAGCTGTGCGCTGCCTGCAACCGAGGGCCAGATCATCCGCACCGATAGCGCGATGGTCAAAAAGGCGCGTGAAGGGGTGATGGAGTTTTTGCTCATCAACCACCCGCTTGATTGCCCGATTTGTGATCAGGGCGGCGAGTGCGATTTGCAGGATCAAAGCGTGGCTTATGGTCGCGGCGCATCGCGCTATGACGAGAATAAGCGCGCGGTGACTGAGAAATATATGGGGCCACTCGTCAAGACGACGATGACCCGCTGCATCCAATGCACCCGCTGCATCCGCTTTGCCGAGGAAGTCGCCGGCATAGAGGAAATCGGCGCGATTGGGCGCGGCGAGAATATGCAGATCACCAGCTATCTGGAACGCGCGGTGACCAGCGAATTGTCGGGCAATGTCGTCGATTTGTGCCCCGTCGGCGCGTTGACGTCCAAACCCTACGCTTTCGAGGCGCGGCCTTGGGAGTTGAAGAAAACGCCGAGCATCGATGTGATGGATGCGGTTGGCACGAATATCCGGCTCGACGCACGCGGCCGCGCTGTTCTGCGCGCGCTGCCCCGCATCAACGAGGATGTGAACGAGGAATGGGCGTCGGACAAAACCCGCCACGCAGTGGACGGCTTGACGCACAGCCGCCTCGACAAACCCTATGTCCGCAAGGATGGCAAATTGGTTGCCGCCAGTTGGGCCGAGGCTTTTGACGCGATTGCAGGGCAATGGACCGGCGAAGCGGCGGTGATTGCGGGCGACTATGTCGATTGCGAAACGATGTTTGCGGCGCGCGAATTGGCGGGCAGCGCGATGCTCGAAGGGCGTCAGACCGGCCTTGCCTATGACACGTCTTCGCTGTCGGCGCTCAATTTCAACAGCACCATTGCGGGCATCGAAAACGCCGATGTCATCCTGATCGTCGGCAGCGATGTTCGGCGCGAGGCGGCGCTTATCAATACGCGCATCCAGAAAGCTGTGCGGAAACGCGGGGCGAAGGTGTTTGCCATCGGGCCAGTGATTGACCTGACCTATAAGGTCGAATGGCTGGGCGATGATTTAAGCGCGCTGACCAAGGCACCCAAGGCCCTCGCCGATGCGCTGAAGACCGCCGATCGTCCCGCGATTATCGTTGGCGGCGGCGCGCTGCGCTATGAAGGCGTGCAAGGCGCGACTTTGGCTTTTGCCAAGAAATACAAGCTGATCCGTGAAGGTTGGAACGGCTATAACGCGCTCCATTTCTCCGCCGCACGGATGGGCGGGTTGATGCTCGGCTACGCGCATGATGGTGGCGTGAAGGCGCTGGCGGCGAAAAAGCCCAAGATGGCGTTTTTCCTGGGCAGCGACGAGGTCGATTATGGCCTGTTTGCCAAAAGCTTCAAAGTCTTTGTCGGCCATCACGGGGATAAAGGCGCTCACCATGCCGACGTGATCCTGCCGGGGGCCGCCTATACCGAAAAATCGGGAACCTATGTGAACAACGAAGGCCGCGTCCAGCGCGGCGAACGCGCGGTCTTCCCTCCGGGCGATGCGCGCGAGGATTGGGCGATTTTCCGCGCGCTTTCGGATGTGTTGGGCAAGCGGCTGCCGTTTGATACATTGGACGCTCTGCGTGCCGAAATGGCGAAGTCTGTTACGGCTTTGGGGCAGGAAGGTTTGGCCGATTATGGCTGGGCAGAACCCAAATTGCCATCGGCTGTATCCGGCAAAATCGCCGATTATCCGATCAAGGATTTCTACCTAACCAACGCCATCTGCCGCGCATCGCCCACGATGCAGCGTTGTTCGAGTGAGTTGGTACATGGAGAAACGTGGCTGGAGGCGGCGGAATGAGCTCCTCATCAATATTTCTTCAATTCGTCATCCCGAACCTGTTTCGGGATAACAAGCTGCCATCGCGTGTTATGCTGAAACAAGTTCAGCATGACGAAGTTTTGGGATTTGGAACTAATCGCTCACTTCTTTGGACCTTTGGGACTTTGGGTGAGCTAAAAAATATGTCACCCAAAGAACCAAAGGACCAAAGAGTTTCGGGAGGGCTAATGGCATGACCGCATTCTTCCAAAACCTAGGAATGTCGTATGACTGGGCGTGGTTTATCGCGACTATCGCTGGCATCTTGCTCATCGCGCTCCCGCTCATGCTCTCCGTCGCGATGATCATCTATGCCGACCGGAAAATCTGGGCGGCTATGGCTCTCCGCCGTGGCCCCAATGTCGTTGGCCCATTCGGTTTGCTGCAATCCTTCGCCGATGGTCTAAAGGTCTTCTTGCAAGAAACCATCATCCCGTCCGCCTCCAACCGAGGCCTGTTCCTGATCGCGCCGATCATCACCTTCACCGTCGCGTTGATGGCATGGGCGGTGATCCCGTTTAATTCGGGCGCGGTGCTGGCGGATATCAATGTGGGACTGTTGTACATCCTGGCGATTAGCAGCCTTGGCGTTTATGGTGTGGTGATATCGGGCTGGGCGTCGAACTCAAAATATCCGTTCTTCTCCGCGATGCGCGCCGCCGCGCAGATGATTTCGTATGAAGTTTCGATTGGCTTCATCCTGATTTCGGTCGTTCTTTGGGCGAAAACCTTCAACATGCTCGGCATTGTCGAGGCGCAAAAAGGGCATATTTTCGGGCTTATCAACGCCTTTGGTCTGAACCCGTTATTATTCCCCATTGCGGTGTTATTTTTGATTTCCTCGATGGCCGAAACTGCGCGCGCGCCGTTTGATTTGACCGAGGCGGAAAGCGAATTGGTTGCGGGCTATCAGACCGAATATAGCAGCATGTCGTTCGCGTTATTTTGGCTCGGCGAATATGCCAATGTGCTGTTGATGTGCACGCTGAACGCGGTGCTATTCTGGGGTGGCTACCTGCCTCCGGTCGATTGGGCACCGTTATATTATGTGCCGGGTATCATCTGGCTGTTTGCCAAAATCCTGTTTTTCTTCTTCGTTTTCAGCTGGGTAAAGGCCACCGTGCCGCGCTACCGCTATGACCAGCTGATGCGTCTGGGCTGGAAAGTGTTTCTGCCAATCTCGCTGTTCTGGGTGTGTCTGGTTAGCGGGTATCTGATGTGGACGGGGCATTTCGGATGACGAGTTCAAACCTCCTTCCACTCCTTTCCGTTCTGGCGGTTACTGCTTGTTCAGACGATAAGCAGGAGATGGAAACTGTAGCGGTCGCATCAACCGACAATGCGACCGAACTGACTGGATACTATACCTATGAATGCCGCTCTTACTCCAAAGGCCGCGACGGAAGCATGCTGACATTAGTCAGGACGCCTTCTGCGAAGCCAGCTTTGGCGGAGGATGGCTGGGAAGCATCTTATATGCAGTCAGGCTTATCTAGCGCTACAAAGTCAGAGTGGGGAACAAGCGAGGGCGGATCATTCGCTTTGACGTGGACTCCGGAAGACCGCGAACAGCGCAAGGCCTACTTATCGTTTGGCGACATTCCGGATAAAAATGGGGTGCAACCACTTTCGGTTGCAATTGAAATTGGCGGCCAAGGCAAGATGACGTTTGACGAATGCGCTGTTCCTGCTTTGCGTGAAGTAGGGTAATTGCAATGACCACCATCGCCCATCTCATCAAATCTTTCACCTTGTGGGAATTCGTCAAGGCGCATTGGTTGACCTTGCAGTATTTTTTCAAGCCAAAGGCGACGATCAACTATCCGTTTGAGAAGAACCCTTTGTCTCCACGTTTTCGCGGTGAACATGCGCTGCGCCGCTATGCCAATGGCGAGGAACGCTGCATCGCGTGCAAGCTGTGCGAGGCGGTGTGTCCGGCGCAGGCGATTACGATTGAGGCTGAACCGCGTGATGACGGCAGCCGCCGAACGACGCGTTATGACATCGATATGACCAAGTGCATCTACTGTGGTTTCTGCCAAGAAGCATGCCCGGTGGACGCCATCGTCGAAGGGCCGAATTTCGAATATGCCACTGAAACGCGAGAGGAGCTGCTCTATGACAAGAACAAGCTTCTCGCCAACGGTGACAAATGGGAGCGCGCCATCGCCGCAAACCTTGCCGCCGATGCGCCGTATCGTTAGGGGGCGGCGCGTGAATCATTCAACTAATCTTCTCTGCGGTCTCTGCGAAACTTTGCGCCCTCTGCGTGAAACTTCGATCTTTTTGTTTCGCGCAGAGATAGCAGAGACCGCAGAGACCGCAGAGCGGAGGCGTACATGATTCAAATTGTCAGCTTTTATCTCTTTGCTTCGTTATTGATAGCGTCCGCCGCAATGGTCATTTTTGCCCGCAATCCGGTACACAGCGTATTGTGGCTGATCGTCGCCTTCTTCAATGCCGCCGGACTGATGGTGCTGGTGGGGGCAGAATTCATAGCGATGCTGCTCGTCATTGTGTATGTCGGCGCGGTCGCGGTGCTGTTCTTGTTCGTGGTGATGATGCTCGACATTGATTTCGCGGAATTGCGCAGCGGCTTTGCCAAAAACCTACCGTTGGGCGTGTTGTTGGCCATCGTATTGGTCAGCGAACTGGTTCTGGGCATTGGTGCCTATCGCGCAGGCGCGGTCAAACTGGGTGCACCGGATGCGGCGGAGGCCACGTTGCGGGCTGGCGCGCCCAATATCGAGGCCATCGGTGCATTACTCTATACCAAATACGTTTTTCTGTTTGAAACGGCGGGCCTCATCCTGCTGGTCGCGATGATCGGCGCGATTGTGCTTACGCATCGGAAACGTACTGGAACGCGGCCGCAGAATATTTCGCAACAAAACCAGCGCCGTCCTGAAGATTCGGTGCGCAAGGTGAACCAGCCCGTCGGGCAGGGGGTGGAGATATGATCTTTGTCACGCCTCCACTCGTCATCCTGAACTTGTTTCAGGATAACGAACCGCCGTCGCGTGTTATCCTGAAACAAGTTCAGGATGACGATATTTTGGTTGAAGGGATCGGCCAATGATCGGTGTCGAACACTATTTAGTCGTCAGCAGCATCCTATTCGTGATGGGGGTGCTTGGCATCTTCCTGAACCGGAAAAATGTGATCATCATATTGATGGCGATTGAGCTGATCCTGCTTGCGGTGAACATCAATCTTGTCGCGTTCAGCGCCTTTCTGGGCGATTTGACCGGACAGATTTTCGCAATGTTCGTGCTGACCGTGGCGGCAGGAGAGGCCGCGATTGGCCTCGCCATATTGGTCATTTACTTCCGTGGTCGCGGCACGATTGCCACCGACGATGCCAACCGGATGAAGGGGTAATGCGCGTGCCGCACCAAACTCTCGTCATCCTGAACTTGTTTCAGGATAACGCACAACCGCCGCTTGTTATCCTGAAACAAGTTCAGGATGACGAATTGTGGGGTTTCGCATGAGCTCTATCGCAATCATCGTTTTTGCGCCGCTCATCGCGTCCCTGATCGCGGGACTGGGGCAGAACGTAATCGGCAAAATCGCCGCAAAGAGCATTACCACTGCAGGGCTGTTTTTGGCCTGTGCGCTTAGCTGGCCGATTTTCCTCGGCTTTGTAACGGGCAGTGAAAAGGCGTTTGTCGAACCGGTTTTGCATTGGGTGCAATCGGGGGCGTTGAAGTTCGATTGGGAATTGCGCGTCGATGCGCTGACTGCAGTCATGCTGGTGGTCATCACCTCGGTGTCGTCGCTCGTCCATCTGTATAGCTGGGGCTATATGGAGGAAGACCCCGATCAACCCCGCTTCTTCGCGTATTTGTCGCTGTTCACCTTTGCGATGTTGATGCTGGTGACCGCCAATAACCTCGTCCAGATGTTCTTTGGCTGGGAAGGCGTGGGCCTTGCTTCCTATTTGCTGATCGGTTTCTGGTACAAAAAACCCAGCGCCAATGCCGCAGCGATCAAGGCATTTGTCGTCAACCGCGTGGGTGACCTTGGCTTCATGCTAGGGATTTTCGGTATTTTCTGGGTGTTCGGCACGGTTTCGATCCCGGAAATTTTGGCTGCTGCGCCCGATCATGCCGGATCGAGCATCGGGTTCCTTGGTTTTCGTGTTGATACGATGAGCTTGCTGTGCTGCCTGCTTTTCATCGGCGCGATGGGCAAATCGGCGCAATTGGGGCTGCACACTTGGTTGCCGGACGCGATGGAGGGGCCAACACCTGTGTCCGCATTGATCCACGCCGCAACCATGGTGACCGCTGGTGTGTTCATGGTGTGCCGTATGTCGCCGCTGTTTGAAACCAGCCAGTTTGCATTGAATGTGGTGACAATCGTAGGTGCTACGACGGCTTTGTTCGCCGCTACCGTGGGGCTGGTGCAGACTGACATCAAGCGCGTAATCGCGTATTCCACCTGTTCGCAGCTTGGCTATATGTTCTTTGCAGCGGGCACGGGTGCCTATGGCGCGGCGATGTTCCATTTGTTCACGCACGCATTTTTCAAGGCGTTACTGTTCCTGGGCGCTGGCTCGGTGATCCATGCTATGCACCATGAGCAGGATATGCGTTATTATGGGGGCTTGCGGAAACACATCCCGCTTACCTTTTGGGCGATGACCGCAGGTACGCTGGCGATTACCGGTGTTGGTATTGTCGGGCTTGGCGGATTTGCCGGTTTCTATTCAAAGGACGCCATTATCGAAGCGGCCTTCGCATCAAGCGGGCCATGGCACATGTATGCTTTTGCAATTGGTGTATTTGCGGCGTTGTTGACCAGTTTCTACAGTTGGCGTCTGGTTTTCCTGACCTTCTTCGGAAAACCACGCTGGGAACAGTCGGAGCATATCCAGCATGCAATGCACGATGCGCACGGCCATGACGATCATCATCATGACGACCACGCGCATGATACGCATAGCGACGGCACCGCAGGCTATCACCCGCATGAAAGCCCGTTGTCTATGCTGATCCCGTTGGGTGTGTTGGCGTTGGGTGCGGTCTTTGCCGGTTTCGCATTTCACGGTGCCTTTTTGGAGGCTGGCGAGGGAACGCGGTTCTGGGCGAACAGCACCTTGGCTTTCAATGAACATCTGATGCACGCCATGCACGAAGTGCCAATGTGGGTGAAGCTGTCGTCAACGGTGGCGATGTTGACCGGACTGTTTATCGCTTGGTCGATGTACATCCGTTCGAATGACGCCCCGGCCAAGGTCGCGGAGAATTTTCAGCCTTTGTACAAATTCCTGCTCAACAAATGGTATTTTGACGAGCTGTATCATTTGATTTTCATCCGCCCGGCATTCTGGCTCGGACAGTTGTTCTGGAAGGGGGGTGATGAAGGTATCATCGACCGCTTCGGCCCGAATGGCTCTGCCGCGATTGTTCAGCTTGGCAGCCGTGCAGCTGTGCGGATGCAATCGGGCTATCTCTATTCCTATGCACTTGTAATGTTGTTGGGCCTTGTCGGCTTAATCAGCTGGATGATGGTGGCCGCGAAATGAACGCCGCAGATTTCCCTATTCTTTCGACGATGCTCGCCGTGCCGATGATTGGCGCTGTGCTGTGTTTGTTTGCGCGTGCAGAAATGGCGCGGATTGTGGCGTTAACGGCGACACTGTTCAACCTATTGCTCGGCATTTGGCTGTGGGCCAGTTATGATTCCGGTGGCTTGCAATGGCAGTTCACTGAGTCAGCCGATTTGTTCGGACCCATTGGTTGGCGGCTTGGCATCGACGGTATATCGTTGATGCTCATCATGTTGTCGGTGTTCCTGATGCCGATTTGTATCGGGGCCAGTTGGCGTTCGATCACCGAGCGTGTCGGACTGTATATGGCGGCCTTCCTGTTGATGGAAACGCTGATGATCGGGGTGTTTGCGGCCCAAGATTTGATGCTATTTTACATCATGTTCGAGGCGGGCCTGATTCCGATGTATTTGATCATCGGGATCTGGGGTGGCGCGAACCGGATTTACGCGAGCTATAAATTCTTCCTCTACACATTACTCGGTTCGGTTTTCATGCTGCTCGCGATGCTGTGGATGATCCAGCAATCGGGCACCGCCTTTATACCCGACCTGCTCGTTTATAACTTCCCGGCAAAGGCGCAGACCATCCTGTGGTTGGCCTTCTTTGCCAGCTTTGCAGTGAAAATGCCTATGTGGCCGGTTCACACGTGGCTGCCCGACGCGCACGTTCAGGCACCGACGGCAGGTTCGGTCATTCTGGCGGGCGTGTTGTTGAAAATGGGCGGTTACGGCTTCCTGCGCTTTTCATTGCCGATGTTCCCGGAAGCATCAGCGCAATTGATCTGGCTGGTGCTGGGGCTCTCGATGGTCGCGGTTGTCTATACCAGTCTGGTTGCATTGGTGCAGAGCGACATGAAAAAGCTGATCGCTTACTCAAGCGTGGCACATATGGCGATTGTGACGGTTGGCCTGTTCACCTTTAATCAGCAGGGAATTGAAGGCGCAATTATCGTAATGCTTAGCCACGGGTTGGTGTCAGGCGCGTTGTTCCTGTGCGTTGGTGTCATCTATGACCGGCTGCATACCCGCGAAATAAGTCGTTACGGTGGGCTCTCGATCAACATGCCCAAATATGCGCTGTTCTTCATGTTGTTCACGATGGCCAGTGTTGGCCTGCCGGGAACCAGCGGGTTTGTGGGCGAGTTTCTGTCACTGGCGGGCGCCTATAAGGTTTCTACCTGGGCGACATTGATCGCGACCACCGGTATCATTTTGGGTGCGGGCTATATGCTCTATCTCTATCGCCGGATTGCCTTTGGTGATCAGGTGAATGCTGATGCCGCCGCGATGCCAGATATGGATGCCCGCGAGATGTGGCTGCTCGCGCCAATTGCGGTTGCTGTGATGTGGATGGGTATTTATCCTGAAAGCTTCCTCGCGCCCATTCGCCGTGACGTAGCGACGATCGTTCACCGCGTGGAACGTGCCGCTCCTGCGGGTGACAGCCTGCTGAAGCTCCATGACAAAACCACGGCCAAATACCGCATACATACGGCGCATGGCGAAAAACACGAAACCAAGGCTGCGGCCACAGCGGGCGGGAGCCAGCACTAATGGATTTTGCAACTTCCCTCGCATTGGTAAAACCGGAACTGATTCTCAGCTTCTCCGCCCTTGCGCTGCTATTGTTGGCCGCTTGGCGCAGTGAAGATGGCCGTTTGGTCAGCATTTTATCGGTCGCAGCGTTGGTTGCGGCGGGGGTGTTTGCTGGACAGGCATTTTGTGCGGGCACACAAGAATCTGCCTTTTCCGGCCTGTTTCGTAACGATAGCTTCAGTAATTTCGCTAAGATGCTGATATATTTCGCGGCAGCAATGTCGTTGATTATCGCACCCAAGGCGCTTGAAAAAATGGGTGCAATGCGGGCGGAATATCCGATTTTGATTCTGCTTGCAGCGGTTGGAATGGGCGTAATGGTTTCGGCCACCGACCTGTTGACGCTATATGTCGGGCTAGAACTTAACAGTTTGGCCGCTTATGTATTGGCCAGTTTTGCGCGCAATGACGGGCGTTCTGCCGAAGCGGGACTTAAATATTTCGTGCTTGGGGCATTGGCCAGCGGAATATTGCTGTTCGGCATGTCGTTGCTTTATGGCTTCACTGGCACGACCGGATTTGATGCCATTGCTAGGGCGATGGCGGGCGAAATCAGCATGGGATTGCTGTTGGGACTGGTTTTTGTTCTGTCCGGCCTAGCCTTCAAAATCAGCGCGGCACCTTTCCATATGTGGACGCCAGATGTTTACGAGGGCGCGCCGACGCCGGTGACTGCGTTCTTCGCCAGCGCACCCAAGGTTGCCGCAACTGCGCTACTGATCCGCATCACTATAGAGGCATTTGGAAATCAGGTTGCCGCATGGCAGCAAATCCTGATCGTGGTCGCGTTGATGTCGATCATCATCGGTGCGGTAGGGGCCATCGGACAGCAGAACCTTAAACGATTGCTCGCCTATAGCTCGATTAACAACATCGGCTTTTTGCTGATCGGTTTGGCTGCTGGCACCGAACAGGGTGTGGCGGCAACGCTCGTTTATCTGGCGATTTATGTGGCGATGACATTGGGCGGTTTCGCCTGTGTGATGCAATTAAAGGGCCGCGATGGCGAGACCAAAGAAGCTATGGCCGATATTGCAGGGCCTTTCTAAAACACGTCCATTTTTGGCGGCCTCGTTCGCCATATTCATGTTCAGCTTGGCCGGTATTCCGCCGCTGTTTGGCTTTTGGGGAAAACTGGTGGTGTTCAACGCCGCCATCGCCGCCGGGCTGTTTCCACTGGCCATCATTGGTGTCGCGGCTTCGGTTATCGGTGCCTATTATTATTTGAAAGTCATCAAAACGATGTACTTCGATGAAGCCAACGAGGTGATCATTGAGGCGGATGATAAAGCCCTCGCTTGGATTAGTGGTGCGTTGGCGCTGGCGGTATCACCCTTGGGTTATTTTGCTATTCCCGCGCTGACTGCGGTCACCACGCAAGCGGCGAAGTCGCTGTTCTGACCTGGCTGTTCGAGCAAGTTGCCCGCACGGGATCGACCAACGCCGATTTATTGGTACGTGCCCGCGAAGGCGCTCCCGAAGGCCTGTGGTTGCGCGCCGACACGCAAGATGGCGGACGTGGACGCTTGGGGCGGCAATGGGAAAGCGCCAGCCGCAATGTGTATGCCAGCACGATTGTTCGGTTGCATCCCGGCAATCCCGATGCGTCTTCGCTGGCGTTTGTTGCGGGGCTTGCCGCATTTGATGCCATTCAAATTATTGCGCCCGATATAGCCATTCAATTGAAATGGCCAAATGACGTCATGACAGCGGGTGGCGCTAAAATTTGCGGTATCTTGCTGGAACGGACCTGTGATGCAGTCGTCGCGGGTTTTGGTATCAACCTGTGTGACCATCCTAAAGGGTTGGATCGTCCGGTTAGCGACTTGCGCACGCTGGGCTGCAATCCTCCGCCAGCGCAGGCGGTGGTGGAGATTTTGGCGGATTGTTTTGCACAGCTGCTGTTGCGTTGGCGCACCGTTGAATTGGCCAGCATCTTGCGGGCTTGGGATTCTGTCGCACATCCACATGGTAAGGCATTGTCTGTTAAAATCCCGGATGGAGCAATAATTGAAGGACTTTATGCCGGGTTGGGCGATGACGGCGCGTTGCGGCTGCGCTTGGCGGACGGAGACATTCGTGCCATTCATGCTGCCGATATTTTCCTGATTTGAATACGGAGAAAATTATGCTGCTGGCCATTGATAACGGCAACACCAACGTCAAATTCGCCTTGGTCGATGAAGCAGGCGTTATCATCCAGCGGTGGCGTATCGCTACCGATGCACGGCGTACGGCGGATGAATATGCGGTTTGGTTGGACCAGTTGCTGCGCATGGAAGGCTACACCCGTGCAGATGTGACCGCAGTCATCATTGCAACCGTGGTTCCGCGTGCGTTGCATAACCTTCAAGCATTGTCGCAAAAATACTTCGGCACTGATGCGCTGATTGCGGGGAAAGCCCCGGTTGAATGGGGCATCCAGCTAAAGGTTGATGAACCGCGAGCATTGGGAGCCGACCGTGCCGTCAATGCCATCGCTGCACAATCGCTGGTTGCTGGTGAAAAAATTGTCATCAGTTTCGGCACAGCGACGACATTCGACCATATAGGTGCGGATGGTTCCTATTTGGGCGGCAGTATCGCCCCGGGGGTCAATTTATCGCTTGATGCACTCTATTCTGCCGCAGCCATGTTGCCGCGCATTGCCATTGAACCGCCACCAACGTTCTCGGTCATAGGGCGTGATACCGTGGGGCAAATGCAGATTGGAATCTATTGGGGCTATGTCGGTTTGATCGAAGGTTTGCTTGCGCGGATGAAGGCAGAAATCGCCAAGCCGGTGAAAGTGATCGCAACTGGCGGGCTGGCGCCCTTGTTTCAACAACATAGCCATCTTTTTGATCATGTTGAACCCGATTTGACGTTACGTGGGCTTGCCAAGCTGTATGCAAACCGCGAAGGCGGGGCATGACAAAACCCGGTAAAGAACTTCTCTTCCTCGCCCTTGGCGGATCTGACGAAATTGGTATGAACGTCAACCTTTATGGTTGTCAGGGCAAGTGGGTGATGGTCGATCTGGGCATCACTTTCGGCAGCGCGGAATATCCGGGCACCGAGTTGGTCTTACCCGACTTGGAATTCATCGAAGAACGCCGCAAGGATTTGCTGGGTATCGTTCTCACTCATGGGCATGAAGACCATATCGGTGCCGTTCCTTATTTGGCCGCCGAACTGGGCGTTCCGCTTTATGCGACGCCATTTACAGCCGCTCTGATCCAAGGGAAACTTGACGAACAAGGGATTGCGGACGAGGTTGAATTGAACGTCGTGCCTATGGGGGGATCTTTCGATCTAGGGCCTTTCAAATTCCAACTGATGCCGCTGGCTCATTCGATATTGGAAATGAGTGCCTGTGTTATCGACACACCTTATGGTCGCGTTTTTCATACCGGCGATTGGAAGCTTGATGAACAGCCCGTCATCGGCAAGCCATCAACCGAAGCGGAACTGCGCAAGGTTGGCGACGAAGGTGTGCTGGCGTTGGTGTGCGATTCGACCAATGCTTTCAACAATGATGATAGTGGTAGCGAAGGCAGTGTTTTTGACGATTTGCTGAAATCGGTGAAGGATGCGAGGGGCAGGGTCGTCATCACCACATTTGCATCCAATGCCGCACGGCTTCAAACACTGGCCAATGTCGCGCGTGAATCAGGTCGTAAACTGTGTTTTGCGGGGCGTTCCTTACACCGCATTATCGAAGCGTCGCAGTCCACGGGCTATTTGAAGAACTTGCCTGAACAGATTGATATGGAGGCGGTCGATAGCCTGCCGCGTAATCAAGTGATGGTCGTAGCAACGGGGGGGCAGGGTGAAGCCCGCGCGGCGCTTGCCCGTATTGCCGATGGCAATCATCCCGTGAAGCTGGAAGAAGGCGACACGGTTATCTTCTCTTCGAAGCAAATTCCGGGAAATGAAGTCGCTATTGGACGTATCATGAATCAATTGGCCAAACGGAATATTCTAACCGTCACCGAAAAGCAGGCACATGTGCATGTGTCAGGCCATCCCGGGCGCCCAGAACTGGCGGCACTATACGATATGATTCGCCCGGAAATGTTGATTCCCGTGCATGGTGAGCGCCGCCATATGGCAGAACAGGCCCGTTTTGGCTTAGCCGAGGGGATTTCACAAAGCATCGTGCAATCCAATGGCGACGTGGTGCGGATTGCCCCTAATGGGCCCGTAAAAATCGGCGAAGAACGGACCGGGCGTCTGATTCTGGATGGTGATGTTATCATTCCCGCGAATGGAGACACCATAAACCAACGCCGACGTCTATCTTGGTATGGCATGGTCAGTGTTGCAGTGGCATTGGATGGTTCCAATAACCTTTTGGGCGAACCGGTTATCAAGGTGCATGGCGTGCCGATAGAAGACGAACTTTCCGATTTTCTCGACGAAGCGAGCGACGCTGCGGCGGCCGCGATAAAATCGAGAAAAGGTGATTTGGATGCGCTGCGGGAAGCTATTCGTCTCGCGGTTCGGCGGGTCGCGACAAATTGGACGGGTAAAAAGCCAATCGTCGACGTTCTGATCGTGGAAACCGCATGAACTGGGTCTCCATCGTCGCAATTTATGTGCTGTTCTGGGTGCTAAGTGCGTTCGTTATCTTGCCCATAGGAGTAAAAACCCACGAAGAACTGGGATTGGAAAAAACACCAGGACAAGCAGACAGCGCGCCGGGTAATTTTCGACCCCGCACAATATTAATACGAACGACCGTGCTCTCTGGGATTTTATTTGGTCTGTTCTACGCCAACTACATCAATGGCTGGATCGACAGACACAGCTTTGATTTTCTGTTAAACCAAACTCGTTAGGTTGGTCAGTTCCGCAAGCGATCTATCGCTTGGGCAAGAGCAACGTATAGTTTTCCGACATCGGATGATAATATGGTAACGCCAATGGTGTTGCCATCTCGTGTGCTTAAAAGTACGCGCATCATGGCTTCAAAATCATGGATATACCGGTTCACATGCTCCCGGAATTCTCGATCTTCTTCATAATTTGAAGCAATGATTTTGCTCTCGTTGCTGTCTAGCAATTTGACCGCTCGTCGCGTGAAGACGCCCCTGTCACCCTTTAGATAGGCGGCCCAGGCGGTATCAGTAACTTCATTCGACAATATCTTCGCAACGTCGATGGCCGCTGAATTGAGCGATTCGGTCAACAGTGCCATCCGCCGCGCAAATCCTTCGTCATCAAGCCCGCCAAATTGCTCTTGCGCCTCGGCAACGCGTTTTTCCAAGCTCGCCGTCATTTCGTCGAGTTGAAGCAATTGTTGCGACACGCGAGATGCCGCATCCTCGGAAAGCGAAATGTTTTTCTCAATCGCCAATTGCATGGCTTCATTTAATGATGCCACTTGCCGATCAACGGCTTCATCCAGCAATTGTTTATTTTGCTCAGACAAAGTGGAGGCGATGGACCCCATTTCCCGCGTTAATATTGCACGGCTACCCACCACAACATCGTTAGTGGTATCACGAATTTTGCTCAAAGCACTGATAACATCATCACCGGCGGATTGGGCCAGTTCGTCTATCAGCCCACGGGTAGACGTCACTGTGGAGGCCAGCGCCTCTATTTGTGATTGCCGTTGTGATAGCTGAAGGCGGCTGTCGTTGAGTAGGTGTTCCAAGCTATCTCGTTGCGTTTGAACACTGTTTTCCAAAACACCGAGCCCTTTACACAACGTAACGGTATGATGCTCGACTTGCGTTGCATCTTGAACAATACGTTCAAACGCAGACTGAGTTTCAGAAAAATGCGCCTGCATTCGGTTAAATGCCGCTGGCAGTCCATCATCCATTTCACGCGATACATTATCGAGTGCCAGCATCAGCTTTTCAGCTTCGCGCAAAATCGATGTGGTCTGAACTTCATTTAGCGACAGGCTATCATTCAATTTACCGCTGCTGTCTGACAAAGCCGTAATGGCAAATGCAAGATTCGCCATGCGATCAGTCGCATCTTCGTTAAACCCAGTTATGCGTTCGGAACAGGCCGAGATGGACGTTTCCAGTTTGGCAATGGTTTGGGAAAGTTGCGCATCGTAAGTAGTGGCGGCGGTACCTGCTTCGGTTAACACGCTTTGCAGAGCAGAAACGCGTTCGTCCAATCGCTCCGTGCTGGATTGTGCCTGAGCGTCCAATTCTGATTGCAACAGGATCAATCGAGACGAAAGGCTATCGATGCCAGCTCCTAATTCTGCATTTAACCCTTTGCTGCTTGTTATCAGGCGGTCTTCAATTTCAGAAGTGAAGGCAAGAACAGAAGCTTTGATCTCGCGATATTGCTGCGCGGCTTGTCCCGTGGCAACGTTCAAGGCGGCGGCTGAATCTTGCGCCACTATACCAATAGACGCCGTCGCATTTTTGGTGGCAACATGCATTTGTTCGATTTGGTCTAAGCTACCTTTTGCGGTTTGCCCCATATTATCGAGCACAGGAATGATCGCTTCAATTTGCTGCTGTGCTGCGCGTCCGGCCGTGCCAATCTGGTTGGTCACGTCTTTTGCGGCACTTGTCACAACGGGTAGATGGATCCTTAACTGATCTAGATTTGTAATCGCGGCGCTGCTGACATTCGCCAAAATATGCGCCTTTCTCATCGGCATCACGCAGGGCAGAACCCAGTTGTTGCGCGGCTTCTGTCAGACGTTGAGCTGACTGCCGCCCTACAGAATCCAATTCGCGTGCATTTTCGGCCAAAAAGGAACGCGCTAGCGCGATTTCGCCATTGATGGATTGCATTCTTTCTTCGAGGGCAACGCTCTCTTTGCGCAACAATTGTGCGACGTGGCCAAACCGCAAAGCTTCAGAGCGGCTGTTTCGCATGGCCAACAGCCAACCAATTGCGAGCAAAAGCGTCGGTACCGCCCATAAGCCGACTAACTGCACGACACGATCAGGCGCAGGGAACTTCAGAATCTCTGCCAGATAAGCCCACAAAAAATAACCGCTCCAACCGACAAAAATCAACAGGCCCAAAACAGCGCCAAAAATAGTGAACCTAGAGAATTTTGGTTGCTCGGACTCTTCTTCCCAATAGCTGTCACTGTTGTTCGAAGCGAAACCCAGTTCCTGATCATGGGAAGCATCGTCGCTACCCCTGATCGCCCGGATTTCGCCTTCATTTGGATTGAATTCCGCATCGGTTTCTAACGGATCATTTAGATCTGATGGCACCTTGCGGCTGATCTCAACAATTTTTGATTTTGCTACCATATGCTCTGTTTACCATGTTTTTGGCTTCGTGAAACGTAAAGTTAACTCTGTGCATTTAGATGCATTGTGATGTCGATGGATTTTGGTTCTTTTGATAACGCGCTTAACGCAGCGGCAGGTGACGATGTGGCCCTGGCCGCTGAGCTGCGCAAAGCTTTTGTCGAGAGTTCAGAACGGCAGTTAAGTCTAATGACGCGTTCACGTTGCGATGCCAATTGGCAGTATAGTGCCATGCGATTAAAAGGAATCGCCGCCAGTTTCGGAGCGCAGGAACTTATTGATTTTGCGCAAGAAGCGATCGCTAGCGCGCCCGGAGATCCGGTGATTTTGCGGCAAATTGGTAATGCGATCCAACGAATAGCGCAGCCGCAACATAGCTAACCCACTGGTTTTAGCTTGGCAATTGAGGGTGCGGAGCTTATCGCGCTCGGATGCTAAACGGCGCACCTGAACAACCTCAAACTTCGCTATTTCCAAACGTTTTGCTGTGCATTTCCAGCAATGCAGAAACACAAAATCTCCTTCTGGCCGAAAAATTATATGGAAAGCCGCTGCTATTCCACCAGATCCGCAAATTGCAAACTGCCGGGGCAGAGCGATTCTACATCGTCGTCGACGCGGTGTCCGGGGCACTCATCGCACTTGGCGATGAATTGCGCTCCCTTGGTATATCTATTGAATTTTTGAGAACCCCGGCGGATTTGGCGAACAAGGCTCAGCAAACACCCTGCATAATGCTTTATTCAGCCGACATACTGGCCGACAACGCCTTAATCACGTCTTTGGCTACCAAGAACACCAACACCATTTTGGTTGTCGAGGAACTTGAAGGCAATCAAGATTTCGAGCGGATTGATTTGAATAGTCGATGGGGCGGTTTGGCGCTGATTGAGCAGCGCACTTTATCCGCAGTTTCTAGCATGCCCGAAGGCTGGGATGTTGCCTCTACTTTGCTGCGGCAAAGTCTCCAGGATCGTGCAACGCCTTTGATGGTAAGGCAGTCAGATGTTTTTGCAGGGAAATTAAAGCACCTCAAAAATGTGGCTGATATTGAGCGAAGTCTGTCCGTTAACAGAGGCACAAATGGGTGGGTCGAAGGTTTGCTGTTTAAGCCCTTGCGAACTCTGGTAACGAGGCTCGCTTGGGAAAAAAGCTGGTCGCGTGACGCATTTTGTTTGGCTTTTCCGACACTTGCCTTACTCACAGCCATATTGGCCGGATTTGACTTTCCATTGCCCGCACTGATCATTGCTTTTTTGACTGTCATCGCATCGGAAGCCCGCAGTTTTGTGCTAAAGGCCGAATGTAGAAAAACAAAATTTGATTTTGTCGCTGGGATTGCTTGGTTATTGCTCTCGTTGGCGCTTGCTACCGGTCTCCACGCAGATGGTAACACGCCCTTTGATGCCATTTTTCTCTCGCTTACACTCTCGGTGCTTGTCCTGCTCTCGGCGCGAGGTCAGCGAATATCTTATGCCTCACCGCTCATTTTGATCCTAATGTTCTTGCTGGGTGAACTATCTGGTACGGTTACTGTCTCCATCAAAATAGCAATAGCCGCCCAGTTAATGCTTCTTACAATCGGCAACTGGGCCTATCGGCCAGCCCAAGATTAAAGGCAAATTAACCCTCAACTCAGTATATAAACGGCCAAATAGCTCACAATTGCGGACAGAAAATTTGGTTCGAACTGACGCCCATGAATTGATAGAGGCTGCCAACGCTGAGGTCGGTAATGCAGAGCATTATTGTGCAGACGTTTTAGCGGCTGTCTTTCCGCGCGGGCGATTGATGCCTACCGAAGAAATTCAGGCCGCAGTTAGAACCAAATTGTTCGACTTGGTTGTTAGCGTCGAGTGGGCGTTGTTCGGCGAGGAAGTTGATGGTGAGGCGGGACGAAGCTGGGATAGTTTAACCCGATCTGGAGTTATGCAAAATCCAGCATTGATCGCTTTCGCGTTGGCCAGGATCGCAGAAGATCGACTAATAAAGCAATTGGAGTCACTGGATCCAGCTTCGTTCCTAGCGACATTACCGGCGCGGCTATTGGGGAGTGGGCTGGAGAATATTGAGTCTTTGTCTCAACAATTGCTCAGTGCTGAGCAAAGTCGGCGACAACCGCGCTTCATGTTATACAGTGATCTAAAGCCCGATACCCTTAGTCAATTGATCGAGCAAGTTGCCGCTGTTTTGCTGAAAGATAGTTTGTTAGGCGCTGGATCACATAAGGATTCGGTCCGGAAACTGCTCTTTGCGCATGACGAGAACAGCCGATTGGCAAGTCTATCTCGCAAATTGCTTTTCGCTATTGGTACCAATTATGAACATGAAATTCGCGATCCCCGATTGTGTGGACTGCATCTTTTCGTTTCGGGGCTGGCTCGAGATTTTGGCATTGGTCATGATTTGGCCTTGCGACTAATTGATGGACCGTCGTTATCGCCTTTGGCGATTTTACTATCGGCCAGAGCAGAGACTATCGACACAGCCTTGCAGATCATCGCAGCTTTGCGGGGAGCAAGTCGTGATGATCACGCGCTACCTGCGTTGCTAGACCAATATCCAAAACTTGAGCAACAAGCAGCAATCCGCCTCGTAAAGAGTTGGAATCTAAGCGATGGGGAGACCGGATAATGCCGACCAACCCATTTTTGGCTGTGCCTATTCGTGCATTTTTGGCCTTTGATGGTAGATTGCGCCAAGCCGATCCAGAATTTCTGCGTTTGCACGAAAATGCCGGAGGACGGGAGTTTGATGTGTTAGCGGTTCCGGCTTTGCTCTCACTAGCAGATATGGCAATGCGGACCGGAATGCGCCTGGAACGCCCGATACATGTGGCGGACAAGGAAGGCGATGTTGACATGTGGGTTGCTGCAACACCCGCTGAAGATGGTATAGAACTGTCCATTTTGGGTTGGCGCGACCGTATGGAAGCGAACATCGAACCAAACTGTAAGGACGACAATTGCAATGATGATCCCAACACCCTCATGTTGGATTCATCGTTGCTGATCGTTCGTGCGCCATTCTGGCTCAATGCGAAAATGTCCATTTCCCTGATTGGCACTCATGTCGCCAAATTGCTGGCTCCGAAAAAAGCTTGGACGACGGATTTGCCATTGATTGACCTTCTAGCAGAGCGAAATCCTGTTGTTGACTTGCCAGTGATCGCCAATCCGTCTGCACAATTGTGTAATCTGTCGTTATCGCCCGAGTTTTCTGCAGACGGTGTTTTTTTGGGCTTTGCCGGATCGCTCATTCAAGCTCCGATTGAACATATTATACCGCCGCAGCAACCAGCGTCAGAAAGTGTTGATGTATTTCGTGATTTAAGTTTTGGCGCACAATTGGCTCCCATTTTGCGCCAACCGATTGACCGGATTATAGCCAATGCTGAAACAATTAGTGGGCGCCTTGTCGGGCCACTACGCGAAAATTATGCAAATTATGCTCAAGACATTGCTAATGCGGCCCGTCATCTCGCTGAACTCGTGTCTGATATGGAAGATTTGGCAGCCATAGACCGGCTCGATTTTGCGGTTGCGCATGACGAGTTGGAATTAGGGGATGTTGCCAGAAGAGTTGCAGGCTTGCTGGCGTTGAAGGCTGCGGATCATCAAATCCACATCATTGCTCCGTTAGAATCTGACGTTGAGATTTGGGCAATCGCCGAATTCCGAAGAGTTCTGCAAATCATACTAAATCTGCTGGGCAACGCTATTCGTTATGCGCCAGACGGAACACAGGTCCGTATAAGGATTTGGTCAGATGGCAAAAATGCCTGTGTCAGTATTTGCGACCAAGGTCGGGGAATTGATATTCAAGATCGAGAGCGCGTTTTTGAAAAGTTCGAACGCCTCGGCCGCAGCGGCGATGGGGGCAGCGGATTAGGATTATATATTTCACGCAAACTTGCACGGGCCATGGGCGGCGAACTCATCGCTACTTCGTCCGAAGAGGGGGGAGCGCAATTTGTACTTTCACTCCCCCTAAAACACTGAATTAGCGTTTCTCTACCGGCACATAGGTGCGCGCAGTCGGACCTGTATAAAGCTGGCGCGGACGGCCAATTTTTTGGCCGGGATCGGAAATCATTTCATTCCATTGCGCAACCCATCCAACGGTACGCGCCAGTGCGAACAGCACCGTAAACATTGTGGTTGGAAAACCGATCGCTGACAAAATGATACCCGAATAGAAATCCACATTCGGGAACAGCTTCTTGTCAATGAAATACGGATCGTTCAGCGCCATCTCTTCCAATTGGAGAGCAACATCGAAAATGGGGTCGTTCACTTTCAGGGCAGTCAAAACTTCGCGCACTGTTTTTTGCATCACGGTGGCGCGTGGGTCATAATTTTTATACACGCGGTGGCCAAAGCCCATCAAACGGAATGGATCATTTTTATCTTTGGCCCGTTCAATATAATGAGGAATCTTATCAGGCGTGCCAATTTCCCGGAGCATATTGAGAGCGGCTTCGTTGGCACCGCCATGGGCCGGGCCCCAAAGGCAAGCAATTCCAGCAGCGATGCAGGCAAATGGGTTCGCTCCGGATGATCCAGCCAAACGAACGGTTGATGTCGATGCATTTTGTTCGTGATCGGCATGCAGAGTAAAGATGCGGTCCAGCGCCTGTTCGACAACGGGATTTACCACATATTCTTCAGCAGGAACGCCGAATGTCATCCGCAAGAAATTGCCAGTATAGGACAGCGAATTGTCGGGATACATAAACGGCTGACCAACCGAATATTTATAGGCCATTGCTGCAATGGTAGGCATTTTAGCAATCAGTCGATGGCTTGCTATTTTGCGCTGTTCGGGATCGGCGATGTCGGTTGAATCGTGATAAAATGCAGACAATGCCCCCACGACGCCGCACATAATCGCCATGGGATGGGCGTCGCGGCGAAATCCTCGATAAAAAGTTGCAAGCTGTTCGTGCAACATGGTGTGGCGAGAAATTGTGTAGCTGAAATCGTGCAATTCAGATTTAGAGGGCAATTCGCCGTTCAACAGCAAATAAGCGACCTCCATGAATGATGATTCTTCCGACAATTCCTCAATTGGATAGCCACGATGGAGTAAGATACCTTGGTCACCATCGATATAAGTCAACTGCGATTCACAGCTGGCTGTCGATGTAAAACCCGGATCAAAAGTGAAGCAATCCGTTTGAGCGTATAATTTTCGAATGTCGATGACATCCGGGCCCACGGAACCCGATATAACAGGCAATTCAATTGTCTGATCGCCAATATTCAACGTTGCTGATTGGTTTGCCATATTGCTTTCCATTCGATCGTTGGCCGGGGCCGCCAAATAGTGTAGTCCAATTGGAAGAAGCTTTTTGTTTTTGCCTAATGCTTCTCGCAACCGGGGTGGGAGCGTTTTTTGCCACAGGGTCAGAAGGGACGTTTTAATGCCCCAGTACCCCTGTGTGCGGCGTTTCCTTGCGCAGTTTTGTGCGGCGCGTCAAGTGGCTGATACGCATAGCTTGGTTGTGGTTCTCCTGACCCAAATCTCAAATCAATTCGCGGACACCTTAGTGGCACGCAAGGAATGTCTGTAATGTCAGCGCGACCGAGAATTGGGGAATTATGCGTCATGTTCCTGCAGAACATGGGCGGGGTTTTAGAACGCGGACTCGATCAGGAAAGAGATCGATTACCGTTGTTCGCGCCCGTGGCACTGGGTGTTGGTGTCGCAATCTGGCAAGCTTTCGGAGAAATAATATTCTGGCCGCTGCTTCTCACCTGTGGTGCAATATTTTTCTTTGCCGCTGCCATAGGAAGACAACGAAAATTTGGGCAATTTTTAATCGTCGCTGCGGTTTTGATCCTCACCGGATTTGCCGCCATCTCGGTAAAATCGAGATATACAGCAGCTTCGCCGTTGCAACACATCTGGATCGGAGAAATTTACGGACAGGTCGAAAGCGTTGAAGATGTTTCTGCGCGCGGCATCGTTCGGCTTATTTTGAAAACCAATAGTGAATTGACAATTCCTCGTCGCATTCGCGTAAACGTATCAACAGAAAAATATCGCAACGAAATCCGGTCGGGAGCCATTATTCGCGCAAAGGTTAGGCTGATGCCGCCGCCCGGGCCTTCATTGCCCGGTGGTTATGATTTTGCCCGACAGGCTTGGTTCCAAGGGCTTGGTGCCACAGGCTCTGTTTTGGGTGAGGTCCACATTTACCAGAAATCGACAGGGACTTTGTCGGTTTGGCAAATGTGGCGTAAAAAGATTTCGGATCATGTTCAAATGCAGATGCCTAATGGGGAGTGGGGCAATTGGCTCGGCGTTGTTGGTAGGAACGAGGGGGACCATATCCGAGGAGGACGCAGAAGCACTTAGAAACAGTGGAATGGCGCATTTGCTGTCTGTCAGCGGATTGCACGTAACTGCAATTGTTGGCGGCACTTTCTTTCTTTTGTCTCGATTGCTGGCGTTATTTCCCTGGTTTGCATTACGTTTTCGGGTACCCGTAGCCGCCGCTGCAATATCCGCAATAGTCGCAATCGCTTACACGTTGCTGACGGGTGCAGAAGTCCCCACCATAAGGGCATGCTTAACAGCCTTGCTTATACTCGCAGCTTTGGCGAGCGGTCGAGAGGCGCTTTCCCTTCGTTTGTTGGCCGCCGGAGCAAGCGTAATTTTGCTGATCTGGCCGGAATCATTGGCCGGCCCCAGTTTCCAACTCAGTTTTTCTGCAGTCGCGACGATTATCATTTTGCACGAGTCCCGTTGGGTTCGAATGTTGACCGAAAGGCGAGATGAAGCAATTTTGAGACGGGGTGGGCGGATTCTGCTGTCGCTTTTACTTACCGGTTTAGCCATCGAACTGGTGCTCGCGCCAATCGCCCTTTATCATTTTCACAAAAGTGGCGTTTATGGTGCGCTTGCAAATATTTTGGCGATCCCGCTGACCACGTTTTTTATTATGCCACTGCAACTGTTGGGTTTGTTGGCAGACAGCGTTGGGTTTGGGCAACCATTTTGGTGGGCAGCAGGGCAGGGTGTTTTAGCAATTCGCTGGCTCGCCCATTTTGTAAACGACGCGCCGGGTGCCGTTTTTGCAAGGCCCGCTGTTGCTGGCTGGGCTTTTGCAGCCTTTGCAATTGGGGCACTTTGGATTGCAATTTTTCAGCGTTCACAGCGATGGCTTGGCTTGATTCCAGCGGCCATAGGCCTATTGTCAATGATGACAGCGCCACGTCCCGATTTGCTGCTGACGGGTGATGGAAAGCATTTGGCGTTGGTAACGCCTTCTGGAAAAATGGCACTGCTTCGCCCAAATGCAGGCGAATATGCTGTATCGACGTTGACCGAGAATGCGGCTGCGACCGAAGATGCCATTGCCATTGAAAACTGGCCCGGGGCGCTTTGCAGCCCGGACATGTGTTCTTTCGCACTGCAATCAAGCCGCAGGGCAATTACCATTTTAGCTACGCGCTCTGGCTATCTGGTACCGGCAATGGAAATGGCTGCGGCGTGTAACCGTGTCGATATCGTGATCAGCGATCGACGATTGCCCTACACGTGCAAACCTCGTTGGCTAAAAGCAGACCGAAACTTTTTGGAGAGAAGCGGCGGGATTGCCCTTTATCTGGACGATCTGCGGATCGAAACCGTTTCGGCGCAGACCGCACATCATCCGTGGTCACAATTGGGCGTCGCTTCACCAAAGCCTACCATGCAGCCTTAATGATATCGGCGTAGCAATCCGGCCAATTTGCCTTGCACTTCGATTTCACCAGCCGCGTAATATTGCGGTTCATGGCTGCTATTGGCGGGGTCCAAACGAATCTGTTGTCCTTCACGGCGTAAATATTTCAGCGTGGCTTCTTCGCCGCGAACCAAGGCCACGACAATCTCACCATCCCGTGCGGTCTGTGTTTTGCGGATCAGAGCAAAGTCGCCATCAAAAATACCAGCTTCAATCATTAAATCGCCGGAAACCTCCAGCGCATAATGTTCGCCAGCGCCTAATAAAGCCATGGGCACCGATAGCGAGCTCTGTCCTTCCAATGCTTCGATGGGAACGCCTGCAGCAATTCGACCGTGCAAAGGAATCTCGATAACATCATTGGCCGCAACCGGCATTTTTGGTGACGCCGGCTTTCGATGATCAGATAGCACAGATACCTTTGAATTTACCGCTTCGTCGCGCGCCAAGGCCCGTGCACTACCGCCATCGGGCATTCGCGTAACTTCCAATGCGCGCGCACGATTGGCCAACCGACGGATAAAGCCTCGCTCTTCTAATGCGCCAATCAAACGATGAACTCCAGATTTGCTGCGCAAATCCAATGCCTCTTTCATTTCTTCAAAAGAAGGCGAAACGCCAGTCGCTTCAAGCCGTTCGTGGATGAATTGCAATAAAGCGTGCTGTTTTGAGGTCAACATGATCTGTTCCCATTTGATTGAACATATTGGGAACGATTAGGAAACAAAAGGGGTCGTTGTCAAGAGTTCTGTTTTTATTGATCTATCAAAAGACAGGAAACAGTCTCGCCAACGGTGCGGGCGGGGTCATTCGAAGGGCGTATTATCAATATGTTAGATGCTGAAAGTGCCTTCAACATGGCGCTATCATTGACGCCGACGGTAAAAGCCAATCCTTCGCTCCAAATACCCCGAAGGTGGTCAATGCGCTGCCCATTTTGCGGCAATTCCGTTCCCAAAGTGGTGGTGATTCGTTTTGGTAACGGGGCCAAGGCACCTGACAGATGCCTGACGAGCGGTTTGAGTAACAGAAGCGCCGTTACATACGCCGATACCGGATTTCCTGGCAGTCCCAGAACAATTGATTTCCCAAGTTTTCCGGCCATTACCGGCTTTCCCGGGCGCATGGCTATTTTGTGAAAATCGAGAACGGCCCCTGCTGCGATTAACGCCGGTGCTACCAAATCATGATCGCCAACCGATGCCCCCCCAAAACTGACGATAATGTCCGCGTCTTCACATGCGCGTAAAGATGCGGTCAGCGCATCGATTTGATCTGGAACGACACCATGATCGACACATATGACGGGTAAGTCTTGGAGCAGCGCCATGATCATTACCGCATTACTGGCGGGGATTTGGCCTTCTTTACAATGGTCGCCCGGCGCCACCAGTTCGTCCCCCGTGGAGATCAGCGCAACGCGAATTTTTCTCCGGACAGAAATCGTTGCATGCCCACCCATCGCGGCCAAAGCAACACGCGCGGCATTGATTTGTTCTCCTGCTGAGATCAGGATGTCATGTTTACGAAAATCTGATCCCGCCGTGCGGACATGGCGTTGAGCGACCAGATGCTCCCCATTCGCTAAAGTGATCTTGTCGCCCGTTCGTTCAACATTTTCTTGCATGATGACGGTGTCTGCGCCCTGCGGTACGACGGCCCCGGTGAAAATGCGCACGGCTTCTGACGCATTCAAGCGTTTTGAATAAGGGAAACCCGCAGCAAACTCGCCAACAACCGTCCAAGGGCCCGCCAAATTTTCGCTGCCAATGGCATAGCCATCCATTGCAGATAAATCGGACGATGGCTGGGTTCGCTTGGCGACTAAATCGGCGGAAGCCCATCGTCCAGCGGCGTCTAATAGCTCTTGCGTTTCAATTTCGACCGGATTTGCGAGCGCGATTAGCCGCATCTGCGCCTCTTCGAGCGAAATCACGAAGCAATCCATTCGCCCGATTTGCCCCCGCTTTTGGATAACAGACGTACGCCGGAAATCACCATTGCTTTATCCAGTGCTTTGGCCATGTCATACAGCGTGAGCAGCGCAACCGAGGCCGCCGTCATCGCTTCCATCTCCACCCCAGTCTGCCCCGAAAGCCGCGCCAAAGCCTTTACGTGGATGCCGCCTTCTTCATATTGGAAATCGACTGACACTTTAGAAAGCGCAAGGGGGTGGCAAAGCGGGATCAGCTCGCTCGTCCTTTTTGCCGCCATAATGCCAGCGATGCGCGCCGTAGCGAGCACGTCGCCCTTTTTGATCGCTCCCGCCTTGATTGCCTCCAAAGCCTCGGCAGACATGCTGATCCGACCTTCGGCAACGGCTTCGCGGACGGTGGCGGCTTTGGCAGAGATATCGACCATCGCGGCTTGGCCAGCGTCGTCGAGGTGGGTGAGTTTGGTCATGCTTGCGGTAATGCCTTGGGCGAGGGACGGTGTCGAGGGGGTGTGCAATATTGGTTTTACACGAAGGACACGAAGATTTTTAAGATGTCATTTTATATCCGGCGCGTAGCGCCCTCCAAATGCGTGGCGATTTAGATGATCCCTGCGGGATTGGTTTAAATTGCCCTCTTCAAAATCTTCGCGTCCTTCGTGTGAAACAAATCACACCGCGATTCAAAACAGCACTAAACCCCAGTCAACAAAGCCCGCGTCGCTGCCTCAACATCATCCTGCCGCATCAGGCTTTCACCCACCAAAAAGGTCCGCACGCCGCATTCAGCCATTCGCAGACAATCAGCATGGCTAGAAATCCCGCTTTCGCAAACCAGCAGCACATCTGCAGGAGCCATGGCTGCGAGCCGCTCGGTATTGCCCAGATCAACCTCAAAGGTTTTTAAGTTGCGGTTATTTACTCCGATCAGGCGCGATTTCAGCGACGTCAAAGCCCGCTCCATCTCCGCCTCATCATGCACCTCGACCAATACATCGAGACCCTCGGCGCGGGCGGCATCCTCGATCTCGATCATCGCCGCATCCTCAAGTGCCGCCACGATAATCAAAATCGCATCCGCTCCCATCGCCCGCGCCTCAGCACATTGCCAAGGATCAACCATGAAGTCTTTGCGGATGACGGGCAGTGTACAGGCAGCGCGGGCGGCGATCAGGTAATCTTCATGCCCCTGAAAATAAGGCGCATCGGTGAGGACAGAAAGGCAAGCCGCCCCACCCGCTTCATAGGCGCGGGCATGGGCAGGCGGATCGAAATCGGCACGGATCAAGCCTTTTGAGGGCGAGGCTTTTTTGATTTCAGCAATGAGCGCGAAATCGGTGGCTGCCTTGGTGCGCAGGGCATTTTCGAAACTGCGAACGGGGGACGGCGCGGGCCAATGGGACAGTCCTTGGGGTTTCCTAAAGGAAACTTCGGCGCGTTTGGTGGCGCAAATTTCGAAAAGTTTGTTGGACATCAATACCTCACCCAACAATCCAGCAAAGCCTTTGCCAGCCCCTTGTCAATTGCCTCCGCTGCTTCCTCCACACCCGAACGCCAGTCATCCACTTCGCCCGCCACCATCAGCGCGGCGGCGGCGTTGAATAATACGGCGTCGCGGTAGGCACCGGTTTCTCCGTCCAGCAATCGGCGGAGTGCGGCCGCGTTAAATTGGGCGTCGCCGCCACGCAGGGCCTCGGGCGGATGACCGGGAAGTCCTGCGTCTTCTGGGGTGATGCGGTTCAGACCGGTCTCAGAATAAGACCGTAGCCCTGAACCTGTCGAAGGGCGCTTCTCGAACTCGCGCTGTCCTTTGAGGCGTGCTTCGACAGGCTCAGCACTGCGGTTTTGGATTTGAGACTGGTTTGTGCCAACCCGCACAAAACTGCTCGGCCCCGAAATCGACAGTTCATCCAGCGGCTCGTCGCCCGCAACCAGCATGGCATCGTCATAGCCCAGCAGTTGCAGGGCATCGGCATAAACCGGCAGAAAATCGGGGCGCGCGACGCCGATTAATTGGCGCGTTACTCCGGCGGGATTGGCGGCGGGGCCGGTCAGGTTGAAGATGGTCCGTTTGCCGATGGCTTTGCGGATCGGGGCCAACTTAGCGAGCGCGGGGTGGTATTTTTGTGCAAAGAGAAAGCAGATGCCGAGATCGGCGAGCGTTGCCTCTGCCGTTTCCATCGCCCGGTCCAGATTCAGCCCCATGGCTTCGAGCACATCGGCGGTGCCGCACAGCGACGATGCCGCGCGGTTGCCGTGCTTGGCTACTGGTACTTCGCAGGCGGCGACCACAATGGCTACGGCGGTGGAGATATTCAAGCTATGCGCCCCGTCTCCGCCCGTGCCGCATACGTCGATGGCATTGGCGGGCGCGTTCACGCGGATCATCCGCGCGCGCATAGCCTTCACCGCGCCTGCAATTTCCTCCGCCGTTTCGTCGCGGTTGGACATATCGGAAAGCAAGGTGGTGATTTCGGCATCGGCCATATGGCCGTCGAGCATTTGGCCGAACAGAGCTTCGGATTCGGGCAATGTGTAAGTCATGGTCGCCGCGCTACACCTGCGGTTTCCAAATGCAATTGAATGCTATCCGCCGCAGCTTGTTTTTCCGCAGTGTTGAGCGGAAAAAAATTGAACAAGGCTTCAGACCGGTAAAGCAGCATCATGCGATCATTCCTGCTCCATCGATGAAAATCTTTCCAAGCCATATCGGAATGGGCGTTGGACGATCGCGTGCTAAAACGGATTTCATCCCAAGTCACTTCCACTTCCTGCCTCAATTCAGCCTGCTGTTTATAAATGCGGGCCGTGTATCGCGGCATCCACCATAAACGGAGCACCAGTTGGATCGTGACAAAAATAGCCGCGCCGAAAACAACCATTGCCGCCATAACTTTTAAGGTTTCCAGACTGTCTGTGTCGCCGGATAACAACGAGGCAGCCAATCCCACAAAAGCGGCAAAAACCAGAAACAAGAAAAGACGTTTTGGTTGAAATGCCGGATAATGCAGTTTGAATGCGCTCAACAGATCAGCCGGAACGGGGGTATATATAACCGATCCGCTCACATCCGCTCCTTCACATCCATCCCCGCAAGCCGCATGAAATTGGCCAGCATCGCATGGCCATGTTCGGTGGCGATGCTTTCAGGGTGGAATTGCACGCTGTGGATGGGGAGTGTGACGTGGCGAAAGCCCATGACATGGCCGTCGTCACTGGTTGCATTAACGATCAGGTTGTCCGGAATGTCTTCGACAATCAACGAGTGATAGCGGGTGGCGGTGAAAGGCGAGGGAAGGCCCGCGAAAAGCCCGCTGCCGTCATGCGAAACCGGCGAAGTCTTACCATGCATCAACCCGCCGCGCACCACTTTGCCGCCGAAATGCTGGCCTATGGTCTGGTGGCCCAGGCACACGCCGAGCAGCGGCTTTTTCGCCTCGGCACAGGCCGCGACCATATCGAGGCAAATGCCTGCTTCATTGGGCGTGCAAGGGCCAGGCGACAGAAGGAAAGCCTGCGCGCCACTCGACAGCGCCTGTTCCGCAGAGATCGCGTCGTTGCGGACAACCTCCACTTCGGCCCCCAGCTCTTGCAGGTAATGCACCAGGTTGAAGGTGAAGCTGTCGTAATTGTCGATGACGAGGATCATAGTCCTTCGGGATGCTCCGTTGTTAAGCCGTGGTCATATAGCCGCTTTTTGGCTTTGGCGATTTCCTCTTCGGTAAACAAAGAATTGTATCGCCCAGATCGTCCAAATACGACCAAATACTCTGCGGTTAAATGCAGAGCGCCATACTCCCAAGCTCGCGTAAAACCCTCTTGTGCTTGAGACGACGCAATCAGCCGCCTAGCGGTTTCGACTCCGCCGTGGGTAGTAATCATCTGAAGAAAAGCAGTCGGTGCTGTCTTTGTCTTCAATTTATAACGGGCAATGTCACTAAGCATATCGCTAGTTAGTTCATCCGCCAATGTCATTTCGTGTTCCTCATTGTCCAAACCCGACTTCTCCAGCGACTCGCATCGCCTCGCGCGCCGCCGCTACTAATGCTCCGGCCTTCGCCTCGCACTCGCGTTGTTCATATTCGGGGGTGCTGTCCGCCACGATGCCAGCACCCGCTTGCATATGAAGAACGCCGTCTTTGACGATGCCGGTGCGTAGTACAATGCAACTGTCCATATTGCCGTCAGGACTGAAATAGCCGACGCCGCCCGCATAGGCTCCGCGGGTTTCGGGCTCGAGTTCGGCGATGATTTCGCAGGCGCGGACCTTTGGTGCGCCGCTTACGGTGCCAGCGGGGAAGCCCGCGAACAGCGCGTCGAGTGCGTCCTTACCCTTGGCCAGCTTGCCCACGACGTTGGAGACGATGTGCATCACATGGCTGTAAAACTCGACCATATAACTGTCGGTCACGGTTACGCTGCCGCCTTGGGTCACGCGGCCGACATCATTGCGGCCAAGGTCTAGCAACATCAAATGCTCAGCCCGTTCCTTAGGGTCGGCAAGTAAAGAATCCCGATTTTCCGAATCTTCCAATGCGGTTTTGCCGCGAGGGCGCGTGCCTGCGATGGGACGAATGGTGACTTCGCCATCGCGCAAACGCACAAGGATTTCAGGGCTAGATCCGATCAAGGCAAAGCCGGGCATGTCGAGAAAATATAGAAACGGCGACGGATTGATCCGCCGCAACGCGCGGTACAAGGCAACGGGTGGCAGCGTGAATGGCAACGTAAATCGCTGCGCCAACACCACCTGAAAAATATCACCCGCCGTAATGTAGTCCTTTGCCTTCAGCACCATGGATTTGTAGCGGCCCTGCGGCATTACCGGGGTGGGATCGGGTAAGGCATAGAGCACTTGGGTCCGGTCCGCCGAAGGAACAGGCTGAGCCAGCCTTGCAATGGCGGCATCAATCCGGTCGCGCGCCAACGTTATAGACGCATCAGCATCGCCCGCGTCGGGCCAAATCGGGGAAGCAATGAACAATCGGTCGGCCAAGCGATCGAACACCAAAATAACGGTGGGGCGCACGAACATCATATCGGGCACGCCAATCGGATTTTCGGGTGGACGCGGCAATTTTTCCACCAAACCCACCGTTTCATATCCGAAATGCCCGACCAGACAGGCAAACGCCGGCGGCAATTCTTCGGGCATATCAATGCGGCATTGATCAACGAGAGATCGCAACGCCGCCAATGTGTCAGTTGGTAAAGGGTGAAAATCTTCGCGGTCAGTTGCCCAATTTCGGTTGATTTGCGGCTGGTTTGCGTTGGCACGAAATACCAGATCAGGTGCAATCCCAATCAGGCTGTATCGCCCGCGAACTGCGCCGCCTTCGACAAATTCCAATATGAAATCCCCGCGACCGGGTTCGAACAGTTTCAGCGTAGCTGATACCGGTGTTTCGGTATCGGCAATGACGACGCTCCACAATAACGCCGCCTTACCTTCCGCTAAAGCAGCGCGCGCAACCGCGTTCTGATTGTCACTAGTATCGTGCAGCATCGCTCGTTCAGTTTTTGTTGCGATTGGTCAATTGCGTGCGCAGAGCCTTGATCGCATCCTTGTCCAAATTCGCGCCGATTTCGACCTTTGCAGCGTTGATCAATTGTGCCGCATATTCAGCGGCCAACATGCCGTCCATTTCCGCTTGCCGTCCAGCCAGCAAATTGGTTTCCTTACTCGCGTCTCCGCGCACAACGTCGCTCAATTGAACAACAAACCAGCCGCGATCACCACCCGCTTGCAAGGTTTTGGCGGTTCCTTTTTTCATCGCAAACAGCATCGCCAATGGCGGCGGCATTTGGCGATTTTCACCGACGAAATCTGCACGTTTGCCGGATACTGTTTGCGGGCCATCCAGCTTAGCACCGGTCGCGCGCAAGGCATCGGACAGTGATTTGCCAGAATTAACCGCTTTTTGGACCTGCTCGGCGACGGCCTTTGCCTTGATACTCGCTTCGGACAGTGCCCATTGCTGGACCACAACATCGCGCAATTTTGCCAATGGGGCAGGGGCAGCCTCTTCAAAATCCGCGATCGACACCATGGCAAATTTTTCTCCGGGAACGATCTCGATCAACTGGGCGTCGCCTTCTTTGTCCATGTCGAAAGCAGCGGGCAGGATTTTGGCCATTTCTGCTACTGGTTTATAGGCCGGGTTTTCAGGATTGCGACCGTCGGCAAACAATTTTGGCGACGTTTCAACTTTCAGATTATTGGCCTTTGCCATATCGGCAATGGTTGCCCCCCCATCAAACTCACTTTCTATTTCAGTGGTTAAATCGGACAGCAATTCCTCGCGTTTTTGTTTGGCAAGTTCGGTTGTTATTTCGCCGCGTACTGCATCGAGTGAGCGGGCACCCACGGTGTTCACTTTGCTTACGCGGATCAGATACCAGCCCAAACCGCCGCGTGCCGGGGTGGAAAGCCCGCCTTGCGTGGCTGCAAAAACCGAATTGGCGACCTCTTTCGAGGCATTTTTCGTGAGGGCATCTTTGCTGACACCATTATTGCTGGACACCGCGAGTCCGGTTTCCTTTGCAACAGCGTCAAACGATGCACCGCCTTGAATTTTGGCGACCGCAGCTTCGGCGGCGGGTTTGGTCAAAAACACCAGTTGCTGCAAATCGCGGGTTTCGTTGGCGGCGTATTTTGCTGCATTGGCTTTGAAATAATCTGCAATTTCTTTGTCCGAAGGATTGATTTTGTCCCCCAAAACGCTGGCGTCAAATAATGCATAATTCACGGCGCGCTTTTCAGGCACGGTATAACGGCTCGCATTTTTTTTGTAGAATGCCGTTAAAACCGCATCGGTGGGCGGTTGGTTTGGCAGAAACGCCGTTGAAGAAATTGCTGCAACCTGTCCGGTGCGCTGTTCCAGAAGCAAAGACGCATAAGGCAGCACCAGTGTTTCAGGCGATTTTCCAGAACCTCCTGCCGCTGTCAAAATTTGTCGTGCATATAGATTTTGCGTGAAATCTGTGCGGATCATTTTTTCGGTGATACCGACATCTGCCAGAAATGCTTGAAATGCGGATTTGCTAAATTTGCCATCAGGACCAAGCGCGCCGGGCAAAGCCAATATTTCTTTATCGATCAATTTTTTGCTTGCGGCGATCCCGGTTTTTTCGCCAAAAAGCGCCAAAGCATAGCGGTTAACCAGTTGGTCTAATGTTTGATCGAGTCCGCCGCTTTCGACAAATTTTGCCATATCGAGCGTAGGATTGTCTTTTTGCTCTGCGCGCAATCGGTTTCGCAATGAATCGTTCAATTCGCTAACGGGGATTTTTTGACCGCCAACAGAGGCAACGTTTCCGCCGCTGCCACCGCCAAAGCCGCCGGACCCAGTGACATCGCCCAGTGCAAATGCCAGCGCGATCAACGCCACAAAAATGAGCGCGAATACCGCCCCGAAGCGCGAATTGATTAGCGAACGAATAAAACTGATCATGGCTATCCCATTTGGTATTTATATGGCCCAGCCGGTTTGGTCGGGTATTTTGCTTCTGGCGCTTTAGGACGCAGTTTCCGCATGATCAAGCAATCTGGGCATTTGCTAATATAACCGACTATTTGCTAGCGCGCCGAATCAACGCCCTTTTTTGAATGGATTGCCACAATGCGAAAACTGATTGCCGGTAACTGGAAAATGAATGGCTTGCTTGCAGACCTCGCCGAAATCGCTGCGATTGGCCAGGACGTGGCAGAGTATAATTCGGTAGATACTGCATTATGTGTCCCTGCAACTCTGATCACGGCTGCATCTGCGGTAAAAGGGGCCACGCAAATTGGCGCGCAAGACTGCCATATGGCAAATGCTGGGGCGCATACCGGATGTCTATCTGCGGCAATGGTGCAAGAAGCCGGAGCACAGCTAACTATAATCGGCCATAGCGAACGCCGCGCTGCTCAAAACGAACGAAGCGAAGACATTTGTGGCAAAGCAAAGGCGGCGCAGTCGATTGGATTGTCTGTCATCCTGTGTGTCGGCGAAACCGAATCGGAGCGATTGGCGGGAACCGCCGAAACTGTGGTCCTTGATCAACTTGCCAAATCGGTGCCCGACACTGCGACCAGTGACTGGCTCTCGATCGCCTATGAACCAGTTTGGGCCATTGGTACGGGGCGGATTCCAACGTTGGAAGACGTCGAACAGATGCACAGAGCCATTCGAACGGCACTCGAATTGCGTTTCGGTCAAGACGGCTCCGCATTCCGGATATTATATGGCGGATCGATGAATGGCGAAAATGCAGCCGATTTGCTGGCGATTCCCAATGTGAATGGGGGGCTGATCGGGGGCGCAAGTTTGACGGCTGCAAAGTTTTTGCCCATTGTTGCCGCAGCACAATTGGCGCAATAGCGATTGTATTTGAAGGGGCGCATCCCTATGTCGCCGCTTAAGCAAACATTTTTATAGAGTTCGGATTGAATTTATGGGCCTTTTCCATTTCCTGATTGTCGTACAGGGCATCATTGCGGCTGTATTGGTGGGCGTTATCCTGATGCAACGTTCCGAAGGTGGCGGTTTGGGCGGTGGGGGCAGCCCTGCCGGGTTGGTTTCGGCGCGCGGTGCGGCTGATTTGCTGACGCGATCCACAGCCATTTTGGCAACAGCATTTATTTTGTTGTCGATTACATTGGCCTTTGTGGCGGCGCGTCAGGGCGGTTCAGGTCAGATCGACGCTAGCGCAGCCGCAACGCCGGCAAAAACGGCACCCGCGTCAACGCCGGCCCCGGCGACGGGCGCGGCACCCGTGAACGCAGCAGCCGAAAAGACTCCTGGATCAGAAGTTCCGCTCGACAAATAAATGTTGCATCGCGTTTTTTAACTTTCGTCCACAAATATTTCTGCTTTTTCGGATTCGGCCCCTTGCCGAATCCGGTAAAGGTGGCTTAGGCCTTTTCTCCCATGGCGCGGTTCATTTTTATCACCGGCGGCGTGGTCTCCTCGCTTGGCAAAGGTCTTATGGCAGCATCGCTTGCGGCCCTTTTGCAGGCGCGTGGCTACAAGGTCCGCATTCGTAAGTTCGACCCCTATCTTAATGTCGATCCAGGCACGATGTCGCCTTATCAACATGGCGAAGTCTATGTGACCGATGACGGGGCAGAGACTGACCTGGATTTAGGGCATTATGAACGCTTTACGGGCGTTTCTGCACGGCAATCGGACAATGTGACTTCGGGCCGCATTTACCGGGACATCATCACCAAAGAGCGGCGCGGAGACTATCTGGGGGCAACCGTTCAGGTTATTCCCCATGTCACCAACGAAATTAAAGAATTCGCGCAAACCGATGTCGATGGACTAGATTTTGTGCTGTGTGAAATTGGTGGCACCGTAGGCGATATCGAATCGCTGCCCTTTATCGAGGCAATCCGCCAGATGCGGAACGATTTGGGACGCGATCAAACCGTGTTTATTCACGTCACGCTTGTGCCTTATATTGCCGCAGCGGGCGAACTCAAAACCAAGCCCACGCAGCACAGCGTCAAGGAATTGACCGCATTGGGCGTTCAGCCTGATATATTATTATGTCGCTGCGAACATCCTTTGCCAGAAGGCGAACGCGCCAAAATCGCGGCGTTTTGCAACGTCCGTAAGGAAGCTGTCATTCCGGCACTCGATGCCAAGTCTATTTATGCTGTGCCACTGCAATACCACGCCGAAGGGCTCGATTACGAGGTATTGCGCGCCTTTGGCATCACCCCGGGCGTCGCGCCCGATTTGCGCCGTTGGGAAGATATTCTCGACCGGCAACAAAATCCTGAAGGCGAAGTGACTATAGGCGTGGTTGGCAAATATGTGGGCCTTGCTGACGCTTATAAATCGCTCAATGAAGCCTTGGCCCATGGTGGCTTTGCCAATCGGGTGAAGGTCAACGTCAAATGGATCGACGCCGAACTGTTTGAAAAAGATGACAGTGACATTGCCGTCGCGCTGGAACCTATGCACGCCATCCTTGTGCCTGGCGGTTTCGGTGAACGCGGTTCTGAAGGTAAAATCGCTGCGGTGCGCTTTGCCCGCGAACGCAAGGTGCCGTTTTTTGGAATTTGTCTCGGCATGCAAATGGCATGCATCGAAGGCGCGCGGAACACGGCCCATATTGCTGATGCATCGAGCACCGAATTTGGCACAACCACCGAACCAGTCGTCGGAATCATCACAGAGTGGATGACGGCAGAGGGACTGCAAACGCGGGAAGCCGACGGCGATCTAGGCGGCACGATGCGTCTGGGGGCTTATGAAGCGCGATTGTCAGGCAACAGTCACGTTGCGGGCATATATGGTTCGTCGGTGATCAACGAACGCCACAGGCACCGCTACGAAGTGAATGGGACCTACAAAGAACCTTTGGAACAAGGCGGTTTGCTATTTTCGGGAATGTCACCAGACGGTTTGTTGCCGGAAATTGTCGAACGACCTGATCATCCTTGGTTTATCGGGGTTCAATTCCATCCCGAATTGAAATCGCGACCGTTCGATCCCCATCCGTTGTTTGCAAGTTTTATAGCAGCAGCAGTCGAACATAGCCGATTGGTGTGAAGCATTGGACACCGCCCCCGCAATACGGGGACGGCGTTTTGATCAGGCGGCTTTTTCGCTGCCGTCGTTTTCGATGATTTTGGGTTCGGTTCCACCGATCAAGATTTTGCGCGGCTTCAATTCATCGGGTACTTGCCGTTCCAATTCGACGGTCAACAAGCCGTCTGCGAGGTCGGCGTTTTTAACGATGACATGGTCGGCCAATTGAAAACGCCGTTCAAAATTGCGGTTGGCAATTCCCAAGTGCAGAAAATCGCGGTTATCATTGCCTTCAAGCTGCTTTGATCCGGCGACGACCAGCATGTTCTGCTGCGCCGTTATATCGATTTCCTCGGTCTTGAAACCGGCGACAGCAATCGTAACCAGATAGCTGTTCTCTGCAACACGCTCGATATTAAATGGGGGGTAATTGTCACCCTGCGCGCTACGTCCTGCATTTTCCAGCAAGTCAAACAATCGGTCAAAGCCTACGGTTGTGCGGCGATAGGGGGTGAAATCAAAACGGTTCATATCAAATTCTCCTATTGAGCAATTCGTGATGTGAAGCCCATAGCTATGGCGCTTCAAAGTTGCTGCATGACCCGGTTTGGCGTCAGGCCTGTCTGAAATGGGATGGCAGTACAAAAGTTCAAGGCCGCCCAGTAAAACCGGACGGCCTTTGATATTTTTTTTGTTTTGCCGAAAACCGGGCCTGCGCCTTGTGGCGTCTCAACCGGTTAATCCCTGAACCATGGCCGCGTTCAATAGTGAAGCCGTCTTGGAGATGATCAAATCGCCTGAAAACCCACGCATTGCAATGCGAAGATGGAGCACTTTGACGCATTTTTGGCAATTGTGACAATGCTGCAACAATTTGAGAGAACCGTTCGAGCCTTGTCAGCAGGGTGCGGCTTCTCTAAAAGCGGCCTTCATTATCCGTTCGAGAAAAATTCCCTTATGTTTCTATCGCGATACGAACGCATGGTCGCTCGGCGTTATTTGTTGCCGGCAAAGGGAGAGGGATTTATCTTTCTCGCGGCAACAATCAGCTTGATTGCCGTCGCATTGGGGGTCGCTGCCCTGATTATCGTGATGAGCGTGATGAACGGTTTTCGCGCTGAGCTATTTGACAAAATTGTCGGTTTAAATGGTCATGCGGTGGTGCAGGGTTATAGCGGGCGCTTGGCAGATTGGCGCAACGTGTTGATCGATGTGCAAAAAACGCCCGGCGTAACCGAAGCCTCGCCCTTGATTGAACAGCCCTTGCTTGCCACACACAATGGCAGGGTTGAAGCGATCCTGACGCGGGGAATGCTCGTCAAAGATATTTTGCGAAACCCCACGTTGAAAGACAAGGTCGTCGACGGTGATCTGAAATTGCTACAACCAGGAAGCGAACGTGTCGCGATCGGATCGCGATTGGCCTATAAATTGGGTGCCCGTGTTGGCGAGCGATTGACCATTATCAATCCCGCTGGGCGTACGACGCCTTTTGGTACAGTGCCACGCGAAATTTCATACGAGATTGCTGCCATTTTCGAGGTCGGTTTATATGATTTCGACGAGCTCTACGTCATTATGCCAATCGAGGACGCGCAGCTTTTAATGCTGATGGACGACGAAATCGGCATGATAGAGGTCAAAACCGAAGACCCGGAAGAGGTCAACCGGATATTGGCTCCATTGCAAAGCAAGCTGGCGGACAAAGCGCAAATCATCGACTGGAAACGGATGAACGCTTCGCTGTTTGAGGCATTGGCGATCGAGCGCGTGGCCATGTTCATCGTGCTTTCCATTATCGTTCTTGTCGCGGTGTTTAATATCCTGTCATCGCTGATCATGCTGGTTTGGGCGAAGACCCGCGATATTGCGATCCTTCGCACAATGGGCGCGTCGCGGCAGTCGCTGTTGAAGATTTTTGTTACCGTCGGGCTATTGATCGGTACCGCCGGAATGGTGACAGGACTGGTCCTGGGATCGGTTTTCCTGTTTTTCCGGCAAAGCATTGTAACGGCAATTCAGTTCGTAACCGGGCTGGAGCTGTGGGATCCGTCAATCCGTTTCCTGACCGAAATGCCCTCTCGAACAGACCCTTTTGAGGTGCTGGTTATTTGCAGCCTAGCCATTGTTTTCAGTTTTCTCGCCACGCTTTATCCTGCGTTCAAGGCGGCTGGAACCGATCCTGTGCAGGTGCTCCGTTATGAATAATTCCCCTGTCGTTGCGCAAATGACCGATGTCCGTCGCAGTTTTGTCCAAGGTGATACCACCATCGAGGTGCTTCGCGGTGTCGATCTGTCGATCCGGGAGGGCGAGTTGGTGGCGCTTCTGGGGCCATCGGGCACAGGTAAATCGACGCTGCTTCAGGCATTGGGGCTTTTGGAAGGCGGGTTCACTGGCTCAATCCTAATCGACGACGAGGAAATGCGCGATATTGGGCCTGATCGTGCCACTGTAGTTCGCCGAGAAAAACTGGGCTTTGTGTATCAGTTCCATCACCTTTTGCCCGATTTTGACGCATTGGAAAATGTGATGATGCCGCAACTAATTGCGGGCTTTTCAAATGCCGAAGCGAACGAACGTGCCACATCGTTGCTGACATCTTTGGGGCTTGCTGAACGATTGGCGCATCGTCCATCCAAACTATCCGGCGGAGAGCAGCAGCGCGTGGCAGTTGCCCGGGCATTGGCCAATCGTCCGCGCTTGGTGTTGGCCGACGAGCCAACGGGAAATTTGGACGAACACACCGCCAATGTCGTGCTGGGCGAATTTATGGCTCTGGTGCGCGAGCAGGGGTCAGCGGCGCTTGTCGCGACCCATAATGAGCGACTGGCGGCCAAGATGGATCGCATTGTCCGGCTGCATGACGGTCGACTTTGATGGAGACTAAAATGAACGCCCATGACTTTATCATTGCCATGCCGGATGGAAGCGAACAGGCATTATCCAAATTTGCGGGCAAGGTCATTCTGGCCGTTAACACTGCATCCAAATGCGGCTTTACCCCGCAATATGAAGGGTTGGAGGCACTGCACAAAAAATATGGTGAAAAGGGTCTGGTGGTATTGGCATTCCCCTGCAACCAATTCGGTGGGCAAGAACCTGGCGATGCCGAAGAAATCCGCAATTTTTGTACGCTGAAATATGATGTCAGTTTTTCGATTACGGCGAAAATTGAAGTCAACGGCGATGCTGCAGATCCTTTGTGGCAGCACATGAAAAAGCAACAGGCTGGACTTCTCGGTAGTCGGGCCATCAAATGGAATTTCACCAAATTTTTGATCGATCCCACAGGAAAAGTCGTCGGCCGTTATGGCCCTCAGGTTAAACCGGGTGCGCTTGAAAGAGATATTGAACGGCTATTGGCTTAGTCCGTTTGTTGTCCACAAAAAGCCTGCACGTGATGTTTGCGAATCAATGCTGGCCTACCTAGGCTAGCATATGGCCTACGTTCCCTTTGTCCCCTTGCGCGTCTATTCCGCTTATACGATGTTGGAAGGGGCAATCGAACCCAAAGCATTCGGAAAATATGCCAAAAATCTCGGCTATCCGGCAATCGCAATCACCGACAGAAACGGCCTTTATGGGGTAATGCCATTTGAAGATGGTTGCCGGTCTACGGGTGTTCAGCCGATTATGGGCATGCTGCTGGGATTGGCGCGTCCCGCAGACCTTAATGGCGGAAAGACCGAGCGCGATTGGTTGGCGCTTTATGCGCAAGATGATCGTGGATATGAAAATCTATGCCGCTTGGCGTCAATGGCACATCTGGACCATGTGGCGGACGCCGACCCACAGGTCAGTTTTACCCAATTGGCGGAATTTAGTGACGGTTTGATTGCTCTGACCGCAGGCGGTGAAGGCGGGCTGACACGTTTGTTTGCCAACGGACAGTCTGATTCGGCCAAAGACTATTGTGCACGACTTTCTGCCATGTTTCCTGAGCGCCTATATATCGAACTATCGCGTCGCGGCGATGCCACCGAAAACGAGGCGGAAGCCGCCTTAATCGAACTGGCTTATGAAACCGGCTTGCCGCTGGTTGCCACCAACCCAGCCAATTTTGCAGAACCCGAATTTTATCCGGCACATGATGCGATGTTGTGCATTGCTGATAGCGCCTATGTCGATTCCGACGACCGCCGCAAAAGTTCGCCGCATGCCTGGATTAAAACGGGCAAGCAGATGCAGGAGCTTTTTGCAGATCTGCCGGAGGCTTTGGCCAATACGCTTGTTGTGGCTAGGCGCTGCGCAGCAGGTGCGCCGAAACGGAAGCCGATTCTGCCCAGCCTTGCGGGTAACCGCGAAGCCGAAGACCAACAATTGCGCGACGATGCCCGCGCCGGATTGGAAGCACGGCTTTCGCTGGCCGGTATCACCGATGATGCGGCGCGCGTTCCTTATATGGAGCGTTTGGCATTCGAAGCTGACATCATCACTTCGATGGGTTTCTCAGGCTATTTCCTGATCGTTGCCGATTTCATCAAATGGGCAAAGGCACAGGACATTGCCGTTGGTCCGGGTCGTGGATCGGGTGCGGGTTCGGTAATTGCCTGGGCTCTGACCATCACCGATTTGGACCCGTTGGAATTCGGATTACTTTTCGAACGTTTTTTGAACCCGGAACGCGTGTCGATGCCCGACTTCGACATCGATTTCTGTGAAACGCGCCGCGGCGAAGTGATCCGCTATGTGCAAGAGAAATACGGCAGCAGGCAAGTCGCGCAGATCATCACCTTTGGTAAACTAAAGGCGCGAGCCGTTTTGCGTGATACCGGACGCGTATTGCAAATGTCTTATGGTCAGGTGGACAAGCTGTGCAAGCAAGTTCCAAACCACCCGACCGACCCATGGGATTTGGAACGGGCATTGGCCGGTGTTCCCGAATTGCGCGAAGAATATCGCCGCGATGAAGACGTGAAGCGGCTTTTCGATCTGGCGATGAAATTGGAAGGGTTGCCGCGGCACAGTTCAACACACGCGGCGGGCGTGGTGATTGGCGATCGCGATTTGTCCGAACTGGTGCCACTTTACCGCGATCCGCGTTCGGATGTTCCGGTGACGCAATTCGACATGAAATATGTCGAAGCAGCAGGTTTAGTCAAATTCGACTTTTTGGGATTGAAGACATTATCGGTGCTGCAAAAAGGGCAGCAGATGTTGGCCAAGCGCGGCATTTCAGTCGATTTTGAACGTCTGAAACTGGATGATCCGACGGTATATGAACTGCTGCAAAGCGGCAATACTGTGGGGGTGTTCCAGCTGGAATCAGAAGGTATGCGGCGGACGTTGGCCGCTGTTCGTCCAACGAATTTTGGCGATATTATCGCGCTTGTTTCGCTCTATCGCCCCGGCCCGATGGACAATATTCCGATGTTCGGTCGCCGTAAAAATGGAGAGGAGACCATCGAATATCCCCATGCTTTGCTCGAAGGGATATTGGCAGAAACCTATGGCGTGTTCGTCTATCAGGAACAGGTAATGCAGGCCGCGCAGATTTTGGCAGGCTATTCATTGGGCGGTGCAGATTTGCTGCGTCGTGCCATGGGCAAAAAGGTCCAAGCGGAAATGGACCAGCAACGCGCCGTGTTCGTCGAAGGCTGCGCCGAGCATAACCAGATTGATGCTGCCAAAGCGAATGAACTGTTTGATTTGATCGACAAATTTGCAGGCTATGGCTTCAATAAAAGTCACGCGGCTGCCTATGCTTTGTTGGCATATCATACTGCTTGGCTCAAAACGCACCATCCAGAAGATTTTTACGCTGCGTCGATGTGCTTTGACATGCATCAGACTGACAAATTGGCGATATTTGTCGATGACATGCGCAGACTGGATGTCGCTTGTCTGACGCCCTCTATCAATGCCAGCGACGCAGAATTTAGCGTTGAGGAAAGCGAACACGGTTTGGCTGTGCGCTATGCGCTTGCGGGACTGAAAAACGTTGGCGAAAAGGCGATGGAAGTGATCGCAGCGGAACGGCTTGAAAATGGTCCGTTCAATAGCCTTGATGATTTTGCCAATCGGGTTGATCCGGCGCAAATAAACCGGCGCAGTTTAGAAAATCTAGCAGCCTCTGGCGCGTTCGATGATCTGTCCCCTAATCGTGCGGCGGTTTTTGCGGGATCCGAATTGATCTTGTCCGCCGCCCAATCTGCACGCGATCAACGGCAAAGCGGGCAGGGCGGCTTGTTTGGCGAATCTGGAGCTGGCGATGCGGCGCAATTGCGGCTGCCATCGGCCAAGGCCTGGTCGGTCGGCGAAACAATGGGACATGAACGCGATGCTTTCGGGTTCTATTTCGCATCGCATCCTATCTCGCAATTTGTCCAAATTGCCGCCAGCCATGGTGCGAAAAGCTATTTGGAAACCATCGATTGCGGCCCAATCCCTGAAGGCAGTCGCAAAACTGGATTGATGGCGGCGATGGTACAAAGTGTGAAATGGCGCGAATCCAAGCGCGGTAAACGCTTCGTCCAAGCCGAATTTTCGGATTCCAGCGGACAATTTAACGCCAGTTGCTTCGAGGAAGAAGCATGCAATGCCTTGGCGGAATGGGCGGCGGGCAATGAATGTCTGTTGCTAAACGTTGAAATGGATTTGCCAGCGGGCGAGGAAATTCCCCGTATTTCCGTGCGCAGCGGGCGGCTGCTTTCCGGGCTGGTTGCCAACACGCAGTTTAAAATGTGCCTGGAGATAAATACAGCGGATGCCTTTTATCAGCTACAGCATTTGATCGCGCCATTAACCGGCGGGCGAAGCGAAGTTGTTGTCCGCACCCATATGGACAGCGGAAAATCTGCGCAGATTACCTTGGGCCGCCGTTTTAGGCTGGACAATGATCTGGCCGAAAAGGTGAAGGCGATTGACGGGATTGATAATGTTGATTTGGCTTCGGTAAAGCCGCATTTGACGCCAGTGCATTAACGCGGAACGGAGAGCCGCTTTGGGAGGGATTATGTTGGGAGCGATGCAGGATTGGGACCTTCGGATTACGCATCTGATTGATCATGCCGCAAGAGAATATGGTGATCGGGAGATTGTGACGCGTTGGAATGATGGAACCATCGAACGCTCCAACTGGTCCAGCGTTGCGCTCGAAGCGCGCAAAATGGCGCAGGCTTTTGTCGCGTTGGGTTTGAAACCTGGGGATCGCGTGGCGACCTTTGCCATGAACCACCATCGTCATTTGGCCGCGTGGTATGGTGCGATTGGTTGTGGCGGCGTTATTCACACCGTCAATATCCGATTGTTCGATGAAGACCTGATCTACATCATGAACCACGCCGAGGATAAGGTGTTGATGTACGATACCGCGTTTCAACCGGTTATCGACCGATTGAAGCCGCATTTGAAAACCATCGAACATTACGTCATTTTTGATTCCAACGACAGTTACGGCGCGTTGATCGGTGGACAGGATGGTGTGTTCGAATGGGTCAAGGGCGACGAACGCGACCCCTGCATGTTGTGCTATACCAGTGGCACGACCGGTAATCCCAAGGGCGTTTTGTTCGAACATCGATCAACCATGCTGCATGCGATGACGGGCATAACACCCGGCGTTTTTGATATGTCGACACAGGCAACCCTGCTTCCCATTGTGCCCATGTTTCATGCCGCAAGCTGGGGCTTGCCCTTTGCGGGTGCCATCGCTGGCGTCAAATTTGTGTTTTCCACGACCAACGAAGCGCCCATTTTGCACAAATTGTTTTTGGACGAAGGGGTCACACACAGCGCGGGCGTGCCCACTGTTTGGCTGGCGATGTTTGGCCACTTGGATGCCGAAAAAGCCGCAGGGCGAGAATTCGGTCTTGGCAAATTGCGCTTGGTAACCATCGGTGGCTCGGCAGCTCCGCGCACGATGATCGAAAGATTGATGTCGCAGGGGATACGCGTGGCGCATGCATGGGGCATGACAGAAACGTCGCCGATTGGAACGATGGGTGCGCCAACTTTCGATTGGGATGAATTAACTCTGGAACAGAAAATCGACGTGGTTTGCAAACAGGGCCGCGTGCCGTTTGGAGTTGAATTACGGGTCATCGATAAAGCTGGCAACGTCGCACCACGCGATGGCGTAACCGAAGGTTCTTTGCAAATTCGCGGGCCTTGGGTGATTAAGCGTTACTTCAAGGCCGAAGCCGATGCTGTCGACGCTGATCAATGGTTTGATACGGGTGACGTCTCCGTCATCCATCCCGATGGTACAATGCAGATTACCGATCGCGTCAAAGATGTCATCAAATCGGGCGGGGAATGGATCAGTTCGGTTGAACTCGAAAATGCCGCAATTGGTTGTGCCGGCGTGGCGGAAGCTGCGGCGATTGGTATCAAGCACCCGAAATGGGATGAGCGCCCGATTTTGCTGGTGATCAAAAAACCCGATGCTGACTTAACCGAAGCGATGGTGAAAGACTATCTGGCCGCGCGCATTGCTAAATGGTGGATGCCAGATGAAATTCTGTTTGTCGAAACATTGCCGCATACGGGCACGGGCAAGATTCAAAAGGCCGAATTGCGCAAGCAATATGCCGATTATGTTTTGAAAGGGTAAGGCGGGACTGGCGGCATCTTCGTTCCACCGACATCAAAACAAATCCATCTGACCATCCAGCCTTGGTGGCACAAACAGGTCGCTGCGCAGCGAAAGCTTTTGCAAGTTAAAGCCGGATTTACGGGCGGCAATATTGAACCGCGTGCGGATCAACTCCGCCCATGGGCCTGATCCACGCATCCGTCCGAAAAACGCAGGGTCATTGTCGCGTCCTCCGCGCAAAGAATGGACAATCGCCATCACCTTGCCCGCGCGGTCAGGATAATGCACCGCCAACCAATCCTGAAAAAGTGGGGCTACTTCATGGGGCAGGCGAAGGGGTATAAAGCTCGCGGTGGTGGCCCCTGCCAAAGCCGCTGCCTCCAATATCGCCTCTATTTCATGATCGTTAATCGCTGGAATCAACGGGGACACATTGACATGAACGGGAACTCCAGCGGCACTAAGCGCCTTGATCGCGGAAAGGCGCTTGGCGGGACCGCGGAGCACGAGGTTCCAGTTTGCGGTGTAGCACTGGGTCCAAAGTGGTAACCGAAACGGCCACCGCGACCAGACCCTTTTTTGCCATCGGCACCAGCAAATCCAGATCGCGCAGCACCCGATCCGATTTGGTGGTGATCGTCAGCGGGTGGTCGCAAGCCGACAGCACTTCCAAACATTGCCGCATGATCCGGTATTCGGCCTCTATGGGTTGATAGGCATCGGTGTTGGTACCAAAAGCGATGGGGGTGGGCACATGGCCTTTCTTGGCCAGTTCCGCGTTTAACAGCCGGGCGGCGTCGGGTTTGACAAACAAATGGCTTTCGAAATCCTGCCCCGGCGACAGATCATGAAAGGCATGGCTGGGTCTTGCATAGCAATAGATGCAGCCATGTTCGCATCCGCGATAGGGATTGACCGATTTATCGAAGGGTATGTCAGGCGACCTGTTGCGCGACAAAATGGTTTTCGGCCGCTCAATGCTGATCGTCGTCCGCAGCGTCGGCATTTCCCCATCAATGTCTTCACGCGCATCAAGCCAATCGCCATCGGCTTCTCGCTGATTCAGATTAAATCGCTGCGAAACCCGGTTTGTCGGCGCACCGCGTCCTGATTGTGTGCCATGAAATTCGACATCAGCCATTTGTGATGCATAACAGAATGGCGGGAACATAAAAAGAACGAAATTGTTCGTCGCAAAAGGACTGCATCAATTTTGCGCTTGAAATGTAGGATTTCGACTGCCAAAAATGGCGTGCGGCTTTCCAGCGTTTTCCAGAATATCGTCGGAAGGTTACACTGGGTTACAGTGTCTGCGCCTATTTCAATCCACCACTTAACCGCCTAAACTTCGCGCAATCGCGGCATCAATTCCACGAAATTGCAGGGACGGTGGCGGCTGTCGAGCTGGTGAACCAAAATCTTGTCCCAGCCATCTTTAACCGCGCCATTCGATCCGGGCAGGGCAAAGATATAGGTGCCGCGCGCGACGACGGCACAGGCACGGCTTTGCAAGGTGCTGGTGCCGATGGTTTCGTAACTGAGCCAGCGGAACAGTTCGCCAAAACCCGGAATGTCTTTGCTCTTCACGCGATCCAACGCTTCGGGGGTAATGTCGCGCCCCGTTAAGCCGGTGCCGCCGGTGGATATTACGCAATCAACGCGTTCGTCATCGATCCAGTTGTGCAGACGGGAAACCAACCGGTCGGTATCATCGCGTTCGATGGCACGATAGACCAATGCGTGGCCGGCGGCTGTTATACGTTCGGCCAATATGTCGCCGCTGGTATCGTCGGCGACCGTTCGAGTATCAGAAACAGTCAGAAGTGCTATGTTTATAGGCTTGAAAGTTCGTGATTTCATCGAGCGGCAATGGAGCCTCCTTGGGCAGGGCGGCTGCTCGTAACAGTCAAGCGAACCGAGCTGCTGCGGCCTTCATTGGGGAATTTGGGCCACATATATTGTGCCAAGCCCGTCATGCTGCCGCCATTTTTGGATCCTTGAATTTCGTACATCCAATAATTGCGCAATATGGTGGAGACATAGCTGCGGGTTTCCCAATAGGGAATCAATTCAATGAACAGCAACGGATCGCCATTATCACGAACTTCGCTGTTCCAGCGCGTGACCGGTGCTGGCCCCGCATTATAGGCAGCGATGACTTTGGGCAAAAGGCCGCCTGTTGCGCTCATATCGCGCAGTTTTTCAAGGTAAGACTGGCCATATTCCAGATTGTAATCGGGCCGGTCGAGGTCGCTTGGGTTAAATGCCATGCCGCGATCACGCGCCATATCCCGTGCGGTCCCGGGCCGAACCTGAAGCAAACCGCGCGCACCGGCGGGGCTGACCACTGCGGTACGGAACTGTGATTCCTGAAGGCTATGCGCAAAAACCAGTGAAGGATCGACACGCCAGCCACCCAATGGAGACCAGCCGGGAACGGGATAACGGATCGTTGCGTCTTCACTTGCACTGGCAGGGCCATAATGCCCCATCCACAATTGCGTCGCAGGCAGGTTCAGCGCGCCGGCCAGTGTCGCCAATGCGTTGTGATCCTGGGGATCGCCGATCCGCGCCTGATGCCGAAGCACATCATCGGCGCGGCTCGATTGCCCAACGGCAGCCAATGTGATCGCGATTTTGACGTTGTCGTTATCGCGCAATGGTGCCCATGCCTTTTCAGGTTTGGGATGCAAGCGTTTGGCAACAGAGGCCATGCCCAGATTTTCTGCGGCAAGCATGCCGTAAAATGTTTCATGATAGCGCGCCGCATTTTGCAGGCGCGGTTGCGATTGTTGCGGTTGGCGTGTGGCAACGGCAGTCCGCGCGCTCCAGAACAGCCCTGCGGCTTTCAGATCGTCACTTTGCGCCGTGCGCGCCACAGTATCGAAAGCCTCAAATGCTGCTGCATAATCGCCTGTGCGCCACGCGCTAAGGCCCAAAGCCCAGCTTGCTTGAACAGACCATTCGCCAGAACCTGTGCGCGCCAATGTGGCCACGCGGCGGGCATTGGCATCGTCGTTTTCGATATAATAGGACCACGCCACGCGATAGCGAAGCTCTGCCAAACCATCGGCGCTTAGGCTGCTGCTAGCGGCTTCGACGGCGGCTTCGGCGGCGGCAGAATCGTCGTTTTTGATATGCTGCTGGATTTTTTCACGCAGCGCAGCGGTGCTACCGTCTTTGATGTTATCGGGCAAATCGCGGCGGGGTGCTTCGCCACGGAATGAAAATCGCTGGGTGCCGGGCCGATCAGCCAAGCCATTCGCACCGCGTTTTTCTGCCAGTTTTTCGATTTGCTCGGCTTGCGACAGATAGGGGGCATCGTTCAGCAATGCTTTGAGTTGTTCGGCTTCGACGCGTGGGCTTCCCGATGCCAGATAAAGCTCGGCCCGCGCCATCGACGCCAAAGGGCCTTTGGGGGCAGCGTCGATCATTTTCGATGCCTCGGTCCATTGCTTGCGTTCTATCGCATTGAAAATCGCCGACAGCGTTTCCTTTTCCGATTTGTTCGGTTGGTAGGGCAGGGCTGCCAACACATCGCTGGGTTGGCGGAAACTGTCACTTGTGCCTGCCACAGCGGGCGACGCTGCGATCAGGGAACATAGGGAAACCATTAGGAACGTATTGCCGGTCTTCACGCACTATCTCTCTGCATAACCATCTGCAAATCACGCCAAGCCTGAGGCTTTAAAATCGGACGAGCGGCGAGTGTTCGCGGATGGAAGGTTGCCAGTGCCGCCATATTGTGGCCATCGTGGTTAATATTTTCTAAATTTCCACGCGCTTTCATCAGATCTTTGCTCAACAGGCATTCGGTTGCGCTCGAACCGAGTAGCAATATCATCTGGGGTTTTACCAATCCTATTTGGTGGCGGATGAAATCGGCAAGCAAAGCTTTGTCCGCATCGGGCAAGGCGCCACTGGCAGGGCGGCTATATGCAAGCGCCGCGAAATAGCATTGTTCAGTGCGAATTCCTGCGGCAAGCAGCATTGCGGACAGCAAAGGATAACGGCCCAGTTCCCCGGCCGCCAATTCACTTTCCTCGGGAAAGTCCGATATAACCATAAAGGGCGCGCCAGACATGCCATTGGGTTTTAAAATGTGACGTCCGTAACCCGTGCCGGGCAGCGTCCGGTCGGCGGCGATAGCGGCGTTCAGGGCGGTCAAGTCCATAGGCCATTGTTGCGGCGGGAGCGGAACGGGAATGGCAATTTCTGCCGGAGCCGGACGCGGTGTGCGATTTGCCGGTGCGCGCGAAGGCTCCGCAACAGCAGGCGGCTCTGGGGGGGCAGCAAGCCAATCGATCGCCTCCTCACCCACAAAATAGTCGACACCCGCCATTTTCCACCAGCCCACAATGGATTGCGCTTGCAGCAAAGCGTGATTGTTATGTGGGGTCGCCATAATCTCCTACAGTCACTGGTTGACGCGGTGGTCAATTGCTTGGCATGGCGAAAACCATCAGTTGCGCGATTTACAGGATAGCCCGAAGCGGCATCAAGGGAAGGACCGAAAAATGAGCGAACGGGAATCGATGCCCTATGACGTAGTAATCGTTGGCGGAGGCCCCGCTGGGCTTTCCTCAGCCATCCGTCTGAAACAGATAAACCCCGAAATTTCAGTCTGTATCCTAGAAAAAGGATCAGAAGTTGGTGCGCACATCCTGTCGGGTGCCGTAGTTGATCCGATTGCTTTGGACGAATTGCTGCCCAATTGGCGCGACGATGGGTGTCCGATGGCGGAAACGCCGGTGACCGAGAATCACCATTGGGTGCTCACCAAAAAGGGCAAATACTCAATTCCCAATTTCATCTCGCCCAGCTGGATGCATAACCACGGTTGTTATACAGGCAGCCTTGGCAACATGTGCCGCTGGTTGGCAGGGCAGGCCGAAAATCTGGGTGTCGAAATTTTTCCCGGATTTGCCGCTGCAGAAATCCTGTATAACGATGATGGCTCGGTTAAAGGTGTGGCGACCGGAGACATGGGCGTTGCGGCTGATGGCAGCCACAAGGGCGATTACATGCCCGGCATGGAATTGCACGCAAAATATACTTTATTTGCAGAGGGTGCACGCGGGCACTTAACAAAGCAACTGAAGGCAAAATACGATCTGGAGCGCGATAGCCAGCCACAGGTTTACGGCATCGGCATCAAGGAATTGTGGGACATCGATCCTGAAAAGCATGTTCCCGGCAAAGTCATTCATACCCAAGGCTGGCCGATGAGTGAAAGCGACGAATGGGGCGGGGCGTTCTTGTATCACCAGGCGAATAACCAGGTTGCCTTGGGCTTTGTGGTTTCGCTCGATTATCACAATCCGCATCTCTATCCGTTTGAGGAATTTCAACGGTGGAAAACCCATCCTGAAATCGCCAAGATATTAGAAGGCGGTCGCCGTGTTTCTTACGGCGCGCGCGCGATCAACGAGGGTGGATGGCAAGCGATTCCGAAACTGGCATTCCCCGGCGGGGCGTTGATCGGCTGTTCGGCGGGCTTTGTGAATGTGCCCCGCATCAAAGGCAGCCATACCGCGATGAAATCTGGTATGTTGGCGGCTGAAAGTCTGGCCACGGCGCTGTCGGCAGGGCGTGCGCACGACGAAGTGGCTGAATATCAGGCTACACTCAACGAAAGCTGGATTGCCACCGAGCTGAAAAAAGTGAAGAATGTGCAACCCTTTATCACCAAATTTGGCGGTGAATACGGCACCTTGATGGGCGGCATCGACATGTGGATGCGCCAGTTCAAAATTGGACTTCCCGTGGAGATGAAGCTGCACCGCGATTGTGAGACATTGCGCCGCAAGGATCTGTATCCACCGATTAAATATCCCAAGGCAGACGGTGTATTGACCTTTGATCGGCTGACTTCGGTGTCATTCTCGTTCACCAACCATGCCGAAGATCAGCCCTGCCATTTGCAACTGACAGACGCGGCGGTACCGATCACCGTCAATCTGGCGCTGTATGATTCGCCCGAATCGCGCTATTGTCCGGCGGGAGTTTATGAAATTGTCGGTGGTGAAGAGGGTAATCCACGGTTGCAGATCAATTCGCAAAATTGCGTCCATTGCAAAACCTGCGACATCAAAGATCCAACCCAGAACATCACATGGGTGACCCCTGAAGGCGGTGGAGGCCCCAATTACCCGAATATGTAATCTTCTTTCCTTTGGCGCGGCTTTGGTTCTGACGACGTCCCCATCGTGGGCGGCGGTTGAACCGATTGATCAATATTGGCAGGCACTGAGGGCGGATTTGTCCGGGCAACCGGATGAAGCGGTAAAACAGTTTGGGAAGCTCATAACGCAAGTTCCGGCCAGTTCGGTTGCGGCTGATCGCCTGTTAGAAGCAGCGATGCAAACCGGGGATTTCAAAAATGCATTGAAAGCGGCGCGGGCGCAAAAGTTGGCGAACCAAGCCGATCCTGACAGCCCGTTGCTGTTTTTCGTCGAAAGCTGGAATCGCGGCGATTGGGTTGGTGCCAAAGCGGCCGTTGCGGACCTGAAAGAGCGCCAGAACTTTGCTTTTCTGGAACCGATTTTGACCACTTGGATCGACGTGGTGCAAGGCAAAACCGGCAGGATTAACAACGGCCATGATGCGCGATGATCCTATGTTGGGTTTCTATGCGCTCGACCAACTGGTTTATATCGACATGGCGAACGGCGATTTTGGTTCTGCAAAGCAGCGGCTGACGCGGTTCCAGTTTTACCACGAAGATTTTGGCCGATCATTGGGGCTAGTTGCCTCGACTTGGATTGCCGCAGCCGGTGATTCAGATTTTGCCGATTCATTGCGGCAGCATGTCGGCGGCGAAGGAAAATCGACAATAGCGGCGGCTTTAAGCAGGCGGAAAAAAGCCGATTGGGCGCTCGCGGCGTTGTTTGGGCATCTATCCGATCAATTGGATCAACAGCAAGCGAAGCAACAGGCACTGTATTTTGCGCGTCTGGCAAAATGGGTGGCACCGGATAGCCCCGTGGCGACGTTGGTTCTGGCGGATCGTTTGGATACGGTAGGCCGAAGCGGGGAATCCGACGCGTTGTTTGTTTCCATTCCGTTGAAATCGTCCTTTGGCCCATGGGCTGTGCGCGAACATGTGACGGCCTTAAAACGGCGTGGTTTGGGGGTGCAGGCGTTGCAACGCGTTTCGTCGGCGCAACGGGATCGTGCCCGGCGCAGTCGATCTGGCGTTGTTGGCGGCGCAGATTAAGGAAGACAGCGGCGATTCCGATGGCGCGATTGCAACCTATCAACAAGTGATTGCCAATGCCGATGCCAACAAGGCGTCGAACCGGCAGCGATCAATCTACCGAATATTGTTGGCGCAATTGCTCGACCGACAAGGAAATTGGGATGCTGCGGCCGAGCATCTTGAGGCGGCGCTGTTGATCGATGGCCAGAATCCGCAATTGCTGAATTATCTCGGTTATTCACTGCTGGAACGTCGCAAAGATGTGAAGCGCGGGTTTGAATTGGTGGCAAGGGCGCATGAATTGGCCCCGACCTCCGCTGAAATCGCGGATTCGTTGGGTTGGGGGCATTTTTTGAATGGCGACATCGGTCGCGCTATTCCATTGTTGGAAAAGGCGGTCCAATCCGCTGGCAATGATGTGATCATCAACGAACATCTGGGTGATATCTATTGGAATTCAGGTCGAAGGATCGACGCTCGATATGCTTGGCGGGCTGCGGCACTCCAGGCCAAAGACGCTGATGCGGTGCGCATAATATCCAAGCTTGATCTGGGATTGAACGCCAGCAACGCAGCGCCCTGATGCCTGACCAATTCGAAATTGCCTATGCCAAGATCAATCTGGCGCTGCATGTGCGCGCACGGCGAATGGATGGGTATCATGATCTGGAAACGCTATTCGCATTTGTCGATTGCGGCGATCGCCTGAGCGTAGAACCTGCGGATGGGTTATCATTAGAACTAACCGGACCATTTTGTGGGGGGCTGAGTAACGGCAACGACAATCTGGTCATGCGTGCTGCACAAAGCCTGGCCCGTTATGCAGCTGTTTCGGCGGGAGCGCAGCTTTCATTGGAAAAGAACCTTCCGGTTGCATCTGGCATCGGTGGAGGGTCAGCCGATGCTGCGGCGACCGTGCGAATGTTAAACCAGTTTTGGAAATTGGGTCTGTCGGCGCGTGAACTGGAAGGAATCGTCGCCCCGCTTGGTGCCGACATTCCCGCATGCGTGCAAAGCCGGACATCCTATGGGGCTGGCACCGGAACTGAACTCTCGATGGTCGATGGCAGCACGATAACCGGTCTGGCGGTCTTGCTAATCAACCCACTTAAACCGGTTTCAACGGCTTCGGTATTCAAGGCATGGGACGGGCATGATCGCGGTCCACTGGCCAATATCGAACCGATGGCTGCGGCAATCGCAGGGCGTAATGATCTTGAAACTCCGGCAATTACGTTATGTTTGGATATTGCAGAAATTTTGTCGTCGTTGCGCGATTTTGCGCCTATCATGGCCCGCATGTCCGGATCAGGTGCGACGTGCTTCGCGCTGTTTGACAGTGACAAGGCGTGTGAAGATGCCGCGCAAACAATTTCTGCCGCGCGGCCCGAATGGTGGACGTTGAAAGGCCGAATGCGATGAGCGAGGCGTGGATCATTTTGGGCGAACCTAAACGCGACGGCATTCTGCTGGTCTGTGACCACGCATCAAACCACATACCCGGCGACATTGATTTGGGGTTGGACGCCGATCTGTTACAGACGCATATCGCGTGGGATATTGGCGTGTCAGGGGTCGCGGATTACTTAGTGTCGTTGACCGATTGTGCCGCCTTTATGGCGCATCAATCGCGGCTTGTGGTGGATTTGAACCGGGATGCCATCGACCTTAGCGTCATTCCAGAAAGCAGTGATGGGCATTTGATCCGAGGAAACTGCCTAGACGGATTGAGCCGAAATGCCCGACTCAATCGTTATTTCTATCCTTATCACGAACGGCTTGAATTGCTGTTGCGAACGACACGCCCGGCACTGATCCTGTCTCTCCACAGCTTTACCCCGCGCTTGACCAGCGATCCAGACGGTGTCCGCCCATGGGAAATCGGCATATTGTATAACGAACAGGACGTTGCCTCACAAATGGCCATCGCGCACCTGGAGGGGGAGGGGATAGCGATTGGGGACCAACTGCCTTATTCCGGAAAGAAATTGAACGCGACGATGAACCGCCATGCGGAGGCCAATGAAATTCCCTATGTCGGTATAGAAATCCGGCAAGATTTGATCGCCGACGCTGCGGGCCAAGAAAGATTTGCTGCATTATTGGGCGAAATGGCGCAATATGTTGTCGAAAGGCTTGCGTCTGAAGCCGTGTCGTGAATAGAGGCGCGCTAGTCTCTCCTAAGGAATAGCTATATGCCCGTTTACCGTTCCAGAACATCGACCCACGGCCGCAATATGGCGGGTGCGCGCGGATTGTGGCGGGCGACGGGGATGAAAGATGGCGATTTTGGCAAGCCTATCATTGCTGTGGTCAACAGCTTCACCCAATTCGTGCCGGGCCATGTCCATTTAAAAGACCTGGGCCAACTGGTTGCGCGCGAAATCGAAGCAGCGGGCGGCGTTGCAAAGGAATTCAACACCATCGCCGTCGACGATGGTATCGCCATGGGCCATGATGGCATGCTCTATTCGCTGCCTAGTCGTGACCTGATTGCCGACAGCGTCGAATATATGGTCAACGCCCATTGTGCCGACGCCATGGTGTGCATATCCAATTGCGACAAAATCACACCGGGCATGTTGATGGCGGCGATGCGGATCAACATTCCGGTGGTGTTTGTATCGGGCGGGCCGATGGAGGCCGGTAAGGTTATCTTGAACGGCAAAGAAGTGGCGCTCGACCTTGTCGATGCCATGGTTGCCGCCGCCGATGATAAAATCAGTGACGAAGATGTTGCCAAGATTGAGCGTTCGGCCTGCCCAACCTGCGGTTCGTGTTCGGGCATGTTTACCGCCAATTCGATGAATTGCCTGACCGAAGCCCTTGGCCTTTCGCTGCCGGGCAATGGTTCGCAACTGGCCACCCATTCAGATCGTGAGCAACTGTTCCTGCGCGCTGGTCGTGTCGCGGTTGACCTGTGCAAACGCTATTACGAACAGGATGACGAAAGCGCGCTTCCCCGGAATATTGCAGGATTCAAAGCGTTCGAAAATGCCATGAGCCTGGACATTGCCATGGGCGGTTCGACCAATACGGTGCTCCATCTGTTGGCGGCGGCGCATGAAGCTGGGGTCGATTTCACCATGAACGACATTGACCGGTTAAGCCGCAAGGTGCCGTGCCTGTCCAAAGTTGCTCCAGCCAAGAGCGATGTGCATATGGAGGATGTTCACCGCGCCGGTGGCATCATGGCGATCCTTGGCCAATTGGACCGCGCAGGGTTGCTGCATACCGATCTGCCGACGGTGCACAGCAAGACATTGGGTGATGCCCTCAATCAATGGGACATATCGCGCACCAACGATCCTGATGTGCAGACATTTTTTAAGGCGGCGCCGGGAGGCGTGCCGACGCAAACCGCGTTTAGCCAGTCGCGCCGTTGGGATGAACTCGATCTCGACCGCGAAAACGGCGTGATCCGGTCTGCCGAACATGCTTTCTCCAAAGATGGTGGCTTGGCCGTGCTATTCGGCAATATTGCTCGCGATGGTTGCATTGTGAAAACGGCAGGCGTCGATGAGAGCATATTAAAATTCGCAGGCCCCGCCAAAGTGTATGAAAGCCAGGATGCTTCAGTAACAGCGATCTTGACAGGCCAAGTGGTAGAGGGTGATGTCGTCGTTATCCGTTATGAAGGGCCAAAGGGCGGGCCGGGAATGCAGGAAATGCTGTATCCGACCAGCTATCTGAAATCCAAGGGCATGGGCAAGGCGTGTGCTTTGTTGACCGACGGACGTTTTTCGGGCGGCACTTCAGGGCTTTCCATCGGGCATGTCTCTCCAGAGGCGGCCGAAGGCGGCGAAATCGGCTTGGTCGAACCGGGCGACCGTATCGAAATCGACATACCAAACCGTACTATTCACTTGGCCGTCAGCGACGAAGTGTTGGCGCAGCGGCGTTTAGCGCGGGATGTGAAAGGCTGGCTGCCTGAAAAGGAACGTCCGCGCAAAGTATCCGTGGCGTTACAGGCCTATGCGGCGATGACGACCAGCGCATCCAAAGGCGCGGTGCGCGACATTTCGCAATTGCACCCGCGCGGGTGAGATTGCGCTGTTGCGCTGTCCGATAATGGGGCGCGGGCCGCTTCTGGCTTTGCAGAGTGCCTTGGGCGCGGCTATAGCATCCACATATATTGAATGGGGCCAAAGTTGAAGATCATGTCAAAATCGACATTCCGCACTGCATTCGTCGCAATATCCGCTCTGGCGCTTTCCGCCTGCGGCAACAATTCGACCTTAGAAGACGCTGAAAACAGTGCGGCCAAAGATGCCGCATTGGAGGGCAAGATTGAATGTGCGCTGGCCGGGTCCACTGATTTCGCGCGGGATTGTACAGCAGAGCGTGTGACTGGCCCAGAAGGGCAGATGGTTGTTCTGCGCAATCCCGATAATGGTTTTCGCCGTTTTACGGTGTTGGGCGGCGGCAAAGGATTGGAACCTGCCGATGGATTTGATGATAGCTTTTCCATTAAACTGATCGGCAAGGATATGATCGAGGTGCGTTCGGGTGACGATATTTACCGGCTGCCCGCTGCGATCAAGCCCAGTGCAGATGAAACGGAAAAAGTGCCCGAAGCAACAGAAGCCGACAAGGCGGGTTGAATTCGCCTGATCGCACGGGCAAGGCGCGCTGGTGAGTGAACATGACATCATTATCAGGCTGGCGTCGCGCGGCGAGGGTGTAACGGGCGATGGCCGCTATGTTGCACTGTCTGCGCCACAAGACCGCCTGAAATCCTGCTGGAGGCCTGATCCACGGCCCGCACCACATCGATCCGCTATGCCGCCATTTTCCGTTGTGCGGCGGATGCCAGTTGCAGCATGTCGATGACGCGACACTATCCGATTTCATCCGCGACCGTGTGGTCCACACCTTGTCTTCGCAGGATGTTTTCGCAGAGACCGTCATGCCTGTGCATCTGTCACCGCCACAAAGTCGCCGCCGGGTTGCTGTGCGTTCGGCTTGGGCAGGGAAGTCGTTCCAACTGGGGTTCAGTTCGGAAAAAAGCCACCGCATCGTCGATATGGCGCAATGTGAAATCATGGCACCGCCTTTGTTTGCGCTGTTGACGCCGTTGCGCAAATATTTTGCCCCACGCATCGATCTACGCCGCAACGTGCAGATCAAATTGGCGTTGGTCGATCAAGGGTTGGACGTGCTGGTCGAAAATTGGACGCCAGAGGGGTTGGAGGCGCATGAAGCCCTGACCGTCTTTGCGCAAACCCATAAGCTGGCGCGTTTTTCGATTGATGATGGTTTTGGCGCAACGGCGCTTTGGGAGCCGGAACCTGTGACCATGACATTGGGCGATGTTGCCGTTGCCTATCCGCCTTATGCCTTTCTGCAAGCAACCGCCGATGGCGAGGCCGCGTTGGTGGCGGCGGCGCGGGATATTGTCGGTGATGCTAAATTGGTGGCCGATCTGTTCTGCGGCCTTGGCACCTTTGCATTGAATTTGTCCGACCGGGCAAAAGTCTACGCCGCAGAGGCTGATTTAACCGCAATCAACGCGTTAAAAACATCGGCCAATCGCGTGGGCAGGCCGGTATTTACCGAACATCGGGATTTGTTCCGGCGGCCGTTGACCGCAACCGAACTCAACCGGTTTCAGGCGGTGGTGCTTGATCCACCCCGCGCCGGTGCACGCGATCAGGTGGCGCAATTGGCGGGGTCTGCCGTCGCCAAAATCGCCTATGTCAGCTGCAACCCATCCAGCTTTGCCCGCGATGCCAAATTGCTGGTGGCCAGTGGCTATCAACTCAAACGCGTTTGGCCAGTGGGCCAATTCCGCTGGTCCACCCATGTTGAATTGGTCGGAGAATTTGTCCGTATTTAACGCCCTTAATGCCCGTGCGGGATACCCGCATTAAACACGGCCATTGCGGCATGAACGACCAGCATGATCAGCACCAGACTGGATGCCGCAAACAACACGAAACGCACAGCCACGCGGTTCCACAATATCTGCACCAAGCTGTGCACAACGCGCAGCGCGAGATAAATCCAAGCCAAGGTCGCATTCAGCCCATCACCCCAACCGGTGATCGCCAGCACTATCGCCACCACATAAAACACCATCGGTGCTTCGTGGAGATGGTTGTAATTATCCGCGACCCACGATGCTTTCTCCTCACCCTTGGCGATCAGTTCTGAACGCAAGCCGCCGCCAGTCATGCCCATGGCCGACATGCCATCAATCTTTGCGCGCTTCATGGCGGGCAGGCGGGTGGCATACATCCAAACCCAAATGATCATGGTCCAAACAGCCAGCAATGCGACCGGTTGCAAGATTTCGCTGTACATATTGAGTACTCCTTAGAGGGTCGCGATCACGGCATGGACCGCCAAAACAATCAGGCAGATCGACGATAGCAAAAACAGGCCAAAGCGTACCGGAATAATCGTGTTGACCGTCGCCTGCCACAGGCTGTGCGCGATGCGCAAAACGGTATAGCCCCAGGCAAAGGCGATCATCATGGGTGTTGCTGCTTGGATTACATGCAAGATCAGCACCGTGGCATAGAACAACGTCGGCTGTTCCATCAAATGCGCGTAATTATGGGCTTTCCATTGAACATTGTCGGGTAACACCCCGTCCAGATTCTGCCCCCGTCCGCCGGGTTTTGCCTTGCTTAAATCCATGCCGGATTTGGCAATTGCCGGAAAACGCGTCGCCGCCATCCATACCAGCATGACCAAAGACCACAGCACAAGCACCGCTGCGGGGGCCAAAATATTGCTTCCCATAACACGTTCCCTCCGTATTTCAGGCAGGGAACGTGCGATATTCGATTTACATTGTCAATTGCAACTTATTGCGCGGATCGGCGCACAAATCGGTGTACATTGCCCGCGTCATTGGCGGCAATTTGCGTGTACAGGCTTTCCATCGGTTCATCCTCGACCATGAAATTGTCGGTTTCGCCAAATCCGTTGAATTCTGTGCGCATCGCGCAACCATAAGCGCCCAGCATACCGACTTCGATATAGTCACCCGCCTGAACATCGGCGGGCAAAATAAATGGCCCCGCCATATAATCCATGTCGTCGCAGGTCGGGCCATAAAACGCAAATTCTGCCGTTTCGCCTGCATCGCTTTCGCGTTGCAAAGCGACCGGAAAGCGCCAGCCCACATGGGCTGCATCGAACAACGCGCCATAGGCTCCGTCGTTGATGAACAACTCATGGTCCCGCCGCTTTTCTACCTTCACCAGCAACGATGCATATTCGGCGCACAGCGCGCGACCGGGTTCACACCACAATTCAGCCGAATAGCTGATTGGCAAATCTTCGAATGTCCGGTGGATGGTTTCGAAATAGGATTCCAGCGGCGGAGGCTCCATGCCGGGGTACACGCTGGGAAAACCGCCGCCGACATCCACAATGTCCACTGTGACAGACGCTGCGACAATCGCCGCGCGCACATGTTCCATCGCCTCTGCATAGGCCGCCGGAGTCATCGCTTGGCTGCCCACATGGAAGCAAATGCCCAATGCATCGGCAACTTGCCGCGTGGCCACCAACAGGTCAGCCACTTCGCTGGGCTCTGCCCCGAATTTCGACGCAAGGCTCAATTTGGCATGCTCGGACGATACGCGAATGCGCACGCACAGTTCAAGATCGGCCGCAGGCACGCCGTCTTTCGCGGTGGCGCGTACGATCTTGTCCAGCTCTTCATGGCTATCAAGGCTGAAAGTCTTCACATTGTGGTTGTGATAGGCCTGCGCAATTGCGCGCTCCGATTTCACCGGATGCATGAAGCACAATTTCGCCTCTGGCAGGAATTTATGCACCAACCGCACTTCGCCAAGCGAGGCAACGTCATAATGCGTGATTCCGGCGGCCCACAGCGTTTCAAGCAACGCAGGCGAAGGATTGGCCTTTACCGCATAAAGCGAATGCCCCGGAAACTTCTCAACAAAGAAGCGGGCAGCACGCGCAGCAGCGTGTGGGCGAAGGAGCGTGATAGGTTCGTCAGGGCGCAGGGCGCCGACTACAGCTAGAGCGTCAAGATACTCGTGCAACTCAAGGGACCCCCAAAAAAATAACGGAAAACAACAAGGCTGCCTTGCGGTTATTGGAAGTCCCCCTGGGGCAGCGGAGGTGGCGTATATGATTCGTGGGGGGATTTGTAAAGGGGAAATGGGGGGCTCAGCACCAGTCTATTTCGAATCCGTACGTTAATCCGTCAAGAGATTGGAAAACCATTATATGTGGCGTCGCGCCGTTCAAGTCTTCATTCTGGCTGTCCCGCCAGAAGTTTTGCATAGCGACTCGGCATTGGGGGTTTTCCCAAAACTGGGCTTCTCCGCCGCGCCCCAAATAGGCCAATGGGATTCCGTTTTTTACTGGCCATGTGAATGGGTTCACTGTCCCAAAGCCGGGAGTTAGTTGCATTACTTCCTTTTCGTATTGTCCCGGTTCGGCAGAAAACTGAACGTCATGAAACGAAAAATGCTTGCCGAAATGGGACGCAAGCGATCACCAGCAATACAGGGGGCACAGACGGGACTGTCCTCAACTTCAGAATAGCAATTATCCTCGTACATCCACCGCTCGTTCTTGCCGCACACAACGCAGCACTCGCCCGATTCCCGAAATGTGTCATTTTCATAACAACGAGGATGGAAGCGAAAATGCGGCTTGGGATTGCGATCGCCAAAGAGCGAAACGATTGTTGATCGGATTCCCATCAGCTCAGCCGATCCCGAAACTCTTCCGATCCGAACTCACTTACACAGCGCAGTTCTTCGGTGCTGCTGTTCCGCAGCCACATAGAGAGGCGAGGGATGCGCCGTTAAATGTGCTGGTTTTGACCATCAAGAACTCCTCACCCACACCCCGAACAAAACCCTTGCACTGCTTCGCCTTAAACCGCCCGATCATCGCCCGCACAGCTGGTGTCTCTTCACCCCAATCCGCTTCACCGCATAGCAGTTCCTTATGCGGCGTCAGGCGCGCTGAAAGCGTTGGTTCCCAATCGGGCATCGCGGCCAGCACCTGTTCGGATGTGTAGAGCAGATATTCGACATAATCCTCATACGCGCCTTCGTTTGGCGTGCCGGTGATATGCGCAATAATCGGGGTTGGAGAATTCGGGTTTGGAGATCGATAGGTTCAAATATTCGCGGTAAATGTCGCGCGCGGATTGTTCGCGTTGTTGGCGGGCATTGGCGTCGATCTGCACCTTTACGCCAACCAAGGCCGCGACTGCCGCACATATCGTTACGATGGCGGCAAGGGCTTGCAGTGCTTTTGCGCGGGATTCGAGCCATTTACGCATCAGTCAACCCGCCTTTGGCTGTTGCTGTGTGGCGCAATGGATACCGCCACCGGATTCGCCAATGGCATCGATGTTGAGCATCTCCACCGTCCGCCCCGGATAGAGTGATTGCAGCAATTCCTTGGCTTTGCCATCCGCTGCCTTATCGCCAAATTCTGCGCGAAATCACTGCGCCGTTGCAGATGTAGTAGTTCACATAGCTGGCGACAAAATCGGCTTTGCGTGACCGGATGTTGACCGGATCGGGCAGGCGGATAATCTCCAGTTTTTTGCCGCGCGCATCGGTTGCCGATTGCAAGATTTCCAATGTTTCATGGCCCGAAACAGACCACGGATCGTCAGGATCAATCTCGTCGCCCAATTGAATCAAAACTTTGCCCGGCGCAACAAAGCGCGCCAGTGCGTCGATGTGGTAATCGGTGATGTCCTTGCCTGCGATGCCGGGAGCCCAGATCATCTTTTCGCCGCCAAGGGCCTTGAGCAATTTGTCGCCAATTTCGGCCTCGCTGCCATCATTGCGGTTTGGATTAACCCAGCAACTGGCATGGGCGAGCAATGTGCCCGCGCCGTCATGTTCGATGCCGCCCTGTTCGCCAACCAATCCGGTGTCGAGCAATGGCAAGCCAAGCCGTTCGGCCACGCGTTCGGCGATCAAAGCATCGTTTTTATGTGGCTGTTTATCGCCCCAGCCATTGAATTGGATATGTGCCACCGCAAGAGCCCCCGTGGCATCCTTTACAAAGGTCGGTCCTGAATCGCGGCACCACAGATCATCGGTCGGGATGTTCCACAATTCGACATTGGCGGAGAGGGCTTTGCGCGCCGCCGCCGCCTGCGCATCCGCAACCAGCATTACAACCGGTTCGTGTTTGGCGATGGTGTTGGCGATTAAGGCGATGCTAGACTGAACGCGGCTGAGCAGCTTTCGCCCATAGACATCGACACTGACCGGCCATTGCATAAAGGTGCGTTCGTGCGGCGCGGATTCCAGCGGCATTTCATAACCATCTATCATCGCTGCCCCGCGCAAAGCCTCATTTGTGCATCCGCCAATCAGTGGCGCAAATGCCAAACCCGCGCTGCCTTGCAGCAATGTTCGTCTGTTTATCAGCATGTTCTCTCCCTTTCGGGAGGAATAGCGATTAAGACTGTTCGTCGCAATATTTCATCAGGTCAAATCTAGCTCAGTCGATCCCGAAATTCTTCCCACCCGAATTCTTTCACAGCAGCGCAGATCATCGGTGTCGCTGTTCCACAGCCAGATTGAAGGCAAAGGTACGCCGTTGAAGGTGTTGGTCTTCACCATCGAATAATGCGCTTGGTCTAGGAAGGCAAAGCGTTGGCCGGGCTGTGCAATTTCTGGAAATCCGTAATCGCCGATAATATCGCCTGCTAGACATGACGGGCCACCCAAGCGAATAAAATAGCCGTCGCCGTCGGGTAATTCGCCCAGCATCGCGGGCCGATAAGGCGCTTCGATCACATCGGGCATATGGCAAGTGGCGCTGATATCGGTGATGCCAACCAGCAAGCCGTTGCGGAAAGTATCAAGGATTTCGCCGATCAAGATACCCGCATCCAGTGCAATCGCTTCGCCGGGTTCGAGATAGACATCAAGGCCGGTTTCGGCGCGTACATCTTTGATGAACGCGACCAAATCATCGCGCTGATAGTCAGCGCGGGTGATGTGGTGGCCGCCACCGAAATTGAGCCATTTCAGCTGGCCAAAATAGGGCGTGATTTTGGGTTTCAGGTTTTCCCATGTGCGTTTCAGCGGCTCGAAATCTTGCTCGCACAAGGAGTGGAAATGCAACCCGGATATGCCCTCCAAATGCTCTGGTAACAACTGACTGACCGGAAAACCTAGGCGCGAATGCGGCGAGCAAGGGTCGTATTTGGCAACCTCGCCCTCGGCATGCTCTGGATTGATGCGAAGGCCGACGTCGACGCTGTCGTCCAGATACTGCGCAAACCGCGCATGCTGTCCGGGTGAATTGAAAATGATGTGGTCGGATATGCTCACAATCTCCGCCATGTCCGCTGCTTTATAGCCTGCGCAATAGGTCGCGATCTCGCCCGAATAATAATCCCGCGCCAAACGCAATTCCCAAAGGCCCGAACTGCACACGCCATCAAGATATTCGCCGATGACAGGCGCCAGCGACCACATCGAAAAAGCCTTCATCGCGCACAGTATTTTCGCACCCGACCGCTCTTTGACGTCGGCAAGGATGGCGAGGTTCCGCCGCACCGCCACCTCGTCCACGACGAACGCAGGCGAGGGGACGCGGTTTAGATCAAAATGCGCAAATGCGCCGGGGTCGCCAGCTTTGGTTTCCATTTATTTGGCCTTCTGGTCCTGCTGGACATCAGGGCATCTGTGCCATGTATCATTCAAAACGGTTTTATTTTTTGACATCCGAAGAGTTTTTGGCGCTACTCGATATGCATCTTTCATCGTGAAATATCGCAGAACCAGATTGCCATCTTTCAATTTGACAGATTTGACGCGGTGATGCTCGGCATGGAAGCCGACAGTGTCGGCAGTGATGTAAAGCTCATTGTCCAGCGTGTCGCCTTCATAATTGCAATAACCGACATCCATGCTCCAACTACCTTGGTATTCCGAGGGTATCTGCGGTGGTTTTTGAGCGGCGGTCATCAACATCGCGACGCTGCAGATCAAGGCGGTTGGTCGTTTCATCAAAACGCCAGCGGCCCGTCCAATTCCTTCACCTGCCACGGCAGGCCATGCTGGTTCAGCATCTCCATAAACGGATCAGGATCAAACTGCTCCATATTCCACACGCCAGCACCCGACCATTGCCCCGTCACCACCATCGCCGCGCCAATCATTGCGGGGACGCCGGTGGTGTAACTCACGGCTTGGTTGCCTGTTTCGGCGTAACATTCTTCATGGTCGCAGATGTTGTAGATGTAGAGCGTCTTTTCCTTGCCGTCTTTGCCAAGACCGGTAGCGATGCAGCCGATGTTGGTTTTGCCTTTGGTCGTGGCCCCAAGCGAAGCCGGTTCTGGCAATACCGCTTTCAGGAACTGCAACGGGATGATCTCGCGGCCTTCATACATCACCGGATCAATCCGCGTCATGCCCACAGCCTGAAGCACATTCAGGTGCGTGATATAGGCATCGCCAAAGGTCATCCAAAACCGAATGCGTTTGATTTCGGGCAAGTGGGTTTTCAGGCTTTCGATTTCCTCATGGTACATCAAATACATGTTTTTCGGGCCGACAGCCTCGAAGTCGAACGACTGCTTTACCGACATCGCCGGGGTTTCTACCCAGTCGCCATTCTCCCAATGCCGGGCAACCGCTGTGACTTCGCGGATGTTGATTTCGGGGTTGAAATTGGTGGCAAAGGCCTGGCCATGGTCACCGCCATTGCAATCCAAGATGTCGAGCGTGTCGATGCGGTCGAAGTGGTGTTTTTTGAGATACGTCGTAAACACACTGGTCACGCCGGGATCAAAACCGGAGCCGAGAAGCGCGGTCAGCCCAGCTTCTTTGAAGCGATCCTGATAGGCCCATTGCCAGTGATATTCGAACTTGGCGACATCCAGTGGTTCGTAGTTCGCGGTATCCATATAATGTACGCCAGCGGCGAGGCACGCATCCATGATCGCAAGGTCTTGGTATGGGAGCGCGAGGTTGACCACCAAGGCGGGTTTGATCGTTTCGATCAAACGCGTGAGCGCGGGCACTTCTTCGGCATCGATTTCATAGGTATCGACGGTCACGCCCGTGCGCTCCATAACCGATGCGGCAATGGCATCGCATTTCCTTTTGGTGCGGCTTGCGAGACTGATATGGCTGAAGATGTTGGCATTCATAGCCATCTTATGCACTGCGACTGACCCTACGCCGCCTGCGCCAATTACCAACACCTTGCTCATCTGCTACGTTCCTTGACCTAAATTCGTTATTGCAAAGGCATATAGAGGGCTTTGATGACAGAACAAGAATTGCTGGACCCCGATCGCGCGCCAAGCCGCAATGGCGTATTGCGCGCGGCGGCCAAAATTGCCGAAATCCTGCCGCCGACGCCGTTGTTGCCATTAGAGATTAAAGGGCGAACAATCTGGTGTAAGGCGGAGAGTTTACAGCCCATCGGCGCATTCAAGATACGCGGGGCGTGGCATCGGCTGTCGGATTTGACCACGGAAGAACGCGCGCGCGGGGTGATCGGTGTGTCGAGCGGCAATCATGCACAGGGTGTCGCCTGGGCGGCGAAACGGCTAGGCATCGACGCCACCATCGTCATGCCCTCCAACGCGCCAAAGACCAAGATCGCAGCCACACAAGCGTTGGGAGCGAAAGTGGTATTCTATGATCGACTGACGCAAGACCGTGATGCCATGGCGGCAGAGCTGGTGGCGCAAAGCGGTAGTACGCTGGTCCACGCCTTTGCCAATCCATGGGTGATCGAAGGGCAGGGCAGCGCCGGGATAGAGATCGTCGAGCAACTTAAGGCGCGCGGAGTGGATGGCCCCGATCATATCATTGCCTGTTGCGGTGGTGGCGGATTGGCCGCTGGGCTTTCGCTGGCCTGTCCCGACGCGCGCATTTCGATTGCGGAGCCAGAGGGTTGGGATGACGTCATCCGATCTTTGGAGGCAGGTGAGATAGTTTCGGTGCTCGATCCAGCCTATCCGACACCGTGCGATGCATTGCAGACACCCCGCACTTTTCCGATCAATTTTGCCGTCTTGAACGGGCGGATTGACGGCACTGCGGTAGTCACGCCAGAGGAGGTAGGGGCGGCGATGCGGCTTGCCTTTGAAAAGCTGCATCTGGTGATTGAACCCGGCGGGGCGGCGGCATTGGCCGCGGTGCTATCGGGGAAAATTGCACCACAGGGCACGACAGTGGTCACGCTTTCGGGCGGAAATGTGGATGCAGATCTATTAATCCGAATGATTGGATCATGACGCGGAGCGACTGTCACCGGAAAGTCATCGCCAAGCATTATTCTTTCTTGCCAACAAGGGAGAATCATCTTGCAGCCAGCCAAAAATAGCAAAATTGCCGAAGCCGTAGTCCGTCAGGATGGGGCGGGAAAAGAACGCCTGCTGGACAAGGCTTTTGCCTTTGCCTTTCGCGGGTTGGTTTATGCCCAAATATGGGAAGATCCCGTTATCGACATGGAAGCTCTGGCGATTGAGCCAGGACAGCGATTGATCACAATCGCCAGTGGTGGTTGCAATGTTCTGTCGTATTTGACCGCTGATCCCGCCGAAATCATCGCTGTCGATCTCAATACGGCGCACATTGCGCTGAACAATTTGAAGCAGGCGGCGGTATTGAACTTGCCGGACTATCGCCAGTTTCGGCGCTTTTTTGCCGATGCAGATACTGCCACCAATGTCCGTGCCTATAAGGGGCATGTCCAACGGCATTTGGACGAAACCAGCCGACGCTATTGGGAGGGCCGCGACATAATCGGCAGACGCCGTATCAATGGTTTTGCCCAGGGTGTTTATAAGCGTGGGTTGTTGGGGAATTTTATCGGATTGGCCCATTTCCTTGCCCGGGTTCACAGGATCAATCCGCGCGCCTTGCTCGAAGCAACCACCATCGAAGAGCAACGCGAAATCTTTAGAACCAAGCTTGCGCCGATTTTTGATCGCAAATTCATTCGATGGATTACCGACCAACGTTCATCGCTTTTCGGCCTTGGCATTCCGCCTGCACAATATGATGTGCTGGCAGGGGACGCGAAAATGGCAGATGTATTGCGTGCACGGCTGGAAAAACTGAGCTGCGATTTTGATCTGAAGGACAATTATTTCGCGTGGCAAGCCTTTGGTCGCGGTTATGGCAAAGAAACCGATGCTCCTTTGCCGCCTTATCTGCAAGAGAGCAATTATGAAGCAGTCAAGGCGCGGGCCAAACGTGTTACGATCCACCACGCGAACTTCGTAAATGTGCTCAGCCAATCTGCGGCGCAAAGCCTTGATCGCTTCATTCTGCTCGATGCCCAAGACTGGATGGACGATTTTCAGCTCAACACCCTATGGTCCGAAATCACCCGTACAGCCCGCCCGGGAGCGCGCGTGCTGTTCCGTACCGCTGCCGAACCTAGCCTTTTGCCCGGCCGCGTAAACGAAGCCATTCTCGATTGTTGGGAATATCGGGCAAAAGACTCATTGGATTATACCCGCCGCGATCGTTCCGCGATTTATGGCGGCGTGCATCTCTATGTGCTGAAAGGATGAACATGGTCGGTGATACGCATGAAGGGCATGCGTCGTTGATGGACAATGTCTATCGCGGACAACGGCATATTTATGATCTGACCCGTAAATATTATCTGCTGGGCCGCGATCGTTTGATTGGAGATTTGGATGTTCAACATGGCGGAACAGTGCTGGAAATTGGCTGTGGAACCGGACGTAATCTGGTCAAAATTGCTGAAACATGGCCCGATTGTAAACTTTACGGTATCGATATTTCGGCGGAAATGTTGAAATCCGCCAGTAAAAATATACACCACGCCCATATGTCTGACCGCATTGTTGTCGCACAGGGGGATGCTGCGGAATTTGATTCACGTGAATGCTTTGGCCGCACGCGTTTTGATAGAATCGTGTTCTCCTATACCTTGTCGATGATCCCAGAATGGCAAGCTGCGTTGCGGCGCGGACTGGTTTTTTTGGCACCGCAAGGCAGCGTGCATATCGTCGATTTTGGTATGCAGGAACGGATGCCTTCGCCGTTTCGCAGCCTGTTACGGCTTTGGCTGGAGCAATTCCATGTGGCTCCACGCGCAGAGCTTTCCGAATATGCCCATGCGCTTGCGCAAACGCTGCGACAAGACATCAAGCACGAGAATCTTTACCGTGGTTATAGCCAGCATATTGTAATGGGTTGAATTCAAGCGGCCTTGGCCACGCGTAATTCCATCCGTCCCCATATTTCGACTAGGGCCTGCGTCAGGTCGCGCATCATTGCTTCGTCGTGCTGAGGCCCTGGCGTGAAGCGCAGGCGTTCGGTGCCGCGCGGTACGGTGGGGTAATTGATCGGCTGAACGTAAACGCCATATTCGGCTAGCAACGTATCGCTGATCTTTTTGGCTTTTACCGGATCGCCCACCATCAACGGCACGATGTGCGTTTCGCTGAGCAATACTGGCAATCCAGCTTCGGCGAACAGCGATTTCAGCATTGCAGCATTGGCCTGTTGCGCATCGCGTTCTTCGCTCGAAGTTTTCAGGTGGCGAACCGCCGCCAAAACGCCTGCCACCAACACCGGCGACAGCGAGGTTGTGAAAATAAAGCCCGGCGCATAGCTGCGGATGACATCGACGATTTTCTGGTCGGCCGCAATATAGCCGCCCATCACGCCAAACGCCTTGCCAAGCGTGCCTTCGATAATCGTCACCCGCTCGGCCACAGCATCACGTTCAGTAATGCCGCCGCCGCGCGCGCCGTACATGCCGACGGCATGGACTTCGTCGCAATAGGTAAGCGCATTGAACTCATCGGCCAGATCGCAGATTGCCGCTATAGGCGCGACATCGCCGTCCATCGAATATACGCTTTCAAAGGCGATCAATTTCGGAACGTCGGGATCGCTTTCGGCCAGCAATTCCTTTAAATGCGCCAAATCATTATGGCGCCAAACGCGCTTTTCGCAGCCTGAATTGCGGATACCCGCGATCATCGATGCATGGTTCAGTTCATCGGAATAAATGATGCAGCCGGGCAGAACCTTGGCCAATGTCGACAGCGTTGCATCGTTGGATACATAGCCGCTGGTGAACAACAGCGCCGATGATTTGCCATGCAAGTCGGCTAGTTCTTCCTCAAGCTCGACATGATAATGCGTGTTGCCGCCAATGTTGCGCGTTCCGCCTGAACCCGCACCTACGTCGTGCAGCGCCTCTTCCATCGCGGCGATGACCTTGGGATGCTGACCCATGCACAGATAATCGTTCGAGCACCATACCGTAATCGGCTTTGGCCCATTGTGCCCGGCAAAACAGCGCGCGTTAGGAAACTTGCCCTTGGTCCGCAAAATATCGATAAACACACGGTAGCGGCCTTCGGCGTGCAGCCGGTCAATCGCTTTGTCGAATACAGCATCGTAATTCATCTGGCCGGAAGCCCCGTTCAGTCACCCATGCGGGCATTTTTTTGGCCCATAAGCCGCGTTTAAACAAAAATCCAGCGCGAACGGTTCGCAACTGATATTTACAGCGCCACAATTTCCGTAAAACCAGCGGTTGCGAGTTTCGGGCGATAGGGTTCCATTTCTTCAATAGAACCCGTGGTGACGAATGTACCCGGAGTTGGGGCATTGGGCCAATACTGTCCGTCGGTAAGATACGCAATGCGCCGCGCGATCCCGTCAGACCCATCGACAAACTGAATTTCGTGGCCATGGCCTAGGCTATGCGCTGCCGCTGCCAATTCGGCCTGCACCAACGGAAAATGGGTACAGCCCAGAATCATCGTGTCGAGTTGGTCGCCGCCGTTTTGTCCAATCAACCCCGTAACGGCATCGCGGAAAATGTGCACATCGGGGGCTTCGCCGCGCATCTTGGCTTCGGCAGCGAGGACCAGTTCGGAGGATGCGTGTCGCAGCAGGGTTTTTCCTGCGCCAAATTCCGCCTCTAGCCGGTCGACATAGGGCTGGCGGATGGTGGCTTTGGTGCCCAGCAATCCAAAAACGCCGGTCGTAGTGGCGAGCGCCGCTGGCTTGATCGCCGGTACTGTGCCCACCACCGGCACTTCCAATGCTGCGCGAACATGGCCAAGCGCAATGGTGCAGGCGGTATTGCAAGCAATGGTTATCAGCCGCGGGCGGTAACGTTCGACCAACCGCCCCAACAACGCCGGAACCCGCGCAGCAATTTCGCTTTCGCTTTTTTCGCCATAGGGCAAACCGGCATAATCGGCGGCATAGACCATTGGCGCGTTCGGTAATGCGGCGCGCACTTTATCAAAAACCGATAGGCCACCGATACCGGAATCGAAAAATAGCAAGGGAGCACTTGGGTCTGTCATAAGGCGCTGATAATGCGCGAAGGCCCGTGATACAATCGCCATTGAGCAATAGGCGCCAAAGGTTATAGGGTTGGAACAAAGCGGGAAAAAGGAAACGCAATATGGCGGGTATGGATTCGGTTTGGGCGGCGTTGATCGGCTATTTTCTCGGCGCAATTCCGTTCGCCATGATCCTGACCCGGCTTGGCGGCGCGGGTGATTTGCGTACGATTGGATCGGGCAATATTGGCGCGACCAATGTGTTGCGCACCGGGCGAAAAGGTTTGGCGGCGTTGACGTTGATCCTGGATCTACTGAAGGGGACGGCGGCGGTTATGCTGGCCCGCCACTTTTTTCCCGGCACAGAAATTGTCGCGGCAGCTGCGGCCTTTTTCGGACATCTCTATCCTGTGTGGATCGGCTTTAAGGGCGGAAAAGGATTGGCGACTTATGCCGGAATCCTTTTCGGTCTCTTCTGGCCTTTGGGCTTGGGCTATGGTGTTGTCTGGCTGGCGTTGCTGGCCATGACTCGCATTTCTTCGGTCGCCGGAATGGGCGCTGCGGTGGTGGCGCCAGTGCTGGCATGGGGTGCCGGGTTAATGGGCTTTGTGCCGGTTTTGGCCGCCATCAGCGTGATTGCTTTGCTTAAACACCGCGCCAATATCGGGCGCTTGTTGGCGGGGACCGAACCCCGCATTGGTCAGAAATAAGTTTCGGTCTGTGGGGCAAGAAACAGATTTTGATCGGTTGCGGCTGATCCGGTCACCGCATATCGGGCCGGTGACTTATCGTCAGTTGATCGTCCGTTTCGGCAGCGCGGGAGCCGCATTGCAGGCTTTGCCAGATTTGGTGCGGCGGGGCGGTGGCACCCGCTTTGTGGCCGCGCCCGAGGCAATGATCGCACAGGAGATGGAGCGCACGGCGAATTGGGGCGCGCGCTATGTGTTTCTGGACGATGTAGCCTATCCGCCGTTACTGGCTGAATTGGACAATGCGCCGGTAGCAATGACGGTTGTTGGGGATATTGATCTTTGGACCAAGCCTGCCGTTGCCATTGTTGGTGCCCGCAATGCCTCCGCCGCTGGTTGCCGCTTTGCCCGCCAAATTGCGCAACAACTGGTCGACATGGGCATTGTCGTGGTCTCTGGTTTGGCGCGCGGGATTGATGCCGCCGCGCATCAGGGGGCGCTCAGCGGAGGGACGGTGGGCGTGATCGCGGGTGGTATCGACAATGTCTATCCGCCCGAACATGGTGATTTGCAGGCCGCCGTCGCCGATAAGGGATTGCTGGTGGCCGAAATGCCCCCCGGAACAGAACCCCGCGCCCGCCACTTTCCGCATCGCAACCGGATTATCGCCGGATTGTCGCTGGGCACGTTGGTAGTGGAGGCTGTACCAAAATCGGGTTCACTGATTACCGCGCGGCTTGCAGGCGAAGCGGGCAGGGAAGTGATGGCCATCCCTGGCTCCCCTCTTGATCCACGATCCCGAGGCTGCAACCAATTGATCCGTGAAGGCGCGGTGCTGGTGCAGGATGCCGCCGACATTGCAGAATTGATCCAGCCCATCGATGCCCGCAATCGCCCAGTGGCAAAGGCGGCACAAATGACGCTGCCGATTGTCGAAGCCGGAGATAGCGAACGGCATGCGGTCACCGATCTGTTGGGGATGAGCTATGTCGCGGTGGACGAGATTGTGCGGCAATCGAACATGCCGCCAGCACAAGTGCAAATGGTGTTGCTCGAACTTGAACTCGCCGGAAAATTGGAGCGCGGAGCAGGGGCACGGGTGCGCTTGATGAATTGACAATTTGCCGCTTGACGGACCCCAAATCTGCCCCCCATCTTGTACGCGTACACGAGAGACTACAGAAAAGATCGTAATATCATGCAATTAGTAGTTGTTGAATCACCCGCAAAAGCCAAGACAATTGAGAAATATTTGGGCCCCGGATTTACCGTTCTGGCGTCCTATGGCCACATCCGTGACCTGCCGCCCAAGGACGGATCGGTTGATCCCGAAAACGGCTTTGCGATGCTTTGGGATAATTATCCTGACAAGGCAAAGCAGTTGAAGGCGATTTCTGATGTCGCGAAAAAGGCCGACAAACTGATCCTTGCAACCGACCCTGACCGCGAAGGAGAGGCAATCAGTTGGCATGTGCAGGAAGTGTTGCAAAATAAAAAGGCGCTACCCAAATTGGTGGAGCGGGTAACGTTCAACGCGATTACTAAACAGGCCGTGACCGAGGCAATGGGCCGCCCGCGTGAACTCGATACCGATTTGATTGATGCCTATCGCGCACGCCGTGCGCTGGATTATCTTGTGGGCTTTACATTATCGCCGGTGCTGTGGCGAAAATTACCGGGGGCGAAATCGGCGGGCCGTGTGCAGTCGGTTGCTTTGCGCCTGATTGTTGAGCGGGAACGCGAAATCGAAGCGTTTCGGGCGCAGGAATATTGGTCCGTCACCGCCAAGATGGAGCACAAGGGAACGGCCTTTGATGCCCGCCTGACGCGCTATGCCGGGGAAAAGCTCGACAAGATGGCATTGGGTGCAGAAGGCGCCGCAGAGGCCGCTCGTGCTGCTGTGGAGGCCGGACATTTCACCGTCGATTTAGTTGAAACCAAACCGATGACGCGTAACCCGCAACCGCCGTTCACCACATCAACCCTGCAACAGGAAGCTGCGCGGAAACTGGGTTTTTCGGCGAGCCATACGATGCGCGTGGCACAGAATTTGTACGAAGACGGTGCGATTACCTATATGCGGACCGACGGTGTGCAGATGGATCACAGCGCAATTTCAGCGGCACGCGGGGCCATCGCCAATCGCTATGACGCAGGCTATTTGCCAGACAAGCCGCGCCAATATCAGACCAAGGCAAAAAATGCACAAGAAGCGCATGAGGCGATCCGCCCGACCGATTTTGGCAAGGATAAAGCCGGCGGCGGTGATCATGCAAAGTTGTATGACCTGATTTATAAACGTGCGCTTGCCAGCCAGATGGCGTCGGCGCGGATGGAAAGGACCACGATCGATTTCGTCGATGGCACCGGCCAACATGGCTTGCGTGCAACGGGGCAAGTGATCAAATTCTCGGGCTTTCTGGCGCTTTACGAAGAGGGCATCGACGACAAAGATGGCGAAGACGGCGCGTTATTGCCTGTTTTGGCAAAGGGTGATGCTCCTGCGAAAAAGTCGGTTGAAAAAACGCAGCATTTTACCCAGCCATTGCCGCGCTATTCGGAGGCCAGTCTGGTCAAGCGGATGGAAGAATTGGGCATTGGCCGCCCATCGACTTATGCTTCGGTTATTCAGGTTTTGAAAGATCGCGCTTATGTGCGTATCGAAAAAAATCGTTTTTTTGCAGAGGAATCAGGGCGACTTTTAACGGCGTTTCTTGAGCGGTTTTTTGAACGCTATGTTGCTTATGATTTTACCGCTGGTCTGGAAGATCAGTTGGATGCAGTCAGCGCGGGATCGGCACAATGGCAATCTGTGCTCGAAGAATTTTGGCGCGATTTCAAACCCAAAACCGCCGAGGTGATGGAGCAGAAGCCGTCGGATATTACCGCCGCACTCGACATATTCCTTGCGCCGTATCTGTTCCCCGAACGTGAAGACGGCGTTGACCCGCGCAAATGTCCGAAATGCGAAGGCGGAAAACTGGCATTACGCGGCGGTCGCTTTGGGGCATTTGTGGCCTGTTCGAACTATCCCGAATGCAAATTCACGCGAAAATTCGCCCAACCCGGCGGTGATGACGGCGTGACGTCAGATGGACCAGAAGTGCTGGGTCAACATCCCGAAACCGGGCAAGATGTGTCACGCAAATCGGGGCGTTTTGGCCCTTATGTGGAAATGGGTGAAGGCAAAGAAGCCAAGCGTTCCTCGATACCCAAGGACGTGCCGTCTGACGATTTCGGTCTCGACTGGGCGGTCAAGCTGCTGTCGTTACCGCGGACCGTGGGCACCCATCCCGAAAGCGGGGAGCCAGTGACCGCGAGCATTGGTCGCTATGGTCCTTATCTGGCGCACCAAGGCAAATATGCGCGGTTGCAATCAACGGCGGACGTGTTTGAAACCGGCATGAATGCGGCGGTCGTCAAATTGGCTGAGGCTGCTGCGGGCGGCGGTCGGGCGCGCGGCGGGGCATCACGCGAGCCATTGAAGGTGTTGGGCGCGCATCCACGGACAGAGCTGGAAATCAAGCTGATGGAAGGGCGCTACGGCAATTATGTAACCGATGGCACCACCAATGCGACTTTGCCCAAGACAATTGCTCCTGATGAACTGACGCTGGAAGAAGCCGCGCAGTTGATCGATGATCGGGCGGCCAAGGGGCCGGCGAAGGGCAAAGCGAAGAAAAAGGCTCCAGCAAAAAAAGCGGCGCCGAAAAAGGTTGCGGCTAAGAAGGCTCCGGCGAAGAAAAAGGCGGCGGCGAAGGCAGAGTGATATTCAAACTCCACTCGCACGCTAATTTTGATGGAATACATTCCCTGTATTCGTCTCCCCATGCTTGACACGGGGTTAGGCTATCAATGATGAAGAAAAGCCATGTCCCGTGTCAAGCACGGGGAGACGGCAGTAAGGTTTCGAAAAAGTCAGATGTCCATTTCGGACGTTAGTATTTTATCGAAATAATCCGTAAATCACTCCACCCAATCCAGCCCCATATCGCGATAAACGCTGCGGTCTTCGTCCCAATTGGCCTTAACCTTCACGTGCAGATACAAATGCACCTTAACGCCCATCAGCTTGGAAAGTTCGGTGCGCGCGGTTTCGCCGATGGATTTGATCCTCTGCCCGCCTTTGCCCAATATGATCGCGCGTTGGGTGGCGCGTTCGACCAATATTTGCTGATAGATTTCCAGACTGCCGTCGTCGCGCTCGACATATTTTTCGGTCTCAACGGTGCTGGCATAAGGCAGTTCTTCATTGAGTTGCAGATAAAGTTGTTCGCGGGTGATTTCGGCGGCCATAATCCGGTCTGTGGCATCGGACACCTGATCTTCGGGGAAATGCCATTCGCTTTCGGGCATCGCAGCGGCCAAAGCGGCTTTGAATTCTGGCAGGCCATCACCGGTGGCGGCACTGACGAAAAATATCTGGTCGAACGGACAAATGGCGAGCAATTTATCGGTCAATGCCAGCAATTTTTCCTTCGCGGCGATGTCCACCTTGTTGAGGAACAGCCATTTGGGTTCTGGACGGCCAACCAGATTTTCCAATATCTTCTCGATCTTCGGCCCCGCTCCGGCGCGGCCATCGACCACGAGCAAGATCAGATCGGCATCCTGCGCCCCATCCCATGCCGCTGCGACCATTGCCCGGTCTAGTCGTCGGTGCGGCGCAAAAATGCCGGGAGTGTCGACGAGGATCATCTGTGTCTCGCCTTCTAAAGCAACCCCCATGAGGCGAACCCGGGTGGTCTGTGCCTTGGGGCTGACGATCGCAACTTTTTGCCCAACCAGGGCGTTGACCAGGGTCGATTTACCCGCATTCGGCGCACCAATTATGGCGACATGACCGCATTTTTTGGTCATGCGTTCTGCTCCAGAAACGCAGCTGCCGCAGCAGTCTCGGCGGTCTGTTTGCTATTGGCAGTGGCGGTAACGGGATCGAAGCCCTTAACGGTCACGGTAACTTCAAAACGCATGGCGTGCGGTGGCCCTTCTTTGGCGGTGACTTCGTAAACCGGCACCTTGCGGTTATTAGAGGCGCACCATTCCTGCAGCGCGGATTTGGGATGTTTCGGGGCGCTAATTTCCGCCTCAAGCTTAGCGCGCCAATGGCGTTCGATAAAGGCGCGTGCTGCATCAATTCCTTGATCGATATAAATGGCACCTACCAATCCTTCGACCATGTCGCCCAACACATTATCGCTTTCGCGCGCGCCATCATCGCGCGCCTGTTTGCCCAATTGCATATGGGGTTGTAGCGCGATTTCACGCGCGACATCGGCGCACGTGGTGCCTGCAACTAACGCGTTCAACCGATGCGACAGGCGCCCTTCGGGTTCATCGGGAAAGCGCGCGTACAACATATCAGCGATAGTAAGGCCCAGCACACGGTCACCCAGAAATTCCAGCCGCTGATAGTCAGCTTTGCCGGTGCTTCCGTGGGTCAAAGCGCGTTCAAACAGGGCGGAGTCATTCGGCGTTGCATCAATGAGTTTGGCCAGCCAGTCAGTTGTTATTGTCAACGTCAAAACCCCGACCCGATCCGACTCCAACGGGTGGCGCTGATCCATGTCCATGGCAGTAACCAACGAGCCGACCCATCGGTGGAGAACATCATCACCTGTGCGCGGCCCACAAGGTTATCAACGGGGACGAAACCAATAGCGCGACCATCGGGCGGGAAACGGCTGTCGGCGCTGCGGTCCCGGTTGTCGCCCATCATGAACAAATGCCCCTCGGGTACAACAAATGCCTCGGTATCATCGCCGCGTTGCGCATCGGTGATGTCGAGGATTTCATAAGACCGGCCATTGGGCAGGGTTTCACGATAACGGCGGAACCGGCATTGCCGCTCTCCGTCTGGCGCATCTTCCTGATAGGTAGGTTGCCAACATGGGTCGTTGCCGCCTTCTAATATCATCGTGTCACGCATGTTCTGCGTTACCGGGATCACCAGATCCGCCAGTGGTTCTTTCTTGATTGCCTTTCCATTCAATTCCAGCACGCCTGCACGCATCTGGATAACGTCGCCGGGGAAACCAATCACGCGTTTAATATAATCTACGCCATCGGTCTGCGGGCCTTTAAACACCACAACATCGCCGCGTTCAGGCAAGCTGCTAAAAATACGACCTTCGAAAAGTGGGATCGAGAAGGGCAGGCTATTTTTGGAAAATCCATAAGGCCATTTGGCGACCAGCAGATAATCGCCAATCAGCAAACGCGGTTGCATCGATTCTGAGGGGATATTGAAGGGCGAGAAAAACAGCGTTCGAAATATCAGCACAAAAGTGGCCAGTTTTATTAGGAATACGCCGTAATCGCGCCATTCCGAAACACTCCCCGGTTTAGTGTCTCCGGTTTTCTCCAACTTGCTTACGGCCACTTTAATTTCCTGATACATAGCGATGCGTTTGACTGGCCTTCTAGTCGCCATACAGGCTATTGGCCAGTGGCAGATTCGAAACGATATTCGGGAAAAAGATTCATGTCATCGACGCTTTGGGATAAACTTGCCGCTACTCCGACGCAGACATTGTCGTCATTGTTTGCACAGGATACGGGCAGGGTCGATCAATTGACCGTGAATGTTGGCGACATCCGCTATGATTTTTCAAAAACCCATTTGTCGCAAACTGAACTGTCTATTTTCTTGGAATTGGTGGAAATGCAGGGTTTTTCGGTAAAACGAGAAGCGTTGTTCACTGGCGAAGTTATGAACGCTACTGAAGGCCGTGCCGCTGAACACTGCGCCGAACGCGGGTCGGGCAGCGCCGATGCGGTTGCGCAGGCCAAGGCATTGCAAACCCGGATGCGCGGTTTGATCGAAGTAATCGAAGCGGGTGCTTTTGGCGAAATTCGTCATATTTTGCACATAGGCATTGGCGGTTCGGCCTTGGGGCCAAAGCTGATCATGGATGCTTTGGGCCGCAGTGCACAGCGTTTTGACGTGAAAGTCGTCTCCAATATCGACGGCTGTGCGCTGGCAGAGGCGATGGCGGGATATGGACCCGCAAACCACTTTGGTTGCAGTGGCATCAAAGACATTTACCACCACCGAAACCTTAATGAACGCAGAAAGCGCGCTGCAATGGTTGCGCGAGGGCGGGGTAGAGGATCCTTATGGACGTGTGATTGCACTGACGGCAGCTCCCGAAAAAGCGATCGAATGGGGCGTCGATGAAAACCGCATATTGCCATTTTCGGTCAGTGTGGGCGGACGGTATTCTTTATGGTGCTCGATCGGCTTTCCCTTTGCCGCCGGTCTTGGCTGGGCAGCTTATGAGGAATTGCTTGAGGGAGCAGCGGCGATGGATCGGCATTTCCGTTCTGCGCCAATTGAGAAAAATGCGCCGGTTTTGGCGGCCTTTGCTGATCTGTATTATACCCAAAGGCGCGGATGTGAGACGCGTGCCGTGTTTGCTTATGACGAACGGCTGCGGCTGTTGCCCGATTATTTGCAACAGTTGGAGATGGAATCAAACGGCAAATCGGCGACTGCGGAAGGTAAAGCCCTGGGCCGCGAAAGTGCGCCGGTAACATGGGGGGGCGTTGGCACCGATGCGCAACACGCCGTATTCCAATTGCTGCATCAAGGTACACATCTGATACCGGTGGAGTTTATTGCCAGCATTATGCAAGGCCATGATCTGGACGTAGCGCATCACGAAACCTTGCTGGTCAATTGTTTCGCACAAGGAGCGGCATTGATGCAGGGCAAGGCGAGTGCTGATCCGGCGCGGGCTTATTCCGGGGATCGGCCATCAACGACGATTTTGCTGGACGATGTGACGCCGACGACATTGGGCGCGCTGATCGCGTTTTATGAGCACCGCACTTTTGCCAATGCGGTGTTGCTGGGCATCAATCCGTTCGACCAATTCGGCGTAGAATTGGGCAAAGAAATTGCCAAAGGCATTGTTGATAATGGCGCGGCAGGTTTTGACCCATCGACTATGGCGCTGATCGCGGCGGCTGGGCTTTGAGCTATCGGCCAGTTAACAGTGATAACCGTAATGCTGAGTTTGTCGAAGCACGCTTCCCGGTTTCAACTGTTGCGCAAGGCTGGTAAGCGCCCTTCGACAGGCTTAGGGCTGCGGTTAAACCGTTGGCGCTACCCAAACGCTCCTTAAAGGAATTCGCCAATGGAATTTGACTACGACCTCTTCGTCATCGGGGCGGGATCAGGCGGCGTGCGGGCTTCACGGATTGCGGCTAGCCATGGAGCGAAAGTCGCCGTTGCTGAGGAATATCGGGTAGGCGGAACCTGTGTAATCCGGGGCTGTGTTCCCAAAAAACTGCTGGTTTACGGATCACATTTTGCCGAAGATTTGGCGGATGCAAAGCGGTTTGGCTGGAACACCGACGGCGCAACGTTTGATTGGCCAACGCTGCGCGACACTGTTGCTGCGGAAGTGGACCGGCTCGAAGGGCTATACGGGCAGACTTTAGGCAATAACAAGGTGTCCGTGTTCACGCAGCGCGCAGAAATTTCAGGCCTGAATAGTGTGACTTTGGCTGATGGGACCATATTTACCGCGCGCATCATCCTCATCGCGACCGGGGCCTGGCCGGGCGTTCCTGATATTCCCGGTGCGGAATTGGGGATTAGCTCGAACGAAGTATTTCAACTGCCAGTACTTCCGAAACGCGCGGTGATTGCCGGGGCAGGGTATATCGCCAACGAGTTTGCGGGCATTTTCAATGAACTGGGCGTGGACGTTACCTTGGCAACGCGCGGCAACAAGATGTTGCGCAGTTACGATCAGGAAATTGTCGATAAGCTGCTGCACATAAGCCGCGAAAAGGGCATCGATGTTCGCTTGAACTTTCCATTTCTCGGTGTGTCGAAACAGGCTGATGGCAGCTTGCTGGTCGATGGCGGTGATGCGGGACAGATCGAAACCGACCTTGTCCTGTGGGCCATTGGCCGTGTGCCAAAGGTCGAAGGTTTAGGCCTCGATATTGCAGGCGTTGCGCAAGACAAAGACGGCGCGGTGATTGTGGACGAATTTAACCACACCAATGTGCCAAGCATTTATGCTGTTGGCGATGTGACCAATCGAGTGCAACTGACGCCAGTTGCAATACGTGAAGGCCATGCTTTTGCCGACAGCGTGTTTGGCAATAACCCGCGCACGATAGACTATAATACCATCCCAACTGCCGTGTTCAGCAATCCACCAATCTCTGGCGTTGGAATGACCGAAGACGAAGCGCGCGCCACCTTATCCGACGTGAAAATCTTCAAGAGCGATTTCCGGGCGATGAAGAACGTGTTGGCAGGTCGGAACGAGCGGTCGTTGTATAAAATGATCGTGGATGGCGCGACTGACAAGGTGGTGGGACTTCACTTGATTGGGCCCGACAGTGCCGAAATTTTGCAAGCTGCGGCGATTGCTGTGAAGGCCGGCCTGACCAAAGCGGATTTTGACGACACGGTGGCCTTGCATCCCAGTATGGCCGAAGAATTGGTGTTGATGAAGTGATTGCATTGCCGCCGAATGAGCGCATTTAGTGGCGTAATAAATTGGTTTAAGGGGTTTTTATGTTTCGGCGTTCCGCACAATTGGCTGCTGTATTCGCAGCTATTTCCACGTTGGCCGTGCACGTCACGGCGGCTGCGCCCGTGGCCATGCCCGTGCCGTTGCACGGGGTCTGGTTTCCCACCGGTGCAACATTCAAGGCGGATTGTACCGCTTATTTGGTTGCTCGCCCGAAAACCAGGGGCGGCGACTTCTTTGAGAAATTGGTCGGGGCGGTCTTGATTACCCCTAATCAAATCCATGACGTTGCCGAATATGGCGAAGGCAATTTTTATAGACCTGTCGAAGTGAAGGCACTTGGCCGAGCAAAATGGCAGGTTAAAACCGCACTCACTTTAGACGTTGGGCCAAGCCAAGATGAACCGGGCGTGCCCGCAACATTGACGATCAGCCTAAAGGGCAAAACCCTGGAAATAGGCGAAATCAATGCCGTTGATCAGAATATCGTGCGACAAACACTGAAGAAATGTTCTGCCGCCCTGCCGCGTTAGAGCAAATTGTTGGGCCAGATCATCGTCCGCCACATATGAGCGACGGGTGAATTGTCAAACCCCAGGCCTTCATCCGGTTGTTTGAAATTGCGTGCAATAATATCGGTGAAAATCTCTGGATCGGGTGCGTCGGTATCTTCGAAGAAATAAATGTCGTTGATCGTCACCAAACGTGCAGACATGTACCAGCGGTGCGATTGCGCATGGGCGGCGTCTCGCTGGATATATGCGGGCGGCACATAATCCGCGCCAAAGAACCGCACATAGCTCTCAGGGTATGCGTAACCGACGCTTTCATCGGCGAAATAGCGCAGCGACTGATGATATTGCACCGCCCAAGATACTTCTTCATCCACATAAGGGGCAATCAATTGTGCCCCCCAATAGCCATGGTCTGAGCGGATCAGGCAAGCATTGGCTATGTCATGGAGCAAGCAGGCCATGACGATTTTTTCTTCGTGCCCATTGTCCAATGCGCGCTTTGCGCTGGTCAACAAATGGCGTTGGGTGATACCATTAATGCGAAATCGGAAAAAATCGAGCAGCGATGGTTTGGTGGGCATCCTTGGCAGGGCAGGGTTATCGCCCATCATGAATACCGTGTTTGTATCGAGCCGCTTTAACATCGCCATTTCGTCGACTTCATCGCCGGTGCCGACGCGCCCCACAGGAGCTGGCATGATCATGCGTTCGCGGCCCGCTTGTGGCCAATCATCTTCGGGTAAGCACATGATGCAGCTTTAGCGGGCAATGGACCGTTGCCGCAAGGCTCTATACCACCCGATACGGCACCACATTCCGCCGATCAGGATCGACAACAATCTCTCGATCGCTGGGTGGGAAGGCGCGTTGGTCGCAATCGTCCCGTGGGCAAAGCCTGCAACTGATGCCGATTTTGGTAGCGGCACGGTCATTGGTCAGGTCCAGCCCATCCGCATAGACAAATTCGCGGGCATGATCGACCTCACACCCCAAGGCGACGGCATAGCGGCGGGGCAGGCGGTCGTAACTGCCCGATGGTTTTACCAATCCTTTGGCCATAGAGATATAACGCACGCCGTCGGGCGTCTCCGCCAATTGCACCAAGATGCGGTCGGGGATGGCAACGGCTTCGTGCACGATCCACAAAGGGCAGGCCCCGCCAAAGCGCGCAAATTGGAGGCGGGTGGCGGAATGGCGTTTGGTGATGTTACCCGCCATATCTACGCGGCAGAAAAAGAACGGCAGCCCGCGCTCGCCCGGGCGTTGCAGCGTGGATAGCCGATGGCAGGCTTGTTCAAAACTAACCCCGAAAATTTGGCGTAGCCGGTCTATATCATGCCGCACCGCCCGCGCCTGTTCGCGAAACCGCGCATAAGGCATTAGCAACGCGCCTGCCGCATAATTGGCAAGGCCAACCGAAAGCAACTGCCGTGATGCAGGGGAACGCAACCCAGCACCTTCAACCACGGCCGAAATCTGGTCGTGCAGGGCAAGCGCCACCAACTGATGCGCCAATTGAAACCGTTGGCTTTCAACAGGCTGGCTTTGGTCGAGTATAAGATGCCCCATTTGAGCGTCAAAATCACGCAGGCCGCTATTGTGCTCGTAAAGCAAAGACACCGACAGGGCGTTACGTAAATACAGCTCCAGTCCTTCTTGCGCCGGGCTGGGGTCGGTTCCGGCCAGCTTTAGTCCCAATGCTTCGGCGGCCTGATCCAGACTATCGACATAGTTTCCGGAATTGTGGAACCAGTCGCGCACTTCTTCCCAAGGCAGGCGGCTTCCACCCACATTATCCGCGCTGATCGCTTCATCGATGATCTGCAACCGCTGTCCGGCCTGGGTATAGGCCTGATGAAGTGCAACATATTGGTCGGCCAGCAAGGGCTGTTGTTCCGCAATCCGTGCCAATTGATCGGCGGAGAGTGGGTTAGGAAACAACGGATCTGCCGCGGCTTCGCGCAATGCCGCCAAGCGGCGAGTGGCGTCGTCGTCTTCAAAATTCTGCCAGTCGAGTGGAAAATCGCGTGCAAGCGTTCCCAACAAAGCGGGGGTTAGTGGGCGATCATCATGTTCAATCTGTGAGAGATAAGAGACCGAAATCCTTAGTTTTTCCGCCATTTCTGACTGTCGCAAACCGCGTTCTACACGAAGTGCCTTCAACCTGTCCCCAGCAAACACACGACGTTTCGACATTGTCACAACTCCACGGCGATCTCTGCGGGAACTTTGCGATCTCTGCGCGAACCCAAAACGCTTTAGGGTTCTCGCAGAGGCGCAGAGGAAAGCAGAGCCCGAAGAGGTGATTAGTTCGCTTCACGTCGGTTTGCAAACTATGACTTTGCAACTTTGCAAATTCACATTGGACATTGCGGCAAAGCTATCGCAAACAGCACGTCTCGCAATTCAGGGGAGCAATATGTCAGCCAATATCGCAGAACTCGAACGTCGCCGTGCCGCATCTCAATTGGGCGGCGGGCAAAAGCGGATCGATGCGCAACACGCCAAGGGCCGCCTGACCGCGCGTGAACGGCTTGATATTTTGCTCGACGAAGGATCGTTCGAGGAACTCGATGCCTATGTCGAGCATAATTGCGTCGAATTCGGCATGCAGGAACAGAAAATCCCCGGCGACGGGGTGGTCACAGGCAGCGGCACGATCAATGGTCGTTTGGTCTATGTTTTTTCTCAGGATTTCACGGTATTCGGCGGTTCGCTTTCTGAAGCCCATGCGATGAAAATCTGCAAGGTGATGGACAATGCCATGAAGGTCGGCGCGCCTGTCATCGGCTTGAACGATTCAGGCGGCGCGCGTATTCAAGAAGGCGTGGCATCTTTGGGCGGCTATGCAGAGGTGTTCCAACGCAACGTATTGGCATCGGGCGTGGTGCCGCAGATCAGCCTTATCATGGGGCCATGCGCAGGCGGCGCGGTTTATTCGCCAGCCATGACAGACTTCATCTTCATGGTGAAAGATTCAAGCTATATGTTTGTAACTGGCCCGGATGTTGTCAAAACGGTTACCAACGAAGTGGTGACGCAAGAGGAATTGGGCGGCGCGGTAACCCACACCAGTAAATCGGGTGTCGCCGACAATGCGTTTGAGAATGACATAGAGGCATTGCTCGCCGCGCGCGATTTCTTTGACTTTCTGCCCGAAAACAACCGCATGGGTGTGCCCGAACGGCCCACCGACGACGCATGGGACCGGCAGGAACCTAGCCTCGACACGTTGATCCCGCCGAGCGCGAACCAGCCCTATGATATGCACGAAGTGATCCGCAAAACCGTGGATGAGGGTGATTTTTTCGAGGTGCAGCCGACCCATGCGGGCAATATCCTGATCGGCTTTGGCCGTATCGAGGGGCGCACGGTGGGAGTCATTGCCAATCAACCAATGGTGTTGGCGGGTGTGCTGGACATTAACTCATCGAAAAAGGCCGCGCGCTTTGTGCGGTTTTGCGATGCGTTTGAAATCCCGATCATCACCTTTGTCGATGTCCCCGGCTTCCTTCCCGGCACCGCGCAGGAACATAATGGTATCATCAAACATGGCGCAAAACTGTTGTTCGCCTATGCCGAGGCGACGGTGCCCAAAATCACCGTTATCACGCGCAAAGCCTATGGCGGGGCCTATGACGTCATGGCGTCAAAGCATCTGCGCGGCGACCTGAACTACGCCTGGCCCACCGCCGAAATCGCGGTGATGGGTGCGAAGGGCGCGGTGGAGATTATCTTCCGTGGGCTTAGCGCGGAGGAACAGGCGGTGAAGACGGCGGAATATGAAGAGCGCTTCGCCAACCCGTTTGTGGCGGCTAGCAAGGGCTTTATCGATGAGGTAATCTATCCACATTCAACGCGGAAACGGATTGCGTTGGGCTTACGGAAATTGCGGAACAAGGCGTTGGAAAACCCTTGGAAGAAGCATGATAATATTCCGTTGTGAGGAATTTTGATGGAATGGCTTTCAGTTCTTTTTGGCGCCGTATGGACATACTTGGTGGGCGGCGCTGCTTTGTGGAGTTGGAGAGCGCCTAATAGATGGGCGGAGCGTGGTTCCGTAAATAATGGGCTCGGCACTACAATTGTAATCACCGATAATCCGGGTGCCTTTCGCTGGGTCAGTTTTGGAATGAAGGTGTTTGCTTTTTGGTTGTCAGCGATGGCGATAGGTGGCGCTATAGTCACAATAGGATGGGTTTGGAGAGCAATATGAAACTAGGCCGTCTCATCCATTTTGACGTCGCAACGCCATCCATCGCCGACTCCATCGTCTTTTACCGCGACGTGATGGGCGCTTGCATCGCATACGCGCAAACATTATAATGTCATTATAATGTTAAGGAGTCGAATCCCATGCAAGCAGTGAAATCCACACAGACCGAACGTGTAACCTATTTGACCAGCGCCGAACGCAAGTCCCAACTTGAGGCCTTTGCGAAGGCGCGCGGAGAATCAGTGGGCAGCGTGTTGCGCGATGCTGTGACTCGCTACATGGCAGAGCCGGAACCTGAACCGACTAGGGATGAAGAAGAAGGGCTTAAGCTTTTGCTCGAAGAGCTTAATTCAGCGGTACCGAAGATGCGCGTCAGTCTGGAACGGTCGATCAACGATATGCGTGAAACCCGCGAATATGTGAATAGTCGCCTCCGCGAAATGGGATCGCGAAAATGAGCACAATTGGCGATATTTTGAAATCAGTGCGCGAGGTGCTTTTGCTGCAATCGCAAGTCGAATTGCTAACCAAAGAAGTCAGCGAGCAGAACAAAGAGATGCGGGCCGTGAGCGATAAGATCGTCGATCTCGATAAGCGTCTGTTCTCAATCGAACGCATCATGGACCTGGGCGCTCGACAATCACAACAGAAACGGATCGAAGACCAATGAAACTAGGTCGTCTCAACCACATCGGCGTCGCAACGCCCTCCATTGCGGACAGTATCGCCTTTTACCGCGATGTCATGGGCGCGACAAAAATCCATGCACCGTTTGATATGCCCGATCAGGTGTTGAAGGTTTGCTTTGTCGATACGCCCGGCGAAAACGGGACAGCGGGCACGCAGATTGAGCTGATCGAGCCGCTGCCGGGCAACACCAGCATCACCGGCTTCCTCGCCAAGAACCCGCAAGGGGGGCAGCATCATGTTTGTTATGAAGTGCCCGATATCCACGCCGCCAAGGCCGAGTTTGAGGCCATGGGCAAACGCGTGCTGGGCGAGCCGCGTGTTGGTGCGCATGGGACGTTGATATTCTTTCTCCACCCAAAGGATATGGGCGGGGTGCTGACTGAAATTATGGAGACGCCGAAGGAAGCACATTGAGGAGGCTGTTTATCTTCCCATTTCGTCATCCTGAACTTGTTTCAGGATAACGGGCTGAGGGAGATAATCAGGCCGCATTATGCATTATGCTGAAACAAGTTCAGCATGACGAAAACTTTGGGGGGACAGGAAAACAAACATGACACACCAAAACATCACCGTCGAAATCAGCGAACAAATCGCCACGCTCACCCTGAACCGGCCAGAACGGATGAACGCCTGTTCGCTCGATATGGCGGGAGAAATTGACGATGCATTGGCCACAGGGCTGGGCGATGCGCGCTGTTTGATTATCACCGGCGCGGGACGCGGGTTTTGTTCGGGGGCGGATTTATCGGCGCGGGGTGAAGCCTCCATTTCCGGCGGAGAGGGCAGCTATACCGCGCTGACGCGTCATTACAATCCGCTGATAATGAACCTTGCGCGGTTGAACATGCCGATCATTACGGCGGTGAATGGTGCGGCGGCCGGTATTGGTTGCTCGATCGGCCTGTGTGGCGATTTCGTAATCGCGGGTAAATCGGGCTATTTCCTGCAAGCCTTTGTCAACATCGGTCTGGTTCCCGATGGCGGCGCATCATGGATGCTCCCCCGCATGGTCGGCAAAGCGCGCGCGACCGAGATGATGCTGCTGGGCGAAAAAATTAGTGCGGATAAGGCCGAAGATTGGGGCATGATCTACAAATGCGTTGAGGATGAAGCGCTCCAAGCCGAAGCGCGTACGCTGGCCACCCGCCTCGCCAATGGCCCGACCATTTCTTATGCGGTGATGCGCCGGAATATCCTGACCGCCATGGAAAATAGCTATGCCGAACAATTGCTGGCAGAGGCAGAGGGCCAACGGATTGCAGGAGGCTCCGACGATGCAGCCGAAGGCGGGAAAGCCTTTTTGGAAAAGCGCAAGGCGGCTTTTAAAGGGAAGTAGCCTCTGCGGCCTCTGCTTCCTCTGCGTCTCTGCGTGAAACATTTTTACGCAAGAGGTTCACACAGAGACGCAGAGAAAGCGGAGAGCGCAGAGTTTTTTTCTATCTGGATTTGATAATGACCACATACGATCAATGGAAAGCCGCCGCTGACAAGGAAGTCAAAGGCAAGGATCTGAACTGGGAGACGCCTGAAGGCATCACCGTGAAGCCGCTCTATACAGCGGATGATGCCCCGGTGGACCCCGGCCTTCCCGGTTTTGCGCCATTCACGCGCGGGGTGCGAGCCAGCATGTATGCCGGTCGCCCATGGACAATCCGGCAATATGCAGGTTTTTCGACTGCCGAGGAATTGAACGCATTTTATCGCCGCAATCTGGCCGCCGGGCAGAAGGGCCTCAGTGTAGCTTTCGATCTGGCGACACATCGCGGCTATGATAGCGATCATCCGCGCGTGGTGGGTGACGTTGGCAAGGCTGGCGTGGCGATTGATTCCGTTGAGGATATGAAAATCCTGTTCGACGGCATTCCGCTCGACAAGATGAGCGTGTCCATGACGATGAATGGCGCGGTCATCCCCATCCTCGCTTTCTTCATCGTTGCGGGCGAAGAGCAGGGCGTTGACCGCAAATTGCTCGACGGCACCATCCAGAACGATATCCTCAAAGAGTTCATGGTCCGCAACACCTACATCTATCCGCCCGAGCCATCGATGCGGATCATCAGCGACATTTTCGGCTACACTAGCCGTGAGATGCCCAAGTTCAACTCCATCTCCATTTCTGGCTACCACATGCAGGAAGCCGGGGCGACGCAGGTGCAGGAACTTGCCTTCACCATCGCTGACGGCATGGAATATGTGAAATACGGTGTGGCCTCGGGCCTGGATATCGATAAATTCGCAGGTCGCCTGAGCTTCTTTTTCGCCATCGGCATGAACTTCTTCATGGAAGTCGCAAAGTTGCGCGCGGCTCGGGTATTGTGGCACCGTGTGATGACGAAGATGGGCGCGCAGGATGAACGCTCCAAGATGCTGCGCACGCACTGCCAGACCAGCGGCGTGTCGTTGCAGGAGCAAGACCCGTATAACAATGTTGTCCGCACCACGATTGAGGCGATGGCGGCAATGCTCGGCGGCACCCAATCGCTCCACACCAACGCGCTGGACGAAGCGATTGCACTGCCGACGGATTTCTCCGCGCGCATCGCCCGCAACACGCAGATTATCATTCAAGAAGAGACGGGCATGTGCAATGTCGTCGATCCACTGGGCGGCAGCTATTATATAGAGAGCCTGACGCAGCAATTGGTCGACGCCGCGTGGGAAATTATCGAGCGCGTTGAGAACGAAGGCGGCATGGCAAAGGCAGTCGCGGCGGGCTGGCCCAAAGCGATGATCGAAACAGCCGCAGCGGCGCGGCAGGCACGCGTAGATCGCGGCGATGATGTAATTGTTGGCGTGAACAAATACCGGCTTGGCACTGAGGATTTCCTTGAGACACTAGAGGTCGATAACGCCAAGGTCCGCGAAGGACAGATTGCCGGTATCAACAAGATGAAGGCCTCCCGTAACGAAGACGCCTGTCAGGCGGCGTTGCGGGCATTGGCGGCGGGGGCTGCGGGTGAGGCAACAATCGAGAATAACTTGCTAGCATTGGCGGTCGAGGCGGCAAGGGCGCGGGCAACACTGGGGGAAATTTCCTCCGCGATGGAGGAAAGTTTTGAACGTTATGGCACGCAACCAACACCGGTGAAGGGCGTGTACGGCGCGCCCTATGCAGGCGATGCGCGCTGGCAACAGGTGCTCGACGGTGTGGCCTCGGTCGAACGCCGCCTGGGCCGCAAGCCCAAGCTGATGGTCGCCAAAATGGGGCAGGACGGGCATGATCGCGGCGCAAACGTGATTGCCTCTGCCTTTGGTGACATGGGCTTTGATATCGTGTCGGGGCCGTTGTTTCAAACGCCAGAGGAAACCGTCGTTCTCGCGCTTCAATCGAACGTCGATGTTGTCGGTGCCTCATCCCTCGCAGCGGGGCACAAGACGCTGATCCCCGAACTGATCAATGGCCTGCGGACGGCGGGGCGCAGCGACATCAAAGTCATCGCTGGCGGCGTCATCCCCCCTCAGGATTATGATTTCCTGCGTGACGCCGGGGTGCAGGGCATTTATGGGCCGGGTTCGAACGTGGTCGAATGCGCGGCCGATGTGTTGCGCTTGCTCGGCCATAATATGCCACCACTGGGAGAAGCCGCTTGATCATGGCTTGGCGAGTATTGGGAACATTATTGGCGCTGGCATCGCTTATGTTTTCGGTTCCTGCAGCGTTGTGGGCTTGTGTAATCGTCATTGCCACGATTGTGCACCGTGATGGCTATCCACCGCCAGTGTGGGCCGATACGGTCGGTTGGGTCGTAATGCTTGCTGTATGGGCAGTTACTATGTGGGTGGTTTATCGCCTGTGGAAACCTTATTTGATGGAAATGAAATGACGACTGTCCGCACCGACTGGACCCGCGAAGAAATCGCAACCCTGTTCGACTTGCCGTTCGACGAGCTGGTCTATCAGGCCGCGACCGTCCACCGCGCGCATCATGCCGTGGGGCAAATCCAGCTTTGCACCTTGCTGAGCATCAAGACCGGCGGTTGCCCCGAGGATTGCGGCTATTGCAGCCAATCGGTGAAGGCCGACAGCGGGGTCGAGGCGACCAAGTTGATGGATGTGCAGGCGGTGCTGCAAAAGGCGGCGCAGGCGGCGGACGCCGGATCGCGCCGTTTTTGCATGGGCGCGGCGTGGCGCAACCCCAAGGACCGCGACATGCCAGCGATTGTGCAGATCGTGCAAGGCGTGCGGCAGATGGGCATGGAAACGTGCATGACCTTGGGGATGCTCAGCCCGAAACAGGCGGATATGCTGGCCGAGGCGGGGCTTGATTATTACAACCACAATATCGACAGCAGCCCCGAATATTACGAAACCGCGATTTCCACGCGCAAAATGTCGGACCGATTGGATACGCTGTCTGAAGTCCGCCGTGCTGGCATCAACGTGTGCAGCGGCGGGATTGTCGGCATGGGCGAAACCCGCGCCGACCGGGTGGGCTTCATCCACACGCTGGCGACATTGCCGGCGCACCCCGAAAGCGTGCCGGTCAACGCGCTGGTGCCGGTGAAGGGCACCGTGCTGGGCGATATGCTGGCGGATACTCCGCTGGCGAAGATCGACGACATCGAATTCGTCCGCACGATTGCCGTGGCGCGGATCACCATGCCGATGAGCATGGTGCGGTTGATCGGCGGGGCGCGAGAGCATGATCCGAGGCGACGCAAGCCTTGTGCTTCATGGCAGGCGCGAACAGCATCTTCACCGGCGACAAGCTGCTGACCGCAGCCAATGCAGGCGACGACAAAGATGCGGCGATGCTGGCGAAGCTGGGGCTGGTGCCGATGGAGGCAGAGGAGCCGCTCAGGGCGTGTAAGGCGTTGGAGGCGGTGCAGTGAGATTTGATTGCATCCGGGCCTGCTTTCTGTCATTCTACCTCTTCAATCTATAAAGGTAGATTTATGGGCGCGCAGATGAACATTAAGAACGCAGAGGCCTATGCCATTGCGTCGGAACTGGCAGAACGAGAAGGCGTCAGCCTGACTCAGGCGGTGCTTGATGCCTTGCGGGCGCGCCAAAGAGAGATTGGCAGAGAAGCGAAGCTCGAACGGATCATGGCAATATGCCGCGACGCGCGGTCGAGGATGAGCCCGGAAATGCTGGCACTGGATCATGGTGAATTTCTTTACGACGATTTCGGCTTGCCGAAATGATCATTGATACTTCCGCGATCGTTGCAATGCTGAAGGTGGAGCCGGAAGCCAAGGACTTTGCGTCGCAGGTCTATTCGGCTGGCGGGGCCACGCTGTCTGCTGCCAATTATCTGGAAGCGGGCATTGTCATTGACGGCACTGGCGATCCCGTGCTGAGCTCAGAGTTGGACATCCTGATCCGCGAGCTCGAAATAGAAATCGCCCCCGTCACCCCTTCACAAGCGAAAATCGCCCGGCAAGCATACCGCGATTTTGGCAAGGGCAGCGGGCACAAGGCGCAACTCAATTTCGGTGATTGCTTCGCCTATGCGCTAGCGATGGAGCGGGGTGAGGCGTTGCTTTATAAGGGCGATGATTTTGTCCACGCTGGTTTGGCGAAGGTGGTGTGATGGCGGGCGCAAGCAGCATCTTTACCGGCGACAAGCTGTTGACCTCAGCCAACGCAGGCGACGACAAGGACGCGGCGATGCTGGGGCTGGTGCCGATGGAGGCGGAGGAGCCGTTGCAGGGCGTGTAAGGCGTTGGAGGCGGCGGAGTGAAGTTTCTGGTTCTATCGATCGCCATTTTGTCACTAATCGCCTGCCAGTCTCAAAAACAGGCACCAATAAAAGGCGCCATCGTGCCGGCTTTTGAGTGCGGCAAGAAGCCAAACGACGTTCAAATAACTGACTGCCTCAAAAAGAAGGTTCAAGTGTCGTCAGATCGAGTTCAGGCAGCACTCACTCGTAATCTAAAAGAGGCGGCAATCGCAGATAAAGACAGAGCAGAATTTGAGGGACTGTCGAGTACATTCGATCAAAATACTCACGTAAATGCAGTAAGGTCTTCGCAAGTGGCTTGGGAGAAATATGCTGACGCACACTGTACGCTCGAAAGCTATACCGCCTTAGGTGGGACAGCAGAATACCATTATATGTTACGTTGCTTGGATCGCATGAATCTCCAACGTCTCAAAGACCTTCGCAGTCCATTCATTCTTGAGAGCCAGAGGCTTAAACCTGTTCCAGAGGAATAGAATTAATGTTCAAAAGAATCCTGATCGCAAACCGTGGCAAAATCCTCCCCGGAACGGGGAGGGGGACCACGAAGTGGTGGAGGGGGCCTACCTATATACAAGCACTTAGGCGGAAAGCTGGGACCCCACCGTCAGTCCTGCGGACTGCCACCTCCCCGTTCCGGGGAGGATTTGGAGAAAATCATGTTTAAAAAAATTCTGATCGCAAACCGTGGCGAAATTGCTTGCCGGATCATCAAGACCGCGCGCCGGATGGGGATCGCGACGTGAATTGGAGAAAGCCATTTCTTTTGGGCTGGACAACACTTCATTGGGCGTCTGTGGCGTGGTTAAGCTTTTACTTGGCTTGGTGGAATCCCTGTATAACCGAAGACCATATGAATTCATGTTCTGATGCCAGATTGCCGGGTTATTCCATCTTCTTTGTTTCCACGTTGACTTACGTGCTCGTCATCTGGGTCATTTTCAGCAGAAAGAAAGCTGACTAAAATGTTCAAAAAAATTCTAATTGCAAACCGTGGCGAAATTGCTTGCCGCATTATCAAGACCGCTCGCCGGATGGGGATCGCGACCGTTGCGGTTTATTCCGATGCCGATGCGCGGGCACCCTTTGTGCAGATGGCTGATGAGGCCGTGCATATCGGCCCGTCACCTGCCGCGCAGTCTTATTTGCTGGCTGACAAGATTATTGCCGCGTGCAAGCAAACCGGAGCGGAGGCGGTGCATCCGGGCTATGGCTTCCTGTCCGAACGCACCAGCTTTGCCGAGGCGCTGGCCAAGGAAAACATCGCCTTTATCGGCCCGCCGGTGAACGCGATTGCCGCGATGGGGGACAAGATCGAGTCCAAGAAACTGGCGATGGCGGCAGGGGTCAATGTCGTCCCCGGCTTTGTCGGCGAGATTGACGATACCGAACATGCGGTGCGGATTTCGGCGGAAATCGGCTATCCGGTGATGATGAAGGCCAGCGCCGGCGGCGGCGGCAAGGGGATGCGGCTTGCCTATAATGAGGCGGACGTGCGTGAAGGCTTTGAAGCCACGAAACGGGAAGGACTGAACTCGTTCGGCGACGACCGCGTGTTTATCGAGAAATTCATCCTCAACCCGCGCCATATCGAAATCCAGATATTGGGCGATCAGCACGGCAATATCCTTTATCTCAACGAACGCGAATGTTCGATCCAGCGGCGGCACCAGAAGGTCGTCGAGGAAGCGCCGTCGCCGTTCGTCACGCCCAAGATGCGCAAGGCAATGGGCGAGCAATGCGTGGCCTTGTCCCGCGCCGTTGGTTATTATTCTGCGGGAACTGTCGAACTGATCGTCTCGGGTGCGGACCCGAGCGGCGAGAGCTTCTACTTCCTCGAAATGAACACGCGGTTGCAGGTCGAACATCCGGTAACCGAGTGCATCACCGGCATCGATCTGGTCGAACAGATGATACGCGTTGCCGCTGGCGAGAAACTGGCGATGACGCAAGACGACATCAAACTCGACGGTTGGTCTATCGAAAACCGCGTCTATGCCGAAGACCCCTATCGCGGGTTCTTGCCTTCGACCGGTCGCCTTGTTCGCTACAACCCGCCCGTCACAGGTTGGACCGAAGATGAAGAGGCAAACGGTCGTCGCGGTGTCGATGGCGTGCGCGTTGATGACGGCGTCTATGATGGCGGCGAAGTCAGCATGTTCTACGACCCCATGATCGCCAAGCTGATCACCTGGGGCAAAACCCGCGATGAAGCTGCGGACAAGCAGATTGAAGCGCTTGATCGGTTTGAGATTGAAGGTCTTGGCCACAATATCGATTTCGTTTCCGCCATAATGCAACATCCGCGTTTCCGTTCGGGGGAACTGACGACGGGCTTTATTGCAGAAGAATATCCAGACGGGTTTACTGGAGCCGAAACGTCTGACCTACTTGTCGCCAAATTGTCCGCAATTGCCGCGATGGTGGCAAGCGCGCAAAGCGAACGCGCACGGCAGATTGATGGCCAATTGGGTCACCGCCTGCACGCAGCATCGGAATGGGTGGTCAAAATGTCGGGAACCGATCACCGTGTGTCGGTGAATGGCGACGTTGTTGTGGATGGCAAGAACCTGACCCTTTTGTCGGACTATGTTCCCGGTAACAGACTGATCAACGCAGTCGTCGATGGCGAGGCCATTTCAGTGAAAATCGCTGGCAATGCGACCGCGATGAAGCTGACAACACGGGGTGCTATCCACAAAGCGCGTGTATTGCCTGCCCAAATCGCGCATTTGGCGGACTATATGATTGAAAAGGTTCCACCCGATCTTTCCAAATACCTTATCTGCCCGATGCCCGGCCTGTTGGTCGCGCTCCATGTTTCGGAAGGCGAAAAGGTTGAGGCTGGACAACCCCTTGCGGTTATCGAAGCCATGAAGATGGAAAACATCCTGCGCGCGGAAAAGTCGGGTACGGTCAAATCGGTGAACGCGGCGCAGGGCGAAAGCCTGGCGGTGGATGCGATCATTCTTGAAATGGAATAATCAGACCATCTGACTTTTCATTGATGTAAAGCAGAGTTGCGCAGAAATAAGCTGCGCGGCTTCGCTTTGCATGGTAGTGAGGAATTCTGGAATCGCACAAATCCGACCCCAGTTCAAAAGAACGGGTTTTCTCTCAGGGAGCAAGACAATGGCTCATACCGGAACCGGCTATTTCGATAGTAAGGGGCAGTATTATAAAACGGCCGACGAAGCGACAATCAGCGATCTTGCCATGATATTGGGCCGCGTAGGCGAAGGCGACAGTCTGGCACCTGGCATTGCGTTTATCATGCTGGAAAAACGGGCTGAAATCGAACGTATTTTTGCCGATCATGATTCGATGTTGTTGGCTGAATCGGTGAAACTTGGCATTGAAAGCAACGTCGCGCCATTGCGCCCTGTTGGCTAACCTTCAATCCTTCGCTGAAAATTTGCACTCTGAATTGACCTTCCACACAATCGACGCTTGAACGTCGGTTGCAGACGGGTAAAGCCGTTTGCATAGGGTATAAAAGGGGAGTGCCATGGCTGTAGTGCCGGAAACCGCAATCGACATCAAACGTGACAGGCTGGTGATTACCGCATCGTCGCTTGGCACGATATTCGAATGGTATGATTTCTTTGTCTATGGCATTCTTGCCGCATTGATCGGGAAGCTGTTTTTCCCCGGTGACAATCCCACTGCCGCTACTTTGCTGAGTCTCGCTGTATTCGGCGCAGGATTTGGCGTGCGGCCATTGGGGGCCATTTTGTTTGGCTATTTGGGAGACAAGATTGGCCGTAAATATACATTTTTGGTCACCATCTCTTTGATGGGCTTTGCGACCGCTGCCATTGGTTTCTTGCCTACATTTGCCACTGCAGGGCTTTGGGCAGCAGGACTTTTGCTGACGATGCGCTGTTTGCAAGGGCTTGCACTTGGTGGTGAATATGGCGGCGCAGCGATTTATGTGGCGGAGCACGCACCAAAGGGGCGGCGCGGTGAATATACCAGCTGGATTCAGGCTTCGGTCGCTGGCGGGTTCTTGCTGGCGGTTTTGGTTGTACTGTCGTCGCGTCTATCGATGAGTACCGAGGCGTTTGAGGCATGGGGATGGCGCGTGCCGTTTCTGGTGTCGATGCTGTTGCTAGCGATTTCACTATGGATCCGGCTCAAGCTATCCGAAAGCCCCGTTTTTCAGGCGATGAAGGCCGCTGGAACCACTTCCAAAAACCCGTTCATGGACAGCCTGCGTTATCCCGGCAATGTAAAACGCATCTTTATTGCAATGTTTGGCGTAGCTGCCGGATTGACCGTGATCTATTACAACTCGCAATTTTACACGCTGTATTTCCTGACCGGAACGGCCCGCATATCCGAGACTGACGTATTGTTATACATGGCCGGGGGCGCTGCAATAGCGGCTCCTTTTTATGTCATTTTCGGAAAACTGTCAGACACCTTCGGCCGCAAAAAGCTGCTGCTGATTGGCTATGCGTTAACGATGGCTTTGACCTTTCCATTGTTCAAGACAATGGCGGACGCTGCCAATCCTGCGCTTGCTCGGGCGACGCAATCGTCACCTGTTTCGCTAACCACGCCAAAGTGCGATTTCAACGTACTGGCACAAAAACAATCTACTGAATGCGGCAAGGCACTTAATTTCCTGTCCAAACGAGGAATAAGCCATAGTAAGTCTGAAAGCGCGAATGTGGAACTGCGCGTTGGTGAAACGGTTGTGAAGGGCTTTGATGAAAAGGCCTATATTGCTGCGCTGGAGGCTGCTGGTTATCCAGATAAATCCGATCCGGCCGAGCGCAAGCCGTGGCTGATTATCTTGTGCGTTGCTTTGCTCGTCGGGTTGTCAGCCATGACTTATGGACAGGTTGCTGCAATTTTGGTTGAGATGTTCCCAGCCAAAATCCGATACACATCCATGTCGATACCTTATCATATTGGCACCGGCTATTTTGGCGGGTTTTTACCGCTGATCTCGCAATATATCGTCGCCAGAACGGGAGGCACCTTCAATGGACTTTGGTACACGATCAGCGTTGTCGCGATGGCTTTCATCGTAACCTTGATCTGGTTGCCGGAGAATCGCGATATAGATATTGATTGATCGCTAAATGACCGCTTTCGCGTCCCCATTGCAATTGCGGCTGAATGCCAATGCGTTGGTTCAAAATTGGAAGACCTTGGCCCGGCTCAGCGGTAACGCCAAAACGGGTGCGGCGGTAAAGGCCAATGCTTATGGCATCGGTGCGCGAGATGTAGTGTCGTTACTATGGCAGGCGGGTTGCAGAGACTTTTTTGTCGCACATTGGGCCGAGGCGGACGCTCTGGCCGATCTGGTTCCAGCATCCAGCCTGTCGGTTTTGAACGGTATCGTAGCTGGCGATGTCGCGGCGGCGCGCGCACTCGGTGCGATTCCAGTGCTCAATACGGTCGAGCAAATTTCGGTGTGGCGTGAAACGGGCGGCGGACGATGCCATGTGATGCTGGACAGCGGCATCAATCGTCTGGGGATTGCCGCCGATACTCTGGATCCCTCTATATTTGACGGATTAGAAATCGATATTCTCATGTCGCATCTGGCCTCCGCAGATGAGGATTGCGATCAAAATGGTCAGCAGCTGAACCAATTCTTGGCCGCTTCGGCGGGCATAAGGGCGCAACGACGAAGCCTCGCCAACAGTGCGGGAATTGTACTGGGATCGAACTATCATTTTGATCTGACTCGCCCGGGATTGGCGTTATATGGCGGAATTGCACGTTCCGAATTGTGCACTGAAATACGCCAAGTCGCAGTTCCGTCGGCGCGGATATTGCAAATACGCGAACACGCCGCGGGTGCCAAAATTGGGTACAACGCGACCTATGTAACACCGCGACGCACTCGGGTCGCGACCCTCTCTATTGGGTATGCCGACGGGTATTTGCGCGGATTTTCGGGCAAAGGAGCGGTGCTGTTCAAAGGGGAAAGTCTGCCCGTGATTGGCCGCGTCTCGATGGACTTACTGCTGGTCGACGTGACTGCAGCGGCTACCGCTAAGGAAGGTGACTGGTTCGACATAGAACTGGCACTCGATGTTGCCGCCGAACAGTCTGGCCTGTCGCAATATGAACTGCTGACGGGGCTGGGCAATCGGTACGCGCGAATTTGGATAAACGAGCTTTAGGTTTCGAGCCATTGGTTTAAAAATTTATCGACGCAGATACAAAAAAGGCCGCCTCGAAGGGCGGCCTTTTTCTTGTCATGCTAACCGGACTTAGAAGCTGGCTTCAAAACCAACGAAGAAGTTACGGCCAAAGCTGTCATATGGCGAACCGCCGACGGTGCCCAAATCACCCAAGGGCGGCAGGCGGTCGAACAGGTTGTTAACGCCGGCATAGAGGTTGAAATCGTTACCAACTTCAAAGTCCAGACGGAAGTCATGATAGATAACGACCGGATAGTTGACCCGCGGGAATGCATCGGCATTGTTTGGAGCAACCGTTACCAGCGTTCCTGCGGTACAGGATACTGCTGCGCCGTTGATGCCACCTGTGTTGGGTGTTACGCCGCTCGCGGGGCAGATGCCTTGATAAGCATTCTGCGTTTCATACAAACCAATGTTTTGCTTGCCGAGATAACGCGCATTGTACAACACAGCGATGTCACCAAAGTCATAAGATACCTGGAAGTTGGCGGCCCATTTCGGATCACCCAATTCGCTAAGCTGACGGTTTGGTTCCAACGGCTGTTGCGGGTTGATGAAGTTGTTCAGCGACATCACACGGGTTGCAAGAGCACGCACTTCGAATTCGTGTCCATTGTCGAACTTCTTGCGATAGTTCAGGTCGAAATCGATACCCTTGGTACGCTGTGCTGCAAAGTTAACGCCACCCGAAACAACAGCAGGATCTGCGAACAGTCCGGTTGCCGCATCACGTTGCACGGTCGCACAAGCGGGGTTCGAAAGTCCCGATGCGCTATCATAGCACAGATTGATGATAGTTTGTGCGGCCAGTGTGGCGATCAGGTTCTTCACTTTTATGTTATAATAATCGACGGTGAAGGTCAGGCCCGGGATGAAGCTGGGTTCGAAAACCGCACCCAAGGTCAAGCTCTTGCCGCTTTCCTCGATCAAAGTGGGGTTACCACCCTGAAGGAATGGCAACGACTGAGTCCGAGCGGTACAGTTGCCAAATGGAGCACCAACAGCAAGAGTAAACGATGTCGTCGAACAAACTGCCGATAATGCAGCGTTTGCGACCGTTGGTACGCCCGCCGCCGCGCAGTTTGCTACACGGTTTGGACCCGCATTGATGTTTGCTTGATCGCAAGGATCGGCAAGGAAGGCAAAGTTCTGTGATTGATCAGAGAACAAGTCGCCTTGCGTTGGTGCTCGCACCGATGTGGCATAGGCCGCACGGAATTTAACATCTGAAACCGGCGAGTAAGTGCCCTGAATATTGTAGGAATAAACGGTTCCGGTCGAGTTATTGTAATCGGAAACCCGTCCAGCCAAATTCAGGCTCAGTTCCTGTGCGAAGGGTAGATCTTTCAGCAATGGGAAGAACAATTCGCCATAGGCTTCTTTGACCTTCAGCTTGGGAGAATTGAAATCGGCCAGAACGTTCAAGAACGTACCGCCAGATTTCGACAGTTCGTCGATCACTTGGCTGCCCGTTTCTGTGCGATACTCGGCACCGATTGCAAACGAGATTGGTCCACCGGGAAGTTCGAATATTTGCGACAGATCACCGTTCACAAATGCCGACGCTACAAACTGGCTCGCCTTTTCATCGATCGTACCATCGCGATGGATGAAATCGAGACCCTCGCGCGTCACTTGGCCCGAACCGAACAGGTTGACGGGAACACAATCGGGACGAACGTTGGATACGGCGTTTACACGGCAAATGACGCGTTGCCCTGCACTGTTCAGTACAAAGTTGGTGCCTGTAAAGCTGACGGGAGCAACAGTCGCATCCGATGCCAACAGGAAGCCGTCATCATTCCCGTTCAAATCGAACAGATACAGGTTGTTGCGGCTGTCGGTGTGTGCCTTGAACTTGCCGTAGTTGACGGCAAATTCATACCGCCAATCTTCGTTAAAGGTTCCTTCTACACCACCAACGAGGCGATAGGTTTCACGTTTCGATTCACCGCGACGGCCACCGAAGTCAACGTTGAAACGGGCGATGTTAAATGTGCCAGCGGCGACGTTAGTGCAAAGGCCGAAGCTTTGCATTGTTTGCAACGCGGAAGCCTGAAGAAAGCCGTTGTTACAACGCAAAGCCGAGCCGCCTCCGAAAAACGCAGGAATTGAGCCTTGGAAGAAGCTTGGCTGACCTTCACCGGAGGTATTTGTTTGCACATATTTAGCTTCGAGGAATGGACGGAAACCGTCGCTAACGTCATAATGCGCCAAGACGTTGAAAGCATAACGATCGACCGCTGCTAGCAAACCACCAGTATTGAACAACGTTGAACCCATGCCACCTTGCTGATTGCCAGAACCAAAAGGCGAAAAAGCCTGGGTCGGTGTATCCACAACAACTTGACCAGCTTCGTTGAAACGAAGGTAGCGGCGCGTTGGGTTGGTTGCCGCATCTAAAGCACCCAATGTGCCAGCATCCGAAATCGCTGCGTTACGGATGCCGCATAGGAACGTCGTGTCAGAGATGCCATCGCCCGCAGCAGGCTCTCCGCCCACATCGGTCAACTGATATTGACAACGGCCCGAAAGTGCACCGGTCAATTCATCGCGCTGAATGGTGAGCAATGGATTCTGACGCGTATATTCGCCCGAGAACGCGATGTTGCCGCGTCCATCACCGAAGTTTTTACCAGCTGTCAGGCTAAGAAATGAGGTGCCGCGATCACCGCGCGACGAAATGCCAGCCTGCCCGCGCAAGGCGATGCCATCATAATCGCGCTTCATAATAAAATTGACGACGCCAGCCACAGCATCCGAACCGTAAACGGCAGAGTTGCCGCCGGTTACAACGTCGATGCGATCAACCAGATCGATGGGAATAGTGTTCACGTCAAATGCGTTTTCACCCGGAACCGACGTTACGTGACGACGACCGTTGACCAATACCAATGTGCGATCAGTACCAAGGCCGCGCAAATCGAGTAGGCTAAGGCCTGTCGTCGAGAAAATGTTCCGCGAAGTAGAGCCCGAACTAAAGGTCGATCGCAATGAAGGAAGGTCGTTCAACGCATCGCCCAGCGAAACTTCGCCAGTTGACGTGATGTCTTCGACGGTAACAGAAGTCAAAGGAACCGATGAGGTCAGCGTGGGACGAGAGATGCGCGAACCAGTGACCAGAATTGTTCCAGAAGTTTCGCCCTCTTCGGCCTTTTCTTCATCGTCGGCTGCTTCTTGCTCATCGCTGCTGCCAGCGTCCTGCGCATAAGCGGGCAGGGCTGTGAACATGGCCAGACCAATTATCGACCCAGTTACCATTAAACGTGACTTCTTCATGCAAAACTCCCCAGTTTTGGTGTTCATAACGGATTAAGGTTGGGATTAAGCCTAGCCAGAGATTTAGCACAAGGGGTGCCTCCGGCGAAAAAGCGCCTTTTTCTCTTTCTGTGACGTTTCAGCCACAGAGTCTGTTTTTGCTGAATATGGTTGCAAATGAAACATATCTTCGGAGCGACGGTTGGGGTTGAAATTATAAACTTCAACGCAAAAGCCGCGTGCAATAAAATTACAATGCGTCGGCTAGCAGGCAGTTTTCTACCGGCATGAAATTTTTTTTAACACACATGTTTTTACCACCGCTTCGGCCTTGGCTGATGGTTTTACGGCGACTTTAAAAGGTTGTCCCGCGTTTGGAGTCGCGATTGTTGCAGTGCGGCATGCTTAAATGCTAAGGAACAATGAGATCTGCTTAAAGGATAAAGTGTAATGGCGCGTAGAGCCGGAAAAATGGACGAAAATGACCCTGTCATCATCAAAAAATACGCCAATCGTCGGCTGTATAATACGCGCTCGTCTAAATACATCACCCTCGACTATCTGGCGGAACTGACCCGCAACGATGTCGAGTTTCAGGTTCTGGATGCTAAAACAGGCGAAGATATCACTCACAGTGTTTTGACGCAGATCATTATGGAAGAAGAAAATGGTGGCAAAAGCATGTTGCCGGTCAATTTCTTGCGCCAGATCATATCCCTGTACGGCGATTCCATGCAAGGGCTGGTTCCCCAGTTTCTGGAAAGTTCAATGGATAACTTTCGGAAAAACCAGAAGCAATTTCACGACGCTATTGAAGGTGCACTTACTGCCGGTCCGTTTGGACACATTGCCAAGCAGAATATCGACATGATGCGCGCGGCCAGAGAAGCCTTTGCGCCCAATTTGGCAACAAAAACAGCGGCAAAACCTGAGGGTGATGATATGGATGATCTGCAAAAGCAAATGTCGGAGCTTCAGGCTCGTATCGATAAAATGGCCAAAAAGTGAGCTGATCGATAATCTTCCCGGATTCTCCGCTTAAATTATCAGACAAAAGAGACCTATTAAAATGAAGATGATTTCAACCGCCTTGTTGGCGGGTTTGGCCTGTATTGCTACTCATCCGCTTCAGGCTGCTGAAGTTCCCCTGCAAGTGCCGCTATACCCCATCGTGGCTACCGCACAGCAGGTGTGTGACATGACACTGCCGTCGGGCCTTGGTCTCAAGAGTTTGCGGGCAGGGGAAGGGGCATCGCCGTCCGGTTCCGATTTGGTACTTGTCCGCTATGTTGGGTATTTGCGCTCAAACGGCCTGGTTTTCGATCAAAATGCCGAGGCTGTTTTTGCGCTTAACGGCGTCGTACCGGGTTTTTCAGAAGGCATTGCGCAAATGAAGAAAGGCGCGATTTATCGTTTCTGCATTCCCGCTGCGCTGGGATATGGCGCCGAAGCCAATGATCCTATTCCCGCCAATTCTGATTTGGGGTTTCAAGTGGAATTGATTGATTTCAAAACCGCCGAAGAAGTCCAGAAAATGCGCGATGCCCAATCTGCTGCTGTCGAAAAGCTGGAAGAAGATATTCCGCCCCCAGAAAAATAAGCTGCCCTTGTCGCAAGGCGATTGAGCCGCTACCAGCGCCAACATATGAAACACGCGCTAAACACCACTCGACAACAGAATTTCGCTGCCTGGTATCAGGAGGTCATTTCCGAAGCCGATCTCGCCGAGGAATCGGGCGTTCGCGGTTGCATGGTCATCCGCCCATGGGGCTATGGCATGTGGGAACGCATCCAGAAATTGATGGATGCGGAGATTAAAAAGGCAGGCGTTGAAAACTGCTATTTCCCATTGTTCATTCCATTGTCCTTTTTTGAAAAAGAGGCGGACCATGTCGAGGGATTTGCCAAGGAAATGGCCGTTGTCACGCACCACCGATTGGTCGGCGATGGTAAAGGCAAACTGATCCCCGATCCGGATTCCAAATTGGAAGAACCGTTGGTCGTTCGCCCTACTTCTGAAACCGTGATTGGCGCGGCTATGTCACGTTGGGTGCAAAGCTGGCGTGATTTGCCGTTGATGGTCAATCAATGGGCCAATGTCGTTCGATGGGAAATGCGCACCCGTATGTTCCTGCGCACCAGTGAGTTTTTGTGGCAAGAAGGCCATACCGCGCACGTCGACCGCGATGATGCGATGAGCGAAACCATGCGCGCACTCGAAATGTACCGCGCCTTTGCTGAAGGTCCATTGGCGATGCCGGTTGTGGCTGGTGAAAAGCCCGAAAATGAACGTTTCCCGGGGGCTGTCGCGACCTACTCTATCGAAGCGATGATGCAAGATGGCAAAGCGTTACAGGCGGGCACCTCGCATTATCTGGGAACAGGTTTTGCCGAGGCGGCGGGGATCAAATATCAGGATAAAGACGGCGGACAGCAATTCGCTCACACCACCAGTTGGGGCGTTTCGACGCGGCTGATCGGCGGTGTTATCATGACGCATGGCGATGATGATGGCCTGCGTTGCCCCCCACAAATCGCGCCTTGGCAGGTGGTGATTGTCCCCATGCTGCGCGACAATGCTGAAGACGAAGCGGTGCTGGATTATTGCCGCGAACTGTCGAAAGAAATCGGCGCGCAACACGCCTTTGGCGAACCCGTTCGCGTTCTGCTCGATACCAAAGCCACCAAGGCCCAGACCAAACGCTGGAACTGGGTCAAAAAGGGGGCACCGGTGATCGTCGAGGTCGGCCCGCGCGATGTTGCCAGCGGCAACGTGGCCGTTATTCGCCGCGACCGGCTGTATAAAGATGACGGCAAACTGGACACAGCGTTTACACCGCGCGGTGAATTTGCCGCAGGCGTCTCTGGCTTGCTCGATCTGATCCAAACGACGTTGCACAACGAGGCCAAGGCGCGTCTCGATAGTAACATCGCTCGTGACGTTACCGACCTCGCAGCACATTTCAAAGGCGATGAGGCAAAGTTCGCCGGTTGGGTCGAAGTGCAATGGGCGCGGCCCACCGGGGCGGCACTCGACAAAATTGTCGAGCAGTTAAAGGCCTTGAAGCTAACCATCCGCAATACGCCAAACGTAGCAGCTGCGGTTGATGGATCATGCTTCTTCACCGGCGAAGCGGCAGTGGAGCGGATATTGATTGGGCGGACATATTAACTTGGCACATAAGCCACATCCGCACATACCCGGACTGCCGACCCGCAAACAAATCCTCGAGTTTATCGAGCGGTCGATGGAGCCCGCTGGCAAGCGTGAAATTGCGCGGGCGTTTGGGCTTCGTGGCAATGAGAAAATCGCACTAAAGGCGTTGTTGCGCGACATGACCGATGAAGGGCTGGTTGATCTGGCACCCGGGCGCGCATTCAACAAAATGGGCGGCGTGCCCAAGGTGACCGTGCTGAAAATCATCGACGTAGATGGCAAGCAACCCATCGCTGTTCCCGAACGCTGGGAAGCAGAGGGTATTCCATTGCCCAAATTGCGCGTTATCGAACGCGGCAAGCGCGGGGCTTTGGGCGTAGGCGACCGCATTTTGGCGCGCACCGAAGAGGCAGGACAGGGCTGGGTCGCGCATCCGATGAAAAAGCTGGCCAAGACCAGCGAGCAAATCATGGGTGTGGTCGAAGATGCGGGTAATGGCCGTTTCTGGCTAAAATCGGTCGATAAGCGCGCGCGGTTCGATACAGCTTTGTCCGAATTGGGCGACGCAAAGCCCGGCGATCTTGTGCTGGCCGAAGTGTCGGGCAGGGCGGGGCAGCAAAAGGCGAAGGTGTCCAATGTTCTGGGCGATCCGTTCGCGCCGAAGGCATTTAGCCTGATTGCCATCCACAAATATGGTATTCCGTTTGAAATGCCGTCCGAGGTCGAGGCAGAGGCTGCGAAGGTCCATGACCTACCGGTTTCGACCGAAAACCGTGAAGACCTTCGTCACTTGCCAATTATCGCCATCGATCCGCGCGATGCCCGCGATTTTGATGATGCGATCTGGGCCGCGCCAAAGGACGATGGCAATGGTTTCGATGCCCTCGTCGTCATAGCCGATGTTTCTTATTATGTCCGCCCCGGCAGTGCGCTGGACAGAGAAGCGGCGAAGCGCGGTAATAGCGTCTATTTCCCCGACCGCGTAGTGCCTATGTTGCCGCACGCACTGTCTTCGGACAAATGCTCTTTGCGGGCTGGCGAAGACCGCGCAGTTCTCGCCTGTCACTTGAACATTGCCAAAAATGGCAAAGTGACGTCATGGCGTTTCACCCGCGCGGTGGCCCGGATTGCCGCGAACATTCCCTATGCAGATGCGCAGGCGGCCATAGATGGTACTCTGGATCATCCCATGACCGAAAGTGCGCTAAAGCCATTATGGGCGTGCTGGAAACTTTTGAAGGCTGCGCGTGATGCGCGCAATCCGTTGGCACTCGATATGCCCGAACGACGGATTACGCTGGATGATGACGGGCGCGTCACTGGCGTTGCCTTGCGCGAACATCTGGATGCACATCAGGTGGTCGAAGATTTCATGATCGCCGCCAATGTCGCCGCAGCAAAGGCGTTAGAGGAAAAGAAATCTGCGCTAATTTACCGCGTTCATGACCAGCCCGGACGCGAGAAACTGGTGGGATTGAAAGACTATCTCAAGACTTTTGAAATTGAATTTGCACTGGGCCAAGTGATCAAACCTGCGACCTTCAACGCCATTTTGGACAAGGTAACCGACGAAGAATTGCGCCCGCAGATTATGGAGGCGGTGCTACGCAGCCAATCGCAAGCCATTTACACGCCGGTCAATGGCGGGCATTTCGGGCTAGCACTGGGCAGCTACGCACATTTCACTTCGCCCATTCGCCGTTACGCCGATTTGATCGTTCACCGGGCGCTGGTCAGTGCCTATGGCCTGGAATTGCCTGCCCCTGCGGATGATAGCATCAAACCGACCACGGGTCTGTCCGCGAAAGACTTCGAGAAGCTCGATACAACCGCTGAGGCCATCAGCCGGTGCGAACGCCGCGCGATGGAGGCGGAACGCGAAACCGTCGATCGCTATGTCGCGGCCTATTTGTCTGCGCATGTCGGCGAAATCGTCGATGCGCGCATTACAGGTGTTCAGAATTTCGGATTTTTCGCGACAGTTGAATCCATTGGCGGCGATGGTTTAGTTCCGGTCTCAACTTTGGGAGCCGAACATTTTCATTACGATGAAGCGCGCAAATCGTTGATTGGTGAACATAGCGGTGAAGAATATCGGCCCGGAATGCGGCTAAAGCTTAGGCTGGCGGAGGCCAATCCGGTTTCGGGTGCGTTGCGGTTCCAATTGCCTGAAAGCGACGGGCAGGCACCTGAGCGTAATTTTAAGCGCGGTAAAATGGTCGGGAAATATAAAGCAGGGCAACGTGGCCGACCCGGCAATATCCGACATAAAGGGCGAAATCGCTAAGGCTTGCGCTGGCGATCATCCGTAGCCCTGAGCCTGTCGAAGGGCGCTGCCCCGTTAAGCGCCCTTCGACAGGCTCAGGGCTACGGTCATTAATCAAACTTCCTTCTAACTCAATTCATCCAGCGCATCTTCGCCCAATGATCCCGGTATCACCATTACCGGACAGGGCAGTGTGCCCGCGCCATTGCCGGTAAAGTGGCTAACCAAAGGCCCCGGAGCGCCTTGTGCAGCGGCCCCCAGCACCAAAGCGGCAATTTCGGGGTGTTCATTCAGCATTTCGCGGACAATGTCGCCACCTTCACCTTTTTTGATGGTGATCAACGGTTGCAACCCCAATTCATCAAAAATGGTGCCTGCGGCCTCCATAACCAGAACCTCGGCTTTATCATATGCTTCGGCCTCCATAGTGGCCTGTACGCCGCCCCAGGCGACAAAGTCCGCCTGAGCGATCAGCGACAATATATGCAACGCCCCACCTGTCTTCGCCGCGCGCCTAGCGGCAAAGCGCAATGCAAGCCGTGCTTCATCGCTTTCGTCAATCACCACCAGATATGTACGCATTGATCAGCCCCAACCCATAGGTACCCTGTATAAGAGTACGAATTCTTATGGTCTGCGCGAATTCCCTATGAAGCGCAAGCATAAGCGGGCTTGACGCTTGGGAAAGCAAACCCCTATGCGGCAAGATAAAGCCCACCTGAGCAGGATGAACCATAATGGCAATCGAGCTGAAAATGCCCGCACTTTCCCCCACCATGGAAGAGGGCACTCTTGCCCGCTGGTTGGTAAAGGAGGGGGACAGCGTGTCCTCTGGCGATCTGCTCGCCGAGATTGAAACCGATAAGGCAACGATGGAGTTTGAGGCGATTGACGAAGGTATCGTCTCGAAAATCCTGATTGCTGAGGGCAGCGAAGGCGTGAAGGTAGGAACTGTTATCGCGCTGATCCAGGGCGAGGATGATGAGGTTGTGTCAAATGCAGAGATTCCTAAAACTGTAACCAATAAAGCCGTTAGTGCTGAGCCTGTCGAAGCACGCCCAGCCACGAAGAGCCCTTCGACGGAAGCAGGGCTAGTCTTAGATAAAGCGAAAACCTTGCAGCCCAGCGACCGCGTAAAAGCTAGCCCGCTCGCCAAACGGATCGCCGGTGAAAAGGGGATCGACCTTTCCGCCTTGAACGGCTCTGGCCCCGGTGGCCGGATTGTGAAAGCCGATTTGGAAGGTGCGCCGACCGGTGCTGCGCCCAAATCCACCACGGTGCCTGCGATTGTTGCGTCTCCGGTTCCGGCGGCACCCGCTGTTGCGTCATCAACCGCACTCACCACCGCCATCCCCGATTTTGGCATCCCGTTTGAGGATTCAAAACTTTCGGGTATGCGCAAAACCATCGCAAAGCGCCTGACGCAATCAATGCAGGAAGCGCCGCATATTTATCTCACGGTTGATATTCGCCTTGATGCGTTGCTCAAACTGCGCGGTGAATTGAACGAGACACTGGCGGATCGCGGGGTAAAATTGTCGGTCAACGATATGCTGATCAAGGCATTGGGCCTTGCGCTTATCAAGGTCCCCGCTTGTAACGTCAGCTTTGCAGGCGATGTATTGCGGACATATAAACGCGCCGATGTGTCGGTCGCTGTCAGCATTCCCGGCGGGCTGATTACGCCCATCGTCACCGACGCAGCGGGCAAATCGCTGGCAACCATCGCCACCGAAGCCAAAGACCTTGCGGGCCGCGCCAAGGAAGGCAAATTGCTGCCGAGTGAATATCAGGGCGGCACAGCGAGCATTTCCAACATGGGGATGATGGGCATCAAACACTTCACCGCCGTGATCAACCCGCCGCAAGCGATGATCATGGCCGTGGGGGCAGGGGAGAAACGCCCCTATGTGATGGACGATGGTACGCTGGGTATGGCGACGGTGATGAGTTGCACCGGATCGTTTGACCACCGAGCGATTGACGGGGCGGATGGCGCGCAGTTGATGGCGGCGTTTAAGGCGTTGGTGGAGAAGCCGCTGGGGTTGGTGGTTTAGCAAAATGTTGGTCGGACAAATACGTTCGATTAGATGGCTGCAAATTATCGTAGTCGCTCTTTGCGGAACCTCATGTGCAGGACCAAACAATATATTAGATAGAATGCCTTTAGGTCAAAAACCGTGTATTCCTGACGATTATATTTCAAAAGACTGTCAAAATTCAACTTGTACAGCAGTTTTTTTTGATCGTGGTTCGGCAGAAATAAGAGAGGATGCCGCAAAGCTAATCCACGTTTTGTCAGTTGTCTTGCGCAATAAGAATCCACAAATTGTAACCTTTAAGTCTTATTCAAGCAATGTTGCCGATCAATTTTCGGATAGCCGCAAGGAATATCGCTCGCTTGCCGATAATCGATTGAAAATGGTAGTAAATTTTCTCGCTGCCGAGGGATATGTGCCGAAGGAAATTTTATCTAGCGTCGTTCAATTGCGTTGTTTGCCGGATGGTGGCGAAGGTACTGCGAGATCGAAACGCGTAGAAATTATCTGGAATTGATTGCTTTAGTGCACAAACTTTATCGTCACCGTAGCGGGGGCGCGGTGCGGTTAGCAACGCACGCGGGTTTTAGCGGTTCAGGGAAATTCGGGCTCGCGGTCACAAACCGCAACACCACCCCAACCCTCTTCCGTAAATGGGGTAAGGGAGTTAAGTTGGTTTTGAAATGAGCCTTGTGGAAATTAAACAAAGTCAGAAATGGCTTATCAAACGCGCGCGTTATATGTGGGCCGATCCTACCAAGGCTGAACGCAAATTGTGGTACTTGTTACAGACACCGTCTGATTGTCGAAACTGATGGTTCACAGCACGCCGAAAATAAAGACGATCATGCCCGCGATGCCTATTTGAAGGCACAGGGTTTTCAAATGCTGCGGTTTTGGAATAAGGACGTTTTGAAAAATTTTGATGGCGTCGGGAAAACCGTCTTAGATACCATTGGAAATATTGGCTTGTAGACGCAAGTCGACCCCACTCCCAACCCCCTCCCGCAAGGGGAGAGGACTTAGAAAGGCCTGTAATGTCTGCTTATGACCTCATCGTTCTCGGTTCCGGCCCCGGTGGTTATGTTGCCGCCATTCGGGCAGCGCAATTGGGATTGAAAACCGCTATTGTGGAGCGCGAGAATTTGGGCGGAATTTGCCTCAACTGGGGCTGCATACCGACCAAGGCTTTGCTGCGTTCCGCCGAAATCCTGCATTATATGCAGCATGCGGGCGATTATGGGTTGAAGGCAGAGAAGATTGAGGCCGATCTGGGCGCTATCGTCAAACGTTCGCGCGGGGTGGCGTCAAAGCTTAATCAGGGCATTGGCCATTTGATGAAGAAGAACAAGATCGACGTTCATATGGGCGAAGGCGTTTTTAAATCCGCTTCGTCAATTGCCGTGACAAAGGATGGCAATACCATCGATCTTTCTGCCAAACACATTATCATCGCCACGGGTGCCCGTGCGCGCGAATTGCCTAAAAAAACTGGCAAAGCCGACGGTAAGCGGATCTGGACCTATCGCCACGCGATGGTCCCACCCGAAATGCCAACAAAATTGCTCGTTGTCGGTTCTGGCGCGATTGGCATCGAATTTGCCAGTTTCTACAATGATCTGGGATGCGATGTGACCGTGATCGAAATGATGGATCGCATTGTACCGGTAGAAGATGCCGAGGTGTCCGCTTTCCTCGAAAAAGCGTTAAAAAAACAGGGCATTAAAATTTTGACTTCAGCACGGCTTGAGGAAATTGATCCCGGCGCAGATGGCGTAAAGGTTGCGATCAAGGACAAGGCGGGCGCAATTGCAGAAGACCACTACAGCCATGTCATCGCCGCGATCGGCATCGTTCCCAATATCGAGAATATCGGACTGGAAACCATTGGTGTTGAACCGGATGAGCGTTTCCACATAAAAACAGACTCATATTGCCGTACAAATGTTCCTGGCGTTTGGGCGATTGGTGATGTGACCCAAGGACCATGGCTGGCGCACAAAGCGAGCCATGAAGGCGTGATCGCGGCAGAGGCCATTGCTCAGGCGATGGGAAATACAGATGTCCATCCGCACCCAATGAACTCACTCAACATTCCGGGCTGCACTTACTGCCATCCGCAAATTGCCAGTGTTGGCCTAACCGAGGCCAAGGCGAAAGATGCAGGGTACGACGTTAAAGTCGGCAACTTCCCTTTCATGGGCAATGGCAAAGCGATTGCTCTGGGCGAGGCAGAAGGCTTCATCAAGACTGTGTTCGATGCAACGACCGGCGAGTTACTCGGCGCGCATATGGTGGGCGCCGAGGTGACCGAACTGATCCAAGGCTATACTGTCGGCAAGACCGCCGAATTGGTCGAGGCTGATTTCATGCAAACCGTATTCCCGCATCCCACTTTGTCCGAGATGATGCACGAAAGCGTGTTGGGAGCCTATGGTAAGGCCCTGCACATTTGATCGTTCGGCCAATGGTAAACTAGCTTAACGCTAGAAATCTTTGCGCTTGCATCTTTCTTTGTGAAGCCCAAGCTGCCGACTCGGGCAGTATAGGGGTGCACAATGTCGGAAGATACAGGACTCGCAAAGGGCGCGATTGGCGTCGTTGAATCAGCCATCATGGGAATTGCGGGCACCGCACCGGCTTACAGTATCGCGGTGACGACAGCGGCAATAGTTGCGGCCGTCGGCGTACTCTCTGTCGGCAGTATCTTGTTTTGCGGATTGATCATGTTCGGCATGATGCTGGCTTTCGTCAATTTGAATAAAATGGCCCCCGATGCAGGCGCGAGTTTTGCTTGGGTGCGCCACGTATTCGGTCCGACCTGGGGATTTTTTGCAGGCTGGGGGCTGATTGTTGCATCGGTGGTGTTCATGGTTTCGGCTACGATCCCCGCGGCGACATCGACATTGTTGATCTTTGCCCCAGATCAGGTGGAAAGCACGGGCTGGGTTACGTTTACCGCTGCGGTCTGGCTGACCCTGATTACTGCTGTGGTGATGAAAGGTATCAAGCATGCCAGCTATGCGCAGGTCACCTTCACCATCATTGAAACGGTGATAATCTTTGCGCTGATCATTGCTGCCTTTGTCGAATATGGCGGAAAACCGGCGCATATTCCTAGTTGGGATTGGTTCTCTCCCTTTTCCTTCACCCCCGCCACCTTTGCAACTGGCGCGCTGATCGCGGTGTTTTTCTATTGGGGCTGGGACGTCACCATGAATTTGGGTGAGGAAACCGTTGATGGTAAACCGCAGCCTGCGGGGCGCGGTGCCTTTTGGGCGATGGTCAATCTGATCCTGTTTTTCATCATCATGCTGATCGTTGTATTGATCGTGCTGACCGATGCAGAAATTGAGGCGGCGAACACTAATGTGCTTTATGCGATTGCGGAAAAACTGTTCCCGCATCCTTGGGGTTATCTCGCCGTATTGTCGACGATCCTGAGCACGATTGGAACGATTGAAACGCAGATTTTGTGCTTTACCCGCAGCATGTTTTCAATGTCGCGCGCCAATATGTTGCACCCCAATTGGGCTAAAATTCATCCCGAATGGCAGACGCCATGGTTTGCCACTGTTGGTATTTGGGCGATGGGTTTGGCGCTATTGTTCATGTCTTCTTATCTGCCATCGGTCAGCAAAATTCTGGAAAGTTCGATTTTGGCCATTGGATTGCAAATTTGCTTTTATATGAGTCTCGCTGGACTTGCGAGCGTCTGGTATTATCGGGGCATGTTGAAAAGCGATCCGAAAGGTGCGCTGACGCATGTCATATGGCCGGGCTTAGCCACGGCGTTTATGATTTTCATTGGCGTGTATGGCGCGCTGGAATTTGACCAATTGACGATGTTGGTCGGTGTTGGTGGATTGGCGCTAGGCTTCATTCCCTTGGGGCTTGGATATTTGCGTAACCGTAAAACATCCAAAGCCGCTGCGACATGACATTCGTGCCTTAAAGCAAAATGGAGATTTTGGCGGGCCCGTAAAGTTACGATTCTGCTATCCACTTATCGAGCGGCTTACCATCAGAATAGACGGTCATCGTTATAGGATTTGAAAACATGCAATTCAGTGCGAATATGGGTAATAATCATTGGATAATGGGTTTTTTGGCGCTGGCGGCGTCATCCGTTGCTTCAAACCCCGCTCGTGCGCAAAACACCGTAATCACCGCCGATAAAATGATTGATGTTCTGACCGGTAAAACGGTCGAACATCCCGCCATTTTCGTCGGCGCTGATGGGCGCATTACCAGCATCGCCGATGCGCGCGTGGTCCGCTGGGGCGCTGACGTCACCCATATAAACTTGGCTGGAAAAACACTGTTGCCCGGATTGATCGATATGCACGTCCATCTGGATAGTCCCGCCGATATTGGTGGCTATCGAGGGATGGAATTTACCGACAGTTTTTGGGCGATGTCAGCGGTAGGCAATGCCCGTGACATGCTCAATGCAGGTTTTACGACTGTACGCAACGTCGGCTCCGACAATCGCAATGATGTTGGATTGAAACAGGCAATCGACAATGGCTATGCTGTTGGTCCCCGCATCGTGCCCGCTGGCTACGCCTTGGGCGCTACCGGAGGACATTGCGATTCTACGTTTTTGCCGCCCAGTCTGGAACGACAGGGCAAAGAAGAGGGTATCGGCGATAATCCCGATGAGCTTCGCTATCAGGTGCGTCGTCAGCGTAAATATGGTGCGGAAGTCATCAAGGTTTGTGCGACAGGCGGCGTGTTCTCGCGCAATACCGAGCCGGGCCAACAACAGCTTTCCGAAGAACACTTGCGCGCAATTGCCGACGAAGCCCATCAATGGGGCCTGAAGGTTGCCGCTCATGCACATGGCGCTGAAGGTATCAAAGCTGCGGTGAAGGCCGGGATCGACACCATTGAACATGCCAGCCTAGCCGATGATGAAGGGATTAAACTGGCTGCGGCTAAAGGCACCTTTTTTGGCATGGACATTTTCAACACTGATTACACGCAATCGGAAGGCGCTAAAAATGGCGTGCTTGAGGATAATCTGCGTAAAGATCGGGAGATAGCGCAAATCCAACGTGACAATTTTCGTAAAGCCCACAAAGCTGGTGTGCGGATGATTTTCTCCTCCGACGCCGGAATCATGCCGCACGGAACCGCCGCCGGACAATTTCGCTATATGGTTGAATATGGCATGACTCCTTTGGAGGCGATTACAGCCGCTACTCGCAATGGTGCCTTGGCCTTGGGTCGTGAAAAGGACGTAGGGGCCATTGCTGTCGGGCGCTATGCAGACATCATCGCCGTCGATGGCGACCCTTTGGCCAATGTGCGCGAACTTGAAAAAGTCGACGCGGTTGTAAAGGGTGGTAAACAGGTGCGTTAAGCGGCGAAATTCAGAGGCAATTCATCCTTGAACAGTATCATTCCCACGCATGTCCTGTTGTGATAAAATGACATATTCCGTTCGTTTGCAAAATTAGGGGAGCAACGAAAATGATGATGAACATAATAATGGCCATGGCGCTGAGCATGGCGCCGGCAAAGGCCGATCCGATTGATATGGCACGTAAAGCGTTCAACAATTGCCTCGTCGAGGTGCACAATACCGCTGTAACCGATAAAGCATCAGCGTCACAATTTAGCGAAACCATTGCGGGGGCCTGTACCGAACAGAGAACCAAATATCGCGAATTGATTTATAAATCAGAATTGAGTTTTGGCTCGAAATCCGCAGAAGCTGGTCAATTTGCCGATGAGGAAACGCAGGCTATTGTCGATTCCATCACCAGTGCTTTTGGCGATAATGTTGAATCGGGTGCCAAGATGCAGCCAGAAAAATGAAAACTGGCACATGATAATATAGCGTCGCGGTGATAAACGAAACAGCGTTGTAGTTTTTTGCTGCAACGCTTTTTTGTTGGGAATATCGAAGCTTGGTACCAACTGCAAAGAGAGCGGGATAAGTTTAATGACCAGCGAAACGCCACTTCCGAGGCTCAGTACAATTCTGATGGAACGGCGCGGGCGGTTGCTGGTAATCACGCTTAATCGACCTGACCGCATGAATGCCGTTAATCTGGAACTGCACGACGATCTGGCCGAAGCTTTATGGTTTGCCCAATGCGACAGCGGCTCGGACGTTGTACAAATCACCGGCGCCGGCAGGGCCTTTTCCGCTGGGGGTGATATTGAGCACATCGCACGTAGTGCCGCAGAACCGGCCTTGTTCGAACATGAAGCCCGTGTTGCCAAACGCATTGTTTTTACCATGTTGGACATCGATAAGCCCGTAATCTGCAGGATGAATGGCCATGCGATAGGGCTGGGTGCCACGCTTGCGTTGCTATGCGACGTCATTTTTGCATCAGAAACCGCAAAGATTGGCGATCCCCATGTCGCGATCGGTTTGGTCGCCGGTGATGGCGCAGCTGTAATTTGGGCGCAACGCATTGGAATGGGACGGGCAAAAGAATATCTGTTCTCCGCCGAATTGTTGAGCGCCGTGAAAGCTGCCGAGATCGGCTTGGTAAACCATGCGCTTCCACTCGATCAGTTGGATGCTGCTGTAGACGCATATTGCGACAAACTGCTCGCCACTTCGCCCATGGCCTTAAAGGCGACAAAAATTCTTACCAATCTTGAACTCAAACGCCTTGCTGCAGCCGTCATGGATGCCGGCATTGCGTATGAATCATTGAGCGTTCGCAGCCCAGAACATATTGCCGCTGTCGAAGCGATGAAAGCCAAGGCTGCCGCTAGATAGTGGTTATTGAGTTAGGAGCGAATTTTGGCGGACAGGGTGGGATTCGAACCCACGGTGAGCTTCCACCCACGACGGTTTTCAAGACCGTTGCCTTAAACCACTCGGCCACCTGTCCTTGGTTTCGGCGCCGCGCTTAACGCGAGGTTGATCGGGTTGCAAGTCATTTGCCGTTTTGCGGCGTGGAGTGCGATTGGCGCGATTGGGCTGATGAATTGCTATCGCCTAGTGGGAAGCCCCATGGTAAAGGCCCTTAAAAGCTTTTGAAAGGAACAGTTTGTGGGAATGCGCGGGCGATTGGCCAGTTTGACGGGCGTTGCTCTGTCATTTATGTTGGTGGTATCAAGCCCGAGTTCGTCCGTTACCGCACAATCGGTTTCGGGGCAGCCTGCAGGATTTGCGGAATATCTGCAAACCGTTCGCATAAGGGCTGAATCTGAGGGTGTTTCGCGGGCGACGGTGGACAGAGTTATCCCGTCGCTGGTCTATTTGCCCCGCGTTGTTCAGCTTGATCGAGCGCAGCCCGAAGGCAATGCGGATGCGCCTGTCCCTGATTTTGAACCGTATCGCCGCAAACATGTCGATGCAGCGCGGATCGGGCGTGGCCGCATTAAATATACCGAACTGCGCCCATTGCTTCAGCGCGTTGAGGCACAAACGGGGGTTCCCGAACAGGTCATGCTCGCGATTTATGGCCATGAAACCAATTATGGCACGGTTACCGGAAATTATCACGCGCCTGACGCGCTTGCCTCGCTTGCCTTTGAAGGCCGCCGTCGTCCCTTGTTTGAAGGCGAATTAATTGCCGTTATGAAAATGATTGATCGCGGCGTGCCATCTTATGCCATCACGGGAAGTTGGGCAGGCGCCTTGGGTAAGCCGCAATTTTTGCCGTCGGTCTATTTGCGCCTTGCCCGTGACGGCGATGGCGATGGCTATGCAGACATTTGGAAGAGCGAAGCCGATGCAATGTCGTCGATTGCCAATTATCTGTCCAACGCAGGCTGGCGACGCAATGAGCCATGGGGCTTTGCGGTGAATACCCCGGCTACACTGAACAGAATTGCATTGCGCAGTCCAGTGGTTGCGCCGCGTTGTCCGCGTGTTTTTGCCCGCCATAGTCGGTGGCTGCGCATCTCTGAATGGCGCGCAATGGGGCTTGTTCCGCAAAATGGTACTTGGCCCGACGATGCCATGATGGCGACTTTGTTGGAACCCGATGGCCAAGGTCGAACGGCTTATTTACTTGGAAGCAACTATCGCGCGATATTAGATTATAATTGTTCCAATTTTTATGCTCTTTCCGTGGGATTGCTCGCTGATGAAATATACCGGTAAAATTGCGACAGCGTTTGTTGCTTTGCTTCTGTCGTCCTGTGGAGGTTCCGGCAATATGGAGCCAAAAACGGCAGGCTCGCTTCCTCCCATATCGGAGCAAACATCTGGCGTTTCAGATTTTCCAGTAAAGATCGGTGCGCCATTCACCGTCGGTAACAAAAGCTATAAACCCGAAGACGTCGCCAATTATGACGAAGTGGGATACGCCAGCTGGTATGGCGACGAGTTAGCCGGTAATCCGACCGCCAACGGGGAAATGTTCGTCGCAACGGGTATCAGTGCTGCCCATAAAACGCTGCCAATGCCCTCATATGTTGAGGTTACGGCTTTGGATACAGGGCGTACAATTTTGGTGCGGATCAACGATCGTGGGCCATTTGCGAATGATCGATTGATTGACCTTTCTGCCGGTGCAGCTCGGGAATTGGGCATTTCTGGACAAGGCGTCGCTGGTGTTCGGGTGCGTAAAGTAAACCCGCCTCAGCATGAACGTGCTGTACTTCGGTCCGGACAATCGGCGGCCTCGCGTATCGCAACACCTGAATCGCTTCTGAGAATTCTGCGCGACAAATTGGGTCAGATGCCCAAGCCGCAAGCGGCTGTAAAACAAGTCTTGGTGCCAAGACCCGCTGAAAACACCCGTCCGGTCTTGGAGAAACCACCATTAACGTCAAACGGTGACGGCCGTTTCGTCCGTGAAAATGCGGGGGGCTCCACCGCTACGCCTGCTCCTGCGCGCGCTGTCCCGCAGCCAAAAGCCGCTCAGGGCTGGGTGGTGCAGGTTGCCGCTTATTCGTCGCGCAACAGAGCTGAAGACGCGGCACGGCGTTTGGGGGCATTGGTATTCCCCAGCGCCGATGGCTCCGTATTTCGTGTCCGCTTTGGCCCTTATGCAACGCAGGCCGAAGCTGACAAGGCGCTCGCAACCGCAAAAGGCAAAGGCTATCCTCAAGCGCGCATTTTTGAAGAATAGGGCACAGAACAATAGAGCACAGGGGCTGGTGCTACCCCGTCGCTTGACGCTAACAGGCCAGCATGCGCTGGTTATACGCTCCATTCTTATCTCTGATCGCCGTTTCTGCGAATGCAGAACTGCCCAAATATGGCGGAAACGCTCCCGTTGCTTATCTAGTTGATTTGCAATCGGGCGCTGTCCTGCACGATCGTGATTCGATGCGTAAAATTCCAACGGCGTCGATGGCAAAAATGATGACCGCCGAAGTGGCGTTTGAAGCTTTTGAGCGGAACAAGCTGAAACCTAAGACTGTATTTACCGTATCACCCAAAGCCTGGGCCCAATGGAATAATCAGGGTTCCACAATGTTTTTGCGATCCGGCGAACGCGTGAGCGCGCAGAATTTATTATACGGTATTCTGACACTGTCGGGTAACGATGCTTCGGTGGTTCTGGCCGAAGGTATGCACGGTAGCGAGGCAAAGTTTACCAATGCGATGAATGTTGCTGCGAAACGACTGCACATGCCTAACAGCCATTTTGCAACCGCAAATGGTTGGCCCGATGGCGGAAAGACATTTTCAACCGCACGCGATTTGTCGGTATTGGCGCGGCATATCATCGAAGCGCATCCAGCGTCATTCCGCGCTTATTTCAGCAGGGAATCCTTTCGTTGGGGCAATGTCACCCAGGCCAATCGCAACCCGTTATTGGGGGCAGTTGCAGGGGCAGACGGCATGAAAACCGGGCATAGCGATGAAGCTGGCTATTGCCTTGTCGGCACTGTCGAACGCGGCGGCCGCCGTTTAATTTTGGTGGTTGCAGGGTTGCCTTCGATGGAGGCACGTTTGCAAGAAGCGCGGGCATTGGCACAATGGGGTTTCGATGCTTGGGCAAACAAACCATTGATCCGTCGCAATGCTTTTGTCGCTAAGGTTCCCGTGCAACTGGCTGCGAATAATTATGTGGATGTCGTCGCTCCGCACGATCTTGCGGCAACGCTTCCAAAGGGTAAGAAGATGGGAGCATTTAAACTTTCTGTAAAATATAACGGTCCAGTGCGGGCTCCCATCAAAAAAGGGGATGAAATCGCACAGCTTGTAGTTACCCTTCCTGCGGGCGAAAAACAGATTATGCCATTGGCAGCTGCTATGGATGTGCCGAAGGCTGGCTTTTGGGGCCGGGCTTGGTCTGGAATGAAATCGGTTGTGGGGCAATAATGGCACAAGGCAAATTTCTGTCGATTGAAGGCGGTGAGGGGGTTGGAAAATCCACCCAGATCAGCGCCCTTGCAGATGCCATTCGGCGTAAAGGCATTGACGTTCTTGTCACTCGGGAACCCGGTGGAACCGACGGCGCAGAAGCCATCCGTAAATTATTATTGAGCGGCAGTTCGGATCGGTGGGAACCCGCGGCCGAAGCCATGTTGTTTGCCGCTGCCCGCAGTGATCATGTCGCGCGGTTAATCCGTCCGGCGCTGGCGCAGGGGAAATGGGTGATTTCAGACCGCTATCTTGACAGCAGTCGGGCCTATCAAGGCGCGAGTTCTGGCATTGGCGATGCGCAAATTATGGGGTTGCATGCTATTGGAAGTGGCGGCTTTCTGCCAGACCGAACCTTAATCCTCGATCTGCAGCCTGATGTTTCTGCGCATCGTGCTGAATTACGAGATGGTGCAGACGCAGACCGCATCGGGGGCCGAAAAGCTGAATTCCATCAAAAAGTACGTGAAGCTTTTTCTGCAATATCGAAAGCGGAGCCTGAGCGAGTTCGGCTGATCGACGCAAGCGGCGCCAAAGAAGCGGTGACTGCCCGGCTATTAGCGGAAATTGCCGATTTGCTTCCATCATGACTTTGGCATTGGTTGGCCATGATCGTCAGATTGCGCAGTTCCAAGGCGCATTGAACAGCGGTAAATTGCACCATGGCTGGATTTTCACCGGTCCACGCGGGGTGGGGAAGGCGCTGTTTGCCAGCAAGGCGGCCGCTTGGGTTGTCGACCCCGAAAACCGGCATCAACACCTAATAACGCAGGGCAATTATCCCGATATTTTGGTCGTGGAACGGCTACCGAAAGAACCGCCAAAGGAAGGCGATCCACCCGATCGCGATGCCGAACGAAAACGCAGCATTTCTGTCGATCAAATCCGCGAACTCCAGCAAAAGCTCAATATGCGACCTTCAATGGGTGAGCGCCGTATTATCATCATCGATGCCGCCGATGATCTGGAGCGATCAAGCGCAAACGCGTTGCTCAAATCACTGGAAGAGCCGCCACCGGGAACATTTTTCTTTCTCATCAGCCATGCAAGCGAGCGATTGCTGCCAACAATCCGGTCTCGTTGCCAGATATTGCGGTTTGATCCGTTAAATGATGCCGAATTGCGGCGCGCCTTGGTTCAAAACGACCAAAGCATTTCTGTGTCGGAAATCGACGCTGTTATTGGCGTGAGCAACGGATCGCCGGGGCAAGCAGAGCAGTTTCTGGGTTTGGACATTGCCAATCTGGAAAAGCAAATGGATGCGTTGATCGGAACGGGTGATCCATCGAACGCGATCCGTCACCAACTGGTTGAAGAGTTGTCCTTGAAATCCGCTCAGCAACGATATGAGGCATTTATGCGCCGCGTACCAAGGCGAATTGCGACGCATGCCCGTGCCCTCTCTGCGCAAACAGCGTCACCAGCGATTGAGGCTTATCAAGCCGCCGAAACGCTTGGTATTCGCGCATTGGGGTTGTCACTCGATAAACAAGCGTGTGTTTTCGAAATGGGAAGCTTGCTGGCATCGCTCCAAGCGCATAAGCACAGCGCCGAATAGCCCCTTGTTAGAAGAATTATGACAGACCCTTTCTATATTACCACGGCAATCGCTTATCCCAATGGCCGTCCGCATATCGGCCATGCTTATGAAGCCGTTGCGACCGATGCGATTGCGCGTTTTCAGCGGCTGATGGGGCGCGATGTTCGCTTTATAACCGGAACCGACGAACACGGATTGAAAATGGCGCAAACAGCCCGGAGGCGCGGGGCGTGAAACACTTGAGTTCGCTGATGAAATGTCGTCTTATTTCAAAGCGATGTGTGCAAAACTGAATATCTCGCATGATAAATTCATGCGGACCAGCGACCCTGCCCATCATGCTGCAAGCGTTGCATTATGGAAAGCGATGGAGGCCAATGGCGATCTATATCTGGATCGTTACGAAGGATGGTATTCTGTTCGCGACGAAGCCTATTATGGCGAAGAAGAGCTGATTGAAGGGGAGGGCGGGGCAAAGCTCTCACCGCAAGGCACTCCGGTGGAATGGACCAAAGAGGAAAGCTGGTTTTTCCGGCTGTCCCATTATCAAGAGCGTTTGCTGGAACTGTACCGGAGCAATCCTGATTTCATTCGCCCCGAAAGCCGACGCAACGAGGTGATCCGCTTTGTCGAAGGCGGTCTGAAAGATCTGAGTATTTCCAGAACCAGTTTTGATTGGGGAGTGCCGGTGCCGGGATCTCCCGGTCATGTGATGTATGTGTGGGTTGATGCGCTAACAACCTATCTTTCTGGCATAGGCTATCCCGACACCGATGGTGAATTTGCGCAGTTTTGGCCTGCGAATGTCCATATCATTGGAAAGGATATCGTTCGTTTTCATGCGGTATATTGGCCTGCCTTTTTGCTCTCGGCGGGATTGAAACTGCCCCAGCAGGTATTCGGTCACGGCTTTTTGCTGGCGCGCGGTGGTGAAAAAATGTCAAAATCGCTCGGCAATGTTGTCGATCCTATTGATCTTGCAGATCGCTTTGGGGTGGATCAATTACGCTATTTCTTTTTGCGCGAAGTCAGCTTCGGACAGGATGGTAGCTATTCACCAGAAGCCATTGTTTCGCGGTGCAATGCTGAATTAGCGAATAGCTTCGGCAATTTGGCGCAACGAACGTTGAGCCAGATTTTCAAAAATTGTGACGGCTATCTGCCTGCGATAACCGATCATCATGCCGATGATGCTGCGCTGTTTGAAACTGTCGATGCCGCTATTCGCCAAGCCATGCCCGCTGCTTTTTCTGAACTGTCATTGACGCAAGCGACCGAAGCCTGGCTCGGCGCTGTCTTTGCCTGCAATGCCTATATCGATGCGCAGGCACCATGGGGTTTGAAGAAGTCCGATCCGGCGCGGATGGAAACCGTATTGGCGACACTTTTTATTTGCATCGCCCAACTTACTGTCGCCATTTCACCGGTAATTCCGGGCAGTGCGGCGCTTTTGCTGGATCGTATGGGAATCGCGCCTGAACTGCGCACCTTGCATGCGATCGGCAACCATTGGTATTCGCCTCTTGCGGAAAGTGGGTTTCGCCTTGATCAACCACAAGGCCTGTTTCCCCGCCTCGAACTGGTTGCGGAAGATGTCGCCTGATGTTTGTCGTCGATTCCCATTGTCATTTGAATTATAAGGGAATTGTTGAGGATCAACCCGGTGTTTTGACACGGGCTAGAGCGCGCGGCGTCGGCGCAATGCTGAATATCTCAACACGCGAAAGTGAATGGGATGCCGTCATCGGCGTGGCTGAAAACGAACCGGACGTTTGGGCCACCATCGGCATCCATCCCCACGAAGCCGACCAACATGTCCACATGGATACGGCAAAGCTCGTAACCAAATCAGCGCATCCTCGCGTCATCGGGATAGGTGAAACGGGCCTCGATTATTATTATGACCATAGTGATCGAGCGCGACAGCGCGACAGTTTCGCGAGCCACATTGCGGCTGCACGCGAAACAGGCCTACCTTTAATCGTCCATACCCGCGAGGCGGAAGACGATACGATCAATATGCTCGGTGGAGAAATGGGGAAGGGGGCCTTTCCCGGCGTAATCCATTGCTTCACCGCCAGCGCGCAATTTGGCAAGTCCGCGCTTGATCTGGGCCTGTATATTTCCTTGTCGGGGATTGTTACCTTCAAAAACGCGTTGGAATTGCGCGAATTTGCGGCAATTATTCCGGCGGACCGATTGTTGATAGAAACCGATTCTCCATTTTTGGCTCCTGTGCCGCATCGTGGAAAACCCTGTGAACCGGCGTTTGTTTTCGACACGGCAATGCATGTTGCGGCATTGCGGGGCATTTCAGTCGAGACATTGGCCGAGCAGACCACCGACAATTTCTATCGACTTTTCAGTAAGGCTGAACGACCTTAGTTTCAGGATTAACAATGGATAGCGAACAAGCCCCCAATCTAATTTACGCCTTATTGGCTTGTATGTTGGTGTTATCATCATTGATCGCACAAAGGCTTCCGCTGCAACGTGTCGCCAAAATGGCGGCCGCCTGGCTGGGTATTTTCGCGGTTGCCTTCATCCTGTTTAGCTTTCGTCCGGAAATGGCGATGATGTGGGAACGGGTGAAGGGTGAGTTGACAGGAGCGCCGCGCCAACAAAGCGAAGCAACCCAAATTAGGCTGACACGTCAAGATGACGGTCATTTTTGGGTTCGGGCGCAGGTCAACGGTCAGGACATAGATTTCATGGTCGATAGCGGCGCAACAACGACTGCTATCAACGCAACATCTGCACGCGAAGCCAAAATTGATTTTGTTGATAGCGTGCGTACCGTTGAATTGGATACCGCGAACGGCGTTGTCATAGCTAAATATGTGGAATTGGAATCGTTTCAAATCGGTAATTTTGCCATTGATGGCCATGACGTGGTGGTTGCTGAAAATTTTGGCGATACCAATGTTGTAGGCATGAATTTTCTGGATTCATTTGAAAGCTGGAACGTCAGCGGTGACGTAATGACATTGGTTCCGTGAAACAGGTTCGTCCGCAAACAGTATTTTAACTTAACATAATATATATTATCAGACTAATTGGCTTCAAGCAAATTTTGGGCCCCCATTCTGGTTTAGACGACCATTGCCATGTGCGTTAATCCAGAAATTCGACGTTTACGAAATAGGAATTCACCATTCAAAAATTAATCGACATCATGGCCACGTTGCGGACACCGGTGACCGGTTGTCCGTGGGATCTTGAACAGAACTTCAAATCAATCGCGCCTTATACCATCGAAGAAGCCTATGAAGTCGCGGATGCAATCGACCGCAATGATATGCCCGCTTTGAAAGAAGAATTGGGCGACCTCCTGCTTCAAGTGGCATTTCACAGCCGCATGGCGGAGGAATGCGGTGCGTTTAATATCCATGACGTCATCGACAACATATGTACAAAAATGCGCCGTCGCCACCCACATGTATTTTTAGAGGAAAATGTCGAGACGACAGATGAAGTATCGGTCCAATGGGAGGATATAAAAGCCCGGGAACGAGCGGGAAAAATGGACGATAAAAGTGTTCTTGCGGATATTGCCGTTGGTTTTCCTGCGCTTTTGCGCGCTCAGAAACTGCAAAAACGCGCTGCACGAACTGGCTTTGATTGGCCCGATACCAAAGGCGTTCTGGCCAAGGTTGCTGAAGAAATGCAGGAATTGGTTGAGGCTGAAAATGCCGAAGAACGCGAAGAGGAAATGGGCGACCTGCTGTTCGTAATGGTCAACCTGTGTCGCCATATGGACATGGATGCTGAAACCGCGCTGAAAAAAGCAAACGCCAAATTCGAACGTCGTTTCCGCGCGATGGAGACCGATGCCGGTATTGAATTCGAAAAACTATCGCTCGATGAAAAAGAAGTTTTGTGGAACAAAATCAAGGTTCAGGAGCGTTCTTCTCACGATAAAAGTTGAAACGAAAACTGCTTTTCGAACCTTCCCCAATTTTCAGAACTAAGCGAAACACTCAAATGGGTTGAGGTTTCTTCATCGCGTATCCTTTGCACAATTCCATTTGCGTGCAACCAGGCCAAGCCTGCGCCATCATCGGATGCTACAGAAATTTCTCGAACGAGATTAGCGGCGTTTATGGTGTTGGACAGCCATTGGGTAAATGCGTCGAGGCCCTCACCTGTTTCGGCTGATAGGAGCAACGGTTTTTCCTTGGCGGCTTGCGCACGCAGAACAATCTCGTCCCGTATTTCAGGGGATGCCAAGTCTATCTTATTCCAGATTTCGACATAGGTAGTCTCCCCTTGCCCATCGCGATCTCCATCTGCGGCGACAATGCCAAGGTCCGCCAAAATTGAAAGCACGTCTGCCCGTTGGCTGTCGCTTGATGGATGCACGATGTCACGAACATGGACGATGATGTCCGCCGTCACCACTTCCTCCAGCGTCGCGCGAAATGCGGCGACCAATTGGGTTGGCAAATCGGAAACAAATCCAACGGTGTCCGACAAAATGGCTTTTTCAACTCCAGCTAAAGAAATTTCGCGCAAGGTTGGATCGAGAGTCGCAAACAGCATATCCTTAGCAAGGACTTCTGCATGCGTCATGCGATTGAAAAGCGTAGATTTTCCCGCATTGGTATAACCGACCAACGCGATAATCGGCCACGGCACACGTTTGCGGCGTGCCCGATGCAAACCGCGCGTTCGTTGCACCTTTTCCAATTCACGACGAAGGCGACCCATTCTGTCCCGGATCATCCGACGATCCGCTTCAATCTGGGTTTCACCCGGACCGCCCAAAAATCCAAAGCCACCGCGCTGCCGTTCCAGATGGGTCCAACTGCGCACCAACCGCCCGGCCTGATAATCCAAATGCGCCAACTCAACCTGTAAGCGCCCTTCAGCAGTCGCTGCACGCTCTCCGAATATTTCCAGGATGAGTCCGGTTCGATCGATGATTTTGCATTTCAATCGTTCTTCTAAATTGCGTTGCTGAATGGCCGTCAAGCTGCTGTCGACTATGATCAATTCGATTGCATCAGCGTCTGCCATTTCAGCGATTTCCGCCACCTGTCCACCGCCCAGCAAGGTGGCGGCGCGCGGCGTTCGGACGCGATAGGATTTGCAGCCACAAACGTTTAGTCCGATGGCGCGTGCCAATCCCACGGCTTCGCCTTGCCTATGTTCGGGATCGACGATTTTATAGCCCGGTAAATCGGGGCAAATGATCAGGGTGCGAGCACCGCGAGAAAATTCATCTCGCCCGCCACGTTCAAAAAGGCTCAATCGCCCTCCCCATCCGCTTCTTTGTTATATTCGGATAAGTTCACGGGATGCGCGGGCTGAATTGTCGACACGGCATGTTTGTATACCAATTGCATCGTGTTATCGCGTCCTAAAAGCAGCGAAAACAGGTCGTATGCGCCGATAACACCTTGCAACATAACACCATTCACCAGGAATGTTGTGACCGGCTCTTTCTTGTCGCACATTGCAAACAGGAAGACGTCCTGCAACAATTTGTGGCGCTGGGTCGCGTTTGTCATCAAATCCAAAAACACTGCTGGATCGGGAGATTGCGAGGGCATGATTGTAGAAATGCTGTGCTTATACACAAGTTGGGATTGGCCATCGCGCCTGAGCAGGACCGAGAAATTATCGAACCAGGTGACCACACCTTGGAGCTTGACGCCCTTCACCAAAAACATCGTTACCGGAGTTTTGCTTTTGCGCAGGCTGTTCAAAAACAGATCCTGAAGTCCGTTATTTTTCTCAGTCATTATGTTTTTCCTATTATCTTTTTGCAGCTGGGAGAGCCAATCCGGTCACACGCTGGGCCGTGACCGTAACATCTTGTATATCATCATTTAGGCTACAGGCGAAGTCAGAAAACGGGAAAATAATCGAGGCTTTCTTTAAATGGTTATTCCAAATCGTCGGCACCGCCACCAGATTTTCGGACAGAGATTCCCAGCAATTTCAGTTTTCTATGCAAAGCGGATCGTTCCATGCCAACAAATGAGGCCGTTTTAGAGATATTTCCTGAAAAGCGTCTGATCTGCACCTGCAAATACTCCCGTTCGAATGCTTCGCGCGCCTCGCGCAACGGCGACGCCATCAGTGAACTGATTCCTCCACTCGAACCGGTCGTTGCAGATGTGACGTCGGCCGGCAGCATATCGACGTCAATAATCGAGAGGCGATCGGTTGGGGCAAGAATAATGGTCCGTTCGATAATATTGCGCAATTGCCTCACATTCCCTGGCCATTCAGCCGCTTGCAACGCAGCCAATGTCTCCTCGGCAAGGTCGGGAGACGAAATTCTGTGCTCAGCGGCAAATCTGGCGACATAATGCTGAGTCAGCACCGGAATATCTTCACGCCGTTCCTCCAATGGTGGAATGGCAACCGGAACCACATTCAGCCGATAAAACAAGTCTTCTCTAAATCGACCGGCACTGATTTCGATGGCAAGATCGCGAGCCGACGCCGAAACGATACGAACGTCTACCCGAACAGGGCGATTACCCCCTACCCTTGCAAAACTTTGTTCTGTTAAAACCCGCAGAATTTTGCCCTGTGTTGTCCACGGCATATCTGCCACTTCGTCGAGGAATAAGGTGCCGCCATGCGCCCGTTCGAGCATTCCGGCATGCACCAGCCTGCCCTCGTCTTCGACACCAAACAATTCTTCTTCGAAACGATCGGGTGATAAACGGGCAGCACTAACCGATATAAACGCGGAATCGGCCCGCCCGCTCCAACTATGCAGCAGCCGAGCCGCGACTTCTTTGCCCACGCCTGCGGGGCCGGTAATCAGGACACGACTGCCCGTCCCCGCTACTTTTTTTAAGGTAGCGCGAACGGCATTTATGGCGGCCGAGGTCCCGTTGAGTTCTTCCGCTTGTCCGACCAATGCTCGAAGCGAAGCATTCTCCGCCCGAAGTCGCTCAGTTTCGGTTCCTCTTGCGACAAGGTGCAGTAATTTTTCCGCTTCAAAAGGCTTTTCGATAAAATCGACGGCGCCGTGAGAAATAGCAGCAACTGCAGTGTCTATATTGCCGTGTCCAGAGAACACGATAACGGGCATGTGAATGTCCCGCTGTTTGATTACTTTCAGCAATTCGAGCCCATCCATAGACGACCCACGGAGCCATACGTCGAGCAGGATAAGCGAAGGACGCCGTTCATCATAAGCAGCAAGCGCCGCCTCGGCGGTGGCAGCGGTCCGGGTTTCGTAACCATCATCGGACAATACGCCCGCGACTAGATCGCGAATGTCTTCTTCGTCATCTACTATCAGGATGTCGAGTGCCATAATACTTATCTAAACCTCAAAAAATTCAATGCTTTAAATGTATTATTCAATGTTCTGTTGCATTAAAAGCGGTTGGGATGACCGCGCGATCATGGTAGAAACACAATATAACCTTAGCTCCACCGCCTGGATTATCTTCCAGTTGAACCTCAGCACCGTGCTCTTCGGCGATCTTTTTGACGATCGCCAATCCCAGCCCAGAACCAGTCGTTCGCGTGGTAACATAAGGTTCAACAATGCGATCGCGGTCCTTTGGCAAACCTGAACCATTGTCAGAAAAAGCCAATTTTGTTCGTTCTGTATCCCGGAAAATTTCTGCGGCGATATGGCCGCGTTGCCCGTTGTCCTCGTCTTTTTTCAAACGTTCGAGCACAGCCTCAACGGCATTTTTGAGAATATTGGTCACGGCCTGGCCAACTTGACGCCGGTCGCACAGCAGCGACATAGGCGAAGGCGGAGGGCTGAATTCAAACGTAATTTCGGGATGCGCAACTTCGAACAAAAACACCGCATGCCCCACAATATCGCCCAAGTCCTCGTCGCGAAACACCGGTTTGGGCATGCGGGCAAAGGACGAAAACTCATCGACAATGTTCCGCAAATCGCCAACTTGCCGGATTATGGTCGCCGTTAATTGGCTAAACACTTCCGGGCTATCCACCACCTGTTTGCCAAATCGGCGTTGAAGCCTTTCGGCGGCCAATTGAATGGGGGTCAGCGGATTTTTAATCTCGTGGGCGATCCGACGCGCGACATCGGACCAAGCGGCGCTCCGTTGATCGGCCAATTGCTGGCTAATATCTTCGAACGTCACCACATGCCCGCTTTCGCGATAAGCGATCTTCACCGCCAGAGTTTGCTGTTCCGTACCGTCGCCCAATTGGACGATGGCATGAGTTTTGCCTTCTGCAATTAAATCAGTGAAATAGGGTGCCAAGTCGGCGAGGCGACGGCCCAATATCGTTTCGCCATCGGGAGATAACAGGCTTTCGGCAGTCACATTGGCAAGCCGCACGCTGCCCTCGCCATCAATGTTGACGATGGCCGCTGACACCGATTCCAGCACGGCTTCGATAAACGCCCTTCGATCATCCAACTGGCGGTTTGTGGCCAACAACGCCTGCGTCTGGCTTTGCAGACGTTCGGTCATCCGGTTAAAGGATTGTGACAGAAAACCCACCTCATCCTTGCGTGGTGGCGTATCTTCTACCCGTGCCGACAAATCTCCCTCTGCAATCCGTTGCGCTGCTTTCACCAGACTGTTGACAGGTTTGACGAGGCGATCCGCCACCAAAAGCGCAACCCATACTGCGATCCCCATGATGACGAGCGAAATGATGTACAGCAGTGCATTAAACTGCATCTGCAAATTGCGCGAACGCTCCACCATAGCACGATAATCAGCCAATACTGCATCCGCGCGTTCCCCCAGCATGAACGATGGCACCGTCCCTGCCCGGCTTGCGTAAAGATAGGTCCGCTGATTTTCAAACAAAGGTACAAAAGCCTCGATACGATTGGGTTTTGCCGAAACGATCATCGTATTGTCGGTCGACAATTTCTTAATGTCTTCCTTTGAAATCCAGTTTTCCCGTTTTTTGTCATCGGGTGAAACCACGGCATCAGTGCGTTGCACGCCGTCATCACCAACGGTGACGATTGCCGATTCGCTTAGTTTTCTGCGAAAGACCTGGTCATAATAACTGTTTAGAAATGCTGGGTCATCAACCCTAGTTCGCGCCAACGCGTAACGCAGATCGCCTGCCATCGTGACTGTTTCATCACCCACATCGCGCAGCTTTTCTTCATAATAGCCCTTGGCCAATTCGCCTGCATTTTCCAGCATTCCACGCGCCGAATTGGAGAACCAGAACTGGACACCGCTTTGAAACAATACCGAGGCGAAAATCGCAAGGAACAGCGCGGGCACAGCAGACAGAAGCGAGAAGAGAACGACCAAACGGACGTGCAAAGATCCCGAACTTTCCGGGCTGAACGCTCCAGCACGGCGGATTGCGAGCCGGCGACCAAACATCATCATCAAGGTCGCGGCAGGAAGCAAGTTACCAATCAATAAAGCTGCGGCGGCGGGAGGAGACAAAGGCTCGGATTGCGGTGTCAGGGACGACAAAATATACGCCGTCAAAATCGCCATCAAAAACAGGATGCAGGCACTGCCAACTTCGATTGGCCAAACCAGATTGGATTGCCCGAGCCAGTCCAGCCAAGACGACACAAACCGGCGGAATTTACTCCGCGGAGGTCTTATGTCATCTGCGATTACGACTGTTGCCATTTGGCAACTATTGGCATGGGCAGCGTGTCTTGGAAAGCACTAACTGACGTCACATTGTTCGCAGCCAGCTTTCAGACAATCCTATCGTCTGGTATCGCCACCGCGCACCGAACCAATGGCATAATCCGAAAGTTTTTTGCGAAGTGTGTTGCGATTGATGCCAAGCAATGCCGCCGCCTGCAACTGGTTTCCGCGCGCCAAATTCATCACCGATTGCAACAGCGGCTTTTCAAATGCCGCAAGGGCACGAGCATAGATACGATCTCGACCGACGCCGCGTTGTTTTTGTTCTTGCATGAAATGCATCACCGCAGCTTCGAAACTGCATCCTTCACCCGTGCCGATCATTTCGAAATCCGCTGGATTGGCTATCGATGAAACCGTCGATTTCGGAAATTCGATCTTCGCGTGCCGTCAGGACCAGACGATAAACAAAGTTTTTGAGTTCGCGCACATTCCCCTTCCACGCCATCGACGCCATAACGCTTAGGGCATCATCGTCTATGGATTTGGAGGGCAATCCTTCCTTGATCGCCAGTTGCAGAAAATGCCGGACCAGCAGTCCAATGTCTTCGGGACGAGCCCGAAGCGGGGGCAAATGGACCGGAACGACATTCAACCGGTAATACAGGTCCTCGCGAAATTTTCCTTCGGCTATCAATGCCGGCAGGTCTTGGTTGGTGGCCGCGATAATGCGCACATCCAACCGGATATTGGCTTTGCCGCCAATGCGGCTGATCGTGCCACTTTGCAACGCCCGCAGCAATCGGGTTTGGGCATGGTTGGGCATGTCGCCGATTTCATCGAGAAACAACGTGCCACCCTGGGCTTGTTCAAAGCGCCCAATCGCCTGCCCTACTGCACCTGTAAACGCGCCTTTTTCGTGGCCGAACAATTCGGCCTCGATCAACTCGGCGGGAATAGCGGCCATGTTTACGGCAACGAATGGGCCGGTTTTACGATGACCCAGATTGTGAATGGCCTCTGCGACCAATTCCTTTCCGGTTCCGGATTCGCCCAAAATCAGAGCTGTCAAATCATTGCGCAGCAGCCGCGCGACCATGCGATACACATCCTGCATGGCAAGGCTGCGTCCGACCATCGGCATATTGGCCTCAAGCATGATTTCGCCGCGCGGGCTTTCTCCGCCACGATTGCGATCAATTCCCTGCTTTACCGCCAGCACCAGCTCATCAAGATCGAACGGCTTTGGAAAATATTCGAAAGCGTCGATTTCACTGGCGCGAACGGCAGTATCCAGTGTGTTTTGCGCCGACATGATAATCACGGGCATATCTGGCCATTGCTCGATGATCGGGCCAAGCGAGGCTATGCCATCTTGATCCTTCAGAAACACATCGGTCAGCATGAGATCGAAACGGTCACCAGACAGGGCTGCATCGCGCTCCTTCGTCGATTCACATATATCGACCGTTATCCCTTCAGACTCCAACGCGGCGCGAACCACCGTACCGATTGAAATGTCGTCCTCAACGATCAGAACACGCGGGTTGCTCATATTAGGTTGTCCTTACCAGCGACAGGCAGATAGAGTTGGAACAGTGTGCGTTGGGCAGCCTGATCGCGCTCGACAGCAATGCGGCTGTTCATTTGTGTCATCAGTTTCCGGACGATGGCCAAACCAAGCCCCTGCCCATCGCGCTTTGTGGTAACAAAGGGTGAAAACAGTTCCTTTTCAATATGTGCAGCGATGCCAGGGCCGTTATCGCTGATGCACACTTCAACCGGCAAGCGGATCGCGCGGATGTGGCTGCCCTTTTCCTCTGCCTCTCGCAATGCGCCGCCCATGACAAAGCGGGTGCTGATGCCCACTTCTGGAAAATCCGTTTCTTTCAAGGCATCGATCGCGTTTTGGATGAGATTGATCAATATCTGCACCATGGCGTCAGCATCGATCCATACATCGGGCAACGATGGATCGTAATTGATCGAAATGGAGGGCATAACGGCATTGGCCGCCCGGATAGATCGGATCGCCCGCTCGATTAACTCATGAATGTTGCTAGCGCCCAATTCGCCCGAACTGGACCGGCCCAGATTTTGCATTTGATCCAGCAAACGCGTAATCCGGCCTACTTCATTAACGATTAAATCGGTCATCGCCGTGTCAGTTGGCTTTACGCGTTTCGACAGCAGCTGCGCCGCGCCTTTTATACCGGCCAACGGGTTTTTGATTTCATGGCCTAAAATAGCCGAAGCGCCGATGGCCTGTTGTTGGCCATCATCACTGCGCTCGCTCAATTGGTCGCGTTCGTTGGGGCGAGGAACCAAAAGGAACAGTCTGTTTCCCGATGGCGAGAGCGTAGTGATGGTCAGGTCGACAAAATGCGCCTGCCCTGCCGGAATAATCAGCTCCATATTTTGCGCCGACAAATCACTTTCATTCGCCTTTATCGCCGCATTCAACCGATCACTGCGAAATTGAAGAACCGTGAAGGCTGCAGTTTCCAACAACCGTTTGCGGCTGCGTCCAAAAAATGCCTCGGCTGCATCGTTGGCAAAGCTGATCGTTCCATCGACATCCACCACAATCATAGGCAACGGAATGGCTGAAAGGATCTGACCTTCTGCCGGAACGTTGATTGTCGTCATGTGGTTATGCCGCTGCGCGTTGCAGATAGGGTTCGTAAAAGCGGTTAAGGGCATCGACCACCTCTTTCGGATCGTCTATGCGGTTCACAGCATTGCGAAACTCGGCTGATCCCGGCAACCCGCGAACGTACCACCCCAAATGTTTTCGCGCGCAGCGTGCGCCGACATCTTCGCCATAATGATCCAGCATTGCGAGATAATGTTCGATAATCAGCGCGTGCTGTTCGTCAATTCCGGGATCCGGCAAGCTTATTCCGGATTGGAACCAATGCATAATCTGCCCCAGCAGCCATGGCTTACCATAAGCTCCGCGACCAACCATCACGCCATCGGCACCACTTTGCGCCAAGGCGGTAGCACGCATCTTCGATTGTGCAAATATCGCCGTTGACAATCACGGGGATCGACACCGCGTCTTTCACCTTGCGCACAAACGCCCAATCGGCAGACCCTTTATACATTTGGTTCCGCGTGCGACCGTGAACAGTAATCAGCTTTGCGCCCAAATCCTGCGCGATGCGGGCGAGTTCTGGCGCGTTCAGGCTTCCATGATCCCAACCCATGCGCATTTTGACGGTAACCGGGACGGAAACAGCCTTTACCGTCGCTTCGATCAAGCTTGCGGCCAGTGGCAAATCGCGCATCAGTGCAGAACCAGCGTCACCATTAACAACTTTTTTGACCGGACACCCCATGTTGATGTCGATTATCGCCGCGCCGCGATCTGCATTCAGTTTCGCAGCCTCCGCCATTTCTTTTGGCGTACAGCCGGCCAATTGCATCGAAACTGGTTCTTCAAGCGGATGCCATGCCGCTTTTTGCAAAGACTGGCGTGTCTCGCGGATCATCGCTTGGCTGGCGATCATTTCTGTCACGTTCAAGCCAGAGCCATATCGGCGCACGACGGTGCGGAACGGCATGTCGGTTACGCCCGTCATCGGTGCCAACACCACCGGACAGGCGATTTCAATTGGCCCTATGTTGATCGGTTTCAAAGTCATCTTCATATACTCAAATATATCGGCCTAGCACGGATGCCAAACTGCCTAAAAATTAGGCAGGCGGATAGCGATAAACCGCTTGGCGTGCAAGTGTTGCGCGTTTAGGGGCCGCGTATGACAAACGCGCTGACCACAGCAGCCATCATCGTCGCAGCGGGGCAAGGCTTGCGTATCGGCGGCGGCGACGTTCCCAAACAATTTCGGTTGGTGGCTGGAAAGCCCATGCTGCGTCATAGCGTCGAACGTTTTGTCGCGCATGCCGCTATTGATGCGGTTTATGTTGTAGTCGGAGAAGGACAAGAACCGGTCGCGCGTTCCCATCTGTCGGGTCTTAATGTGGATGGCTATATCATCGGCGGTGCGGAACGACGCGACAGCGTGCAAAATGCCTTAGATGCCCTTACCAAAATCGGCGGCTATAATCAGGTTTTGATCCACGATGCCGCACGCCCTTTCCTGTCTGACGCTGTTATCGACGCCTTGATCAAAGCCCTAAAGGAATACCCTGCGGCGGTCCCTGCCCTTCCGGTGGTGGATACATTGGCGGCAAGTGGCGATGGCGCCATTATTGACGCAAAAGTGGATCGAGCGGGACTTTGGCGTGATACAAACACCGCAAGCATTCCACTTTGATGCGATCGTTCACGCCCACGCCGCATGGCCGTCTTGAGCAGGTCGCCACTGACGATGCGCATATGGCGCGTGCTGCGGGTTATGCGGTTGCCATCGTTTCTGGCGACGAAAGGCTTGCTAAAATAACCTTTGCCAGTGACTTTGATACTGCATTGGCGCAAGATGCATCAATGCCGACTTTCCGCACCGGAACTGGATTTGACGTTCATCGCCTCGTTTCGGACAGGGAATTGTGGCTATGCGGCGTTAAAATTGATCACGATCAAGGGCTTGACGGCCATAGCGATGCCGATGTCGCACTGCATGCATTAACCGATGCCATATTAGGCGCTGCCGCTTTGGGCGACATTGGCGATCATTTTCCACCGAGCGATCCCCAATGGGCAGGCGCATCATCCGATCAGTTTTTGGTGCATGCAGCAAAATTGGCGGCAGAGCGCGGCTATGCGATTGGTAACATTGACGTCACGATTATCTGCGAAAAGCCCAAAATTGGGCCGCACCGGTTTTCGATGCGGCAAAAAGTGGCGGAAATTCTGGGCTTGGTCATTGATGATGTTTCGATAAAAGCCACCACCACTGAACAGCTCGGCTTTACCGGACGGGGTGAAGGCATTGCGGCGCAAGCCAGTGTTACCTTAAAACGCGTTGCAGGAAATATGTGATGAAAAATGTTCTTCCCAAAGCCATTGCCGACCTTGCCCGCGAAGTTATCGAGCAAAACCGCGCCATTGGCCGAACAATTGCCACCGCAGAAAGCTGCACCGGCGGGCTGGTTGCAGCGGCATTGACCGAAGTTCCGGGCAGCAGTGCTGTGGTGCAATCCGGTTTTGTAACCTATTCCAACGAAGCCAAGATGAAAACGTTGAAGGTTGGTGAAGACTTGATCGACACATTTGGCGCGGTTTCCGTTGCCGTGGCATGGTCGATGGCGCAAGGCGCATTAAAGTGCAGTACGGCAGATGTGGCCGTCGCCATAAGCGAAATCGCCGGGCCAGATGGTGGAACGGCGATGAAGCCAGTGGGCACGGTCGTATTCGCCTTGGCCGAACGTGGCAAAGACCCCGAAGATGTCATCGCCGATAAAGTACAATTCGGCGAAAACAAAAGCCGCGCAGACATACGCGCCGCTGCCACGCTGCATGCGCTTCAGCTGCTTTTGCCAACTGCCCCGTAAAGTTGGTCGGCGCGGCGCACAAAGGCGTCGGTCATTTTTCCGATAGCAGTACCGAAATAGGCCCCGGCCAGTGCTTCGAATATCCGGTTGTGGAACGAAAAATCGACGGTAAATTCAATTGTGCAGCCGCCGCCCTCTCTGTTTTCAAACAACCATTGATTGTGCAAATGGCGCATCGGCCCGTCAAGGTAATCAACGGTCACCGAAGTAGTATGGCTGTTTTATCACCCGCGAACTAAAGGTTTCCCGCAACGTTTTGAAACCCACGATCATATCGGCAAGCATTTCCGTTTCGCTGTCTGAACGCACCCGGACACCCGATACCCAAGGCAGAAATTCGGGATAACGGCGTACATCCGTTACCAAGGCGTACATTTGCTCTGCACTGTATGGCAGTTGTTTGATTTCATGATGATGCGGCATAGTCCTGTCGCCGTTTCTCAGCCAGCCTTGGCCAATTGCGCCTCACGCGCTGCCTTCATTTTGGCGAAATCATCTCCTGCATGATAGCTTGACCGCGTAAGCGGCGTGGCTGCAACCAGAAGAAAACCCTTGGCGCGCGCAATTGCGGCATAGGCGTCAAACGCTTGCGGGTTAACAAACTCCATCACCTTTGTGTGCTTGGGCGTGGGTTGCAGATATTGGCCCATCGTTAGAAAATCGATATCGGCACTGCGCATATCATCCATAACCTGATGCACTTCCATCCGCTGCTCACCCAACCCCAGCATGACCCCAGATTTGGTGAAGATCGACGGGTCGTGCCGCTTCACACTTTCCAGCAATCGCAGTGACGCATAATAACGCGCACCGGGGCGGATGGTGGGGTAAAGCCGCGGTACCGTTTCCAGATTGTGATTATACACATCGGGCCGCGCTTCGATGATGGCTTCGACAGCACTTTCCGCTTTGTTGCGGAAATCAGGAGTTAGAATCTCGATCGTCGTTTGCGGCGTGTTCCGGCGCAGCGCCTGAATCACTTTAACGAACTGGCTGGCCCCGCCATCGGGCAGGTCGTCCCGGTCGACCGAGGTGATGACAATATGTTCCAGCCCCATTTTTGCAGCGGCAATGGCGACATGTTCAGGCTCGAGCGGATCAATCGCACGGGGCATCCCGGTTTTGACGTTACAAAAGGCACAGGCGCGGGTGCACACATCGCCCAATATCATCACGGTCGCGTGCTTCTTAGTCCAGCATTCGCCAATATTGGGGCAGGCGGCCTCTTCACACACAGTGTTCAGCTTCAGATCGCGCATCAATTTGCGGGTTTCGTTAAATCCGGCACTGGTCGGCGCTTTTACGCGAATCCAGTCAGGTTTGCGTTCGCGCGGTTCGCGTGACAGGGGGACGGGCGTGTTCATCGCCGCCAGATAGGCGTTTAGATGCAGTCTTGCCACCCCCAATTTGCTCGTCCATAGCCTGCGCCATGACGCTATTTACCGACATGCTGGATGGATACCGGCGCTTCCGTGCCCATGAATGGAATGCCGAACGTGATCGTTGGGAAAAGCTTGGCGAAGGCCAAAAACCCAGGGTGATGATTATCGCCTGTTCCGACAGCCGCGTTGATCCTACTCAGATTTTCGATACGCGCCCGGGCGAAGTGTTTGTCGTGCGCAACGTCGCGGCATTGGTCCCGCCGTTTGAAACAACGCCGGGGCGACATGGCGTTTCGGCCGCGTTGGAATTCGCCGTCCAGTTTTTGCAGGTCGAGGAAATTGTCGTCATGGGCCATGGCCAGTGCGGCGGGTGTAACGCGGCGCTTACCAAGGCGATGAAAGGCATGCCGCACGGCGAAGGCGGCTTTATCGCAAACTGGATCAGCTTGCTTGATGATGCCCAAGAACGCGTTGCCCGCGTCCATGGCACCGAAAGTGAGGCAGCGGAGCGGGCCATGGAGCAGGAAGCAGTCAAGGTTAGCCTTGCCAATTTGCGCAGTTTCCCTTGCATCCGTGACAAAGAACGCAGCGGTATCTTGAAATTACACGGTGCCCTGTTCGCCATTTCCGATGGTGCACTGCACATTTTGGACGAAGACAAGGATCGTTTCCAAATCATCGATTAAGGAGCAGGACGATGAGCACAGGATTGTTTTGGGCCGCTTTACTCGCCGCAGGCGCTGCGCCACAGCCACTTCCTGATCATGTCGATATTCCAGAAACATATTCGACGGTGTTATGCCCCGATCAACAGGCCGCCAAAACCATGTTGGATCGATATTACAGCGTAAAGCCTGCACCCAATAACCACATCAACGACACGGATCTGTTCTTTGCCGGATTGAAAGCCACGGGTTGCGCGCAAGATAGCCAGGCACGCAAAGGCGTGATTACGATCAAATCCGTTCACCAGCGCCGCGTGTTGACGCTCGCCAGCGGGCAAGAGCGGATCATCCGGTACAGCGGAATCAATAGTGCCGGAATCCCAGTCGAAGGTATTGTCGATGAAGACGGCAATAACGGCCACGCTCGCACACCGTTGGCCGAATGGCTGACGGAGCGGACCAATAATGGCTGGTTAGACGCCCGGATTGATCGCGGTTCGCCCTGGATTTTCTATCGCTGTGATACGCCTGCCAAGGCCAATGCGGTGGTGTCCGCGACCAAGCCTGTGGCAAAGGCCAAGCCAGCGATGTTCCAGCAAAAACTGCAAAGAGCCGCTGCCCAACAGGGGTGCAGGGCTGCATCTGACAGCTATTTCGTCACCGCGATCTTGTCGACATCGGGCAATGAATGTGGCTTTGAATGCTATGTCGACCTGCACGCTTTGGCGGCAACTGATCGGTCCGGCCTTTCTGTTGGTCTGGTTTTCGACGGCTCACTGATGTAGCGCGCTGACCGCTGGTGCTTTCGGCTTTATTGAGCCCGACAATGCACCAAAAATGCGTCAACCATCATAATATGTACCCGGGCGGCGATGGCAATATCGTTCTCCCGTTTCGCTTCAGCATTTACATAGTCGATTTCGGGACGGTGCAAGGCAATATAATTGGATAGCGAACCGTCGCTCGTTCCCACTTTCTCGTGCCAAACATGGATGCCAGCGGAATTCAACGCCTTTCGGCACGCCTTGGCATTAGGAGAAATCCCTGCCCCACGGCGATAGGGTAAAATGGCATAGCTATCGGGGTCGTTAAGTGCGGCCACACTATCCATTGCCCAAAAAGCCATCGGCGCGCGGCTGTTTAATTCCCTTTGCCGCCGCGTTCCTATCCAAAATCGTGATTTCACCGCGACCTTGGCCGAAACCGGGCATATTGGTGTGCAAGGCGATAATCGGTTGCCCGGATTGCCAAGCATCCATGATCGCCTGCGTATAAAGGGGCGTATCTTTTGAGAAATTCCGATTGGGATCGCACCGCGTGACGAATTGCGCGCGATCACCGCATTGACCACCACCGATTTGATAGCGTGCGCTGCCGGCCCCGCTGTTTATCGCAATCCCCATGCCGCCATGCCGTTTGATGGCCGCGATCATAGCTTCGAAAGCGGCGTTTTCATCATCATGCGGCACAATCCACAGCGGACCTTCGGGCGCAGTCGTGCTTTTGAACTGCAACAAATGCCAATCAAACCCGCGTTCCGAAAAACGAAGCTCTTGAACGGTTATGCCAGCCAAATAATCCCGCTCGCTTGTGTGCCGCGAAAGATCATCGTCGGCAACTTTCGCCGATTTCGACATTTTTCCAGCTCGACGCCTGCATTGGCCCCGCGATGGCGATGCCAATCGCAGCCGCCGCCGCGATCATCAGGATCGCCCCGATGCGCATCAGCGAGTCATTTTTTTGTAACTCGTCCGATGCGGCCGGGTCGCTTCGTCACCCAGACGACGAATTTTGTCTTCTTCATAGGCGTCGAAATTGCCTTCGAACCATTCAACATGGCTGTCGCCTTCGAACGCCAAGATGTGTGTTGCCAAACGGTCAAGGAAGAAGCGGTCATGGCTGATAACCACGGCGCAACCAGCAAAACTTTCCAATGCTTCTTCAAGCGCGGACAAAGTTTCAGTGTCCAGATCGTTGGTCGGTTCATCGAGCAGCAGAACATTGCCGCCTTCTTTCAGCATTTTCGCCATATGCACGCGGTTGCGTTCACCACCCGAAAGCAACCCGACCTTTTTCTGTTGATCGACGCCTTTGAAATTGAACGCGCCCACATAAGCCCGTGTCGGGGTTTCGTGTTTACCGACCTTCATAAAGTCAGCACCGCCCGAAATTTCTTCCCAGACGTTTTTCGCAGGATCCAGATCGTCGCGGCTTTGATCAACAAAGCCCAAACGCACGGTATCGCCGATTTCAACCTGTCCGCTATCGGGCGTTTCTTGTCCGGTAATCAGACGGAACAGCGTGGATTTACCCGCACCATTGGGGCCGATCACGCCTACGATGCCGCCGGGCGGAATGCTGAACGACAGGTTTTCGAACAGCAATTTGTCGCCATAGGCCTTTGACACATTGTTGACCTCAATTACCTTGCTGCCAAGACGTTCAGGCACTTGAATGACGATCTGCGCCTTGCCGGGTGTGCGGTTTTCCTGCGCCTCAACCAATTGGTCGAACGATTTGATACGTGCCTTTGATTTGGTCTGCCGCGCCTTCGGGCTTTGACGGATCCACTCCAGCTCGTCCTTGATCGCTTTCTGACGCCCGCTGTCTTCGCGCGCCTCTTGTTCCAGACGCTTGCCTTTCTTTTCCAGATAGGTCGAATAATTGCCTTCATAGACAAAATAGCGGCCCCGATCGAGTTCGAGTATCCAACTGACAACGTTGTCGAGGAAATAGCGATCGTGGGTCACAAGGATGACGTTGCCCTTGTAATCCACCAGATGTTTTTCCAGCCAAGCGACACTTTCCGCATCCAAATGGTTGGTCGGTTCATCGAGCAGCAGTATGTCGGGCTTTTCCAGCAGCAGCCGAGTTAAGGCAATGCGGCGTTTTTCACCACCCGACAGATTGGAAACCGGCCAGTCACCCGGCGGGCACCGCAACGCGTCCATGGCGATTTCCAACTGATTATCCAGCGTCCAGCCATCGACAGCATCGATCTTTTCCTGAAGCGTGCCCATTTCCTCCATCAGCGCGTCGAAATCGACGTCTTCCGGTGGATCACCCATAATCATCGTGATTTCGTTGAAACGCTCAACCAGATCGGCAACTTCGCGCACGCCATCCATGACGTTTTCTTTAACCGTCTTGGTTTCGTCGAGCTGAGGCTCCTGCGCCAGATAGCCGACGGTAATATATTCGCCGGGCCATGCTTCGCCGGTAAATTCGGTGTCGATCCCCGCCATGATTTTCATCAGCGTAGATTTACCCGTGCCGTTTGGCCCGACGATGCCAATTTTAGCATCGGGGTAAAATTGCAGATTGATGTTGCTAAGCACGGGTTTCTGCGCGCCGGGGAAGGTTTTCGTCATCCCCTTCATGACATAACTATATTGGGCGGCCATCTTGGGTCACTTTCGATCAGTAGTGCAGGATTTGACACGGTCCCTAGCCAAGCGCGCGTTATGCCGCAAGCAGGGAGATTGGCTTTTCTAATGTGCCGCGTTAAGCCCTGCCTCATGAAAACCTTAAATCACCTGCTCACCGCCTCCATCATTACTCTTAGCCTGTCTCAACAAGCTGGTGCCATTCCGCCCCCTCCCCCGCCTTCCGCGCCGCAATTGGCACAAACCGATACATTGGCTTTTGAGATAACCGAAGGCCTAACAACCGAGGTTGGCCCGCGTCAGGGAGGAACCAGCGCAGAGGCGCGCGCGCGGGTTTGGGCATTGGCAAAGCTCAAATCGCTTGGCTTTGCCAATGTTCGCGAAGAAAATTTCATGATGCCCACATGGGTACGCGGTACGGAAAAGATGGAAGTGTTAAGCCCATTCCCTATGCCAATGGCGATAACGGCACTGGGCAATTCAGGATCCACGGGGGCAAATCCTTTAGAAGGCGAGATCGTTTACTTCCCCACATTTGAAGCCCTGACAGCTGCCAAGCCCGGAAGTCTGAAAGGCAAAATCGCGTTTGTAGACCATCAAATGAAAAGGACGCAGGATGGTTCTAGCTATGGCTATTTTGGCCGTGCGCGTTTTACGGGCCCCAATATCGCGGCAAAGGCAGGGGCCGTTGCGATCATCATTCGTTCCATCGGCACAGACAGCCACCGCAATCCGCACACCGGCAATACCAATTTCGACGCCGGCGTTACGCCCATTCCGTCTGGTGCGATTTCCAATCCCGATGCGGATAATCTGGTTCGAATAGTGAAACGTGGCTGGTCGATGCCCGTACCGGGCAGTGTAACCGATTTGGGATACACGCCAACGGCCGTCAAAATACGGCTGACATTAACGCCGCAAAACCTCGGCCCCCAAAAATCTGGCAATGTGATCGCGGAAGTTCCGGGCACCAATACCGCATTGCCCGCTATCGTAATCGCCTGCCATCTTGACAGTTGGGATCTTGGAACGGGTGCAATAGACGATGCCGCAGGCTGCGGGATCATCACCGCTGCCGCCAGCTACCTTAGAAAGCGGCCTGCACCCAAACGCACGATCCGCCTGCTTTGGGCCGGGGCAGAGGAAGTCGGCATCTGGGGCGGCAAGGCTTATGGAGAGGCGCATAAGGTTGAACCGCATGCCCTCGCCATGGAATCCGATTTCGGCGCTGACCGCGTCTGGCAAGTCGATTTCAAACTGCCAGAAAGCGCAAAGCCATTGGCCGATTCCATCGCTGCCGCATTGGCTCCGCTGGGCATCGCACGCGGAAAAGCGGTGGCCGATGGCGGAGCAGACGTCGAAGCGATCATAAAGGCCCAAAATTTGGGTGTTATCGATCTGAAACAAGATGGTACGCGTTACTTTGATTTGCACCATACGCCGGATGATACGCTCGATAAAATCGATCCTGAACAATTGCGCCAAAATGTCGTAGCATGGACGACCGTTTTGAACCTGGTCGCCAATTATGAGGGCGAACTGGCATTGGAAGGCAAACCATGACCGAAAAGTTCATCGCCCTATCGTTGCTTTTGCTGCTGTCTGGATGCGACAACAGCGCCGATACCAAGCAAGGTGAACTTCAAAACGCCAAGGCACAAAATGCGGCTCAGTCTTCGGATGTTAAAGAAAGTCAGCGCAACATCGAAGAAGCCGCCGAAGCCGCCACACGATTGGTGGAACAAGAATCGCGCGAAGAAATCGAAGGACTGAAGCGCGACGACGGCAATTAGGCGCCAATCCGTAGTTCAAGCTGTTGGGTAAATAATGGTCGGGGAGACAAGATTCGAACTTGCGACCCTCTGGTCCCAAACCAGATGCGCTACCAGGCTGCGCCACTCCCCGACATGGAGCTATATAACTCTTTGGTCCTACTAAGCCAAGGCTTCATAGGCATTCCCTTTACAAAACTCCGCTGGATAACCAGCCGAAGCCATTGTGAAGGCTGGTGGGCCCGGAGGGACTCGAACCCCCGACCTAGCCGTTATGAGCGGCCAGCTCTAACCAACTGAGCTACAGGCCCAAACCGATTTCCCCGGCCACGCCGCGCCGATAGCGGAAGCATTGGCATTATGGCAAGTGCCAATTCGATCAGAATGTCGCTTTCGCAATTTTCTTTGCCGTTGTCGCGGTAACGCCGCGCTTTTCAAGATGGGTGAAGACCTGTTTCCACCAATCATAGAAACTCGCCAAATCCGCTTCTGTGCGAACGTACGGCGTATGCCCCGGCTGCAATGAAGGTGAATGGAACGAAAAATTCAACACTGGAACATTGAGTTCCAACGCTACTTCAATCGCTTCGATGGCTTTATCGACCGGAATGCCCTCTGGCGTTAATGCAACGCGTTCGAGCAACTGGGTTCGTGCTAACAAAGATCGGGATGTGTCAGAGGTAAACATCTTGCCAAAAATGCTTTTACCGTAAAAGTTTAACGTGCCAGCAAAGACCGAAGTCAGCGGCAATTCAATCAATTCCTTATCCACAAGCCAATACGGTTTAAGCGAGCTTTGCGAATAATCGGGCCGCCCTGATGCGAATAATCGAACAAGGAACGCACGGATGAATCGATCCGAATTCCCAATTCCTGCAAAACGGGAATCGTGTCTGGCCCCGCGCCATAGCGCCCTGCCCGGTAAATTATGGGGCTGGAGCCAAATTGTTCGGCAATTTTGTTGCAAAGCGCGCGTAGCTTTGCCGCCTCCAATGCGGGCGGAAGATTGCAGGCGTAACTGTTATGCACGTTGACCGCTTCATCGAATGGCGGCGTGACCCAACTGTGCAGTTGTGCACCAATTTCGCCGCGGTCTGAATCTTGAATGACGCGCAATAATTCCACCGCCGCCGAATCGCAGGCGATCGGATAGTCGATCAGATAAATGGGCGTTACGCCATGTGCGTCGCATAAGGTTTGAAAGGTGGTAATGCTGGGTACGTGGCGCGTTCCAAAGCCTTCGCGGGCAAATGGTGCCGCCCAATCAAATTCTTCTTCGGTATCGACAGTGACAATGAATTGCGGACCATCAAACTGTTGTAAATCAACAAGATCAAGGCTCTTGGGCTGGCCGGGCAATCGTGTTTTCGGTGTTGCCCTACCTATCCCAAACATCCTAATCGCCCCGTTTGTCCCTGAAGTGGAAGTGGCTATCTTGTGCCGCTGGAAGGGACAATAGCAAGCTTTCCTTGTGAATCTGTAAATCTCCGCCAATATTCCTTGCAAGGTTTCGTACAAGACGAAGCGAAAAGCCCAAACCAAGCAATGGCGACCCCGACGGCTGACTACCGCTCATCGGCCCCGAATTCAGCAATTCCTCTTCGCTATGCCCCGATAATTTTTGGGGCAGCGCCAATTGGAACCTGTTCCATACAATTGGCCCGATTTCTGTGCGAAACCGACCATCCAATGTCTCTCCCGGAGAACAACCGATGATAACGGCCGCGAGCAACCGGGAGAAAATGCGTTCGGCAAGTTCCGGTTCGATGGCATAAGGGCGCACGGGATCTGCCAGGACGAGATTGACCTTAACCTCTAAATTATCGCTGATTGATTGCAGACGGTCCCTGATCCGTGTTGCCAGCCAGTTGCATTCCGTGACGCCAAATTCGGCGTCGAAATGACCGCGATCGATATTGGCGGCCATTGTTAGGTCGTCAAATCCTGCAAGCAAGCGGTTGGCATCACCGATGATCGCATCGGCAATGTCGCGATATTCGCGCGAAACCGGGCCGAACAGTTGCTGTTCGATGATTTCTGCGAAGCCGGCAATCGCGCCCAATGGGGTTCGCAATTCGTGAACGATCTGATGCAATTGATCCGATTCATTCTGGTCCGACGGTAAAGGCGCGGCTGTTTCGACCAGAGTTGGCCGACGCATGATGCCGCGAAAACCGCGAAAGCGGCCGCTGATCGCATCGAAAAAGGGAGCAGCACTGATCCGCCATTCGCCTTCTACCGAAGACGCCCCGCGCAGGCGCATTCGGGCACTGTCCATGGGCATGCGCTGCCGAAAGGCTGCGGCCCCATAAGCATCTGGGCCCGGACCATTATCATAAGCAGCGCGCGCTATATCGATGCCGACAATGGCACCGCGCGGTGCGCCTTCGGCCCAGATAATGGTGCCATTATCGTCGGTTTCAAATCGTAATTCTGTGGCCAGCCAATCGTCATCTTCGATGTCAGCCAGTTCGGTAAAGGGCAATTGCGGTGCTTCAGCCGTTTCGCGGTCTCGCCGCCATTTTTCAATGCGCTGGACAATTTCGCCGATTTCACCGCTATCGGACTTCCATGCGGCGACGGCCGGAACGGGAGCGATCACATTTTCGGCCTCGGTAGCCGTGTTGGTCGAAAGCAAAAAATCGCCAGACGACCAAATCGTCAGCGCGCGCATTGCCTTTGGGCCCAAATCTCTCCGCATACGCAGGAAACCGCGCGCGCGGGTGCCCATGTGCGGAATGATTTCCGCCCAATCAGAATCGTCAAGTTGAGCTTGAGCGAGTGCGGCAGAGGCGATGGCGGGGGAGTCGAATGCCAGCAACTGCACCAGCGGTGCGGAACGAATGCCGCCAGTTAAGGCCGAAATGCACTGCGCGCGCATTTGCTCTGGCACATATTCGCCAATTTCGAACAATCGCCGCAATCCGTCGCCAACCTGATCTTCGGCAAAATAGCGTGGATTTTGAGCGAGAATATCAATGAGCTGGCGCCACTGCCCGTCCAAGTTCGCGCCCGTGGTTTCATGGCTGTTGCGTAATGCTGTTTCAAGGCGATCATCAATGCGCAACTGTGCCTAATCCCGGTTCACTCTATTTATTGTTTCTATCCCGATACCGAGAATGACAGGCTTGCAAAAGCCGCTAAATTGACGCGTCACACTATGGGACAATTGCAATCCGTTATAATATAATTATAAAGAGTTGATCATTCGAACAGGGAAATGTCTAACTCCATGGCAGCTTTGAACTTTGACGCAATCGATTTGAAATTGCTGGCCGAATTGCAGGACAACGGGCGGATCACCAATGTCGAGTTGGCTGCAAAGGTTGGCCTTACGGCTCCACCCTGTCTTCGCCGGATGCGGACTTTGGAACAATCCGGTGCGATCCGCGGTTATCATGCAGAAATCGATCCAGCGGCTTTGGGCTATTCGATCATGGTTTTTGCGATGGTGAGCCTGAAGAGTCAGGCCGAAGATGACCTCAAAATTTTCGAGGCCCATATGCGTGCCCTGCCGGAAGTCAGGGAATGCCATATGCTAAATGGTGAAATCGACTTTATTCTGAAAATCGTTGCGCATGATTTGCAAACATTTCAGGAATTTCTGACATCAAAGCTGACGTCCGCGCCCAATGTGTCGAGCGTAAAAACATCACTGACCATCAGGACAGCGAAAGACGAACCGGGGGTTCCCATTCCGGAATAACCCCCCGGTTCCGTTGTATTTAAACGCGTTTCAGACCCCTTGTTGGCTGATATAGATCAACCAATAATCGGCGATAGCTTTGCGATTGGCTCCGGTGATGCCCGAAAAATCAGGCTTTGCACCCGCAAAATTGGCTTGCATCACTTTTGCAATGCCCAGGCGCATGCGCGCACGGTCGGTTTGGTCTTTGCCTTCGCGGTCGATATTGCCGCCTTTGGTCAAGGCCGCTTCATACAGCCTTTGGGCGCGGGCATATTCGCCAAATGCCAGCATGCTGTCGCCGAAAAGCAGCGCCGAAAAGCCCTTCTTATCGGCCATTGCCAGTTTTTCATCGGCATCCCAGCCCAGCTTCAATTCTGGCACACGCGCCGTGGCCGTCGTCACCTGTTCGGCAAAGAACAAATTGGTCCGCGAAATCAGTTTTTTCCCAAAACCTTCTTCCAGCACAGCCAGCGCCTCGGCTGGATAACGGCGCGGGTCGACATATTCCATATATTGCTTGAATTCATTCTCGCGCAATATCGCGTTAGTTTTGCGCGCCAATCGCAGCAAATCGAGCGATTCATGGCTATCCAAATCATTGTTGTAAACAAATTGGAACAGCGCATCATGATAGGTTTCAGGACGAGGATCGGCCTTGATCAATTCCTTGCCCCAATAGGTCATTTTAGCGGCATCTTTGACGCGACCGGCATAGCTATTGGCTTGCACGAACCACTGTTTGTCCGGAACACCGCCAGCAGCGCGGGTATTGTCGACCGCAAGTTGCAACCAAGGCAGCGCGTCGGCGTGCCGATTACGCAAAACCATGCTGTTCGCGAGCAGTATTTCAACGTTGTTGCCGCGATAGCCGGCATCATAGCCTTGCTTCAGGAATTTTTCGGCCGTGTCATAGTCTTTGGCATTATAGGCCAATTGACCACGCGAAACCATGGAGATCTTGCGCTGTTCAGCCGTTGTACTGGTGCTGGCAATCATCAATTCCAAGCCTTCGGCCTGCAATGCGGGATCAACCGTGTCGCGGCCAACCGAAATGGCAAAAATACCCGCTTCGTTGCGATCATCATCATTGATGATTGCGGCCTTCACGGCTGGCCACATCGCCTTAGCGCCCACATTGTCCTTCTTTTTCAACAAGTCGACAGCCGGTGAGTAGGCCTTTAAAAACTCTTTGGAAAAATTGGCCTTTTTAGGAGCCGGAGCCTTTTCTTTAGACTTTTTTTCCTTCTTGGCTTCGTCCTTGGCCGCATAAGCGGCAGGCGCCGTGGCAAATGCGCCCAATGCAATAATCAGGGCAAGCTTTGAAACCGGCTTCATCAACAATCCTTCCTCAATCGTTTCTCAGTTATCGGCCTGTTACAAACACAGACACGGTTCACAGTTCTTTCCATAGTGCGAACCAGCAGTAACCGCAATCGCACTAGCGGCTGGGCCATGAATTCTGGTTGAACGGAATTGTAAAAGCGCCAACATCGCATTTGTGTCTCGAATTTGTGGATAAGTTGTCTAAAAACTGAAGTAATCCCGCCCATGCCATGGTCATTTGCGACTGCGCCAGCTAGGGTTTCCGGATAGCCATAATAATAGGACTTTTGCGGACGTGACCGACGAACCCAGCGCCATTCCACCTTCCGACATCTCGCCGGTGGACATCTCGGATGAGATGAAGACGAGCTACCTCGATTATGCCATGTCGGTCATTGTCGCCCGCGCCCTGCCCGATGTGCGCGATGGCTTGAAACCTGTGCACCGCCGCATTTTGTTTGCCAGTGACGAAGGCGGCTTTGTCGCCGGGCGTCCCTATCGCAAATCAGCCAAGATCGTCGGCGACGTGATGGGCAATTATCACCCGCATGGCGACAGCGCGATTTACGATGCGCTGGCGCGTATGACGCAAAACTGGTCGCTGCGCGTGCCGTTGATCGATGGTCAGGGAAACTTCGGTTCGATGGACCCCGATCCGCCAGCATCGATGCGCTATACCGAAGCGCGTCTGGCAAAGGTTGCCAATGCCCTGCTCGACGATCTGGACAAAGACACCGTCGATTTTACCCCTAACTATGATGGTTCGCGGCAGGAACCCCAGGTATTGCCTGCGCGTTTCCCGAACCTGTTGGTCAATGGTGCGGGCGGCATTGCCGTTGGCATGGCAACCAACATTCCGCCGCACAATCTGGGCGAGGTTATCCGCGCCTGTTTGGCGTATATCGAAAACCCTGCAATTACCATCGACGAACTGATCGAGATCGTCCCTGCCCCCGATTTCCCCACAGCACCGCTGATTCTGGGCCAAGCGGGCGCGCGTTCGACCTATCGCGAAGGGCGCGGATCGATTGTGCAGCGCGCACGACACGAAATTGAGGAAGGCAAAGGCGATCGTCGGTCGATCGTGTTGACCTCGATTCCGTTTCAGGTCGGCAAATCCGGTCTGGTCGAAAAAATCGCCGAAGCCGCAAAGGACAAACGCATCGAAGGCGTGTCCGACATTCGCGACGAATCAAGCCGCAAGGGCGTTCGCGTGGTTATCGACCTGAAACGCGATGCCACCCCCGAAGTGGTGCTGAACCAATTGTGGCGGCACACGCCTGCACAATCGAACTTCCCCGCCAATATGCTGGCGATCCGTGGTGGTCGCCCCGAAGTATTGACGCTGCGCGATATTATTCAGGCATTCATCCAGTTCCGCGAAGAGGTTATCACCCGCCGGACCAAGTTTGAGCTCAACAAGGCGCGGGATCGCGCGCATATCTTGCTGGGTCTGGTGGTTGCGGTCACTAACATGGATGAGGTCGTCAAAATCATCCGCGGTGCCTCCACACCCGCCGAAGCGCGCGCATTCTTGCTCGACCGCGAATGGCCAGTGGCTGAAATCGCCCAGTATATTCAACTGGTTGAGGCGATTGAAACCGAGATTACCGGCGACATTTACAAACTGTCCGAAACGCAAGTCCGCGCTATCCTCGAACTGCGCTTGCACCGTTTAACGGCATTGGGCCGCGACGAAATCGGCAATGAATTAAAGGCATTGGCAACCGACATTGAAGGGTATCTGGCGATCCTTGGTGACCGCGTGAAACTCTATGCGGTTTTGCGCGAAGAGCTGGAGGCCATCGACCGCGAATTTTCGACGCCGCGCCTGTGCGAAATCGCGCCAAGCTGGGATGGCTTGGACGACGAAGACCTGATGGAACGCGAAGAGATGGTCGTTACCGTCACCCATGGCGGCTATATCAAACGCACCGCGCTTGCCACCTTCCGCGCGCAAAATCGCGGCGGCAAAGGCCGCGCTGGCATGGCGACCAAAGATGAAGACGCAATCACAGAATTGTTCGTAACTTCAACGCATACGCCGGTGTTGTTCTTCTCCAATATCGGCAAGGTGTACCGCCTGAAAGTATGGCGCTTGCCCGAAGGCGGGCCCACCACCAAAGGCCGCCCGATGGTCAATCTGCTTCCCTTGGGCGAAGGCGAAGTCATTTCGAACGTGCTGACCCTGCCCGAGGATGAAGCCGAATGGGGCGGCCTCAGCGTGGTGTTTGCCACGGCAAAGGGTTACGCCCGCCGTAACAGCATGGATGCGTTCGCCAATGTGCCGTCCAATGGCAAGATCGCGATGAAATTCGAAGGCGACGATGCCGACGACCGTTTGATTGGCGTCGAATTGCTGACACCTGATGACGACGTGCTGCTCGCGAGCCGCAACGGCAAGGCAATCCGCTTCGCCGCCGACGACATCCGCGAATTCCAAAGCCGCGCCTCAACGGGTGTGCGCGCGATGAAGTTGCTGGGTGACGACCACGTCATCTCGCTGTCGATCCTGCACCGCGTGGGCACGACGTCCGAAGAGCGCGAAGAATATCTGAAATTCGCACCGTGGAAGCCGGAGAAAGAAGGCGAACCCAGCCTGTCGCCCGAACGCATTACCGAATTGGCCGAACGCGAACAGTTCATCCTCACCGTCTGCGCCAATGGTTATGGCAAATTATCCAGCGCCTATGGCTACCGCCGCACCGGTCGCGGGGGTCAGGGGATTACCAATATCGACAATATAGAGCGCAACGGCCTCGTCGTCGCCAGCTTCGCCGCGACCAAGGGCGACCAATTGATGCTGGTCACCGACCAAGCCAAGCTGATCCGCATGCCGTTGGATAGCTTACGCGTGATCAGCCGCGGTTCGGCGGGCGTGCGGTTGTTCAATGTCGATGACAACGAGCATGTTGTTGGCGCTGCGCGGATTGAGGAAGCGGATGAGGATGTAAGCGGGGAATCCACCACCCCTGGAGAAAATAGCAGTGAAGCTGAGTAATATAGCATCCCCAAAAGTGAGCTTTCTTCAAGCTTGAAGGAGATTTAACTCATGCCCATGACACTGGATGATTATAAGGCTGCGTTTTCGAAAGACGGAGACGATGTTCCCGGTTGGGAAGCCATTGACGCACGACTGGCCCAATTTTATCCCGGCGTTGAACCGGAGCATTTTGGCACTATTATCAAATATATGTTAGGCGGCCCTGATCCGCTTGATGGCATCAGCCGCTATCATTCAACATCGGGCGGGGTTCCTCACCAGCATATCATTTCCTACGGCTTTTCCGAGCTATACTATGACGAGGAAGCTGCGGGACAAGAATGTAGCAAATATGGCTTTGAACTCACATTCAGGCTCAAACCCTTCAAAGCTGATATAAAGGAAAATATCTGGCCGGGCAATTTGATGCAAAACATCGCTCGTTATGTTTTCGAATCCGGAAATTGGTTTGAGGAATATCACTGGATGCCCGCCAACGGCCCAATCCGTGCCGATACCGAAACAGCCATTACTGGCTTGATTTTTGTTATAGATCCTGAACTGGGAGTAATTGACACACCGCATGGAAGCGTAGAGTTCTTGCAAATGGTGGGCGTTACCGAAAATGAGATAAATGCGATAAAAAACAAATCAATAACTGCAAAAGAGGTAGTCCAAAGACTGCAAAGGGAAAATCCGCTTTTAATCACGGATATGGATAGGACAGTTAGCGTTCTCTAATAAATCTGGATTTTCGGGGACACTGTACTAAATTCGACCTCTAAAACTCCACTCGGGGTCAGCCAACTCCGATGGCTCGTGCCATTTGTGTTATAAGGGAGTAAGAGGCGTGGAGGTGACGCGTGTCACCGGGCACTGAATCGGCATCCTCTTCACCTCCTGTACCTCTTACCCTCTTTTACAATAATCCCGCGCTCCGCACGCCAGTCAGCACGAGGATATATTGGGTATCTTGGCGCACGCACTAACCTTCATTGCGTGCCCTGCGACAATAATAAAATGTAAAAGAGACAGGAGACGATGAGGGGTTTTGGCGAGCCTTGCCCTACTCTTTTTCTCTCGGCCTCTTTTACCCCTTCACCACCGAAGCGGTTTGGACAAGAATTCTGGGACACGCAACAGAATGTCCCTGTTTCCCGGACTAGAGTATGATGACATTCGGGAATTTCGGTGACAGTTGCAATAACCCAATTAGCCTGTCACTCCCCCTCGTCACCCCGTGCTCGACACGGGTGTGGATTCACATTCGAAGTGCAACGGTTGGATAAAGGCTTCTGCTGGAGTTTGGAAGCCGAGACATTTTCTTGGCGTATTATTGTAGTTTGCGATGATCGCGTTGAAGCGGGCTTTTGGCAGGTTTACGATGTCGGTTTTTCTGGGGAGTGCGCGTCGGAGGCGTCCAATGGCGTTTTCGACGCTCCCTTTTTGCCACGGCGCGCGTGGGTCGCAGAAGTAGGTTTGGATGTTGAGCAGAGTAGAGAGCTGCTGGTGTCGGTAGAACTCGGTGCCGTTGTCGAAGGTGACGGATTGGCGGAGGTTTGGCGCGAAGGGTTTGAACATTTGGACGAGGCTTTGGGCGACGGGATCGGCCTTAAGGTTGGGTTGTGGGAGGGCGATGGTGAAGCGGGAATGGCGTTCGTGAGCGATCAGGATGGCGGGCCCTGGCTTTGAGAAGAGCATGCAGTCGGCTTCCCAATGGCCGGGCGTTTGGCGTTCAGCGATGTGTGCGGGGCGGTCGTGTATCGAACATTTTCCGTCGTTTCGGGGCCATCCACCTTTGGTGCGCCATCCGCGTTTGATTTTGGCGCGGGGTAGATAGAGCCGCCATTTGGTGTCGTTGGTGCGTTTGAGCTGGGTGTAGACGAAGCGGTAGATGGTCTCGTGACTGATGACCTTGTGGCCTTCTTCGCGAGCAAGGCGGCCAGCGATCTGCTCGGGCGACCAGCCTGCTGTCAGGCGTTTGAGGACAGTCTCGCGCAATGCGTCGTCGCGTTCGAGCTTGTTGCCGGTCCAGCGGCGGGCGGCAGTCAGCGCCTCGGCATAAGCTGGCTGGTAGCCGATCTTACGCCCGGTATTGCGCTTCAACTCCCGCGCGATGGTTGATGGCTGGCGATCCAAAGTTGCAGCGATTTGCCGGATCGATTGCCCGTCTTCATGAAGACGGGCAATCGAGCAGCGCTCTTCAAGCGAAAGTTGTGTGTATTTTGACATGGCACCACCTGTGTGAGGTGTTGCACTTCGTTTGTGAACTCAGGGGGGTTAGGCTCTATTGGACGGGCCGAGCTGGAAAAAAGCCAAGCCCCGTGTCTAGCACGGGGCGACGTTATCGATTTGTGCCTTCACGCAATAACCGCGTTGGGCAATCAGCAACGGTGAAAGTGTGTAAATGAGACAGGAGATGATGAGAGGTTTGGCGGGCCTTGCCCTCTCCTCTTCTCTCGGCCTCTTTTACCCCTTCATCACCGAAGCGGTTTGGACAAGTATTCAGGGAACACGCAACAGAATGTACCCGTTTCGCGGGCCACCAGTGACTGTTTACATGTCCCCCAAATAGCATGTCACGCCCCCTCGTCACCCCGTGCCCGACACGGGGTTAGGCTTAGCTGGACGGGCCGAGCTACAAAAAAGGGAGCGCAACGCTGCGCTCCCTTTCCATTGCCAACCCCGCTGGCGTTTCGGTCAATTAACGGGGTGGCTGCATCGCTTACGGGCTGGTTGGACGATCGTTGCTGCCGCTCGAAAGCACCACGATCAAAGCGACCACGGCTGCTATGCCAAGCCCCAATATCATCTTGTCCCCTGGTCTGTGGGGCCAGCGTGGACCTTTATCGAGCATCTGCCCTGTCTCGATTGCCGCAGCACTCGATATGGCCCCGGGAACCGCCCCCGCGACCACCGCCAGAGCCAACACGGCTCCACCGATTTTCTGTTTCAACTTCATTCTATTTTCCTTCTCATTGTGCACTTAAGAAACCGGATTTTTTGCCCGGCAACCGACAGTCGTTGCGCCGGAGCAAAAGGTTCTTTGTATTAACGGTGACGGTTATAAAATGTTAAAAATTCAATCGGATTGGCAAAATTTTCACCGGTCATTGCCAGCCTGAAAGGCGTTCGGCATAATCGCGGTATTGCCACGACGAACAGGATTTTCATCTGTGAACCATGCCCATAATCCCTCGCGCACGATTTGGCGGATCGCCGTTATACTGGGCTTTGTGTATTGGATCGGTGCATTGGCGCGGTCTGGTGTGGCGTTTGAGGAATTGGCGGGGCTGCCAAAACCGCTGATTGTCGCCATCAAGGGATTGTTCTCGCTGTTGCTTGCGCTGTCAGTGTTGATCGCGCGCAAAGGCAGGGCCAGTTTTTTGATCGGGATAGCCCTTGCGATTAGTGCCTTCGCCGACATGGCGTTGGTCACGATCGGAACTGTTGCTGGCGGCGTAGGGTTTGCGGCAGCGCATGGCTTTGCGGGCTATGCCTATTTCATTACGCGGCGCGCCAGCAATCATTGGCTCCGCTGGACGGCAGCGGTTGCCGTGCCGATAGTGTCAGTCGGCGCGTCCTATTTGGTGCTGCGCAATACGGACCAACCGATCGTGTTGGCGTTGTTCCCAATCGTGTCGGGCGGTATGGCTACACTGGCAATTTTAAGCCGCTTTCCGCTTTGGCTTTCAGGGTTAGGCGCGGCAATATTCGTGCTGTCCGATATATTGTTCCTGGCCCATATCGGGATTTTGCAAAGCAGTGGATCGTTGGGGTATCTGACATGGGCCAGCTATGCGATTGGCTATGCGATGGTTGCGAAGGGTGCGGTTTCATTACCATCTGAGCACATCCACTAAGCTGCATTGACCGCCTTGCCATGGCGATAAAATGTAAATGAGACAGGAGACGATGGGGCGTCGCGCGGAATGCGCCGTCGTGGGTTGAAGGACGGCATTCCACATTGACATGCGCGAAATGTTTCTATAATGTTCCGTTCGATATAGGCGATCACTTTGCCGCGCGGAAGGTTACAAACTTTACCTAAGTTAACAGAAATGCTGCGGCTTGCGGTAAAGTTTGTAAAGTTTGCAGCCTCCGCTCAGCCATCAACAAAATGGCCGCGTTTGACCAAAGTGGTGACCACGCCGGTGGCGATCATCAGCACGCCGCCATAATAAAGCACCCAGATGGCAAGGCCAATCCAGCCTGCCTGCGCCAACGCGCCTTCCCTTGCGAAGATCAGCAGGTCTGACACCACAAACAATATGGCGCCAATCCCTACGCGATACCGGGGAAAATTGCTGTTCCACGCCATCCCCGCCATGGCACCAACGAACAGGGTATAGGCGGCGACCTGCATTGCCATAATGCGGTCAGCGGGCAGAAAATAGGCGATTACGGGAGATACAATGAACACCGCAATCGCCAACGCCTTTTGGCTGAAGGTCGGGTTCACCCTTATGTGCCGCGCGAACAGCCAGATCGCGATTACATGGCCGATCACAAAGGCGACGGCACCCAAACGCATATCGAATTCCAGCAGGCCATCGCCCAGCGCCCAAAAGCCCAGAACGGCGGCGATCAGGGCGAAATCGCCTTCATGGTGCCGCCGCAAAGCATAAGGCACCAACAAACCGGCACACGCCATTTTCCAGGCAATGCTCGCCATGTCCGGCAGATCCATTCCCCAGCCAAATGGGAAGGCAATGGCGCAAAACAGGCTCGCGAGCAGCCAGGGGCGTTTATGGGCAAGGTCTTTATGCATCGCCGGTGTTTCGGACAAAGCGCCCCACGAAACAAGCGATAGTTGCTCCAATCTCCGCTTTCCACTGTGCAGCATAGAGGTGATTTGCTAGCGGCTGCATCCATGACATATCAGGTTCACATAATCGGCGGCGGATTGGCGGGAAGCGAATGCGCGTGGCAATTGGCACAGCGCGGGTTTAAGGTTCGCTTGTCCGAAATGCGCGGCGGCGGCGATACAACCGCAGCGCATAATGGCGATGGTTTGGCGGAACTGGTCTGTTCCAACAGTTTCCGGTCGGACGATGCCGACAGCAACGCCGTTGGATTGCTGCACCAAGAAATGCGCGCGTTGGATTCTTTGGTGATGCAGGCGGCGGAAGTGGCGAAGGTTCCGGCGGGATCGGCCCTGGCGGTGGATCGTGATGTGTTTTCCGAAACCGTGACCCAGATGTTGCTCGCCAATGGCAATGTCGAAATCATCCGTGAACGCATCGATGTTTTGCCAAGCGAAGGCTTGACGATCATCGCCACCGGTCCGTTGACGGCACCCGGTTTGGCGCAGCAGATATTGGCGGCAACGGGCGAAGACAGCCTTGCCTTTTTCGACGCCATTGCGCCAATTGTCTATCATGACAGCATCGACATGGAGACCGCTTGGTACGCAAGCCGATGGGACAAGGGCGATGGCAAGGATTATATCAACTGCCCGATGGACGAAGCACAATATGCGGCTTTCCACGCCGGATTGATCGCCGCAGAAAAAGCGGAGTTCAAGGAATGGGAAGCCAACACCCCCTATTTCGAAGGCTGTATGCCGATTGAAGTCATGGCGGAACGCGGGCTGGATACGTTGCGGTTTGGGCCTGATGAAGCCGGTGGGGCTCGACAATCCGAAAACCGGGCGCTGGCCGCATGCAGTGGTGCAGTTGCGGCAAGACAACAAGCAAGGCAGCATCTGGAACATCGTCGGCTTTCAAACGAAGATGAAACACGCGGCGCAGGTTGCATTATTTCGGACGATACCCGGTTTGGAAAAGGCAGAATTTGCCCGACTGGGCGGGTTGCACCGCAACACCTTCATTCGATCTCCGATCTTGCTCGATGATCAGCTTCGCCTGAAATCTGCACCGCATATTCGCTTCGCCGGACAAATTACAGGCTGCGAAGGCTATGTCGAAAGTGCGGCGGTGGGGATGTTTGCCGGGATCGCTGCTGCTGCTGAACTGGCGGGATCGCGCCTATCTCCCCCGCCACGCACCACGGCATTGGGGGCGTTACTGTCGCACATTACCGGTGAGGCAGAGGCCGACAGCTATCAACCGATGAACGTGAATTTTGGCCTGTTCCCACCACCCGAGGGCAAGGTGCATAAAAAGGAACGCAGGTCCGCAATGGTAAAGCGTGCCCGCGCTGATTTGGCGGAATGGCTTAAGGCGCTCAATTAACACCGGCACTTTGCCGCCACTGATCGTTTGGGGCGGGTTGCGGCAAATTCGGTTCGGGTTAGTAACTTGTCCCGATCGCCATCGGCCTTGGCAAATCGTTCGCCGGTGGCGGATGCCCATTCTTCAAAGCTCAATAGATTATTGCCGTCTTTATCCAGCTTTTTGAAATCCTTGGTCCGGCTCGACATCATCTCTAATCGAGAGACCAGATCATCGCGGTTGCGGTCGTACCGGTTGAAGCGTTGCGCTTCGCGGCTTGCTTTGGGGGCTTCGGGCGGTGTCGGCGGCTTGGGTCCGAATTTGGGGGCATCGGGTCCCGCTTCTGGCAAGGTTAGCGGCGCGGGCAATTCAGGGGGCGGTGGCGGAATGATGATTTCGGTCTCTGCCCGCCCCTGCCAAAGCCATAAACCTGCCGATGCCGCCGCCAGCGTCAACCCTGCCCCAACCAACAATCCACGCATAAACCCAGCTCCCAAGCAACAGAGCGAAGGGCAATCGCGTTTAGCGACCGGTTAGCGCACAGAACAGCAAGCTTGCCCAAGCGCCCAGTCGCGGTGATTGCCCGCCCTGCATTTGTCTGCGCTCCAAACTAATCGCGCGTTCCAAAATGGCCAGTGATCGCAATTGCCTAGGCAGTCGTTGGTGTGGTTTTTGCGGGGTGATCAAGGACAATTCGGGGAACAGAATCTGCAAATCGGCCAACGCCCAACCAATGCCGACAGCCATGACGTCATCCGAGGGTTTGTTGGGTAGCAGCCGATTTGCCAGGCTTACAAAAATGGCATTGGCCCTTTGCCCTGCATGTTGGTTGATGACGTCATGATCCCAATGTTCCGCCGCAATCAAACCATCCCATGCATCGATGATCAACGCCATCGCCGGTTCAACCCAAGGGAATTGATCGACAGACAGGGTTCGCAATTCGGCCAATATGGGTTCGCCAGCGGGCCGCAATTCAGCGGCAAGAGCCAGCTTTTCACGCCACCACGCCATCCGCATTTGGGCGATAACAGGTTCCGTCATCTGCCGAACGACCAGCGCCAATCGGCGGTCGAACAATAACAACAGCGCCATTGCCGGTTGAACTTCTTTCGCAGCATGCGCCACTGCGAGCCGTTGCGGTGGCGTCAATTCGTCAGAAAACGGGCTTAACATATCTAAATTCCAGTAAATTCGCCCGTCAAAATATTGGTTAACGCCCCGATAACCACATCCCTTTGAAAGTCGATAACCAGAATTGCCGTAAGGCGCAAAATGGAATTGAAATCTCACAGGGGCAGATCATGAAAAACGCAGTCGAACGCAATAATAGCCGTGGCATTTTGTCACGCATTATGCGCGACCAGGCAGGCAACACCATCGCCATCATGGCGGCGGCGGTTTTGCCCGTGATTGGCCTTGTGGGGGCATCGGTCGACATTGGCCGCATCTACCTTGTCAAAACCCGCATGCAATCGGCCTGTGACGCCGGATCGCTGATGGGCCGCAAGGTAATGGGCAATGGCACATGGGCTGCCAACAGCAATGCGGCCAACACCCAGGCGCAGAAAATATTCGACCTGAACTTCAACGCCGGCGATTACGGCACGGCGGATTTGACGCGCACCTTTACGGAAGCAGCGGGGAACGTCACGGGTATTGCAACGGTGGGCGTAAAAACCACATTGATGCGTCCCGTTATGGCTCCCAAGATGAAGGCCGAGCAAAAGGCTGAATTGTTCCGGTTGAAGGAATTGCAGCTGGGCCGCGCCTTAACCCCCGCCGAACGCGCCACATTGGGACCCCATTTTTGATCAACAGGCCGAAGAATGGGCCGCCAACCATCATGGCGTGGTTGTTTCTGTAAACTGCCAATCGGAAATGGCCATTCCGAACTCTGACGTGATGTTCGTGCTCGACGTTACCGGGTCGATGAGCGACGATGATGCCAATGGCGTGCGCAAAATCGATGGCCTGAAAAAAGCTACCAAATGCTTTTTCGAAGCGTTGCAAAAAGAAGACATCAGCAGTGTCTCCCCTACCGATTGCGGGACCACTGCCAACCCCAGTGGCGGCAACGCGTCTGACGTTGCGATCCGCTTTGGATTTGTACCATATTCGGTGAACGTCAATGTCGGCAAATTATTGCCGCTGACCTATGTCGCCGACAGTTGGACCTATCAGTCGCGTGAACCCAACTGGATTGTCGGGACCACATGGTCTCCGGTTTACGGAACAGAAACCACCCCTGTTGAATATGGCACACCGGATATCGACGACGCAGATGATTGGAGTGATTGGGAGAATACCAGTGATAATGTTGTCATTGGTAGCACAACTTATGATCGGCGCTTCAACTCGACAGAAGCAGAATGCAATGCGACTAGCGCACCATCTGAACAAAGTTCAAATGGTACCGGATCGATGCAGTTTCAGTCACAAAACCCCAATCCACCGGTGCATCCAACGACCACCTCGGTTGCGCGATATTACGAACAAACGACGGCCAGCACATCCACCCAGTACAAATATGAATGGTCAAGCAGCAACGGTGGCCGCTGCCGATTGAAATTCAAAACACGCAATAATGGCGCAACGACACGCAACTATTCTACAACCGTGCCGGTAACTTGGGAATTGTCGCGAACCTTTAATGGTTGGACGTATAAGCCGGTTACATTCAACGTAAGCGGCCTGAAAGACACAGCGAACAATGCGTGGCGCAGCAGCGTCAGTATTCCAATTGGCACCGACGGCGCCAACATAGATGCAAATTGGTCAGGATGCCTGGAAGAACGGCAGACAGCCCGCGTCATGGATGGCGATCCCTCCAACGATTGGAGCCCGGTTCCTGCAGGGGCCAAGGATATGAATATTGATCTTATCCCCGGACCCACAGACCCAACCACGCAATGGGGGCCGATGTTGAAAGACGTCGTTTACGGTCGACACTGGAATGGATCGCGCACGACAAACAATTTAGGCCCCAACGATTTCGATCGGAACGAGGGACAAACAACGCAATATGACCCCAGCTGCCCAGTCGAAGCGAAATTGTATAAACAGTGGGATCCCACAGCTTTCGATAGCTACGTCAACAGTTTGCAACCCACATCCTACACCTACCATGATGTGGGCTTGTTATGGGGTGCACGCCTTATGTCGCCAACCGGAATGTTCAGTGGACTGAATGCTCCTGCCAACAAGGATATCCAGCGGCACATGGTGTTCATGACCGATGGTGACACCAATGCCGACATTGATAGCTATTCCTCTTTCGGGATGGATTGGTGGGACAGACGACAGAATGACGGCACGTCTGCGCCCAGCGATGCATGGCTAAAGTCGAACATCAACGCACGGTCGCAAGCAATTTGCACCTGGGTGAAGAACAAGAATATTACCTTGTGGGTGATCTCGTTCGGCACCGACGTAAATTCAGCCACGCAGACCAACTTACAAAACTGCGCATCGCCTGGTAAATTTTTTACGGCGGCTAAAGCCAGTGATCTGGTCGATAATTTCCGCGCAATCGCCTCGGAAATCTCTCTTCTGCGACTGACGAGCTAAAGGTGCGAAAGACCATGAAAAAAATATGGACGCCCCTGAACGCATTATTGCGGGACGAACAAGGCACGTCGGTAATGGAATTCGGACTGATCTGTATTCCAGTTACCATCATGATGTTGGGCACATTCGACGTCGGACATACTTTCTACGTAAGATCGGTATTGTCCGGTGAGCTGAACAAAGTGGCCCGCAGTTCCTCTCTCGAAGGTGCATCGGTAACTGCTCAGCAAAATATTATTGATAACCGCTTGAAGGATTCGCTCCGTCAAGTGGCGCCGCTGGCCACGGTTGCTGTCACGCGGCGTTACTACAAAACCTTTTCTCAAGCAGCAGCAGCGCGAAGGGAAGATTTCACCGATAACAACAACAACGGCAAATGCGACGCTGGCGAACCCTATGTCGATGCCAATGTTAACAGTACTTGGGATGCCGATGGTGGCGATGGCGGCCAGGGCGGCGCAAAAGACGTTGTTATCATCAAGGTAAATGTAACATTCAAACGGCTGTTCCCGATGAAATCACTGATCGGCGCGGACGAAGATGTGGTCCTGATTTCAGACTCCATCCTAGCCAACCAACCATTTGGCAACCAATCCCAATACACAACCGCCGTCACCAGGAATTGCCCAGTATGAAAACCGAGCTTCGCAAATATAAACGCCTTGCCCGGCACCTTGCCCGCGACAGAAGCGGTCTTGCTGTTGTGGAATTTGCCGTGTCGCTTCCCTTTTTCATGGGACTGTCGGTGGCTGGGGTTGAAACCGCCAACTACGCCTCAACGGTAATGCAACTGAACCAGATCACCATTCACACCGCCGACAGTGCGGCGCGGATGGGCGAAGGTAGCCAGTTGGCGGCAAAGCGCATTACGGAAACGATGATCAACGATGTGTTTGCAGGCACCATCCGCGAAGGGGAATCACTGCTGCTCGATGGACAGCACGCCTTTACCGCAACCAACGGCACAGTGTCGCTGCGCGGCAATACGCGGATGTGGCTCTCCAGTCTGGAACCCGTGGCAACATTTGTGCCAGCCACACCCAAATACCGAATTCGTTGGCAACGGTGCATGGGGACGTCGAACTTTTTTTCACCTAGTTTTGGAACGGTTGCCAACTCGTCCAATATCGACGGTATGGGACCTACTGGAAGGCAAGTAACCGCGCCGCCCAACGGATCGACTATGTTCGTCGAAACCAAATATTGGTTCAAACCCATCGTGATTGGTACGATGACCCGATTGGTCGAACGCGAAATCGCGATGTACGCCGCCATGGTGGTGCGCGAAAATCGCGACAACACGCAAATCTACAACACCGAAAGCGCGACCGCCGCTACTTGCTCCTAAGGCAAGGAAGGGGGCTTACCGCCCCATCAGCCCCCGGCAAGTGTTGGCGATCTTGTCTGCATTGATCAATGCCACGCGCTCCAGATTTGCAGCGTAGGGCATGGGCACGTCTTCGTTGGTGACCCGCAACACCGGGGCATCAAGGTCGTCAAAGCCCTCTTCCATGCAGATGGTGGCGATTTCGCTGGCGATGGAGCAGGTCGGCCAGCCTTCTTCGGCGATGACCAAGCGGTTCGTTTTCTTCAAACTCGCCAAAACCGTTGCCTTATCGAGCGGACGCAATGTGCGCAGGTCGATGACTTCGGCATCAATCCCCTCACCCGCCAGCTTTTCGGCGGCATCGAGCGCCATGCCTACGCCAATCGAATAGCTGACAATGGTAATATCACTGCCTTCACGCATAATGCGTGCCTTGCCAATCGGCAGGACATGATCATCCAGTAGCGGAACTTCAAAATTACGCCCGTACAGCAGTTCATTTTCAAGGAACACAACAGGGTCTTCACACCGAATTGCGGCCTTCAGCAGGCCCTTGGCATCCGCCGCATCATACGGGCAAATAACGATCAGGCCGGGAACAGCTGCGTACCATGGGGCATAATTCTGGCTATGTTGCGCACCCACGCGGGCAGCAGCACCATTGGGACCGCGAAACACGATGGGGCAGCGCATTTGGCCGCCAGACATATAATTGGTCTTCGCGGCTGAATTGATAATGTGATCAATCGCCTGCATCGCAAAGTTAAAGGTCATAAATTCGATCACCGGGCGCAAACCACCCATGGCCGCACCGGTGCCGATACCGGCAAAGCCATATTCTGTAATCGGCGTGTCGATAACCCGGCGCGGACCGAATTCTTCCAGCAGCCCTTGCGTGACCTTATACGCGCCTTGATATTCGGCGACTTCCTCCCCCATCACAAAAATGCGATCATCGGCGCGCATTTCTTCGGCCATCGCATCCCGCAAGGCTTCGCGCAAAGTCAGGGTGACCATATTTGTGCCAGCGGGAATGGCGGGATCAGACACGTTCGCCGCAGTCTGCGTGGGCCGCACGGTCTCAACAATAACCGCCGCCTCATTATTGACGATGGGGGCCGCAGGAGCAGGCGTGGCGGCTGGAGCAGCCTTGGCTTCTTCGCCCTCAACAGTTATGGTCGCAATGACGGTGCCGACCTTCACATTCTCCGTGCCTTCGGCGACGGAAATTGTGGTGATGACGCCTTCATCAATGGCCTCGAACTCCATTGTTGCTTTATCCGTTTCGATTTCAGCCAGAATGTCGCCAGACTTTACCGCATCGCCTTCTTTCACCAGCCAGCGGGCCAGAGTGCCTTCTTCCATTGTCGGCGACAAAGCAGGCATTTTGAGCTCGATAGCCATCAATAAGACTCCACCAAAACGTCAGTGTACAATTCGGACAATTCCGGTTCGGGCGCTTGTTCCGCAAATTCTGCCGATGCGTTCACGATTGCACGGATTTCCTTTTCGATGGCTTTCAACGCGTCTTCACCGACACCCATTTTCAACAAATCTTCCTTTGCGCCGTCGATGGGATCAGATTTTTCGCGCACCGATTGTACTTCGTCTCGGCTGCGATATTTTGCCGGATCGGACATTGAATGTCCGCGATAGCGATAGGTTTTCATTTCCAGCAGCACCGGCCCCTTGCCGCTCCGCACCCAATCAAGCGCAACTTCGGCGGCTCCGCGCACGGCCAAAACGTCCATACCGTCGACCTGTATTCCCGGAATGCGGAAACTTTCGCCGCGTCGGTACAGTTGATCCTCGGCGGATGCGCGATTGACACTGGTGCCCATCGCGTACTGATTGTTTTCGATCACAAAGATGATTGGCAGCTTCCAAAGCTCTGCCATGTTAAAGCTTTCGTACACCTGCCCCTGGTTCGACGCACCATCACCAAAATAGGCAAGACATACGCCGCCATCGCCTGAATATTTATGGCCAAATGCCAGCCCCGCTCCCAATGAAACCTGTGCGCCGACAATACCGTGGCCGCCATAGAATTTGTGGGACGTAGAAAACATATGCATCGAACCGCCCTTGCCGCGCGAAATACCCGCCGCGCGGCCTGTGAGTTCGGCCATGATAATGTTGGGATCAATGCCATAAGCCAGCATATGGCCATGGTCGCGATAACCCGTAATCACGCTGTCTTTGCCCGGTGTCAGCGCCGATTGCAGGCCAATCGCGACAGCTTCTTGCCCGATATAAAGATGACAAAATCCGCCAATCAGACCCAGGCCATATAATTGCCCTGCTTTTTCCTCAAACCGACGGATCAGCAGCATATCGTGATAGAATTTTAAAAGCTCTTCTTTGCTGGCTTTATACGGCTGTGGTGTCGCCGGACGTTCACGATTGGTAATTGCTTCTCCGGACACAGCTGCTTGCTGCACGGCATCCGTTTTTTTCGCTGGGGATTTGGCCAAGACGTAGTCCTCTCGGGGGTCAATTTGAATGACTCTAAAGCTTAGCGCCTAGTCAATCGCGACGTTGGATTAAAGCCATTTTTCGCTACGGATGCCGCGATACATAGCTATTCATCATTTTTTAGCGGGATAACGACCTCATCAGGTGCCACAACGTTCAATTCCCTGCGCATCAATTCGCCTGCAAGGTCAGGATCGACATTATCACGGTCCAGCAAACGCTGCCGGTTGCGAAGGGAGTCGCGTTGCTTTTCCAGAACGGCCAATTCCTTGGTCCGTTCATCAAGCGCCTGCCGGTAATCGGTCCATGCAATGATCCCGGTAGGCCCCAGCAATGCATAAGCCGCAATCAACAACAACGCCACCAGCGCCAAGCCAGTGAACATAGTCGATTTTAAGTCGGCGTTATTCCGTTTTCGTCTGGGCCTTGCCATTTGCCAACTATAGCATCCGAAAATCCGGTTCCGCAATCATTCGCTAAAACCGAGACGACCTCTTAAGCGAAAATGCTGCGGCCTGCAAAAATCGCGCTCGAACCCAATTCTTCCTCAATGCGGATCAGTTGGTTATATTTCGCCAACCGGTCCGAACGGGCAAGACTGCCGGTTTTAATCTGCCCGCAATTGGTGGCAACCGCCAGATCAGCGATAGTTGCATCTTCGGTTTCACCCGAACGGTGCGACATAACCGCAGTGTACGAAGCACGCTGCGCCATCGACACCGCAGCCAGCGTTTCGGACAAGGTGCCGATTTGATTGACCTTTACCAACAACGAATTGGCTAGGCCGGCTTCAATACCCATCGCCAATCGCTTCGGATTGGTGACAAACAAGTCATCACCGACCAGTTGGACTTGCCCGCCGATCATATCAGTCACGGCCTTCCAGCCTTCAAAATCATCTTCGGACATACCGTCTTCGATCGACTTGATCGGATAATCCGCACACAAATCGGCAAGATATTGGGCCATCTGTTGCGGATCGAGCGACAGCCCTTCGCCCGAAATCTCATATTTCCCGTTTTTGAAGAATTCGGTTGCGGCGCAATCAAGCGCCAATACGACTTCGTCTCCAGCTTTGAAGCCAGCTTTTTCAATCGAAGTCATGATGAAATCAAGCGCCGCCCGAGTGGATGACAAATTAGGAGCAAAGCCACCTTCATCGCCAACCGCCGTCGCCAACCCTTTTTCATGCAGACCTTTTTTCAGGGTGTGGAAAATTTCCGAACCCCATCGCACCGCTTCGGCCAAGCTATCAGCGCCCACGGGCATGACCATGAATTCCTGAAAATCAATCGGATTGTCGGCATGCTCACCGCCATTGATGATGTTCATCATGGGAACCGGCAAAACCTTTGCATTCACGCCACCGACATAGCGGTACAATGGCAAGCCGCGGGCGTCGGCAGAGGCTTTTGCAACGGCAAGGCTAACGCCCTAAAATTGCATTAGCGCCCAATCGCGATTTATTCTCAGTGCCGTCCAATGCGATCATGGCGGCATCAATGTCTTCTTGATCTTCCGCCTCATAATCGGTGAGCAGCGGCGCGATTTCGTTGCAAACGGCTTCAACAGCCTTCCGCACGCCCTTGCCCATGTAACGCCCCATGTCGCCATCGCGCATTTCAACCGCTTCATGGGCGCCTGTGGACGCACCAGAGGGCACAGCGGCACGACCGAAGCTACCATCTTCGAGAAGTACATCAACCTCAACGGTCGGATTGCCACGACTATCGAGAATTTCGCGGGCGTGAATATCGACGATTGCAGTCATGTTTGGGACTCCCAAAAGGTTGGATTTGCGCGGGCCTCTATCCCCTCGGCGTGCGGTTTGCAATCAGTTCATCAAAATGACAGTGTTGCAAAATCTTGGAAATTTTTACTGTCTTAGTTGAATAAGGCACCTATGATGCACATATCGGTTCAAACGGTCCTGAAAGGAGGATTTGTAATGGTAAGTGAAAAGAAACCTGCAGCCCCAAAAGCTGCCGCGAAAAAGGCTCCTGCCGCTAGGAAAACAGCCGCTGCAACAAAAGCTCCGGCAAAAAGCGCCGTGGCCAAAGCAAAAGCGGATCCCGGCAAAACCCAAGCATCTGCGGGTGATAAAATGAAAAGTGATTTCAACAATTTTAAAGATCAAGCAGGTGCCACAGTTCGTGATGCAGCGGATCGCAGCAAAGAACGCGCTGCCGAAGCATTGGGTGGCATCGGAAAAATCTTGCGGGATAGCGCCGGTACTATCGATGACAAAGTCGGTGCTCAATACGGTGATTACGCGCGCAAAGCCGCCGAAGCTGTGGATGGTTTTGCCGACAAAGTGGATGCCAAGCAAGTTGAAGATTTGGTCGAAGATGCACGGCAATTGGTACGCAAAAGTCCCGCTGTAGCCATCGGTGCTGCTGCGGCCATCGGCTTTATTATTGCGCGATTGGTGCGTTCTGGCCGCGATGCCTGAAAATGTAGGTATCGGTGTACGCTGACAAGGTTTATGGGCGGGATTATGGAATCAGACCGTATCCCGCCTGACTTTAACACCGAAGACGTATCCGATTTGCCCACACCGCGTGCGCAGATCTCCGCGCTCTTTCAGGATGTGCGGTCGTTGGCCGAAACCGAAATCAATTATGCGAAGGCACGGCTGAGTTATAGCGGCGGAATTATCCGCAAAGCCGGTATATGGGCGGTATTGTCATTGTTGTTCTTGGTAGGCGCCGTCATCGCCCTGATTTTGGGGTTGTTGCTTATCGTGCACAGTTACTGGGGACCATGGGTCGCCACGGTTTCGATAGTGTTGATCTTTGGCCTTTCCGCATTTTTTGCGGCATTAAAGGCCCGAAATATGGCTCAAAACCTCTCCTTTTCCGAAAACTCGGTCGATGACTGACGACATTCGCCAAAACCTGATCGAGCAAAATCACGTGCGCAAGGCACAGCGCCAGAGTTTGCAGAATAATTTATCGCAAGCGAAGCGCGATTTGCATCCCCGAAATATAGCAAACCGTTGGGTGATGCAAAAAAAGGTGCGATTGGCTGACGCCGCAAAATCAACCAAGCAAAATCTTGAAAAAAAAGCACCTTTAATTGGTATCGCAGGCATAGTTGTCTTGCTATTCACGGCACGTAAACCCATTTCACGCCTATGGATGCGCGTCCGCAATCGGACGCAAGATAAGGAGCCGCAAAATGAGTAAGCTGGGTGACAATCTGAAATCAGCGACTGGTAACGCGCGCGTTCGCCTTAACGATGCCGGAGCCAAAGCCCGTGAGGCTAGTGCCGCAGCCAAACGGACCGCGTCAGAAGCTGCCGAAAAAAGCAAGGCGGCTGCGGCGCGCGGCATCGACAATTCCAAAGCGATGGCAAAACGCGCCGGAGAGGCTTCGACTCAAACCATCGATAAAAACCCTCTCGCGATTGTGGCTGGCGGGTTGGCGCTGGGTGCGATTGTCGGAATGCTGCTTCCCAAAACCGACAAAGAAAAAAGGGTTTTGGGCAAAGCTGGTAAAGCCGTCAACGATACCGCGAAACGCGCGGCAGATGCGGCAAAACAGGCCGGCAAGGCGCGGGTCGATGAATTGGGCCTCAATGCAGATTCTATGCGCGATCAATTTCGTGACCTTGTCAACAAGGCTAGCGAAGCAGTAAAGGCCGCTGGACAAGCAGCGGCAGACGAAACCCGTCGTCGCGACTAACCCCTTGGAGGCCCATGACAGATCCTAAATTGCACCTCGTATTCGGTGGCCGTGTAAAAAATCCGCAGAAACTCGATTTCAAAGAACTCGATAAACTGGATGTCGTTGGCTTTTTCCCAGACTATGAAAGCGCCGAAGACGCATGGCGCGGTGCCGCCCAGCGGACTGTGGATGATGCTGAAATGAAATATGTGGTAGTACATCTGCACCGGCTTTTGCAGCCGGACAACTGAAGTAAATCAGGCGTTTCTATAGCGCCAATGGAGGAGCGGCCAGGTCAAAGCGAGACCGGCCGCAAACCCACCAATATGGGCCCATATGGCAATGGATATGCCAATATCGGGGCCAACAAACCACATCATCAAATTGAAAACTACCCAGCCCAGCATCAACTTCATGGCGTGTGCCCAACGGGCCGGAACTGGTCCCATCGCTTTTGGTTGAGAGCGCGGGAACAATTGAACATGGGCAGCGATAACCGCCGACAAAGCTCCGCTAGCTCCAACGACGGGAATCATAGATTCTGGCTTTGCAAGGCATTCGAACAACGCAGCCGCCAACAGGCCAACGCCGTATAAAATGGCTATTCCTCTGGTTCCCAATACCCGTTCAACATTGGGTCCAATCAACCACAGCATGACCATGTTTAGCCCTGCATGCAAAATCCCAGCATGTAAAAAGGCAGAACTGATAGGTGTCAGCCAAACCGGTAGAACGAAATAGTTGCCAAACGCACCATCACCAAGCGTGAAGCGCGCCGGAAACAACGCTCCGGCAACCAGAATGGGTTCCCGTAACGCAGGAATGAACGCCAATGCCGCGATGAGCAAATTGATGGCAGCTACAATTTTTACGAACGGGCCAGGCGCAGCTTGCATGATGTGACCTATGCTCGCAACGTCATCAGATAAACTCGATTTTTTCGACCAGGTAATATTTGTCGCCGGACGGCACCGTTACTTCGACTTCTTCTTCAACCTGGCGGCCAATCAAGGCACGTCCCAATGGCGAGTTGTATGAAATCATGCCACGCTTGGCGTCGGCTTCGGCCTCACCCACAACTTGATATTTCACCGGCTTTTCGTCTTCGTCAAGCAACGAAACGGTAGCGCCAAAGACCACTTTATTGCCCGACAGTGTCGAAGGGTCAATAATTTGGGCACGACTGATTTTGTCTTCCAAATCGGCAATGGTGGCCTCAACCTGGCCTTGCCGTTCTTTCGCTGCGTGATACTCAGCATTTTCGGACAGATCGCCATGTGCACGCGCTTCTTCGATAGCATCGATAATCGTTGGACGCTCTTCACGTAGTCGACGCAAATCGCCTGTCAACTTTTCGAAACCTTCGGCCAGCATGGGCATTTTATCGAAACTAGCCATCGCCTATTCACGTCCTTTACAACAAAACTTATCGAGGGGCCGGAAGGACCAGCCCGCATTCTTTCAGCGCATGGGGGATTGCTGTTACGCCTTATGATAGTCCTGAAGTGGGCAAACTTCAAGTTTTCGTTGGCGCAATGCTTCGATGGCCTCGGTTGCGGCAATCGAGCCGGAGGCTGTGGTGAAGTAACAAACCTTGGTTCCCAGTGCCGAACGGCGAATATCTTCACTGTCTTTTAGCGATTGCCAACCTTCGGTGGTGTTGAACACAAGGTCGATTTCGCCGTCTTTGATCTTGTCGACGATATGCGGACGCCCCTGTGCCACTTTGTTCACGCGCTCCACGTCGATCCCCTGCTCAGCCAGATAATCGGCGGTGCCTCCCGTGGCGCATATCGCAAAGCCCATATCCTGCAATTTAGCGATTGCGGGAACAATATGGGGCTTGTCGCTGTCTTTAACCGAAACAAACAATTTGCCGCTCTGTGGCAGCACCATACCCGCACCTATTTGCGCCTTGGCAAACGCGGTTGCGAAATCGCGATCGATGCCCATGACTTCACCAGTCGATTTCATTTCGGGCGAAAGTACCGGATCGACTCCGGGGAAGCGGGCAAAGGGAAAGACCGCTTCTTTGACTGCGATATAATCGATGTCGAGATCGATTTTGGGCAGGTCTTTCAGCTTTTCCCCGGCCATCACCCGTGCCGCGATTTTAGCGATAGGTGCGCCGATGGCTTTGGCGACAAAGGGAACTGTTCGCGACGCACGCGGATTGACCTCGATCAGATAGACAACACCGTCCTTCACTGCGAACTGTACATTCATCAACCCGCGAACATGCAGTGATCGCGCAAGTAATTCAGCCTGTCGGCGGATTTCATCGACGACATCGGCGGGGAGGCTATAAGGCGGTAACGTGCAAGCGCTGTCGCCACTGTGTACACCGGCTTCCTCGATATGCTGTAAAATTCCAGCTACAACAACATCGTCACCGTCACAAATCGCATCGACGTCGACCTCGATTGCATCGCGCAGATAGCTGTCGATTAGAACTGGCGAATCCCCCGAAACGATGACTGCAGTCTGGATGTAATTTTCCAATTGTGCCTGAGTATCGACAATCTCCATCGCACGACCACCCAAGACGTAACTGGGTCGCATCAACACCGGATAGCCGATGGTGTCGGCAATCTTGATTGCCTCTTCCCGGTTGCGGGCGATGCCGTTGGCAGGCTGTTTCAGTTTCAACTTGTTAATGAGCGCGGCAAAACGTTCGCGGTCTTCGGCCAGATCAATCGCGTCGGGCGATGTGCCAAGGATCGGAATACCGGCCTCTTCGAGCGCCTTGGCCAGATTGAGCGGAGTTTGCCCGCCAAACTGAACAATCACGCCTTTCAATGTGCCGTTCTGTTGTTCTACATGCAGGATTTCCAGCACATCTTCGGCGGTCAACGGCTCGAAATATAGCCGGTCGCTGGTGTCATAATCGGTCGAGACTGTTTCCGGGTTGCAGTTGACCATGATGGTTTCATAGCCAACTTCTGCCAACGCAAAGCACGCATGGACGCAGCAATAATCGAACTCAATCCCCTGCCCGATCCGGTTTGGTCCGCCGCCCAGAATGACAACCTTTTCGCGGTCACTTGGCTGCGCTTCGCATTCGGGCTCGCCAAATGTTGGGGCTTCATAGGTGGAATACATGTACGGCGTTTTTGCCTCAAACTCCGCAGCGCAGGTATCAATACGTTTAAACACCGGACGCACGCCCAGTTTGTGGCGATGCGCCCTCACCTCGCCCTCTGTAATGCCGCCGGTCATTGCCCGCACGGCATCCGCGATCAGACCAGATCCGTGGCGCATGGCGGTTGCCATACCAGGCCGCAAATTGGCGGATTCGAGCGCAAGGAAAGCGAGGCGTTTGTCTGAGAAACCCATGGATTTCAAGCGGCGCATGCCCGCTGCATCTTGCGGCAAGCCATTGCCGGAAACTTCGCGTTCGGCATCGATGATTTCGGCGATCCGGTCCAGAAACCACGGATCGAATTTCGACACCGCATGGATCTCGGCAACCGACATGCCTTCGCGCAATGCCTGTGCCGCAACCAACAAGCGGTCAGGCGTAGCTCGGCTCAGCGCGGCGGCCAATTGATCCTTTGATGCGCCTTTCAATTCGTCGATATAATTAAAGCCGACCAGTCCGGTTTCCAGCCCGCGTAACGCTTTTTGCATCGATTCATGGATGTTGCGTCCAATCGCCATCACTTCGCCGACAGATTTCATCGCGGTCGACAATATCGGTTCTGCACCCTTGAATTTTTCAAAAGCAAAACGCGGGATTTTGGTGACGACATAGTCGATTGTCGGCTCGAACGACGCAGGCGTTGCACCGGTAATGTCGTTCTCAATCTCGTCGAGTGTATAGCCCACCGCCAATTTCGCCGCGACCTTGGCAATGGGGAAGCCAGTGGCTTTCGAAGCCAGCGCCGAAGAGCGCGACACGCGCGGATTCATCTCAATCACGATCAGGCGACCATCGGCGGGATTGACAGCAAACTGCACGTTTGATCCGCCCGTTTCCACGCCAATCTCGCGCAAGCAAGCGATGCTTGCATTGCGCATGATCTGATATTCCTTGTCGGTCAGCGTCAACGCGGGGGCGACGGTAATCGAATCCCCGGTATGCACGCCCATCGGGTCGATATTTTCAATCGAGCAAATTATGATGGCGTTGTCCTTTTTATCGCGGACCACCTCCATCTCATATTCTTTCCATCCCAGAAGCGACTCTTCGATCAACACTTCGGTGGTGGGCGATGCATCCAAACCGCCGGTCACGATCTGGATAAATTCTTCGCGGTTATAGGCAACCCCACCGCCGGTTCCACCCATGGTGAAACTTGGGCGGATGATAGAGGGCAGCCCTGTGCGTTCCAGCACCGTCAGCGCCTCATCCATCGAATGCGCAATACCGGAACGCGCCGATTCCAGCCCGATTTTGGTCATAGCGTCGCGGAATTTTATCCGGTCTTCGGCTTTGTCGATGGCCTCTGCATCTGCGCCAATCATTTCTACGCCATATTTGGCCAACGTGCCGTCTTCGAACAAGGCCAGCGCCGTGTTCAACGCCGTTTGGCCGCCCATCGTAGGCAACACCGCATCGGGGCGTTCTTTCTCGATGATCTTTGCCACAATCTCGGGCGTAATGGGTTCCACATAGGTCGCGTCTGCCATATCCGGATCGGTCATGATCGTCGCCGGATTGGAATTGACCAATATGATGCGATACCCCTCCTCGCGCAGCGCCTTGCACGCCTGTGTTCCCGAATAATCAAACTCGCACGCCTGCCCGATGATGATGGGACCAGCGCCGATAATGAGGATGGATTTGATGTCAGTTCTTTTGGGCATTAGTTTGTCAGTTCCTCAAAAGCCGCTTGCCACGCTTCCGCATCCGCGCTTTGCATTTTTGCGGCGACGGCATCGCTTGCCTGCCTTGCCTTCAACGCGGCTTTATAGGCATCGCCCTGAAACTGGTGCATCGTGCCGCCGAAATCATTCTGCTTGGTGCTCCACGCCCCTTCGGCAATCATTTGATCAACAAACGCCGTTGCAGCGGCGCGCGATGCGGCATTGGCCTTGCGCCCGAATTTGCGGGTGGCGACCTGAATCTTGTCAGCAATGATCATCACCAATTCGCCGTGCGGATAGAATCGACCCGATATGTCGAGTGTGGTCGCCGCGCCATTTAGATAATAGGCAAGCACATGGGCTTCGAGTGGATTTGGGGATGGGTTTGACATTGACTAATATGCTTTCATTGAATACATTGATTGCATTGATATCATAGGAGATTGGGAATGGCGAGTCTGACGATTAGAAAACTCGATGATGATGTGAAGCAAGACTTGCGAGAGATGGCCGCACGCCACGGCCACTCGGTTGAAGAGGAGGCTCGCTGCGCTTTGAAAGCGCATGTTCGCCTCGTTCGATCTCCACGTAAATCTATCGGACAGATGCTCTATGAAGCTAGTCGTCCCGGAATCGACTTGCCTATCCCGCCTCGCAGCCCGGCAAGAATTCCGAGCTTTGATGAAGAATGATACTCGTCGATACAAATGTCTGGAGCGAGCTGGTAAAAGCTGATCCTGATCCGCGCGTGCGGGCATGGGAAACCGAAAACGCGGATCAACTCTGGCTTGCAGCAACTGTCGCTGGCGAGTTTCTGTCAGGAGTTGCGCTAATGCCCGAAGGGAAGCGAAAAGATGCTTTGTTGGCGATCTACGCGCAAATCCTTGAAGTGCACTATGATCGGTTTGTCGAATTCGATCTTGATGCGGCGAGGCACTATGCTGATATGATTGCTTTTCTGGAGAAATCTGGGCGAAACCCCAAAACGGCAGACGCCCAGATTGCGGCGACTGCCCGCTCGATCGGCATGATCGTGGCGACCAGAAATGTGAAGGATTTTGAAGGGCTTGGAATCGAGTTGATAAACCCTTGGGACTCCTGACGCTACTCTCGCACGCTCGCCCTATGATGATAGAGCCAGCGCCTCGGCTATAATTACATTGGGTGTCAGCGCGCATGGGCATGGGCATCTTCATTCCATGCTCAAAAAGGCTTCGGCGCCCATGCGTTCAAATTCACCGTGGATGCAGGCAAAGGCAGAGGTGGCTTCGTCCTGGCTGATTTTGATCTGAACACCAATCGTCCCGCTAGTCTCTTGTATCGTCATGGTAACGCCATCGACGACCTTAGTCTCACTTGTCGTCGAGGGGCCAAAGCGGGCTGTGGTTAAGTTGCAATTGGCTTTAAGTTCCGCGAATTGCGCGTCGGTCATCGCTGTTTTAGGGCCGGAACTCCCGCCACCGCCACAGGCGCTGAGCAGCGCGGCAGCGGTGATGATGAGGATGGAGGAGATGGTGGGGTATTTGGACATTAGGCCAGCCATTCGATAAACAATTTCATTACATGCTTAACAACTTCAGAGAAAGAGGTCTTCCCTATTTCTTTTACTAACCAACCCAACACTTGTTTCGAATATTGCAGCAAAGCGTCACGTCTTGCGCGTCCCGCACTCATCATTTGCCGAAGGAAGCTAATTTCTGCGGCAGCGATATCCTTATTGTGACCTAGCGCGGCGCCAACCTCGTTGTTGGTTTGGATCGCTTGGTCAATTTTATCCAAGCCATCTTCAATTTCTCGAACGGTTTTCTCATTGTCTGAGAACAACACGATCCGATCCGACGCGCTTGCTTTTACGAATGCGTTTTCCGGGCCACTTAGTGCTTTCATAGCTAACCTAATCCAATCAGAACCGAATTCCCTATATCGTCTGATTACTGTGTACTTTTCGATAAGTCGCAACGTAGGCCAATGCATACTCTCAGCACGGTCTATTCCCTCGTGAGGATCAAATGCATCGTTCACAAACTTGTCATAGGCAATACATTCGGCATCTAATGACGCAAAAAATGTGTCGGCTCTGGCTTTGGTAATACTAACAAACGATCCCGCCAAAGGATCATTTGCGACGTAAGCAATTCCGCATTCTCTGAGAATTAGTATTGCTTTATCAATTATATGCGGCTCAATCACCGTCCCAAAACTTTTTTCAGGAAGATCGTAAATGCCGGTCAAAGCCGCATTGATTCCGCGCTCAGTCTTGATAGAAATGTCTATTAAAGCAGCTGCTACATACTGCTCTGGAGTTTCAGTCAAGACAGCCTCCCATCATCCCCGCGAATTTCTCAAACAGGTAATGGCTGTCCATCGGCCCCGGGCTTGCCTCTGGGTGATATTGCACCGAGAATGCCGGTTGACCTGTCAGTTCAAAGCCGCAATTGCTGCCGTCAAACAGGCTCGATATGCGTCGCCTTTGCCTTGCGGGCAAAGTTCGGCGTCCACCGCAAAGCCGTGGTTCATGCTGGTGATTTCTACCGCGCCGTCGCTCAATCGCTTTACCGGATGGTTCGCGCCGCGATGGCCCTGATGCATCTTTTCGGTCTTTGCCCCACCGCCAGCGCCAGCATTTGATGGCCAAGGCAAATGCCGAACAACGGCTTTTTGGTCTCCAGCCATTGTTGGATCACCGGCACCGCATATTCCCCCGTCGCCGCCGGATCACCGGGTCCGTTGGAGAGGAAAAGGCCGTCGGGGTTATGTACCATAATCTCATCAAAGCTGGCTGAGGCAGGCACAACCTGCACTTCACAGCCGACATCAACCAAATTTCGCAAAATATTGTTTTTGATACCATAGTCGATTGCAACGACTTTCGGGCGCTTGGCGGCATTGGCGTCAGCTTTGACAGCATAGCCCTGCCCCAGCTTCCACAAGCCGCCTTCCCAGCCATAGCTTTGCCGCGTGGTAACCTCCTGCGCCAAATCCATGCCCTCTAACCCGGCCCACCCCTGCGCTGTCGCCAGTAAACGGGGCACATCAAAGTCGCCGCTTGCTGAATGGGCGATCACGGCATTGGGGGCACCCTTTATGCGAATACGGCGGGTTAATGCACGGGTATCAATGCCCGACAGACCGATACGACCATTGGCGGTCATCCATTCGGTGAAATGCTGGGTATTGCGGAAATTGGACGGATCAGTCACATCTTGGCGCACAATGGCACCCAAGGCATGGGCGTTTACGGCCTCCAGATCCTCAACATTAGTGCCAACATTGCCGATGTGCGGGAAGGTGAAGTTGATGATCTGCCCGGCGTAGCTGGGATCAGTCATCACCTCTTGGTATCCGGTCATCGCGGTGTTGAAGCACACCTCGCCTACTGCCTCACCTTCGGCGCCAAAGCCCCTGCCCCACAACACGTCTCCGGTTGCCAGAACCAATACGCCCGTCGCTCCTATTGGCACGCGCATAGCATTGGGGTCGGCCATGATGAGGCGCTCCTTCTTGGGGTTTTTTCTGACGATGTCGCTAAGGGATTGCGGTTAGAGACGCGCCTTCGCAACGTCAATCTATTAAAAACGGAAAACTGTGGCTAATGTGCCCGCTTCCACTTTTGATAGAGATGACCAAACATGATTCGGGATACCATAAAGGCTGCGCAAATCACCGCGATGAAGGCCGGAGAAAAAGAACGTTTGGCCGCTGTACGTTTGATCCTGGCCAAGATCAAAGACCGCGATATTGAACTGCGCACCGCCAGCAATTTACCCGATGACGACGCAATGGTCGTTGAGGTTATGCAGAAAATGTTGAAGCAGCGCCGCGAATCGATCACCCTGTATGAACAAGGCGGACGACAGGAACTGGCCGATCAGGAAAAGAGCGAGTTGGTGATCATCGAAGAATTCCTGCCCGCTCAAATGAGCGAAGCCGACACGGTGGCTGCTATTGAAGCCATCAAGACTGAACTGGGCGCATCGACGGTCAAAGACATGGGCCGCGTGATGGCCAGGTTGAAAGAACGTCACGCCGCTAGTTTGGATATGAGCAAAGCGAGCGGACTGGTGAAGGCAGCTTTGGGTTAAAAGGGGCCATGTCCCTAACCCCCCAATGGCTGGATGAATTGCGCGCGCGGACCACGCTGTCCGCGTTGATTGGACGTTCCATAAAGGTAACCAAGGCCGGGCGCGAATTTAAGGCATGCTGCCCATTCCACAATGAAAAGACCCCCAGCTTCACCATCAATGATGAGAAGGGTTTTTATCACTGCTTTGGCTGCGGTGCACACGGCGATGCTATTCGTTGGATGACCGACCAGCGCGGACTGGGCTTTATGGATGCTGTCAAGGAACTGGCCGACGGGGCTGGAATGCAGGTCCCTGCTGCTGATCCAAAAGCTGCGGCAAAGGCAGAACGCGCCAACACCCTGTATGACGTCATGACGGCAGCACAGGACTGGTTTGTCGCCCAATTTCAAGGGATGGCGGGCGCAGAGGCGCGAGCCTATTGTGAAAAGCGCGGATTAAAGGCGGAGACCATTAAAGACTTCGGCATCGGCTTTGCGCCTGATGCGCGCGGGCAATTAAAGACCGCATTGGCGCATTTCGGAGAAGACAAGCTAATAGATTCCGGCTTGCTCATTAAGGTGGAAGACAAAGACAGTTACGACCGGTTTCGAGGCCGGTTGATGATTCCGATTCGTGACCCGCGCGGCCGGGTGATTGCTTTTGGTGGCCGAATTTTGGGTGCGGGAGAGCCCAAATATCTGAACTCACCCGACACGCCTTTGTTTGACAAAGGGCGAACACTTTACAATCTGGATAAGGCTTCACCTGCATCGCGGACTAATGGGCGTGTTATCGTGGTTGAAGGCTATATGGACGTTATCGCCCTTGCACAGGCGGGTTTTGGAGAGGCGGTAGCGCCATTGGGAACCGCACTAACCGAGCAGCAGATTACGATGCTGTGGCGAATGGTGCCTAAGCCCTTATTGTGTTTTGATGGGGATGCCGCTGGGCAAAAGGCGGCTTTGCGCGCAGCACAGCGTGCTCTGGGCGGGCTGACACCCGGCCACAGCCTGGAATTCGTGACCTTGCCACAAGGGCAGGACCCAGACGATGTCGTCAAAAACGCAGGCCCAGGCGCCTTTCGTCAATTGCTGGATGAAAGTGAACCATTGGTCGAACGTCTGTGGAAGTCTGAATTGGCAGCCGCTCCGCATAATACGCCCGAGGATCGGGCAGGACTGAAGCAGCGATTGGGGGCGCATAGCGCCAATATCGCAGACAGCGAAATTCGGCATCATTATAATGAGGCATTTCGAGATCGCTTCGACCAACTTTTTGCCCGGAGCGCAAAGCCGGGTGCTTTCCAAAAAGGCTCAGGTGATTGGCGCAAGAAGCCGCCTGCTCCGTTAAGCGGCGAAGCACGAACGATTAGCACATCAGGGAACGATCTACTGGAGCAAGGCGTGTTGTCCGCTCTGTTGCGCGAACCTTCTCTGATTGCACGCTACCACGAGAAGCTAGCTGATTTTCATCCTCGCGACCAAGCGCATGTAGCTTTGTTATCGCTGATGCTCGAAGCAGCAATGCAAAATCCCGAGAAAGAAACACTTGATACTGCGGCCCTGCTTACCATATTAGAAGGCAATCTGTATAATAAGGCGCAATCCTTGTTGACGGGTGGCGGGACGGTTTTTGCTTTTAGCCGCCCTGAAACCACGGAAAACGGGGCAATGGCTTCGGGACAGGCCTTTAAACTGCTGGATGAAGCGATCCAGTTGATGAAGCAACGACCCGAGCTGGAAGCGGCATTACAAAGGGCAACCGAACTGGCAAGCAGCGATTTGACCGAGGAAAATTTCGCAGAGCAACAGCGGCTTCGACAAGAAAAACTGGCATTTGACACGCGTATCGCAGCATTGATGCAAAGCGGCGATCCGACGATATGATTATTATGGGGACTTAATTTGGCTACTCAACCCGATATTGACGACGGCACAGACGGCGCAGAAGGCGTCGGCGGCGATGCACCGCTGATTGATCTGAACGATGCTCAGGTTAAAAAGCTGCTCGCAAAGGCGAAGCGTCGTGGATATTTGACCTATGACGAGCTGAACGAGGCTTTGCCGCAAGATCAGATGTCGTCCGAACAGATTGAAGACGTGATGTCTGCCATCAACGACATGGGCGTTCAGATTGTCGAGTCCGATGAAGCTGGCGAGGACAGTGAAGATCAGGAAGAAGAGGTCGAAACTGTCGACCACGTTTCCGAAAACGACCCACGTTCACTAACTTCGACGGTTAAGAAAACCGGCACGGGCGACCGTACTGATGATCCCGTGCGCATGTATTTGCGCGAAATGGGTGCTGTCGAATTGCTCAGCCGCGAAGGCGAAATCGCGATTGCGAAGCGGATCGAAGCGGGTCGTGACACGATGATTTTGGGGTTGTGCGAAAGCCCGATCACCTTTCACGCGATCATTGATTGGTCGAATGCGCTCAACAACGGTGAAATGCAGCTGCGCGAAATCCTTGATCTGGATGCGATGCTTTCGAAAGAACCAGCGCCAGAATCATTGACCGAGGACGGCGAAGAGGACGATGACGGAGAAATCAGCGAAAAGACCGCTGGCGTTTCCTATAAGGAAGAGGAAGAGGTCGAAGACGAACCCGAAGCCGTGAATGAAGACGGCGACGAGGATATGACAGAGCGTCGGATGCGTCCGGTTGAGGAAGAGGAAGAAGACAACACGCTTTCCCTCGCCCAGATGGAAGAAGCGTTGAAGCCAGGTGCGTTGGAGAAATTCGCGACGATCACGAGCCTGTTCAAGCAATTTTCCAAAGTCCAACTCGATCGAATGCGGGCCATGTCGGCTGGCGAAGAATTGAGCAAAGCATCGGAAAACAAATATCACAAGCTGCGCGAAGACCTGACCGCTGAAGTTGAAAGCGTGAAATTCCACGCCAACAAGATCGAATATCTTGTTGACCAGCTTTATTCGTTCAACCGTCGCTTAACCGCGTTGGGCGGCCAGATGTTGCGCCTTGCCGAACGTCATAAAGTTCCACGTAAGGATTTTCTCGATCGCTATATCGATCACGAACTTGACGAAAATTGGATGGAAAGCGTTGCTACGCTTGACAAAAAATGGACGAAGTTTGCCGAAAATGAGGCCGATGCCGTCGAACGCATCCGAAGCGAAGTATCGGACATTGCTGCTGCCACGGGCATGAGCCTTAAGGAATTCCGCCGCATCGTTAACATGGTGCAAAAGGGCGAACGTGAAGCGCGCATTGCCAAAAAGGAAATGGTCGAAGCCAATTTACGTCTCGTGATTTCTATCGCCAAAAAATATACCAATCGCGGGTTACAATTTCTGGATTTGATTCAAGAAGGCAATATCGGGCTGATGAAGGCCGTCGATAAATTTGAATATCGGCGCGGCTATAAATTCAGCACCTATGCAACGTGGTGGATCCGTCAGGCGATTACGCGCTCGATTGCGGATCAGGCACGAACCATCCGTATTCCGGTGCATATGATCGAAACGATCAATAAACTTGTGCGTTGCAGCCGTCAATTCCTGCACGAACAGGGTCGCGAACCGACCCCTGAAGAAATGGCCGAACGCCTATCCATGCCGCTCGAAAAAGTGCGCAAGGTTATGAAGATCGCCAAGGAGCCGATCAGCCTTGAAACCCCAATCGGGGACGAGGAAGATTCACATTTGGGCGACTTCATCGAAGACAAAAATGCGATCATTCCGGTGGACGCGGCTATTCAAGCGAACCTCAAGGAAACGGTTACTCGCGTGCTGGCTTCACTCACGCCCCGTGAAGAACGCGTGCTGCGTATGCGTTTTGGCATTGGCATGAACACTGACCACACATTGGAAGAAGTAGGGCAACAGTTCAGCGTCACTCGCGAACGCATCCGTCAGATTGAGGCAAAGGCACTGCGCAAGTTGAAGCACCCGAGCCGCAGCCGCAAAATGCGTTCGTTCCTCGATCAATAATCGGCAACCCAAACGATTTGGAAGGCTTGCCGTAAACCTGTCATTTACACCTTTCAGGTAAATCTCCGCGTTCGTTTTCATAAGCATTGGTGCTTGTGATACGGCCGGAGCAGTGGATGTCGGTAAATACCAATATTGCAGCGGGTGACCGCAACGCTTTTCTCGCTTTGGTTGAGGAACGCGGCAGTGCCGTTGTAACGGACCCATTGCTGGCTTTTTTGGAACGCTGTATCGGTGCGCCTGATCTGCGGAAGCAAGTCAAAGATTCTCTCCCGGCACTATTGGCAGACATTGCTCATTTCATGGCAATTTCCCATGGGCGGCATCCCGGAATTGTTGATCATGCATCGGGTAAAATTTCCGATCAGGAAGCCAGAGACTGGATGGTTGCAGCTATCGAAGGATTTGCAGCTGAACGCGGAATGCTTAACCGCTTGATGGTCGCTGCAGGACCTATTCATCGCCACACCGACCAAGACAAGGTGACGGCGATACTGGCAACACAGGCGCGTAGCTTTGCTCTATTGGCGACGTCTGATCGCGCAGGCTGCGCCGCTGGTGCCGCCGTTGCGTTTGTCATCGATTGGCAAATGACCAGGCCGTTGCTGGAATGTACGGCATTGGCCCTTGGCATTGACGTTATGCCAACTTCCCTGCCTTCCACGCGCAATTCGTTGGCATTGATCGAAACACTTTCCGCCACGCCAGCTATTGCCCGCGCAATCAACTTTGGAAGCGAACAGATGTTGGCGCAGCAAAAGGGTTTGTGGCAATTGGTTGCGGCGCGCCACGCGGCAATGACGGCGCGCTAATTCCGATCCCAATATTCCGATTGTCGGTTGCAAATCATAAAGCGCAGACTTAACGCCCTTAATCAACTGATTAAGAAAAAGGGCAAGCGATGCGTTTTGACGGTACCCAGAATTATGTTGCAACAGACGATCTAAAGGTCGCTGTTAATGCAGCCGCAAAATTGCGACGTCCGCTTCTGGTAAAAGGTGAGCCCGGCACAGGAAAAACGGTTTTGGCTGAAGAAATCGCCAAAGCCATGGGCGCACCGTTGATTACGTGGAATATAAAATCCACCACAAAGGCGCATCAGGGGCTGTATGAATATGATGCAGTCGCGCGCCTTCGCGATGGCCAATTGGGCGATGAGCGCGTCCATGACATCAAAAACTATATCAAAAAAGGTAAATTATGGGAGGCCTTTGAAAGCCCCGTTTTACCTGTGTTGTTGATCGATGAAATCGACAAAGCCGACATTGAATTCCCCAACGACCTGTTGCAGGAACTCGACCGTATGGCGTTTGACGTTTACGAAACGCATGAAACGATCACGGCCAAAGAACGCCCGATCATCATCATCACCTCGAATAACGAAAAAGAATTGCCCGACGCGTTTCTGCGCCGCTGTTTCTTCCACTATATCAAATTTCCTGACCGTGAAACGATGCAGGCGATCATCGATGTTCATTTCCCCGGAATCCAGAAAATTCTCGTTAGCAAGGCGATGGACATATTTTATGACATGCGCGATGTGCCGGGCTTGAAAAAGAAGCCGAGCACCAGCGAGTTGCTCGATTGGCTCAAGCTGTTGTTGCACGAGGACATGCCACTGGATGTCTTGCAAAATCGTGACCCGACCAAAGCTATACCGCCACTGCACGGCGCGTTGCTAAAAAATGAGCAAGACGTGATGTTGTTTGAACGATTGGCGTTTATGGCGCGTCGCCAAGGCAGCTAATCAGTTTGTCAGCCGACAAAATCCAATCCGGGGCGACTCGATTTGCCGCGATCCGACGTTATCTGGAAAATTTTGAACCGCAGCCGGGTTGGCGGTCCTGGATTTTTGAATTTTTCCTGTTCGGTTTCAAACAAGGCTGGGCCTGCTTATTTGGTGGGTTGATGTTGGCGTTGTTGATCGTCACTCATTTATTCTATCCCGAAAAAGCACTGGTACCCCGCTATGATTTTCTGACAATTGCAGCCTTAGGCATCCAGATAGCGATGCTTCTATTACGACTGGAAAGCTGGTCTGAAGCGCGCGTCATTTTGGTTTTCCATATTGTCGGAACGGTTATGGAATTATTCAAAACCGCTAACGGGTCTTGGCTTTATCCTGAACCCAGTTATCTGCGCATCGGCGATGTTCCGTTATTCTCGGGCTTTATGTATGCAGCGGTTGGCAGCTATATCGCTCGTGTCTGGCGGATATTTGATTTCCGCTACTGCGCCTATCCGAATAGCAATTGGACAGTGGCTTTGGCTGTTCTGATCTATATTAACTTTTTTGCCCATCATTGGTTGCCCGATATTCGTTTGGCGCTGTTCGCAGTTGGTGGAGTGATGTTTTGGCGAACCAAAATTTGGTTCCGCGTCTGGGCAGCGGATCGCTGGATGCCTTTGATATTTGGCTGGATACTCGTGGCCATGTTTATCTGGGGGGCAGAAAACATCGGTACATTTGCGCGAGCGTGGACCTATCCAGATCAAAATGCTGTTTGGAAATTGGTGTCTCCGCAAAAACTTGGCGCTTGGATTTTGCTGATGTATATTTCTTTTATATTGGTGGCGCTGGTTCATCGGCCCCAGCTTTATCAAAGGCGCACCAATTAAAAAATATAGGCAATTTCCAGGTCGCCCCAGCGTTTGCCACCGAAATGTAGCGGTACATAGACATTGCGAACAATGTTATACGTTTGACCGTCACCTTCATGCCGGTACACGCCCATGATATAATCTTGCTGGCTGGCCTTTGCGACGATGTCGATACCGTCGAAAAGTACGCGTCCATTGCGGCAATATTTGGTGTCGTGAGCGATATCGCCTTTCGCGGCTTGTGAATATTCGCTCAAATGGGTTGGAATAAAACCCTGTTCGGTCGTGCAAACCACCGACAAAATTGCATTATGTCCCCGTTTAACACGATCCAATTCCGGACGCCAATTCCGGTCCGCCCAATCTGTAAGGCTCGATGTAAACCGTGGAGGATTGCTACCTTCAACATCCACCAAATTCCAGTCAAACAATTGCGCCAAGGAAAGGTTCCCATCCGCCAAAGCCTGTTCGGTTATCGCTGATATAACAGCGGCCTCGCGCAGCGCCATATCTACAAAGACACTGTCATCGCGGGACATACCGCTGTGTACAATTTTATCGAACATTGCGTTTGCGCGCAATTCCAGTTCGCAAACGTCGTCACGCGCGGATAGCAATTGGGTTTGCATGCGATCATTTGCCGTCGAAACGGCGAGCCGCACGTTTCGCGATTCGCGTAACTCGCCATTTATTGCAGCAGTGTTGGCTGCAATTTCCGAGTTGCGATTGTCAACTTCGCCTACGATCTCGCCCAGGCCACTGAGCAAAACCTCCATACTGGCAAATTGCGCGCGAGCGGAAGCACTGCCTGCGATACCAGTACCGATGTCAATCGCCAGCTTTTCAGCTTCGGTGGCCAGAGAATTTACCGTCCCGGTAATTTCGACCGCTGCACTGCGCGAATCAAGCGCCAGTTTTTTAACTTCGGCAGCAACAACGGCAAAGGTTTGTCCTGCAACGCCTGCTTTATGAGCCTCGATTGCCGCGTTCAGTGCTAGCATGTTGGTAGTGCGAGCAATATTATCGATTGCTTGCGAAGCTCGCTTAACCTGCTCCATTGCGGCTGCAAATCCGGCAATATGATTGCCCAGTCTATTCACCAACCCGATCATTTCAGAATAATTGGTCATTGATGTTTCGATTGCTGCTGTACCGACGTCCAGCTTTTCTCGCGCATTGTCTGACAGTTCGCGAGCAATTTCCGTCGCATGCGCTACATTTTCGATTTCCAGTGTCAGCCGTTCAGTAATTTTTTCAAGCTCGTCATGTTCGCGCCGCAGATCCTCTGCCGACCCCATCGCTTGCAGCAATGTGCCTGCCGTATCTGTGCAATCCACAGCTACTTCTCCGCAGATTTTGGCGGTCTCATCGATCCACTGATTTGATTGAGCAGCGACATTTGCCATCGGATTTTGCGACCTATTTTATGTGATACCGAGGCGTAAAGAATAATGGTTATTGCTTGGTTAATCCGTCACGTTGACCTTTGATCGCGCAATGGCCATGAAAGACCAACCGTTCGACCAACAGATCCGCAGGACATTCATTCTTCCATGTTTTTCAACTTCCTCGATGAATTGCGCGCTGCAGGTATTCCTGCCTCTCTCAAGGAACATCTGGCACTGCTGGAAGCTCTTGAGGCTGACGTTATCGAACAAAATCCTGAGGAATTTTACTATCTGGCGCGTACGGTTCTGGTGAAGGATGAAGCACTGCTCGATCGATTTGATCAGGTGTTCAGCAAAGTTTTTAAAGGGTTGCTGACAAACTATGGCGTAAACGCGCAGGATGTTCCCGAGGAATGGTTGAAGGCAATTGCCGAGAAATTTCTGTCACCCGAAGAAATGGAAAAGATAAAATCTCTGGGATCTTTGGATGAGATTATGGAGACGCTGAAGAAGCGTCTTGAAGAACAACAAAAGCGGCATCAGGGCGGCAATAAATGGATTGGAACAGGCGGCACCTCGCCCTTTGGTAACGGGGGTTACAATCCTGAAGGCGTGCGCATAGGTGGTGAGAGCAAACATAAGCGGGCACTGAAAGTTTGGGAAAAACGAGAGTTCCAGAATTTAGATAGCACTAAGGAACTTGGCACGCGCAATATCAAAGTCGCGTTGCGCCGATTGCGGCGCTTTGCTCGCGATGGAGCCGCCGACGAGCTTGATATTGACGCAACCGTTGCGGGCACAGCAAAACAAGGCTGGCTTGACATTCACATGCGAGCAGAGCGCCGCAATGCAATTAAAGTGCTGCTGTTTCTTGATGTCGGCGGTTCTATGGACCCGTTTATAAAACTGTGTGAAGAGCTCTTCAGCGCCGCAACTGCCGAATTTAAAAATCTGGAATTTTTCTATTTTCACAACTGCATTTACGAAGGCGTTTGGAAGGACAATCGCCGTCGCTTTGCAGAGCGCACTCCAACCTGGGATGTGATGCACAAATTTCCGCACGATTATAAACTCATTTTTGTGGGGGATGCAGCCATGAGCCCTTATGAGATTAGCCATCCAGGGGGATCGGTTGAGCATTTCAACGAGGAAGCTGGCGCAACGTGGTTGCAGAGAATGGCCAACACTTACCCAGCCACTATATGGTTGAACCCCACGCCCGAGGAGCATTGGAATTATTCGCAATCTACAAAAATTGTCCGCGAATTGGTGAATGATCGCATGTATCCGCTCACGTTAGGCGGATTAGACGACGCCATGCGAGAATTGACGCGTAAAAGCTAAACTGCCTTATTGGTAACTGTCTACTGCTTCAAATAGCGTGCGCACCATTGCTTGTTCGTCGTCGCCAAGTTCAGGCCGCCAGACGTCGAAGATTAAAACAAGGCGATTTTGATCGCTATCGTTCCATGCTTCATGCTCGACCGAATCGTCGAACAGCAGCAATTCGCCTTCGGTCCATTTTCGTGTTTGCTCACCGACGCGAAATCCGCAACCTGACGGGATAACCAACGGCAAATGGCAAATGTAACGACAGTTAACCATGCCAGTGTGCGGCGGAATTTTTGCCCCCGGTTTCAAAAGCGAAAGCATGATCGAGGGAGCACGCGGCCCGATCATACATAAAGGTACACCTCTCGTGACAGCCTCGAAAATGGCTGGGCATTTGTGAACATGCTCAGCAACGGGCGCGCCATTTTCGAAAAGATGAAATGTGCTCCAGTCTGGATTATTGATCAGCCCGTGCACATCACCTTGAGGGCGCGCGCTTTGCTCCTTTATATAGGGCCTAAAATCTGTTGCGTCGCCCAGTAATGCGACCGCCTCTTCGCGCATTGCCGTGAAGCCTTCTTCTATTTTCCGACGCCACGCAAAGACCGTTGGATCTGCGAATTGCACATAGGGCAAATCCGGATAGAAATAGAGTAACGGCGATGGTGGGAATTGCCGATATTCAACCGGGCGCTCCCGCATTCCCAGCATCATTTCCAACGATTTTTGAAAGCGTGGATGGCGGTGTGTTTCTGTGAAGCCTGCACGATCTAAGGTTAGCAGCAAATGCTGTTTGAACCGTCCTCCCAACCAAGCAACCATCGCTTTCGCCCGATCAAACTCCGGACCTGATTGATTTAAGCGAGCGAGCGCAGTGTAAAAACTGTTCGCCCCACGGTGATCGTTTAAAAGAAATCGGTGGTCCGCTTTCGCCATCAATGCGGTTACGTTATAGCGATCTGCACGTAATCGGGATTCCGCTTCCAATTCGGACATCGCAGGCACGTCGATGGGCGGGTGTTCCAGCACCTTCAATAAATCCAGTACGCCTTGCTTTCAGCTTCCCATGCTGCCTCATCGATGTTTGCGAGTTGATCCAAATCAGATGGAAGTGCCGACGGATTATCGACCCATTCACGCAGCGCCGGACCGCCATTGATCACGTCGATCGGCAATTTTCCGAAGGCATATTCGTAGGGGAAATCGCGCCACAGGTCGTATTCAGGATAAAGTCGCCGGATCGCCTTGAATGCCAATGCTTGTAAGCGCCATGGTCGAAACCCGGCATGGTCATAATCCGGCCCTTCAGCGTGGATCTGTATTCCACTGCACAATTGGTGCACATGTTTGTGAAAGGTGGGTTCAAACCAGCATTCGCGCAAAATGCAGCCCTTTAACCAATCCGGCGCCAGCGCACGCATTTCAGCAAGCACTACTTTTGCATCAATGTCCGGCGCGCCAAAGAGTTCCAATGGCCGCGTCGTCCCGCGTCCTTCAGATAATGTAGCACCTTCCAGCATGACGGTACCCGCATAGGCGCGCGCCATATTAACGTTGGCGGCATTCGGACTGGGGTTAACCCAAATACGCTCATCCGATGGCCAACCAAACCCAGGAGCGGCAGCGGGATCATAGCCCTCCATTGCAATGACACGGTAATCCACGTCCAATTTGAAATGGTCGATAAACCATTGCCCAAGCTCACCCAGGGTCAATCCATGACGCATGGGGATAGGGCCTGCGCCCACGAAGCTTTCCCAGCCATCACGCAATGTCAGTCCTTCAATCGGGCGACCCGCTGGATTAGGACGATCGAGCACCCAGACTGACTTTCCGTGTGCTGCAGACTCTTCCAATATGTAGAGCAATGTGGTGATGAACGTGTAGATGCGGCAACCAACATCTTGTAAATCGACCAGAACTGTATCAAACGTGCCCATCATTTGGCCCGATGGTCGGCGCACTTCACCATAAAGGCTGAAAACCGGAATATTGTAAACCGGATCTGTGGCATCTTCCGTCTCGACCATATTATCCTGTTTGTCTCCTTTGAGTCCGTGCTGCGGGCCAAAAGCAGCGGTAACTTTCAAGTCGCCGAGTGCGATCAAGGCATCCAATGCATGGGTCAAATTCGCCGTCACCGATGCAGGATGGGCGACAAGGGCAACCCGCTTTCCTTGGAGGGGCGCTCGAAGTGCGGGCTCTGTAAGTAAGCGATCTAGTCCGGTTTTCATGCGCTATCCCCTGCCCGCAACGATAATACAAAGCAATCAGGATGATGGAAATCGGGCGCATCGTCGGGATGCTTCAATGCCCAATAGCCTAATTGACCGTCACTGCTTTCAATCACTGCAGTAATATTAGCTTCTAAAGTTTGTCCATTCCAATCCATCGGCAAATGCACACTCGATTCCTGCGACAGCCAATATTCGCCAAAGTCGAGATAGGTTTCCGGAATGCCTGGCAGTGGCAAATCACGGCTGCCTTCACGATGAGAACGAAATTGATAGGCAGCCCATTGTGTGGATGGTGAAAAATTAAACTCGATATAGCCCCCTTCTCCGGGCTTCCGCAAAAAAATCTCAAAGCAAGTAGTCTTCCACAAACCATCGGTGCGATCCGGTTCCGAATTGGCAGGCAAACATATTTCCTCCGCACGAATGTCGACCAAACAGCGCAGCCATAATAAGCCATCCGCCGAAAGCGTAGCATCAACCTCGAATGCCTTTACATGGCCACGATGGTGTTCAGAAAAAGGGTGAAGCGTCATCATATTGTTCATCGCCGCTACAACTGCTAGGCGCAGCGCGTCATGACAAGCTATAAATCTGATCTCCTTCGCCTTCTTGATGAACGCGGCCATATTTACCAACAAACTGACGCCACCGGTTTGGACATGCTCGCGGCAAAGGAACCTGTTACAACCTATATAGGTTTCGATTGCACCGGGCCGTGCTTGCACGTCGGATCGCTGGTGCAGATAATGACATTGCGCCGTTTGCAGCAAACCGGTCATAAACCGATCGTGATCATGGGCGGCGGAACCACCAAGATTGGTGACCCATCTGATAAAACCGAAGCACGTCCAATGCTTGACGATGCGATGATTGAAGCAAACAAGCTTTCGATCTTGCGAATTTTCGAACGATTTCTGAAATTTGGTGATGGACCCACCGATGCGATAATGATCGATAATGCCGAATGGCTTGATAAGCTGGAATATATCCCATTTCTGCGCGATGCTGGGCGGCATTTTTCGATCAACCGTATGTTAACTCTGGAATCCGTGAAGCAGCGGCTGGACCGAGAGCAATCACTTTCATTCCTAGAATTCAACTACATGATCCTGCAGGCTTATGATTTTCTGGAATTACACCGTCGTTACGGCTGTCGCTTGCAATGCGGTGGATCGGAACAATGGTCCAATATTATCGCTGGCATAGACCTTACTCGGCGGATGGACCAAGCCGAGCTGTTCGGGATTACCAGTCCGCTCGTCACCACCGCCGATGGCGCAAAAATGGGCAAGACTGTCAATGGAGCGGTATGGCTGCATGAAGACTATCTGCCAACCTACGATTATTGGCAATTTTGGCGTAACACCGATGACCGAGATGTCGGTCGGTTCCTGCGCTTGTTCAGCGAATTGCCGATGGACGAAATAACTCGACTTGAGGCGTTGCAAGGCAGTGAAATCAATGCTGCCAAGGAAATCCTCGCGAACCAAGCAACCGCAATGTGCAGAGGAGTTGACGCTGCAAATGCCGCAGCAGAAACAGCACGGAAAACCTTTGCAGAAGGCGCAGCAGGCAATGATTTGCCCGAATTGGTGGTTGAAGGCGCGAATATATCGGTTTTGGATGCGCTGGTTGCACTTAATTTTACAAGTTCAAAAAAAGATGCTCGTCGGTTAATCGCAGGCGGTGGTGCACGGGTAGATGATATTGTAATTGCAGATGAAAATCTGATTATTCCATCCACTTCAGTCGACGTAAAAATTTCATCTGGGAAAAAGAAGCACGGAATTCTGCGCTTCTCCTGAACTTATTCGTCTGTGATTTTACACTTTGTTGGTAAAATGCTGTCAGAAACTATCCTGCGACCCCAAACAGGATATGGCAAAACATGGCAACTGCGGCAACCGACCCAATGTACGATATGCGTCGCGCAGCGCGGCATCGGGCTGACTTTATGGCGATTGCCGAGAGTCGCCGACAGGGTGATCAGAAAATCCATATCGCCAATGTGTCCGCTCATGGCTTTATGATCGACGACAATACAGTGTTCGAACATGGCGACAGAATTGAACTCCGACTGCCAGTTGTTGGACGTATCGAAGCGCACCTGATTTGGACGGTCGACGGACGTGCCGGATTTCAATTCGAGCGCGTTATCCGCCTACCCGATTTTCTGGCATTGATTGAAAAGGTTGGTGCGAAACTTCGCTAACCGCTGCGTAAGGTAGCGACACCGGCATCGCGTTCAAATAAATACAATGCAACTCGCGCAGCCTGACCGCGCGGGCCGCTAAGACCGCCATCACGGTCGAGCAACAACCGCGCATCCGCTGATGCTGCTGGAATCAATTCTCGCACTTGCTCAGGCGTAGCTACCCGAAAGGGGCTATCGCCCGATTGCCGTGTACCGAGCATTTCCCCGGCGCCACGCAGTTTCAAATCTTCCTCCGCAATGCGAAAGCCATCATTTGTATCGCGCATCAATGCCAATCTTGCGCGGGCTGTTTCGCCAATCTGATCACTCCGCACCAATATACAGACTGATTTTTCTGAACCACGGCCCACGCGTCCGCGCAATTGGTGTAGCTGCGCCAAGCCAAAACGATCCGCCGCCTCGACAATCATCAAGCTTGCATTAGGCACATCGACACCAACTTCGATTACCGTAGTGGCGACCAAAAGCCGAGTTTGACCGGCAGAAAACGCCTCCATCACTGCGTCTTTCTCCTGGCCTTTCATCCGGCCATGAATGACTGCGACTCTGTTCTCCAAAGCGGAGTCGCAATTCTGCGGCGCGTTGTTCAGCGGCAGCCAGATCGCTGTTCTCGCTTTCCTCTACCAGCGGACAAACCCAAAAGGCTTGCTTGCCGCTTGATAAGTGTCGCGCCACACCCTCTATCAATTCTGGCAACCGATGTTGCGCCATAACGCGTGTTTCCACTGGTGTTCGTCCGGGTGGCATTTCATCGAGTTGCGAGACGTCCATTTCGCCGTAGCAAGCGAGCGCCAGACTGCGTGGGATTGGAGTCGCTGTCATCACCAGCAAATGCGGGACACCCCTGCCCTTTTTCGAAAGCATCAACCGTTGAGAGACACCAAAGCGATGTTGCTCATCGATGATCGCCAATGCCAGGGCCTTGTAAGTCACTGCCTCTTGGAAAATCGCGTGAGTACCAACCAAAATGTCGATTGAACCGTCGGCTAGGCCCATCAAAACCGATTCGCGCACGCGCCCTTTGTCGCGCCCGGTCAAAATCGCGACATTCACGGACATTCCCGCAAGCGAGCTTTGCAAATTGGCGAAATGTTGCCGCGCCAAAATTTCTGTCGGTGCCAACATAGCGCCCTGAAAACCAGCCTCCACCGCGCGCAGCAAAGCGTGGATCGCAACCATTGTCTTTCCCGATCCGACATCACCTTGCAATAGACGGAGCATAGGGCGCGGCTGAACCATATCGCCCTCTATCTCGCCATTCACCCTTTGCTGCGCGCCCGTAAGTGCAAAAGGAAGGCGCAGTGCGGAGATGAGCCGACCATCTCCAATAATCGGCGTACTTCGACGTTGATCGAGCGCCGCGCGCACCAGTCGCATTGCTAGTTGGTTGGCAAACAGTTCGTCATAAGCAAGGCGGTCACGCACCGACTCATTTTCTTTGCGGTGGACCAGCGTCATAGCATCGCGCCAATTTGCCCATCCCTTTTCCGCTAGCAATCCTGCATCAATCCATTCGGGCAGTTCAGGCAATCGCTCCAATCCCTGCGCCACCAACTGCGTCAAGCGGCCATTGGTCAGCCCCTCGGACAATGAATAAACGGGTTCAACCGGAGAGGGTGCACCTCCGCCAGAAACTGGCGCAATATGGTCTGGATGGACGATTTGCAGCTGATCGCCATATTGCTCCAGCTTGCCCGAAATGATCCGCTCTTCGCCAATGGGCAATTGCTTGCGCGCCCATCCACCATTGCGTCCAAAAAAGGTGAGCGAGATATACTGCCCATCGGCATCTACCCCCATGATCCGAGTTGGTGCCCGCATGCTGCCGCCCGATTTGTGGTCGGCGATTACCAAGCGGATGATGATGTTTTGGCCGATATCAGCCAAATCTATCACTGGTACTTGCTTGCGATACACCCAGTTAGCCGGAAAATGGTACAGCAGGTCTTTGACGCGTTCGAGCCCCAATCGCGTCAATGGCTTGGTCAGTCCAGCCCCTACGCCTTTCAGCGACTGCACTTCGGCAAATAACGGATTGAGAATATCTGGGCGCATGACTAGGGCCTTCTATAGCGTGCATATGCCGCCAATCCACACCGATCAGGACTTTTATATGGACCGGGACGCCTATTTGCGGAAATTGCACTATCGTGCGCACCATCGTGGCACGCGAGAGGCCGACGCAATTGTAGGTGGTTTCTTCGATCATGCACATCGCAGCTGGACCGCAGAAGACTTTGGTTGGTTTGAACGGGTGCTGGAAGAGCAGGATGTAGACATCATGGGCTGGGCTTTGGGCACAATCGCTGTTCCTCCAGAATTCGCCGGGCCATTGGTCGATGCGATGGTGCGTCTGGACTATGTGGTTTTGCCAGTCGGGCTAACGCAGACCAAGTGACGTCTATGCCAGCACTCTCCAATATCATCGGCGCGAAATCGCCCCTGACACTGACTTCGGTGCCAACTGGGTTCACGCCGTTGTTGCTCGCCGATCTGTCGCGGGCGGCAAAAGGTCGAACCTTGTTCATTGCGTCAGACGATGCTGAAATGCGAATGCTGGCAGAAACTGTGCCATATTTTGCGGGCGAGTTAGAGATCATGCAATTTCCGGCATGGGATTGCCTGCCCTATGATCGGGCATCGCCGTCGTTGTCGATTACAAGTCAACGCATGGCGACACTGAACCGACTGCAAAAGCCCAGCAAGTCGCAGCAATTGGTGCTGACCACCATCGGTGCCGTGATACAGCGGGTGATTACACCTTTCCGCGTTCGCCAGACCGGTGCGATGCTGGCATCGGGCGTCACCATCAGCCGAGAGAAACTCGCCAGCCTGTTGCAGGCCAATGGCTATTTCAGGGTCGATACCGTGGCCGAGGCTGGCGAATTTGCTATGCGCGGCAGTCTGGTGGACTTGATTCCGGCAGGCAGCGACGATGGTTTGCGGCTCGATTTTTTCGGAGACGAAATCGAAACAATCCGCAGTTTCAATCCTGCAACACAACGCAGCTCTGGAACGATCAAAGAATTCGCCCTGTTGCCCGCTGTCGAAACATTGATGGACGAAGACGCCATCCGCCGGTTCCGCACCCAATATCGCGACCGTTATGGCGTAGTAGCCACTGGAGACCCGCTATATCAGGCCGTGTCTGATGGTCGCCGCCTGTCGGGTATGGATCATTGGCTGCCGTTGTTTGAAGAGCGGTTGGAAACGCTGTTCGCGCATTTGGGCGATGACCTGTTGATCCTTCGCGATTCGGCAACGGTTTCAGCAGCAGAGCAACGGTTTGATGCCATCACCGATTATCACCAGAACCGTGTGAAGGCGCAAACGGCGGAGGCGGGTAGTTATCGCCCCCTGCCTCCTGAATTGCTCTATCTTTCTGCGGCTGAGCTAGAGGCCGAATTTACGGCGCGCGCCGCTCACCTCGTTAGTCCGTTTGCGCAACCAGACAGTGCCCTGATTGTCGATTTCAACATCCAAAACGCCCGCGACTTTGCGCCCGAACGAGCACGTAAAGACAATGTCTATACCGCAGTCTCCGCGCATCTGAAGGCTGTAGCAAAGTCGGGCCGCAAACCCATTATCGCGAGTTACTCTAACGGTGCACGCGAACGTTTGGCGGGGTTGCTGACCGAACATGGCGCGCCGCCCTTGCGACCTGTCGATGGTTGGCAGGCTGCGTTGGGAAGTGCGATCAACGGCGATACCGCGATGGTAGTTTTGCCCATCGAACATGGCTTCTCTTCGCCCGACATCGAACTGTTGAGTGAGCAGGACATATTGGGTGACCGGCTGGTTCGCAGACGGAAGAACCGCAAAAGTGCAGAGGCATTTCTCGCCGAAATGGCGGCATTGCAGGTTGGCGATTTCGTCGTCCATCTGGAGCATGGCATTGGTCGTTACGAAGGGCTAATGTCGATTGCGGTCGGCAAAAGCCCGCATGATTGCGTCGCGCTTAGCTATGCGGGGGGCGACAAGCTGTACGTGCCGGTCGAGAATATCGACGTGCTGTCACGTTATGGCGCGAATGACGGCAATGTACCGCTCGATAGATTGGGCGGCGAAGCTTGGCAACGGCGCAAGGCCAAGCTCAAAGAACGCATCACCAAAATTGCGCATGAGCTTATCCGCACGGCAGCTGAACGGGCTTTGCGACCAGGTGTGGTGATTGAACTCGAGGATGGCCCGTATGCCGCCTTTGTTGATCGTTTCCCCTATTCCGAAACCGAAGATCAAGAGCGCGCCATAGGTGAAGTGCTGGAGGATCTCGCTAGCGGAAAGCCAATGGATCGGTTGGTGTGCGGCGATGTGGGGTTTGGCAAAACCGAAGTTGCCATGCGCGCCGCATTCGCCGCTGCGATGGCCGGATATCAAGTCGCGTTGATCGCGCCGACCACATTATTGGCACGGCAACACAGTGCCAATTTCATCGAACGATTTGCTGACACACCGTTAAAGGTTGGCCGCCTGTCGCGACTGGTGCCCACTGCCGAAGCCGCCAAGACGCGTGAGGGATTGGCCGACGGCACGACCGACATTGTCATCGGCACCCATGCGGTTTTGGCCAAGTCTTTGCGGTTCAAACGGATCGGATTGGTCATCGTTGACGAAGAACAGCGATTCGGCGTTGGCCATAAAGAACAGCTCAAAGCCCTAAAAACCGACGTTCATATGCTGACCCTGACCGCGACACCGATACCGCGCACGCTGCAAATGGCGATGTCGGGCTTGCGTGAATTGTCAGTCATCCAGACCCCGCCAGTGGATCGCTTGGCGGTGAGGACTTATGTGATGCCATGGGATCCGGTAGTGATTCGCGAGGCATTGCTGCGGGAACATTATCGCGGCGGACAAAGCTTTTTCGTGGTGCCGCGCATTGCCGATTTGCCGGACATTGAAGATTTCCTGCGCGAAGCGGTGCCAGAAGTAAAGTTCATCACCGCACACGGTCAGATGGCCGCTGGCGAAATCGAAGAGCGGATGAGCGCGTTTTACGACAAGCGATATGACGTGCTGCTGTCCACCACCATCGTCGAAAGCGGGCTGGATATTCCCAGCGCCAATACGCTGATTATTCACCGCGCAGACCGATTTGGATTGGCGCAGCTTTACCAATTGCGCGGGCGTGTGGGGCGATCCAAAACCCGCGCTTATGCCTATCTCACTTCTCCGGTGGACCGCGTTTTGGGTGAGATTGCTGAAAAGCGACTGAAAGTGTTGAGCGATCTCGACAGCCTGGGGGCTGGTTTCCAATTGGCCAGCCACGATCTCGATATTCGCGGCGCGGGAAATCTGGTGGGCGACGAACAATCGGGCCATATCCGCGAAGTTGGCTTTGAATTGTACCAGTCGATGCTCGAAGAAGCAGTGCTAGCAGTGCGGGCAGAGGCGCACGGTCTTGCCAAGCCGCGCGACAGTTTCAGCCCGCAGATTACCATCGATGCGCCGATTATGATCCCCGAAGATTATGTGCCGGATTTGGCTGTTCGTATGGCGCTCTATCGCCGCCTGAATGACCTCGACGAAGCCGGTGACATCGAAGGGTTTGCTGCTGAAATGACTGATCGTTTCGGTTCCATTCCAGAACCTGCCAACAACCTGCTCCGCCTGATCGAGATCAAGCAGAATGCGTTGGTGGCGCAAGTTTCCAAGATTGAAGTTGGCCCGCGCGGCGCGTTGGTCAGCTTCCATGATGATCGACCGCCCAATGTTCCCGGCTTGCTGGCCTATGTCGAAAAACTGGGGGCAGTCGCCAAATTGCGGCCTGACAGTAAGCTGGTGATCAATCGTAATTGGCCCGACCCCGCAAGCAAGTTGAGCGGGTGCCTGCAATTGTCCAAGGGGCTGGCCAATATTGCGCGGCGGGCGCGCTAAAGCCGCTTCATTGCAAAGCGTTCAAATTCTTCAGGGGTCAACGGCGGAGAGCGCAAAAATCCTTGAAAATAGTCGCAGCCCTCGGCGAGCAGCGTCGCCAATTCATCTTCGCGCTCGACACCTTCTGCGATGATTTCCAGCTCCAATGCCTTGGCCATCGCGATGATCGCGCGCAGAACGATGCGGTCTTTGCCAGTGCCGTTAATGTCCGGCGTCATCCCCTTATCCAGTTTCAAATAATCGAGCGGCAGCGTTTTGAGATAAGACAAGCTGGAATAGCCCGTTCCAAAATCATCGACCGCAATGCGAATGCCACACGCGCGCAACCGTTCGAGTTCAGCAGCGGCCAAGCCTATATCGCGCACCAGACTTTCTTCGGTCAATTCCAACGTTAGACGGCTGGCGTCAAAATGGTGATGATCCAATATCGTTTGCAACCGCGACGAATAACCTTCGCCCAATTCGTCCGCACCAAGATTGACAGAAAGCCGCAAATCTCGCATTTTTTCTGGCCAGCGCGCCGCCAAGGAAATGGCCCGCTGTTGAATCAAAGCAGACAATTCTTCGCGCAGGTCGCACCGGTCGGCGGCTGCAAAAAGATGCATTGCACCAACTTCACCCAGTTCTTCGTGGTGCCAACGCGCCAGTGCCTCAACACCCGTCAGCCGACCGTCCGCTACAACAAATTGCGGTTGAAACATGATCGTAATCGATTCACCAGCAATCGCTTCACGCAATTGCCGATCCAACTGGTTCGCAATTCCGGATTGCAGATCAATAGTCGGCGCTGCGACCGAGAGTTTTCTGCCTTTGCGCGCATAGGCATCGGCCAACGCGCCTTGCGCCCGATTGAGCAGTTCGATTCCACTTTCGGCCTCTTGTGCAATCGCGATGCCGATGCGCGGGCTAATATGGATGCGATCTGTGCCAAGGAGTTGTGGTTCCGCCAATTGGGCCAATATCCGTCGCGCGACATGATCAATCTCTGCCGACGCATACTCGCCCGTTACCACCAGCATGAATTCGCGGCCCGGCAAACGCGCCAAAAGCGAAACTGCCGGCGCAACATCCTGCAAAGCAGAACGAAGACGACTGGCCGATACGCGAATCGCCATATTGCCGACATCGCGCCCATAGCGTTCGTTGACTTGCTTCAAATCCCGGATACCAATCATCAGCAAAGCCGCCGGTCCCTGTCGGCTTTGGCTGTAATGCGCCAACCATTCCCGCGCATCACGGGCGCGCTTCATTGGAGGAATGGATGTTGGGCGGTTGGAAGACATTTTGGCGATATAACGACAAATACTTTCGCAACCATTGCCAGAAACTTTATGCCGTTATAGGGATCACGCTATGAAAGACGGCTTTGGACGCACGGTAGAGTATCTGCGCATTTCGGTTACAGACCGGTGCAATTTCCGCTGCCATTATTGCATGCCAGAACAGCAGCAATTTTTGCCGCGTACCGAATTGCTCGATTATGCCGAATTGGCGCTGATTTCAGACCGATTTATCCACCACGGCATTCGCAAGATTCGTCTTACCGGCGGCGAACCGCTGGTTCGGCGCGACATCGGCATTTTGCTCTCCCATTTGGGAAAGCATGTGGCGAATGGAACGCTCGACGAACTGACCCTGACCACTAACGGCAGTCGCCTTTCGGACTATGCCGAAAAATTGGCAGCGGCCCATGTGCGGCGGATCAACGTCAGCCTCGACAGCCTGGATCCCGAACGATTTGCCCGTATCACCCGCGGCGGACAGTTAGACAGCGTATTTGCAGGAATATTTGCTGCAAAATCAGTTGGCATTGCTATTAAAATCAATATGGTGGCGATGAAAAATCAGAATGAAGATGAACTTCTTCCGATGACTGAATTTTGCGCGTCGAACGGTTTTGACTTGGCGTTGATCGAAACCATGCCACTGGGACAGTCGATCAAAGATCGGGCCGATCAATATATTTCGCTCGACGATTTCATTGCACCTTTGCGCCAGCAACATGAATTATTACCGCTGGAACACAGGACAGCTGGACCGGCGCGTTATTGGTCGGTGTCGGGGCTTGAACTCAAATTGGGCCTGATCACGCCGCTAAGCAACAATTTCTGCGATGGTTGCAACAGGCTGCGGCTTACGACTGATGGCAAAATTTATATGTGTCTGGGGTCTGACCTGCACGTCGATTTGCGCAGCGCCATTCGCGAAGAGGGTACCGCAGGTGTTGATAAAATATTGCAAACGGCCCTCAGATTGAAACCTGAAAAACACGATTTCGAAAACCAGATGAAGAATGAAAACACCCGCCTTGTTCGCCATATGAATGCCACCGGCGGATGAATCACTTCAAAAAACTGGCGTTGCTGGCGGCCCCTGTTGAAAATGCACGGGAAGCCGAGAAGCAATTGCGGGCTGAGCATCACTTTGTACAGCTGGATGATGCCGACGCCGTAATCGTCTTGGGTGGTGACGGCTATCTGCTGCAAGTTTTGCATCGATTACTCGAAGAACAACGCAATTTGCCGGTTTACGGAATAAATCGCGGCACCATCGGTTTTTTGATGAACCATTGGCGCGTCGAAGATTTTCAGGAACGCCTTTCGCGTGCGAAAGTTTTTTCCGTGACCCCGCTGATTGCAACAATTGAAACCTCGGCCGGGCAACACTTCACCCTGCCCGCCATCAACGAAGTTTCTTTGCTGCGCGAAACACGGCAGGCGGCTAAAATTCAAATCTCGGTCAACAACCATGTTGTTCTGGAAGAACTAATTTGCGACGGCATATTGGTTGCCACGCCAGCGGGTTCCACGGCCTATAATTTGTCAGCAAATGGCCCGATTTTACCGCTTGATTCGCCATTGCTAGCGTTAACGCCGATCAGTCCTTTCCGCCCGCGCCGCTGGAAAGGCGCGATATTGCCGGATCGTTATGTCGTAAAAATTACGATCCTTGACGCTGATAAACGCCCGGTCAGTGCCGTTGCCGATCAGCGGGAAATTCGCGATATTGCTTCCGTCGAGGTTGCGTTGGATCGCAATCGCACGCTTACCCTGCTGTTCGATCCTGAACATGCTTTGGATGACCGGATCGCCATGGAACAGTTTGTTACCTGACGATATTTGCGTCAGCAGCAGACGATTATTGAAAAATCCGGACGGCGTAAAACATTGGTGAAAATTCCCCAAAACAGCCCTTGCATTTTGTTTCAACCCGCTTCATAGCGCGGCTCGTCCGGCGGTGCCGGGCTGTTCCCCGGTAGCTCAGCGGTAGAGCATCCGACTGTTAATCGGACGGCCGATGGTTCGAATCCGTCCCGGGGAGCCACTTTCTCTCAAACTATGCCCCATCCCTGCCACAGCAGCCGGATGGCAACATAGCCGACGAGTAAAGCGGTTGTGCTGCGCAAAATGCGCGGCGAGAAAAATTTCAAACCAATCATACCGCCGATTTGACCGCCGATGACAACGGCGAGGAATAATGGCCAATGCGCGCTGACCGGCTCCCAAAGCGAGGCCGATCCACCTTTGACGATTTGTCCGGCAACGCCCGCACAGGAATTGATCAATATGTAAAGTGATGCAAAGGCCGCGATGCGCCTTGCTTCGGCCCAGCGGATAAGGTGCAGCACCGGGGCCATGAATATGCCACCGCCTATGCCCGATAGACCGGCCAGCAATCCAATGACGCCAGAGATCGACAATATCGACAAGGGGCGAATTTGCCGTGGCTGCCACTTATCGGGTTGCACCAACAAGGCGATACAAGACAGCAGCAGTGCGCTGCCCAATATCAGGAAAAACAGCCCCTGTTTAAGCGGAACCAACCCACCGGCAAATGCCAGGGGTGCCGAAACCAACAGCAAAGGCGCAATTTTCCTCGAATTGATTAAACCCGCCCGCCAGAAACGCCAGGTTCCACCACTGACGACGATTATGTTGCAGCAGAGTGCAATGATGGGGATCAACCGGTAATCTACGCCCAAAAGCCCCAGAAGCGCAGTATAAGTCGATCCGCCGCCAAATCCGACCGAAGCGTAGATCAGGGCGACGAGAGCGAATAAGGCACTTAACCAAAGCATTCGCTCTTATCCCCTGATAAACCCTGTCAAAACGCGCCGTGGCAGTGCTTATACTTTTGCCCCGAACCGCATGGGCACGGATCGTTACGCCGGATGTCTGGATCATTGGCCCATGGATTGCCTTCACCGGGATCAACCGCCACCTGCCGTGCCGGAATACTTGCAGTGACCAGGCCGCTGCTACCACCATCGAAATCATCACTGTCGTCTTCACCAGTGAAGGGATCAAAATGCGATGTCAGGAAATCTGGCAGTTCCGGCAATTCGCCGGTTTCAGGCTGCTCGACGCGGAAATCATTTGTCGAAACGGTTTTGGTCACGCCTTCGCGAATTGCTTCCAGCATCCGTTGGAACAAACCAAAGCTTTCCTGTTTATATTCATTGATCGGATTTTTCTGCGCATAAGCACGCAGATAAATCACCTGCCGCAAGGCATCGAGTGTCGACAAATGTTCTTTCCAATGATTGTCGAGCGTCTGGATCAAAATTTGCTTTTCGATCTGGCGGAAAATTTCAGGCTCAATCGTATCGCGTTTTGCCGCCAATTTGGCATGCGCCAATTCGGCAATGCGGCTCTCGATCGTTTCTGGATCAATTGCTTCTTCAGCGAACCAGGAATCGAAATCGGGCTCCAGTCCCAAAACGTCGCGACAGCGATTGCGCAGGCCATCAACATCCCATTGTTCGGGATAGGTTTCGGGCGGGCAATGATCGGCGACAATCGAATTCGCGGTGTCTTGCACCATATCGTCCATCACATCATCGACTGCTTCGGCATCCATGATTTCTGCGCGCTGATCATAGATCACTCGACGTTGATCGTTCATCACATTGTCATATTCGACAAGCTGTTTGCGCATATCATAGTTGCGCGCTTCAACCTTGCGTTGTGCGGTTTCAATGGCCTTTGACAACCATTTGCCACCAATCGCTTCACCGTCTTCGAGCGAATTGTTCATCATGCGCGCGAACAGAGTTTCCGAACCAAAAATGCGCAACAGATCATCTTCGAGGCACAGATAAAACCGTGACAATCCGGGGTCACCCTGACGCCCGGAACGTCCTCGCAGCTGGTTATCGATACGGCGGCTTTCGTGCCGCTCAGTGGCCAACACATACAACCCACCAACCGCGCGCACCCGGTCTTTTTCTTCGGCGATTTCGGCCTTGATCTTCGCTATCGCAGCATCGCGTTCGGGTCCTTCGGCAATTTCGCTCAATTCATCGTCAATGCGAAAATCAAGGTTGCCGCCCAATTGAATATCGGTTCCGCGACCCGCCATATTCGTCGCAATGGTAACGGCACCTATGCGGCCTGCCTGGGCCACAATATGCGCTTCCTGTTCGTGGAAACGGGCATTCAGCACGGCATGCTTTACGCCTTCTTTGTCGAGGAATTCAGACAGCAGCTCCGATTTTTCAATCGAAACGGTTCCGACAAGCACCGGCTGGCCGCGCTCATTGGCTTCCTTGATGGACTTGGCGATTGCGCCAAATTTATCATTGGTATTTTTGAAGAACTGGTCGGTTTCATCTTCGCGGCACACTGGCAGGTTGGTCGGAATGTCAACGACGTTCAATTTATAGATGTCGAAAAACTCAACCGCTTCGGTCGATGCTGTACCGGTCATCCCTGAAATTTTGGGATACATCCGGAAATAATTCTGGAAGGTAATGGTCGCCAGCGTCTGGTTTTCGGGCTCAATTGCCACGCCTTCTTTCGCTTCAATCGCCTGATGCAACCCGTTCGACCAGCGCCGCCCATCCATCATACGTCCGGAAAATTCGTCGATGATAATAACCTTGTCGTCTTTGACAATGTAATCGATGTCGGCCTTGTACATCGCATTGGCGCGAAGAGCCTGATCCAGATGATGCACGACTTGGGTATTTTCAGCATCGTACAAATTGGTGCCAACCAAAAGTCCGGCTTTTTCCAAAAGCTGTTCGACTTTTTCGTTACCATCCTCAGTCAGCGTCACATTTTTGGACTTTTCGTCCTTTTCATAATCGCTGTCGTCCAGTTCCAGAACAACCTGATGCACCGAGATATACAGATCGGATTTATCGTCAGTCGGCCCCGAAATAATCAAAGGCGTCCGGGCTTCATCGATCAGGATGGAATCAACCTCATCAACAATCGCAAAGTTGAATTCGCGCTGCACCATTTGCGAACGCTCATGCTTCATATTATCGCGCAGATAATCGAAACCCAATTCGTTGTTGGTCGCATAGGTTACATCGCAGGCATAAGCGGAACGGCGTTCAGATTCGCTCAAATTGGGAACGATAACGCCAACGGTCAGCCCCAGAAATTTGTGAATCTGTCCCATCCAATCGGCATCGCGCCGTGCCAGATAATCATTCACGGTAACAACATGAACGCCTTTACCCTGGATTCCATTCAAATAGGTCGCAAGGGTCGCGACCAAAGTCTTGCCTTCACCGGTCCGCATTTCGGCAATTTCACCGCGATGCAGAACAATCCCGCCAACCATCTGCACATCAAAATGGCGCATGCCGAGAACGCGTCTTGAGGTTTCACGTACCGTCGCAAATGCTTCTGGCAATATATCGTCAAGGGTTTCGCCAGCCTCCAGGCGATCCCGAAATCGCTGCGTTTGCGCCTTTAAATCATCGTCGGATAAGGCAGACATATCGTCTTCGAGCACATTGATCCGCTCAACAATTTTCATGGATTTTTTGACGTACCGGTCGTTGGACGAACCGAACAGGGATTTGGCTACTTTGCCGAACATGGAGTATTCCTTGGGTATAAAGGGGCACCGGTTCGCTTAGCGAAGATACGGTGAAAATCAGTTTTGGCGTCGTCTGGCCCACAGATGGGCCCGCACAAAATTATTCGCGGAGCAGATCGGCGCGGGTTACCGGGCTTGACGCAACGGGCAACGCATATTGGAGCGCAATGGCGCAGTGATATTGCGCAAGCGGCACAAAACGGGATGCAGTGGCAGCCATGGAAACGACATTGTCGACTGATGCCGCGACGGCTTCAGCGGCCAACGCAACCGATGCATGCGGCTCTGCCCCGTGCGGGCGTGCAGCATCAGCGGCGGAAAAGCCGGTGATAAGCGCAAGCAGAGTGATGAGAAAACGCATGACGGCCCCTATAACAGCGCCGGATATAGAAAAGATGAACGCATTCGTCCAGTCAGAAGGCGAAAGTGTGGCTGTGTACTATTTCGCTGGATTGGCCTCAGGTTTAGTCGGGGACAGGATCTCTATGCTGTTTTCAACGATAATCCTCCGTCCGGGTTCACCGAATTTAGGCCGCTCGAATATCAGCGACAACGATTTGGCGCGAATTTCGCACGGCATTTCCGTCGGATTGCCAAATGGATTATCCTGCCCTGCCTGTTCGCAATCGGTGAGAGTGCCGTCGGCGTGAAGCGTAAATGCGAGCCGCGAACTGATATTTTTGGAAATTCTTTGCACCACCGGTCGCGACGCAACGACATATGGAGATTCGGGCGTTTTCGGTAGTTCCCAATTTGCCCATGCACTTGTGGTACTCCGAACAGCCGAGCCTTCACTATCGACTGCAGGTTCAAAAACCCAATTCGCCGCCAATTCGCAAGATTTTTTATCAAGCGTATTAGAGCCTGATGACTGCGTGATCGCGCAATCGACTACCTTGCCAATAGCGTCGATCGAAAGCCGCAAGGTTGCGCGCCCTTGCTCGTTCTTTTGTAACGCCTCGGCGGGATATTCGCTGTCCAATATCTTGGTTTGACCATGAAAAATCATCAACGGCCCGTGTGGAAACGAACTGTTGGGTGGCCCCAATGTCAATTCGCTACCGGATGCCGGGATTTGCCAACGTACCCGGTTGGAATATTTGCCCGCGACAGTGTTTCCGTCGTCATCCATTGCAGGGTTGAAACGCGCTCTACGGACCACATTGGTGCAGGTGGCTTGATCGAGTTCAGGCGATCCGCTCGTCATGGTAATGTCGCAATTTGTTACGCGACCATCCACACCAACGGTCAACGTAAAGGCCGTCGTTCCTTCGCGCCTTTCCATCAAAGCGCGCGATGGATAGTCGATCGTGCTTACCCAGGTTCCCGGATTTCCTTTGGGAACGGCAGGACGTGCTCGTGTCGGTGTGTGCACTGCGGGCATAGGCGGACATTGATCAACGCGATCGACGGATTCCCCGGTCGAGCACTGTTGCCGTGTGCGAATTGCAGGTTCGGTAGGAATGGTTTGTGCGGTACCTATTGTTGAAGCGACGACGAACAGATAAGTGAGCATTCAGAGCACCTTTCGACATAATGTGCATTAAACAACTATAGAAAGAACAACAGCTTGTCAGCAATTTCTCCCCTCGCCGCCTCCTTTCCTACTTTGCCAGCAATCGCTGGAGCAACGCCGCGTATAGCGCGCGCGCATTACAAAGACTGGGACCGGTGCGATCTGACCTATGTTGAACTTTCTGAAGGCACGACTGTCGCCGGGGTAACTACGCGTAATGTTTGTTGTTCGACCGAAGTCGAATTGTGCCGCGAAAATGTCAAAGGCGGGCGCGCACGCGCTTTGATCGTCAATGCCGGGAACAGCAATGCCTTTACTGGCTTTCGCGGGCGTGAGGCGGTGGAGGCGATCTCGGCGCAGGTTTCTGCGCATTTGGGTTGTGCACAAAGCGAAGTCTTCGTCTGTTCAACGGGAGTCATCGGCGTTCCCCTGCCCCGCGATAAGGCAGAGGCGGGTGTGCAGGTGGCGTTGAACGCGGCCCCTTGCAGTTGGAAAGATGCGGCGAAAACCATCGGCACCACTGACACCTTTGCCAAAGGCGCTTGTGCGAGCGCAATCATCGGCGACACTCGTGTTCAGTTTTCGGGAATCATCAAAGGCAGCGGTATGATCGCGCCCGACATGGCGACGATGCTGGGTTATATCTTCACTGATGCCGCCGTTTCCCCAGATTTTTTGCAACAGATATTGTCCGCCGCCAATCAACGAAGCTTCAATTGCATCACCGTGGACAGCGATACCTCAACCAGCGATACGGTATTGGTTTTCGCCACTGGCAAGGCTGGCAATGCCCCGCTTCGGTCTTTCGATGACGCTGGTGCCGATGCCTTTGCGGCGGCTTTGAATGATGTGTGCCTGCAACTGGCGCATCTCGTCGTTCGCGATGGCGAAGGCGCACAGAAATTTATCGAAGTCGAAGTTAGCGGCGCGGCTTCAGACGAAAGTGCGCACCGTATCGGCATGGCGGTTGCCAATTCCCCGCTGGTCAAAACAGCGATTGCCGGTGAAGACGCAAATTGGGGGCGCGTGGTGATGGCAGTGGGCAAAGCCGGTGAACCCGCGGACCGCGACAAATTGGCCATCCGCTTTGCCGACAAATGGGTCGCACAGGCGGGTCTAGCCGTCGACAGCTATGACGAAGCGCCCGTTGCTGAACATTTGAAGGGACAAGACATCCGGATCGGTGTCGATTTAGGGATTGGTTCAGGCCGCGCGACCGTGTGGACGTGCGACCTGACCCATGGCTATATAAGCATCAACGCCGATTATCGAAGTTAGATTGCAGCTTCGATCCAGCTTTTGATCGCCGCTTTCGGGGCGGCGCCCACTTTGGTGTCGACGACTTCGCCATTTTTAAACAGGATCATCGTCGGAATACCGCGCACGCCGTATTTGCCTGGTGTGTCCGGATGGTCGTCGATATTCAGTTTGGTTATGGTGACCTGGTCACCCAGTTCCTCACTGATTTCTTCGAGGCTAGGGCCGATCATTTTGCACGGGCCGCACCATTCGGCCCAGAAATCAACCAAAACGGGTTTGTCTGAACCTAAAACTTCTTTTGCAAAACTGTCGTCACCCACTGCGATGGTCGCCATTTTCATTCTCCTTTGTTGATCAAAGATGTATGGCGCGCGCGCCGTGCTTGCAAGGGCATTGCGGCAATAGATTTGGTTTAATCGGCCATCGCTGGCTTATAGGGGGCCAGCACATCTGCCGACAATGGCAGCATTGCGGGGCCATGGGTGAACAGCAAAACAGCATCGACCCGGTGACCGGGGAAAATCGTCTCTATTGCGGCAACATAATGCGCCATTTGCCGCAAATGCGCGACGGGAATTTCTAACGCATCATTTGGAACCGTTCGCCCGGTTTTGAAATCGACGATCAATATGTGGTCATCCGCCACATAAAGCCTGTCGAGCCGCCCAGTAATCACCACATCACCGACCAAAGCCGCCAGCGGCACTTCGGCGCGGGCTTGGCTGGAAAATAGCGGCTGCCACTCCGAACGCGTGACCACGTCTATAACAGTGGATACCAATGCGCTAGTATCCACGCCCTCGACACGGGCCTCGCGTGCTACCCATTTACGCGCAAATTCAGAAAATGCATCGATATCCTGTCCGTTATACCGTTCAAACAAGCCGTGGATCAGCCGCCCGCGTTCGGCGGCAATTTGCATGAATGCATTGGGTGGACTTTCGCCATAATTATCATCCCCCAGATCAGAAGGAGCCAACGGCCTGGGCGGACGGGCCTCTGCCGGGGCCGCATCGCGCAGCCAGCTAGGTTCTTCAGGTTTCGCTTGGGGCCGATCCTTTACCTTATTTGGCTTGGCTAGCGCCAGTTTACTTCCATCAAAACGGATGTGCGCGCCCCATTTATCATGCGGTTCCCAATCCACGCCCAACCGCTGCATTGCTTTTTCCAAAAGTGCAAACCAGCTGTTTTCGGGCACCGCGCCTTTGGCCCTTTTACCCAATGAACCCGCCAGAATCAGATGATCCTCCGCGCGGGTCAAGGCCACATAAAGCAACCGGTAATGTTCCTCCAGATCGCGGGCATTTTCCAGATCGCAAATCTCTTCCAAACGGCCAGATCGTTCGTCTTTGGTGATGTTTAGCATGGGAAGCCGGTTGTCGCCGTCCAGCAGTAAGTCGGGGCCTTGGGCATTACCACCCATCATCAGTGGATCAACGGTACAGTCGGCCAATATAACAACAGGAGCCTGCAGCCCTTTGGCACCATGGACGGTCAAAATGCGGACATCATTGCTCAGCGCCAACCCCTCGCGCTTGATCGCGGCCCCCTCGCCACGTTCATACCAATCAAGAAAGCCCTGTAACGAATGCCCGCCTTGTTGCTGAAATGTCAAAGTCAGGTTGAGTAATTCGTCCAAGGGAACCAAACATTCATTGCCCAATCGCCCCGATAATTTCGCCCTGCCCGCCAACGGTCCAATTAACAGTATTTCCATAAACTGAAAGGGCGACACCAAATCAGCGACGGCAAGAATGACGCGCAGCGGCTGAATATCTGCCGCGATGGCCGGTTGCTGGCGCAGGTGCTGCCACAGGCCAACGCCCTTTTCGCGAAAACCATATTTCAGCAATTGCTCCTGCGACCAGCCTATCAAGGGCGACACCAAAATGCAGGCCAAACTGAGATCGTCTTCGGGTTGCAGCACGAAACGGATGCACGCGATCATGTCTTGCACCGCGATTGAATCCGATAGTTTCAGCCGATCGATACCCGCGACCGGAACCCCCAAAGCGTGCAATCGCGCCACCAAAAGGCTAGCAAACTCGCCCCTTTTGCGAAGCAGAATCATGATGTCAGATGGTGCCAGCGGCTTCCCCGATGTCGCCAAAATCGGCGCAGCATCCACCAGCAGTTTAACCTTTTCGGAAATCAACTGCGCCAGTTTCAATTTTTCCCCAGTCAGCCAGTTCTCTTCGGCATTGTCTATGCTGTCATCCGCATCATCGTCGCCGAGGATGGAGACCGGCCTTAACAACTCGACGCTACCACTGTCGGGCAATTGGCTTTCATGGGGGAGAACCGCGTGATCCAGCCCAAAGGCGGGATGCCCGGCGGCGTCGATAACGGCGTTGACGAAATCGAGGATTGGACGGGTCGAACGAAACGAACGATCCAGCGAAATATTCTCGAGGCTATAGCCGCCGTCGGCAATTTTCCGTTCAAACTTTATGTGTGCTTGCGCATATTTTTCGGGGTTGGTCCCCTGAAACCCGTAAATTGCCTGTTTATAGTCACCCACAGTGAACAGCGTACGCGGGCGTTCGGTGCGTTTGGCGCCCATGCCACTGTAGAAATCATCGGCAAGTTTTTCAATAATCAGCCATTGCGCTTCATTGGTATCCTGCGATTCATCGATCAGGATATGATCGATTTTGCGGTCCAGCTTATACCGTACCCAATCTGAAATACCCGGCTGGGACAACAGCCTGGCCGTCAGCCGGATCATATCATCAAAATCGACCACGCCGCGTGCATGCTTGGCCGCGATATAGGCTTCGGCATAGGCTTTTCCGGCTTGTAACGCGCGCCCGAAACGGTCCGCATATTCCGCGCGATGTTTAAGGTCTTTGATCGCTCGATAATATTTAAATGCTTCATCGGCCTGGCTCGAGTAACTTTCGTCAGTGGGGGTGAAGCCTTTGGATGCGGTCAATGGCTCACCATTTTTTTTGGCGAAACAATGATAGATGACATCAATATCTTCGGCCCGCGCCGTCGCATCCAATGTCAGCCAAGCACTGATCTTATCCGCCCTGTCAAGGCCTCGTTTAGCGCCCCATTCGCGATTCATGTCGGCCAGTGCGTGTAAAAGTGCGCGGTCAATGACCGTGTCGTCACATTGCCGAGCGATTTCGTCGATCACTGGGCCTTCAAAATTCAACCCGGCCGCGCGGCGTGCATAGACAATGGCACCATCATCATTTGGCACATCGTGCATGGCATCCGACTGCGACGCACAGCTTTTCAGAAACGAAAGCGCGCCATCTTCGCCCAATTCCAAACTGAGGTTTTGGATATTTTCTGTCAGCCAATCAATTTTGCGAGCATCTGCATCCAACAGCAATTTTTGCAGTGTTTCGCGCAACAGTTCTTGCTCGGCGCGATCCTCTATCGGCTCAAACCCCGGCACCAAACCTGCTTCTTCGGGGAAAGAGGCCAGCATCGATTGGCAGAAACTGTGGATCGTCATAATCTGCAACCCACCACCGGGCGCGTCGAGCACTTTCGCAAATAAACAACGCGCGCGACTGACCGTTTTCGGTGAAAAATCAGCACCAATGGCTTGCAGTTCTAACGCTAGAAGGTCGCCTTTCATCTGCACCCAAGTGGCAAGCCGACGATTGATCCGATCCGCCATTTCCGCCGCCGCCGCCTTGGTAAAGGTAAGGCACAGCAAATGTTCGGGATCGACACCGGGTTCCAAAAGCAAACGCATAACACGCGCAGTCAGAACCTGCGTTTTCCCGGAACCAGCAGAGGCGCTGAGCCAGACATTGCTGACTGGCTCAGCAGCGGCCATTTGCGCATCGGTTAACCGCTTTAAAGGCTTGGGATCACGCTCAGCCATGTTGGTTGGGTCCTTCGCGACCATACCATTCATCCAGACGCATCAATTGATCGTAATCTGTCCCTTGCGCATAATCTGGATTCAGCTTTCCAACAAATGGCGCATCCCCCAATATCCAATTTTCAAACGCCGCAATTGTCGATGACTTTGCAGATGCGACGAACTGCGCCGCTGCTTCGTCCTCTGCTTTGGCAGGCAGGGCCGATTCTACTTTACCAAAATTCAGGCCATTTTTCTTCTTCAGCGTCCAGTATTCGAACCGGCTCGCTACGCCTTTGCCATCGGCAAACCCGCCTTCTTGCGCGATTAGCCCCAGCAGCCCCAATTGCGTGGCATAATTGGCGGTAATTTGCTTTTTGCTCGGCGGTGCACCTGTTTTGTAATCGACAATCGCCAAAGTACCATCGGCAATTTGGTCAATACGATCCACCTTTCCGGTCAGGCGAATTCCGCACAAGGAAACGCTGCCCCAATTTTCAGCAAGCATCATCGAGCGCCCGTTTTCGGCCTGCTTTTGCACTTCATCCTCTACCCATTGCAGCGCCTTGCGAATGCGCGGCTGCCACATCGTTCTTAATATGGGACTGAAGGCTGGGCTGGCGAATAGCCTATCGGAACGAAGCAACAATTGGCCCGGCGCTGTTCCATCTTGGTTGGCCCAATCTTCCAACAATGCGTGAATCACCGTTCCGCGCCACGCATAATCGGGATCGGTCCCCGGCGAGCGAAGCGATTTCAGCCGCAGTATTTTTGACGCGTAAAACGAATAGGGGTCGGCCTTGAGTGTATCCACTTGCGTTACCGACACGTCCACTTTGCGCTGTTCCAGCGATGGTCGAATATCAGGGCGGCTTGCCAAGGGTTTTATTTCCCCTTTATCCAGCACTCTCGCCCAATGAACCGCATCTGTTTCATGTTTAAGATTTTCGCCCAACAGTGCAGAAATTCTCAGCCAGAATCGAGAAGCAACCGTAGGCCCTGCCCGGTCGCGTTCAGATCGGCTGATCACCACTTCATAGGCCCCCAATGCCGACGCAAGATCATGAGCGGATAGGCCAGTGTTACGATCAAGCCCCGGCAAGCCGAGTTCGCGGCGCAATCGTGGTGGCAGCCATGGGTCGGGCTGCGGCAATTGCGGCCATTGCCCTTCACTTAGTCCCGCACAAATCACCATGTCCGCACGCTGCATGCGCGCTTCCAACAAGCCCCAAATTGCGACGCGCGGATGGCGGCCATAGGGTGGCCGCACGGCCTCACCTTCGAAAAAGCGGGCCAGCATAATCGGCAGAGCGGAAGCATCGACATCGGCAATGCAGCGATGATCCTGCTGGGTCAGTTCTTCGAAAACGCGCGCCAATTGCCGACCAGCTTCCCCTTTCCAAACCGCTCCTCCGCTTAAATCCTCCGCAACAGCGATCAGGGCAGAAAGCATGTCAGAGAATTCGCTTTTATGAGCAGCGCTTATTGGTTGCATTCGATCCGTTACGGCGGCCCACCATTCGTGCAGTTCGCGATCATGATCCAACACATTGTCGCCCACTTCAGGCAACAATTCGGCGATAGATTGCAGTCCAATACCCGTTCTGGGGCCACGAAGGCAAAGGTCGAGCTGTCGAACTTTTGCCAACCACGCCATGCGTTGATCCCCGGCCGCTACCAACGGATGCTTAAGCACCGCAAGCAGTGTTACGGCTCCGAATTCATCAGCGAGTAAATCGGCAAGCGCCAAAACTAGCGTCGCAGAGGGCGATTGCGCCAGCGGGGAGCCCGCACTGTCATCGACATCGATGTTCCATCGCTTTAGCTGTGCAGCCGTCCGTGTCGCCAACTCGCGGTCCGGTGTTATCAGTGCAACCCGCTTTTCCGGTGTTTCCAACGCCTGCCGCATAAGGATGGCGATGGCGCGGGACTCTTCAGCAACATCATTGGCCGCCATAAACCTTACATGTGGAAGAATTTTGGATGACCTTGGCAAATCCCCCCATGTCTCACTGCCACTGGCACTGCAAAAAATGGCACTGACCGTGTCATTGATCGTGGCTTTTTTCCGTGCACTCCCTCCGAATAAAGACACCTCGTTTCTTGATATGCCCATGCGATCAAGCAACAATTTCAAATGAAACTGCGGATGCGTTTCTTCGCTCTGTTTGGGAATTTCGCCTTCGCGTGCCGCATGCGGTCCCAAAGCGTCCCAGTCTTTTTGGTCCATTTGCAAATCAACAAATGGCAAAATCACCTGACCGGCGGGTAATCGCGCAACCTGACGCAATACGCGCGCAATAGCTTTTGCCGCCGTTGAAATTCCAACCGCCATTACCGGCGTTTGCGGTGGGTTCTCTGCAAAAATCTGAGTCAAGCGGTCGAGCAACGCATTCCGACGCGCTGATGGCCCCAGAAAACCACGCTTGGCAATTTCCCGATTATGGGCGGCCAATAATTCGATGAAATCGACATAGGCACGGTTCCAATGCTCCGCCATTTCGCCTTCGAGATGCTCGGCATTTATCGCGCTAGGCGGTATTTCTTCGATGTCCAATTGGTCAATTGTCTGTGCAAGGGAAGTTGCCAGTCTGATGGCTTCAACACCGGATAATTGCGGACGCTGTTGCCGGATCAACCCGGTCAGCATGAAACGCCGCTCCATATCACTTATCGCAGGCGGAATTATCTCACCAGAACCAACCTGCAATGGATCAATCAACGTCGCAAGGGTTTCATCAAACCCTAAATCACCGATTGCTGTCATACGTGGCAACAATATTCCGCCACCCTGTTCGCGAACAAAAGCCTCGGATAGCGCCGTTCGGGCACGATTGTTGGGTAACAATATCAATATATCCGACATCGCCATCGGATCGCTGCCAAAGCGCAAGATCAGATCCCGCGCTATCGCTGTTACCAGATCTTGATCGAGCGGAACGGTAAAAACAGCGGGTCTGCGGGCATCAGCCATATTGGAGAAGCGCCTCTTCGGTTGGAGCGATGGCGCTGGGCGATCCAATGTCGAACCATTCACCGTGATGGACCAGCCCAAAAAGGCGGCCCTCGGCAATCGCACGGTTCCAAAGAATATTGGTAGAAAAAGCGCCATCAGGCGCGTCGCGCAGTAATCGGTGCGTCAACAATTGAACACCGGTATAAATATAGGGCGCGGACTCGGCTTCTCCTCGCCGAACCAATCTGCCGTCTTCGCTAATCGTAAAATCTCCGACGCCGCGATGATGGTGAGCATGGGCGCGCGGAACCACAAGCAACAGAGCATCCATGCGCTCCGCATCCCATTCCTGCGCAAGCCGGGTTAGAGCATCGGTGTCCCCGTCGGTCCAAATTGCATCGCTGTTAAGCGCGTAAAACGGATCACCACGCAACATCGATTGCGCCTTAACCAAACCACCGCCGGTTTCCAACAAAGTCGTGCGTTCATCGGAAATATCGATGTCCAGTCCATCCACACCCTTTTGCAGATACGCCTCCATCTGCTCGGGCAGATAATGGACATTGACCACGGCGTGACGGACACCGGCCAGACGTAGTTTTTCAAAGCTATACTCAATCAATGGCCGCCCGCCGACTTCGACCAGCGGTTTGGGGCGATTGTCAGTCAATGGTCGCATCCGCGTCCCAAGGCCCGCCGCCATCACCATTGCGGATTCCGGAACGTTCACAAGTCCACAACCTGCAACGGCGAGGTACGCCGAATTGATTGCGGAATTTGGGCATCGAACCAGTTTTTCAACGGCTGCAACTCTGGGTGCTCTAGATCACGTTCCAGCAACCCCCACATACGCGGCAGGAAATCGAGATAGCGGTCTTTGCCATCGCGTTTCCAAAGGCGGGTAAAAATTCCGATGATCTTGGTGTTCCGCTGCGCACCAAGCAGGGAATAATGATAGCGGAAATCCGCATTGGTTTCCGCGATTGCACAATAATGATCGAGCATGGCTGTTTCGAGTGCAACTGGCACATCACGCCGCGCGTCTTGCAATATCGAGACCAGATCATAAGCCGCGTGCCCGGCCAGGGCATCTTGATAATCGATTAAACCCTGCTGACCTTCGGGCAGAAGCATGATGTTTTCTGCATGATAATCCCGCAAAACTGTTGTTTGCCGATGCTCAGGACCGGAAATCGGCGCCAATGCGGCCTCCCACAGCGCGTCGAATTCATTCTCTTCGAAAGCCAGTCCCATTGCAGGCATATACCATTCGGTCAGCAACCTGACTTCTCGTAAATAAGCCGACAGATCATAAGGTGCAACGTCGGCAACCGGTGCCTTTTCCAATTGCACCAGCGTTTCGACGGCTTTGGTATAAATCGACAATTCTTCATCAGGATTGCCATCGATATGTTCGCGCATCCGGCAGTCGCCGAAATCTTCAAGCAGCACGAAACCTTCGGCAGCGTCTTCGGCAAAAATGCGCGGCGCGCGAAAATCATTGGTGAGCAGATATTCCGTCACATGCAAAAACGGGCGCGGATCTTCGTGCGGCGGAGGCGCGTACATCAACATTCCATGCTGCCCGTTACTACCCGAAACACGGTAATAACGGCGGAACGAAGCATCGCCAGCCAGCGGCGCATAACTGCTGCCTTGCCAGCCTGCTTTTTCGAGAAAGCCCTCAATCTTTTGCGAAACTGTCATTCTATCCTCTATGTTGATCGCGTTCCACGACGGTTACCGAGCGTCCACCATCGTCCAGCGGAACTATTTGAATAGCAAAACGTGCTGCCGCAGAAAGTCTTCGATCGCGCTCCGCCCATTCGACCAATTGCAGCATATCCTCATCGCGCAATCCCAATTCTTCAATCTCTGCAGGATCATTGATACGGTAGAGATCGATATGCCAGATTGGCATCGTATATTCCGCGCCGTCATATTGCTGGACAATTGTATAGGTTGGGCTGCTGACTTCGCCGACATGCCCCAAAGCGTGCAAGACGCCGCGACACAACACAGTTTTTCCCGCACCCAACGGCCCATCGATAGCAACCACATCCCCGCGATGCAGCCGTGACGCAAGTGATCGGCCAAATTCAAACATGGCATTTTCGTCGGCAATATACATTATACAGCCACGTCTCTGGGCAACATCAGACTCACGGTGGTCCCCTGCCCTTTTTGCGATTTAAGCTTGAGGATGCCGCCATGGGATTCGATCAACTGCCGCGCCAGTGGTAAACCCAATCCACCGCCCGCTTGGCTTTCGCGTGGCTTTTTAGCAGTGGCACCATCCAAAGCCCGCGCCTGTTCCCCCGCCGTCATTCCAGGGCCATTGTCAGACACCGCAATCAACACATTTTTGCGGTTGCCACTGGCATGAACCAATATGCGCCCCCCTGTGCCGCAAAAAGAAACGGCGTTTTCCACAATGTGTTGGATCGCCTGTTCAAGGCGGCGGGCATCACCGGTCAAGTCACCAATTGCCGCCGGAATATCCAGGGTCAATTCTATGGCGTCGGCTTTTGCCTTTTCGCTCCATTCACCCACAATCTGTTTCAACAAAGCTTCGATGTCGACGGGTTTGCGCATGATGGGCAATGCCCCAGCTTCGCTCTGGCTGAAATCCAATACGGTGTTAATCTGCTGCGAAAGGCGATCAGCGGATTTGGCAATTGCGTCGACATATTCATCGGCCTGTGGCGTTAATTCCCCAGCTATCCCGCCTTTCAGCAACTCCGCAAAACCGGAGATAGACGTCAATGGTGTGCGCAATTCATAGCTCATATTGGCAAGAAAACGGCTCTTGATGGTATCCGCCTCGGCAAGCGCACTATTCCGGTCTCTCAAGGCCTGCTCCACCTGTACGCCATCGGTAATATCGAGCATCGCTAGCAACGCGTTACCGTCTGGCAAAGGCACTGTGGAAAGCTGAAACATCCGGCCATCAGCAAAGGCAATTTTGGTGCGGCGCGGTTCGCGATTGCCGATCGTCATTTGTAGCAATTCGCGCAGTACTGAAACTTGCGCCGCTTTTTTCAGCTTGCTTGCCAGTTGCGGAAGCAGCTCATCCATTCGCGGATGCCGGGCCAAAGCTTCCTCTTCAATGTTCCAACTTTCCGAAAAGCGGCGGTTCCAAATGCTCAGGCGGCCATCGGCGGCAAAGACGGCAATTGCCTCGAAAAGATTATCGAAAGTCGCGGTACGGACGCGCAACAATGTGTCCCGCGCACTCGCCAGCAACACCTCTTCGGTGCGGTCTTCAAAGATCAACAGCAACCCGCCGTCTGGCGTCGGTTGCGCAAGCAATCGCAAATGCGTGCCATCGGGAGTTAGCCAATTTTCTTCGACCGGAGCGGCGCTGAGAAACCAGTTTTCGCGTTCCGTGCGCCACATCGGAAAATCCCGGATTTCAGGAGCCTTTCCATTTTCGCGCAGCCTATCGAGTACACGCGCAAATTCGGGCTTCGCAGCTATCCATTCTTCGCGAAAAGCAAAAAGGCGTCGAAACGGCAGGTTAGAAAAATGCAGCGCCCGATCCGCGCCAAATTGCGCAACCGCCGCCGAGAGCTTATCAAGCATATCCCGCTGTGATTCCACCTGCCGTTTGGAATCAAGCCTAGCGTCGACAAGGTCTTGCACATCAATGGCAAGGCCTGCGATCCCAACGCGACCCAGTGGAATATCGATGACGCGCAGTTGCCGGCGTTCGCCTTGAATGGTCGAGGACACCATACGTTCCAGCGGCAGTCCTGCATCCTGCGCTTTCGATGCATGGCTCATAGGCGTTTCGCCACCAGCAGGCTCGATCAACTCGACACCTTGTTCAACGACATCATTACCATTGCCTGCACCAACGGCGCGAACATAGGCATCGTTGACGAAATTCAAATGCAAGTCGGCACCGCGATGCCACATTGGCAATGGCGCATGCTCGATCAGCCCTGCCAAGGCTTCGAACGCCGAGCGCGCGGCAATCGCCTCTTCTTCCAAACGTTCCAAATCGCGGACGGTATCCGATAAATCGAAGAACCAAAGCAGCGCGGCACCGTTGGGATATATTTGCGGGTCGGCCACATCACCCACCACCATGAACCGGCTGTCGGATTCAGTGAGCGACAAACGCTGAAGAAATTTCTTTCCGGTCCGCTGCGTTTCACGGACATTCGCAGATAAAATGGTCCACCCATTTTCAGCGGTACCATCTCCAAAAGCAGCAACAATGTCAGTGATGTTTGAAACCGGACCCGTCAAACCCAATTGCCGGAACAGCTTTTCAGATGCTTCCAATTTCCCGTCACCGCGAACAATAACAGGGATGGCGGGAGCGGTTTCAATCAAACGTCCGAGACGCGCAGTCTGACGTAACGTTTTCTGCGCCTGCCGACGCAACGAAAGGCCTATCCAGATCGCGACGGTCGCTGCTGCAAGCCAGGCAGCAAACAACAGTCCGATGATGGCAATATTCATGCCGCCGCCCGCCATTTAAAGCCTATCTTTCTTGATCCGCATAGCAAGACTGCGGTGCCTTGAAAGGTTGCTCGACGCAATAACAAATGGGCCGCCCGGTAACCGGACGGCCCATTCTTGGTCGATAAACTGTGGACAGCCAATCAATAACGATAATGATCGGGTTTGAACGGCCCTTCGCTTGATACCCCGATGTAGCTCGCCTGCTTGTCACTCAGCTTGGTGAGTTTAACACCCAACTTGTCGAGATGCAGCGCAGCAACCTTTTCATCAAGGTGTTTGGGCAGAACATAAACGTCGTTTTTGTACTGATCGTTCTTGGTCCAAAGCTCGATTTGCGCCAGCACCTGATTGGTGAAGCTGGACGACATCACGAAGCTGGGGTGGCCGGTAGCACAGCCCAGATTGACCAGACGTCCCTTGGCAAGGATGATGATCTGCTTGCCATCAGGAAATTCGACAATGTCGGTGCCGGGCTTAATTTCGTCCCATTTGTAGTTGGACAAAGCAGCAATCTGGATTTCACTGTCAAAGTGACCAATATTGCAGACGATGCTCATCGGCTTCATCGCCTTCATATGCTCGGCGGTGATGACGTCTTCATTGCCGGTCGCGGTGCAGAAAATGTCTGCGCGGGTCACGGCTTCTTCCATGGTGACGACTTCATAACCCTCCATCGCGGCCTGCAATGCGCAGATCGGGTCGACTTCGGTTACCATCACGCGAGCGCCGCCCTGACGCAGCGAAGCAGCAGAACCTTTACCAACGTCACCAAAACCAGCGACGCAGGCGACCTTACCGGCCAACATAACGTCGGTCGCACGACGAATGGCGTCCACCAGCGATTCCTTGCAACCATATAGGTTGTCGAACTTCGATTTGGTGACGCTGTCGTTCACGTTGATCGCGGGGAAAGGCAATTTGCCTTCTTTGGCAATCTGGTACAGACGATGCACGCCTGTCGTGGTTTCTTCCGATACGCCCTTAATGGCCTTGACGCTCTCGGTCAGATAGCCGGGCTTTGCCTTTACGAACGCCTTCAAAGCGCGCTGGAATTCGATTTCTTCTTCATTGGAGGGCTCGGGCAGGGCTTCGCCTGCTTCGATCCGTGCACCCCAAAGTGCGAACATTGTGGCGTCGCCGCCATCGTCGAGGATCAAGTTGGTGGTAGTATCACCCCAATCGAAAATGCGACCAACATAGTCCCAATAATCGGCAAGGCTTTCGCCCTTGATTGCGAATACCGGAACGCCGGTCGCGGCGATTGCGGCAGCGGCATGGTCCTGCGTCGAATAGATATTGCAGGTTGCCCAGCGCACTTCGGCCCCAAGGGCAGTCAGCGATTCAATCAACACAGCTGTTTGGATTGTCATATGCAACGAACCTGTGATGCGCGCGCCTTTCAAAGGCTGAGCAGCACCATATTCGGTGCGCACGGCCATCAGGCCCGGCATTTCGGTTTCGGCTATGGCAATTTCCTTACGGCCAAATTCCGCAAGGCTAAGATCGGCAACGACGTAGTCGGTCACAGGAAAAACTCCGGCTAGGGTGGAATAAGCCGCCCCTAGCCGTGTTTCTGGTCAAACGCAATCACAATATAAAGATTGCTTTATGTCCTGTTTTATCGCGCAGCAATGCGCGTTGAACACTGCCCGCCTTGCAGATGTGGAATACCCGCATTTCTGTCGGCCAAGGCAATCAGAGAATCCGCATCCCGACTACGATTGGCCAATTCAGCCGCCAGAGTTTTTAGCTCACTGCAACCCATGCTGGCATGTCCGGTACCATAATGATTGGCCAACCCAATGGTGAACCGATCCATTGCGCCTTCTGCACCTTTCGCACCGTTTAGCCTCGCGAACCGAGCTTTGATGATTGCATTCTGCGCGCCTAAAACCGGATTATTGCTTTTCACGAAACGGTTATATTCGGGCAAAAAATTGCTCGCGCCGTTGCGACAGCGCAAGGCCGTTACCATCATCATCATATTCAAATTGGCAACGCTGGCCGCCTTTGCCTCTGTATCAGACCAACAGGCCTGTGCCGGTTGAGCCATTATCATACCAAAAAACGCGGCAGTTGCCGCAGACTTACCCGAAAATTTCATGTTCATTCCCCTTCCAAACCCAGGCTTGGAAGGCCGTTCTCCACCGTGGAATTTACCATTTTTTCAACATCGGTGGTGAAGCGGAATTAAGCATAAAACTGCCTGATTTTTCACATTACCTTTTTATTGGCCGATGATGCCCTTGGAAACCGAACCAAGAGGCCCTATTTGCAAAAGCGGTTGCGGAGTCATCTTTGATCTTGGCCTGCGACGGCACCCCATTTGAAAGGATTTCTCATGACAATCGCGATTGGCGACACAATTCCTGACGTAAAGTTTGTCAAAGCAACCGCAGAAGGCCCACAGCCTGTTCAGGCTGCCGAATATTTTGCTGGCAAAAAAATTGCGCTGTTTTCGGTACCTGGCGCATTTACGCCAACCTGCTCGGCAAAACATCTTCCCGGTTTTGTTGAAAAAGCTGCTGATCTAAAAGCGAAAGGCATTGACGAAATTGCCTGCACCGCGGTCAACGACGCATTCGTGCTCGGTGCATGGGGCAAATCCGGTGGATCGGACGACGTCACGATGCTGGCAGATGGTAATGGCGACTTTGCCGAAGCCGTCGGGCTTACAATGGACGGTTCGGGTTTTGGCATGGGCAAGCGCGGTCAACGGTTTTCAATGGTAATCAACGATGGCGTTGTCGAACAGTTGAATGTCGAAGCGCCCGGCGATTTTAAGGTCAGTTCCGCTGACCATATGCTCGGGCAGCTATAATCGATTGCATGTCATAAAGCCGTCATTTCGTGGCGACACATAATGAAGGGCGGGTTCAATTCCCGCCCTTTTTGCTTGCCAATGTAACCAAAATCGGGAATCCGCCGTCATGGCTACAAAACAGACACACGAAATAATCCGCCTGATTCAACACCATTATGATGCTGCTGTTGATAATCTGCGCCGCGCCCTTGCACAGTATCTCCGCGATAGAACACTGCCAGATCCAGCGCATCGCGCGGATGGAAGCTATTGCTACCCTGAATTGATCATTCGCTATGCCGGTGTCGAACGCGACAATGTGGTCAATCTCGCCTTTGGTCGATTAGAAAAACCCGGGACATTCCGGACCACATTGACCCGACCCGCATTATATTCGTCTTATCTCGAATCTCAGCTCGATTTGCTAGTGCAGCAATATGAGATCGAGATGGAAGTTAGGGCAAGCCGACAGGAAATCCCCTTCCCCTATGTTCTGGAAGGTGCCGATGGCTTGGAAATGGGTGATGTAAAACCCGCCGAGCTGATGCGCTATTTTCCGTCAACCGACCTTGCCGACATTGGCGACGAAGCCGCTGATGGATTGTTGATTGGTGATGGCAGCGGCTCACCATTGACTTTGTTCGATGCGCTGCGCACCGATTATTCTTTGGCCCGCCTGCGCCATTATACGGGCACCCCGACCGAGCATTTCCAACGCTATATATTGTTCACCAACTATCACCGTTATGTCGACGAATTTGTCGGATGGGCGTGCGGTCAAGTCGGGAAAGGCCGTTACACTGCTCTATCCGGCGCGGGCGGCCTTTATGTCGACCAGGTAACGGACGATCACGCGCAATTGGTTGCCGATAGCACTTGGCGGCGACACCAAATGCCTGGCCTATCACCTGATTGCAGAGGATGGTTCTGGCATTACGTTGGTCAATATTGGCGTCGGACCATCGAACGCGAAAAACATTTGCGACCATTTGGCCGTGTTGCGGCCCGAGGCTTGGCTGATGATCGGCCATTGCGGCGGACTGCGCGAAACGCAGCGGATCGGCGATTATGTGCTGGCGCATGCCTATCTGCGAGACGACAATATTCTGGATCAGGTTTTGCCGCCCGAAATCCCTATTCCGCCCATTGCAGAAATCCAGCAGGCATTGGCAAGCGCGGCTGAACGGGTATCGGGCACCAGTGGTGCCAATCTGAAACGTCGAATGCGAACCGGAACCGTCGTGACCACCGATGACCGCAACTGGGAATTACGGTACACGCACAGTGCCCTTCGTTTCTCGCTGTCGCGCGCGATTGCCATCGACATGGAATCCGCAACTATAGCAGCACAGGGTTATCGTTTCCGGGTACCATATGGGACGTTGCTATGTGTATCCGACAAGCCATTGCACGGCGAAATTAAACTTCCGGGACAGGCCAATCGCTTTTACGAAGAAGCGATAGCCGCCCATTTGCAGATTGGCATCCAGACATGCGAATTGCTGCGCGAGGCGGGGAATTCGTTGCACAGCCGCAAATTGCGGGCGTTCAACGAACCGCCATTCCGGTAAATCCCGAAGGGCTGGTTGTTACCAGCCCTTCTTCGCGCCTTTATTTTGCTTTTTCAGCCACACCATCAACGGCTTGAAATATTCCAGCATGGCTTTTCCAGACATTTCGCGGCTACCCGTAAAGGCTTGCAAGGCATCGGGCCAAGGTTTGGAAGCGCCCATTTCCAGCATGGCATTCAACTTGCCGCCCACTTCTTTGTTACCGTAAAATGAGCACCGGTGTAGCGGCCCTTTCCAGCCCGCCGCATCGCAGGCTGCCTTGTAAAACTGGAACTGCAAAATTCGCGCGAGGAAATAACGGGTATAGGGCGTGTTGCCCGGTATGTGGTATTTTGCCCCCGGATCAAACCGGTCGGCACCGCGTTCCACCGGCGGAACGATGCCTTGGTATTGGCGGCGAAGATCGGTCCAGCCCTTATTATAATTGGCAGGCGTTATTGATCCATTGAACACACCCCAGCGCCATTTATCGATCAGCAAACCGAACGGTAGAAACGCCACTTTGTCCATCGCCTGTCGCAACAGCAGACCGGTGTCTTTGTCAGCACTGGGCACTTTTGCTTTATCCAGCAGGCCAATTTGCACCAGATATTCAGGCGTGATCGACAAGGCGACGGCATCGCCAATGGCTTCGTGGAAACCGTCATTCGCGCCGTTGAGATGCAAATAGCTCTGCTTGTTATAAGCCCGCTGGTAGTAATTATGGCCCAGTTCATGATGGATCGTGATAAAATCATTGCTGTTGATTTTGATGCACATTTTGATGCGTAAATCTTCGACATTGTCGACATCCCACGCCGAAGCATGACAAACAACTTCGCGATCACGTGGCTTCAAAAATTGCGACCGTTCGTAAAAACTTTTTGGCAGTGGCTTAAAGCCAACCGATGAGAAGAAATCCTCCCCGATTTTGACCATGGCAATTTCATCGACGCCCTTGGCTTTCAGCAATTCGCCGATGTCATAGCCAATATCCCCTGCGCCCGGTGGTGCGACGATGTCATAAATATCACCCCATTCTTGCGCCCACATATTGCCGAGCAAATCGGCGCGGATGGGGCCGGTTTTGGCCTGCACTTTGTCACCATATTTGGCGTTCAGTTTTCCGCGAACAAAGGTGTGCAATTCGTCATAAAGTGGCTTCACTTCCATCCACAGCTGATCGGTTAGTTTTGCAAAATCGTCGGCGGGCATATCATAGCCCGAACGCCACATTGCACCGACATCTTTGAAACCCAATTCGGTCGCACCTTCGTTGGCAATGGCGACCATGCGCGCATAATCTTTGCCCATGGGGGCACCGACATTGTTGTGCCAGCTAGTCCACATTTCTTTCAATTGTTCCGGGTTCCGGTTGGTTCCCATTTCAGCTTCAATGTCGGATCCGTTGATCTCTTTGCCGTTCAGCGTTCCTTTGCCTTTACCATAAGCCGAATTGAGGCGCGTGGCGATTTCGGAAAGTTCGCCCGCAGCGCCTTCCTTTGTAGGAGCAGGCAAAACCAACCCACCGCGCAAAATATCCAGTTTGCGCTTTGTTTCCGCCGATAGCCCGGGAACGTCCTGATACTTTGCTGCTTCCAGCGCGTAATCGACCGATTTTTCAGTACCGACTTCGCCATATTTCGCGGCCAGCGCATCGGTATCATCGGTTATATAAGTTGAATTGATCCATTGGACCTTTGCCAACTCAATTGTGAAATCATACAGGTCCTTCTCGGCCTTTGCGATAAAGGCTTCGGCATCGGCAACCGTCGGTGCAGTTTGGGCGATGGCAGGCGAACAAATAAGGGCAGTCGCCAGCGCGACCACAGAAACAAGGCTTTTCATTGGAATACTCCCCAAGCATCTTAGCATGCCCGAGACAGTGCGCCCGACGCCCGATCAGGTCAAGCGTCGCGCCTAGACGTTCGTCGAAGAATGAGCGCCACTAGCAGACCAACAAAGCTGGTCAGGAATGCGGTGGTTTTTATCGGCTGCGCGGTGGCCGCAATGCCCGCCAGAGTATCGCTGCCACGAAAACTAAAGACTTGAACAAACTGGCATGAAGTTTCCACATAATCCGTCACCATAAATAGGATCGCGGCAATAACTACAACCCTGCCTAAACGACGCAGACTAGGCCGTTCAGATTGCGCAAAAAGCCGCCCCCCGCAATAGGCTCCGAACGAATAGACGATAATGAAGATGAGATCGGCGACCATAGACCATTTCGCTACAGTCATCACATTTGCCGATTGCCAGGCGGACTGGATAGCATCCACTCGCATGGCCGATGCCGCTGATTGATGATCCATAATTCCCGATGGCGAAACGGCGTTGGCCAACCAAGGATTCACCGCGATCATGCCGGCAAATATCAATAAGCCGCCGAGCCAATACCGCCAGAAACGTTTTTCAAGCAGACTTTCCGGCATCAGGTTTGGTCCAACAAAAAGTCTCGCATCGCGATACCCAATTCAGGCTTCACAACTGCGCTCATATGATTGCCGGGAACCGGCAGCAACTGACCATGAGGCAATATGTCGGCAAGCGCCTGCGCCGAGCCATTATCATCGTCATCATCGCCGCAAACGACCCCGATGGGCAAATCAATCGAAGCAAGCGTTTCACCAGGTGTATCGACAAAACTATCCAGCAACAGATTGAGTGCTATCGGATCGCCGCCCGTTGTTTTCAAAAAGGCTGCGGCCATGAAAGCCGGCGACCCACGTTCATGGCGATCAATATTTTCAAACACGTTGCGAAAATGAGCCTTACGGTTGCCAGTGTTGGTCAATCCCTCCAACCCCATGCCCGATATAATGGCGCGTCGGGGTGCGCACCCTCTGGCCAGCATCCGCGCGACCGTGCGCCCTCCCAGCGAATATCCACCGAGATCAAAGTCGGTCAGTTTCAAATGATCGATCAACACCAATTGATCATCCGCCAAAATATCAAGCGGATAGGAAGCGGCGTCATGGGGTTTTTCACTTTGCCCATGTGCGCGCAAATCAGGCATGATGACGCGGTAGCCAGCCTCTGCCAACAAAGATGCGTGCCCATATTTGATCCAATTGGTTTGCGCATCAGAAACAAAGCCGTGCACCAATATTAGCGGACGCCCGTCGCCCACTTCATGTATCGCCAGCCTTACACCGTCAGCGGCATTCACATAATAATCAGTCATGCGGTCCTTTTGCCTTTTCCCACCGTTCCGCCAAAGACGGATATTCATCACACCGCATCCGATCCAAATGGCTGGTGTCGAGCCATTCCGTCATCATCGCCTCGGCTCCGAAATGGCTGGTTGGTACAAAACCCTGCGGATTATCCAGACTGCCAACGGTGATGTCACAACGCGCGGCATCGGGATATTCAAACCCAAGGGGCGTACCACAATTGTTGCAAAATGGTCGCCGGGCAATATTTGAGCTTTCATACCAATCCGGCTCTGACAGCCAGTTTCGCTGGTCTTTCCGCATATTGATAAACGCGGCTGCAACGCCCCCAGTGGCGCGTTGGCACATGCGGCAATGGCATAGATAGGCTTCGCGGTTTTCCAACTCCAATTCATATCGCACCCGTCCACATTGGCACCCACCGGTAAAATTTTCCGTCATCGTTCACCTGCTGGTATCGCATCAAAAGCCACCGTCAGCCGATGCTGATTACTGCTAAAAGCAGTTGTGCCATGCCAGAAATAGGAAGGAAATAGCACAAGTTTCCCGACCGATGGCGGTTCTATTCGGCGGGGCGCTAGATCAAGGCCATAGGCTGCATCCGGCACGCCGAACGTCAGCGAACCTTCTCCCGTATCCAGTTTGGACGGCAAATCGATGTAAAGCGCCGAACTCAACCAACCCATCGGATGGATGTGATTGATATGAAAGCCTTCATTCGCCAGTCGCACCGACCAGGAAGCAGAAAAATCAATCGCATCTGCCTTTCGGGCCAAAAATGGATGGGCATCATCATCAGGCAAATGGGCAATTTTCGCTGCAATCACATGCCGGATTTCTTGCGCCAGCACCACAATTTCTGGCAGTCGTCTATCGAACAGATTTCCGCGCGTTTGCGTGCCGCCGCGTAATGATTGCTCGGCGGGGTGAGTTTGCATGCTGTGCATTTGCGTCAGCGTTGCCGTTAAAGTTTCGGGCAAATCAACATCGACGGTCATGACAAACCGCTCATAGTCCGCGAGCCAATTTTCGCGATTATCACCCAGTAACCGCCAAATTACCGAAAGATGGGCCCACCCACTTTGATCCTGCGGTGCCAACTGCGTAACCGCCAATGCGTGCGCTTCTGCAGCCTTGGGATCGTGCAGACATAATAAGCTGTGCGATAAAAACAGCCGCGCCGCAGCGATATTATCAAAACGCCCCTCCAGCAATTCGCAAGCCAATTGGTGCTCTCCAGCATGCTGATGCGCTGCCGCCAATGAAAGCCAATATTCTGGCTGGTCGCCAAAATTCTTTAAGCCCAATTGCGCCCATTCCGTCAGTTGTTGATGATCTTTCAAATCATGGGCAGCGGTTAACGCCGCACGCAACAACGCCGCATTTTGGGGTTCAACTTGTAATGCCGCAGCAAAACTGTTCAGCGCATTTTTTGTGTCGCCCATTTGTGGTAACAGTTTTGCCAGCATTTCGTGTGCTTCAGCAAAGCCCGGATGCACGGCACATACTTTTTCATATTGTGCGATTGCTTCATTATTCCGGCCTAAATCAGCCAGCAAATGTCCACGAAGAGTCCAAGATTCCGCAATATTGGCGCCTAAACGGATAGCGCGATCCAATTCGTCAAGCGCAGCTTCGCTTTGATCCAGTTCGCGCATCGTCGACGCCAGATTATGCCGAGTGCGCCAATCGCTGGAATTTAGTGACAAGGAATGCCTGTAATGGTCCGCCGCTTGATCAAGCTGCCTGTTTTCGCGTGCAATCGTACCCGCAAGCGTCAACACATCGGGCTTTCCGGGGTCGATTACCAGCGCATTTTGGATGGATTTTTCAGCGCGTGGCAAATCTCCAAAACGCAATGCTATGCGGGATAGATTTGTCCAAGGTTCTGCATATCGGGGTGCCAACAGACCCGCTTTTTCAAACGCCGCCGCCGCTTGATCGGGAAAACCCATTTCATCCAATATGCTGCCATAGCTATTCCAATAAGGCGCATGATTGGGGGCAATTTCAAGACAGGTTTCTATAATGCGCTGCGCTTCGTCAAGTCGGGAATTTTGCATAAGCGCAAAGGCAAACAAGTGCAGCGCCTCTGGGTGCCGCGTGCGCGCCGCAACGTCCGCCAATTGCTTCAAGGCACCGGCCCCATCGCCCGCCTGCAGCAAGCCCTGTCCATCGCGCAACTGCGCCAAGTCTTTTTGCGATAAACCCTGCATCGCCTTGCTTTAGGATGTTTGCATAAGCTTGCAAAGCACCGTCAACTCGGCCGCATGCCACCGCAAAGACATGCACGAAAGGCCCGCATCGATCAGGCCGATTTGTTCGACAGGCAATGGAATAGTTCTGATGCCCAATCGCTCTATAATCTCGCGGCTTTTCGGAAAATGCGCGCCGATCAATGCCGCATCACGGATGCGAAGTTTATTTGCGGCCTTTTCTTCGCCAAATGGAACCTGAATAACGCGTAGGCCAGCAAATGCAGGGCACTTCGCCATCTGCGGCAACGCAAACACGGTTTCTTCATCGATAAGGCTGCATCCGGTTTTGAAATGCAGCACACCCGGCGGTGTTTCAACAATTTCGCCCCTCATGCCCAATTTGGCGAGCAATCTGATCAGTTCCTCCGCACCTTCGCGGTTGGTTCGCCCCGATAGGCCGATCAGCACCTTGTCAGCCAGCACCAGCACATCGCCACCATCGGCTGTTCCCGGGCCTTGCATGAGCAAAATCTGCTCAAAATGGTTGGCTAATGCAGGCGTAATTAGCGCCGCTTCGCCCGATCGGCTGGACGCTGCGAGTTTGAGGACAATCGTCCCTTCGCTGAAAACTAAGGCAGGGTCTTCAACAAAAATCGCGTCCGGATAATCTTCGGTCGCGGGCAATATTTCAACGCTTAACCCCAGATCCCGCAACGCCGCGATATAGGCATCATGTTCAGCCAAAAGCGCGGCGAAATCAGGATCCGGCCCATCACCGGCTCGCAAGCCCGAAACAACTGAGGTTCCGGGCGTGCGAACGATAGCATGGGTGAAATCAAACACCGTATCAATCAAGCCTTCTTCAAATGCCTACGCCCCAGCAATTCTGCGATTTGAACCGCGTTTAAAGCAGCCCCTTTGCGCAAATTGTCAGACACGCACCACAAATTGATACCGTTATCGACGGTCGAGTCATCGCGAACGCGGCTAATAAAGGTGGCATAGTCGCCAACGCATTCAATCGGCGTAACGTACCCGCCATCTTCGCGCTTATCGACCAGCATTACGCCGGGTGCCTCGCGCAGAATGTTCTGCGCATCTTCCGCAGACAGCTCATTTTCAAATTCGATATTGATCGATTCCGAATGGCCAACAAACACAGGTACACGCACACAGGTAGCGGTCACCTTCACTTTGGGATCAAGGATCTTCTTGGTTTCAACCACCATCTTCCATTCTTCTTTGGTCGAACCATCGTCGAGGAATTTATCGATATGCGGAATGACGTTAAAGGCGATCTGCTTGGTGAATTTCTTTGCCTCGGCTTGGTCGCCCACAAAGATATTACGCGATTGCTCGAACAATTCGTCCATACCTTCTTTGCCCGCGCCCGATACGGACTGATAGGTCGAGACAACCACACGAAGAATTTTTGCGGCATCATGCAAAGGCTTCAACGCAACCACCATCTGCGCGGTGGAGCAATTGGGATTGGCAATGATGTTTTTGCGCGTGTAGCCATCAATCGCATCGGGGTTCACTTCTGGCACGATCAAGGGCACGTCAGGGTCCATGCGATACAACGAGCTGTTGTCGATCACTACACAGCCCGCCGCTGCCGCTTTGGGCGCGTAAATTGCGGTGGCGTCCGAACCAATGGCGAACAATGCCATGTCCCATCCACTCCAATCGAAATGCTCGATATTCTGGACCTTCAACATCTTGCCGGTTTCGCCGAATTCAATCTGGTCACCAGCGGAACGTGACGAAGCAACAGCCGCGACTTCATCCGCGGGAAATTCGCGTTCGGCCAAGATGTTCAACATTTCGCGGCCCACATTGCCCGTGGCTCCAGCGACAACGATACGATAACCCATTTCAACTTCCTTCAAACTTTACGATGATGTGATCAGGACATTAAAAAAGGCCGGGGTCCTGATCTGGATCCCGGCCCTTTCGGTATCTTGGTTTTACTCAACCAGACGGGATCAGCCTTTGGCATCCTGTTTGGTGGTAATTTTGCGTTCAGCGATACGCGCCTTTTTACCGGTGCGGCCACGCAGATAATAAAGCTTCGCACGACGCACAGCACCGCGGCGAACCACTTCGATGCTTTCGACGTTTGGCGAATACAGAGGGAATACGCGTTCCACGCCTTCGCCGAACGACATTTTGCGAACGGTAAAGTTCGATCCCATGCCCTTGTTCGAACGCGCAATGCATACGCCTTCGTAATTCTGAATACGGGTACGTTCACCCTCGATCACCTTCACGCCAACGCGAAGGGTATCACCGGCGCGAAATGCCGGAATGGTTTTTTTGGCGGCAAGTTCAGCGATAGCTTCTTGCTCAAGCGTTTGGATCAGGTTCATAGCCTGTCTTCTTCCTTCTTCATACCGCGCGCCAGAGGCAGGTCAGTCCCGAACGTTGTTGTAACGTTCCCAAAGGTCTGGCCTGCGTAACCGTGTGTCGTTCTCCGATTGACGTTTCCGCCATTCGTCGATCTTCGCATGATCCCCCGACCGCAGCACTTCAGGGATCGTGCGCCCTTCCCACATAGCGGGTCGGGTATAGTGCGGATATTCCAATAAGCCCTGTTCAAAAAACTCATCATCCCCACTAGAAGCCGCGCCCATTACGCCGGGAAGCAGCCGAATGCAAGCGTCGAGTAACATCAAAGCGCCCATTTCCCCGCCGGAAAGGATGATGTCGCCCATGCTGACCTGTTCGATCTGTGGCCGGGCATCGAACAGGCGTTCGTCAAAGCCCTCAAAACGGCCACAGATAATGGTGACGCCGGGACCCGATGCGAGTTCGCGGATACGCGCCTGAGTGATCGGTTTGCCACGCGGGGTCATGGCAAGGATGGGGGCGACTAAATCCTCCCCGGAACGGGGAGGTGGCAGCCCGTATGGGCTGACGGTGGGGTCGGTATCCGCTGGCCGCCACGTTGAATGTTCGCGCTTTCCCTCACCCGGCCCCTTCGTCAATGCTTCGCACTGCCACCTCCCCGTTCCGGGGAGGATTTTGGCCTGTATCTCCGCCACCGCAAAATCCACCGCCGCCGCCATGACGTCAGCCTTCAACACCATCCCCGCCCCGCCGCCTGCGGGTGTATCATCCACCGTGCGGTGCTTATCAGCCGCAAAGTCGCGGATGTGGATGGGCGAACAAGCCCACTTCCCCTCCGCCAAGGCGCGACCAGCCAGTGAAACACCAAGCGGGCCGGGGAACATCTCTGGATAGAGGGTCAGTATCTGGGCTTGGAAGGTCATGGGGAGTGCTGCTCGCGCGAAAAAATCATGAGCATCAGAGCGTAGCCAATAACAAATGCCACTGGTACTATCACTCCGGTCTCAATTGGCAGAAAAAGAGAGTCTGGTGTGAACCCGCAATCATTTCCGTTGTCTCGCGGATCTGGAAACAAAATTGAAACAGCCCAGCCGGATGCCACCGACACAGCGACTATTGTGACACAAGTAACGAGGTAACCCGAGATACCAAAATAGATTTCTCCGGAACCCTCAATTCGCCGCCTTGCCAGATATAAGACAACTGCAAAAGCCAACCCAAACAGCGCGCACGCAGCATAGAACTGATTTTGCTCGATAAAGGTGGGATCGCAGAGGTCCGCAAAAAACTGAGAGCCGCGGCTTTCGACCTGGCCGAGTTTAGACAATGATGGACCTGAAGTAGCCATCAAACCGTCCAATTCTCAACCTTCAACCCCGGCACATCGGCGAAGTGCTTTTCATTGTGCGTCACCACGATAAGATCGTGGGAAAGTGCGTGTGCCGCTATCAACCGGTCGAGGCTGCCGCGTTTGAATGGCAGCGTGGCATAGGCAAGCGCTGCCTTATAATCGAAATCCAGGACTGGCACTTCCTCGACGAAAGCGCGCAATTGATCGATTGCGGGTGGAAGCTCGTTCATTGACCCATAGGCAACCTCGGCGAAAGCGATTGCCGAAGTAACGAGGTCGCCCTCGTCACATTCGGCTGCTCGTCGCACCACATTATCATTAGAGTTCATGGTCAGGTAGACTATGATGTTGCTGTCGAGCATGTATTTCACGCGGTGCGGTCCGGCCAATCGAGCGAACGCTCTTCGAACAATCGAGCATCGTCATCAATTAGCCTAAGGTTGGTCGCTGATCCTGCGACTTTGGCGATATTGAACTTTCGTTTCGGCCGTTCGACAGGCTCCAGCGAGAGGAACACGCCATCCTCCACCGTCAGTTCCATTTCCATGCCAGCTTCCAGTTTCGTGCCAACAGGAATCCGCACTGCAAGCGAGTTACCCGACTGGAAAACCTTGGTCTTGAAATGCTGCTTTTCGCGGGCTTTTAGCCACGGTGCAGAACCGATTAGGCGCATGAACTCCGGGTTGTCAGCCATCTTCCGCCTGGTTTGAACCGCCGCGGTTTGGTCGTTACCGCTCGGCACACCTTCATGATTGAACGTTGCACGCGCTTCTTGCAATTTATTGTCGATTGGTTCGCTCATGGCATATCTCCGTATATACGACATGTATATACTAATTAACGAATGCGACGTCAACCACTATTTGCTCCCCCCATTCGGGCACAGCTTTCGCATTCATTGGAACCATAAATTTCTTACCCGGCTTGCCCTCGTCGGGAGGAAGCTGGATTTCCAGCACATCGCCTGCGCCGAAATTTTCGACTGCAATACAAATGCCTAGCTCAGCTCCCTCGGTGGAAACGCAAGGCAGGCCAAGCAGATCGGTGAAATAATATTCGCCCTCGCCTAGCGCTGGCAAGGCCTCGCGCGGCACCGTTAGCACCGTACTGCGGCACTTTTCGGCCATGTTGCGATCATTGATTTCGGCAAAGCGGGCGATTGCGCCGTCTTTGGTGGGGCGCAGCGATTTGAGCGTCAGCGCGCCTTCGTTAAAGCTTTTATGGCGTTTCAGGCTGTCGACACTTTCGGCAAACAGCTTTAAACGCACCTCGCCCGTCACGCCATGTGCGCCGGAAATAGCGGCGAGCGTGACGGTGCGGATAGGTTTTTCGACCATATCAACTGCAAATTGCGCGCGCACTGAGCCTGTCAAGGTGCAGATTATGCAGCCCGTACTTCGACAAACTCAGCACTAGCGGATTTGATTTGATCAACCCTCAGCCTTTTCTTCGGTCGCTTCGGCTATTGGCGCTTCTTCAGCGGTAGGAGCAGCTTCTTCGGCTGCTGGAGCTTCCTCAGCCACCGGTGCAGCTTCCTCAGCGGCAGGCGCTTCGGCTTCGGCCACAACTTCTTCAACAGTTGCTTCTTCGGCAACAACTTCGGGCTCTGGTTCAGGAGCAGGTGCGGCAGCTGCTGCTGCGGCGGCTTCTTCAGCTTCAGCCAGCTTTGTCGCCTTGTCTTCGGCACGATCCTTGGCTTTCTGGCCAGGCTCACCCTTTTTCGCGTTTACCTTAACGGTACGCTCTACAACGCCAGCAGCATCAAGGAAGCGAGCGACGCGGTCCGAAGGCTGTGCGCCGTTAGCGATCCAATGCTTTGCACGTTCGCCGTCAAGCACGATGCGCAGGGCATCATCCTTGGCGAGCAATGGGTTGTAGCTGCCGATGCGTTCGATGAACTTGCCGTCACGCGGTGCGCGCGCGTCGGCCACGACAATTTTGTAATAAGGACGCTTCTTGGAGCCGCCACGCGACAAACGAATTGCCAATGCCATGTTAAATACCTTAACCTTTCTGATATAAATTCAATATGTTGGAACGATTATTTCTTCTTGTTTAGTAAATTCGCGAGTTCTGGAGGAAGTCCCCCTGCACCGCCGCCGGGCAACCCCGGCAATCCGGGAAAACCACCGCCGCCCATTCCACCTTTGGGCAATCCATGCATGCCTTCCATGGTCGCACCCAGATCACCGCCGGATTTGCCAAACATGGCGGCAAGCCCCTTCAATCCGCCCATCTTTTTGATGCGCTTCATGGCGGTTTCCATCTCTTTGTGCATTTTCAACAGCTTGTTGACATCCTGCACTGTCAGCCCGGAACCATTGGCCACGCGAATTTTACGCTTGGCATTTAACAGTTCGGGTTTTTCGCGCTCCTTGGGAGTCATTGATCCGATGATCGCGTCCATGCGGAGCAAAACCTTATCGTCCATGCCACTGTTCTGGATCGCGGCCTTTGCCTTTTTCATGCCGGGCATCATACCAGCCAGCGCACCAAGCCCGCCCATTTTGGTCATTTGCCGCAATTGCATACGCAGGTCGTTAAGGTCGAACTGACCTTTGGACATTTTAGCGGCAAGTTTTTCGGCGTCTGCTTGTTCGACGACTTGGGCTGCGCGTTCGACGAGGCCGACAACATCGCCCATGCCGAGGATGCGCCCAGCAACGCGCGAAGGCTGGAACGTTTCAATCGCGTCTAGTTTTTCGCCGACGCCGGCAAATTTGATCGGCTTTCCGGTAACCGCGCGCATGGAAAGCGCTGCACCGCCGCGTGCATCGCCATCCAAACGGGTCAGCACAACGCCGGTTAGTTCAACCTGTTCGCCAAAGCTCTTGGCAACATTGACTGCGTCCTGCCCCGTCAGCGAGTCGACAACCAGCAAGATTTCCTGCGGGTTCGAAACATTCGCGACCGCCCGCATTTCGTCCATCAATTGCTGATCAACGTGCAAACGACCAGCGGTATCGAGCATCAACACGTCAAAGCCCTGAAGCTTTGCCGCCTGCATCGCACGCTTGGCAATATCGACAGGTTGTTGGCCGGACACGATTGGAAGTGTCGCCACGTCGATCTGCGTACCGAGCGTCGCTAGCTGTTCCTGCGCCGCCGGACGATTAACGTCGAGCGATGCCATCAGCACCTTTTTGCGCTCTTTTTCTTTCAGCAGCTTGGCGACTTTGGCCGTCGTCGTGGTTTTACCCGAACCCTGCAAACCGACCATCATAATGATAGCCGGTGGCGCGACGGCCAGATTGAGTTCGCTTGCTTCCGAACCCAGCATTTCGACAAGCGCGTCATTAACGATCTTGACGACCTGCTGGCCTGGCGTAACCGATTTCAAAACCGATTGTCCGACCGCCTGTTCGGTAACTTTTTCAACAAAGTCGCGTGCGACAGAAAGTGCGACGTCTGCTTCGAGCAAGGCCACGCGCACTTCACGCATGGCTTCACGGACATCAGATTCGTTCAACGCACCGCGACCGCGCAGGCGATCAAAAACGCCTCCTAACCGATCGCTGAGCTTGTCAAACATTCTGTATCCTTCGTTTTAGTACCAAAACGCACAAAACGCCGGCGGACGAAACCTCGTCGGCCAGCGCGTTTTTGAGACGCGTTGCTATCAATTTTTTGCAGGAAAACCTGCCTGAAGGGGCCGATAGTCACATTCGGCTTGAAAATCAACTCCAAACGACATGCCGCTATTCCTAACACTTGGGGAAACAAACAGTAACGTTCCGATTAACCTAATCTTGACCTTTAACCGCCAAAAAAGCGGCTGGAAACAGGGCAAAGAAAACTATGAGCCTCAAATTACGAACAGCAGGCAAGGAAACTGAGGAAGTTGGCGAAGCACCGCCAAAGCCTTTTTCCTGGGCTAACGCGATACTGGTGGCTTCGGCTATCGGTATGTTTGTTTACATTGGCGGCTCTGTCGCAACACAAATGGTGCGCCAATATGTGGGGTCGGCACCTGGCACCGATCAGGCAATGGTCTCTGCTCTGCTGCTCAATATCGCCCTTATCTTGCTGATCTGGCGTCGTACCTCAACACTGAGTGGTGAGGTAGACGTTTACCGGCAAGCCGAAGTCCGCGCCAAACATTTGGCAATCACCGATCCGTTGACAAACCTGTTCAACCGCCGTGCGATTAAGGAAAAAACCGGCGAATTGAGCACGCGTGCATCGCGCCGCGGCAAATCCATAGCGTTTATGATGATCGATCTCGACGGCTTCAAAAAGGTCAACGACCTTTACGGCCACGATAGCGGCGACCAGTTATTGCGCGAAGTTGCGGATCGCATGCGTGACACCGCACCACCCAGCAGCATTCTTGCCCGTTTGGGCGGCGATGAATTCGGCATATGTTTGGTGTTTGAGCCAGAATTTCCCGAAACGGTTGATCGCGTTGCCGAAGATCTGATCGAAATTCTGGCGCGTCCCATCACCATTGGTGACATTGATCATAGTATCACGGCATCCATCGGCATCGCGCGCCCCGAACTCGATTGTGATTCGATCGACATGCTCATCCGTCGCGCCGACATTGCGCTTTATTCCGCCAAAAAGAACGGGCGCAATGGCTTTTGCTGGTTCGAAAACGGCATGGAAGTCGAATTGCGCACCCGCAATTCACTCGAAGCCGACATTCGCGCCGCCATTCCTAACGACGAGTTTGTTCCCTATTTCGAACAACAGATCGATCTTGCCACGGGTGAACTGGCTGGATTTGAAATGTTGGCGCGCTGGGTGTCGCCTGTCCGTGGCCTGATCCCGCCCGACGAATTCATCCCTGTGGCCGAAGAAACCGGCATGATTGGCGATTTGTCGCTCTGCATCATTCGCAAAGCCATGCTGGAGGCCAAGCATTGGGACCCGAAATTGACCATCTCGGTCAACATCTCGCCCGTGCAATTGAAGGATCCTTGGCTCGCCCAGAAAATCGTCAAGTTGCTGGTCGAAACTGGCTTTCCGGCAAACCGGCTCGAAGTGGAAATCACCGAAAGCTCGCTTTTCAAAAACCTCAGCCTTGCCCAGTCGATTGTCGGCAGTTTGAAAAACCAAGGTATCCAAATCGCTCTTGACGATTTTGGTACCGGCTATTCCTCGCTTGCCCATCTGCGCGCATTGCCGTTTGATCGCATTAAAATCGACCGCAGCTTTGTCTCGACGATGGAAGAAAACTCCGAAAGTGCGGCCATTGTTAGCGCGATTGCAGGGCTTGGAGCCAGCTTGGCCGTGCCCATCACGGCTGAGGGTATTGAAGACGAAAGTCTGATCAAGAAGCTTTGTGATTTGGGCTGCTCCAAAGGTCAGGGCTGGTTTTACGGTCAACCGCTGTCGATTGAACAGGTTCGCAAATTGCTGGCTGAAAAACATCTGCTTCAACCTCGTCGTTCGTCGAACCTTGCGGAGCGTGACGAGGAAGCCGAAGCAGCCATCGTTACACAACGTTCGATCAGCATCTAAACTCACCCTTTCGCTGGACTTGATCAGACGTCGTGCCCTAATGGCGCGCTATGGGTGCCTCCATTTTTCACAAGATGCACGGGCTCGGCAATGATTTTGTCGTGATTGATGCCAGATCAACTGCCGTCGAAATGACTGCGGCAAGGGCGCATGCGATTGCTGATCGCAACAAAGGCATTGGTTGCGATCAGCTTATCTTGCTCGAATTGTCGGACAGTCACGACGTAAAAATGCGGATATTCAATGCTGATGGTAGCGAAGTTGAGGCGTGCGGCAATGCGACCCGTTGTGTCGCGGTGCTATTGGGCAAACCAGCCCGCATCGAAACTGTGGCGGGCACATTGACAACCCAACCCGGCGAATCCACCGCCACTGTGTCGATGGGCCATCCCGCTTTTGACTGGGAATTTATCCCGCTTGCCATGCCCATGGACACCGGCGACATGCCAGTTGGTTGGGACGAGCTGGAACGCCCAATGGCGGTTAATGTTGGCAATCCGCATGTCGTTTTTTTCGTTGATGATTGCGATGGGATCAATCTTGAAAAACTAGGCCCGCTGATCGAGACCGATCCGCTTTTTCCTGATCGTATTAACGTCAATGTCGCGACGGTAGTTGCAACGAACCACATCCAGCTGCGTGTTTGGGAACGCGGCGTCGGCTTGACGCTGGCTTGCGGCACAGGTGCGTGCGCGACGGCTGTTGCCGCCATCCGTTCTGGTCGCGTAACATCGCCAGTGCGGGTCAGCTTGCCCGGCGGCGATCTCTCCATCGACTGGCAACAAGGCCGCGAAATCCTTATGGAGGGGCCAGCCACCCATGTTTTTTCTGGCCATGCCGATTGGAACCAATTCGGGTGACGGCTCCGGAAATCATAACGCTCGGCTGCCGCTTGAATTTGGCGGAGAGTCAGGCACTGGCGCAGCGACTGGATGATCAGGAACGCTTAATTATCGTCAACAGTTGCGCAGTCACCAACGAAGCCGTGCGGCAAACCCGGCAGGCCATCCGTCAGGCCCGCAAACGACGCCCTGATGCCCGGATCATCGTTACTGGTTGTGCAGCGCAGGTCGATCCTGAACATTTTGCCTCCATGCCCGAGATTGATCTGGTTTTGGGCAACATGGAAAAACAAAACCCTGCCCTGTTTATGCACGGCGTGAATGACCGCATTCGCGTGGCCGACATCATGAAAGTCCAAGAAACCGCTCCGCATTTGGCCACTGCGTTCAGCGGAAAAACGCGGGCATTTGTTGAAATCCAAACCGGATGCGATCACCGCTGCACATTTTGCATAATTCCTTACGGTCGCGGGAACAGCCGCTCAGTTCCTGCGGGAGCGGTTATCGATCATATCATGAAATTGGTAGATGACGGCATTTCAGAAGTTGTTCTAACCGGTGTTGATGTCACCAGCTACGGCCATGACCTTCCCGGCTCACCCAATTTGGGCCTTCTCGTTGAACGCATCATGCGCCACGTGCCTGCCCTGCCCCGACTCCGGTTATCATCTGTTGATGGCGTGGAAATCGACGCGCGTCTGTTTGAACTGCTGACGCAGGAACCACGCATCATGCCGCATGTGCATTTGTCGCTACAATCCGGTGACAATCTCATCCTTAAACGCATGAAGCGCCGCCACAGCAGGGAACAGGCGATTGAACTGGTGTTCCGATTGAAAGAAGAGCGCGCCGACATTGCGATTGGAGCCGATATTATTGCTGGTTTCCCAACCGAAGATGCGGCAATGTTTGATAACAGCCTAAAAATGATCGATGAATGCGAGATAGTACACGGCCACATTTTTCCTTACTCGCCCAAGGCCGGCACCCCCGCCGCCAAAATGCCGCAAGTCGCCGCCAGCGAAATCAAATTGCGCGCAAAAACGCTTCGGGAGCGGGCGGCCTTTCGTAAAGCAGCTTGGCAACGTGGGCTTATTGGTTCGACGCAAAAAATCGTCGTGGAATCGGATGGACTCACTGGTCATTCCGAAAATTTTGCCTATGTCGAACTCGATCACATCTTACCGGCGGGCACCATTGCCGCTGCGCGTATCGAAGGAATAGCCAATGAGCGGCTGCAAGGGACTATCTCGGCATGAATGATAAACCGGGTTGGCGTGATAAGCTGTTTGGTGGATTCAAAAAAACATCCAGCAAACTGACCGAAAATCTAACAGGACTCATCACCAAAGGTAAGCTCGATACCGACACGCTTGACCAGATCGAAGAGGCATTGATCATGTCTGATCTGGGACCGGCCATGTCCGTGCAAATCAGGGAAAAGCTGGCCACCGGACGTTTTGACAAGGGCATAGACGAAGTCGGTATTCGCCAGATTGTCGAAGATGAAATTACCGCCGTCCTTGAACCTGTTGCAATCCCCATAGAGGTTGAAGCATTTCCGCGTCCGCAAGTGATTTTGGTAATCGGCGTCAATGGTTCGGGCAAAACCACAACAATTGCAAAACTGGCGCATCTTTTCCTGGAACAGGATTACGGCGTATTGTTGGCGGCAGGCGATACATTCCGCGCGGCAGCCATCGGCCAATTAAGGGTTTGGGCGGATCGTGTGGGCGTGCAAATCGTAACCGGGCCCGAAGGCGGCGATGCGGCGGGTATAGTCTTTGACGCGGTTAAAAAGGCAACAGCAGAGGGAATCGACGTGTTGATCGTCGACACTGCGGGGCGGCTGCATAATAAAAGTGAGCTGATGGAGGAACTGGCCAAAATTCGCCGTGTGCTCGGCCGCCTGAATCCCGCCGCTCCGCATGACGTAGTGCTGGTTCTCGACGCAACGACAGGTCAAAACGCACTTTCGCAGATAGAAACATTCAAAGAAGTCGCAGGCGTAACAGGCCTGATTATGACCAAATTGGATGGTACTGCACGTGGCGGCATTTTGGTGGCAGCGGCCAAACAATTTGGGCTGCCCATACATGCGATAGGGATCGGTGAGTCGATGGAAGACCTGCGCCACTTTAACGCCCGCGAACTTGCACAGGCCATTGCCGGAGGTACAGCATGATGAACGGAAAACCTGCAAAGCCCACACCCAAAGGGACTCAGTTTTCTGCTCGATTTTGGGCCGCTGCTTGTTTTTTTCGCGGTCAATCATTTCAGCAAATCGCCAACTGATCTCACGCGCGGACCGATTTGGGGTACTATTGCTTTTATGATTGCCATTGTCGCCGCTATGGTGATTTCGCGCTGGAAACTAGGCAAAATCAGCACAATGATGTGGGTGTCCGCTGTGCTGGTTTTGGGCCTAGGCAGTATAACGGTTTTTCTGGGTGATCCAGTCTATATCCAGATCAAGCCGACCGTCATTTACGTGTTGTTTTCCGCAATCCTGTTTGGCGGATTATTACGCGGCAAGGCATTGCTCAAATATCTGCTCGAATACGCGTTCGAAGGTGTGGAGGATGCGGGATGGCGAAAGTTGTCGCGCAACTGGGCACTTTTCTTTCTGGTGATGGCAGGCATCAACGAGATTATCCGGCAGCCACATTTATTCAGTTTCAGCAGTTGGTTGGCGATCAAAGTATGGGGCGTAACCGCGTTATCATTTTTGTTCACCATGGCGCAAATTCCGATGTTGATGCGTCACGGATTGAACTTGGGTGAAGAAACCACCGGCAGCTCCTGACGCCGCCCTTGTGCACAGGGGAAAGCTCGGGTAGGATTTTACGTGACGAAAAGTGTTTTAAGGGGAAGTGAAAATGGCTAAATTCTTTGGAAATCTGCATCTGGTGCTGGCCGTGGGGCTGATAGCAGCATTTGCGATCATGTTCGGTATCCATGGCGCGGATATGGTGACGGCAAGCTCGGTAACACGCTGGTTGCACACGTTTTTTGGTATCGTCTGGATTGGCCTGCTATATTATTTCAATTTTGTGCAAATCCCAACTATGCCAAAAATTCCGGCAGAATTGAAACCCGGCGTGTCGAAACACATCGCACCCGCAGCCTTGTTCTTTTTCCGTTGGGGTGCAGCACTTACCGTGCTGACGGGCCTGATTGTTGCCTATCTTGCAGGCTATGAGCGCGATGCATTGATGCTGCGCGGCGATTATAAATTGATCGGTATTGGCATGTGGTTGGCGCTCATCATGGCTTTCAACGTCTGGTTCATTATCTGGCCTAATCAGAAAAAGGCACTGGGTTTGGTCGAAGCAGACGATGCGACCAAGGCCAAGGCTGCGACCACGGCGATGATGACATCGCGTCTCAACACGCTGCTGTCTATACCGATGCTGTATTGCATGGTCAGCTTCAGCTAAACTAGGCGAATAGGATAGATGGAAAAGGCGGCTTTCGGGTCGCCTTTTTTGATTCCGTAATTACGACTTCTCTTCGACAATGATGTGCGGGAATTGAACCGTTAGATGCCCGATCCAAGCTTCGAAACGCCAAGGTAAAACATTAATGTCAAAATAAGGCTGGCGATTTCCGGCGGTGTCAAAGAGATGAATTTCATCGCTGCTTTCGCGCTGACGGTCGATAAATATCCTGCCAACATCGTTCGGATTTATTCGCCCTGCATTTTCATTTCGATTTCTGGTCCGGCCTTGCCACCACATCAAATCGCCAGACTTGGCGTCGACACAACACCCCCGGCTCGAATTGACCCATAAATGGGAAATAGCAATCACCGTTGCTAACCCGCTCAATCCACGTGCGATAATAACCAATATCGGCGCGCAGTTGCCATTGCTATCGCAATTTTGGCTGGGTTCCAGCATCATTGTAGCGGCAAAAATGCCTGCGCCAAAAACCAACAGGGCCCAGAACCGGACATCATATCGAGCGCATGACTTAAATTTCAACAGATCATGCCAATGCGATTGTCCGTTCATTTTATCAATATACGCTCAACGCTTTCGCTAGAGTCTTTCTGATTTAGATTGATGCATACCCAGCCCCTCGGATGTAATTTGCGCATTCGTGAGGTGGGAAGCAGTCGAGGAGTTTGCCGATACGCCTCCACGTTGCTTCAACGGTGCGTTCATTGGCCTTGCGCAGCAGGCGTTTGAGCTTGGCGAACACTTCTTCAATGGGGTTCAGATCGGGCGAGTAGGGCGGCAGGAAGAACAGCTTGATGCCTGCCGCCTTGAGCATTTTGCGCACACGCGCGCCTTTGTGGCTGCCGAGGTTGTCGACGACGACGATGCTGCCTGGTTCCAGTACCGGGATCAGGAACTGTTCGACCCAAGCGGCGAAGGTCTCGCCATTGATCGGGCCGTCGAGCACGCATGGGGCGACGATGCCGTCGTGCCGCAGCCCGGCGATAAATGTCATCGTTTTCCAGTGCCCATGCGGCACCTTGTCGATCAGCGGCTCGCCCTTTGTGTGCCAGCCATGGGTGCGGGTCATGTTGGTCTTAGCCCAGGTTTCATCAATGAAGACCATGCGCTTGGAGTTTACCCAGCGCTGGACCCAGTTCCAGCGATTGCGGCGGCGGACAACGTTGGGCCGGTCTTGTTCTTTGGCAAAGAGCGTCTTTTTTTAAATGTCTTGCCGCAGCGTTTGACGAACCGCCACAGTGTGTCGCAGCAGACCACCACACCACGCTCGTCGCGAAGCTGCGCCAGCAGCTCGTGCAGTGTCAGATCCTTCTTCTGCTCGATCCGCGCCACCAGCCAATCGCGCTCGGCCTCCAGCAAAACCGGTTTGCCGCCGCCCATCTTACTCGCTGCTACCGATCCCGTCGCGCGCCTCCGCTGTGCCCATTTGACCGCCGTGCTCGCACTCACCCCAACCACATGCCCCGCAGCTCGTGCGGACATGCCTTCATCCAGATAACGGCAAAACAGAGCCCGCAAATCCTTAGAATATGGCCTCATCCATGCTGGCCTCCTCACCAGTGGAAAGCTTGAATCACAAAATTACCCTAAAGGGAATCCCTGTGATTTAATCACAACCGGAAAGACTCTAATCGTTAAAAACAGTTGCCACTATCCCAGCAGGTCATGTTTCTTTAAGCTGTGCCGCAATTGGTCGTAGCTTAGGTTTAGCGCCTTTGCAGTTTGGCGCTGGTTGTAGCGATGTTGAGCCAATGCCTGCTCCAAAAGTGCCTTTTCAAAGGCTTCGGTTGTCACCTTGAAATCCCCAACCTTGATCTGCACGTCGCCCACCGCAGAAAAGTCCGTTGAGTGCCGTACCGGTTCGTCTTCGTCGTTTTGCGGGACGTTTGGCATACTGGCCGCGATCGGGACCCACGGGCTTTCGAACGGATTGAATTGAATATAGTCGATCGGCTGCGCGGGATCATTCCAGCGATAGACTGCACGTTCGATAACGTTGCGCAATTCGCGCACATTTCCCGGCCATTGGTAATTTTCCATCGCCCGCTTGGCAATCGGACCAAAGCCCGGCCATCCGTCCCATTCCAGTTCGTTGGCCATGCGGCGACCAAAATATTCCGACAGAACTTCAATATCACCTTCTCGCACCCTTAACGGTGGCAAGGTGACAACTTCGAAACACAGGCGATCAAGCAAATCGGCGCGAAATCCGCCTTTATCAACCAATTGCGGCAGGTTCTCATTGGTTGCGGCAACAATGCGAACGTCAACTTTGATCGGGCGCGATGAACCAATCCGCGTAACTTCGCCATATTCGACTGCGCGCAACAAGCGTTCCTGCGCGCCCATGCTGAGCGTCGCCAATTCATCGAGGAACAGCGTGCCGCCATCGGCCTCTTCAAAACGTCCTTCGCGGGCGCGGGTAGCCCCTGTGAAAGCGCCAGCTTCGTGCCCAAACAGTTCGGCTTCGATCAGTGTTTCCGGGAGAGCCGCACAGTTGAGTGTAATCAACGGGCCATCCCATCTCTGGCTTAAACGGTGCAGACGTTCGGCGATCAATTCCTTGCCCGTCCCGCGTTCACCAATCACCAACACAGGCCTGTTCAAAGACGCTGCCCGACTGGCACGTTCAACCGCATCCAAAAATGCCGTCGATTGTCCGATGAATTGTGTGCCACGCTCCATTTCCTAACATTGGCATATTTCACCATCATTTGGCAAGTTTTACATTGCGCCGCCCGCCACCAAAACTCAAAAACGTCGGATTTCCGTTATATCACCGAATTGGCACGCTTTCTGCAAAGACTGTAGCAAGCCTCGTCAAGGGGCATTGGAAAAAGGGAAAAACAATGAAGATGCAAATTCATACCGAACCAAAAGCCACCGGCACCATGGTCGGCGCCACTGTTTCCATTGCGCTCGTAGTCCTCTTTGGCCTCACTTCCTTTTTGACCGATCAGAAAGACACCCAAACCAATGCAGCCAATCGAACCAATTCGGCCTTCGTCGTCAGTGCCTATCTTGCCTGACCCGATAAGCCGTAGGCCGGGACGTGAAAGCTCTCCCCCAGCTCCCCTAACTGAGCTTGTCCCGGCCAATACCTTTCAATCTTCGCTCAACAGTCACCTTCGGAGTTTCCCAATGGGTATTTTTTCTCGAACACGCGACATCTTCGCCGCCAATTTTTCCGACCTGCTCGACCGGTCCGAAGATCCGGCCAAGATGATCCGCATGATCATTATGGAAATGGAGGAAACGCTGGTCGAAGTGCGCGCATCCGCCGCACGCACAATCGCGGACAAAAAGGAATTGCAGCGCCACATCAGCAAACTCGATCACCTCGAAAACGATTGGACCGAAAAAGCGCATTTGGCGCTATCAAAAGATCGCGAGGATCTGGCGAAGGCTGCCTTGGTTGAAAAGCGCAAGGCAACCGACATGGCGGTGCAATTGCGCGCCGAGGTGGACGTTTTAGACGATGCGTTGCGCGCTTCGGAACAGGACATCCACAAATTGCAGAAAAAGCTAACCGATGCGCGTGCACGCCAGAACGCCTTGATGACTCGCCTTGAAAGCGCAGAAAATCAGGTCAAGCTGCGCACGATGTACAATGGCGATAAGGTTCGGGAGGCATTCAGCCGCTTTGACCAACTGGAGCGCCGTGTGGATGAAGCCCAGGGCTATGCTGACTCGCTGACGCTTGGTGCAGATAAACCCCGGTCTTTGGGCGATGAAATCGACGCCTTGAACTCAGTCGACGAAGTCGATGAAGAGCTGGCGGCCATGAAAAAAGCGATGAAGAAGGGTTGATCCAATGGAAGAAATCATTGTCCCAATCGTCGTAATCCCCGTGATCTTTTTGGGTCTGCCCTGGTTGATCATGCACTATGTCACGCGCTGGAAAACCGCAGCAACCCTTACGAATGATGACGAACGGATGCTCGGCGACATGCACGAACTGGCCCGTCGGTTAGAAGACCGATTGGATACCGTTGAGCGATTGGTTGCATCGGACAACCCCGATTGGCAACCGCGCCGTATCGCCCTGGATGATGAGGAATATGCGGGCAGCACCGTCCGCAAGCTGGAAAGGAACCGCTGAGATGGCCGCCGAGCACACCAAATTCTATCTCGACAAGCAAAATGCCAAATGGAAGGGCGTTTGCGCCGGGATTGCTGACTATACCGGCGTAAATCCCCTTTGGGTTCGCCTAGGCGCCGTAGCGTTAACGATCATGGGCGGTTTCCCCTGGACGATTATCGCCTATTTTGTCGCCGCATGGATGGCGGACAAAAAACCCATTCACCTTTATGCCGAAGATCGCGACGAACAGAAATTCTGGCAAGGCGTGCGGCAATCCCCTGCCCGCACCACCCGCGACATTCGGTCACGCTTCCGCGAAATAGACCGGCCGCTTGCCGATGTGGAAACTTTCTATGTCAGCAATAACAAACAATTGGCTGACGAAATCGAAAGTCTGCGCTGAATACGAGACGAAGAAGGAATAATGAAATGGGCGGAGAGTTTATTATACCCATTGTCGCCATCTGCACTATCGGCTGGCTGATCAACAACTGGATACGCGCAAAACACGGCTATGCCCTGGAAGATGAATGGGGTGGCAAGACCGAAAAAGTCGGCCCCAATGCCGACCGAAAAATTGCCCTGCTGTCCAGTGAGAATGAAAACCTGTCCGGTAAAATCAGCCACCTTGAAGAACGCATCGCTGTTCTTGAAAGGATCGCCACGGACAAAAGCACACGGCTGGCCGACGAAATTGAGAGTTTGCGCCGTTAAGTGCCAAATGCACAGGAGACGAAAATGGACCCCGATAAAGTTCAACTGATCAGTTTCATTGCCCCCATCATTGCGATCATCGCTATTTCCGGTGTCGCGGGCTGGGTGATTACAACGTGGATGCGGATTAAAAATGGATACCCGCTGGACGGGACGTGGGGACAGCCAGTCTACCCTAAAACCGATCAAGAAGCCGTGGAGCGGATCAAATTAATCAGTCAGGAAAACGCCCAATTACGCGCTGAATTGGGGTCTATCAAAGATCGTCTCGCCAGCGTCGAAAAAATTGTGGTCGATGATGCCCATCGGCTGACCGCAGAAATCGACGCACTGCGCGGCCCTAGTAATTAAGGAGATTTCGGCAATGTCAGACGTAATCTGGGTTCTTATCCCACTGGCCCCATTTATTCTCGGCGGCTTTGCCATCTGGTCGAAGCACCGCCAACGCGAATTGGAGTTGATGTCGCAACAGAACACCGAACGTGCAGCGCAATATGCCGCACAGAATGAACGGCTGGAACAGCGCGTGGCTGTACTGGAACGGATTATTGTGGACAAACGCGATGACCTGTCACGCCAGATCGAAGACCTGCGCGATAAGCCGCTAAACTAATTTAAAAAGGAACGACTAATGAGTAGCGGGCAATTATTCGTACTTGCGATTATCGGGATGCTCCTGATCGGGCAAATTGTCAAAGCGCGATATAACGCCAAATTGGGCGTTGTCGAAGACGAGGATGGCAACCAAAAACTCGTTCGCGATCCTGATGCGGATCGGATGCGTGACGAAATCAAGATGCTCAAAGATCGTATTCAGGTGCTTGAAAGGATCGCGACCGACACACACGGTGCCAGTGACGTCAGTCGCCAGATCGAAGCCCTGCGCGACACCTAAGCTGCAAGGAAGGACGCGAATATGCCTCAGGAACCCAGCTTTTACCTCCTCAGTGCCGCCTTTGCGCTGGCCTGTTTCAGCCTGATGGCAATATTGGGCTTGCGCGGTTGGCGCGACTGGATTGATTATAAACGTGCCGAACTCGATCTTTTGAAAAATGAAGACCGCGCGCCTTCTATTCCGAACGCTGCGTCGCGGATTGAGGTTGCGGATCTTAAGGAACGCGTCAAAAAATTGGAAGCCATAGCCGCCGGGATTGATCTCTGATCGCAATCCCCATAAGCGCGGACGCATTATGGCAACACTTTCTGATATATTCGACGAATATGATTTTCTGGACGCAGATGACCGTTACCGGTTGCTGATTGAACTCGGGCGGGGACTGTCGCCGATGCCGGACGCTTTAAAAACCGATGCCACTTTGGTGCGGGGCTGTTCCGCGTCGGTATGGGTGTATCCCATCGTCGACCAGGGTCAATTGAGCTTTATGGCCGATAGCAATGCCGCGATCACCAAAGGGATTATCGCGCTAGTACTGAAAACCGTCGAAGGATTAAGCGCAGCGCAAATTGGCGCGCTCGATATTGAAGACCTGCTATCGCCCTTTGACCTCAAAAATCAGCTGAGTTCGAATCGGACCCAAGGGATTCCCAATATGATCGCGTTGATCCGGGAAGCGGCAGCGCGTTACGCCTAAGCGCGCGCTATCCCTTGCCAGTCCCTTTCCATTCCCGCATTTCTTCGGCTGCCCGCAAAACGTCAAATGCGGCTTGCCCTGCCTGAAACGCCTTCGCAGCGTCGGCATCGTTGGGGCGCACATCGGGATGGGTTTCTTTGGCGATTTTACGCCATGCCTTTTTTACTTCGTCGAAATTGGCATCAGGATCGAGCCCGAACAATTCCAATGCCCGCATTTCATCACGGCTACGGCTTCCGTCGCCGGGCCCTGTCCAGCCATAATGTGCGGATTCGTGATAGCCTTTATTATCGCGCCGCTCATTGGCTTCGCGTTCGGCGGCTTCTTCTTTGGTCAGCCCTTCGAAATAGTCCCAGCCTTTGTTATATTCGCCTGCATGCTCTTCACAGAACATCCAACGATCAGGGCTGTTGGGGCTTTTGGGTGCGGGGCAATGTCCGGCACGGTCGCAACCTACGCGGTCACACAGACGCACAGATTGCGCTTCGCGTGAAGAACCATAACCGCGCCAGCGCGGAAATCCCCAATCGGATGAGCGTGTAGATCGAACCATGCCGCCGCCTTTAGCGGCGACATGGCGTTTAGGCTAGGCTTTATCAGGCACCCATTGCACCGGCCATCATGCCGCCGCCCAACAAGGCCGCAATCAGCAATCCACCGATGATCATACTGATAACGAATGACAGCACGATATAGATCAACACGATGACAACGGTAAAACCAGCGACCTTTTCTTGCGGAATGCCCAATACGGGCTTCACGCCAGTATAAATCAAATACACTACGTAGCCGATCGCAGCAAACGAGATGAAACCGCCCAAAGTGCCCAGAAACGGCGCAATAAACCCAGCAACCCAAGACGGCGTGGAGGCATATGCCATCAGCTTCGTGGCCTGTGTCAGATCGGACTTACCATTGAAGCTCGGCGAAACGGCGTTTACGATGAAGCTCATCGCGAACAGCACCACCAGACCAAGAACAAATGCGACCGCCCCCATTCCCAGGGCAGCACCAATGCCCAGTGAGCCTACGCCGATGGCAGCCAGACTGTCTGCACCAATGCCCAATAGGCCAACCGCGAGAACCGTACCGACCAACGGCAACACTGACAGAGGCACCGCATAATTGGTAAAAATACCGCCGACGGATGCCGATTCTCCTGCGACAACATCCCATTCGGGAACGGGTTTCAGCAAAATATTTTTTGCGCGATCAACTAGCGACATTCATTTTCCCCTTAACGTTTTCAAGTCGGGTGGGAGAAAAACACAATTGCGACACGATGTAAATGAATTGCTGTTGCGCAGAGCGGCTGGGCGAAAGCGCGAAAAAAAATGCCAGAGGGTCTGTAAGCCGGGTTTTGTCCACCGTTTGGGCCGAAGCCCGCGCAGTTAGGCGACTATTCCTCTAAAAACAGGGTTGCCCCTGGCTTTAAGCAATCAACCCGGGCGACGGGATGGAGGAAACCCATATGCCGCCCCTATTCGATTTTGCTCCCGGTGGGGTTTGCCATGCCGCTGACATTGCTGCCCGCGCGGTGCGCTCTTACCACACCCTTTCGCCCTTACCGTGTCGAAACAGCGGCGGACTATTTTCTGTGGCACTTTCCCTAAGATCACTCTCGCCGGGTGTTACCCGGCACCGTTCCTCGCTGGAGCCCGGACTTTCCTCTCGCGAAGCTTTTACCCTTCGCCAGCAGCCGCCCGACCCTCTGGCGTTTCACGCGATAGCAGGTCCGCCTTCATATTCCAACAACAGGCTCCACAAAATGGCGCGGCATTCCCCATCGATGATACCGTCGATATTTTCCTGCCGGAACCGTCGTTGAAACGCGACGACCGCTGCGGGACCATCGGCAATGCCATAGCCATAACGCTCCATCGCCAGCAGAAAAGCTGCATCGCTCCATTGGGGATCGATCAGGTTCTTTTTGGGCCGCGCCGCCGCAAGCCCCAATTTTGCAAGCCTCTCCCAATCAAACAGCTCCCCGGGATCTTCTTTACGTGCGGGAGCAACATCGCTGTGACCGACGACATTGCGCGGCGGAATGGAATAGGTTCGCACCAGTTCGGCAACCAAGGGTACAAGCGCGTCCATTTGTTCTTCCGGAAACGGCCGATAACCCCATTCATGCCCGGGATTGACAATCTCGATGCCAATGCTGGCGCTGTTACAATCCGTAACCCCGCGCCAATAGGAAAGCCCCGCATGTTGGGCGCGTTGCTCCTCGCGCACCATATGCACGACTTGACCATCTTCATCGACGACATAATGCGCCGACACTTTAGAGGCCGGATTGGCAAGCCAATCAATGGCCGCCGCGCCCGATTTCATGCCCGTATAATGCAACACCAGCATGGAAATAGGCAGGCTACGCTCGCCAAAATTGGGGGAAGGAGTCCATATCATCAAGTGACCTTAATCTGCCCGGCATTTTATGCAATCGACGCTTTGCGGTAACGGGTGTTCAACTCGCTTTGCGAATGTCCGATGTCGGCAGTTCACCCATTTTTTTATTCCGCTGATAAAATCCCCGAAACTCTCGGCTGGTATCAAAACGCTCGGTTTGTCCAATTACCGTTTCGGCTGAGCCTAGCATTAACATCGCTTCCGTTTCACTGGCGTCGGCCAGATTGCTAAACACTTTGCGGCGATTATCTTCGGCAAAATACATCAGCATATTGCGACATAATATGAGGTCAAATTTCCCCATCGCATAAGAAGGTCCCAGCGCATTATGGTGCCGATAGGTCACCATGGATCGGATAGCAGGCTTTAAAACCCAATCGGTTCCGTCTTGTTCGAAATATTTGAGCATCAACATAACCGGCAGGCCACGTTGAATTTCAAATTGGGAATATCGGCCACTCATCGCTTGTTTCAATGCCGCATTTGAAATGTCGGTCGCGATGATGTCAATCGACCAACCAAGCCATTTGGTGGCGCTATCGGCAATCGCCATCGCCAACGAATAAGGTTCTTGCCCTGTAGAGCAAGCGACGGACCATATGCGCAGACGCTTTTGTGGCATACGGCTTTCGCGAATGCTGTCCAGAACTGGGCCCGTCAGTAACGCAAAATTTGGCTGATCCCTGTAAAAGCTGGATTTATTGTTGATCATGGCCTCGACGCATTCGACCTCCAAAAGCGGATCAGCTCCCGTGGCGATCATGGCCGATAACAGTGTTAAATCCGAAATTTCGCGTTCGCGCATGATCGCTTTCAAAGCCATTTCCACCCGCCACATGCGGTTGGGCAGCAACAATTGTCCCGTTGTCCGTTCCAACAGATTGGCCAAGATGGCTTGTGTCGCAACGGGCACTTCGGCGCTCATGACTGGAAAGTCTTAATCAGCAATTTCGACATCGCCGGGGGCGTCATGATGGATGCCGGAATGTTTTCGCGCACAACCGATCCAGGCATTCCCCACACAACAGAGGATTGCGCGTCCTGCACCAATATTGACGCGCCAATGGCCGCCAAACTGCGGGCACCTTCGGTTCCATCTTTGCCCATGCCGCTTAAAATAATGGCGATTGCTGAAGACCCGTAAACCTCCGCAACCGAATGGAACAACACATCAACCGAAGGGCAATAATGGCTAGCATCCCTTTTTCTGCTTAGATCGAGAGTGAATTTGTCCCCGATGCGGCGGCAAACCAAATGCGCATTGCCAGGAGCCAAATATATATTTCCGGGCTCAACTTCACATTGTTTGGTTACCACAGACACATTGCGAGAGGTATGCGCCGACAATTGTTTGGCAAAAAACTCCATGAAAGCCATGGGCAGATGTTGCGCGATAAAAATTGGACAATCGAGTTGGCGGGGTAGTTTTGATACCAAATCATATAAAATCGGTATTCCGCCTGTCGATGCCCCAATGGCAATACACTCTGGCTTTGATAAATCAGAAGGCGGTACATTATTGGCAATTAAAGGCCCGGAAACATGGCTCCGGCGCCCAAGTCGATAAACTTTTTCGCGCAATAACTCGGAAAAGCGCCCGCGATTTTCACCGTCGCCAATTTTGGCAAGCGTGTCACACGCACCCAACGACAAAGCCTGTAAAGCGGCCGGACCATTTTTTTCGACAAATGACGAAACGACGATGATGCGCGCACCGCCAGATGCGATTAAAATATCGGGTAATGCTTCTAATCCCGTCCGTTTGGGCATTTCGATGTCTAACAAAATTACATCGACTTCGGTCGATCCGAGAACTGCCAAAGCCTGTTCAGGATTTTCGGCCTCCGCTGTTATCACAATATGATCGCAACTTCCCAGCACGCGGGCAAATATCGAACGGGCTACCCGGCTATCATCCACCAACATCACACGAATAGGCGCACGACCTGAATCGCGCTCTTTCCTCGCCATTGGATTTAAAGCCGACACGACCGGATACCTACATGCAGCCAACGATTTGCAATTTGGTTTGCAAGGTTTCCCGGTCAAAGGGCTTCATCACATATTCGTCGGCGCCAGCGTCGATCGCAGCCTGGATATGCGCAATGCCGTTTTCGGTGGTGCAGAATATGACTTTGGCAGCTTCCGCCATAGTTGCGCGATAGGCGCGGAGAAAATCCATTCCGCTCATCATCGGCATATTCCAATCCAAAAGGATAACATCGGGGTTTTGCCTATTGCAATGATCCAGGGCTTCTTGCCCATCGGCGGCCTCAGCAACCTCGAATTCCAGCGCCTCCAAAATATGCCGCGCAACTTTTCGAATGACCTTGCTATCATCTACTACAAGACAGCTTTTCATCGCTTCACACTTCCCTCTCCGTTGAAATAGCATTTTACTAGGGGGACGTGATTAGGTTTTGGTTAAAATCTGAAGATCATTTGGGCGCATTTAAGCGGCGCGCTGCTCCGGCTTGCTGGCGATCAACTTTTCGGTTTCCAATACCATCACCGGGCCATCCTCCAACTCGATGATGGTTTTTACAATCTTCGACCAGCCCGCCGACAAACGTGGTACCGGATGTTGAGCGCATTGGGTTGCGTCTACTACCTCCAAAACCTTATCCACGAGCAACCCAAAATAATGCGCGCCATCGCAAATCACGACGGCAGGAGCCCCTTCAAAATCTTGCATCACCCTGCCCGTTGCACAATACTGGCAATCGATCATCGTAATCACACGGCTGCGCATTGCGAATAGGCCAGCGACGTTCCGACTGGTTTTGGGAACAGGAATCATCTCACCGGTTTTGACAACCGACTCAACCTTACTGGCGCATATTGCCGTTCGCTCTCCGCCGACGATGGCGATTAGATACAGATTTTGCATCATGCAGCCCTTCTTGCGCGCGCTTCAATCGCGGCGATCAGCGCCGGTTGGTCATCGCAGCTTATAGCTATTCCCGGTTTCCGTTCCGCAATGGCATTATCGGACAGCAAGGTGATAATCCGGTCGTCATCATCGGACGAATCGCATGAAAAAATGACGTCTGCTAGGGATCTGTCTTGGGGGTCTTGGCTCGTTCGATACCCCGCCGCTTTAAGCAACGGCTCTAATATTAGGGTTTCCCAGCCCTCTACACCAATGGGTTCCAAAAAGCATAAAGCCTTTTCCGCTGTTTGGCTTTGCGCATGTTCCACGAGAGTGGATGCTGACAAAAGGCCTATGGGTTCGCCCTCAATCATGACGACGCTTTCAAATTCGACCGAAAGCCCCAATGTGTTATCCTCGACAACCACGTCATGAATATCGATCACATCATCGATGACCAGATATTGCGAGCGGCCAGCAATGGACAGTCGCAATACACTGACCGAATCTGCCGGCGGAATGGCTATTATTCCCAAAACATCATAGGCGATGTCGTCCATCGCAACTTTGAAAATGCCTCCAATAGCGCGGATTTTACTTGTTGGAATGTCTTCCATTCGCTCAATGGCGGATAGACGGATAGCCTGTCGCACACCCGCCACATTGCGGAACAACAGGACCGAAATATTGTCCGCTTTCTTGTCCAAAAGCAATTCGGCTCCGGTCGTTTCCGTTGCCAATCGTCGGGTCTCTTGGAGAGACGATTGCAATCCGATAGCATTGGCCAACCCGTTAACGTCAAGCAGCAACATCGGACGCCCACTATCTGGAAGTGTCGTACCAGCATAAATGCCCGACGCCATCACAATGGCAGGGGCGGGCTTTACCACCAGTTCCTCGGTATCGAGTACCGCGTCCACCTCTAAGGCAAATTCTGGCTGATTTGTGGGCCGCAGGATTACTAAAGTCCGAAGTGATTCGGCAATGCTTCCACTATCCACCGCTAAAATGTCGTTCAGCCGGGCACAAACGTAACGTTTGCCGCGCACTTTCGCCAATCGTGCCCCACCTATATTTTCAATCTGCACATTCGGACTGCTGGCCGAAATCAGTTCAGACACCATCGCCCTGGAAATCGAATAACTGTTTTCGCCTGCGCGCAAAGTAAGCGCCGCGACAATGGTCAGCGTAAGTGGGAGGCGCAACGAAATGCGTAAACCGCGGCCTGTTTCGTTAAACAATTCAACCGTCGCCCCGACCGATTTCAAATTGGTATAGACCACGTCCATGCCGACACCGCGGCCGGAAATAGATGTTACCGTATCAGCAGTGGACAATCCGGGCGCGAACACCAGGTTCAGCTGGGCTGCCTCGTCCATCGCCAGCCATTCGCTATGGGACAACATCTTCTTGCTGATCGCGCGCTGTCCCAGTTTTTCCAAATCGATACCGCGACCATCATCGGCAATATCGATCAATACCTGATTGCCTGATTGCCGAGCCGAAATTTTTATCGTTCCAACCGGATTTTTCCCTGCTTTAATCCGATCTTCAGGCGCTTCGATACCATGATCGGCGGCATTTCGAATAATGTGGGTCAATGGATCACGCAGGCATTCGACCATTTCGCGGTCAATTTCCACGTCCCCACCGTCGAGCGCAAATTCTATTTGTTTGCCCAGATCGACCGAAATATCGCGCAGCATGCGTGGCAATGATGAAAACAGCCGGTCAATATGCTGCATACGCATCACACCAATGGTTTCGCGAATTTCGGTTACCGTTGTCGACAGCCTGGAAAATGCATATTCAATACCGGCGTCATCATCTTTGGTCCGTAAATGGCGCGAAACCTCGTTTCGAGCCAGCACAAGATCGGAAACGCAGTTCATCAATTTGTCGAGTTGCGACAAACCGACGCGAACTGACCGCGATTTGGCAACTACATTCTCGTTGCTTGTCGCGAGTTCAATCGGCGCTTCAACGGGTGCGGGAACGTCCAATACTGCGCAGACACCGGCCTCGTCCGGCAAATGAGACAGCATTAGTCGGATCAAGGCTGCGTCATTATCGACAACAGACGCCCCAGTTTCAACCGCGTCGGTCAAAGCGGAAATGCGATCAATAATCGCCAAAACCGATGAAACCAGACCAGACGTGACCGTTAGTTTCTGATCCCGCGCTGTACTCAAAAGCTCCTCAGCGGCGTGGCTTAGCTTTAGTAAGCGCGGCAAATCCAGAAAGCCGCAGCTGCCCTTCACCGTGTGGACAAAGCGAAACACATTATCGATCAGCGCCAGATTGCGCGGCTCTTTTTCCCAAAGCACCAATTCGCTTGAGAGTATTTCCAAGGTTTCGCGCGTTTCCGCGACAAAATCGACGTATAATTCGTCCATGCAAGGGGGCCTAACCCAATCGTGAAAGGCACCTTTCCCAAAACATGGTTAAGAAGCAGTTTAAACCTGCCCGCTTACATTACCGGATTTGCGCGCCAATCAACAATTGCTCGGGTTCTGGCAACGCCAATTGAACGGTTCCGCCGTTTTGATCGCAAAGCTGCCGAACCATCCATGCGGCGGCAGTCCGTGAATCCACATCAGATGCAGCCAATTCACCTGCAAGTGCCGATTTGACCACGGCATCAAAAACGATCCTCGGGCCTTCTGCGCGAATGACGATTTCCTGATGGTCGGACTGATTTTCGGCGCCAACGAAAAGCTTACCACCACGGACCAGCGCGTCATTGGCAATCAGGACGAGGTTCAACATCACTTTCACCGCTTTTTTCGGCATTAACGCAGGCGGCACAGACCACACCAACTCGGTTTTGCCGCTAGCGGTTACCAAAGGTTCAATGACGTTACGTGCCTCTTGCGGATCCACTTGGCTTCCGAAACCGCCTGCAGCACCAAAAGCAAGCCGAAAGAATTTCAGCTTATCCGCCGCAGACTTCGCGCTTTCGGCCAGCAAATCCATGCACCGCCGCCGCATTTCTGGATCATGTTCATCGGCAAGCAGTTCCAGCCCGTTGTTCATCGCGCCGACCGGGCTCAACAGATCATGGCAAAGCCGCGAACATAATAACGCAGCCAAATCGACGTCTTTGTCAGACATAGTCAAACTTCTTCCCAAAAATTCTTTATTGGCTGCGCAATGAACGTAGTTGGGTCGCGTTTCAACCCTCGACGCAAATTTGCACGGGACGAAACTCCACACTACCAGCTTCCCCAAATTCGGGCCACCATGCTGTAATCAGCTCTTCCCCGATGATCACCCAAATCCTGCCATCGGCAGACGCCATTGCAATATCCCGAGCAGAAGGTCGTGCTGGTCCGGTGGGGTGAGAATGAAAATAGCCCGAAATGCGGCATCCACCTGCACGCGACGATTTTTCGGCGGCAATCAACGCGGCCGGATCGATTTCGAAATTACGCGCTGGATTTTCCGCGACATTGGCGGCCAGCGCAAGCCGCTCCACGCGATTTCGCGTACCAAAAAGCAAACCACAGCATTCGAATTCGCCTGCCTGTTCGGCCCAAAGACGCAATTGCGCCAAATGCTGTCTTGATATGCGTAACTGCATCACCCACATCTAGGATATGGAGGGACAATCTACCACCCATCATGGCGTGCTTGGCGAAGGCAGGCTGGATCGCGCGTTGGTCGCAGCGATCCCGGCTCTATCGCGCGCGCGCATTCAGGCGTTGCTTGGAGAAGGCGCTCTCACCGTCAACGGAACGGTCGTTTCAGACCCAGCAAGCACCCGGTTTACGGGGCAACCTTTTGCACTTGGAATTCCCGCCCCGCGTCCCGACAAAGCCCAGGCACAAGACATTGCGCTATCGGTGATTTTCGAAGATGAACATTTGATCATCGTCGATAAGCCTGCGGGCCTTGTTGTCCATCCAGCAGCAGGCCATGCAGACGGCACGTTGGTCAATGCCCTACTCCATCACTGCAACGGCCAATTATCGGGCATAGGCGGCGTGCAACGTCCCGGCATTGTCCACCGGATCGATCGCGATACATCTGGTCTGTTGGTGGTGGCGAAAAGCGATGTGGCACATGAAGGGCTCGCCAAACTGTTTGCCGCGCATGATATTGAGCGACGCTATTTGGCGGTGGTAAATGGCATCCCTGCCCCACCCGCTGGAACCGTTCGCACGCAAATCGGCAGATCGAACCATGACCGCAAAAAAATGGCGGTTTTGGCAGAAGGGCGCGGCAAACATGCCGTTACCCATTTTCGGATGCTTGAAGCGTTCAAAAAGGCGGCCCTTGTCGAATGCCGCCTTGAAACTGGACGAACACATCAGGTGCGTGTGCACATGGCCCATATCGGCCATCCACTAATCGGAGATGCCACTTACAATATTCGACAAAATGCATTTAGATTTGGACCAAATCAGTCCTATTTTGATCGCCAAGCCTTGCACGCCGTGTCTTTGGGGTTTATTCATCCTGTAACCGGCGAAAAACTGGGCTTTGAAAGTGCTTTGCCAGCGGACATACAGCTGCTGTTAAGCGAATTGAAGGTATAGTGTTTTCAAAGGGAATGTCCTGCCAAAGGGTGCTTGATGAGGCCCGGCGGAGGACCAAATAAAAAGAGGAAACCATGTCAGAGACTAAAAATGTTCCGGCAACGATCCCCGCTCTTGGGGGGGATGTCAGCCTCAACCGCTACCTTGCGGAAATCAAAAAATATCCGATTCTGACCGCAGAAAAGGAATATATGCTTGCTAAACGGTATAGCGAGCATGAAGATCCAGCAGCTGCCGCGCAGCTGGTTTCGTCGCATTTGCGCTTGGTCGCAAAGATCGCGATGGGCTATCGCGGATACGGCCTGCCGGTTTCCGAGCTGATTTCAGAAGGCAATATCGGCCTGATGCAGGGCGTGAAGAAATTCGATCCCGAACGCGGGTTCCGTTTGGCAACCTATGCCATGTGGTGGATCAAAGCGTCGATGCAGGAATTCATTCTGCGCAGCTGGAGCCTGGTGAAAATCGGCACGACCGCCGGGCAAAAGAAGCTGTTCTTCAATCTTCGCCGCATGAAAAACAACCTCCAAGCATTTGAAGATGGCGATCTGCGCCCCGAAGACGTGGCCACCATTTCCACCAAATTGGGCGTAACCGAGACCGAAGTCGTCGAAATGAACCGTCGCATGTCGATGGGCGGCGATACTTCGCTGAACGTTTCGATGCGCGAAGACGGCGATGGACAATGGCAGGATTGGCTGGTCGATCACGAACCGTTGCAAGACGAACGTGTCGCCGACGCTCAAGAAGCCACGGTTCGCCACGAATTGCTGGCGGAAGCGATGGACAGCCTGAACGACCGGGAAAAGCACATCCTGTCTGAAAGGCGTTTGATCGATGAGCCGAAAACGCTTGAGGAACTGAGCCAGCTTTACAGCGTCAGCCGCGAACGCGTTCGCCAAATTGAAGTGCGCGCTTTTGAAAAATTGCAAAAGGCGATGCTGAAGGTTGCGGGCGAAAAACGCTTGCTCGCGGCTTACTAATGAAGTGACGGGGGCGCAGGCGTAAGCTAGGCTGATCCTATGCAAGATCAGAAGCGCGCTTTACTCCCCCGTTTGCTCTATTTCCTGTTCCGGTGTTTGCTGTGGTATCTCGCGATCACATTCGCGCTGGTGCTTTTGTATCGATTTGTACCTGTTCCAACGACAGCCACGATGCTGCTGGACAGCAACGGTGCCAATCGCGACTGGCAATCGCTGCATTCCATTTCCCCTAACCTGTATCGTGCAGTCATTGCCGCTGAAGATGGCAAATTTTGCAGCCATAATGGATTTGACACAGACGCCATGGAAAAGGCGTTGCAGCGCAACCAAAGCAGCAAAATCACACGCGGTGGCTCCACCATCAGCCAACAGACCGCCAAGAATGTGTTCCTGTGGCAAGGCAGCGGATGGACACGCTATGTGCGCAAAGTCCCCGAATTCTGGTTCACATTCCTGATCGAAACATTCTGGGGCAAACGCCGGATCATGGAAGTGTATCTGAACGTCGCCGAAACCGGCATTGGCACTTATGGCGCAGAAGCAGGCGCGCGGCGGTATTTCCGCAAAAGCGCCGCCAATCTGTCGCGGATGGAGGCGGCGCGGATTGCAGCGGCCCTACCCTCCCCCAAAAAACGCGCCGTAACGGGTGCCCGTGGTTTTACCCGCCGCTATGGCAATACCATCGCCGCGCGCATCGGCGTGGTGCAGCGTGATGGGCTGGATGCCTGCATCACCCAATAAAAACGGCGGAGCCCGAAGGCCCCGCCGTTCTGATTTTGCAATGCTGCGTTACCGCAGGGATCAATAGGCAACGACAATCGAACCGATAAAGGTGCGCGGCGAACCAATCTGTACGAATGGTACCGAGTTGTTGGCCAACTGCCCGTCAAAGCCCCCGACATATAGTTTATCGAACAGGTTGCTGACGTTGAACTGAAAATAGGTCTTGTCACCCAAGCCAGCCCAATCGAGGCGAACGCGGGCGTCAAGATCGATCAGCGTGTATGCTGGCGTCTTGTTGCCATAAACTACTGTATTGGCAACGCCGTTGACAGTTTGAACCAAACCTATGTTCTGGTCGTTCACATAGCGTGGGCCGGTGCGCTTGATCTGGGCTCCCAATTCGATTGGTCCCAATTCACCCTGAACACGACCGCCCCAAGTGAAGGTAGGCGAACCCGATTCACGCTTGCCAGCGGTCAAGGCAAATGCCGGACCGTTGAGAACGGTGCAAAGGTTCTGGTTGCCCGCAACTTGTGCCGCGGTGCAAAGGCCGTTCTGAACGTTATCCTTGATTTCCGATTTCAGGTACGAAGCGAAAGTGTAGATAGAAACTTCTGGGATCGGCTTGAACGAAACGCTGGCATCGATGCCATATTTGTCTACCCGACCAAGGTTACGATAAACGTTGCGTTCGGTGTCAGGATCGAACGACGAAGCCAAGCGATCCTGGAAGATGGTGTACCAGATGCCGACCTGCGCCTGCATTTTGCCGCCGGAAACGCGATAGCCCAAATCGAAATTATCGGTCGTTTCTGGGATCGGGTTCGCGGATGGCGTGTTCGATGGGAAGAAGAACGCGTTGTACAAATTGTCCGTTCCCGGAACCTGAACACCCTTAGAATAGTTTGCAAAAACGCTGATATCTTCCGACACATCATAGGTCAGTCCAAGGTTTGGAGTGAACTTGTTGTACTTGCGGATACGCTGTTGCGGACCCTGTACCGGCGTAGTGACGCCGGGACCAGTCGAAACCGTTGGGTTTGCCGTCAGCCATGCCGCAAGGCCAGTTGCGTTATCACCAAAGCATTCAACAAAGCCCGTTACGCTGGATGTCGCGCAATTATTGGTCAGATCGCGGGAAAACATCTTGTATGATCCGCCCAATTGCACTGTCAGAGCACCAAATTCGCCCTTATATTCGCCACCAACCATGTTCAGGCTGGCGATCGATTTACGGTCGCGCTTTTGCAGAATGAACCCGCTACCATCGGCCAAACCTGCATTGACTGAGAACACGTCAGTTGGTGAACCGTCGGATTGCAGCATGTTGGTTTCACCGGTCTGGCGGTGACGTGCACGGTCAAAGCTGTAGAACAGTCGGAACGTGTGTTCGTCGTTCAATTCGTAACGCAAGCCTGCAATCACGCCGACGCGGCGGGTTTTGGTTTGGCTTGGTGCGAGTACGCGAATGGTATCCAGCAAATCACCGTCGCCGTTCAAATCGCGACCATAATAAGGTGTGCCACCAATATAGCCGGTTTGGCAGCTAACGGTCGCGCTGTTTGCCGTGGTGTTGCAGTTGGCGTTGCCACCAGCAGAGATCACGTCACGCCGTGCTTCTTGCCCGACAACGGTACCGCCGCCATTGGCCTTCACATATTGGAAGCTGGGATCGACCGTCAAAATCAAGCCTTCAGCCAAGGTGAAGCGCGAGTTCAAACGGACGTTGCCGGTGTTCGACGGGTTGAAGCGTTCGTCAAAAGCCGAACCGCAGCTGTTGGCCAAATTGGCGACGCCGGCGGTAGCCGTAGTGTTGGTTTGGCAACGGGCAATGCCGTAATCACGATCATCGTCACTTTGCGGGAAGATGTTTGGAACGAAATTCGAGGCAATATTGTGCACATTGCGCAGGCCTACCGAACCAAAGAAGTTGTTGCGGTTCTGGTTATAATGGGCCGACAGAGCCACAAAATCGCCGTCTTCGCCGATGGGCTGATAGATTTTGCCGTTATATTGCTGCTTGTTGATCCCGCCTTTGCGCGATGTGATGGCTGGGCGGGCAGCTGTGGTCGAGTTTGCCACAAATGCGGGCATGTCGGAATTACCGAACACCGTATCGTTGGTCGACGAACTGGCCGAGAAGAACGCGCGCGTTCCCGAAGCAGTCAAATTGCCGGTATCGATCATCCCGAAAACGCGGAAGAAATTGAAATCTCCATACGATCCAACAACCTTGACGCCAAAATCTTCGCTAGGCTTACGTGTACGATAATTGACAGTCGAACCCGACGCCGCAGCGGTCGGGCTGTCAACGTCGGTCGAACCCAGGTTTACATTGACCTGTTCAATCAGTTCAGAGTCGAGCTGTTGGTTCGAATATAACTGGTAATTGCCTGAATCGTTTAGCGGAACGCCATCAAACGTCTGGTTGATACGTGTGCTGTCAAAACCGCGGATCGACAATTTGCCGCCCGCCGAACCGAAGGGATCGTTGTTCTGGAAGCTGACGCCGGGAATTTGGTTGATGATGTCATTCACAGTCTGGCCAGGTGCCTGACGTTCAATGAACTCCTGCGTCAACACCGCTTTCGCCTTGGTGGTGTCGGGCGTTACAACGCCAGCAACACCCGAAGGAGCGCGTGCGCCGGTTACGATAATTTCTTCTTCAAAATCAACCGAACCGGTCGATTGCGCCATGGCGGCGTTCGAAAAGCTTGCAATCGAAAGCGCGGTCGCGCTGACAGCAACGAAATAACGGATCTGCATAATTCACCCCTATAATAATCGTGGAGGCATTGCCCCAATAGTCCGCCGTTAGCTTTAAATTGCCGATTCGGCAAAGCGCGGCCTGCCGAACCACTGACTATCGAATGTGTCGGGACTGTGACATTTGCTGCTATGCAGCATGATTTGACATTTGCCGCGATTTTGCCCGTACAGAACGCATCAAAAAACCCGCAGAAATGCGGGTTTAATGAACTCATAGACTATCACTGTTGCGCGGTTGCAACAGTCCGCAAAAATCTATGCGGCATCTTCTTTGGCGGTCGATTCAAACACGCGAACAGGCTCTTTCCGCCCATCGATAACGTCCTTGTCGACAACCACTTCGCTGACACCGTGCATCGAGGGAAGTTCGAACATGGTATCCAAAAGGATCGCCTCCAGGATCGAACGGAGACCACGCGCGCCAGTTTTGCGTTCAATCGCTTTCTTGGCAACGGCCTCCAGCGCATCTTCGGTGAACGACAATGCGACATTTTCCATTTCAAACAATTTGCCATATTGTTTAACCAGCGCATTTTTGGGCTGGGAAAGGATTTTGACCAGCGCCGAAATGTCGAGATCTTCAAGCGTCGCTGTAACCGGCAAACGACCGACAAATTCGGGGATCAAACCGAATTTCAACAAATCTTCAGGCTCAATCTGTTTCAGAATTTCACCGGTGCGGCGATCATCAGGGTCGGCAACATTCGCGCCGAAACCGATTGATTTGCCCTCTAACCGGTTCGAAATGATCTTCTCCAGACCGGCAAAGGCTCCGCCACAAATGAACAGGATGTTCGTTGTATCCACCTGCAGGAATTCCTGCTGCGGGTGCTTACGTCCGCCTTGCGGTGGCACGCTGGCGGTGGTGCCTTCCATCAGCTTCAGCAATGCCTGCTGCACGCCTTCACCCGAAACGTCACGGGTGATCGAGGGGTTTTCGGCCTTGCGGCTGATTTTGTCGATTTCGTCGATATAAACAATGCCGCGCTGGGCGCGTTCGACATTATAATCCGATGCCTGCAACAGCTTCAGAATGATGTTCTCGACGTCTTCGCCTACATAACCGGCTTCGGTCAATGTGGTGGCATCGGCCATGGTGAACGGCACGTCAAAGGTTTTCGCCAGCGTTTGCGCCAGCAACGTCTTGCCGCAACCCGTTGGGCCTACGAGCAAAATGTTTGACTTTGCCAGTTCAACATCGCCATTTTTTTGCGCATGGTTCAGGCGTTTATAGTGGTTGTGAACGGCCACCGACAAAACGCGTTTCGCCCGGAATTGCCCAATGACATAATCGTCAAGCACATCGCAGATTTCCTGCGGACTTGGTACTTCGCCGTCTTTTTTGCCGGTTAAAGTTCCTTTGGTCTCTTCACGGATAATGTCGTTGCACAGGTCAACGCATTCGTCGCAAATAAAGACAGTCGGGCCCGCAATCAGTTTACGAACCTCATGCTGGGACTTGCCACAAAAGGAGCAATAGAGGGTGCTCTTGCCATCGGAGCCGCTCAACTTGGTCATAAATCGTCCCATTTCACTGGCAGGCAGCAAAGTGCCGAATGCCTAATCGTGTCAGTCTAATGCCGACTCTTAAATTCGCAATAGCGGAAAAACGCCATCCAATTGCTTAATGGGATGGCATTTTTACATTATGCCGCCGATTCTGTTTCTGACGAAGCCGGACGTTTGTCGAAAACTTCGTCCACCAGCCCGAATGCCTTGGCTTCGTCTGCTTCTAAAAATGTGTCGCGGTCCATTGCTTTTTCTATGTCTTTCAATGGCTTTCCGGTATATTTTGCGTACAAGTCATTCATTCGTTTGCGGATACGTAGAATTTCGTTGGCCTGAATTTGAATGTCAGACGCCATGCCGCGCGCGCCGCCCGATGGCTGATGCACCATGATCCGCGCATTGGTGAGCGCAACGCGCATTCCCGGTTCACCCGCTGCCAACAGGAAACTGCCCATAGAAGCCGCCTGCCCGATGCATACTGTTCCCACGCGCGGTCGAATATATTGCATGGTATCGTGAATTGCCATGCCCGCCGTCACCACGCCGCCCGGCGAATTGATGTACATCCAAATGTCTTTTTTGGGATTGTCCGATTCGAGGAACAACAGCTGCGCGGTAATGACCGCCGCCATATTGTCTTCCACTTCGCCGGTGACGAAAATGATCCGTTCGCGCAGCAACCGTGAAAAAATATCCCAGCTGCGTTCGCCCCGGTTCGATTGCTCGATAACGACAGGAACAAGTGCTTGAGTGGGATCGCGAAACGGATCGTGCATGAAATACCTCTAAATGGAGATTGCTTGAAATGAACGCCCTACATCGGCGTTGGCGTTCTCGTTTTCAAGCGCAAAAGGGTTAAAGTTCGGTGGAGAGTACCCGGTAGGACACCCAAATTACAAAAAGAAAGCCCCCGGAATGACCCAGAGGCTTTCAAAATCAGCATTGCGATGCGAATTATTTCTTGGCTGCGGCCTTTTTGGCAGGGGCTTTTTTCGCAGCAGGCTCGGGCTCCACGTCGTCCTTTTTCGCTGCTGCCTTTTTCGCAGGCTTGGCTTCCGCGTCGTCCTTTTTCGCTGCCGCTTTTTTGGCAGGAGCCTTTTTGGCCGGCTTAGCGTCTGGTTCCGCCTCAATTGCGGCTTCCAGTTCAGCGCGGTTTACCGTTTTGTCAATCACAGTCGCTTTGTCGAACAGGAAGTCGACAACCTTATCTTCAAACAAAGGCGCGCGCAGTTGAGCGGCGGCCATTGGGTTTTCTTGAAGATATTTCACGAAACGCTCACGATCTTCGGGGCGGTATTGCTGGGCGGCTTGCTGCACCAACATATTCATTTCCTGATTGTTGACTTCGACGCCATTGGCCTGTCCGATTTCAGAAAGCAGCAAACCCAAACGCACCCGGCGAACGGCGATTTCGCGATAATCTTCGCGCTCGTCTTCGATTTCCTTGCGGGCAGCTTCAGGGTCTTCCTCGCGCGCGGCTTCTTGCTCAAGCTGCGCCCAAATTTGTTCGAATTCGGCTTCGACCATCGACGGCGGCACTTCAAAATCATGCGACGCGGCCAATTGATCAAGCAACTGACGCTTCATATGGGTGCGGGTTAAGCCGTTAAGCTCTTGCTCAACCTGAACCTTCATGAGTTCTTTCAGCTTGTCGATGCCTTCCAGGCCAAATGCTTGTGCTAGACCATCGTCAAGCTTGGTTTCGGCCAAGGTACGCACTTCGCCAACCACGATGTCAAAAGTCGCAGCCTTCCCGGCCAGATCTTTAGATCCATAATCGGCGGGGAACGTCACGTTGATCGACTTGGCATCATTCGCCTTTACGCCAACCAGTTGGTCTTCAAATCCGGGGATTAATTGCCCCGAACCCAGTTCAACTGCCATGCCTTCGCCTTTGCCGCCCTCAAAAGGAACGCCATCAACCTTGCCTTCAAAATCGATCAACACCTGATCGCCTATGGCAGCCTTGTGGCTTTTTGCGGCGGCTTCGAAATTTTTGTGATTGTCGGCAAGACGCATGATCGCGGCCTCGACTTCGGCTTCGGCAGCTTCGACCTGCAAGCGGTCAAGCGCCAAACCGTCGACAGCGGGAACCGCGATGTCGGGCAAAACCTCAAAATGAAAATCAACCACGGCATCTTTGCCTGGGGCATATTCATTGTCGAGATGGACATGTGGCTGTGTCGCTGGACGCAGCTTGTTTGATTCGAGCGTTTTTTGCACGCCTTCTTGGATCGAGTTATTCAGCGCCTCTTGCAGCAAGCTGTCCTTGTGCATTTTCTTGACCAGATTCGCAGGCACCTTGCCAGGACGGAAGCCGGGCATCCGCACTTGTGGCGCGATTTTCTTCACTTCGTCATCAATGCGCGCTTCAATCGAGGCGGCGGTGACGGTGATACGATAAGCCCGTTTCAGGCCTTCATTCTGGGTTTCTTGCGCTTGCATCGTTACGAACTCTGATCCTCAAACGGGGCGCAAACTGCGCCGATAGTATAAATTCCAACAGGCCAGACATAGCAGCAGGGCTATTGCAAAATGGTGCGGGCGAAGGGACTCGAACCCCCACACCTTGCGATGCCAGAACCTAAATCTGGTGCGTCTACCAATTCCGCCACGCCCGCTTTTCCACACTTGCATTGGCCGTGCGGTCGGGTGCCTCTAACGGCAAAGAAAGCCTAGAGCAAGTGCGGATAATTCAATTGGTCGCAGCCAGAGAACCTACTTCGCCTCTGTGTCGACTTTCACAGCATCCGAAGCAGGCATTGGATGAATTTCAGACTCAGCCACTATCTGACGTACTTCTTCGATGTCACGGTCGAAAAAATAGAGCGAGGGTGCGACGAAATTCACCAGATACAGCTTTCCCTCGACGATCGCCGCCACGGCTTCGCCTCGCCTTGGTAAATCTTCGTTCTGCACCGCATAATTGTAACGAAATCGCACGCCGGAATGTTTTCCCAGCCTGGCCGGTTCAGTCAGTTCGACCTGAAAAACCGAAGATTGCAACAGGGAACGATTGGTCACTTCAAACAACTGCACAATATCCGTGGGCAGCATATCCGATTTGAACCGCGGCAATGGCTTCCCTGCGGTATAGCCTTGCCGCAAAATCGCCTCGCCATCGCTGATACCGGCGAAAAAGGTCAATTCATTAAGCGCCGCGCCATCACGCGTCCACACCTCTCCCCGGCGCGAAGGCCGCATCGAGGAGCGGTTCCATGCGCCGCGCGGCGTAACCGTCAGCCCGCCTTTGGCCACGCCGATCACTTTATTCGCAGGCATGACTGTCCAGCCCGTGGCCAAGGCTGCGGTCAACGGCAGCGCAAACATAGCCGCTGCAAATGCAATCGACCGCGTCCTCACAGCGAGTCCGCCATCACAGCGATCATCGCCCTGTCCGGTGCATCGCCGCGTCTGGAAAGATATTCCCGCAACGCTTTTTTGCCGCCCACCGTGTCGCCACCGCGCAGCAAAGCAAGGCCCAACCCCCGCCAGCTTTCAGCAAGAGATGAATCCTTCGCAATGGCGCTGCGGTACAGCGATGCAGCCTTGGCAAAATCGGTTTTCCCTGCCCGCGCGCGATATAATTCGCCATGGGCATAATAGAGGCCTGCGGTCCAATTATCCCGCGCTACACTTTGCAGCAAAAATTCGGTGACGCCAAAATCATCGAGCTTGATCTGATCGTCGATCAACTGAGGCCACCAAGGGGCCAGTGCCGCCCTGTGCCGATCTTCGCCCACATAAGTTCCGGTTTTCCCCAATCGGGTTGCGGCGTCGCGCAAATAATCCATGCGTTGCTTGCTGCTGGGGTGACTGGAAAAGAAATTGGTGTCGTCGCCGTCGGTCATCCGGCGCATGGCTTTTCCCTTTTTGGTCGAATCCATTTCCGCGCGCAATTGTTCCCAGATTTGCGCCGCAGCATCGGGATCATAGCCACTGCTCGCCAAATAGCGCAACGCCAGCATGTCGGCCTGCCGTTCCATGTCGCGGTTGAACTGAAAAACCGATCCGAACAAACTCAGCTGCGCCAATCCACCACCCGGCATAAACGATAGCCACGTCATCGCATCGGTCTTTGCCCGAATATCGCGAAAGGATTGCAGGCTGTGGAGTTGATCGAAATGGGCAAATTCATGCCCCAAAACCGTTGCCAGTTCGGCTTCGTTGCGGGCACGGAGCAACAGCCCGCTCCACACCACCATCATGCCATTGGGGGCCATTGCCGCGTTGAAATGCGGTGTCCGCAAAATGTAAACACGGGTTGCCTTGCACCGATCTTCACCTACTGCGCGGCATAGCACCGACCGAACATAGGTGTTCAACGCCGGATCCGTCATCAGAAAAGGCGAATTGCGAACGCTGCGTTCCTGTTCGTCCATTTCCAGCCACAGGCTGCGCTCATCTTCATCCACCGGACGGTAATCAAAGGCCGACGGGCGTTTTGCTCCGTCGGATTGCGCCGCAGCTGATAAAGTAGAAACGGCAAGCGAAGCACCAAGCAGCAGCGCCCATTTCTGCATCGCCTTCATGGCCGTTTACCGAGCGCAACGGAGGCTGAGCGAGCAGGAAAGCCCTGAAGCAATTCTGCAATACGGGCATCTGCGCCCTCAGCCGTCCGCACATCGCCGCTGCCGCGCACATCGACATTAAGCCAAACCAGTTCGCCGGTTTTCAAATCCACCAACCCAGCATAGCCAATTCGCACATTGGACGCTTCCTCATATTCGGCATTGCGGCCCATCAGACGCGCAATCAACGCAGCGTTTTTCCGAGACGAGGATTCATATCCGTCAAACGTGTAGAGAAACAGGCCGTAATCGCCGCCGCCGGCAACGCCCAGGCTATTGATGCCCGGCCCCAAAGACCATTCGAAAGCCCCGGCCTTGGTCGGCAAGGGTTGGCTGGAAAACAGGCTGTACCGGATCGCCGCATCGGCCACCACTTTGAACAACCGGCGATAATCCGCCATGAGCTTTTCATCGGCCCCGCCCAGTTCGGGCATCATCCGCATTTCATTGCTGCGCCGCGATTGCGCCCGTTGTAGCGCCGCCGTCAATTGCGTTCGCGCCGTTTCGGTCCAGTCTGCCTTGGGCTGCTCCATTCCGGCAGCCGATTGTTCCGTCACCCGCACTTCGGGCCGAAACAGCACGATGCGCACTGTGCCATCCACTGGAAAGGCAAAGTCTTTTTTAATTGCAGACCGTTGGGGGGAAACGTATTTTTCGCTACTGTTTCCAAACGCTATCGCTTCTGCGGCAATATCTTGTGCAACAGCGGGGGTCGCGACGATGCTGGCCAAAGTCAAAATGGTCAAAAACTGGCGCAAATGATGCTCCCGGCAGGCGATCCAGACATGGCACCGCAACTAAACACCATTTGCGCGCCAAAACCGCCCTTTGGCAAGCGGGATTTTGTAAGAATGTGCGTCACGGGCCAGAGCGAACCGTGGGACTTTACGCCAATCATTCAGGGCATTGCAATCCGCAGCGGAAACGGTAATTCTTTCGATCAGGGGGGATAATCGCAAATGTTTTCTAAACTTTTGGGGTACGGGTCTGTTTTGGCCTTGACCATCACTGCTTCAGCGGCACAGGAGACTCAAGCACCATTGCTGCAGCCGAACAACCGGAACCGACCTGTGAATTGCACATTTGGCCCAGTGCTGGATTGCGATCCGTATTCCATGGCTGGGTGCGCGGCGGCATTGTCGATGGCACGGTAAACGGGCGTGACGGATACCCCGATATTCCCAAAGACCCCATCAGTACAGCGAAGCAATTGGAATTGATCGCGCAGTCACCTGCCCCGTCCATTTTGAAGTTACCCGATTATAAAATGGTCGTTCACGAAACGCCGCTGGAAAGCCGAGTGGCGCGTTCCACAGTCGGGCGGATCGCCACCGAAAGCGCGCCTTGCTATGCGGAATTGGTTTTTGATGATGTTTTTCTGCAGCAAGATAGTTTTAGCGGCAGCCATTTGAAAACATTTTTCCGTTATCGGCAATTCGGAAGTGGCGATGTCGTCACCCGCAGTTTCGGGGCCTTTACGCAAAGTTACATGAAGCTTTTTCCGCCGAAGGAAGCAAAAGGGAATGAAGCTGCATTGAAAGATTTATACGCGGCCTTCACCAGCAACATCGAACAGTTTGGCGGTTTTTTGAACAAACCTGATAAAAAGAAAAAAAGCAAAGCCAAATGACGGCGACGTTGGTCATCGTCACATTGGCCGCGATCGTAATCAACGAACCTGCAGCGGTCGAGTCCAATAATGCGGCTTGCGAATTGCACATCTGGCCGTCGGAGGGATTGATGGTGCAAACCCACGGCATGTGGGATGGCTTTCGGGCAGGGATAACGGGCGGCGTTATTGGCGGCGCGAACACCCCTGAACGTCGTGTCGAACGATCTGATAAAGGGCCGTCGATGATTGCCCCACAAGATGGAGACCCGCTGTCCACGGCCATTCAAGCGGGATTGATCGCGAACACATCCATCGCTCCCTTGCTCGATTTGCCCAAACACCAAGTTATCGTCCACCAAACTGCACTCGGCAGCCGGACGATCCGCAACACGATGAGCAAATATCTACCCGATTCCGGTTCCTGCTACGCCGATCTGGTGGTCGACGACGTGGTGTATTCGCGCGAATGGTCCAACGGTATCAAATTGAAAACGTTTTTTCGTTTCCGCAATTTCGCTGTGGATGGAAGTGTGTCCAGCAGCTTTGGCACTTGGGTGCAAACGGGATTAAAACTCGATCCCAAGAAAAAGCCGGAACATGCGGCAGGTTTTGAAACCGAATTAAATGCAGCTTTTGCAAAAAATTTTTCGCTTTTTGCGATCAGCCTGAAATCGGCCGCGACAAAGGCCAAGAAGAAATGACAATTGAGTTTTTGACAGGGAGAAGTGACATGAACCGAATTAAAATAACACTGGCCGCTTTGGCGATCAGCACTGCAGTTCCAGCCATGGCGCAGGATGCCGCCCCATGCGAATTGCATATTTGGCCTGCCGAGCGAATGGCATCGATCACCACCGGCTGGCTGGGCGGTGGCCTGATCGATGCTGCCATTCATTCGGGCAAAGATGCCAGCAACAAGGCGCAAATGGCCAGCGCGCTGGATAGCCCCAGCCAAATCGATGCCTTGCAATCGCTCGATCTGACCACGTTGATCAAGCTGAAACCCGGCACCGTCGTCGTACGCCACGAAACACCACTGGAACGCAAGACCATGAACAAGGTGAAAACGCGGCGTTCGGATTCAAAGGCGCTTTGCTATCGCGAGTTAATTGTCGCCGACGTTCTGTATCAGAAAGCAGCAATCTACGGACGCTCGCTCAAAACTCTGTTCATGATCCGCGAATTTGGCAACGATCAGAAGATCGACTTTGAATATAAAGCGTGGGGCGGCAACGGCCTGAAACTGTTTCCTGCCAAAGAAGGCGAAGATGCAGTTGCCGCTCTCGACGAATTGAACGGCGTGTTCAAAAAGAATTTTGAAGAATATGCGAATAATGCCCGCAAATCGATGTCCGCCAAAAAGCTGTAGGCATCGAAAACAGGCGGAATATTTGCAAAAGGCGCTGGTTTACCCCAGCGCCTTTTTCAACAGATCATTGACCACGCCCGGGTTGGCCTTGCCTTGCATCGCCTTCATAGTTTGGCCGACGAAGAAGCCGAATAGTTGCTCTTTGCCACCGCGATACGCCTCTAGCTGGCCGGGGTTGGCAGCCAGAATTTCGGCGATCACGGCTTCGATTGCGCCGGTGTCGCTGTTTTGCTTCAGGCCTTTTTCCTCGACAATAGCGGCTGCGCCCTGCCCGGTTTCGAGCATGATCTCGAACACCTGCTTGGCTATGCTGCCGGAAATGGTGCCATCGGCGACAAGGCCGAGCAATTCGGCAGCTTGCGTTGGCGACACGGGGCTTTCGTCCAAAGACTTGCCCATTTTGTTCAGTGCGCCGAACAATTCGGACAGCAGCCAGTTGGAACCTTGCTTGGGCTCGGCCCCTGCGGCCAGCAAATCTTCAAACCAGAATGCGGTTTCGGCCTCAGCGGTCAGCACGGCGGCGGCATAGGCGGTTAGACCCATCGCCTCATAACGCACACGTTTTGCATCGGGCAGTTCCGGCAAAGACGCGCGGCATTCCGCCAGAAATTCGTCGCTCAGTTCAACCGGCAAAAGGTCTGGATCGGGGAAATAGCGATAATCATGCGCGTCTTCTTTTGATCGCATCGACCGCGTTTCCATCTTGTTCGGATCGAACAGCCGCGTTTCCTGCACCACCGCGCCGCCGTCTTCGATCAAATCGACCTGACGCCGCGCCTCTACCTCAATCGTCTGCATGACAAAGCGGATCGAGTTGACGTTCTTGGTCTCGGTCCGCGTGCCCAATTCGCCTCCGGGTTTACGCACGCTGACATTCACGTCGGCGCGCATCGAACCTTCCTCCATATTGCCGTCGCACGAACCGACATAGCGCAGAATCGAACGCAGCTTCTTCACATAAGCCCCTGCTTCAGCAGGCGAATTCATGTCTGGCTTTGACACGATTTCCATCAACGCCACGCCGCAACGGTTCAGGTCAACATAGGACATTGTCGGATGCTGATCGTGCATCAACTTGCCCGCATCTTGTTCGACATGAATGCGTTCGATGCCGATGGTTTTGCGCGGGGAGTCGGCGTCTTTCTCGTCGAGAATAACCTCAACCTCGCCCTCACCCACAATCGGGTGATAGAGTTGCGAAATCTGGTAGCCCTGCGGCAAATCGGCGTAGAAATAATTTTTCCGGTCAAACCGCGAATAGCGGTTGATCTGCGCGTTTATCGCCATGCCAGTGCGGACAGCCTGCCGGATGCACTCGCGGTTCGGCACAGGCAACATGCCCGGCATCGCGGCATCGACGAGGCTCACATGACTGTTCGGCTCGCCACCATAAGCGGCAGACGCGCCCGAAAAGAGCTTGGCGTTCGACGTGACCTGCGCGTGGACTTCGAGGCCAATCACGACCTCCCATTCACCTGTTATGCCTTGGATTCTATACTCGCTCATATTTAAACGATCCCACTATGGTTCGTATTGAATGTTTTAGTATTGCGGACGTCAACAGCATAAATGATCACAATTGCAATTGCACCTAATGCCAGTTTAAATCCACTATCCGAGATGAATATCCAATAGGATAGAGCCGCGCAAACCGGATAAATCACTAACCACAAAAGCCGAATGCTAAGGCGCTCGACGTTTTCGGAACCTTGGCCATCGGGAATGCTGAAGCGGTGAATCGCGCTCGCCGTTGACCAAAGCGTCAATACCGCAAAGTAAGCCATCATAAACAACTGCTGCCCCCTTTGATCGCCGATGTTTGAAGCGGTAGCCGCCAACGTCAGGTATGCAAGCGTGCTAAATATTACCGTTCTTGCTAAGCTAAAGCCGTCAATTCTTCCTGACTCAAAGCCACGATATTCATCGACAAAGTTTTTCATTGCCCAAGCTACACACACAAAAAATCCGACAAAAATTAGAGAGGCAGTTTTCAATTCGAAAAGATCATCGATTTTAATGATCTCAGGTGATCTCTGAGCCGCACAAACCACAACGGAAGCGGCGAGAGCGGCGTTAAAAACCTGTGGAATTTTCAATGCCGCTGTTGAAGTGCTCACCACCACTTCTCGGCCTCAGCCGTAAATCCAGCACGTTTCTCGATTGCAAGCCCCGCGTTCAGCACGCCTTGCTCATCCAAAGCCTTGCCGACGATCTGGAGCCCCAGTGGCAAACCTTGCTTGTCGATGCCGCCGGGTACCGACATTGCGGGCAATCCAGCGAGCGAGGCGGGCACCGCGAACACGTCGTTGAGATACATCGACAGCGGGTCGCTAGTTTTCTCGCCTAGACCAAAGGCTGCGCTTGGCGCAGTTGGCGCTAGGATCAGGTCGCATTGGCCCCAAGCCTGCTCAAAATCGCGCGCGATCAAGGCCCGCACCTTTTGTGCCTGCGTATAATAGGCGTCGTAAAAACCTGCGCTGAGCACATAGGTGCCGATCATGATGCGGCGGCGGACTTCTTCGCCAAATCCGGCGGCGCGGGTAGCGGCGTACATGTCTTGCAGGCCGGCTCCGTCTGGCAAATCGCGCAAACCGTAACGCACGCCATCATAACGCGCTAGGTTTGACGATGCCTCGGCAGGGGCGATGATGTAGTAAGCGGGCAGCGCATATTTGGTGTGCGGCAGGCTGATCTCGACGATCTCTGCACCTGCGTCGCGCAGCCATGCGATGCCATTGTCCCACATCGCGGCGATGTCTTCGTCGATGCCGTCTAGGCGGTATTCTTTTGGAATGCCGATGCGTTTGCCGCGCAGGTCGCCGTACAATCCAGCCTCCCATTCGGGCACCGGCAGATCGAGCGAGGTGGAGTCCTTGGCGTCAAAACCCGCCATTGCCTCCAGCATGATCGCACAATCGCGCACGTCGCGCGCCATGGGGCCAGCTTGATCAAGCGAGCTGGCAAACGCAACAATGCCCCAGCGCGAGCAGCGGCCATAGGTAGGCTTAATGCCGCTGATGCCGGTAAACGCCGCAGGCTGACGGATTGAGCCGCCGGTGTCGGTGCCGGTCGCCGCTGGACAAAGCCGAGCCGCAATTGCTGTGGACGAGCCACCCGACGAACCGCCGGGGGCGAGTGCAGCGTTTCCGCCATCATTGCGCCGCCAGGGCGAAATCACATTGCCGAAATAACTGGTTTCATTGGAGGAACCCATGGCGAACTGGTCAAGGTTCAGCTTGCCGAGCATCCCTGCACCAGCGGCCCATAATTTACCCGATACGGTCGATTCATATTGCGGAATAAAGCCTTCCAACATGTGGCTGGCGGCAGTGGTCTGCACGCCTTCGGTGCAGAACAGATCCTTCATGCCGATAGGAACGCCCGCCATTTTGCCGAGTGGCTTGCCAGCTGCGCGGTCTGCATCGACGGCCTTTGCGGCATTGACCGCGAGTTCCGGCGTTTCGACTATGAAGGCGTTGAGGACTTTGGCGGCGGCGACGTTGGCGTTGAACGCTTCGGCCACCTCAACGGCAGTGAATTCGCCGGAGGCAACACCATCGCGGATGGCAGCAACGCCGAGTTTGGTTAGGTCAGTCATTTCAAATCCAACGCGCAAAACATAAATCCTTCGTCATCCTGAACTTGTTTCAGGACAACACGCGACGGTTGTTTGTTATCCTGAAACAAGTTCAGGATGACGAAATGGGGGGAGAGTTGGGAAGCACAAGTCATCATTCAATCACCTTCGGCACGCCAAAGAAAATGCCTTCTTTCGCCGGGGCATTGGCGAGCACTTTGTCGCGGACATTACCATCGGTCACCACGTCATCGCGCAGACGCAGCGTGTTGGGGATGACGGCGGTCATCGGCTCAACGCCGGTTACGTCCACCTCGCCCAATTGTTCGACCCAGGCGAGGATGCCGTTCAATTCCCCGACCATTTTGTCGGCCTCTTCGTCATTGATCGCGATACGGCTGAGCCGCGCGATCTTGTTCACAGTATCTTTATCAACAGACATAGGAATCCTTAGTGGGTCCGTATCGACAAGCAATTTGGTGGCAGCTAGCATCGCCCCTTCCCCGCTTCAACGGGAAAAGCTAGGAAGCGTCGGAAAGTCGCTTAATCGGGAATCAAAAAATTGGCTCGCAAATTTCTATATGTGGTCGCAGCACTCATCATCCTTGTCATTGCCGGGGCCTTTGTCGTGCGCATTTACGAAAAGGAACTGACAGAATTGGCCTTTGTGCCGACGGCCAAGTTCGAAAAGCAGGAAAAACTAGCCACTAACATTTATGATGACCCCGCTATGTGGTTCGCACAGGCACATTCGAAAAACGACAATCCGGTGCGGTGGCAACCGGCTGGCGCGCCTGAAATCAAATATCCGGGGCAAGCATCAATATTCTTCGTCCACCCCACATCCTATATGGCGAAAGAACATTGGAACGCGCCGCTGAACGATGTCGAATCGCAAGATAGAGCGCGCTTGTTCCTCAGCGGCATGGCCAGTGCCTTTGCCGCCAGCGGAGAGATTTGGGCGCCGCGATACCGGCAAGCCGCCATCGGTGCGTTTTTGACCAAAAAGCCGGAAGGGCAACAGGCACTGGACGCAGCCTACCAAGACGTGTTGCTGGCGTTTGATGATTTCATGGCCAAAGTGCAAAAAGATCGCCCGATCATTTTGGCCGGACACAGCCAAGGTGCGCTGCATCTGTCACATTTGTTGAAAGACCGCATCGCGGGCAAAGCCATCGCGAAACGCATTGTCGCCGCCTATGTCGTCGGCTGGCCGGTTTCTACGCAAACCGATTTAACAGCCATGGGAATGCCCGGCTGTGCCTCCCCCGATCAAACCGGCTGCATTATGAGCTGGCAAAGCTATGCCGAACCCGCAGATTACCAACGCATCGTCGATGTTTATGATAACACCACGGGTTTCGACGGCACTTCGCGTGCAGGTACGCCATTATTATGCACCAACCCGTTAAACGGCGGTGCCGCACCCGATGCCACAACCGAAGCCAATCTAGGCACGTTGCGCCCATCAGAAGATTTGAAAACGGGTGAGTTGATTGCGCAAGCGGTTCCGGCAAAATGCGACCCACGCGGATTTTTGTTGATCGGCGATCCGCCCGAATTGGGGCCCTATGTGCTACCGGGTAACAATTATCATGTTTATGATTTCCCGCTTTATTGGGCCAACATACGCGCCGATGCCTTGTGGCGATTGCAGCGGTTCATGGCGCGGCGTTGATGCCTGAAACATTACGCTATAGCCAATTCGTCGCCCCGCACTTGATGGGGGGTTTGGCTTTTTGCGTTTGCTACCGTCAAAGCCAAACCCCGTGTCAGGCACGGGGTGACGGAGCGTGGATTTGTGTAGGGCGGAAAATGCAATGATCACCACCCTCGCCCCCGAATTTCGATCTGCCCTGCCCAGCGGCGGCGTGTTGATCGCGCTCGACATGGGCAGCCATACGATCGGCACTGCCTTTTGCGACGCCAGCTGGACCTTTGCCTCACCCGCAGATTTAATCCGCCGATCCAAATTCGCCAAAGACAAAACAGCACTGATCGCGGCCATCGCCACCCGTGCGACCAAAGGCATCGTCGTTGGCCTGCCGCTGAATATGGACGGCAGCGAAAGCCCGCGCAGCCAATCCAGCCGCGCCTTTGCCAAGAATATCGAAGACCTGGGCCTGCCGATATTGCTGTGGGACGAACGATGGTCCACCGTCGCCGCCGAACGGGTGATGATCGAAGCCGATATGAGCCGCGCCAAGCGCGCCGAACGCATAGACAGCGCCGCCGCCGCCCATATATTGCAGGGCGCGATTGATGCGTTGACGAATTAGAGACCGCCTTATACCTTTAAGAAAGATCGGAATCAGAATGGCAGTCAATTTTTTTGAAGAATTAGTAAAGACTTACTATCAGACGCGAGGCTTCTTTACTATTGAAAATGTTCCATACCGCCTTGCGCCCTCGACCAAACTTGACGAAAAATATTCACAAGGAAGTAGCGACATTGATATTTTGGCGATAAATCCCGCCAAAGGCGCCCCTACGGTGTATGCCGTAAGTTGCAAGGGACATGCAGACGGTATCAAAATCGACCACGCGATCAAAGCAATTACACAAGGCGGTAGAATTCATGAGAGAGATGCGAGGAAGGCTTTTCGTGAACTCGCATTTTCGGATTGGGGTGGAGCGCTTAAAAGTGCTGTTCATAGCCGAACGAGGTCAGAAAATTTTGTTCATGTAACAGCATGCACAAAATACACGGGAGATCCTACGAACTGGGCAAGCAACGAATTGTTTCAAAAAAACCTAAAGGGTAACAAGCTTGAGATTCTGACCCTTAAAACAATTTGGGATCATTTAGCGAAGAATGAAAGCAAACTGCTTCACCAAAATCCCACCGTTCGCCACGTGATGGGCATGTTAAACGTCGCTTGATCGCTGAACCAAACACCCTTAAGGCCCTGCCTTTAATGACATCGCCACAAACCGCTTCCTCCGACCGCTTCCCTGCCGGGTCGGCCGCTTTTCCGCACAAACATCTTTTGGGCATCACCGGGCTGCAGCCATGGGAGATATTGTTCATCCTAGAAGAGGCCGAGCAATGGGTTGCGCTCAACCGCTCTGGCGCGGCCAAACATGATGATCGGCTGCGCGGCCTCACCCTGATCAACGCCTTTTTTGAAAATTCGACGCGGACTTTATTGTCATTTGAAATCGCCGGAAAGCGGCTGGGGGCCGATGTCGTCAACATGCATGTGGCGCAATCGAGCACCAAAAAGGGTGAGACGCTGATCGATACCGCGATGACGCTTAACGCGATGCGGGCCGATGCCATTGTCATTCGCCATGCCAGTTCGGGCGCGGTGGATTTGATTTCGCAAAAGGTCGATTGCCCGGTGTTGAACGCAGGCGACGGCACCCATGAACATCCCACACAGGCGCTGCTCGACGCCTTGACGATCAAGCGCCGTAAAGGCCAGATCGCTGGGCTGCGCGTTACAATTTGCGGTGACATATTGCACAGCCGGGTTGCGCGTTCGAACATGATTTGCCTGACGACACTGGGCGCTGAGGTTCAGGTTGTGGCTCCTCCGGCATTGATGCCCATGGGGATCGAGAATTTTGGCGTAAAGGCGTTCCACCATTTTGATGCCGCCCTGCCCGGCAGCGATGTGGTGATGATGTTGCGGTTGCAGAATGAACGAATGCAAGGCGATTTCATTCCGTCCCCGCGCGAATTCTTTCACCTTTACGGCCTCGATTCGCGGCGGTTGGCATTGGCCAAACCTGATGCCCTGGTTATGCATCCCGGCCCGATGAACCGGGGCGTTGAGATCACCAGCCAGATCGCCGATGACCTCGAACGATCCGCCATCACCGAACAGGTGGAAATGGGGGTCGCCATGCGTATGGCTTGTCTCGACATCCTAACGCGAAGAGCGCGCGGCGTGGAGGGTTGGCTATGATCGGCAGCAATATTCTGGGCGGATTGGTTGTGTTGCCCGACGGCACATCGCCCATTGAAACCCATCTCCACATTGCAGACGGCAGGATTGCCTCGGTCGGTCGCGCCGATCCACATGGAGAGGCTATCGATGTGTCGGGGTTGCTCATCGCACCCGGCATCATCGACCTGGGTGTATTTGCCACCGATAAACCAGCTTTCCGGTTCGGCGGGATCACACGTACGGCATTGATGCCCGATCAATCGCCAGTACACGACGATCCGGCAACGATCCGCTTTGCTGGCCGCAAGGGAAAGCCCGATTTCTGGGTGCATCCGCTTGCCGCAGCAACCCGCGACCTTGATTGTCTGCACATTGCAGAAATTGCCTTGATGAAAGACGCTGGCGCGCTGGGCGTTGCCACCGGTCGGCGCTGGATTGCGGATTCGGGACTAATGTTGCGCCTGATGCGCTATTGCGCGATGTTGGATTTGCCCTTGTTTGTGCACAGCGAAGATGCCGGACTGGTGGGCAAAGCCGTCGCCACCGAAGGGCCAAGCGCGACGCTTTTGGGATTGCCCAGCGCGTCAGCCAATGCAGAGGCGTTGTCGATACAACGCGACCTGTTGCTGGCCGAAGAAAGCGGTGCTCGCTTGCATTTCCGTCAAGTTACCACGGCACGCGGTTTGGAACTTTTGCGCAGGGCGAAGGCAAGTGGCCTTCCGGTTACCTGCGGCATCACGCCAGCGCATTTGTTCCTGTCAGATACCGCTCTAGGTGGCTTCCGAACCTTCGCCCGGCTTTCTCCTCCGTTGCGATGTGAAGACGACCGACAAGCTTGCATCGCTGCGATTATCGACGGCACCATCGACGTCATAGCGTCTGGCCATGATCCGCGCGGCCCAGAAGACAAACGCCTTCCCTTTGCCGATGCCGCACCCGGAATGGCAGGAGCCGAATCCTTGCTGGCGTTATCGCTCAATCTGGTTCGTGATGGCCATATCAGTTTTGGTCGGTTGTTTGCCCTGCTCGCGGCGAACCCTGCGAGAATTTTAGGGGTCAATGCTGGTCGCATCGCCGAAGGTGCAGAAGCCGATTTGATCTTCGTTAATGTCGACGAACCCTGGCAGGTCGATAGCAATAAGATGGCGGCGCTGGCCGGAAACACGCCCTTCGACAAACTGCCCGTTCAAGGCCGTGTCCGCAAAATCATGAAGGGCGGCAAGATCATTTGATCCGCCGCCCCGCATTTAGGTCTCTTGTGTTTTCGTTAGCGTGAAGCGATCCGGCGGCCTTGTTTCGCAATTGTCTTTTTCTTGGGCGAAGCTGCAGCCATTCTAACCGGAGCTGCTCCCCCCACGCTTTTGACCACACAATCGCCACCGCGCGATTTGATCTGATTACATACGGCATTCGCTGAACCGGCATTGCCAAAGCCCATTGCCGCCAAACGCACCAACTGCTTGCCGTTCACGACCGTAGTGGAACTCGCCGAGCTAAAGCTTTGCAACATTCCAAACTTCCGCGACAGTTGTTGCCAAGCGGATTGCGCGTTTGCCGTATTGGAAAAAGCGCCAAGCTGTATCAAATGCGTTCCGCTGACTTTGCGTGGTGCCGATTGCGCGGTATCGGCCAACGCCATCTTGACCGGCTTCGGCTTCGCAACAGCAGGTGCGGCCTGAGCCTGTTTTGCGGGGCCATCCTGCGCTTTGATCAAAGGCGCTTCAACGGCAGCAACAGCGACGGGCGCAGACGTTTTATATTCGACCTCGACCGGCGGTGCGTCAACCGGTGCCGGACCAATCGCGGCCAATTCGACCGTCGGGTCAATCGATGCAACGGCCGATCGCAAAGACAGCGCTTCCTGTGCAGCTGGCAATTCAGCGGCTGCCACGTTGATTTCACCCGCTACGACATTCAGTGCCAATCGAACCGGTTGCCCCGCATCTTCCTTGGCCTCTACGCGCAACAAGCCAGCAATTCTGGCCGTATAGGCACCCGGACGTGCAAATTGCGCCCACTCTATGATGTTCTGGTCAACCATATGCTGTGGCATGTCTTCTAGTGCCATAACCTGCGCATCGCGCCAGCGGCCGTCCAATGCATAAGCCAGCGCCAAATTCTGGCGTGTCCGCGCTGTCGCATTGTTTGTGCGAATAGCGTCCACCAGCACCGAAATGCCGCGTTTGGTATCGCCCGCCAAAGCAAGTGCCAAGCCATAATCCGAGGCTGGTAGAATTCCCTGATTAGCGTCGACCAGCGTGATAGCTGAATCCACTTTGCCTTGGCCAATGCGGCTCAAAGCTAAGCTAACAATCGTGCGGGCATCTCCTTGGCCTAGTTCTGTGACATCCATCAAGGTGCGCTCCGCCGAATGGAAGCGCCCTTCCTTCATATACACGCGAGCCAGAAGGGCCCGGTAATCAACGTTTTTCATGTCGGCAGCCACAGCCATTTCGGCAAAATTGACCGCATCGGCAGACTTGCCTTTGGCCAACAACTTTTCAGCTTTTTTTGCCCAGCCAAAAGCCTTTTTCGCTTGTGCCTGTTGATCTTTCGACGCTGCTCCACCTTGCGCAACAACCCCGCTCAGTCCAATGACGGGTGCAGCGACGGCGATGGACGAAAGCGCCAGTTTAACGATGATTTTCTTGTTCATAATATCACCTCGGATAATTATTCAGCGTGACGCAATTGCGTGTTGGGTAGTTGGGATGCGAGTTGACCAATTTCAGGCATTTCTGCGATAAATGCGTCGAGTGCGGCCGTTACAAGTTGCTGCGCTGAGCGATTGCCAATGGCGCAAGCCAGACGCAGTTTTAAATGCCGCTCACCGTCGAGACGCAGCGTAAAAGCAGATTTTGCCTTTAGTCCGGGCGCTGCGCGGGATTTGCGAACAGTGTTAGAAACCACCTTCGGTTTGGGTACAGCAATCACCTGAATCGGCTGTTCAAATGGCAAAATTGTGGCTGGCAGAGTAGGCTCGCCATCTTGATCGACCATTTGCTCGGCTTGGACATGCAACTGTTCTGCGATTCGTTCCTGCTGTATCCGCACTTCCGGTTTCACATCAGGAACAGCATTGGCGAGCGGGTTAAAGTTTAAGTCATGATCATGATCCATCGGCACCGACTGATCGGGATCGACATCATAGCCCATATCGTTCCAACCCAGATCATCTTGAACCAAGGCAGCGGCGCTACCTTGACCGTTGATCGATGGACGCCGCATCGCGGGACGAGCTCCGCCCTTGCGAGCAAGCAATCCTGACGAAAGCGAAGCGAGAGGTTTGGGTTCCATATTCAGCCCCCTTCCGTCGCTTAACCGACAACCCGACGACCGAAGCCACCCATGGGCCGCACTTGTGCGACCTGCGGATTTGCAGCGGCGGGCGAACTGAACACTGTCCGGCGGAAATTCTTTTCCAGGCGATCTGAAATATAAGTCCACAACTGTCGAACTTCATCGGCAGAACGGCTATTGGGATCAACTTCCATAACCGTACGCCCATCGATCATCGATGCTGCGAAATCGGTTCGGTGGTGTAATGTGATGGGCGCAACTGTGCCATGCTGTGACAAGGCAACCGCTGCCTCAGAGGTAATTTTAGCCTTGGGCGTTGCCGCGTTGACCACAAAGATCAAGGGCTTTCCGGCTCGTTCACACAAATCGACCGTTGCGCCGACAGCACGCAGATCATGCGGGCTGGGTCGCGTTGGAACGACGATGAGTTCTGCAACCGAAATCACACTTTGGATTGCCATGGTAATGGCGGGAGGTGTGTCGATTACGGCCAGTTTGAAGCCCTGCTGGCGTAAGACAGCAAGATCGGATGCCAAACGTGCGACCGTAGTTTGCGCAAATGCCGGTAATTCGGCTTCACGTTCATTCCACCAATCAGCCAAAGACCCTTGCGGATCGATATCTATCAATACCACTGGGCCTGAACCTGACAATTGAGCCTGTACGGCCAAATGTCCGGAAAGCGTGGTTTTACCTGATCCACCTTTTTGTGAAGCCAATGCGAGAACCCTCACATCTATCCCCTTTTGTAACTGTTTCAGAAGGTGATCTGACAGAACAGGGCTAAAAAGTGGTTAACGTTGCCATGGAATAAATGCGAAAATATTCTCAAGGAGCCGCCAAAGTGGGGATTGTCCATTCGCTTTGGATTGGTCTATCTACTGTAGCGTCGCTTGGTTAAACTGTTGACCTTGTTCGTTAACCAATTTGCAGTGTTGGCACGATAACAGGAACCCGCATTTTTTTACATGGAGTCTGCAAGCATGCCGCGCAACATATCGTCCAAAGCCGCTCTCGCCGCGCTGATCCTTTGTCTTCCAGCTCAGCCGGTTATGGCATGGGCGAAATCCAAAGCACCGGCGGTGCAGCCCGCCAGCGTTAAGCAGGGAGTCGATGCGTGGGATCGCGGTGAGTTTGAAACAGCGGTCCGAATTTGGCGCGATCCCGCCGTAAAGGGTGATCCTGATGCACAGTTTAACCTGGCCCACGCCTATAAGGTCGGGCGCGGTGTTAAGCAGGACTTAGCGATTGCAACAGACTGGTTCCGCCAATCGGCGTCCCGCGGGCATTTGCGGGCCGAAGACAGCTATGCTCATTTGCTCCATTATCAGGGCAAAGTGACAGAGGCATTGCCTTTGCTTGAGCGTTCATCGGATCGGGGTGAGCCGCGTTCGCAGTATTTGTTGGGCACCGAACTATTCAATGGTGTCAATGTTACCAAAGACTGGGTCCGCGCTTATGCGTTGATGACACGGGCTTCTTCAACGGGGCTGGCACCAGCTTCTCGCAGTTTGGCGCAGATGGATCAATATATTCCGATTGAACAAAGGCAACAAGGCACCGCCATGGCGACCCAATTGGAAAAGCGGGCGATTGCCGTGCGTTCTGAACAAGTGGCCGGTTTCCCGATCAACACCAGTAAGCCAGCGCCTGTCGTTCGCCCGATTGACGTACCGCCTTCGCAAACGTCGGCGCCCGGGTTCCCGGGAGCGATGCCCGAAGACAATCCGCCTGCAAAGGTTGTCGTTGCGCCAAAACCATCGGTTCGCCCCGCGACACCACGTCCGCCAGCACCAGCCGCAAATGGCAAATGGCGCATTCAATTGGGCGCTTTCGGAACGGAAGCCAATGCCACAAAATTGTGGAATTCGTTGGAGGCAAAGGTCAGTGATTTAGGCAATGTGACACCATATTTGGTGGCTGCGGGTAAAGTCACACGCCTTCAGGCTGGCCCTTTTGCATCCCGTGGTTCTGCTGATTCCATGTGCGTAAAGGTCAAAGCGACCGGCCAAGGTTGCCTCGTCGTTCCTAACTGATCAGTCGGTATCGAGAGGACATTTTGCGGATAGCAAGCCGCTATCCGCAAAGTTTTTCAACATCGCGCCCCAAAACGCGCTTGGCCGCTGCCTCGCCATTCTCCACGAGGTAATAGCGTGTGCCGCTCATACTGGCACGCGCGCTGCAATAATTTGAGCAACCTTCGCCGATGCTGCCGGGAAAACGAAGGGCGATACCGTCAAATTCGGCATCAAATTTGCAATTCTCTTTGCCATCAAAACTCAAACTGACTTTGTCGCCATTAAATTTGGCAGAGCCGGTTCCTTCACATTTGCTCTCTGGCCCGAACACCGCCAGCATTCCGAACCGAAATCCGCCACTTCCTTGAACTGCACAAAATTTGTCGATTCCCAGCTCGCTGCGGGTTTCGAAACGGCCGATCAAAGAACGACTATTCGGGTCGGGTAGCAACCCCTTAGCGATGGCCTGTTTATCCAATTCACTTCCAGCGTTACCGCCGCCGATCAGCGGCGTTGTTCCATCTCCACACGCCGTGAGTGAAACCACGGCGACCAAAACCCGAAACCGCTTCACAGGATTTCCAGCCCTTCATTGGTAATGCGCCGGTAAAAACAACTTTGCACGCCAGTATGACATGTAGGCCCTTCAGGAATGGCGATTATCCAAACGGCATCTTGATCGCAGTCGATTCGCAGTTCGACAGATCTTAAAAAATGCCCGCTGCTCTCGCCTTTTTGCCACAGTCGCTGACGACTTCTGGAAAAGAAATATACGGTCCCACTGGATCGTGTGAGCTCAAGGGCCTGAGCATTCATATGCCCAACCATCAGTACCGCGCCGTCCACTGCGTTGGTGACAACCGCCGTCAACAGCCCATCAGCATCAAATTTTGGATCTAATATCCGTCCGGTCTCGCGATCAATAGCCATGGGGCAACGCTAGCCCAGCGATGGCCAACGTGCAATTCCAACTGCGGTAAGTTATTTCGTTACAAATGCATGACAAGGGGCAGACAAAGTCCATGCCCTCGCTTATAGGCACGCGCAGGCTGGCACAGGCGGATTCGAGATAATGACCGGGCTTTTGACGACAAACCCATTTGACGACGATAAACTTCGCGAAGAATGCGGCATATTTGGCGCATTCAACAGCGACGGCGCATCCGCCATGGTTGCGCTGGGCCTTCACGCCCTGCAACATCGCGGTCAGGAAGCGGCTGGAATCACCAGTTTCGACGGCACCGAATTTCACACGCACCGAGCAATGGGTCATGTCGCCGGAAATTTTGACCGCGAAGACATCATCGAAAGTCTCAAAGGACGCATGGCTGCTGGCCATGTGAGGTACTCTACGACGGGCGAAACATCCCTGCGCAACGTGCAGCCACTATATGCTGATTTGGCGACCGGCGGCTTTGCCGTGGCCCATAACGGCAATATTTCAAACGCCATCGCTTTACGGCGGGAACTGGTGCAACGCGGATCGATTTTTCAATCAACGTCAGACACCGAAGTGATCATCCATTTGGTCGCAACCTCGAGCCAGCGCGCGCTACTCGACCGGTTGATCGATGCATTAAAGCAGGTCGAAGGTGCCTATTCGCTGATTTGCCTGACCCCAGAAGGGATGATCGCATGTCGCGACCCTCTGGGCATTCGCCCGCTCGTCATGGGAAAATTGGGTGAAACAACGATTTTTGCCTCTGAAACCGTGGCACTGGATATTGTTGGCGCGGAGTTTGTTCGGTCCGTTGAACCGGGTGAGATTGTCGTCGTTCGCGACGAAAACATTACATCACATCGCCCATTCATTCAGAAATCTGCCCGCCCATGTATTTTTGAACATGTTTATTTTTCTCGACCCGATTCGATCGTCGACGGAAACAGTGTTTATTCGGTCCGTAAAGCGATTGGTGCTGAATTAGCCCGTGAAAACCCGGTGGATGTAGATTATGTCATTCCCGTTCCTGACAGTGGAACACCCGCCGCTATCGGTTATGCCGAAGCCGCAGGAAAACCGTTTGAATTGGGGATTATACGATCACATTATGTCGGGCGCACGTTCATCCAGCCCGGCGATGGTGTTCGCCATCTTGGTGTAAAGTTAAAGCACAATGCCAACCGCAATCTAGTCGCTGGAAAGAAGATCGTATTGATCGACGATTCGATCGTGCGCGGTACCACCTCACTGAAAATCGTTCAGATGATGCGGGAAGCTGGGGCAAAGGAAGTCCATATGCGGATCGCCAGCCCTCCGACCATGCACAGCTGTTTTTACGGCGTCGACACACCTGAGCGGGAAAAACTCCTCGCCAGCCGAATGGACGTTGCACAAATGTGCGAATTTATCCAGGCCGACAGTCTGGCATTCCTGACTATTGACGGCCTGTACAAGGCTTTGGGTGTTGCATCGCGCAACACCGGAACACCGCAATATTGCGACGCATGCTTTACCGGCGAATATCCAACGCCGCTGACAGACCATGATTTGCAATCATCCAATGGCCAATTAAAATTGCAGGCTGTGGGCTAAACGATGGCGTTTCCTGCTGGCCAAGTCGCATTGGTAACAGGCGCGAGTCGGGGCATTGGTGCTGCGATTGCCGAAGCGTTGGCCCGCGAAGGTGCGCATGTAGTCATCACCGCCCGAACGGCCAAAGACCTAGAACAGGTTGAACAGCGGATATTTGAAACGGGCGGGTCAGCGACCATAGCGCCCATGGACTTGGTGGAAGGCGATAGCATTGATCGTCTGTCTGCAGCAGTGCGTGAACGCTGGGGCAAGCTTGATATTTTGGTGCTGAACGCAGCGATGCTGGGCACCCTCACCCCCGTGCCGATGTTGGATGCCAAAGAGTTTAATCGCATACTGACGTTCAATGTAATCGCGCAACAAGCGATCATAATGGCATTTGATGACTTGCTCCGGGCAAGCGAAAATTCACGGCTTTTGGCCATTTCCTCCAGTGTAGGACAATCTCCGCGTGCTTATTGGGGGGCTTATGGTGCGTCCAAAGCGGCATTAGAAAATCTGGTATTGTCCTATGGCGACGAAGTCAAAAACTTGTCGCGATTAAAGGTCGCCATTGTCGATCCCGGCCGCACCCGCACGGCAATGCGGGCCAAAGCCTATCCGGGCGAGGATCCCGCAACGGTCAAAATGCCGTCGGTTGTTGGCGAAGCGATCGTCGAACTTTTATCAGAAGATTTTAGCACTGGCATGCGGATGGTGATCGAAGGCTAGACCCGAAATCGACTCAGTCACGGTGTGCAATTGTGGTCGATTTCGGGTCTAAATCTTCATCGCATCATGCGCTGCTAAAGCTCGCGCTCGGCCCTCTTTATGACCGATTACCTTGGACGGATATCCTGCTGGTCGCGCGCCAAATTCCTCAGGGTCGTGTATATAAGGCTCCCCGACTTTGGCCAATTCAGGAACCCATTGCCGAATATAGGCCGCTGCATCGAACTTCTCCGACTGGCTTAAGGGCGCCATGATGCGGACGAACATATTGCTGTCCACGCCCGTTCCCGCCGTCCACTGCCAATTGACCGCGTTGCTGGCATAATCAGCATCGACCAGCGTATCCCAAAACCAACGCTCGCCCTGCCTCCAATCGATCAGCAGATGTTTGACCAAAAAGCTCGCTGTAATCATCCGCACCCGATTGTGCATCCACCCTGTCGCCCATAATTCGCGCATCCCGGCATCGACGATAGGATAGCCGGTCTGGCCTTTGGTCCAGCGATCAAAGTCCGCGGTCACCGCCGCATCGGCCATGTCACGCCATGGCAAATGGTCAAACGCTTCCCGTGCATTGCGCGCGCCGTAATCTGGGAATTGCAGAATCACATTGGCCGCATAATCGCGCCAAACCAGTTCTTTGAGGTAGGTTTCCACCGAACCGCCAGCAGCCATTGTGGCGTGCCAGCAATTCGCAGGTGAGATTTCGCCGAAATGCAAATGCGGCGACAGGAAGCTGGTGCCGAAGATGGAGGGACAGTTGCGGTCTTCCTGATAGCGGTCTGCGCGGTCGATGAAATCATCGAGCCGTGCCTGCGCGCCTGCCTCGCCCGGCGTCCACATATCGCGCATCCCGCTTGCCCAATCGGGTCGGGTTGGCAAGAGGTTCCAGTCGTCAAGTTTATCGGATTCGGGCCAATCATCCGGAGCCTTAATTACGCTGGGTGGGGCCAATGGCGCAGGCGGCGGCATATGCTGTGCCAGCGCGCGCCAAAAGGGCGTGTAAATCTTAAACGGCCCGCCCGCCCCGGTGGTGACGCTTCCCGGTGGCAATAGATAATTGCCGTCGTGCCGTTCGAGTGTGCAGCCCTTTGGCAATTCCGCCTTTAAAGCCCTCTCGGCATTGCGCCACCACGGTTCATAATGGCGGATGCAATGGACGCTGGAAGCCGCAGTTTCGCGTGCAAGTTCACACAGGATCGCAACCGCATTGCCGCGCCGCAAAATCAGCCGCGAGCCGAGCGCGCGCAAATCGGCATCAAGCGCCGAAAGGCTATGATGCAGCCACCACCGCGAAGCCCCGCCCATGCGCCGATGCTTGGGGGTTTCATCGTCGAGGATATAGACGGGGATGACGGGCGCACCGCTCGCCACCGCAGCCGCCAATGCAGGCTGATCAGCAAGGCGAAGGTCGCGGCGGAGCCAGAGGATGACGGGCTTGGTCAATCTTTATTCCAATCGTCTTCCGCAATGTTCGCGGTTACATGAAAGCGGTTCCGTACTAAGGGATTGTAAAAACGCATATCCCAAGCATCAAACGCGACACCATCACCTACTTTCCCAGCTTTGAGTTCACGAATGACAGGCATCCTTGACCAAAAGAGGAACGCATCAAATTCCGAATCTACGGAGCGTACAGCGTTGATTTCCCAACGAGACCCTTCACTATGAAACTTTGAACTTTCAGCAACAAACTTAGGTATTCTAAATATGTCGTAGCTGCCAACGCCATATTCGACACCATTCCCATGCCTCGCACTCCAAAGCATTTCCCGCCGCCAAAATGCAATAGGAACGGGATTTGCGACGATGTCATCCATTCGAACACCAAGCTCCGAACGCGCAGCAACCCGTGTTTCAAATTGTGCAAAATCCGTGATATTCAAATTGAAGCCGACATAAACAAAGATGACCAAAAACGAATATCGTGGCGGCTTGGTCCAGCCATCTACCCCCAACTTCTCCCGCCGCAACGACAGCCACACTCCGGCAATCAAAGCCGCCCAAATCCACAGATCGATAATGAACAGCGTGTCGCCGTAAAACCACTGGCTGGAAAACGGTTCGAGCAAGCGGATGCCATAGCTGTTGAACCAATCGAACAACGGATGGCTGAGGCAGCCGACATAGGCGAGTATGAGCAGCCATTTGCGATCCAACGGCAAGCGTTTCTCCGGCCTTGTCCCGCGCTTAGTTTGCCAGCGATCAAACCACAGCATCGCGGCCCAAAGCAGCAAAGGCAGCAATAGCATCGCTATCGGCCCATGCGTGATCCCGCGCCGGATCGCCAGATGTTGGTGCCCGCCAAGGAGTACCGCGACAGCATCAATATCGGGGATATTGGCGGCGATGATCAGCGTGGGCATGGCAAGGCCCGTTTTACGTTTCAGCCCCATCTGGCCAAGAATCGCGCCTACAAGGCTGTGGGTGAGATTATCCATAAAGCGGTGCTGGCAAATCAAACCTTACAATGCAAGCGCGGCCTTGATGGGGCTTCGCTAAGGCTGCGTCCGAGCCTTCGGCGTTGTGCCATTTGTTTCAAAAGAGGCGTGGAGAAAGTAAGAGAAAAATGAGGGCGTCAGCCCATCAATCTCCGTGTCGTCTCGATAATAAACCGGCATGGATTTAATGCGCTACGCGCTCCTTGCCTCTTATTTTCTCCACGCCTCTTTTGAAACAAATGGCACGAACCAGAATATTGATTTCATAAAAGCCACAAAGACAAAAATACAAAAGGGCATTTGGCCTTTGCGGCAAAACCGGTCTTTTTGAAATTTTTGGTTCGAAAATCACTATAAAACAGAATCTAGGTCATAATTCCGATGTCGAATTCCGGCTTGTTCCAATGTTTCCAAGACATAGGACGATGAATAGTCTGGCGGCCACTTTTATCTTATTGTCTTTGTGGCTTTTATGAAAACGTCACCAAACGTCCGATCGCCACGACCCAACAAAAATCAATCCACCACCCAAGTTTGCCCCTTGGAAATCAGCTTCTGCAAATCGGGCACCTTCCCTTCAGAAAGCTTCGCATTCTGCTCGACCACGGCGCTATCAAAGGTCGGGCGAGGATCATCGTACAACACACCCAGCGCCATCGGATATTCGCCGAAGGGCATCTCGACCAGCATGTGCGCCACCGCGCGGTTTTTCACATTGTGCGAAATCACGCCCGCCGCCGCCCAATCGCCATCGGTCACTTCGACAACCTTTAGAGTCAACGTGTCCATATCCATCGATATGCCTTTGGAGCCACCCGCGAACAGCATCGGTTGACCGTCCTCCAGCCACAATTGCTGATGCGCGTTCGCCTTTTCGGTGAAGGGGGCGAAGACGTCTTCGTTGTAAACGATACAATTCTGGAAAATCTCGACGAACGACGCGCCTTTGTGCGCGTGCGCGGCCTTTAGCACCGATGGCAGGTTCTTGTTCACGTCAAAGCCGCGCGCAACAAAGCGTGCGCCCGAACCCAAGGCAAAGGCGCAAGGGATCGCCGGACGGTCCACCGAACCAAAGGGCGAAGTCGGCGATTTGGTGCCGACGCGCGATGTAGGCGAATACTGGCCCTTCGTTAAGCCGTATATCTCGTTGTTAAACAACAATATCTGGCAATCGAGATTGCGACGCAGCAGATGCATCGTATGGTTGCCACCGATGGAAAGCGCATCGCCATCGCCCGTAATAATCCACACATCGAGATCGGGATTGGCAAGCTTCACCCCCGTCGCCACCGCCGGCGCGCGGCCATGGATGGTGTGGAAACCGTATGTTTCCATATAATAGGGAAAGCGGCTGGAGCAGCCTATGCCGGAGATGAACACGGTGTCCTCGGGCCGACGCCCGATTTCGGGCATGGTGCGCTGCACCGCCTTCAAGATCGCATAATCCCCGCAACCGGGGCACCAGCGGACCTCCTGATCGGTTTCCCAATCCTTGGGCGTGCTGGTTTTGATGGGGGTCATGTCGTTCATAGTTTCGGTCCAGTCAATTTCATCTTGTCGCAGCCCGCTTTCATACCTTGTTGTGCCAACTGTTTGAGATTGTCGGGCATCGAAGGGTCGACCTGATTTTCGACGCATATTGATTTAAATGATCGCAACATCGCGGGTGCTTGGTCGTATCCAGGGAATAGACCGCAAGCCTGGTTGTTTCCTGACGAACAAGCACGTTTCAACAACGGGATATCGTTTTCCAAAGCCGCAATGGCTGCATCGCACAAACTGGCGTCTTTACTCTCATAACACTGGCCAAGCTGAGCCTGATGTGACGTCAACATTGCTTTGACATCTACGTCGGTGCCGCCACAAGACGACAATGCCACGGATAAAAAGGTTACGCAGATCATTTGCTTTTTCACCCCAAAGCTCCCTCAATTGCCGCCGCAATTTCGCTGATCTGGAAGGGTTGGCCCGACACTTTGTTCAGCGGCTTGGCAGCGACCAAAAATTGGTCGCGCAGCAGGGTCTTTAACTGGCCGGTGTTCATTTCGGGCACGATCACTTGATCATAACTCATGCAGCAATTCGCCCAAATTCTTCGGCATCGGCCAGATGTGGCGGATGTGGATGTGGCTGACGTCCGCCCCCTTCGCACGCGCGCGGCGGACGGCTTGGTGGATCGGGCCGTAAGTGGAGCCCCAGCCGACAATCGCAAGCTTTCCGCTTTCGGTCCCTAAACATACCTCCTGATCGGGAATGCTGTCCGCGACGCCATCGACCTTGGCCTTTCGGATGTCGGTCATCGCTTGGTGGTTGGCGGGGCTGTAGTTGATGTGCCCGGTATCAATTTCTTTCTCGATCCCGCCGATGCGGTGCATCAATCCAGGTGTGCCTGGTTTGACCCATGGTCGCGCCAGTTTCTCGTCGCGGCCATAGGGCTTGAAGCCGCCTTCCTGTGCCTCTGTGCGGAATGTGACGGGGAATGGCGCATAGCTCGCCATGTCGGGAACCTTCCACGGCTCGGCGGCATTGGCGATATAGCCGTCGGTGAGTAGCATCACCGGCGTCATATATTGCGTCGCAATCCGAACCGCTTCAATGGCGCAGTCGAACACGTCACCCGGCGAGCGAGCCGCAATCACCGGCAATGGCGTATCGCCATTGCGGCCATAAACCGCCTGATAGAGATCGGACTGTTCGGTCTTTGTGGGAAGGCCTGTCGAAGGCCCGCCGCGCTGCGAATTGATGATGACAAGGGGTAGCTCGGTCATCACGGCAAGCCCCATCGCCTCGCCCTTCAGTGCTATACCGGGGCCAGAAGACGACGTAATTCCCAATTGCCCCGCATAGCTTGCGCCAATAGCGGAAGCGATCGCGGCGATTTCGTCCTCTGCCTGAAACGTCGTGACGCCAAATTCCTTATAACGGGCCAAGGCATGCAAAATCGACGATGCTGGCGTAATCGGATAGCCGCCGAAAAACATTTTGACGCCTGCCAATTGGCACCCGGCGACAAGCCCCATTGCAGCTGCATCAGCACCGTTGATTGTGCGATATAGGCCCGGCTCAACAGGCGCAGCGGCGACATGGTGCTGCGGAATACCGACCGTTCCTGGCTGCCCCATTTCCACGGTTTCACCGTAAGCATGGCCCGCGTTCAATGCCGCGATATTGGCCCCGGCCAATTCAGGCTTTTTGGCGAATTTTTCATTGAGCCAATCGATGATAGGTTGACGGTCACGATCAAACATCCACAGCGCAAGGCCCAGCGTCCACATATTTTTGCAACGCAAAGCGTCTTTATTGCCAAGACCAAACGGCTTCACCGCGTCAATAGTCAGCTGGCTGATGTTAAACTGCACCAATTGCCATTTACCCAGCGAGTCATCCTCCAGCGGGTTTACTTCATATTGTGCCTTGGACAGGTTACGTGCGTTAAACTCTCCACTGTCGGCGATGATCAGGCCGCCGGGCTTCAAATCTTTGACGTTGGTTTTGAGCGCCGCTGGATTCATCGCAACCAATACGTCGGGGGCATCGCCTGCAGTGTTGATGGCGCTCGATCCAAAGTTGATCTGGAAAGCGGATACACCAAAGAGCGTCCCTTGCGGCGCGCGGATTTCTGCGGGGAAATCTGGGAATGTGGCAAAATCATTGCCCGAAAGTGCCGAAGACAGTGTGAACTGGCCTCCCGTCAACTGCATTCCATCGCCGCTGTCGCCAGCAAAACGTACGACAACAGCTTCGCCGGCTTCTTGTTCAGTTGTACCTGCGGAATCGATACTGCGTGCGGCAGTAGCCATGTAAAACACCCTCAATCTAAATCGTCTTTGCCCGTCTTATGCGCGGTTTTGTGTCAAATCCAAACATAAATTCTGTGGCCGACTGCAGCAGGGCTTTGTCATGGACCATTAAGTCATTCCAGTCTATGCGGACGGCGAAAGCGAAAAAACTCCATGAATGATGCCCTTCCCTATCGGCCTTGCGCCGGATTGATGATTGCCAATCGCCAAGGCCTGGTTTTTGTTGGTCAAAGGCTAGACAATCCTGGCAGCGATGCGTGGCAAATGCCGCAAGGTGGCATCGATGCGGGCGAGACTCCAGAAGACGCTGCTTTACGCGAATTGGCCGAAGAAACCGGCATTTTGTCAGAGCAGGTCGACATTCTCGCGCGCAGTAAGGAAGAGTATTTTTACGATCTTCCCGAAGAGCTGATGGGAAAAATTTGGCAAGGAAAGTGGCGTGGGCAGCGTCAATGGTGGTTTTTGATCCGGTTTAAAGGCGACGACGACGCCATCAACATTGCCACCGAACACGCTGAATTTTCCCGCTGGCAATGGGTCGATCCTGCTGAATTGCCGCAATTGATCGTGCCCTTTAAACGCCGGATTTACGAAAGCTTGGTCGCGGAATTTACCCCTCTGATTTAATCAGGGCTTTGGTGTGGTTTCAACACTCGGCGTAATTTCGACAGCGCTCGCCTGGACTACTGGCTTTTCCTTAGCCTTGTCGATGGCGCTGCTGATGGCATCAACGGCAGTACAGTTGGATTGACACAGCAATTGCAGCCGCGCGAGATTTTTTTGCGCGGGCTCAATTGCTCCCTTTGAAACCATCACCAATGCCTGATCGGCCAGTATTTTCTGGTCGTTGGGTTCGATCTCAAGCGCCTCTTTATACATGCGGATCGATTTGCCTTTTAATCCTTGGTCGCGGGCAATTTCGGCGAGCGCAACGTAAGCAGTGCGGTTTAATGGGTCGACGGCCAGCGCGGTTTCATACCAGCCAATCGCAGCATTTTTATCACCCGTTTTCAGGGCGGCGGCCCCTTCGTGAGACATTGCCAACGACTGGGGATTGATCTCATGATCGGCACGTTTGCTAAAGCTAACGCTGGAAACAGTGGCCAACGATAGCGACAGGGCAATAGCGGCGGGCGAGAAACGCATGATCAATGATCCAATATCCGACAATTTCGTCCCCGCTATCACAGCTTTTGCAAACGCGCCAAATAAAAGCCATCGCTACTATCATGTGATGGCGTCAACAATCGCCCGGGCCCGTCTGCGCGCCCAGCGTCGATATTGACTTCCAGCGCCCGCCAACTGGAATGTCGTTGCAGAAACGCCTCAACTTGCTTGGCACCTTCTGCCGACAATAAGGAACATACCGCATAAAGCAAAACGCCTTGTTCCCTGACTAAGCCAGCTGCAATATCGAGCAGACGCGCCTGCTCGTTTACCAACCTTCCCAGTTCTCGTTCATCAAGCCGCCAACGAGTCTCTGGGTTACGCCGCCAAGTGCCGCTGCCAGAACAAGGTGCATCGACCAGAACCAGATCGCATCCTGAATGCAGTTCAGCCAAAATAGCTGCTTCTTTGCCGGGATTGAGCAATATTGTCTCGATCCAACCAGCCTTTGCCCTGCCGGCCCGTAAGGGAAGCTGCGATAGGCGATCTCGATTGGTATCGGTTGCCAATAACCGGCCTTTTCCCTGCATCTCTGCTGCCAGCGCAAGTGTTTTACCGCCTGCGCCTGCGCAAAGATCGAGCACCACTTGTCCGGGTTGCGCTTGGCATGCTTGCGCAATCAATTGACTGCCTAAATCTTGAATATCGGCCTGCCCGGTATTCAGCAAAATGTGGTTTTCGACCGAAAAGCCCGTAGGCAAGCGAAGTCCATTTTCGGTCTGCGGCAAAATCTCGGCTTCGGGAAGCAACGCAACAGCCGCCTCGCGCGTGGTCAGCAACGCATTGACGCGCAAATCGAGGGGGGCGCGATCCAGCAACGAACCTAATTCGCTTTCAGCCAATTTGTCGGAAAACAACGGCAACAGCCAATTGGGCAAAAGGCCGCCACTGGCTCGCTTTTCCTCTGTCGAAATCGGGGCAGCGCCATAGCCATTTCCGTCAAACAATGCCGCCAGGTCACTGTCCTCATCAGCCAAGGCGACAAATGCAGATCGGGCATTTGCGGGGCGTTCTCCAAATCGGCGGATGGCGCGCCAAACCAATTCGCGAACCGCCCGACGGTCTTTTGATCCGGCATATCGGCGCGCTGCAAAAAATGCGGACGCTATACGATCGGCTGATGCGCCTTTATCTTTTGTCGCGACGATAATGGCATCCAGCAGTTCGATGGCTGCTTGTAGCCTTGCAGAAGGGGTCATTCCCCCTTCTCTCTCATCGTTTCAATGTCGCTTTGTGTCGGTGCCGGAACGCAAAAAAATTCGAACCGCGCATTGTTAAATTCCTTGGCATAGATTTTACGCTGCGCCACATACTCGCTCCCCTCGGCCCTACACGCCTCTTCGCTTGCGAAAAGCCGGTGCTCGATCAACAGGCCCTCTTTTGGTGCCTCTTGGGCCCATCCGATGATGACCAATATATAGGGTACTATTTCAATCACAGCGGCCCATTACCCTCTTGTCGGATAATTGGGGGCTTCGCGCGTGATGGTCACATCGTGGACATGGCTTTCGCGCAAACCGGCGTTGGTAATCTGCACGAAACGTGCGCGCTGTTGCAAATCGGCAATCGTGGCTGAGCCGGTATATCCCATAGCCGCTTTAACCCCGCCGACGAGTTGATGAATAACGTCCGCTGCCGATCCCTTAAAGGGAACTTGTCCTTCAATACCTTCCGGAACGAGCTTCAGTTGGTCTTTGATGTCTTGTTGAAAATAACGATCTGCCGATCCACGCGCCATTGCCCCGACCGAGCCCATGCCGCGATAGCTTTTATAGGCGCGCCCCTGATATAAGAAAGTCTCGCCCGGAGCCTCTTCAGTACCGGCCAATAACGAACCCACCATCACACTCGCTGCGCCAGCAGCCAACGCCTTGGCAACATCGCCGGATGTACGTAGTCCACCATCGGCGATCACCGGAATGCCGGATTTCTCCGCTTCTTCTGCGGCATCCATAATCGCCGTCAATTGCGGAACGCCGACGCCAGCAACGACACGTGTGGTGCAGATCGAACCCGGACCGATCCCCACCTTCACACCATCCGCACCTGCGTCGATCAACGCACGGGTAGCCTCGGCTGTTGCCACATTTCCAGCAACAACTTGAACGGTGCTCGACAGCTTTTTGATTTCAGCAACAACATCACTCACCATTTTGCTGTGGCCGTGGGCGGTGTCGACCATGATCAAATCGCATTCGGCCTCGATTAAAGCACGAGTGCGTTCGATCCCTTTTTCGCCAACCGTCGTGGCGGCTGCTACACGCAAACGGCCGGTGCCATCTTTGGTTGCGTTGGGATAATTGACGGCTTTCTCGATGTCTTTGACGGTAATCAGCCCAACACAATGATAAGAATCATCCACCACCAACAGCTTTTCGATACGGCGATGGTGCAGTAGTCGTTGCGCATCTTCGCGAGACACTCCGGCCCGCACTGTCGCCAGGTTTTCCGATGTCATCAGTTCCGATACCGGTTGCATGGCATTTTCAGCGAAGCGAACATCGCGGTTGGTCAATATCCCTACCAGCTTGCCCAATTCCTCGACCACCGGAATGCCCGAAATCGCATTGGCAGCCATGATTGCACGCGCCGATGCTAAAGTGGCCCCCGGCGGAATGGTGATTGGATTGACAACCATACCCAATTCAAACCGCTTTACTTGTCGGACCGCAGCGACTTGTTCCTCAATCGAAAGATTGCGGTGTAAAACCCCAATTCCGCCCAATTGCGCCATCACAATGGCCATACGCGCTTCGGTTACGGTATCCATGGCCGAAGACATCACCGGGATGTTCAACGCGATCGATGGCGTGATAAAAGTGCGGGTATCGGCTTGGCTGGGGACAATGTCAGACGCACAAGGCTGTAACAGCACATCGTCGAAGGTAAGTCCCAGCCGGATTTTGTCGGATTTCATGGTGCCACTTTGCTGTTTATCTAGTCGATTCGTGGCGGCCCATGTAACCAGTTGCGCTGCTATCCGCCAGTCTTGTTCTCGGCAATTTTCCTCTTGTGCTTTTTGGCACTGGCGAAATATTTTCCCAATGCAACATGCAGATTAGCGTCTTCAGCCGCTCCGCCCAGTTCAACCTTTGGGCCATATTCATCTTCGGGGCCATGATATTCGCTGTTCAAAAATCGCTCCATCAATTCCATGTCCGCAAAGGAACCGCCCACCATCAAAGCGGGGACGCCTTTTTGGGTGAGCACCCATCCATCCTGACGGCGCAAAAACGCATTGGCTTCTGTTGATGCTTCAATCGTACGCCCAACCTTTTTTGCCACGGCTTCAATCTCTGGCTCCAACACTGTGGTTCCGCGCCCGATAATAGATACTTTTGCGCCTTTCGGAGCGACCGCGATGGTATCCACATTCAAGGCGATAACGATGTCGTCGAGCGGAAAGATGGGATTGTCGACGAATGACTGCGCGCCCAATAAGCCGCTTTCTTCGGCCGTTGTTCCGACGAAATAGATGTCGCGATCAAAACGGCCTTTTGCCAATCGCCGTGCGATTTCGGTTAGCACAGCCATTCCGCTGGCATTATCGACGGCACCATTGCAAATTCTGTCGGTTTCGCCTTCGGGTCGGCACAAACCGAGATGATCCCAGTGCCCCATAAAAACGACCGCACCAGACCCGCGTTTGCGGCCTTGAATTTTTCCGATGATGTTATGGCTAGAGAAACGGCTGACATCGGTTTTTACCAAAACTTCAGCCGCAATACCCAGCAATTGCTCACTAAAATATGGCATTTTGGCGGCAGTGCGCAGTTTATCCCAATCTCCACCAGCGGCAGTGACCAACGCGACCATGAATTTGGAACTGACAACACCTTCAAGATTTGCTTTCTTATCCTGTGAGGCAAGTCCGATTGGACGCGAAAGAAACTGTCGACGGTAAACGGCAAAATCAAATTGCTCCCCGGCGATGGCAACAACGGCTTCGGCGCCGGCTTTAACCAACGCTTCGCGCCGTACACGCGGTGACTGCATGGCCTCTGGCAAGAAATCGGCGCTATCTGATAGCATGAAAACCAGTTTTCCCGCCAAATCGTCGGGGGTGTTTCCATCCTTATTGACTCCGTGGCCGACGAACACAACAGGTACGTTGTTCGCCAGATAATCGGCCTCTTTACCAACCAAAACCATCTCGTCGGATGCAAAACGCAATTTCTGGTTTTTAGCGTAAAAATGGGCAGTCGCTTCTGCCGGACCGCGACGAATAAGCGGCACCTCTTCCAGCCAGCCCCCATTTTTGGCACCCGGCTTCAAACCCATCTGACGCCACTGGTTGCTAAGGTATTCAAGCGTTTTGCGCTCACCTTCGGTACCTGGTTCGCGTCCTTCAAACGCGTCACTGGCCATAGTCTCTATATGCGGGCGCAAATCAGCTTCAGAAATGCTTTTCGCAGCCAAAGGCGTTGTCATCAGCAATGCGCCCGACAATATCACCCCAAATCGCTGTTCCATAGCCCCCTCAAATCGCCTCAGGACTGCACAATTTTGGCGCGCGCTAATGTCCGGCGCGCTTCCTCTACATGCATTGATTCTATCATGCGACCCCGAAAACGTTGCGCACCGCCAGAAGCCGCTGCAATCAGCGCCTCAGCGTCAGCTATATCGGTCTCACTCGCTCCGAATGCAGCATTCGCTATCGACACCTGATTGGGATGGATCAAGGTTTTGCCGCTAAAGCCAAAACAGCGCCCTTGCGCACATTCTGCTTCATATCCGCTCATATCATCCAATTGGTTGCAAACAGCATCAATGGCAGGCTTTCCCGCCGCCGCCGCCGCCAAAACAATGCTTTGCAGCGATAATTCCAATCCTTGCCGCTGGGGTCCAGGCTTGATCCCCATCGATGCTGCTATATCATTAGCGCCCACGATCAACCCCGCAACAAGGGGATGCGACGCGATATGGCGAGCGGCATAAATTCCTGCCGGGCTCTCGATCATAGCAATGAGCGGACGGGTAATGCGCATCGATAGATCGATCACTGTCTCTTCGCTCTCTACCTTTGGAATAACGACACAATCAATATTGGCCGCATTAACGGCTGCAATATCTGCCTCGATCAAGGGGCTGTCTGCGCTGTTCACACGCAACGCCACCAGTTTGTCACCAAACCCCGCTGCAGTTTCGCTGATTGCGGCCTGTCGAGCCTCGGCCTTGCTAACATCAGGTACAGAATCTTCCAGATCAACAATGATCATATCTACATCCAACCATCGGGATTTTTCCAATGCCCGGGCATTGATTGCCGGGACATAAAGCGCGGTCCGAACCATTTTCAATCTTGCTTGCAGTTCCATTTTCCGACCCCATCCGATTTTGCTTGGCAACCCTATGCTTATTTGGGAGATTGCCCCTCGTCAAACAGGAGGAAGAGCATGGGCAGTTTTGTTGCCATTTTATTGGTACTTGCAGTCGTATTTTTGATGATGGGCATTCGCGTGGTTCGGCAGGGCTATGTTTATACCATCGAACGCTTTGGCCGCTTTACCCATGTGGCGCACCCGGGATTTAATTTCATCTTCCCTTTTGTAGACCGCGTGGGTCGCAAAGTGAATATGATGGAACAGGTGCTGGATATTCCAGGACAAGAAATCATAACCAAAGACAACGCCATGGTTGGCGTTGATGCTGTAGTGTTTTTTCAGGTTTTGGATGCGGCGAAGGCGGCTTATGAAATTTCCGACCTGTATTTGTCGATCATGCAAATCACGACAACCAACCTGCGCACAGTCATGGGTTCGATGGACCTCGATGAAACACTCTCCAAACGCGATGAGATCAATGCGCGGCTCTTGAACGTGGTCGATCACGCAACCAGCCCATGGGGCGTGAAGTTAACTCGTGTCGAAGTAAAAGACATTCGCCCGCCGAAAGATATTTCGGACGCCATGGCACGGCAAATGAAAGCAGAGCGTGAAAAACGCGCGCAAATTCTGGAGGCCGAAGGTTCTCGCGCGTCCGAAATTTTGCGTGCTGAAGGCGAAAAGCAGGGCCAGATTTTGCAAGCTGAAGGCCGCCGCGAAGCCGCATTCCGCGACGCCGAAGCACGAGAACGCGAAGCTGAAGCCGAAGCCAAAGCGACACAAATGGTATCTGCCGCAATCGCATCATCAGGAAGTCAAGCCATCAACTATTTCGTTGCGCAGAAATATGTCGACGCCATCAGCCAGTTTGCAACATCCCCCAATGCCAAAACCATTTTGTTTCCCGTCGAAGCCACCGCATTGATCGGCACTCTGGGCGGCATAGGTGAAATTGCGAAAGAAGCACTCAGTCAAGATAAGGGCAAATAATGGGCGATTGGATTTCCACATTAGAACCGCATTGGTTCTGGCTCACCGTCGGACTCGCTTTGGGCGTGGTCGAGATTTTGGCCCCCGGCTTTTTCCTGATGTGGCTAGGGCTCGCAGCTATTATCGTCGGATTATTGGCTTGGGTCGTGCCGACCATCTCATTGCCATTTCAGGTCGCATTATTCGCAGTGCTCTCCGTCCTCACCGTATATGCGGGTAAAAAGTTTCTGAAAGACAACCCGATTGAATCCGAAGACCCTGCACTGAACGATCGCTCTGCACGCTTAAGAGGCGAAATCGTCACCGTAGTCGAAGCGATCACCAACGGTCGTGGCCGGGTGAAAGTTGGTGATAGCGAATGGAATGTGCGCGGGAGCGATGCGGCGGTAGGCACGCAAGTTCGCGTGGCTGGGGCAGATGGCGCCACTTTGTTGGTCGAACCAATCGGATAGACATTGATCGCACATACTAATTGGCCCGCATCTCATCAGCGTGAAATGCGGGCCGTTTTGTTTACCTTAAAACTGTTGGATCAACGCGCCAATTTACCTGCCATGCCGATGATGTCATCCAGCGGATTACCGTCACCATCCAGATCAAGCAAAGATCCAAGGCCGCCGAGACCGCCTGCTGGGGCCGATTGTAGACCGCCGCCAAGCGCTCCACCGAGGACATTGCCCAGCATGCCGCCAAGGCCGCCGCCGGACGATTGGCCGCCACCGCCCAATACGCTGCCAAGCAAGCCGCCCAAACCACCGCCCTGTTCACCGCCGCTTTGCTTGGCCATATAGCCAGCAACCAGCATAGCCAAAATCGGCAGCATTTTTTTCAGCAGCGATGGATCGATACCGGTTTGTTCAGCGGCGCTTCCAGCCACGGTGCGGCTGACATCTTTGGAACCGAAGATTTGGCCCAATACGTCGTTACCGGCATCAACATTGGTGGGTTCGGGTGCCACTACGTTGTCAAACAGGCCGCCACCGCCGAGTTGACCCAACAAACCACCCAGACCTTCAAGGCCAGAAGGTTGCGCCTGTGTCGTTTTCTTAAAACCGCCCAAAATGGCGGGCAACAAAGCGCCTGCGCCCATTTCTGCGACCTGTTCGTTTACACCCAGTTGCTGTGCAATCGAACCGATCGCGCCGCTCTGTTTCAAAACACTGATTAAATCCACTGACGCTCTCCCGCGAATATTGATGCCATGGATTGTGCGGAAACAGACGCAAATGCAAGCGGCATCGCTGATTGCGAACCAACCCCGCTCGGGATTTTACAATTAACCAATTCTTTAGTCTCCTCATATTCACATTAAACCGCTAAACAGCCCTCCGCAGGCCGCATGGGCCGCCTTAAGGAAGGATTCAAAATGGGAATTTTCAGCAGCATTAAAGACGCTATTTTCGGCAAGAAAGCCGTAGCAGCGACACCGGTCGCACCCGGGATTTTGGCGACAGCTGCCGCCGCAGCGACCGCCGCTGCCGACACAGTCGCAGCAGAAGCAGCCAAGAACATCGATATTGCAGCCCATCTCGAAGAAATGGGTGCCGGCAAGGATTTGAATTGGCGCAATTCTATCGTCGATTTGATGAAACTGGTTGGCATGGACAGCTCTTTGCAAGAGCGCAAAGACTTGGCTGTAGAGTTGGGCTATACCGGCGAACTCAACGGTAGCGCCGATATGAACATCTGGCTGCACAAAGCTGTCATGCGCGAACTCGCGGCCAATGGCGGCGTTGTTCCTGCGGAATTGCTCGACTGATCCAATAGAATTCAGCACTGAATAATTTTAGCCCTGAACCCTTTGAAGGATTTAGGGCTAAATTTTTGAAACACTCAAAAAATTGAGCGGTTTACTCTTTGCCGCCAAAAAGGCCTTTGGCCATTCCTGCCAAATCGTTCAGCGGATTGCCGTCGCCGTCTTTGTCAACAAAACCAGTAATTTTGCCCAGGATGCTGCCTTCGCCGTCACCGCCGAGCATTTCTTTGATTTTATCGACCGAGATGCCGTGTTCTGCAGCCAAATCTTGAATGGCCTGCATTTTGTCACCATCACCACCCAGCTTTTCGTTCAGCGAGGCCGCAATTTCCTGCGCCTTATCCGCAGGCAAACCCAGCTTTTCTGCCAATCCACCAACGTTATCCATCAATCCGTCAAGCATACCCATCGTCTATCTCCTTTTTGGTCCAGAGCGACTTAACCGAAAGTGCCGAGTTCTGAAAGCGCTCTGACGTTCGGCGCAATAAATTTACGTCTCGCCTCGACCGAAAAAAGCCGCTCGGTGGAATAAAACTGCAATGGAAAATCCCGCCTGCCAAATGGCGATTGCAGCAATGCGTTTACGGCATCAACCAATGCTTCTGCCGGTTCGCGGTGGTGCAAAAATACGCGAATGGCGGAAAGAAAAAACTGGGTGATTGTTTCGTGATAACCTTGGCTATCATCGTTTACACCGCCGACCGAAACGTTAAAGCGTGCGATTATACCCGGCAATTCAATCGCCGCATCAATGGCCGGACGTTCTCGCAACAACCAAAGGCAAGCGGCGAGATGCGCTTCATGCGTCCATTCCTCGCGCGACAACTCACACGCCAACAGCCCCTCACCCACACGAATGATGGCAGCGTCATTTTCAAACAGGCGAATATCAAATTGGGTCACGTCCGGGCCCTTTCAATGACCCGGAAGTTTCCAAGTCTATGCAGCTTGAGGAGCCGCTTGCTTCACGCCTTCATCAACATGGCTTTCGAACTGGGCGAAATTATCGATGAATTTTTGAACCAATGTGCGGGCCGTTTGGTCGTATTCCGCCTTGTCAGCCCATGCTTCACGCGGATCCAGTATCTTACTGTCGACGCCAGCAACGGCAATTGGAAATTCAAAACCAAAGTTCGGATCTTTGCGGAATTCGGCCTCGCTCAAGCTTCCGTCCAATGCTGCATTCAGCAACGCCCGCGTTGCTTTGATTGGCATACGGCTAATCCCGGGTTGCGTGGCTTTGCCGCCGGTCCATCCAGTATTGACCAACCAGCATTTCACCGCACCGCGCGCAATCCGTTCTTTCAACAAATTGCCATAAACGCTGGGATGGCGCGGCATGAATGGTGCACCAAAGCAGGTCGAAAACGTTGCCGACGGCTCTGTTACACCGATTTCAGTTCCCGCCACGCGCGCAGTGTAACCAGACAGGAAATGGTACATGGCTTGATCGGGTGTCAGACGCGCAATTGGAGGAAGTACGCCATAGGCGTCGGCTGTCAGGAAAATGATGTTTTTGGGCGGCGGTCCCAGATTGTCTTTCGAAGCATTAGGAATGAAATCAATCGGGTAAGAACCACGGCTGTTTTCTGCGAGACTATTGTCGTTGAAATCGAGTTCGCGGGTTTCCGGATCGATAACGACATTTTCCAACACCGTACCGAAACGCTTGGTTGTCGCAAAAATTTCTGGCTCAGCCTCGGCAGAAAGATTGATCATTTTTGCATAACAGCCGCCTTCAAAGTTGAAAACTGCGGTATCGGACCAGCCATGTTCGTCATCGCCGATCAATGTGCGGCTGGCGTCTGCGGACAATGTCGTTTTGCCTGTACCCGACAATCCGAAAAACACTGCAGTATCGCCATTGGCGCCGATATTGGCGGAGCAATGCATGGGCATCACGCCTTTTTCGGGAAGCAAATAGTTCAAAATTCCGAACACTGACTTCTTCATTTCGCCCGCATAAGCAGAGCCACCGATAAGGACCATTTTCTCGGTAAAATTGACCGCAATCACTGTTTCACTGCGGCAACCATGACGCGCGGGATCGGCACGGAAGCTGGGCAAATCGATGATCGTGTAATCAGGCAGAATGTCAGCCAATTGTGTTTCATCGGGACGAACCAGCAGTGTGCGCACGAACAAATTATGCCATGCCAGTTCGTTGATAACGCGCACATTGACGCGGAAATCAGCCTGTGAGCCACCAAATAGATCGGCCACATATAAGGTTTCTTTTGTCGCCAACGCTGCGATGAAATCTTCTTTCAATGCAGCAAAATGTGCTGGGGTCATCGATTTGTTCGTTGCCCCCCAATCTACGGTTTGTTCAGTAGTTTCGTCGCGTACGATAAACTTGTCTGATGCAGAACGCCCCGTGTGCGCGCCGGTGGCTACCACCAAAGGGCCGTCTTTGGCTAAAACGCCCTCACCATTGTTGAGCGAGGCTTCAACCAATCGTGCCGTTCCAAGATTCCAGAAAATCTTGGCGTCGGTATTAATGGACTGGCGCGAAAGCGAAAAGGTCGGCTCAATCGGCACTAGGTGGCTCCTTGTTTGAAAATATGCGACACAGCTTTTGCATACCTATGCAAAGCGTTTCCGGCAGGCCCCTAGCCGAGGGATACCCAAACGTCAAATCTCTAATCGATGTGAAAATCCAACGAAGGCCTAAACCTTTCGCAGTACCGCTTTTTATCGGCATTGATGCCAGACCGCAAGCTGCCTATATCGACGCGAATATGACTGCTACAATCGCCTTAGTCGATGATGATCGAAACATCCTGACATCTGTGTCGATTGCGATGCAAGCCGAGGGATTCATTACGCGTTTGTACCCAGATGGTGATAGCGCATTAAAGGCCTTGGCCGAAAATCCTGCTGATTTGGGTATATTCGATATAAAAATGCCGCGCATGGATGGCCTGGAATTGCTACGCCGATTGCGAGAAAAATCGGCAATGCCGGTCATATTTCTTACGTCGAAGGACGAAGAACTTGATGAAGCCCTTGGCCTGGCGATGGGCGCTGATGATTATATTACCAAACCTTTTTCGCAGCGACTGCTGGTCGCGCGGGTAAAGGCCATCCTGCGCCGGACCAATGCCCGGCGCGAAGGGGCCGAGCAAAATGCAGACGATGTCAGCGAGCCTATGGTCCGTGGACGGCTAGAAATGGATCAAGCGCGGCACCATGTTCGCTGGAACGGTAAAGATGTAACGCTGACGGTCACCGAATTCCTGATCTTGGAAGCATTGGCAAACCGTCCGGGTGTTGTGCGAACACGAAGCCAACTGATGGACATTGCCTATCAAGATGACGTTTACGTCGATGATCGCACGATCGACAGCCATATCAAGCGGCTGCGGCGGAAATTCAGGCAAATAGATTCCGAATTTTCCGGGATTGATACGCTTTACGGGGCTGGATACCGCTTTGCAGAAAGCTGAACCGTCCGGTCTGGATTTACGCTGGAGTCGCGGCCTATCGCTGACTGGGCGAATTTTGGCAGTTAACTTGTTCGCTTTGGCACTGATGGCTGGCGGATTGTTCTTTCTCGACAGTTACCGCACCCGGCTTATATTGGAACGACAAGCAGCTGCGATCACACAAGTCGAATTGTTACGTGATGCGCTGTTCCACACACCGCGCGAAAACCATGAATTGCTTGTCCGCAATTTCAGCCAGCGAACAGGTGCTCGCGTGCGCATTTACGATACATCCGGAGCAAAACGCACCGACAGTTTCACTTTAGCGCCTCCATCCTATCAGTTACAAGACGTGGCCGATCAGCCTTTACGAAAGGCCATTGCTGTTCAAATCGACAGAATATTCGATTTTTTGGTTGGCGCCCCTCAATTATCGCCGTTTACCGAACCTAAGTCTGACAATGCAAAGGCTTGGCCAGAGATCGTAAAGACGGGTTCAGAAAAGAGCTCTGGACGCATCCGACTTGCCCCAGATTCGACCCACATCATAACCGCATCAGCAGCCACGCCAGACGGACAAATGGCGCTTTTAACATCACAAAATGCCCGCGACGTTCGAAGCCTAATCCGCGCTGAGCGTTTCAGTATTGCGATGTTCATATTGCTCGTGCTGGGCATCTCGGTTTTGCTATCGGTATTTCTGGCGCGCACCATCGTTCGCCCGTTGCAGCATCTCGCCCGCGCGGCGGTCAAGGTTCGTCTGGGGCGTTCTCCGGAAGTGATCGTTCCGCGACTGCCCTCACGCCGCGACGAAATCGGCATGCTGGCTCGGTCGTTATCAGATATGAGCATCGCCCTGCGGCAACGGATCGATGCGACAGAAAGCTTTGCCGCCGATGTCGCCCATGAAATCAAAAACCCGCTTGCATCGCTGCGCTCGGCGCTGGACGGCTTCGATAATGTGCAAGATGCAAAACTTCGCAAGCAACTCATGTCTATCGCACAAGCCGATGTTCGGCGGATGGACCGGCTTATAAGCGACATATCCGATGCGAGCCGCATCGACGCGCAACTGGCAAAAGCCAATTTCGAGCCCATAGATCTGGGTGACATGATCGAGCAGATGCTCATCGCTCGCGAAAGCCGCCAGCAAGATGGCAGTGTTACTATCGCCTTTGCTCGCCCGCGTCGCGGGATTGCCAAAATAGAAGGCGAGGATTTACGGCTGGAACGGGTGTTCGACAATTTGCTCGACAATGCCGTGTCTTTTTCTCCCGGCGGCGGTGTCGTTGAAATTTCGGCGACCCGCAGCGACGATGACGTGGTTATTCGGGTGAACGACGAAGGCCCGGGAATTCCAGCCGATGAACGCGAAATGATCTTTCGTCGTTTTTACAGCGAACGCCCAGAAGGTGAAGGCTTTGGACGGCATAGTGGCCTTGGCCTGGCGATCGCACGTACAATCATCGAAGGGCACCATGGATCAATTTCGGTGCATGATCGCGATGATGGAAAACAGGGCGCAAGTTTCCACATCACCCTGCCCGCTTTTCATGTTGCACATGCACCATGACTGCGTTTTGCGAAGACGGGATGTCCGCCAAAGGCAACGCCATGCACGCTTCGGTGGTGTCAATCGGCGGATGGAGCGTCGCCATTTGCGGAATTTCGGGCGCGGGGAAATCCGATCTTGCCTTGCGACTGATTGACCGGGGAGCAACCTTAGTGGGCGATGATTATGTTCGTCCAGAAATAAGCAACAACCGACTGTTCGTTCATGCCATTCCTGAAATTGCAGGAAAAATCGAAATTCGCGGAATTGGAATTGTCACAATGTCGCACAATCCCTCAGGTATTTTGCGACTGATAGTGCAATTGGGCAACGAAGGCGAACGCATGCCCTCCAAATGGCCAACCGCTCACATTGCAAACTATTCGGTTCCAGTGCTTAACCTCGCAGGGTTTCACGCAAGCGCCCCCCTGAAGATAGAGCTTGCGTTGAAGTCCGTGGTTGACGCCGATATATGGCCAGTGCCAAGTGCCGTATTCCCTGTGCAAAGATTTGGAACTAATTCCTAATGACCGCAAAATTGCACACTAAACGAATATTGTTGGTGACCGGCCTTTCCGGTGCGGGCAAAACAACCGCGCTGCAAACACTAGAGGATTTAGGTTGGGAAGCCGTCGACAATTTCCCGATACGGCTTGCCGGCCCGCTGCTCGCTTTACCTTCACCCGAAGGGCGAACCGAACCGGATGTCCCCATGGCCCTGGGCTTTGATACGCGCACCCGGGGTTTCGAGCCCAATCGATTAATCGAACAGATCAAAAATTTGCAAAAGCGAGACGGCGTGGAAATCACCATGCTGTTTCTGGATTGCGCAGGCACGGAAATCGAGCGTCGCTACTCAGAAACGCGGCGGCGGCATCCATTGGCGCAAGATCGACCTGCTATTGACGGCATCGCGCAGGAACGCGCCCTGATGGAACCGCTCCGCCGTTGGGCGGATATGGTGATCGATACCACCCGCCTATCCAGCAGCGATTTGCAAACTGTAATTCGAGACAAATTTCGGGTTACTGCCGGACGAATGACGGTATCGGTTATGAGTTTTGGTTATTCGCGCGGTGTGCCGCATAACGCCGATCTGGTTTTCGACATGCGTTTTCTGCGCAACCCCCATTGGGATGCTGTTTTGCGTCCCAAAACCGGGCTAGACGCTGATGTTGCAGACTATGTCGCATCCGACCCTGCCTATAGTGACGCAATCTCAAAAATTTCCGACCTTTTGCAGATGTTGCTTCCCCGCTATGACGCGCAAGGAAAGGCCTATGTTACGATCGCATTTGGTTGTACGGGCGGTCGCCATCGGTCAGTTCATGTCGCGGAACACGTCAGCAAGTTGTTGCGTGAAGCTGGTTTTTCGCTCAGCATTGATCACCGTAATTTGAATTCACGTCCAATTGACGCGCTGGAATGGCAGGGCAAACAGGCGGATCGGTCGTGAGATGATAACAGGGCAAAGGCGTTTATGATCGGACTCATTCTTGTCACGCATGGCACGTTGGCGAACGAATTTGTCGTCGCAATGGAGCATGTCGTTGGACCGCAAAAACAGGTCGCAACAATTTGCATCGGGCCAAGGGACGATATGGAAGTACGGCGTAAAGATATTGCCCGCGCCGTGAAGGAAATGGATACCGGCGACGGTGTGATCATTCTGTCTGATCTGTTCGGTGGCACGCCATCCAATTTGGCGATTTCATTGCTAGAAACTGGAAAAGTGGAGGTCATCGCAGGCGTGAACCTGCCGATGCTTATTCGCCTGGAAAGCGCGCGAAAATCAATGCCAATCTACGATGCTATCATTGCAGCGCGCGATGCAGGTCGCAAATATATTAGCGTTGCATCCGAATTGCTGGAGGCATCCCGATGAGCAAACTCAGCCGCACATTGACGATCGTCAATCAAAAGGGTCTGCACGCGCGGGCCAGTGCAAAATTTGTAACTTTTGTCAGTCGCCTGCCTGAAGGCCTATTGGTAGAGGTTGAAAAAGATGGCCAAATGGTAACTGGCTCCTCGATTATGGGGTTGATGATGCTAGGCGCAGCAAAAGGCAGTGAAGTTACCATTCACGTGCAGGGCCACGAAGCAGAAATGGCACTAGAAAAGCTGGCTGGATTGATCACCGACGGTTTTGGCGAAGACTGACACCCTGTCATGCGCCGCGAAATAACCGGTTTTTCCAATCCGCTGATCAAACACGTACGTTCGCTGCGTGAAAAAAAGCACCGCAAACGCGAAGGGCTTTTCCTCGCCGAAGGGTTACGCATTCTAACCGAAGCGCGCGAAGCCGGTTTTCTGCCCGAGTTGCTATTCCGATGTACAGATCGCGATCCGCATCCGTTGGAAATGGTGTTAGAACGCGAAGTGTTGGCGGCAGATGGCGATGTAATCGAAACCAACGCCAACATTCTTTCCAAACTGTCTGGCAAGGATAATGCGCAGACAGTGATTGGTGTTTATCGAGAATTTCCGACGCCTTTAGCCAGCATAGACCGCTCAGCGGCAGACATTTGGCTGGTGGCGCAGGCGATGCGTGATCCCGGCAATTTGGGAACTATGCTGCGTACAGGCGATGCCATTGGCGCAGGCGGATTGATCTTAATTGATGATTGCACCGATCCATTTTCCGTCGAAGCCGTGCGCGCCAGCATGGGAGCCATTTTTACCCAGAAAGTGGTGCAATGCCGTTGGGACGAATTTGTGCCGTGGCTACGCGCAGGCGACGGACAACTGGTTGGTACCAGCTTGCAAACCGAGCACGATTACCAGGGACCGGTTTATACCGCACCTTGTTTCATTTTGACCGGCAATGAAGCGCAAGGAATGCCTGCGGACTACGCATCGGAATGCGACCTTTTGGTCAAAATGCCCATGCGTGGCAAAGCCGACAGCCTGAACGCGGCGATGGCCACAGCCGTTATGGGCTATGAAGTGCTGAATCAATTTCGGCGCAAATAACTGTTCATCCGCCATTTATATGGGGCTTTGTAACATGCTGGAATGATAAAGCATTGTTATTCAGTTTCGTTGCTAATCGCCAGTTCTATGGCATTAGCCGGATGCCAAACTGTCGCCGAAGCGCCCGAAGTTGCCAAAGCACCCAGCAGCTATTCCGCATCGGGTACGGAACCATTTTGGAATGCCACCGTTAAAGAGGGCAAAATACACTTTCGTCGTTTAGACGGCTCCGACATAATAATGGACAGCTATGTCGGGTCGCAAGTGGACAATGGCTATCGCTATACCGGATCCGGATTTGCCATGGACATACTCCAAGGTCCGTGCAGCGACGGCATGTCAGATCGCAACCATAAAGATCGTGTGTCCGTATCTGTCGGCCGTGACAAATTTGTGGGCTGCGGTGGAGGATTATCGGCTCCCGCAGTGCTAAGCAATTCGACGTGGACCATCGTTGATATCGACGGCGTTGCGCCCGTAAATCCGGACAAAGCCTCGATCCATTTTGGTGATGTTCGCATGAGTGGAACCGTCGGATGCAACCGTTTCGGCGCTGGCTATGATTTTATGGAGGGCAAACTGCGATTTGGCCCCGCGTTCTCCACAATGATGGCGTGCCCCGAGCCGTTGCTGCAACAGCAAGAAGGCGCTTTTTTAGCGATCTTGGAAAAACTGGAAACAACAGAATTTTTGGATGATGGGACTGCGTTACTCACCGCAACGAATGGTTCTAAGACTAAGCTTAAACCGGCTCTTTAAGTCAGGTCAGAGACAATACGAGCATCTTCGATCAGCCCTTGCTCCACCTCACCGCGATAACGGGGTAGCGCCTCGACCAAAGGAACATCCTCCAATTCGCGCTTGCCCGTTTCGATGTTGAGTTCGGCGAATTTGCGGCCCGTGCTCATCACATTGCGTTCGAAACTGCCGACAAATTTGTTGTAGTTGTTGACGGCACTCGACAGCCCCGATCCCACAGATTTCAAATGCCCTGCGGCAACGGCGATCCGATCGTACATTTCTTTGCCCAGCGCGCCAATCTGCTTGGCTTCGCGCGCCAATCCTTCTTGCCGCCAAACACCCGCAACGGTCCGCGCTATGGCTACCAGATTGGTCGGCGTGGAGAGCAGCACTTTGCGTTCAAAGGCATGATCCCATAATGTTGGTTCGTGCTCCAATGCAGCAGCCAGAAAATGTTCTCCGGGTACAAACATGATTACATAATCCGGCGCATCTTCAAATTGATCCCAATAGGCTTTGCGCGACAGGCCATCGATGTGGTTTTTCATCGAAGCGGTGTGCCGTGCCATGGCAACATGGCGCACGTCATCGTCGATGGAATCAAACGCATCCTGATAATCATTCAAAGACACCTTGGCATCGATTACCAGGCTGCGCCCGCCGGGAACCTTCAAAATGGCATCCGGGCGTTGCCGCCCATCCTCTAACGACACGCTCACTTCGGTGACGAAATCCACATGTTCTGATAGCCCGCAACTTTCGAGGACATTCTTTAGCTGTTGTTCACCCCAACGACCACGTGCCTTGGGAGCATTGCGCAACGAATTGACCAATCGTGCGGCTTCTGATTGCACACGTTCTTGCCCTGCCCGCATCTGATCGATCAATCCGGTTAGCGCGCCATAGGCTTCTGTCCGGTCTTTTTCTATCTTTCCAACCTGATCCTCATATGCCTTTAATCGTTCGCCAACGGGCGCCAAAAGCATTTTCAGCTTTTCTTCGTTCTTTTCACCAGCCTGATGAAAGCGTTCGTCGGCGCGTTGCAAAAAAGCCGACTGCGCTTCGCTCAATAATTTTTGGCCGATTTCACCAAATTGGGCCGACAGTAAATTTTTGGCATCGGATAGCCCTGCGATTTGTTCATCGAACGACCGCTCCCGTTCCTCCAAAGAGGTTTCCAGCCGGGCCAGTCGATCTTTGGCAGTGTCACGCTCCGATACAACGGCATCGAGCATTGCCCGCAATTGCAGGCCTGTTTCCGCCCCGGCATTCGCTGCTTTGCCGCCCATCAGCCAGCCTAGGCCAAGCCCCGCGAGCAAAGCGATGGCAACGGCAATCAAAACAATAATGGGATCCAAAGCCGCTTCCTATCAATTAGAACGAATATGGAACATAACCTTGTCAGGGCTTAGGTCAAGCGGCTTGTTCTTTTGCTATAGGAGTTCGCGCCCGTTTAACCTTTGCGTAGTTGGCAATGCTAAAGGGCAAAAGACCCACATAAACAGCGCAGATCGCAATCAACGTCACCAGCGGGGCAGCAACTAAAGCTGCGGCAACTCCGGCCAAAACCACCATAGCAATAAAGCGCATATCACGGCGAATGCGAATTGATGCCCAACTGAAGGTCGCCAGACTAGAAACCATCAATAGTGCCACCACCAGCAGCCAAGGCCCCACGATATAATAATTGCGCGCGGCGGTCATGCCCGTTTCCAGCCAGATAATCAGTGGCAAAAGCGCCAACCCTGCCCCTGCCGGAGCTGGAACGCCTGTGTTGAAACCGGCGGATTTATGCGGTTGCTCCTGAACATCGATCCGCGCGTTAAACCGAGCCAATCGCAAAGCCATGCACAATGCGTAGAACACCGCAATGGTCCAGCCAAATCGCGGCATGGCTTCTAGTGCCCACATATAAAGGATCAACGCCGGGGTTACCCCAAACGCCGTTACATCCGATAATGAATCGAGTTCGGCGCCAAAGCGGCTTTCGCCTTTGACCATGCGCGCGATGCGGCCATCCATTCCGTCAAGCACACCGGCCGCTAATACGGCTGCCAACGCGGCCTCCCAGCGTCCGTGCATGGCGAACCATACGCCTGACAGACCTGTGCAAAATGCCATGGCCGTCACTGCGTTCGGCAAAATGGCACGAAGTGAAATGCCGGGGCGTTGGGAAGTGTCCATTGTCATGCTTTCCTAAGCGGAGAGGCACGTGTCAATGGCTGATCGCCCGCAAATCAGGCTCGACACCCAGTTCGGCGAGGATGGTTTCGCCAGCGATGCACCTTTGCCCCTTGATAATGCGCGGCGCGGTTCCCTGCGGCAGGAACACATCGACGCGACTGCCAAAGCGGATCAATCCCACGCGTTCGCCAACGTTTACTTCATCGCCCTCTTTTTTGAACGACATAATCCGGCGTGCAACCAAACCGGCAATTTGGGTGAAGCCAATGCGGACGCCGTCTGATCGCTCAATCAAAAAGTGCTGCCGTTCATTATCATCGCTCGCCTTATCCAGATCGGCATTCAGGAATTTCCCGGCGATATAGGCAATGCGTGTGATCGTGCCGCGAATCGGTGCCCGATTGATGTGGACGTCAAACACGCTCATGAAGATTGAAACCCGGATCATCTGTTGATCACCGAGCCCCAAAGGCCCTGCCAATTCAGGCGGTGGCGACACATGCTGGATCAAAGTGACGAGCCCGTCAGCAGGGGCCACGACAAAGCGATCATCTTGCGGTGTCGCACGCGCTGGATCACGGAAAAAGGCTAGGGTCCAAAGGGTTATGCCGGCCATGGGCCAGGCGAGTGTTTCCCACGCCATAAACGCCAGAAGCACGGTGATGCCCCCTGCGATTAGCCCGAATTTACGGCCTTCGGGATGGACGGGCGGAAAAGCCCATTTTGCGACACCCGACCCTCTGTTGGTCAGTTCTTGTTTATTCATAGTGGCGCTACCTAGGCGTGGTTGGGCGATGTTACAACCTTAAGCTTGATAGCGCAAAGTGCGGATAGTTGATCATCCGCAAAATCTTGCTATGGCGCTGCGCACAACAGGCAAAAACTCCCGCAGGAAAGCAGCGTTCTTATGGCAAAAATTAAGGTAAAAAATCCAGTCGTTGAACTCGACGGCGACGAAATGACCCGCATCATCTGGGAATGGATCCGCGAACGCTTGATTTTGCCCTATCTCGATGTCGATCTGAAATATTATGATCTCAGTGTTGAAAAACGCGATGAGACGAACGACCAAATCACGGTGGACAGCGCCAATGCGATTCGCGAATTTGGCGTTGGCGTAAAATGCGCCACGATCACTCCTGACGAAGACCGCGTCAAAGAATTCAACCTGAAAAGCATGTGGAAATCGCCCAACGGTACCATTCGCAACATTCTGGGTGGGGTTGTTTTCCGTGAACCCATCGTCATCGACAACGTCCCGCGCCTGATCCCGGGCTGGACCGATCCCATCGTCGTTGGCCGTCACGCCTTTGGTGACCAGTATAAAGCCACCGACACCTTGATCCCCGGCCCCGGCACATTGCGTCTCGTGTTCGATGGTGATGATGGCAAGAACATCGACCTGGAGGTTTTCAAATTCCCGTCAGCGGGCGTAGCGATGGCGATGTACAATCTCGACAATTCGATCCGCGATTTTGCACGCGCGTCGTTCAATTACGGCCTGAACCTGGGTTGGCCCGTGTACTTGTCCACCAAGAACACCATCTTGAAAGCCTATGATGGCCGTTTCAAGGACCTGTTCCAACAGGTATTCGAAACCGAAGGCTTCAAAGAAAAATTCGCCGCCGCAGGTATTGTTTACGAACATCGCCTGATCGACGACATGGTCGCTTCGGCGCTGAAATGGAGCGGCAAATTTGTTTGGGCCTGCAAAAACTATGATGGTGACGTGCAGTCGGATCAGGTTGCACAAGGGTTCGGTTCACTGGGCCTGATGACGTCTATCCTGATGACCCCAGATGGCAAAACAGTCGAGGCCGAAGCGGCGCATGGTACGGTCACGCGTCACTATCGCCAGCATCAAGCGGGCAAAGCGACATCCACCAACCCGATTGCGTCAATCTTCGCATGGACGGGTGGTTTGAAATATCGCGGCAAATTCGATGACACGCCAGACGTTACGCGCTTTGCTGAAACATTGGAAAAAGTGTGCATTCAAACCGTCGAATCCGGCGCGATGACAAAGGATCTCGCCATCTTGATCGGTCCCGATCAGGCATGGATGACCACAGAGCAATTCTTCGAAGCGGTGCGCGCCAATCTGGAAACAAAAATGGGAAGCTGGCAGTAATCGCCTCTCCCCTTTGACAAAGAAAATGGCCCGGATCGAAAGACCGGGCCATTTTTGTTTTGGTTTTCAGTAATGGTACTCACCACCTCAACGTTTGTCCGGCGCTTTCGGTGAACGAACATGTTCCCGTCGGATACCCAGACCAATAATCCGGCCCGGAATACGACGAAGCACAGGAAAGCGGTTGAGCATTCTGACAGGCCATGGAGGCCGATTGAATGACACGTCTGGACGGAGGACCGCGTTGATGATGCGATCCTGTGCAATTTGTTGTCCGCGCTGAATCACCCGTGTAGGCCATCCGCGCCGCTTCTCTACTTTGACAAGGAGCGCATCCACATTCGCGCTTTGCAGTAATGCAGTCGCGAGTAGATTTACTGCCGCTACAGCATCTTGAATCGCAAGGTTTATCCCTATACCGCCTACCGGTGACATCGCATGCGCGGCATCGCCAATTACCAACAGCCCCGGCCTGTGCCATTCGTCAAGTCGGTCAATCAGGACGGTGAGAAGGTGCAACTGATCCACATTGGTCAGCACGCCATCCAGGGGCCCAAGGATCGGTGCGACGGCCTCTATCAGCCGTCTGAGGGCGACAATTCCTTCTGACTTTAATTGATCCCCCATGCCCTTTTGAAAGACATAAGCACATTGCCAATAGTCCTGCCGATCAATCAGCGCCATCAAGGTTCCGGGCGCAACAATACCGCGCAATGCTGCGTTACCATCCGGCAGTTTCGGGACTCGAAACCAGAAAACGTCGATGGGCGCTGCCAGTTCCGTCACAGGCAGCAACTTTTGTCGCCGGACAATCGAGTTTCGTCCATCCGCTGCGATGACCAATTTTCGGGCACGCACAATGCGGTGGTCCGTCAGTTCCGCTCCCGAAACACGCCCCTCCTCGATTATCAGCTTGGCAATGTCACTTTCCATGCTCAGGCGAAAAGCGGGTAGTGCAGCCGCCTCTTCACGCAAAAAATCGAGGAAATCCCATTGCGGCATGATGGCAATGAAGGGCGCGGGCGTTTTTAAATGCCGAAAGTCGCCAAGGATCACTTCCTCGCCGGCAACGGTACCGCGTGCCTCATATATCCGATTATGGCGCCGCTCCAAAAAACGATCAAGCATACCCAGTTCATGCAATATTTCCATCGTTGATGGATGAACAGTGTCTCCCCGAAAATCGCGCAAGAAATCAGTATGCTTTTCCAAAACCAGCGTATCGATGCCAGCGCGCGCGAATAGCAATCCGGCCATCATGCCCGCTGGCCCACCACCGACAATGACAACATCTGCTTCCATGACATGACATTAGCGCCGTCGCCCGCTAAGGACCAGACATGGCTGTTGAAATCGATAACAAAGGCATTAGTGACATCGTCGTCATACTGGGTGCCGCCGGGATTGTAATTCCGGCATTCGCCCGTTTTCGGATTACCCCAATTATCGGCTTCATCTTAGTCGGAATATTGGTGGGCCCCATGGGTCTGGGCCAATTGGTGAGCCAGTTTCCGGTCCTGGAATGGTTCACAATCACCAACCCAAAGGCGATGCAACCCATTGGAGATTATGGCATAATCTTGTTGTTGTTTTCCATTGGACTTGAACTTTCGTTCCGCCGGTTGTGGAAAATGCGACGCTTGGTTTTTGGCGTGGGCGCGGCTCAACTTTTTGGCGCAGGCGCGATTATAGCCGTTGGCTTGATGCTCTTTGGATATGATCCAACAGCCGCCGCCGGAATCGGCATTGCCTTGGCATTATCCTCAACGGCACTTGTCCTGCCCATAGCGGGAACGCAATCTGCGGTTGGCAAATCCGCTTTGGCGATGCTGTTATTTGAAGACTTGGCGATTGTGCCAATCATCTTCGTCCTTGGCGCACTGGCACCACAGGCAGGCGGCGCATCTTGGGAAACCATGGTCACGGTATTGTGGCAGGGCGCGCTTGTCATCGTTGGAATGCTGGTTTTGGGCCGCTTTCTACTTCCATTACTTTTTGGCCAAGCAGCCCGCACCAAAAGCCCGGAATTGTTTGTCTCGATCAGTTTGCTTGTCGTAATAGTCGCGAGTCTTGCAACCGGTGCTGTTGGCCTGTCCCCCATCGTTGGGGCCATGATCGCCGGTTTGCTGATCGCCGAAACCGATTATCACAACGAAGTCGAGGTAATGACAGCGCCATTTAAGGGACTGGCGCTGGGTGTGTTTCTGATCAGCATCGGCATGCAAATTGATTTAGGATTTGTCGCGGATAATTGGGCGGCTCTTTTGGCCGCTGTAACCGCGATTGTGCTGATCAAGGCCATCGTCACTGCCGGATTGCTCAAGCTCAACGGCGCTCGCACGGGGACTGCGGCGGAAACAGGCGTATTAATGGGTAGCCCATCGGAAACGACTTTGATCGTTTTGGGAGCCGCTGGTGTCGCCCAAATTATCGACGCCGACACCGTTAGTTTTTGGCAAGTGGCAACCGCCATCGGCCTAACCATCACACCTATATTGGCGCGTGTCGGCCATGATATGGCGCGCCGTCTGGAATTGCGCGAAAGCGACGACGAGGTCCGCGAACAAAACCCAACTTCGGAACCCCGCACGATTGTTATCGGATTTGGCCGCGTGGGCAAATTGGTGGCTGATATGCTGACCGTGCACAATCAACCTTATGTCGCGGTTGAATCCAATATCGATGCGGTCGCCGAGGGGCGTCGGCAAGGGTATAAAGTGATTTTCGGAGACATATCGCGTCCCGAAACATTAGACAAATTGAGCCTCGGCCATTCCCGGGCGTTGATTTTGACCATGGATCAACCAGTTTTGGCCGAACATATCGTCAAACGCGTTCGTGGATGGTTGCCCGATTTGACGATTGTCGCCCGCGCCCGCGATGCCGATCACGCAGCGCGACTGTATCAAGCCGGGGTGACCGATGCCGTGCCCGAAACATTGGAAAGTTCCCTGCAACTGTCGGAAGCGGTGCTAGTTGATCTGGGCGTGGCCATGGGACCGGTGATTGCGTCGATCCATGAAAAGCGCGACGAATTCCGGCGGCAAATTAAAGAGGCGGGTGATTTAAACGAAGCACCCCGCCTCAAACTGCGCAGCCGTATCAACCAGCCAGTGCAGATTTGATCGCATCAATCGCCGCTTGGGCCTGATCAGCACCCGCCGGGCCGCCGCCTTGCGCCATTTCAGGGCGACCGCCGCCGCCCTGCCCGCCCATAGCTTCGGTCGCCATGCGTACCAGCGCAGGCGCATCAAAACGGCCGACCAGATCGGCGCCGACAGCGACAACGACAGTGTTGGCATTTTCGTTCGCAGCAACAATCGCAACCACCCCGCCGCCAATCGCCTTCATCTGTTCATCGGCGAGACCGCGCAGCGCCTTGGCATCGATGCCGGGGATAATTTGCCCCATAAAGGTCAAGTTACCGATCGTTTCTGCCTCTGCCTTGGGACCGCCTCCGCCTGAAAGAGCCAATGCAGTTTTGGCATCGGCCAATTCTTTTTCGAGCCGTTTGCGGTCGGCCAACAAGGACTCAACACGCGGCGCGACATCATCGATGCCCGATTTCAGCAGCGCCGCGACGTCCTTCAATTGCCCTTCGCGGCCCGTCAAATGGGTGCGTGCGCTTTCCCCAGTCAACGCCTCAATCCGGCGGATACCGCTGGCAACAGCCCCTTCAGACACAATAGTGAACAAGCCGATGTCACCCAGGGCGTTTACATGCGTTCCGCCGCACAGTTCGACCGAATAATTTGCGCCATCGCTGTCGCCCATGCTGAGCACGCGGACTTCGTCGCCATATTTTTCGCCAAACAGCGCCAAAGCGCCTGCGGCCACGGCATCATCAGGAGTCATCAAGCGAGTCGATACAGCACGATTACCGCGAATTTGCGCATTCACCTGCGCCTCAACCCCTGCCATCTGCTCCGCTGTAACCGCCTGATTGTGCGAGAAATCGAAGCGCAATTTATCATGCGCGACCATGCTTCCCTTTTGCGTTACATGCCCGCCCAGCGCATTGCGGAGGGCGGCGTGCAGCAAATGGGTGGCGCTGTGGTTGGCGCGCAACGCGTTTCGGCGCGGCGCATCGACCTTTAACTGAACAACATCACCCACTTTGATTTCGCCGCTTTCGATGCTGACTTGATGCGCATGTAAGCGGCCCAAGGGCTTTGCTGTATCGGTTACGGCACCGCGAAAGCTGGCACCGGACATGCTTCCCGCATCGCCCATTTGTCCGCCGCTTTCACCATAGAAAGGCGTTTGATTGGTAATGACGGTTACGGTGTCAGCGGCGACAGCAGACGACACTTCGATGCCATCATTAACCAGGGCAACCACCTGACCCTCGCCTTCGGTGGCGGTATAGCCGGTGAATTCGGTTGAACCGACCCGTTCGGCAATATCGAACCAAACATCATCGCTGGCCTTTGCGCCAGAGCCCTTCCAAGCAGCGCGCGCCATGGCCTTTTGCTGGTCCATTGCGGTGTCGAAACCGGCGCGGTCGATGCCAAATCCTTGGGCGCGCAACGCGTCTTCGGTCAGGTCATAGGGGAAACCGAACGTATCATAGAGTTTGAATGCGGTTTCGCCGGGCAGTACTGCGCCAGCAGCCATATTGGCAGTGGCTTCGTCGAGCAGTTTCAGCCCCTTATCGAGCGTGCGACGAAACTGCACTTCTTCCTGCTCCAGCGTTGCTTCGATCAACGGTTGCGCGCGTAGTAATTCTGGATAGGCCGCCCCCATTTCCGCCGCCAGGCTGCCGACCAAGCGGTGCATCAACGGCTGCTTCGCGCCCAGCAAATGGGCGTGACGCATGGCACGGCGCATGATCCGGCGAAGCACATAGCCGCGCCCCTCGTTGGACGGCATGACGCCATCTGCCAGCAAGAAACTTGTCGAGCGCAAATGGTCGGCAATCACGCGGTGACTGGCCATTTGCTCACCCTCGGCCTTGGTGCCTGTTAATGCTTCAGAAGCCTCGATTAACGCCTTGAAGGTATCAGTATCATAATTATCCGTCACGCCCTGCATCACGGCGGCGACGCGTTCCAGGCCCATGCCGGTGTCAATGCTCGGTTTGGGCAGCGGAACATCGGTGCCGTCCTCCTGCCGTTCAAATTGCATGAACACCAGATTCCAGATTTCGACAAAACGGTCGCCATCTTCATCGGGTGATCCCGGCGGCCCCCCGAAAATATGGTCGCCATGGTCGTAGAAAATTTCGCTGCACGGGCCGCACGGACCGGTGTCACCCATCGACCAGAAATTGTCCGCTGTGGGGATGCGGATTATTCGGTTATCGGGCAGCCCCGCAATTTTGCGCCACAGATCAAACGCTTCGTCGTCAGTGTGATAGACAGTGGCAGTCAAACGGTCAGGGTTCAGGCCCCATTCCTTTGTCAACAGCGTCCACGCATGGGTGATCGCCTGTTCCTTGAAATAATCGCCGAACGAAAAATTGCCGAGCATTTCGAAGAACGTGTGGTGCCGCGCGGTATAGCCGACATTGTCCAAATCATTATGTTTGCCGCCAGCGCGCACGCATTTCTGACTTGAGGTTGCGCGCGGAACAATGCGGGTTTCAAGGCCCGTGAAGACATTTTTGAACGGCACCATCCCGGCATTGACGAACATCAATGTCGGATCGTTATACGGCACCAAGGGCGCAGAAGGCACAATATCGTGCCCGGCATTGCCAAAAAAGTCGAGGAAGCTGCGGCGGATGTCGTTTGTGGATGTCATAGCCTGCGCGGCTTAGGCCACGGCAAAGCGTGCTGCAAGCCGGATGTAGCGTTTGTCATCGATGATCAGGCGAACGCATAAGGCCCGCCCTTTGCCAGCGCCGCGATCCATGCCGGACGAGCGTGGATTTTTTCGACAAAAGCGGTCAATTCTGGCTTGTCGGCAGCGCGCCCCGATTTAACGGCGGCTTCCGCCGGGAAACTGAGCATAAAGTCCGCGCCGGTTAGTGATTCGCCAACGAACCAGCCTGAAGGTTGCAACCGATCCTCCATATATTGGAAATGACTTTCCAATTGTTGATGGATGCGCGGATGAAGGGGTGCGGCGGCGTCACCCAATCGGCCGGTATAAAGATTGAGCAAGATCGGCAGCATCGCCGATCCTTCGGCGAAATGCAGCCATTCCAGATAACGGATATGGTCGTCGGTTCCGCGTTGCGGGACAAAATGCGCGCCGCCGTGGCGTTCGATCAGATATTCGACAATAGCACCCAACTCATACACGATATGCCCATCGTCTTCGATAACCGGCGATTTGCCCAATGGGTGGATTGCCAGTAATGACGGTGGCGCAAGATTGGTTATGGCGTCGCGCTGGTAAAAGACAATTTCATAATCCACGCCCAATTCCTCCAGCAACCACAGGATGCGTTGTGACCGGCTATGGTTCAGATGGTGGATTTTGAGTGTCATTATGAAGGTTCCTTCTGCGCTTTACGGCAAGGTTGCGTTGGATTGCCGGTAAATCCAAGCGAATAACGGATTAGGATCAATGCGAATTGCAGAGCGCAATGCGGCCTTTACAATATTGTCATTCCCGCGTTTGCGGTAATGTCAGGTTCAATACATGGACTGTCATTTTAGTCATTTCCCCACCCCCTACCACCCACAATTTTAACCCAAAAAAAATGGCTCGCCCCGGGGTGGACCAGGGCGAGCCGGATGCGCGGCGATCAGGCACCGCCTACGCAAACTCCCTTGGGGAAAGGAGCCTCCTTTGGGGAAAGGAGTTTGGGTTCAAAAATCCTTAGTTGCCCGGACCGGAATCGTCGTTGTCGCTATCCGCGTCGGGACCAACCATCATTTCTTCGGCGACCTGTTCGGTCTTGCCACGGATGGCCGCTTCCAATTTGGCAGCCATTTCAGCATTTTCACGCAGCCAGATTTTGGCATTTTCACGCCCCTGCCCGATGCGGATCGAATCATAGCTGAACCATGAGCCAGACTTTTCAACCAACCCGGCCTTGACGCCCAGATCGATGAGTTCGCCGGTTTTCGAAATGCCTTCACCGTACATGATGTCGAACTCGACCTGCTTGAACGGCGGGGCAACCTTGTTTTTGACGACTTTTACCCGGGTCGCGTTGCCGACAATGTCTTCACCCGATTTAATCGCACCGGTGCGGCGGATGTCGAGGCGGACCGATGCATAGAATTTCAGCGCATTGCCGCCCGTGGTCGTTTCAGGCGAACCGTACATCACACCGATTTTCATGCGAATCTGGTTGATGAAAATCACCATGCAGTTCGACCGGCTGATTGATCCGGTAATTTTGCGCAGTGCCTGCGACATCAAACGGGCTTGCAAACCAACATGGGTATCCCCCATTTCGCCTTCGATTTCTGCGCGGGGAACAAGCGCCGCCACCGAATCGATCACCAAAATATCGACAGCGTTAGAACGAACCAGAGTATCCGCAATTTCAAGCGCCTGCTCACCGGTATCGGGCTGCGACACGATCAAATTATCAATATCCACGCCCAGTTTCTTTGCATAACCGGGATCGAGCGCATGTTCAGCATCGATGAAAGCGGCAGTTCCGCCAAGCTTCTGCGCCTCGGCGATAACGTGCAGCGTCAATGTTGTTTTACCGGAACTTTCCGGCCCATAAATTTCGATGACGCGGCCTTTGGGTAACCCACCAATGCCAAGCGCAATATCCAGCCCCAAAGAGCCCGTCGAAACAGCATCGATGCTAACGGCCTCCCGGCTACCCAGCTTCATCGCAGAGCCTTTACCAAAGGCGCGGTCGATTTGTGCAAGGGCTGCTTCCAGCGCTTTTTCGCGTTCCGAATTATTCATGTTCTTTGCCTGATCCCCGTTGATAACTTTAAGACTTGCCGCCATTTTTCCACTCCTTTGCGTCATGCCACGCACCGGAACATATCCGGTACTAACGATGATGTATTGCATTTGTTCCAAAAGAACAAGAGCGGAACAATATTTTTTAATCGTTTATTTTCAATGCCCCGATCATTTCAGGGCATCGCGCACCGCCTCTGCCATCTGCTGAACCGAAAATGGCTTGGGCAGGAAATGGACATTGTCGAGATTGATTGATTCCCGCAATTGCTCCTCCGCATAGCCCGACATGAACAGAATCTTCTGTTTGCCGTTTTGCGCGCGCAATTGTTTGGCCATGGTCGGACCGTCCATATTCGGCATCACAACGTCCGTCACCACCAGATCATATTCGCGACCCTCGGCAAAATAACCCAAGGCTTCTTCGCCATCACAGGCGGTTTCTACCACATAGCCTTGCCGCGCCAACGCACGTTCGGCGACGGCACGAACCATATCCTCATCCTCGACGATAAGTACTTTCCCTTGCCCCCATGTCGATTCACTGGCGACAGGTTTCGTCAACTCCACTGTCTTCTGTCGCGCTGCAACGGCGTTGCCGGCATAAGTTGGAAGGAAAATGTCGAAGCGCGTTCCTTCGCCAAGTTCCGATTCGGCAAAAATGAAGCCGCCCGATTGCTTGACTATCCCGTAAACGGTTGAAAGGCCCAGACCGGTTCCTTTACCCACTTCTTTGGTGGTAAAAAACGGTTCAAAAATCTTGCCCAGATTTTCGCGGCTAATGCCGGTGCCCTTGTCGCTCACCGAAAGCAGGGCATAATCGCCAATGGGCAAGATTTCGCTGCGCATCGCACGCACATCCGCTTGACTGATGGCGCGCGTTTCAATCGTCAGCGTGCCGCCTTCGGGCATTGCATCCCGCGCGTTGACGCCAAGGTTGATAATCACTTGCTCCAATTGCCCGGGATCCGCCCTCACCGGCCCAATGGCGCGGCCATGGTGCACTTCCAATTGAACCTTTTCGCTCAACAGCCGTTTAAGCAAGTGCGAAACTTCGGCCACCACGTCGGGAAGCTGCAAAATTTGCGGGCGCAATGTTTGCTGGCGAGAGAACGCGAGCAATTGCCGTGTCAGACTGGCAGCGCGGTTTGAATTGTTCTTGATCTGCTGAATGTCATCATAATCGCTGTCGCCCGGCGCGTGACGCAACAACATCAAATCGCAATATCCCAAAATGGCGGTCAGAATATTATTGAAATCGTGCGCTACCCCGCCTGCCAATTGGCCGATAGCCTGCATCTTGGTGGCTTGCGCCACCTGACGTTTCAGCTTGGTTTCTTCGCTATTGTCTTTCAAACCAATGAGCACAGCAGCCTCGCCTAGTCCGCGAACTCCGGCAATCGACAAAGCGATGACTTCGTCGGGCTGCTCTTTCAACCGAACGGCAATGTCACCTGCCATGGATTGCCCACCGGCATAGCGACGAATCGAATCGGACACGGCCGATTTGTCGTCGGCAATAACCAGATCGCCGGGATAAGGCGGCAAAGCATTTCGTTCGATTCCAACCACGCGGGCAAAGCTGTCATTGGCAAACAGAAAGCGTCCGTCGCGATTGACCAAGGCAAGACCCAAAGGCAAATTGGCGAGCAAATGTTCGACATGGCCGAGTGCCGATGCGCGGTCGGCACTTGCCCCGTCATCGTCAATCGCCAGCAACAAGGCATCGCCATCAGTCGCGCCGGGTTCCAGCGGGACATGAAGCAACCGAACAGGCGCTGCGCGTTTGCCTTCGCGTTCGAAAAACACTTTGCCTTTTTCATCAAGGCGTAAAAATGCGGCGACATCGCGATTGGCAATATTGGCGTTTTCGCTGCCAGTGGCGCGCATTGCGAAGGCACTGTTTGATGCTCGAATGCGACCTTCGCCGCCCACAACGACGCCCATCACCCCCGCCACCGCAAGGGCGCGTCCGATACGTCCGCTAACTAGTTCATTGGCGCGGGTGACGACATTGACCGCTTCGTTTTGCGAAATGCGCCACAACAAATATTCATCGCCAACGCCAGTGCGCAGCACCCGCACCTGATATTCTGCAGAACGGCGCTTAACGCCGTCAGCTGTTGCCGAGCCATCACGCCATGCCGCGCGCGATGCACGATTGAGCAATTCACGCGAAGCTTCATCAACGCCAATGTCGGGCGGAGACCGCAAGCCTTCAAACCATTGATTAAAAATTTCGTTCGCGCAAACCAACCGTCCTGCGCGGTCACATATGGCAATTGCAGACCCATCCAGATCAGCCACAGCGCGGGTTACGGCCCAATCCGGCGGCAACGCCGCCTCGGCAGCTTTGGCGGGGGTAGTTCGCCGAGTATAATCGATCAGTGCCCAAAAAGCGACAAGACCCGCGAACATGGCCCCGACCAGCAAAATATTTTGGGAGACAAACCACAATATCAGCAGTGAAAACAGCGAAGCCGCCGAAAGCCCTGCAAGCAGCCAGCGCCGACGCGTGGCGTCGTCATTATCCTCATTTCCGAAAATCTGGACAGGGGAAGATGGCGTACTGCTTTTCAAGCTCGTTCCTTACCAGCCGATGACGTTGATTTGCGTGTTCAGAAATTACTGACGCGAAGAATTGGCTGATACGCATCATGACATTTGTCAAGGAAAGGTATCACCGACAGGCAATTAGGCACCCAAACAATCGGCATTTAATTCAAACCGAAGAATTACTCACGGCGTGCGTTTTTGATCGGCGACGCCATTTTGACGCTATTCTCCAACGCCAAAACCATGATGCGACGACATAGCCGATTGCAGCACTCACTACGGAAATAGTGAACAGGCCAAACAACATTGCCGGAGCCGCATCAGAAAGCAGCCAATAACCCAGTTCTAGCAATTTGGGCCACCAAGCCATCGGAGCCTCCAAAATCGCCATCAAATGGGTTGAATCAGCGCCGCCAATATAAGCAGAACCCAGCAAAATAAACGGCGTCGTCAGTGGCATCGACAGAAATGTCATCGCCGCTCCCAATGGAATATTGGCCCGCACCGGCAAAGCGAGCAATGCCACCCCCGCAATCTGCACGCCCGGAATGAGAAGGAATATGCCGACCAGCAATCCCAACGCCACTCCGCGCGGAACCGAACGGCGGGTAAAGCGCCACAAGGCGGGATGAAAAACCCGCTGCGCAAAGGGTCTCAAGAACCGGCTTTTTTCAAAGCTTTCACGCGATGGCGCCTGCGCCATAATCCAACGGGTCAGGCCGCTCATCCCTTTTCCCTCATCAACCGGCCTTGTTCACGCTTCCAATCGCGCTCTTTCTCGGTCGCGCGTTTATCGGGTGCTTTTTTGCCTTTCGCCAGCGCCAGTTCCACTTTGGCGCGCCCGCGATCATTAAAATAGACCGACAACGGCACCAATGTCATGCCCTGCCGCGCCACTGCGCCATGCAATTTGGAAATTTCACGCGCGTTAAGCAACAGCTTGCGTGGCCGTTTTGGTTCATGGTTATTGCGGTTACCGTGGCTGAATTCAGGAATATTGGCGTTGATCAGCCAAACTTCCGTACCATCTTTTATCTCGGCATAGCTTTCCGCAATCGACCCCTCGCCAAAACGCAATGATTTCACTTCGGTTCCGGTCAACGCGATACCGGCCTCGACCTTATCATCGATATAAAAATCGTAGCGCGCCCGCCGGTTCTCGGCGACGACTTTAATCTTGTTAAATGCTTCGGGCTTGGGCCGCGCCATCAGATTAGTCCTGCAATCTCCAATGCGGCATCCACTTGATGCCGACTGGCTTCCGACGGCAATACCAACGGCAGCCGCACTTCGGCAGGAAATCCTTTCAAGACACGCGCCATCGCATATTTAACCGGACCGGGTGAAGCATCGGTGAACAAAGCGGTATGCAGCGGAAATAAGCGATCATTCAATGTGCGCGCCAAGGCATAATCGCCAGAAAGGCACGCAGCCTGAAATTCCGCACATAGCTTTGGCGCAACATTAGCGGTTACCGAAATACAGCCAAAGCCTCCGCTGGCGTTAAACGCCAGTGCCATATCGTCATTGCCGGATAATTGGCAGAACCCTTCACCACAACCCAGGCGATGGGCCGTAACCCGACCCACATTTCCACTAGCATCTTTGATCCCGACCACTGTCGGTATTTTGGATATGCGAGCGAGCGTTTCTGGCAAAATGTCGGTCACAGTCCGTCCGGGAACATTATAGGCAATGATGGGCAAGTCGCACTGTTCGGCCAGATGCGCGAAATGTGCATAGATGCCGTCTTGATTGGGTCGGTTATAATACGGCGCGACTACCAGTGCCGCATCCGCTCCGGCCGATTTAGCATATGACATATGGCGAACGGCGGTTGCGGTGTCGTTGGAGCCACATCCGGCAATCACTGGTACGCGACCCGCAGCGACCTCGATGCAGACTTCAATGACGCGATAGTGTTCGTCAAACGACAGCGTCGGTGCCTCTGCAGTTGTCCCGCATGGCACAAGCGCAGTGGATCCTTGGTCGATTTGCCACGCGACCAAATCGCGAAAATGGCCCTCTGAAAACGCTCCGTCGCAAAAAGGAGTCACCAGAGCCGGTATTGATCCCGAAAACATGGAATAGTTTCTTTCAAACAGCCAAAGGGTAATCGGCGAACCGCAACAGGCATTTTGGTTCATAAACCGATAAGGAGGCAGCCCATAATATGTCGCGCATGGTAAAGCACCTAATTTCCGCTTCGATGCTTGCAATTCCTGCTTGTGCCCTTGCAGCGAACCCTTCGTCCGAGAGGATTGAATGGGTTTCCGGCACGGGAGACGCGGTGAAAGTTCCGTCGAAACTGGTCGATCCGAGCGATGGCAACATCCCCTCCGCTTTGCAACGCTGGAAAATGCTCAGCCAATCGGGTAACTATGCGTTTAGCGAATATGCCTCGTTCCTGATGATGTATCCCAATTGGCCAGCGGCAGAAGATATGCGGAAAAGCGCCGAACAGGCAATCAATTTGGCATCCTATTCGCCCAATCAAGCCGTTGCCTTTTTTGACCGGCTGGAACCGCTGACCAATGGCGGACGCGCAAAATACGCGATTGCCCTTTCCGCAACCGGCGACAAGGCCAAGGCTGAATTATGGGCGCGCCGCGCATGGCGCGAAGGTGCGTTGACCGATGATGACGAAAACCGCCTGTTTCAAATGATGGGTGGAAAACTGACAGCAGCCGATCATGACGCCCGCGTCAGTCGCCTGTTATGGTCCAGTGCCAGTCGTGCCGCGCAGAAATGGCTGCCTTACACATCGGCCAATCGCCGTGCCGTGCTGGATGCGCAATTGGCGCTTGAATTAAAAGCCGCTGACGCCTCCGCCAAATTTGCCGCTGCGGGCCAAGCTGGCCAAAGCGACGCCGGGCTCGTCATGGAGCGTGTTGCCGCATTGCGCGCCGCTGGCAACAGTTGGGCCGCGCGCGATTTACTCGCCAACCGTCCAGCTCTGTCCGCTCCGCCGCATGTAGCGCGGGATTGGCTGAAAATGCTGCTGACCAATGCGGAGGGCGCGGAAAAGGACGGCCAATTTGATGTGGCCTATCGCATTTCGTCAAAATTGCGCGACGCTTTTCCGGCGGGAACCAAAATCATCGATCTCGATCTGTCCACCCGCGACACATACACCAGCCTTGCATGGTTGGCCGGCGAAATGGCCTATTATAAATTAGGCCGTCCGCGCGACGCCGTCGACATGTTTCGCGCCTACACCGATGGCGCGCGCAGTCCGCAAACGCGTTCAAAAGGCCTATATTGGGCCGGTCGTGCCGCGAAACAGGCCGGCGATGCTGCCGGTGCTACGCAATTTTGGGGTGAAGCAGCCCGCTATTATGATTTCTTCCACGGCCAACTCGCCTTGGAAGCCATGGGGCAACCTTTGCCCGCCGTTGCTCCATCGCCTGCTTTGCCGCAACTGGCAGCCAATGCTGTGCCATCAGCGTTCACTGCTGCGCGCCTTTCCAGTTCATTCCCCGGCTGGAAAGATTCAAACAGCTTCATGCGGGCCTTGGCCAATTCGGCTAAAAGTGAAAGCGATTTCCTCGCGCTGTTCTCTTGGTCAAGCGCCATCGGTCGCCCTGATTTATCGGTTATCGCTGCCCGTAGCGCGCGGATCGAAGGCCATAGCAGCATGATCCGGCTGGGCTATCCAACGGTGAATGTGCCAGCGGAGCAAAGCAGCAACTGGACATTCGTGCATGCCATCGCGCGGCAGGAAAGCCAGTTTGACCGCAACGCCACCAGCCATGCAGGGGCGCGCGGATTGATGCAATTGATGCCTGGAACAGCGCGGGAAACCGCTGGAAAAGTAGCACTTGCATACCGTCCTGAGGCTTTGAACAGCGATATCCAGTATAATATTCAACTGGGTTCCACCTATTTCAAACGGATGTTGAGCTATTATGGCGGAAGCTACCCGCTCGCGGTGGCCGCCTATAATGCTGGGCCGGGCAATGTGAACAAATGGTTGGCTGCCAATGGCGATCCCCGCAGCGGCTCTATTGCTATCCTCGATTGGATCGAAGCCATCCCCATATTTGAGACACGAAACTATGTGCAACGCGTGCTGGAGAATGCGGTGATGTATGATCATCTAAATCCCGACAAGGCGACGATACGATCAAGCAAACCGTTAAGCGCCTATCTTGGACAGCGGACCGCAGGCTAATTTAAATCCGATGGCCGAACGGACCAACCCGATTACGCCTGCGGGATTTGCAGCTTTGCGGGCGGAATATGAGCAACTATTCGGCACCGAACGGCCAAAAGTAGTCGAAATCGTCAGCTGGGCAGCAGGCAATGGAGACCGCAGCGAAAATGGCGACTATATTTATGGTCGACAAAAGCTGCGCGAAATCGATCGCAAATTGGGCAAATTATCGCGGCAAATGAAAGTCGCACAGGTTCTCGATCCTGCGAAACAAGAAGATCGCAAGCATGTCTATTTTGGCGCGACGGTTACGATTGCAGATGAAGACGATCAGATGCGAACGATTACACTAGTAGGTGACGATGAAGCCAATGCCACTGAAATGCGGATCGGATGGAATTCCCCCTTATCCCGTGCACTACGGGGGGCCAGCATAGGCGATGCGCGCAATGTAAATCTACCCGGCGGTGCCAAAATTTGGGAAGTGGTGGATATTGAATATCCGGAATAGCGGGCTGTAACTCTAATCCGAAAACAACGCCCCGGCCAATCGATCAACTTCTGCATCGAGTGCCGGAAAATCCTGCGGCACATGCGCTGACATCTGTTCGATGACATGCTCCAGAAACGTTATCCGCGCGGCTTTTTGGTTATTGCCATCAATGACCTTCCACGGCGACCAACGGGTATCGGTGTGCTCGAACATCGCCTGCATCGCCGCCAGATACTCAGCGCGCTTTTCACGGTTGCGGAAATCATCGGCGGTCAGTTTCCATTGTTTTGCGGGCGTTTTCCAACGCTCCATCAAAACCTTGTCCTGCTTTTCTTGCGTCACATGCAGGAAAATCTTGATTATCCGCGTTCCAATGTCTTGTTGTTGCGCCTCGAATTCGTTGATCTCGTCATAGGCGCGTTGCCATTCAGCTTCGCTGCAATAACCCTCAACCCGCTCCACTAGCACGCGTCCGTAATAGCTGCGGTCGAGAACAGAAATGGCACGCTTTCGCGGAAGTTTCATCCAGAACCGCCACAGAAAATGCCGTTCTTTTTCTTCGTCCGTAGGCGCGCTAATTGGGAAAACGTCAAAATAGCGCGGGTCCCAAAAGGCGGTCATCCGCTTGATCGCGCCGCCCTTGCCTGCTGCATCCCAGCCTTCGACAACGATCAGCGTACGGCAGCCATGAACAATATGCAGCGCCTGCAATTCGGCCAGTTGTTCTTGCAACGCACCGATGGCTTTATCAAAATCGCCTTTGAACTTTGCGCCCTTTTCATATTCGGACAGATCGATGGTCATGCGGCAAGCCTCCGTTCGGAACGACAAATGCACATCCGAATACGCCATTATGGCTGCGTGTTGCTACCCTGCAAGGGCGATGCTGTGGATGCCCGATTATGGGACAAATCTCAGCACAATCCCTAGACTGCGTTAGCTCGGCTTGGTTTGTTCGACCAGCCGAATATTCAATTCACGCAATTGCTTGGCATCCACAGGCCCCGGCGCGCCCATCATCAGATCTTCGGCCTTTTGGTTCATCGGAAAGACAATGACTTCGCGGATATTGGGTTCGTCCGCCAGCAACATGACCATACGATCAATCCCCGGAGCCGAGCCACCATGCGGCGGTGCGCCAAATTTGAAGGCGTTGATCATGCCTGCAAAATTAGTGTCAACGTCTTCCTGACTGTAACCAGCAATTTCGAACGCCTTGTACATAATTTCCGGCTTGTGGTTCCGGATAGCGCCCGATGACAATTCAACACCGTTGCAGACGATGTCATATTGGAACGCCAGAATGTCGAGCGGATCCATCGTTTCCAACGCTTCCATCTCGCCCTGTGGCATCGAGAAGGGGTTGTGGCTGAAATCGACCTTTTTGGCGTCTTCATCATATTCGAACATCGGGAAATCGACGATCCAGCAGAAGTTGAAGCTACCCGCTTCAATCAAACCGAGTTGTTCGCCCACGCGAGTTCGAGCAGCGCCTGCCAGCTTGGCAGCCTGCAATTCTTTGCCTGCCGCAAAGAAACAGCCGTCATCGGGACCAAGGCCCATGGCTTCGTATAACGCCAGCATGCCTTCTTCGCCGTGGTTCTTTGCAATAGGCCCACCGAATTCGCCGCCCTTCCGGGTAACATAGCCAAGGCCTGCATGCCCTTCGCTACGTGCCCATTCGTTCATGTCATCAAAGAATTTGCGGCTCTTATCGGCTGTCTTGGGTGCGGGAATAGCGCGCACGACGCCGCCTTCGCCTACGATCCGTTCGAATAAGCCAAAGCCCGATTGGGTGAAATGGCGCCCGACGTCGTGGATCAGAATCGGATTGCGCAAATCGGGCTTATCCGAACCATATTTCAGCATCAATTCACGATACGGAATGCGTGGGAACGGTAGCGCGCTGACGCTGCGTCCATTGGCGAACTCTTCGAACAAGCCGTGCAAGACAGGCTCAATCGCGTTGAACACATCATCCTGCGTTACAAAGCTCATTTCAAAATCGAGTTGGTAGAATTCACCCGGCGAACGATCTGCCCGCGCATCTTCATCGCGGAAGCATGGCGCGATCTGGAAATAGCGATCAAAACCGGCAACCATCAACAACTGTTTGAACATCTGCGGTGCTTGCGGCAGCGCGTAGAATTTTCCGGGATGAACGCGGCTGGGTACCAGATAATCGCGCGCGCCTTCGGGCGACGACGCAGTCAAGATGGGTGTTTGAAATTCGGTGAAGCCTTGATCGATCATCCGGCGGCGCACGCTAGAGATGACGTTAGAACGCAAAACGATATTGTTGTGCAAGCGTTCGCGGCGCAAATCGAGAAAGCGGTATTTCAGGCGAATATCCTCTGGATATTCCTGATCCCCAAAAACCGGCATCGGCAATTCCTGTGCAGCAGACTGCACCGACACATCACGCGCTCGAACCTCGATTTCGCCGGTCGGTAAATTCGCATTCACAGTCGCTGCATCACGCGCCACAACATCACCGGTGATCGTTACGACGCTTTCAGCGCGCAACTTGTCGAGCGCCTTAAAGCAATCCGAATCGACATCGAGAACGATTTGCGTCAGGCCATAATGATCGCGCAAATCGACGAACAACAGTCCGCCGTGATCGCGCTTGCGGTAAATCCAACCGGACAGACGGACCGATAAACCAACATCGGAGGCGCGAAGTGCGGCGCAGTTATGGGTGCGATAAGCGTGCATAATGGTGTTTTTCTCGAAATATCGACAGGAAATGTTAAAGGCGGCGCTACACAGGCGCTTGCCCCCTTTGTCAAGCCGCGATTGGCTGTTATGGGCCTTGCAGCATGCAGATTCATCCACTCATCACTGACAGCACACAACTGGCCGAATTTTGCGCCCGTATGTCCAAATCCCGCTTCGTCGCCGTTGATACGGAATTCATGCGAGAGAACACTTACTATCCGGAACTCTGTCTGGTCCAATTAGCGGACGAGAATGAAGCCGCGGCAATCGATCCTAAGGCAGACGGCCTGGATATGACACCGATGCTCGAACTGATTTGCAATAACGAAGATGTCCTTAAAATTTTCCATGCTGGTGGACAGGATGTTGAAATTTTCTTCAATCTGACCGGCAAGACCCCCCACCCCTTGTTCGACACGCAGATTGCCGCGATGGCATTGGGGCAAGGCGAACAAATCGGTTATTCCAATTTGGTCGACCTATGGATGGGTATCCATCTAGATAAAGGTGCGCGTTTTACCGATTGGTCGCGACGCCCGCTGGATAAGCGGCAAATCGATTATGCCATTGGTGACGTCACGCATTTGGCCATTATCTTTCCGAAAATGCTGGAAAAGCTGGTCAGCACCGGTCGCGGCGAATGGTTGAATGATGAAATGGAACGGCTCGCCAACGCTGCCAATTATCACAACGATCCCGAAAACGCTTGGAAACGGATCAAGGTTCAATCGCGCAAAGCCGATGTGTTGGGCCGGTTAAAATCGCTTGGCGCGTGGCGCGAAAAAGAAGCGCAACGCAAAAATATCCCGCGTGGACGGATTATGAAGGACGAGACGATCGCCGACATCGCCTCGCATCCGCCAAAGTCGCAAATTGAATTGCCCAAAATTCGGGGCCTGTCCCCTGCTTGGAAAGACAATGAGATCGGCACCCGGTTGATGGCAGTGCTTGCCAGTTCACAGCCCCTACCGCGCGATGAAATGCCGGAACGAGCCGGAAATGGATCGGGCGGCGGAAAGGAAGGCGCGTTGGTTGCCGATCTTTTGAAATTGCTGCTCAAAATCCGCTCGCGCGAAATCAATGTCGCGTCGCGCCTGATTACTCGCAGCGATGAATTGGAACGGTTAGCGGGCGGCGAACGCGAAGGATTGGAGCTGTTGACCGGATGGCGGTACGAACAATTCGGCCATGATGCGTTGGATCTGGTCGAAGGGCGGTTGGCATTTGCGGTGTGCAACGGTAAATTGCAAATGACGCGTACTGCGCGTGAAGAGGTTCCGATTGAACCTGTCGAACCTAATCCAGAAGCAATCGACGCACCAGAGGCAGAGTAATCGCCACACCCTCTGCCAATGCAAGACTGTTGGCGGTGCGCGCAAATTCTTCAATCGCCGCATGGCTGCGTTCAATCCGTCGCGTCGTATAGCTTAATGCGTCGGTGCCAATAGACGTTCCGCGATCATTCAAATGTTTCAGAACCAGCTGGTTGATCAACTCTTCGTCGGGAACGCCAATCTCGATCAATTGCGACGCGCCAAGGCGAGATCGCAAATCGGGTAATGAAATGTTCCAGTTTGCGGGCAATTTTGCTGACACCAGCAAGATTGGACGGCGCGATTCGTTCGCAGCATTCCAGCGATGGAACAACGCCTCATCCGCGTGCCCGTCCGCGTCGTCAATGGCCTCCCCGCCTTGCGCCGCAAAATATCGCGCCATCAGGCTTTTGCCAGAACGCGGCGGTCCTACGAGAATCGCACAATGCCCTGGCCAGCGATCACTGGCACCAAGTGCTGCAACCGCATCGGTATTGGATGCTGTGACGATCAGGCTATCTGGGCCGCCCGAACGCAGCTTATCAAGAGGCAGAGCAATTTGTTTCATGAAATGGTTCGGCCGCGCCGCAAATCGCCTTTAGCGGAAACCACGCGCCTGCAACGCCGCATTGAGCGTTGCGGGATCGCCCTGATAGGTAACACGCAACACCGATGTCCCACCAAGCGCCAAACTTGCGGTACTCACTGATCGCACGCCGGGAATGGACCGCAGCGACGCCTCTGCGCGGTCAACCGATTCGACATTGGGCGTACTGACCTGCACCGAAACCGTTACCTGCTGGGGTTGAGCCGGTGGCGTAACGGGTTTGTCGGGCTCGGGCTTTTCTTCTTTTTGATCGCTGACATCGCCCTGTTCATCTTTCGCACGATCGGTCGTGGCATCGACTGCGGCTTCTACTGGATCGTCAGCAAAGCTTTTCGCCTTGGCCGCTTCTTCCTCAAGCTCTTCCAGATCTTCTTCGTCGATTGTGTCTTCCAGCAACAATGTCGCTTCTGCGCGCAATTGTCCCGAGGCAAAAGCATTTTGGAACAATGTGTCCATTTTGACGATGCCTTCGTTCATCATCGCCACAATGCCTTTGCTATTGGCGGCGCGCAGTTCGAAACTGCCGAGATAGCGATTGTCCGGACCATAACGGGCAGAGAAACGTCCGACCACCGGTCCACCCGGCCATTGCCGTTCCAGCCGTACTATCGGATAAATCACATCAGCAGCACCAAATTGATCGAGGATGATCCGCCACCAATTGCGACTGCGACGATCCATTTGCCCGGCATTCAGCAAAAGCGATTCGGCCCCTGCTCCACTCGGACGGACATAATCGATCTTGCTGTCTGCGGTACGGAACTTTGCCCAGGCATTTTGCCACGGTGTTTGCCGTTCAAACACCAAAGGCGCACCCGCGACTTCCATCACCGGAATAACCAGCATCGGGGCCGATTTACGCCCAATTCCGCGCACGCCCAGCAATTGCCCTGCCCGTGCCCGATCGAACGAAAGGCCCAGTTTTGCAATATACCGGCGCGGACCGATTTGTTCTTCTTCGACGATAATAGCCGAGACAATACCGTCCAGCGTTCCATCCGCCAAAGGCGATGTTTTGCTGCCATGGGTCACTTCCCACAGTTTCACCCAACCCAAGCGTTGCGCCTCTTCCCAACCGGCACGCCGTGCCTCTTCGGCGTTCTTTCCTGTGGTGTTGACTTCGATTCCCGAAACCTCAAAATCGCCGGTGCTGGCAATTGGCGCGATTCCGCGCTTTGGCCCCTCGATTTGCGCCTGTGCGGTCGTCGCGGCCAACAGCAGCGACGGGAAAAGCAACAGGCGACCCGAAATTTTCTTGTGTACAGACATCATCGCGCGCCCTTTTGGCGACTTATGAATGGAAATCCAAGGGGGAAGTCGCTAGCGGCGATAAAATGACCGAAACCGAATCCTACACTTACGCCAAAGCGGGCGTCTCCATCGAAACAGGCAACGCCTTGATCCGTGCGATTGCGCCATTGGCAAAGGCCACACGCCGCGCAGGGGCCGACGCCGATCTCGGCGGATTTGGCGGTTTTTTTGATTTGAAAGCGGCCGGGTTTAACGATCCGTTGCTGGTCGCGGCCAATGATGGTGTCGGCACCAAGCTGAAACTCGCTATCGAATCGGGCAAGCATGAAGGGGTCGGTATCGATCTGGTCGCGATGTGCGTGAACGATTTGATCGTGCAAGGGTGCAGAACCTTTGTTCTTCCTCGATTACTACGCCACCGGTAAATTGGACAACGCCACAGCAACCGCCGTCGTTGCCAGCATTGCCGAAGGGTGCATTCAGGCAGGCTGCGCCTTGATCGGCGGCGAGACCGCCGAAATGCCGGGCATGTATAGCGAAGGCGATTATGATCTGGCGGGCTTCTGCGTCGGCGCGGTGGAACGCGGTGATGTGTTGACGGCGGACAAGGTTGCGGATGGCGATGTCATCCTTGGCCTTGCATCATCGGGCGTGCATTCGAACGGCTTCTCGCTGGTGCGCCGATTGGCAGCGGACAAGGGTTGGAAACTCGATCGCCCTGCCCTGTTTGACCAGAATGTGTTGCTGATCGATGCGCTAATGGCACCGACCCGCATTTATGTGAAAAGCCTGTTGCCGCTGGTTCGCACCGGCAAAGTGCACGCGATGGCGCATATTACCGGCGGCGGTTTGCTGGAGAATATCCCGCGCATATTGCCCGCTGGTCTGCACGCGCATGTCGATGCGGATAGCTGGGCACAACCGCGTTTGATGGCGTTCTTGCAAGCGCAGGGGCATATCGAACCCGAAGAAATGGCGCGCACCTTTAACTGCGGCATTGGCATGGCCGTGGTCGTTGCCGAGGCTGATGTTGCGGCGGTGACCGCGCAGATGGAAGCAGCGGGCGAAACCGTTCACCGCATCGGCCATATCGCGGCAGGCGAAAAGGGCTGCACCGTGACGGGCAGTGTTGAGACGTGGAGCGCGCAAAGTGACTGGAGCGCGACGCATAATGGCTAACGCTCTACCTACCCCTTCACTCGTCATCCTGAACTTGTTTCAGGATAACAAACCCCCGTCGCCCGTTATCCTGAAACAAGTTCAGGATGACGAAATTTTGGAAGTGAATGGGGTCTAAGGGTTGTTGGGAGTGAAAGCAAAAATCGCCGTCTTAATCTCTGGCAGCGGAACCAATATGGCGGCTTTGCTGTACGCCGCAAAACACCCTGATTGCCCCTTTGAAGTCGTGCTGGTCGCCAGCAACAACCCCGATGCCGCCGGATTGAAACTGGCCTCCGCAGAAGGCATCGCCACTTTTGCCCATCCGCATAAAGGCATGACCCGCGAGGCGCATGATGCCATCATGCACGACGCCATCATCGCGGCGAAGGCGGATTGTGTCGCGCTGGCGGGGTATATGCGCATATTGTCGTCGGACTTTGTGGGTAAATGGGAGGGCCGGATGCTGAACATCCACCCGTCTCTTCTACCGCTGTATAAAGGCCTGCACACCCACGAACGCGCGATTGCGGCAGGCGACACCCACGGCGGTTGCAGCGTGCATCTGGTGACCGCTGAACTCGATGACGGGCCTATCCTAGGTCAAACCCCTGTCGCCATATTGCCCAACGACACCGCAGAAACCCTCGCCGCACGCGTGCTGATCGCGGAGCATCAATTGTACAGCCGCTGTCTTGCCGCGTTTGTCATCCGCGACCGCAGCCCCGAATTCGCGGTCCAGCAAGTCCGCGACCGCGCCATGGCCCTACCCGAGGCCGACGAAATTTTGAGCCACGGCATGCCGTGCTTTGGCATCATCAAAGGCAAGAAATTCGCCTATGTCGCGCGCAACCACCATGAAGATGGCAAGCTGGCGCTGCTGGTGAAAATCAGCGGGGTTGAGGAACAGGCGATGCTGATCGACATGGACCCCGACCGATATTACCGCCCCGCCTATTTCGGCGACGGCTGGATCGCAATGCGGCTTGATCTGGGCGATGTTGATTGGGACGATATTGCAGACTGGCTTCGCAAAAGCTGGCGCGCGGTAGCCCCGAAGAAACTGACCGCGATGATCGATGTGGTGGGGGAGTTTTGAGATGAGGCTTATTGTTCTTGTAGCGGCGTTTGCACTCAACGCTTGCGGCTCAATTGAAAAAAGTCAACTAGAGGACAGCGAGCCAAAAAATGAACTTCCAGTAATCATCGAAATTCATGACCCTGTAACTGCTAACGTGCTCGACAAGAATGTAGTCATGCCGGGCGCATCTCTATCGCTAGCGGACTACGAGCGTTACTATTCAAAAAATGAAAGTGGTTGGAGTGGCGTATTCGTAAGAACAGGAACTAGTATGGGAAAAGCTCATATTAATGCGGAACCATGGTTACCTGATATTGCAGACGGTGGGTGCATAGTTGTGCGGGTCAGTTTCGACGCAGACATGAAATTTCTCGGCGCAATGTGCAATGGCCAAGGCTAACTTTCCAATCTCCTTAACATCCGCTACCGGCCTATCCTCTCGAGTGCCCCTTTACCGCGCATCGGGCTCATTTTCGCCCAGGATGCATGTGGTGGGGGAGTTTTGAGGCTGTAAAACTCCACTCGGGAAAATGAAAATTTTGTTGAGTTTTTACCGTAGCCCTGCGCCTGTCGAAGGGCGCATAACCGTGAAACGCCCTTCGACAAGCTCAGGGCTACGGTAAAAACTCAACCGTCATTGGGCCATCTAACGCTCCCACAAGAGAGTGCCTTTTCATCGCGCCAATAGCCCCGCATTCCCCTCATGCAGCCGCGCCCGCAAGGTGTTCAACAAATAGGCCATCGAGTGATATTGGCCAATCACTATGGGCAGTTCAATCAATTGCCGGTCATCATAGGTTTCAGCCAGTCCCGCCCATGTAGCATCGGAAATAATCGCATCGTCGAACAATTCATCCACCGCCGTCAGCACCAACCGTTCATGCGCGTTCCAGTTCGGTGCGTTTGCCCCGGCCTTCACCGCATCGATTTCTTCCGAAGTAATGCCTAGGCGATGGGCAAAAAACGTGTGTTCACCAAATTCATACGGCGCGCCACACAGCCAGGCGATGCGCAATATAGCCAGTTCGCGTTCGCGGGGCGGGATTGCGCCGTTGGTGAGCAGTTCCAGACCAAAGGCAGTCTGTTTCTCCAACAAATCGGGGTGGCGCAGCAGCGTGCCGAAAAATTCGGGGATGGTTTCGCGGGTGATAATTTTGCCCGCACGATCCGCAACTGCCTGCACCCGTCCGTGAATTTCCAGCGCGTTGTCGGGCAGTTCTTCGGCCGCATAGGGCAAGATGCGCGGGCCATCACCTTGCACTTGCTGTTGCCGTTTGGCGGCGTCTTGGACGGTGCGGGTTCGCGTCATGTAATCTCAGATTCATCAACCAAAGGCCGACTTTCGCGTGTCCCGCGATAGCGTGCGCCGGGTTCATTTTCGCCCGGGGAGATGATGACATGGTCGTCATGCACCTCCAGCAACGTGCCAACAAAGGGGAACCCCTCAAGCCCGCCGGTCACGCGATAGCTAACGGTGTCGCCGACTTTGAACGACGCTTCGTCAAAATTAAACGCGAACGGACAATCGTCGCCGCCCTCTCCCATGCCTTGCATTTCCGGTCTCCTTATTTGTAACGATAATAAGCTGAAACCCGATGGCAAGCACCGCAGTCAATTGTAAAGCTTTGATCGCTCCCACGACGAACACCCTTGCCAGCACCATGAATTTAGGGGAAACTTTGGTTAACAAAGCAGGGAGATAGGCGATGCGCAGCACAATGGTTTTTGGATTGGCTCTGGCGATGTTGGGAACAACCGCTCAGGCCGCCCCGGCAAAGCAATTTCCGCCACGCGATGAATGCCTGTCGATGGACGGCTATTTCGACATGCGGCAGAATTTCGAAGGCATCGTCAAACGCCGCGATGCCAAGGCATTTCTGGCCATGGTCTCGCCTGCAATCAGTTGGAGCTTTGGCGGCGGCGAAGGCAAGGCCGAATTTGCCAAGGAATGGAAACTGGAAAGCGGAAAGGCTTCTCCCATTTGGGCAGAACTTGATAAAATCGTGCGGCTAGGCTGTGTCACCCAAGGCGCAGATGCCTTGGTGATGCCACATCTTTTCGGGCAGGATGCTGGAACGGGCGATGCAGGGGCGGGCAATGCGCTGGTGTTGGGGCCAGCGGTCAATGTTCGCGCCGAACCGACAACATCGAGCGCGTCGCTGCGCAAATTGAACTGGGAAGTAGTCGAAACCGTCGCGCAAGACCCGACCAACAAATGGACCAAGATCAAAAGCGCCGATGGCAAAGGCGGCTATATCCGCAACGATTATCTGCGTGGCTTGCTCGATTACCGGATAGGTTTTGAACGTAAGGAAAAGGGCTGGGTCGTCAGCTTTTTCATAGCCGGGGATTGAGTTACTCGTTAGTTGACTTTTTACGGATTGAGAGTATATCTCGTTGCGGTTCTGTCGAACGGTCTACTGAAATTGGATCAGGTGACCAGGAGATAGCGTCAGCAAACTCCGGCTTCGGCTCAGAGTCGGCAGAACCACTTTTTACAAAAACTTGCTTTCCCTCACGTTTCGCGGCTGCAATCTGGCTTTCGATCCATTGAAAACCTGTAGCGCGATCATTGCCCGACTTACCATATACCGAAAGAACAACATTTCGCTGTCGGCTTTTGTTCTCGATAACTGGAACGATAACGGGATTTCCATCGCAATCTACAACGGCGACGACAACAACAACCGATCCGTCCTCTTTGGCCGATGGGAATATTGCATATGGATCTTTTGGCAATTTTGGCAAGTCATGCCAAATTTGGAGAGAAATTTCAGGATGCTCTTTACGTGCTTTGGCAATTTTGCCTGCAGCCATTTCCAAGTCAAATGGCCCCAATCCAAACAGCCGGAGCGAAACTGGACTGCGCCCAAATCGGACCCCTGCAAAATGATTTGCATCGCCGCGAATGATAGCATCGACGGCGCGGGTCCAACTTGAACTCATCCTAAATCCGCTTACCCAACAATTTCTTCCGGCTTGAAGAAATAGGCAATCTCAATCGCCGCATTTTCATCGCTGTCCGAACCATGGACCGAATTGGCTTCGATGCTTTCGGCCAATTCCTTGCGGATGGTGCCGGGTTCTGCGTTCGCTGGGTTGGTTGCACCCATGATGTCGCGATTGGCTTGCATGGCGTTTTCGCCTTCCAGCACTTGTACGACAACAGGACCGCTGATCATGAACGAAACCAATTCACCAAAGAAAGGGCGTTCTTTGTGGACGGCATAGAAGCCTTCGGCCTGATCGCGAGTCATGTGGATGCGCTTTGACGCGACAACGCGCAAACCGGCTTCTTCCAGCATTTTGGTGACCGCACCGGTCAGGTTGCGGCGGGTTGCGTCGGGCTTGATAATCGAAAAGGTGCGGGTAACCGCCATGGGAGAACTCCATCTGTTAGGGGGTGTAAAGTTGGCGCGCCTCTAACCCGATGGGTCGTTTAGCGCAAGGGGGGCAAGAATTCAGACGCAGAACTTAAGGCCCGAGCCGCCATTTTCCGCCGTCTTGTTTCCAATATTTGCGCTCGACATCGGCGTTATCGGCCAAGGATCGCCAAGCGGCGCGGGCATTGTCGGTGGCGTCTGGCGCAAACAAGTAAAAAGCACGGTCAAACGCCAATGCTTCAACGCGCCATTCGCCATCTACCATCGCCACAAAGCGCGCGCCGTTAAAGGGCTCCGCGCCATCGCTGAGCAATATGGGTTGCAGCGTGTCAACACCCTGCCCGGCCTTGGCATTGGCCAGAAAACTGTCGGGCTTTGCATTCCACAGTGCAGCGGACACTTTGTCCAATTGCCCATCATCTTGACTGACGATCAGTAACCGCCCGCCACCGTCCAGTATTTTCTGGGCAATGGCGGGGATCACCTGTTCCGCCGGATCGCGGGTAAGCTGGTAAAAATCGACCTGCATCACCCGCCCCGTTTCAACCTTCGTAGTTATCGGCGATAAACCGATCCAGTAGCTTCACGCCAAATCCGGTCGCACCCTTGGCCCAGGTTGGCCCATCCTTGTCGGCCCAGACAGTTCCGGCGATGTCGAGATGCGCCCATTTGACGCCGTCTTTGATAAAACGCTGGATGAATTGCGCAGCGGTGATCGAACCTGCGCCTTTACCCCCGATGTTCTTCATATCGGCAATCGCGCTGTCGATCATCTTATCGTACGTCGACGACAAGGGGAAACGCCACAACGGGTCGCCTGCTGCCGTGCCCGCCGCCAGCAATTTGGCCGACAGATCGTCGCTGTTCGAAAACAGCCCGGCATATTCGCTGCCTAAGGATGTGATGATCGCGCCGGTCAACGTCGCCAGATCGATCACGGTATCAGGGTTGTAGTTTTCCTGCGCCCAGTGCAGCGCATCGCACAAAACCAACCGCCCTTCGGCATCGGTATTGATGACTTCGATGGTTTGCCCGGACATTGACGTCACGACGTCACCGGGGCGTTGGGCGTTGCCGTCGGGCATGTTTTCTACCAGTCCGCAAACGCCGACCACATAGGCCTTTGCCTTGCGTCCTGCGAGTGCCTTCATGGTTCCGGCCACAGCACCTGCACCGCCCATATCCCATTTCATATCTTCCATACCGGCGGCTGGTTTGATCGAGATGCCGCCGGTATCAAAGGTAACCCCTTTACCGACCAACACGACCGGCTTTTCCTGCGTGCCGCCGCTGCCATCCCATTTCATAACCAACAACCGAGCGGGACGGCGCGATCCTTGTGCCACGCCCAACAAGGCCCCCATGCCGAGCTTTGCCATGTCCTTGTCGTCCAGCACGGTAATTTCGACGCCCAGATCCTTTAAGTGTGCGCAGCGTTCGACAAAGCTTTCAGGGTAAATGACATTGGCGGGCTCGCTAACCAGTTCCTTGGTCAGGGCGACGCCTTCGGCAATCGCGCTATACGATGCCCATGATGCTTCGGTGCCGTCGGGCGCACCGACAACGACCAGTCCGGTCACCGAAGGTTTTGCCGTTTCGGCCAGTTTCGTGCGGTATTTGTCGATGCGCCAATTGCGAAGCGTTGCTCCATAAGCGGATTCTGCGGCGGCCTTTGCCGTCAGGTTTTCGGCGTGCAAGGCGATGGATTTGGCACCGCTGGTCTGCACCTTGGCGATCAGTTCGCCGCCGGCCTTTTGATAGTTACCGGCATCGCCATCAGCGACCGCCAACAGGCAGATACGAATTGTTCGCCCACCCTCCTGCGCAAAATAGAGAAAGCTTTGGCCAGCAGCCCCTTCAAAGCGGGCGGTTTTGGCAATGTCGCGCGCGGCTTCGGGATTATCGAGCGGGAAGACGAAGTTTTCCCAGCTGCTTTTTGTAACGATAAAACCCAATACGTCGGCGTCTTCGGGACGTGCGACTGCAAAACTGATTTTCATGCTATGCTGCGCCTTTCAGCTTATTTTGATGGTGCGCTCAGCCGCGCGTTGCGAGTTGCTATAAGCGATCATTGTCTCTGGGTTAAAGGAAAAGATCATCGTAAAATCTTTGGTCACCGAATGTTAAGCCCATGGCATGCAGGGGTTGGACTGGACCCCACGGCTTTGGGACGATAAGGACGCCGGAACACTATGAAAAATCCCGCACCGTCCCGCCAATTGAAATCCGCTGCTATCGCGGCTTTGCTTTACTCCGTATATTTTGGAGCAGGGGCCGCGCATGCTCAAACCGCGGTTGACGCAAAAAAAACCGTCGAAGCCACGGAAAACATAGCCTTCTCTGCCGATGTCATCGATTATGACAGCCTGATTGATGTGATCACTGCCAAAGGTAATGTCATCGTCAATCGCGATGGTTATACTTTGCGCGCCGATACGGTGGTCTGGAATCGCAAGACGGGCGAAGTCACTGCCAACGGCAATATCCGCTCGATTGGCCCGAACGGCGATGTCGCCTATGGCGACAGCATAAAAGTGACGGATTCGTTGAAAGACGGAGTCGTCGAAAACCTTTTGCTTGTTTTGGAAGACGGCAGCAGGCTTGCTGCGAACAGTGGATCACGGGTTGACGGCAAACTGACGCTGAATCAGGCAGCGTACACTCCATGCAAGGTCGAAGGCCCCGATGGCTGCCCAAAAGAACCAAGCTGGCAGGTTAAGGCGACCAAAGTCGTATACGATCCCCTGAAAAAGCGCGTCAAATATGATGGAGCTCGGATCGAATTGTTCGGCATGCCCGTCATCCCGCTGCCCGGACTATCCCATCCAGCGGAATCCAAGGCAGGTAGCGGCTTTCTGGTTCCCAATTTGCGGTTTTCGCGCAACAACGGCGTGGAAATTGAGCAGGCCTATTATTGGCGTCTATCACCCCATCGCGATTTAACAGTATCAGGCCATTTGTTCAGTGCCGTTGCGCCAATGGTTCACGGCCAGTTCCGTGGATATGAGGATAAAGGTGCTTTCCAGATTAGCGGCTATGGTACCTATTCAAATAAAGTATCTACCGCGACCGGAACAGCCACCGGATCAGATGATTTTCGCGGCTATCTGGATGGCAGTGGTCGTTTTCAGTTCACCCCCAATTGGTCGGCCAGTACCTCTTTCCGCTTAGCGACAGACCGCACATTTTTGCGCCGTTATGACATCAGCCGGGATGACCGTTTGCGATCGAACGTCAATGTTGAACGGATCGATGCTGACAGCTATTTTGCTTTTAACGGCTGGGCAGTGCAGACATTGCGCACCGGCGATAATCAGGGTCTACAACCCGTTGCCCTGCCCGAAATCGATTATCGCTTGCGATTAAGCGACCCTATATTGGGTGGAAAAGTGCAACTACAGGCGAACACGCTGGCCATTGGTCGCACCTCTGGACAAGATACGCAGCGGGCCTTTGGCTCGGCGCGTTGGGATGCACGGTCGATCACGGGCATGGGCCAGGAAGTGAATTTCACGCTTTTGGGTCGCGGAGATGTTTACCACAGCGATGGTAACGCGAGCACCCTTACCGCCATTTATCGCGGCAACCCGGGCTGGCAAACGCGCGGAACTGTGGCCGCCGCTGCGGATATGCGATGGCCTCTCATTGGACAGGCCTTTGGCGGCACGCAGATGCTCACCCCGCGCATTCAGCTTGTTGCGACAAAAACCACCGGAAACCTTGAGGTTCCTAACGAAGATTTGCGCGCAGTTGATCTCGAAGACAGCAATCTGTTCGCACTCAATCGGTTTCCAGGATACGACCGGATCGAAAATAACGCCCGTTTAACGTACGGCCTCGATTGGTCGGTTCGCGGCCAAAAAGTGTCGTTCGATTTTAACATCGGGCAAAGCTATCGGCTTTCTAATCAGGCCACAATTTTTCCAGACGGAACCGGTCTATCCGACAAGGTTTCCGATGTCGTCGGGCGCAGTGAGTTGCGGTTCAAGGACATTGTCAAATTCAGTCATCGTTTCCGCCTCGACAAAGACAGCATGGCCATCCGCCGGAACGAAATCGATGCAACCGTCGGCTCACGCAGCACCTATGTGCAGGTCGGCTATTTGAAGTTGAACCGGGACATCAACACGGTTGAGGATTTGTCAGACCGCGAGGAAATTCGCCTTGCGGGCCGCGTCCGTCTTGCTCGTTATTGGTCGCTCTTTGGTTCGACGATTATTGATCTGACCAGCGCCAAAGAAGACCCAACCATCACATCAGACGGCTTCGATCCCATCCGCCACCGCCTTGGCATTGCCTATGACGATGACTGCCTTTCCATCGCGGTTACATGGCGGCGCGATTATCAGCCAACGGGTGATGCCAAACGCGGCAATACATTCCTGTTCCGGCTGGCATTCCGCAATCTTGGCGTCTAAAGCGTCATCAAAGGGGGAATGCCGTTGCTCATCTGCTGTTCAGCCGACGCTGGCTATTGCCCCCGGCCCGGATCATCGGTTCATGGAAGAATGAAATGAAGCTATTGAAACGTTTTGCCTTGCTTTCCTCTGTTGCCGTCGTGGCTGCATTATCGTCTGTTTCAGCACAAACTGTATCGGACAGCGGCGTACAGGAAGTCGCCTTGGATATTCCCGATGGCCAGATATTATTTAAGCCCAATAACCCCAATGTGCGCCGCGCGACAGCGATCGTAAACGGCGAGATACTGACCGGAACCGATGTTGATCATCGGCTGGCGCTGGTTTTGGCCGCGAATGACGGACAGCTTCCTGCAGAGGAAGTCGAACGGGTCCGCACGCAGATATTGAGCAATCTGATCGACGAAACGCTACAAATTCAGGAAGCCGAAGCCAACGAAATCAAAGTGACCGAGACCGAGGTCGAAAATTATTTCGCACAGATTTCGCAGCAAAACTTCAAATTGTCGCCCAAAGAAACCGAAAAGCTGTTGATCTCGAAAAATTCGTCGATCAGCACGTTGAAACGGCAGATCAAGGCTGAAATCGCCTGGAGCCGCGTATTGGGCCGCAATGTAACGCCGTTTATTAACGTCAGCGACGATGAAGTGAACGCCATCATTCAGCGCATAAACGCCACCAAGGGCCAGACCGAATATCAGTTGGGCGAAATCTATCTCTCGGCAACGGCTGAATCCGAGAGCAAAGTTTTGGAATCCGCCAAGAAGATATTGGAACAATTGCGCGCGGGTGGATCGTTCGCGGCCTATGCGCGCCAATTTTCTGAGGCATCAACTGCTATTCGTGGTGGCGATCTCGGTTGGGTGAAATTGGGGCAACTTCCCGCGTCGCTTGCGCAGGCCGCAACCGAATTACAGCCCAATGAAATCGTTGTCGTTCCATCGCCAGGCGGTGTTTCGCTGTTGACGTTGATCGATCGTCGGCAAGTCGCCACCAGCGATCCGCGCGACGCTTTGTTGAGTTTGAAACAAATTGCGGTTAATTTTCCCGCAGGAACTACCGAGGCGCAAGCAGAGCCGCTGGTGAAACGCTTTTCGGAGCAGACCCAGAAAATCCGTGGTTGCGGCGAAGCCGACGAAATTGCCAAATCGCTGGGCGCCGACGTGGTCAACCGCGATGGATTGCGCATTCGCGACCTTCCCGGACCATTGCAACAAGTAATGCTGCAACTGCAGATCGGCCAATCCACGCCGCCTTATGGTTCGCTGGCTGATGGTGTTCGCGTATTTGTTATGTGCGGTCGAGATTCGCCTGAGGCAGCGACGCAGGAATCCTTTGACGATGTGATGCAGCGGATCGAAGCCGAACGCACCAACAAGCGGGCGCGGATGTACATGCGCGATTTGCGTCGCGACGCCATTATAGAATATAACTGATGTCCGTCCCCGACCTTAGCTTGCCGCTGGCCATTTCCAGCGGTGATCCGGCTGGGGTCGGGCCGGAGATTATCGGCAAAGCTTGGGAAGCGAGAGAACGCGAAGGTTTGAAGCCCTTTTTTGCGGTCGGCGACCCTGAAAGTTTCGCCCCGCACTGGAACGGCCCTATCATCCGCATCGATAGTCCCGAACAAGCCAGTGAACGGTTTGCCGATGGATTGCCGGTGTTTCAGGTCCATAAATGTGAAAGCGTGACCCCAGGCGAGCCTGATCTGGACGGTGCCCATTGTGCGTTACAGGCATTGGAAATGGCAACCGGCTTCGCCCGTTCCAGCAGAGTGGCTGGACTGGTTACCGGCCCAGTTTCCAAAGCACAATTATACCGTATCGGCTTCAACCATCCCGGCCAGACAGAATTCGTCGCCGAACGCTGCGGCATCGCAAAAAACAATGCGGTGATGATGCTCGCAGGCCCCGATTTGCGGGTGGTGCCAATGACGACGCACCAGCCACTGGCAACGGTTCCGTCGAACCTAGATAGCCGCCTTGTTCGTCAGCGAATTCGTGCCACGGCAAAGGGATTGCAACGTGATTTCGGCATTGCCCAACCGCGTTTGGCACTTGCAGGTTTCAACCCGCATGCAGGCGAAAATGGCAATATGGGGCGCGAAGAGATCGATATTTTCGGACCCGCGCTCGAAAAAATTCGCGAAGAGGGCTATAACGTCGCAGGCCCCCTGCCCGCTGATACCATGTTCCATAAAGAAGCCCGTTCGCATTTTGACGCCGCCTTATGTGCCTATCATGATCAGGCATTGATTCCGCTGAAAACCCTGTATTTCCATGAGGCTGTCAATATCACGCTTGGCCTGCCGATCATCCGCACATCTCCCGATCATGGCACTGCTTTTGCCATTGCCGGAACCGATCAGGCCCGTCCGGATTCGATGATTGCAGCGATTCGCATGGCTGCAAATTCCGCACGTAATCGCAAAGCCTATGCCGACAATTGCGGCGCATGAACGAAGCACAGGCCCTACCGCCGCTGCGTGAAGTCATTGCCCGTCACGGCTTGTCAGCGAACAAGGCGTTGGGCCAGAATTTCCTTTTTGACGAACAGTTGCTGTCGCGCATTGCCGCCGTTCCCGGACCATTAAACGGCCAAGATGTTTTCGAAGTAGGCCCCGGCCCCGGTGGCCTGACCCGCGCTTTATTGCGCGCTGGCGCGCGAGTGACCGCCGTTGAGCGCGACCGTCGGTGTATTCCCGCGCTGGAAGAATTGGTCGCAGCCTTCCCCGGTCAATTGAACCTGATCGAGGGCGACGCCATGAAAATCGATCCTGCCATCGAAATCGGCGGGCCGTATCACATCGCTTCGAATTTGCCCTATAATGTGGGTACTGCCTTGACCGTGGGATGGTTGACTGCAAACGAATGGCCACCTTTATGGCAATCGCTGACCCTGATGTTCCAACGCGAAGTTGCCGACCGCATCGTCGCAAAAGCTGGAACCGATGCCTATGGCCGCCTCGCGATCCTCTCCCAATGGCGCGCCGATGCCCGCATCGCGATGCCCGTGCATCGTTCCGCCTTTACCCCGCCGCCCAAGGTGATGTCAGCGGTGGTCCACATCGTCCCCACCGCGGCCCCCGAAGGCGTGCGAATGGCAACTTTGGAGAAGTTGACGGCAGCGGCCTTTGGTCAACGGCGCAAAATGTTGCGGCAAAGCCTGAAATCAGTCCCCTCCGCGCTCGACGCGCTGCGTCAAGCCGGCATTGCCGAAGACCGACGGCCCGAAACCGTCGACGTTGCCGAATGGTGCGCGATCGCGCGAAACGTTGACGCAGGGGTGGCATAACGGCTCGCGGACCGCTATTGGTTGCAAATGCAATCGCTTTTACCGACAGAACAAGCAGCGATAGAGCGCCCCGACCGGGACCGCATGCTGTCTCAAGTCCAGATTTGGGCGGGTATCAACAGCGGTACCGGCAATCTGAAAGGCCTGTCATCGACGGCGAGTTTGCTGGCCGATGCGTTTTCTTCCCTGCACGGCAAAGTCGAATTGCATCGAACCCGCACCCGTCGAACGGGTAAGTGCCGATGGTAGCATCGTTGCCGTTGAAAATGGGCGGCATCTGGTGGCAACGGTTCGCCCCGATGCTGCCATCCAGTTGCTGTTGACTGGCCATATGGATACAGTTTTTGCCGTGGACCATCCTTTTCAGGAGCTCCGCTGGTTGGAAGACGGTGTGCTGAACGGCCCCGGCGTAGCCGACATGAAAGGCGGTATCGCGGTCATGCTGTCTGCACTCAGCGCCGCTGAAACCTGTGCTGCGTTTCACAATGTCGGCTATCAAGTGTTGATCAACAGCGATGAAGAAACCGGCTCCGCGTCCTCCGCTGCATTAATCAGTACATTGGCGAAGGGTAAATTGGCGGCATTCACTTATGAGCCTGCCCTGCCCGATGGAACTTTGGCAGGCGCGCGTGCGGGCAGCGGGAATTTTTCGATCATCGTCACCGGGCGCAGCGCCCATGCAGGGCGCAATCCGCAAGATGGCCGTAACGCGCTGTTGGCGGCGGCCGATCTGGCATTGCGTCTTAAGGCGCTGACCAACGATGGCCTTAGCGTTAATCCCGCAAAAATTGATGGTGGTGGCCCCAATAATGTCGTCCCCGACCACGCGGTATTGCGGGTGAATGTGCGGCCATTGTCATTTGCCATCGAGCAAGAAGCATTACATTCAATGCAGCAAGTGATCGAAGCCGTTTCGCGTGATCATGATGTGCACATCCATTTACACGGCGGTTTTGGACGCCCCCCCAAATTGATCGACGCGGGTGCAGAGAAACTGTTCGGCCTCGTTAAAAAATGCGGTGCTGATCTGGGTGTGGATATTGAGTGGCGCACTTCAGGCGGGGTCTGTGATGGCAATAATATCGCAGCATGCGGTATTCCCGTAGTCGATACCATGGGCGTTCGCGGCGGCAACATTCACAGCGCAGACGAATTTCTCATCGCCGATAGCTTGGTGGAGCGGGCGCAATTATCGGCGCTGACTTTGCTGCGCATCGCACAACAGGGACATTTATGAGCTACATTATTCGTCCGGCAAATCTGTCGGACCTGCAACCCATGTACGAAATGGCAAAGCGGACCGGCGGAGGATTCACCAACCTGCCGCCTGATCGTAAAGCGTTAACCGCAAAGCTCGAACGATCCGCTGCTGCCTTTGCCCGCGAAGGAGATGATGTGGGCGACGATTTGTTTGTCTTCGTTATGGAGAATACAGCAACAGGCGAAGTGCGCGGCACCTGCCAGATATTTTCCGCGGTCGGCTTAAAATGGCCTTTTTACAGCTATCGTATCGGCGCATTAACACAGCATAGCGAAGAATTGGGCCGAACTTTTCGCGCTGACATTCTCAATCTCGCCACCGATCTGGAAGGCACAACCGAAGTCGGCGGATTGTTTTTACATCCTGCCGAACGCTCAGGTGGGTTCGGTCTGTTGATTGCGCGCAGCCGTTATCTGTTCATCCGCAATCATCGTGCACGCTTTGGTGATCGCACCTTGGCCGAATTGCGCGGAGTGATTGATGAAGCCGGAGGTTCACCATTTTGGGATGGGGTCGCGGGACGATTTTTCGGCATGCATTTTCAGGATGCGGACGAATTCAACGGCAAAAACGGCAATCAGTTTATTGCCGATCTGATGCCCAAACACCCGGTCTATATTGCGATGCTGCCCGAGGCTGCGCGCGCCGTTATCGGCATTCCGCACCCGTCTGGACGGGCAGCTATGCGAATGCTTGAAGAAGAAGGCTTTGCCTGGGAAAATTACGTCGATATTTTTGACGGCGGGCCCACCATGACCGCGCGCACCGATCAAATCCGCAGCGTCAGAGAAGCCATCGATACCACAATTACCGCCATTGATGCCCGGTTGGGGGAGCATAAGGACGGAGAAAAACGTTTGATCGCGGTGGGGGAGCGCGGCGAATTCCGCTGCGCATATGGCTGGGTTGAATATGATGACGCCGGACTGCGCGTCGATGCCGAATGTGCGCAGGCGCTCAATGTCGAACCGGGCGAAACGATCACGCATGTGGCGCGGTGGTGATCGGTGGCGCTGGTTGAAATCAATTTCGACGGGATCATCGGACCCAGCCATAATTATGCAGGACTCAGCCTTGGCAATTTGGCGGCGACCGGAAATGCTGGGGCGACCTCGCAACCACGCGCGGCAGCGTTGCAGGGCATTGAGAAAATGCGTGCTAATTTACGACTGGGGTTGGCTCAGGGGTTTTTCATGCCATTGGACCGCCCCAATAGATGGTGGCTCGACAGCCTGTCGACCGATTTAGCAAGCGCCGAACCCCATATCCGTGCTGCCGCCTATTCCGCGTCGTCGATGTGGGCAGCCAATGCGGCAACGGTTTCGCCTGCGCCAGACACAAAAAGCGGGCTTTGTTTTCTGACAGTCGCCAATCTGATTACCATGCCGCATCGCAGCCATGAATCGCCGGGTACGTTGGCACAACTGAAATTGGCCTTTGCCGACAAAGATCATTTTGCCGTCAACTCTGGCATTTCACCGCCCTTTGGCGATGAAGGTGCAGCAAACCATATGCGGCTTTGCCCGTCGCACGGCGAACCGGGGCTGGAAATTTTCGTTTATGGCAAATCGGGCGGCCTGTTTCCCGCGCGCCAGCATATCGAAGCGTCAAAAGCGATTGCGCGGGCCCACCAACTCGATCCGGCAAAGACCCTGTTCATACAGCAATCCGAAGTTGCGATTGCAGCGGGGGCGTTTCACAATGATGTCGTCGCGGTGGCGAACGAACGCGTGCTTTTTACCCATGAACAGGCATTTGAAGAGCCCGACGCGAGCTATGCCGCGATCTGGTCTATTATGCCCGAGGCAGAAATTGTCGTTGTACCTGCAGATCGCGTTAGTCTGGCCGATGCTGTGCAAAGCTATTTGTTCAACGCGCAATTGGTAACGCTGCCCGGCGGTGGCATGGGATTGATCGTACCGACTGAAACCAAGGCGAACCCACGTGTATGGGGTTGGCTCGAAGAACTGATTGCGGGCAATGGATCGATCCGGCAGCTGATCCCCGTCGACGTCCGCCAATCAATGGCCAATGGCGGCGGCCCCGCCTGCCTGCGCCTGCGCGTGGTGGCAGACCCTGCAACAGTCAATCAACGCTTTATGGCGGACGAGGCCAAGCTTGACCGCATCGCAGCCGTAATTGCCAGCCACTGGCCCGAAAGCATTGCGCCCAAACAATTGTCCGATCCGGCGCTGATTTTAAACGTTCAAAACGCGCGCAAAGCCTTATTGTCGGCATGCGATCTGGATGCACTCACCTGAGCGTCGAAATCCCTTACAATCGGCGTATGCGTTAACCATCAAGACCGGCGGAAATGCTGATCTGGCATAAGGTTTGCATTATTTTATGTTAACCTATGAAAAAATTTGCGCGCCTGTTTCAAATCAAGACAAAAACCGAGGTATTTCTCGTCACCTATCCGCTTGCACTGGGTGCGGTTAAGCGTGGGCAGGATTATATGGTCCAATACCCCGGCAACATTGGCAACGTATTTTTCCTCTTGTGCATGGGCGCGGTATTTCTGTCGTCGGCAAAGATGTTGCAGGCAGTTGAATATCACCAGCAATTCGGCGTGGATTAGGTGCGGCTTGTGGGGTGATAGTCCGCGTAGGCCGCCCGTCGCGCAAGGCTCGCTTTTATTTAGAGCCTCCATTCTCCGTGCTTGACCTAGCCTGCTTTGATAATAGACACAGGGTGCTAATCCTTTCACCGTCCTGGCAAAAACCTTATTTCTCCGTTCGTTAAAAATAATAGCCGAGACAGTGTCTCCACTTCTGAAAACCAGCCGTACCCCCTTCTACGGCCGCTCTCATATGGCTATGTTCTTGGCGCACTAAAGCTTCCTATTTCCTGCCGACCATTTCACGCTCAACTCAATCCCCTGCCCAATCGGCAGCAGCACCGTCTGCAAGTCGGCCTTGCCGCGCACAGCTTCGCGGTAAACGCGGACGTCAGGGCGCGCCATTTCGGGGGTGATCATATTGTCAGATGCGATGATCGCTTCATCGGACAACTTGTCATAAAACGCTTCAAAACAAGGCGTGTAAAGTTCTTTCCAGATGTCGAGTAGGATGAAATCAAACGGTCCAGCATCAGCATTGATCATCTCCACAGCATCGCCGCAGCGGAAATCAACATGCTGAGAAATCCCAGCCTTTGTGAGCATTTCGCGCGCAAAGGATCTGTTTGTAATCGGCGAGTTCCATGGTGATGACGGTCGCGCCAACGGCCCGCGCAGCATCAGCCATTACCAATGTGGAATAGCCATAGCTGGTGCCCAGTTCGAGAATGCGCTTTGGTTTTTTCGCGATGATCAACGCGTGCAGAAATGCGCCGACATCTTCACCCACCGGCAGCAGCAATTCATCGCGTGAGCCAAAGGCAGCCGGGCCCAGCGCCTTCATTTTTGCCTGCTCTTCGTCATCACGCGCGACATATTCGGCGAAAACGGCGGCTACTTTGGGGTCGGTAAAGTTCATGCCTTGCTCTCCTGTTTGGCCGCAACTTCGCGGGCCAAGGCCCTTTGAAAGGCGGGTAGGGCCTCTACGGCAAAGCGATGCCGGTTGATATTCGGATAAGGTGACAAATCAAAATGCCCTTCCTCTGCCGTGGTATAGGCCCAATAAAAATAAACGTCGAGGATCGACCATTCGCCATACCACCAATTGCGATCCGAAAGCCGTTGTTCCAAAATCTGCACACAGGGCGTCAGCAATTCCACACCGCGTTCACGCACCGGCGCTTCGTCCCCTGTGGTCCAGCGTGACGGCACCTTGTTGGCCCTGACATAAGGGTGCCAAACCGAAGAAACCCAGAAGAAATCGGATAGCTGTTGTGCACGCTTCCAATCATCGGCTGTTTTGGGGAGCAGCCCAGCATCAGGATAGCGATCATTCAGCCACAATTGGATCGCGGCGTTTTCGCTGAGCAGTCTGCCGCCCACATGGAGCGCAGGCACCTTGCCGCGCGGGTTGGCGGCGCGATATTCGGGGCGCATCTGTTCGCCCTGCATCAGGTTGACCATCACGGCCTGATAGTCAGCGCCTACATGTTCCAGCGCAGTCAATGAGACCCGCGAACACGCCCCGGGAAAGATAAACAGTGTCATGGCATTCATGGATTTGGCTCCGTCACAAATTCTATCAGATTTCCGGCGCAATCGCGAATAAAGCAACCGCTGCCAAATTCTTCGCGCACGACAAAGGCGATATCGACGCCCTTCGCTTCCATCTCTGCAAGGAACACATCGAGGTCTTCTACGCGGAATGCCAAATGTTTGTTGCCATGCGTCTTCAAGTCAGGGATTGGCATCTGCCTGTCTTCGGGCAAGGGCATGGCCCCCTCCACTTCGAACAGTTCAAAACGCAATGCGCCTTTGCGGATCATCGCGACATTGGCCTTTGCTGGCTCTATCCTGAAACGCTTTTCCACCTCGAAACCCAGCACATCGCCATACCAATGGATGGCTTCCTGTAGGCTGGGGACGGAGACCCCACCATGGTGAAAGGTGAAAGCTGCCATGCCTAATCCTCAAAAATCGCGACGGCTCGTGTCCAGCCCGCGCTGGCACCCTTGATCTTGTGCGGGAAACAGCTGATCATAAATCCGGTTGCGGGGATCGCTTCCAGATTGTGCATTTTTTCGATGTGGCAGTAGCCGATATCGACGCCCGCACGATGCCCTTCCCAGATCAGCTTTGGATTGTTCGTTTCCTTCACCTTTTCCGCCGTGTGGCTGAACGGCGCATCCCAGCTCCATGCGTCAGTGCCCGTCACGCGCACGCCGCGTTCGAGCAGATACATCGTCGCTTCATAGCCCACGCCCGCGCCGATGCCGACATAGCCCGGATCACGATTGGCCAGCGCCATGCCGGCCGCTGTGTTGACCACAACGATGTCAAACGGTTGCAGATCATGGCCGATGCGTTTCAGTTCGTCTTCAACATCCTGCGCTGTAACAACATAGCCATCTGGCTTGTCGCGGAAATCCAGTTTCACGCCGGGGTTAAAGAACCATTCCAGCGGCATCTCGTCGATGGTCTGCGACGGGCGAGAGCCGCCGGGTAATGCAGCATCCTGTGTGGGATGGTAATGCCAAGGGGCATCGACATGCGTTCCGCTATGCGTGGTCAGCTTAACCCATTCTGCAGCGCAAAACGGCTGCCCGCCATACATCCCCTCGGCAACTTCAGGGTCAAACCAATGACCAAGCTCATGCTTGGTATCGGCATGGACTTCATAAGTGATGGTGGGTTTCAGGAAAGGGGGATCACTAACGATGTCATTTTCAAGCGTCATCGAAAGGTCGACATATCTGCGAGCCATATTCTTTATCTCCGTGTTTAATCTGCTGTCCAGCCACCGTCGACGACGATGCTGGTTCCGGTGATGAGGGATGATGCGTCGGATGCGAGGAACAGGACCGCACCCATCAAATCTTCAACCTGCCCGATGCGGCCAAGCTTTATTTTCGCCAACACGCTGGCTTTGAAGGCTTCATCTTCAAAATAGGGCTTGGTCAACGGGGTTTCGATGAATGTCGGGGCAATGGTGTTGCTGCGGATTTTGTGCGCGGCGAGATCAAGCGCGAAGGACTTGTTCATCCCCTCAAGCGCCCATTTGGACCCGCAATAGAGGCTGCGGTTCGGCCCGCCGACATGGCCCATCTGGCTGGACATATGGATCAGGCTGCCCGGCAGCTTTTCAGCCAGCATGCGCTGCACACAGGCTTGAGCGACGAAGAAGGCGGATTTGACGTTCAAGTCAAAAACCGCGTCATAATCGTCCTCGCTCGCCTCCCACATCGGCTTGGGGCGATTGGTGCCTGCATTGTTGACGAGGATGTGGAAGGCAGGGCGTGCGGCAAAAAAGGCTTTAACCGCAGTTATTTCGGACACGTCGAGTGTCGCCGCAACAGCGCCTTTGCCAATCTCTGCCGCAGCCGCCTCGATCTCAGAGGCTGTGCGTGCGACCAAAGTCACCTCGGCCCCGGCGTCTGCCAAAGCAGCGGCGGCGGCCAAGCCAATGCCCCTGCCCGCGCCGGTTACAATGGCGCGACGGCCGTCGAGGCGGAAAGATGGGGTGACGGGAAGGCTCATCTGAAACAGTGCCTTAAAAAAGGTTCACGCGGAGGCGCGGAGGCGCGGAGAAAGAATGCATTTGAAATGCTGAGTATAAAATCTGTGAGCAACTGCCAAAGTTTAAAACCTTCGGTTAGAATGAAACGACAAGTTTCAGAACACAGTCCTCCGCGTCTCCGCGCCTCCGCGTGAACCATTTTAAGCCGCCTCCGCCTTGCCTGCATAAGGCACGTTCTTGCCGCCAAAACGCCGCACCCGGATATTCGCCTGTTCGCCGTGCCCGGCGAAGCCCTCCAGTGCACAAAGCCGCGAACAATATTCGCCGATCATCGTGCTGGCCTCATCGGTCAACACGCGCTGATAGGTGCAGGTCTTGAGGAACTTGCCCACCCACAGCCCGCCGGTATAGCGCGCCGCCTTTTTGGTCGGGAGGGTGTGGTTGGTGCCGATCACCTTATCGCCGTAACTCACATTGGTGCGGTTGCCGAGGAACAAGGCGCCGTAATTGGTCATGTTCTTCAGGAAGTAATCGGGGTCAGCCGTCATCACCTGCACATGCTCTGATGCGATCTCGTCTGCAATGCGAACCATTTCGGCATCGTTTTCAGCGACAATCACTTCGCCAAAACCTTCCCACGCACGGCGCGCGATGTCTGCGGTTGGCAGGATGGTCAGCAAACGCTCCACTTCGCGCATCGTCTCTTCGGCCAACTTTCGTGAGGTGGTCAGCAGGATTGCGGGGCTATCGGGGCCATGTTCGGCCTGCCCCAGCAAATCGGTCGCGGCCAGTTCACCGTCGCAGCCAATCTCGTCACAGATCACAAGCGTTTCGGTGGGGCCTGCAAACAGATCGATACCGACGCGGCCAAACAATTGCCGTTTCGCTTCGGCAACAAAGGCATTGCCGGGTCCGACGAGAATATCCACGGGTGCGATGGATTGTGTGCCGATGCCCATGCCAGCCACGGCCTGAATACCGCCCAGGCAGTAAATTTCATCCGCACCCGCCATTGCTTGCGCCGCAACAATTGCTGGCGCGGGCTTGCCGTTAAAAGGAGGCGCGCACGTCACAACGCGCGGCACGCCTGCAACTTTTGCGGTAATAACCGACATATGCGCCGAAGCCAGCAGCGGATATTTGCCACCCGGCACATAGCAGCCCGCAGCATTAAGCGGCAAATGCTTGTGTCCCAACACCACACCGGGAAGTGTTTCCACCTCCACATCGGTCATGCTGTTCCGCTGAATTTGGGCGAAATTGCGGACTTGGGTTTGTGCAAACTCAATATCCTTCAGGTCCTGCCCTGTCAGTTGATCGATACAATCCTGAATTTCGGCAGGCGTCAGGCGGTAGCTTTCGCGATCCCAGCCATCGAATTTGATCGACAGTTCACGCACCGCCGCGTCACCGCGCGCGCTGATATCGGCAAGGATCCCCTCCACGGTGTCGCGCACTTTGCGGTCATTGTCTGCCTTGGTTTCTGCGGTCGCGCCGCGCTTCAGCCACTCGGCCATATTCCTCTCCACACGTAATTGATGATCGGCATGGCAAATCGGTGCCACACAAACCAATTCAAATTATCTATCGCTTCTATCGATCCTTTGCCTTTGCGCTTTTTGCGGCATCAGCGATATACAGCGTAAAACGGTATGAGAGGAAGCGCATGCGATTAGCGACTTTGGCCAAAAATGGCCGCGATGGAACACTGGTCGTGGTCTCTCCCGACGGCAGCAGATGCGCGCTCGCGCCTGTGCAAACGTTGCAAGAAGCGCTTGAAAACTGGGGTGCTGTCGCCCCGCAGCTCGCCGCGATCGATGCTTTTGATCTGCCGCTGGACGGCGTGACCGCCCCCCTGCCGCGCGCATGGCAATGGCTCGACGGATCGGTCTACGCAAGCCACGGCGCTTTGATGGACAAGATGCTCGGCATCGACAAACCACCGGTGGATTTTCCGCTGATGTATCAGGGCGTGTCCGACAAATTCTATGGCCCGACCGATGATGTCGTGATGGCCGGTGAAGACTTTAATATCGATTTCGAAGGCGAATTCGGGGTTATCACCGATTTTGTGCCGATGGGCACCAGTGCTGCTGATGCCATGAAGCACATCAAGCTGGTGGTGCAGATCAACGATTGGTCGCTGCGCGCCTTGGCGGGGCCGGAAATGAAAACCGGCTTTGGCTGGGTGCGGGCAAAGCCGCCGTGCAGCATGGCCCCCTTCGCTGTGACGCCCGATGAACTGGGCGCGGATTGGCGCAATGGCCGGGTCTGCCTTGATTTGCTGGTCGATTGGAACGGCAAACGCTTCGGCGCAGCGAACGGCGAGCCGATGGGCTATGGCTTCCATGAGCTTGTGGCCCACGCCGCAACCACGCGCGATCTGGTGACAGGCACCGTGATTGGCTCTGGCACCGTATCCAATGAGAATTTCCGCGAATGTGGCTCCTCCTGCATCGCAGAACGGCGCGGGATCGAAATGGTTGACGAAGGGGAGGCCAAGACCGAATTCATGCGCTTTGGCGATACTGTGCGGATGCAGGGCACCGCAAAAGATGGCAGCACGCCCTTTGGTGCAATTGCGCAAAAGGTAGTTTCGCTGTGAGCGCGCAATCTGATTCGGGCCTACCGCCAGTTCAGCGGGTCGTCACCGGCCATAATGCACAGGGCCGCGCGGTATTCAAATCCGAAGACATTACACCGACGAAAATGATCCCCAGCGGCGACGCATCGTTCCTGCTGGTGTGGACCACCGACACAGTGCCTGCTGATAATAATGACGAAACCGACGGGCGCGATCGTAACGCCGGGCTCACGCTCAACCAAGGCTCGGTCATCCGCATTGTTGACATGCTGCCGGGTGGAGAAAGCCCGATGCACCGCACCAACAGCATCGATTATGGTATTGTGCTGGAGGGCGAAATTGAGCTGGAGCTGGAGGACGGAGCCAAGAAGACGATCCGCCAAGGCGGCATCATCATCCAGCGCGGCACCAACCATTTGTGGCGCAATACCAGCGACAGGGTCTGCCGCATCGCCTTCATCCTGATCGAAGCTCCCGCTTATTTGCACAATGGCGTGTCGCTCGACCAAATGAAACCTGAGGATGTTGATCCGGTTTATAATCAGGGGTAATTTTGAGCCAAAGCGAACCTCAGCCATCGTCACCCCGTGCTTGACACGGGGTTAGGCTTCTTGTCGGGTGGTCGCTTCCAATAAAAAGCCAAGCCCCCCTGAGTTCACAAACGAAGTGCAACACCTCACACAGGTGGTGCCATGTCAAAATACACACAACTTTCGCTTGAAGAGCGCTGCTCGATTGCCCGTCTTCATGAAGACGGGCAATCGATCCGGCAAATCGCTGCAACTTTGGATCGCCAGCCATCAACCATCGCGCGGGAGTTGAAGCGCAATACCGGGCGTAAGATCGGCTACCAGCCAGCTTATGCCGAGGCGCTGACTGCCGCCCGCCGCTGGACCGGCAACAAGCTCGAACGCGACGACGCATTGCGCGAGACTGTCCTCAAACGCCTGACAGCAGGCTGGTCGCCCGAGCAGATCGCTGGCCGCCTTGCTCGCGAAGAAGGCCACAAGGTCATCAGTCACGAGACCATCTACCGCTTCGTCTACACCCAGCTCAAACGCACCAACGACACCAAATGGCGGCTCTATCTACCCCGCGCCAAAATCAAACGCGGATGGCGCACCAAAGGTGGATGGCCCCGAAACGACGGAAAATGTTCGATACACGACCGCCCCGCACACATCGCTGAACGCCAAACGCCCGGCCATTGGGAAGCCGACTGCATGCTCTTCTCAAAGCCAGGGCCCGCCATCCTGATCGCTCACGAACGCCATTCCCGCTTCACCATCGCCCTCCCACAACCCAACCTTAAGGCCGATCCCGTCGCCCAAAGCCTCGTCCAAATGTTCAAACCCTTCGCGCCAAACCTCCGCCAATCCGTCACCTTCGACAACGGCACCGAGTTCTACCGACACCAGCAGCTCTCTACTCTGCTCAACATCCAAACCTACTTCTGCGACCCACGCGCGCCGTGGCAAAAAGGGAGCGTCGAAAACGCCATTGGACGCCTCCGACGCGCACTCCCCAGAAAAACCGACATCGTAAACCTGCCAAAAGCCCGCTTCAACGCGATCATCGCAAACTACAATAATACGCCAAGAAAATGTCTCGGCTTCCAAACTCCAGCAGAAGCCTTTATCCAACCGTTGCACTTCGAATGTAAATCCACACCCGTGTCAAGCACGGGGCGACGGTAGTGAGGGGGAATATATGACAGAAGCCACTCTCAACTTCCCCCCGCGCGCCATCGCCTGGCGATCCGCGATTATCATCTTTGTCATCACCGCCATCGCCATGGCTGACCGGATTGCTATCGCCATGCTGATCGGGCCAATCAAGCAAGAATTCGGCATAGGGGATTTTCAGGCGAGCTTGCTGGTCGGCCTTGCCTTCACCAGTTTCTATGTGCTGTTCCTGATGCCCATCGGCTGGGCAGCGGATCGTTATTCACGCCGCAAAGTGCTGGCCATCTGCCTGTTCATCTGGTCGCTTGCTACCATCGCTTGCGGCTGGGCAACGGGATTTGTGATGCTTTTTCTGCTCCGAATGCTGGTCGGTACTGGCGAGGCGGGCATGGCCCCGACGGTGCACGGGATTATCGGCGACAGTTTCCCGAAAAACGCCTTGGCTAAGCCACTCGCAATGCAAGGTATCGGCTTTCAGGTCGGCTCTGCTGTCGGGGTCGCAGCAGCAGGCGCGGTGCTTGCGGGCGGCGCAGCAGGGGCGTTTCAGGGATTGCCGATCATCGGCGAAATGTCTTCTTGGCGGATAGCTTTGGTCCTGATTGGCATCCCCGGACTTGCTGCTCTCGCGTTAATCCCACTTCTCCACGATCCCAAGGACCATCGCGAAAAAACGGCCAATAATGTGCAAACGCCGCTGTTGCCCTTTTTTCGCGAACACAAATCATTGGTCAGTTTGACGTTGTTCTATTCAGGGCTGTCCGCTGTGGGCCTTGGTTGTGTAACGACCTGGGTGCCTGAATATCTGCAACGCATTCATGAAGTGCCGCCAATGCAAACGGGAGCAATGCTCGGTTCGCTCTTGCTAATGGCGGCTATATTTGGGCAAGGGCTTTACGCAATCATCGCCGATTGGTTTGCCGCGCGTGGGATGAAGGATGCCGCAATCCGCATTGGCATATTGCCAATCGCGCTCACAGTGCCCTTTGCATGGATGGCGTTCATTGCCGAAACTAGCGGTAGCTTTATCAGTTGGCTGACTGCGCTGCTTTTGTGCCTCGCCCCATGCAATGCCATAAGTAACACGACGGTACAGCTTATTGCACCTACTGCCTTGCGTTCGCGAATGGCCGCAGTATCGATCCTGTCGGTAAGCGTGATTGGCTTTACCCTTGGTCCTGCATTGGTCGGGGCCATAAGCCAATATGTTGTCGGCGAGGCTAATCTCGGGATGGCGCTGAAATGGGTGATGGTGGGGTCGATGGCGGTCTCGTTAGGCCTGATGATCCTGTTGCGGCCCAAATTGGCGACGTATTTGCAATGAAGCTGTTCGATCTTTCCGGCAAAGTCGCTCTCGTCACCGGCGGGACGCGCGGCATTGGACGGTCCATTGTCGAGGCGTTAATCGCACATGGGGCCAAGGTTGGTTTTTGCAGCGAAAATGCCGTTGATGTGGCAGACGCGCAGGCCGAATTGGGCGACGATGCCCTGGGCGTTCATTGTGACGTGACCGATGATGCCAGGCTTCCTGCCTTTGTCGAAACCGTTTCTGCGCATTTTGATGGTCTGGATATTGTCGTCGGGAATGCTGGAATTCCGGGCCGGACCCGTACCTTTGCAGCATTGGAGATGGATGATTTCGATGCTGTAATGGCTACCAATTTGCGGCCCATGGTCGTACTCGCGCGTAGTGCCCAACCGCACCTTCAGGCGCGCGGCGGCGGCTCGATTATCCTGATGGCCAGCATTTCTGCCATACGTGGCAATGGATCGATCAGCAGTTACGCCTTGTCGAAAGCGGGACTTACGCAATTGGCCCGCAATCTGGCCGTAGAATGGGGGCCGCAAAACATCCGCACTAACGCCATCGCCCCCGGCCTGATCCACACCGATTTATCCGCCGAGATGGAGTCGAATGCCAGTTTTATGAAGGCTCGGATGCAAATGACTCCGCTACGCCGGATGGGCTCGGTCGATGAAATTGCCGGAACCACAATCTGGCTGTCTTCTGCCGCCGGTGCATTCGTCAATGGCCAAACGATAATCGTCGATGGCGGAACGGTGATTACCGACGGCAGTTAGACCCGAAATCAACTCCGTCACGGTGTGCAAATGTGGTCGATTTCGAGTCTAAGATCAGGACAAGCAGTATTTAGGACGTATGCCCGCCCAAAGTATCGGCAAACCAATCGGCGATATAATCGCGACCAAAACTCATATTATCCGCACCTACATGCTCAACGCCGCCCTCACGTGGCGTAAAGATTTTGAGCTCGCGATTGGGTGAATTGGTCAGTTGTTCATAGGCCTGATGCGCATATTCAAGGCCGATTTGCCGGTCCTGTTCGCCATGGGTCACAAGGAACGGAACTTTGATCCGGTCCATATGGCCGTTCAAATTCATACCTTCGGTTTTCTGCAGGAAATCGTCCATATCGGTCGCGCCAAAAACCCAGAAAACATGCGCCCAATAATGCGGCACAGGATTTTCGCCTTCGCGGCGGATGCGTTTTTGCTGAACCTCTGCCCAATTATGATTGGCCCCCCAGACCGAGGCACTGGCAAAGCGCGGTTCATAAGCAACCGCGCGTGGCACGAAATGGCCGCCCAACGAAATGCCGGTCATGCCGATATGCGCGGGATCCGTCTCGGGCTGTTGCTCCAGCCAGTCGACTGCTTTCGACGCCCATTGCTCGCTAAACGGCGTGGCTGGGATGTTTTGCAGGCGCAGTGTTTCGCCCGTTCCCGGCTGGTCAACACATAAAGTCGAAATCCCGCGCCGTGCCAGTGCCTTGGGCAATTGGGTCCAGAAAAGCAGCTCTTTATTGCTATCCAGACCGTTGCAAAAAACCACAACAGGCCGTGGCCCTTCACCGGGTGCCCGCGTATAAAGCGCAGGCATATTGCCGCCCTCAACCGGTATTACTACACGTTCACAATTTTCGCCAGACAGCTTCATCGCCTTGCCAAAGGTAGCCTGTGCTTTTTTGAATGCGTCCAGTCGCCCCGGCGCGCCATGTGCCAGCATGCGTTCGCCGTTAAACAGATACAGCGCCGCGCGTTGCAGCTTTGCACCGGCCGAGAATGTCCGTCCGCGTGCCTCGTCTTCGGCGGCCAATTCGATCAGAGTTTCTGCCTTGGCATTCCACTGCGCCATGAAAACTTGCGTGCCCTTGTCCGGCCCGTCATTGGCAGCGTCTTTAACCGGCTCGACAATATCCATAATCTCGCCAATCACAGCGCCGCTTTCCAGCGCAATTGCCAGGCTGAGGTTCCAGATATAATTGGGAAAATATTCAAACAGGGCCATGCGGCGGACTCCGAATTAAGGGAAGTGTCGCGATAGAATGGCAGGGGCGATCTGTAAAAGCGATAATGCTTATGTCTGGATTTCGATCAATGGATGGATCAAGGCGAAGGGTGCTACGCGCACCCTTCGTCCATAACCCGAATCAATCAGTTGCAGGTTTGCGGGCGTACAACCCAAATCCGGCTATAATTGCATAGCAGATCGCGGGCAGCAGCAGCGACCAACCTAGGCTGCCACTCATATCGGCGATCATTCCCGTTAGCAGCGGGATTACCGCACCGCCAAAAATCGCCACGTTGATGATGCCGGACCCGTCGGCAGCGCGCGGCCCCAGATTTTCACAAGCCAGCGTAAAGATCGTTGGGAACATGATGGCGTTCATCAACCCGATTGCCAGCAAACTATAACCTGAAACAACACCCGTGGTTTGTGTCGAAATGGCAATCAACGCGATCGATCCGGCTGCCACACAAGCCAATAATTTACCGGGGCTGACCAACCGCAAAACGACCGAACCGATAAATCGTCCCACCATCGCCCCTCCCCAATATAGACCGATCAATTTGCCAGCTGCCTGTTCCTGCAATCCCAAAACATGGGGTTGCATAAGATAATTGACGATCAACGAGCCGATGGCGACTTCGGCACCGACATAAAGGAAAATGCACAATGCGCCATATCCGAAACGCGGACGTTTCAACAGATCAACACCGCCCAACCCTGCGCTTGCTTCGTGTGTTTCATTTTTCAATTTATTCCGGAAGTTCCAAACGACAGCCGCCACGATGGCTAGCGCGATGGCAAGACCCAGATATCCGTTCACAATCGCCTGACTTTCCGCCGTACGATAGGCATCCAATTCAGCGCCAGACAATTGATCCGCACTGACCGATGCGAGGCTACCCAGGATCAAGATAGACCCGACAATCGGGAAAATTGTGGTGCCGAGCGAGTTAAACGCCTGCGCAAATGTCAGCCGACTGTGGACTGTCTTTACTGGTCCCAGCAATGAAATCAGCGGATTGGAAACCACCTGAACCACCACCACACCACTGGCAAGTACGAACAAAGCAAACAGGAACAGGGCATATGTGGCGCTTTGCGACGCTGGAATGAACAAAAGACAGCCCACCATCATCGTTAGCAATCCGGCAACTGCGCCGCGCATATAGCCGATCCGCTTCACCAGTCGGGCTCCGGGAATACCGATTACCAAATAGGCCGTGAAGAAACAGAACTGCACCAGCATTGCCTGTGTGTAGTTCAGCGTGAACAGTTCCTTCAATTTCGGGATGATCACATCATTCAGTGATGTAATTCCGCCAAAAATGAAAAACAGTGCCATGACAAACAGGCGCAGTTCAGGGGCATCGATATGCCCGCTCCCCTCACCTAAATTCTCGTTATGCGCCGCAGATGGTGCCAATGCCATAATGCCGTCCCTCTCCTTATTACAGGCAGAACAGGAACTGGTCGCCGAAACGATTGTCAACCGAATTAGCTGATTTTGGCTACCCCATACGTATGCAGGCACAGATCAAAGGCGATGCAGCGCCACGCTGTCGATGGTTATCTCCGCACCATCTTGCCTGTCGCCGCCAGCGATGCCCAGTTCGAGAGCTTGCGCGGCGCAGGTGCCGCTGACGCTGAATTGGGCTTGATTGACGCCGTTCCCCAATGTGACGGTGCCGATCGGCTGTCGCCCTTCCGAAGTAAAGCAGAACAGTGAAGCCCATGCCTGTGCGCCACCCTTTGCATCGAACCCGCTGGCTTTGACTGAAAATGTATAATTGGCGGGTGCGAGTAAAAGCCTTTTGGCGGCAAAAACTCCACGCGTTCCATTAAATGCCACACCTTTGAGCTTGGTATTCACAGAACCGCCGAAAAACCCAGCTTCGACACCGGCATCGTTAAAAAGTACCCAACTGATCGGTGCGCGTGCGGGATCAATCGTCTTCGCCGAGAAGCCCGGATCAACCAGCAATGCTGGCGAAGCCTTTGCCAGCGACAGATAATAGCGCCTGAGCATTGGCCAATCGTTCACTTCGGCCAGCTTCGTCAGAAGTGCTGTTTCCGCCGTGGCTTGATTTTTTGCATCGGGCAACCGCCCGGCTGTCATCAAAATGTCTGCTAGCTGCGCAGGGTTTTTGGTATTGAGCAGTGCGGTGTTCACCACATGCCCAAGCCAAGGTGGCCTGTTTTTAACGATGCTGGAAAAATAGGGTTTGAATTCCGCCACATCCAGTGCAGCCGCCAGTTGCGGGGCCAATTGTTGATTAAGCTCGGCATCGGTACGCAGTGCGACATCATAATGCTTCAGAAGATTAGAAACGTCGCCAATTTCTGCCGAATGCTTAATCAACAATTGGTTGGTCACGGCATCGCGGCGCGACAATTGTCGTGATGAGGTCATCAATTCAAATGCACGGCTTTGGCGCTTATCCTGATAGGCGATTGCCGCCATCAGGCCGATTGCCTTGGGCAACAATGGCTGTTCCGCAAGCGCGCGTCGAAGCAACGCGTCCGCAGATTTTGTTTGGCCATCGGCAATTTTTCGCGCTGCCAATTCTACCAATGCCCTGGGGTCATTGGCCGATAACGTGGTCGCAATTTGCGGCTGATCAAAACGCGTTACGCCAACAACGGCGCTCGCCGCAGCACAATATGCCAATCCCGCAGTTACAACCGTCAATCCCGTGCGACGTATAAAAACGACACGCGCTACAGGATCGCTAAAGTCAGGTAAAAATCTGGCGGCAGATGATCGCCGGGATTTTCGCGCCATCGCTATTTTTTCCCTTGTTCCAAACCCCAAATAAGGCCGGACGGTCGTACGTTAATTGGCTCCGCTGTTTTGCAGCGCGATGATCAATGGCGTCGTCAACAATGGTACAATTTGAATTGCATCCTTGAACAGTCGCCGAGCCTTGGAATCGCCTACAACGACCACATCGTTTGCAAACACCTCAGGATCACTATAATTGCCGCGACGGATTGCATCAAGATTATAGAGCGCCGCCAATTGCTGCCCTTTTACAGTGCGGAAAATCACGACATCATCCATCTTGGCAAATTCGGAAGTCCCCTTTGCCGTTGCCACAGCGCGCATCAATGTCATCTTGCCGATCACGGGATAAAGCCCGGGTTCCTTCACCTGACCGTCAACAGTAATCACTTGGCTGACAGTTTCTTTCAGGTTTACGGTCACTTGCGGATCGCGAACAAAGCCGCTGCGTAACCGGGATTCAATCTCTTGCTCAATTTCTCCCGGCGTTCTACCGGCGGCCTCGATAACCCCGGCAATCGGAAATGAAATTCGCCCGCTGGCGTCCGTTTGCACTTCTTTTGCGCTTAGCTCTTCGATGCCGAACACATCAATCAGTAATTTATCGAAGGGGCCGATTAAATAAGGTCTTGTATCTGCGAACAAATCTGTGCGGTCGGGTGCTGGCAATTCCGAAGCCTGTACGATGTTAATTCCCTGCGCACCGCCCAACGCGCCTCCACCGGCACATGCCGACAGCAGCAAAGGCAGCAACATCAATAACGCAAATTTCTTCATGATCGATCCGAACTTTAGTTTAAAGCGCCTGCTAGCCGAACGGCACGCCGCATACCACCCCGTAATTGCAAAATCCTGCTCTAACTGGTCATGAACACAATGGAGTTTTAGTTCCAAATTAAGGTCCTTTGTTTTATTGGAACAATATGTCAAAAAAACCTATCGTACTGGTGATATTCGGAACCCGTCCCGAAGCCATCAAAATGTTCCCGGTCGTGCATGCTTTGCAAGCCCGGCAAGATATTGAAACCAAGGTGTTGGTCACCGGTCAACACCGCCAAATGCTGGATCAGGTGCTCGACATCGGCGAAATTGTTCCTGACAGCGACCTTGCTGTGATGGAACCCGATCAGTCCCTTGATCGTCTGACGGCAAAGCTGCTCGACGGCATTGGCCAATATCTGGATCAAATCCAACCAAGCCGGGTCGTTGTGCAAGGAGATACCGCAACCGCTATGGTCGGCGCGCTGGCGGCCTATTATCGCAAAATTCCGGTCAGCCATGTTGAGGCCGGCTTGCGCAGCTATAATATCTATCAACCGTGGCCCGAAGAAGGAAACCGTAAAATCATCGGTGCGGTTGCAGATCAGCATTTTGCCCCGACCGATGTTTCGGCAGCCGCATTGCTTGCCGAGGCCGTTCCTGAATCGGCGGTATACATAACGGGTAATACGGTTATCGACGCGCTGCACTGGGTAAACGCCAAAATCGAGGCAAACCCTGGACTCGTCTCCGGTCTGGCCGAAATTGAAACACGGTTTGCAGGCAAACGCATCATCGGCGTTACCACCCATCGGCGCGAAAATTTTGGCGATGGCATGGAAAACATTGCCGCCGCTCTAGAATCCATCGTTTCGCGCGAAGACGTTGCCATTATTTTTCCCGTCCACCTGAACCCCAATGTGCGAAAGGTTATGCAGGATAGGTTGGGCAACCATCCGCGAATCGCGATGATTGAGCCGCTTGATTATCCGCATTTCGCGCGGTTGCTCTCCATCTGTCATTTGATGCTGACCGACAGCGGCGGTGTGCAAGAAGAAGCCCCTGCCCTTGGCAAACCGGTTTTGGTAATGCGAGACACAACGGAACGGCCCGAAGGCGTTACCGCCGGAACCGCAAAATTGGTCGGTGCCGATAAGGACAGGATTATTTCGGAAGTTGTAACGTTGTTGGATAACCCCGAAGCTTATGCCGCTATGGCAAGGGCGCACAATCCCTTTGGCGATGGCAAATCGGGCGCGCGCATTTCCGAAATCATTGATATGGCATTCAAAGCGAACGCCAGAGGATAATTGATATGAAAATTGCGATGATCGGATCGGGCTATGTCGGCCTGGTTTCAGGGGCTTGCTTTGCCGATTTCGGACATACTGTAATTTGCGTCGACAAGGATGACAGCAAAATCGCGCGGTTGAATGACAATGTCATGCCGATTTTTGAACCTGGCCTAGAAGCATTGGTCAAGCGCAATGTCGAAGCGGGAAGGCTCAGCTTTTCGAACGACTTGGCCGGTTCCGTAAGCGGCTGCGAGGCTGTGTTCATTGCCGTTGGCACGCCTTCGCGCAGAGGCGATGGACACGCCGACTTAAGCTATGTTTACGCGGCGGCTGAAGAAATTGCGGTGGCCATCGATCCGAAAACCGTTGTCGTTACCAAATCCACCGTCCCCGTAGGCACGGGAGACGAAGTGGAGCGAATCATTCGCGAACACGCTCCCGATTTGAAATTCGAGGTTGTCTCGAATCCTGAATTCCTGCGCGAAGGAGCCGCGATAGGCGACTTCAAACGCCCAGACCGCATTGTGGTTGGTACCGAAGTGGAATGGGCACAAGACGCCATGCGCGCAATCTATCGCCCGTTGTTCCTGAATGAATCGCCGATCCTGTTTACCAGCAGACGTTCATCGGAGTTGATAAAATACGCGGCCAATGCTTTTCTTGCTACCAAGATCACCTTCATTAATGAAATGGCTGATCTATGCGAAAAACTGGGTGCCAATGTGCAGGACGTATCGCGCGGAATTGGCCTCGACAATCGCATAGGTTCGAAATTCCTTCATGCTGGCCCCGGATATGGCGGCAGTTGCTTTCCCAAGGATACATTGGCGCTATTGAAGACTGCGCAAGACAACGACACGCCGGTCCGCATCGTGGAGGCGGTCGTACAAGCAAACGAACTGCGAAAGCGTGCAATGGGTCGCAAAATCGTCAATGCTCTTGGCGGCGATGCACGCGGCAAAAAGGTTGCGCTGCTCGGGCTTACTTTCAAACCCAACACTGACGATATGCGAGACGCTCCCTCGATTTCGATCGTGCAAACTTTGGTCGATGCCGGTGCCATCATAACCGCGCACGATCCAGAAGGGATGGAAGAAGCGGCCAAGATATTACCCGGCGTGATTATGACAAGCGGAGCCTATGAAGCGGCGCAAGATGCCGACGCCGTTGCTATCGTCACCGAATGGGATGCCTATCGCGCACTTGACCTGCGCCAGCTTAAAGCGGTGATGCAGGGCAACGCGTTGATCGATCTGCGAAACATCTACAGCGCACGAGAAGCTGAGGTCGCCGGTTTTGAATACCATAGTGTAGGGCGCTGAACCCCAGCGGCCCGAAACGATCTGGTTCTGCCCCCCATGTTGTTGGCCGATGCCTTTACGGCATTGGTCGAGCAACTCCTTGTGTTGAAAATAGATTTAAATCATCCCCATTGCACGACAGTTACACTGAAATGCCTATGGGAGGGCCGACATGTCCAAACACGTCCTTTATTTACTTCTAGCATCCGCCGCTATGTCTTCGCCTGCACTGGCATTGGAAGACGAGCAAAAGCGCGAAATTGTTGTGACTGCTCGATCGCTTAAAGATACCGGCGACGCGCTAAAAAAATGCCTCGAACAAAAATGCCCGCCCGATCAGGACATTAAAGCCACGTTGGCGCATGCCGAAAATCTGTTCGTGGATGGCGATTATAAAACCGCTCGCGCAACGTTAATTTCGTCTTTGGGTCGCAACCGAAAACATCGTGGCAAATATGCCGAGGAAGTTTCCAACCTGTTGCGCGCCAATGGCAATATTGCCGAGCATCTGGGCGAAGCAAACAGTTACCGCCTGTCCATTTTGGACATGCGCGACACTTTGAAAAGCGCCTTTCCGAAAGATGATATCCGCGTTTTGGGTGCCGAAATTGAGGTCGCAGATTCACGGCAGCGATTGGGCTATATGGAAGAAGCGCGCGATAAATATTCAGCCATCGCCGCGCAAGCACTGGCCATGGGCAAGCCCAAAGTGGCGGCCATAGCGCGGTTGCGGCGTGTTTCGTCTTTCATTCAAGAAGCGCAAAAAGCCAAAACTAACTTTGCGATCAAAGAAGCCGAAAAGGAAATCGACGCCTTTATGACCGCTCCGCCAAAAGGGGCAGAGGATTTCACTATCGTTGCCGAAATTTTGCGCACGCGTCTCGACCGTAAATCAGGCAATAAAGGCAGCACCGACAATTTGATCAAACGCTATGTTGCGATGGGTTTTGGTGCGGAACGCCCCATGCTGATTTCCGCCAATCCCATTGAAAACAACGGCGACATCAAAGCCACCCGCATGGCCGCAGGCGGCAGCGATTTGAACCGCGTCAATACCGCCGTGGTCGAAGACCGCTGGGTCGATCTTGGTTTTTGGATCAATTCCGAAGGCCGGGTCGAAGATGTCGAAGTTCTGCGCAGCGAAGGTTCAACCGATTGGGTTGCACCCGTCTTAAAGTCGCTGAAAAGCCGGATTTACACGCCCGCGAAAGCAAAGAACGACACAGATCCCGGTTTTTACGCGGTCGAACGCTATTCCCTGACCGCTGACTGGGTTTACGATAACACCGGCACACGCATTCGTCAGCGGTCCGCCGTTCCCAAAATCCAACGTATGGACTTAAGCGAATAAGAAAGCGCCCTCCCACTTCATCGGTGGGAGGGCTAATTCATTCAGCCTTCAGCTTCGCGCTCAAAGGTTGCCTGTCCGCCAACCCGCGATGCCAATTTGCCCAAATATACGAGTACGACGACCGCAAACACCGTCGCCACTATAGCATAAGCGAACAGCCCCGCCAGGTTATCGCCCAAATGCAATTCAGCCAAAAGCGCCTTGATCGCGTCATTCCAGGCCAATGCGGCCACCAGACCAAGCGAGGCCGAAGCCAGAGAGATCATTGTTTGTACCATTGCACGTGGGTTCATTAATTCCTCCTGTCAAAACGCCATGAAGCGGGCAAATTCTAATTTTCGATAGCAATCCATTCGGTTTGTGCAACACCCTGTGCATATAGCAGTGCCGTCAAATCGCTGTGCCGCACCGAAAAATGCGCGGCCTGTTCTGCTTTGGGCTTGGCATGATAGGCAACGCCAAACCCTGCGGCCGCAATCATGGGAATGTCGTTAGCGCCATCCCCAACTGCGAGGGTTTGGGCGCTGGAAAGTCCCAGCCTGCTTTGCTCAATCAAAAGCGCCGCCTTTTTTGCATCTGCATCAACAATATCGCCGACGACATTGCCGGATAATTTTCCATGCGCAATTTCCAGCACATTGGCCTTTGCATCGGCAAAGCCGATCCGCGCGGCGACAGGATCGGCAAAGCGCGTAAATCCGCCTGATACCAAAAGACAGTGCGCGCCCCAGCCGCGCATCGTACCGACCAATGTGTCCGCACCCGGCATCATACGTACCCGGTCGGCAAGGCAGGTTTCAATCACCGTTTCATCTAAGCCCGCAAGTAAAGCCACGCGAGCACGCAACGCTTCGGTAAAATCCAGTTCGCCTTGCATCGCACGTTCGGTAATTTCGGCAATCTGCGCCTTAATTCCGGCATAATCGGCCAGTTCGTCAATGCATTCGACGGTAATCATGGTGGAATCCATATCGGACACCAGCAACATTTTGCGCCGATCGGCCACCGGCTGCACGGCAATATCGATCTGCCCTTCAAGATCGCGCAGAGCAGAGCGCGCGGTTTCCAGATCGCCTGTGAACAGGATGTCGCAGACGGTTTCAGGTGTGAGCCAGTTCCCCGATACGGCTTCCAATCCAGCCGCGTGTAAACGATCCATGCTTTCGGAAAACAATCCGCCCAAAGGATTTTCTGCTGCTATCAGTGTCGCAACATTTGGGAATGATTCTGGGGACATGACGAATCCTGTTGGGAAGAAACCGGTCGCGCTTATTGCCGGTCCGACTGCTAGCGGCAAGACCGCATTGGCATTATGGTTGGCCGAACGCTGTCCGGCGACCATTATTAACGCCGATAGCGCGCAGGTTTATACGCATTTGCCGGTATTGAGCGCGCAGCCCACCCTCGCTGAAATGGCGTCCGCACCGCATCGGCTTTTTGGATATTTGTCAGGCAACGCAACGTGTTCGGCGGCATCCTGGGCCGCCGATGCCAAAATCGAGATTGCAAAATCGCACGAATTGGGCCGCCTGCCAATCCTTGTGGGCGGTACCGGACTGTATATGCGAACCTTACTCGACGGTATCGCCCCCATTCCAGAAATCGACACTCATGTTCGGGCAACAGTCCGCCAATTGGCGACCGGTGAAGCCTATACCGCGTTGGCGGAAGAAGATCCCTTCATGGCCGCACATCTATCCCCCAATGACGACAACCGTATCAAACGCGCGCTGGAAGTGATCCGGTCTACGCATCGCAGCATTGCCCGATGGCGCGAAAGCAAGACTGGCGGAATCAGGCCTGATATTAGCTTGCACCCCCTGATCCTCTTACCCCCGCGCGAATGGCTGCATGCCCGATGCGATACTCGCTTTTTAGCGATGATGAAAACCGGTGCGGTGGAAGAAGTGCAAGCCCTGCTGGCCGCCTCTATCCCCGCCGATGCACCGGTAATGCGTGCGATTGGCGTCCCAGAAATTGCCGCGATGCTCGGCGGCACCCTGAGCCGTGACGAAGCGATCCAGCGGGGACAAGCTGCCACACGGCAATATGCAAAACGGCAATACACCTGGTTCCGCAACCAATCCCCCACTGATTGGCCACGCTGGACCGACAAATTAAATGTTGCCGAATTTGGTAATATTGAAAGATTATTACGTATATTGTGATTGACAAGCCATTTTGTAACCACTAACGAGCCCACTCTTGCCATTCCTGTTGCAGCGCAGCAAAGCGTGTCGCGACGAAGCTGGCGAACCCGATTGACCTAAAGACTGGAAACCAACGTGGCCGAAAAATCCGGCGCAGAAATTTTGATCGAATCCTTGTTGGCGCAAGGTGTGGATACCGTGTTCGGTTATCCGGGCGGTGCCGTTTTACCGATCTATGATGCTCTGTTTCAACATCCAAAAATCCGCCATGTTTTGGTCCGCCACGAAGCCGGAGCCGCGCATGCGGCCGAGGGTTATGCGCGCTCCACTGGCAAACCGGGCGTCGTTTTGGTGACCTCCGGTCCCGGCGCAACCAATGCTGTTACCGGCATTGCCGATGCATTTTTGGATTCGATTCCGCTGGTCGTCATCACCGGCCAAGTTGCGACCAATTTGATCGGATCGGATGCGTTTCAGGAAGCTGACACGATCGGCATCACCCGGCATTGCACAAAGCATAATTATTTGGTGAAGGACCCATCGCAGCTCGCCGCAACGGTTGCCGAAGCCTTTCATATCGCCACACAGGGTCGGCCCGGCCCGGTGGTGATAGACATTCCCAAAAATGTTCAGGTGGCTACCGCTGCTTACGATCGACATGCCCCAAAAGCCGACGATCGTTACAAACCTGCGGGCGATGCAGATTTTGCCGCGATCACCAAAGTCGTTGAATTGCTGGCAGGCGCAAAATCGCCCATCCTTTATACCGGCGGCGGCATTATTAATGCTGGCCCCGATGCCAGTGCTGCCTTGCGCGAACTGGCGGCCTTAAGCGGTGCGCCCGTTACTTCAACTTTGATGGGATTGGGCGCTTTTCCTGCCAGCGATGACAAATGGCTGGGTATGCTGGGCATGCACGGTACCTATGAAGCCAATATGGCGATGAACCAATGCGATGTCATGCTGTGCCTCGGCGCGCGTTTTGATGATCGTGTTACAGGCCGTTTGGATGCATTTTCGCCCGATAGCATCAAAGTGCATATCGACATTGATCGCAGTTCGATTAACAAAACTGTCCGCGTTGACGTGCCCATTGTTGCCGATGTTGGCAAAGCGATCCGCCAGATGATCAGCATCTGGAACAGCCGCAAATTGCAATCCGCAAACCTGACCGAATGGTGGTCGCGAATCAAAGGATGGCGCTCGGTTGGGTCTCTCAACTATCCGGCGAGCCAAACCGAAATAATGCCGCAATATGCGATTGAACGATTGTATCAGCTGACCAAAGATAAAAGCCCGATCATTACCACCGAAGTGGGCCAACATCAGATGTGGGCCGCCCAGCATTTCCATTTTGAAGGCCCGAACAAGTGGCTAACCAGCGGCGGTCTTGGCACCATGGGTTATGGCCTGCCCGCCGCCATCGGTGCGCAAATGGCGCATCCTGACGCTTTGGTGATCGACATCGCTGGTGAAGCCTCAATCCAAATGAACATTCAGGAAATGGGCACCGCTACGCAATATCGCCTGCCGGTGAAGGTGTTCATCCTCAACAACGAATGGATGGGCATGGTGCGCCAATGGCAGCAATTGACCTATGAAAGCCGGTATTCGAACAGCTATTCGGACAGTTTGCCCGATTTCGTCGCGCTTGCCGAGGCTTATGGCTGGAAAGGCATTCGTTGCAATGATCCGGCAAAGCTGGACGACGCGATAGCGGAAATGTTGGCTTATGATGGCCCGGTGATGTTCGATTGCCGTGTATCGAAAGAAGCCAATTGTTTCCCGATGATCCCGTCGGGTGCCGCCCATACCGAAATGATCCTCCATAGCGACGAAGTGTCGGGAACTATGGACGATGAAGCAAAAGCACTGGTCTGAATCCATGCATATTAAACAAGAAATCGCCGAACGGCATGTGCTGACGCTTACTGTCGACAACGAAGCTGGAACGCTGGCACGGATCGCGGGTATGTTTACGTCACGCGGGTATAATATCGACAGCCTGACCGTGGCTGACATCACCGAAGACCATAAAGTCAGCCGCATTACTATCGTCACCAACGGCCCGCCCGAAGTGATTGACCAGATTATTGCACAATGCGAGCGGCTAGTCCCGGTGCACAAAGTCACCGACCTGACCGATGCTGGCCCGCATGTCGAACGCGAGCTGGCGCTGGTGAAAGTCAGCGGCACCGGCGACAAACGCGTCGAAGCGATGCGCCTTGCCGATATTTATCGCGCCCGCGTGATTGATGCGACGGTATCCAGCTTCATCTTTGAAATAACCGGCGGCCCCGACAAGATCGACACCTTCATTCAGTTGATGCGTGAACTGGGATTGGTGGAGGTTGGTCGCACCGGGATCGTCGGGCTCATGCGCGGCGCTGGAGCGAGTTAGGATTAGAGCACACAAATTTCGTCATGCTGAACTTGTTTCAGCATAACAGACTGTCAACGCGTTATCCCAAAACGAGTTCGGGATGACGACATATTGAGGGAAAGCAATTACCATGAAAGTTTATTACGACGCCGATTGTGACCTTGGCCTGATCAAAGACAAAAAGGTCGCCATCGTGGGATACGGTAGCCAGGGCCACGCCCATGCACAAAATCTGCGTGACAGCGGCGTCAAAGACGTTGCCATTGCTCTGCGCGCTGGTTCAGCCACTGCGGCGAAGGCCGAAGGCGCTGGCTTTAAGGTCATGGCGAATGCAGACGCTGCTGCATGGGCCGATGTTGTAATGATTCTTGCGCCTGACGAACATCAGGCCGCGATCTATGCGGACGACTATCACGAAAATATGAAGCCTGGCGCGGCGCTTGCCTTCGCCCATGGTTTGAACGTGCATTTTGGCCTGATCGAACCGCGTGCTGACCTCGACGTGATCATGATCGCCCCCAAAGGCCCAGGCCACACAGTCCGCAGCGAATATCAAAAAGGCGGCGGTGTACCGTGCCTCATCGCGGTCCATCAGGACAAGAGCGGCAATGCCCATGACGTAGGCCTTGCTTATGCCAGCGCCGTTGGTGGTGGACGCAGCGGCATCATTGAAACCAATTTCCGTGAAGAATGCGAAACCGATCTGTTCGGCGAACAGGCCGTGCTCTGCGGCGGCGTGACCCACCTGATCCAGGCCGGTTTTGAAACCTTGGTCGAGGCGGGCTATGCTCCAGAAATGGCGTATTTTGAATGCCTGCACGAAACGAAGCTGATTGTCGATCTGCTGTATGAAGGCGGCATCGCCAATATGCGCTATTCGATCTCGAACACCGCAGAATATGGCGACATCAAAACCGGACCGCGCATCATTACGGACGAAACCAAGGCGGAAATGAAACGTGTGCTCGCCGACATACAATCGGGCCGCTTCGTCAAGGATTTCGTGCTCGATAACCGCGCCGGCCAACCTGAATTGAAGGCAAGTCGCAAAGCCGCCGCTGCCCATCAAATCGAACAGGTCGGTTCCGAACTGCGCGCCATGATGCCGTGGATCGCCAAAAACAAGCTGGTCGACAAAGCGAAGAACTAAGCCATGAACTAAATAGTTCATCGCTGCTTAAGGTGATTGACTTCAAAGGGGACGTTGCGCAGATAATAGCAACGTCCCCTTCTCTATGGAGCCAATGCCATGAACAAATCCCTTCTTCTTGCCCTTCCCTTAATGGTTGCCGCGCCTTTGCTGGCGCAACAAAGCCCTGCGCCGCAAGCCCCCGGCACCGCCGATGTTGCCCGCGTAACCGCAGGCACCTATACCCTCGACAAGTCGCACACACAGGTGAACTGGCAGGTCAACCATTTCGGTTTCAACGATTATTTCGGCCTGTTCGGCGACATTACCGGCACACTGAACCTCGATCCCGCCAATCCGTCGGCAGCCAAAGTCGATATTGAAATCCCCATCGCATCGGTCGCTACCTCCAGCGCCGGTTTGACCGAACATTTGAAAAAGGCCGACTTTTTTAACCTTGAACTGTTTGCCACCGCACGCTTTGTTTCGACCAGCGTCACCGTGACTGGCACTAAAGCCGTGATCAAAGGCGATTTGACGATGCTTGGCGTTAGCAAACCCGTGGAATTGGAAACCGCCTTTGATGGCGCAGGAACCAATCCCTATAGCAAAAAATCAACCGTCGGTTTCCATGCTATTACAACAATTAAGCGCAGCGACTGGGGAATGAATAAGAACATTCCTTTTGTGGGCGACGAAGTTAAATTGCGGATCAGCGCGGCATTTGAAAAGGCCGCCTAAATCTGTTCAATCCTGACGATAGGTCATCGCCACGTTACAACGAACATAATGATGCTGCGCCGCAGCCAACAGCGCAGCATCATGTTCGAATCCCGCCTTTTCATAAAGATGGATAGCCGCCTCGCACGCTTTGTTGGTCAGCAGGAACAGTCGGTCTGGTTTCATTTCCATTGCACGTTCGATCAGCGCGGCGAGCAAAAATTCGCCAGCCTTTAACCCGCGAAGGCCCGCCTTTACGCCCATTTTCGTCAATTCCAATTGCCCTGGTTCGGACCATTTCAGCGCACCTGCACCGACGATACCTGTGCCTTCCAATTCAACAAACAGAATATCGCCACCTTCCGCAATGATCGCCTTTCGCGGATTTTGCAGGACATATTTGTCTACATCTTCCATGACGAACATTGCGTTGATCCATTCGGCATTGATGTCATGGAACAAAGGTGCGAGTTCGTCTCGAAATTCCACAATTTTCAGCATCATTTGGCGGTCCGATACGCTGCGTCCAGCGCCGATTTAGCCGCGTGGTATTCAGACGCCAGACGGTCCACCATCGCCGCCACTGGCTGTACAGTTTTCACAGCACCAATGCCCTGCCCCGAACCCCAAATATCCTTCCATGCCTTTGCTTCGGTATTGCCACCCGATCCAAAATCCATGGTGCTGTAATCACCCTCGGGCAGATTGTCGGGATCCATCCCCGCATTCACAATCGACTGACGCAGGTAATTGCCGTGAACGCCGGTGAACAGATTGGAATAGACGATGTCAGCGGCGCGGGCTTCGACGATATTTGCCTTATAGCCGTCAACAGCGCGCGCCTCTGTGGTGGCGATAAAAGCAGAGCCAATATAAGCAAAGTCGGCACCCATGGCTTGCGCCGCCAACACCGCGCGGCCATGGGCAATCGCGCCCGACAACGCAACCGGCCCGTCAAACCATTCGCGAATTTCCTGCATCAAGGCGAAAGGAGACGTCACGCCTGCATGGCCGCCTGCGCCAGCCGCGACGGGGATCAGGCCATCGGCACCTTTTTCAATTGCCTTGCGCGCATAGCGATCATCAATCACATCATGCAACACAATCCCGCCCCAATTATGCACCGCTTTGTTCAGTTCTTCTCGCGCACCTAGCGACGTAATCGTCAACGGTACCTGCCATTTGGCGCAGGTCGCGATGTCCTCTTCCAACCGGTTGTTCGATTTGTGCACGATCTGGTTGACCGCATAAGGTGCGGCGGGGCGATCCGGATTGTCGCGATTATGCGCGGCAAGTTCTTCGGTGATTTGGTGCAGCCATTCGTCAAGCTGGCTCGCCGGACGAGCGTTCAGCGCCGGGAAAGATCCGACCACACCCGCCTTGCATTGGGCAATCACCAGTTCCGGCCCCGAAATGATGAACAGCGGCGATCCAATGATTGGCAAACGGAGCGTGTCGAAAATTGCGGGGAGAGCCATGGGGTCGATTCCTGTTTAATTACATGATTAAACCGCATGTGGCGGACGCGGCGTCGGGTGTCAAATTGCTTGGACGGCGTCGTGGTGCAAAAGTGATTTTCGCTCGCTGGCCGCCCCTAAAGAGGGCCTCCGTTTCATAAACGCCTTAAAGCGAAACAGAGCGAGAGGTGCACAAGCACACCCTCTTTATGCATCTTCTTTTCTGCTCGGCTTTTTTGCAAAAAATTTGCGCCGCGCACGGATGTGGGAACAGCAGTCCGATTTGGAGCAGCGGAGCATATTCAACAAAATCAGGAAAGGTCCCGGGATTCTGTTGCTCGGCTCACGCTATTGATGGGGGTTTCTGTTGCTCGGCACCCCCGGGCCGCCGTAACTATTCTGTTGCCCGGCCAGTCCAGCCGCGTTCTTTTAGATAATCTAGGACCGTGAGGCCCTTGGATTATGCTGCGAGAGCAAGTGCTTCGTTATCGTTTGCACCTATTGGTTGTGAACCATTTCACGGCTTATTCATGCCGGGCAAAATCAATGCTTTTGAACACACGTCGATCCTAGTTCAGCCCCGTCAAAACCCCTGATTTCGATCTTTTGAAAAGAAATCGGGGGATGTGGTGGAGCTGCCGGGTACCGCCCCCGGGTCCGCTGCATCTATTACACATCGCTGTTTATCACCATAGTCCGGCGAACCGGACACACCCTATATACGACGTTATTTCGTGAATGGGAAGTGAAGCGACTAAGCGATTTGCCCATCGCTATCATTCGGCGTCAAAAATGTTGGTTGAACGATAAATTTTTCCCTTATATGTCTACCTAAATAATAAGTATCAAGGAGGGGGAAATTGGCTTCGAGCAAATTTTTGAACTCAGTGGGGTTCGTATCAAATCCCTTTGAGGAAACTAATGCTGACAGAGAAGACGATCTCCAACAGTATTTTGTACCTCCGCCCTATTTTACGAGCTTAATTGGTGATCCAAAAAAGCCGAAGACGAGTATGGTTTTTGCTCCAAGAGGCGCCGGAAAAACTGCTCAAAAAGTTAGTATTGAACGATTAGCAATTAATAATAGTAGTAATTTTTTATGTATATCTTATGATGAATTTAAATTTATTCCACTTCAGTCTTTAGATGACGCCAATTCAGATTGGCATTTAAAAAATATACTGAAAAAAATTGTTTTTTCTATTCTACTTACTTTGGAAGGTGATTCCAATAAAATCTTTTGAAGATAATTCGGCGGTATATGCATTTATGCCCGAGCTGCGATACTATCAACATTCTAGAAGAGCCGTCGAATCACAATTTGCTTTTCGCAGATCAGCATTCCTGCTCAGGATGCCCGAGCAAAATTTTAAATTCTCGCAATAATTTAGCCCAGGCTGTTTTTGAGGCCTGATATAATTTCAAACCCCCTGCATATTCCTGCTCTCCGACGGGATGTGTACTACCAGTCCATCCAGCTCGGCGGTCAGATCGATCTGGCACGAAAGGCGGCTCGTCCGTCGGGCACCGCTGGCGAAATCGAGCATGTCTTCTTCGTCGCTGCTGGCAGGGGGCAGTTTGTCGAACCAGTCTTTGCCAATAATCACATGACAGGTGGAACAGGCCATTTGCCCTTCGCAGGTGCCTTCCAACGGCTGCCCCGCGTTTTGCGCGACTTCGAGCAAACTATCGCCCGTTTTGGCCTCCACTGTCTGCGTGGTTTCGCCATCAGGGCTGATGAAATGGATTTTCAAGCCAACTGCCTTTCCGCCGCCGCGTTGATCAATTCCGACGCGCGTTCGATTTCTTCGAGCGTGGTATAGCGTCCCCATCCAAGGCGGATAGAGGTTTTCGCTTGGGCGTCGGAGAGGCCAATGGCGCGCAGCACATGGCTGGGGCGGCCAGAGCCGCTGGCGCAAGCGCTTCCAGCAGAGAACATCACTTCGCGGCATTCCGACATCAGGCGCGCGACGTCGAGGCCATCGCGGCGGATGTTGAGATTGCCTTTATAGCGGTGCGTCATGGAGCCGTTGATGGTCCAGTCGGCGAAGAGTTCGGTTGCCCGGTTCCACAGGGTTTCGACATGGGCGGCGTCAGCCTCCATCCTGTGCGCCGCTAACTGCGCCGCTGCGCCAAAGCCTGCGCATAACGCGGGTGATAGTGTGCCGCTACGCAGCCCTTGTTCTTGCCCGCCGCCGTGGATCAGTGGGGCGAGCGCAACGCCGTCGCGCACCCACAATGCGCCGATGCCTTTGGGGCCGTGGATTTTGTGGGCGGAAATGGCGATGAGGTCAGGGCCGATGGGAATGGGAGTGCGGCCAAAGGCTTGGACGGCGTCGCAGAGCAGGAGGCCGCCGTTTGCGTGAATGGGCTCGGCTATTTCGGCGATGGGTTGGATTGTGCCGATTTCATTATTGATGAGCATAGCGGCAAAAAGCCCTCTCCCCTTTAGGGGGGAGGGTTGGGAGGGGGGGCTGTCGGAAACACTCTGCGCTGCAAGGCCCCTCACCGCTGCGACTAAGCGCCTATCGGCGCTAAGTCTCGCTACCTCTCCCCTGAAGGGGAGAGGGGAACTCATGCCATCAGCACCAACCGGAAAAACATCCCCACCCAAAAACTCCACGCAATCCAGCACCGCTGCATGCTCGGTCGCCAGCGCCGACACCGGCAACCCAGAGCCTTTTATCGCCAAATTGATCGCCTCGGTCGCGCCGCTGGTAAAAATCACCCGTCCGCCCGCTGGCAACAAAGCCGCCACCTGCTCACGCGCCACTTCAACCGCCGCTGCTGCCTTGCGCCCGCCGACATGCGCACTGTGCGGGTTCCAGAAATTGGTTTTCAGCCAAGGCTCCATCGCCGCATAAGCTTCCGGAGCAAGCGGCGTTGTCGCCTGATAATCGAGGTAGATGGGGTCGTTCATGCCTTCAGCGCGCGATCTTTAATGGTCATCCAAGTGGCTACGAACCGGTCAATATCCGCCGCGCTGGTTTCAGGACCGAAACTGACCCGCACGACTTCAGACGCAGCCTGCGCATCCCAACCCATCGCGCCCAAAACATGGCTGGTTTTCAGGGTCCCTGACGAACAGGCACTGCCCGCCGATACCGATATTCCGGCCATGTCAAAACCGATCAGCTGGCTCGACGCCGATACCCCCGGCATGCGGTAACTGGCGATGGTGGCAAGACGCTGGCTAGCCGCCGCGACAACCTGCCCGCCTGCTTGAACAATTGCAGCATCCAATTTTGTGCGCAGTATTGCCGCCGCCTCTAGCCAAGCATAGCCACCCGTCAACGCCGCCGCCAATCCGGCAACCGCAGGCAAATTCTCCGTTCCCCGCCGATAGCCCTGTTCCTGCCCGCCCGTTGGTCGCAAAAGCGCCAGATCATGCAGCAGCAGCGCACCGATCCCCGGTGGTCCGCCAAATTTATGCGCGGAAATCGCGATCATATCCGCATCAGGCAAAGAGAGCTTTCCAGCACTTTGCGAGCAATCTGCGAACAGCAACCCGCCACCTGCGCGAATCTCTGCACCCAATTCAGCTCATAGGTTGCACAACGCCGGTTTCGTTGTTCACATGCTGAATCGCATAGCGCCGCCCCTTGGCGATTTGTCCCAATTGCACGATGCCATTCGCATCAACGTCAAGCCGAGCCTCAGCCCCCACAGCATTCAAGACCGCGTCATGTTCTACCGCGCTGGCCACCGCATCAAAGCCCGATAGTGCCATCCCAATTGCTTCGCTGGCCCCACTGGTGAACAACACCTCACCATCCCAATTCAGCGCCGACTTTAGCGTATCGCGCGCCATCTCCAATGCGGCCCGTGATTTGCGCCCGTCACTATGCGGCGAAGATGGATTCGCCCAATGCGCCAGCGCCTCGGCCATTGCCGCGCGTGCGGCAGGCACAACCGGTGTGGTTGCGGCGTGGTCTAGATAAAGTCTTTCTGCCTTCATTTGTGGCGTTTACATCCATGACAGTTGCGAAAATCGCTTTCGCTTCTATATAGCCCGTTGATCGCTGCATAGCCTGTGCAGCACCCAACTTCGTCACGATTGAAAATTAAATATGCCAGCAATTGCCATCCCCGGTCCCGAAGGCCGCATCGAAGCCCGCTTTTCTCCGCCGCCACGCCCGCGCGCGCCAGTGGCTATGATCCTGCATCCGCATCCGCAAGCAGGTGGTACGATGAACGACCGGATTACACAGGCGATGTACAAAACCTTTGTTGCTCGTGGGTTCGCGACCATTCGATTCAACTTTCGCGGCGTTGGCCGTAGCGAGGGTGAGTTCGACAATGGAATCGGTGAATTATCCGATGCAGCCGCTGTACTGGATTGGGTGCAAGCGTTTCACCCGGAAGCGCAGACGACATGGATCGCCGGATTCAGCTTTGGTGCCTGGATTGGCATGCAATTGTTAATGCGTCGCCCCGAAATTCGCGGGTTTATTTCTGTTTCGCCTCCAGCGAATATGTATGATTTCAGCTTCCTTGCCCCCTGCCCTTCATCCGGTATCATCATCCATGGTGCGGGTGACGAAGTGGTCAGCCCCAATGCCGTGCAAAAGCTGGTCGATAAATTGCGCACACAGCGCCATATCACCGTCCATCACGATGAAATTCCGCGCGCCAACCATTTCTACGAACAGGAAATGGATATGCTGATGGGATCGGTGGACAATTATCTTGATATGCGGTTGGACCCAGCCTGCCCGATTAAGTGATTTAGCGCGTGCGCGCCTTTGTCAGGGTATTTCCCGCGCTGTCTGGCACTGTCCAGATGGCGACATTGGCGAACATCACCAACGCAGCCGCGATCATCAGCCAGACTTTCTGGCCCAGGCCGTCACGCCTCCACAGTGCCCATGCGCCCCATAAAAGCGCGAAGCCCGCGATCATGCCGATGGATAAAATTGCCGATGTCATCACGGTGGCATAAAAGCTGTGGATGGCATGCGCAAGCCGCGTCAATTCGCCATGGTCTTTTGCGCATCGCTCGCTTAAGGAGCGCGCATTCTGATTCACTCGGTCGAATCGCTAGGCCTACAGGCCCGGAAAGGGACCCCGCGACATGCGCATTGCCATTGCTTCCGATCATGCCGCGATTGAGTTAAAAGCTGCGCTTGTCGCCTTTTTGAAAGAAGGCGGCCATGATGTCACCGATCTTGGCCCGCATGATACCACTTCGGTCGATTATCCCGATTATGGCTACAAACTGGCCAATGCCGTGGCAAATGGCACTGCGGAACGCGGTGTTGCCTTGTGTGGTTCGGGCATTGGCATTTCTATCGCGGTCAACCGCAACGCTGCGTGCCGATGCGCGCTTATTTCGGAACCCTTGTCCGCCAAGTTATCGCGCGAACATAATGATGCCAATGTTATCGCCATGGGTGCGCGGCTAACCGGCATCGACATGGCAAAGGCTTGTCTCGATACATTTTTGACCACGGATTTTGGCGGTGATCGCCATGCGCGCCGTGTCGATAAACTCTCCAATCCCGATTTTACAAAGGACCCGGCATGACCGCGCCACAAACCCACGCAACCGAAGGATTTTTCACGCAAAGCCTAGCCGAGCGCGACCCGGAGATTGCGGGTTGGATAGGCAAGGAATTGGGTCGGCAACAGGATAAAATCGAACTGATTGCCTCGGAAAACATCACGTCGCGCGCGGTACTCGAGGCGCAGGGATCAATTCTGACCAACAAATATGCGGAAGGCTATCCCGGTCGCCGCTATTATGGTGGCTGCGAATATGTCGATGAGATTGAAACCATCGCCATCGAACGCGCCAAGAAATTGTTTGGTGCCCAATTTGCCAATGTTCAGCCCAATTCGGGCAGCCAGATGAACCAGGCGGTGTTCCTTGCGCTGCTAGAACCCGGCGACACCTTCATGGGGCTGGACCTCAATTCTGGCGGGCATTTAACGCATGGTCACCCGATGAACATGTCGGGCAAATGGTTTAACCCGATCGCTTATGGTGTGCGTGAGGACGACCAGTTGATCGATATGGACGAAGTCGCCCGAATCGCGCGCGAAAATCGTCCCAAGCTGATTGTCGCTGGTGGCACCGCCTATTCGCGGTTCTGGGACTGGGCCCGTTTTCGTGAAATCGCCGATGAGATTGGCGCGATCCTGATGGTCGATATGTCGCATATATCGGGCCTTGTCGCTGGTGGCGTTCACCCAAGCCCGGTTCCGCATGCGCATGTCACGACGACCACAACGCACAAATCGTTGCGCGGCCCGCGTTCAGGCGTCATCCTAACCAATGACGAGGCTTTGTCGAAAAAGCTCAACACGGCTGTATTCCCCGGGCTTCAGGGCGGGCCATTGATGCATGTGATTGCGGGCAAGGCGGTGTGCTTTGCCGATGCGATGAAGCCGGAATTTAAACTTTATGCCCAATCGGTCATTGACAATGCCAAGGCGCTGGCTGCTTCGTTGCAGGAACAGGGCCTCGATATTGTCTCAGGCGGCACCGATAACCATTTGATGCTGGTCGATCTGCGCCCCAAACAAGCCAAGGGTAAGCATGCCGAAATCGCACTCGACCGCGCGTCGATTACCTGCAACAAAAATAATATTCCGTTTGATACCGAGAAAGCCTTGCTAACTTCGGGCATCCGTCTTGGAACGCCCGCTGGCACTACGCGCGGCTTTGGCACCGCTGAATTTCACCAAATCGGCCGGATGATTGCCGACGTTGTCGAAGGCCTGCGCAAAAATGGGGCGGAAGGCGATGGCCAGATCGAAGCCCGTGTTCGCGACGAAGCCGAAGCATTGTGCGCACGCTTCCCGATTTATCCCTCTTGATTTCTGCGGGTGCATTACTCATCTAATACACAGAAGGGAGACGCATAATGTCCCAATTGTGTAACGAGTGCCCCACTGAAATATCTGAAGGTATGAAGTTTTGCCCGAAATGCGGAGCGAAAACCCCAGAAAAATTGGCCGAAGAGAGCTTTTCGTCGCAAGCCAAGCATTATGTCGGTGAAGCCGCCGATGAACTGTGGGGCGCTACGAAAGACGCCTTTCACAGCGGCAAGCATTTGGCCGACAAAGATAGCGCCAAAAAAGTGGCTGGCGGTGCTGCCATTGGTGCCGCTGCCAGTATTTTGCTACCAGTAGGCATTGCAACCGGCGCGGTTCTGGGCGCAGGGGTTGTCGCCTATCGCCACATGACCAAAAAGAAAAACACCGATAAACTGGAAAAACCCTGATCCATGCGATGCCCATTTTGCGGACATGAAGACAGCCAAGTCAAAGACTCGCGCCCGACCGAGGATGGTGCCGCCATCCGTCGCCGTCGGCAGTGCGAAGGCTGTGGCGCGCGCTTCACCACTTTTGAACGGATCCAGTTACGCGAATTATCAGTGCTGAAAAGCGAAGGACGACGCGAGCCTTTTGAACGCGAAAAACTGGAACGTTCGGTTGCCATTGCCTGTCGAAAACGGCCCATTGATGCGGTGGGCATCGAGAAGCTGGTGACGGGTATCCAGCGCCGTCTGGAAACTTTGGGCGAAAGCGAGATCGAATCCGCCCGTATTGGCGAATTTGTCATGGAGGGACTGAAGGCCCTTGATACCGTCGCCTATATCCGCTTCGCCAGCGTCTATAAAGAATTTGCCGAGGCCAAGGATTTTGAGGAAATTGCCGGGGCAGTAAGCGACGCTTCAAAAAAGTGACTTTTCCTCCCATCATCATCCTCGTCCGCCCGCAACTGGGCGAAAACATCGGCAAGGCTGCCCGCGCCATGCTGAACTTTGGCCTTACCGAAATGCGATTGGTTGCACCGCGCGATGGCTGGCCCAATCCCAATGCGGGCCCTGCGGCATCTGGTGCGGATAGTGTGTTGGCCAACGCCACGGTGTTTGAAACTTTGGCCGAGGCAGTGGCGGATATTCCGCATGTTTACGCGACCACCGTGCGGCGGCGCGGTGTTACCAAACCGGTTGTCAACCCGGCAGAGGCGGCAGCCGATATCGTTGCTGCCCCGGTGCGCAGCGCGATTCTGTTTGGGGCCGAACGATCCGGGCTTGAGACAGAGGAAGTCGCCCATGCCCGGCAGATTATAACTGTTCCGATCAATCCCGAATTTGGCTCGCTGAATTTGGCCCAAGCTGTCATCTTGTGCGCGTATGAATGGTCAAAGCATCAGCAACTGGCCAGCCCGCCGCGCATCGATCTTGATCCCCCGGCACCGCAAGGCGAATTGGATGGCATGATCGGGCACATGTTTACGCTGCTCGATGAACAAGGTTTTTTCTATCCACCCGAACGCGCCGATGTGACCCGGTTGACCCTGCGCAACCTATTGACCAAACCCGGTTGGAATTCGTTGGAGGTGCGCACATTGCGCGGCGTATTAAGCGCCTTTGCCGGGCGGCATGCAAAGCGCAGCGCAAAACCTTGACAATCGCGTGGCACCCCGCCATAGGCCCGCCTTCGTAATTGGCTCTGCACCCCGGTGAAGCAGTAGCCGCATTCGACATAATGGGTCGGATGGTGCGAGACCGGGACATATAATTTAGCAAATTGAAAGGATCGACCCATGTCGAAACGCCTGAATTCGAAGTATAAACTTGATCGCCGTATGGGCGAAAACATTTGGGGCCGCCCCAAATCACCCGTCAACAAACGTGAATATGGCCCCGGCCAGCACGGTCAGCGTCGCAAGAGCAAAGTTTCGGATTACGGTCTGCAACTGCGCGCCAAGCAAAAGCTGAAGGGTTATTACGGCGAAATCACTGAAAAGCAGTTCAAACGCGCGTATCAGCTCGCTGACAAAATGAAGGGCGATACTTCGCAGAACCTGATTGGTCTGTTGGAGCAGCGCCTGGACATGGTTGTGTATCGCGCCAAATTTGCCCCTACTATTTTCGCGGCCCGCCAGATCGTCAGCCACGGCCACATTCGCGTCAACGGCGTGAAGTGCAACATCGCAAGCCGCTCGGTTTGCGTTGGTGACGTCATCAGCCTGGGCAACAAGGCCAAGGAAATGGCACTGGTTGCCGAAGCTCAAGGCCTCGCCGAACGCGACATACCCGATTATGTCAGCCCAGACGGCAACGACAAAATCACCTTTGTTCGCATTCCAAAGCTGGACGAAGTACCGTATCCAGTAAAAATGGAACCCAATCTGGTCGTCGAATTCTATTCGCGCTAATCGCAAATAGATATCTAAATAAAAGGCGGCTTCGGTCGCCTTTTTTAATGCCTATCGCGTTGACGACGAGCCTGTATCATTTTTGCCACACAAAACTGATCTTTGCCATCCAATTGATTTTGTTCACTTGCCAGAAAGAATTTCGGTAATAGTTAAGCACTACTCTCTCAAAGAAGAGAGCGAATTGATGTTTTAAGGACTGTTTACATAATGAAAAAGATTGTACTTGTTGCATTGGCAGCAGCCACCCTCTCCGCAACTCCCGCTTTCGCCGCTGGCGAAGGCCGCATCGAAGGTCGCGCTGGTCTCGGCTGGGCCGGTGGATCAGAAGATTTCATCGGCGGCTTAGCTGCTGGTTATGACATTGATCTCGGCGACACCGCATTTGTAGGACCTGAAGTATCATACGACACCAATTTTGACGGTGCCGACTTGTTGAACCTGGGCGGACGCATCGGTGCTAAAGTTGGCGCAAAGGGCAAGCTGTATGCTGGACTGGGCTATGATGTCGCGGATGTCGAAGAATTGAACGCTTCGGTTGGGTATCAGCACGCATTTAACGACAAATTCTACGGTAAGGTTGAATATCGTCGTTACTTCGTCAACGGAACCGATCTGAATGCCGCTGGCGTCGGCGTTGGCATCAAGTTCTAAACGAACCGAATCCTATATGAGAAAAGGCGGCCCTGTGGGGTCGCCTTTTTTATTTGAGCGCCGCGCACTCCTCCGCCATAAGGCGTAATAATATTTCAAAGAGGAGAATCCCATGCGCGTTCTGACGCTCGCCTTAATGTCCTGCCTTGCGCTTTCTGCGTGCAAGAAAGTCGATGGCCCGGATGCGGGCGCGCTACCCGATGTAAAAGTCGGCGAACTGTCTGAAGCGACCATGAAGGACATTACTCGCACATTATCCTCTGATGCCTTTGAAGGCCGCGCCCCCGGTAGTGCGGGCGAGGAAAAAACTGTCGCTTTGTTGATTGAGAAGTTCAAAGCGGCAGGCTTAGCCCCCGGTAATGGCGACAGCTGGACACAGGATGTGCCGCTGGTTGAGATTATGGCAAAAAATGTGTCGCCGCTGACCATCATGGCCGACGGCCCCGGACTAAGTTTCAACTACGGCACTGATTTCGTTATCGGCAGCTATCAGGAACAGGCCAAAACCGAAATCGCCAACAGCGACATGGTGTTCGTCGGCTATGGCATAAACGCCCCGGAAAAAGGCTGGAACGATTACGCTGGTGTCGACGTAAAAGGCAAAACCGTCGTCATTTTGGTCAACGATCCCGATTTCGACACGCCCGGTTTGGACGGCCCCTTTGGCGGGAAAGCCATGACCTATTATGGTCGCTGGACTTATAAGTACGAGGAAGCCGCGCGTCAGGGTGCGGCGGCAGCCCTGATTATCCACGATGAAGCCCCCGCCGCTTATGGCTGGAATGTGGTAAACAGCAGCTGGACCGGCCCGCAGTTTTTGGCGCAATCCAAAAATGGCGGCGCAGACCAAACCAAAGGCAATGGCTGGATTCAAAAAGAAGTCGCGCGAGAGATTTTAGCGGCGAATGGACAGGATCTGGACAAGCTTTCCGCCGCCGCCAAAATAAAGGGTTTCAAGGCCGCCCCAATGGGCGTGAAGGCCAGCCTGACCTTTGAAAACACCATCAGCAAGAAAAACAGCAAGAATGTGGTCGGTATATTAAAAGGCGCAAAACGCCCTGACGAATATGTGCTTTACACCGGCCATTGGGACCATCTGGGCAAATGCACGCCTGACAAGACCGGCGATGACATCTGCAACGGCGCCATCGACAACGCTACCGGCAGCGCCGCCTTGGTCGCCCTTGCCGAGGCGCACGACAAAGCAGGCGCACCCGACCGCAGCCTGATTTTTCTGGCGGTAACGGCAGAGGAATCAGGGTTATTGGGTTCGAAATTCTACGCACAAAATCCAGTCTATCCACTTTCCCAAACCGTCGGCGGCGTCAACATGGATGCGTTCTCGATGACCGGAAAGGCCAAAAACCTGACAGTTGTTGGCTTGGGTAAATCCGAACTCGATGGTTATCTGAACGCCGCTGCTAAAGCCGAAGGGCGCACCCCTGAACGCGAACCAACCCCGGAAAAGGGATATTATTACCGGTCAGACCATTTCAGTTTCGCCAAATTGGGTGTGCCGATGGTTTATTTTGAAGGCGGCGAAGATTTGGTCAATGGCGGCGTTGAAGCCGGTAAAAAAGCGAGCGCCAATTACACCGAAAACCGCTACCACGCCCCGTCAGACGAATTTGACGAGGCATGGGACTGGTCGGGCGTAATGGCCGATTTGCGGCTATACTATCGTGTCGGCCGGATGCTGGCGATGACCGAAGCGTGGCCCAATTGGAACGAAGGCGACGAATTCCGCGCGATCCGCGACAAGAGCCGAATGGGCAAATAAGCGGTCTTTTTAGTAAGCAATTCCATCACCCCGTGCTTGACGCGGGGTGATGCGAAAGTCGAATAATTCGCTTGTATAAAAACAAGGCCGCTGGAGTTTTCCATGACCTACAAAATGCCCCCGGAATGGGCACCGCACGAACGCGTATGGATCGGTTTTCCCAGCGATGCTGATGAATGGGGCGCTCCATTAAAGGAGGCGCAGAAGCAGATGGCGGCGTTCGCCAATGCGGTGCATGATGACGGGCGTGGTGAGTCCGTGCATTTGATCGCAGGCACTGCTGAAGCCGCTGCCGTAGCCCGCGACCTTACAGAATATGGCGTTATCGTCGAACAGCGCCGCATTGGTGACGTGTGGTTGCGCGATACCGCTTGCATCATCACGAGCGACGGAACCGACCGCATCGCCCGAAATTTCGGCTTTAACGGCTGGGGTGATCGCTATCATTTCAACGGTGACCAGACGATTGGCGCGGAATTGGCTAAAGCGGCGGATTTCAAGATCGAAACCTGCGACTGGATATTCGAAGGCGGGTCGATTGACGTTGATGGAACCGGACTAGCCGTAACCACCGAAGATTGCTTGCTGAACCCCAATCGCAATCCGGATCTAGGCCGCCCCGCCATCGAGGTACGCCTGCGCCGTGATCTGGGAATAGACCGGCTGTTATGGCTGGGCGATGGCATGGCGAATGACCATACAGATGGCCATGTCGACAATCTGGCGCGCTTTGTGGGGCCCAACCATCTGGTGATCCCGACCGCAAGCGGCGCGGACGATCCTAACGCCGCTCTTTATGCCGATGCCCGCGCCCGTGCAGAGGCATTTGGCGTGCAGGTGACCCCCCTGCCTTCTGTCGGACGCTATGAAGCAAATGGCGTGGTTGTACCTGCCACTTACGTTAATTTCTACATCGGCAATCGCGCAGTGGTCGTACCGATTTATGGCAGCACCTTTGATGATGCCGCGCTGTCGGCACTGGAGCCGTTGTTCCCCGACCGCCGCATTATTGGTTTGCCCGCCAATGCCGTCTTGACCGGCGGTGGCAGCTTTCATTGTTCCAGTCAGCAAGTCCCTTTTGCCTGACACTATGCTGTGATAGCAAAGCGTCAACACTCTGAGAGAGGATTCCCCCCATGTCGCGTTTCGTTCGCCAGGCCACCCTATCAACAATCGCAGTCGCGCTGTCGATTTCCGCCGTTACCGCCAAGCCCAAAGCCAAATCCGCACACAAGCATGACGCCGCCCATGCCATGATGCATAAGGGACATCAGGCCCGCCTTGCAGCCATATTGGCCGATCCAACACGTGTTGAGGATTCAAAGCGCGACAAATATCGGCACCCCGCCGAAACCATCGAATTTTTCCGCTTGCACCCCGATCATGTCATTGGTGAATATGCCCCCGGCGGTGAATGGGTATCGCGAATATTGGGCCGATATGTGAATGAAAAGGGCAAATATACCGGGTTGTATTTTGGCACCAAAACCCATTTTTCAGACACACAAAAAGAAGGCATTGGCAAAGGCATCGCCAAATTTCCAAATGACGTAGCTGCGGTATCTGGCCGACCGGCGACTGATTTCAACGCTTTTTCGCTCAGCGACATTCCCGAAGGAGCAAAAGGCACGTTCGACCGCATTTTGCTGATGCGGATGATGCACAATATGATGAACTGGAACATCGCCGATGCCGAGATAAAGGCGATGCGCGATTTGCTGAAGCCCGATGGCATGATCGGCATCGAACAGCATCGGGCAAAGGCAAATGCTCCGTATAGCTACACCGACGGCAGCAAAGGCTATATGCGTGAGGCCGACATCATTCGCTTCATGGAGGTGAACGGGTTCGACCTGGTTGAAAAAAGCGAAATCAACGCCAATCCCAAAGACACTGCCAATTGGCCCGACGGCGTTTGGACTTTGCCCCCTGCCCTGCGCCTGAAGGACGTCGATCGCGCCAAATATGAGGCAATTGGCGAATCCGACCGGATGACTCTGCTGTTTAAGAAACGCCCATGAACCGCGCGGCGATCCTTATCGGTGCATCACTCACCCTTTCGGCTTGCGGCGGCGGCCGCGATGGGCATCCTAATCCGCGCGGTGTGGACGATGACGAAACGCTATTAAGCGTCAGCGCAACCGGTCGTAGCGAAACACGCCCCGATATGGCGACGTTTAGCGCAGGCATTGAAACCTTTGGCAAAACCGGTCCTGATGCATCCAAGACCAATGCCGAAAAGATGAACAAACTGGTTGCCGCACTGGAGACCAACGGGATCGCGGAAAAGGATATTCAGACACAATCGGTCAGCATTAATTTGGTCGATTGGGGACCGAAGAAGGGCCAATATCAGGCAACCAACCAAGTGCGCGTTCGCGTTCGCAAGGTCGACGACGCCAGTAAGGCCATTGGTGCGGCCACGGGTGCAGGCGCCAACATCCTGAACGGCCCCACATTATCGCAATCCGACCCCGAAAAAGGCAAGCTATCTGCTTATGGTAACGCTTACAAAGCAGCCAAGGCTCGGGCTGAGGCATATGCAGCGGCCGCCGATATGCGCGTGGTGCGCGTGCTGACGATCCGTGATGGTGGCGGCATCGGAGGGCCACAGGCCTATTATGGCGATGCCGCAGCCGGTGCCGCGCCCGAGGCTGTCTCCGCACCGCCCATTCGCATCGGCACCGACATCAACGAAGTATCGGTCTCGGTCGATTTCGCCTTGGAAGAAAATTAGCGCGTGACGGCGGCGTTTGTAACCCGGGCAATCCTGTCGGGGGTCATCATTGCGATCATCGCCGTTTTAGGACGTAAAGCCCCAGCTTTGGGTGCATTAATCGCGTCATTGCCGCTGATTTCGTTGATGGCGATGATCTGGCTTTGGCGCGATACCGCCGATGCCAAGCTGATTGCCGATCATGCCGAGGCGACATTCTGGTATGTATTGCCCAGCCTGCCGATGTTCCTGCTGATCCCGTGGATGCTGCGTGCTGGGCAGAATTTCTGGTTGGCAATGGGTACGGGCATCGCGCTGACTATTGTTCTGTATTTACTCACAATCGGGATTGCCGCGCGTTTCGGCGTGCGGCTATAGGCGGGCTATGACCCAGAACATCACCGTCGCCGCATTGCAATTGCCCTTGTCCGGAACAGAGGCCGAGAATATCGACGCGGTTTCGGACTTGGTCGAACAAGCTACCGCCCAAGGCGCGCAAATCATTCTGCCGCCTGAACTTTTTTCCGGACCCTATTTCTGCAAAACACAGGAAGAAGCCCATTTCGCCCTTGCCCGCCCGACGGCGGAGCATCCTTCGGTGCAGGCGATGGCAAAGCTGGCCAAGAAATTGGGCGTTGCCATTCCCACCAGCTTTTTTGAGCGCGATGGCGCGCATTTCTACAACACTGTGGCGATGATTGATGCGGACGGCGCGATATTGGGTACTTATCGCAAAAGCCATATTCCTGACGGCCCCGGTTATCAGGAAAAATTCTATTTCCGTCCCGGCAACAGTGGTTTCAAGGTGTGGGACGTGTTCGGTACGCGCATTGGCGTCGGCATATGCTGGGACCAATGGTACCCCGAATGCGCCCGCGCGATGGCGTTGATGGGGGCAGAATTGCTATTTTACCCCACCGCCATTGGAGCCGAACCGCAAGACGCGACACTCGATACGCGGCATATGTGGCGGCGCGCAATGGTGGGCCATGCAGTGGCCAACGCCATGCCGGTCATCGCCGCCAACCGCGTGGGCAGTGAGGATGATCACAAAGGGCTGGCGCAAAAATTTTATGGCACCAGTTTCATCGCCAATGAATGCGGTGACATAGTGGGCGATCTGGATGATTGTGAAACCGGCATAGTGGTGGCGACATTCGATCTGGAACAAGCCCGCACGCACCGCGCCGCCATGGGATTCTTCCGCGACCGCAGGCCGCAGCTTTATGGGCGTCTGGTGGAAGACATTTGACCCGACATCATTATCTGATCGCGCTGGGATCGAACCAGCGGCACGCCGCTTTGGGCGAACCGCGCCGCATTTTGACACATGCGATTGAGGCGTTGGAGATGGAAGACATCGACGTTTTCGCCGTGGCCCCCATCATCAATAGCGCGCCCATAGGCCCATCGAAAAGGCGATATGCGAACAGCGCAGCGATTGTTTCATCGACGCTCGATCCTCCAGCCCTGTTGCATCACCTGCACATCATCGAACAGCATTTTGATCGCCATCGCATTGGTCAAAAATGGCGGGCACGCACTTTGGATCTGGATATAATTCTGTGGTCGGGCGGCATCTGGGCAGGAACAGCACCGTTGCTATCGATTCCCCATATGGCCCTTCGGCAGCGCCATTTTGTGCTTGGTCCGGCCTCCATTATCGCCCCCAATTGGCGTGATCCGGTAACGTCTTTGTCGCTTCGACAGCTTTTTCACCGATTAAACCGTGCCAAGCGGGTTGACCGCTGACAGAACGGCCATTAGGGGGACCATCTCTGAACGCGTTACAGCCTTTGTAACGCCGGAAGGGCCCTTAGCTCAGTCGGTAGAGCAACTGACTTTTAATCAGTAGGTCGCTGGTTCGAACCCAGCAGGGCTCACCATATTTTTCAGATAGTTATGACATATTTTTGTGCCTAGGTGCCGTTTGGGTTGTGCATGGGGCAACAAATGGGGCAACAAATTCGGTTGATAAGCTTTGGTCGCTGGCGAACAAATCCGCACAGCCATAGACATCGGGAAAGCCCTGCACGCTGCCAATGTTGTCGCTAAGGATCAAATTTGGTGTTGAGCGGTCATCCAGCCCGGTTTAGCTTGGGAGCATGGCAAATCAGAAAACTCCCAAATTTTTAGAACTGGATTTTAACGAATATGTAGCCACTGGCATTGATCGAAGAGATTTGAAGATTTCTCCGGAAGACTTTTGGGCAGCAGCGTCCGAGCAACGAACCCTTATTCGAAGGTCAGAAAACCAGGCAATCTTTTACGCGAGCGTTGGACTGGCGTTGATACTATTGGCTTTGCCGACCGGCTATTTTGGTGCAATGGGCTCCCTCATTTTGCTGGCAACAGCCGCCAGTTTAACAGCAGTCGGCTATTGGTTCTGTAAGCTTGGCTTCGCTGTCAAGAAATGGCGACGCATTTTGACGATAGGCGGGTGGAAATCTCTCGAATTCCGTTTAGAATCCGAGTTCGAAGCAATTTTCGAGCAAGTTAAATCGGGCGATCATCAGATTTTAGAAATTGACAAAGGCGGTGTGGGAACTTTCAGCAGCCCAGTTTCGCGTCAGCCCGTGGCAAAGACCTATGGTGCTCAGGCTTTGAATGGAAAGCTGTTCCCATCTACTCTGTTTCCGGACCTTGCTGCGAAATCTCAAAAATTTCTCGTCATCGTTCCGGCACCATCAGGAGACTGGTTCAATTATTTCGTATGGAACGAACCGATCGCGTCGGACATAGAAGACTTGTTTGATCTGACGCCCGACATTTACCCTGGCGATGAATTTAAGCGGCATAAAGCAAAGATTGCGCTGTCTACAATCGCGAGTTTTGTGATTGAGCAAAAACTGGAAAAGCGAAAGTTCAATTCGAAGGACGTCGTCGTTGGTCAATTTCAAAATGCGCTAAAGCTCAAAGCCGCTATTTTAAGGCAAGGGGGCGAAATCACTGATCTTGAGGAGCAACAGCTTTGCAGGCTCAATATAACGGGCAGTGCTCCATTGGTAGAGGTCGTGCAGATTGAGAAGCGAAGGGCCCCGAAACCGGAGTTTTGGTTTCTGAACATGATGTCAGGCGACTACGATCCGATCCTTCGGCCATTGACGCACACTATTGAAACCAAGTTCGGCGCGCTTCCTACTTTCGTCATGTGATAAATTTCACCAATTGGTGAACAAGGCGCAGATCGCGTCTCAAATTCGTGCTGTTTTGACCACCTCTCAACAAGGAGGTTCAAATGCCTACAAATGATTCGATCAGACTTTTGACAATGAGTTAGGTCTTAACGCTAACCGGATTCAAAAGTCGCACGACAATTTACAACCGGCTCAGAAAACGCTGTATGCCCCAGCCTTGCGCCATGGGGCTAGGACAGATCCGTTGGCGTGAAAAGGACATCGCAGAATGGATCGATAATTTGCGGCCGAGTGCTTAGCGATGGCTATCGCAATGCGACGGGCAAACCCGACAGCACCTACCCAAACTCCAACCACGACAGGCAACATCACTGAACAAGGGGGTAGAGAAGCACACCTAACGCCATCTTGCGATGGCTGTGATGTGCAGAATTCCGCCATTTACAGGTCACTTACCATGTTTGCAACTCGCTCATACCCTCTGGTATCCCCAGATACCATATTGCGATTACACGCGCGTTGCTGCGGCTGTCGCTGTCATCGCACAGTGCAAACAGTGCCGCACATTGCGCGTTGCACAGTATCACGGATTTGTGTTGCTGGAGGCATCTCATGTCGCGCCATCCATTGACCGTGTATCTCGAACGCGAGCAGCTTCTGGCCGTTGGAAAGCAGGCGCGCGCAGCAGGTATGGCGAAGAGTGCCTGGGCTGGACAGGTGCTCATGCGCGCGCTTGACGAGCCAGGAACGGGGTTGACCTTGCTGCTCGAACAGACCGTGAAGGTCAGGGCGACTTTGGAAGAACTGGTCGCGGCGCATCCGCAGAAAGAGGTGATCCGCAAAAAGACCGAACTGCGGGTCGAGCGCTATCTGGCCAAGGTGAGTGAGACGGTGGGGTCATGACCGAGACTGCCCAGTTCCGCATCCAATTGCCCGTAACCTTGCGTGACCGGTTCAAGGCACTGTGCGTGCGTGGCAATGTCACGATGACCGACAAAGTCGTCACCCTGATCGAGCGCGACGTGGCAGGACCCGGCACTGCCCCTTCCCCGCCCCAGCAAAAAATCGCAACGCTGACCGATGACCACATCATCGGACGCGTCGTCGATGCCTGCGATCAGCTTGGCAATACTGCCGCTTCATTGGGGCATAGCCTGAACAGGTCGTTCGAAGCCTTGGAGGCAAAACTGCTACGCGCCATCCCAAAAACGCTATCGCCCGACCAACTCACCAAGGCGCAGCAAAATACGGCCGAACAGGACCGGCAGCGGCTCGGTCAATTGCTGGCAAAGACTGAGCGCCTTAATTTGCAGATTGTCGATACTGTCGCACAGGGCCATAGACAGATGGCCGCCGCTTTTGCCGTAAAGCACAGTCTTCGTCAGGCCGTGGGCGCCGGCGCATTGCTGGGGCTGGTCGCCGCTGGTCTGTTGCTATGGCTGTTGGCAGGCACCTCCCCTGCCCGTTCGCTGGCGGTTGCATTGACCGGCGGCGGGAGCGATTGGCAGGCAGCCAGGATCATCGCGGGCGATGGCAGCCCATTACGCGGCGAACTGATGTCGGAGACCGTCGCACTGCTGCGCAACCCTGATTTTGTCAAAAGTTATGGGGAGTGCATGAGGCGCGCCAAGGCCGCCAAGCGTGATTTGCGCTGCACGATTCGCTTTGCCCCACTTGTCGCGGTCAATTGAGCGATGGTCGTCTCGCCCGCCGCCATCGGTTCGGCCAGCGGTGCCGCGCAATATTATGCTGCCGCTGGTAATTATTATCTGGGTGATCCTACTTCCGAACATGCTGCCGAACATGGCGGCATCTGGGGCGGCGAGGCAGCGGCAAGGCTTGGACTGTCTGGTGCGGTCGACCCCGGAACGTTTGAACAAATGCTCAGGGGCCATCTGCCCAATGGCGCGGTGATTGCCAACAGTGCGGGCGATCACCGATTTGGACTGGATCTGACGTTCTCTGCGCCAAAAAGCGTGTCACTACTTTCACTGCTCGGCAAGGATGAGCGGATAGCCCCTGCCCATCTGGCAGCCGTCAAAACCACACTTGCCTGGGTCGAGCAGCGCCTTGCCGAAGCGCGGGTATCGCGCGATGGCCCCCGCGCCGTTCAAACCGGAAATCTTGCCTATGCGCTGTTCCAGCATGACGTAAGCCGCAATCAGGACCCACAGCTGCATGTACATGCGGTCATTCTCAATGCTACCCAGCGTCCCGACGGCGAGTGGCGGGCTGTGCATAATGTCCAGCTGCATGCTGCGAACACGCTGATCGGCGCGGTCTATCATGCCGAGCTGCGGTCAAACATGCAAAAGCTGGGATACCAGACCGAGATCACCGGCAAACATGGAAGCTTTGAAGTGCGCGGTATCGATCAACATACGATTGATGCTTGGAGTAGCAGGCGACGCGATATCCTTGCCAAAGCCGATGAGCTCCAGATCAAAACCCCGCAAGGAATGCGCGCGGTCGCCGAACGCACCCGCGATGCCAAAACGGTAATCGAACCTTCCAAGCTTGCAGCGTATTGGGAAGCGCAGGCGCAGGCGCGCGGGCTGGACCTGTCGCCGCTTATCGGTGCTGCGCGCGAAGCCACCCGCCCGCGCGGATTTATCGAACAGGTGAAGGCCTGGGGTCAGGGGTTGCTCGACAGGGTCACGCATCATTTTGGCCCAAAGCCCGAACCGCTGATGGCTGGCACTGAACCCGCCACGCGCGGCAACCATCTGGCGGCGGCCTATGCCGTTGCAGCAGGTGTGCGTCATCTGTCCGAGCGCGAAGCGACCTTCAGGCCGTTCGATTTGTTGCGCGCTTCGCTCAATATGGCCAACCATGGCGCGACGGTGCGCGAGGTGGAGGCAAGGATCGACCGGCTGGTTAAGGATCGGACATTATTGACAGGTCAGGTCAAGGGCTGCGATCTGATGACCACGCGCGATATCTTCACCACAGAAACCGAGATGGTCACGCGGGTGCAGGCAGGGGTCGATGCAACTGCTGCACCGGTTAACGCAAATGTCGCCGAAACCGGTCTGGCGACCGCCAGCGCCAAAGCAGGCATAAACCTGTCCGCCGAACAAAAAGTTGCGGCGCTTTCCATATTGTCAGGGACCAATAGCGTTCAGCTCATCCAGGGCGATGCGGGGGCGGGCAAAAGCACCATCTTTGCGCTGGTGCGTGATGTTGCCCAAAACCAAGGCGTCGATGTGATCGCAGCCACGCCGCAGAACAAGCTGGCTGGCGAGCTGCGCGAAGCAACCGGCATGGATGTGCAGTCGGTCGAAGGGCTGCTGTCGCAGTACCGCTTCGCCACAGGCAAGCCGACCGCGACCGGCATCGACAAAGCGCGCAATGATCTGGACGGCAAAATCCTGATTATCGATGAAGCTTCGATGGTCTCGCACCGGCAAATGGTCGGGCTGCTGCAGATCGCCGATCGCGGCGGTCTGGCTAAGCTGGTACTGGTCGGTGACATCAAACAGATCGATCCGGTCGAAGCCGGGCGGCCTTTTGCGCTGTTCCAGCGCCAGCAAGCGCCCACGGCCTATCTGAACGAGAATAGGCGACAGCAGGACCCCGAACTGCGCGCAGCCGTGAGCGCGCTCAAAGCAGGCGATGTGCGCCAAGCGCTCGACCATCTGGGTGACCGGGTGAAGGAAAGTGCTGATCCGTCACAGGCTGCTGCCAGAGAATGGCTCCAGCTATCCGATAAAGAACGCGATCAGACTATGCTGCTAACGTCCGGCCATAAGCTGCGCGCGGAAGTCCTCGATCTGGTTCGCGCAGGACTGATCGCGGAAGGCAGGCTGGGCGCGGATACGCTCACCTTGCAGACGTTCGAAAATCTCAACCTGACAACGCAGCAGATGAAACAGCTCTCCAGCTATGCCCCGGGCCAGCTGCTCGAGGTGTTCCGCTACCAGCCCAGCATCGACTTGGCCCCAGGACGCTATGAAGTGCGCGGCATTGATCCCGACAGTCGACAGGTCGAGGTCGCGCGCGATGGCTCAAGGCAGCGGTTCGACCCCACGCATCTGTCGAACAGCGCCAAGGGGCTCGCCCTCAAAGTACCTTCCCAAATCGAGGTGCGCGAAGGCGACCGGTTGCTGTGGACCACCAATGACAAGGCCAAAGGCATCGCCAACGGCACGACGGTCGATGTATTGAAGCTGAGTGAAAACGGCCTGACGGTCGGCAACACCAAAGGCGAATGGCAGATGGAAGCAGGCGACCGGCTGAGCCAAAGCCTTGCCCATGGCCGCGTGATCAACATGCACCGTGCCCAGGGCATGACATACTACCGGACCATCTCGGTGATCGACAGTCTTGATCGGCTATTAAACAGTGTGAGTCTCTTCTACGTCCTCAACTCCCGCGCCCGCGAGGACAGTGCAATTCATATGGACGACAAGGATGCTGTGGCGCGCAGTATCGAGAGCCACAAAGGCGCGACCCCAAACGCGATGGATCTTTGTCCGGAGATGAAAGGCCTTGGCGAGCCAGAAACTTCAGGCCGGCTGGACTTAGATGCCAGGCTCGATACCGCATTATCCGAAGCTGGCAGAGACATTGCGGCAATGAAACGCAGCGCCGAACCAACTCTTAAATCCAAGCCCATGGCTCCGGTTCCCGAAAGGCAAATTACCGAACCAACGAAGGGCAAGGAATATGATTTTGATATCGATATGTGAAGGCGCACAATCGACGGTTCCAGCGGCTGATAAGTTGGACATCCACGCGGAGCGGGACGTTTCGATCCACGCCCCCGTGAAGGGGCGACGCGGCCATCACCGCCTCTTGCTTGCGTAGGGCTACAGATTTGAAACGTTGGGGCAAAGCTGCTTGACAAGTTGGGGCAGCTAAGACTGAAAATCATGCGCGGGCCAATTGAAAGTACGCGGCATAGATTTTGACACAACCCCGCAATATTGAATGAAAAGCACTGTACTGACGCCCTCGTTTCTTGATGTCGGTTTGTCTACAAATTCCATCGCAATTGACTCCTCCGCACATTTCAAAGTGACTCTGTCGGATGGGAGTTTTGAAAAGCAGGGACGGCGCGTAGTTTTCCAACCAGCGCAGCGTCGGCCCTGCTTTTGGGAGCGTAGTTGTCGATTTGGTTCTTTGAACCCAGTGCTTCGCACTGGGCCCGCTCAATTTCTGCAAAACAGTATTTGATCAAATGCAATCATGCAGACTTGCAACCTTTTTGAGCAATCAAATAGGGTTGATCAGGCAAAATATTCCATGGGGCGCGTCATGTTATCCTTGCGCCATGGGTTATTGTTCGCACCAGTCGTTACACCGAATGTCGCCATATCCTGCCGGATGAGTGCCAACAGACGATCAGTATCGGATGAGCTCAAGCTGGCAGGAGCTTCAATTTCACTCGCGCTGTTGGCTGACTGGTGGTTGCTTATTACGCCCGGCGTTCGTTCACTCATAGTTGCATCCAAAGCCATCGTCGGAATGATAGCGTTGCTTTCAAATGCTGGTTGTGTTTCGAAAAAGGCAAATGGATCGACGCCAGTTGGAGTTTGAAACAGACTGCTGGCGCTAAACTGCGATGAGCCACTGCGGAGTGCCGCCAACAGTAAATCGATATTGCTCGGCAAAGGCGCACGATCGCCCCCGACAGTCTCGGAGCCAACAGGGCCATCCAACGGCACTTCAAATGGCAGATTGCTGGACGCAGCCGTTGCCGAGCTCGACGGATCGCCGGTGCCGGGCCGATAGGCCAAGACCGCATTCCCTACCGTACCCGTCGAACCGTTGCTGCGAGTGAATGTGGACGTTCCCAGAAGAACATTGTCGCCCACGCCTGCGCGGCCTTCAAGATTGCGGGCCGCGAGACTGATCGAACTGATCCCCAGTTCTTCGAGCGATTTAAGTTCACCCGCATCGGTTACCCCATCGCCATCAGCATCGACCCACACTTTGAGTTCACCAAAGCGCACGTCATTGGCATCAAGGACGCGGTCACCATTGTTGTCCAAAGCCGCCAAGGCTTCCAGATCGCTGACAGCGTCGGGATCCTCTGACGCAAAGCTCAGCTCGGATGCATGGGTTATCCGGCCATCATTGTTGCGATCAATGACAAGGAACCCGTCACCGCGTCCTACCCAACCGGTATCGTCTGCAGCGCCATCCCCGTTCATATCAAAGCTGGCCCGTGACTGGCGGATTGAGCGCATTTCAACGCCGTCGCCGTCAAGATCGAGGATGATAGGCGAAAGCATGCCGATGGTCTGGTTGCTGAAGCTCAATAGTGCCGAAGCGCCAAGTGCACCGGCCCGCGCATCAACCGTTCCGCGTTCACGGTTCGGATTGATCGTCATCGCGCCGCCAGCAAAGTTGATAGTATAGCGACCGGACCTGCGCGTAAAATCGAGCTCTTGCACGGCAATTGACGGAACGTTCGTGGCCGAGGAAAAATAGGTCAGCGCCGCATCAAGGAACGACATTGTTGCTCCGTTGGTGCGAGTATAGCTGCCACTATTGACCACCGCGACATCACCAAAGGCTGTGGTGCCGTTGACTGCCGTCCCAGTCAGGTTGATCGAGCGGACACCGGCGGCCGTCAGCGATAATATCTCACCTGCCTCGGCCGCGCCATCACCGTCTCGATCCTGCCAAACCCGGAATTCCGAGAAGCGGGCATCCAGCGTTGAGAGTATGCCGTCGCGGTTGCTGTCAAAGGCACGCAGGCCTTCAAGGTCTGAACCGGCGCCTTCGACGTCGTCGATGAAACTGAACTCGCCCACATTGGTGACTGTGCCGTTGCCGTCACGATCGAGGAACAGGAATCCTTCCGTCCGTCCGATCCAGCTTGTGTCGTCGGTGATACCGTCGCCATCCAGATCATAGCGCGCGCTACTTGCGCTCGCGGAGAGCGTTTCGACGCCATTACCATCAAGATCAAGGATGATCGGCGACGTCACATTGACCGTCTCTCCGCCAATAAACGACAAGCGCTCGATGCTTGACAGTTGGTCAGAACCATCGTCGCCATCGACCAAAGGCTGGTTGTCAGTGACACGGAGGCGGAGGATGCCACCCTGTGTTATCAACGCATAGCTACTGCGCGCGCCATAATAATAGGCGGTGTCTGTTCCGCCTCCTCCAAACAGGGTATCATTACCGCTACCGCCCCAGAATTCGTCATTCCCCGAGAGCCCGGTGAGGATGTCATTGCCGTCGCCTCCAGCCAACTGATCAGCCAGCAAGCCGCCAGTGATCAGATCATGGCCAGCGCGGCCAAAGATGCGGTTTGCCTCAAAAAGATCGCCCAGCAAAATGTCGATCCCGTTTGTCCCTTGCCGCCATGTTGCAAATGGGTCGGCGGCATCGACGCGGACGGCGACACTTGCCTGGCTCGATAAGGCGCCGTCCGATAGCGTATATTGGAACGACGCATTGCCGGCAAAGCCAATGGATGGCGTGAAGACAATGTCTCCCGCTGCGCTGATCGCGACCGAGCCGCCGACAGCACTGCCAACCGACGATATACTGAGCGCATTGCCATCCACATCGCTGTCATTGGCCAACAGGCTTGCTGCACCAATTGTGATGGGGTTGCCGGACGTCGTCACATATGTACCGTCATTAGCGGCTACTGGCGCATCGTTCACTGGCGCTATGGCCAAGCGAAACTCGTCCGATGCCGTCAGGCTGCCGCCTGAAGCCGTGACGCGGATATCGACAGCACCGTTAAAGTTCGCCGGAGGCGTGCCAGTGAAGCGTCCGGTCTCGGCATCGAATGCCAGCCACGTAGGCAGTACCGCACCGCTCGCCAATGTCGCGGACAGAGATAGCGCGTCGCCATCCACATCGGCGAAACTTCCCGCCGGGATGGTGAAGTCAATCGCGCTATCTTCATTAACGGCGCGATCAGCCAGGGCAATCGCAACTATTGGCGTGTCATTGACCGGCGCGATCTCGATATGGAAGTCGTCCGAGACCGAAAGCGTGCCATCACTGGCCGTTACGCGTACTTCGATTGGGCCATTGAAGTTTACAGGCGGGGTGCCTGTGAAGCGCCGCGTGGCGGCATCAAAGCTCAGCCAAGCGGGCAGCCCATCGCCATTGGCCAGACTGGCCGAATAGCTGAGGCTATCCCCATCGACGTCCGCAAAGCTATTCGCCGGAAGGATGAAATCGACAAAGCTGTCTTCGCTGGCTGTGACATCAGGGATTAGCGTGGCCACCGTCGGCGCATCATTCTGTGCTGTGATGGTCAGGCGGAAATCATCCGAGACACTTAGCGCGCCATCGCTGGCAGTCACTATGATGTCCAAAATGCCATTGAAATTGGCAGGCGGCGTTCCCGTCAAGCGTAAGTTGGCAGCATCCAATGCGAGCCAGGACGGCAGTGCTGCCCCATTGGCTAGCGTCGCGGCATAGGTTAGCGCGTCGCCATCGACATCGGCAAAGCTCCCTATCGGAATGGCAATATCGACATATGTATCCTCAATCAGATGAACGTCAGCCAAGGACGACACCAATTGCGGAGCGTCGTTCACAGCGCCAACTGTCAAGAAGAGTTGCTGCCCGGCCATCGCCTGACCATCGGTCGCCGTGATTGTTATCGCCAAAGTGCCGTTGAAATTTGCTGGCGGCTGTCCACTCAAACTGGTGCCGTCAAACACTAGCCATGAAGGCAGAGCACCGCCACCGGACAATTGAGCAGCAAAGGTGAGTGCGTCGCCGTCGACGTCAACGAAAGCATCGCTCGGAAGCGTGACCGCGACTGGTCCATCCTCATCGATTGCGAAATCTGCGATATCGTTCAATACGATTGGCGGATCGTTGATTGGCAACACGCGCAGATTTACCAGTGCCGTGCTGCTGCCTCCCTGTCCGTCACTCACGCGGTATGTAAATGAGGCATCGCCATAATAATTGGCCGCAGGCGTAAATCGGACGAGATTTCCGTCAAGTGTCGCATTCCCACCGAACGAATGTTCGATTGCAGAAATAGAGAGCGTGTCGCCATCCACATCGCTGTCATTGGCGAGCAAAGTGGCCAGAGCAATTTCCAGCGGTATATCTTCGTTGGTCACAAAACCGTCATTACCAACGGCAACGGGCGCATCATTTTGCGGAACCACCGCAAAGCTGGCGACAGCAGCGGAAACACCGCCTTGGCCATCGCTAATCGTATAGCGGAATGACGCTGGTCCGTTGAAGTTAGGCGTTGTCGTAAAGCGGATTGCCCCGCTCTCCAGCAATTCAACCATTCCGCCTACCGCATCGCTGACTGTCGTGATCGACAGAGTGTCGCTATCGGCATCCGTATCGTTGGCCAACAGACTGGCTGCTGCAATTTCAAACGATGTGTCTTCATCGATTGCCGAAAAAATGTCGGGCAAAGCGACAGGCTCAGAGTTCAATGGTGAGATGGTCAAAATGAATGCGTTTGCGACCGATAGCGAGCCATCACTTGCCAACACGCGCAAAGCAAAGTCTCCGGAGACCCCCGCTGGCGGTGTACCCGTAATCCGGCTTCCATCGAATAGCAGCCAATTCGGCAATGGATCGCCATTTGTCATTTGCACCGACAGCGCCAAAATATCGCCATCAACATCGACAAAGCTGTCCGCAGGCACTGCAATATCCAAATTGGCCCCAGTGGCAACCGAGACATTGGCCAATGCCCTAGATACAATTGGTGAGTCGTTGAGCGGATCAATTATCAAGCGGAAATTATCAGTAACGCTTGCCAGTCCGTCGCTCGCCGTCACTGCAATATCAAATTGGCCATTAAAATTTGCCGGAGGCGTGCCGAGGAAGCGGACGCCATCGAATACCATCCAATCAGGTAGCGCTGCGCCTGAGGCCAAGCTCGCTGAGATCGTCAAGCTGTCGCCATCAATATCCTGAAATACGCCTTGGCGCAGCGCGATATCGACAACTTCATCCTCGCGAATTTGCCAATCATAAAGAGAATTGGCGACAGACGGCGCGGCATTTTCCGAACCGAAGACCAGATTGATGCTCTGGTTCGCAGAAAGCACACCATCAGATGCAGTAACGGTCACCGCAAGCGTTCCCGAGAAAACCGATGGAGGTGTTCCAACAAATCCGCCATCGGTAAGCCGCAACCAGGCCGGTAACCTCGTCCCATCGCTCATAGTTGCAGAAAGTTGCAACGGGTCTCCATCGACATCAACAAACGCATTTTGAGGTAACAGGATATCGACCGCAGCATCTGCCGCAATGCGGTAATCCGAAATATTTTCGGTAACTGTCGGCGCATCATTCACGGCCTGAATGACGAGCGGAAGAAAATCGTGAACAGCATCTGTTCCGTTATTGGCTGTTATTCTGAGATCAACGACACCCGAGAAATTTGCCGACGGAGTGCCCGTTAGCCGAGAGCCGTCAAAGTGCAACCACTCTGGCAGTGGCGAACCATCTGACAAGCTTGCCGAAACCAACAGGTTTCCAGAAATCGAATTGGCAAAAAGAGTTGCAGGGATTGCCAGGTCGACAACCGCGTCTTCCTGGAATGCGATGCCCGAGGCTGGAGCCAAAGCACCCGCGGCTAGCGCTGACGAGCGAACGACAATATTGATATTCCGTGTCGCAACAGCACCTGAAGCATCCCTAATCTGCACGGAGTAGGTCAGCGACAGCTGATCCGTCAGTCCCAAAGCTGCAAAATCATGTCCTTGCGGAGCAAAGGTCCAATTGAGCGAATGCTGCCCAGTTGCACCCGCAACGAGATTTGTGCCGAGCCAGTTACGAACTTCCTCAATGGAAGGAAGTCCGGCAGCATTTCCGGCGATTGCTACAGATTCGACGGTGATGCTGTGGCTATCCGTCAAATCGACATCAGCGAAGCCAATCTGCCCATTTGCACCCAATTGGGCATTTGCCGGAAGCAAAGTTGCGCCAGATACGCCGCCGAGGATCTGAGGCGCTTGATTGGTGCCGTTGACGACAATCGACACCGTTTGCTGGGTAAGACCCATGCGACCATCAGAGAATTCGAGCACATAATCGAGTGTTACCGTCTCTCCGTCGGCCAGAAAATCAAACGTGCTGCTATCCGCAGAAAAAATCCAACGCGCTTGCCCTTCGCTGCCCGCGGCGGATTCATCTGAAATCTGGGCAAAAAGATAAGACAGCAATTGGGCGTTATCGGGCAAGCCTTGCGATGTGCCTTGTACCGAAACTTCTCTAATTATGACAGCGTGCTCGTCTGCCGCATCGGCGTCCGAGAATGAAAACTGACCTGCCAATACCAAAGCTTCGCTGGCATTTGACACAACATTGGCTGAGAAGTCGCCGATGCCAATCGCAACGGTGTCGTTCAGATCAAGCCGTTGTAATATCTCTGCACCGGTCAACTCTGTATCGTCGAAGAAGTTGAAATATACCGCGCCGTCATAGTCGGGTCGCGTAACCAGATCGAGAGCGGGGTCGCGCTCAAACTGGAGATGAATGATATCGCCGTTGCCGAAATCGACGATGATTTCGTTTTCGCCTCCTGTCCGGAAAGTCATGTCAGCACTGACAATTCCTTCACCAAGCCAAAATGCGATAGCATTGCGATCAAAAAAGAACCGGTCGCCAAGATCGGGGTGCACATCGACGGTGATTTCGCCATAGCCCCGCTCATAAACGACAATGTCACGCCCACCGCCGCCTTGGACGAAATCACCCACACCTGCAGGGTCAAAATAATCCCAATTGCTGTCGCCGAGCTGCGTTATAGGCAAACCGGAATCGGTCGCTACGGCTTGCTCATTGGCAAACTCAACAAGTTCATCCAGGTAGTAAATATCTTCACCAAAGATATAATTTGGCACGCCGCCAACAAAGTCTTCCCGATTTCTATCGGCGGAAAACATATTGACCATCTCTATGACGTCGCCATTTCCAAAATCGATTGTCAGCGTTCCCTCTTCGGATAGGCTTAGGATCGCGGCTTCGATCGACAGGCCATCTCCAAATTGCAGTGATGGCGACGCTTCCGAGAATGGACTGTATAATTCCTCGGTCGAGTATCTTGCTTGAATGCGTACAGAACCATATCCACGATTATATATAAATTGGTCATTTACACTCGTGCTGAAAATTTCTCGCGCATATCCAGCAGGATCAAAGGTCCCTCCGAATTCGTCACCCACTAAAATGACGTTATTCGCAGCGCCTGTGTACATATCAATGATGGCATCTTGGTAGGACCAGACAGTCCCATCCGCGAATTCAAAGCGGGTAACACCGGAAAAAGGTAACGAAAACTCTCCATCAAAAGGACGCGGTGCCTCACTTCGTCCTCGAAGTACCGTAATCTGGTTTGTATTGCCAACTGACAGGATCAAGTCTCCATCGTCGTTTGTGGAAACGGCGACATCATCAACACTGATATCCGCACCAAATCGCAAAGTTGAAGAAAAAGCCGAAGGCGGATCAAAAAACGACAATATTTGGCTCTGATCAATCCTCAGTTCGCCATATCCACGATTGAAGATGAAGGTGTCATTTCCACCGTTACCCCTTACATCCCGGATGATTCCGGCAGAATCCAGAGTTTGATTTCCGCCATTTCCAGCAAGAACGTTACCCTCAATTTGGCCGCCATTTTTTAGCCGATTAGTAAACACCTGCCAGTTCAAGCTAGATCCATCGGCGAAACGGATCTCGGAGATTACTTCTTCCCACTCTTCGTAAATATTTTCCAAATAAATGCGATCATCGGAACCTTCGATGATAATAACAATACCGTCCGCATATCGGAACAAGCCAACATCTGACTCGCTAATCCCTTCACCGAACTCGAGAATATTGTTAAATTCAAGATCGGGAACGCCATCTCCAACCCCTCTAAAATCGGAATCGACTATGGTATCCCAACCATCGCCTCGGTTGAATTGATACGTATCTGTGTCGCGGAGATTGCCTTCAATTCGGTCATCGCCGCGGCCGCCGACAAAGACATTGCCTGCATTTCCGACGGATTCATCCCCGCTGGGGCCCGCAACGAGATTGTCGTCGCCCCCAAGTCCTTCAATCAAGCCGCCTCCAGGGGGGCCGAATATCACGTCATCGCCCTCGGTCGCTTCAAACCCGGCAAGAAAAAGATCAGCTGCTGTCCAAACAGTGTTATCGTCGAAACGAAATGTTCCTGTTCTCAAAATTTCCGCGTTGCGCTCAATCCGCAATTGATCGGCTGTGTCATAGATAGACAAAATGATGTAGGTGCCATCCGAGGACGCAGAAACGTCTATGTCTTCAGGCAGGATGTCGAGACCAAATTCGACCGAATCTTGCGAAGAAACAAAGGCTTCATTGGCTTCAAGTGTGTCTGCGCCTGAACCGATACCAAAGCGATAGATATTGCTGCCAGCTCCGCCCGAATAGGAATCATCGCCTGCGCCACCATCGATAATCTCGTCGCCAACACCGCCGCGCAACACATCATTACCGCCTCCCCCGACCAATGTTGCATTTCGATAACTTCCAAAAATGGAATCAGCGCCTTCGGTGCCCGAAGCGAGCCCAGCGAGCAGGTCGCCGATAGTAGCATGTGTACCGTCAGCGAATTGTAATCTGTCCTGTTCAAAGATGGTTTCGGTCATGGCGTTTCGGATCGTGACCGTCTGATTTGTGCCAGAAATAGTTAATACGATGTCCAAGCCATTGGCGGCTACGCGCGCAAGAACGTCAGTTCTAGCAATAGAATCGTCAAATAAGATATTTTCACCATTAGCGGTGAATTCGGAGAATTCGATGGTATCATGGCCGTCACCGCGCGCAATGCGGTAGCTATTAACTCCGCCGTTACCACCCCTCAAATAATCATCACCTGTACCACCGGTAAGAACATTGAAGCCTTGATTTCCAACTAAATAGTCATCGCCCGCTCCGCCAGAAAGCGTGTCATTTTGCGCGGAACCAAAAAACCGGTCGTCGCCGTTTGTGGCGGTCGTTGCCAGAGTAAACAATTGTCGCCAGTTCCAAGTGGTGCCATCGGCAAAGCGAACTTGGACGGAGTTGTCATTGGCCCCATTCCTGTCGCGTACTGACCTGAAATCACTGATAGTGATCGACTGGTCCTGTCCATCCACGGTCAATATCAAAGACAAGCCGTCGGCCCCTTGACGCACATTCACGCTGCCAGATGCAACCGAATTATCAAAGGCAATTATTTTGGTGCCATTGAGTGGGTAGAGTGGATGTGCTGAATCCAAGGTAATTGTGTCATGACCATCACCGAGGCTAAAACGGTACTCGTCTGCCCCACCTCCGCCGCTCAGAACATCATGACCGGCCCCTCCTAATAATATGTCGCCGCCCAAACTGCCGACTAAACGATCATTACCTGCCTCGCCGTCAATCTCGCTGACGCGCCCAAATGAAAAGAGCAGATCATCACCGCTCGTTCCGGCCTGAGCCCGATCCAATATTTCGCTTGAGTCCCAAAATACCGAGTTGGAAAATTGAACACGGGCGACAAGGCGATTCATCGTGATCGATTGATCCGCTCCACCGACCGTTAGGACGATTGCGCTGCCGTCTGGCGAAAATCGAATAATGACGTCCGCTTCCCGGACTGAATCATCGAATTCTATTACGCTGAACCCACTTGTATCGGCGATCACATCGTGGCCGTCTCCCCGCGCGAAGCGGAAAACACTGCCTGAAAGTACATCATTGCCCAGTCCACCGACAACAATGTCATTGCCGCCATTTCCAACCAGATTGTCGTTCCCGGCCCCGCCCAGCAGTGTTTCATTCGACAATGTACCAGTGATAATATCATCGCCATCCGTCGCAAGCAGCGCCAAAGCTGCGTTGCGAACAAACTCGCCATCCCACAACGGCCCATCAGGGAAAGTAATCCGCTCAATTGTCGGATTGCCTTGTGCGTCAAAATAACCCCGGATCAAAACGGATTCCGGGCGTCCTTCAAAGCCAATCCGCAAATCGCGGCCGCCCGCTCCCTCAACCGAGACCTGCGCCAAAGCCGAAGTCAGCCCGCCCTGAAACGCAATCTCGTCGCTGTTGCCACTGCTGTCGACCACCACATCCTGACCAAAGCCGTCGGTGAAGATATAGGCATCGTCAAAATTTCCGCCCATCAGCACATCATTGCCGCTGCTGCCGCTCAGTACATCGAGCCCCGATGTGCCCGCCACATCGCCGCGCAATATGCCGTCGCCGCTGATCGCGTTGGTCAGGCCATTGCCCACGCTGTTGAACAGCCCCAGCATCCGGTTGCCGGTATAGGCGCGCCGCCGTTCGTCGAGCATGCTGCCATCTGGATCGACAATATCGAGCAGCAACAGCCGCTGTGCCACCCAATCGCCCCAGCCCGCGTAAGGATGCGCCGGATCAAAGGCAAAATCCTGCAACTCCGCATCCAGAAACGCGGCCACATCGCCGCCAATGCTGTCACTGCCAAAATCATAGTTCAGCGCGGCAAAGCGCTGCAAGAGCGGGGAGAGTTCGGGCGCATTGCCCGCATCGAGCAAAGCCTGATCGATCAATCCCTGCAACACCGCCGGATCAACAGCCGTGCTGCCATCCCCTGCTGCGGAAAGAATATCGCTAAACAATGTGAGCGCAGTCCGGTTTTCCGCAATATCGGCCATTCCCACAACAAAGCGCGTGGCGAACTGGTTTGACAGTTGCAGGAAGCTGTAATGAAACGCCGGATTGCCAGCGCCCCGATCATCCAATATCGCGCGACCCAACAGCCGCTCTGTGGTTAACTCGGCAATCTGTTCGCCAGATAAGCCCGCATCCAGCGGTATTCCCGCCCAGCGTGCCAGCATCGCTTCAAAGGCCGACAGCTGGTAGTGATAATGCGTGTCGCCAGTCTGCAAAAAGCCGTAGCGATAATAGTCCGGGTCTTTGATCGTTACCATCTCGCCGACGAGATCGCCAATGTCATCATAATCGCCTGCGACAAGGCTCTGCACCATCGCTTTCAGTTCGGGATCAAGCGTCATCGCCGTCCACAAATCGGGCAGCGCGCCATAGCCACGCAAATTGGGCAGTTCGAACACGTCGCTGTCATACGCAAAGCCATCGGGCGGGACGAACCGCGTGTTGGTCTGGTCTGTGGTGAACGCGACCGCAATCGCTTCGGCATCAAAACCATTGGTCTGCGTATAGTTCCCCACCGCAAGCAGCGGATTGCCCGCACGGCCATCGGTCGCCTCGCGGAAGTTGGCCCCGCGCGGCGACAGATCGATCGCCGACACATCATTGGCGGCAATGCCGGTCAGTTCCGCAGTCGTGCTCACCCCGTCGCCATTGGCATCGCGCCACACCAACAGGCTGCTCCACACAGCATCGGCGCTGGTGATCCGCCCGTCGCGATTATCATCATAACGCGCGAGCACCTCAAAGCCATTCTGCGTCGCGGTACCAAATAACTCGCTCCCGCCATCAATCCGCCCATTGCGATTGCCATCGAGCGCAAGCAACCCCTCACCCGCACTCACCCAACCGGTTCGCTCGGCAAAGCCATTGCCGTCCAGATCGAAATAAGCGGTGGAAGTGGACAGTGCCGTTAGCGAAACGCCATTGCCGTTCAGATCAAGCACCAAGGGATCGCGGTTCGAGAACCATGGGCCGAAGAGGTCGGGGAGCCAGTCGGGGAACAAATCAAAAATGGCATCCCCCAAATCCTTGCCCAAATCTTTCATAAAATCAGCTAGATCGCGAAACAGTTCGTCGCCTAATGTTGCGCCTAATATACCGCCCAATATGGAGCCTACAAAGGCTCCGCCCGGACCTGCAAAGAAAAAACCGATTTCGGCACCAACCACAGCGCCAGCGTAGCCCGCCCGAATTCGCGCCATGAACGCGCCGATTTCCGCCGCAGCGCCTGCATAGTCACCTTGCTGAATACGCCTAGCCACATCTTCGGCGGTGACTTTGAAGTCATAAACACCGGCAGCTATGCCGAGCGTCGCTGCGGCGCGACTGGCGGCGCGCGCCTCAGGAGACATGTCGCCATTCGGGGCAAAAGAGCCAGGATCGGCAATGCGGCGCTCCACATCACGCAAGGCTTCGTCATAGCGGCTCCACACATCGCGCGTCGTCTGCGGCGCACGCGAGCGCGCCTCTGTATCGCTGCTCCAGCCAGCACCAGCGGGAGGGCTACCGGTTGGGCCATACCGATACTCAAAACCGCTTTGCGGCGAATAGCGGCTAAAATTCTCGACACCCACACTCCGCGCATAATCGTTAAAGCTGGTTCGCGACGCCCGGTTGGTCCAACCATCATCGGGTACGGCATTACCGAGTGATGTCACCCGCTCCGGCGTATCAAACGCACTCCACACTGGATCAGAAAGACTTGCGCGTTGATTGCGGAACGCGGCAATATCCGCGGCGTTGGGATCGATGATTTGGCCGTTGTTGAAACGACTTGTGACGGCGCGCTCCAATTCTGCCCGCCTTGCATCAAGCCCCCCAACTGGCGCTCTCACATCGCCATGCGTCAAAAATATTTCGCCATTCGCCAAGGCTCGGCCGGTCGCATCGCGGACATGCTCGGCGTAGCGACGAGCTTCGGTAATCATCTCAGTATAGGCTGCAGGGCTTAGGCTGGGGTTGTTGGCAAGGTCCAATGCACTATGACCGCCAAAGGTGCGGTTCTGCATAAAATTTTCAAACAGGCCTCTCTGAACCTCCAATATCCAAGGATGCCCAGATTGGTGTAAGGGCGTTCCTGTCCGCCCGGCAGTCGCCGCATTATTGCTCAAATTTATCAGATTGTGCGCTTGATCGATCCAGCCCGAGGGCATTAGAAGTCTAAAAAAACGCTCATCGCGCAGTGCGCTCAAGATAATATGATGCGTGTTGAGCGCAGGTGTTGGGGTGGTCCCTGTTGCTGTCGGCATAGATTAAATCTTCCCTTCCCAGAATTCGCGGCCGCTTTGAAAATAATACATCCAAGTGAGAAAACTGGCGGCGCTGCGCTCCTCTTTCTTCGTCGGCGTCTGCAATGGTGTAAATTTTAACCCCGTCATTTTGGCGGCGCGCCAGGCGTCGACAATCGCTTCGCTGAAGATGGGATAGGACCCAAACTGCATCAGCAAGAAGGCCTGATAGGTGTTTGGCATTTCCGCTTTCATATGGATGTCGAAAGCTTTGTCCGAACTCAATGTAGTAAATTTGCCAGTAGATAACTTTCGGTCGTCAGGTCCGTCATTTATAAATATCGATTTTTCTTCATCAAATTCTGAAACTAAGCGTTTGACGTTGCAAACCCAATAGGGTTCAATCTCAATTGTTCGGCGCGTAGACGTTTCGCATGGAAGGAATGCAAAGGCATCGGGGTCGATCAGTTCAAACAGAGCTTTCGCACGTGAGGATACGAAAATAGGTTCGCAACCCGTGTTAGACCCGTAAACATCAATTGGTTTTTTTTTCAGCGCAACCTTGATCTTAGGCACTTCACGGTCGGGAGCCAAACCGAGCTGAAAGCTGTAATGGACATCGTTCCCAAATATGTTTTTGCCTGCAGGTATGCGGTAAAACTCGGGCTTGGGATAAGCGTTGACCTCTATGCCATATTCATTGAGCAAACTCTCATTCCGTAGCTTGTAGTCTCCGATTTTTTGCAAATCGGAAACTGCAAAATAAAAGCGCTTGCGGTTCGGATCGAATGGCCGAGAGATGTAGCGTGCATGGAATGGTGTTGGGTCTTTTGTCATAATTATGGTCCCGATATTCTCTAAATTCATGAATTCACAGCGGTGCCAATTACCTAGGCAATCAGGCGAAGCAACAAATCTTCATTATCATTGCCGCTGCCGCCGCTCAGTACATCCAACCCCGATGTGCCCGCCACATCGCCGCGCACTATTCCGTCGCCGCTGATCGCGTTGGTCAGGCCATTGCCCACGCTGTTGAACAATCCCAGCATCCGGTTGCCGGTATAGGCGCGCCGCCGTTCATCAAGCATACTGCCGTCGGGATCGACAATATCGAGCAGCAACAACCGCTGTGCCACCCAATCGCCCCAGCCCGCGTAAGGATGCGCCGGGTCAAAGGCAAAATCCTGCAACTCCGCATCCAGAAACGCCGCCACATCGCCGCCGATGCTGTCACTGCCAAAATCATAGTTCAGCGCGGCAAAGCGCTGCAAGAGTGGGGAGAGTTCGGGCGCATTGCCCGCATCGAGCAAAGCCTGATCGATCAATCCCTGCAACACCGCCGGATCAACCGTCCCGCCATCGCTTGCTGCGGAAAGGATATCGCTGAACAGCGTCAGCGCAGTCCGGTTCTCCGCAATATCGGCCATGCCCACTACAAAGCGCGTGGCGAACTGGTTTGACAGTTGCAGGAAGCTGTAATGAAACGCCGGATTGCCAGCGCCCCGGTCGCTCAATATCCCACGCCCCAAAATCCGCTCTGTGGTGAACTCGGCAATCTGTTCGCCAGAAAAACCAGCATCCAGCGGTACCCCTGCCCAACGCGCCAGCATCTCTTCAAAGGCCGACAGCTGGTAGTGATAATGCGTGTCGCCCGTCTGCAAAAAGCCGTAGCGATAATAGTCTGGGTCTTTGATTGCCACCATCTCGCCGACCAGATCGCCGATGTCGGCATAATCGCCCGCAACAAGGCTTTGCACCATGGCTTTCAGTTCGGGATCAAGCGTCATCGCCGTCCACAAATCGGGCAGCGCGCCATAGCCACGCAAATTGGGCAGTTCGAACACGTCGCTGTCATACGCAAAGCCATCGGGCGGGACGAACCGCGTGTTGGTCTGGTCTGTGGTGAACGCGACCGCAATCGCTTCGGCGTCAAAGCCGTTGACCTGCGTATAGTTCCCCACCGCAAGCAGCGGATTGCCCGCACGGCCATCGGTCGCCTCGCGGAAGTTGGCCCCGCGCGGCGACAGATCAATCGCCGACACATCATTGGCGGCAATGCCGGTCAGTTCCGATGCCGTGCTCACCCCGTCGCCATTGGCATCGCGCCACACCAACAGGCTGCTCCACACCGCATCGGCGCTGGTGATCCGCCCGTCGCGATTATCATCATAACGCGCGAGCACCTCAAAGCCATTCTGGGTCGCGGTACCAAATAACTCGCTCCCGCCATCAATCCGCCCATTGCGATTGCCATCGAGCGCAAGCAACCCCTCACCCGCACTCACCCAACCGGTTCGCTCGGCAAAGCCATTGCCGTCCAGATCGAAATAAGCGTTCGAAGTGCCAAGCGCGGTCAGCGAGACACCATTGCCGTTGAGATCGAGGACGAGCGGATCGCGATTGAAAAAATAATCGCCGAAAAGTTTTCCGATCCAAGCGCCAATTTTCTGACCAGAATCGCTCAACAGAATAATTGCCACAGCTCCAACGATGATTGCGGCAATTGGGTTAGCAATTAAAAGTGGGGCCAGCCTTGCTCCAGCACTCAAAATGAACTGTCGCTTAAAGAGGTTTGCGAGAGCCGATCTTGACGCCCCAACACTGATCTCTCGGCGTAAAAAATGTTCCACAGTGGCAAGAGGAATTGATCCCCCTGCGGCAGTTCCTACCGCACCCCCAATCTCCTCTAGAGCGCCAGTTACATCACCTTGCCCAAGTTCTAATCCTACTTGGATCGCAGTCGCAGCGTTTCCTATACGATCAAAAACGTCCGCCGCTACGCCCAAACCAGTTTCTCTCATTAGCTCCGCCAATGAAGTAAAGGAATCAACTACTTCTTCCCAGAACGCGGAATCGAAAAGTTGCTCGTCACCGCGCGAGCTTGTATTGCTCTGAGGCATAATCCTCTCCTAAATTTCTATTTTTGAAGTATTTGAACTGGTAAGGGACCAAAAAATAATCATGGAAATGCCAGGAATTCCTATGGCATATAAAAGCAATTGAATAATGCTGACATCATGTATAATTCCGATACCTCTGCTGCGAAAATAACCAATACCACCAAGAAAAAACCAAGAGTAAATTACAGCCAAGTAGCCTCCTACAGTCAGTAATTTCAACGACAGTCCATCTCTAAAATCGATATATTTGCGATTTAAAAAAAATTCTCGACAATCCAAAGCTATAATCATTGATAAATGAATCAAAAAATATAATGCAATGAAGAGTTTACTAACCTTTCCTTGTTTTATTTCTATTTCCCATATCGAAATATACGGAATTGTTAAATCCCAAAACCGGTCAAAATAAGAAATCCCCCCTACAGGGGAGTTTATTATTATAATAAACGATAGAGATGATGTAATCCACAAACCAAACTTAATTTTATAATATTCTGCAAAATCATTTGGATTAATCAAATTTACGTTGATCAATGATTTCATTATTTTCATTTTTTCTTCCTACTAGGCAAGCCTTGGCACTCAATTGTTTAATTTGGTCTGCTGTGTATCCGGATAACAGTTGGAGAACGGAATTTCTGAAAACAATAATCACAAGTATTTCAGACTAGAATTACTTGTTATTTTAACAATTTTTCTCTTTCGCCAAATTGAATTATTTTTAACTCATAATTTTTATTTGGTTATCTAGAGATGCTCTTTTACATCACCCAATATTCGAGCGTCGCAACTAAAAGGAAATGCCCTCCTTAAAGCTGCGCTAGCATAGGCATGCTCTAGGCTATTTCTGCGTGTATTTGTACTGCTGCTAAGCCCAACAACGCCGTTTGCCTCCCCGACACCCCTCGCGACATAGGTGAAGGCTCTTAATGTTGCTTCACGCAGTTTTTTTAAAAATTCAGTCATTTCTGATCCTCAATAAGTACAGATGTCAAAGGAAAAATTTCGTTTCCGTTTAAATCTATCGCTTTTTCCTTAGATCGAACTTTTTTTATAAATGTATTTTTTGCCTCACTACAGTGATACTCCGTACTAACGCCGTTAATATTTTTGCTAATTCCAAGGTAATTCTTAATTGAATAATTATACTGCAAACCTTTGGAAACTATAGAAAACCCCATCTCATTGTCATAGACAGAACGATCTTTTGGAACAAATATAATTTCCTTGGAAATGTTATATTTTTTTATAATTTCTGGCGAGATATTTGTTCTAAATAAATCAGCGTGACCGTAGGCTGGAAAAAAACAAACCAGTGCACCAGGATGATATTTTTCTACATAATCAAGTTTTAAAATTTCAAAATTTTTACTTTTCATTATTTGAACTATAGGATCAGTTATGTGATGCGATTTCGCATCAAATTTACGCAGCAACTCTTCGTTGCTACTGCATGCCACAAGAAAATTTGCTAAAATGGCGACCACCAAACTGAATATTTTGGCACCCATACCTACCCTGCTTGCCCATGCCCGAGCAACTACCGTCAGCGAAAGCGGAGCGAGCCCGCCGCTAAGCGGATGCCTGTCATTTCGATCTGTAAATAACGAAAAATGCACCGAACCTCACTTCTACTTCAATTTCCACGCTTGTATAACACACTATGTTTTGCGAAATTTTCGTCAAGTAAAATAGCCAGTTAATAATATGTTTTATCTTTCACGCCCTGCTTCATCCAAAGTCTGCGCGATGGGACTCAACAAGAAATCAATAATCCGGCGCTCACCGGTCTTTATTTCAGCCTGGACAGCAAGTCCCGGGCCAATGATTTGATCACGCCCGCGCACGCGGATTGTGCGTTTGAGCAAACGGATGCGGGTGGCGTAGACGAGGCCTTGTTGCTGTGCGGGCTTGCCATTTTCGTCGCGACGGGTTTCGCTGCCGGGCAAACTCATATCGATGGCATCGCGACTGATGCTTTCGACGATGCCGGGGACTATGCCATAATCGGTGAAGTTATACGCCTCTAACTTCACCCGCACAGCTTGACCTTCGCGGATAAAGCCGATGTCTTTATTCATGATATTGGCCTCGACCACGGCTTTCGCTTCATCGGGCACAATCACCATGATCGCTTGGGCCGGTTGCACCACGCCGCCGATGGTGGCGATGGCGAGTTGTTGGACGGTGCCCGATACCGGCGCACGCAGCTGTTGGAACTCGGCGCGGCGGGCGGATTTGGTTACCTCTTCGCGGGCTAGGCCGGATTTTTCCTGAGCATCGGCGAGTTCGATAACGGCGGCCTTGCCGAAGCTGCCGCGCAGACGTTGCAATTGCGCGTCGATATTGCCCATCGCGGCGCGGGCTTGATTGGCATTGGCGCGTTGCACTTCGATATTCTGGATATGCTCCATTTTCAGCTGCTCATATTCGAGCAAGCGGATTTTGGAGAAATAGCCTTTGTCGGAAAGCTCTTGCCGGGCCTGTAATTGCCGTTCGACTAGCGGCAGAGTTTGCGTGAGTTTAGAAATCTCTGCCCGCGCGCCTTGCAGCTGCGCGGCCTGTTCGGCGTGCTGTTGCTGGAGGCTAGCGCGCTCGCCTTCATATTCGGCAATAGCCGTGCGGATATAATTGGCTTGGGTTTCGGCAATGATCGCAGGTGTTCCTGCTGGTGCCACAAAGCGCGCGGACCGCCCTTGCAAATGGGCAAGGAGGGCGGCGTTGCGCGCGGCAATGATTTCAGAATTCTGCAAGCCTTGGCTTGCCTGTTCCGCGTCCGCGCCCGCCATGGTCGGATCAAGCTCAACCAACAATTCTCCGGCCTTCACCCGCTGTCCGTTCTTCACAAGGATGGCACGGACAGTGCCTATCTCCATTGGCTGGATGATCTTAACATTGCCGCTGGGGATCACCTTGCCGCTGGCGGTGGCGACAACATCGACCTTTCCGACGAAGGACCAGATGAGCGCAACGGTGAACAATCCACACAGCGACAACAGCAACCAGCGGAAACCCGGGCTGGGCGGCTTTTCCATGATCTCTAAGGCGGCAGGCAAAAACTCATGGTCTGACCGCGGTTTGGCCTTGGCTTCGGCTACATCCTGCTGTTTCCAGCTTTCTTTGAGGATTGCTAGGTGACGCGCCAGATTGGGGAAGCGATCGCCGATCATGGCTTGATCCCCATCTGCTTGTTATACAGCATCGCAAAGCGCCCATTGGCGGCCAGCAACTCTTCGTGACTGCCCGCCTCGGTCACTTCACCGCCCTCGACCGTGATAATCCGGTCGCATTGTCGCACAGCAGACAAGCGATGGGCGATGATGATTACGGTGCGGCCTGTGGCGATACTGGCCAGATTGTCCTGAATGATCTCTTCGCTTTCGGCGTCCAGTGCGGAGGTTGCTTCATCTAGAATCAGGATGCGTGGATCGTTGATGAGCGCACGGGCAATCGCCATACGCTGCCGCTGTCCACCAGACAGATTGCCTCCGCGTTCGTCGATGATGGTGTCATAGCCGTGGGTTAGGCCCAATATGAACTCATGCGCGCCCGCAAGCGTCGCTGCTGCAATCACTGCTTCCATGGGCCGCGTTGGGTCGCCCAGCGCAATATTCTCGCGCACCGAGCGGTTGAACAGGATGTTTTCTTGCAAGACTACGCCGATCTGGCGGCGCAACCAGGGTGGATCGACAAGAGCGAGGTCAACTCCGTCCACAAGCACGCGGCCTTGTTCGGGCACATAGAGCCGCTGGACCAATTTGGTCAGTGTCGACTTGCCTGAGCCCGACGGTCCGACAATGCCGAGCATCTCGCCTGCCCGCACATCTAGGCTCACCCCGCGCAAAGCCTCGGGCGCATCGGGACGATAACGGAAACGCACCTTGTCAAACTCAATCCGCCCCGAGATGGGCGGCAGGCTGGCGCGGTTAGGGTTATATTCTGGCTCAGCAGGTGCATTGAGGACATCACCCAGTCGTTCGACTGAAATACGCACCTGCTGAAAATCCTGCCACAGTTGCGACAGGCGCAAGATGGGGGCGGCAACGCGCCCCGCCAGCATGTTGAACGCGACCAGAGAACCAACCGTGAGCGTTCCGGCAATCACCGCCTTGGCGCCAAAATAGAGAATGGCAACTGTCGTTAGCTTCGACACAATCTGGATCAGATGACTGCCCCAATTGGCAAGCTTGGCCACATCAAAGCCGACGCTGGTGTAGCCGGAGAAGAGCTTCTCCCATCGCTCGCGCATTTGCGGTTCGACTGCCATGGCTTTCAAAGTGCCGATGCCTGTCACGCTTTCCACCAGAAAGGATTGGTTCTCCGCACCGCGCCGGAATTTCTCCTCCAGCATTGTCCGCAACGTTGGCGAGATGAACACCGATATCGCGACATAGAGCGGGATCGACAGCAGCACGATAAGCGTCAGGAAGGGCGAGTATATGAACATCACCGCAAAGAAGACAATCGTGAAGAACAGGTCGATGACGACAGTCACAGCGTTCGAGGTCAAAAACTCGCGGATGCTTTCCAGTTCGCGTACGCGTGCAATACTGTCGCCCACGCGCCGCGCTTCGAAATAGCTGATCGGGAGATTGAGCAAATGGCGGAACATTTTGGACGACAGCTCACTGTCCACCCGATTGGTGGTATGCGCGAACAGCCAATTTCTGAGGCCTGACATCAGCGTCTCGAAGATCAGCACGACCGCCAAGCCAAACGCCAGCACATCGAGTGTGGTCATCGATTGATGCACCAGCACCTTGTCGATCACCAATTGAAAGAAGATCGGCGAGACCAAGCCCATCAATTGCAGAAAAAACGAGCCGATCAATACGTCGCGCAACGGTTTGCGGTATTTGACCAGCGCTGGAATGAACCAGCTGATATCAAAGGGCCTTTTTTCACCGGCCATCGCTTCCCGGCTTGTAAGCAGTAATAACCGTCCCGAAAACCGTTCTGCCGCCTGTTCCTCAGACCAAATCTCAGGACGTTCAGCATCGCCGCGCTGCACAAGATAGCGCGGCTTTAGGCTCTCATCTTCAATCTTGAGCAAGATGACAGCGTCGCCGCCATTGATCTCGGCCAATGCGGGGAGTGGGACCTTGCGAAACTCCGCAATCGGCGCGACTTTAATGCGGGCGATCAGATCAAGACGTTTGGCGATCCGGTTTAGATCTTCAAGAGCGTAGGGATCATCGCCCTTGCCCCGGTCATGCGCGATTTGTGCGGGGTCAGCCGGTGTTCCCAGAAATTTGGCGAGCAGCACAAAGCAGGCAAGCGATGGATGCATAAATACTTGCGGCGCGCCCGCACTATCGGGCGCGGATGCATCTATATGCTCCTGCTCACTGCCAATTTCTGTCACTTACAACCCCGAATCCCCAATACAACGGCGCTGATAGCAAAGCTCAAGCATAATCAGTAAGAAAAAGTGTTGAACAATGTCGCGAAGACATTTTCTGACCCTAAATATGGTGCGTTCCACTTACGACATACAAAGAAAGTCAAAGTTAATTGTCGCCATAACCGCAGCCAAAAAGCAAAATTATGTGACGTAGCAAAAGTGAAGGAGCGAACACCAAAGACAGCACCGCCACCACGCGCAGGCTGAGTCAAGGACCCCGCAGTGGCCGCGAAGCGGCGCGGGCGCAGCCCAGCGTCCTTTACGCAGACGAGCATGGTGGCAGGCTTGCGATCGAGCCTGAAATCGAAGGTCGCGCAAATCGCGCCTGATGAATTTTCTCTTTAACCAATCCCACACTAGTGATATATCATAGTCTATATCTAGGAGTCGTGCCATGCCCCAAACTGCCAAGCTGTTCAAAAACGGCAAGAGCCAGGCCGTGCGCTTGCCGCTCGCATATCGGTTCGAGGGAAGCGAGGTTTGCATACGGCGCGATGAAACGACGGGCGATGTGATCTTGTCGCGCAGGCCGGAAAAGCTGGACCAATTCTTTGCCTTTGCGCGCAAGCTGAAGGCCGACATCCCCGATGATTTCCTTAGCCCATCCGAGCGAAAAACCGCGCCGCAAGATCACGATCCATTTGCGGGATGGCCAAATGACGGAGAGGGCGCGGCGTGAGCAGACGTTATTTGCTCGATACCAACGCCGCGAGTGCGATCCTGAGGCAACAAGAGCCAGTGTGCACGCGCGCCGCGTCTGTGCCACTGGCTTCGCTGGCAATCTCATCGGTGACCGCAGGCGAATTGCATTATGGCATTGCCAAACGCCCACAGGCGACGACGCTGGCCAAGCTCGTCCAAGAATTTTTGCGCTATGCCGACATTCTGCCGTGGAATGATGCGGTTGCCCCGCACTACGGCACTTTGCGCTCCGCACTGGAGGCGGACGGCATCAGCATTGCCCCGCTCGATCTCATGATTGCGGCTCATGCTCTGGCTGTGGATGCAACGCTGGTCAGCGCAGACAAGGCGCTGTCGCAGATCGGCATTCTCAGGGTTGAGGACTGGAGCGCCTGACCGCCTCTATCCCCAACATCCCCGCTGCCGATTACGCCGCCGCCCCCCGCGCCATAGCCATAGCCACCGCCGCCGCGCGGCTGAACGAATTGCGCGAAAACTGGTTGAACCCGGCGATCCTTGTGGTGCTCGAACCCGAAGTCGTCACAGGCTATCCCGACCGTACAGCATGACCGTTGCCAAGCCGCCGGTCTCGCCATCGCGCTGGCGCTGGATCAGCACAATCTCATATTGGCCGGGAGGGGCTTTGCGTCCGGCAATCCCGCCGATTGAGACCAGTGATCGACGTCCTTGCCCGAGATGAAGCGGCAGCCTCATTTTGGGCTGGCTTGCAGGAAACACCACATCGTGTGCCTCGTGCCATCCTATTTGCCAATCTGGCCGCAGAGCTGACAGCCGCAAGGAGCGCAATGGGTTGGCAAGCGCTGGCCGGGCTAGCAGTTCCGCCATCATCGCGCGGCAAAGTCGATGCCCAAATCGGCATTTTTGATCGAGATGTTCTTCTGGGCTAGATTATTGTCATCTCAATTGTCATCCCAAACGTGATTGCGGGTGGACTGCGGTCCATCATGCGGGGTGATTTCAGCAAGCAAGCGAGGGAGATGGTGTTGCAACATCTTCAGGCAATATCCCGGTCGCACGATGCTCACAATCCGCCTAGAGGAGTCGCACCAGAGCGAAAAGATTCGCAATAATCCCCACAACTGCAAGTCCAATTAGGATATCAGCGCGAATGATGATTGCTGCGTTGGGTGCTGGGCGTTTGCAGGTGGGAGACGTTTTGGTCATGGTTGTGTCATAACAAGTTTATGAACCTTATGCCAAGGATCAACGCGATTTCGTCGTCACTGACTTCGGACGCTCCGTCCAACTTCAACAGCAAGCGCATCTCGGCTGCACTTGAGGGCTTCGAAGTCGTCATCGGGCAATTCTGAAACGCGATACGCCCGTCGTTCGTTGGGCTGATCGAAAGCCTTCAATCGCTGATATTCGCCGAGTGAAAGAATGACGATCTGCGGCTCGCCATGGCGTTTGAAGATGACTCGACGGAGCATAGCTTCGTCGCAATAATGACCGAACCTCCGGGCGACTTCGCGCGATGTCGGGATCGCGGTGCAATCGCCTTCAGGGTCAGGCGCAACGACCTCAGTTGTTTTTCTAGGCATGCTCATCTCTTTAGCAGCTATGGCTCAAATTACGAGAATCCCACTGATTGTGAGTTTTTTGTGCCATTGCTTCCCGATCCTGAACCGTTGCGCGGATCCTTCCTCTCACCTGCCGCCTTTCCTCACCACTAGATAACGGTTCACGTACTGTCGTCATCTGGAACCGGAATCGCCGTCAGCGTGACTGAGCTTTCGCAAACTCGAACGGGTGGTCGAAAGGCGAAGCATCGAGTCCTCCGGGACGGGCGGCTTCCAGAAACGGTCGCAGCTTTTTTGAATAGCCCTGCCCGTCAAGTTTGCTTGGTACATCCTGACGGTCGGCCTGTTCGATCACAATAGGCGCATGGTCCGCCTCTGCGGGGCGTTCGATATATTTGCGCCAGACTTCAAGGTTGCAAAAACGCGACGGATTGTTGCGTAGCATGAGATGCACTTCGTCAGAGACATCATAAAACATCTGCATCAAATACTTGTCCTTGTTCTGCACGTCCACGATCATCACATCATAAGAACGACCGAGCGTCGCGATATTGGCTTTGAGATTGGCAAAGGCATCGGCCTGCCTGCCAAGCCGTTCGCGATATACGATTTGCGTCACACCGTCTTTGACCGTCTTCACCCGATGCGAAGAGTCGCTAGGATAAGAAACAAGGCCGCAGCGCGGCAGAATGATATGCTCCCAGACAGCTTCGCTTTCGGGTTCGAAAAGATGTTCGACATTCGCTGTGTTCCAGAACCCGCCATGTTGAATATCCTCGACTAAATCGCGAGAAAAGGTTGTGTCGACCGCGAGCACCGACTTGCCTGCAATGGCGGCCTTCAGGGCCAGTTCAGCGGCCATCAGCGTAACGCCTGTGCCGCCTGCGGTGCTTTGAACCGAGATGATTTTCATATGCGTGTCTTCCTTTTTGGATGTTGGGACTTGCGAGTTCATGTTGAAATATGCGGAACTACCGGTTGAACGCTCTGGCACCGCTAATCATAGGCCCTGCAGCGGTTACCAGCATCGTGAGGGACAAGCGTTTCGCGGGGAACCCATGCCGAGCGCGAACGGAAGATCACCTGCACCATCGGCCCACGCAACTCGATCACATAACCGCAGTGCGTGGCGTCGCCGACAGCCAGCACCTGTTGCCATTGCGCCAGGCGCTGGCTCGCTTCCGCGCTTTGCTTTACATTACGCTCAGCAGCAATCCGATACTCGGTTTCCCGGCGCTCGGATGCTGAGTTTTCAGCAGCGATCGCCGCAACTGTTGCCGCATAGGCCGAATTGGCGACCGCAGCTTTCATGATGTAGACGCCTGTTCGTTTAGAGGTGCCAATATAGCGGGCGGTGATCACGATCTTGGCTGCCATCATGCTGTGTTCCGCGTCCCGGCAGGTCGTTACCGCAAATTGTTCGCCGGGAGACATGCCCGCCTTCTCGGCTCGCAGCATTTTACGGAAAACTATAACGTCTTCGGCGGCTTCTACCGTCACCCCGCCATGCGCGCGGCATTCGTTCTCAAAGCCTTGGTGGATTTTGGGAAGTGCTCGATCAACTGCTTTGTGCATATAAAAGCGATGGCCCGAAAATCGGCTCGCGTCGTCCCTAATTGGTCGCTCCAGTACTTCAATATGCGCGGCATGGCGTAGCTCGGGGCCACCCGGCAACGCGTTCAGGTAGGTGCCGAATGCAGGCGGTGAAGGGCTCAAGCTGACCGCCGCATTTTGCCTTGCGGGCTTCGCGAAGGCGGCGGTTACCAAGCTTCCGACGGCACTTGCCATCCAGACGAGTTGCAAGCCGCCAAACAGCGCAATTTCGAAATAGAAAAACAGTTTCCGGACCAATTACGTTTCCCCCACATCATAGTAGAGGCAGACCCAAGCCGGGTGTTAGTAACCCTGCGCACGCACAAGGCGCCACCACCTTTAGGCGGAGCCTTGGACATACGTAGCGGCCACCCGGCCAGCGTGAACTGACCGGCGCGTGCGCTTAAGAGGTTACTAAGCCTCACCCCCGGGACGGACCGGAGGATTTCCAAAGCTGTAAATGAATCAATTTAATCGTGCTGGCAAGCGAGTTTCGCGAAGAACCTCCAAAATGACTCACACCGATTTTGTTTTAGCCTGACAAAATCTGTTTTGCAGATTTAGATGACGCGGCGTGATGCCTTTGAACGATAGCATTGTCTCAACTCGTGACTATATCGGCAATCATAGCATTCAGTCGTTGAAGGGCGTCGGCCTTTTCCTCAAAATAGTCATACTGATCGTAAACGCCTTCCACTCCGGAAATAGCGTGACCAAGTACACGCTCGCTAATGTCACGCGGCACTTTGCACTTGGCCATCAGCGATTTCGCCGTGCGGCGTAAGTCGTGCACGACCCACTGCGGTATCGGTTGGCCAGAAAGCCGCTCCATCTCGCGGTCCAGCCTTCCCTTATATTTGCTAAAGCCATTGATGGGGGTAATCCCGTTTTCCGAGAAAACACATTCGCCAAATGCACCGGGCCGAAGGCGCTCAATTACCGATAACGCCAGATTTGGCAATTGCAGAATTTCAGCATTCGCCTTTTCGCGATTTTCCATAGGAATGCGCCAGACTCCGTTTGCGTCGATATCAGACCATCTGAGCGTGCTGACCTTTGATTTTCTCTGGCCAGTGAGCAAGGCAAACTGCACAAAGGCACCATAGACGCCCTGCCCCGTCGAAACTTGCCAGAAGTTTCTGATTTCGTCGGTATCGAGCGTCCTTACACGCTTTCGCGATTTCGAGTCAGACCGGCGCATGCCGCGTACAATAGGTGACACATATTCGTCGGAACGGGCAGCATACCAGTTGCACATCTTCGAAATCACTGCGAGCACGCGGTCAGCCTGAACAGGCGCTCGTGCTTCAATTTCGTCAAGCAACTGGGACACATCACTGCGGCGGATGCTTTCGAACTCTCGCTCTTTCCAACGGGGAAGCAGTTCTTTGTTCAATATGCGTTCGGTCTCACTCGCCGACCTCAACTCCTGCCGCCGAACGTGCTTCTCAAGAAAGTCGGCACTGACCACGTCAAATGTTCTGGCGCAAGGCACTGTGCGATCCGCCCCGGCTGCCAACTCCTTCCTTCCCGGATCGACACCCGTTGCAAGCTCGCTCAACCAAGCCCTGGCCGTTTCACGAGCGGTGGATAATTCAACGCGACCAAATGGGGAGATTGTTCTTCGCGTCGGATTCTTTTGTCCGGGAAACCGTGCGACGAGAAAATATGACTTTCGTCCCGTGGACATCACGCGAACGCCAAATCCAGGAACGAGCGCGTCATACACGTCATATCGCTTACCCCTGTCTGCCCGAGGCAAGCTTTCGATCCCTTTCACAGTCAAAGTTTTTCGCATGGAGGGTATTTTTCATTCATACGGGGCAACAACGGGGCAACAAACTTCACTGTATGCCACGCTACGCAGATGAACAAGGATAAACAGCAATTTGGCTTATATATCTGTAAATATGTATTTATATGGGCAATAACGAACAAGACTGAACGGGTGTGATCAGTCACTATCCTGACTTTTAATCAGTAGGTCGCTGGTTCGAACCCAGCAGGGCTCACCACTATGTTCAAATTTTTGAGCATTTTCAGGTGTCTCCAGTTAGGTTAGCCATTCTTAGGCAAGTCGGTTAGCCAAATCAACCTTGACGTATGCGTTGTCGGATACCCGCCTCTGACTAGCACCGGCAGTATAGCGTGCAACTTCTGTATCGCTAGTGTGCCCAGTCACTGCCTTGATTTCCTGGTTTGAACATCCGGATTCCGCTAATCGTCGAGCCGCGGCTTTCCGAAGGCCGTGCATGGAACGATCTTTTAAGCCAGCTTCGAGGCAACGACGTTTGAACCACATACCGAAGCTGTCGATTGTATAAGGCTTGCCCCAATCGTTCAGAATAAACGCCTCACCATTCATATCAGCCGTTGCCAATGAAGCGGCTAAATTTGGTTGGATCTGTAGTGACATCTCTTTTCCGGTCTTGCTTTGAGTAAACTCAAGCCGACCTTGTAGGATGTTGGATGGACCCAACGTGCAAATGTCTGCTTTGCGCTGAGCTGTGAACAATGCCAGATCAAAGGCGAGCCTAGCGCGTGTGCCCACAGGGTGACGTGCTTCGAACTTTTCAATTTCTTTTTCAGACCAGTCTGGGAATCCGCCTTGCTTAGTTTTTAGGTGCTCCGTCGCGAGTACAGGATTTTTGGTGCAGAATTTTTCGAGGATTGCAAAGTTCATGAGTTGCCTCAGTCGCTTTCGGAGGTTGTTCGCAGCAGTCGGTGTCTCTCCCATCAATTCAAAGATCAGCCGGAAATGATGTGCTTCCACTTCTGCAACCAGCAGGCTTCCAAATTTTTCTCGAAATCTCTCAAGCTGCCCCCGATATTGCTCTCGCGTCGCATCTCGTAAGTCGTGTTTCCACTTGTGGCTGTTATAGAACAAGATGATCAGCTCTTCAAAACTCCCCGGCCTAACCCGCGCCAATCCAGGTTTAACTCGTCCATCGGATTCCCATGACCTGTAAGCCTGTGTGAACTCAGGCGTTCCCGGTCGCACATGAACATAGGTGGTTCGCCACCCGGTCCTTCTGAATCTCAGCCGTTTTCGACCATGGCGATCCTTGAATTCGCTTACGTAGTGCGGGAGTAGAGTGTTTTTACGTGGTCGTCCCATTCTGATGCCTTTCCGGTTGGCTGAGTTTGGTCAGTATGGATAACAATTTGACCAGATTGGTCAATTTCAACTCTTGAAATATGCAAATCCATGGCCTTTACTGCAGCCAATGCGCGTTTCAAGTCAGCTTGTCTAAAGAGAGCGGCAGCGGTCACCTTTGATGACCTTGGCTTACACTTACAGGCCTTTTTGAAACGTCAACCAACCTATCCATCGAGAGCGTCCGGCTTGACTAAGTTCTCGCGAAGAAATTCAGTGATTGCGTTGGCTGGGAGCAGCGTAAGTCCATCCATTCTGAGGTAAGGTAGCCTGCGAGTTTTGATTAAACGACGAATTCGGCTCGGCGGCCAGCCTGACACGTCGGCAAGCTGTGATATTGTAACCATTTCCATATGTTCAATATCCCCGTAATATGAGCGAATCAGCGTTGAGAACCACTATTATGCTACATTATCACTATTGTAATATTATTTGCAACCCTTGTTGCCTGCTGCCGTGAGTATCGGGCAACGATTCTTTGAAGTTCGTCGTAAGGCAGGCGCTACTCAGCATGATTTTGCGGCCAAGCTCGGCGTTTCACAGTCAGCTTTGGTGACCTACGAGAGTGGGCTCCGCGATCCTCCGGCTTGTGCCATTGTTGAGATTTGTCGCCAGTTCGCGGTGAGGCCGGAATGGGTCCTACTCGGAACTGGCGTTCCTTATGCGGATTCGGAAATTGACGACCTAAGGCGCGCGTTTGCCGTGGCGGATCATTGGCTTCCAAAATCAGGATTGGAATTCACTAAAGCCGACGAGCAAGAGTTTGTAGGTCTAGTGTATCGCTACCTGATAGAAAATGGCAACATTTCTGACCAAATGGCTAAAAACTTAGCTACAAGGAGAACCAGCGGTGAACGATAATGAGAAGTTCAATGAGGTTGAGCAAAAGCTGATCGTATTTCTAAACGACCACGTTGCCCATCGATCTGCTTTCAAAGCTGATTACGCGAACGATAAGGACCTAGTTTTTCGAACCATGTCACTTAACTTGATAAGTCTCGCGACGCCAAGCATTTTGTTCCTGATTTTCACTAGCCAATCAGGCTCACTCAGTGTCGGCTTAATGCTCCTCGCCTTTGGATTCACCGCGCTTGGAGCGGCTCAACTTGAAGCAGCGGCACGATTGGAACATCAAATTGGGATTTGGAAATGCCCCACGTTGCGCGAAAATGGCGTTTTGGCCTGGTTTCCAAAGCTAGCCTTCGAATTTCATCCTGCCGAGAGGGCGTAAGAGGCGTCAAGTTTTGAGGAGCTAATCGGTAAGTACTTTGCAACGAAGGCAGCCATCAACTTTGTGCTAGCTGTTGCTGAAACGTCGCAAGCAAAAATCATCGTCATGTCGCGTCCAATGGTCCGCGTACATAAGTTCCGTGGGCTACATTCGATGGATTTTTAGGCTAAATTCGAAACACCCTTTAGGAACTCTTCGATGCAGCACCTATCTAGGTGGCCGCTTCAATGTATTTTCGCCGGTAAGCCGCGCTGACCGACTGCGTCCTCCTCATCCACCAACTCATGCAGACGCGCTGTATGAGCAAGAGCAAGAGCCCGCGTTATTGCTTCCGCCTGCTTCGATTTGAGCCCACTCGCTTTGAGCTTTTGGTACATCGCCAGCGTGTCAATCATCCTTGGCCTCCTCAGCATCATTTGATTGTGCCTGGGGCGGCGAGTATGCGCCCCAGCTGCCCCAAGGCAGCGCCCGCAACCCATCAGCTTCAACCATATCGGCGTGTCGCCGCAGCATTTTTGCTGTGGCGCGCCACGTGCGCTGGTCGTTATCGGCGTACCGGACCAAAGCTGATGTAGCGGCGGCGATCCAAACTTCGGCCAGTTCGCGCAGGAACGCCATCTTGCTGTTACCGGCGGAATGAGCATAATCTTTATAGGCCCAAAACTGGCTTTCCAATGCTTGCCGAAAGTCGCTCCGCCACATGTTGGTGGTCCAGTAATAGGCATAACGCTGCTCAAATTGCTCTGGACTAAGCTGCGACCACATGATCCCATTTGGCAACATCCAGCTTTCGCCATGTGTTAACCATTGTTCAGCGTTCGGCGATTTAGGCAATCCGGCTTGAATCTCCGCGAGCAACTTATCAAGCTCGGCAAACGCCTTCGGCCCAAAATCTGTATTTTTGTTCTTCTCGAAATATTTCGCGGCGGCATGGCGGATTAGCGCGAGATAAACTTCGTTGGACGGAGTCCAGTCCGCTTTCTCGACGACCCGCGCGATCCACATTGCCGTCATATCTTCAAATGAAGCATCACGCATATCAGCAGCCCCGCATTGATAGGTGAGGCCATAATTCGCTGCGGCGATACCATCGCGGGTCTCTGGTCTGATAATGGACGAGCTCAACCATATCACCCTTCACACTTAAGACGGGGCCGCAAGATGTTTCAGTGGCGGCACGAATGCTTTGTCGCCATTGCTCAAGCTCTGCCTGTTTCTGTGCATCAATGGCCGCTTGGCGCGCCTCGGATGCCTTTTGCGCTGCGACCTCTTTATCAAGGTCGGCTTGCACATAAATATTCTCAGGACGCAGCGATATGAGCGTAAAGGTTGAAGTGTCTTTCGCCAACGCCAAGCTCAGCGGCCCCAATCCGCCAACGTCTTTGCTGTTATCGCCGCGATTGCCCGCCATCGCCATCAGGCCCAATGCCTGCGGCCCGCGCATACAGATATGGAGATCGAACTCCACATCAGGTTTGTCAGAATAGGAGCGGTAACCCCCATTTACGGCGGAGTAACGCGCATTGACCGTTCGCTGAAAACGGGTCTCATTAGCCTTGTAAAGTTCGCTGCTCTTTTCGAGCAGTTGCCCCCCTTGAGCAGAGCAGCTTTGCGTGAAGGCAGCCTCTGCCGCGCCAATCAGCTTCGTCATTTCCTTGCCGCCGCGTTTGCGTGCGGTATTAAAGCGATGATCAGCAACAGCGCCTGATTGCGTGCTGTAAAGCCGCTGGTCATTTGGTGGTGGTGCGTTTTTATAGCGCGATTTTATACGGTCGGACGCGGGCAGCGTCGCCATGAAATTCTGAACAAATGCGGAATCATTTCGTGTGGCTTCTGATGGATGTGCCGTTTCGTCGGGCGGCGTTGCCTGCGCCAATGCAGGAATAAGGCCAATGATGGCACTCGCAAGCCCGATGACCTGCAATAGCCCAAGCAGCGCGATTTCAAAATAGAACAAAAATTTGCGAACCACAGGTACCTCCCCATAAAACTGAGAGGCAACCCAAGCCGGGTGTTAGTAACCCTGCGTAGACACAGAGCGCCGCCACCTTTAGGCGAACCCTGGACATACGTGACGGCCACCCGGCCAGCAAAGCTGACCGGTGTCTACGATTGGAGGTTACTAAGCCTCACCTCCGGGAAGCCCAGCGTCCTTTACGCAGGCGAGCATGGTGGCAGGCTTGCAATCTAAGGGGTAGAGGATTTTCGCGGATGTCCGCTATTCCAACGCAACAACCGTGTCGTAACCGCCAAGGTGTGTCAGGCCTTCGTGGCTGTCGATGCCGGTATAGCGCAGCGAGGAATCCTCATACCGCCGAAATGCGAACACCGCGCCGTTCATCCGCTCGGTATTGAACACCTTGAGTCGCACGAGCAGGTGGAAATCCTTCACGGTCAAGCCGGTGACGGTTCGGAAAAGGTCTGGTTCTAGCTTGGTGATCGTGTCTTGCAGCGTATTTTCGCGAAAATCGGTGAGATACATGAACGCTGGAATGCGCGTGGCAAACTTGATCAGCTTCTCCTGAATCTGCTTGCGCTTTGATTTATAATCGCGCTCCTCATCGGTCAGCTCTTTCTTTTCCTTTGCAGAAAGAGCGCCGTCCTTCGCCTTGTTTTTGAGGTCCTTGACCTTCTCGGCCTTGTTAATGATCGTCTCGATCACATTGTCGCCCAGTGCGCGCCAGCCCTCGATGCGTTCCACGGCGGCCAAGGCTTCGGGATTGCCGAGCACGCGGCGCAGCGTGTCATTATCCACATTGACCAGCATCGCCAATTCCCATTTGCGGGCGAGCAAGGTGGCGGAAGTGCCCGCCATCGCAATGTCGAGAATGCCGCCCGCGTCGATCTGCGTCATGTTCGCACCATCATAAGCGAGCACCGGTAAGAAAGAGACGAGATCGCGCACGGCGTTCTCGGGGTTCGGTTCGCCCGGAGACAAGCCGATGCCATATTCAGAAAGCTGCCGCAGTGCGCGGGTTGGAGCGAAATCAAACACGAAGCAAACGGGCTTGAGGATTTCCTCCTCATTCGGATTATCGCCATTGGGGTTTTTGATCGACCAGGGCGATTGCACGCGGAACGCCGCTTGAAAATAGGTTTCCGGCGATTTCAGATTGCGCAGCATCAGGATCGAAGACCATTGCACCACCGTCACCCCGGTGGTCAGCTTGCCGCAGGACAGTGTGATCGTTTTGCTATCAAAGCCGCCTCCAATGGCATCGCGCACCGGCGGCAGAGCTGCCAGCCCGATCCCCGCGCTCGTCCCCGCCGCGACAATGACTTTATAGTCATGCCAGAAGACATTATTCTTTTCCTCCAGCAAATTGGCCATCGCATGACAAGCGGCGACATTGGGTAGGAACCAGAAGGCATGTTGCAGATAAGGCAGCAAGCGCACGTCGGAATAGGGAAAGGGCGGCCGAGTGCCGGTCTTAAGCGCCTCCACGGTTTGCGGCGCATAGCTGCCCCGAATGACGCTCAGCCATTTCTGCACATCATCCTTGTGGGTGAAGGTGGCGAGAACGCCGGTGCCGCTGGCTGCGAAAAATTCGTTCAGATCAAATTCGTCAAATTCGCCCGCACTGGCAATCGCTAGCAACTCATCGGGCATCTGATAGGTCAGCAAACGCATTTGCGGCAGTGCACCATAGGGGTTGCGCTCCCCAGGATGCGCGGCGGCGAATTCCTGCTTGGCGCGCTGTTCATCGGTATAGGTCCAGTTGAAAATCTGTTCCTCGATAAACTCGCCCGTGGCCAGCGCCTTGAACGGCGTGCCGGACAGATAGAGATAGGCCCGCGTGGTGATCGGCAGAAACTCGATTTCATCTTCTGACAAGACGTGCAGGTCTTCGTTGACCACATCGAGGCCAGAGACAAATTCGGTCTCCTTCTTCGCGACCGCCGCCTCTTCGCCTTCGAACAGCTCCTTGGCCGAATCCCGCCATGCGCCGAAATGATATTCGTCAAACACCACCAGGTCCCACGGCGTGGTGTGGACCCATTCGTTCAGCGGCTTTATATTGCCCAGTCTGTCGGTGCCGAGCAGATCCTGAAACGATCCAAAATAGACGAGCGGGCTGTCCTTATCGATCTGTGTGGGATCGCGGCCCGATGATTTGGACAGATATTGCCAGCCATCAAAATCGACATGATTTTCAAGGTCGGTGCGCCAAGCGTCTTCGACGGCAGGTTTGAAGGTTACTACCAGCACGCGTTTGGCGTTCAGTTTCTTGGCGAGTTGATAGCTGGTGAAGGTCTTGCCAAACCGCATCTTGGCGTTCCACAAAAAGCGCGGGACGGCGCCCGCATCCTCGGCCCAACGGGATTGGAAATAGGCATAGGTCTGCTCCACCGCCGCCGTTTGTTCGGCGCGCGGGGGGAATGTTTCGTGATGCGTGCCGGTAAAGGCTTGGCCGGTGCGCAGTTCGTTTATCACGGTGTCGGACATCGGCCGAGTGTGCAGGCCATCCATTCGAGCTGCGGATTGGCAAAGCCCTTTTGGACAAGCGCCGCGCGCACAGCATGATCGGTGATGATTGATCCATCGACTCGTTCGGCACACTCATCCAATTCGATGGTGTAATTCTGGATCGCTGCGGTCTTCAACTGTTCGGCCACCCGCCGCTTCACATCGCGCGTCGTCTGCCCCACCTTCAGCAAGCCCTGATGCGCGTCATCGGCAATCGCATAGGCGTAGATGCGCGGTCGGACATCGGGTTTGGGGGTGAGGATTTCCTCGATTGTGGGCTTATTCACTGTCACCGCCGTTTAACGGTCGAACGATCCCCTCGATGAATGTAATCTCGTCCGCAGTAAGCGCATATTTTTTGTAAAGCTCAGCGTCGGTCCATTTCTTTGACCAGTCCTGTGTTGGAACAAATGTGTAGACCTTACGCGTCGTATCTTGTGACGGTTTGTGGAGCAAAATTAGCAGACGAGTCAGGCGACAGGACAAATACGACAGCGCGCTTTCGGCTTGCTCTTTTTTGTCGAAGGGGCCGATGCACAGATATGTTTCGGATGAAATCGTTCCCGGCTCACCAAGGAAAGGCGTGCTGATAATTCGATGAGGGTATGTGTCCTTATTGCCAGTGCCGGGTGCGGCTCGGCCTGTATATATTTTCCACTTGTCGATGTAGCCCGCTCCGGCTCTAACCGATTTCCTTGCTACGTAACCTTTACCGCCATTCTGATAAATTAGCAGGTCGTCCTTTTCACCCTTTCGAACTTTGCCTTTGAACGTGGTTTCCAACCCAAACGGCTTTCTCGAACTGACCAAACGATCAAATCGCTTGTTCTCGGGCAAAAGAAGTGATTTTTGTTGGCCTGTTTCAACAGCAACAACCTTCTTTAGGATCGACAGTCCTTCATTGAATCGGATAAAAACGTCGACCCCTCCTTCAAGCAACTCCCGGCTTGATGTCGAAGGCTCTTCACCAGTGAAATGCGTTGTAACGGAACAACGTCCGCGATTGTCGCGGTCCCACAAAAAGGCGCAGATGCCACCCTTTAGGCCGACGCCCGGAAATACGTCTGAAGCACTAAGATAGTCTTCAATCGAGCGCAGTCGCGTGTCATTCAGCATCGATCCTCGAAAATCGTCCAACCCTTTGCCGCCCGCAAACCAACGTGCGGGAATAACCATCGAGAGGTAGCGCGGCTCAAGTGCTTTGGCTTGCGATACAAAATGCTGATAAATAGGAGCCGCGCTTGTACCGAAACCGTCGTCGGCCAATTGATATGGCGGGTTGCCGATTATGACGTCGAATTGCATGTCGTCTCCAAACAGCTCGGCAATTCGAGCTTTGATATTATCTGAGTGAATAAGTGCGTAGGCGTGCGTTTCCAATCCTTCGCCTCGATCAAAAGCTTGTTGGGCGGCCCCGCAAAACTTGCATCTGCTCTTATCCCAATCATGCTCCGTCCGCTCGAACCAGATATTGCCTTCATCGCTGGCAAACCCCTTGGCGACGCTATGTTCGCCCATCGCGTGTTTGGAACAATACAGGCTGCGCCGCGCGAGCAGGCTGGTGAGCCGGGTGATGCCGATGCCGAATAATTGCTTGGTCAGAATATGATCGACGCGGGTTTGCAGATCGGGAATCTCCGCCGCCAACCCCGCGATCAACCGCTTGGCAATCTCTCGTAAAAACACGCCCGATTTGGTGCATGGGTCCAAAAAGCGGACCGAACTGTCCGCCCAGATGTCCGCGCCATTGTTCCCTGCGGCCCACCCGTGCGCCAACGTATCGAGCATCTTCCCGGCAAATTCCGGCGGGGTGAACACTTCATCGTTCGACAGGTTCGCAATACACGTCAGCACATCGGGATTGCGCCCGCGCAGCGTGAAGCTGGCCTGAAGATCGCCAGCTTGAAGATCGGCAGCCGTGCTCACTCCGCGCCTTCGCGCAGCTGTTTGGCCGAAATGCGCACCGGCTTTCCGTCCCGCACGACAATGATGCCGGTGTCCGTCTGAATTGCTGTCTTGCGCGCAGCAAGCGCCGCCCGCTTCATAGCAGCAAGAGATGCGCGCAAATCAGGGTCTGTGGCACTTGCAAGGTCGTTGTGGTTCATTAATTTTCTCCCCATTCCAGCATTACGGGTTCGGTTCCGGTATTGTCGTATAATATCCAGCTATCCACGATGTGTTTATAGTGCGCGTGGAAGTTTTCGAAACCTGCCGCGAAACGCCGACGGATAACCGATTCAGGTATGTCGTGGCCGCCTTGGCGAACGCGCGCGGCAACGCGCTCAACGGCGGCCGACGCATCTGGCAAGCTGAGGAAAAACAGTTTTACGCGGTACCCCATCGCGCGCCAAGTTGCTGATCTGCCTTAGGTATGTCAAACCCGATAACGTGGTTTCAAAGGCAAAGCTTTCACCGCGTTCGGCACACACGGCAATCTCTTCGAGCATCAGGCGTGCCGCTTTAATGGCGGCGGTTTCAGGAGCAAATGGCGCAAGGCCCGCCGCGATCAGATCGGCATTGATAAAGCGCGGAAGTTCCGCCTCCGCTGGCAGGAAAGACCGCGCAAAGGTTGTCTTCCCCGCGCCATTGGGGCCAGCAACGATAATGATTTTTTTCTGCCCCGTTGCCGACGTCATGCTGCTGGTGCCTCCGCAGCCAGTTCTCGGACCGTCATTGGCTTGTGGCTATCGACCGGTTGGAAAATCTCATGCTTGCCAAGATGCGCAAACAAGGTGCGTTCCTCTTTGAACGACGACATGCCCGTCAGCACATCAAGCCTGAAATCGCGGCGTTGAAACTTGCCCTTGCCCAGATAGCCCCATTCCGCGACCATGATCGGGCTAGCGTCAGCACCCTTCATCGTCATTGCATCGCCGTGGATCAGGTTGACCGACAGAACATGGAACGCCGCGCGGTACAGCTCATCGTCCTCCTCCAGCTTGAGATAGGCGGCGAAAACCGCAAGCATGTTGGCCCGGCATTCGGCGATATTATCGGCAAGCAGCTCGATGCCATAGCAGCAGGTGAGTGCCTGCAGCGCGTGGTTACGCTTCTCAAAATCGGACTTGCCGTATTTTAGCTCAACGGCGGCAAGTTTGCGTTGCAATATGGGCACCAGAAAATTGCCGCTGCCACACGCCGGTTCGAGAAAGCGGCTATCGATCCGCTCGCTTTCGCCCTTCACGAGATCGAGCATCTTTTCGACCAGCCAATCGGGAGTGAACACCTCGCCATGATCGGCAACGCGCTTCTTTGATTTTATAAGGCTTGCGGTTGGGAAAAGCGGCCCTTCGTCGCGGATGGCCTCGAACTCGGCTTGCGGTGGCTGGATACCTGCTGATTCGGCCGTATTCATCGGAAATGCGGGGGCTGCTTTGGCTTGCGGCTCGGTGGTTGGCGTAGGGGAAGGAACATGCGATACTTGTAACACATTTTTGCTGTCAAAGCTTTGTATCAAATCCAGCGAACGGGCGATATGCTGCGGCGGAATGGCCGCGCCAGCCTCCCAATCCTGAACTATCGCCGGAGCCACGCGGAACTCCCGCGCTATATCGTCAAGGCTGTACCCCGCTGCAATCCGGCTCGTAGAAAATGACATGGTTTTTGGTATGCCAATTTGATCCAACTTAGCAATGTCTTTCCGTTGTTTGGTGAATAGTTGAAGTGTTCTTTTGGGCGGTTCTTATGCTGGTCCAATTTGTGGTCAGACATGTTCACATATGAACATGTGTGACGCAGGAACCGTTCAATCAGCAAGCTAAACAGATCGCAGATATTGATACAAGGTTTCGCGGCTGATTCTCAAATCCCGGGCAATGGTCGCCTTCTTCTCGCCATTTGCAACGCGCTGTTTCAGCTCAGCCACTTTCTCGTCCGAAAGCGATTTCTTTCGTCCGCGATAGGCACCGCGCTGTTTGGCTATGGCGATGCCTTCGCGTTGTCGCTCCCGGATGAGGGCACGTTCGAACTCGGCAAATGCCCCCATGACTGACAACATCAAATTGGCCATCGGCGAATCTTCGCCGGTAAAAGTCATGCTCTCTTTCAGGAATTCGATCCTGATGCGCCGTTTGGTCAGAGTCTGCACTAGCTTGCGCAGGTCATCGAGGTTGCGGGCGAGCCGGTCCATGCTGTGCACGACCACTGTGTCACCTTCGCGGATGAATGCGAGCATCGCTTCAAGCTGGGGCCGGTTCACGTCCCTGCCCGACGCTTTGTCAGTAAAGACTTTGTCGAGAGACACGCCGTCTAGTTGGCGATCAACATTCTGATCGAGCGCGCTGACGCGAATGTAACCGATCCGTTGCCCTTTCATCATACGTTCCCCATCATTCTGTCAGTTTGGAGTCTATGAAGTGACACAACGCATGTCAAGAAATGCAAATTGGTATTCTTACCTGACACTTTTCCTAGACTATTCCTGACGTCCGGTTAGGCTATACTCCAAACTGACGCATGAGTACGCGGGCTCGCTCAGTTCGAATATCGACGTTGCAAAGCTTTTATGTGCTTCCGCTTTCGACCGCTAATTTCGACGGTGCCGACAGTCCGGCTTTGCGAGCGAAAGCGCCATAAGCTGTCGATCATTCAGTATCTGATTTTCTTATCCGCTTGACACCCATTTTGGCCAATCGATAAACAACAGGATTGGCAGCTTGGTCTTTACAAGCCAGCGCCAGCTGATGGTAAATGTTCGCCATATTACCAATGTAGGTCACCTATTATGCCGTATGTTTGAGGGCAACCCGGCTATTAAGGGAATAATCCTCCACCCCATCCGTTCAAGGTTTGAACCCTCTTGATCGGAGTACGTGATGTCCTTGTCTTATGCCCGCAAATTGTCGTTATCGTCAGATCCTATTAGCCAGCGAGCAACCTACACCAAACTTGGCATGAAGATTTCTACGCGAACCGCATTGGTCGCGGTAATCGGTCTGGGTTATGTCGGATTGCCGCTTGCGATGGCGAGTGCGTCTGCTGGATTCCAAACCATCGGGCTGGACGTGGACCCAGAGAAAGTGTCACTGCTGAACGACGGCAATAGTTACATCGACGCTGTGCCCACATCTATATTATCGGCGCAATTGCAAGAGGGCATGTTCAGGCCGACTTGCGATTATGGCAAGCTTGCCGACGCCAATATCATCATCATTTGCGTTCCGACGCCGCTGTCGCGCAACCGCGAGCCTGATCTGCGCTTTATCGAACGAACGGCAGAAGCAATAGCTGTGCAACTGCGCCCCGGGCAATTGGTCGTGCTCGAATCAACCACCTATCCGGGTACGACCGAGGATGTTCTGGTGCCGATATTGGAGCGATCTGGCCTTCATTGTGGTAAAGACTTTTTCGTCGGATTTTCCCCCGAACGTGAAGACCCGGGCAACGCTGAATTCCACACAAGGTCGATACCGAAAATCGTTTCCGGTCTGGGCGCAGAAGCAGCAGAGTTCGTTGAAAGCTTTTACGCAAATGTGGTCGAGCATACGGTTTGCGTATCGTCGCCCGCGACGGCAGAAGCCGTCAAAATCACCGAGAATGTGTTCAGGGCAGTCAACGTCGCACTCGTCAACGAATTAAAGGTCATTTTCGATTCGATGGGCATTGATGTCTGGGAAGTCATCGATGCTGCCGCGACCAAGCCCTTTGGTTTTATGCCTTTCTACCCAGGGCCTGGTCTTGGTGGGCACTGCATCCCGATCGACCCGTTCTACCTCACATGGCGCGCACGCGAATTTGGCGTGGCGACGCGGTTTATCGAGCTGGCTGGCGAGATAAACCATGCCATGCCCTCTTATGTCATGGGCAAGCTGGAGGAAGCACTGGACCGGATGTCGGGCAAATCTTTGGGGTCTTCGCGTGTGCTGGTTCTTGGTGTCGCGTATAAGAAAAATGTCTCGGACATGCGTGAAAGCCCTGCTTTGCGGTTGATGGAATTGGGTAAAGCACGCGGTGCCGAAATGTTGTTCCACGATCCGCATGTGCCTGTGATACCGGAAACGCGTGAACATCCGTTACTGGCCGGTGCGAGGTCACATGCCTTGACCGCAGACCTTATTCAAACATGCGATGCAGTGTTGATTGCCACAGACCATGATGCGGTCGATTATTCGCTGGTTTGCGAACATGCCAATATCATTGTGGACAGCCGCAACGCAGTGGCGCGTCGCGGCCTTTCCAGTCCAAATCTGGCCAAAGCCTGACCTCAGAAATTATAGTCGAGCTTCATTTCCACCAGTCCGGCCCAGCGCCCTTCCTCTGCATCGAACGCCGGTCCGGCGCGAAAGGCACCTGCGGTTAATTCAAACTCCCATGCGCTGGCTTCTGGCCGGTGGCTGAAGATCAGGTCGATTTCCTGACCCAGCCTTCGACTTGTCCCATTGGGATCGCGATCCAACCGTGAACCGGCGATGCGGTCATCGGCGACGGGCTGCCAATAGCCGTGATACACCGCTTCGATCCAGTTGCTCTCGCCAATCGGTGCGCCCAGCGCGATGGTAGCGATTTTTATGTTGGACAAATCCGGCCGCAACACTTCGCCATAATAGCGGAAACGGCTGAGCCCGCGGAATTTGCCGTTATTATTGTGCAACCCGGTTTGCCGGAACGCCCGATTTTTACCCGCGCCGCGATTGCGATCACCCGATCCACGCGCATAGCCAACGGTCAGATAGGGCTCAAACTTAAATGGCAATTCGAAGCTCGCGCCGACATCATAGGCCCAACCCTTTACCTTGCGGCGTGAGGTAGCGGTAACGATGTCGCGCGTGCTATCAAGGGCAGAGAATTCAGCCATCCTGTCAACCCCGCGAACCTGCGCCAGATCGGCCCAATAATAGAATTTTCCCGGAATTTTGATTTTCACCCGACCGCGCGCGCGAAGCCCCATCCATGTCAGCTTCGCATCATTTTCGTCATTGTTTCGGTTTGAAATGGTCGAGCCAAGGCGACGGTTTCCGGAGAGGTCGTTTTGATGCAAGGCATATAATTCGATGTCGTTGCGGTCGGTCCATGTCCAGCGGACATTGCCAAAAGCCCTCACGATGCCGCGATCTTCGGGATCGAGCCTGCCGAGCGTCGATTTATGCCCGAATTCGCGCCCAACTCCTACAAAGCCACGCACTTTTTTGCCAAAATAGTGCAGCCGGGCGGCGTCGAGATCTTCGTCCCACCACCATTCGCGTCTGTCTTGTACCTGTTGCCTACCGGCTTGCAGCGCCAGTGCTGTACCGAACAAATTGGTTTGCAACAGCCAAGCCTCATTCAGCTCTGCGCCGGCGGCAAATTCCGATCCACCACCTTGTTTGTAGAGCGTGCTTTCAGCAAAAATTTTGGCGGAAGCGAATACAGCAGTGTGTTCGCCAGGCAAGCCAGATCGCTTCGATCTTTGCTTCGGGATCGAAGCTCAGATCATCGTCTTCGCTGCCGCGCACCAATTCGTAATTTTTCCGGAACCGCGCACCTGCACCAATTTCCCCGCCGATGATCAGCTGCTTGCCGAATAATTTCGTCTGCAGTTGCTGCTCCGGCCGGGAATCGTCGCCAGACAAGCCGAGCTCGCGCGCAATTTCCAGCGGGGTTTCGGGCGGGCGATCTTCATCACCGGTTCGGCGCACGACGATTTTTTTGGACTGCGCTTGAACCGGCGATGATTTGACAGGCGTTCGGTATTGGCCGCCTGTTCATCATCAAACAGCACCGGTTCAGCGGCAAGAAAGGGCGTGGGCTTAAATGCCAGCGCGGGACGCGCCATCGATACTGCAAAGCAGCAGGATCATGGATTTTTTCATGAAGGTAACTCCAGCAATTCGCGCATTGGCACGCAGATAATTTTGGGATGGTGGCGGATGATGCCCAGCAATTGATCGAGCAGGGCGAGGCCGTGCGGTTCCATGACTGCGTGGTGCAGCATGATGCCTGCTTGCGGGTTTGGCGTGGACAGCAACGCCGCGAACATTTCCACCAGATTTTGTTCGCGCAAGGCCCGCTCCCAATCCAGATTGATCGGGAGCATTGCAGGTCCGTCACCATCAACCACTTGGTCCGATGAATAGGCAGCAAAACCAATTTGGCTTAGGCGCGCGACGGTATCCGGAAGGCACCGGTTCCATGGCGGGGTGAACACCGGGTCGACCGTGTTAAGCATCGAGGCCAGCCGCTCGCGCCCCATCATGATGTCGGCGCATTGTCGTTCGACCGGGCGGGCGCTGCCAAATTCGCATTTGCGCGCACCTTGAGGCTCGTGATTCTGATGAGCATAGCCGTGCTGGTGCAGACCGACGCGTTGATGGCGCAACTGCCATGTGTTGAGGTGGTCTGCATTCTCGTTGGTTAGCGCGGCTGGAATGACAGCCAGGTCGACGGGGCAAGCGTGCCGTTCAAAAACGCACAGCATTGCGTCTAAAGCGTCTGCCCCCCAACCCGCATCGTCATCGCGGAAAAAGAGGGTGAGCGGGCTATCCCGCCGGTCGAGAGTAGCGATCAGGCGTTGCATAGTGCCAACTCCATCAGGATTTGCGCGCTTTTTTGCGCGCCGTTCAGATTGATCGCCGCGCTGGATTGTGGAGGATCAAGCTTCAATATTCGCTGTGCCAAGGCCGCACCGCCGAGCCCTTCCTCGGGCATCCAGTCGGCCAGACCCAAATCCTTCAGTTTTTCCGCACGCGCGGTCTGTTCGCTTTCCTGACCCCGCGCGAAGGGCACGAATAAGGCGGGCAATCGGGACTGACACACCTCCAGCGCGCTATTGTATCCGCATTGTCCGACGAAGCGGCCAGCCCGAGACAAGAGCGGCGCCATTGAAGGTAAGGAACGCACGAGCGTTAGCCCCGGGACACCTTCGACATGCACACACAAATCGTCCCAATCGGCTTCCGGAAACAGCGGTCCGGCGACCAAAGTCATTGGCCAGCCCTTTGTCCGCGAATAAAATGCGGCTGCGCGGCCACAGCCGCTTGAAAGAGCGCCTGTCCGACAGCCCCGCCACCTGCCGCAACCAAGGTTGGGCCGTCTACGCATCCACCCGTCGCCGGCTGCTGTGAGCGCACAATATAGCCGGTATGTTCGACCGGAATTCCAATCGGTGTTGCGGGCCGGAAACTATCCGATAGCGCAAATAGATTTTCATCGGTGTGCACCAGCACAAGGTCGAACAGCCGGTTGAGCGTCTGTGCCGCACGATCATCATGCCGCGCCTGATCGACGCGTGCGGTGACCAGCACATCGCGGACACTGCACGCAACCTGACCGCCTTGTTCGTGCACTGCGTCAATCAGCGGATCAATCTCCACGGCAAATTTCTTGCGGCCAAAAGGATAGAGTTCGACCACCAGCATTGTCGCGCGGGTTTCCCGGGCGACGCGCAGCATATGGTCGCGGCGTTGCACGAGAAGCTGGTCGATGGCGATCTCGCCCATGATACTGCCATCCTCTTCCATCCGGATCGGCGGCAGATGTTCGAAACGAATAGTGTCGGGCAGAACGAAACCTTGCGGCACCGGCCCGCCGTTGAAAAAGACAACCGAAAAATGCTCGGTCAAGGCTTCCGCCAGCGCCAACGAACGAACGAAATGACCAAGCCCAAGCGAATGCTGGCAATAGATGAGCAGCGACGGCTTCATGGGCGTTTCTCCATCATGCGTACGGCGTTGGCGAGGATCGCCATTGTTCGCTCTTCCGCATCGAGCCGGATCGCGGTCGCGGTACGGAGTGCCTTTGCGACATGCTTGTGCAGCCGGTATGCGTGGGCGAGCGATGGATTGAGCGGCCAGCTTTCCGCAAAGCCATCTCGATAAGCTTGGCCGACTTCGGCGGCATTGGCGGCGTCCTCGAAATCGGCCTCAGCCACAAATGTCGCGACATCGAGTTCGGGGTCGCCAAGCCCGAAGCGGTCGAAGTCGACCAGTTTGAGACCGTCCGGGCCATCGAGCCATTGGTGGGCGTGCGGTGCGCCATGGATGGGGCGGTTGGCGGGACCGGGTATGACGGTTTCGAAGTACATCATCATCTGGTCGAGTAACGCGCCGGTATGCGGCAGATATTTGGCCAGCCGCCGGGCATATTTGGCGGTGCGCTGCATCTGGTCGGCATAGGTAAAGCGCATCGGCGGCGTGAGCGGGGACGCCGCAAGCGTGGCGTTGGCCTGTCCCAGTCGTCGCGCAAGTGCCGGGCCTTCGTTCGACCACAGCCGTTCGATGACAGGCGCACCATCAACCCTGTGTTGCAATATCATGCGCGGTGAAGGCAACCAGCCTGCCGGTCGCGCTACGCCGAATGCGAACATCCCGGCTTGCTGCCCGGCCCATAACAATCGCGCATCACGATTGATCGCGCAGCCGCGTTCGTCGGCCACTAGCTTCAGGAAAAGTTCGCCCTTGCGGAGCGTGCAGCGTTTGCCGGGGCGATAGCGAACCGGGATGGCATCGCTGTGCCGCGCGAGCAATGCGGGCAATGCAGGCAACGTCGCATCATCCGACCATGGCCGGACCTGCACTTGCCTTGCATCGGCGGATACCGAGGCAACGACAGCGGTTGCTGGCCCTTCGGCATTTTCATAAACGAGCGTTGCGCCTTGGCTCGACAGCTTGCCATAAACGCGTTGCCAATTTCGCCATCTGGCCAAGTGCGCGCGGACGGGATCGTCGCGCAGGATGTGCTGGATAAGTGCCGGATTCATGCGGCACCTGCCTGTTTATTCGCCGCGACCACCGAAAGCCGCCCAGCCTCCATCCGCAACTGCATCGTCGCCATCCCGGCGGGCAGTGGCTGGTGGGTAACAACAATGATCGTGCGCTGCCCTTTTTCCTGCAGCAGCGCGTTCAGCATCACCCGCGCCGACACCGGATCGACATTGGCAAAGGGTTCATCGAGCAACAGCACCGGCCGGTCTGCGGCAAGCGCGCGGGCAAGGGCGAGCCGCGATTGCTCGCCGCCCGAAAGCCCCGCCCCGCCTTCACCCAGCGGTGCATCAAGGCCGCCGCGTGTGCGAAGCATTTCGGCTAGCGAGACCGCCTTGAGTGCGCGCCAAAATGTCGCATCATCAGGCGTAACACCTCCCAATTGCATCCAATCACGCACGCTTCCGGCCATCAACGGCGGGCTTTGCGGGCTGACGGCAAATTGGCGACGCAGCGCGGGCAAATCCCATTCGCGATAATCCTGTCCGTCTAGCTGGATCGCGCCCGAATGCGGATCGAACAGCCGGGTCAGCAGCGCCAGCAAAGTCGATTTGCCGCTGCCGCTTGGCCCTTCGATCGACACCAAAGATCCAGCCGGAATGTCGACCGCATCATAATGAAAGTCGCGGCCATCGGCATAGGCAAATTCGGGCGAAGCAAGCGTCAATCGGCCTTCGGTGCGTTCTGGCGCATAGCTGCCCGAACGGTCGAGAGGCTCATCGCGATCAAGCAATTCGGTTAACCGCGCTGCCCGCGATGTTGCGCCCGACACAGCAGATGCCAGTTCGTTGATCTTTTCGATCGGGCGCAGCATCTGGTTCAGATACAACATGGCAATCGCCAGATCGCCCGCGCTCACCGAACCCCGCAGCGCCAGCCATCCGCCTCCGCCGACGATCAATGCGACCGCCAGCCCGTTGGCAATTTGCATCATCCGCTCAAGCCGCACCGCCGCACGGGTTTCATCGACGCCTGCACCAAGACTATCGCGATTGGTAGCCTCGAATTGCTCGCGGATTTGAGTTTCGGCGCCGGACGACTGGATGAAGGAGAGCGAGCGCAGTATCTCCTGTGCAAAGCCCGCAACACGGCCTTCCTGCACCCGCTTTGCCTTTGCTGTCTGACGCAGCGGACGTGCGGCGAAACGCACCATAATCGCGAGTGTCAGCGCAATCGCAACTGCCGCTGCCCCTAACGCAGGCGAAATCCAGATCAGCGCGGCAAGCGTGAACAGCAAGGTCAGTCCGTGCCGCACGATCACTGGCATCGTCTTTGTGTACAGCCGCGCGACTTGCTGGACATCATCGACCAGCCGCAATCCCAGTTCTCCGCTGCGGTCATCACCCCGGCACAACGGTGTAAGCAACATCAGCCGGTCCAGACACAGCAAGCGCAGGTTGAGAGTCAGCCGCTCACGCAAACGGGCGCTGATCATCTTTTCACTGGCCGAGAAAAGCGCGGACAATGCCGCCAGCAACGCTGCCAGCGTGGCCAGCAACAATACCAGTTCGACTCCATTCATTGCGGGAAAGCCTTTGGGGTGGCGGCCCTGTAACACGTCATCGATGATGATCTTGACCGGCATCGGTGCTGCCACCGCAAGCCCCGACGCCAATAGAGATGCAGCGAATGCCAGCATGACAGAGCGCCTGTCAGGGCGGAGCACTGGCCAGAAGCGCTTCAGCGTGCGGCCTAATGTGGCATTGCGTTCAGGCATGACGCATCACCAGTTGTTCGGCCAGCGCCAGCAAACGTTCGCGCACCATCAGCCGCGGGCTTTTTAGGCGGGTGGTGCAGCGATACAGCCGCTCGCCCAACAGGCTAGCGACAACGCACCAGTCAAAGGCGGCAACGTCGCCAAGTTCATCGCGAGCGGCGATCCGCAATTTGCCAAGCATCGCCGCAATATCGGAATCGCGGGCGTCGGCTTCGATAGCCTTGTGAACAAGCGTCGCAGCAAGCGTTCCATGATCGAGCGCGCAAGGGCCAAGGGCAGCGGTGTCGAGATCGATCAGCGCAAAGCTTGTCCCATCCCACAACAAATTGCCCGCATGCATATCGCCATGGGTCAGAACAAGCGCGGCGGACTGTGGCGTTTGCGCCCGCAATTGCTGGGCGATGCGCTCGAGTCGCACGGCAAAATCGGGCAGGCTCTCGGCCATGCGGCATATCCGTTTTTCGACCGTTGCCCCGATGCTGACGTAGGTCAGGCGTTTCAATCCGCGTGGTGCCGTCAGCCCATGAAATGCCGATAGCGCGCGGGCGATGCGCGAGGCCCAATAATGCGGGCGGGTGCAAACGTCGGTTGGCTCGAGAGGCTTTCCGGCGACTTGCTTTTGCCACAAGATGCGGTGGCTCTGATCATAAGAACACGCTCGCGCCAGCCGGACACCTTCGGCGTCACCTGTTGCCGCCAATATTTTAGCTGCCACCGCGCCACGATCATCGGCGCGGCATTTTCCAAAGAGTGTCTGTCCGTCATCTTTAACGACACGGACGGTACAGCCCTGTTCGGGAACATAATGGACAATCTCGACCTGTCCCGGCTGGTCCGCGATCAATCGCGCAATTTGGTGGACTTTCCTATCGTTTGGAAAGAACCAGGCGCGCCCAGCGATTTCGGGAAGATCGAGTGTCGGTGGGCCAAAAGCCGGAGTAACAAGCGCGGCACCTACCGACATATCCGCCAATGCCACAGAATCTCCATGGGGGAAAAGCGCAATCATGCAACGCTGGTCGATAGGCTGACCATTGGCGGCGCGTCCGCGCAGCCGGATGCCCAAGACCGCCTTGCGACCGCGTTTGATCCGGCTGCGTTCAATGGTGCAGACAAGTCCCTGTGCCACAAAGCCTGACGCCGAAAGCGCGGCATCAAAGGCGCGGACGATTGCATCGCGGTCGAGCGCCTGCGCGAGAAACGGGAAAACCGGATCGGTCGGTGTCTTGGTCAGCATCAGCATGGCAACTCCATTTCCTCGGGCGCATCCTCACCAAACCGGACGTGGATTCGGCTGCCGTCGCAGGCAAAGTCGATATCGGGCATTTCGCCGCGGAAAGGGATGAGCAGCGTAGAGAACCAGCCGGTCGTTGCCTGCTGACCAATCCGCAGGCGTGGTGCGGCGTGGCGCTCGCCATAGCGCGGTGCGAACCAGCCTTGTTCGATTGTCAGTTCCGCAGCATCTGACGATAATGGCACGACCAGAAGCTCGGGTGATAGGAACGCGCGGGTGCCGCTAGCCAGTTCCACCTGATGCACATGGTCCTGCGCCTCGGGCGACAGCTGAAAGCGCAAATCATAATCATGCGGCGTTTCGCTGATCAGACGGTCGTGGATCAGCCACCAACCCCTGTTGCTGCGGACAATGATCCGTTCGTTGATGACATTCGCTTGATGGCTCGCCGCACGGGCATGGACCAGTTGTGCATCGGCGTGGAGGAACACCGTGTCGGGCGCAGGCCCGGCAATCTTCATCCGCTTTGGCCCTTGCCGATAGGCGGTCTGTTCGCGGCTATCGACTTGTACGACATTGTGTGCGGCGGTCCCGCGAAAGGCGGCGCGTTCATTGGTGGGGCCGCCTTCGTAATATGTGTAGCGACCGGGATCGACAATCAGTGAGCGGCCAAAAGCAGCCAGTTCGAACGACAGGCAATCGAGATGGCCGTGGTTTCCTTCGCCCAGCGGCCCGCAATCGAAGACCAGATACTGGCCATCGGGGTCGCCCGCCACGGCTGCTGCATCGCGCAGAAAGACATAGCCTGCATCGGGGAATAGTTCGCATTGGCCAAGGGATGGGGCCGCACCCAACATCGCACGGTAATCGCCGACATCGGCGTCACTCAGCGCCGGGACAAAGCCGTCGGGTTTGTGCAGGACGTGCGCGAAATGCTCTGCCTTGCCAACGATCCGACTGAGGGCTGCCGGAACGGCAATGCCATTGTCGGATGCGACATTGATGGCATCCAAGAAGTTGCGGAGTGCGAGACAGTGATAATGCGATGACAGCTCGACATGCACGCCATCGGGTAGAAAGTCCGAGGCGGCATTTTCAGTGAGCGCGGCCATCGCCCATGTTGCCCCAATGCTATCGTCCAGCCAGACCGACGCCAGCAGCAAAGCTAGCAGTTCAAGCGTGCGGTGGTTGCGTGCGGGATGTAGATTGGCGCGCAGCCATTCGGCCTGAGTGGCAATCGACCTATCGGCCAGTGCGCGGAATGCAACGTCTTGATCGCTGCCATTTTCTCTCCACAGCGTCAGCGCATAAATCCAGTTCTGCAAACGCCTTCCGGTAACGTCGGCGGCGATGAAACCGGATTCCATGGTGGCGATCCAGCCGCAAAGCTGACGCTTCCACATATCCAGATAGCGGCGGTCTGCGTTATCAATCCATGCCTGCACCAACCCCGGCGCATGGTAGAATTTGTTGAGGATGATCAGCCATTCGATATCGGCGCTGGGGTTATGCCGCCAATCGATATCGGTTCCGATCAAATGGCTTTCACCAAGTGCTGAAAAAACACCACCGAGCATGTTATCAAGCAACGGATTCGCCGAATATTCGGAGTCGAGGCGAACCCCAATTATGGGCCGTTGCACAGACTGTGTGGCTTGAAGGGCAAGCGCAGCTGTCATGATGCTGCCAGTGTTTCGGCAAACAGACGGTCCATTTTCAGGATCGTCCGGTCAGCATCAAATTTCTCACTTATGGTCGCGACTGCCGCTGCACCCAATCGTCCGCGCAGCTCTACGTCGCTTACCAGCCGTTCCAGTGCGATGGCCAAGGCTTGCGCGTCATCGGGGGCGACCAACAGGCCGTTTTCATCGTTACGAACCAATTCGGGGATACCCGAAACATCGGTTGAAACGACAGCCAGCCCCGTCGCCATGGCTTCAGCCAGCACATTGGGAATGCCGTCGCGATCCCCGCTGTCGTCGATCCGGCAAGGCAGAACAAAAATATCCGCCTCGGCATAGCATGCGCGCAAATGGGCGTGCGGCAGCGGCGGGTCGAGTGTGACAAGGTTGCCGAGACCCGCTGATGCAATCTGACGCGCCAAGGCGTCCGACACAGGGCCGCTTTCGCCGATTATCCGGCATTCGAGCGCCACCCCTTGTTTTTGCAAAATCTCCAGAGCGGTTATCAGCAAATCGAAGCCCTTTTTCTCCACATGCCGTCCGACTGCAATCAGTCGCGGCATATCGCGCATCGGGCGCTCGGCGGGCGCAAAAAAATGCGTGTCCAGACCGTGATACACCGTGTGCAAGCATGGGATTGCACCCAGCTTTGCTTCGAGATGTGAATGGTTGGCTGATGTGCAGGTGGTGACAAAACTGGCCGCTTCGGTCTTGCGCGCCAAAAGGTCGCCGGGATTGTGCCTTTCCTGATAAATATCCTTGGCATGGGCTGTGAAGCTGAAACTGCATCCTGCCAGCCGCGCGGCGAACCAAGTGATCGTCGTCGCATTGTGGCAGAAATGGCCGTGGAGATGGGTGATGCCAGCGCGCGGCAAAGCCTCTGCGATAGCGCCTGCTTGCAGAAATTGTTTGAAATAGGATCGTTTGGCGCAGCGGTCTTTGCTGTGACGATAATCGCGGGCGAAACGCCATGCCTGGGCAAGCGTGGACAACCATGTGTTTGGTCGTTTGCGAAACAATCGCCAGTGGATCGGTGCGAAAACAGGAATGACCTGACACAACCATTGCAACAACGTGCTTTTGCGTACCGACCCGGCGCTTGGCATATAGGCAAGCGGCGAGCCCATGTCCGCTAGAACCGGCGCCGCCATGTCATCGCCATGCGCGAGAGCAAAAACGGTGATCCGTTGCCCTAGCTTTTCGAGCCGCAATACTTCGGCGCTGATGAAGCTCTCCGAAAGGCGCGGAAAGCCCTTGATGACATAGCCTAGGCCTTGGGTCGCGGATTGGGTTGCCCCCCGCAAGAGCCGGTCGAGCATGGCAATGTCGCGGCCTTCGCCGAAGCGTGAATGCACGGCGTGGCGGGCAGCGCCGACAATTTCAAAATCGGCACCATTTGCGATCATCGCACCCAATCTGTCTGCCAAGGCTGCGGCATCGTCGGGCGGGACCAGCCAGCCTGTGCGTCCATGTTCGATAATTTCAGGGACGCCCGACACCGGAGTCGAGACAACGGGCAGCCCCATCGCCATCGCTTCAAGAATGACATTGGGAATGCCATCGCGGTCACCGTCCGCATCGATCCTGCAAGGCAAAGCAAAGATGCGCGCCGCGCGCATCCTTTCCAACACCTCATCGTGCCCTAGCTTGCCAGTCAATCGAACATGCTGTTGCAGGCCAAGCAATTCAATCTGCGCGCGTAATGCCGCTTCTTCCGGGCCATAGCCGATGATTTCACAGCGAAAGGCTACATCGCTTTTGCGAAGCCTGGCACATGCGTCGATCAGCACATCCAGCCCCTTCTTGCTGCGCAGCCGTCCGACAGAAAGGATCAGCGGAGGATCAATGCGACCTGCTTCCTCACCGGGGTGTAGTTTGGCACAGTCGATGCCGTGGTAAAGCTTGGCAACTGGAACGCCCGGTGCCACTTTACGCAAATGCTGGGCATTGTGGCTGGTGCAGGTCACGACAAAGCGCGCATCACCCAGATTCTGACGGAGCAGCGCTGGATCGGTCAGGTAAATGTCTTTCGCGTGTGCGGAAATGCTGTAGCCGATGCCACACCGGCGCGCTGCGATGCGCGCAATACTGGCCGGTTCACCAGCAAAATGGGCGTGGAGATGGGCCAATCCGCGCGTAATCATCAGATCGGCCAGATGACGTGCACAGTTCCGCTCGTCGAGCTGTACGACCTCTGCCTTGATTTTTGCTACGTCCGGGTGAACCAAATCATCGCTAGGTGGGGCC